>NZ_JABMLF010000001.1 GCF_013205055.1 Rathayibacter sp. VKM Ac-2856
GGGGGGGGGGGGGGGAACCCGCGCTGGTCCCTGCCCCGTGAGCACGGGGAGCGGGAGCAGGCCGCGCAACAACTCGGCGCAATCCCAATTCTCGGAACAGCTGTTCAACAATCCGAATCTCTGACTAGCATGGGTCCACGGGGTGGACCCTCCCCGAGAGGCGGCGAGGTCGCCGTCGAGCGGTGCATGCAGCCGGATGCCGCCGCCCCCTCCCACGATTCAAACCCGAGGACACCATGAAACTGCTCCGCATCGGCCCCGCCGGATCCGAGAAGCCCGCCGCGCTGGCATCGGACGACTCGTACATCGACCTCTCGGACGTCGTCGACGACTTCGACGAGCGGTTCTTCGGTTCCGGGGGACTCGAGCGCGTGCGGCCGATCGTCGCCGACCGCCTCGCCTCCGGCGCCGTCGCCCCGCTCGCCGGCCTGCGCGTCGGTGCCCCGATCGCCCGGCCGCACCAGATCCTGTGCATCGGCCTGAACTACAGCGATCACGCGGCCGAGACGGGGCAGGCGGTCCCCTCCGAGCCGATCCTCTTCACCAAGTCCCCGAACACGCTCATCGGCCCCGACGACGACGTCCGCATCCCCCGCGGCTCGACGAAGCCCGACTGGGAGGTCGAGCTGGGCATCGTCATCGGCGCCCGCACCAGCTACCTCGACTCCGTCGAGGACGCCCGAGGAGTGATCGCGGGCTTCGTCGCCGTCAACGACGTCAGCGAGCGCGCCTTCCAGCTCGAGCGCGGTGGCCAGTGGAGCAAGGGCAAGTCGGCCGAGACCTTCAACCCGGCGGGTCCCTGGCTCGTCACCCCCGACGAGATCGACGACGTGCTGTCGCTGGACATGTGGCTCGACGTCAACGGCGTCCGCCGCCAGACCGGCTCGACCTCGACGATGATCTTCGACCCCTACTTCATCGTCCACTACCTCAGCCAATTCCTCGTCCTGGAGCCCGGCGATCTGATCAACACCGGGACCCCGCCCGGAGTCGGGATGGGCTTCCAGCCCCCGATCTGGCTGCAGCCCGGCGACGTGATGGAGCTCGGCATCGAGGGCCTCGGACGGCAGCGCCAGAACGTCCTCCCTCCGCGATGAGGGCCTTCGTCATCACGGGCCCGGGGGAGGCCGGGGTCCAGGACGTCGAGCCGCCGTTCGCCGCGTTCGGCGACGTGGTCGTCGACGTCCAGCGCGCCGGCGTCTGCGGGACCGACATCGAGCTGTTCACCGGCGAGATGCAGTACCTCGCCGACGGTGTGACCACCTACCCGATCCGCATCGGGCACGAGTGGATGGGCACCGTGTCCGCTCTGGGCGACGGGGTCGATCCCCGGTGGCTCGGCCGCCGGGTGACCGGCGACACGATGCTCGGCTGCGGGGTGTGCCACCGGTGCCGTCGCGGCCAGCAGTGGGTGTGCGGGTTCCGCGGTGAGCTCGGCGTGCGCGACGGCCGTCCCGGCGCGCTCGCCGAGCAGGTCAGCGTGCCGGCGAGCTCTCTGCGCGAGCTCCCCGACTCCGTCGACGACGCGCTCGGCGCTCTCGTCGAGCCGGGAGGCAATGCTCTGCGCTCCGTGCAGGCGGCGGCACTCCAGCCGGGAGATCGCGCCCTGGTCCTCGGACCCGGCACCATCGGACTCCTCGTCGCGATGTTCGCCCGGGCGGCGGGCGCCGAGGTGCACCTCATGGGGCGCAGCGCGCGCTCCGTGGGCTTCGCTCGCACCCTCGGCTTCGACGGGGTCTGGACCGAGGACGAGCTCCCGGAGCTCACCTGGGACGCCGTCATCGACTCGTCGAACGCTCCCCAGCTGCCGGGGAAGGCACTGGATCTCGTCGAGCCGGGCAGGCGGGTGGTCTACGTGGGCCTCGCCGGCAGTCCCAGCCTGATCGACACCCGGACCCTCGCCCTCAAGGATGTGACCGCCGTCGGGATCCTCAGCGCGTCGCCCGGACTGTCCGGGACCATCGACGCCTACGCGAGCGGCGCCGTCGATCCCCGCCCCCTCGTGGCGGCGACGGTCGACCTCGCTGAGCTCGCGCCGGTCCTCCGGGGCGAGCGCCCCGACGGCGCGGGTCCGGGGCCCAAGATCCAGGTCGGCATCGCCGCCGCCCTGCAGAACCAGGAGAGCTGACCCATGAGAACCGCTGTCATCACAGGAGGAGCCCGAGGGCTCGGAGCCGCGACCGCCGAACGCCTGCGCGAGGACGGGGTCACCGTGGTGACCCTCGATGTCGCCGGCGACGTCGACCACCGCGTCGACATCACGGACGAGGCAGCGCTGCAGGACGTCGCCGCGCGGATCGGCGCCGTCGACATCCTCATCAACTCGGCCGGGATCGTCGGACCGGGCGTGCCGCTCGTCTCGACCGCGGCCGACGACTGGCGGAAGGTGCTGGACGTCAACGTTCTCGGCACGGTCGCCACGATGCGCGCCTTCGTGCCGGGGATGGTCGAGCGGGGCTGGGGCCGCGTGGTCAACTTCGCGAGCATGGCGGGCAAGGACGGGAACCCGAACCTGTCGATCTACTCCGCGTCCAAGGCCGCCGTCATCGCGCTGACCAAGTCGGCCGGCAAGGAGCTCGCGACCACGGGAGTGCTCGTGAACGCGATCGCCCCGGCCGTCATCGCGACCCCGATGAACGCCGAGACCGCGCCCGAGGCGCTGGCGCACATCACCAGCCTGATCCCGATGAAGCGGACCGGTCGAGCGGAGGAGGTCGCCGAGCTCGTCGCCTGGCTCTCCTCCGAGAAGGTCTCCTTCTCGACCGGCGCCGTCTACGACATCAGCGGCGGACGCGCCACCTACTGATCAGGCGTCCCCTCGACCCCGGGATCCGAGCCGCTCGTCCACGACGGCCCGGATCCCGGCCTCCTCGGCGACGAGCTTCTCGAGCGGCATGCGGAAGGCGAGAGCGCTGATGCTGACGGCGCCGACCGGGCGCAGTCCCTCGGCCAGTCGCACCGGCACCGCGATGCAGTTGATGCCGAGCTCGTTCTCCTGGTCGTCCACCGCGTACCCGCGTCTCCGCGTCGCCTGGAGCTCGTCCCACAGGGCGGGGACCGAGGTGATCGTGCGTGCTGTGCGGCGCGGCAGCTCGTCCGTCCCCAGCCGCTCGGCGAGCTCCTCCTCGCTCTCGACGTCGAGGCTCAGGAGCATCTTTCCCACTCCCGTGCGGTAGGCGGGGTTCCGTCCGCCGATCTCCGAGGTGAGGCGGACGGAACCCACCGGGGGATCCACCTTCGCCCGGTACACCACCTCGTTGCCGTCGAGCACCGCGTAGTGGACCGTCTCGCCGTACCGGCCCGCCAGCTCCTGCAGCACCGGCTCGATCCGCAGGCCCTCCGGGCGTCCGGCGTGATTGCGGAACGCGAGCCGCAGGTACTCGTCGCCCAGGACGTACACGCCGCGCGACATCAGCTCGGCGAAGCCGGCCCGCCGGAGCACGGCCAGCGCGCGATGCACGGTCGATTTGGAGCTCTTCAGCCGCTGCGCCATCTCGTCCAGCGTGATGCCCGAGGGATGCTCGGCGAGCTCCGAGAGGACCGCGAGGACCCGCTCCGCTCCGACGATCCGATCGCTGTCCTCGCCCATGTCCGCCGTCCCACTCCTCGGAACACGGTTCCGATCCTCGGACCAGAGTACCGGCTCGACTTCGCGGGTCGTGCTGGACCGTCCGCTCAGGAGTGAGGGGCCGTGTCAGGGGCGATCGGAACCGGCGCCAGGAGGTCGACGGGTGCGCCGACGCCGACCGGTTCCGACTCCGAGCCTCAGCCCCTCAGGAGGGTGATCTTTGCGCCGCCCACGTGGGTCACCGGCAGATTCTGCAGGCGCTCGTCCCCGTTGACGACCCGACCCGTCGTGACGACCCCGTCGTGCAGGACGAGCTCCTCCACCTCGTCGACCTCGCAGCCGTCCTCCGTAGCGAAGTCGAGGATCAGACCCTGGCCGATCACGACGACGGTGTCCTCACTGCGGCCGATGACCAGAGCGAACGGCCGTCTCTCGCCCTGGACGGGGATGAGGGTCCCGGGAACGGTCTCGTCCGGCACCGGGAGCTCGCCCTCCGGCATCACGACACCGGCATCCAGCGCGATGTGCCGGAAGAGCGGCAGGGCGGCACGGGCGGTGACGTGCACACCGCCCACGACAACCTCGGCCGCGCCGGTCCCCGGATCGAGGACGACGGCGGCCAGGAGGCCGGCCGCCCGCGCCTCGAGGATCTCGGCCTCGAGCCCCGTGAGGAAGCCGAGCGTCGACGCGAGCTGGCCGTACGGGTTCGAGTCGTCGACGCCGAACACCGACCAGCCGATCGCGTCATACGTCCCGACCGCCCGGACGAGCTCCGCGGCGCTCGGCCGGCACTCGGGGACGAAGAAGGGACGGCCGTAGGCGGCATAGGTCCTCATGACGGAATCGGCGTCCACGCCGTAGATGTCAGGAGCGAGCAGAGCCAGCTCCGGCGCGGCCGCCCTCCAGACGTCGAGTACGCGCGACGCAGGTCCGCCCGACGGATACTGCCCGGGCTCCTCCATCCCGGGCTGCGGCCCGAGCCAGGCGTTCGCGAACATCGGGACATCGAGGAACTCCCGGCCGTGCGCCGCGAGAGCCCCGACGAAGCTTCCGACGCCCCAGGCCATGAACACTTCGTCGACGTCGGAGCCGGTGCCGAGCACGTCCGCCCACGTCCCGCTGCGAGGAGCGCCCTGAGCCTCCCACAGGCGGCGCGCGAGCGAGTCGGCCGGAGCGGACTCCAGGTGCGCGAGCAGCGCGCGCGGAACCTCCTCGTTCCACACCGCTTCGGCCTCAGGGGACCGATCGCGGCTGTCCCCAAGGATCCCCGCTTCGTTCTCGACCTGGATCATCGCGACCAGGCCGGACCGGTCGGCCCGGGCGACGTGCTGGGCCAGGTGCTCGAACGCCGTCTTCTCCACGGCGAGCAGCTCCGGGCTGAACGCGGTCAGGACCGGCACCGGAGTCGCGCCGTCGTAGCTCATGGGGCGCCGACCCGCAGGATCCACGACTGCTCTCGGGAACCGCGCGCGGTCGGCTCGCACCCATCGCGGGGCGTAGGTCGAGGTCGCGTTCTTCCACGAGCCGAACCAGAGCAGCACGAGCGTCAGGCCGAGCTCGTGTGCCTCGCCGAGCATCGCGTCCAGGAGCGACACGTCGAAGGTGCCCTCGACGGGTTCGAACTGCGCCCAGCTCACCGGGGCGATCACGAGGTTCGCGTGCGTCGCTCGCGCGTGGGCGAACGACGCCGCGATCGCCTCGGGAGACGACGACGACGAGTTGTGCACCTGGCCGCCCAGGAGGAGTCGAGGAGTCCCCGCGCGGGAGAGCTCCCAGGTGCGCTCTCGGGTCAGGTTCCAGTGGTGCGGGCGTGCGGTGCCGGGCATGGCTGCCTTCCAGATCGTCGTCGTCGATGACGGGAGTCGCGGCGGCTGCGGCACGGGTACCCTGCGCTTCGCCGACGATTTCGGTTATCGAAACACTATGACGTATAACGGAACGAAGGACTGCGAATCGTCTGGCAGGCTCGCATCGGCGGCCGCACGGACGCCGCGGAAGCGCCGGGTCCGCACAGGACCCGGGCGACCTCGATCGGAGAGCACCTGATGCGGATCCTCATCGTCGGAGCGGGTGCGACGGGCGGCGCCTTCGGAACCCTGCTGCAGGAAGCGGGCCGAGATGTCACCTACCTCGTGCGCGGCCGCCGCGCGGAGACGCTGCGGCGGGACGGGCTCCGGTTCGTCTCCCCGTCGGGTGACCGCACGCACCGCGTCCGGACGCTGGTGGCAGGGGAGCGGGCAGAGTCGTTCGATCTCGTGCTGGTGACAGTGAAGGCGGCGGCACTCCGAGCGGCGGTCGTCGATGCTGCTCCGCACCTGCACGCGGACGGCCACGTGATCCCGATCCTCAACGGGATGGCTCAGATCGACCTGCTCGAGGAGTCGTTCCCGGGCCGGGTGCTCGGGGGCTCGGCCAGGATCGTCGCCACGCTCGACGCTGACGTCGTCCAGCAGATGACCGCGCTCGCGGTGCTCACGATCGGCTCCCTGAACGGCGGGTCGGTGCCGCAGCAGATCGTCGACGCGTTGGACGTCCCCGGATCGACGCTGACGATCTCGACCGACGTCCTCGGCGCCCTGTGGGAGAAGTGGGTGTTCATCGTCGCGGCGAACGTCGTCGCCTGCCTGTTCCGCGGCGCCATCGGGGCGATCATCGACGCCGGCGGCCTGCCCTGGATCCTCGAGGCCGTGAGCGAGGCCGAGCAGGTGGCGGCCGCCGCGGGCCACCCGGCCTCGCCGGCGGCGCACGAGCAGTCCCTCGCGCTGCTGACCGAGGAGGGCTCGTCCTTCACCACGTCGCTCTACCGCGACCTCGTGGCGGGTCTGCCGACCGAGGCGGAGCACCTCCTCGGCGACTTCTCGATGCGGGCGCGAAGCCTCGGAGCTCGGGTGCCGCTCCTCGAGCTCGCTCTCGTGCAGATCCGAGCGGCCACGTCGCGATCCTGACGCGCAGGGGAGGGCCTCGCGGGCTCGGACAGGAGAGGCGGCGATCCGTTCTCCCCAGTCCATTCACACGCAAGGATGGTGTGCTACCTTCCGGATAGTAACTATCCCTCGTATACAGGAGTCGTCTTGTCCCAGATCGTCATCTTCGGAGTCACCGGCTACGCCGGTGGGAACATCGCCCGCGAGCTCGTCCGCCGCGGCCACAGCATCACGGGTGTCGCGCGCACGGCCGACCTCACCCTCGACGGGGTCGAGGTCGTGACGGGCTCGATCGCCGACGTCGAGCTCCTCCGCTCGACCGCGGCCGGTGCCGATCACCTCGTGGTCGCGATCCCCGCCTCGCCGCGCCAAGAGGGGGACGCGGCGCTCCTGGACACCGTCCCCGATCTGATCCGCACGGCGATCGACGCGGGCGCACGCCTCAGCTTCGTGGGCGGCGCCGGCTCGCTCCACGTCGCCGACGGGGGGCCGCGTCTCTACGAGACGCCCGGATTCCCGCAGGAGTACAAGGCCGAGGCGGTGGCTCACGGCGCCGTCCTCGACGCGATGCGCGAGAGCCCCGCCGAGCTGGACTGGTTCTACGTGAGCCCCGGCGCGGGCTTCGGATCGTGGAACGCGGGCGAGCGCACGGAGGACTTCCGCCTCGGCGGGGACGTCCTGCTCAGCGACGCGGACGGGCACTCGGACATCTCGGGGGCCGACTACGCGATCGCCTACGCTGATGAGATCGAGCGCGGCGCGCACCCCCGCCAGCGCTTCACCGTCTCCTACTGACGACCTGGCCGAGAGGGCCCCGTGGACGAGAATCGCGAGTTCGACCCGTACGGACCCGGCTGCCCGAGCAGGCAGCTGGTGGACCGCATCGGATCCCGCTGGACGATCCTCATCATCGGAGTCCTCTCGGCCGGGCCCGCTCGGTACAGCGAGATCGCCGCCGGGGTGGCGGGCATCTCGCCGAAGATGCTCTCGCAGACCCTGAAGGCGCTGGAGCGGGACGGGATGGTCACCCGTCACGCCTTCGCCGAGGTGCCTCCCCGGGTCGTCTACGAGCTCACCACCACCGGCGCGAGTCTGCGGCCGGTCCTCCTCTCGGTCGAGCAGTGGGCGCGCGACAACATGCCGGCGGTCCTCGCGGCGCGCGAGGTGTACGACTCGATCGCACTCCCCGCCTCACCTGCAAGGGTCGTCGGTTCTTCCGAGTGATCCCGGTTCCCGCTGGGACCGCGCCCGTGGACGCACCGTAGCCTCCGTTCGCACCCGGCTCCTGACCGGTGGCGGAACGGGGAAGGGCCGCCTCGAGGTCGCTCGAGGGCTGCGGCTCCGGACTCGCATGGGGTATGTTCACCGTAATTTCCACTGGCGCAAACTTATTCCTGCTACTGGAATTCAGGGGTGATCTCAGTGGGGGTCCACTCTTCCGATCGATGATGATGGGAGTCTCGATGACGAGCTCGCTGCACCCCGAACCTCCGACCGTTCCGCCGTCCCCTGCCGCCCCGCCGGTCGAGAGCGTCCTGCCGATCGACGATCCCGGCCCTCAGGCCATGAGCCGATGGCTGTGGGTGGCCTACCCGCTCGCCTTCATCGGTGTGAGCGCGGTGTGGGGCGGTGTCGTCCAAGTGCTCCTCGGCACGCAGGTCGCGACGATGGTCGGACCGGACAATGCTCCGGCGACCCTCG
Source organism: Rathayibacter sp. VKM Ac-2856 (assembly GCF_013205055.1). Lineage (GTDB taxonomy): Bacteria > Actinomycetota > Actinomycetes > Actinomycetales > Microbacteriaceae > Rathayibacter. The sequence continues at coordinate 8,194 of NZ_JABMLF010000001.1, forward strand.
GCATCGTCTCGGCGGTGGCGGCCGTCTCCTCCGTCCTCTCCCAGCCGGTCATGGGGCTGCTGAACGATCGGACCCGGTCCCGCTTCGGCCGTCGGAACATCTGGGTGCTCGGGGCGTCGATCGTCTCGGCCGGGGCGCTGCTCGGAACCGCCGTGAGCCCCTCCGTCCCCGTCCTCGCCGTCGTGTGGGCGCTCGCGATCTGGCCGTTGAACGCGCTGCAGGGGGCTCTCGGCGCCGTTCTGCCCGAGCGGATCCCGGTACGGCTGCGCGGCTCCGTCTCGGGACTGCTGGGAGCGGCCTCCTTCGGCGGCAGCTTCATCGGCATCGCGATCGCCGGGCTCTCGGGCAACGTCTTCGTCGGTTACGCGGGCATCGCGGTCGTCGTGCTCGCCACGGCCGTGCTCTTCGCCTTCACCACCGAGGACTACACGCCGCCCGCACGTCGGACGGGTCCGCTCCGGCCGCGACGCGGTGCGATCGCGCCCGGCTTCCGCGCAGCGCCGGACTACTGGTGGACCTTCGCCGGCCGCTTCTCCATGATCTTCGGCGCCTCCCTCGTGGCCGGCTTCCAGCTCTACATCCTGCAGAACTACATCGGAGTCGGTGACGGCTCCCTCGGTGCCGCCGCGACCGCGCTCGTGGGCCTGTCCGGCATCAGCGCACTCACGACGATCGTGTTCGCCCTCCTCGGCGGGTGGATCTCCGATCGCTTCGAGCGGCTGCGGATCTTCGTCGGCCTCTCCACCCTGATGTTCATCCCCGTCGCGCTCGTCTACCTGTTCGTCCCGACCTATCAGGGAGCGGTCATCGCCAGCGTCATCACCGGAGTCGGCTACGGCACCTACCTCGCCGTCGACCAGGCCCTGATCAGCCGGGTCCTGCCCAGCAACGAGAACGCCGCTCGCGATCTCGGGATCATGAACATCGCGAACGCCGGCCCCCAGATCCTCGCCCCCGTCCTCGGCGGCCTGCTCGTCACGGTGACCGGCGACTACCGGACGCTGTTCGTCGTGATGATCGTCGCCGTCATCGTCTCCTCGGTCTTCGTCACATTCGTCCGGTCGGTGCGCTGACCCGATCGACCACCGCGTGCACGGCACCTCCCGGTCTCGATCATCGATCGGAGCGGACGTCGTAGAGGTCGCCCGCGAGGTACTTGAGACCGGTGTCGCACGCCACGGTGACCACGGTCCGCCCCGCACCGAGCTCCTCCGCCAGTCGGAGGGCGCCGAGGATGTTGACCGCCGTGGACGTCCCGGCGAAGACCCCTTCGCGACGGGCGAGGGGCAGCGCCAGATCGCGGGCGGCCGCCTCGTCCACGGTCAGGACGCTGTCGCGCAGATCCCGAGGCAGCAGGGGCGGCACGATGCCCGTGGCGATGCCTTCGACGTGGTGCGGTCCTGCCCGGCCGGTGCTGAGCATCGGCGATGTCGTCGGCTCCAGCGCCGTGATCCCGACCCCCGGGATCCGGTCCTTCAGGGTGCGGGACACTCCGGCGAGCATCCCGGCGGTTCCGACGGCGGCGCAGAAGGCGTCGATCTCGAGGCCGCTGCTCCGGGTCTGCTCGACCAGTTCGCGGCCGAGCACGTCGTAGCCGAGGAGCGCGTCGGTGTTGTGGAACTGATCGGTCCAGAAGGCGCCGTGCTCGAGCACCAGCTTCCGCGTCGCCTCGCGCATCCGGTCGAAGAGGGCCGGGGTGATCAGACCGCCCTCGCTCGGCACGATCACGACGTCGGCGCCGAACGCCCGCATGGTCCGGATCTTCTCCTGCGAGAACGTGTCCGACGTGACGATGGTGCAGGGGTGGCCCATGACCGCGCAGACGTACGCGAGGGAGGAGCCGGTGCTGCCGCCCGAGTACTCCACGACCCGCTGTCCGGGTCGGAGGGTGCCGCGGCGCTCCGCCCCCTCGATGACGGCCAGGGCCATGCGGTCCTTGTAGCTCCCGGTGGGGTTGACCCCCTCGATCTTCACGAGGACCTGCGCCGCTGCCTCCGGCACGAGATGCCGCAGCCGGAGCAGAGGGGTGTCGCCGATGGTGGCCAGCAGGGAGTCGACGACGCCGGCGCTCATGACACGGCTCCGGCTCGGCGGACGATGCTCCGGCGGGGAGTGCTCGACGGACGCCGTCGCATGCGCGCGCAGCGCTCCTGCTCGGGGAGGCGGGTGGGTGCCATGGTGTCTCCTTCGTGAGTCGCCGAGCCGGGGCCGAGCGGGGCTTCTGCGGTCGGTTCCGATCGGGGTGGGAGGTGATCAGGATCTCGGGTGAAACACTAGGAAGTCGATTCGCTGCTGTGCCCGCATGGTGGAATCTGGAAAGAAGACTGTTGCGAGATCCGAACTGGATTCGGTGGACTGGGCGATCCTCGAAGTTCTCCAGGTCGATGCGACCACGCCGAACAAGGACGTCGCGGCTCGGGTGGGGGTGGCGCCGAGCACGTGCCTCGAGAGGATCAGGCGGATGCGCCGCAACGGGACGATCGTCGCGACCCGTGCGCATGTGCTGCCGAGTCTGCTCGGCAGAGCGGAGCAGGCGTTCCTCGGCATCCAGATCCGTCCGCACGCGCGCGACACGGCCAACGACTTCGTGCGGAGAGCCCTCGCGATGCCCGAGACCCTCGCCCTGTACAACGTGAGTGGCAGTGAGGACTACCTCGTCCATGTCGCCGTGGCCGACAGCACCGAGCTCCAGACCTTGATCATCGACAGGATCCTGGCCCTACCGCAGGTCGCGCACTGTCGCACGCAGCTCATCTTCGGCGAGCCGTGGACGGCTCCGTTGCGCGGTCGGGACTGATCGGTCCGTCCGTACGGCCCGCCGGTGCTCGATGCCCCTCTGCGCGGAGCCGTTGGCTGCTCGGCCCGAGTGCGCTAGCGTCGAGGTGTTCCTACTGATGCAAGCCAATTCTGCTAATCGGAATGCTGAGGTCGGATCTCTCTCTTCAGACGACGACGATTGGCGCTTCGATGACGATTCCTGTCTCCCCGGGGTGGACGACCGCGGGCAGCCCGGGGCGCACGTGCGGTCGGTTCCTGCGGCCCGGGTTCGAGAGCGCCGTCCGATGACGCGGACGACAGCGTCCGCACGTCCGACGGGGCGGCGTCGATCCGTCCCGCGCGCGCTGTGGGACGCCGTCGGGGCGCGCGTTCTCACGCTGCCGAGAGCGACCCACCGGTACAGGACCCTCGAGGATCTGCGGATCCCCCTGCGGGACGGCGTCGAGCTCCTCGCCGACGTCCTGATCCCGGCGGGTGAGCAGAAGGGCACCCTGCTGTTCCGGTCGCCCTACGGCTGGCCGCCCCTCATCGCCGGGCTCACCGCCAGCATCTACGCGCGCTACGGCTACGTCGTCGTCCTCGCGCGGTGCCGGGGCACGTTCGGTTCCGGCGGTCGACTCGAGCCGCTGGTGAACGAAGCGGCGGACGGTGCGGACACCGTCGGCTGGATGCGACGCCAGCCCTGGTTCACCGGCACGTTCGCCACCGCGGGAGGCTCCTACGGCGGGTGCACCCAGTTCGCCGTCCTGATGGATCCGCCACCCGAGCTCGTCACCTGCGTCATCCAGTGCGCCCCCTTCGATCTCGGGCGCCACATCCATCGCGACGGCGCGTTCGCTCTGAACGCCTGGTTCGGCTGGACCCTCGCCGTCGTCCGTCAGGAGTCGGGGTTCGTGCGCTCCGCCCTCGAGGCGCGACGACGGAAGCAGGACGATGAGCGCCTCGAGCGCACGCTGTCCCTCGAGAAAGGAGCCGCCGAGGCGTTCGGCGGTCGCGCACCCTGGTATCGAGAGTGGATCTCCCGTCGTGATCCCGCGGATCCCTACTGGGCCGGCTACGACCTCAGCGAGTCTCTGGACCGCGTCGAGGTGCCGGTTCTCCTCCAGGTCGGATGGCAGGACCTCTTCCTCGATCAGGGGATCGAGGCGGTCGATCGCTTGCAGAAGCGCGGCGTCGACGTCGCCATGACGGCGGGGCCCTGGACGCACAAGAGCGCACCCGTCGAGGGCGGATCCACTGTCAAAGAGACGCTGCAGTGGCTCGACGAGCATTTCACCTCGTCCGCAGAGCGACGGCCGTCGCCCGTGCGCGCTTTCGTCACCGGAGCCGAGGAGTGGATCGGACTGCCGTCCTGGCCGCCGTCGTCGCGGGACGCCGTCTTTCATCCGCACTCGACGGGCGAGCTCAGCGCCGACCCGGCGGGTGAGGGTTCCCGAGCGGGCTTCCTCTACGACCCCGAGGATCCGACCCCGTCGATCGGCGGCCCTCTGAACAGCGCCGCCGGAGGTTCGGTCGACGATTCTGCGCTCGCCGCGCGCGACGACGTCCTCGCCTTCACCAGCGCGCCGCTCGATGAGCCCCTGCGGATCGTCGGCGCACCGCGGGTCGAGCTCGTCCAGGAGCTCTCGAACCCCCACGCGGACGTCTTCGCCCGTCTCTCGGTCGTCGATCCCCGAGGACGCTCGCGGAACATCACCGAGGGCTTCGTCCGGCTCGATCGCGGTTCGCCGACCGGCGCGCTCGTCCTCGCGCTGGACGCCACGGCGCACGAATTCCGTGCGGGGGAGCGCATCCGCCTCGTCCTCGCCGGCGGCAGCTTCCCCCGATGGGAGCGCAACCTCGGAACGGGGCAGGACGCGGCCTCCTCAGCCGATCTCGCCCCCTCCGCACGGATCGTGGATCTGGGGCGCTCTCGGCTCGTCCTGCCGGTGCCGGTGCAGCCCTGATCGGGACGCGCTCGACACGAGGGTCGGCCATGCACGCCGCTCAGGGCAGCCGGACGCTCGCTCCGGACTCGGGACGAGTGGACTCCACGAGCGCGCCGATGAGCCTGAGGAGTGTCTCCGCACTCCGCCCGACAGGCAGCTCCGGGTCGATGAGCCACTGGGCCTCGATGCCCTCGACCGCTCCGAGGATCACCGTGGCGAGGGCGTCGGCGTCGACGTCGGCGGGAAGCTCACCGCTCGAGACGGACCGGGCCGTCGCCTCGGCGATCCGGCGTCGGAGGACGCCGTGGCGCCGGAACGCCCAGGAGCGCGCGGGATGGCGCCCGTCCGCCGCCTCGGCGGTCAGGATGTGGGCCAGTTGCACGAGCGTCCGGTCGCCGAGAACGGCCGTCATGACCTCGGGGAGCCGGGCGAACAGGGCAGGGAGTCCCTCCTGGGGGTCGAAGATCCCGGAGGCCTCCAGCTGCTCGTCCCGGAGGTCGAGGAGCGCGAGGAGCATCGCCTCCTTGCTGGGGAAGTGATGGAGCAGACCTGCCCGGGTGTACCCGGATCGCTTGGCGACTTCGTTCAGCGAGCCGCCTCGGTACCCGCTCTCCGCGAACACGTCGCGGGCGGCGTCGAGGATCCGCTGCGGTCCCGCGGCGATTTCGGTGGCTGTCACCGTAGGAGCTTCTCACAGGCTCGGAGCGATGTTCTACCGACATGTTGGTAGGCGTGATAGACAGGACCTCGCCCCACTGTTCGAGCCCCGCAGAGCCGCGTGGCCTCTTCGAGGAAGAAGATCGAATGCCACCAGCATCCACCGCCCGGCGTCCCCACTCCCGGCCGGTCGCCTCCGCCACGATCGGCGGCTCCGGGGCCATGGACGTTCTCATCGCCCTCGCCGTGCACCGGACGCGCGACCAGCGGAGCGGAGTCCGCAGGACGAGCCGTTCCTCGATGCCGGGCCCCGGAGACCGGCGGACGCGATGACCGACTGACCCGACCGTCCCGGGGCTCTTCACCGGCCACGGACATCCGCACCGACTGCGACGCGTCGGACAGACGACGCCTCGCTCAGACCATCAAGGAGGAAACACATGTCGAGCTTCGACCGTCACATCCCGAACCTGCAGAACCCGCCCATCGAGTTCCGACCCGAGATCCGATGGTGGCTGGCCGAGGGCCTCCACACCGACGAGACGCTGCGCCGCGAGGTCGACGCCGCCCACCGCCTCGGTTTCGGCGGGATGGAGTTCCTCGCGATGGACGAGGGCGCGATCGACCACGAGCGCTACGGCTGGGGCGCGGAGGAGTGGCTCCACGACTCGCAGATCGTCGTCGAGGAGACGACCAGGCGGAAGATGTCGGTCAGCTTCACCTCGGGCACCAATTGGTCGAACGCCAACGTCCCGGGGATCGACCCCGACCACGACGCTGCGGCGAAGGAGCTCGATTTCATCGCCGAGGACCTCGCCGGTGGAGCAGGACGGCGCGGGCCGCTTCCCCTCATCCAGCTCGATGAGGAGCGGCCGGGCGCCTCCCTCCCCGGCCACCGGGTGGCGCCGGAGCGGCAGGATCTGGTCGCGGTCATCGCCGTGCCCGTTCTCGAGGACGGCACTCTGGACGCCGGATCGGTCCTCGACCTCACCGAGCAGGTCGAGCAGGAAGCTCTCGACTGGAGTGCTCCTGAAGGCCGGGACTGGCGGCTGTTCACGTTTCGGATGCACGGCACGGGTCAGACAGCCTCGCCCTCGGCGACGGTCAACTACACCGTCAACTACCTCGACCCGGCCGGCGTGAGAGCCGTGACCGACTACTGGACCGAGCACGTCCTCACTCCCGAGCTCAGGGCGCAGATCGCTCAGAACCCGCGCACGCAGATGTACATGGACTCTCTCGAGCTGACCACCTGGGGTGCGGGCGGCATGTTCTGGGGACGCTCCGTCGCGGACGAGTTCCGCGCACGACGCGGCTACGACATCGCTCCGTGGCTGCCGTTCCTCGTCCGCACCGTGCAGATGATGGCGGTGGGGACCACCTATCTCTACGAACCCTCGGCGCAGGACCGCGTCACGGTCGACAAGGTGCGCTTCGACTATGTGAAGACCCTCACGGACCTCTACATCGAGTGCATGCTCCGCCCCTTCGCGACGTTCCTGCACGAGAACGGCATCACGCTGCGCTCCGAGATCAGCTACGGACTCCCGTTCGAGCTGACCCGTCCCGGTCCGGAGGTCGACGGCATCGAGACGGAGTCGCTCGAGTTCGGGTCGCAGATCGACGGGTATCGATTGCTCGCCGGCCCCGCTCATCTGTTCGGCAAGCAGTACTCGTCCGAGACCGGCGCCACCTCGCGCAACCACATGCTCGACCACCGCTTCTACGACCAGATCATCGCCACGCAGTTCGCGGCCGGTGTGACCAAGACGGTCCTGCACGGCTGGGCGAGCCCGGCGGGAGCCGAGGGCGTCACCGAGTGGCCGGGCCATGAGGGCATGTGGTCCATGTTCTCCGAGCGGTTCGACACCCGGCAGCCGGCGAGCGAGTTCTACCCGCTCTGGAACGACGCGATGGGCCGTTTCCAGTACCTGCTCCGCCAGGGTCGACCCCGCGTCGACGTGGGCATCCTCCGCACCGACCACTTCGCCGACAACACCGTCGGCATGGCCCTGATCGACGAGCGCGGCGAGCGCATCCCCGACGAGGACGCCTACGGGCAGCGCTGGATGCGGAACCGGCAGAACCACTGGTGGCGGGACCTGGGAATGCAGGACGCCGGATGGAGCTACGAGTTCTTCGACGGCAGCCTCCTCCTCAACGACGACGTCGCTTTCGGCGACGGCGTCGTCCAGCCCGACGGGCCCGGCTACCAGGCGCTCCTGGTGTACCAGGACACGCTGGAGGCCGACGTCGCAGTGCGTCTCCTCGAGTGGGCGCGAGCGGGTCTGCGGATCCTGATCGTGAACGGCGCCAGCGAGGTGAAGTGGCTCCTGACGGGCAGCTACCGGACGCACGATCGCGCTGCCGCCCGCACTCCGGGACTGGACGGCCGCGACGACGAGCTCCGCACCGTCCTCGAGGAGCTCGCGGCGCTGCCGAACGTCGCTCGGATCGACGACCCGTCCGAGACGGTCTCGGCCCTCCGCGGGCTCGGTGTGATCGGCCGCGCCGAGTTCACCGCCGACAACACGGACGTCCTCAGCTGCCTCCGCGAAGACGGCGACCTGCTGCACCTCTACGCCTACCACTTCCTCTACGAGACCGGAGAGGCGACCACCGTCGAGTTCGCCCTCCCGGGAACCGGGACGGTGCACCGCATCGACGCGTGGAGCGGCGAAATCCGGCCTCACCGGGGAGTCCGCGTCGACGGCGACCGCACGATCGTCACCGTGCAGCTGGCCCCCGGTGAGACGGCACTGCTCACCCTCGACAGGTCGACGTCGGCGGTCGAGACGGACGCGAGTGCACCGACGCACCTCCGGGAGCTGGCGGACTGGTCGATCGCGGTCGAGAGCTGGGACGCCGGAGAGCTCGAGGTCGTCTCGGAGGACCGAGGGCTGGGCTACGTGACGCGGGAAGTGCGGCCCACGACCGCGGTCACCTCCCTGACGGCGGAGAGCTCGGCACTGGTGCCGTGGACCGAGCTCGCGGGAGTGGGCCCCGAGGTCTCGGGCGTCGGCTCCTACTCCACCGTCGTCTCCCTGCAGGAGTCCGATCTCCGAGGCGCACGGATCCTCCTGGACCTCGGCTCGACCGAGGGCGGGCTCGGCTCGGTCGCCGTCAACGCCGGCCCCGCCAGGGGCTTCGACACGTCTCGCCCCGTCGTCGACATCACGCCGGATCTCCTCCCGGGGACCAACGAGATCGTCGTCCGTGTCGCCAGCTCGCTGAACAACCGCCTCATCGCCCGCGGCTACTACGCGCAGTTGATCGACATCGTGAGCGCGTTGGCCGGAGGGGCGCCAGCACCCCACAGCACCCGGATCCGGTCCCACGGACTGACCGGACCCGTGCAGCTCCTCCGCACGGCCGAGTAGCTCCGGCACGGGAGAGCCCTCGGTCGCTTCCGCCTCCGGGGGCTCTCCCGTCGGCAGGTCCGGCGCCGCCGTCCGGCGCTTGCCGGCATCTCCGCGGACGGCGGCGCTCCGCCTAGAGCTGGTCCGCTCCGGCGACGGCCGGCGGCGAGGCGGGGGAGCTCGTTGCGCGCCGGAGGAGCGATGCCACGGCGGCTCGGCCTGCGCGGTTCGCTCCGACGGTCGACTGCGAGGGCCCGTAGCCGACCAGGTGCACGCGTCCGTCGCGTCGGGCCTGCGTCCCGTCCACAGGGATTCCGCCCAGTGGCCCGCGGAGATCCAGGTCGTCCAGGTGGCGCAGCTCGGCCCGATAGCCCGTCGCCCACACGACAGCGTCCACAGCGGTCGTGGACCCGTCGGCTTCGACGACGTGGTTCCGGCCCAGGGAGGTGAACAGGGGCCGACGCTCCAGCACCCCTCGGCGTCGGGCCTCGACGGCGTAGTCCGTCCAGCCGAGCCCGGTGTAGGACACGACGCTGCCCAGGGGGCGTCCGGCGGCAGCGTCCTCCGCGACGCGCTGCTCCACCCGCACGCCGTCGCCGGTATGCGTGAAGTCGTGGTCGACGAACTGAGGGGGACGGCGTGTGTACCACGTCGTCTTCGCGACCCGGCTGATCTCCTCGAGCAGCTGCACAGCGGAGATCCCGCCGCCGACGACGGCGACGCGCAGGCCCTCGAAGTCGTCTGCCCGGACGTAGTTCCGGCTGTGCAGCTGCAGGCCTTCGAAGACGTCGCGACCGGGGATGTCGGGCATCCGCGGGTTGTTCCAGGAACCGGTCGCGTTGATGATCGCCCGCGCGCTCCACGTCCCTGTATCGCTGTGGACGATCAGATCGCCGTCGGGGTCGTCGTCCTCCCGGACGACCGATCGCACTGCGGCGGGACGCAGGATGGGCAGGTCCTCCGCTGCTTCGTAGGCCGCGAAGTAGCGCGGGACGGCATCGCGACTGGACTCGTTCGGATCCACGGGCGGCAGGGGCATGCCGGGCAAGTCGAAGATGCCGTTCACCGTCGCCATGCGGAGCGACTCCCACCGGTGCTGCCATGCCCCTCCGGGGCTGCGGTCGGCGTCAAGGACGACGAAGGTGCGGGGCGCGCCGGGATCCTCGACGGCGGAGACGAAGCCTCGGCGCCGGAGATGGTGGGCGGACGACAGGCCCGCCTGGCCCGCGCCGATGACGACGACCGTCGCCGGTTGAGCCGGAGCGGACGCGCCGGTCACGGCGCGAGGACGGTGTCGACGTGCTCGTGGAGCGCGGCCGTCACCACGCGCACGGCCTCCAGCTGCTCGGGGGTGAAGGCGTCCACGAAGACCTTCCTGATCAGCCGCAGGTGGGCGGCCGACGAGCTCCGGAAGACGTCGGCGCCCGCTCCGGTCAGGGTGACCGCCGCCCCTCGGGCGTCCCCGCCGACAGAGCCCCGCATCACCAGCTGCCGTTCCTGCATGCGGCGGAGGTGGTGCGAGAGCCGGCTGCGCTCCCATCCCACGACCGCGGCCAGGTCCGACGAGCGGAGGGTGCTGTCGGGCGCCTCGCTGAGCGCCAGCATGACGGCGTAGTCGCCGGGTGAGATCCCCGAGGTCTCGAGGAACGCCGCCGAGAGCGTGCGCTTCACCCGCTCGGAGGTCTCGACGTAGTCGCGCCAGACCGCCAGCTCGCTCGCATTCGGTGTCCGCCGGCGCCCCTCGTGGTTCGTGCCGCTCATGCTTCCTCCTCGTTGACAACTCGACGGTATCGGCACATCATTGACACGTCAATTAAGTGGTTGACGCGTCAATGAAATGAGGAATCATGTCCGACATCATCTTCGGTCTCGACACGTTCGGGGACGTGCCCTCCGATGACAGCGGCGCGCAGGTCAGCCATGCGCGCTCCCTCCGGGCACTCGTCGATGAGGCGGTGCTGGCCGATCAGCTGGGCGTCGACGTCTTCACCGTGGGCGAGCACCACCGGGCCGAGTACTCGGTGTCCTCTCCCGAGACCGTGCTCGCGGGGCTCGCCACGGTCACGTCGCGCATCCGCCTCGGATCCGGAGTGACGGTGCTCAGTTCGGACGACCCCGTGCGGGTGTTCCAGCGCTTCGCCACGGTCCACGCCCTCTCGAGCGGACGCGCGGAGGTGATCCTCGGGCGCGGCTCGTTCACCGAGTCGTTCCCCCTCTTCGGCTACGACATGGCCGACTACGAGGTGCTGTTCGAGGAGAAGGTCGAGCTGTTCTCCCGGCTGCTGCGCGAGGAGCCCGTCACATGGTCGGGGACGACCCGTGCACCGCTCGTCGACGCGGAGGTCTACCCCAGGACCGAAGGGGGACTGACCACCTGGATCGGCGTCGGAGGATCGCCGCAGTCGGTCGTCCGCACGGCGAAGTACGGCTTCCCCCTGATGCTCGCGGTGATCGGGGGCCAGCCCCAGAGATTCCTGCCCTACCTCGACCTGTACCGGCGAGCAGCCGCCGAGTTCGGCACGACGGCGCACCCGGTCGGCATGCACTCGCCCGGGTTCGTCGCCGACACCGACGAGGAGGCCGTCGAGGCCTGGTACCCGCACTTCAAGGTGGTCCGCGACCGGATCGGCGCGCTCCGCGGATGGCCCCCCGTCACGCGGGCCGAGTTCGACCGCGAGGTGGCGACGGGCTCGATGTACATCGGCTCACCGGAAACCGTCGCGCGCCGCATCGCGAAGACGATCCAGGTCATGGGCGTCGGACGCTTCGACATGATCTACACCTCGGGTGCCCAGACCCTGCGATCGCGGCGCCGCTCCGTCGAGCTGTACGGGAGCGTCGTGATCCCGCGCGTCCGCGAGCTCCTCGCAGACGCACCAGTCCTGCAGGACGTGCGATCGTGACGAGCACCGTCGCGATCCTCGGCTCCGGGAAGCTCGGCACGGTGCTCGCGCGGCTCGCGGTCGCCGCCGGTCACCGGGTCCTCGTCGCGGGCTCGAAGGAGCCCGACGCCATCCGCCTCATCCTCTCGGTCGTCGCGCCCGGAGCGACGCCGGCATGGGCCGTCGATGCGGTCCGCGACGCGGACGTCGTCGTCCTGGCGCTCCCGCTCGGGCGGCTCGCGACCGTCCCCGTCCAGGCACTCGAGGGCAAGACCGTCATCGACGCCATGAACTACTGGTGGGAGGTCGACGGAGTCCGCGAGGACCTCTCGGACCTCCGCGTCTCGACCTCGGAGCGGGTCCAGCAGCAACTGCGGGGATCCGCCGTGGTGAAGGCGTTCAATCACATGGGGTACCACGACCTCGATGAGGGCCCCCGTCCCGCCGGCGCCACGGACCGGAAGGCGATCGCCGTCGCCGGCAACGACTTCCGGGCCGTCGCCGTCGTCGACGCACTCGTAGACAGCATGGGATTCGACCCCGTCCCCGCAGGATCGCTCGCGGACAGCATCTCGCTGCAACCCCATGCGGAGGCGTTCGGGGCCAACGTGCCAGCTGCCGAGCTCACCAGCATGCTCGCGCGCTTCCCTCACACGGACAGGGGACACGAGGTAGCGCTCGCACGCGCGAGAGCATCGGCCTCATGACTGAACCCGCGGTGGAAACCATTGCTGACGTCACTGGACTCTGATGAGGCGATCCTCCACGGGTGAAATGACATAATCTCAATTCTCGGATAATAGAGACCGACCTGAACCTGGCCGAGGTCCGCTGATCCCGGTGCATCACCGTCTGAAGGAGAGAACCGATGGATCAGAACCCTGCGGTCGGTGATGAAGTGGTCCAGGCCGCGCAAGGCGGCTCGATCGATGTCGACACCGCTGCCGCCCGCGCCCAGGCCTACATCTACGGCAATATCGTCGTCCTGGGCACCCTGGCGGTCATCGGTCCCGCCGAAGCAGGCACCGCCGAGAACCTGCTCTTGCTTATCGGCACAGTGGTTTCGACGTTCATCGCCCATGTCGTCGCGGAGTCGTACGCGACACGGATCCGGACGAATCATCGGCCTGACCGGGCGGCACTTCGGCACTCGCTGCGCGACGGTCTGCCCGTGCTCAGCTCGGGCGCGATACCCGTGGTGCTCCTGATCGCCGCGGTCGCTGGGCTTCTCGGCAGTACTGCGGCTTTCTCGCTCGCCGCACTCTCCGTAGTGACGAGGTTCCTGCTTCTCGGCTTCACGATCGGCCACCTCCGCGGCACTCAGAGTTCGTGGCGCACGGTGGGCACCGGTGTGGCACTGGCGACGGCGGGAGTTGCGACCGCGGGGTTCAAGCTCGTCGTCGGCCACTGAACGCAGTCCCTCAGAGTCGCCCGGTCAGGTCGTGCCGCCGACCACCAGCTCGAGTTCGAGGGCGTTGACCGGGCCGTCCGGCGCCGGCGTCTCGCCGAGGACCGAGAGGAAGTTGGCGATCATGTTCTTCGTCGGCGCGGTGACGTCGTAGGAGATCGTCGTCAGCCGGGGCACGGTGACCTGAGAGAGCGGGGTGCAGTCCATGCCGATGATCGAGACCTGCTCGGGGACCTCGAGCGACCGGATGCTGGCGGCCGAGAGCAGGCATGTCGCAATGTCGTCGTTGTAGCAGGCGATCCCGATCCCGGGAGGATTCAGACTGTCGAGCGCGGCGACCGCCTGCTCCAGATCGACCCCGAGGTGCACCACATCAGGATCGGCGAGGCCGGCTCGGCGGCACTCCTCGCGGACGCCCTCCTCGCGGCCCTGCCCGAACGGGTCCTGCCGAGCGTCCTGGAGGCGAGCGACCGCGAGGCGGGTGCTGCCCCGCTCGATCAGATGGCGTGCCTGGAGGCGGCCGATCTCGCGGTCGAACTGATCCTCGGACGCGAGGTGGGGGTCGAACGCGCGCACCCCTCGGCGCTCGAGCAGCTCCCGCTCCTCGTCGGAGAACGGCGTGAGCGAGAGGATCGCGCGCGGAGCCATGCTGCCCACCAACCGCCCCAGCGCAGCGGTCGTCGTCGTTGCAAGCCGAAGGACGAGGGTGAGGCCCTGCTCTGCGAGCTGCTCGGTCGCGGCACCGAAGATGTCCTGCAAGTTGCCGCCGAACGTGGTGTTCGGAATGAGTGCGATGACGAAATCGCTCGACCCCATGGCGAGGGCACGGCCGGCGGCTGAGGGCTGGTAGTCGAGCTCGAGGGCGGCCTCCTTGACGCGCTCGATGGTCGAGGCGGAGAAGCGCTCGCCCCGCCCGTTCAGGATCTGGCTCACGGCGCCGCGCGAGACTCCCGCGAGCCGGGCGACGTCCTCGCTCTTCACGATCACGCGGCTCCCCCTTCTGACGTCGCCGACTGATGCTGCTCACCAATTGTAGGACGCCTGTTGACGCGCGTTACCCGCTGTGTTTAGCTTCGTAACGCGCGATACCAGCGCGCTTACCCCGCAACGAAGTGGAGCCCTCGATGACGAGCCTGACCGATCCCGCCACCCGCGACGACGATCGAGTGGCCGCGCAGCGGATGACCGCACGTTCGAACCGGTCGCTCTTCAACCAGGGATGGTCCTTCCGCACGAAGGTCACGGCGTTCGCGGAGCTCGGCGGCTCGAGCGGTGCCGACTGGACGGACGTGCACCTCCCGCACGACGCCTTGATCGGGCAGACTCGCCGCCAGGACGCACCGCGTGGCGAGACCAACGGCTACTTCCCCGGCGGCGCCTTCGAGTACCGCCGCACGTTCGCGGCGCCGGAGCAGGACGCCGGGTCGCTCGTCCTCCTCGAGTTCGACGGCGTCTACCGCGACGCCGCGGTCTTCGTGAACGGGAACCTCGCCGGCACGCACGCCTACGGCTACTCGCGCTTCACCGTCCGGATCGACCCGTTCCTGCAGTTCGGCGCCGACAACGAGATCCGCGTCGAGTGCCGAACCTCCCTCGACAGCCGTTGGTACGCCGGCGCCGGCATCTACCGCGACGTCCACCTCGTCGTGAAGCGACCCGGTCGCATCGTCCCCGACGGACTGCGCATCACGACCCCCGAGGTCACCGCTCACGAGGCGCTCGTCGAGATCGAGGCCCTCGTCGAGAACGCCGGCCCGCTCACCCGCACCTACCGGCTGGACGTCGCTCTCCGAGACGACGCCGGCGTTCCCGTCGGCAGCAGCGGCTCGCCCATCACCCTCCTCCCCGGCACGACCGGCACCGTCCGCCGCCGTCTCCACCTCGAGGACCCGGCCCTGTGGAGCGTCGAGAACCCGGCGCTGCATCACGCCCGCGTCACCCTGCACGACGGCGACGAGATCGTCGACACCGAGCACGTGACCTTCGGCATCCGCTCGCTGCAGCTCGACCCGACGCACGGCCTGCGCATCAACGGCGAGAGCGTGAAGCTGCGCGGCGCTTGCATCCATCTCGACAACGGTCCGCTCGGCGTGGTGTCGATGCGGCCCGCGGAGGAGCGGAAGATCGCGATCCTCAAGGAAGCCGGGTTCAACGCGATCCGCAGCTCGCACGCCCCCATGAGCACGGCGCTGCTCGACGCCTGCGACCGGCTCGGGATGCTCGTGATGGACGAGACCTTCGACGTGTGGACCCAGGCGAAGTCCGACAACGACTACGCCTTCGACTTCCCCACCTGGTGGGAGCGCGACGTCGAGGCGATGGTCGCGAAGGACCGCCATCACCCCAGCGTGATCTTCTACTCCATCGGGAACGAGATCCCCGAGACCGGCTCCCCGATCGGATCGATCTGGGGACGCCGTCTCGCGGAGAAAGTCCGCTCGCTCGACCCGACCCGCTACGTGACCAACGGGGTGAACCCCTTCGTCTCGATGATCGACACGATCGTGCCGCAGATGAAGGCGCAGCGCTCCGCGGCAGCCGAGCAGCCCGGCGGTGGCGTGAACACGATGATGGCCGGCTTCGGCGCCATGATGGGCCGGATCCAGGCCTCCGAGCAGGCGACCCAGCGCACCGAGGAGTCGTTCGCCGTCCTCGACGTCGCCGGGATGAACTACGCCGACGCGCGCTACGAGCTCGACCGCGAGCTGTTCCCCGACCGGATCATCGTTGGCAGCGAGACCTGGCCGTCGTCGATCGTCGCGAACTGGGCTCTCGTGCAGGCCGACTCCCGCGTGATCGGCGACTTCACCTGGACCGGGTGGGACTACCTCGGCGAGGTCGGCATCGGCGTGAACCGCTACGTCGAGGACGGCGAAGCGCAGAGCGGCTTCAGCGGAGCCTTCCCGGCCCTCACCGCGGGCTGCGGTGACATCGACATCACGGGGGAGCGCCTGCCCGTCTCCTACTTCCGCGAGATCGTCTTCGGACTGACCTCGACGCCGTACATCGCCGTGAGTCGCCCTGAACGCCACGGGCAGGAGCTCGCCGTCGCCACGCCGTGGGCGTGGACCGACTCGCTCGGCAGCTGGTCCTGGCCCGGGTTCGAGGGCCGCCCGATCCGGGTCGAGGTGTACAGCGACGCAGAGCAGGTCGAGCTGCTGCTCGGCGGCTCCTCGCTGGGAGTCGCGGAGGTGGGCGCAGAGCTGCCGTTCCGCGCGGTGTTCGAGACCTCGTTCGCACCCGGCGAGCTTGTCGCCGTGGCCTCAGCCGGCGGAGCAGAGGTCGGCCGTTCCGCTCTCCGCTCCGCCGGCACTCAGGTCGAGTTGAGCGTCGTCCCTGATCGTGCGGACGTGCGCGCCGATGGCTCCGACCTCGCCTTCCTCGCGATCGCACTCGTCGACCAGTCCGGGACGGTGCACAACGCTGAGTCGCGCGTCGTGACGCTGGCCGTGGACGGCCCTGCAGTCCTCGAAGCACTCGGTACCGGCGCCACCTCGACCAGCGAGCCGTTCACAGCCGATCACTGCACGACCTCCGACGGCCGCGCTCTCGCGATCATTCGGCCGACCGGCCCCGGTGTCATGACCGTCACCGTCTCAGCCGAGGGCCTCGCTCCTGCCCTCACGACGATCGTCGCCCGCTGACCGATGGTGCCCACGACACGACCGCGGGCGTCCGCCGCGCTTCACGACAAGGCCGGCGTCGACCGCAGAACGCACCCGACCCGCATCGCCTCGAGGAGGATCACGTGAGTGACCGACCGGCACTGGCGGACGACGCCTCTGCGCCGACCGCCTTCGAGGCCGCGACGACGCGCGTCGTCGCCGGCGCTTCGCTCTACGACGCGACCGAGGCCTTGGTCGACGAGCTCTCCGACGAGGAGATGCTCGGCCTGCTGGACGGCGACAGCGAATTCTGGTCGGGCATGAGCGAGATGGGTCGGCAGTACAACGCCCATCCGGTCGTGATGGGTGAGGTCGCGCGCCTGGGCATCCCCGGGCTGCGCTTCAGCGACGGACCGCGCGGCGTCGTGATGGGCGAGTCGACCGCTTTCCCGGTGTCCATGGCTCGCGGCGCGACGTGGAACCTCGCCCTCGAGGAGGAGGTCGGCCGGGCGATCGGTGCTGAGATGCGGGCGCAGGGCGGCAACTTCTTCGGCGGAGTCTGCATCAATCTGCCGCGACATCCTGCATGGGGTCGGTCGCAGGAGACCTACGGCGAGGACCCCGTCCTCCTCGGCGAGTTCGGCGCCGCCCTCGTACGCGGGGTGCAGCGCCACGGAATGGCGGTCGCCAAGCACTACGCCCTCAACTCCATGGAGAACGCCCGGTTCACAGTCGATGTGACAGCCGATGACGCCGCGCTGCACGAGGTCTACCTGCCGCACTTCAAGCGTGTCGTCGAGGAGGGGGTCGCCGGGATCATGACCTCCTACAACAGCGTGAACGGCGAATGGGCCGGCCAGAACGAGGCACTCCTCGAGGGCGTGCTGCGCGAGCAGTGGGGCTTCGAGGGCATCACCCTCTCCGACTTCATCTTCGGGCTCCGCGACCCCGCGATGTCCCTCCGGGCCGGCCTCGACGTCGAAGCGCGTTCCGGCAGCAAAGGGCCAGAGCACTCCCCGGGGACCTCGAGGCGGGTCGCGCATCGTGGAACGACGTCCGACGAGCGGCACGACGGATCATCGCGACGCAGCTGCGCTTCGCCGCCTCCGATCTCGACCCGGAACCCGAGCTCTCGGTCGTCTTCTCGCGAGCGCACCGCGCACTGTCCCGCCGCGCCGCCGCCGAGTCGATGGTCCTTCTCCAGAACGACGCACTCGACGAGGCCCCTCTCCTGCCGATCGACCGCACAGCGGTCTCGTCGATCGCCGTGATCGGACGACTCGCCGACCTGGCCAACACGGGCGACAAGGGCTCTTCGAACGTGCACTCGCCACGGGTGATCACGCCACTCGAGGGTGTTCGCCGTGCCTTGCCCACCACGATGGTCCTCAGCAGCGTCGACGACGATCCTGTCGCCGCCGCGCACATCGCCGCCGATGCGGACGTCGCCGTCGTGGTAGTCGGCTACACGGCTGCCGACGAGGGCGAGTACCTCGGCGACACCATGCTCTCTGCTCCAGGCCTCCTCGAGGTCTTCCCCCCGCTGCCACCCGGGGTCACGATGCCGACCGGCGACGACCGCAACGAGAACCTCATGGGCTCGGCGGCCGGAGGTGACCGGGCGTCGCTCAGGATCCGCCCCATCGACGTGGAGATCATCCGAGCGACCGCCGCGGCGAACCCGCGGACGGTGGTCGTGATCGTGACCGCCGGCGCCGTGATCATCGAGGAGTGGAAGGACCTCGTCCCCACGATCCTCATCAGCTGGTACGCGGGCAGCGAAGGTGGGGATGCACTCGCTGACGTGATGCTCGGCGAAGTGGACGCCTCCGGTCGGCTTCCCTACTCGATACCGCGGAACGAGTCGCATCTGCCCTTCTTCGACGTGGCCGCCACGTCTATCGTGTACGACCGCTGGCACGGTCAGCGACTCCTCGATCGCGATGGCGTCGAAGCCGCGTACCCCTTGGGATTCGGCCTCTCCTACACACGATTCGCCATCCGGGACCTCGAGGTGGGACCTGTCGATCAGGAGTCGGGCTCGTTTCAAGCGACGGTCGATGTCATCAACATCGGCGACCGGGCGGGGCGGCACGTGGTGCAGCTCTACGGAGTGGTCGACGCCGACGACTTCCCCGAGCGCGTACTCCTCGGATTCGACCCCATCGCCGTCGGTGCGGGCGAGACGCAACGCGTCCGCATCACCGGATCGGTCGCGCCGCTGCGCCGGTGGACGTCGACCGGATGGAGTCTCGCGGCATCCCGAGTGCTCGTCGAGGCCGCAGCGTTCTCGGGCGATCCCGCCGCAGCGACCGTCCCGCTCGACCTCGCTTGAACCACCACACCACGACCACTGATCACTGAACCAACGACGAAGGAGTCATCATGAACGACCAGGACGCCCAGCACCCCCTCCCGAGCGGAGGAGCCTTCCCGATCCCGGGGGCCCTCGCCCCGGAGGACGCTGCCCAGCAGAAGGCCGCGGCCGACCTCGGAAGCACCCCCGAGCCGCCGAAGGTCAGTGCGGGGTGGATCACCCTTCTCGCGCTCGGTCTCTTCGGCGCTTACCTCGCGTTCGTCACCCCGATCGCGATCTCGCTCGCCATCCAGGTGCAGGCACTCGCTCCCGGGAACGAGGAATACCTCGGCATCCTCCTCGGAGTCGGCTCGCTCGCCGCACTGCTCGTCGGGCCCCTCGGCGGTCAGCTCAGCGATAGAACGCGAACTCGCCTTGGACGCAGGAGGCCGTGGATCCTGATCGGCACGCTCGTCGGCCTCGTCGGCCTGACCTTGATGGCAGCAGCGCCGAACGTGCTGGTGCTCGGCATCGGCTGGGTCATCGCGCAGATCGGCTGGAGCCAGACGGTCAACAACTTCACCACGCTCCAGGCCGACAAGCTCCCCGAGAGCCAGCGCGGCAAGGTCGGAGCGATCACCGGCTTCGCGACGATGGTCGCACCGGTCTTCGGCGCCGTCATCGGAGGAACGCTCGCGAGCCAGCCGTTCCTGCTCTTCCTGGTACCCGGCGCGATCGCCCTGGTCCTCGTCCTGGTCTTCGTCGCTTTCATGAAGGAGGACGACAGCCGGAACGCCCCGACCGAGCAGACGCTCACCGCCGGGATCGTGCTCTCGAAGTACGTTTTCAACCCGCGCAAGTACCCGGACTTCTCCTGGAACTGGCTCGGCCGCTTCTTCTTCTTCTTCGGTCTCACGCTGAACACCTCCTACACCGCGTTCTTCTTCTCCTCGAGACTCGACATCCCCGTCGACGAGATCGGAGGCACCGTCGCCACCGTCGGACTGCTCGGCATCGTCGGCACCATCATCGGCGTCTTCGCGGGCGGCTTCCTCAGCGACAAGCTGCGCCGGCGCAAGGCCTTCGTCCTCGGCTCCGGCATCCTCTTCGCCGCCGGTTCCCTGGTGATGCTCCTCGCCAACGATCTGCCGCTCCTCATCGTGGGCGCGTTCATGGGCAACCTCGCGATCGGTGTCTTCTCGGCCGTCGACCAGGCGCTGTTCCTCGATGTGCTTCCCGAGCGCGCGACGGAGGCGGGCCGCTTCGTCAACCTCACGCAGTTCGCGACCACCATTCCGCAGGCGCTCGCTCCGCTGCTGGCTTCGGTGATTCTCGCGATCGGCGCGGGTTCGGACGGCGCTCGCGACTACTCGATGCTCTACATCCTCGCGGCGGTGTTCACGCTCCTCGGCGGGCTCGTGGTCCTTCGCGTCCGCTCGGTCCGCTGAGCCGTACTCACTCGAATCCGATCTCGAAGGAAGCGCGAAATGACAGCACTCCGTCCCGACTTCCTCTGGGGCGCCTCCACCGCCCCGCACCAGACCGAGGGAGGCAATGTGAACAGCGACTGGTGGGTGTACGAGCAGCGTTCCCCGCACTTCGCCGCGAGTGGGGACGGGGTCGACTCGTACCACCGCTACGAGGAGGACATGCGCCTGCTCGCCGACGCAGGGCTCACCGCCTACCGCTTCGGCGTGGAGTGGTCGCGGATCGAGCCGCTGCCCGGGCAGTTCTCGCGAGCCGAGCTCGCGCACTACCGGCGGATGATCGACACCGCTCTGGGTCTCGGGCTCACGCCGGTCGTCACCCTGCACCACTTCACGAGCCCGCGCTGGTTCGTCGAGGAGGGAGGCTGGCTGGGTGAGACCGCGATCGAACGCTTCAGCGCGTACGTGCGCGAGGTGTGCGGGATCCTCGACAGCGTCGAGTGGGTCTGCACGATCAACGAGCCCAACATGTTCTCGTTCATGATCCTGATGAGCCGGATGATCAATTCCGATGCGGTGCCACCGATGGAGACGCCCACGATTCAGCCGGAGGGCGGCTTCACGCTGCCGTCTCCGTCTCCGGAGACGACAGGCCGACTGATCGAGGCGCATCACGCCGCCCGGGAGATCGTCCGCGAGCTGACTGACGCGAAGGTCGGCTGGACCGTCGCGAACCTCGCGCTCCACCCGATCGCCGGCGGTGAGTCGAGGCACGCCGAGGAGCAGCTCATCCGCGAGGACGTGTTCCTCGAGGCGGCCCGCGGCGACGACTTCCTCGGTGTGCAGGCCTACTCGACCCAGGGCATCGACGCGAACGGCCTCGTGCCCAACCCGCCGAGCCCCGAGAACACCATGGTCGGCACTCCGTACCGCCCGGACGCGCTCGGCATCGCCCTTCGGCACGCCTGGGAGGTGAGTGGAGGCGTCCCGCTCCTCGTCACCGAGAACGGCATCGCGACGCCCGACGACGCCCGACGAATCGCCTACACGGAGGAGGCTCTCCGGCACCTCGTCGAAGCCGTCGACGACGGCATCGACGTTCGCGGCTATCTGCACTGGAGCCTGCTCGACAACTTCGAGTGGGGGCATTGGGAGCCGACCTTCGGCCTGATCTCAGTCGATCGCACGACCTTCGAGCGGCACCCCAAGCCGAGCCTCGCCTGGCTCGGCCGGACCGCAATCTCGCTCGGCTCCTGAGCCATCGCGAGTCCGACATCCTCCGACCTCGACAGTGGAAGAGCACAGCATGAACGACCACAGGACCGCCCTGACCGCCAACAGCACCATCGGGGCATGGCTCGATCACCCCGCGGGTGCCGCGATCGTCCGCGGCATCGCGGAACAAGCGGGTATGGACGATCACGCGCTCAGGGTGCTCCGCAAGGTGACCCTCGGTCGCCTGATCGCCTCGTCGCCGAACGCGCCGGCCGGACTCGCCGACTCGCTCGTCGCGAAGGTCAACGGCGGGCACATGCCCTCCGACGAGGAGGCGGTGGGTCTCGCCTGGGTGGAGAAGATCACTCCCGGGCGCTTCGAGGGCGCGACCGTCATCGTGACTGGCGCGGCCTCCGGTATCGGTCGCGCCGTCGCCTCGAGAGTGGCCCGTGAAGGCGGACGGGTCATCGCCGTCGACATCTCAGCCGACCGACTGGCCGGACTCACTGTGGAGGTCGCCGGTCACGACGTCGTCCCGGTTGCCGGCGACATCACGTCGGAGGAGGGGGTCGCCGCGATCATCGCTGCAGCCGGCGGGCGCGTGGACGCGCTCGCCAACGTCGCCGGGCTGAGTGACGACTTCGCCCCGCTGCACGAGGTGAGCGACGCCGTGCTCGAGCGGGTCTTCGCTGTCAACGTGTTCGGTGTCATCAGGCTCACACGCGCAGTACTGCCGCTGATGATGGCGGCCGGCCGCGGGTCCATCGTGAACATCGCCTCGGAGGCGGCGCTTCGCGGCTCCTCGTCCGGGGTCGTCTACACCGCGTCCAAGAACGCTGTCGTCGGCATCACGAAGAGCACCGCCTTCATGTACGAGCCTCATGGGATCCGCACGAACAGTGTCGCTCCCGGCGGCACGCTCACCGGAATGCGGCCGGTGAACACGAGCACGTTCGGCCAGCAGCGGATCGACAGCCAGCGGGCCGACGTGCCCATCTCGGTCCCGGAGGCACTGGCGGCGTCGATCACGTTCCTGCTGAGCGACGACAGCGTCAACATCAACGGTGCGATCCTGCCGTCCGATGGCGGTGAGTCCGTGTACTAGGCGCGTCGCGCCTCACGCCTCCCTCGCTCTTCACCCGCAGAATCGGCCGGATCCGGCCGGAAGGACTCATGTAATGACCACACACAGTGAACCCGCAGCCTTCGTAGGAGCCGACCGCCCGTCAGAGGAGGGCGACCCCGCGGTGTACTTCCGTCGAGGCTTCACCGTCGGTGACGGGCTCCGCCGAGCCGAGCTCATCGTCACCGCGTTGGGAGTCGTCGAGGCGTACATCAACGGCACTCGTCTCGGCACCGAGGTGCTCGCTCCCGGCTGGACCTCGTACCGGCACCGCGTGGTGGCCCGTCGCCATGATGTGACCGAACTTCTGGTCACGGGGGAGAACATCCTCGGCGCGGTCGTCGGCGAAGGCTGGGCCGTCGGCGCGCTGACGTGGGAGAACAATCGGCACAACTATGCCGACCGGCCCGCGCTCTACGCCCGACTCGAGCTCGTCTACGACGACCGCACCGAGACCGTCGGCACCGACGGCGAGGTGCGCGTCGGCACAGGCGCGGTGCGCTCCTCCGGTATCTACGCCGGCGAGAGCTACGACGCGCGCGCTGAGCAGCGCGGCTGGGCCGAAACTGGATTCGACGACTCCTCGTGGTCGGCGGTGACAGAAGTGCCGTGGGACGTCGCGACGGTGACCGAGGACGACACTCCGCCGATCCGCCCCATCGAAGAACTCCTCCCGGTCGCGATCACGACGAGTCCTTCAGGCCGCCGCATCGTCGACTTCGGCCAGAACATCTCGGGGTGGGTCCGTCTGAGGGTGACCGGGGAACAGGGCACAGTCATCACCCTGCGCCACGCCGAGCTGCTCACTCCTGACGGAGAGCTCGAGATCGAGACCTTGCGCAGCGCTGCCGCCACCGACAGGTACACCCTCCGAGGCGGCGGACCGGAATCGTGGGAGCCTCGCTTCACCTTCCACGGCTTCCGCTACGCCGAGGTCGACGGCTGGCCGGGCGAACTCGCGCCCGACGATCTGCGCGCGGTGGTCGTTCACACCGACATGGTCCGCACCGGCTGGTTCGAGACCTCGAACCCCCTCGTGACGAAGCTCCATGACAACACGGTGTGGTCGATGCGCGACAACTTCGTCGGCGTGCCCACCGACTGCCCTCAGCGCGATGAGCGTCTCGGCTGGACCGGCGACCTCAATGCCTTCGCCCCGACCGCGACCTACCTCTACGACGTGCGGGGCGTGCTCGGCTCCTGGCTGCAGGACCTCGCGGTCGAGCAGGCCGACACCGGAACCGTTCCGTGGACGGTTCCGGACGTGCTGCCGACCGGTTCGTCGGCGACCGCGCTGTGGAGCGATGTCGCGGTGAGCCTGCCGTGGGAGCTCTATCAGGAGTACGGGGACCTCGCGATCCTCCGCTCCGCCTATCCCTCGATGACTGCGTTCGTCCGCGAGGTCGAGGCCGCCCTCGACGAGAACGACCTCTGGGGGAGCGGCTTCCAGTTCGGCGACTGGCTCGACCCGGACGCTCCGGCCGACAACCCCGCAGGAGGAAAGACCGACCGCTATCTCGTCGCCTGCGCCTACCTCTGCAGAACGACCCGCCAGATGGCCGAGAGCGCCAGGCTCCTCGGCGAGGGCGCCGATGCCGAGCACTTCATCGCGCTCGCGAAGCGCGTTCGCGCGGCGTTCCGGCGGGAGTTCGTCACTGAGACCGGCCGGGTGGTGAGCGAGTCGGCCACCGGCTATGCCCTGCCGATCATGTTCGACCTGCTCGACGCGGCGCAGAAGCGGAGGGCCGGTGCGAAGCTCGCCGAGATCGTCGCGCAGTCCGGCTTCACCATCTCGACCGGATTCGCCGGCACCCCGCTGATCACCGATGCGCTCAGCAGCACCGGTCACCTCGACGAGGCGTACGAGCTGCTGCTGCAGACGAAGACTCCCTCATTCCTGTACCCCGTCACCATGGGCGCGACGACCATCTGGGAGCGCTGGGACTCCGTCCTCCCCGATGGCACGATCAACGCCACCGGCATGACCTCGCTCAACCACTACGCCCTCGGCGCCGTCGCCGACTGGATGCACCGCGTCATCGGCGGGCTCACCCGCACCTCCGCAGGCTGGCGCACCATGACGATCGCCCCGCAGCCCGGCGGCGACCTCACCTCCGCCCGCGCCGCGCACGACACCGTCCTCGGCCGCGCTGAGTCGCACTGGCGGGCCGAGGGCGGCGAGATGCTGTTCGACGTCGTCGTCCCCGAGGGCGCGACCGCGACGGTCGTGCCGCCACTGCACCCGGACCGCCTTAGCATCGAGGTCGGCCCCGGCGCCCACTCCTGGCGCTACCCACTGCCCGCCGGCTTCGGCGAGGAGGCGGTGCTCTCGCTCGAGACGCCGATCAAGGACGTGATGAAGCACGACGCACTCTGGCAGGCCGTCCTCGACGTCATGCGCACGTACTTCCCGGGTGTCCCCGTCGAAGCAGCCGGCAGCCACATGGGGGATCTGCCGCTCGGCGCGCTCGCATCCAGGCTGCCGCAGAACGGCGAAGCCATGAAGCGCGACCTGCTCGCAATTCTCGAGGCCGCACGATGACCGACCGGACGTGACGCGAACAGTGAGCGGAACCAGACCGAAGCTCAGACGAGCGCCGATGAACGAAGAGCGAAAGTCACGTCTCATCAGATCGGCGTAGTGGTCTGGATCGTCGACCACACAGGAGAGAAATGCCTTTCTGTGTTTTCGCTACCAGTGTCGTTCGAGAGGAAAGAGGCGTCCTAGCGTGGAGCTCGTCGACGTGATGTCCACGTCAACACATCGAAGGAGACGACCATGCAGAGCCGCACCCGCCACTCCCTCCGCACCCTGCTCGCAGCCGCCGCGACCGCGGGCCTCGCCCTCAGCGCTGTCGGCACGACCGCCGCGCCGGCTGTCGCCGCCGACGGCGAGATGACCTACACGCTCTACCAGGAGGCGAACCCGACGCCGGATCAGGCGGACGCGTACGCCCGGATCACGGCCGCGATGGACGCCGCGGTCGCCCGCTTCAATGCGCAGACCGACATCACGAAGGTGCTGAACGTCTACTACGAGCCGTCCGTGCCGACCGCTGACGCGGACGGCAACGGCAACGGCACCATCCGCTTCGGCGCCGACCGCCGCTACCAGGTGGAGGGCACGGCCCTCCACGAGATCTCGCACACGGTGGGAGTCGGAGTGACAGGCGCCTTCTACGACAAGTGCTCGACCGGCGTCTGGTCCGGCCCCCAGGCCACCGCGCTCGTCAAGTCATGGGACGGCCCCGAGGCCGAACTCCGTTGCGCCGGCATCCACATCTACCCCTACGGGCTGAACTTCGACAACGAGTTCAGCGAGCTGGCCTTCGAGCGCCACGTGGAGGTCACCGAGGCGATGATCGCCGACGGGATGTAGATCACCGGGAGGGGCGTCGACCGCGGTCGGCGCCCCTCTTGAGCGTTCGCCGCCCGAGAAGCGCCCCGTTAGGGTGCGCGCGCCACCCCGTTCCACCCGAGGAGACCCCGTGACCGTTCCGTTCGATCCGCTCGAGGAGCTCGCCCTCGGCGACCTGCGCCGCAGGACGAGCCAGAAGTGGCGCGGCCATCCGGGAGACGTCCTCCCCCTCTGGGTGGCCGAGATGGACGTGCGCCTCGCTCCGCCGATCGAGGAGGCTCTGCACGCCGCGCTCTCGGCCGGCGACACCGGATACGCCTCCGGGGCCGGCTTCTCGGCCCTCGCCGAGGCCGTCGCCTCGTTCGCCGCGGAGCGGTGGCACTGGGACGGCTTCCCTGTCGGCGCGACCCGGGTGTTCAGCGATGTGATGACGGGTATCGTCGAGATGCTCGAGGTCAGCTCGTCGCCCGGCGACGCGGTCGTGGTCACCTCGCCCGTCTACGCCCCGTTCTTCTCGTACATCGGCCACTCGGGGCGCGAGGTCGTCGAGACCACGCTCTCGCCCGAGGGCAGACTCGACCTCGACGCGATCGAGGAGACGCTGCGGCGCCTCCGTGATCAGCGGCGCCGCACGGTCCTCCTCCTGTGCAATCCGCACAATCCGACGGGCACCGTGCCTACCCGCGCCGAGCTCGAGGGTGTGGCGGCTCTGGCGCAGCGCTACGGCGTTCGGGTGCTGGTGGACGAGATCCACGGGCCGCTGACACTGGCCGGCGCCGTGTTCACCCCCTATCTGTCCGTCGCGGGCGCCGAGGACGCGATCGCGTTCACCTCCGCCTCGAAGGGGTGGAATCTCGCCGGGCTCAAGGCGGCACTCGCCTCAGCGGGCCCGGCCGCGGCCCGCGACCTCGCGGGCGTGCGCGCCGAGATCGACTACGCGCCCAGCCACCTCGGTGTCCTCGCGCACACGGCCGCGTTCCGCGAGGCCGGCGACTGGCTCGATGCCCTGCTCGCCTCCCTCGACCGCAAGCGCACGCTGACGGGCGAGCTGCTCGCCGAGCATCTGCCGCAGCTGACATGGCGGGAGCCGGAGGGGACCTACCTGGCCTGGATCGACTGCCGCGCCCTGTCCCTTCCCGAGACCGGGCCGCGCGACTCGTTCGCCGTCGCCACCGATCTCGACGGAGCCGCGCAGCTTTTCGCCGAGCACGCGGGCGTCGCGGTCAACAGCGGGCACATCTTCGGCCGCGGCGGCGCCGGCTGCATCCGGTTGAACTTCGCCACGTCGACCGAGATCCTCACGACGGCCGTGACGCGGATGGGCGCCGCGGCGGCTGCCGCGGCGCCTCGCTGACCCCCTTCATCAGCAGGTCCTCGGGGCGTAGCCGAGCACGCGCTGCTCGACTGCGCCCGCCTCGCCGAGCGAGACCGTCACGGACCCGGCCGCCACCGACGTCCTCCGCGTGGTGAACGCGTGAGTCGCGCTCGTCCCCGGCGCGACGCTCGCGAAGGTGCGCGACCCGAAGGGCGTCTCGAACAGGACCCGCAGCGGCACCGACTCCTGGTTCCGGCAGGTCGCCGTGATGTACACGCTGCTGCCCGCGCACCGCGTGCTGACGGTCGTCGTCGCGGCGTACTGCACGGGAGCGGCGCCGAGACGCGTGACTGTGAGGTCGCGGAACTCGGCGGTGCCGAAGCCGTAGCTGCTCTGCAGACCCACGTAGCTCGCCGCGGGGCGGTGCGTCGAGTCGGACGCCGACAGCACGAGCACGCCGTCGTCGAAGAGCCGCAGCTGCGCACCCTCGACCTCGAAGCGAAGACGGTGCTCCACTCCCGCGATGATCTCGCTCGCCGCGCCGACTCCTGCGAGCTTCGTGTTCTGCCCGTTCGCGAGGCGGCCGAGGGCGTAGCGGTTCCCCCACGCCGAGATGCCGGCGTAGTAGTGGTCGCCCCGGGTCGTGCTGCGCGCGATCACGACCGTGTCGCGACCCTCGGGCGTCGATCCCGTGGGAGTGACGGCGACCGAGACGGCGTAGTCCGGCGCCTGCAGCAGCGCGTTGCCCTGGAGGGCCTGCGGTGAGGTGCTCGGCGCGTTGCCGAGGCTGCGGGCCGCTCCGTCCCGGATCTCGAAGGACGCTCCGGTGGGCACGACCGCGGCGTGCGTCATCGCCCACTTCGCGGGGTCGATGACGGCGACGGAAGCGCTCCAGACGGCGAGCTGGATCGTCTCGTTCCAGCCGGGCCGGTTGTTCTTGACGTTGTAGAGAAGGTGGGTGCGGCCCTGGTGCTCGACGGCGAAGGAGCGGTAGATCATCGAGTCCTCCGGGCCGCCGACGACGCCGAGGTCGAGGTCGAGGCGCGAGCGGTCGAGGGTCCAGGCGAGGCCGTCGGGGGAGGTCATGCGGCCCGCGCGCGACGGGTGGTCGGCCTGCCAGCCGATGACGCGGCTCTCGTAGGTCCCGTCGGCGAGCCTGCGGACGTTGGGACCGCCGACTCCGAGCGATGCCCAGCCGCCGTCCTCCATCGGCCGGACGAGGGGGTTGGCGGGGTGCTTCGTCCAGGGTCCCTCCGGGCGGACGGCGGTGGCATAGCAGATGAACTCGGGCTCGCCACCGGCCGAGGCGATCTTGCCGGCGGTGTACCACATCTTCCAGAGGCCGGCCGTGGCATCGTGCAGGAGCGACGAGTTGTAGAGGAAGCCGTCCTCCCACACCGCGGTCGGCGCGAGCACCACGCCCTTCTTCTCGAAGGGCCCGTCCGGCTGCGTCGCCACCGCGTAGTGGATCCGGCCGATGCCCGAGGTGTCCATGCCGAAGTAGGTCATGTGCCACAGGCCGTCCTTCAGCACGACACTGGGCTGGTTGAGGTAGCCGCGTTCCGTCTCGAGGGTGGGGAGGAGTAGCGCCTCGGGCCGCTTCGTCCAGGTGAGACCGTCCTCGCTGGTTGCGTAGCCGATACCGTGCAGCGAGCCGTACCAGCTCTTGAACAGTGGTCCCGACCCGGAGTCGTAGACGCAGCAGGGGTCCTGGAGGAGGTCGCTCTCCCAGGGGAGGTCCTTCTCCAGGATCACGCCGCGCCGCTCCCATCCCGGGATCGGCAGGAATCCGTCGTGCAGGAGGATCTGCGGGGGAGTGGCGGCGAGAGGTGCGGCCTGCGCCGGCAGGCCGGCGAGCAGGGCCGCTCCGCCGGCGAGTGCGCCGCCGAGCAGTGCGCGCCTGGAGGCGCCGGCGAGGGGGTGCGGATCGGTCACGGGTGGCTCCTCATCGAGCGGTGGTGAGACGGGCCCGCGCGAGGGCTTCGCGCGGGCCGCAGGGGGAGATTCGGGACGAGGGCCGCTACTCCATCAGCGTCAGCGTCAGCGTCGAGCTGTAGTCGCCCGCGGCGGTCGCCGGGAGCGTCTCGAGGACGAGCTCGGCGGTCGAAGTCCAGCTGCCCTCGGTCGCGACGTCGGCGGAGTCGTCGGTGATCGCCAGGAACTCCTGGTCCACGAGCCCGACGTTGCCGGGGGCGTCGTCGAAGACGGTCCCGACATCGGATCCGGCCGAGACGATCCCGCTGTCGCCACCGTCGATCAGTCGGGGCGACCAGCCGAGCTGCGTCGTCGGGATCGCCTCCTGGCCCGCGCTGCCGACGAACGCGGACGCGGTGCCGAGCACGTACCAGCCCGCCCCGTCGGGGATGTCGGCTGCCGCGCGGGTGTCGGTGACGGTGACGGTCGGGAGGGTGCCGGTGAAGCGGCGCAGCTGCGGTGTCGATCCCGTCTCGGTGAGGGCGGTGGAGGTCCCGGCGACGCTCATGGACAGGACCCCGGGCGTGGTGAGCGGGGTGATGGTCACGTCGACCGAGACGGAGTCGTCGCCGAGCTCGGCGGCGACCGCCTGGCCGGCGACGGCGGTGAGGAGCAGGCAGCCGGCGGCGGCGACCGCGGAGCGGGCCAGGAGGGTGCGACGCGTCATTGCTTCTTCTTTCGAGTCTGACTCGCGGACGAGCGAGGGAGGGATCCGGCCGGCGGCCGGAGGGGGAGCGGAGGGAGGGGAGCGGGTCGTCCCGCTCCCCTCCCTCCCGTGCTCAGCAGCTGCGAGCGGTGTACGGCGCGTCGACGGTCCGGCTGAGGGCCTTCCCGTTCACGGTCGCCGTCGCGTCGACGGTGGCGGTGCCCGCCGGGATCGAGCCGAGGCGCGTGGTGAACGCCTGCGTCGCCGAGGAGCCGGGCTTCACGCCCGGGAAGACCTTGGTGCCGTAGGCGGTGCGGAGCGTGATGCCCATCGGCGTCGCCTCCTCGTTCTTCGCGGTGACGGTGAGCACGACCTTGCCGTTGATGCACCGCGAGCTTGCCGACGCCGTCACCTTCAGCGCGGGGGCCGCGGCGATGGTGAAGGAGGCGGTGGGCGACGCGGTGGACGCTCCGACCGAGTTGGTCGCGACGACGCTCGCGGTGTAGGTCCCTGCAGGCAGGCCTGCGAACACGGCGCTCGTGGTCGTGCCGGTCTTCGTGATCGCCGCGCCCCCGGTCGGGGTGACGGTGGCGGTGTAGCCCGTGATCGCCGCCCCTCCGTCGGCCGGGGCGGTCCACGAGAGGGTGGCCGCGTCACCGGCGACGGCGACGGTGGGTGCCGCCGGTGCCTTCGGAGCCGTGGTGGCGCCCGGCTCGACCGTGACGGTCACGCTGGGCCGGACCGTGGTCCCGGCCATCGCGCCGAGCACCGTGAAGGTGCCAGCGGTGGCGTAGGACGCAGGCGGGACGGCGTCCCAGGTGACGGCGCGCGACTCCTTCGCTCCGGTGCCGCCGCTGAAGACGGCGACCGCGGTGCGCGGGAGGACGGGCGCCTTGCCCAGGGCCGTGGTCGCGGTCTGCTGCTCGATGGAGGAGATGTCGCTGCCGCTGTCGCCGACGCTGATGGTCGCCGTGACCGCCTGCGTCGATCCCGTCAGCACGCCGGTCGCGGTGATCACGCCGGGTGTCGCGAAGCGGGAGGCGGGGATCGCGTCCCAGGTCGCGCGCAGCTCGCCGCGCGAGCCGTCCGAGTAGACGGCGACGACGGTCGCGGGCAGCGTCACCGGGGTGTTGACCGTGGTGCGCTTGGCCACCGCCTCGAAGGAGCCCGGGTAGTCGGCGTAGACGTCGAACTCGGATGCGGCGATCGCGGAGTAGGCACCACTCGTGGACCGGCTGGCCTGGACGGTCGCGCGCAGCTGCGTGGTCGTCACCGGGGTGAAGGCCACCTCGCTGGGCGTGCCGATCGCGTTCACCGGGTACTGGGTCCCGGGGCGCAGGACGACCGGCTTCCAGGTGGTGCCGTCGAGGTACTCGAGCGACCAGGAGGCGGGAAGGGCGACGCCGCCCCCGCTGCCCTGTTCCGCGTCGTTCCAGAACGACGCCCCGGCGCCGGCCACCCGCGTCGGGGTGGACCAGGTGTAAGTGAGCGTCTGGCTCGCCGGGCGGGTGCCGTCGGCGTACGTGCCCCAGAGCTTCGTCTGCTCGGTCTGCGCACCGGCCACCGTCTCTCCGTCGTTGATCGAGGCGAGGCGGTTCCACGGGGCGACGTAGGAGGCGGACGGAGTCGCGTACGACCCGACCTCCGGGCCCAGCGGTCGGACGTCCGAGACCTCGACGACCTGCTCGAGCGTCGTCTCCTTCACGGTGTCCGAGGCGGTGAAGCGCAGCGTGTACGAGCCGGGCTTCGAGAAGCGGACCGTCGTCGCCGCGGAGGCCGCGTCGGTGAAGGTCGCCGTCGAGTCCGCGGGCTTCGCGACCACGGTCCACGCCTGGCTGAGCTCGCCGATCGGCAGTCCGTCGTCGGAGGCGGTTCCGGTGAATCGGGCGATGCTCGGGTCGGCGACGGCGAGGCGCTGGATCGACACGACGGGTGCCGCGTTCTCGGCCGGCGTGTAGGCGGCCGTCACGTTCTTCAGCTGCACCTCCTTGATGCCGGTCTTCTGGCCCTGCTGGTGCGCGACGAGGACCCTGATCTTCTGGGTCGTCACGTCGGCGAACCGGACGGTGTTCTCGTTGCCGGTCGGGACCTTCGGCGTGCGGGCCTGAGCCGTCACCGACTTCCAGGCCGCGCCGTCCCAGTACTGCACCGAGTACGACTTCGGCGCGGAGTAGCCCTGCACGGTCGTGCCCGAGGAGGTGCGGTAGAAGTAGATCCCGGCCTGGTTCACCTTCTGCGCGCTGCCGAGGTCGA
This sequence comes from Rathayibacter sp. VKM Ac-2856, assembly GCF_013205055.1. Classification (GTDB taxonomy): domain Bacteria; phylum Actinomycetota; class Actinomycetes; order Actinomycetales; family Microbacteriaceae; genus Rathayibacter. The sequence continues at coordinate 40,418 of NZ_JABMLF010000001.1, forward strand.
TCTCCAGCCAGTCGCTGGCGTTCGGCGAACCGGCGGTGCCCCAGAAGGGCTCGTTGACGGTGGAGCCGTCGACGGCGTTCGCCGGGACGAGGCTCTTGCCCGAGGGGGTGCTGCCGCCGGCCGAGTAGGAGGCCGTGGCGGTCCTGCCCTGGGCGAGGTCGGGCGCTGCGCTGGTGGTCGGGTCGACGTCCACGCCGGCCTTGCCGAGCAGGTCGACGACCCGGTCGGTGGCGGCGAAGCGCACGTCCTGCGCGGGCTTCACGGCGTTCGCGGCCGAGTAGAGCACGGTCGCGTCGGTCGTGACGGCACCGGTGACGGTGTCGAACTCGACCGGCATCAGGCTGTCGATCGTGAAGGCGCGCTTCCCGTCGAGGTAGACGGAGTAGCCCTCGGGGGTGTCGCCGTAGTGGCGCGTTCCTCCGGGCTCGTCCCACACGATCGTGAGGTCCTTGTCGTGGTACTTCAGGTTGTTGGCCGTGAAGTGGTCCCAGTCGATGTCGATGGGCGAGAGCTCGAGGACCGAGTCGGTGCGGGCCTGCAGGCCCATCGCGTCCTCGACGACGGTGAAGTTCGTCGTGCCGAGCTGGGTCTGGTGGATCCAGGAGCGGTACTTGATCGATCCACCGTCGGCGGCCGAGCCGTGCGACCAGAACTCGTTCTCGTTCTGGCGGGTGACGTCGCCCTTCTCGTAGCTGGCCCAGGCGTTCCAGTAGAGCATCTTCTTGTAGTAGTCGCTGGTCAGGTACGAGTTCGGGTAGTCGCGCAGTGTCGAGGAGAGCAGGCGGAACATGACCGTCGAGTTGATGGTCGAGAAGTTGTTCGAGTAGTGCTTGCCCGAGCCGGCGTCGCGCAGCGCCCGGGACTTCGCGTCCTTCTGATTGGCGGTGTAGAAGGGGAAGGGCGCGTACTGCTCGCTGTCGACGAAGAGGCGGAAGGCGTCGAGGTACTTCTGGTCGAAGTCCGCGTCGCCCGGCTTGGGCATGAGGCCGACGGTGTACGGGTAGTACATGTTGACCTCCTTCCACGGGATCTTCGATCCGGCGGGAAGGCCCGAGGAGCCGTCCGAGTAGGAGGCCTTGATCATGTTGCCGAAGAAGCCGGCCTCGTCGGCGGTGCTGCGCTTGTCCTCCCAGAGGACGTCGAGGACCGACTTCTTGATCGCCTCGGCCTGCGCTGTCATGCGATCGGCGCCCGCGGTGTCGCCGGCGAGGCGGTAGGCCTCGGCGGCTGCTACGGCACCGGAGTAGAGGTAGGCGCTCTCGGGACGGTCCATCGGGTAGGAGTTCCACGCGTCCTTGTTGCGCCACGAGAACGAGACAGCGTCGACGTCGTTGCCGGTGAGGGCGGGGTTCGAGTACTCGAGGAGGTTGTTCTTGTTCGAGTCGAACTCGGCCAGCTGGCCGGTGATGTCGTCCTCGGCGTAGGTCGCGAGCTTGTCGGCGATCGCCGAGTCGCCGCCGTGCAGCGCGTACGAGTTCCACGCGGCCTCGGAGATGTAGTTGGTGTAGCTGCTGTTCCAGTTGACCGGGTTGCCGGGGTTGTCGATGTAGCGGCTCTGGCGGGCCGTCTCACCGGCCGAGAGCCAGGTGCCGTAGGCGCTGGAAGGGTCGCGGAAGTACTTCATGTCCTCGATGAACATGCCTGCCGTGAGGACGATCGCGTTGTTGTAGGCCTGTCCGAAGACCCCCTCCATCGAGGTGGGGAACTGGTAGTCGTTGCCGGGCACCTGCGCGTCGAGGAAGTTCGTGCGCAGCAGCCACCAGCGGTAGAAGAGCGTCTTGTCGATCTCGCCCGAAGGCGTCTCGAGGTAGGGGATGTTCTCGACCCACCACGTGTTGTAGCTCGTGGTCTGCGTCGTGAAGGCTGCCTGCGGGGTCGCCGCGGCGATCGACTGGAACTCGGTGGTGCTCTCGGGGATCTCGGCGGTGGTGAAGCCGAGCTGCAGCTTCACGTCGGCCGGGGTGGTCGATGCCGAGACGGTGCGCGTGAGCGCGGTCCCGTCGACCCCGAAGCCGTCGCCCGAGAAGCGGGTCGCGACCTGGGTGACGTTGTTCGCGGTCGTGACCGAGCCGGTCAGCTCGCTGCCGGCCGCGGTCCGGGCCAGGCCGGACTCGGCGCGGAGGGCGACCGTCTTCGTGGAGCCGTCGGTCGTACTGACCTGCAGCCGCTCGACCGCGACGTTCTGCCGCGAGATGAACTTCGTCTGCTTCACCAGCAGGCCGCCGCCGGTGTACTCGGAGTACCAGTAGCTGGGCGTGTTGTGACGCTTCGCCTGATTCTCCTGGAGGGAGACGGCGGCGCCGTTCACGCTCGCGGTCAGGGTCGAGCCGCTCTGGCCGAGGTCCTCGATGTAGGCGATGCGGCCGCGGAAGCCCAGCCCCGCGTCAGAGTTCTGCATGTAGACGGCGCGTCCGCGCGAGAAGAAGACGCCGTTGTTGTCGTAGTCGATGTTCGCGGGCTGGTCCGAGACGAAGTCGAGCCCGCCCGCCTCGTCGGGCTGCACGCCGTCGCGCGAGAGCATCCGGTCGAGCCAGAAGTCCTTGCCCGGAGCAGAGCCGGCGCCGGCCGCGATGTCCGCTGCGTAGATCTTCCCGAGGTGGGAGACGGTGGGATCGTAGGTCGCCGTCGTCGACGGGATGGCCTTGTCGCCGTTGGCGAAGGTGGGATAGCCGAGGCTCTGGTTGCTGTTCTGCAGGCCCTCGTCGTACGGATCCCACGCCGTGGCCGCGGACGCGGGCGCAGCGACGAGAACCGATCCGGCGAGGACCGCCGTGAGGGCGGTGGCGAGTGCGGACGTGACCGCTCGGGCTCTTGTGGGTGTTCGCATCGTCGCGGACGCTCCCGTTCTGTTCGACTCTGAAGGAAGGAACCGGTCTCGCCGAACCGAGGAGGCGGGAGGGACCACGAGCACGCTAACAATCTCCTGAGAGAAGCGAAAGCCTTTTAATGTGGTTTCGCTCCCCCTCACCGCAAAATGACGAAAAACCCTGCGGATCAGGTGGACGATCCGATGATGAGCGAACGAAAGAAGCGAAAGTCTATCGATCTGCGCGATGGCACCGCTCCGGCGGGAGACAGCGAAGAGCCGCCGCGGAGCAGAGCTCCACGACGGCTCGTCGTTCCTGTCGATCGCGATCCTGGTCAGCCGGCGACGGGGATCCAGACCCGCATCGTCGAGGGGCCGCGCTCGGCCCAGTCGTAGTACGGCGTCAGCGCGACGGGCCAGTGCCCCTCGACGCGACCGGTCCCGGACGGTCCGGACGAGTAGGGCCAGGCGCCCTCGGTCGGCGTGAGGGAGATCAGCCGCACCTGGACGTCCGAGCCGACGACGCGCGGCTCGACGCCCGCGTCCAGGCGCAGGGTCGAGACGTCCGCGGCGTGCAGCTGCTCGGGCACGTCGGTCGATTCGAGCGCGTAGACCAGGGGGCCGCGCTCGACGGCGAGACAGCCGCGCACGGCGTCGATCCGAGGATCGGCGCGCACGAAGCGCGCGGGGAGAGCGAAGTCCAGCACGATCTCGTCGCCGCGCGCGAAGGTCGCGCTGAGCTCCAGGTAGCCGTCGCTGATCCGCTTCTCCGACGGCTTCGCCGTTCCGTCGGCGCGCTGCAGCGCGACCTCGGGCTCGGCGGCCCAGCTCGGCACGCGCACGCTCAGGGTCCACGGCGCCGGTCCGCTCTCCAGCACCCGGATCGCGATCCTCCCCGCGTCCGGGTAGGCGGTCTCGATCGACAGCTCGATCGCCTGGCCGCTGGCGAGGACGGTGGTGATGCGCGAGGACGCGAACTGGTGCAGCTGGATGCCGTGCGCGTCCTTCGTCGCGAGGTAGGCCGCGAGGCTGGCGAAGGTGCGCGCGACGTTCGTCGGGCAGCACGAGACCTCGAACCACGGTGCGCGCAGCGACGAGGAAGCGCGCACGGAGGCCTCGTAGGGGTCGGCGGGGGCGCCGGGGCGGCGCTGGTGCAGCGTGTTCGCGTAGTAGAACGCCCGGCCGTCGCGGGAGGGCGAGGTCGCGACGACGTTGAAGAGCGTGCGCTCGATGAGGTCGGCGTACTCCGAACCTCCGCGGGCCAGCAGCAGCCGCCAGCTGAACTGCACCGACGCGATCCCGGCGCAGGTCTCGGAGTACGCGCGGTCCGGCGGCAGCTCGTGGTCGTCGCCGAACGCCTCGTCCTGGTGGTGCGAGCCCTGGCCGCCGGTGATGTAGGTGCGGCGGGAGGCGGTGGCGTGCCACTGACGGCCCAGGGCGTCCAGCAGCTCCTCGTCGCCGGTCTCGACGGCGAGGTCTGCCGCACCCGAGGCGAGGTAGTTCGCCCGCACCGCGTGCCCGCGCAGCACGCTGGAGGAGCGGACCGGCTCGTCGTCCTGGTAGTAGGAGCGCCCCCACTCGATGTCGGCGAGGACGCCGTGGCCCCGGCGCTCGACGAACAGGCGGGCGAGCTCGAGGTAGCGGTCGTCCTCCGTCACCCGGGAGAGCTCGACGAGCCCGGTCTCGACCTCGGGGTGGCCGCAGACCGATTCGATTCCGCCCTCGCCGAAGACGAGGCAGATCAGGTCGGCGGCGCGTCGGGCGATGACGAGCAGCCCGTCGTCAGCGCCGGGTCGGGTGCGCTCGCGCGCCACCGCGGCCTGGAAGAGGTGTCCGAGGCAGTAGAGCTCGTGGCCCCACTCGAGGTCCGACCAGCGCTTCGCCTGCTCTTCTCGGCCGAAGCGCGTGTTGAGGTAGCCGTCCGGCTCCTGGGCCGCTCCTACCCGCGAGACGATGTGCCGCAGGCGCAGCTCGAGTGCGGGGTCGTCGGTCCGTCCGATCTCCCAGGCGAGCGCCTCGAGGTACTTGTAGATCTCCGAGTCCGCGAACTCGCGTCCGCTGCGGTGCCCTGCGAGGGTGCCCGCGGCGGCGTGGTCGAAGTTGGGCAGCCAGCCCTCGCGCTCGAGCCAGTACTCGATGTGGTCGAGGGTCGCGGATCCGTTGGTGCGCTGGCGGTCGGCCCAGAAGCCCGAGGTCAGCTCGACCTCGTCCAGGCCCAGCGGAGTGAGGGCGCCGGCGGCGGGGACGGCGGGAGCCATGGTGCGCGAGAGCGCGTCGCGGTCGTGGGAGGAGGGGGTGCGGGGGTGAGTGTCGATGGTCATGGTCATCCCTTGAAGGCGCCGGACATGAAGCCGCGGACGTAGTGGCGTTGCAGGAGCAGGAACAGGAGGATGCACGGCAGCGCGAGGACGACAACGCCGGCCTCGGTGGCGCCGTAGTCGACGACGCCCTGGACCTGCCCGCGGAGATTGGAGATCGCGAGCGGCAGCGTCATCCGATCGGAGTCGGTGATGAGGATCAGCGGCGCCATGAAGTCGTTCCACGCGGCGAGGAACGCGAACAGTCCCACGGTGATGAGGCCGGGCTTCACGGCGGGCAGCAGCACCTTCCAGAGGACGGACCAGGTGGTGCAGCCGTCCATCTTCGCCGCCTCGTCGAGCTCCTTCGGAACCGCGTCGAAGCCGATCCGCATGAGGAACGTCGCGAGCGGCAGCTGGAACATCGTGAGGACGAGTGCGACCCCGACGAGGGAGTTCGAGAGACCGACCAGGTTGAGCAGCACGTAGAGCGGGATCAGGAGGGTGGCGTAGGGCACCATCAGGATCGCCAGAGTGGAGAGGAAGAGCAGGTCCTTCCCCGGGAAGGAGAACCGCGAGAAGGCGTAGCCGCCCAGCAGCGATGTGCCGAGCGTGAGGATCACCGTGAGACCCGAGACGAGCAGCGAATTGCCGAGGTAGACCCAGATCCCCGCCTGGTAGTCGACGAGAGTCCCGTAGTTGCCGAGCCCCCAGCCGTCGGTCTGGCCGGTACCCGCGCGCGGGGCGACGGAGGACACGGCAGTCCAGATCAACGGGTAGAGGAAGATCACGGCGAGACCGCCGGTGAGGACGTAGAACGGGGTCTGCACGGCGATGCCGGCGAGGCGCGAGCCGCGCGGCCGCCGCGGCGACGGCGTGCTCGAGTCCGCGGTGACGATCGCGCGGGTCGAGAGGCGGTCGAGTTCGAGCGAGTTGGTCATCAGTCGTCTTTCTTGCCGAAGGAGCGGATCTGCACGATGTTCAGAACGACCAGCGCGAGCAGCACGATCACCGAGAGGGCGCCGGCGACGCCGAGGTCGTTCTGGCCCTGGAAGGCGACGCTGTAGATCAGCTGCACGACCGTGATGGTCGAGTTGTCCGGGCCGCCCTTGGTGAGGATGTAGAACTGCTCGAACGCGAGCAGTGAGCCCGTCACGCAGAGGACGGTGGTCAGCGCGAGGGTGGGCTTCAGCAGGGGGAGCGTCACCCCGGTGAAGGTCTGCAGGCGCGAGGCGCCGTCGATCCGGGCGGCTTCGTAGACCTCCTCGGGGATCCCCTGGAGGCCGACCATCATCAGCAGCATGTAGAAGCCGGCGAAGCGCCAGACGATGAGGAAGACCGTCGACCAGAGCGCTCCCTCTGGGGTGCCGAGGAAGGTGATGCCCCAGCTCTCCATCAGGCCGGCGAAGGGGCCGGCGAGAGGGGAGTAGAGGACGTAGAAGAGGAGCGAGGCGGAGGCCAGTCCCAGCGCGGTCGGGATGAGGAACGCCGTGCGGAGGAAGGTCTTCCAGCGGGTCGACTCCTGCACGATCAGCGCGAGCGCGAGGCTCAGCGAGAGCAGGATCACGGTCGTGATGACCGTGTAGAGCAGGGTGAAGCGGACGGACGCCCAGAAGAAGCGGTCGGTCACGGCGTCGCCGAAGTTGGTGGGAAAGTTCACCCCGCGGTTCCCGGCGAGCAGAGGCCAGTCCGAGACGGACATCTGCAGGACGAGTCCGAGGGGGACGAGGAAGAGCAGCGCGACGAACAGAGCCGTCGGGGCGGCGTAGGCCCAGCCGAGAAGGTGGGGCGGGCGGCGGCGCGGCTTCGTGCGGCCGACGTCGCTGGCGGTTGCTGTCATCGTGTGCTGGCGCTTTCTGATGGGCGCGCGGGCCGCAGGCCTGGGCAAGGCACTGCGACCCGCGCGGTAGGTGGACGGCCTACTGGCCGAGGATCGATGTGATGGCGTCGTTGTCGTCGTCGACGGTCGATCCGTCGCCGAGAACGGCGTCGCGAACGAGGGTCAGCCAGGGGCTGCTCGGGGCGTTGAAGGCCTGCTGGAAGTTGGTCGAGAACGGGGTGTCACCCTCGGACGCGACCTCGTTGATCGTCACCAGGCGCGGGTCGAGCTCCGAGTACTGGTTGCTGGCGAGGTCCGAGCGCGAGACGACGTCGTTGTTCTTGGCGAGGACGCCGACCTGGGCGTCCTCCGACATCATCCAGTTCAGGAAGTTCCACGCCTGGGGGGACTTCTCGGAGTCCTTCGAGATGCCGATGCCGTCGCCGCCCACGAAGGTGGAGCTGCCGCCGTCGGGGCCCGGGATGCCCGAGACGCCCGCGTCGAAGGGGGTGGAGGCGAGGAGGGTCGCCGGGTAGAACTGCAGTCCGACCTTGCCCTCGGTGAAGCCGGCCGTCCAGGTCGGTCCCGCCTCGTCCTGCGAGGAGGGGAGAACGGCTCCGGAGTCCCAGAGGTCCTTCCAGGTGGAGTAGACGTCCTTCGCGGTGTCGCTGGCGAGCAGCGACTCCGTGCCCTCCTCGTTCATGACCTCGTCGCCACCGGCCCAGATGGTCGGGAACCAGGTGAAGACGAGGCAGCCGCCGCAGTTGAGGCCGGTCGCGGTGCCGTAGGTGTCGGGCTTGTTCAGCGCCTGGATCGCCTTCGCGTCCTCGGCGAACTCGGCCAGCGTGGTCGGGCCCTGCTCGGGGTCGAGTCCCGCCTCGGCGAAGAGCTCCTTGTTCCAGAACAGCATCGAGAGGTCGAGCACGAAGGGGAGCGCGTACTCCTTGTCCTCGTAGGTGCCGGCGGCCAGGTGGCCCTCGTTGATCGAGTCCTTGAAGTCCAGACCGTCGATGTTCGAGCTGATGTCCTGGAAGAGGCCCTGCGAGGTCCAGTTCGGCATGTAGACGATGTCGGCCGCGAACAGGTCCGGGAGGCCGTCGGAGCCGGCGGCGGCGCCGACCTTGGCGACGTAGTCGTCGTTCGGGACGACGGTCAGGTCGACCTGGTTCTCGTGGCTCGCGTTGTACGCCTCGACGAGCGCCTTGGCCTGCTTCTCCAGCGGGGCGCGGGTCCACAGCGTGAGCGTCGTGCCGTCGTCCGTGCCCTCGGCGCCGCCGGCGGCCGGGTCGGCGTTCCCTCCGCTGGACGACGCCGAGCAGGCGGCCAGCGACAGGGCCATCGCGCCGGCGAGTGCGGCGGCCGCCAGGCGGCGGAACGGGCGATGAGTGGGGTTCATCTTTCTCTCCATGACTCTTCTTTGAGTCGATCCGGCGGGGGCTGGTACCGGATCGAACGAAAACACCGAAATGCGTTTCGCTCAGTAAAGACGCAACCGCGAGTCACCGTCAAGAGCGGGCACTGTTACCGTTGCGTAACGGAGGCGAAAACATGGCGCAAGCACGATCCTCAGGATCCAGGACCTCGACCCTGAGCGATGTGGCGAAGCTCGCCGGCGTGTCGATGGCGACGGCGTCCAAGGCCATCAACGGCCGGAGCGTGGCACCGGCCACGCGGGTCAAGGTGATGGAGGCCGCGCGTGAGCTGTCCTTCACGCCGAACGCGCTTGCCCGCAGCCTCGTCGAGGGCCGCACCGGCACCGTCGGCATCCTCACCAACGACCTCGAGGGCCGGTTCGTCATCCCGATCCTGATGGGCGCCGAGGACGCGTTCGGCGCCGGAGCGGTCAACGTCTTCCTCTGCGATGCCCGCGGCGACGCGATCCGCGAGCAGCACCATCTCGCGGCACTGCTCAACCGCCGCGTCGATGGGATCCTCGTCGTCGGCAGCAGCACGAACCCCCGCCCGTCCCTCGGGCACGACCTCCCCGTCCCCGTCGTCTACGTCTACGCGCCGTCCGAGGATCCGACCGACGTCTCTCTCGCCGCCGACAACTACCAGGGCGGACGCCTCGCGACCGAGCACCTCCTCGGGCTGGGCCGTCGGCGCATCGCGCACCTCACCGGCGATCCGAGCTATCAGGCCGCGCAGGACCGTGCGCGCGGCGTGCGGGACGCGATGCGCGACGCCGACCTCGAGCTCGTCAGTGACGTGATGTTCTCGGAGTGGTCCGAGTCCTGGGGACGCGACGGCACCGCCGTGCTGCTCGAGCGGCACGCCGATCTCGACGGCATCGTCTGCGGCTCCGACCAGATCGCCCGCGGCGCCCTCGACAGCGCCCGCGACCTGGGGCGGAAGGTGCCGGAGGACGTCGCCGTCGTCGGCTTCGACAACTGGCTCGTCCTCGCCACCAACGCCCGGCCCCAACTGACGAGCATCGACGCCGATCTGCAGGAGCTCGGGCGCGCCGCGGCACACCGCGTCTTCGAGGCCATCGGGGGAGCACCCGCCTCCGGCGTGGAGCATCTCCCGACCCGGCTCGTCATCCGCGGCTCCACCATCGCCCGCCGCTGAGGCCTCGTCCACGCGAAAGGGCGACGGGTCTGATGCGCCCTCGCCGCTGCCCTTGCCGACGGCCTCGTCGACGGCGGTCGAGCTCGGCCGTCGCCGGGAGTCGGCGTCCCCGTCTTGACGACACGGCGATCGACGGTCTTTACTAGCGAAAGGCCTTTCGCCTGTTTCTTCGCTCGAGCTGATTCTCCGTGCTTTCGCGAAGAAAATCTTTCGTGGATCGTCGGCTGCTCGATCAGCCGCGTCCGCGCGCATCCCTTTCCCATCGACGTGAAAGAAGAGCTCATGACCGTCCCCTCCCCGTCCTCGCCGGTCGACCCGGAGTCCTCCGCTCCGGGACTGCGCCGCAGGTCCGTCCTCCTCGGAGCGGCGGGCGTCGCCGGCAGCGCGGCTCTCGTCGCCTCCGCCGCCCCGTCCGCCGCGTTCGCCCTCGGTCCGACCGCCGACCTCTCCTCGCCTGCCTTCGACTTCCGCGTCGACCGGGCCACGGGAGGCGTGTTCGTGCTCTCCGACCCGCGCGACGGCTACGGCACGAACTACGTCGCCAACCCCGACATCCGGCCGATCTTCTCCGTCGACGACTCACGCTGGACCGGCGACGCCGTCTTCTCGGTCCGCAAGGGGGCGGCCACGGGCGGGACCGCGATGGTCACCGGCCGCTCGGACGACATCCGCACGGTCTCGACCTCGGCCGACACCGTCACCGTCGCCTACTCCGGCCGCGCCGCCGATGCGAACGGCATCCGCGACTTCGCCCTCACCCAGCGCTACCAGCTGACCGGCGCCCAGCGCGACCGCGTGAGCTGGACCATGACCCTGCGCAACACGTCGACCGAGTCGCTCGAGTTCCTCGACGTCGGCATCCCCTTCCTCATGAACGCCTGGTGGGACGGCGGCAACCAGACGGGCATCTACGAGAAGAACGTCGCCCGGCACTCCTTCGTCGGCCGCGACGGCTCGTACATCACCTGGCAGCGGCCCAACGGCGACGGATCGACCCTCGTGCTCGTCCCGCAGGACGGCACGTCGCTGGAGTTCAAGAACAAGGCCCGCCCCGGCGAGGGGCCGTTCGCGGAGCAGGACCCGTCCTGGGAGGGTCTCGTCGAGTTCTACCTCCACTCGGCGGCGTCCGTCCCGCAGCGTCGGAACCAGGCCGGCACCTACCTGCCGACGAGCTCGCTGACCCTCGCGCCCGGGCAGGAGAAGACCTACGGCTTCACCTTCCGCTGGGCCGCGGACGCGACCGATCTCCGCGACGTGCTGTTCGACGCCGGGGTCGTCGACGTCGTGTCGCTGCCCGGGATGGTCGTGCCGACGGACACCAAGGCGACGCTCGCCGTGCGGGCGAAGGCCGGGATCACCTCCGTCATCGGCCAGTCCGGCCGCGGAGTCTCCGTCGTCGCCAAGGGCACCCGCAACGGCTACTCGCTGTACGAGGTCTCCCTGCCGCAGCTCGGCGCGAGCACCGTCACGGTCACGTACGGCGGCTCGAAGACCTCCGTCCTGCAGTACTACGCCATCGAGCCGATCGAGAAGCTGATCGGGATGCACGCGAACTTCATCGCCACCAAGCAGCAGGCGAAGACCACCCGCAGCTACAACGGCGCGTTCCTCCAGTGGGACATGAGCAACCAGAAGCTCGTCACCTGGGACGACTACCCCGGCGGCGGCTGGAAGGAGTGGATGGCGGGCGGCGCCGACGACCTCGGCCTCGCACCCGCTGTCTTCCTCGCGGAGAAGAACATCGACACCCCCGTCGCCGCCGAGATCGCGGCGGTGGACACCTACATCGACACCTTCATCCTCGGATACCTGCAGGGGAGGAAGGACTCGTCCGGTCAGCCGACCTATCAGGTGTACCGCTGGTACGACGGCCGCGACGGCACCCCGAACGACCAGGGCGTCTGGCGCACCTACAACTACGTCCACATCGCGAACACCTACTATGCGATGTACCGCATCGCGCAGATCACGCCGGCTCTGACGAAGCGCTCCGCCACCGACTACCTCAGGCTCACCTTCAAGACGCTCGAGGCCATGTTCACGAAGATCCCGCTCCCCAGCCCGATCGGAGACGGCGCGATCAAGCACGGGATGATGGGGGAGCACACCTACCCCGACATCCTGAACGCGCTCCGTGCCGAGGGGATGACGGCCGACGCCGACTCCCTCGAGCGGTTCCTGCTCCCGAAGCGCGACTTCTTCTTCGCCGAGAAGTACCCGTTCGGCTCCGAGATGAGCATCGACACGACCGGCTTCGAGGTGTCGTACACGCTCGCCAAGAAGTACGGGAACCGGGCTCTCGCCGACAAGGTGCAGAAGGCCTCGCTCACCTGCCGCGGCATGCAGCCGCTCTGGTACTTCTACGGCTCCGACAACCGCCACATGGGCGAGTCGTGGTGGAACCTCGGCTACGAGTGCCAACTCGGCGCCTGGCAGCAGCACGACTACCTGCTCACCTACGGTGATCCCGCGGGCCGGGACTTCGCCGATTCCGTCCGCTCGACCAACGGCGCCTACCTCTCCGGCTGGGCGAACATCAACTCCGGGCAGATCAGTCCGCTCGCTGGCAACATCGGCGCGGCGTCCTGGATCTACCAGAGCGAGAAGGGCACCAACGAGTACGGGTTCATGCCGATCCTCGACGGCTGGTGGGCGTGGTCGGGAGAGGCCGCACTCGGCTTCTGGGGCGGGCTGCGCTCGGCCACGGCGACGGTGATCGACGACCCGATCGTGGGGCCCTACGCCTACGGCGCGGACATGACGACGACCTCGACCGGCGTCGTCCTCGTGCCCAAGGACGGCGTCCGCCGCAGGATCACCCTCTTCACCCTCGGCAAGCTCGACATCCGCATCGAGCGCGGCACCTACACGCGGGCCGAGATCCAGCAGGCGGGAGCGGACATCCGCCTCACCCTGCGCAACACCCGCGGCGCGGGCTTCGCACCGCTGATCGACCTCGTCAACCTGCCCGCAGGGAGCTACTCCGTCACGGTCGACGGCGGGGCCGCGGTCGGCACCGTCCGCAGCGACGGCCGTTCCCCGGTGCGGGTCGCGGTACCGAACACGAGTGCTGCCGCCCCGGTCGTGCGCATCCTGCGCGACCAGAACCTCGCAACCGCAGCGACCGCTACCGCGTCGTTCACCGCCGCCTGGAACCGCGTGATGGGCCTGAACGACGGATCCGAGCCGACGACCTCGCGCGACGTCGTCCCCGACGACAATGCGACGACGTGGGGGGCCTGGCCGCAGGTCTCGGCCCAGTCGGTGCAGTACACCTGGCCGGCGGCCACGACCGTCCGTCGCCTGGCGACGTACTTCGTCGACAACCTCGACGCGTCGGGCACGGGGATCACGACCCCGGCCTCCTGGACCGCCGAGTACTGGGACGGCGCAGCCTGGAGACCGGTCCCGTCGCCGAGCGCGTTCTCGACCGCGGCGAACGGGTGGAACACCGTGACCTTCGCGCCCGTGACAACGACACGCCTGCGCCTTCTGCTCACCCCGCGGGGCACCGTCTCCGGCAAGGGGAGCGTCGGCATCAAGGAGTGGCAGGTCTTCTGAGTCCTGCCGCATGAGGCTCCCGGGCCGGACGATCGGATCGTCCGGCCCGGCTCTGCGCTGCGGTCCTCTCCGTTCGGGTCGGAGGGGGCCGCATCGGCTCCGCAGAAACAGCGGCGAGGTCAGAGCTCTTATGAGCATCCATCTCTTCAAACGAGTCCGCTGGCTCCTCACCGTCTTACCGACGTCACACGAGTCGACAGCTCCGAGGCTCGTGACCCAGAAGTCGCGGAACGCTCCTTTGCAGGTCGGAGCATCTCCTCTCGTTCCTGCGGTTGACGCGGTGCGGCAAGAGCAGTTCGAGCGCTGCCCACTAGGCGGGTCTTCTTTCCTCTACTGGTCGTGAATGGCGAAGTTCGAAGGCCAAGCAGCGAGCGGCCTCGACCGAGGCGTTTCGTCGTCTGCGGTTCATTCCGGTTGAGCCGGAGGAGAGCAGGCCGGGGTGCACATGCCACGCGAGGGGCAGCGCGTGCAGGGCGAGCAGGATCTCCTGCGGATCGAGCTCGTGGCTCAGGTCACCGTCCTTCTGAGCCTTTCGGATGAGGCGAACGTGGTGGGTCGACGACGTCCCGAGAAGGTCCATTCCTGGCACTGAGACACCACCGCCGGACCATATGAGCATCCGGGCGATCGCCGGACGCTCCTCGAGGAGATCGAACAACGTCCCCACGTATGCGGGGAGGTCGAGAGGGTCGAAGGGAAGCGCGCTGAGTGGCCCCGTGACGAACCGCTCGAAGACAGCGAGGAGCAGGCCGTCTTTGCTGCCGAAGTGGCTGTAGATGCGCTCCTTGCTGATGCCGGCTGATGCGGCCACTCGATCGACGCGAGTACCAGCGGGGCCGTGTGAGGAGAATTCTGCGAGACCTGCGCTCAGGAGGCGCTCTCGCGTTGCGGCGCTGGTGCCGGCGGGCATGTCGGTCCTCTCTGTCGGTCTTCGCCGGGTCGAATCCGCTCACTGCCGGCCCTGGCCCGGATCGGCGGGAGGGTGCCCCTCTCGCCGATCCGGGAGGCGGCGAACCTCAGTGGGCAGCGGTGGGGACGGCAGAGCCGGCGAGCCCCGATTCGGTCTCCGCGAGCACCGTCGAGGCGGGCATGTGCGTCCGCACCGGGCGGACGAAGACCGCGGCGAGCACCGCGATGACGAGCGCGACGACTCCAGCGACGACAAGGGCTGAGTGCAGTCCGCCGATGAAGGCGTCCTGCGCGATCGTGGTGCTAACCGCGTCGAGTCCGGCGGGGATGATTCCCTGCGCCACCGCCTCAGACCCCTCGAAGGAGAGATCGCCGAGCCGGGTGGCGGTTCCCGCGGAGACGACGGCGGCGAGCACGGCGGTACCGAGGACACCGCCGAGCTGCAGTGCTGTGGCCTGGAGGCCGCCGGCGACTCCGGCGAGCTTCATCGGCGCGCTGCCGACGATCGCTTCAGCGCCGGAGGTCATCACCATGCCCACGCCGAGGGCGAGGACGACGAAGGGGATCGCCATGCCGATGTACGGGGAGTCGATCGAGAGGGTGGTGAGGCCGAACAGCGATACACCGACTAGCGCGAGCCCCACGGTCATCGTCACGCGGATGCCGAGTCTGCTCACCAGCGCGGCGCCGATCGGCGAGGCGATGATCGAGACGCCGCTCAGGGGGAGGAGCATCACGCCTGCTGCGAACCCCTCCTCCCCCCGCAGATTGAGCAGGAACAGCGACAGGAAGAACGTCACGCCGAAGAGCGCGAAGAAGTTCGCCGCGACCGCAAGAGCTCCGACCGTGATAGTCGGGTTGCGGAAGAGTGACATCGGCAGCAGCGGTGAGGCAACACGGTTCTCGACGAGCACGAAAGCGACGATGAGCAGGAGCCCGGCGGCGAAGATTCCCAGCGTCCACGGGCTCGCCCAGCCCCAGCCCTCCGACTGCACGACGGCCAACACGACCGCGAGCAGGCCGAGTGCGAGGAGCACGATGCCGACGATGTCGAAACGCGCCTTTCCCGGGGCGGTGCTCTCCTTGAGGACCACTGCCCCGATGGCCAGCCCGATCACGGCGATGGGCGCGTTGATGAAGAAGACGGACTCCCATCCTAGGGTTCCGACCAGCAGCCCGCCGAGGATGGGGCCGGCGGCGATGGCGACAGAGGAGACCCCGCCCCAGATGCCGATCGCGATGCCGAACTTCTCCGGCGGGAAGGTGGCGCGCAGCAGGGCGAGAGTCTGCGGCATCAGGAGTGCGGCACTGAGGCCCTGGAGCGCGCGGAAAGCGATCACGCCCTCGGTGGTCCCGACTAGTCCGATAGCGACGGAGGTGATGGCGAAGGCGGCGACGCCGATGAGGTACATCCGGCGGCGGCCGAAGCGGTCGCCGAGCTTGCCGCCGAGGATCAGGAACACGGCGAGCCCGAGAAGGTAGCTGTTGGTGATCCACTGGAGTTCGGCAAAATTCGTGCCGAGGGACTGGGCGATCGCGGGATTCGCGATCGACACCACAGTTCCGTCGAGGCCGACCATGAAGAGGCCGAAGCACACGGCGGCGAGGGTCAGTGCGGGGTTCCCGCGCAGGGGGCGACGCGTTTTCGAGCGCGTCGAAGAGGGCGTGGACATGTGAGGTCTCCGAGGTGGTCGTTCTGTGCCGCCGAGAGGGCACGATGGCTGGCCGCGTCCCGCCGGAAGCGGGAGGCGGCAGAAGAAGAGCAAGGAAGGTGTGTCGGGGATCCCGAGTAGGCAGGCTGGAGACGGGATCAGCCGGGGCCGGCGGTGGGACCGAGTGTCCGACCGCCCGGCACACGAGGCGTCAGGGCAGGTACCAGCCACTGCGTCACGATCCGGTCCAGCTCCTCATCGCTCAACGGCTCGCCGCTCACCAGCGCACGATCGATGATGAGCGACGCGATCACGCGGCTCGCAAGCGCAACATCTGCGTCTGCGGCGATAATCGCTCGGCCCTGCAAAGTTCTAAGCGCTGCGGCGATCGCGTCCTGCTGCGGGCGCACGAGATACTCATCCACGGCTTCCGCGATCTTCGACTCGACTCGACTCGCCTCGTGCAGAGCCAGCAACAGGCGCCCGTTATCGCCGAGCGTGACCGACCTGACCGCCGCGGCGATACCCACGAGCGCCTCGGCCGAGTCGACGCCGACGGGCGGATCCTGGATCGGGACGAGGTCCACGAAGGCAGCGACTGCGCACACCAGGTCCGTCTTGGTCGGCCACGACTTGTAGATGGTCGCCTTCGACGCGTGCGCCTGCGCCGCTACCCGCTCAACCGTGAGAGTGGCGTAGCCCTGCCCGATGAGCACGGTCATAGTCGCCTCGAGCACCGCCTGCGCCCGGGCTTGACGCAAAGACGGGGAAGAAGGCATGGGTGTACTGTACCGTACAGTTCTTGCCTGGTGCAACGAGAGAGAAGATCGTTGCATTGATCGGGCCCCTCCGCTTCACCACAGCCGGCCGACAGGATTGCCCCGCTGGCCGAGACGGTCGACGACGAGATCAACCCTGTCTGCGCCGCGCCATCTACGCGAGGATCTAACAGACAACCGCCCGCGCTCCAGCCCTGGTGCGAGCCAACTGACATAATCACGGTTATCGAAGAATACATCTTCAGCAGAGGAGGGGCTTGCTGCTGTTCGCGAGATGCCAACCGTCAGATCCGTGGCGGTGATGACTCAAGGGATGTAAACGTTAGCAAGGCACGCTTCTCGCAATCATCTTCGAGGAGCAAGGCTGCCGCCACCGTCGCCGATCAACGTTGCGGCTCCCGGCGAGCAGCTGTCGAGCAGTGTCCTCGCCAGTCGTCAGCGTCCGACCATTGTGTATCTCTCGAGATGACGTGACGATACAAGGTGCGCGATACAGTCGCACCGTGTCTCACTTCCCCTCGCCGAGGTATTCCGCATTTCGCCAAGCGGTTCGCGCATATCGACCGTCAGAGCTACTACCACTTTTGGCCCGGCATTCTGCCGCGCTCGACCCCGCGGGAGGTACCGGTTACGGCGATATGCGTCAGCGGTCACCTTGGGCAGTCTCAGCCATGGCCAGAGATTCGATCATCTACGGTAATGAGTATCGGACTGCAGCCGTTACTGAATCCTCGCTGAATCGACTCTATACCCTTTCCAATCTGAGCCACTCAGGGCGTGATGGTGGAAGCGTCGAGACAATTCTGACTCCTGTGATGTATGAACAGTTTCACTACCAGCAGTCACAGTACGAAGAGCTATCTCGCGTACATGCCCTGTTCAGCGACGCGGACCTCGGTACCCCCTTCGACTGGTCTTCGCTCCTTGGTATGGAACTACACCACGCCGTTCGGGCGACAATGGTTCTGCATACATGGGTTGTTCAGAACGAAGGTCATCTCGATTTAGGATTGCTAGATCACGTGAACCTAGAGGAAGTCTATCGTAGGCTGCTTCCCAGAGAACACTTGGCGAAGATGGCGGCGATTCTGACCACGACGATGAATGACGCTCGCGCGGAATAGGATGAGATCCCAGCACTGCCTACCTATGCACAACGCTACTCCTACAACCCTTTGTATTCACGCCCATTTGTCGACCTAGGAGAAGGGGGAATCTGGCCCCCCCCCCCCCAGAGCATGCTTGTTCCTCAAGTTTTCCACCCGATAAATCTATACTATCGCGGGATTAGGTCGTGGGGACACGGTTTCTCGACAGAGCTAGGCCATCGGCACGAGGCATATGTAGGAAAGCAACTTGGACTCGTGGCAGGCTCAGCCCTGCAACCTGAAATTGAATACGTGCGAGGTCAGAAAAGCGTCGATTGGATCTGGACGACGCCAACAGCGGTTATTCTCATCGAGTGCAAGTCGGCACGGATGACCGCCGGTGCTAGAGCTGGAGATCCGTCGCTGCACACTGTGGTCGAAAACGCTCTCGGTAAAGCTCGGCGGCAAATAGCTCGAACGGCCGAGCTCATTCGTGCGGAGCACGCATCCTTCAGCTCAGTGCCCAGTGACCGGAGAATTATCGGCCTGACAATCACAACTTGGTGGATTGAGCACTTCGGCGGCGGGCCGGGCCCGGTCGACGTCGGCCCGTAGGCGCGCCTTGACGTCCTCCGCGCTGATGCCCTTGTCACTCAGGCTCTCCCCGAAGACTTTGCGCCGCTCTGAGCTGTCGTAGCTGTTGGTGGCGTCGGCGCGAGCCGCGGTCGCTTCGCTCGACTGTCTGGACGCGGATGTTCAGGTCGCCGCGTCCCGGTGGAGCTGCGCCTGTGCGCGCGTCGGTGGCCAGGTCGCGCAGCTCGTCAGGGGACTTGCCGTCCTCGCCGCCGCGGCTGGCGCCCGCCTCGTACGCGAGTGCCTGCGCCTCGATCTGCGCGACGACGTCGGTCGCCGTCTCGCCGGAGACGGGAGCGTCCTGGGCGCGGTCAGGGAGCCTGTCACCTTGCGCTACCAACCGTGACGCCTCGGTGCGCTCCTCGGCTGCCTTTCGCTCGCTCTTGGACCACAAGGGAACTGACGTCGACGCCGTAGCGATCCTGGACCTCGCGGCCAATCGTGTCGGCGGCGGCCGCAGCACGGTCGTCGAACCCTCGCAACGCCTGGGCCTCTCGCCCAGCCCAGCACAAACCGACCGGTGCTGCGCCAGGGACTATGCGACAGTCACAGGGTGAGAGGCCTGCAGGTACATGAAGACCCGTTCCCAGTTTGGGCGGTCCAGTGAGCGCCTTCCCGGACTACACCTGGCTGCCCGAGCATCACGAGCAGGTCGTCTACACGCTCGCGCACGTCGACTCCATCATCGAACAGCTCGCCACGATCCTGTTCGACTTCCAGGAAGGCGGTGTGTTCGACTTCGTCAACGGCACCCGCGGCCAGTACTCGTACGCGGTCATTGCGGGCGTGCATCCGCTCCCGCCGGCAGTACCGCGGTTATTCGCGGACGGCGCCACGCAGCTCCGAGCTGCGATCGAGCACACCCTGTTTGCGCAAGTCGAGTACGAGCTGGGGACGACGCTCGACGAGGCGGGGCTAGACGCGAGGCGGATCGAAATGCCCGCTAGCGTCCAAGCTGCAGACTTCGCCGCCTGGCTCGACAACGGCGCCCGGAGAAAAATCAGGCCGCTGCAAAACGGACAAGAACTCGTGAGCCGCATCCGTCGTCTACAGCCGTACTGGCATGTTGACCCATTGACTCACCCGATGAAGCTTCTTGCCGAGCACACGAACCGCGCGAAACACCGCGCGCCCTCGACAGCAGTCACACGCGTAGGACCCGTCCACGTAGAAGGAGATTCGCGCGGAGTCGAGCTGGCACCCCCGCCGCCAGCGGGCACCCCTGCGCGAGTGGGTGACGTCATCGCCCGTAGCGCCGCTGGCATACAGGTCCCGATCGCGATCTACCCCGACATCTCCGTCCGACGGCCCCACAACGGCCAATGGCGCGTGCTGATTCATGAACTCAACGACATGTTCGACTGGGTGCGGAGAGAAGCTCTCCCCATCCTGATCACCGGCATGTCAGGCGTGACATCCCTCCCAGGAACGATCGACATCTCCGTCGGACACGAGAACGCGCAAGCCGCTCTCCAAACAGCAAGGAGCCTCAGCTCGTTCGAGCGCGGAAGCCTGCGACTCCAAGCTCGAGGCGCGCGAGAAAACCTCGTCGACGTGCTCGCCGCGCCCCGCAGCTCCGCATCAAGAGAAATCGTCGGCAGATGGCTTGCTCATCTCACAGATGCCGACGTAGTAGCAGTCGTCCACGAGGTGGGTGACCCGGCTCGATCCGGAGACCCTGCCAGCATGTTGCGCGCGGTTGCCGACGTAGCGAGCAGGGCGACCGCTTGGAGTAAGGAGCAGCCAACGGGTACCACCGCGCCACGGCCTGCCGAAGGTACAGATCCTTCAACCATTTGAAGCGGCCGCAGATCCAGACCCTGGCGTACAACGCGGCCTCCGCTGACCCGGCCTGGCAGCAAGCCTGCGAGGAGTGGTGACAGTGCCTGCGAGAGGAAGTGCTGGAGCCCCGCACCGGATCGGGCGACTGGAGCTCGGCCGAGGCCAACGAACTCGCATCGAGAATGGACGGAACGTCGGCAGACAAGACGAAGGAGATCCGTATCGCGACGACCGAAGCGCGCTGCAACATCGCGACGGGCCTGACACAGACGCTGGGCGACCTCGAGGCGTCGTACCAGGCGTCACTGATCGCCGCGAGCCAGGACGCCCTGGACGAACTGAAGGCGAAGAACCAGGACCGTCTCGCCGCGATCCATGACTACATCGCCCGCAACAGCTGAGCCGCTCTGCAGCCGGGTCGCCAAGCGGGATGACCCGGCTCGGTGCCCGGTCGTCCATCCGCAATCGGAACACTCCGGCGCAAGGACCGACACCCCACGACCCGGATTTCGCACGCACAACGGATCGTGTGCGGGTCAGGCCCGTCGGATCGGTGCGAGGCCGTTCCCGGCGGGGCGGTGCAGATCGCGGATCAGCCGCGCGAGCAGGTCCGGCTTCTCGACCAGTGCCCCGTGGGTCGCGCGCGGGAGGATCGCGAACTCGCCGTCGGGAAGCGCCTCGAACATCTCGACGAGGTGCTCGACACGCACCTCGTCGTCATCGCCGGCCACGACGAGCGCCGGCATCGCTAGCCGCGACAGGTCCGCGATGCTCAGCTGCGGGGCCACCTCGTGCAGGGCAGCCGACTTCGCCACTACTACCGGCCAGTGATCGCGTCCATCGGGTGAGAGCTCCGTGTAGGCGTCGCGCATGAAGTCCGGCGGCTCGCCGCCGAGGACCCCGTCCCGCCAGCCCTCGTGATGGAACACCCCGGCGCCGACCACCAGGCTCCGCACCAGCTCCGGCCGCCGCAACGCCAACTGCAGCCCGACGATCGCACCGTCGCTCCAGCCGACTACGTGAGCGGAGTCGACGCGCAGCTCGTCGAGCACCCCGGCGACGACGTCGGCCATCTCCTCGAAACTCCAGGGCCCAGCCGAATCGGTGCACCTTCCGTGGCCGGGGCGGTCGATCAGGATCCGGCGGTAGTCGCGAAACTCAGCGAGCAGTGGCTCCATCGCCCGCGAATCGGTGCCACCTGGATGCAGAGCGACGAGCGGATCGCCGTCGCCCGAGACCGAGGACCACACTGCCGTGTTCGTCATGCCGTCACGGTCCGCCCCTCCGAAGCACCGCGTGCCACCCGAGGGGGCGTCCCGCCACACGATCCCGCCGGTGGTGGCTCGGCGGAGGAACCACAGCCCTCGCCCTGTTCGCCGGCACCGCGACCGCCGCCGCCACAGCGCTCCTTCCCCTCCCCGGAGCGACAGAGATCACCACGATCAGCACCACGACCACCGGCACGATCGCGTCGTCGGCGACGGCGGCGGAGGCGACGGCGGTCAGCAGGAGGGCTCCTGCGGCGGCGGCCGCGCAGCGGGCGGTGAGGCGGGTGTTCTCATGGCGGGTTCTCCTCTGTCGGGACGGGTCGGATGACGGGTGCGGGTGCGGAGGGTCAGCCGCAGCTGGTGGCGGGGTAGGCGGCGCGGACGGTCGTCGTCGCGGGGGCGCCGTCGATCGTGGCGGTGGCGACGACCTCGACCGCTCCGGCGGGGATCGAGACGGCGCGGGTGCTGAAGGCGTGCGAGGCGGTGCGGCCGGGGGCGAGGGGGGCGAAGGTCTTCGTGCCGAAGGCCGAGCCGGCGGTCAATGCGACGGGGACCGCGTCGGCGTTGCGGGCCTGGACGGTGACGACGGCCTTGCCGCCGAGGCAGCGGGTGGCGGCGGTGGCCGTGACGGCGACCGCGGGGGCGGCGGTCTGGCTGAGGGCGACCTGGTCGAGGGTCCAGAAGGCGCTGTTCTGGCCGGTGTAGCGGAAGCGGAACTTGGCGGTGCGGGCGCCGGCCGGAACGTCGATCCGGAGCGACTCGTTCGCGTTGGTGTTCGCGGTGTAGCTCTTCACGGCGACGGGGGCGGCTCCGTCGAAGGAGACGGAGACCACGGCGCTCTGCGGGCCGTCGATGACGTAGTCGGTGGCGTAGGAGAGGGTCGCGGTGGCGCTGCCGTTCAGCGGATAGGCCGGGCTGATCAGGGTGGAGTCGAACTGGCCGGCCGCGTGGGACTTGTCGTCCCACTCGTCGGAGTCCGCCACGGCGAAGACGTCGCGGGCGCGGACGTTGGTCTCGCGCTTCTGCCCGGGCTCGACGGCGGTGAAGAAGGAGTCGGTGGCGAAGGACCAGCCGGACCACTCCCGGACGCCGCCGGCCGGCATCGCCGAGTCGTCGATCCGCCAGCCCTCGGGTGCGGTGCGGGTCCAGCCGAGCAGGCCCGCGGCCGGGCGGGTCTCGTCCAAGCGCGGCTGCAGGGCGGGGCGCAGGGTGTCGAAGGCGTCGGTCGAGGGCGCGCCGAGGGCGATCCCGTCGAGCGTCCAGGCGGGGTCGTTCGCGAGGCCGTTGACGGCGAGGACGCTGGGGGCGATGTCGACGATCTTCACGTCGTTCCGCACGGAGCCCGCAGCGATGCCGGGGCCGGACGCGATGACGAAGACCTTCCTCTCGGCGAGGGTGTTGCCGCCGTGGCCGCCGGTGGGGGTGTGGCCGTGGTCCGCGGTGACGAGGATCGTCCACTGCTCGCTCGCGTAGCTCGGGCGGGCGCGGACGGCGGCGATCATCTCGCCGAGCTGGGAGTCGGCGCGGGCCAGGGCCTCGGCGTAGGCCGCTCCGTTCGTGCCGACCGAGTGCCCGGCGCCGTCGACCTCGTCGAGGTGGACGAAGGTGTTGTCGGGGTTCCCGTTCGCCAGGTAGTCGACGGCGGTGGCGGTGGTCTGCGCGTCGCCGCCGCCCGTCCGGCGGACGTCGACGGCCGGGCCGAAGATCGTCTCGGCGACGGGCGACCAGGTCGCGACGACGAGGCTCGAGCGGGACGGGTCGGCGGCTTCGATGCGGCTGAGGTAGTCCGGGTACTGCCCGAAGCGCGGCGCGGTGAACGCGTTGTGCACGACGCCGTGCTTGTCGGGCCAGGCGCCGGTGGCGATGGTCGACCAGCCGGGGCCGGAGACGGTGCCCGACATCGGTGCGGCATAGAGGTTCGCGGTCGAGGTGAGGCCCTCGGCGCGGAGCGAGTCGAGCGCGGGCATGTCGGCCGCGTCGAGCTGGTCGAAGGACGCGCCGTCGATGCCGACGACGAGGGTCTTCGCGGTGCGGGTGCCGGAGGGCAGGCCGTCGTACGCGGTGGCGGCGGCGGTGGCGGACGGCGCTGCGAGCAGGAGGCCGCCGATCACCGCCGAGACGCAGGCGGCGCCGAGGGCGCGGAGGGGCAGGGACATCGTCGACTCCAGAGGGGTGTGGCGGGCGGAGATGCGCGGGCAGAGGTTCGAGGCGGAGCGCCGAGGCGACCGCGCGCCGCCAGACTGCCGAGATATCTACCCATCAGGAAGCCGAGAAGAAACATATGCAGACACGTTCAGCGGCTGTTCATCCGGGCCCGGACGGGCGGGCCGGCCTCGGACAGGGGCGGGTGAACGGTTGCGCGGGGGTCGCGGACGGCCGCCGCGCGTGCGGTACCGTCGTCCCGATAGCGCCTAGGGTTCCGGGACGACACGTCGTCCGGCTGGTTCGAGCGGCGCCACGGACCTCCGCCATCGGAGTCCGTCATCTCAAGGGACAGAAGCCTGGAGGACCGCTGCGGCGCGCGTCGGCGCGCGCGGAAGGGTCCGAACATGTCTGCCTTCGTCCTCGCCCTCGTCCTGACCGCGGCGCTCTGCCACGCGGCGTGGAACGTGATCGCGCACCGCGTCAGCGGCATCGGGCTGCCCTTCCTCTGGTGGGGAGCGGTGGCGAGCACGCTCGTCTGGGCGCCGATCGTGCCCCTCACCGGCGGGCTCGGCTCGGGCGGGGACCTGCCGCGCGGTCTCCTGATCGGAGCGGGCGTCTCGGGGCTGCTGCACGTCGGGTACATGGTGGTGCTGCAGCAGGGCTACGCGCGCGGGCGGCTGTCGACGGTCTACGCGACCGCGCGGGGGACGGGACCGGCGCTGAGCGCGGGGCTCGCGGTGCTGCTGCTCGGCGAGCGGATCTCGCCGATCGCGGTGCTCGGCGTGGCCGTCGTCGTGACCGGGGTGATCGCGACCGGGCTGATCGATCGGCCGCGCGAGCTCGCTCCCTCGGGGCGCCGGCTCGCGGATCCGGGCATCCTCTTCGGGGTCCTCACCGGCGTCGCGATCGCGGTCTACACGATCTGGGACGCGCACGCCCTGCGGACCTGGGGGCTGTCGCCGGTGGCGTTCATGGTCGGCTGCACGATGGTCGAGATCGTCGTCTACCTGGTGCCGCTGCGCAGGCGGCGGGCGGAGCTGCTGCCCGTCCTCCGGCAGCACTGGCCGCGGGTGCTGGCCTTCGGGGTGCTCTCGCCGCTCTCCTACATCCTGGTGCTGCAGGCGGTGACGCTCGCGCCGGTCGCGCTGGTCGCGCCGATGCGCGAGATGAGCGTGGTCCTGGTGTCGCTGTTCGGCGCCCTGGTGCTCCGCGAGGGCTCGGCGGTGCGCCGGATCGCGGCGTCGCTGGTGGTGGCGGGCGGGATCGTGCTGCTCTCGATGTGAGGAGCGCGGGCGTCCGGGCGTCGGGGTCGGTGCGGCGGGTCGGTGCGGCGGGTCAGAGCCCGACGGGGCGGATGAAGTGGCCGCCGTCGCGGCGCCGGCCGGTCGCCGAGACGGTGAAACGGACGATGTCGCTGCGGTAGCGGTCGTCCGAGGCCTCGAAGGTGCGGCCGTCGGCGTCCCGGGTGATCCGGTGCAGGCGGAGCACGGGGGAGCCGGGCGCGAGCTCGAGCAGCTGCGCGTCGGTCTCGTCCGCCGCCACCGCGTCGATCTCGTGGTCGACCTCGGCCGACTTCCAGCCGCGGGAGTCGAGGAACTCGGTGATGGACACCGTGTCGAGGTCGACGTCGAAGAGGTTGCGGCCGGCCGGCTCGATGAAGGTCAGGCGCTCGAGCATCGTCGGCCGATCGTCCAGGGAGCGCAGCCGGAGGACGTCGACGACGAGCTCGCCCGGCTCGATGCCGAGCAGGGCGGCCTGGTCGGCGTCCGAGCGCCGGAGCGACACCTCCTGGGTGAGCGCCCCGGGGCGCGCGCCCATCGTCCGCGCCCAGCGGGTGAAGGGGATCGAGACGTCGACGGCCTGCTGGGCCTTGCGCTCGATGACGCGGCTCGGGCGCCCGCGGGTGGTCTCGATCAGGCCCTCGCTGCGCAGCGCCGCCAGGGCGTTCCGGATCGGGCCGCGCGAGGTCTTCCACTTCGCGGCGAGCTCGCCCTCGGTCGGGACCTCGTCGCCCGGGGCCAGGTGTCCGCTCGCGATCGACTGACGCAGGTCGTCGGCGATCGCCTTGTACATCACATCAGCCACGTAGGCACCTTACTGGGCGGAGGAGGTGTTTCTGAGCGGGAGGACATGCGGCGCCGCCGGCGGTCCGGTTGTCGCGGTCGGTGCGGGAGGGAGATCGGTGAACACGTCGTGAACAGTGGCGAGATAGGTACATACGTAGGCACTGGGTGGGGCAGAGTTCTGGTCGTCCCCCTCGACGCCCTCCTCGCCCGAAAGGCCATCATGCAGACCCGCGCCCGCCTGACCTCCTTCTCCCGCTCGGCCCTCACCGCGCTGGCCGCCGCCGGCGCCCTCGCGCTCCTGGCCGGCTGCTCCGGCACCGCGTCGGCCGGCTCGACCGACGCCGGCGGCGCCGAGGCCGGCTTCGCCGTCGACTCGAGCACCCTCGTCTTCGGCGTCGTCCCCGACTCCGTCGACACCGAGACCAACTACCAGCCGCTGATGGACTACATCGCGCAGGAGACCGGCAAGACCGTGGAGTACCACGAGTCGACCGACTACGCGGCGCTGATCGAGGCGGCCATCGCCGGCCAGATCGACGTCGCCAGCTTCTCCGGCTTCACCTACGTCACCGCCACGAACAACGGCGCGGAGCTCACTCCGATCTCCTCGATCGTGACCGCGGAGGGGCAGGAGCCCGGCTACTACTCCGAGGCCATCGTCCCGAACGGCAGCGACATCGCCTCGATCGCGGACATGAAGGGCAGGAAGGTCTGCTTCGTCGACCCGTCCTCCACCTCGGGCTACCTCTTCCCGAGCTACAACCTGCTCGAGGCGGGTCCGGACCCGGAGACCGACATCACCCCGGTCTTCGCGGGCAAGCACGACGTCTCGGTGCGGAAGGTCGGCGAGAACGTCGAGTGCGAAGCCGGCTTCGCGGAGGACAGCGAGGTCGAGAAGTCCGACGCCGTCACCGTGATCGAGCGGACCATGGTCCCCGGCGCCCCGATCGTCGAGTCCGACACCCTGCCGGACGACCTCAAGCAGCAGCTGAAGGACATCCTCTCCGAGGTCACCGTCGACGACATCATCGCCGCCGGCATCGAGTCGGCCGACAGCGACGGCTTCCGCAGCGTCTTCTACGAGACCAAGCCGGTCGACGACGCGTACTACGACCAGATCCGCGACATCTGCGAGGCGACCGACGCCACGCAGTGCCAGGCCTGACCCGGCGCCCCGCGGCCGAGCGCTGAACCGACCGACCCGATCCGGAGACCCCGATGACGACATCCTCCACTCCCGCGGCCGACGCCGTGGTCGAGATCACCGACCTCACCAAGCGGTTCGGCTCGACGACCGCCCTCGACGGGGTGTCGCTGACCGTCCGCCGCGGCGAGATCGTCGTCCTGCTCGGGCTCTCCGGGTCGGGCAAGTCCACGCTGCTGCGCCACGTCGACGCGCTCGAGGCGCCGACCGCCGGCTCGGTCCGCGTGCTCGGCGAGGACGTGCCGGCGCTGCGCGGCGGACGGCTGCGGACCCTCCGCGGGAAGGTGGGGTTCATCTTCCAGCAGTTCGAGCTCGTGCCGTCGCTGACGGTGCTCGAGAACGTGCTGACCGGGGCGCTCGCGGAGCTGCGCGGCCCGCGCCTGGGTCTGTGGAGCTACCCGAAGGCGAAGAAGCTGCGCGCGCTGCAGCACCTCGAGCGGGTCGGCCTGCTCGAGCGCGCCTACCAGCGCGCCGACACGCTCTCGGGCGGGCAGCAGCAGCGCGTCGCGATCGCGCGCGCCCTGATGCAGAACCCCTCGATCCTGCTGGCGGACGAGCCCGTCGCCTCCCTCGACCCGGAGTCGAGCGACCAGGTCATGGCGCTGATCCGCGAGATCGCGGCGGAGGAGGGGCTCACCGTGCTGTGCAGCCTGCACCAGGTGGACCTCGCCATCTCGTGGGCCGACCGGATCGTCGGGCTGCGGCACGGCTCCGTCGTGCTGGACACCCCGGCGGCGGGGCTCTCCAAGGCCGAGGTCATGGAGATCTACGGCCGGGTCGCGACCACGACCTCGGAGCTCGAGGCCGTGCAGAACGAGCTGCTCACCCCGGAGCGCACCCGATGACGGCCGTCCTGCCGCCGCGCACCGAGCGCCGCCCGGACCCGGCGGTCGCCGCGCGCGCTCCGAGGCCGCGGCGCTCCCCGGAGCGGATCGCCGCCGTCCTGACCCTGCTCGCCCTCGCGGGGCTCGCGGTCGCCGCGCTGATCGAGATCGACGTCTCGGTGCCGCGGATGCTGCAGTCGCTCTCGAACGCCGAGCGCTTCCTCGGCCGGGTCGGCGCGATCAGCT
Source organism: Rathayibacter sp. VKM Ac-2856 (assembly GCF_013205055.1). Taxonomy (GTDB): domain Bacteria; phylum Actinomycetota; class Actinomycetes; order Actinomycetales; family Microbacteriaceae; genus Rathayibacter. Next base: position 68,068 of record NZ_JABMLF010000001.1, read on the forward strand.
TCCCCGAGCCGGCCGAGCTGCTCGCGCTGACCGCGCAGACCCTCGGGCTCGTCCTCACGGGGACGCTGCTCGCGGCGGTGCTCTCGGTGCCGCTGGCGTACCTCGCGGCGGCGAACACGACGCCCGGACACGCGGCCCGGGCGGTCGCGCGCTTCGTCGGCGTGCTGGCCCGCGCGATCCCGGACGTCGTCCTCGCGATGGTCTTCGTGCTGATGTTCTCGCTCGGCTCGCTGCCCGGCATCCTCGCGATCGGCCTGCACTCGGTCGGCATGATCTCGAAGCTCTTCGCCGACGCGATCGAGCAGATCGACGAGGGGCCGCGCCTGGCGATCCGCGCCGCGGGCGGCACGCGGCTGCAGGAGTTCACCTCGGGCGTGCTGCCGCAGGTGCTGCCCTCCTGGGTCGCGACGGTGCTGCACCGCAACGACATCAACCTGCGCGGCTCCGTGATCCTCGGCTACGTCGGTGTCGCGGGCCTGGGCCTGGAGATGTCCTACGCGTTCAAGTCGCTGCAGTACGGGCGGGGCATCGGCATCGCGCTGGTGATCTTCGCGCTCTGCGTGGCGATGGAGATCGTCTCGAGCTCGGTGCGCACGGCGATGCTCGGGCGGGACGCCTCCGGCTCCGGGCCGGTCGCCGCTCTCGTCCGCCGGGTGCGCGGCGACCGCGCAGGCACCGTGCGGCGGCCGGCGGGTGGCGGACCGCGGTGGACGCCGGAGTCGGCCCTGCGCCGGCCGTGGACGCCGACCCGGGTGCGGAACGCGCTCGCCGGTGCCGTCACGGCGGTCGTGATCGTCGCGGGCGTCGTCGTCAGCGACATCACCTGGAGCGACGCGCTGACCTTCTGGGGCCGCGTCCCCGCCGTCGCCGCGCAGTTCTGGCCGCCGTCGTTCGGCAGCTACGACACCGGCACGATGGTCGAGGCGATGCGCGAGACCGTCGCCATCGCGCTCGCCGCGGCGCTGCTCACCGTCGTCGTCTCCGTCGTCGTCGGCTCGCTCGCGGCGCGCAACGTCGCCCCGACCCGCACCGCCCGCGGCGGCTTCCGGCTGCTGCTGGTCGCGGTGCGCGGCGTCCCCGAGCTCATCCTCGCCATCCTGCTCATCGTCGTGTCGGGGCTGGGCACCCAGGCCGGCACGATCGCGCTGGCGGTCGGCGGGGTGGGGCTGCTCGGCAAGCTCATCGCCGACTCGCTCGAGGAGGTCGACTCCGGACCGGAGCGCGCCCTCGTCGCGACCGGCGCCACCCGGCTCCAGGTGTACGCCGGAGCCACTCTTCCCCAGGGGGCGCGCGCGATGCTCGGCCACACCTTCTACCTGCTCGACACCAACATCCGCGCGGCGACCCTGCTGGGCATCGTCGGCGGCGGCGGGATCGGCTACTACCTGCTGAACGCGGCGCAGGGCTCGAACTACGCGACCGTGACCGCGATCGTCCTGATGATCCTGGTGACCGTGCTCGTCGTGGAGGGGCTCGCGATGTGGCTGCGGAAGGTGCTCCGATGAGCGCCCGGTACGACGTCGCCGTCGTCGGCTCCGGGATCGTCGGCCTCGGTGCCGCGTACGCCGCCGTGCGCCGCGGACTGCGCGTCGTGGTCCTGGACCGCACCGCCGCGCCGATGGGCTCGACCGTGCGCAACTTCGGCCACCTCTGCTTCACGCCGCAGTCGGGCGAGGCGCTGCGCTACGGGCTCGCGGCCCGGGAGGCGTGGCTGCGGCTCTCGCGGGACGCCGGCGTCGCGCTCGGCCGCCGCGGCACGCACATCGTGGCGCGGCACGCGGACGAGCTCGCCCTCCTCGAGGCGGCGGCCGCGCAGGAGCCGTTCGGCTTCGGCGACGGCCCCGAGATCGAGCTGCTCGATGCGCGGGAGATCGCGGCGGTGACGCCGGTCGATCCGGCGGTCGTCGTCGGGGGAGCGGTGCTGCCCTACGACCTGCAGGCGGATCCGCGGACGGCGGCGGCCGCGATCGTCCGGCACCTGGCTGAGCGGGGTGTCGAGTTCCGGATGCGCACGGCGGTCGGCCGCGTCGCCGAGGGCGTCGTGGAGACCAGCCGGGGCGCGATCCTCGCCGACACGATCGTCGTCGCGGTGAACCACGACCTCGACCAGCTGCTGCCCGAGCTCGCGGAGGCCCACGAGGTGGTGCGCTGCTCCCTCGACATGCTGCGCGTGCAGCTGCCGCTGCGCGCCGCGCTGGCCGCGCCGCTGCTGACGGGCTGGTCGCTCGTGCGCTACAGCGGCTTCGCGCGTCTGCCGGAGGCGGCGGCGGTGCGGGCCCGGCTGCACGCCGACCGGCCGGACCTCGCCGCGATCGACCTGAACCAGATGTACACGCAGCTGCCCGACGGGAGCGTCGTCGTCGGCGACTCCCACCACCGCTCGATCACTCCCGAGCCGTTCCAGTCCGAGGCGACCGCGGAGCTCCTGCTCGAGGCGACCGCTCGCCTGTTCGGGGCGGCGCCGCGGGTGCTGGAGCGCTGGCAGGGCGTCTACGCCAGCGGGCGCGACGAGTTCCTCGTCGCCGAGCCGATCCCGGGCGTCCTCGTGCGCACCGTCACCACGGGCATCGGCATGACCACCGGGCTGGGTCTCGCCGAGACCACGCTCGCGGAGCGCTTCGAGCGCACCGCATCCCTCCTCGTCTCCTCGGAAGGCCGCTGATGACCAGCACGATCCCCGCTCCCGCTCCCGCTCCCCTCGGCACCGCTGCATTCGGTCCGGCCGGTCTCGGTCCGGCTCTGGCCGGCGTCGAGCTCGTCGTGCTCGACATGGCGGGCACGACCGTCACGGACGACGGCGTCGTCGAGCAGGCGTTCCAGCGCGCCGCCGAGCGCACGGGCGTCGCCGACCGCCTGCCGTGGCCCGAGGCGCTCGGCTACGTGCGCGAGACGATGGGGCAGTCGAAGATCGACGTGTTCACGCACCTCGCCGGGGGTGACGTCGCCGCGGCGGAGCGGGCCACCGCCGCGTTCGAGGACGCCTACGCCGAGCTGATCCTGGAGGGCGCCGCCGCGCCGATCGCCGGCGCCGAGGAGCTGCTGCAGGAGCTCCGCGACGCCGGGGTCGCCGTGGCGCTGACCACGGGCTTCGCCCCGGTCACCCGCGACGCGATCCTCGACGCGCTCGGCTGGCGCGATCTCGTCGGGATCGCGCTCTCGCCCGCCGACGCCGGCCGCGGCCGCCCCGCGCCGGATCTCGTCCTGACCGCCGCCCTGCGCGCGGAGGTGAGCGCGATGAGCGCCGTCGCCGTGGTCGGCGACACGGCCAGCGACGTCCTCTCGGGCCTGCGCGCGGGAGCCGGGCTCGTCGTCGGCGTGCTGAGCGGCGCGCACGACCGCGACCGCCTGAGCGCGGCCGGCGCGCACGCGGTGATCGAGGACGTCACGGCGCTCCGCACGCTGTCGCTGCGATGAGGACGGCGATCGCGGCGCCGCGCATCGATCCGGAGTCGCGGCGCGTCGAGCTGCGGCCCTCGGCCACCGCGATGGTCTGGCTGGCGCCGGACCGCGCGCACGAGGCGGTCGCGTTCGTCACGGTCCGGCTCGGTCCGGGCGACGTGCTGGTCGAGATCGAGCTGGCGACGATCTGCGGCTCGGACGTGCACACCGTGCACGGCGACCGCAGTGCTCCGGCGCCGCTGGTCCTCGGGCACGAGCAGCTGGGCCGCGTCGTCGAGCTGGGGACGGGCGGGCCCCGCGCGCTCGACGGCTCGCTCCTCGCCGTCGGCGACCGAGTGCTGTGGTCGATCGCCGCGAGCTGCGGCTCCTGCGACCGCTGTTCGGGCGGCTTGCCGCAGAAGTGCCGGACGCTGCGCAAGTACGGGCACGAGCGGATGAGCGACGCATGGGCGCTGTCGGGCGGCTTCGCCACCCACGCGCACGTCGTCGCCGGCACGCCGATCATCCGGGTGCCCGAGGACGTGCCGGCGGCCGTCCTGGCGCCCGCGTCCTGCGGCACCGCCACCGCGTGGGCCGCGCTCGCCGCCGCCGAGGCGGTGCGGCCGCTGGCCGGCGCCGACGTGCTGATCAGCGGCGCGGGGCTGATCGGGCTGACCGCGGCGGCGATGGCGACGGATCGCGGGGCGGTCGTGACGCTCGTCGAGCCGGATCCGGCGCGGCGCGCGCTGGCCGAGCGCTTCGGTGCCCGTGCGAGGCGGCCGGAGGAGGAGGGCGGGGAGTTCGACGTGGTGCTCGAGGCGTCCGGCGCGCGGGCGGCCGTCGGATCGGCGCTCGCGCGCGCGGCGGTCGGCGGCGTGGTCGTGCTGGTCGGCAGCGTGTTCCCGACCGAGCCGGTGCCGCTGGATCCGGAGCGCGTGGTGCGCGGGCTGCTGACCGTGCGGGGCGTGCACAACTACGCGCCGGAGCACCTCGCGGCGGCGTCGGCGTACCTCGTCGATCGCTGGCAGGCATGGCCGTTCGCCGGTCTCGTCGGCGAGACGGTGGCCCTGGCGGATCTGGACGAGGGGATGCGGCGCGCCTCGGGCGGGGCGGTCCGCGTCGGCGTCGCGCCCCGTCCGATCGGCTGACGCTCCACCTGCTCGGCCGACGCTGCGCTCAGCCGGGCCCCGGGGCGTCGCCGGGGACGAAGCGGTAGCCCATCCCCGACTCCGTGAGCAGGTGCCGCGGGCGGGCCGGCTCGGGTTCGAGCTTCTTCCGCAGCTGGGCGATGTAGAGGCGGAGGTAGCCGGTGTCGGCGGCGTGGCTCGGGCCCCAGATGTCGTTCAGCAGCGTCTGGCGGGTGACGAGCCGGCCGGGGTTGCGGACGAGCAGCTCGAGCACCCGCCACTCGGTGGGGGTGAGGCGGACGGCGACGCCGCCGTCGCCCGTGCGCCGGGTGACGGCCTTGGCGGTGAGGTCGACGACGTGGTCGCCGACGCCGATCAGCGACTCGCTCTCGTGGGCGCTCAGGCGCCGGGTCAGGGCGCGGATGCGGGCGAGCAGCTCGTCCATCGCGAAGGGCTTGGTGACGTAGTCGTCGGCGCCGGCGTCGAGGGCGTCGACGGTGTCGGCGGAGCCCGTGCGGCCGGAGACGACGAGGATCGGCGCGGTGCTCCAGCCGCGCAGCCCGTGGATCACGTCGAGGCCGTCGAGCTCGGGCAGGCCGAGATCGAGGACGACGAGGTCGGGACGGTGCTCGACGGCGAGGTTCAGCGCCGCGGTGCCGCTGCCGGCGGTGACGACCTCGTAGCCGCGGGCGCCGAGGGTGACCCGGAGGGCGCGCAGCAGCTGCGCGTCGTCGTCGGCGAGGAGGATCTTCACCGGGCGACCTCCTCGGTCGCGCTCGGCGCGCTCGCGGCGAGCGGCAGGGTGATCACCATCGTCAGCCCGCCGCCCGGGGTGTCCTCGGTGTCGAGCGTGCCGCCCATCCCCTCCGTGAAGCCCTTGGACAGGGCGAGGCCGAGGCCGAGACCCGTGGTGTTGTCGGTGTCGCCGAGGCGCTGGAAGGGGACGAAGACGTCGGCGCGGCGCTCGGGGGCGATGCCCGGTCCGTGGTCGGCGACGCGGATCTGCAGGGTCCCGGCGAAGCCGCTGGTCGAGATCCGCACGCGCCGGTCGGGCGGGGAGTGGCGGGCCGCGTTGGCGAGCAGGTTCACCACCACGCGCTGGAGCAGCCCCGCGTCGGCGAGCGCCGGCGGCAGGTCGAGGTCGAGATCGAGGTCGAGCTCCGCCGGGCCGAGGCCGAGCTCGTCGATCGCCGGGAGGATCACATCGGAGGGGTCGACGGGGGCGAGCGAGACCGCGAGGACCCCGGCCTGCAGGCGCGTGACGTCGAGGAGGTTCGTGACGAGGTCGGCGAGGGTGGCCAGGCTCTCGTCCGCGGTGGCGAGCAGCTCCGCGCGGTCGGCGGCGCTCCAGGCGACGTCGGTGGAGCGCAGTCCGCTGATCGCGGCGGTGGCGGCGGCGAGCGGGCGGCGCAGGTCGTGGCTGACGGCGGAGAGCAGGGCGCTGCGCACCCGGTCGGTCTCGGCCAGGGGGGCGAGTCCGCTGGCCGTCTCGCTGAGGGCCTGGTGCTGCAGGGCGGCGTCGAGCTGCGCGGCGACGACGGAGAGGAGGCGGCGCTCGCCGGCTCCGACGGAGCGGCCGTGCAGCTCGAGGACGGCGGTGCCGCCGACGGGGATGGTCTCGTGCTGCCCGCCGGGCTCGCCGTCGGAGCCCAGGCGCTCGGAGCCGCGCATCAGCCGGACGCCGGTGAGCCCGAAGGCCTCGCGGGCGCGCTCGAGGATCGCCTGCAGGGCGTCCTGCCCGCGGATGACCCCGCCGGCGATGGTGGCGAGCAGCTCGGCCTCGGCGCCGGCGCGGCGGGCGGAGCGGGCGCGGCGGGCGGCGCGGTCGACGACGGCGCTGACGAGGACCGCGTTGGCGATGTAGAGCGCGAGGGCGAGCGCGTGCAGCGGCTCGTCGACCGTGACCGTGTAGAGCGGGTCGACGAAGAAGAAGTCGAGGGTGAGTCCGGAGAGCACGGCGGCGAAGAGCGCCGGGCCGATGCCGCCGACGAGCGCGACGAGGACGACGAGCACCTGGTAGGCGAGGACGTCGCTGGTGATCGACTCGTCGCTGCGGAAGGAGGCGAGCAGCCAGGTCAGCAGCGGCCCGCCGACGAGGGCGAGCAGCAGGCCGAGCACCCGCCGCTTGAGGGTCAGCGCTCCGCCGAGCCGGGGGAGCGCGGGGGAGCGGCCGGCCGAGGCGTGGTTGACGATGTGCACGTCGATCCGCCCCGATTCGCGGATGACCGTGGCGCCGATGCCGGGGCCGGTGAGCGCGGCGGCGAGCCGGCTGCGGCGGCTGACGCCGAGGACGAGCTGGGTCGCGTCGACGGAGCGGGCGAACTCGACGAGGGCGGCGGGGACGTCCTCGCCGACGATCTGGTGGTAGCTGCCGCCGAGGGTGTCGACGAGGGCGCGCTGCTGGGCGAGCACCTCGGGGCGGGCCGCGCGCAGCCCGTCCTGGCTGGTGACGTGCACGGCGAGCAGCTCGCCGCCGGAGGAGCGGGCGGCGATGCGGGCGCCGCGGCGCAGCAGGGTCTCGCCCTCGGGGCCGCCGGTGAGGGTGACGACCACGCGCTCGCGCGCCTCCCACGTGCTGTCGATGCCGTGCGCGACGCGGTAGTCCTTCAGCGCCGAGTCGACCTCGTCGGCGAGCCAGAGCAGGGCCAGCTCGCGCAGCGCGGTGAGGTTGCCGAGCCGGAAGTAGTTGGACAGGGCGGCGTCGATCCGCTCGGACGGGTAGACCCGGCCCGCGGCGAGCCGGTCGCGCAGGGCCTGCGGGGCGAGGTCGACGACCTCGATCTGGTCGGCGCCGCGCAGGATCGCGTCGGGGATGGTCTCGCGCTGCGGGACTCCGGTGATCTGCTGCACGACGTCGTTGAGCGACTCGATGTGCTGGATGTTGACGGTCGAGACGACGTCGATGCCGGCGTCGAGGAGGGTGCGGACGTCCTGCCAGCGCTTCTCGTGCGCCGAGCCGGGCGCGTTGGTGTGGGCGAGTTCGTCGACGAGGGCGATGCCGGGGCGGCGGGCGAGGACGGCGTCGAGGTCCAGCTCGGTGAGCTGCACGCCGCGGTGCTCGAGGACGGTCCGCGGGACGACCTCGAGGCCGGTGACCATCGCGGCGGTCGCGGCGCGGCCGTGGGTCTCGACGAAGGCGACGACGACGTCTCGGCCCTCGCTGCGCAGCCGCCGCCCCTCCTCGAGCATCTCGTAGGTCTTGCCGACGCCGGGGGCGGCGCCCAGGAGCACTCGGAGCCGCCCCGTCCTCATCGCGGGCTCAGCTCGCCAGGGCCGCGAGGGCCAGGTTGAGCTCGAGGACGTTCACGGTCTCCTCGCCGAGGAACCCGAGGTCGCGCCCCTGGACGTGCTCGGCGACGAGGGCGCGGACGCTCTCCTCGGCGAGTCCGCGCGCCTGGGCGACGCGGGCGATCTGCAGCTCGGCGTAGGCGGGGCTGATGTGCGGGTCGAGGCCCGAGGCGGAGGCGGTGAGGGCGTCGGCGGGGACGGCGGCGGGGTCGACGCCGTCGGACGCGGCGATCGCGGCGCGGCGCTCCCGGATCGCGGCGACGAGGTCCTCGTTCTCGGGGCCGAGGTTGGAGCCGCTGGAGGCGCTCGCGTCGTAGCCGTCGCCGGCGGCGGAGGGCCGGGACTGGAACCACTGCGGCAGCGGGTTCCCGTCGGCGTCGGTGAAGGACTGGCCGATCAGGCTCGAGCCGACGGTCGCGCCGTCCTCGGTGAGCAGGGAGCCGTTCGCCTGGCGGGCGAAGGCGACCTGGCCGAGGCCGGTGATCGCGAGGGGGTAGAGGACGCCGAGGGCGACGGTGAGGACGAGGAGTGCGCGGAGGGCGACTCCGTACTGCCGGAGCCCTGCGCGGGTGGGGGTCATGGGGTGGTCTGCTTCCTGCTGGTGTGCGCGGTGCGGGTGTGTGGTGCGGCTGCGGGTGCGGCTAGAAGCCGGGGAGGAGGGCGACGACGAGGTCGATCAGCTTGATGCCGATGAAGGGCGCGATCACGCCGCCCAGTCCGTAGACGAGGAGGTTGCGGCTGAGCACCTTGGACGCGCTGAGGGCGCGGTAGGCGACGCCGCGCAGGGCGAGGGGGATGAGGACGACGATGATGATCGCGTTGAAGACGATCGCCGAGAGGATCGCCGACGCGGACGAGTGCAGCTGCATCACGTTCAGCACCGCCAGGCCCGGGAAGACCCCGGAGAACATCGCGGGGATGATCGCGAAGTACTTCGCGACGTCGTTCGCGATGGAGAACGTCGTGAGCGCTCCGCGGGTGATCAGCAGCTGCTTGCCGATCCGGACGATGTCGATGAGCTTGGTCGGGTCGGAGTCGAGGTCGACCATGTTGCCGGCCTCCTTCGCGGCCGACGTGCCGGTGTTCATCGCGACCCCGACGTCGGCCTGCGCGAGGGCGGGCGCGTCGTTGGTGCCGTCGCCGGTCATCGCGACGAGGTTGCCGCCCTCCTGCTCCCGGCGGATGTAGTCGAGCTTCTGCTCGGGGGTGGCCTCGGCGAGGTAGTCGTCGACACCGGCCTCCGCCGCGATCGCCTTCGCGGTGAGCGGGTTGTCGCCGGTGATCATCACGGTGCGGATGCCCATCGCGCGCAGGTCCGCGAAGCGCTCCTTCAGGCCCTCCTTGACGACGTCCTTGAGGTGGACGACGCCGAGGACCCGGCCCGCGCCGGACGCGTCCTTGATCGCGACGACCAGCGGGGTGCCGCCGCTCTCGGAGACGCGGTGCACCTGCGCCTCGAGCTCGGCGGCCGCGGCGAGGGGGCCGCCGTCCGCGAGCCAGGCGGTGACGGCCGAGCCGGCGCCCTTGCGGATCATCGATCCGTCGGGGAGGTCGAGGCCGCTCATCCGGGTCTGCGCGGTGAAGGGGACGATCTCGGCGGAGAGGACGTCGCTCGCGAGGGCGTCCCGCTGCACCCCGAGGGCGGCGGCGAGATCGACGATCGACGTCCCCTCCGGCGTCGGGTCGCTGAGCGAGGAGGAGGCGGCCGCGCGGACCAGCTCGTCCTGGTCCGCGCCGCCGACCGCGAGGAACTCGGTCGCGCGGCGGTTGCCGTAGGTGATGGTGCCGGTCTTGTCGAGCAGCAGAGTGGTGACGTCGCCCGCGGCCTCGACCGCCCGGCCCGACATCGCGAGCACGTTGCGCTGGACGAGCCGGTCCATGCCGGCGATGCCGATGGCGGAGAGCAGCGCGCCGATGGTGGTCGGGATGAGGCAGACCAGCAGGGCCACCAGCACCGGGACGCTGACGGGCGCCGCGGCGTAGGAGGCGATCGGGTTCAGCGTGAGGACGACGACGAGGAAGACGATGGAGAGGCTCGCGAGGAGGATGTTCAGCGCGATCTCGTTCGGCGTCTTCTGCCGCGACGCTCCTTCGACCAGGCCGATCATCCGGTCGACGAAGGTCTCGCCGGGCTTCGAGGTGATGCGGACGACGATGCGGTCGGAGAGGACGCGGGTGCCGCCGGTGACGGCGCTGCGATCGCCGCCGGACTCGCGGACCACGGGGGCCGACTCGCCGGTGATGGCGGACTCGTCGACCGAGGCGATGCCCCAGACGATGTCGCCGTCGCCGGGGATGAGCTCGCCCGCCTCGACGACCACGTGGTCGCCGAGCTGCAGGTCGGCGGAGGACACCTCGCTCACCTGCCCGTGTGCGGCGCCGCCGTCGCCGGCGCGGTACTCCAGCAGCCGGCGGGCGGTGGTGCTCGTGCGGGTCTTCCGGAGACTGTCGGCCTGCGCCTTGCCGCGGCCCTCGGCGACCGACTCCGCGAGGTTCGCGAAGACGACGGTCAGCCAGAGCCAGAGCGCGATGCCCCAGGTGAAGGAGACGGGGACGGGGGCGCCGCCGGACTCCTGCGCGCCGCCGAGGAAGGGCTCGGCGATCGCGAGGACCGTGGTCAGCGCGGCGCCGACCTCGACGAGGAACATCACCGGATTCCGCACCATCAGGCGCGGGTCGAGCTTGCGGAGCGCGCCGGGGAGGGCGGCGACGATCTGCTCGACGCTGAAGGCGGAGGCGCCGCGCTTGGGGCTCCGCTCCTGGTCGGGGACGGGGGCGGGTCTGTCGAGCGTGGTGGTCATGGTCTAGCGGAGTCCTTCTGCGAGGGGTCCGAGCGCGAGCACGGGGAAGTAGGTGAGGGCGGTGACGACGACGGTCACGCCCACGAGGAGGCCGACGAACTGCGGCCGGTGCGTCGGGAGCGTCCCCGCGGTGGAGGGCGTGCTGCCCTGCTTCGCCAGCGAGCCGGCGAGCGCGAGCACCATCACGATCGGCAGGAACCGGCCGAGCAGCATCGCCACTCCGAGAGCCGTGTTCAGCCAGGGGGTGTTCGCGGTGAGGCCCGCGAACGCCGAGCCGTTGTTGTTGGACGCGGAGGTGAAGGCGTAGAGCACCTCGGACAGGCCGTGCAGGCCGGGGTTCCAGATCGACGTGCTCTCCACGTCCGCCCGCACCGCGGGGATCGCGAAGCTGAGCGCGGTGCCCGCGAGCACCAGCGTCGGGGTGATCAGGATGTAGATGCTCGCGAGCTTGATCTCGCGCGGGCCGAGCTTCTTGCCCAGGTACTCGGGGGTGCGGCCGACGAGCAGCCCGCCGATGAAGACGGCGAGGATCGCGAGCACGAGCATCCCGTAGAGGCCCGATCCGACGCCGCCGGGGGCGACCTCGCCGAGCATCATGTTCAGCATCGGCAGCATCCCGCCGAGCGCGGTGTACGAGTCGTGCATCGAGTTGACGGCACCGGTCGAGGTGAGCGTGCTGGTGGTGCCGAAGAGGGTCGAGCCGGCGATGCCGAACCGCAGCTCCTTGCCCTCCATCGCGCCGCCCGCGGCCTGCGGAGCGCTGCCGCTGCCGGCGAGCTCCAGCAGGGTGAGCGCGGTGAGCGAGACGACGAAGATCGTCGCCATCGCCGCGAGGATCGCATAGCCCTGCTTCGCGCTGCCGACCATCCGCCCGAAGGTGCGGGGCAGGGAGAAGGGGATCGCGAGCATCAGGATCACCTGGACGAGGCTCGTCCACGCCGTCGGGTTCTCGAACGGGTGCGCGGAGTTGGCGTTGAAGAAGCCGCCGCCGTTGGTGCCGAGCATCTTGATCGCCTCCTGCGAGGCGACGGGACCGCCCGGGATGCTCTGGGATGCGCCGGTGACGGTGGTGACCTCGGTGAACCCGGACAGGTTCTGGATCACGCCGCCCGCCAGCAGCAGCGCCGCGCTGACCACGGCCATCGGCAGCAGCAGGCGCAGGACGCCGCGGGTCAGGTCGACCCAGAAGTTGCCGATCGTGCCGGAGCCGCGCCGGGCGAACCCGCGGATCAGAGCCACGGCGACCGCGATCCCGACCGCCGCCGAGACGAAGTTCTGCACGGCCAGCCCGATCAGCTGCACCGTGTAGCCCATCGTCACGTCGGGGGAGTACGACTGCCAGTTCGTGTTCGTCACGAACGAGACGGCGGTGTTGAAGGACAGGCCCTCCGGGATCGCCGGGAAGCCGAGCGAGAACGGCAGGACCGCCTGCGCCCGCTGGATCCCGTAGACGAGCAGGACGCTGACGAGGGAGAACGCGAGGACACCGCGCAGGTACGCCTGCCAGCTCTGCTCGGAGCGGGCATCGACGCCGATGAGGCGGTAGAAGCCGCGCTCCACACCGAGATCCCGCGGAGCGGAGTAGACGTGCGCCATGTAGTCGCCCAGCGGGCGGTACAGCAGGACGAGGACGAGGGCGGCCGAGGCCACCTGGAGGATCGAGAGGAGAGGGTCCATCAGAAGCGCTCCGGCTTCACGAGGGCGAGGACGAGATAGCCGATCGCGGCGATCGCGAGGACCGCGGCGAGGACGTCGAACGCGATCACAGCCGCTCGACCCCCTTGGCGATGACGCCGACGAGTGTGAAGACGGCGAGGACGCCGATCACGTAGACAAGGTCGAGCACGGAGGACTCCATCCGGGGGCGGTCGCACCCGCGGATCCGCGGGCACCTGCCAGAGCTGGCACGAGCACCGAGTAGACACCTCCGCCGCGCACCGATCGGCGGCGCTCACGCATCCCATACGGGTTCCCCGCGGATCCTCACGGGCTCCTAACGGGGAGGGCTGCAGGAGGGGTGAGGCGAGGGTGGAGGCGGCGCTCGCCGCAGGGCCGACCCCCGTGACCCCCGGGGCGAGCGCGGGCTCGACGGGAGGCTCGAACGAGAGGAGTGCCGTGGCGCGCCAAGAGGACGCCGATCACCTCCGGGACGTCGTGCTCGACTCGATCGGGGACGAGGGCCGGCGGGTGCGGGACGCCGTGGCCGACGGCCGGCCGGCTACCCCAGCCGGTCGCCGGGGAGGACGCGCGCGCGACGCCGTCCGACCGCGAACCAGGCCAGCGAGCCCAGGAGCGGCGCGATGAGCACCACCGCGCACCAGACGACAGTGAGCACCACGTCCTGACCCGAGCGGAGGATCGAGACGAGGGCGAGGATCGCGGTGGCGATGTACGCCGCTCCGAGCAGAGCGACCATGGCGCTCCCGAGCAGTGCCGACATGTCCATCCCTCGACGCTACGCGCGCGCGTGCCGGACCGGGTCCGCCACGAGGGGGAGGACTGTCCTTTCGGACAGGGGACGCTGATCGCAGGGCCCGGGTGCCGCGGGCCCGGCGGCCGGAGTCTGGATGCATGACGAATCCACACCCCCTTCCCCTGGACGTCCGCGGGCTCTGCACGAGCTTCCGCGGCCGCCTCCGCGTCGACGACGTCTCCTTCTCGGTCCGGTCCGGCCGGGTCGTCGGGCTGCTCGGTCCCAACGGAGCCGGCAAGACCACCACGATCCGGCTGCTGCTCGGGCTCGCCGCGAGCGACGCGGGCGAGGCCCTCGTCCTCGGGCACCGCTACCGCGACCTCGAGCACCCCGCGCGGGCCGTGGGCGCCGTGCTCGACCAGGGTGGACTGCACCCCGCCCGCACCGGCCGCCAGCACCTGCGGATCGCGGCGCTCCGGGCCGGGGTCGGCGCCGAGCGCGTCGAGGCGGTCCTCGCCGAGGTGGGGATGAGCGCCGAGGCGGACCGCCGGGCCTCGGGCTACTCGCTCGGCATGCGGCAGCGGATCGCGATCGCGGCGGCGCTGCTCGGCGAGCCGCGGCTGCTCGTGCTGGACGAGCCCTCGAACGGGCTCGACCCGGCCGGCATGCACTGGCTCCGCTCGCGACTGCGCGCCTTCGCCGATGCCGGCGGTGCGGTGCTGCTGTCCTCCCACCTGCTGTCCGACCTGCGGGAGATCGCGGACGACGTGGTCGTGGTCGCGGACGGCCGGGTCGTGGCGGACACGACGACGGCCGATGCGCTCGCGCAGTCGGAGGGGGACCTCGAGCGGTTCTACCTCGGCGTCACGTCCTCGGCGGGGGTGCGCTGATGATCCGCGCCGAACTCCTCGGACTCGTCACCACGACCGCGACGAGAGTGGCCGCGGCGGTCGCCGTGCTCGGCCTCCTGCTCACGCAGCTCACCCTCGCGACCCTGCTCCCCGCCCTCGCCGCCGGCACCGTCGGACCGGGCGCCGCCGAGCTGGGAGTCGACCTCCCCGTCCTCGACTTCGCCTCCGCGGCGGCCCAGCTCGACCAGCTGAACCCGCTCGGCGGCGCCATGAGCGGCGGATCGATCGGTCTCGCCCTGGTCGCCGTCGTGCTGCTCGGCGTGCTCGCCGGGACGAGCGACGACCGCTCCGGCGGCGTCGTCGGCGCGGTGCTCGCGAGTCCGCGGCGCACCCGCCTCGTGCTGGCGAAGGCGGCGGCCGTCGGCCTCGGCGGTCTCGCCGTCGGCGTCCTCCTGAGCCTCACCGCCCTCGCGACCCTGCTCGGCACCCTCGCCGCGACCGGCACCCCCGTCGTCGCCGCTCCGGGCGACATCGCCGCGGCTCTCGCCCGGGGAGCGCTCGCCGTGGCCGGTCTCGCTCTGATCGGCCTCGCCGTCGGGATCCTCTGCCGGACGCAGCTGGCCGGGGTGCTCGTGATGATGGCGGTCCTCGTCGCGGAGCCGGTGGTCGCCGGTGTGGCGCAGCTCGTCGGCGACGGCGGCGCTCCGGGGTGGACGCGGTTCCTCCCGGTCGCCCTGGTGCAGAGCGTCGTCCGCGCGGAGCCGGCCGGTCCCGGCGCCGGGATCGCCGCGCTCGGGCTGGTCGCGCTCGTCGCCGCGCTGCTCGCCGCCGCGTCCGTCGCCCTGTCGCGCCGCGACGTCTGAGCGGCACGGTGCCCGACCCGTGCGGGTGCCGAGCCGCGTGGTTGACTCGACCCATGTCCGCGCCCCGCCCGACGCCCACGCGACGGCTCCGGACGGCGCTCCCTCCGCTCGTCGTCCTCGCCGTCGCGGCCGGCTACCTCGGTCTGGCCCTCTGGAGCGAGGAGCTGCCGGCGCCGCGCCCCGGCGACGTCCCGCCGCTCGTGCACGCCGGCCTCGTCGCCCTCCAGGCGGCGGCGCTGGTGCTGCGGCGCCGCTCTCCGCTGCCGGTCCTGGCGGTCGTCGTGCTGCTCGATCTCGTCGTCCTCGCGACCACGGCGGGCGAGCTGGGGATCGGCGCGATCGCCGTCGTCCTCGCCTCGTTCGCGGTGGCCCGGCGCCTGCCCCGGACGGCGGCGCTCGTGGCGCTCGGGGCGGGAGCGGCGGCCACCACCCTGGTCGGCGGCACCGCGCTGCTCGCGGGGTCGAGCGAGAGCCTCCCCGTGCTGCTCGCCCTGATCGCCGCCCGGGTCGTGCTGCTCTACGCCGCTCCGGCCGCCGTGGCCGACGTGCTGCGCGGGCGGGAGCGGCTCGCCGCCGCCCTCCGGGAGCAGGAGCGGATGGCCGAGGGGGAGCGCCACGAGCGAGCGGAGCGCGAGATCCGCGCCGACCGGGCCGCGCTCGCCCGCGAGCTGCACGACATCGCCGGCCATCACCTCTCCGGCATCATCGTCGGCACGCAGGCCGCCACCGCGCTGCTCACCCGCGATCCCGAGGGCGCCCGCGACCTGCTGCGGACGGTGCAGGACGACGCGCGGATCACCCTCACCGACCTCCGTCGCGCGGTGGGCCTGCTCCGCGCGGACGACGAGCCGCTCCCGTCGGGCAGCCCCGCTCCGGCGCCGACCGTCGCCGGCATCGCCGGGCTCGTCGAGGCGGCGCGCACTCGGGGCCAGCGGATCGAGAGCACGACGGCGGGGGAGCCGCGACCGCTCGGTCCGCTCGCGGAGACCGCCGCCTACCGGATGGTGCAGGAGTCGCTCGCCAATGCCGCCCGCCACGCGCGCGGCGCCCGCGCGGAGGTGCGGATCGTGTTCGGCCCCGAGGCCGCCGAGGTCGTCGTGTGGAACGAGGCGCCGCTCGAGCGGACGGCGCCGGCGACGGCCTCGCCCGGGTTCGGGCTCGCGGGCATGGCGGAGCGCGCCGAGCTGATCGGCGCCCGCCTCACCACGGGCCCGACGACGGACGGCGGCTGGCGGAACCGCCTCGTGGTGCCCCTCGACGGTCGGAGCAGCCCGTGATCCGCGTCCTCGTGGTGGACGACCAGACCGTGGTCCGCGCCGGCCTGTCCGTCATCCTCGGCGCCGAGGACGACATCGAGGTCGTGGGCGCGGCGGCCGACGGCGACGAGGCGGTCCGTCTCGCCCGCGCACTGCGGCCCGACGTCGTCTGCATGGACATCCGCATGCCGGGCAGGGACGGGATCGACGCGACCCGGGCGATCACGGGCGATCCGTCGCTCGACGCGGACGTCCTGATCCTCACCACCTTCGACGTCGACGCGGAGGTGTTCGCCGCCCTCGAGGCCGGGGCTGCGGGCTTCCTGCTGAAGGGCGCCGACGAGGCCACGCTCCTCGGAGCCGTCCGCTCGGTCGCCGCGGGCGGCGGGACTCTGGACCAGCGGCTCACCCGGCGCATCCTGACCGAGTTCGGCACGCGACGCCGGTCGACTCCGCCGCGTGCCGAGGCTGCGGCGGTGCCGTTGACCGAGCGCGAATCCGAGGTGCTCCGCCTGCTCGCGCGCGGGCTCTCCAACGCCGAGATCGCCGAGGAGCTCTTCGTCGAGCCGACGACGGTGAAGTACCACCTCGCCGGACTCCTGCAGAAGACCGGCGCGCGGGACCGGCTGCAGGTCGTCCTCTGGGGCATCCGGGCCGGGCTCGTGACGGCGGAGTGACGCGCGCCGCCCGGGCGCCTTCTCCCCGCCGCGAGATGCCACTTGTGAGCGCCACGCACGGCGTGTCGCGTGCACAAGTGGCATCTCGCGGAGGGGGATCGGGCGTGGGGTGGGTGGGTCAGGTGGGTCGAGTGGGGGACAGGGCCACCTTGAGCCAGCCGGGCTCGCGGCGGTCGAAGGACTCGTAGGCGGCGAGGACGTCGGTCATCGGCTCGTGCTCGGTGATGAGGGCGGCGGGGTCGAACGCCCCGGTGACGACCAGGTCGATCAGCGGGGGCGTGACCGAGTGGTGGTCGCAGTTCCCCATCCGGACGGTGAGGTTCTTGTTCATCGCCGCGCCGATCGGGTACGTCTCGACGGCGGGGGAGTAGACGCCGATGATGCCGATGCGCCCGTACTTGGCGACCGCCTCGACGGCCCAGCGGGCGGCCTGCGACGGGCCGTCTCCGGGACGCCAGAGATCGCCGTGCGGGTCCGCGTCGGGAGCCGTCTGCTGCACCTCGGCGTCGAAGGCCTCGGCCTCCTCGCCGCCGACCGCGGCCGGCCCCGTCTTAGGACGCTCGGCGTCCACGCCGACGGCGTCGATGACGCAGTCGGCGCCGATGCCGTTCGTGAGGTCGAGGATCGTCTGCACCGGTTCCTCGGCGGTGTAGTCGACGGCCTCGGCGCCGAGCGTGCGGGCGCGGTCGAGCCGGTCGGCGTGGCCGTCGACGACGATCACGCGGCCGGCGCCCTGCTGGAAGGCCGAGACGACCGCGAACTGGCCGACGATCCCCGCACCGAGCACGACCACGACGTCGCCGCGGCTCACCCCGGCGAGCTGCGCGCCGAACCAGGCGGTCGGGTAGATGTCCGAGAGCAGGAGCGCCTGGTCGTCGGTGATCGAGTCCGGGAGCCTCGTCAGCGTGTTCTGCGCCCACGGGATGCGCGCGTACTCGGCCTGCAGCCCGTCGACCGGGCCGGTCGACTCGGGACCGCCGAAGAACGAGGTGCCGGCCTGCGGCCCGTTCGGGTTCGCGACGTCGCATTGCGCCGTGTGACCCTCGCGGCAGTAGCGGCAGGCTCCGCACGAGACGGTCGAGTTGACGAGGACCCGGTCGCCGGGTCGCAGGCCCCGGACGGCGGCGCCGGTCTCGGTGACGATCCCGACGGCCTCGTGGCCGAGGATCGTGCCCTCCTTCATCCCGGCCATCGTGCCGCGGACGAAGTGCAGATCGGTGCCGCAGATCGCGCTGCGGGTGATCCGGACGATCGCGTCGTGCTCGTCGCGGAGGGTGGGCTCGGGGACCTCGTCGAGTCGGATGTCCCCGACTCCGTGCCAGACGACTGCCTTCATGGTGACTCCTTCTTCCGTCGTGCGAATGCGGGTGCGGGTGCGGCGGCGGATCAGAGCGAGGCGAGGAGGCTCTCGCAGGCCTGCTCGCAGCGGCGGCAGGCGTCCGCGCAGATCGCGCAGTGGTCGTGCATCGACGCGTGCTTCGCGCACTCCTCGGCGCAGGTGTGGGCGGCCTGGGCGCAGGCGTTCAGGATCGCGCGGGTGATGTTCGCGTCGTAGCCGGTGTGCCGGGAGAGCACCGAGGCGGTCGTCGCGCAGATGTCCGCGCAGTCGAGGTCGGTGCGGATGCACGTGACCAGCTCGGCGACCGAGTCCTCGGAGAGGCAGGCGTCGGCGCAGGCCGTGCAGGTCCGGGCGCAGTCCAGGCACGCGTCGATGCACGCCGCCAGCGCGTCCGCGTCGATGCCGCCGAGGTCCTTCGGGTAGGTCCTGATCAGGTCCGTCGTGCTCGTCATGGTGCCGTCCTCTCGATGAGCGGCCGATGAGCCGGGGCGACCGGCGGCCGTTGCAGGGGACGCTACGGATCGGCCTCCGAAGAGGTCGAGGGCCTGGCCAGGGCACGGGTGCGGTGATACACGCGGCACGCGGCCGAGCACCCGCGCGGAGGTGAGCGGAGGCGTCCGCCCCGCACCGCGCGGCGGCCTTCCGCTCCGGCGCCGGGGTCAAGCCCCCTGACCGCGGAGAGGAGCGCGACGTGCACTGGAGCGGACCTCGACGGAGCCCCGAGAGCCGGACGACGACCCCGAGAGGCGGGAGGCGGAGGCCATGGACCACGCACGCAGAACCCCCGACCCGGGCTGGGTCCGGGAGCAGACCGCCCTGCAGGACGGCCGGCGGCACCTCTGGCTGGTGCCCGGCGGCCTCCTCGCCGCCATCGCGCTCGGCGTGCTCATCGCCGCGCTGCGCCTGACCACGGCGATCCCGGCGACGGGCATCGTGGTCATCGCGCTCCTCTACGCCGCCATGCTCGCCTGCTCGCTGATGGTCCGGCCCCCGCGGACCCGCAACCGGGTGCTCGCCTCGCTGATGGGGTCGATCGCCCTCGCGGCCCTCGTCGTCCTCCTCGCGCTGCTCGTGCACCAGAGGCTCGAGCCCTTCGTGGGCAACCCCCTTCTGTGATCCCGGCCCGGCTCCTGGACTGGGAGCGCGGCGCTACCGGTGCCGCGACGAACGAGAGAGACACGAGAGAAGGGACGCGCCATGCGTGCACGCGAGATCATGAGCCCCGAGGCCGAGTGCGTGGGGGAGGACGAGACGCTGCAGGTCGCCGCGCAGAAGATGCGCGACCTCGACGTCGGAGCGCTGCCGATCTGCGGCTCCGACAAGCGGCTGAAGGGCGTGATCACCGACCGCGACATCGTCGTGCGGGTGGTCGCCGAGGGCAAGGACCCGTCGACCGAGACCGCGAGCAGCCTCGCCGGCGGCGAGACGGTGACGATCGGCGCGGACGACGACGTGCAGGTGGCGCTCGACGTGATGCGCCGGCACCAGGTCCGCCGGCTCCCGGTCATCGACGGTCACGACCTGGTCGGGATGATCGCGCAGGCCGACATCGCCCGCGCGCTCGACGCGTCCGACGTCGGCGAGACCGTCGCGGAGATCTCCGACGCCTCCTGACGGCTGACAGGCTCGGCGGGGCCACCCGCGGAGCCGCCGCGGGGAGGGGTGGAGGGGAACAGCCCCTCCCCGCCGGGGCGGGCCGACACCCCGCCGCACGGGAACGATCACGAGACGGAGAGGTCGGGGAGCGGCATGAGCGCTGATCGCAGAGCGGCGGAGCCGATGTCGCCGCGCCCGGACACCGTCGGCACCCGCGCCGAGACCGGAGGCGGGCGCGTGCACCGCGTGCGGCGCCCCGCTCGCAGACCGCCGCGGATCGAGCGCCTGCACTCCCTCGCGACGGAGCACGCGCTCCTCCTCGACCTGCTGGAGCGCCTCCGCCTGTCCAGCTCCTGCCTGGACGTCCGGACGGCCGCGGCCGAGCGCCTCCGGCAGCTGCGAGCCCTCGACACCGCCGGCGCCCGCAGTCGACAGGACGATCGTCGCCTGAGGATCGAGCTGCGGACCGAGCGCTCCGGTCTCGACGGCTTCGGCTGCCGGCACGTCGTCGACGCGGGCGACGACCGTCGCATTGCCCGATCCTCGCGAAGAAGGTAACTTTTTTACCGGTTCTCCTTCTTCGTCCGGCCCGTCGACGAGCGCTCTCGACGCCGTCCCCGGCCAGGCGTGCGCTCCGGCGCGGGGGAGGTCCGACACGGGCGAGGCGGGAGGCGGCGCGATGGCCGAGCACGAGGGGTTCGAGCCGAGCAGCGGGCGCGCGGCTCGCATCGTCGACGCCGTGGTGCACGCCCAGGACGCGCAGCGCCGGCTGACGGCCCGCGGGCGGGCGCGGCTCGGTCTCGGGGCGACCGACGTGGCGGCGCTGCAGTACCTCGCCCGCACCCGCGACTCCTCGGTGACCCTCGCCGAGCTCGCCGCCTGGCTCGACGTGACGCGCGCCGCCGCGTCGATGGTGTCCAAGCGCCTGGTCGACGCGGGCCACCTCGAGCGCGTCGAGGACGAGTCGGACGGACGGCGGCGCTGGCTCGCGCTCACCCCTCGCGGGCGGGAGGCGGTCGAGGACGCGTTCGGCGAAGCCGACCGGGAGGCGTCCGCGCTGATCGACGTGCTCGACGACGCCGTCATCGACACCGTCGTCGTCACTCTGGAGCGGCTGGCCGCGGTGCTCGAGCGGCCCGGAGCACCGGACGGGATGCGGCGACGTGCCGTCTGATCCCGGGGGAGCGGCGACCCTCGACGCCCGCGGGAGGATCCGCATCGAGGTCGCCGGCAGCGACGTCGACCGCGCGTCCGAGCTGCTGGGCGGCTTCTACTCGGGGACGGGATGGTCCGTCACTCCCACCGAGCAGCCGTTCTCCTTCCGCTACGCCGCGCTCGGCGACTCCGCCATGACGCTGCGCACCTCGCGGATGAGCGGGTCGGCGCAGGGCCGGGACCCGGCCGGCGGCGACTACGTCGTGCAGTGGATCGTCGGCGGGAAGGCGGTCGTCGACGTCGACCGCGATCTCGTGGCGATGCAGCCGGGAGTGCCGCTGCTGGTGCCCGCGCACCGGCCGTTCCGCTTCGCCTTCACCGACTACGACCAGAAGCTCGTGCACCTCGGCCGCGCCCACGTCGGCCGGATCGCCCGCGAGCGCGGCTACCGGCGCACCGGTGCCCTGCGCCTCGACCACCAGCACCGCGTCGATCCGGACGCCGTCGAGCAGTGGCACGCCGTGATCGGCGGCGCCTCGGCCGCGCTGCGGACGGGCCGGGTCACGCCGCTGCTCTGGGACCGGCTCACCCGGCGGGCGGCGGCCGCCTTCCTCGAGCTGTACCCGCCGGAGGGCGCCGTGCTGCCCGAGGTGCTGGCGGCGCCCCGGCACGCGAGCGTCCGCGCGGCGGTCGAGTTCGTGCACGAGAACGCCGCGCTCCCCATCGGACCGGTCGAGATCGCCGGCGCCGCGCACCTCAGCGTCCGCGGCGCGCAGGTCGCCTTCCAGCGGCTGCTCGGCACCACGCCGCTCGCCTATCTGCGCGACGTGCGGCTCGACCGGGTGCGCACCGACCTGCGGCTCGCCGATCCCGCCCGCGCCACGGTGGCCGCCGTCGCGCGCAGCTGGGGCTTCGCGCACCTCGGCCGCTTCTCCGCCGCCTACGCCGCGCGCTTCGGCGAGTACCCGAGCGTCACGCTCGGCCGCTGAGCGCGCGGGGCCGACGCTCCTAGCACTCCTCGGCGTCGTCCGCACTCTGTTGCGAGCGCGAGGCCGCTGGCGGACAGTGGGCTGCGCGCACGACCGCGCCCGCACCGCACCGCACCGCAGAGAACGAGAGCAGCACCGATGACACGCTTCGACATCGTCTACGACAGCAGGCGCTACTCCGTCACGGACCGCAGCCCGGAGCAGTTCCGCGCCGAGGTCGACGCCGCCCTGTCGTCGGAGCGCCCGCAGTGGCTGAGCGTCACCCACGGCGAGGGACGCGCGAACGAGGCCCGCCTGCTCGTCACGCCGCAGTCCTCCTTCGCGATCATCACCGACGAGCGCGTCACGGCGGCCGAGGATTCCTCCGCCGACTAGCGACCGCGCCGCTCAGCGCCGGCCCCGCTCAGCGCCGGCCCCGCTCAGCGCCGGCCCCGCTCAGCGATGCAGCCCCGCCCGCCGCGGACCGGCCGCGGCCGTCCCGCTCAGCTGAGGTCCGCGCCGCCCTCCGACCCCGCGGGCATCGCCGCCGTCCCCGTCGCGCGCAGCCGCTCCTTCACCAGCTCCGGGAAGAGCGGGCGACCGTAGTAGTACCCCTGAGCGCGGTCGGCGTGCAGGGTCGTCAGCAGCTCGTGCGCCGACGGCGTCTCGACGCCCTCGACGATCGTGTGCATCTCCAGGTCCGAGACCAGGTTGATGATCGAGCGGAGGATCGTGGCGTGCCGTGGGTTCTCCTCGTCGGCGAGGAAGACGCGGTCGATCTTGACGATGCTCAGCGGCACCGTGAGCAGCGCCGCCGCCGCCGCGTGCTCCTGCCCGTAGTCGTCCAGTGCGATCGCGATGCCGTCCGCGGTGAGGGCACGGACCCGCTCGATCACCGCCTCGTCGACGTGTCCGATCGACCCCTCCGTCAGCTCGAGGCAGAGCTGGATGCCCTGCTCAGCCGTCCGGTGCGCGCAGATCGCCTCGGTGACGCCGTCGTGCATCAGCTGCTCGGCCTCGATGTTGACGCTGAGGAACGAGACCGACGGATCGATCGCGCGGAACTCGATCATCGCGGCCACCGCCTGGTCGACGATCTGCACCGTCAGCTCGTCGAGCACGCCCAGCGAGCGGGCGACGTCGACGAGGGTGAGGGGGCTCAGCGCCGTGCCGTCGGGCCGCGTGTAGCGGGCCAGCGCCTCGAAGCCGACGATGCGCCGCTCGGCGACGTCGATCACGGGCTGGAAGGCGACCCGCACGGCTCCCTCGATCACCGCGCTGCGGATCTCGGCGACGAGGTCGCCGCCCGTGGGCTCTCCGCTCTTGCGGTCCTTCTTCGTCTCGTACATCCGCTCGTCGGCCTCCTGCATCACCCGGTCGAAGGATCCGCCGTCGACGGCGACCGGAGCGCCGATGCTGATGCGGGGGTGGAGCTCGGCGTCGCCGACCACGAGTGGCCGTTCGACGGCGCGCGCGATCCGGAGCGCGACGGCTCCGGCAGTGACCGAGTCGAGCAGGACCGCGAACTCGTCGCCGCCGATGCGCGCCACGACGTCGTCGGCGCGGACGCTCTCGCGGATCCGGCCGGCCACCTCCTGGAGGACGACGTTGCCGGTCGAGTGACCGTGCGTGTCGTTCACCGCCTTGAAGTCGTCGAGGTCCATGAAGAGAACAGCCCGCTGCTCGGCGTCCGTGATCGCGGCGAACTCCTCGTAGAGGCCGCGCAGATTGCTGAGACCGGTGACCGTGTCGGTCGTGGCCTGGTCGCGGAGGACCCGGGTGGCGCGGCGGTCGAACAGCGCCTGGGTCGCGATGTGCGCGAGAGCGAGCAGGGTGCGCTGCTCCAGCGCGGTGAAGCCGCCGGAGTCGGGGCGGCGCGTCAGCACGACGTGGCGCAGGCCCTGGCCCGGCGTCGTGATGGGCGCCGACAGCTCGAAGGCGCGCCCGGGGACGGTCGCGATCCGCGTGCTCGCCGACGGGATCGCGGTGCGCGCCACCCGCTCCAGCGTCTCGAGGATCGCCTCCTGATCCCCCCACGGCAGCGCGAGCGCCGCCTCGATCAGGGCGTTCAGCTTCCGCTCGATCCGCGCGCGTCGCAGGTACTGGCTCACCACGGCGACGGCCAGCGCGACGATCAGGAGGGTGTTCGCCGAGCGGATCTCCAGACCCGCGCCGAGGTCGATGCGCTCGACCGCGGCGGAGAGGTGCGCCCCGTAGGCGAGCGCCACCAGCACGGTGTTGAGCCCGAGAGCCAGCAGCACGCGGTCGGCCCGGAGGGCGGGCCGGGGCACGTCGCTGACGTCGGCGAGCGTCAGCCAGGCCTGCAGGTACTCGGCGCCGATGGAGAGCAGACCGTAGGCCAGCACCGCCGGCACCGCCGCGAGCACCGGCCACCAGCCGGTCTGCGGGAAGAGCGAGAGCACGAGCAGGAACGCGCCGCCCGACAGTGCGGCGAGCCCGGTCCAGTAGACGATCGCCGCCCACGCGCGCCGCGAGACGATCTGGAAGACCGCGATCGCGAGCACCCAGAGCAGCAGTGCCTCGATGCGCGGCACGTCCTGCGCGAGGAACGCGAGCACTGCCACTCCGACGCCGAAGGTGACCGTGCCGATCCCCGAGGCGAGCTCGAGCCGGAAGGACGCCGTGATCCACATCGCGGCGAGCAGCACCAGGAACGCCAGCCAGAGCCCGGGCAGCGCCGCCGCGTGGGAGGCGAGCAGGATCAGCGCGAGGAGCAGACCCGCGGCTCCGACCCCGAGCCGGAGCGCCTGCACGGAGCGCGGGGTGCCGCGCTCGGCGAGCACCTCGGACGGCGCGAGGGGCTCCTCGGCGCGCACTGCGGAGAATCCGGTGCCGGTATCGCTCATGCGTCCGCCCACCCCTTTCACACCCCGTCGGCCCTCCCGACGATCAGGTGCGTCCCCACCTTGGCAGAGAGTCGGAGCGGTGCGCCGCCTCCACCCGCCGCGTCGAGCCCGGATCTGTCAACCCGGGCCCCTCGTCCGCGGGCCCGGGCGTACCGTGCCCGCATGATCGATCGCATCGCAGAGATCTGGGGCACTCGGACGCCGTACGCGCAGGGGGAGAGGTGGCCGGTGCGCGTCGACTCGGTGCTCGCCGAGGGGGTGGCCGAGCAGGACGTCGACCGCTGGGTGCAGTCGGCCTGTGTGCTCTGCAGCAACGGCTGCGGCACCGACATCGCGGTCAAGGACGGGCGCATGGTCGGCGTGCGCGGCCGCTCCGTCGACATCGTCAACCACGGGCGGCTCGGTCCGAAGGGACTCTTCGGCAGCTGGCAGGGCGTCGCGAGCGGCGACCGGCTCACCCGCCCGCTGATCCGGGAGGGGGACCGCCTGGTCGAGACGGACTGGGACACCGCGATGGGGCGGATCG
Source organism: Rathayibacter sp. VKM Ac-2856 (assembly GCF_013205055.1). Lineage (GTDB taxonomy): Bacteria > Actinomycetota > Actinomycetes > Actinomycetales > Microbacteriaceae > Rathayibacter. Next base: position 93,173 of record NZ_JABMLF010000001.1, read on the forward strand.
TCGAGCGCAGCCGGGCGCTGCTCGCCGAGAAGGGGCCGCTCTCGCACGGCTTCTACACCAGCGGGCAGCTCTTCCTCGAGGAGTACTACGCGCTCGGGATCATCGGCAAGGCGGGGATCGGCACGCCGCACATGGACGGCAACACCCGCCTCTGCACGGCGACGGCGGCGACGGCGATGAAGGAGAGCTTCGGCTCGGACGGGCAGCCGGGCAGCTACGCCGACATCGACGAGTGCGACGCGATGCTCCTCTTCGGTCACAACATGGCGGAGACGCAGACCGTGCTCTGGATGCGGGTGCTCGACCGGCTCGCCGGCCCGAACCCGCCGCTCCTGGTCTGCGTGGACCCGCGGGAGACCGAGGTCGCCCGGCACGCGACGGTGCACCTGGCCGTCCAGCCGGGCACGAATCTGGCGCTGATGAACGGGCTGGTGCGCGAGCTGATCGTCACCGGGGGCGTCGACGAGGAGTACGTGGGCGCGCACACGGCGGGCTTCGACGAGCTGCGCGCCGCGGTCGAGCCCTGGACGCCCGAGGAGGTCGCCCGCATCTGCGAGGTCGACGCGGACGACGTGCGCCGGGCCGCGGCGATCTTCCGCGACTCGCCGCGGGTGCTCTCGACCGTGCTGCAGGGCTTCTACCAGTCGAGCCAGGCGACCGCCGCGGCCTGCCAGGTCAACAACCTGCACCTGCTCACCGGCAGGATCGGCCGACCGGGCTCCGGGATCCTCCAGATGAACGGGCAGCCGACCGCGCAGAACACCCGCGAGACCGGGGCGGACGGCGATCTGCCCGGCTTCCGCAACTGGGAGAACCCGGAGCACATCCGCGAGCTGGCCGAGCTCTGGGGCGTCCACCCGGACCGCATCCCGCACTGGTCCCCGCCGACCCACGCGATGCAGATCTTCCGCTACGTCGAGCAGGGCTCGATCCCGTTCCTCTGGATCCAGGCCACGAACCCGGTCGTGTCGATGCCCCAGGCGGGGCGGATCCGCGAGGTGCTGCGGACGCCGGGGCTCTTCCTCGTGGTCCAGGACCTCTACCTCACCGAGACCGCCCGGCTGGCCGACGTGGTGCTGCCGGCCGCCGGCTGGGGCGAGAAGCAGGGCTGCTTCACCAACGTCAACCGCACCGTGCACCTCTCGGACAAGGCCGTCGAGCCGCCGGGGGAGGCGCGCAGCGATCTCGACATCCTCCTCGACTACTCGCGGCGGATGGACTTCCGCCGCGACGACGGCTCGCCGCTGCTGGGCTGGAGCGGACCGGAGGACGGCTTCCGCGCCTGGCAGGAGTGCACGCGCGGGCGGCTCTGCGACTACACCGGCATCAGCTACGAGCGCCTGCGCGGCGGGAGCGGGATCCCCTGGCCGTGCAACGACGAGCACCCGGACGGCACCGTCCGGCTCTACGGGGACGGGGTCTTCCCGACCGCCGTCGACCGGGCCGAGACCTTCGGCCACGACCTGCTGACGGGCGCGTCGATCACTCCCGAGGCGTACCGCGCGAGAGGGCTGGACGGGCGGGCGATCCTCAAGGCGGCGCCCTACCGTCCGGCGCACGAGCTGCCGAGCGACGAGTACCCGCTGCGCCTCACCACCGGGCGGACGGCCTACCAGTTCCACACCCGCACGAAGACGGCGCGGGCCCCGCAGCTGAACCGGGCGGCGCCGTCCGCCTGGGTCGAGCTGTCGCGGGCGGACGCGGCGCGCGCCGGGATCGCGGAGGGCGACGTGGTGCGCGTGGTCTCCGCCCGCGGCGAGATCGTCGTGCCGGCGCGGGTCGGCGACGTGCGCGAGGGCTGCGTGTTCGCTCCCTTCCACTACGGCTACTGGCAGGAGGAGAGGAGCGGGCCCGGCGAGGCGCCGACCGCCGCGAACGAGCTCACGCGGACGGAGTGGGATCCGGTCTCGAAGCAGCCGCTCTTCAAGGTCGCGGCGGTGCGGATCGAGAAGGTCTCCGACGCCCGCGGGCCCGCTCCCGCGCCGACGACGACCGCCTCGCGGCCCGCTGACCCGGCCGGCGTCCCGCCCACCCGCGGCGGCGAGGCGGCGGAGCTGCTCCGCCCGACCGACCCGCCCGTGCTCGCCACCGCGGAGGAGCGCCCGTGAACGTCGACCTCTACCTGGGCCTCCTGCACTCCGGCGAGCGCGTCCTCGGGCAGTCGTTCCGCCTGGTGGCGGCGACCCACGGCGATGAGCCCGACGTGCACGAGCTCTGCCTCACCCTCGCCGAGCAGTGCGAGGAGCACGCGCGCCGCCTCGGGACCGTGATCGACCGGTACGGCGAGCGACCCGACGACGAGCCGACGCGCTTCCACGCCGTTGCGCTCACCGAGGGGCGGACCGGGCCGGTCGGGCTGCTCCGCGACCTGCAGGACCTGCGCGTGCTCGCCCGCCTGGTGGACGACAGCGGGACGGTGCTGCGCCAGGCCGCGCTCGCCCTCCGCGACGAGGAGCTGCGCGCGCTGCTCGAGGACTGCCGTGCCGAGACCGCGAACCAGGAGGCATGGCTGCTGACCCGGATCAAGCAGGCCGCACCGCAGGCCCTGCTGGTCGCCTCATGAGCGTCTCGTGTCCCGCCGTGCGGCTGCGGCGGGCCCGCCCCGGTGCCGCGGCCTACGCGGCGGTGCTCTGCCTGGTGGTCCTCGCCCTCAGCGGCGCGGTGGGTCTCGCGCTCCGGCAGCCCTGGCTCTTCCCGAGCCTGGGGCCGACGGTGATGCTCTTCTTCGAGTCGCCGGAGCAGCCCGCGTCGCGCCCCGCGAACGCGCTGGTCGGGCACGGCGTCGGGCTGCTGGCCGGCCTCGCCTGCTTCCACCTGCTCGGCCCGGGCGGCGGAGCGTCGGTCCCGGAGGCGGGGATCACTCCGCAGTACCTGCTCGCAGGCGCGGTCTCGGTCGCCGTGACCGCGCTCGTCCTGACCCTGCTGAAGCTGCCGCACCCGCCGGCCGGCGCGACGACCCTCATCGTCAGCCTCGGGATCCTCACCCAGCCGGCCCAGCTCCTCGCGATGGCGGGCGCCGTGCTCGCCGTCACCGCGGCGGGCTGGGGCCTGAACACCCTGCTGCTCGGGAGGCGCGAACTCGCGTGAGCCGGCCGCCCCGCCGGAGACCGCGGGCTGTCAGTGTTCGCACCGCGGCGAGCCGGATGATGGGCGGATGTTCATCCCGACCAGAGCCGCCGGTCTCGAGGCGCTCGAGGACTTCGTCGCCCGCGCCGGCGGCACGTACGCCCGCGACCGCAATCACGATCTCGGCCCGTCCCGGAGCAACGTCTCCGGGCTCTCCCCGTACGTCCGCCACCGGCTCGTGACCGAGCGCGAGGTCGTCACCGCCGTCCTCGAGCGCCACACGCTCAGCGCCGCCGAGAAGTTCGTCCAGGAGGTGTTCTGGCGCACCTACTGGAAGGGCTGGCTCGAGCAGAACCCCGAGGTGTGGCGCCGCTACCGCCGCGAGGTGCGGGACTTCGCCGCGGGCGATCCGCCGTCGGGGTACCGCGACGCGATCGGCGGGCGGAGCGGCATCGACGCGATGGACGCCTGGGTGCAGGAGCTCGCCGAGACCGGCTACCTGCACAATCACACGCGCATGTGGTTCGCGAGCATCTGGATCTTCACGCTCGGCCTGCCCTGGCAGCTCGGCGCCGACTTCTTCTACCGGCACCTGCTCGACGGCGACGCCGCCTCGAACACCCTGTCCTGGCGCTGGGTCGCCGGGCTGCAGACCGCGGGCAAGACCTACCTCGCGACCGCGTCCAACATCGCCAAGTACACCGAGGGCCGCTTCTCGCCGCAGAACCTCGCCTCCTCGGCCCCCGCGCTGATGGAGGAGCACTTCCCGCCGCGCACGCCGATCGAGCCCGACGCCGTCTCCGGGACGATCGGCGCCCGCGCCGGCCTGCTGCTGCACGAGGAGGACCTCGACGCGGCGAGCCTCCTCGAGGAGCAGCCCGGCCTCGCGGACCGGCTCGTCGCGGCCGCCGTGTTCGGCGACGCGTCCGAGCGGTCGCCGTTCGCCGTGTCCGACGCGGTGAGCGCGTTCACCGCCGCGGCCCTCGCCGACGCCGCGGAGCGCACGCGGGACGCCGACGGCCGCCCGGCGCGCGTGCTGGCCGACGCGCGGCCCGAATCCGTCGTCGCCTGGGCGGAGTCCGAGGGCCTGGACACGATCGTCGTCCCGTATGCGCCGATCGGCCCCGTGCAGGAGCGGCTGGACGCGCTCCGCCCCGCCCTCGCCGACGCCGGGATCGCGCTCGTCACCGTGCGCCGCGCCTGGGACGGCACCGCCTGGCCTTCGGCCTCGCGCGGCTTCTTCGCGTTCAAGAAGCGGATCCCGGCGCTGGTGCGCGATCTGGCGGAGCCCGTGGACGCGGTCCGGCTGTTCTGAGCCCGTCTCCCCGAGGGGGCCGGGGGTCGCGGCATCGCGATTGTCCGGCGCCCGCATCGGGCGGCCGAGGTCAGTCCAGGTCGAGGTCCGCGAGCGACGAGACCGTCCGGCTCGCCCGGTGGAAGTGCTGAGGGTAGGGCGTCCCGACGCGGTCCACGAGGACCGTCGAGAGCCCGGCCCGGGCCGCTCCGTCGATGTCCCAGGGGTGGACGGCGACGAGCACCGCGTCGGCGGGCTCCGTGCCCGTCCGGGCGAGCGCCGAGAGGTAGGAGTCGCGCGCCGGCTTCCACGGCGAGTGCTCCTCGACGCTGAGGAACCCCTCGATCAGGTCCGCCGTGCCCAGGGTCTCGAGCAGGTGCTCCGCGGAACTCGCCGCGCCGTTCGAGAGCGTGAAGAGGCGGTGACCGGCGGCGTGCAGGCGCCGCAGCCCCGGCGCCACGTCCGGGTGCGTCGGCGCCGAGGTGAACGCCGTCATCACCTCCTGCACCGCGCCGTCGAGCTGCGACGCATCGACGAGACCGGCGAGCAGGACGCGCGCGTCGCCCTCCGCGATCTCCGCGAAGCGCGGCGAGCCGCCCGAGGCGGTCAGCGCGAAGCCGTCGCGGAGGACGCTCGCGAACCAGGTCCGCATCATCGGCCCGCCCGCGCCGAGCCGCTCGAAGACCGCGGCGACCCCGCTCAGATCGGACAGCGTCTCGTTGACGTCGAAGAACACGGACAGGCGGGCACCGGTGGGCATCGCGACTCCTGGAGGATCGGCGAACCGCGGGCGGGAGTGCCGCGATCCGTCCGCCCACCGTACGCACGACCGCTGACAGCGCGGCGCGGGATCGGGCGGCGCGGGATCGGGCGGGTCAGTCGTCCTGCGTCGTGCGGCGGAGGAGCCGGCGGGCGACCTCGACGGCGAGCCCGCGGTCGTGGGTGAGCACGAAGTCGTAGAGCCCGATGGCGTGGTGCGCCGGGTCGACCTCCCGGGCGACGAGGGTCGCCGCGAAGTCGGCGGTGAGGACCACGACGTCCCACTCCGCCGCGAGCGGTTCGTCGTCGTCGATCCGCTGCACCCGGATCGCGGGCGACAGGGGCGCCTCCGGCCCGGTCGCGAAGGCGAAGACGAGCGCGCACTCCCGCGCCAGCACCTCGTACCGGTCGGCCGTGCGAGGCGTGATGTTCGACCCCTGCTGGAAGGTCGCGAGGAGGATCGCCGAGTCCCCGCTGGCGCGGGCGCGCGCCTCGAGGAAGTGGCTCACCTGCAGCAGCAGGTCGCGGGAGGAGCGGCGCGAGGTCAGCGAGTCGGCGACCACGTCGAAGGGCGTCCGGGCGCGGGCGCTCACGGCTCCGCGCTCGACGTCGTGCTCGAGCAGCGGCTCCGTGGGCGCGAGCTCGATCTCGGGCGAGGGGCGGCCGAAGAGCCAGCCCTGCCCGTGCGTCGCACCGATCGCGAGCGCGGTGAGCAGGTGCTCCTCCGTCTCGATGCCCTCGGCGACGATCACGATGTCCCGCGACGCCGAGAGGGTGTTGAGGGTGCTCATGATCCGCGCCGCGTCGCTGTCCACGTGGCCCTGGATGATCCGCAGATCGATCTTGATCACGTCGGGATCGATGAGCGGCAGCAGGGCGAGCGACGCGGGATCGACGCCCAGGTCGTCGATCGCGATGGCGTGGCCGGCCTTGCGCGCGCGCTCGATGACGTCGAGCAGCTCACCCGGCGAGGAGAGCAGGGCGCGCTCGGTCACCTCCAGGACGACCGGGTGCGCGGAGGACACCTTCTCCAGCAGCCCGCCCTGCAGCGACTCCGCCTCGACGTTCACGAACAGCGTGTGCGGGGCCTCGAGCCCCGCCGCGCTCGCCCCGCGGACGGCACTGCGCCAGCACGCCTCGTCGAACTCGGTGATCGCCCCCTCGGCTCGCGCCGCCTCGAGCAGGGCGAGCGGGAACACGTCGCCGGCATCGCCCCGCACCCGCGTCAGCGCCTCGTAGGCCGTGGGGGTCCGTGTCGCGAGATCGACGATCGGCTGGAAGACGGTCGTCAGCTCGGGGGAGGGCACGGCCGCGATTCTACGCAGGCGATCGCGGCGCACCACCGAACCGCGCTCCGACGCCGGGCCCCGTCTGCGGGGGACTCGCGATCAGAGCGCGCGGGATTCTCCGGCCCGTCCGAGCGAGATGCGGGCGGCGGCCGTCGATGTCGTCCCGGCCCGACGGCGCTACCTCGGACGCCGACGACCGCCGCCCGCCTCCGAGTCAGCAGGCGTCGTGACGAAGGCGGTGACGACCCCGCCGACGATCAGCAGCAGCCCGACGACGTCGCCCGCGTCCGTGTTGTTCACCAGGATCGCCCCGACCAGCGCCGCCGCCAGCGAGCCGACGAGAACGCCCCACCGTCGCATCTGCTTCCGCATCCGAATCCCCTTCCGGTCCTTCCACCGGCGTCGAGGGTAGCCGCCGAGCCGGGCTCGTCTCCGAGGTGACGCGTGACGCGGCGTCCGCCCGCCACTGCCGCGTCGGGTGGGGTTCCCGGGCGAGGATGACCGGGTGACCTCCTCGATCTCCTTCGTCTCGCTGCTGTTCCCGGGGGTGACCCAGCTGGACCTCACCGGACCGGTGCAGCTCTTCTCCCGCCTGCCGGGCGCGAGCATCCATCTCGCCTGGCACCGTCTCGAGCCCGTCCCCACCGACTCGGGCTTCTCGATCCTCTCGACCACGACCTTCGACGACGCGCCCCCGGCCGACGTCCTGATGGTGCCCGGCGGGCAGGGCGCGTTCGAGCTGATGGACGATCCGGTGGCGCTCGATTTCGTGAGGCGGCAGGCGGCGAGCGCCCGCTACGTCACGAGCGTCTGCACCGGCGCGTTCGTCCTCGGCGCGGCAGGCCTGCTCACCGGGCGTCGGGCGACGACGCACTGGGCCTCGCACCCGCTCCTCGCGCAGCTCGGGGCGATCCCGGAGCAGGCCCGGGTCGTGCGCGACGGCACCCTGATCACCGGGGGCGGGGTCACCAGCGGCATCGACTTCGCGCTGACGGTCGCCGCGGAGGTCTACGACGAGGCGACCGCGCGAGTAGTCCAGCTCGCGATGGAGTACGACCCGCATCCGCCCTTCGACGCGGGATCGCCCGGCCGCCCGGAGGCCGATCCGCTGCAGGTGCAGCGGACGATGGACCGGGCCCGGAGGGAGCGCCAGCCTTTCGTGAGCCGGGCGGCCGCGCGGCTCGGTCTCGCCGACTGAGCCCTGTCGTCTGCCGCGCGGTGTCCGGCGCGGCGTGAGCGCAGTCTCCGGCGGAGTCAGGGCCCGTAGGAGGAGAGGACGCGCGCGACGCCGTAGAGCTCCCGCTGGACGCGGCGGGCGAGCTGCGCGCCGTCCTCCTCCCACGCGTCGACGTCCACGGTGCCGTCCCAGCCCTCGAAGACCGGGCAGTGCGTGAAGCACACGTCGCGCCACGCGCTGAGCGCGGCGTCGAGCTCGGGCGAGAGCCCCAGGTCGTTCGACTCGCGGGGCCCCTCGATGTCCCAGAGCAGCCCGTCGGTTCCCCACGACACGAAGAAGCGGAGATCGAGCAGCTCGCCCGCGTCAGCCTTGCGGGCGTGCTCGAGAACGCTCTCGGGCGCGACCCCCTCGGGGACCGGCCACTCGACCTGCGTCGCCGGGTCGACGACCCACTCGCCGGTCGGCCACTCCGCCACGCTGACTCCCTCGCCGAAGTACGACAGCGCGCTCATCGGCGGACGTCCTCGAGAGCGGAGGCGTCGCCGAGCTGCGAGCGGGAGATCACGCTGAGCGACCCGTCGCCCTCGAGGACGACGGCGGCGATGTCGGCCACGTCGCCGGAGCCGCTCGAGCGCACCGCCTGGCGCACCTCGGCCGGGGACAGCCTCGCCTTCCGCAGCGCCTCGGCGTCGAGCACGCCCTCCCGCAGGAGCAGCCGCGGCGACGACGTCACCACCGACCGGAGGGAGCGCCAGCGCGAGGTCGACCAGGCGAGCACGAACTGCAGCGCGGCGAGCAGCACCAGCGCCGCGGTCCCCTCCGCCCAGGACACGTCACTGCTCAGCAGGATCGTCGCGAGGATCGAGCCGAGCGCGACGGTCACGACGAAGTCGAACGCGTTCAGCCGGCTGAGCGTGCGCTTGCCGGACGCGCGCAGCACGACGATCAGCGTCAGATAGGAGGTCGCGCCCACGAGGAGGGTGCGGAGGACATCGGACCAGGAGTCGAACCACATCACGCCAGGCTACGCAGACCCCGCACGCCGCCGCCGCTCCCGCCGCGAGGACGCCGCGGGACGTCGCCGCCTGCACGGAGTCTGCGCCCCGCGCAGCTCGAAAGTCAGAGTCGCAGGCGCATCACGGTGCGCCGGAGGTCGCCCTCCCCGTCGTCGCCGGACCGGTCCATGCCGATCTTCTCCGCCACCCGCCGGGACGCGCCGTTGTCCGGATGGATGATCGCCACGAGCTCCTCCGCGAGGGCGTGCTGGAGGGCGGCGTCGCGGCAGGCCGCGGCGGCCTCGGTCGCGTACCCCCTGCCCTGCATCGCGGTGCGGACGTGGTAGCCCACCTCCAGCTCCTGCACGCCGTCGACGAGCTGCCGGGTCAGGCCGCAGTCGCCGAGGAACTCGCCGTCGCGCGTCTCGATGATCCAGAGGCCGTGGCCGTGATCGCGGTAGCCGCCGAGGTTCCACTCGATCCACTGGAGCGCTTCGTCCCGCGTCTTGGGCCGCGGGTAGAAGGCCATCACCTCCGGATCGCCGAGGAGAGCGGCCATGTCCTCGAGGTCGTCGTGCCCCATCGGGCGGAACCGCAGGCGCACGGTCGGAGAGGGGATCACCGGGGGAGCCCGCCGCTCAGCGGCTCGCCGCCCGCGTTCTGACGAGGCATTCCTGCACCGTACCGCTCGGGCTCGCTCGGCCTCGCTCGGAGGGAGATCGGTCGGGAACGGCGCTCGGGCCCGGCCCGGAACGCCGCAGCCGGCCGCACTCCCGGGGGAGCGGCGGCCGGCTGGGCGGGAGCGACGGAGCGGGACCGCTCAGCGCTGGACGAGCGGGATCGCGATGTCGGTGACGCCGGCGCCGAGGGTGCCGAGCCGGGTGGCGGTGCCGTTCAGCAGGCCGACCTCGTAGAGCGAGCCGTTCACGGCCGCGAGGCCGATCGAGCCGACGGAGCTGCCGTTGCGGAGCACGGAGTAGATGTCGAAGCCGGTGACACCGGCGGCGTCGACGCCGAGCTTGCCGGTCGGAGCCAGCGTGCCGGCGTTGGCGGGGGACTGGATCGCGATCTGGTCGAGCGCGGTGTCCAGGACGAAGAGCGTGGTCGCGGTGTTCGCATCGAGGTCGTTGTTCGTGTACGCGGCTCCGTTGACGCCGGTGGCCACGGCCGGTGCGGCGTAGCTGAGCGCGCCGTCGGCGACCGTCGCGGCACCCGGGGTGGCGAAGGGCTGGCGGAGGTTCTGGCCGGTGTCGCTGACGACGCGGAGGGCGTTGGCGGCCGGGTTGAAGTCGACGCCGAAGCTGGTGCCGCTCAGCGCGACGGTCAGGCGCGTGACCGGCGTGGCCACGCCCGTGGAGGTGTTGATGGAGTACACGCCGGCGCTGGCCGCCGTGTTGCCGACGCCGTACAGGCTGCCGTCCTGCACGCGGTAGTCGATGCCGACCAGCGAGGTGTCTCCGCCGGTCAGGCCGGTGACCTTGACGCGGTTGCTCACCGTGCCGGGCTTCAGCGGGTTGAACTGCACCAGCTCGGTGCCGCCGCCCGCCAGGCCCACGACGCGCAGCTTGGCCGCGACGGCGCGGGCGGCGTTGATCAGGGTGCTGTCGGCCGCGCTGGCGGACGTGCTGGACGCGGCGGCGGGAGCAGCGCTGCTCGCACCGGCCAGCGCGGGGGCGACGGCCATCACACCGGCCACGGCGATCGCGGTCATGCCCGTCTTGAAGGTCCTGCTCATCGTGTACTCCTCGAAACTGTCGGCCGCCGCAGATCGGCGACTCGGAGAGGGGTACTGCCGGAGGAGGGCGAGCGTTCACCCGGACTTCGAGATTTCTCAGGAGTGGCGGGAAACGACGGGTCGTGCGGCTCGGGAGCCGTGCGGTTCAGGATTGGTGCGGCTCTGAATCAGGGCGGCTCAGGACCAGTGCGAGACCGCGGGCGGCGCTTCCTCCCCATCGTCGCGCCGCACGTGTCGGACGAGTGCGATCGCGACGCAGACCGCGGCCGCGAGCAGCGCGGCGGTCGTCGTCACCGTCATCCACATCGGCTGGACCGTCGAGCCGTCGGAGCAGAGCGGATTGCCGAGGATCGTCTCGGAGGTGAGGTACGCGCCGCCGCGGGTCCGGCAGGTCTCACTCGGATCCCACAGGAGGAGCGAGGCCGCCAGCCCGACAGCGCCCGCCAGCACGAGGAGCAGCACCGCGACGACGACGGGCACGGCCGCCCCGGGGGTCGACGACCGCTCAGCGGTCATCGCGGAAGCCCGCGCGCGGCACCGTCGGCGGACGGCGGGAGGCGGTGGTGCCGGGGCGAGGAGTCGACGGAGTGCTCCGCCTGGTGGATCGCGTCGGTGACGAGCTGCCGCGCGTGCTCGTCGACGAGGCGGTAGAAGACGCGGGTGCCGTCCTGCCGGGTGGTGACCATCCGCGCCAGCCGCAGCTTCGCGAGGTGCTGCGAGACCGCGGTGGGCGCCTTGTCGACGAGCGCCGCCAGCTCGGTCACCGAGCGCTCGCCCTCCCGCAGCGCCAGGACGATGCGCACCCGGGTGGCGTCCGCGAGCATCGCGAAGACCTCGACGGCGAGCTCGACGTACAGGCTGTCGCGGTCGTCCACGGCGCGGTCCTCGTCCATGCGCCGATCCTGTCATGCCCGCGCGGGTCGGCCCGGCCGTGTCGGAGCATTGGGACCCGGTGCGCGAGGGGACGCACCCGCACTCCGCCACCCGCCGCTGCCTCAGCCCGCGGTGGTCCCGACCCTCGCCAGGATCGCTCCGTGGGGCCGAGGCCGGTCGGTCGCCGCGGTGCGGGTGTGGATCTCGATCACCGCGAATCCGCAGGCCCGCAGCTCGTCCGCGAGGGCGTCGGCGGGCCAGCGGTAGGCCGTGACGACCGCGTGGTCGAACGGCTCGACGGCGTCGCCGAGGAAGAAGCCCACGAGGAGGCGCCCGTCGGCACGGAGCACCCGCCGGAACTCCTCCAGGACCGACCGGACGCCCGTCGGCTCGTGGTGGATGAGCGAGTACCAGGCCAGCACTCCTCCGTAGGTCCCGTCGGGGTCGGGCAGCGCGTCGATGCTCGCGACCGAGAAGCTCACGCCGGGGTGCGCGGTGCGCGCGCCCTCGACGAAGGCGGGGACCTGATCGACACCGCGGACGTCCCGGCCGCCCTCGGCGAGATGGGCGGTCCAGTGCCCGGGCCCGCAGCCCGCATCGAGCAGCGGACCGTCCACCGACTCCGCCCACGCGGTGACGAGCTGCGCATCGGAGGGGTGCACCGCCGCCATCGACCCCAGCAGCTCGGTGTACTCCGCGGCGCGACGCGCGTAGGAGGTCAGCACATCCGGATCCATGCGGAGGAGCCTACGAGGGCGGCCGCGGGTCAGCGCCAGGCGGAGTTGCGGAGCAGGCGCAGGCCGTTCAGGGCGACGACGACGGTGGATCCCTCGTGACCGGCGACCGCCAGCGGCAGGGGCAGGGTGGCGATCAGGTCCCAGGTGACCAGGACGGCGATGAAGGTGCCCGCGATGATCAGGTTCGCGACCACGTAGCGGTGCGCGCGGCGCGAGAGCGAGACGACCGTGGGGACGACGGTGAGGTCGTCCCGGACGATCACCGCGTCGGCCGTGTCGAGGGCCAGATCGGAGCCGTGCCGCCCCATCGCGATGCCGATGCTCGCCGAGGCGAGGGCGGGCGCGTCGTTGACGCCGTCGCCGACGAGCAGTACCGGGACGCCGCGCTCCTCGAGCTCGCGCACGGTCGCCGCCTTGTCCGCGGGCAGCAGCCGCGCGTGCACCGCGGTGATGCCGGTGCGCTCGGCGATGTCGGCGGCGGTGCGCTCGTTGTCGCCGGTCAGCAGATGGACCGGCTCGCTCGTCAGCGCGGCCGCGTGCGCGACGGCAGCGGCGGCGTCGGGGCGCAGGGCGTCCTCGAGCACGATCGTCCCCCGCACCATCCCGTCCACGAGGACGTCGACGACGGTCCCGACGGTGTCCGGGCGCTCGGCCGACTGCACGACCCGCACGGGGACGCCGTCGACGACGCCCTCGACACCGCGGCCGGGCAGTGCCCGGACCTCCGCGGCGGGAGGGACGCCCGCGCCCGCCGCACGGACGATCGCGCGCCCGAGGGGGTGCTCGCTGTGCTGCTCGACGGCGGAGGCCCAGCGGAGCACCTGCGCCTCCGAGGCGCCCTCGGCGGCCGAGACGATGCGGACGACCGGCGCGCCCTCGGTGAGGGTTCCGGTCTTGTCGAACGCGACGAGGCGCGTGCGGCCCAGGCGCTCCATCACGGTCGCGGACTTCACGAGCACGCCGTGCCGGCCGGCGTTCGCGATCGCGGCGAGCAGCGGCGGCATCGTCGACAGCACCACCGCGCACGGGGAGGCGACGATCATGAACGTGATCGCGCGCAGCAGCGCGTCGCGGAAGTCCTCGCCGAGCGCCAGGGGCAGCGCGAAGACGAGCAGGGTCGCCACGACCACGCCGAGCGAGTAGCGCTGCTCCACCTTCTCGATGAACATCTGCCGCGTCGACTTCGTCTCGGACGCCTCCGCGACCAGGGTCACCACCCGCGCGATCACCGAATCGCTCGCGGCGCGCTCGATCCGGACCGAGAGCGCACCGGTGCCGTTCACCGTCCCGGACAGCACCCGATCGCCGGGGCCGCGCCGCACCGGCACCGACTCCCCGGTCATCGCCGCCTGGTCGACCTCGCTGACGCCGTCGACCACGACGCCGTCGCCGCCGATCCGCTCGCCGGGGCGGACGAGGATCAGGTCGCCGACGACGAGCTGCCGCGTCGGGACGGTCTCGACGTCGTCCCCGTCGTCGCTCGGGATCAGCCGGGTCGCCCGCTCCGGCGCGAGCGCCAGCAGGCTCGACACAGAGTCGGCGGTGCGCTGCGTCACGAGCGCCTCGAGGGCCCCGCTGGTCGCGAAGATCACGACGAGCAGCGCGCCGTCGAAGACCTGGCCGATCGACACGGCGGCGATCGCCGCGACGATCATCAGCAGATCGACGTCGAGCACCCGCTCCCGCAGGGCGCTGAGACCGGCCCCTGCGGGCTCCCACCCGCCCGCGAAGCAGCAGGCGAGGTACAGCGCCCACCACAGCGGCGCCGGGGCGCCGGCCAGCTGCAGCGGCCAGGCGATCAGGAAGAGCGCGAGGGCGAGAGCCGCCCAGCGCACCTCCGGGAGGCGCGCGCCGGTGACGAGGATCGACGGCGGCTTCGCGAGCACGCGGCCACCGTCGCGCAGCGGGGCCTGCTCCGTCGTGGTGCTCGGGGACGATCGGTCGGATACCCGCATACCTTCATGCATGCGCAGATTCTCGCACGGCACCGGCGGAGCGCGGTGCCCGGGGCGGATCAGCCGGAGAGCGCGTAGACGCTCGAGGGCCGCCCGGTCGTGTACCGCAGGGTCCGGGTCGCGCGGCCGGAGAGGACGAGGTACTCCAGGTAGCGGCGTGCGCTCACCCGCGAGATGCCGACGGCGGCGCCGACCTCCGTGGCGGAGACGTCCACGTCGACGCGCAGGGCGCCGACGATCGACTCGAGGGTCTCGGCGCTGAGTCCCTTCGGCGTGCTCGAGCCGCGCGGGCCCGGGGTGAAGAGGGCGTCGATCTCGTTCTGCTGGAGCCCGGCGGCGCCCGCGAACAGCCGGCGGTCGTGGGCGACCTCGTCGAGCCGGTTCCGGAGCGCGGAGGCGGTGAAGGGCTTCACGAGGTAGTGGTGCACCCCGGCCGCGCGGGCCGCCCGGACGCTCTCGACGTCGCGGACCGCGGTCACGGCGATGAAGTCCGGCTGCGGACCGGCGGCGGCGCGGACCGCCCGCAGCACCTCGAGCCCGGAGTGGCCGGGCAGGTGGAAGTCGAGGAGCACCACGTCGGGGCGCCGAGCCAGGATCGCGGTGACGGCGGAGGGCCCGTCGAAGGCGACCTCCTCGACGCGGAAGCCGGGGTGGGCGGCGACGAACCGCTCGTGCAGCGTGGCGATCGACGTGTCGTCGTCCACGATGACGACGGAGAGCGGAGCGCTCACGAGACGCCTCCCGCCAGGACCGCCGAGGGGAGGCGCAGGCGCGCGGTGAAGCGCGCCCCTCCCCACGCCGAGGCGCCGACGGCGACCGTGCCGTGGTTGCGCTCGGCGACGCGGCGCACGAGCGTCAGCCCGATGCCGCGGCCGTGGATCCGCGGCTCGGCGCCCGAGGCTCCGCGCTTGGAGGAGACGCCCTCCTCGAAGACCTGCTCCCAGCGCTCCGGGGCGATCCCGGCTCCGTCGTCGTCCACCTCGATCAGCAGCTCCCCGCCGACGGCGGAGAACGTCACCTGCGCGCGGTGGCCGGGTCCGCAGGCCTCCAGCGCGTTGTCGACCAGGTTGCCGACGATCGTGACGACGTCGTCCCGCAGCACCGAGGGCAGCCGACCCGCGAGCAGCTCGGCCTCCGGCGTGGAGGACACCGCGAGATCGATCCGCAGCTCCCGCGCGAGGGCGCTCTTGACCATCAGCAGCGCTGTGAGCTCCGGATCCTCCATCACCATCTCCGGAGCGATGGCGCCGCCGATCCCGAGCGGGCCGCTCGTGCCGAGCCGGGAGATGAACGCCCGCGCGTCGTCGACGCAGTCGAGCTCGAGCAGGCCGGAGACGACGTGCATGGTGTTCGCGAACTCGTGGGCCTGGGCGCGCAGGCCGGCCGTCAGCGACTGCGCGCCGTCCATGTCCTGCAGCAGCTGGTGCAGCTCGGTGTGATCGCGCAGCAGGAGCGTCCCGCCGATCGTGCGGTCGCCGCGACGGGTGCCGGTGCCGCGGGCGATCAGGATCCGCTCGCCCGCGAGCACGAGGCGCCCCTCGCGCTCCCCGGCCTCGAGCACGTCCAGCAGCGGGGCGTCGAGCACGTCCTGCGCGCGCGGCGGCGGCTGCGCGGGGTCGGGGGAGTAGTCGAGGAGGGCGCGCGCGGCGTCGTTGATCACGACGATGCGACCCGTGTCGTCGACGGTGACGACGCCCTCGGAGAGCCGGTGGAGCATCGTCTCCTGCTGGGTGACGAGGGAGGCGATCTCGCTCGGCTCGAGCCGGAAGATGCGGCGCCGGATGATGGCGGTCACCCCCGCAGCGCCGAAGATGCCGAGCACGGCGGCGCCGGCCATCGCCCAGAGCAGCCAGCCGAGGTGCCCCAGCAGGTCCTCCCGCAGCGCGGACTCGAGGATCCCGACCGATGCGGTCCCGATCACGGCGCCGTCCGCATCGAAGACGGGGACCTTGACGCGCCAGGACTCCCCGAGCGTGCCGGTCTGCGTGCCGACGAAGGTGTCGCCCGCCAGCGGCACCGACGGATCGGTCGAGACCCGCTCGCCGATCCGCTCCGCGTCGGGGTGCGAGTAGCGCACGCCCTCGCGGTCGGTGACCACGACGTAGGTGACGTCGGAGGCCTCGCGGATCACCTCGGCGATCGGCTGGATCACGACCGAGGGGTCCGCGTCGTCGAAGGCGGCGGTGATCGCGGGCAGGTTCGCGACGGAGCGGGCGACACCGGTGATGCGGTCGAGGTAGGCGTCGCGCAGGGAGCGCTCCTGCAGCGAGCCGGCGACGAGGCCGGTCGCGATGACGGCGACAGCGACGATCAGCGCCTGGAGAACCAGGAGCTGCACTCGAAGCGACGGTGCTCGACCCACTCGCCCATCATGACGCCCGCTCGCGCGGTGCAGTGCGTGTCGAGATCGAAACGAGAGCGACCGGCCCAGACCAATAGTTACGGAACCGGCGTCTTAGTTCCGTAACCCCTGTGCGGCACGGAGCGCTCAGTAGGTTCTGTCCCGCGCACCGCGCTCCCCGCGGTCACCGCGAACCGGCCCGCCCCCGCACCCGGGCCCTTCTCAAAGGAGAGAAACGATCATGCGAATCCAGACCCTGCGATCCCACTCGCTGCGCACCCAGTCCCTGCGAACCCCGTCCCTGCGCACCAGGCCCCTGCTCGTCGTCCTCGCGGCGTCGACCCTCGCCCTCACCGCCTGCTCCTCCGGCGGCGGCACCGACTCCGGCACCGACACGGGCGCCGGCGCCTCGGGCGGCGCCGTCGAGTCGCTGCAGATCATCGTCCCCGCCGACCCCGGCGGAGGCTGGGACCAGACCGGCCGGGCGATGTCGCAGCTGCTCACCGATCAGGAGATCGTCGGCTCCGCGCCCGTCACCAACATCGGCGGAGCGGGCGGTACCGTCGGCCTCGCCGCCCTCGCCAACGAGCAGGACCCGAACACGCTGATGGTCACCGGCCTCGTCATGGTCGGCGCCGTGGAGACCAACGCCGCCGACGTCCGGATGGAGGACACGACTCCGATCGCCCGCCTGACCGAGGAGGCGCTCGTCGTCGTCGTCCCGGCCGAGTCCGAGTACGAGACGCTCCAGGACCTCACGGAGGCGATCGTCGAGAACGGCCAGGACGTCACCGTGACCGGCGGCTCGGCCGGTGGCGCGGACCACATCCTCGCCGGCCTCCTGCTCGAGGCGGCCGGTCTGTCCGGCAGCGAGATCTCGGAGAAGCTCAACTACATCCCCAACTCCGGCGGCGGCGAGGCCGTGTCGCTGATCCTCGGCAACAACGTCGGCGCGGGCATCTCCGGCGTCGGCGAGTTCCTCGAGCACATCGACGCGGGCACCATGCGCGCCCTCGCGGTCTCCTCGGCCGAGCCGGTCGAGTCGCTGCCCGACGTCGAGACGATGGCCGACGCGGGCTACGACGTGACCCTCACCAACTGGCGCGGCGTGCTCGCCCCGTCGGGTATCACCGAGGAGGAGACCGCCGCGCTGACCGAGCTCGTCACCGAGCTGCACGGCAGCGAGGCCTGGACCAGCGAGCTGGACACCCGCGGCTGGACCGACGCCTTCCTCACCGGCGACGACTTCAGCACCTTCCTCGAGAGCGACATCACCGAGGTCGGCGCGACGCTGAAGAACATCGGCCTGGTCGACTGATGGCCCGGCCCGCAGCTCCCGCGCCGGGGGCCGAGGCGGTGACCGCGACCACCGCCTCGCCCGCGGACGCCGACCGCTCGCGCCGGATCGGCGAGCTGATCTTCGTCGTGCTCGCCATCGCCCTCGGCGTGTTCGTGTTCGTCGGCGCGTTCTCCATCCGCACCCCCGGCTCCGGCAGCCAGGTGGGCCCGCGCGTCTTCCCGTTCCTGGTGAGCGCGATCCTGACGCTCTCCGCGGTCATGGTCCTCGTCGACGTCCTCCGCGGACGGCTCGGGCCGCAGGAGGAGGGCGAGGACATCGACGCCCACGCCTCCACCGACTGGGTCACCCTCGGCAAGCTCGTCGCCTTCGTCGTCGCGCACATCGCCCTGATCGACGTCCTCGGCTGGGCGCTGGCCGCGGCGCTGCTGTTCGGTGGGGTGGCCTGGTCGCTCGGCGCGAAGAAGTGGTGGGTCGCGCTCCTGGTCGGCCTCGCGCTCGGGCTCGCCGTGCAGATCCTCTTCGGCGGACTGCTCGGCCTCTCCCTGCCGCTCGGCCCCCTGCTCGGCTGGCTGCAGCCCTTCCTCGACCTGATCGGACGCTGACATGGACAACATCGGCGCCCTCCTCGAGGGCTTCGCGACGGCGGCCCAGCCGCAGTACCTGGTCTTCGCCTTCCTCGGGGTGCTCGTCGGCACCGCCGTCGGCGTGCTCCCCGGCATCGGGCCCGCGATGACCGTCGCCCTGCTGCTCCCGCTCACCTACACGCTCGATCCCACGGCCGCCCTGATCACCTTCGCGGGCATCTACTACGGCGGCATGTACGGCGGATCGACCACCAGCATCCTGCTGAACACCCCCGGCGAGTCCGCCTCCATCGTCACCGCCCTCGAGGGCAACAAGATGGCCAAGGTCGGGCGGGGAGCCGCGGCCCTCGCGACCGCGGCGATCGGCTCGTTCGTCGCCGGCTCCGTCGCCACCGTGCTGCTCACCCTGCTCGCGCCGACCATCGCGGCCTGGGCCGTCACGCTGGCGCCGGCGGACTACGTCGCCCTGATGGTCATCGCCTTCATCACCGTGGGCGCGCTGCTCGGCTCCTCGGTCTGGCGGGGTCTGAGCTCGCTCGGGCTCGGCCTGTTCGTCGGGCTCGTCGGCACGGAGATCCTCTCCGGCCAGCAGCGCTACACCTTCGGCCTGCTCCCGCTCGCCGACGGCATCGACGTCGTCCTCGTCGCGGTCGGGCTCTTCGCGGTCGGCGAGACCCTCTACGTCGCGTCGCGGATGCGGCACGGCCACGTCCAGATCATCCCCGTGACCCGGGGCTGGCGCAGCTGGATGACCCGCGAGGACTGGAAGCGCTCGTGGAAGCCGTGGCTGCGCGGGACCGCGATCGGCTTCCCGATCGGCACGATCCCGGCCGGCGGAGCGGACGTCGCGACGTTCCTCTCCTACGCCACTGAGCGCAAGCTCTCGAAGCACCGCCACGAGTTCGGCCGCGGCGCCATCGAGGGCGTCGCCGGGCCGGAGTCCGCGAACAACGCGGCGGCGGCCGGCGTCCTCGTCCCGCTGCTGACGCTGGGCCTCCCGACGACGGCGACCGCGGCGATCATCCTCTCGGCCTTCCAGAGCTACGGCATCCAGCCCGGGCCGCAGCTGTTCACGAACCAGCCCGGCCTCGTCTGGGCGCTGATCGCGAGCCTCTACATCGGCAACGTGATGCTGCTGGTGCTGAATCTGCCGCTGGTGGGGATGTGGGTGAAGCTCCTGCAGATCCCGCGGCCCTACCTCTACGCGGGGATCCTGACCTTCGCGGTCCTCGGCGCCTACGCCGTGAACTTCTCCACGGTGGACGTCGTGATCCTGCTCGTAGTCGGCGTCGTCGGCTACTTCCTGCGCCGCTTCGGCTACCCCGTCGCGCCGCTGGTGATCGGGCTGATCCTCGGCCCGATGGCGGAGGCGCAGCTGCGCCGGGCGCTGCAGCTCTCGCAGGGCGACCTCACCGCGCTGGTCACCCGGCCCTTCGCGGCCGTCTGCTACCTCGCGCTCATCCTGATCATCGCGCTGGGGCTGTTCCTCCGCTCCCGGCAGAACCGGATGGAGCGGGCGATCGTCGCCGCGACCGTCGTGGACGAGTCGCTGCAGTCGGCGGTCGACACGGCCTTCCGTCCCGGCGAGCGCCCGACCGACATCGACACCGAGGGCGTCAACACCGTCACCGGGACGACCGGCATCCGGACGACCCGGCCGGAGGACCGGCGGAAGGAGTAGACGAGCCCTGCGGGGAGCACCGCGCGGAGCCTGGAGGGGAGCCCGGCCGCGGTGCTCCCCTCCGGGCCGCTTCGAGGAGTTCTAGCAGCCGGGTCCACTACCGTCTTCCTATGCCTTCCCA
Organism: Rathayibacter sp. VKM Ac-2856; assembly: GCF_013205055.1. Taxonomy (GTDB): domain Bacteria; phylum Actinomycetota; class Actinomycetes; order Actinomycetales; family Microbacteriaceae; genus Rathayibacter. The sequence goes on from NZ_JABMLF010000001.1 coordinate 113,080, forward strand.
CAGTGATTCATCATCAGACGGTCATAGTCCGAGCGCCCGGGTGACCCCGGGCGTTCTCGCAGTCCGGGGTGGTGGTCCGAGGTGAACGGCGACATCGCGCTGAACATCGGGCTCGTCCTCGCGTTCGTCCTGATCGGCGGTGTGTTCGCGGCGACGGAGATGGCGCTCGTGACGCTGCGCGAGAGCCAGATCAACGCGATCGCCCTGCGCGGCAAGCGCGGGGAGAAGGTCGCCGCTCTCGCCCGCAACCCCAACACCTTCCTCTCCGCGGTGCAGATCGGCGTCACGGTCGCCGGCTTCGCCTCCGCGGCCTACGGCGCCTCGTCGCTCGCCCCCGCGGTGGCGCCCCTGTTCACCTCGCTGGGGCTCGAGGAGACGGCAGCGGTCACCACCGCGACGGTCGTCCTGACCCTCGTGATCGCCTACCTCTCGCTCGTGCTCGGCGAGCTCGCGCCCAAGCGCCTCGCCATCCAGCGCAACGCGGCCTTCGCCTACGCGATCGCGCCGATCCTCAACGGCTTCGCCGTGCTGATGCGCCCGGTGATCTGGCTGCTGTCCCTCTCGACGAACCTCGTCGTGCGCCTGCTCGGCGGCGACCCGAACAAGGCGGGGGAGGAGCTCTCCGAGGAGGAGCTGCGCGACATCGTCTCCAGCCACGAGGGGCTGCCCGAGGACGAGCGGCAGATCCTCGACGACGTCCTCTCGCTCCGCCACCGCCAGCTCAGCGAGGTCATGCGGCCCCGCCCCGAGGTCGTCCCGCTCGACGGCTCGCACACCCTGATCGACGCGATCGCCGAGATCCGCGACCTCCCGTACTCCCGATACCCGGTCCTCGACCGCTCGATCGACGACATCGTCGGCTTCGTGCACGTGCGCGACCTCTTCGAGTCGGCGCGGTCGGACGCCCAGCGGCCGCTGCGCGAGCTGGTGCGCTCGATCGCCTACCTGCCCTCCACCGCTCGGGTGCTGCCGACGCTGTCGATGATGCGGGCGCAGGGCCAGCACATCGCGGTCGTCGTCGACGAGTACGGCGGAACCGACGGCATCGTCACCCTGGAGGACCTCGTGGAGGAGGTCGTCGGCGAGATCTTCGACGAGTACGACACCGACAGCGACTCCCAGGAGCTGCTCGAGGCCGGCGGCACGATCGACGGCCGCCTGAACTTCCAGGACTTCGAGGAGGCGACCGGCGTGCGCCTGCCGCCGAGCGCGTCCGACACGGTCGCCGGCTTCGTGATCGAGCGGCTCGGCCGGCTCGCCCAGCTGGGCGACTCGATCGAGATCGACGGCGTGACCCTCCAGGTCGCCGCCCTCGACCGCCGCCGGATCTCGGAGCTGACCGTGACCCGCCAGGACGAGTCCGCGGCGGCGGCGGAGGAGCCGGGGGAGACCCCCACTCCCTGACCGACCTCGTGCCAGTAATCGACGGCGGCGTCCCCACCCCGGGGGCGCCGCCGTCGTCGTGCGCGGTCCGGACTCCGATGTCGGTGGTCGTCCGTAGCCTGCAGACAGGCTCGATCGCCCGATCGCGGCCGTTCCCGACCGTGAGGACTCTTCCTGCTCGTGGGCACGCTGCTCTACGGATCCCTGCCCGTCCCCTTCCTCTTCGACGACCGCGCCCTCGTGCGCCTGCAGACGGTGATCCTCGCCAAGCTGCGGCGAGGCGAGGGCTTCGGCTTCCACCTGCCCGTCGGCGCGGCGCTCGGCCACGGCCGCCGCACGCTCTGGATGCACCCGTCCACCGCCCTGGCCTTCGCCCTCCGCGGCGCCGTGGAGGTGGCGCCCAACCCCGCGTGGCTCCGCGCACTGATGGACGAGGCGAACAGCTCCCGCGGGCTGAGCGTGCTGCCGGAGCCCCCGGCGCGCGCCCCCGCCGCCTGAGCGCCCGGCCGGTAGCGTGATCGCGTGCCCGAGCCGTCCGCCGTCGACCGCTTCCTCGAGGCGGGGTTCGACTTCCCGCTGCTGTTCGCGGTGCCGGTCGTCCTCATCGGGGTCGTGGTGCTCGGAGTCGTCGTGGTCGTCTCCCGCCAGCTGGCGGCGCCGCGGGCGCTGATCGCCGCGAGCGCGACCGGCGGAGTCGTCGTCCGCGGCGGGCCCGACTTCGCGCGACTGCTCGTGTTCGCCGATCCGACGCTGGCCCACCCGGGGCTCCGCCCGTACGTGGTCCTGGTCCCGTCCGACGAGGTCCTGACGTTGCTCGTCGGCCCGGACGAGGCCGAGGTGCCGTGGGACGAGATCCGGCGCGTCGAGCGGCGGTCGGTCGGCCCGCGCGGCCGGAGCGAGCTCGTGCTCTCCTTCACGCGCGGCAAGCGCCTGCGGTCGGTGCTGCTGCGTCCCGTCGAGGAGCCGGGCCTGCTCGGGCTCCGGCCGGCGGGGACTCGGAGCGTCGAGCGGCTGCGCTCCCGGCTGCTCGCGCACGTGCCCGCGACGGCACCGGAGTCCGGGGCGCCGACGGCGCCGTGGGGCAGCCGCCGTTCCTGGGCCGACCCGCAGGCCTGACACGAGCCGAAAGACGGTTCCGCCCGAGTCGAGCTCGCCGGCCGGCTCCGCTCGTGATGAACCCGAGGGCTGGCTCAGTAGCCGGAGTCGGAGGCCTCCGCGCCGAGGGCCACGGTCGTCCCGAGCGCGATCAGCGACTGGTCGGTCGCGACGGCGACCCTCGGGAAGCCGAGCGCCCGCAGCTGCCGGGCACGCTCCGGGTCGCCCGCATAGGCGCCCGCGCCCTTGCCGGCGCGCCGGGCGGCGGCCGCGATCCTCGGCAGCGGATCCTCGGGTCCGTCCGCGGCGAGCAGGTCCGAGACGTCCCTCCCGAGTCCGATCGCGAGGTCGAACGGGCCGACGATCACCCCGGCGACCCCCGGCACCGCGAGGATCGCCTCGACGGCGTCGAGACCGGCCTGCGTCTCGATCATCAGCCAGAGCGCCGTCCGCGCCTCGGCGGCCGACGGGGGAGTCGCGCCCCAGAGATCGCTCATCGGGCCCCAGCTGCGACGCCCGAGCGGCGGGTAGTGCGCGGCGCGGACCGCCGCGAGCGCGTCCTCGACCGACTCGATCATCGGGACGACGACGATGTCCGCCCCGGCGTCGAGCGCCCGGCCGATCAGCGGATCCGACAGCCCGGCGACCCGCACCGCGACCGGCGGCCTGCCGCTGACCGCGGCCAGCGCGAGCATGCTCGCGAGCACCGTCGCGTCGTCGAACGCGCCGTGCTGCGCGTCCAGGCACAGCCAGCCGGGCCCGCCGAGAGCGATCTGCGCCACCGTCCGCGGCTCGCCGAGCCGGCACCACACTCCGTCGGCCCGTCCGTCACCGAGAACCCGCTCCGCATCCACGGCACCGATCCTGCCATCGGAGGCGCTCACTGCAGGGCGAGTCCGACCAGCGGCGGCAGGACGAGGGTCGCCAGGCCCACCAGCACGCCGTGCGCGCCGACGCCCAGCGCGATCGCGGCGAGCAGGCGCGGACGGTCGCGCTGGACGACGCCGACGACGCCGAGCCCGGTGGTCGCGGCGGCGAGGAGCAGCTGGCCGAGGGCGATGGCGGTGAAGATCGCGCCGATGCCCGCGGCGTCGAGGCCGCGGTCGTAGGCGAGCAGCGGGATCGCGGTGGTCGCGCCCGCGAGCACGATCTGCGTCACCGTCATCAGGATCGCGAGGAGGAAGCCGATCAGGCCGGCGAGGTTGCGGGGACGGGTCGGCGGGTCCGTGCGGGTCATCGTGGAAGCGTAGAGCGGATCGCGCTCCCGCCCCATCCCCTGCCGAGGCGGGGGAGTCAGCGCCAGTGGGCGAGCTCGCTCGCCATCAGCAGGCGCGCGCGGGAGAGCAGTCCGCGGACGGCGGTCGGGGTGAGGTCGAGGTCGAGGGCGATCTCGTCGTAGCTGAGCTCGTGCAGCTGCCGCAGCTCCCAGCACCGGCGCTGCAGCGCCGGCATCCGCTCGAGCACCCGCTGCGCGTCGGCGGCGAGGGCGGCGCACCGGCCGGCGGCCTCCGGATCGTCCTTCTCGAGCGCCGGCAGCTCCTCGTCCAGCTCGGTCCGGCGCGCGACCGCGGGTGCGCGCAGCCGGTCGATGCTGCGCCGACGGGTCGTGGTCGCCAGCCAGCCGGCGATCGTCTTGCCGTCGATCACGCTGTCGAGGTGCGTCCAGGCGGCGAGGAACGTCTCCTGCACGACGTCGTCGACATCGGCGGAGGAGCCGAGCGTGCGCGCGGCGATCGCCCGCAGCAGTCCGGAGTAGCGCTCGACGATCGCCGCGAAGGCCCGGTCGTCGCCCGACGCGGCACGGATGACGAGCACCCGGTCCGAGTCCATCGGCAGCGCGGGCAGGGTTGACGGAGCGAGCAGCGCGGGGTTGCCGGCGCGCGTGCGGGCTCGTGCAGGGGCGAGCATGCGGGCTCCGATCGTCGAGAAGTATGTGTGCGCATACTTCCTACCGGGGAGCGGAAGGGTCGCCCAGGCCTTGACTCGGACCGCGGAATCGGCGCGGTGGACGCGGATCACGAGTTGTCCGACGGCTGTCGTCGACCTCGGCCGTCGGCCGTCGCGGGCGCGACCGAGCGGCCGCCGCGACCCCATGCCGCCCCGGAGGTCGGGCACCGAGCACGACCGCCCGATTCGCGGCCAGGGCGAGCCCTTCCTAGGCTCGATGGATGGACGAGGACGTGATCGGACGGATCGTGCTGGGGCTGGTCATGGCGGGCTCCGGGGTGCTGGTGCTCTGGATGGCGCGGGCCGCGGCGAGCGGGCGATTGAGGCGCAATCAGATCGCGGGCATCCGCACGGCGTCGACGCTTGCGAGCGACGCCGCGTGGCTCGCCGCCCATCGGCGGGCGAAGGGGCCGACCCTCGCGGCGGGCTGGTGCGCGATCGCGTCGGCGGTTCCCGCGGCGCTGCCGGTCCCGATCGAAGCGGTGCTGATCTCGGTGCTCGTCGGGTCTGTCGCGGTGCTGGCGTTCACCCTCCACGGAGCGGCGGTCGCCGGGCGGGCGGCGCGCGAGGCGCACCGGGCCGAGCAGGAGCGCGGCGCGGGGCGCTGAGACGACAGGCTCCCCGCTGCCCAGGCGCGGGGGTAGGGTTCGCAGCGTGAGCTGCAGGTGCCGACGATGAGCGAGCCCGTCGTCGACTCCGGAGCCGCGGAGATCGCCGGTCCCGCCGAGATCGTCTCCGATCGACGGATCCCCCTCTACGGCAGCGACGACACTCGACGCGAGATGCATCCGAGTACGGCGGTCGGTCCCCGACCGACCCCCGCGCCCTCCCGGCGCCTCCCGTACCCCCTCATCTCCCGAAAGGCCGCTCTGCCATGTCCTCACGCACCCTCACGCCCTCCGGCGACCCCTCGCTCGACTGGGCGGCTCGGCACACGCCGCTGCTCGCCGACAGCATCGACCGCGACTCGCCGGTCCTCGACGGTCTCCACGTCGGCATCTGCCTTCACATCGAACCCAAGACGGCCGTCCTCTGCCGCTGGCTCCTGGAGCAGGGCAGCCGCGTCACTCTGACCGGCAACGTCGGCACCACCGTCCCCGAGACGGCCGAAGCCCTCCGCGCCCTCGGCGTCGACGTCATCGGCCGGCGGACCGACGGGGCGGCCGAGCACGACCGCAACCTCGACCGGGTGCTCGCCGCCGAGCCTCAGCTCGTCATGGACAACGGCGGCGAGCTGATCGCCAAGCTCACGCGCGGCGCACCCCGCTCGGCCGGCTTCCTCGGCGCGACGGAGGAGACGACCACCGGCGGCGCCGCCGTCCGCGCCCTGCCCGTCGCGCCCGACTTCCCGGTCGTCGTGATCAACGACAGCCGGCTGAAGCTCATCGTCGAGAACGAGCACGGCGTCGGGCAGAGCATCGTCCAGGGCTTCATGAACGCGACCAACTCGATGCTCCCCGGCGCCCGCGCCACGGTCGTCGGCTACGGCCCCTGCGGCAAGGGCGTCGCCGACGTCCTGCGCAGTCTCGGCGCGATCGTCAGCGTGGTCGACCGCGACCCCTTCCGCGCCCTCGAGGCGATCATGCGCGGCCACCTCGTCGGGCCGCTCGACGCGGTCCTCCCGAGCACCGAGGTCCTCTTCCTCGCGACCGGCGCCCGGAACGTCATCGGAGCGGACCAGCTCGCGCGGCTCAAGAACGGCGTGATCCTCGTCGGCGTCGGGCACGAGGGCCTCGAGCTCGACCACGAGGCGCTCGCGAGCAGCGCCGTCCGCCGCGTCGACCTGTCACCCGCGGGCGGCGACGCGGACGCGCGCATCCTCTACGAGCTGGCGGACGGCAGGGAGGTCGTCGTCCTGCACGGCACCCGGATGATCAACCTCACCGCCGCCGGCGGCAACCCGATCCAGGCGATGGACCTCGGCCTCTCCCTCCAGGCGCGCAGCCTCGCCGCCATCGCGCGCCGCGAGGTCCCCTGGAACGGCGCCGGCCCGGTGCCCGACACCGTCGACCACGCCCTCGCGACCGCCCTCGTCGGCCTCCTCGGCAGGGGCGGCCGCTGACCCCGGGGACGAGCGCGTCGGCGGCCGGTCGGCCGGCGCCTCGGATCATCACCCCTGGTTCCCCTGGGGTCCGGTCGTGGTGATGCATCGGGGGCGTCCGACCCCCGGGCCGGCCGCCGACGCGATCGCCTCGCTCCTCGTCCTCGTCGGGGTGATCGGCGGATTCGCGAGCGCTGTCCTCGCCGGGCTCGGCGTCGCTGTGAGCTCTCTGTTCCTCGTCGGGTGCGCCGCCACCTACCGCGGTCTCTTCCTCGAGACGAACGTCCCGCCGCTGGACTGCCTGGCCGGACCGGCGTGGCCGCTGGTCTGGTGGTTCACTCTCGTCGGGGCCGGTGCGGTCCTGACCTTCTCCACCCTTGTCATCGGCGCGTACCGGCCGCGATGGTCCGTCCCGGCCGGCCTGCTGCTCGCCGTCGTCACGACGGTGAGCGCCGTTCTGACCTCGCCGGCCGGCGGTGCTTGACCCTGTGCGGGGAGAGCGCCCCGAGCCCTAGCGCGCTCGTCACCGCGACGGTTCTCCGCAGCCTTCATCAGCTGTGGAGCGTGGGGTACCCGCCGGGCTCGGGAGGGCGAAGGTCGCGCCGGTGACCGCGGAGGCCAACGGGGCGAGTGCCAGGAGGACGGCGGCGACGAGGACGCCCGCGATCGTCGTCGGCGGATCCATGAGGGCGAGACCCCAGACTCCGGCCACCTGCGCCCCAGCGGCCGCCCCGATGAACCGCGTCGCACGGCGATGCAGGAGACCGGCGCGGGCAGCTGCGGCGGCGGCGAGGACCGGTGCCGCGAGCGCCAGGACGCTCAGCACGATCAGCTCCTCGGGGTACTCCCGGAACTGGACGGGGGTGAAGGGCCCCGACCACCAGAACCGCCCGAGCGTGCCCGCCGAGGTCAGCCCGCAGAGCGCGATCGCTCCCGCGGTGGGCATCCTGCTCCGACGCAGGGCGACACCGGCGGCCGCCAGCCAGGCGAGTGCGACCAGCCCGGCGGCGACCAGCCCCGGACCGGTGGAGGTGTGCGTGTCGAAGTTCACGACTCCGGTGATCAGCTCGCGGAGGTCTCGCGCAGTGGTGTCGAGGATCACGGTCGTCAGCGTCCAGGCGGCGAGCAGGAAGAATGCTCCGATGAGCGTCGCGGTGAGCCCTGCCCGCCGGACACCGGCGACGACCGTCTCGAGGATCCCCGCCCGCGCGCGGGCCGTCCACTCGGACCGGGGCGGGCTCGCCGGGTGATCAGTGCGCGGCATCGTTCCCCATTTCGTGCACGATCCGGCCGTGGCAGCCGGCCCGGGTCCAGTCGTAGGGGCCGGCGGAGGCGAGGTTCGTGCCGTACAGGGCGGCCCAGGCGTCGCTGTCCGCCGCGAGGGGCTCTCCGCCCGGATCCTCGGGCGACCGCTCCCACCAGAGCTTGAAGGTGTAGTCGTGGCCCTCGTCGCGCATGCAGGCGGCGATGCGCAGCTGCATGTCGACCCAGCCGACCGCGTTGTCGAGCTCGCCGTCGATGAAGGAGGCCGGGTAGGTGACGTCATCCGGAGTGTCGGAGACGTCGTAGAGGCGGACGCCCCACTCGTCGTACCGGTGCCCGTCGGGGGTGGCGACCGGGGTCGGCGGCTCGGCGGGCACCTCGGTCGGCACCTCGGACGGCGTCATCGGCCCTCGCGCCGCAGGCGAGTCGGACGGAAGGGACGTCGAGGGCCCGTCCTCGCGACCGGTGGCCGGATCCGCCGCCCGTGCGGCCGGGTACGCGTCGTCGTAGTCCTGGACGGCCGATGTCACCGTGGCGACGAGGACGGTGCCGACGCCGGCGGTGAGGAGCAGCCCCGCCGCAGTGAGGGCGATCGCGGCGCGCAGCCGGGTGCGGCCCCGAGGGCGCGGATCCGTCATGCCGCCACCTGCTCTGCGGCGGGCCGTCGCGCGATCGACCAGCAGAGGACGGCGGCGAGCAGGACGAGTCCCTGCGCGTTGCCCAGCAGCAGGAGCACGAGGTCGAGGGAGGGCACCGAGGACACGAGCACCGGAACCGTGGCGCTGATGTACCAGAGCGCGTCGACGGCGACCGTGGGGAGCACCGTGACGGCGATCGCCCCCAGCACGGCGCCGACGCTCCGGGTCCGGCGGTGGAGCAGCAGCAGCAGAGCGAGCGAGGCGGCGCCGGTCGCGGCGTGGACCGGGACGACCGCGGCGAGCGGCACCGGGCTCTCGGTGGCCAGTCGGATGCTCGCCCACCCGCCCATGACGACGGAGGCGGCGACGATCACGAGCACGACGGCCCAGAGCGCGAGGGAGAGCGAGCCGACCCGTGCGCTGAAGAGGATCTCCGCGCCGCCCTCGTGCAGTCGCGCGCGGCGCCACAGCAGATCCGCTCCCGCGCCACGGACGGTCCGCGACCTGATCTGGCGCGCGGTGCGTCCGGGAGCCTGCTCCCGCTCCTCCGCCCAGCGGGTGTGCTCGAAGAGGTCGGAGGCGATCTCCTCCGCGCGCTCGACGGCGACGTGCGGATCCAGCCCGCGGGTGTAGAGGCGGCACCATCGCAGCGCGGAGACGGTGGAGCGGCGGACGGCCGCCGACGACCGGGCGCTCACGCTGCTCCGCCCACGACGAAGGCGGCCCGCGCGCCGGCGGTCGAGCGGGCGGCAGCGGCGGCGTGAGCGACGGCGCGCCCCTCGCCGGTCACCTCGTAGCAGCGGCGCGGAGGGCGGCCCTGCGCGGTCGCCTCGGCCTTGTCCTCCCAGGACGACGAGACGAGGCCGCGCTCCTGCATCCGCCCCAGTGCCTTGTAGAGGGTGCCGTGCGCGGTGAGCGGTCGCCCGTCCCCGGTGGCGAGGGACGCCGCGAGCGCGAACCCGTGCGTCGGCTCGCCCGCCTGAAGGAGCGCGTCCAGGAGGTCGAGCTCGAGGGGGAGGACCGTTCCCTGCTTCCGTCTGGGCATGATCGAAGAATAGGAAGATAGGGGGCGCAGGTCAAGAGCGGAGCGCCCCGGGCTAGCGCGACGCGTCGGCGGTGAACTGCCGGAGCGCCGCTTCGTAGCGACCGGGGTCGCGGCGATCGCGGGCCGTGAGGATCAGCGTCGACCCCGAGACGGTGCGGGTGTACTCGCCCCGGCAGGGGAGGGTGACGATCGTCGTCAGGCCGGCCTCCCAGGCGGGGATGAGGGCGTGGAGTGAGCGCCGCTCCGGGGTCTCCTCGAGCGGGACGGCGTGCTCGTCCGGCTCCGCGGACCGGCGCTCCTCCTGCCAGGCGAGGAAGGGCGCGCCGAGCGAGTCGTCACCGAAGCTCGCGTGCCAGCTCGGGCCGAGGACGAGTCCGAGGAGCCGGGCGCGCTCCGGTGATCCGTCGGCGGTGCTCGGGAGTCGCTGGAGCAGTGGGCCGGTCTCGACGGCCCGATGCTCGAGGCACTCCCGCCACAGCCGGGGCCAGGCGCGCTCCCACTCGGCATCCGCCGATCCGAGCCGCGCAGGAGCGATCTCGAGCGGAGGCGGTGCGTCCCCCTCGGGGTCGAGGCCCCACGCCTCGCGGACCCAGAGCAGCTCCAGGAGCGCCAGCGGGTCGTGCTCGGTCGTGATCAGCATCTGCGACGGCCAGGAGTCGCCGGGAGAGGGACGGGATGCTCGCATGGGAGGGCCTTCCGTGGAGTTCGCGAGCTCCGATCGTCTCAGAGGCGGCTCCGCGCCTCAGCGCACGTACCGGATGTGCGTCGCCAGGGGCGAGTGCAGCACCTCGACCGGGTGGAAGGCGATCGGGCCGTAGGAGCAGGGGAGCACCGCTCCTCGGCCAGGCGCGGTGCTCCCCGGCCCGCGCCTCACTCCGGATCGAGCGCGGACCGCGAGGGGGCCGGGGAGCCGTGGTCGTCGGTGTCGCTGCCGGCGGGGTCGTCTTCGATCGTCAACGTGGCGCCGAGGCCCACGGCGAGCACAGCGGGGGCGGTGCTGTCCGCGGCGGTGTGGCCGACGATCGTGACGGTGCCCGTCAGTCGCAGGTGCGCGAGGGCCTCGGAGTAGTCGAGGAGGGCGGCGGCTGCGTCGTCGTCGAGGGCGACGGCTCCGCCGGCGCAGGGAACGGTCTTCATCTCACAGTCCTCGGGGGTCGCAGAACGGCTGGCGACCGACACCGGGGACCAGGGTGCGGTGCTTCGATTCTGCAGAGGACGCCGGGCCGATGACAAGTCGGGCGAGGTCGATCGCCTCCGTCGGTCGCCCGCGCGGCATCGGGTGCGCGGTGGCATCGGGCAGCTCCGATCAGGCAGACGATCGCGATCTTGGCAAGCCCGTTGGCACAGGGGGCCTCCCTTCGGCATCATCGAGGCCGGTTGGCGTCCGTCGGCTTGGACACGGGCTGGAGACGCCATGGGGAAGCTGCACTACGACGGTTCGGTGGAGATCGACTTCGAGGACCGGGTGCTCGCGCATCTGCAGATCGTGATCACGGCGAAGCTGCGCCGCAACGAGTCGTTCCTGCTCAGCTGGCGCGACGACCACAGCATGGGCGACGGCCGCAGCGCGATCTGGCTGCACCCCTCCCACGCCCTGCGCTACAAGTACTTCGGCGGGCGGATGCCCCGCATCAACCCCACGTGGATCGGCGCGCTGACCGATCTCGCCAACTCCGCCGGCGGCCTCTACGTGTCGGCCGAGCCCGCGGAGTCCGTCCGTCCGTCCGCGCACGGGGAGCACCTGTGAAGCGCATCGACCTGATCTACAACGGCGTCGTGCACACCGTCAGCAATCGCACCCTCGAGGAGTTCCAGGCCGAGGTCGACGCTGCTCTCGCCGCCCCGACGCCGCAGTGGCTGACCGTCAACTACGGCGAGGGACGGGCGAACACCGCCCGGATCCTGATCACCCCGCACGCGGCGCTCACGATCATCACGAACGACTTCGACGCCGAGAACCGCGCCGACGGCGACGCCGGCTGACCGTCGGATCCCTCCGGCTGTCATGACCGGCGGGCGCCGTCACTCCTCGGAGTGGCTCGTCACAGCGGGCTCGATGTCGAGCCAGGTGTAGTCGACGTCCCGGTCGTCGATGATCCGGGGATCCGCGTCCGACGGCGCCACGAGTGGGGAGCGCAGGGCCTCGAGGCGCTGCCGGAGGTCCTCCTCCGTCGTGGCCGCCGAGGAGCCCGCGGGGCCCCGCACGGCGAGGGGCACGCCCGCGCCGAGCGTCACGAGCACGTGGGCCTGCTCGGCAGGCGAGGCGTGGTCCACCAGGGTCACGGTATCGACCCGGCCCTGCCGGGCGAGGGCGCTGGAGTAGTCGATCACGGCGGTGGCGGTCGCGTCCTCGACGAGGGCGGCGGTTCCGGCGTAGAAGAAGGTGTTCATCAGATCCTCTGGTCCGAGCACGAGAAGTGTTCCGACACCAGGGACCGGGATGCGGTGGAGTGAACGCTACGTCGTGCCCGGTCGCGAATCGAGGGGGTTGCGCAGAATCGGATCGAGGACTCGCTCGACGGCCATGACGGCGCGAGAGCGGCGCGGGCCGATCGGACCGGGTGTCAGAGGCCGGTCGTGGTGGTGACGATGCGGTGCGCGACGTCATGCAGGCGCGTGCTGTTCGAGCGGGCGTGCGTGCGGATGAGGGCGAAGGCGCGGTCGATGCTGACGCCGTTGCGCTCGGCGATGACGCCCTTGGCCTGCTCGATCAGCACGCGCGAGTCGAGGGCGTGCCGCAGCTGCGCGGCGAGGTCGTTCTGCTGCTGCAGGTTCTCGCTGTGCACGAGCGCGAGGGCCGCGACGTCGGTGAACGCCTGGAGGAGGGCGATCTCCCCGGCGCTGAGCGATCCGCTGCCCTCGCAGAAGACGTTCAGGGCGCCGAGCGTGCGGCTGCCCAGGCGGAGCGGGGTGGCGTGCGCGGAGCGGAAGCCCCGCTCCAGGGCGACCCGGGTGAAGTCCGGCCACCGGTCGGTGTCGGCGAGGTCCGGGAGATCGACGGGCTCGCCGGTGTGGAAGGACTCCAGGCACGGTCCCTCGCGCGTCCCCAGCTGATCCTCCTCGACGTCGGACGCCCGCTCGCTCGTGGACGCCAGCACGTGCAGCGTCCCGGTCTCGTCGGCGAGGACGATGCCGGCGTCGACGGCGGAGGTGAACCGCGTCGCGGCCTGGACGAGGACGTCCATCGTGTCGATGACGTCGTGATCGGGCTCGAGCGATCGCGCGAGAGAGACGAACACCTCGGCGAGACGCACCTCGCGATCGGAACCGGCCATGCATCGACCCTACGCGGCGCCCCCACCCGCGCGGGTGCGCGGCCGTGCCAACTGTTCGTCCTGCGGACAGGAGCGCGTGGCGGTCGCCGCCGTCGGGGCGACCCTCCGCCCGCGGCGGGCGGCTCCGGCGGCGAGCGTGGCGACCGCCGCGACGGTGAAGGCGATCATCGCGCCGGGTCCGTCGAGCAGCGCGCCGATCGCGATCGCGCCCACGGCCTGCCCGGCGATGAGCACGACGAAGAGCAGCGCCGTGCCGGTCGCCGCGCGCTCGGGGTCGAGGGAGGCCGTCCACGCGATGAGGGCTCCGGTGCCGGCCGTGTAGCCCCAGCCGAAGAGGAGGCAGGCCACGAGGGCGAGCGGAGTGCCGGCGGCGAGGGCCAGGCCGAGGGTCCCGGCGGCGGCGGTCGCCGTGGTGATCGTCCAGGCGGTGCGCGGCGACAGGGTGCTGGTCCAGCGGGCGGTGGCGATCGCGGCGGTGCCGCCGACGCCGAGGACGACCCAGGCGACGACCGATCCCGCGGTGCTGCTCCCCTCGTCGACGAGCAGCGTCCTGCCGTAGTTCCAGACCCCGGCGGATCCCGCCCCGAGCAGCGCCGCCGCGAGGATCAGACCCCGGTGGGCGCGCAGCCAGGCGGTCGAGAGGGCGGCGGGAGTCTCGCGGCGAGCAGCCGTGCCGTCGAGGGCGGTGACCGCGAGGGCGGTGGCGACCGCGGCGATCGCGGCGACGACCCAGACCGCGCGCCAGTCCGGCAGCAGCGTCAGCGCGAGGGCGCCGGCGCCGATCAGGCCGGGCCCGGTCCCCGAGTTCGCGATGGTCTGCGCCCGGCTCTGCAGCCCGGGGCGGACGCCCCTCCGGAGCACGTCGACCAGAGCCGGGGACGCCAGGCCGGCGCCGATCGAGCTGACGACGGCGGCGATCGCGAACGGCGCGAACTCGTGGCTGAGCGCCATCCCGAGCGAGCCCGCGCCGGCGGTCGCGCCGGCGGCCAGGACGAGGAGCCGCGCCGCGCGGGAGGCGAGGACGAAGCCCGCGACCGCGCCGAGGCAGTAGGCGACGGAGGCCCCGGCCGAGACCGCGCCCGCCGTGGCCGCGTCGAAGCCGAGCTCGGCGCGCATCTCGGGGAGCAGCAGACCGTAGGCGAAGCGCACGAGACCGTAGGCGGCGGCGATGAGCCCGGTCGCGGCGACGATCAGCGGAACGGGCGAGGAGACCGCTAACGAAAACGACCGTTTCATATTGCGAGTCTAAGCTGGAGTCATGGCGACGTCACCTCCGACCGGCTCGATCAGGCCCCGCACCGAGGCCAAGCTGCTCGATGCGGCCGAGGAGCTCTTCTTCTCCCGCGGCATCGCGGCGACGCCGATCGACGCGGTGCTGGCCCTGGCGGGCGTCTCGGCCGCCACCCTCTACCGCGGCTACTCCAGCAAGGAGGCGCTGGTCGCCGCCGCCCTCGCCCGCCGGCACGCAGCGTGGCTCGAGACCTGGGAGGGCGCGATCGCGGACGCGGGCTCGGACCGGGAGCGCCTGCTCGCCGTGCTCCCCGCGCTCGAGCGCTTCCGGGCCCGGCCGCACGGAGCCCGCTGGTGCGCGTTCCTCGCGTCCTCCGCGGAGTACCTCGACCCTCCTGCGGAGCTCGCCGAGGCGGTCCGCGCCGATACCCGCTCGCTGCGCGACCGGCTGACCGAGCTCGCCGAGCCGCTCGTGGGGGAGGAGGCGCCGCGACTCGCGGAGGAGCTCCTCCTCGTCGTGACCGGCGATCTCGCCATGCGCCTGCGCGGCGAGCCGCTCACCGGATCGAGCGCGGCCGAGCGCGTCGCGGACGCCGTGGTGAGCGCCCACCTGCGCACCTGAGGCGTCCGCGCGGGGCGAGACGCGCCGGAGTGCTCCACTCCCGGCCGACCGCGTCCCGGAGTGTCAGCGCGGCTCGCCCACCCGGTACGCGGAGCCCGGGTGCCCGGCGGGCAGCGTCGGCACCTCGCGCCCGAGGATCCGCTCGCGCATCGACCCGGAGCGGGGCGTCTCGGGCAGCATGCCGCGCTCGCGCAGCAGCGGCATCACCTGCTCGGCGAAGTCCCGGTACGTCTCCCACGAGCCGTAGGTGTACTCGATCAGGAAGCCGTCGACGTCCGTCCGATCGACGATCTCCTGCAGCCGGTCGGCGACGGACTCCGCGGTCCCGGTGACCCGCATGCCGCCGATCGAGGACGTGATGACGTCGAGGATCTCGGCGACGGTCGGGCTGTACTCGGGCTGCTGGAACATCGCCAGCATCGTCTGCCCGACCTCGGTCGTCACGTCGGCCAGGGTCGCGTCGAGCGGGAACGACATCAGGTCGACGCCGCTCCACCCCATGAACAGCGCGGCGGCGGCCTCGCGCGAGGGGGTCGCGTCGAGCTCGGCCCGCAGGCGCGCGGCCTCCTCCTCCGTCTCCCCGACGATGATCGAGACGGAGGGGAGGACCGTGATGTGCCGGGGGTCGCGGCCGTTCGCCTCGGCCCGCGCCCGCAGGTCGGCGACGGTGGCGGCGGCCTTGTCGAGGTCGCGGTCCTGGATGAAGACGCACTCGCCGTAGCGCCCGGCGAAGGCGCGGCCGGCGGAGGAGGTGCCCGCCTGCAGCAGCAGCGGGGTGCGCTGCACCGACGGGATCGCCGGGAAGTAGCCGTCGTAGCGGAAGTACTCGCCCTCGTGCCGGATGCGGTGCACCTTGGCCGGATCGGCGTAGGTCCGGGTGGCCTTGTCGTAGACCACCGCCTCGTCCTCCCACGCGCCCTCCCAGAGCTTCAGGCACAGCTCGACGAACTCGGTCGCGCGGCGGTAGCGCTCGTCGTGCGGGGTGACGCCGTCGAGCCCCAGCAGCCGGGTGAGGGCGACCTGGTTGTCGGAGGTGACGATGTTCCAGGCGATGCGGCCCCGGGTCAGGTGGTCGAGCGTGGTGAAGGTGCGGGCGTTGAGGTAGGGCTGCTGCGCGGTGGTGGAGGCGGTGACGACGAAGCCGAGGCGGTCGACCGTCGCCGCGAGGCCGCTGACGAGGGCGAGCGGGTCGTGCACGGGGACCTGCACGGCCTCGCGGATCACCACCTCCGGCACATCGTCGCCGCTCATCGGGTAGCCCAGCGCCTCGGCGAGGAAGAGGAAGTCGAAGCCGGCGTCCTCGAGCTTCCGGGCGAGGTCCTGCCAGTACTCGAGCGTGGCGAAGTCGCGGGTGTCGCCGCGAGGGTGGTGCCAGGCGTTGCTGATGAAGTTCGGCGTGAACTCCTCGAACGCGCCGAGGAAGATCTGCTTGGTCACGGTGCTGCCCTTCGACGGTGATCGGATGCTCCCGATCGGAGGGCTGATAACCTGGCGTTATCAACGTCGTGATGATAACCAGGAGTAATCGCACGCCGCAAGAGCACCACCCGGAGGACCGATGAGCGACGACGCCGCGGAGGCACCCGCCCTCGCCTCCGAGATCGGCGCGCTCGTGCGCGCCCTGCGCACCATGCGCGGACTCTCCATGCGCGCGCTCGCGGCCGAGGCCGGGGTCTCGCAGCCCTTCCTCTCGAAACTCGAGAACGGCCTGCTGCTGCCGAGCCTCTCGACCCTCTACGCGCTGGCCGCGGCGTTCGACGTGCCGCCCGCCGAGCTGGTGCCGGCGATCGCCTCCTCCGACGACACGACGCCGGAGGCGCACCTGCGCGCGAGCAACGCGCCGCACGCCCCGCGCGCGCGGCTGGTCGCGGGCGGTCCGGGCCGCCGGATGGAGGCCTACCTCTTCACCGCGCAGCCGGGCGAGTCCGACGACGTCGACTTCACGCACCCCGGCGAGGAGTTCGTCTTCGTCACCGAGGGCACCGCCGTGCTGACCTACGCCGATGGCGCGTCCCACGCGGTGTCCGCCGGCGGATCGATCACCATCGAGACGACCCGACCGCACCGCTGGTCGGTCCCGGCGGACGCCGAGGGCCCGGCGCGCTACCTGCTCGTGACCCACCCCCTCGGCTCCGCTGCGGACAGCGAGCCGCGGGCCTGACGGGGTGGCCGGGATCGTCTACCGGGGGTCGGACGCCCCGCGCTCCATCTGCCGCCAGGTGCCGCCGGTGAGCGGGCTGAGGGTGATCAGCGCGTAGAGGACGGCGATCGCGCCGAACGCGACGGCCAGCCCGACGGTGTCCGCGGCGACGCCGCCGAGCAGGGCTCCGAGCGGCACGCCCGCCCAGGCGCCGGCGTTGACGAGCCCGAAGACCCGGCCGCGCAGGTGCTCGGGGATCCGCTCGAGCTGGACGGCGCCGAGGATCGGGTTGATCGACCCCGCGGCCAGCCCCGACAGGGCGAACGCGGCGACGAGGAGCGGCAGAGGTGCGCCGAGCGCGAGGGCGGCGCTGGAGGGAGCGCCGGCGAGTGCGAAGCAGGTCGAGAACGTCACCCGGCGGGGCAGGCGGTGCGCGACGGCGCCGAAGGCGACGTTCCCGATCAGCGCGGAGCCGCCGAGCACCGCGACGAGCAGGCCGAGGGCGGCGGCACCGCCGAGCCGGTCGTCCGCGTAGAGGGGGAGCAGGGTCGAGCTGCGCGCCGCGTCGAGCAGGTTGGTGACGAGGACGAGGGCGATGACGGCCCGGAGGAGCCGGTCGCGGACCAGGAACCGGACGCCGTCGGCCAGGTCCGCCCAGTAGGAGGCGCGGGTCGGCGCGCGATCCCCGGCGCTCCCTCGATCCCCGGCATCCACTCCCTCCTCGATGCCCGGCGCGGGAGGAACGACGACGAGGGCCCGGGTGAGGAGTGCCGAGAGGGCGAACGCCCCAGCGTTGACGTACAGGGACGCGACCGGACCGAGGAGAGCGACGAGGAGACCCGCCGCGGAGGCGCCGAGGAGTCGCGCGAGGCGCTCGGAGCCGTCCAGCAGTCCGACGCTCTGCTCGAGGCGGACCCCCGCTCGGGCGCTCAGGCGGGGGAGCAGCACGCGCCGCGCGGTCTGCCCCGGGGTGTCGAGCAGGCCGCCGGCGAACACCAGCAGGAGCAGCGCCCAGAACGGCAGACCCACCGTCTGAGCCGCGACGGGGATCGCGAGGACGGTCACCCCGCTCGCGAGGTCGGCGACGATCGCCGCTCGTCGAGGACCGACGCGATCGACGACGACCCCGCCGAGGGTGCCGCCGAGGACGATCGGGGCCGTCGCGAAGAACGCGGCCAGCCCGACGTCGGTGCCGGATCCGCCGGTGCCGAGGACGTAGAAGGGGATCGCGAAGGCGGTGACGACGTTGCCCGTCTGCGACACCGCGTGGGCGGTCAAAAGTGCGGCGAGCGAACCGAGGGCCCGTCGATCCGGGCGTTCGGCGGGTGCGGCGGGGCCTGTCACGGCGCAGGGCCTAGGGCCGCCGGTACGCCTGGTAGACGACCACCACCGGCTGGGCTCCGTCGGCGGAGTCCGGATCGTGCGCGGCACTCGCCTCCAGCCATCGGGCGGTGAGGGCCTCGAACTCGGAGGCCATCCGGGCGAGCTCGTCGACGGTGAGCCGGAGGCTGCGGTCGCTGCTCGCTCCGGCGGCGACCCAGTCGCGCGGCAGCGCCGGCGTCGCGTCGATGTACTCCGAGTACCGGGCGGCGTACACCTGCGCGATCGACTTCTGCAGTGCGGCCGAGGCCTCGAGGGTGTCGGGGTCCTCGAGCAGCTCGGCCGGCTCCCAGCTCGTCACCGCGGCCTCCGCCCGCCACCACCGCTGCCGCCGGTCGGTGCCCTGCCCCTCCGCGGGCCCGATCAGCCCGATCGACGCGAGCTTCGCGAGGTGGTAGCTCACCGTGCCCGGCGCCTCGCCGACCACAGCGCCCAGGAGGGCGGCGGTCTGCGGTCCCCGCTCGCGCAGCAGGCCGAGCAGGCGGAGGCGGGTGGGGTGCGCGAGGACCCGCATCGACGCGGCCGTGACGAGGGTCGAGCGAGAGGAGTCCACAGGAGGCATGGCCTCACGGTAGAAGAACAACGACTATTGCGCAATGACTGTTGTGCTTTACTGCCGCCAGCGGCCCGGTCGGCGGAGCGGGTGACCGCCGGGCTAGACGACGAGGGTGACGTCGTAGTCGAGGACGCCCCGCTCGTCGGCGTCGGCGATGGACGCCTCGATGGCGGCGCGCTGCGAGTCGTCGCTCAGGGTGACGATCAGCGCGTCCTCGGACTCGTCGTCGTCGTCCTCCACCCGTTCCAGGCCCGCCACCGTCGAGTAGTCACGAAGGAGGCCGATCAGGAACTCGTCGTCGAGCCGCACGCCGGAGACCTCCCGCTCGGCGGCGGGGGCCACGACACGGAGGAAGACGTCGCGGTGCTCCGCCGCGAGGGGCTCGGTGTCCGCGAGTGCGTCGCGCAGCCCGTCCAGGCCCCCGTCGACGTCGACGAACGGGGCCTCCGCGCCCTGGATGACCTCGCCGCTGAACGGGTGGAGATCGGTGAGGGCGACGAGGGTCTCCAGCTGCTGCGGCTCGACGACGCCGTGGACGGCGAAGTCCCGGTACAGCAGCTCGCCGCTGACGGCGGGGTGTTCGCCCTCGACGAGCACGTCCTGCACGGTCATCAGGTCGGCGAGGGTCGCGTCGTCGTCGATCGCGGCCGTGACGGTCGTGCTGGACCCCGATGCGGCGAACGCCGGTGCCTCGATGGTCTCGACCTCGACGCCGGTCACCGTGGGCAGTGCGCGGAGGGCGTCGGCCAGCCGCGCGCCCTCGGCCGATCCGTCGCTCCGCGCGCATCCGGTCAGCGTCAGCAGCAGGGCGACGGCCGACAGGAGGGCGATCACAGGCCTGCGCACGAGCCGATCCTAGGGGCGGTCCTCGAACCGGTCGCCCCGCCTCAGAGCGCCTCGAGCGCGTCGAGCGCCCGCTGCACCCCGTGCTCGCTGCGCATGAGTCGCCCCACCTCGGCGGCCCGCTCGCGGCGGGACAGGGCGTCGCTCATCGCGGTCGCGAGGGTCCCGGCCGACAGGCGGCGCAGCGGGATCGGAGCGGCGGCCAGCCCCCGCCGGTGCAGCCGGTCGGCCCAGAACGGCTGGTCGGCGGTGACGGGGACGACGACCGCGGGCACACCGGCCCGGGCGACGGCGTGGGAGGTGCCGGCGCCGCCGTGGTGCACGGCGAGGGCCGCCCCCGGCAGGACCGCGTCGAACGGCGCCGACCGCACCGCCAGCACGTCGGGGCCGCGGCACTCCGCGGGCAGGGCGAGTCCGCCCCAGCCGGTGACGAGCAGCACCCGGAGGCCCAGGGAGCGGGAGGCCGTGACGATCGCGCGCCCGCGGGCCGCCGCGTCCCCGGTCGCCATCGACCCGAACGAGGCGACGACGACGGGCCCGGCGCCGAGGAAGTCGGCGAGCGCGGGATCGGCGGTCGCCGCCTGCTCCGCCTCGTACCAGGCGCCCGTCTGGTGCACCCGCTCCGGCCAGTCGTCGGGCCGCGGCAGCAGCTCGGGACTCACCGCCATCAGCGTGGCGCGCGACGGCGATCGCTCAGCGGGGGCACGACCGCCCGGCAGCTCGACCGCGGCGCGCGCGACGTCGGCGGCGAAGAGGCGCGCGGCGCTGCGCGGCACGGCGTAGGTGAAGCGGTTGTACTCGCCGAGATCGCGGGTGGCCGTGGGGCCCCCGGCGGCGGGGAAGCGCTCGCTGGGCGTGGCCACCGGCGCGAACTCCACCAGCACGCGCGGCACCCCGAGCGCGTCCGCCGCCATCGGCGCGGTGAGGATCAGCGGATGGTGCACCACCACGTCGGGCTCGAAGGCGAGCGTCTCGCGGACCGCGGTCGCGAGCATCCGCCGCATCGCGGGCCGCACCTCGGTGCGCAGATGCCGGGCGAGCGCCCACGGCGTGCGGCCGGCGGGGGAGAGCACCCGCCGCGCGTCCAGACCGAGGGCCACGGCGTCCACCCCGTCCGGCGCGTGCGCGTCGTCGGGCAGAGCCAGCCGCACCTCGTGACCGCGCGAGGCGGCGAGCCGCGCGAGGGCCGCGAAGGGCTCCACGTCGCCGCGGGTGCCGGCGGTGAGGAGCATCAGGCGCATCCCCCCAGTCTGGCCCGGATGCCCGTCACCCTGCGCCGAGATGCGCCGGGTAGCCTGGACGATGTGACGGACAGCAGTGAGCGGATGTCGCGCACCGCGCCGTCGGGATCGATCGCGGCCGTGCGCCGCCTCGTGCACATCTCGCGCCCGGTGCTCTGGATCAACACCATCGGCTCCGGCCTCGTCGCCGTGTGGCTGACGGGCGCGCTGTTCGACCTGCGGGCCCTGCCGATCATCCTGTGGCTCACCCTGCCCTTCAACCTGCTGATCTACGGCGTCAACGACATCTACGACCAGGACACGGACGCGACCAACCCCCGCAAGGGCTCGATCGAGGGCGCGCGGATCCGGCAGTCCGAGGTGCGGCTCATCGCCTGGGCCGTCGCGGTGACGAACGTCCCGTTCCTCGTCTACTTCCTCGTGACGCTGCCGCTGCTCGCGAACGCGGCGATCCTGCTCTACGCGGGCGTCTTCGTCTTCTACTCCGCACCGCCGCTGCGCTTCAAGGCTCGGCCCTTCCTCGACTCGCTGAGCAACGCGGCGTACGCGCTGCCTCTGGTCATCGTGCCGGCGGCCCTCGAGGTGTCGCCGGTGTGGCCCGCCGCCCTCGGCCTGATGGCCTGGAGCGTCGCCAAGCACGCCTTCGACGCGGTGCAGGACATCGTGGAGGACCGCGACGCGGGCATCACCACCACCGCCGTGCGGCTCGGTCCGCGTGGGACGGCGCTCTGGAGCGGGGCCTGGTGGATCGTCTCCACGGCGCTGTTCGCGGTGGTCAGCGTGCCCGTGGCCGCGGCCAACCTCGTCATCGCCGGTGTCCTCGTGCTGAGCCTCCTGCGCGACCCGACGCCCGAGACCGGGCACCGCCTCTACCGCCTGTCGGTCGCCTTCCCCTACATCGCCGGGTCGTTCGCCGGGGTGCTGCTGCTCGTCTCGATCGTGCTGGGGGACCTGTCATGAGCCGCGTCGTCGTGGTCGGCGGCGGGATCGGCGGGCTCACCGCCGCCGCGCTCCTCGCGCACGCCGGTCACCGGGTCACCCTGCTCGAGGCCTCCGCCGAGCTCGGCGGCAAGAGCCGCCGCATCCAGCTGGGGGAGGACCGCATCGACACCGGGCCGTCCCTGGTGACCTTCCCCGCGGTGTGGGACGAGCTGCTGCGGCGCCTCGGCGACGGCCGTGCCGACGACCGCGTCGGCGAGGCAGGCCGCCTCGACCTGGTGCGGATGCCCGAGGTCGGCCGCTACTACTACGACGGCGAGGAGACCACCCTGCCGGTGGCGCCGGATCACCCCTGGTACCCCGCCTGGCGCCGCTTCTCCGAGCTGCACGCGCCGCTCGCCGACGACGTGACCGAGCTGCTGCTCGCCGATCCGCTCGACCGCGCCGCGCTGCCGGCGCTCCGTCGCCTGCTGGCCGTCTATGGTTCGCGCCTCACCACGCGCGCCTACCTCGACGGCCTGCCGTGGCTGCCGGAGGGGCTGCGCGAGATCATCGCGATCCACACCCTCAACGCGGGCGTCTCGCCCGCGCGGACCCCCGCCCTCTACGCGAGCATGCCGGCGATCATGGCCGAGACCGGGGCCTGGGTGCCGCGCGGCGGCGTGTACGAGATCGTGCTCGCGCTGGGCCGGCTGGCCGAGGCGGCCGGGTGCGAGGTGCGCACCGGCGAGAGGGTCACCCGCATCGAGCGCGGCTCGGTCACCACCGACGCCGGGCGCTATCCCGCCGACCTCGTCGTCAGCGCCGTGGACGCCGACCGGCTCGCCCTGCTGACCGGTCCGTCGCGGATCCCGTCGCTTCCCCGCGTGCGGCCCCGCATCCTCTCCTGCTCGGCCGTCGCGGTCTACGGCGTGCTGCGGGAGGAGCTGCCCCCGCACATCGCGACCCACAGCGTCGTGCTGCCGTCGAAGCCCGCGGCGCTGCACCGCAGCCTCGAGGCGGGCGACGAGCCGGCGGACACGATGGTCTTCGTCAACCAGTACCGCGCGGGCGAGGTCTACCCGAATCCGCACGGCACCCTCGGCATCCTGCTCACCACCCCCGCCGACGGCGGTCGCTACACGGTCGAGCACCCCTTCGTGCGCCGCGAGGTCGACCGCGTCTCGCGCGCGCTCGGGCTCGAGCGTCCCCTCACCGAGCTCCTCGACGACGTGACCGTGCTCGACCCGCAGTACTACGGCGAGGGCGGCGAGCCGCACGGCGCCCTCTACGGGGCGGCGCGCCCCTCTTGGCAGAGCGGTCCGTTCCACCAGCCCGCCTACCACGACCCCCTGCGGCCCTGGCTCTGGCGGGTCGGCGCCTCGGTGCACCCCGGCGGCGGGATTCCGGCGGTGGTCGGCGGCGCGATGATCGCGGTGACCCGGCTGCTGAAGTCGAACCCGGCCTAGGCCGGCGGCAGCGGCATCGGGGCCGCTACTGCAGCGCCCTCACCGAGCCGAGCAGATCGGCGTAGCTGACGTAGTAGGCGGTCCCGTCGCGGTAGGTCATCGCGGGGATGTAGTCGTCGTCGCTGTCGGTCGGAGCCTGGATCGTGCCCTCGACGGCGCCGTCGAGCGCCGTCCATCCCTCGCCGAGGAGGCCCTGCTTCTGCGCGTCCCACTCGTCGCTCGTGCGGGCCGCCTGGGCGTACCAGACGCGGACGTCGCCGCCGGAGCGGGTCCAGTAGCAGGGGAGCCCGCCGGCATCGATCAGCGACTGCATCGTGTCGTCGAGGACGAAGATCTCGGGGGTGAGAGCCAGCCCCGACTCCTCGAACGAGGCGTACTCGGCGTCCGTCAGCACCGTGAGGCAGGTCGCCTCGGTCTGCATCTCGTCCGACACCGGCGTCTCCGTCGGAGTCGCTGCCGGGGCCGCTGACGGCGTCGCTGTCGGCACCGCCGAAGGCGACTGCGTCGGCGGAGCGGTCGTCGCCGCCGGTGCTGCTGACGCCGCACTCGACGGCGTCTGCTGCGCCGACGTCGACTCGGCTGTCGCGCAGCCGGTCAGGACGAGTGCCATCACGGCGAGAACGGGGACCACGGTGTTCCTCATGTCGGCCACGCTACCGACGGTCCTCGCGCACCGCAGTCCCCCTGAGCACGAGATCGGTAACGATCGAGTGCCTTCCGTCGGCAGCCGCAGCGGTTCCCCTCGAATGCGATCGGTTCGGTGGCGTGATCCCCGATCGCGCGCGAACCCTTCGGCCGACCGCGCGCCGGTCACGATCGGGTCGCGAGAACGACCGCCGCGATCGACAGGAGTGCACGGCAGCTGTTCCAGCGCGTCCACGAGCGCTGATAGTGACTCCACTCGCCGGCACCACCGCGGTCGAGACCGCGGTTGAGCGGCACGTTGCGGAGCACGGTGACGGCCGTGCCGGAGAGGGACGCTCCGGCGATCAGCACGTCCGAGGCCGAGCCCCGCAGCAGGCCCGAGACTCCCAGGACGAGGGCGGCGACGGCCGTGCCGCCGAAGAGCACGATGAAGGGACCGCGTTCCGCTCTGCTGTTGATCCGGGTCATCGTCGCGGTGGCCTCCCGGGCGCTCTCCTGTCGCAGTGCGGGCAGCACCATCGTCGAGAAGGCCGTGTAGACCCCCGCCAGGATGCCGGTGCCGACGACGACGATCGTCGCGATCACCGCCAGACCCCCGTCGCCGCGGTCCGGCGCGCGTAGGCGCGGAACGGCGAGGCCGCCCGCCCGAGCAGAGCCTCCACCCCGGACGCGAGGCTCGCGTTCCGGCCGTCGAGGATCTCCGTGAACAGGCGCGCGAGCGGCTCGGCCTCCTCGGGTGGGACGCCGTCGGAGGCCAGGTCGTCCACGAACTCCGGTACTGCGACCTGGGCGAACTCGACCGGCGCGCCGATCTCCTCCTGGAGGATCCGCGCGATGTCGGTGAAGGTCAGCAGCTCCGGGCCCGACAGCTCCCAGGTCCCGGCCGCAGGCTCCGCGCGCAGGAGGGCGGCGACTGCCGCGTCGGCGACGTCCTCGAGGTCGACGAACGCCTCCGGAACGTCGGGTGCCGGCAGCGCCAGTCGACCGCGTCGGACCGGTCCGGTGAGGAAGTGCTCCGAGAAGTTCTGCTGGAACCACGAGCAGCGCAGGACGGCGACCGGCAAGCCGCCCTCGCGGAGGGCGGCTTCACTGGCTCGCGCGCCCTCCTCCCCGCGCCCGGAGAGCAGGACGAGTCGCTCCACTCCGGTGGAGGCGGCGAGCCGTCCGAGCTCGGCCATCCTCTCCGGCACGCCCGGGAAGGCGAGGTCGGGGGAGAAGCAGACGTAGACGGCGCGAGCATCGCTGAGTGGCTGGGGCCAGGTGCTCCGGTCGTCCCAGTCGAAGCCGGTGCTGCGCGAGGCGAGGCGGACGGGGCGGTCGCGGGCGACGAGCCGCTCGAGGATGCGGGAGCCGGTGCGGCCGGCGCCGCCGAGGAGGAGGAAGGTCATGCCTCGATTCCACCGGTTCCTTCCTGGACTGCGAATGGGTCGGAGTCCACTCCGCCTTCGTCAGCGTCTAGCATCGGTGCCATGGACCCGCTCGAGCACTTCCTCTCCGGTCCCCGCGCGACTCGAGCGTTCGCGCTGCTCGTGGACATGGACGGACCGTGGGCGCTGGACGTCCGCGACCGCGCACCGCTCACGGTCCTCGCCGTGCTCCGAGGGTCGGCGCTCCTGGACGGGGTCCCGCTCGGAGAGGGCGATGTGGCCCTGGTGCGCGGGCCGGAGCCGTACACCGTGTCCGACGCGGCGGGCAGCGATCCGACGATCCGCATCGATCCGGGGCATCGGTGCGTCAGCATCGACGGCCGCGATCTCTCGGACGAGCTGCGCAACGGCGTCCGCCACTGGGGCACGGCCTCGGGTGGCGAGACAGCTCTCCTCGTCGGCTCCTACGACCGCTCCGACGAGGTGGGCGGACTCGTGCTGCGCGCACTTCCGCGGGTGGCGGTCGTGAGGAGCGGGACGCCCGGCGATCCCGTGATCGGGATGCTCGCCGCGGAGCTGTCCCGGGAGGGGACCGCCGGTCGGGTCGTCATCGACCGGCTCCTCGACGTCCTCACCGTCGCCACGGTGCGGCGCTGGAGCGAGCTGGCCGCGAACCGGGGAGAGACGTGGCTCACCTGCGACGACGCGGTCGTGCTCGCCGCTCTCGACCGGCTCCACTCGCGCCCCGGCGAGCCGTGGACGGTCGAGTCCCTCGCGCGCAGCGTGAACGTCTCGCGGGCCTCGCTCGCCCAGCGGTTCCGGGCGAGTGTCGGCCGGCCGCCGATGGAGTACCTCGCGCGCTGGCGTCTGACCGTCGCCGCGGATCTCCTGCTCGATCCCGACAGGACCGTCGCATCCGTCTCCCGGCAGGTCGGCTACGAGAACGCCTTCGCCTTCAGCACCGCCTTCAAGCGGCACTCCGGAACGACACCCAGCGACTTCCGCCAGCAGGCGGCACCGGTCCTCTAGCCGCGCCGTCGGCGCTCGTCGCTTCCGGTGCTCGGCTGAGGAAGCGGATCGAGTGTCGAGCGCGGGCCCGCCACGTTCTCAGAGGACGACGGCCAGTTCGTAGGTGTCAGCGCGCCAGCCGCATCCGCCGCCGTTCGGTTCATCGACGAGCCTCCAGTCGATCGCGTGGTCCTGCTCGTCGAGGGTGGTTCCCGCCTCATCGAGGAGTGTCAGGTGGACGGAGTCCGGGAGGATGGCCCCGAAGTCGTAGGTCCACTGCCCGGGGACGTCGCGGGTGACCACGAAGGCGCCCCGGGTCGCAGGGGCTCCATCGAGAGACGGTTCGGCGCAGATCTCACCGGAACAGAGCCGGACGTCCGCTACGTCGTCGCCTGTCGCGGTCACTCGCAGGGTGTTCCGGTACCCCATTTCGTTGCAGTGGGTGACGCAGGACGAGAGCCCAACGGCGCCGGTGACGGCGAGCGCGGCGGCGGCTGCGACGCGGCGACGCCTCGACCGGATCCGCAGTGCGGCGGTCGCTTCGCGGACGACCTGGTCGACATCGAGGTCAGGAGTCATGGCGCCAGTGTGCATCGTGAAGGTTCGTCCCGCCGCACGCTCCCGCGCGTCCGGATGACGGCCCGGTGAACATCCGCGGCCGGCCGCCACCGGCTCCGGGGCCGTCCGTACTCTGAAGGGGCGGCACCTGGGCGGGCGGGCGCCGGCGGTGCCGAGTCCGGGGAGGGCGTGTGAGCGGCAGGTCGATCGACGGCGAGCGGCCGAGCCGCGTGCCCGCGGTCGTGGCCGCCCTCGCGGTGGCCGGGCTGCTGTGGCCGCTGACGTCGGCCGCGATCTCGGGCGGCTCCCTCGTCTTCCCGTCGCGGATCGCGACCTACTCCTGGTTCACCCCGATGCTCGAGCCGTCGCGGATCGACGCGGCCGCGATGGTCTATCAGAACGGCGTCGGCGTCGAGTTCCTCGACGTGCCGCAGGCGGTGGTCCTCGGAGCCGACGGCACGACCTACCGGCGACTCGGGGCGGCTGAGGAGCGCTCCGTCGCCGCGGACCAGGGCGATCCCGCCGACAGCGTCCTCGCCGCGGACGGGACCTTCGTCGTGATCAGCGCACCCGGGCAGGAGGGGAGCGTCGAGGTGCTCGACCTGCGCACGCTGGAGAGCCGCACCGTCCCCGTCCCCGGTGCGAGGAGCGCGGTCGCGCTCAGCATCGACTCCGCGGGCGGGACCGCCCTGCTGCTCACGAGCGACGACGACATGAGCCGGTACTCCCGTCCCGACTTCGCGCTGAGCGGCACCCTCACCACTCTCGACCTCTCCTCCGGCGCGGCCCGCACCCTCGAGCTCGAGCCCCGGTCCGGGAACCGCCCGCCCGACGCGCGTTCCGGCGCCCTCTCGCCGGACGGTCGCCAGGTCGCCGCAGAGACCGAGGACGCCCTCGTGATCCTCGACGCCGCTGACGGGGCGGTCCTGCGCGAGCTGGCGCCCCTGAGCGGAGCCCTGGACGGAGACGCGTGGTCCCCCGGCGGCGATCGTCTCGCGGCCGTCGACGCGGCCGGGCTGCGGGTGATCGACCTCGCAGGAGGGGCCGCCGCGCAGCGCAGCCTGCCCCTCCCGGAGGACCGCTGGAGCAGCATGCTGGGCTGGCGCGACGAGCGCACCGCCCTGCTGCACCTCTCGACCGTCGACGGCAGCAACGACTCGGAGTTCGCCTGGCTGGACGTCGAGACGGGGGCGCTCGACTCCTTCGCGGCCTACCCCGCCGGTCCCCTCACCGGCGCGGCGCTCGGCAGCGCCGACGCGGCCCGCGACCTCGTCGCCGAGTGGACGGTCGTCGACGGGCCGGCGGGCCCGCCACTGACGGGCGTGCACGTGCTGCTGTTCTCGGTGCTGACCGGACTCGTGGTGCGGGCGGTGACCGTCGCCCGCACCCGGCCTCTCGGGCGCGGATCCGGGGCGTGACCGGTTCCTGAAGCCCGGTCACCGGCTGCGCGGTCGCGACGTCTTCGACCGCGCCTGTCCGTGCCGGCCGCGTCAGCATGCGGCGAGATCGATCCGCTTCGACGCGCTGCGAGGACAAGCGCGCGTGGACTCGCGGCTGCCTCACCGACGCCGGAACCCTCTCTCAGCACGAGCGGCGATGGAGCGGGGACCGCTGTAGTGCTCGATCGCCGCGAAGCGTCGAGCCCGGGGCGCTATAGGGTGACGGCTGTGCTGACTCGTGCTCGTCGGAGATCCGCGGCTGCCCCCTCGCGCCTGCAGCTGCACCCGACCCAGAGCATCGCGATCGGCTTCCTCGGCGCGATCGTCGTGGGGACGGGGCTGCTGCTCCTGCCGATCTCCACCGCCGGGCCGGGTGGCGCCTCCTTCCTGCAGGCCCTGTTCACCGCGACCTCGGCGGTCTGCGTGACGGGGCACGTCGTGGTGGACACGGCCCAGTTCTGGACTCCGTTCGGGCAGACCGTCATCCTCCTGCTCATCCAGCTCGGCGGCTTCGGCGTGATGACCTTCGCGAGCATCATCGGTCTGCTGGTCCTCGGCAAGCTCTCGATCCGCTCCCGCCTGACGACCGTGACGGAGACGCACGCCAGCGGCCTGCCCGACGTGCGGGCGCTGGTCCTGGGCGTCGCCGGGGTGTCGTTCGTGATCGAGGGGGTCGTCGCTCTGATCCTCACCGCGCAGTTCTCCCTCACCTACGGCGAGAGCCTCCCGCGCGCGCTGTGGCTGGGCGTCTTCCACGCCGTCTCCTCCTTCAACAACGCCGGGTTCTCGCTGTTCAGCGACAATCTCGTCTCCTTCGCCTCGGATCCGATCGTCTGCCTCCCGATCTGCGCAGCGATCATCCTCGGCGGACTGGGCTTCCCCGTGATCACGCAGCTGCGCAAGTACGGCGGCACGACGCGGCTGTGGTCGATGAACACCCGCCTCGTGCTCTGGGGGACCGGGATCCTGCTGGGGACCGGCACCGTCTACATCACCGCGATCGAGTGGAGCAATCCCGCGACGCTCGGCGCGCTGGACCCTGCGGCCCGGGTGCTCGCCGGGTTCTTCCAGGCCGTGCAGACCCGGACCGCGGGCTTCAACACCGTCGACATCGGCGCGCTCGACGAGGCGACGCTGCTCGGGATGGACGTCCTGATGTTCATCGGCGGCGGTCCGGCCGGAACCGCCGGCGGGATCAAGATCACGACGTTCGCCGTGCTGCTCTTCATCATCTGGACCGAGGTCAGGGGAGAGGGCGCCGTCAACGTGCTCGGCAAGCGGCTCTCCCGCGCCGTCCACCGCGAGGCGATCAGCGTGGCGCTGCTCTCCGTCGCCGTGGTCCTGGGCTCGACGGTGGTGCTGCTGCTGATCAGCCCGTTCCCGACGCGGCAGGTGCTGTTCGAGGCCGTGTCGGCGTTCGGGACGGTCGGGCTGTCGACCGGCATCACCGCCGATCTCCCCGTGGCGGGGCAGCTGATCCTCGTGTTCCTGATGTTCGTCGGACGGCTCGGTCCGATCACGTTCGCGTCCGCGCTCGCGCTGCGTCGCCGCAAGATCCGCTACGAACTCCCCAAAGAGAGGCCCGTCATTGGCTAAGAGACGACTGCTCACCGGCACGACGAGGACCGACCGCGTCGCGGAGGCCGATTCGGTCGCCGTCATCGGCCTGGGCCGCTTCGGTCAGGCCCTCGCCCTCGAGCTGATGAAGGCGGGAACGGAGGTGCTGGGCATCGACGACGACGAGCAGGTGGTGCAGTCGCTGAACACCCGCCTGACGCACGTCGTCCGCGCCGACTCCACCGACGAGGACACCCTCCGCCAGCTCTCGCTGCCCGACTTCGACCGCGTGGTCGTCGCGATCGGCTCGGACATCCAGTCGAGCATCCTCACCACGTCGCTGCTCCTGCGCTTCGACGTGCCGAACATCTGGGCGAAGGCGGTCAGCGACCAGCACGGCCTGATCCTCGAGCAGCTCGGCGTGCCGAATGTGGTCTACCCCGAGAAGGAGATGGGCAAGCGCGTCGCGCACCTCGTCCGCGGGGCGATGCAGGACTACGTCGAGATCGGGGACAACTTCGCCCTCGTCAAGACGACGGCCTGCCAGCCGATCATCGGCCGCCCGCTCGGCGTGGTCCGCGCGCGGGAGAAGTTCGGCGTGACCGTCAACGCCTACAAGCGCGGCGAGGCGCCCTGGGAGTACGCCACCGCGGACACCGTGCTCGAGAGCGCGGACACCATCCTGGTCGGCGGCCAGCCCGCGGAGGTCGAGGCGTTCAGTCAGCTCCGGTGAGCGGCGGCCGGGCGCGCTCGTGGGATCGCCACGGGCCGGAGCTCAGCCGATGACCGGAGTCTCCTCCGGGTAGCGGTAGAGGAGGTTCCTCCGCCGGATCGCCAGAGCCGAGGCGAGGCCGATCGGGCCGATGCGGCCGGCGAACATCAGCGCGGCGAGGATGTACTGCCCGGCGGGCGGCAGCTGCTCGCTCAGCCCCACGCTCAGCCCGCAGGTCGCGAAGGCCGAGATGACCTCGAAGAGGATCCGGTCGAGGGGCTCGTCGCTGACGAGCATGATCGCCGCGGTGCCGCCCAGGACCAGGGTCGCGCCGAGGAAGGTCACGCTGATCGCGACCCGGAGGGCGCCCTGGGGGAGGGTGCGGCCGAAGATCATCACGTCGCGGTCGCCCTTGGCCTCGGCGACGATCGCGAGGAACAGGATCGCGATCGTCGTGACCTTGATGCCGCCCGCGGTCGAGGCCGAGCCGCCGCCGACGAACATCAGCGCGTCCGTCGCGAGCAGCGTGATCGGCTCCGACGCCCCGGTGTCGAGGAGCGAGAACCCGCCCGAGCGCATCATCACCGAGGAGAACAGGGCGTGCAGGATCTTCTCGCCCGGGCTCATGCTCCCGATCGTCGCAGCGTTGCTCCACTCGAGCGCTCCCCAGAGCACGGCGCCGACGACGAGGAGTCCCGTGGTGACGGTGATCGTGAGCTTCGCGTGCAGCGACCAGCGCCGCCAGTGGTGCCGGCTCATCATGAGCACCAGGAAGACGGGGAACCCGAAGCTGCCGACGAGGACGCCGAGCATGATCGGGATCAGGATGAACAGGTTCCCGTCGAACGCCGCGAGGCCGCCCTCGTTGGCCGCGAAGCCGGCGTTGTTGAACGCCGAGACCGAGTAGAAGACCGCGTGCCAGATCCCGAGCGGCACGGAGTCCTCCGCCAGGACGAACGCGGGCAGCAGCACGGCCGCGAGGGCCGCCTCGATCGCGAGCGTCGTCACCACGACGATCCGCAGCAGCGACTGGACCTCGCCGAGCTTGCTGGTGCCGATGCCCTGCTGGGCGAAGATCCGCGAGCGGACGCCGAAGCTGCGGGTGACCGCGCGCGCCAGCAGCAGCGCGATGGTCACGATGCCCAGTCCGCCGGTCTGCACCGCGAGCAGGATGATCAGCTGACCGACGAAGGACCAGTGCGTGGCCGTCTCCACCGAGACGAGGCCGGTGACCGTCACCGCGGAGAAGGCGGTGAAGAGCGCGTCGTGCAGCGGGGTGAACCGCCCGTCCGCGGCCGAGAACGGCAGGGCGAGGAGCACTGTGAAGAGCACGGCGACGGCGAAGAAGATGCCGAGCGCCAGCAGCGCGGGGGAGACGTGGGCGAGCGGGCTGATCGCCAGTGCGCTGTCGGTGGGCCGCTTCGGGTCGGCGGCCCTCATCGCGTGCTCGTCCAGGGGTGCGGCCGGGCGCACGGCCGGGCGCGGGGAGCGGTCCGGGGGGTGGTGCGGGCACGGGTCACGGAGCGTCCTTCGCTTGCATCACGACAGCGATCCGCTGTCGGCCGACCAGACTTCCCGGCACACCCCCTGCAGGCTAGCCCGCCCGGGCTCGCTGTGCTTCTGCTCCTGCTCCTGCAACGACCGAGGTGGTCGGCGCTCCTCAGCCCGACTGCTCGGGGGAGCGGCTCAGCTGCGCGTCGATCGGCACGGTGCCGGCGACGACGACGTCGCCGGTGTGCGCGGTGGTGACGGTCTCGATCAGCACGATCTCGACCTCCTCCTCGGCCACGGGGTTGTGCCGCACGCCCCGCGGGACGACGAAGAACTCGCCCGGAGCGAGATGCACGTCGGGCCGGTCCTCGAGCTGGATGCGCAGGCGGCCCGACACGACGAGGAACATCTCGTCCTCCTCGTCGTGCGAGTGCCAGACGAGCTCGCCGAGCAGCTTCGCCACCTTCACGTACTGGTCGTTCACGCGCCCGACGACGCGGGGCGTCCAGTGCGCCGTCACCTGGGCGAGCTCGGAGGAGATGCTGATGCTGTCCTGATCCACCGCTCCAGTCTCTCGGTCGGGCGGCGACGGCGCCTACACCGGGGTCACCGAGAATCGCCGCCGGACTTGTGCACCTGGACGAAGCTCTTCGTCGGCGGCAGCGTGAGACGGTGGACCGTCGGGACTCGACCGCACTTGCGCCGACCGCTGAGGCTTCATATCGTTAATCGATAACATCGATCATCGATAAGGGGACGTCATGGGGAACTCGACAGCGATCGCCAGTGGACGGGTTCGGGACCGGCCGCTCCTGCTCCGGCTGGTCCGGGCGGTGCTGCTGATCGTCGCCACGCTCACCGTCGTCTCCGACGCGACTCGGGTCATCACGATCACGACCGGCCGGGTGCTCTTCGCCATGGGGGGCGCGGACGGCCGGCTGCCGCTGAGTCACCTGCCGCAGCTCCTGCAGGCCGATCTGAGCGAGGGAGCCTCCGGCACTCTCGCCGACGCCGACCTGTCGCTCCGCCTGCTCTCCGCGCTGCCCGCGGTCCTCCACGCGGTGACGATCGTGCTCGCGACGGTCTTCCTGCTCCGCGCGCTCCGCGGCGTCGCACTCGCGCGTCCGTTCGATGCGTTCGTGCTCACGAGCTGGCGTCGGCTCAGCATCGCCCTGCTGGCCGGAGGAATCGCCCAGGGGCTGGCCGACACGGCCGCGACGACCTACCTCAACACGCGGATCGGGCTGCTGTTCGGCGCCGGGCAGGTGACGCCGGACGAGCGGGACGCGTTCCTGGGCGGTGACTACCAGAGCATCGGGACGAACCTGCCGCAGTGGCCGGTCGCCGTCGTCGTCGCCGGGCTGGTCGCCGCCGCGCTCACCATCGCGTTCCGGGCGGGAGCGCGACTCGAGGAGGACGTCGATGGCGTCGTCTGACTCCCCGGACGAGGACGGCGGATCCCACCGCGTCGTCTGCCACCTCGACGCGGTCCTCGCCGAGCGCGGAGTGACCCTGACCGAGCTGTCCGCGCGCACCGGCATCACCATGGCGAACCTGTCGATCCTGAAGAACAACCGCGCCAAGGCGATCCGCTTCACCACGCTCACCCTCGTCTGCGACGCTCTCGGCACGACTCCCCAGGAGCTGTTCTCGCTACGACCGTGAGGGATCGGAGCGGGCGCTGACGTGCGGCCGATCAGGAGGCGGGCCTGCTGAACAGGTTGACGACGTTGCCGTCGGGGTCGCGGACGAGGGCGGAGCGGTTGCCCCACGGCATGGTGGTCGGCGCGAGCACCACGTCCTCGGTCCGGGGACCGAGCTCGGCGAAGGCACGGTCGACGTCGGCGACCTCGAACTCGAGCAGGACGGAGTGGTTCGACGCGGGGGTGACGGCGCCGCCGAGCATCGCGACGGTCGCGGTGTGGGCGATCGCGAGGGTGGCGCCCGCTCCGGCGAACTGGGCGAAGACCGGCGCCGGGCGCTCGGCCGGTCGGCCGATGACCCGCTCGTAGAAGGCGACGAGGCCTTCGAGGTCGTCGGTGACGATGCGGAGGGAGGTGAACGACATGGGGCTCCTTCAGTGGAGGGGGTGAGGTTGTTGCACCAGGCTCGTCGGTCGTCGCGACACCGTCCTGTCGGTGTTTCCGGAGATCGTCGGTTCTTTCGGGAGATCCTCGGCGCCGGATCAGTCGTCGACGACCGACCGCAGTCGTCCGTACTGGAGCGCGAGGTCCTCGGCTCGCAGCGTGCGCGGCGGAGGCCGCTCGTCGGTCACCTCGAGCGACAGCATCCGGTCGCCGCGGAAAGCCCGGACCCCCTCGCGCAGCCGGCACCAGGCGATCAGGTACCAGTGCTCCTCCTTCCCGATCGAGCCCAGCGGTTCGACGTCGCGGACGGACTCCGCGCCGCTGCTGTCGCGGTAGCGGAGGCGGACGACACGATCCGCGCGGAGGGCTGCCGCGAACTCGACCGGAACGACCGCCTCCTCCTCGCTCTCGAGGAAGTGCACCCGCGAGGCGACCGCGCCGACTCGGGCGGCCTCACCGTCCGGCAGGACCGCGAGCGTCTTCCGGGCGGCGGTCCGG
Organism: Rathayibacter sp. VKM Ac-2856; assembly: GCF_013205055.1. Classification (GTDB taxonomy): domain Bacteria; phylum Actinomycetota; class Actinomycetes; order Actinomycetales; family Microbacteriaceae; genus Rathayibacter. The sequence goes on from NZ_JABMLF010000001.1 coordinate 147,528, forward strand.
GCTGCGTGCCGGAACGGACTGCGCCGCAGCGCGCTGAGGCCGACCAGCACCGCGACGGCCTCCTCCAGCGTGAATCCCGCCGGACCGAGGGTCGCGGACGCGTCGATGACGTAGCCGCCCGTGCGGCCGGGTTCCGCCCAGATCGGCAGACCCGCCTGCTGGAGCGCGGACAGGTCGCGCTCGATGGTCCGCACCGACACCTCGAACCGCTCGGCGAGACGACGCGCACTCCGCGGCCGGGGCGAGACCGCGCGCAGCTCCTCGACGAGCCCGTAGAGACGATCGGTGCGGTTCACCCAACCATCATCCGCCCGCGAGCGCCGGGTCCGACGACCACGGCATCGACGGTGTGCATGAATGTCCGGAAGCGAGGGGGCGGTGGGGTCACGCACGGGTCGCGGAGGAGATCCTGCTGCGCAAGGCCTCGACGAGGGCGGTCACGGATTCGTCGGGAGAGGCGCGAGTGATGGCCAGGACGGAGCGCTCGAGCGGCGGGTGCAGTCCGACGGCGACCATCCCGTTCCCGAGGGCGCTCCGCGGGACGGGGGCGACCCCGAAGCCCGCGGAGGCGAGGGCGGCGGCCTGCTGCACGGACCGCGTCTGGAGGGCGAAGGAGACGAGCACTCCGGCGCCGGCGAGCTGCTCGGCCAGCCAGGCGCCGTACCCGTTCGACGCGTCCACGCCGATCAGGCCACCCGCCGCGCCGAGCTCGGCCACGGGAAGCCGGCCGGCCGGGACGTCCCCGGTGGTCCGGCCGACGACGACGATCTCCTCGATCCCGAGGCGCTCGACGTGCAGTCCGTCCACCGTCGCCGGACCGGGGACGACGACGAGGTCGAGGAGGCCGGCGCGCAGGTCGTCGATCGAGACGGCGGCACTGGTCGTCTCGACGAGCTGCAGGGGCGTGCGTCCGTCCGCGTTCCACCGGGTGACGACGGGGACGAGGAAGGGCAGGGTGAAGCTCTCGGCGACGGCGAGCCGGATCGGCTCCTCGGCGTCCGCCGTCCGCGCGGCCCCCACGGCGCGCTCGGCGGCGTCGACGGCGAGGCGGGCGTGATCGACGAGCGCACGCCCGTATCGGGTGAGAGTCGCGCCGGCCGGATTCCGGTCGACGAGGGGCACCCCGACCTCGCGCTCGAGGGACGCGACCTGGTGGGAGACCGCGGGCTGCGAGAGGTGCAGCGCGCGAGCGGTCGCGCCGATCGATCCGACCCGCGCCAGCGTCACCATCACCTCGAGGGCTCGAAGACTGGGCATAGACGAACCCTATGCCCGGCCTTCGACGAGCGACGGTCGGTTATGGACTGACGGTGTCCGTCCCCTGGTTGTCTCGAGGGAGGGAGCCGCACCGGCTCCTCGACAGGGAGGCACCATGAACGAGAAGAAGAACCGCGTGCTCGTCGTCGGCGGGGGATCAGGCATCGCCCGCGCTCTCGTGCGCGAGCTGCTCGCGAGAGGTGACGACGTGATCGTCGGCGGTCGTCACCCGGAGGCGCTCGGCGACGACGCGGGGGAGTGGGGCGGCCGGCTCCGGTCCGTCCGGATCGATCTCGCCGACGAGGGGAGCATCGCGGCGGCCGTCGATCTCGGGCCCCTCGACTTCGTCGTCTCGTTCGCCGCGGCGCACGCGAACGGCCCTGTCCGCGAGCTGGAGCGCGACGCCGTCGTGACCGCGTTCGACGCGAAGGTCATCGGCCCGATCCTGCTCGCCAAGCACCTCGCGTCCTCGATCCGGCCGGGCGGCGGCTTCCTCTTCTTCTCCGGTGTCGCGGCCTGGAAGCCGTCGGCGGGCCTCGCGGTGATGGCGACGACCAACGGAGCGGTCTCCTTCCTCGTCGAGGCGCTCGCGGTCGAGCTCGCCCCGGTCCGGGCGGTCGCGATCTCGCCGGGGATCATCGACTCCGGCGCCTGGGACGCGCTGGGCGAGCAGGAGAAGTCGGCGATGTTCGCCGAGACCGCGGCCGGGAACCCTGCTCGCCGGATCGGCTCGGTCGGCGACATCGTGTCCGCCGTGCGCTTCGCGATGGACAACACGTTCGTGACCGGGACGACGCTGCACGTCGACGGCGGCGGGCGGCTCGCATGAACCGCCGCGCACCCCTCCTCGCCGTCGGACTCGCCGCGCTCCTCGCCACCGCCGGCTGCGCGAGCACGGTCGCGACCGAGGACCCGGTCGCGGCGGTGAGCCGCGACGACGGCCTCGTGCAGCCTGAAACCGTCCATCTGGGAGACTCGAGCGTCGAGGCGAGCCGCCCCGTCGTCCTCCGCGCGCAGCAGCTCTACTCCTTCTGGAACACGGGCGACGCGACCTGGCTCGAGCTCGCCGTCGACGACTCCTTCCTCGACCGCACCCTTCCGGAGGGGCGACCCCAGGGGACCGAGGGGCCGATCGCCGCCTCGGAGCAGTTCCGCGCGGCGGTGCCCGACCTGGCGTGCACGCTCGACGACCTCTACGTCACGGGCGACACCTTCACCGCGCGCCTGACCTTCACCGGCCACTTCACGGGCGTCTCCAGCGGAGTCCAGGGTGATGGCCGGCCCATCGAGTTCGGCGCGATCGACATCCAGCACATCGGCGCGAGCGGGCGGATCGTCGAGGACTGGCACCTCGAGGACACCCTCACCTTCCAGCAGCAGGCGGGCCTGCTGCCGCCGCCGGCCTTCTGACCTCTTCCCCCTCGCCGGCTCACGCCAGTGCCGGTCGGCCGTCCTGTACGGGGAGGGGCCGGCGGAGGTTCCCCCGTGGGCGGCCGTCAGGAGATCTGCGCGGCGTCGTGCTGCGCCGGGCCGGCGCGACGACCGGCTCGGCGCTCGGTGAGGAGGAAGACGACGAGGAGGACCGCTCCGACCAGGATCACGACGATGTTCCCGAGTTGGGCGAAGGAGGTGAGGGTGCCGGTGGCCGGATAGGTGCCCAGCATGAAGATGCTGGGATCGGTGCTGGCGTGCAGCAGGATCGGCGCGACGATCGTCCGAGTCACGCGCAGTGCGAGGTACATGCATAACCCGAAGAAGAAGGTGTAGAGCATCTGCAGCAGCGTGGGCAGGAGTGGCTGGCCGACGAAGAGGTTCGTCGCGTGCAGCAGGGCGAACAGGGCAGCCGACACCAGGCCGACGGCGATCTCGGAGCGACCGGACGAGCGCATGATCCGGACGACGTATCCGCGGGTGAGGAGTTCCTCGGAGAAGCCGATGACGAGTCCGGCGAGCAGCCAGGCGGCCACCCAGTCGACTCCGGCGGCGGCGTAGTCGACGCTCGCGAAGCGCATCAGGTTGAACAGCAGAACGACGGCGATCGCGATCCACATCCAGCCGCCTCCGCCAAGCGTCTGCCGCTTGAACGTGCTCCTCAGCCAGCCGACGCTCGCGCCGAAGCCGACCAGGACGAGGCTGCCGATGAGGACCGGGACGACGAAGAGGACGACGACGTAGCTCGCGGAAGCCGCGTCTCCGATGAAGGGCACGAACGGTGCCATCAGCAGTGACGCCGGCTCGTAGATCGCGAGATACCCGACCGCGAGGATCAGCGCCTTCCACCACCGCCCGTGGTCCCAGAAGCTCGCCCATCCCGACCGTTGCACAGTGCTGTTCATCGATCTTCCCCCCGGATCGAGATCAGTAGACCACTCACGACGACCGATCGAGGGCCACCCGCTCGTCGCGAGGAGCTCGTGACGAAGACAGCCTTGGCGCTCGAAGATGCACCGGTTCGTGGGTCACGGAGCTTCCATGAAGACGGCTTCGCCCAGTGGATTCGTCCACATGATCGTGTCGCCCGAGCGTGTGATGGTGACGGGCTCGGCGAGAAGTTCGCTGAAGAAGGATCCGGCGGCGCCGGCGGGAGCCACGCACCCACTGAGCAAGGTGATGATGCGGGTGATGGTCAGGACGCCGTTCTCGAAGGCGAACGAACCTGTCTGCAAGAAGCAGCCGTTCTCGAACCCAAAGTCGCCGGCACCGGCACCGGCACCGGCACCGGCGCCGGCGCCGTCGCTGGTGATCGTGAGGTCGATCCGGTCCGTCGGCGCCGTGAAGTCGCCGGACGCGGCGCTGGACAAGGAGATGCTTCGATACTCGCCTGATTCCACCTCGGCGACCAGCGTCGGGGTCGGGGTCGGGGTCGGCGTCGGGGTCGAACTCGATTGCTCGCTGCCGGGGGTGCATCCGACCAGGGTGGAGGCGATCGTCCCAGCGAGCAGGAGCAGTGCGATGGAGCGAGGCATGCGGACTCCCGGCGAGTGGAGCGACGTGCTCCGTTCGGTTGAGCAAAGCATGTTCGAGCCGTTGCCGCTGCGATCGTCCGCAGACGCATCGCGAAACCGGCGATATTCGCTCGCGGGGTCTGAGACGAATCCGTGCTCTGAGGGCATTCACTACTGAGGGGGTGATAGCGAATGGTCGGTGATGCCGAGGCGACGCTGATGGATCGTCTTCGCGGCGGCGACCCTTCGGCGCTGGATGCTCTCTTCCGGATGCACGGCCGCGCGGTCCATCGGGCCGCGGGAGGCTTCCTCCTGGACGCAGGCCATGCGGAGGACGTCGTGCAGGAGAGCTTCTTCCTGCTGTGGCAGCGCCGCTCAAGCGTGCGGATCGCGGGGGAGTCGGTGCTGCCGTGGCTGCTGGTGACGGCGCGGAATCGCAGCCACTCGACCAATCGCCGCGAGCAGCGCCGACGCCACCAGCCCCTCTCCGACGACCTCGCCTCTCGCGGAGTCGACGCGGAGACGAGCGACCGACTGCTCGACGTGCGGCGTCTGGTCGAGCAGATGAGCGCGACGGACCGCGCGATCTGGACGGCGTGCATCGAGGACGATCTCAGCTACAGCGATGCCGCGCGCTCCCTCGGCCTGTCCCACGGGACGGTCCGCAACCGTCTCTCGCGGGTGCGGGCATCGGTGACGAGCACTTTGACGGAACGGACAGAGGACCATGGACAGTCGTGACCTGAGCGACGAGCAGCTCGAGCGCATCAGCGCACGCCTCGCCCAACGGATCCGCCACCGCCGACGTCTCGGCCAGGCCGCAGCGGCGACGCTCGCCGGGATCGCCGGCGCGGTCCTCAGTGCGGGAGTCCTCACGGCGGTGACGACGGAGCGCGGCACTCCGGTCGCGGCGCCCGTCACCTGCTGGGAGCAGGCCGGGCAGGGCGTCGCCCTGTCCGGCGAGATCCGGACGCCCGGGGAGCGGTCCACCGCTGCACTCGCCACGGCGTGCGCTGCACTCGCCGTGGCCGACGGAGACGGGATGGACGCCGCCCGGTACTCCCTCGCAGGAAGCCAGGTGTGCCAGGAGGACGGCCGGACCCGGATCTTCACGGGACTGGCCGACGAGGTCGACTGCACCCACCCGCCCACGACGCGGACCGGGGTCGACGAGTGACCATCGGACGCGCGAGAACCCTCGCCCTCAGCGTCCTCGGACTCTCCGCGGCGCTCGTCGTCATCGGATGCGCGACGACCGCCGCCGGCCCCTGCTCCCCGTCGACGTCGCAGGTGCCGGGTGAGCTCCTCAGCGCCGACGACGCGACCGAGCTCGTCTACGAGACCACCGCCGTCACCGGCGATCGAGGATCGGGCGGAGGGCTGCTCGATCACCCCGTCAGTCTTCACATCATCGGAATCGACGGCCGGTACGAGCTCATCGTGGACGCGCCCTGCAACACCCTCACCTACGACATCCAGCACGCCGGTCTGCAGCCTTCCGTGTGGATCGTCACCGGGGGTCCCGCGATGACCTACGTCGGCTGCCTCGACGCCGCCGGCGAACGAGAGCAGTGGCTGATGGACGTCCTGGGCGCCGAGGACGTCAGCCTCACGCAGACCACCACGACGATGCGGATCCGCTCCGGCCCCGTGACCATCGACGCCACCGCGAGCACGACCCCCGTCTCCGCCGAGACGCCTGCCGAACCGACGCAGCCCCCGACATCCACCGTCCCGACGGAGAGCCCGCCGGGCACCCCCGCCGCCGCCTCCGAGGGCCCGATGATCGACGTCCAGCAGCGGACGAACCGGCGCTCGACCTGTCTCCTCGACGGGTGTCGACCTCGAGGCGCTCGGGATGCGCGGTGACGTGATCACCGCTGGGGAGAGGATCTCGGGGATGACGGACCGTCCGTTTCCGTCAGAGGACGGAGCACCGGCCGTCTCACCGGCCGAGGAGGTCGTTCCGCGATCGTCGCGATCCGTTCGTCTCGGTGGCAGGCTGAGGCCGGACGTCCGGAGTCGAGTGCACCGGCGAGGGCGCTAGCTGTCCGTCGCTCGAAGCGTCGCCACGAGCTCCTGCAGTTCGGCTGCGGTGGCCCGCTTCCACTCGCGGATCGCAGGGGTCGCGAGCGGATCCGTGTCCTCCGACAGGGAGACGTACTCCGTCACGGCCACCTCGAGAACCCTGGCGAACACGTCGTCGTCCGACTCCTCGAGAGTGCGGACGAGGCCGACGGTCGCAGTGTGATCGATGCCTGCTCCGGAGAGGGTGATCGTCCAGGCATGGACCGGCTCGTCGGGTGTCGGAGTCGCGTCATCGGTTCTCGCGTAGGTGACCTCGATCACGACTCCGCCTACCTCGCGCTGCATCGCCGGACCGCTTCTCCGTCGCTCTTGTGCATGGAAGGAGATGGTGGACGTCGTGCCTCCCGGCGTGAAGTCGCCGGCGAGACGGATGAGCTTGCGGTGGTCGATCCAACCGTGGGCTCTCGACTCGGCGCGGTCCGTGGTCTCGACGAAGAGCTCGAACCGGCGCTCCTCCTTCACCTCGAGCACCCACTCGAGCACCTCCGCGACGGACCCCGCACCGGTGATCCGCTGCGGGTCGTGACGCGCCGACTGCTCGACGTCGTCGCCGGTCCAGAAGCAGACCCAGTAGATCGACGGGTCCTCCCGCTGTGCGTCGAAGTACGACTCGTCCCATTCGGCGTGCATACGCCCTCCTCGCCGGTCTCACGCTAGCGCCGTCCGACGAGCGGCTCAGCAGGACCATCGACCCAGGCTGTCGACGGGTCATGAGCGCCACCCAGGGCGTCCGATAGCCGGTGGTTCACCGGACGCCGATGGCAGGCCATCCCTCTCGGTCGGGTCAGCTCGTCAGTCGGTCGTCGTGATCCTCAAGCCCGACGGCTCCTAGGCTGACCCGATGAGCTCCCCGGCAACGACCCGCCCGTTCGTGGGCGCTGCTCGCCTCGCCGTCGGCGCAGCCGCGATCGCGGTGATCCTCCACACCTACGCGCTGAGCATCGCGGCCGGCGACCCGAATCCGTTCGACTACTTCGGCTACTTCACGAACCAGACCAGCCTTCTCGCGAGCGCGGTGCTGATCGTCGCTGGATCGGTCGCGCTCGCCCGCCGTCCGACTCCGGTGTGGCTGAGCTACGTCCGCGGCGCGGCGACGGCCTACCTGATCGTCGTGGCCGTGATCTACAACACCCTCGTTCCGGGAACCGGGACGGCCCCGCCCTGGGTCAGCGCCGTCCTGCACGTGGCGCTCCCCGCGCTCGTCCTCCTCGACTGGATCTCCGTCGACGACCGCGGACCGCTCTCGTGGCGCCGCCTGTGGGTCGTCCTGCCCTATCCGATCGTGTGGGTCGTCGTCGTGCTCGTCCGCGGAGCGACCGACGGATGGGTGCCGTACGGCTTCCTGCTCCCCGAGAACGGCGTGCCGTCGCTCGTCCTGCACGTCGCCGGCCTGACCTGCGCGGTGATCCTCGCCGGCGCGCTCGTCTGGGCACTGGGTCGACGCCGAACCTCATCCAGGTGACGTCCATTCCTCTCTCACCGTGGATGAAGAGGCGCACGTGAGCTCGACCTGCACGTCTCCGCGGGGAGTGGACGTGATCGCGCACGTGTCGGGGTCGCTCCCCGGGCCGTCGACAGCATCGCGGCGGTCAGCCCGCCGAGCAGTCACCGATGGTGGCAGGGAGGGTCTCGGTTCTCACCGGCCCCCTCCCCGCTCACCTCATCTCGGTCAGGAGGCGGTGAGGCCGCCGTCGATGACGTGTTCCATGCCGCTGACGGAGAGGAGTCCTCCGAGGCGAGGAAGAGGACGAGCTTGGAGATCGAGACCATTCCGGCTGTCGAGGAGATGGTGACGATCGTCCCGCCTCCCGCCTTCTGCATCGAGGGGATCACGCTCTTCATGCCGGAGAACTGCGAGTGCTGGTTCACGGCGACGACCTCGAGAGAGTCCTCTTCCTCGATATCGACCGTGGAGACGACCGGGCCGATGATTCCGGCGTTGTTCACCAGGACGGTGACCGATGCGCCGAAGTGCTCCTCGACCTCCGCGACCACGCGCTTCCAGTCCTGGAGGGAGGTGACGTCGTGCTTCGCAAAGAGCACGGCGTCCCCGAGCTCGTCAGCGATGCGCTGTCCGCTCTCGGCGTCGAAGCACTGCGACCGCTCCTGCTGGCGAACTGGCGCGTCTCGGGGTGGCGCAGACGGACGACGCTCGACGTCCTGGGCCGAGACGGTTCACCGCGACGCTACTTCGCGGTCGCGACGGCGAGTTCCTCCCAGTGAGTGGTGGCGCGGGGGGAGACCATGTCGCGCTTCATCGTCCACGCGCGGCGTTGCCGGAGGCCGCCGAGGCCGAGGCCGACGCTCTCCTCGCCGAAGCGCTCGGCGATGAGGTCGACCACGGCGCTGGTCGCGGGCGTGTCGGTGCGGGTGCCGAAGATGTCGAGGGAGGCGTGCTCGTCCGCGGGGGTGAGCTCGCCGAGGGTGACGCCGACGCGGACGTACTTGAGCCCCGGCTCGAACTGCGGAGCCAGCGCTGAGACGGCGGCGCGGTAGAGGGTTCCGGCGTCGTCGATCGGCTCGGGGAAGGCGAGCGAGACGTGGTGGGCGGTGTGCTTCGTCTCGGCGAAGGGGGAGGTCGCGGCGAAGCAGCGCATGCTCCGCGCGAGGGACCCCTGCTTGCGCAGGCGGGCGGCGGCGCGCTGCGTGTAGACGGAGAGCACTTCTTCCAGCTCGGCGACGGTGCTGATGGGGATCGCGAAGGAGCGGGAGTGCTGGATCGTGTCGCGGGCGGTCTGCAGCTCCTCGAGCGGGAGGCAGTCGATGCCGCGCAGCTCCTGGACGACGCGGGCCTGGACGACGCCGAACCGGCTGCGGATGCGGGCGGCGTCGGCGTCGCGGAGATCGGCGGCGTCGTGGACGCCCATGCCCGCGAGCTTCTTCGCGGTGCGGCTGCCGATGCCCCAGACGGCCTTGCTGGGGACGGTGCGCATGATCGCGGTCTGCTGCTCGCGGTCGTAGGCGCTGAAGTGGCAGACGCCGCCGAGGGCCGGGCTCGACTTCGACCCGCGGTTCGCGAGCTTCGCGAGGGTCTTGGTGGGGGCGAGGCCGACGCTCATCGGCAGTCCGAGGAGCTTCTTGAGGGTGCGGCGGATGTCGCGGGCCTGGGCGGTGGTCTCGGCGACGGTGCCGGTGAGGGCGATGAAGCTCTCGTCGATCGAGTACACCTCCTGCTCGGGGGAGTACCGGCTGAGGATCTCGGCGGCGCGGGCGGACATGTCGCCGTAGAGCTCGTAGTTGCTCGAGCGGGCGATGACGCCGTGCACCCGCGCCTCGGCGGCGATGCTGTGCCACGGGGCGGCCATGTCGATGCTCAGCGCCTTCGCCTCCTGCGATCGGGCGACGACGCAGCCGTCGTTGTTGGAGAGCACGACGACGGGCCGCCCCTCCAGGCGCGGGTCGAAGACGCGCTCGCAGGAGACGTAGAAGTTGTTCGCGTCGACGATCGCGAGGTGCCGGCGCTCAGACACGGTGCAGGCACCGCGTCACGACGCCCCAGACGCTCAGCTCGTCCAGCTCGGACAGGGTGATCACCGGATAATCCGGGTTCTCGGGAGCGAGGGCGATCAGGTCGCCGCGCAGCAGGAGTCGCTTCACCGTCAGCTCGGCGTTGACGACGGCGACCACGACGTCACCGTCGTGCGCGTCGAGTCCGCGGTCCACGATCAGCTCGTCGCCGTCGTAGATGCCGATCCCGGTCATGCTGTCGCCGCTGACGCGGATGAGGAACGTCGCGGTCGGGTCGCGCATCAGGTGCCGGTTGAGGTCGACCGGCCCGGAGTAGTAGCCCTGCGCGGGGGAGGGGAAGCCGGCCGGCACCGCCTCGACGGCGGCCTGCGGGAGCAGCGCGTCGGGCCGGCTCTCGCCGCCGACGAGCCCGAGGACGACGGTCACGAGTGGGCTGCCGTGGCGAGCAGGTGGTCGGTGACCTCGATCACGCAGGCGCGGGAGCGCTCGCGCAGCTCGGCCAGGTCGGTGCCGAAGAACGCGTGCATGTAGAGGGGGTGCAGTGCGAGTTCGACGAAGCGCTTCGCGAGGGGCATGGCCGCGTCGACGGCTCCCTCGGTCGCGTCGTCGGCCAGGGCGCGGGCGACGTGGCGGGCGCAGTTCTCGAACCCTAGACGGAAGCCCTCGCGGGCGACGTCCGGGAACGTCTCGCTCTCGGCCGACGTCGCCCGCATCAGGGCGATGCTCTCGGGGGTCAGGGTGAGGTCGGCGACCTCGTTGCCGGCGGTGATGACGCGCTCCCTCAGCGCGACTCCGGAGGCGGGGGAGCGGTCCTCGAGCGCGAAGCTCTCGTTGGAGCGGGTCACGACCGCGGCGAAGAGGTCGGCCTTGGTGGGATACCGGCTGTAGAGGGTCGTCTTGCCGGCGCGGGCGGCGTCGGCAATCTGCTCCATCGTTGCGCGTCCGTAGCCGTTCTCCAGGATCACGGCGGTCGCCGCGTCGAGGATGCGGCGGTCGACCTCGCCGGCGTCCTCGGCGCGAGGGCGTCCTCGGCGCGGTCGGGTGGCATCGGTGTCCTCCATAGGACCTCCTCGTGAATCGTACTCAATCGTACCGATCCGCGGACTCGGGAGTCCCTGGTCTGCTGCGAACCGGCTGGGAGAAACGGTACGCCACTGTCTTGTTTCATGGCGGGCCCGATACAAATAATCAGTACGCCTCGTACCGTTCCCCTTCCACCCGGCTCGCTGCGTCGAGCTGCACCCCTCTTGGAGAGACATGACCGCCATGAACGTCGCCCGGATGGTCGCGATCGGCGAGCCGCTGGAGGTGGGCACCGCCGACGTGCCGGCGCCCGGACCGAAGGAGGTGCGGGTGATCGACCTCTCCTTCCTCCAGCACCGCACCTTCGCGCTCGACGAGGTCAACGACGCCCTCGCGTTCGTCGGCGACCGCCCCGGCGGACACGTCACCGTCTCCGTCCTGCCCAACGGACCCCTCGACAGCATCGGAGAGGACGCCTGATGATCGACCGCTCCACCTACGACTACTTCGCCCAGCTCGAGAAGAACAACTCGAAGGACTGGTTCGAGGCGCACCGCGACGCGTACGACGCGATGCGCGAGAACCTCGTCGACGTCGCCCAGGAGCTGATCGCCGCCGCGAGCGACTTCGACCCGCGCGTGCGCGACGCGAACCCGGACCCGGCGCGCTGCGTCAGCCGCACCCACCGCGACATGCGCTTCAACAAGAGCGGCAAGCCGCCCTACAAGACCGACGCGTTCATCTCCCTGAACAGCGTCGGCGGCGCGACCAGCTCCGCCGGCTACTACTTCCACATCGAGCGCGGCAACACCTACGCCGGCGGAGGAGTGTTCACCACCGATCCGCCCCTGCTCGATGACGTCCGCAGACGCATCTCCGACCGCTACGACCGGTGGCTCGCCGTCGTCGAATCGGACGAGATGACGAGCACCTTCCCGGACGGCCTGACCTCACCCGAGACGCTCAAGATCGCCCCTCGCGGCTACGACCCCGAGGACCCCGCGATCGAGTACCTGCGGATGAAGGGCTTCTGCGCCAACCACCCCCTCACGATGACCCGCGCCCAGAGCGAGGACGCCCGCGACGAGATCGTCGACGTCTTCCGCACCGTGCGCCCGCTCGTCGACTTCATCAACGTCTCCGCCTGACCCCGCCTCACCCGAAGGAACCACCATGACCGCGATCCGCGTCGCCCGCCTCGTCGAGCCCGGCGAGCCCCTCGACGTCGGCACCGCCGACAAGCCCGACCTCGGCCCGAACGACGTCCTCGTCCGCGTCGAAGCCTGCGGCCTCGTCCCCAACGCCGCGAAGATCATCCAGGACGGCGGCCCCGCCCTTCCCGACCTGCCCGCCGTGTTCGGCCTGGACGTGTCCGGCGTCATCGAGGCGATCGGCGCGCATGTGCTCGAGCTCGCGGTCGGTGACCGCGTCTACGTCGACCCGCACCTCACCTGCGGCACCTGCCACCAGTGCCGCCGAGGCCGCGCCGACCTCTGCAAGTACAACAGCCTCCGCGGCTACGCCGCCCTCACGCCCGACGGCGGCGAGCTGCTCAACCAGCACCCGCTCGGCGGCCTGTCCGAGTACGTCGTCGCCGCCGACCGGAGCATCGCCGTGCTCCCCGAGAGCATCGACCTGCTGACCGCCGCCCGCTTCGGCTACATCGGCACCGCCTTCGCCGGCCTGAAGAAGGGGAACCTCCCGCAGGGCGGAACGGTGCTCGTCAACGGCGTCACCGGCACCCTCGGCGTCGCCGCCGTCGCGATCGCGCTCGGGATGGGCGCCAGTCGCGTCCTCGGCATCGGCCGGAACCCCGACATCCTCGAGCAGGTCGGCCGGCTCGACCCCGAACGGGTGCGGGTCGTCTCCTCCGAGGACGAGTCCGACCTCGTCGGCTGGGCCACCGACGCCACCGGCGGCCTCGGCGCCGATGTGCTGCTCGACTGCCTCGGCAACGGCGGCGACGCCGGCAGCACCGACACGCTCCTGGACGCCGTGAAGATCGGCGGCCGAGCCGTCCTCCTCGCCGGCGGCGTCGACGGCCGCGTCGGCCAGGAGTACTGGAACATCCTCGTCCAGGACAAGGCCGTGCTCGGCTCCCAGTGGTTCACCTCCGCCGAGATCGACGAGATGATCCGCATGATCGCGACCGGCGTGATCGACCTGACCGCGCTCACCCACAGGACGTTCCCGCTGGACCAGGTGAACGAGGCGTTCGCGTTCGTCGGGGACCGCCCCGGCGGCTTCACCAACGTCGTCGTCCTCCCCGGCTCCTAGCCGCCGGCTCTTCGAGTGCGGCGGTGAGGTCGATCCTGCTCGGCATCGTGTCGGGGGCCGGTCGGGTCAGCGACGGCGCGCAGCGGGGGTCAGCTCGGTGGCGCCGTAGCTGAGTGCTGATCTCCGCGCGTCTGCAGCCGTCGCGTAGGGGGATCCTGCTCCGGGCGTCGGCGGGCACCTCGGCGAGGTCCAGGGCGGCGGCGGAGAGGACGGAGAGGCATTGCGCTGCGGCTGGTCGTGAGGGTGCCGCCCACGTCCTACTCTCGGAGGAATCGTGGTCGCGACAGAAGGGCATCACCATGCGGATCCTCATCCTCGGAGCGGGCGCGACCGGTGGTGCGTTCGGGAGCCGTCTGCAGGAAGCCGGCCGCGACGTCACCTACCTGGTGCGTGCCGGCAGGGCCGAGTCGCTGCGGAAAGACGGACTCCGCTTCGTCTCGCCTTCGGAGGACCGCACCCTCGACGTGACGACACTGGTCGTGGGGGAGGAGGCGCCAGCCTTCGATCTGGTGCTCGTGACGGTCAAGGCGTCGGCGCTGCAGGGCGCCGTCGCCGATGTTCGCGCCTGGGTCACCGAGAAGACGCTCGTGCTGCCGATCCTCAACGGCATGGCGCACATCGACCTGCTGGAGACCGAGTTCCCCGGGCGAGTGCTCGGCGGCTCGGCCAAGATCGTCGCGACTCTCGACGGCGGCGCGGTCCGCCAGATGACCGGGCTCTCGGTCCTCACGATCGGCTCGCTGACGGACGCACCGGTGCCGGCTCACGTGGCCGAAGCGCTCGACGTCCCCGGTATCGACCTGCGGGTGTCGGATGACGTGCTCTCCGCGCTGTGGGAGAAGTGGGTCTTCATCGCCGCAGCGGGCGTCGTCACCTGCCTCTTCCGCAGCGCGATCGGCCCGGCCCTCGAGGCGGGGGCCCTCCCGTGGATCCTCGACGCGATCGAGGAGGCGGAGACCGTCGCCGACGCGGCCGGCCTGCCGGTGTCCGCCGCGGCGCACGAGCAGTCCCTCGCGATCCTCACCGAGGCAGGGTCCGCCTTCACGACCTCGCTCTACCGCGACCTCGTCGCAGGCCTGCCCACCGAGGCCGAGCACCTGCTCGGCGACCTCGCTCGCCGAGCGCGGGAGCTGAGCGTCCCGACGCCGCTCCTCGACCTCACCCTCGTGCAGATCCGAGCAGGAGCTTCGGCTCAGCCGCCCGCCGTCACTGGTGAAGCGTCCAGCTAGAGGATCGGTCAGCGGGACGCTGAGACGGTAGGTGCTGCCCTCGACTGCGCCGCGGTGAAGGGCGGGAGTCGCTCGTCTCTTCCGCGAGTGCCCGCAGTGCGCGCAGGTGCACCGCTGCCCAGGAGCGGAACGGCTTCCACGTCTCGGAGATCTCGTCGATCGAGCGGTCGTCGCCGTAGCGCTTCGCGACTTCGTCGCTCAGCTTGCCCTCATTCCGCGGAAGCACGTCGGGGAAGTTCGCGCCGCGGATCACGACGAGCTCGGCCGAGAACGGCCCCATCCCCAGGATGCTCTGCACCTGGACGAACGCCTCGGCCGGCTGGAGTGAGCGCAGGTGGGAGCCGGAGAGCTGTCCGTCGAGGGCGGCCTCGGCGATCGCGTGCAGGTACTCCGCCTTGCGGTCGGGCAGGTCGAGGGACGCCGCACGCAGGACGGCCGGAGACGGGAAGGCTCCGTCGTCACCGAGCTGCTGCGCGAGACGCGTCCTGACCGCCGCCGCCTGCCGGATCTGCAGCCGGCGCGACAGGACCGTCCAGACGGCCGCTTCGTAGGGCGAGAAGAAGCCGCACGGCCGGAACCCGGGGAGCCGAGCCTGCGCGTCCGCGATGACCTGGTCGCGCGCCGCGACGTCGGGCCAGCCTCTCCCGTCGATGTCGATGGACAGCAGCCGACGGACCTGCTCGATCGCGGCGTCCAGATCGCCCGGGCCCTCGACCGCGATGCGAGCGGACGAGCCGTCCTGGGTGAGGACGACGTCCACCCGCTGCCAGTCGGCATCGCAGAGGAGGGCGGTGCGGATGCCCGTGGCCTGCGGCTGCGACGCGAGCCGGTTGGGAGCGAAGCCCTCCCAGAACCGCTGGGTGGTGGCGAGCGACCAGGGCCCGAGGATCTCGTGCACGGTCTCGAGTCGAGTCACGGTCGGGCCTCGGTGCTCCGGGCGACGGCAGGGCCGTCGGTTTCGGAGGGGATGGACGAGCCGTCGGACGGTCCGTCGGCGGGTGCCGCATCGGTCGATCGTTCTCCGAAGAGGAAGGCCTCGCCGTCGGAGCAGTGGCTGTTCACGCTCATGTGCTCGGCGAACCGCTCGTCCCCGAACGCCGCTGTCAGATCGTCGGCCGAGCGCCACTGCACGTACTCGATGATCCGATCGCTCCGGAGATCGCGGAGGAAGCTCGTCGAGACGAAGCCGTCGAGGTTCCTGATGTGGTCCCGCGTCTCGCTCTCGTTGTACTCGGCCATCCACGCCTGCTTGCCCCTGACGGGCGCCAGTCGGATGATCTCGTGGGCCGCCGTCGAGGCAGCGCGCAACGGATCGACGGGGGTCGCGTCGTCCGGGCCCGCCGTCACCGAGGCGGAGAACCGGTAGATCCCCTCGTCCACGACCCACGTCGACCGCGTGCCGCTCACTTCCGCCACGAAGTCCTCGGCCTCGCGGCGGCTGCGCCAGAAGAGCAGCCCCAGGAGGAGCTCGATGCCAGGGGAGGAGGGCGGACCGAGCACGCGGCCGTGCGCCAACAGGATCGCTCCGCCGTACCCCGTCCTCGGACGCGCGAGCGCTTGCGGCGATGTGACCGGATCGGACCGCTCCGACCCCGCGCCGCTCGGGTGCACTTCTGCGCTGACCACGACGACGAAGGGGGACTCGTCGACATCGACGGTGGTGCTTCGCGGGGACACTGACAGGGGAGGACCTCCGGGCTTCGAGGACGCCGGAGGTCTTCAGCCCCGGATCGACGCCGCCGGTGAGACAGGTCGACCACTCCGATGAGAATCGGTCAGGCGACGAAGGTACACCACTTCCACGCAGCCACCATGGGAGCAGTCGATCGTCTGAGAGGGCGCCACGATCGGACCGTGGCGCCGGCGTTCCGTAGGGGGATCCTTCAGCGGAACGATCAGGCGTTCGGTGCGGGTGCGAGTGTTGCGCTTCCGGAGACGACCATCCAGCGCCCGGCGATTCGTTGCCATGCGCGGACGTAGTGAAGCCGAGCCTCAATCCGTTCGCCGTGGTCGATCACAACGACGTCTACGACGGACCTGGTCTGGGCGCCGCCGGCAACGGCCAGCGTGCTGCGACCGATCTCGGCGATCGACTCGAACTTCGTCGTGCCCGACGAATGTGCTCTGAGATCTTCGTCCCGGCTGATGATCGAGCCTTCGGGTGTCGTGAAGATCAGCTCGGGTGCGAGCAGTCGACCAAGCGCATCGACGGCACTTGCGCGCATCGCCTCCAGCAATCGATCTTCAGCAGCATCGACGGTTTCGTGGGGCATGGATGGGGATGACATCCCGGAAAGAGTATGCCTGCTCGTCGCGCGGCCTGCGTCCGTATGGGGATCCCTCACGGGCGGTCATCGGGACGTCGGCGAGTTCTTGCAGCTGCCGGTGCGGGCCGGCGCCATGCGTGAAGGAGGGCATGACCAGGGCGATGCCGATCTCTGCATGCAGGGCGGTGTCCGATCGGGTCGAACACCGCCCTGTCGGCATCAGGACCTGCGGTCGATCTTCGGAGCGTCGGGTGTGACGGATGGGTTCTGGCTCCGGAGGTGTCGCGTTGTGACGCAGCACTTGTGGTCCCCGCCGATGATGATCTTTCAGAGGACGGCGTCGTCGGCGGAGTCGAGGGTCTGCTGGAGGAGTCGAAGCGCTTTGGGTCCTACTCCGTGGAGGGTCGCGAGGTGGTCGAGGCCTACCCGCCGCAGGTCGTTCACATCGTGTACGCCTGCTTCTTGAAGCGCGCGGGTGGCTGGGGCGCCGATGTCGGGAAGCGGTCGCGGTTCCATGAGTCCGAGCCTACGAACCGCACGACCGTCCTGGTAGTCGGTTGCCCGGACGTCGACTCGCGGCGCGAAGTGGATCGTGCCTTCGTCGACCTCTGGTCGCGTCGAGGTCCTCCCGCTACTGCCGATACCTCCTAGGCGGCGAGAAGCCTCTTGCGGACGGATGGCGTGCAGCGCGGTCGAAGCCTTTCCCCGGCGTAGAGCCCTGTCCGGCCCGGCTATTCGATCATCGTTCGGCCATACAGCTCGCCGATGGTCTGCGCGACATCACCTCTGATAGCGCGGGGGTGGATATCAGCAGTCCGAGTCGGTTTCTTTCCCCCGAAATGGTGACTGGACGGGGAGAGAGAATGCGGTGGGGTGGCGCGCCTGCCAGCCTGATGACTGGGCTGGAGACGCCGATGGGGAAGCTGCACTACGACGGAACGGTCGAGATCGACTTCGAGGACCGCGTTCTCGCCCATCTGCAGATCGTGATCACCGCGAAGCTGCGGCGCAACGAGTCGTTCCTGCTGAGCTGGCGCGATGATCACAGCATGGGCGACGGTCGCAGCGCGATTTGGCTCCATCCCTCGCACGCCCTGCGCTACAAGTACTTCGGCGGACGCATGCCTCGCATCAATCCCACCTGGATCGGCGAACTGACCACTCTTGCCAACTCCGCAGGCGGTCTTTACATCACCCCCGAGCCGGACGAGTCCGTCCGTCACGCCGGTGGGGAGGCGCTCCTGTGAAGCGCGTCGACATCCTCTGCGACGGCACCGTCTTCACGGTGAGCAACCGCACCGCGGAGGAGTTCCAGGCCGAGGTGGACGCTGCGCTCGCGGCTCCCGCACCGCAATGGCTCACGGTCAATCACGGCGAGGGCCGCGCGAACACAGCCCTCATCCTGATCACACCCTTCACCGCGCTGACCATCATCACCAACGACTTCGACGACCAGAACCTGGACCGCGCCGACGTCGAGTAACCCCGACTCAGGGATCCCTCGAGCCGGCGACGTGGTTGCGGTGCAGGAACGCCGGCGCCTCTGAAGCAGAGCTCTTTCGACTCCGAACGGTCCTCAGCGCTGGAGATCGTTCGGCGTGTCAGCCGAGGTGGTCCTGCTGTGCTGATTCCAGGTCCGCGGTGTCGGCGTAGTCCAGGAATTCGAGGGGCGGGATGTCGGTCATCTCGTCGTTCCAGGAGGGCCGTGCGGGCTGCATGCGGCGCGTCTCCTGCTCGATGTGCGCGATCGCCTCCGCGTCGTCGGGCTCCTCGACCTCGCTGCTGTCGATCGGCACGGACCACAGCTGGCTCGCGGGACCGATCAGCAGGTGCGCGTAGGCGCGGCCACCGCCCTCCGTGAGGACGGGGACGGAGATCACGTCTGATTTCCCGACGTCTGCGAGGGCTCTGGCGTAGCGCAGGACCGCCTTGCAGGTGAGGTCTCCGACGAGCAGATGCCCGCTCGAGTAGTGCAGCTTTCTCATGCCACCAGATTTCCTCGAGCGGGTCGAGACGCTCAAGAGGGTTGCGGCGAACGCTCGTCTCGGGCAGACGACGATGGGGCGATCACTGGCTCACGATCCGGTTCTGGCCAGGGGCACGATGCCTTTGCGCTGGGTGAGTCGCGCGGCGTCGGCGATCACAGCACCTGGGTCGCCGCTGCTGCACCAGATCTCCCGCTGCCGCTGGGCTCCGGTACCGCGGTGGAGGATCCGCTCGGCGGCGGAGGACGCCGTGTCGCTGTCGCCGGCGTCTTCGAGGGCGTCTCTGACGTGATGGAGCAGGCGGGCCAGCATCGTGCGTGCGGGGACGGGGCAGCCGCTGACCGGGTCGATCAGGTCTCCGGTGATGCCGAAGCGGCTCGCGAGCCAGGACGACGCGGCGAGGACCGGGGTGGGGATCGGCAGCGGCGGCGTTCCTGCTCGGGCGTCGCGGGCGGCGGTTCCGACGAGCGCTCGGACGAGGACGGCGATGAGCGCCGCGTCCTGCGCGTGGAGCGGGACGTCGGAGATCCTCACCTCGACGGTCGGGTGGGTGTGGGAGAGCCGCGCGTCGAAGTAGAGCATCCCCTCGTCCAGAAGGGCGCCGGAGGAGGTGACCGCGGTGACGACGCGGCGGTAGTGCGCCAGGTCCTGCCAGAGGTCCGCGGGTCCGGCGGTGGGCCGTCCCCAGGACTGGTAGCGCCAGCTCTGGTAGCCGGTGTCGGTGCCGTGCTCGAGCGGGGAGTTCGCGCTGAGCGCCAGCAGCGCCGGGAGCCAGCCGCGGATGCGGTCCAGGACGGCGATGCCCTCCTCGGGCGAGTCGATGCCGACGTGCACGTGGAGCCCGCAGGTGAAGTGCTGCCGGGAGGTGAGGCCGAAGTGCTCCGCGATGCGGCCGTAGCGCTCGTCCTCGGAGAGGTGCGGGGTGAAGGCGGCCGGACTCGTCGCCAGCGCGACGGCGCGGCCTCCGGCGGACCGCGCCGCGTCGTCGGCGGCGCAGCGTCCCTCGAGGACGCCGGCGAGGAGGTCGGCGTGTGAGCGCTGCGGCCGGCCGACCGCCTCGATCTGCTCGGCCTTGAGCTCTGCCGTGAGCGTTCCGCTCCACGAGACGCGCGCGGCGCGCAGCAGCGCGGGAGCGATCGGCGCGGGAACGAACGTCGAGGAGTCGACGAGGAGGTACTCCTCCTCGACACCGAACGTCCGGACGCGGCTGGTCACGGCGTCTCCTCGGCGGCGGGTCCGTCGGCCAGCTCCACCCAGAGGTGGGCGAGGACGCCGACGGCGAGCAGGAGCTCGTCGAGGTCGGCGCTCTCGTCGCTGTCGTGCCAGTTGTCCTCGGGCAGACCGGTGCCGAAGAAGACGACGGGCGCCTCGAACCGGCGGGCGAGCAGCTCGGCGGGGCCGCCGCCCGCGTTCCCCATCCGCTTCACCTCCGTCACGCTGTAGCCGCGGCGCATCGCCCGCTCCAGAGCGTCGCTGCACCAGGTCCACGGCGTCCGATAGCCCTCCTGCGCGGTGCTGTCCGAGACGCTCACCTCGACGTGCAGCCCGGGCGGGAGGGCGTCGCGGACGAAGGCGCGCAGCTGCTCGCCCGCCTCGTGCACCGACTGCCCCGGCACGGTGCGGATGCTGATCTCCGCGGTCGCCGCCGACGGGATGACGGCGCGCGGCATGCCGGTCGGGTCGCCCGCGAGCAGGCCGACGACCTCGAGAGCGGGCCGCTCCCAGAGTCGTTCGAGGACGGTGAACCCCGGTTCGCCGGCGACGATCCGGGTGCGGGACCGGTGCAGCCAGTCGGCGTCGGAGTAGGTCAGGGCGGCGAGTTCGGCCCGCCGCTGCTCGGTGATCTCCGGGATCGTGTCGGAGAAGCCGGGCAGGGCGATGCGGCCGTCGGTGTCGTGGAGCCGCGCGAGGACGGCGGCCAGGGCGAGTGCAGCGTCGGGCGCCGCGCCGGAGACGGCGCCGCTGTGCACGTCGCGCAGGGTCCCCCGCACCTCGACGTGCGCCGACACCATGCCGCGCACGCTCGTGCACATCGCGGGCTCCCCGGCCCGCCACTGCAGGGTGTCGGAGAAGACGACGACGTCGGGCCGCACGTCCGAGCAGTGCTCGGCGAGCAGGTCGCTCAAGCCCGGGGAGCCCAGCTCCTCCTCGCCCTCGATGAGCAGCACCAGGGTCACCGGCGGCGCCTCGAGGCCCGACGCGGCCAGCAGCGCCGCCACCGACCGCACGTGCGCGAGCGCCTGCCCCTTCGCATCGGACGCGCCGCGGCCGTAGAGGCGGCCGTCGCGCAGGACCGGCTGGAACGGCGAGGTGACGCTCCACTGCTCGGCCTTCGCCGCCCGCACGTCGTGGTGGCTGTAGACGAGGACGGTCGGCGCCTCGGGATCGGGGCACTCCCACCGCGCCCGCACCGCGAACGACTCGCCGGTCGGCAGAATCTCCGCCTCGGGGAAGCCCGCCTCGCGGCACGCGCGCACCAGCCACTGGGCCGACCGCCGCAGGTCGTCCGCGTGCTCGGGCATGCCCGCGACCGAGGGGATCGACACCCACTCCGTCAGCCGTGCGCGGAAGTCGGCGTGCTGATCGCGGAGGACCTGGGCGAGGGCGTCGGGAGCGAGGGCGGTTCTGCTCATGCGTCATGACACCGCGCGCCGGGCGGGCGGCGCAGGAGGGTTGACGCGCGCCCGCACCTGGAGCGGTGACGGCGTGTGTACCCCGCGCTCCGTCGAGAAGTAAACCCTCTCGAGTGTCTGTCGGCGACTGCCGACTCTGATCGCATGACCACGGTGAGCAGCGCCCCGGCGACCACGATCGCACCCGCCCTGAACGGCGCCGCCCCTCCTGTGCGCCCCGGCCTGCGCACGTTCGGGGTCGAGGAGGAGCTGCTCCTGGTCTCGGTGCAGACGGGGGAGCCCGTTCCCGTGGCCGAGGAGATGCTGCGCGAGACGCAGCGCTCCTCGTCGCCCCTGCAGCGGGAGCTGCAGCAGGAGATGATCGAGGCGGTCACCGCGCCCTGCTTCACCGCGGCGCAGCTCGCCGATGAGGTCCTGCAGGCGCGGCGAGCGGCTGACGCCGCCGCCGCCCGGCACGGTGCCCGCGCGCTGCCGCTCGCGACGAGTCCCACCTCGACGACGCCGCATCCGAGTCTCCGGCCCCGCTACCTCGAGATGCTGGTGCGCTACGGATCGACGGCCCGCAGCGCCCTCGCATGCGGCCTCCACGTGCACGTGGGCATCGCCGATGCGGCGGAGGGAGTCGCGGTCCTGGACCGCATCCGGGTCTGGCTCCCCGTGCTGCTGGCCCTGAGCGCGAACTCGCCCTTCGCCGACGGAGTCGACACGGGGTACGCCAGCCATCGCTCCCAGACGCTGGCGCAGTGGCCCTCGGCGGGCCCGACCGACGCTTTCGGGACCGCGGCGGCGTACGCGGCCTTCGAGGACGACCTGCTGCGCACCGGCACGCTGATGGACGCCGGGATGCTCTACCTCGATGCGAGGCTCTCGCGCAGCTACCCGACGATCGAGGTCCGCGTCGCGGACGTGTGCCTCCGGGCCGAGGACACGGCCGTCCTCGCGGCCCTGGTGCGTGCGCTCGTCGACACCGCGGCCGAGCAGTGGCGGCGCGGTGAGGAGGCGCCGGGATGCTCCGTCGCCGTGCTGCGCCTGGCGACCTGGCGGGCTCGCCGCTCGGGCATCGATGAGCAGCTCGTGCACCCGCGGACGGGGCAGCCGGCCGACGCCGTCCACGTCGTCGACGCGCTGCTGGCCGAGGTGCTCCCGGCCCTCGAGGCGAACGGCGACGGGGAGCTGGTCGTCGACGGGGTGCACCGGATCCTCTTCCGAGGCTCCGGCGCCCACTGGCAGCGCCGCGTGGCCCGCCACTCCGGGATCGAGGACGTGGCGCTGCAGCTCTGCCGCGAACTGGCCGCGGGACGGATCCGGTGAGGGACGCGGCGCACATCCACCTGCTGACTCGGAGTCCCGTCGGCCGATCGGTCATCGGGGCGTCGGCGAGTTCTTGCAGCTGCCGGTGCGGGCCGGCGTCACGCCTGCGGGAGGGCATGACCAGGGGGATGCCGATCTCTGCATGCAGGGCGGTGTCCGATCGGGTCCAACATCGCCCTGTCGGCATCAGGACTTGCGGTCGATCCTCGGAGCGTCGGGTGAGACGGATGGGTCCTGGCTCCGGAGGTGTCGCGTTGTGACGCAGCACTTGTGGTCGCCGCCGATAGTGCGTCCCCGAGGGTGCTGGCGCGGAGCGAGACCAGGTCGCTCCTCATCGTCAGCGCGCGCTGCTTGAGGACCCCGATGAGGCCTAGCCGCGCCGCCTGTCTCCTCCACGGCTCTTTCGGATGTCTTACTCTGGCCGGGTGACGGGGACGCTCGATGATCTGCTGTCGGCGGATCCGCACCGGGTCTGGCAGGCCTCGTGGGAGGTCATCGGCACGCGCGACATCGCGCTGCTCGACCTCCTCAGGGCGGCGCTTCCGGAGATCCGTCGGGCGACGGCGGATGTCGAGCTCGGTGGGATGGTCCGGTCGAATCGTGACGCCCTCGACCACGCCCTCGCCAAGGTGCAGAGCTTCCGCCGGTGGCGGTGCTGGTGCGACGACTACCCACGACTGCTCGCCTATGACCCCACCCGGGAGCAGGAGCGCGGCCATGCGCGAGTGCTCCGCCAGGACCGCTCCGGATGGCCGGCGACCTATGAGTGCGAATGCACGGTCTGCGGCAGCCGGTTCGATGTCGAGGAGGGCGAGCACCACGCGCTCTGGTGGCAATTGACCGCTCAGTGGTCCAGGGCACGGCCGTCGAGTGGCTGTGGTGAGGCCGAGCGGTCCGCACGGCCGTCTCGACGCTCCCCGGACTAGACGACTGGTCTAATAGTAGCTACGGTGGTCGCATGCCCACTTCGGAGACCGACACCCGGCAGCACATCCTCGACACGGCGGAGGCGCTGATGGCCCGCAAGGGCTACACCGCCGTCGGCCTGACCGAGGTGCTGTCGGAGGCCGGTGTGCCGAAGGGATCCTTCTACTACTACTTCTCCTCGAAGGAGGGGTTCGGTGAGGCGCTGATGAAGAGCTACTTCACCGGCTACCTCGCCACGATGGACCGCATCGCGAGCGACGCCTCGAAGACGGGCGCCGAGCAGCTGGCCGAGTACTGGCAGCGGTTCCACGATCTGCAGTCCTTCGACGACGGGCAGGGAAAGTGCCTGGTGGTGAAGCTCGCCGCCGAGGTCTCCGACCTGTCCGAGCCCATGCGGCTGCAGCTCGTCGACGGGACGGCCGGGATCGTCGATCACCTCGAGCGGATGATCGGCACCGGGCGGCAGGACGGGTCGGTCGCCGCGGACGAGGACCCGCGACAGTTGGCCCAGGAGCTCTACGAGGCCTGGCTCGGCGCGAGCATCATGGCCAAGGTCCGGCGCACGCCGGAACCGCTCGGACGTGCGCTCGAACTCACCCGCGCTCGACTGCGGATCTGAACCTCGGGCCCCGCGCCCCACTCCCTTTTCCGCGGGCGCATCCGCTTCGGCTTCTCATCTCCATGGTAGACGACTGGTCTACTAGACCGGAACGAACCATGAGCCATGACATCTTCTACCAGGACGCGACCGCGCTGGCCGCCCGCATCCGCTCGGGGGAGCTCACCTCCGTCGAGGTCGTCCAGGCACACCTGGAGCGCATAGCGTCGGTCGATCCGATGATCAACGCGATCGTCACGATCAACGAGAACGCCCTCGCTGACGCGAAGGCTGCCGACGACGCGCTCGCCGCGGGGGAGGACGTCGGACCGCTGCACGGCGTCCCCTTCACCGTGAAGGACTCCATCGACACCGCGGGCGTCCTCACGCAGCGCGGCTCGCCGATCTTCCGGGGCCGCACCCCGCAGAAGGACGCGGTGAGCGCGGCCCGGATGAAGGCGGCCGGCGGCATCCTCCTCGCGAAGACGAACCTGCCCGAGTTCTCCTACTCGACCGAGAGCGTGAATCTGCTCTCCGGACGCACGAGCAACCCGTGGAATCTCGACCGCACCCCCGGAGGCTCCAGTGGCGGCGAATCCGCGGCCATCGCCGCGGGACTCAGCCCCATCGGGCTCGGCACCGACCTGGCGATCTCGGTCCGCGGCCCGGCAGCGCAGACCGGAATCGCCGCCATCAAGCCCACCCACGGCCGGATCCCGATGACCGGCGTCTGGCCGCGCGTCCCCCGCCGCGACTGGCATGTCGGCCCCATGGCCCGCACCGTCCGCGACCTCGAGCTCGGCTACTCGATCCTCCGCGGCCCGGACGGCGAAGACGGCTTCGCCGTCACCCCGGCCGGCTTCGACGCCGGCCGGCGCGACGCTGCTCCCGAGCAGCTGCGCGTGGGCTGGTTCACCGACTCCGGCCTCGGCCCGGTCGACCCGGAGGTCGCCAGCACCGTCCGCGCCGCCGCCGAAGCGCTCGCAGCCGCCGGCGTGCACGTCGAAGAGGTCGACATCCCCGCCCTGCACCGGGACAATCCGCTGGCGCTGTTCGACAAGCAGCACGTCATGGAGCTCAAGCCCGCGATGGCCGAGGCCACCGCCGGACACGAGGACGAGCGGTTCACGATGTCCCGGGCCATGCTCGCCACTCCCGACACGTCGATCGAGGACTACATCGCCGCCGAGCAGGGGTTCGAACGCCTCCGCGACGCCTACGCGGAGTACTTCGCCCGCTTCGACGCGCTCCTGCTCCCGGTCCTGCCGATCCCCGCGCACGAGCACGACGCGACCGAGTTCGTCATCGACGGGCAGACCGTCCATGCCGCCCACATTCAGACGTTCACCGTGCAGTTCAACATCACCGGCCTGCCCGCTCTCTCGATGAGGTTCGGCACCAGCACCGACGGCCTCCCCATCGGCGTGCAGATCGCCGCCTCCTGGCACGCCGAATCGACCGTCTCCGCCGTCGCCTCCCTGCTCGAATCCGTCAGCCCCGTCCGCGACCAGCACCCCGAGATCTAGGAGCAGACCGTCATGACTACCGTATGCCGCCGAACCGGCGCCTACGTCTCCTCCACGCTCCCCGTGATCGGTACCGTCGGAACCTATACAGGAGCTCCGGCCCAGGATGCCGGGAGCTACATAGCCACGCGCGGTCTACATATCATCACCGGCCGGTACACCCAAGTCGGGGAGCGATGCAGCGTCCCCCGACCGCGCCTGTTCGGCGCGATCTCCGTCGGCTACTGAACACCGAGGGGCCGTCGGCGCCGATGACGTCGACGGCCCCTCCGCCTGACACATCGAAGGAACGAGCGTTCTATCGAGTCGTTCGTCTCGTCCCGATTAGGGATCGTTCAGCGGGTCACTTACGCTTCTTGACCTCATACTCGAGGGTCACCCAGCCAGACCCGGCGTGGCTCGCAACTTGGGTTATCACGGCTTGGTCGATGTCCGTCGGCGTGGGACCGCGACCGTCTCCGATCAGGCTGGGAATGACGCGCAGGCGCAGCACGTCAACGAGCTCGGCGCGGAACAGCGCGTCAGTGAGCTGCAAGCTGCCCCATACGAGCAGATCGCCCTGTACGGCGGCTCGGAGTCGCGCCACGCTCTCCACCGGGTCCCCGTGCTCGATGACGGCCGGGGCGTGATCGCCCCACGGGGCGGAATCGAGAGTGTTGCTGACGATGTGCTTAGGGAGTGAATTGATCGAGCTCGCGACCGGTTCGTCGTCGGGGTCGACGCTCGGCCAGTAGCCGGCGAACATCTCGTAGGTGTGACGTCCTAGGACGATCGCGCCGACGCGACTGAGCATGTTG
This sequence comes from Rathayibacter sp. VKM Ac-2856, assembly GCF_013205055.1. Lineage (GTDB taxonomy): Bacteria > Actinomycetota > Actinomycetes > Actinomycetales > Microbacteriaceae > Rathayibacter. The sequence continues at coordinate 173,859 of NZ_JABMLF010000001.1, forward strand.
AGCTGGTCGGAGTCGGTGCTGTCGATCGGTGCCGCATTCATGAACTTCATGCCGCCGTCGGTGTCCTGCACGAAGCCGTCGGCGGTGATGATCTGCTCCACGATAATCTGCCCCATGCGCTGACCCTACGCAGGCACAACTGCGCTTCTCTAGATCAACTCGACGGTGTCCCGTTCGGGGATGGCTAAGCGGGCGGGTTGGCCGGTGTCGAGAACCGGGATCGGGTGAAGGTCACGAGAACGACGGCGATGCTCGCGCCGATGAGTGTTTCGAGGAGGCGGGAGGCAATCAGGTCGCTGGTTGCTGCGTCGGAGCCGAGTTCTCCGAGCAGGAGTGCGAGGGGTGTGATGAAGATGAGGGCGAGGCCGTAGTTGCGGCGGACGACCGCGTTGATCAGGAGTTGCAGCACGGTCGCGATGAGGATTGCGGCGCCAGTGTTGGGGTGTAGTGCGAGGAGGCCTGCGGCGACGCCGACGCCGATGAGGGTGCCGAGGACGCGGAAGACGGCGCGTCGGATCTGGTCGGTGGAGTCGTTGCCTGCGAGTGGGGCGACGGCGGCGACCATCGCCCAGTAGGGGCGGTCGAGGTCGAGGGTGACGGCGATGCCGCCGGCGAGGATCACGGCGGCAGCGCAGCGCGCGGCATGCACGCGCATGCGGTGGACGGTCCGCTGGATCGGTGGTGGTCCCGGCGTTTCGCGTCCGTCGGGGTGGATGGGGGAGCGGGGGATGCTCTGCTCGAGCAGGCCGACGGCGACGGCGACGGTTGCGCTCGCGCCTGTGATCAGGACAGCCAGGCCGGCTTCCGGCCAGGTCCGGGGGATCGAGGCGCACGAGGTGACGGCGAACACGATGAACATGGGTCCCGGCGGGGCCCAGTGCTGCCGGTCGGAGAGGTGTGCGGCTGCTGCGGCGCAGGCCGCGGCGAGGGGGATCGCGATGACGGTCCGTGCGTCGCTGATGGCGGCGCACACGCCGAGTGTGACGGCGATGACGAGGAGCGCGGCGTGCAGGGTCTGGGATCGCCATCGGACGGGCTGGTGGCGGGTGCCGGAGTAGACGGCGGCGAACAGACCGAACGAGGCGTACATCGCGTACGAGAACAGGTCGAGGCCGGCCAGGGCCGCGAACACGATGAGCGTCGCGATCGCGGCGCGGCCGGCGGTCCACCAGGCGCCCGGCGCGGGCCGCAGGGCGAGCAGCTCGCGCAGCTCGCCCCGCGCCCGCTCTCGCACGGACGGCAGCTCAGGCATGCGTTGACGATAGCGATGTCACTGCGGCCGGCTGCCGTCCGGCTGGGTGAGGCGGGTCAGGACTTGGTGCCGCCGTAGTCGGTGTTGTGGTCGCGCCAGACGGTGTGCGGGTGGTAGCCGGAGAGGACGATGCCGTTCTGCAGGGACAGCTCGATCCAGACGGAGGGGCCGTCGATGCGGAAGTAGTCGTTGAGCTGGGTGAAGGTGGTCGATCCGGAGAAGGCGAGGTAGGTGTCGTCGAGTTCAGCCGTGTAGGTGGCGAGGATCGTGGCGGCGTCCGCGTCGGCGATGTCGTTGACGTAGCTGGCGATCGCGGCGAGGACGAGCGACTTCTGGTCCGTGGAGAGCGAGGAGACCTGGAGGCCTTCCTTGGTCGCGGGGAACGCCCAGTCGTTGCCGGGGCCGAGCACGAGGTCGGAGTAGACGTCGCTGAGCTTCGCGGTCGACTGCTGCTCGCTCGTGAGGGAGGAGAACGCGGCCGTGAACACGGCCTCCTTCGCGGCCATCGGGTGGTTCGTCGCGCCGTCCCACTCGAAGTCCCCGTTGGGTTCGATGCCGCGGAAGGAGGGGGTCGCGCCGGCGAGGGAGCCGTCGATGTAGGTGTTCGCGACGGCGAGGTGGTGGCCGCCGAACTGGAACTCCCAGGTGCCGGTGTCCTGGGGGACTCCGAGGAAGGCGACGAAGAACTGGGAGCGGCCGTAGTCGTCGGCGCCGCCGTTGTCCGCGAGGTAGTCGTCCGCGTTGAGGTGCTGCTGGATCTCGTCGTAGCCGAGGCCGGTCGCCGTGCCGGTGGTCGCCTTCAGCAGCGACTCGAACAGGGCGAGCTGCGCGTCGGAGAGGTCTCCGATGCTCAGCCCCAGCCGCGCACCGCCGCCGAGACCGGAAGGCATGCCGCCACCGCCCGCGCCGCCCGCAGTGCCGCTGGGTCGGGCGCCGTCGGTGGGCATCCCGGACGCCCCGGACGGACGAGTGCCACCGCCGCCGCCGGCGCCGCCGCCGCCCATTCCGCTGAGCAGGGCCTGGGGGAAGTTCGACCAGAGTTTAGCGTTGGTGAGGGTGTAGCTCTGCACGAGCGTCGCCTGCTGCTCGGCGGAGAGCGACGCCTGGAACGCCTGCGCGAGCGCGGCGACGGACCCGGCCGCTGCCGGGGTTCCCGTCGGCGCGGTCGTCGCGGTGCCGGTAGCGGTGGAGGTGGATCCGGTGGCAGTGCAGCCCGCGAGCACCAGAGCGACGACCGGGATGCCGGCGAGAATCCCGCGCCGGGAGATGGACTGGGTGAGGGGAGAGGTGCTGACCATGACGACGACGAAACAGTGCACGCCTAGGGCGATCCGATGAGTTGTCTATGAGTCGCCTATACGAACAGAAAAGCTCGATCTTTCATTGACCTCTCATAGGGTCCGCATAGCGGCCGTCACGTTCGCGGACCTACCGTCTCGATCATGCCCTCCCTCACCCGTGCCCTGCTGGACGCTCGATGACGGCCGCGATCGCCCACCGTTCGGGTCGGCGGAGCGTCGCTGTCCGGCTCCTGTTCGTGCTGCTCGCCGTCGTCGCGAGCGTGCTCGCGGTCGCTCCGGCAGCATCCGCGCACGTGCTCCCGTCCTCGAGCGTGCAGCTCGACGTCGCGGAGAGCTCGATCGCGGCGACGGTCACCATCCCGCTCGAGGACCTCGAGAACGCCAGCGGCATCCAGCTGGCCGAGCAGACGCAGAGCGCCGTCGACGAGAACGCGGCCGCGATCACCGCCTACCTCCTCGCGCACTTCGCTCCCACCAGCGACGACGGGACCGCCTGGACCGTCGACGCGGGCGACCTCACCGTCTCCGACGCCGGCGACACCGCCACCACCGGGATCTACCAGCAGCTCACCACCACGTTCGAGCTCACCCCACCCGCCGGCGGAGACGTGCGCTCGTTCGACCTCGGCTACGACGCGGTGGTGGAGAAGGAGATCACCCACGTAGTCCTCGTCACAGTCGCCGCCGACACGGCCGCCGACTTCGCCGGTGCGTACGAGCTCGGAACGATCCGCCTCGACACCGTCACCAACACCGTCGGCTCCCTGCACGTGGACCTCGGCAGCGGTAGCGAGGCCAGCGGCTTCGTCAGCATGCTCGTGCTCGGCATGCAGCACATCGCCAACGGCACCGACCATCAACTGTTCCTGCTCACCCTGCTCCTGCCCGCGCCACTGCTCGCCGTCCGTCGCCGCTGGCGGGACACGGTGCCGCTGCGCCAGGCGGTGCGCCGCATCGCCGGCATCACCCTCGCGTTCACCCTCGGCCACTCTGTGACCCTCGCGCTCGGTGCCCTCGGCCTGCCCGTGCCCACCGGCCTGATCGAGGCGCTGATCGCGGTCAGCATCCTCGTCGCCGCGATCCACGCGATCCGGCCGATCTTCCCCGGCCGCGAGGTCGCGATCGCCGGAGCTTTCGGCCTCGTCCATGGCCTCGCGTTCTCCGAGACGCTGCGCGAGCTCGACCTCACCGGCAGCCGTCTCGTGCTCGCCCTGCTCGGCTTCAACCTCGGCATCGAGGCGATGCAGCTGCTCATCGTCGCCGCGGTCCTCCCGCCCCTCGTGATCCTCGCGCGAGCCCACCGCTACACCGCCCTGCGGATCAGCGCCGCGACCCTCACCGCCGTCGCGGCGCTCGGCTGGCTCGGCGCACGGCTCGGAGTCGCGAACGCGATAGCGGACACCGCCGACAGCATCGGGACGATCGCCCTGCTGCTCGTCGCCGCCTTGTGGATCGCTGCTCTCACCGTCCGCTTCGCCTCGCACCGCCCCGCCTGGCCTGCCTTTCCAAAGAGCCGCCCGCAGGCCGAAGACGACGCGACGTCTTCCGACAAGCAGCACCCTCTCGCGCAGATCGACACCAAGGATCCTGTGCGCGTCGGTTGACGTGGGCTCTCACTCGATGGAGCCGGACTCGATCCCCCCCACCGCCTCGTGATCCACTCTTAGACCGCTTTACTGCGTCCCGAATGGGGATGGATCACCGGGGCGGCGATGGGCTGGTGAGCCCGGTGCGCCACCAAGCGGACAGGTGGTCCAGCGCCACCGTGCTCGCATCCTTCAAACGCGTGCGGGTCGCTTCCCGATCAGCGCCGGTGAGGACTGCGTCGCCGATGTCTTCGGTGGTCTGCTGCACGACCGCGACGAGTGCGGCTGCTTGAGCACGCCGAGTCATCGAGTCCATCCCCGTGCCGGCCAATTCCGCTGCAACCGCGGTCGTGACGTCGCTGTAGAACTCCAGGGCCCGGCGCCGGAGCACCGTGCTGAGTCTGCACTGAGCGGGGAACTCCCCTCGTGCCAGGGCCGGATCCTCCTCGACGTACCGATCGATGTCCTCGAGGACGATGGCGCGCATCGCCTCGGCCGGGGACTGCTGGGCGCCTCGCTCGGCGACCGCGGCTCGGATCCTCTCGAGCACCTCGTCCGCTCGATCGAAGACGAGATCGGGCTTGGTCGGGAAGTAGTTGTAGACCGTCTGATCCGAGACGGCAGCGGCACGCGCGACGTCCGAGATGGACACCTCGTCGTACCCGTGCTCAGCGAAGAGCCGCGCTGCGACGTCGCCCAAGCGCGCGCGGGTCTCTCGCTTCCTGCGCTCTCGAAGTCCCGACGCGACGACCGTGCCTGCTTCCCCCATTCCGCCAGTCTGCCACGAAGAGTTGAGTGACTCAAAGTTTCTGTTACGGTGACGAAGTTCGAGTCACTACACATTCGGCGGGAGCCGGGGAACGAGGATGTCCGATGAACGCGCACAGGCAGAGGCGAGTGCTCATCTCGGGAGCGAGCTTCGCCGGGCTCGCGACGGCGCTGTGGATGCGCCGGCTGGGCTATGAGGTCACGATCGTCGAGATCGGACCGGGTCTGAAGCGAGGAGGCACCCCGGTCGATATCCGCGATGACACCATCGCGATCGTCGAGCGGATGGGCCTGCTCGAGCAGATCTCGGCGAGAGCACTTGCTCCTCGCGTGACGGAGTTCACGACGCCAAAGGGGGATCTCATCGCACGGATCGACCCCGAGCCGCCCACAGAGGACGCGGTGGGCGACGGCTACGAGATCCACCGTGATGATCTGCTCGACATCCTCGCCGCGGCGACGGAGGGCGAGGTGGAGATGCTGTGGAGCAACTCCATCGCGTCGCTGAACGAGCTCGACGAGGAGAGCATTCGCGTCACTTTCCGTGACGGCACCGAGAGGAACTTCTCCCTGGTGTTCGGCTGCGACGGCAACCACTCCACGGTGCGTCGACTGCACTTCGGTCAGGAAGCGCTCTACAGCCACTTCCTCCAGACGTACTTCTCCATCGCCACCCTCGACACCCTCCTCATCGCCCCTCAGACGACCCGGATCACCAACGCGCCGGGCGTGGCGATGCTGGTGAACTCGTACGACTCCACCACCGAACTCGTTCTCGGCTTCCACTCCGAGAAGGAGATCTCGTACGACCACCACGACGAGGAGGAGCAGAAGAGCATCCTCCGCGAGCACCTTCTGCAGGCAGGCCCGCCGTTCTCGGATCACGTCGACCAGGCGCTCGACGGCGAGACCTTCTACTTCGACAAGCTCAGCCAGATCAAGATGCCGGCGTGGACGTCAGGACGCATCGCGCTCGTCGGCGACGCCGGCTACTGCGCATCGCCCGCCGCGGGCATGGGAGGGTCGCTCGCCATCATCGGCGCCACGGCACTCTTCGACGCCTTCCAGGCCGCAGGTGGCGATGTCGAGCAGGCGTTCGCCGCCTACGAGCACGCACTCCGGCCGGTCGTCGACGAGATCCAGCACGACGCCGAGCACGTCGGCGTCAGCAGCTACTTCCCCGCGACCGAAGAGCAGATCCGGGTCCGCAACAGCATGCTGCTCGGGCACTGAGCAACTCGGTGTCTTGCTCGGTCAGCCCCAGAGGACGATGACGTCGATGAACCAGGCTGCACCGTTGCGGTCGGTGAGCCTGCCGCAAGTGGCTATCGTCCCGCGCCTTCCACCAGGACTCTCCCTCACGCTCCATGAAGCCGCGATGCAGAGGCGTCATTCGGCGAAGCGAGCGTCCGACAGCCGGTGGTTCACTGCGCCAGTTCGCCGAGCGGGATGAGCCGCGCGTCGGTACGGGCGGCAGTGTCCCGTAAGACCCGCCCGATGAAATGCCCGGTGACGGGGCGGCTATCGAGACACTGGGGCGGTGCATCAGAAGGCGATAGGCCTTCTGACGCCGCTGTAGATCTCAGTCCTGGTGAGCTCGTCGGGTTGGGGGAGTGCCAGCGCTCGGTAGAGGGTCGTGCGGTCGATGCCGAGCTCGCGTGCGACTGCTGACTTCGGGATGCCGGCGACGATGTCCGCTCGAGCTGCAGCGACCTGGTCGTCGTCGAGCCGGCGTTGCCGGCCCGTGCAGTTCCCTGCAGCTTTCGTGATGCGAATGCCCTCGGCTTGCCGCTCGCGGATGAGGGAGCGCTCGAATTCGGCGAACGCGCCGAGCAGGTGCAGCATCAACTGTCCGAGTGCGTCGTCGCCGCCGGGTCCGTAGGTCTGCTGCTCCTTGATGAACTCGGCGGAGGCGCCTTTCGCGACGATCTCATCGACGACATCGCGAAGATCTCGCAGCGAGCGCGCGAGGCGGTCCATTGACGCGTCTCGGACGAGGTCGCCGTCTCGGACGTCGCGGATGCAGTCGGCTAGGGCGGGTCAATCGGTGCGGGTGGCGCCGGGGACCTTCTCTTCGAAGATCCGGTCGACTGCGCCGATCGCCTCGATCTCCCTATCGAGGTTCTGGTCGGTCGTACTTACTCGGACGTAGCCGACGGTCTTCGTTCATTGCGCCACTCCTAGACCCTCACACAAATGTGTAGCGAAAAGCGGAGAAATGACCCTACTGCTACGCGCGTCGTCGGGTCTCCCCGGTGTTGCGTTGGGGTGTACTCCTTCGTCTCTTCTTGCTTCCCCTGAACACCTTCCACGTCGCCACTCATGCAGAGCCCTCAAAGACGTTGGAGGACACGGAGACGCGGTATCCACCTGGCACACAGGGACAGGTCGAGGCCGTCGCAGCGTGACTACAGCCTCCGAGACGGAGCGCCTGATCTACTCGGCGTTGTCGTCGAGCAGTTGCGGCACCGTGCGGACGTCGACGCGCTCCTTCCGCATCGTCTCGGTCGTCGACTCCATGGCGATGATGCGGTCGATCATGACGTGCACACGCTCGACCGGGACGACCCGCGTGGTGAGGACCGGCTCCTCGGCGTGGAGGACGAGCGTGATCGATCTCGGAGTCGCGCCCGAGGACGGACCCTCCGCACCGTCGAGGTGCTCGGGGTCGAGCGGTTCTCGTTCGATCACGAGCTCCTCGCGGCGGAGAGTGACGGTGACGGTCCGCTCCTCGGTGACGACGATCTTGCGGACGCGGAAGAGCTCCGTCGGGGTCCAGGCGGTCGTGACGTCGAGGCGCTCCTCGGAGCGGATGACGGTGATCTGCTCCTCCCCGGCGGGCCGGGTTCCGGGGTCGCTCATCGATCCGGATGTCCGGCTGTCTCGCGGAGCTCGCGGCCGTCTTCGACGTCCGCGGCGTGCTTCTTCGCCTTCTTCTCGCTCTGGCGGGTGTCGCGCGGCGGGAGCTGGATGTGCTCCTCCGCCTCGATGCCGGCCTGGAGCTGGCGGCCGCGCTCGAGCTCGGCGTCGAACTCGGCGCCGAAGAGCAGGGCGAGGTTCGTGATCCAGAGCCACAACAGGAAGACGATGACGCCGCCGAGCGCGCCGTAGGTCTTGTTGTAGTTGCTGAAGTTGGCGACGTAGAAGGCGAAGCCGACGGAGGCGAGGGCCCAGACGACGAGGGCGAGGATCGAGCCGAGGCTGGTCCAGCGGAACTTCGGCTGCCGCACGTTGGGTGACCAGTGGTAGAGGACGGCGACGATGACGACCATGATCGCGATCAGCACCGGCCACTTGGCGATGCTCCACACGGTCAGCGCGACGTCGCCGAGGCCGACGGCGTCGCCGATCGTCTGTGCGATCGGTCCGCTGAGCACGAGGATCAGTCCGGCGATCACGAGGAGGACGACGGTCAGCAGGGTGACGCCGAGCATCGTGGGGCGCAGCTTCCAGATCGGGCGACCCTCGTCGATCTCGTAGACGCGGTTCATCCCGCGGCCGAACGCGCCGACGTAGCCGGAGGCGGACCAGAGCGCGCCGAGGACACCGGTGATGAACGCCAGTCCGGCGGCGGGGGTGGAGGTCAGCTCCTGCAGGGGTCCGCGGATCGTCTCGAGCACGTCGGCGGAGACGAAGCCGCCGAGCAGGTCGAGGACCGTCGAGGTCGTCGTCTCGGCCTGACCGAACAGGCCGAGGATCGAGACGATCGCGAGCAGCCCGGGGAACAGCGCCAGGACGGCGTAGTAGGTGAGGCCTGCCGCGATGTCCGTGCACTGGTCGGCGCCGAACTCGCGGAGCGTCTTCTTCAGGACGTAGCCCCAGGAGCGCTTGGTGACGTCGGTGGGGTCGTCGGGCTTGCGGGAGTCGTCAGGGTCCGATGCGGTGCGGTCGCGCTCGGTGCTGGTCTGGGCCATGGTCGTCCTCGATCTGCTCGCGCGGAGAGCGCTGGGGGGAAACGGGTGCGCCGGCAGCAGGAGACACTGAGCCTCCTGCTGCCGGCGGGGGTGGGTCAGAGGCCGTCGCGGTCGCGGCGCGGGGTGACGCCGTCGTCCTCGACCTCGATCTCCTCGTGGCGGACGTCCTCGGTGACCTGCTTCTGCTCGGTGACCGTCTCGGTGCCCAGCGACACGCGCTCGACGGGGACGGTCTCCTTGGCGGCGACGACGCGGTCCTCGCCGAGGATCACCTCGTGCTCCTCCTCGCTGAGGTCGGGGCCCGCGGTCGCGTCGCCGATGGTGGCGTCGGTGATCGGCTCGCGGACGACACGGACCTCGTCGTGGGTGACGGGCACGGTGACCGTCTGCTGCTCGGTGACGATGTGCTTGCGCAGGCGTGCGCGGCCGGCCTCGACGCGCTCGGTGCCGACGCGCAGCTGCTCCTCGGAGCGGGTCATCGCGTCGTCGGTGGTCGGGCCGGAGGTGTCGTGGCCGACTGCGGTGTCGACACCCGTGTCGCCTCTGCCGGAGGTGACATCGCTGAAGCCGGCGGCGCTGTCGACGTTGTCGGTCCCGGGCGCCGAGGCGGCGCCGGTCAGGTTGTAGTAGCGGTACAGCTCGGCCTCCTCGTCTTCGGTGAGGGAGCCGTCGGCGTCGATGCGCGGCGCGTCCTTCACGAAGCTCTTGTCGTAGGCGACCGTGACGCGGTCGCCCGCGAGGTCCGCACCCTCGAGCGGGACGAAGGACTCCGAGGTACCGAAGAGGCCGGTGCGGACGGTCGCCCACACGGGGGCGCCGCTCTCGTCGGAGACGTAGACCTGCTCGACGGAGCCGATCTTGTCTCCGTCGGATCCGTAGACGGTCGAGCCGTGGATGCTGTCGATGCTGGTGCTGTCGATCATGGGACTTCCTTCCTCTCGAGAGTGTCGGGGTCATCGAGAACGACCGGGAGGACCGGAGGAGCGGAGACGCTCGACCGCGGGCTCGCGGTGCCGTGCTCAGCGCTGACAGTACGAGCGCCGCGTGAGTTCGGGAGGCCGCTTGACAGTTCCCCGGGTCGATCGGCATTCTGCGCTGCACCCCGAGTAGGGGACGGAAGTCGACGGTCGCTGATGAAGTGCGTTCTTCCGGCGTCTCGGCCGATGTCGAGGAAGATCTCCACTGATCGACAGTGGACGTCGCCACCGACCGACCTCATGGCTCAGTACAGCTAGCGCCCCACGCCGGGAGAGGTCAAGGCGCTGGAGTCCCTCTCGGCAGCCCTTCTAGGGTGCGAGCACCGGAGACGAGGCGCCACGGAGGGACCGCGCACGTCTCTCTCTCCGTCCTCGCACTCGACGACGGAAGGACCGCTTCGCCATGCCCCGAACCACGCACCGAACCAGCCCCAGCAGCACACCTCCCGACACCGCGACGTCCGACCCCGCGGGACGCAGGCCCTCGACGTCCGAGTCGACCGCGCGCCGACCGGGGCGTCTGCTCGGCATCGGACTCCTCGCCCTCCTCCTCGTCGCCGCGCCTCTCGCGGCCCCACCCGCGGCCGCCGCCGACGCCACCACGCCGGTCGTCAGGATCACGTCCCCCACCTCGGGAAGCACAGTGTCGGGTCCGGCGACCCTCGTCGCGACGGCGACGGACGACGTCGGAGTCGCCTCCATCTCGTTCTGGTCCGGCAGCACCCGCGTCGGCGACGGTGCGCAGCGCTCGGACGGCCGCTGGTCCCTCACCGCGGACACCCGCGCGTGGCGTGACGCGACCTACACGGTGACCGCCCGCGCCGGGGACGCGGCCGGCAACACCGGCACGAGCGCGGGGGTGCGCCTCGTCGTGCGCAACGCCGGAGTCGCAACGCCGACTCCGACGCCGACTCCGACGGCGACCCCGACGCCCGCGACCACGGTCACGCCGACGCCCACTCCGACTGCGACTGCCACTGCCACGCCGACTGCGACGCCGACGACCGCGCCCACTCCGACGCCCACGACAGTGCCCACTCCCACTCCCGCTCCGTCCGGCGTTCCGGCCGGGGTGCCCGCGCCGATCGCCCAGTGGGACTTCACCGAGTCGGCCGCCCCGTTCCGCACCACCTCCGGCGATCTGCCGCTCGCGCAGGCCGGCCGGACGGCCGCGACCCGTGTCGCGACTCCGTGGGGCACCGGCCTCTCGCTCACAGGATCGAGCTACCTGCGCCTCCCGGCCGCCTCGACCGGCCGGCTCGCGGTCGGCGCGTCGAAGAACACGGTCACCGTGGCCGCCTGGGTGCGCGCCACCGACACCGACACCGGATTCGTCGCCGGCTCGTGGACCGAGGACGCGAATCAGCCACGCCGCTCCTACGGCCTGTTCTACGACCTCGGGACCTACGGCGGTGCCGACCGGGCGAACTTCCACGTCTCGCGCTCGGGCGGCCCGACCCCCGGGTACCCCTACTCCCGCGATTACTCCGCCTCGGGCGCGAAGATGACGCGCTCCGTCTGGCAGCTGCATGTCGGCACCTACGACGGCGCGCAGGCGATCTCGTACCTCGACGGCGTCGCGACCGCGTACCCGAGGTACACGGACTCGCTCGGGAACACGTACGCGAAGAACCCCTATCTGTTTCCGCACGGGCTGAATCCGATCGCGGGCGACTTCACGGTCGGAGGCGTCCAGCTCACGGGCAAGGCCGGCAATTTCGCCCGCGGCACCGTCGCGAAGGTGCGCGTCTGGAATCGGGCGCTGACCGCCGGCGAGGTGAAGGCCCTCTACAACGCAGAGAGCGCCGTGCTGCGCTGACGTCGAGCCGCCCGAGTTCCTGCCGCTCGACCTGCCCGCCGTCCCGGGCCGCGACGCCGTCGGCGTCGTCGACGAGGTCGGCGCCGACGTGACCGGCACCGAGGTCGGCGACGTCGTCTTCGGCCTCGGCGTCCCAGAGCGTTGCTGCCGTGTTCGGGTCGGCTCGCTTCGGCTCCTCGCTCATCGTGCGGAGGCGGGTTCGTGCGCCCGGTTGTGGCCGTGGAGAGCATGCCGCGCTCGAGAGCGCCGGCACCCGTCCGTTTCAGCAGGGCGGGCGATGAGGCGTCAGAGGGGGGTGGCCGACCCGTCAGCACCGAGGCGGTAGAGGGTGGGACTGACCGGGGCCGCATCGCCGCCGTCGTAGAGGGCTCGGGCGAGCTCGTGCAGGCCCGCCACCGCGTCGGAGTCCTCCGTGCCGCAGACGTGCATCGACACCCGCTGACCGATCGCGACCACCGGTTCGCCGGGGACGAACTCGTCGAACAGCGCGTGCAGGAACCCCGCCCTCAGGATGAAGGATGCCGCGAGCTCCTCGCTGCCGGGCGGTGTCTCGAGGAGGAATCGCCCGTCGCCGCCGGACACGATCGGGTCGATGCGCGCCAGCCAGGCGAGCGCCTCCTCGGCGAGCGACTCCGAGGTGTGTCCGAGTCGTGCCGCCGTCGACGCCGTCACGTACTCCCACGCCCCGTCCCGGTCGAGGACAGGGGCGACGGTCAGCCCGGACGCATGCGGCACCAGGATCGGAGCGTCGGAGAGGACCGACCGGGCGAGCACCGCCGCCACGGCGCGGTCGTCCAGCACCAGCGGGAGGATCGGCACGGCGTCGGCACCGACCCGCGCCCGCCCCGTGGCCGGGTCGGCGATCACGGCCACCGCATCCGCCGCGCCGCTCATGGGCCGGCGCCGGGAGAACAGTCCCATCGTGTCGCGATCCCCTCTCGAACATCCCGGGCGAGGAGGGACGCCTGGGCACCCTCGATACTCGCCGCTCCGTGAGCCTAGGCGCTGGGCGTGCCGGCTTCGAAGCGGCACAGCTCGAGGGCGGGCCGGGCCGGCGTGAGTCGCGGCGATGGCGATGGTGCCGCGTGGGCGTCCGGGAGAGCTGGAGGAGAGCGACGTCCGGACGCCGATCCGGGACCCATCTGCGCGTCATAGGCAGCGCATCGGAGGCGCATAGGGACGACCGGCTGACTGGACTCCTTCGCTCGTCGGCCACCTGTCGGCCCCGTCCACTGGAGTTCCTGTGCTCGCCCTCGCCACCATCGCCATCGACATCGTCGCCATCGCCCTGCTGACCTTCGGGATCTACTTCCCGCGCCACCGCCGGAGGGACCTCGTCGCCGCGTTCCTCGGCGTGAACGTCGGCGTCCTCGCGGTCTCGCTCGTCCTCGCCTCCAGCACCGTCGGCGCGGGACTCGGGCTGGGACTGTTCGGAGTCCTCTCGATCATCCGGCTGCGCTCGGACGAGATCGAGCAGCACGAGGTCGCCTACTACTTCTCCGCTCTCGCCATCGGCCTCATCAGCGGCCTGGGCACCGCGCCGTCCGCGCTGACGGTCGGTCTGATCGCGCTGATCATCGCGGTCCTGTTCATCGCCGACCACCCGCGGCTGTTCCCGCGCACTCGTCAGCAGACGATCACCCTGGACAGCGCCTTCACCGACGAGGTCGCCCTGACCGAGCACCTGGCCGCGCTGCTCGGCGGCCGCATCCGGTCGGTGCAGGTCCGTCAGCTGGATCTCGTCAACGACACCACGCAGGCCGACGTCCGCTTCGACGTCGCGGAGCGACGCTCCCGCGGCGGGCAGCACGACGTGCTCGCCCCGGTCACCTCCGCCGTCGGCGTCCCGGCCTCGCGATGACCGCCGTGACGACGTCGCGTCTGCAGTCGTTCGCCCCGATCAGCCTCCCCGAGCTCGTCGACCAGGCGTCCCTCCAGACCCGCATCGACCGCAAGTACCTCATCCCCGCGGGCGGCCTGGACGCCGTGCTCTCCCGACTGGACGACCGCACGCGGGTGCTCGAGATCGACGGACGCCGCGACTGCGACTACGAGTCGGTCTACTTCGACACTCCGCAGCTGGACAGCTACCACCTCGCCGTGCGCGGCCGGAGGCGGCGCTTCAAGATCCGCACCCGCACCTACCTCGACTCCGCGACCAGCTACCTCGAGGTGAAGACGCGCGGATCCCGCAGCAGCACCGTCAAGGAGCGGATCGACCACCCGGCAGGCCGGCGTGACGAGCTCACCGCGGAGGGTCTCGCCTACATCGACGAGACCCTCGCTGCGACCGGCATCGCCCTGGACTCCCGAGAACTCGCCCCGGTGCTGTCCACCGAGTACGCCCGGACGACGCTCCTCCTCCCCGGATCCGCCACCCGAGCCACGATCGACACCCGCCTCGTCTGGCGGCTGCGCAGTGCGCCGGCCCGAGTGCTGGACCGACCGGCCGTGGTCGTCGTCGAGACCAAGTCGGCCTCCCGCCCGTCCGAGGTCGACCGCGCGCTCTGGGCCGAAGGCCACCGCCCCGTCTCTCTCTCGAAGTACGGGACCGGGATGGCCGCGTTCCGCTCCGAGCTCCCCGCCAACAAGTGGACCCGCACCCTCGACCGTCATTTCGACCGGGCCCCCGCCCGAGTCGTCTCTCCCCGATAGGACCACCATGCACAACCGCTCCCGCCCGCTGTCCGTCCTCGCCGTCCTGAGTCTCACCGGCGCTCTCCTCACCGGCTGCACCGCCGCCGAGGTCGCCGGCTCCGCCTTCGGCACCACGACCGACTCGAGCTCCACCGCCCCGGCCGACACGAGCACCGCCGACACGAGCACCGACGACACGAGCACCGACGACGCGGACGCGGGCACCACCGTCGAGGCCGTCGGCACCACCCTCGACTCCACCGCCACGCAGATCCTCGCGGCGAACACCGCGGTGCACGCCACCGACCAGGCCGCCGACGCCGCCTCGACGAGCATCACCCTCTCCGGCGACAGCGCCGCGGCGGACGGGGACGCCGTGCGCGTGGACGGCTCCACCGTCACCATCACCGACGCCGGCACCTACGTCCTCAGCGGCACCCTCGCCGACGGGCAGGTCGTGGTGGACACCACCGCCGAGGGAACGGTGCGGCTCGTGCTCGACGGCGTCGACATCACGAGCTCCACCGGTTCCGCGATCACGGTCACCGCCGCCTCCGACGTCGTCGTCGACCTCGCCACCGGGTCGACGAGCACCCTCAGCGACACCGCCTCCTACGCCGAGGACGCGGAGTCGAACGCCGCGCTCTACAGCGCCGCCGATCTCACCCTCACGGGCGAGGGCTCGCTCGAGGTGCACGGCAACGGCAACGACGGCATCACCGGCAAGGACGGCCTCGTCATCCTCTCCGGCACCATCACCGTCGACGCCGCCGACGACGGCATCCGCGGCAAGGACTACCTCGTCGTCCGGGGCGGCACCCTCGCCGTCACCGCCGGCGGCGACGGACTCACCTCCGACAACGAGGAGGACGCCACCGCGGGCTTCGTCTCGATCACCGGCGGCGACATCACCGTCGACGCGCAGGGCGACGCCGTGGTCGCGGTCACGGACATCGTCGTCACCGGGGGAGACCTCGACCTCACCGCGGGCGGGGGGAGCGGCGCGCAGCTCGCGACCGACGCCTCCGCCAAGGGGCTCAAGGCCGGGATCGTCGTCGACCTCGAGGGCGGCGACGTGACCATCGACTCCGCCGACGACGCCGTGCACTCCGACACCTGGGTGCACACCACCGCGGGGACCCTGACGCTCGCCACGGGCGACGACGGCGTCCACGCCGACTCGGCCCTGCTCCTCGACGGCGCGGACATCGTCGTGACCGACTCGGTCGAGGGGATCGAGAGCGCCGACATCCGGATCACCGACGGCGACGTCTCCGTCGTCTCCAGCGACGACGGCCTGAACGCCTCCGGCGGAACGGGCACCGATTCCGACGGCGTCGCGACCGGAACCACCGGCGGCGGCATGGGCGGCGGCGAGGGCGACGACGGCTCCGTGATCACTCTCAGCGGCGGCACCGTCACCATCGACGCCGAGGGAGACGGCTTCGACTCCAACGGCAGTGCGACGATCAGCGGCGGCAGCCTCGTCGTGAACGGCCCCGAGCAGAGCGGCAACGGCGCTCTCGACGTCAACGGCACCCTCGTCGTCACCGGCGGAGAGGTGCTCGCCACCGGCAGCGCCGGGATGATGGTCTCGCCCGACGCGTCCTCGACCCAGGGCTGGATCTCCGCCGCCCTCAGCAGCACCCTCCCGGCGGGCTCCGAGGTGACGATCACCGACGCGGCCGGCACCACCGTCACGACGTTCACGACGTCGAAGACGATCGCGGGCGTCGTCTCCGCCGGCTCGGAGATCACCTCGGGCGAGAGCTACACCCTGACCGCCGACGGCACGACCCTCGCCACCGTCACCGCGGGCACGGCTGCCGCCGGAGGTGGCGGCATGCGGGGCGGCCGCTGACCCTCGAGAATCCGCACCGCTCGAGGGCCGGCCGAAAATTCTTCGGGCCGGGTGTCGATTCGGCTCGCGCCGTCGACCCTGAGGCGGGAAGGTCGCGAGACCCTCGCGCAGGCCGTCTCGCCGCTCGGCCTCGGCGCCGTCGGCCTCCGGGCGGCGATCGCGGAGTGCCGCGCGATCGCCGTCTCAGGCGGGTGCCGGTGGCGACGACGGGTGCGCCGGGGGAGCCGGCCCGGAGCGCCTTGGTTCCCACTCCGTGGCGGGTGGCGAGGTGGTCGAGTCCCACACGCCGCACGTCGTCGAGGTCGCGCACGCCCGCGTCCTCGAGCGCACGGGTGGCCGGGGCGCCGAGGGCGGGGAGCGGTTCGGTCGGTTCCCTGGGTCCGACACGAGGAACTCCGCCGCCGTCCCGGCAGTCGAACGTTCATCGACCCGAACGCGTTGAGGCCGTGGCGGCGCAGGGTCCGAGTCTCCTCGCGAGGGTTCCCGCAGGGGATCGCAGGTCAGCTCCGGAGCGGAGAGCCTGCGACGTCGAAGCGGAAGCCGCCGAAGGCGCCGCTGAGCAGCGGGCGCGCTGTGGCGATCGCGGCCTGGACCTGCGGGAGTGCGAGGGAGGCCCTGTGCGCCTCGGCGCTCTCCCACAGCTCGACGACGAAGACGGTGTCGGGCTGCTCGTCGTCGACCCCGACCTCGTAGAGCAGACAGCCGGCGTCGACCAGGCCCGCGTTGTGCTCGGTCAGGACGGCGACGAGCTCGTCGCGCTTGCCGGGTGCGGCCCCCAGGGTGCCGACGTTCGCGAAGGTCATGCCGCGAGGGTATCGCCGCGGGACCCGGCGGCGCATGATCGTCTCGACCGCCGAGGAGCGAGCGGGATGGCGGATGGGGGAGTGGCGGCCGGCCGTGGTCGGAGGAACGACCGGGCGCGGTCCCGGCCGCCGGCGTCACTGCGCGGCGCGGGCGCCCTCGTCCGGCGCCGGCTCCTCCGTGACCCGCGAGTCGGTGAGGGAGAGCGAGCCGATCGTCGCGATCGCGCCGACGAGGACCGCGACGGCGAGGTAGACGATCCGCTCGCCGGCGAAGAAGGACTGCACGAGGTCGGAGCTCCACGCGCCCGACGGCAGCGTCTTCGTGACCAGGGCGGCGATCAGGGTGCCGACGACGGCCGTGCCGATGCTGGTGCCGACCTCCTGCGAGGTGTCGTTGAGGGCGGCGCCGATCGAGGTGCGGTTCTCGTCCATCGCCTCGATGAGGGCGACCGCGCAGATGGTCATGATCGTCCGCAGGCCGATCGTGAGGAGCACCATCATCGCGGCGATCGCGAGGTAGCCGTGGTCGACGGCCCAGGTCATGCCGAGCAGCGAGCCGACGAGCAGCCCGGTGCCGACGAGGCAGGCGAGGCGGTGGCCGAGCCGGGAGGCGAGCCGCTCGGCGATCGGCGTCGCGGCGATCATGGTGACGATGATCGGCAGGTTCGCGATCCCGGCCTGCATCGGGCTCCAGCCGTACGCGTACTGGAAGTGCAGGATCAGGCCGAAGAGGACGCTGGCGAAGGCGATCGAGGCGGCCAGCTGCGTGAGGGCCGCGCCTCGCACGGGGCCGGTGCGGAAGAGCGCGAGGTCGATCATCGGCGAGGCCGCGCGCCGCTCCCGGAGGACGAAGCCGACGATCGCGGCGACCGTGCCGACGGCGCAGGCGAGGGTGGCGAGCGAGAGCCAGCCCTCCTGCACGCCGCTGGTGAGGGTGTAGCAGCCGAGCCCGATGGCCGCGACGGTGAGGGCGGCGCCGGGGAGGTCGAGCCGCTCGGAGGTGAGGTCGGCGCGCCGGTCGGCCTGCACGCCGAACCGGACGCCGATCCAGGCGAGGAGCGCGATCGGCGCGTTGACGATCAGGAGCCACTGCCAGCTGAGGTGGCTGAGGACCGAGCCGCCCAGGATCGGGCCGAGGACGAATCCGGACATGCCGACGATCATCACGATCGTGATCGAGCGCATGCGCAGCTTCGCGTCGTCGAAGAGGCGGAAGATCAGCGACATCGTGACCGGCGCCATGGCCGCCGCGGCGCCTCCGAGCAGCGCCCGCAGGACGATGAGCTGGCCGATGTCGCTCACGAGGACGACGGCGAGGCTGATCAGGCCGAAGGCCGCGAGGCCGCTCAGCAGCACGCGGCGGCGGCCGAAGCGGTCGGCGGCCGAGCCGGCGATCAGCAGCAGTCCGCCGAAGGTGAGGGAGTAGGCGCCCGTCACCCACTGCAGCCCGGCCGTGCCGCTGTCGAGCGATCGGCCGATGGTGGGCAGGGCGATGGAGAGCAGCGTGTTGTCGACCATCTCGACGAAGAAGGCCAGGCAGAGCGCGGCCAGGGGGAGTGCGGCGGAGCGCAGCGAGGTGTGGGCGGGGGGCGTGGCGGGGGTGACGGCGATCGTGCTCATGGCGGACCTCTCAATCGAACGCCGTACGAGTATCGGACGGCGTTCGACAACATAGAACCATGTTCGATAAGATGCAACACATGCCTGCAGATCGATCCGAGAAGCCCGCGCGCACCGCCGCGGCGACCGCCCGGCCGCGGGGTCGCCAGCGGGCGTCGCACTCGCTCGACGCGGTGCTGGCCGAGGCGATCGCGATCCTCGACGATTCGGGGGAGCCGGCGCTGACCTTCCGGGCGCTGGCGGCGCGGCTCGGCGGGGGAGTCGCGAGCATCTACTGGTACGTCTCGAGCCGCGACGAGCTGCTCGACCTGGCGACCGAGGAGGTGATGGGCCGGGTCCTCGAGGAGAGCGAGCCGCTCACGCACGGACCCGATCCGGTGGCGAATCTGCGCGCCCTGGCCCTGGCGCTGTTCGACGAGTTCGTCCGACGGCCGTGGTTCGGCCAGTTCATGCTCCGCAACAACGGCCTGCAGCCGAACTCGATGGCGATGCACGAGCGGATCGGCCAGCAGCTGATGCGGCTGGAGCTGACGCCGCGGCAGCGCTTCCACGCGGCGTCGTCGATCGTGAGCTACGTGGTCGGTGTCGCGATCGACCTCGCGCAGCCGCCGCCCAAGGAGTTCCTCGACAGCGGACTCGATCGCATGGAGTTCCTGGCGCAGTTCGCCGACCGCTGGCGTGCGCTCGACCCCGAGGAGTTCCCGTTCGCGCACCAGGTCGCGGACGAGATGGCGACGCACGACGACCTCGACGTCTTCCGCTCGGGGCTCGACCTGCTGCTCGACGGACTGCGGCTGCAGGCAGGGCTCGGGCCGTCGGTCTGACCGCTACTGCGCTTGCGGGCGATATCCGATAATGCACATTATGTCAGCTCGGCGGCCGCAAGCCCCTCCTCGTTGTGCCACTTCCACGCAGGTCGGGGGTTCAGGGAGCGAGCTGGAGTCCGGCCCTGGGCGACCGCACATGAGGACCCGCCGCCGTCAGCCAGGTCGCGGAGCGCTGGTCTGCGACGATCGCGGCTTCGTCGATCTCGAGGCCGGCACCGGGTCGGTCGCCGAGCACGATGCCTCCGTCGATGAACTGCTGGTCGATGGAGACGCCGAACGGCTGGCCGAAGTCTTGCACTTCAGCGGTGAGGTGGTTGGGCACGGCGGCGGCGGCGTTCGCCACGATGGCGTTCGCGCTGAGCCCGATAGGACTGACCGGCAGGTCACGGCTGTGTGCGGCGACCGCGACTCGGAGGAAGTGGGTGACGCCCCAGACGCTCGCCGCTTGCACGATGTCCACGCCCTTCGCGTCAAGAAGAGGGCGGTACTGCTCGAGTCCAGTGAGGTTCTCGCCCGTGGCGACAGCGGCGCGGACGGAGGACGACAGTCGGGCATGCCCCACGGCATCCCAGCGGCGGATCGGCTCCTCGATCCAGGTGAGATCGAGCTGCTCCTCCAATCGTGAGACGTACCTCACCGCCTGCTTCACGTTCCACGACTCGTTCGCATCGAGCATGAGGCCGGGCTCCGGAGAGTTGCGCTGAAGCGCATCCTCCATGATGCGCAGGCGGCGCAGGTCCGCGTCGAAGTCGCGACCGCCCTTGAGCTTGCCGCTGGCGTAGCCGCGGTCGACGGCGTCGCAGTAGAACGACGCGAGCTGGTCGTCGCTGAGAGCGATGTCGAGAGCCGACGCGTAGCCCGCCACGAAGCGGTCGGAGCCGCCGAGCAACCGCCAGAGCGGCTCGCCCGCAAGCTTGGCCTTGATGTCCCACAGTGCCGTGTCGAGGGTGCCGATGCCGCCGAAGGTTGCGCCCGCGTGGCCGGCCTTGAACACGCGAGCGAGCATGCGGTCGTAGAGGCTCGAGACGGCGCGAGGATCTTGACCCTCGAGCGCAGGAAAGAGCTTGTCGATGTCCTGGTGCGAGCCCATCCCGATACCGGTGACGCCGACATCGGTCTCGACGAGGACCAGCGGCACGCTCGTGATGCCCGAGGCGATGAAGCCGTTCACGTCCCCGATCGGGCGGCCCCAGTCGTGGTAGGTCGTCAGAAGGCGGTAGCCGGTGATCTTCATATCTTCCCTCACGGTCATCAGCGCCGATGCGGCCCCTGAGTAATAAACAACATACATCATATGTCTTGAGGGTTCGGGCCCTGCTACCGGCGAACGCTACGTTTCGATCCCTAAAATGGTGAGATGACAAACCTGGCGAACGACGGCTCCCCGGGGCTTCTGGCTGCGAACGCGACTCGACTGCCCGCGTCCCGGCTCGGGGTTGCGGTCGTCCGCGATCTCGTCACCGCGATCGTCACGGGAGAGGTCGAGCCCGGATCGCCGCTGCCTCCTGAATCCGTCCTGAGCCGAACTTTTGGTGTCAGTCGCACCGTGATTCGGGAGTCGGTGAAGCGCATCGAGGAAAAGGGGCTCGTTGCGATCGAGCAGGGACGCGGCACTCTCGTCCGGCCGGCGAGCTCCTGGAACGTCCTCGACCCGATCGTCCTTTCGGCGATGGTCGAGAACGACGAGTCCCTCAGCGTCCTCGACGATCTCGCCGTCGTTCGAGCCTCCCTTGAGGCGTCGATGGCCGGGCTGACGGCGCGTCTGCGTACCGACGACGAGCTCGCTGCGCTTGGTGTCGCCCTCGGACGCATGGAATCGGCTCTCGACAACGAGACTGCATTCAATAACGCTGACGCCGAGTTTCACCTGATCGTCATGGCGGCGTCCCGGAACACTCTTGCCGACAGCATCACGCGCATCCTCTTCCAGCGCGCACGGGACAGCCGGCTCTTCAGGGGGACCTCCCCCGGTGGCAACCTCCCCATCACCCTTGACGAGCACCGCAGCGTTTTCGACGCGGTGGTCGCCAGGGACGCGGCAGCAGCTGAGGAGGCAATGCGGTCCCACATCGAGGCTGCCTGGGCGAGGCGCCGTCCTCGGTGAAGAGCTGCGCTGTCATGACCGTGCGCTGACGTTTGACGTCATACGTCTCACCCATTAGCGTGAATGCGTCAGTGAGCCGCCCGATCGGGGTTGCTCCACCTGCGTCTCGATGGAGAGAAGTCATGACCTACACAGCCCGAAGCAACGGTCGGCGCATCATCGTCCTCGCCACCGCCCTCACGACGGTCGCCGCACTGTCCGCCTGCTCGAGCGGAGGAGGTTCGCCGGCTTCGTCCAGCGGCGCCGTTACAAGCCTCCGTGTCGCCGACTACTACACCGATGAACCGGCTCGCTCGATCATCGGTGACGCCCTCGATTCCTGCGGCGCGTCGATCGGCGTGACGATCGAACGGGAGGCGGTGCCCTCGAGCGATTACCTGAGCAAGATCCTGCAACAGTCGAGCTCGCGCACGCTTCCCGATGTGCAGATGATCGACGCTCAGGATCTTCCGGCGATTGCGGACAGCGGCGCGCTCAGCCCTGTCGCCGATCGCGACGTTCCCATCGACAATGTCGGAGAAAGCGTCCTCAGCCTCGGCACCGTCGACAACGAGGTCTACGGGCTCGCGCCCACCGTCGGCACCATCGTCCTCTTCACCAACGACGACCTGCTTGCGGAAGCGGGCCTGTCGGCACCTACCACCTGGGAGGAGCTGAAGTCGACCGCAGCAGCCCTCACCTCGGGGGACCAGTACGGGCTCGCGTTCAGCGCGAAGAACGATGGCCAGGGCACCTACGCCTACCTGCCCCTCCTGTGGTCGGCGGGCGGCTCAGAGGACGAGCTCGACAGTGATGCGGCGAAGGCGGCCCTGCAGCTAGAAGTCGACCTTGTCTCCTCCGGGTCCGCCTCGCAGTCCTCCGTGCAGTGGGGCAACAGCGACGTTGGAGACCAGTTCCTGACCGGCAAGGCGGCGATGGCGATCACGAGTGCCACCCAGATGTCGAAGCTCGACGCCGATCCCGACGTGAACTACACGATCTCGGCCATCCCCGTTCCGGAGGTGGGCGACACGGCGATCGCCCCACTGGGCGGCGAGGTCTGGACTCTTCCGCTGTCGGGTGACGACGCACGCGAGGCCGCAGCGGGCGAGCTGCTCTCGTGCATGATGTCGGACGACACCCAGCTGTCTCTCGCCGAGCAGCGTCGCGTCGTGCCGGCGAACCCCGACCTCGACGAGCAGTACCTGACCGCTCTGCCGACACTCGGCTCCTACGTCGACATCGTCCGCGACGGCCGCTCGCGCACTGCGATCCTCGAGGGCGCCTGGCCGCAGACCAACACCGCCATCTGGACCGCCGTGCAGTCGGCGGTCACCGGGCAGTCGTCCGTCGATCAGGCCCTGAGCGACGCGGCCGCTTCGGCCGCGAGCGCGAAGTGACCGCGGCACCCACCCTCACCCGGACGACCGGCTCGACCGACCGCCCGCTCCCCGAGCGGCTCGGTCGAGCCAGCCGTACTCGGGAGTCGCTCTACCGTTGGGCCTTCGTCGTCCCGGCCCTGATCTACATCGCTCTGTTCTTCGCCTTTCCCGTCGTCAAGAACATCGTGATGGGCTTCCAGGACTACACGACGGCGAGCTTCTACACCGGAGAGGCTCCCTTCGTGGGTTGGGAGAATTACCGCACGATCTTCGCCGACTCGACCTTCGGCTCGAGCGTGCTGCACACCTTCCTGTTCACGGGAGGATCCATCCTCGGGCAGTTCTCGCTCGGGCTGGCGATCGCGGTCTTCTTCCGGCGCCGGTTCCCCCTGAGCTCGGTCCTGCGCTCGCTCCTGCTGCTGCCCTGGTTGCTACCGGTGATCGTCTCGACTGCTCTCTGGCGCTCACTCATGGACCAGGACTCCGGGGCGATCAACGTCGTCCTGAAGTCGCTCGGCTTCATCGATACCGGGATCCCGTGGCTCTCGAGTCCGAGCATCGCCCTCCTCTCGGTGATCATCGTCAATATCTGGGTCGGGATCCCGTTCAACGTCGCCATCCTCTACGGCGGTCTGCAGGACATCCCGGAGGAGCTCTATGAGGCGGCTTCCGTCGACGGGGCCTCGCCGTGGCGCACGTTCTGGTCGATCACCTGGCCTTTACTGCGTCCCACGGTGACGGTCGTCATCCTGCTGGGAGTGATCTACACGCTCCGCTCGATCGACATCGTCCTCGGACTGACCCGTGGCGGGCCGGCGAACTCGACGCAGACGCTGCCGACCGCGTCGTACTTCCAGTCGTTCCAGCAGTTCCAGTTCGGTCTCGGAGCGGCGACCAGCAATGTGCTCATCCTCATCGCGTTCGCGTTCGCGCTGCTGTACCTGCGGTCGAGCCGTCGATCCATCACCGACTAGGAGCCGCTCGTGACAATCGCTCTGCGCTCACAGCGCGTCCGCTCTACCCGCGACTCCGTCCTCGGGGTCCTCCTTCTGGTCGTCCTGCTCTTCCCCGTCTACTGGATGGTCAACCTCTCCGTGCAAGCGTCGGGGAGCAACCTCGCCTCCAGCCTCTTCCCTACCGAGATTCATCTGGACGGCTACGCGGCGGCGATCGCCGATCAGTCGCGCAACCTGCTGACCAGCCTCATCGTGTCGCTCTCGAGCGTCGCACTGACTCTGGTCATCGCGATGCCGGCGGCCTACGCTCTCGCGCAATTCCGGCTCCGCGGTCTCAACGTGATCCTGCTCGTCCTCGCGGTGACCCAGATGATCCCGGGGATCGTGGTCGCGAACAGTCTCTACAGCGCTTACAACGACCTCGGGCTCCTGAACACGACGGTCGGGCTCGTTCTGGCCGATGCGTCCCACTCGATTCCCTTCGCGATACTGCTCATCCGCACCACGATGCAGGCCGTCCCCACAGCGGTCCTCGAGGCGGCCCGCCTCGACGGAGCAGGGCTTCTGAGGACGTTCTGGTCCATCGCTGTGCCGATCGCACGCAACGGGATCATCACGGCGTCTCTGTTCTCGTTCCTGTTCACGTGGAGCGACTTCATCTTCGCCCTCACCCTGACGACGACCGACGACCTCCGTCCGGTGACCCTGGGTATCTACACCTACCTCGGCGCCGACCAGACGGACTGGTCCGCCGTGATGGCGACGTCAGTCCTGGCATCGCTCCCCGCCGTGATCCTCCTACTCGTCGCCCAGCGGTACATCGCCGCGGGCGCCACAGGCGGAGCGGTTAAATGACGACCCAACACCCAACCGAGGCGGTCCGCCGCCTCGAGAGACGAGACGATCCAATGACAGGAGCCGCCTACACGGGCAAGGCGACGATCGAGCTGATTCAGACACCGAGGCGTGCCCCAGCGGACGGAGAAGTCGAGATCGCCATCGCCTTCTGCGGTCTCTGCGGCACCGACCTGCACATCGTGCACGGCGACATGGACGCGCGAGTGAGCAAGCCGCACGTGTTCGGCCACGAGATGTCGGGTGTGGTGAGCCGCGTCGGCGCGGGCGTCACCGAGTGGGCCTCCGGTGACCGCGTCAGCGTGATGCCGCTGCTCTGGGACGGCATCTGCTCCGCGTGCCTCGACGGCCATCAGCACATCTGCCGCAATCTGACCTTCCTCGGAGTCGACTCCCCCGGCGCGCTGCAGCAGCACTGGATCGTCCCGGCGAAGACGCTCGTGCGCCTTCCCGACGGACTCGACCTCCGGACGGCAGCGCTGGTCGAGCCGACCGCCGTCGCCGTGCACGACGTCCGGCGCTCGGGTCTTGCGGTGGGCGACAAGGTCGTGATTCTCGGAGGCGGGCCCATCGGCCTTCTCATCGCGAGCGTCGCCCGGCACGCCGGCGCTTCGGTGCTGCTGTCCGAGGTCGACGAAGGTCGGCGTGCACGCATCGCGGCTCTCGGCTTCGAGGTCCTCGACGCACTGAACGCCGATGTACCGCTCGAGGTCGACCGCTGGACGGGCGGCGAGGGTGCCGATGTCGTGTTCGAGGTCTCCGGAGCCGCAGCGGCGGTCCGGCAGACCACGGCGCTCGCGAAGGTGCGCGGCACCATCGTCGTCGTCGCCATCCATGCGGCACCGCGTGAAATCGACCTGCAACGCGTCTTCTGGCGTGAACTGAGGCTGCTCGGCGCTCGGGTCTACCAGCGCAGCGACATCGAGCGGGCGATCACCCTGCTCTCCGAGGGCGCACTCCCCGCCGAGGCCCTCATCACCGACGTGGTCCCGCTCGCCGACACGGCGGCCGCCGTCGAGCGGCTCACCGCGGGCTCCTCGATGAAGGTGCTGGTCGATGTCGGCGGCACCGAGGGGGGCGAATCGTGACCGGTCCCTTCGATCTGACGGGGAGGACTGCGGTCGTCACCGGAGCACGCCGCGGCATCGGCCGTGCGATGGCGGTAGCCCTCGCCACCGCAGGAGCCGACGTCATCGGCGTTAGCACACGGTCAGCCGACGACGACGACGTCGCCCTCGAGGTGAGAGCGCTCGGGCGCACCTACCGGTCGTTCGCGACCGACTTCGCCGATCGCCGCGCGGTGCTCGCGCTCGGCGCAGAGCTCGCCGAGCTCGCGCCCGACATCCTCGTGAACAACGCGGGCACCATCGAGCGAGCGCCGGCGGCCGAGCACGACCTGTCCCTATGGGACCGCGTCCTCGAGGTCGACCTCAGCAGCGCCTTCGCCCTCACCCAGCTCGTCGCCCGGCCCATGCTGGAGCGCGGCAGCGGCAAGGTCCTCTTCACCGCGAGCCTGCTGAGTTTCCAGGGAGGCATCAACGTGCCCGGGTACGCGGCAGCAAAATCTGGGATCGCGGGGCTGACGCGAGCACTCTCGAACGAATGGGCGTCGCGCGGAGTGCAGGTCAACGCGGTCGCGCCGGGCTACATCGCGACCGACAACACGAGCGCGCTGCGTGCCGACGACTCCCGCTCCGCGGCCATCCTCGAGCGCATCCCCGCCGGTCGCTGGGGTGCCGCCTCCGATCTCGGCGGCGTGACGGTTTTCCTCGCCTCCTCGGCCTCCGACTACGTCAGCGGCGCGATCATCCCTGTCGACGGCGGATGGCTCGGTCGATGAGCGGGCAGGAGGTGCTAGACGCTCTCGCGACGATCCGCGTGCTGCCCGTAGTCGTGATCGACGATCCCGCCGACGCTGCTCCGCTCGCACGTGCGCTCGTGGAGGGCGGAGTGCCCTGTGCCGAGGTGACGCTCCGGACCCCGGACGCGGATCGCTGCCTCGCCGCGATGGTGGCGATGCCGGGCTTCATGGCCGGGTGCGGCACGGTGCTCTCAGCAGCGCAGGTGGACGCCGCGTGCGACGCCGGCGCCGCCTTCCTCGTCAGTCCCGGCTTCTCCGAGGAGATCGCAGAGCGGGCAGAGCGCCGCGGCGTCGTCCTCATCCCCGGTGTCGCCTCCGCCACCGAAGTCATGCGCGCGAGGTCGACCGGTCTCCGGGTCCTGAAGCTCTTCCCGGCCTCGTCGCTGGGCGGCGCCGCGACCATTGCCGCTCTGCGAGGCCCGTTCCCCGATGTGGCCTTCGTCCCGAGCGGCGGAGTCTCGCTCGTGGAGGCACCCTCGTACCGGATCGGCGGAGTCCAGACGGTCAGCACCAGCTGGATCGCACCGCGATCCGACATCGCCTCCGGCCGATTCGACGACATCGCGGAGCGTGCCCGGGCCTTCCGTGACGCCGTGGCGCCGTGATGCGCGTCGTCACTGTCGGCGAGGCGCTGGCCGTCTTCCGGTCGAGCGTCGAGGAACCGCTCTGGCGCGCCGATCGTGTCGCCCTGGGCACGGGAGGAGCCGAGGCGAACGTCGCGATGACTCTCGCGCATCGAGGGATCCCCGTGACGTGGGCGGGGCGAGTCGGCGACGATGCGCTCGGGCGCCGCGTCATCAGGGAGTTGCGCGCCGAGGGTGTCCATGTCCTCGCCACCGTGGATTCCGAGCGCCCGACGGGTCTGCTGGTCAAGGATCTGCACCCCGGAGGGCGGACGACGATCTCGTACTACCGCGCGAACAGCGCCGGAAGCGCCCTCGCGGTCGGCGACCTCGCCGGCGTCGAGCTGGGCCCTGACGTCCTCGTCCACGTCACCGGCATCACGGCCGCACTCTCCGCCGGAGCGGCCGAGGCAATCGTCCATCTCATCGACGCCGCCCGGGAGGCGGGCTCCCTCGTCTCCTTCGACGTGAACCACCGACCGCGCCTGTGGGGAACGGTATCGCCGATCGAGCACTACACCGCACTGGCCTCCCGAGCCGATGTGGTTTTCGCCAGCCTCGACGAGGTGCCGCTGCTGATGGCACTGCCCAGAGCCGGGCTCGGTTCCACAGAGCAGATGGGTGCTGCTGCCGCAGCGCTGGCCGAAGCCGGGTACTCCCACGTCGTGGTCACGGCAGGGGCCGCAGGATCAGCGGCGCGCGAGAATGGCACCGCTTGCGCTCAGCCCGCGCTGCCGACAGGCGTCGTGGATTCCGTCGGCGCCGGAGATGCCTTCGTGGGCGGCTATCTCTCCAGTTGGCTCCGAGGTGAGCCCATGGTGTCACGCCTTCACTCTGCTGCGGTCTCGGGGGCGGCCGCCTGTCGATCCTCGGGCGACTGGGAGGGCGCCGTCGACCTCTCCGGAGTAGGCGCAGATGACACAACAGACCTGGTGAGCCGTTAGAGAGAGTCGCCGAGGTTCGCCGGCTCTTGATGATTGGCTAGTGCCTGGACTTGCTCATAGCAAACTCTGTCGGAGTAGCTCAATGACGGGCCTAGCCGTCCTTCTTGATTCCGGCTGCGCCTCCGCAAAGAACCAAGAGCCCGACGACTCAGTCGTCCAGTGCTGTCCCGCGGAGGTCCGGGAGTGTGAGCGCCGCGGCCGCCGCTACGGCGAACACGGCAAACGGCAGGATGACTCCCCCGGTGGCGAGCATCGCAGGCAGGCACTGGGGCGCGATGATCGATGACGGTCGGCCGAAGCCGGCGGCCCAGCCCGCGCCGGTGCCGCGGATGCGGGTGAACTGCGGCTCAGGGACGTTAGTGGGGCTGCGCACGAAGTGTCCACAGGCGGTGAGTGCGAGGACGACGGAGCCAGCGCTGCCGGTGCCCCTCTTTGGACAGGCTGTAGAGCGTCCCGGTGGAGCGGACGAATGCGGCCGGATCGCATTCCGGGCCGGTGCGGTTCGCTCGCTGGCGAGTGCCGGAGTCCTTCAAGCAGGACGCCATGCGTCGGGCGGTGGAGTACATCGATCCGCGCTTTCGACGCTCCAACCGTGTCGCCCCTTGCAAGCTCTTGGCCATCAGCGGAAAATCGCTCGGGGCCCGGATGTCTCCGGCCTCTCATCCCCCGGTTTCGCCGTCCACTCGTAGAGGTACGTGATTGAGCGGCAGGCGAAGATGGAGCCACGGGCTCGCGCCCAGATGGAATCAATACCCCCACCCGGCCGATAATCGCGATGCTGTCAGTTTGCTCTGCGCCAGATGCACGAACGGGCTCCCCTGCTACGAGTCGGCGAGTGAGACGGTCTCCACGGAGTGAATGCCTCCTGCCGGGCCGTTCCTGCGGGCAGGCGTGCGAGCATGATGCCCCCATCGGCGCCGGAGAAGCCTCGCGCTCCTCGATGAGCGAGAGGACATAAGCTCCCACACATGGCAGCCGGCGCAGTGATGTACACCTTCGCGATACAGCTGGCCGATGTGGACCGCGGCGTCTACGAGGACATCACGCTGCGGGCCGCTCGGCACCCCTCCGAGACCGACGCCTACATGATGACGCGCGTGCTCGCGTACTGCCTCGAATACGTGGAGGGGATCACCTTCAGCGAGGGGATCTCGTCGACGGCGAACGAGCCGGCGGTGCTGGTCCGCGATCTCACCGGCAGGCTGATCACGTGGATCGAGGTGGGCGCGCCGGATGCGGAGCGACTGCACTTCGGGAGCAGGCTGGCCGACCGCACGACGGTCTACACGCATCGCGACCCGGAGAAGGTGATCGCGGCGTGGTCCGGCAAGCGCGTCCACCAGCTCGAGCAGATCACCGTGCAGAGCTTCGACCAGGGATTCCTGGATGCCGCGGTCGCGGTACTCGAGCGCCGCAACACGCTGACCGTGTCGGTCGTCGAGGGGCAGCTGTATCTCGAGTTCAACGGCGTGACGTCGAGCAGCGACATCCACGTGCATCAGCCGGGCTGAGCCGCCCGCTGCGAGTCAGCGCCGGCGGGCCCCCGCGATCGAGGCGCGGACGACGACCGGCATCGGCACGAGCTCCGCGGCACCGGCCGGTGCGGCGAGCAGCAGCTCGACGGCGCGGCGGCCCATCTCCTCGTGGGGCAGCGCGATCGTCGTGAGTCCCGGGCGGAGGTAGGCGGCCAGCTCGTCGTTGTCGAACGAGACGATCGAGACGTCGCCGGGCACTGACAGCCCCGCCTCCGTCAGCGCCTGGTGCGCGCCGAAGGCGAGACGGTCGTTGAGGCAGAGCAGCGCGCGGACCTCGGGGTTCCGCTCGAGGAGCGCGGTGACCGCGCGGAACCCGAACTCCGGCTCCCACTCGGCGATCGACTCCTCCGACACGAAGGTCAGGCCGCGCTCGGCCATCGCGTCGCGGATGCCCGCGACCCGCTGCGCGATCGTCGCCGAGCGGAAGCGGTCGCGCTCGACCTCGTCGTTCTGCCCGATCAGCACGATGCCCTCGCGGTGCCCGGCGTCGGCGAGCAGCTCGACCGCCGCGCGGCCTCCGGCGTACTCGTCGGGCAGCACCGAGACGGGGTGGTGCGAGTTGGTCGCGTTGAGCATCACGACGGAGGTGGTGGCGGGCAGGTCGGGGACGTAGAACTCGCGCGAGCGCACCGACGCGAAGATGATGCCGTCGACCTGCCGGTCGAGCACGGCGTCGACCGCCTCGGCCTCGCGGGCGGGGTCGCCTCCGGTCTCGAGGAGCAGGATCACGTGACCCGCCTTCTCGGCGGCGGTCAGCGCCCCCTTGACCAGGCCGCCGGCGAAGCGGGTGGTCGCGATCGCGTCCGAGATGAAGCCGATCGTGCGGGTCTTGTCGGTGCGCAGGCCCCGCGCGGCGACGTTCGGGCGGTAGCGCAGCGCCTCCGCGGCGGCGAAGACCCGCTCGTGCGCGTCCTTCGAGAGGCCGGTCTCGGGCTTGCCGTTGAGGATCATCGAGGCGGCCGAGATGGACAGGCCGGCCTCGCGGGCGACGTCGGCCAGGGTCACTCGCTGCTTCGCCACCGCGCCTCCTCGTCATCGATCGACCGCTCTTGACAATCCTGCCGTCTGCACAGACTATAGCCACACCTGAAACCTTTTAGTCCCCTACTCAAAGGATTCAGGAGGTGTCCCGGGGCGGCGGGCGAACAGCTCCCCCCGGGACACCCGCCCCCCGCCAGCACCACAGCACAGCACCGACGACAAAGGAGTCACCGCCCATGTCCTTCTCCGCCCCTGGAACCCCGATCGGCCGCAGGAGCGTGCTGGTCGGCGCCGGCTCGGTCGCCGCCCTCTTCACGCTCGCGGCCTGCGCGCCCGGCAGCAGCGCACCCGCCACCACGAGCTCGGTCGACGTCAGCACCGAGCTGACCTCGGACGAGGTGCAGCTGGTCATCGCCGATGAGACCGGCTTCCCCGTCACGGACAAGCTGGCGGAGGAGTTCACCAAGCAGCACCCGAACATCACCTTCACCATCAACCGCGACACCTTCGCGAACCTCACCGCCAACTCCCCCAAGCTGCTCGCGAGCGACACGCCTCCCGACCTGATCCGCCTGCCCACCATCGGCGACACCGTCAAGGACGGCCTGCTCGCCAACCTCGACCCGTACTTCGACGCCTACGGCTGGAGCACCTGGTCCGAGTCGCAGCTCGCCCCGCTCCGCGTCGACTCGGACGGCGTCCGCGGCCAGGGCTCGCTCTACCAGCTCGGCCTCGGCTACAGCATCACCGGCATCTACATGAACCTCGAGCTCGCGAAGCAGCTCGGGATCGACGCGCCTCCCACCACGCTCGCCGAGCTTGAGGAGGACCTCGCCATCGCCAAGGCCGGCGGGGTGCTGCCGATCATGGCCGGCGACAAGGACGGCGTCGTGAACTTCGTCGTCCAGGCGGCGATGAACCAGTACGCCGACAAGCAGGAGATGGCCGACTGGATCTTCACGATCCCCGGCGCCACCTACGACACCCCCGGCAACGTCCAGGGCGCCGAGCTCGTCCGCACCTGGGCCGACGCGGGCTACTTCCCCTCCGACATCAACGCGATCGACTACTCGTCGTTCGTCAGCCGCTTCCAGGGCGGGGAGGGCCTGTTCACCTTCAACGGCAACTGGGCCGCCGCCGACACCCAGAGCAAGATGGGCGAGAACGTCGACTTCTTCCTCGTGCCCCCGGTCGAGGAGGGCGGCGACCACGTCGCGATGGGAGCGGCCAACTCGTTCTCCGTCGCCGCCAAGTCGAAGCACCTCAACGAGATCGTCTACTTCCTGAACTGGATCCACACCGACGACGCCGCCCGGCAGATCATCGTCGACGTCACGGGTGCCGCTCCCGGCGGCGACCCGAGCCAGGCGCTCCCGACCGTCGAGTCCGGATCGCTGCTCGAGCAGGCGCTCGCGATGTCGGCCCAGGTCGGCGCCGAGAACGGCCAGGTCGACTTCATGTCGAACGCGACCGCCGGCATCTACGCGGGCGCGATCATCCCGGAGTCGCAGCTGCTGGTCACCAGCCAGATCTCGGGCCAGGACTTCGTCACCGCCGTGCAGGACTTCTACGCGCAGGAACTGGCCGGCTGAGCATGAGCGCCCCCTCCGTCGTCGGCACTCCCCCGACGAGCGCCTCCGACAGCGGGACGCCGCCCGTCCGCCGACGCCGCGGGAGCACCGCGGCGCGGCGGGCGCTGCTGGTGGGCTGGCTCTTCGTCCTCCCCGCCCTCGCCGTCTACATCGCGTTCGTCATTTACCCGCTGATCACCGGGGTCCAGTACTCGTTCTACAAGTGGAACGGCGTGGGGCCCTCGGAGTGGGTCGGCGTCGCCAACTACCTGCGGGTGTTCACCGATCCCGACCTCCTCGGCTCGATCGGCAACGCGTTCGTCCTGATCGTCTTCTTCACCGTCATCCCCGTATCGGCGGGTCTCGTCCTGGCGAGCCTGCTCCGCTCGATGCGCCCCGGTGTCTTCTCGAGCGTGTCGCAGACGATCCTGTTCCTCCCGCAGATCATCCCGCTCGCCGCGGCGGGCATCGCCTGGTCGTGGATGTACGCGCAGACCGGCGCGGTCAACCAGATCCTCACGGCCGTCGGCCTGGGCGGCCTGGCTCGGCCGTGGCTCGGCGACTTCCAGACCGCGCTGCCGGCCGTGGGCCTGATCGGGTCGTGGGTGCTCACGGGCCTCTGCACGGTCCTCTTCCTCACCGGCATCGGCAAGATCGACGTGTCGCTCTACGAGGCCATCCGCCTCGACGGAGGCACGTGGCTGCGCGAGTTCTTCACCATCACGGTCCCGGGGCTGCGCCAGGAGATCTCCGTCCTCGCCACGATCACCGTGATCGCCGCCCTCAGCAGCTTCGACATCATCTACACGACCACGCTCGGCGGCCCCGGCCGCTCGACGCTCGTGCCGGGCATCTCCATCTACCGGATCGGCTTCACGCAGAGCGACGTGGGTCTCGCGTCCGCCTTCGGGATCGTGCTGATGGTGCTCGTGCTCGCCTGCGTCCTCCCCCTCCAGCGCCTGTCGAGAGTGAGCGACCGATGATCGTCACCAAGTCCGAGGTCGTCATCGGCCGCATCGTCCTGATCGTCGTGCTCGTGCTGACGGTCATCCCGCTGGTCAACATGCTCTCGGCCGCGCTGCAGCCCGCCGACACCAACCCGACCGGCCTCACCTGGCCCTCGGACCCGCAGTGGGGGAACTTCGTCACCGCCTTCGAGACCGGCAACGTGCTGCGGCTGATGGGCTCGAGCGCGCTGATCGTGCTCGGCGTCGTGCCGATCAGCCTCCTGTTCGCGACCCTCGCCGGCTACGCGCTCGGCAATCTGCGGATCCGCGGCGGCGGCGTCGTCTTCGTGTTCCTGATCCTCGGGCTCACGATCCCGTTCGAGTCGCTGATCATCCCGCTCTACTACGAGATCCAGGCGATGGGGCTGCTGAACACCCAGTGGGCGATCATCCTCCCGCTCATCGGCCTCTACATGCCCTTCAGCGTGGTCTGGATGCGCGCCCACTTCGTGCGGATCCCGGCCGAGCTCTCGGAGGCGGCGCGCGTGGACGGCGCGACGACGTGGCAGGAGTTCCGCCGCATCCAGATCCCGCTCGCGCGGCCCGCTCTCTCGGCGCTCGCGATCCTGCTGTTCCTCTGGACGTGGAACCAGTTCCTGCTGCCGGTGGTGCTCGTCTCCGACCCGCTGAACCGCACGGTCGCCGGAGCGCTGACCTTCTTCCAGGGGCAGTACAGCAACTCGATCCCGCTGCTCAACGCCGGAGCGCTGCTGATCATCATCCCGACGATCCTCGTCTTCGTGATCTTCCAGCGGCAGTTCATCCAGGCGCTGCTGCAGGGCGCGGTCAAGGGCTGACCGCGACACCGGTTCCGCGGCGGTGACCTCGCAGGGGAGGCGCCGCCGCGGTCCACCGCTGCGTGCGCAGCATCAGACGACGAACCGCCGCGATCACCGCGGCACGACAGGAGTGTCATGACCGTCACCGTGCACGGAGTCGCCGCCGACGGCTTCGAAGGCGTCCGCTCGGCGTTCGCCTCGGCCTTCGAGGGGGACCCGGCGATGGGAGCCTCGCTCGCGATCCGCGTCGACGGCCGGCCGGTCGTCGACCTCTGGGGCGGCGACGCTTCCGACGGCACGGCCTGGAGCGAGGACACGCTCAGCGTGATCTTCTCGTGCACGAAGGGTCTCGTGTCGCTCGTCGCCGCCCGCCTCGTGCAGGACGGGCTGCTCGACTACGACGCGCCCGTCGGCCGCTACTGGCCCGAGTTCGCCGTCGCAGGCAAGGAGCGCACCCTCGTCTCGGACCTGCTCGCGCACCGCTCGGGAGTCTCGGCCCCGCGTGAGCCGCTGACGACCGACGACATCCGCGACTGGGAGACCGTGATCGCCAGGCTCGCCGCGCAGGAGCCGCTCTGGGAGCCGGGGACCGGGCACGCGTACCACGCGATCACGCACGGCTGGCTGATCGGCGAGGTGATCCGCCGGATCACCGGGCAGAGCGTCGGCGAGTGCTTCCGACGCCTCATCGCCGGCCCGCTCGGCGCCGAGGCGTGGATCGGCCTGCCCGCGAACGAGCAGCACCGCGTCGCCAGGATGCGCGTCGGCCCGTCGCTCGCGGAGCTGACCGCGGCGCAGGCGCGCGCCCGCACAGCGGGCGCGACCGACTGGGCCGAGCAGGCGATGACCCTCGGCGGCGCGCTGCCGCACGAGCTCGTCGGCTCCGGCACCGGCTTCAACGACCCGGCCGTCCGCGAGGCCGAGATCCCGGGTGCGGGAGGCGTCGCCTCCGCCCGCGCGCTCGCCGCGATCTGGTCGGCCGCGGTCGTCGAGACCGACGGGGTGCGGCTCCTCCGCGACGAGACGATCGCCGCGGCGACCGTGCCGCAGAGCAGCGGGGCGCCGGTGTGGGACGTCCCCGGCCCGTGGCCTGCGTGGGGCATGGGGTTCCAGCTCGGCACGGAGGTGCGGCGCTATCTCACGCCGTCGGGGTTCGGCCACGACGGCGCGGGCGGCCAGGTGGCGTTCGCCGACCCGGAAGCGGGCGTCGGCTTCGCGTTCCTCACCAACCGGATGGACGGGCTCGGGGACACCCGCGGAACCGCGATCATCGACGCGCTCGCGGAGGCTCTCGGGCTGGAGTAGCGGCGCGACGTCGTCCGGCCGTCACGGTCGTCAGGGGCGTATCGAGATCCACCGTCGTGCAGCGTGGGTCTCGATACGCGCTGCGCGCTACTCGACCAGCATGGAGCGCGCTGCCTTCCGCCTGCGGTCCTGCGCCTGCGCCTCATGGTGATCGAGCAGCCCGCGCAGCGGGCGCATCGAGATCCACCGTCGTGCGGAACGCAGGTCCACTCCCCCGAGCGGGTGAGTTCCAACATTCGTCTGAACGTCTCCGTCGCCGTCCGGAGCACCATGGCGAGCAGGCGGTGACGAGACCGTCATGCTGCGAGGAAAGGACACGCTCTCCTATGCCGACCGTCGCCGACGTCATCGTCGCCACTCTTCGCGAGAACGGGATCCAGCGGATCTACGGTCTCCCCGGTGACACCTTGAACGGGTTCACCGATGCCCTGCGGAAGGACGGCACCATCGGCTGGGTGCACGTCCGTCACGAGGAGGCCGCCGCCTTCGCCGCGTCCGCCGCCGCCGAGCTCACCGGCGACCTGGCCGTGTGCGCGGGAAGCTGCGGCCCGGGCAACCTGCATCTCATCAACGGCCTCTACGACGCGAACAGGTCGCGCGTCCCGGTCCTCGCCATCGCCGCTCACATCCCGACCAAGGAGATCGGCACCGGCTACTTCCAGGAGACCCACCCGCAGGAGATCTTCCGCGAGTGCTCCGTCTACGTCGAGTACGTCGCCGACGCGAAGCAGATGCCGCGGATGCTCGAGATCGCGATGCGGGCGGCGGTGGAGAAGCGCGGTGTCGCGGTGCTCGTCGTCCCGGGCGACGTCCTGGTCGCCGAGGCCTGGCACCACCGCGCGATCCGGATCGAGCAGGCCAGGCCGCGCGTCATCCCGTCGGACGAGGAGCTCCGGCGCACCGCGGACATGCTCGACCGGGCGAGCAGGGTGACGATCCTCGCGGGCGCCGGCGTGCAGGGAGCCCACGACGAGGTGATCGCCCTCGCCGAACGTCTGCAGGCGCCGATCGTGCACGCTCTCCGCGGCAAGGAGCACATCGAGTGGGACAACCCGTACGACGTCGGCATGACCGGGCTCCTCGGTTTCACCTCCGGCTATCGGGCGATGGAGGACGCGGACGTCGTCCTCATGCTCGGGACGGACTTCCCCTACGAGCAGTTCTATCCCGAGGGGACGAAGCACATCCAGGTGGACATCCGCGGCGAGCAGCTCGGCAAGCGGCACCCGGTCGACATCGGACTGGTCGGCACCGTGAGAGACACGGCCCTCGCCCTCCTCCCCCTCCTGACCGGCTCACGGCACAGCCACCACCTCGACGAGGCGCGCAAGCACTACGCGAGGACCCGCGAGAAGCTGGACGACCTGGCCGTGCCGGCCGGGCACGGGAAGCCCCTGCACCCGCAGTACATCGCCCGGGTGCTCGATCGTCTCGCCGCCGAGGACGCCGTCTTCATCCCCGATGTCGGCTCCCCCGTGATCTGGGCGGCGCGCTACATCAGGACGAACGGGAAGCGGCGCGTGATCGGGTCCTTCGTCCACGGATCCATGGCGAACGCGGTCTCGCACGCCATCGGCGCCCAGACGGCCTTCCCCGACCGGCAGGTCATCGCGATGGCCGGCGACGGCGGCCTGGCCATGCTGCTCGGCGAGCTGATCACCATCGTGCAGAACGACCTGCCGGTGAAGATCGTGGTGTTCGACAACTCGTCGCTGAACTTCGTCGAGCTGGAGATGAAGGCAGCCGGATTCGTCAACTTCGGCACCGAGCTGAAGAACCCCGATTTCGCGGCGGTCGCCGAGGCGATCGGAATCGCCGGGTTCCGGGTGGACGACTCCGATGAGCTCGAGGAGGCGATGGCGAAGGCACTCGCGCACGACGGCCCGGCCCTGATCTCCGTGCGCTCGGATCGGCAGGAGCTCTCGATGCCGCCGAACGTGACGCTGGAGCAGGCGAAGGGCTTCACGCTCTGGGCCATCCGCACCGTGGTGAGCGGGCGCGGAGACGAGCTGCTCGACCTGGCCGCCACCAACTTCCGCCAGTTCCTCTGAGAGGGGTCCCCGTGTCCGACGAGCTGGTCCGAGCATGACGACGGCGGAGTTCGCCAGGATCGGCGACACGTTCGCGCACGGTGCCACGGCGCACCGCGGTCCGAAGACGGTGTTCACCGGGGAGCGGCTCTGCCAGCTGCTGGATCCGTTCGGCAACCTCTTCTCGGTGCGGCAGGGACCGCCCGGTGACTGACGACGCGGTGCCGAGCGGGCAGGTGCCGTCGGGGAAGTCGGGACCGTCGGGACCGCCGGGGCCTGCGCCCGTGAAGCCGTTGGCGCCTCCGCCCGTGCAGACCTCGGCCTGGGCGCCCCTGGCGATCACCGCGTTCAGGGTGCTGTGGTTCGCCCAGCTCGGCAGCAACATCGGCACGTGGATGCAGACCGTCGGAGCACAGTGGTACCTGGTCGAGGCCGCGGCGGGTGCGGCGGTGATCACCCTCGTGCAGACGGCGAGCCTGGCGCCCTCGATCCTGGTCGCCCTGCCCGCGGGAGTGCTGGCCGACTCCCTAGACCGACGCCGGCTGCTCATCTGGGGGTCCTCGGCCAGCGCGCTGCTGGCGGCCGTCCTGACCGTCGTGGCGGCCGTCGGCGCGCTGACCCCGTGGACGATCCTGGCCTTCACCTTCCTGCTCGGCATCACGGCCACCCTGACCTCGCCGGCCTGGCAGGCGATCCAGCCGGAGCTCGTGCCCCGCGACCTGATCGCCGCGTCCTCCGCCCTCGGCGGCGTGACGGTGAACGGCGCCCGAGCGGTGGGCCCCGCGCTGGCGGGAGTCGTCCTCTCGGTCTTCGGGGCTCCCGTCGTCTTCGGCATCAACGCGCTGAGCTTCGTCGGGGCCGTGGCGGCCCTCCTGTGGTGGAAGCGGCCCGCGCAGACCGGCCTCGACGATCGCGAGCAGTTCGGAGCGGCGCTGAGGGCGGGGATCCGGTACGTCGCCTCGGCGCACCTCGTCCGCCGGATCCTGCTCCGAGCCGCGCTCTTCGCGCTGCCGGCCAGTGCTCTCTGGGCTCTCCTGCCCCTCACCGCGAAGCGACTCCAGCTCGACTCGAGCGGATACGGAGTGCTCCTCGGTGCGCTCGGCGCCGGGGCCGTGCTGGGCGTCTTCGCTCTGCCGCTCGCTCGGCGGCGGTTCTCCGACGACCTCGTCATCGCGACGAGCTCGGTGCTCTTCGCGGCGGGCTCGCTCGCGGCGGCGTTCCTCCCCTTCGCGCCGACGCTGCTGCTGCTCGTGCTCGCGGGGCTGGCCTGGATCGGCACCCTCACCGTGCTGAACGCGGCACTGCAGCTCACCCTGCCGCAGTGGGTGCGCTCCCGCGGAGCCTCGATCTACATCTTCGTCTTCATGGGGGTGATGGCCCTCGGCTCGATCGGCTGGGGTCTGGCGGCGCAGGCGCTCGGCGTCCCGCTCGCCTACGCGGTGGCGGCCGTCCTGCTGCTCGTCGTGGCGGCCAGTGTGCGGGTGCTCCCCCTGCTCCCGGGAACGGGCACCGTCGATCGCAGCATCTCGATGTCATGGCCGACACCCACGCTCGTGTTCGAGCCGCAGCCCGCGGACGGGCCGGTGCTCGTGCAGATCTCGTACACGGTCGACGCCGACTCCCTCGGCGCGTTCCGGAGCGCGATGCGCCTCGTGGGGAGCTCGCGCCGCCGGACCGGCGCCACGAGGTGGGCCCTCTACCGCAGCGGCGAGGAGGCCGACGTGCAGCTCGAGACGTTCCTGGTGCCGTCCTGGGGCGAGTTCACGCGGCAGGAGACCCAGCGTCTCACCGGCCGCGACCGCGAGATCCGCGCCGCAGCGCTGGCCCACGCGCAGGGCGCGCCCACCGAGCGCCACTTCTTCCCGAGCACGACGTCCCCGTAGCGGTCGGTCTCGCTGCGCGCTGCTCGACCAGCATGGAGCGGCTCATGGTGATCGAGTAGGCCGCGCAGCGGGCGTATCGAGATCCGCCGTCGTGCCGAGCGTGGGCTCGGTACGCGCTGCGCGCTACTTGACCAGCATGCCGCGATGAGGGCGGCTTCGTCTCGCGCCAAACGGGCGCAGGTGAAAGCATACGCGTATGGTCTTCGGCGGAGGTAGATCATGGGCATCCATCGTGCAGAGTCGCTGCGGCCGTCGACGACGAGGGCCCTCGCCGTCGTCTCGCTCGTCGTCATCGCCGGTTCGCTCTCCGGCTGCTCAGCGGGAGACGCCCCGCCGCCGAAGCCCACTCTGCCGGCGGTACCGGCCGCTGAGGCCGAGCGCGCCCTGGCCGAGAAGCAGGACGCCGAGTGGGCCCGGCTGGCGACCATGTATCCGAACGCGGTCCGACCCGACGTCGACGTGATCCGCACCGTGAACCCGGTGGAGTCGACGTCAGCGATGGCGGCCTGCATGGTGTCCGCCGGCTTCCCGGACACCAGGGCGACTCCGGACGGCGGCCTCGACTACGGCACCTTCCCCACGGAGCAGACGCAGACCCACGACATCAGCCTGTTCGTCTGCGAATCGCAGTATCCGTTGGATCCGAAGTTCGACACGGCACCGACCGAGGCGCAGTACGAGTACAAGTACCACTACTTCGCGCACGACCTCACCGAGTGCCTGGAGAGTCACGGCATCGACGTGCCGGAGGCGCCCACCTATGAGACCTTCCGCGACACCATCAATTCGCGAGAGGCATGGAGTCCCTACCTCACTTACGAACCCACCGGGATGTCGCAGTGGCTCACCGTGAACACGGACTGCCCTCAGACGCCGCCGGGCTATTTCGGCGAGTGATGAGCGCCTCGCCGCCCCACATGCCTCATCACTGCGACCGCCTCCACCCCCGTCGCGAATCTCGTGACCCGAAAAGATGGAGAAGACAATGAAGAAATCACTTCCAGCAGCAGCACTGGCTCTGGTGGGAGGAATCGCGGCAGCGCTGATGGTCCCGACGTCGGCGAACGCTGCGTCCTACTCGTGCGGCGGCATCCGGACGGTCAGTATCACGGCGGTCTATTCGACGTCGAACGACGGGGACGGTGGAATCCTGCACGGGTACGTAGCGACCGACGGCCGGACGTACGGCCAGGATTTCAGTGCCTCCAAGAACGATTCCGGCGCGCACAGAACGTTCTCCCAGTCGGGCTTCCGCGGCGTGTCGAGCTGGAGTGTGGGAACGAACGGCACGGCGAGATTGGACAGCTCGACCGCGAGCTGTCACCAGTAGGAGAAGTCTCCTTCTCGATCAGCTACGGCTGATCAGGGGCGGTCGGTCGGAGGGCGACAGCCGCCCTCCGACCGATCTCCGTAGGAAAGGACTGTGCTGGTGAAGGCAGATCGATCGTCTCGGAGACGCCTCTCCCCTGTCGCGGCGCTCGCCTTCTGCCTGGTGGTGGCAGCCGGTGCAGCGGGTCTCTGGGCCGGAGCGGTCATCTTCAGGCCCGCGGAGCAGGCCGTGCCGGCGTCCGACTACACGACCGCGGTCGTTCGCGCCGGTGCTGTCAGCGCGTCGGTGAACCTGGTGGCGACCGCCCACTGGACCCAGTCCCCTGCGGGAACCAACTCGGCCAGCGGCACGGTGACGACGGTGAATCACGCGCCCGGGGAGCCCGCCGATCAGGGCGCGGAGCTGTACACCGTGGACCTGCGTCCCGTGGTCCTCGCGCGCGGCGTGATCCCCGCGTTCCGCGACATCGACGCGACGAGTGAGGGCGAGGACGCGGCGCAGCTCCAGGAGCTGCTGGGCGACCTCGGGTTCTACCGCGGTGCCGCGGACGGTGCGCCGGGACCGCGCACCGCGGCCGCGATCAAGGAGTGGCAGGAGGCTGCCGGATTCCCGGCGGACGGCGTCGTCCGGCGCGGCGACCTGATCTTCGTGCCCGAGGTGCCGACCCGACTGGTCGTCGACGAGGCCCTCATCAGTCGAGGAGCAGTCGTCTCCGGCGGCGAGGTCGTCGCCAGGACGCTCCCGGACCAGCCGACCTTCTCCGTCACGGCGACCGCGGCACAAGCCGCTCAGGTCGGCGTGGGAGTCGCCGCGGAGATCACCGGACCGCACGGACCCTGGCGGGCGGTCACGGCGGTTCAGCGGGTGGAGCCCGAGGTCGGTGTGTCGATAGCGCTCACCGGCGTGGACGGCGGATCCGTCTGCGGCGAGGAGTGCGCCGATCTCGACGTGACGCAGGACACCCTTCTCCCCGTCGTCCTCACGACGACTCCCGAGACGACGGGGCTGACCGTTCCGACCGCGAGCATC
This sequence comes from Rathayibacter sp. VKM Ac-2856, assembly GCF_013205055.1. Classification (GTDB taxonomy): domain Bacteria; phylum Actinomycetota; class Actinomycetes; order Actinomycetales; family Microbacteriaceae; genus Rathayibacter. The sequence goes on from NZ_JABMLF010000001.1 coordinate 215,378, forward strand.
CAGACCGACGTGAACGGAGACCTCGTCGTGACCGACTCGGCCGGCGGGCGACATCGCGTCGACGTCGTCGCTGCGGCGAAGGGCGTCTCGGTCGTGACCGGCCTCGTCGAGGGAGCGGACGTGCGCGTGCACGGCGACGAGGATGCGACTCGATGATCACCGCCGAGAGCATCGACTTCAGCTATCGCCGCGGTCCCCGGGTGCTGTCCGGCGTCAGTGCGGCCGTGATGCCCTCCGAGATGGTCGCGATGACCGGCGCGTCGGGGAGGGGCAAGTCCACCCTCCTCTACATCCTGGGCCTCATCGCGAGGCCGCGATCGGGACGGGTCCGGATCGACGGTGTCGACGTCAGCGGCATGAGCGATCGGTGGCGGGCGGAGTTCCGAGCGGAGAACATCGGGTTCGTCTTCCAGGACGCCGCTCTGGATCCCACGAGAACAGTCCTCGAGAACATCGTCGAGACCTCCCTGTATCGAGGGCGCAGGAGCAGGGCGGTGGACCTGGCGGCGCACGGCCTGATGGAGCGCTTCGGGGTCGCCCTGCGCGCCTCGGCGAGACCCCATCAGGTCTCCGGGGGCCAGGCGCAGCGGATAGCGCTGTGCCGGGCGCTCATGAACGATCCGACGATCGTCCTCGCGGACGAGCCGACGGGGAACCTCGATCCGGACTCCGCGGCGGTGGTCGTCGACGCACTGCGGGAGCGCGCGCGATCGGGGTCGTCCGTGATCGTGGTCACCCACGACGACAGGGTCGTCGAGGCGTGCGATCGGAGGATCAGCCTGTGAAGCGGAGATTCGTCGTCCCCGTGATCCGGGAAGCGCTCGCCTCCTCGCTCGCGCAGCCGGTGGCCTCCCTCCTCACCCTGGTGATGGTGGTGGCGATGTGCGCCGGGGTCGTCCTGACGACGGGGCGGACCGTGGGGACGGAGCAGAGTGTCCTCGCGACGGTGGATTCGGTCGGGACGCGTTCTGTCGTGGTCCGGGCAGAGGCGCAGGCGGGCCTGACGTCGGACGTGCTGGAGAGGATCTCCCGACTGTCCGGGGTGCAGTGGGCGGCAGCGTTCTCGGATGCCAGTGACGTCGACAACTCCCGGATCGCGGACGGCGAGAAGGTGGCTCTTCGATCAGTGTGGTCGTCGGATCTCGGAGAGCTGGGAATCGACGCGGCGCGGTTCCCGGCCGGGTCGGCGTGGGCGTCCGAGGGCGCTCTGGCGTCCCTCGGCCTCCCGGGCGGAACCGGTTCGGTCTCGACGGACGGTGGGGCGGAGGTCGATGTCGTCGGCACCTCCGCGTCGTCCGAGTACCTCTCCGTCATCGGCGAGTCGGTGCTGGTCCCGATGCCTCCGTCGACGATCGGGAGTGTCGGGTACGTGATCGTCATCGCCTCGGAACCCGAGACCGTCCGTCCGCTGACGCGATCGATCGGGCCGCTTCTGGCTCCGACGGATCCCGAGGGGATCACCGTGACCAGGAGCGCTCGGTACGCGGACCTGCGCGCGGTTCTCGAGGGCACTCTCGGCGGGTTCGGGCGCGGGCTCGTGATCCTCATCGCCGGCGCGGGCGCGATCCTGGTCGGCGCCACGCAGTACGGTCTCGTCCAGATGCGACGGAAGGACTTCGGACGTCGACGGGCTCTCGGTGCCACGCGCGGCCTGATCGTCCTGCTCGTCGTGTGCCAGGTCCTCCTCGTCGCGACGATCGGCGCTCTTCTCGGCACGGTGGGGTCCGCGGTGCTCCTGGTGATCGGTGGCGATCCGCTCCCGAGCGTCGAGTTCCTGGTCGCCACGGGGACCCTCGCGATCGTGGTCGCCGTTCTCGCCGCGCTGCTCCCCGCGCAGAGGGCCGCGAGCAGGGATCCGCTGCATGAGCTGAGGGTGCCGTGATCCCTCGGGCCTCGGCCGGGCCTCCCGGTCGCCGCCCGTCGGTGACGCATCGGCAGCGTGGGTCTCGATACGCGCTGCGCGCTACTCGACCAGCATGAAGCGGCTCATGGTGATCGAGTAGCCCGCGGAGCGGGCGTATCGAGATCCACCGTCGTGCAGTGCGTGGGTCTGTCTCAGGAGGCTCGCGGGAGGCGCGTCAGGTCGACGCCGAGGGCGCTCTTCAGGCGGGAGGCGAAGGCGTGCTCGAGGTCGGCGCAGACCGGGTCGCCCTCCGCCCAGATCCTCGCGGCCGTGCAGCAGTCCGCGATCTGCTCCGCGGTCGCCTGGTGCCACCAGCCGGGGTCGCCGGCCGCGGCGAGGAGGCGGCGCGCGGCGTCGACCTCGCGCCGGTGACGGGCGAGCAGCCGGCGCATCTCGTCGGGGTCGGTCTTGGCCGCCCAGAGGGCGTCGATCCGGGACTCCCGGGCGGCGTCGCCGGCGCGGCAGGCGGTCAGCACCAGCTCGTGCGCGCTCTCGCGCAGAGGGGTGCGGGCCCCGTCCGTGCAGGCCGTGGTCATCGCGGTCCGCCGGTGCTGCGTCGATCGGCGGGCGGGCGGAGGTGCAGGAGCGTCGTCATCGGATTCCTCGCCGAGCCGTCGGGCGGCTCCCGATCGGCTCCTCCGGACTGTATCTGAGTGTCTCCTCAGGCTGCGAGGTGTTGACAAGTCCGGCAGCAGGAGTAGGGGTGCCCTCGGATCCTTCGGGTCGGAGGCGGGCGGCCGCGTTCAGCGTCGGTCTCGATACGCGCTGCGCGCTACTCGACCGGCAGGGAGGGGGGCGCGCTTCCTCGTGACCAGCAGGGAGGGGGCGCGCTTCCTCGTGACCAGCAGGGAGGGGGGGGTATGGCTCCTCAGCGCGATGGCCGGCCCCGCCGGGACTCCTCGCGCAGGCGCATGGCGGGCTCGTCGTCGAGCCAGTTCGGGCCGGTGTTGCGGAGGAGGACGACGTAGACCACGAGGGAGGCGACGATCACGGCGGTGACGTAGCCGATGAAGACCGGCACCTGGTCGGCGCCGAGGGCACCGGCGTAGAGCAGCGGCGCGGTGCCGCCGAAGACCGAGTTCGCGAGCGCGTAGCCGAAGCCGAGCCCGAGGGCGCGGATGTGGGTCGGGAACAGCTGCGCCTTCACCACGGCGTTGATCGAGGTGTAGCCGGTGAGGATCACGAAGCCGACGGCGAGGATGGCGAAGGCGGCGAGTGGATCGGTCTGCTCGGGGAGCGCGGTGAGCAGGAACCAGGTGTAGAGCACTCCCCCGACGCCGAAGAACACCAGCAGGGTCTTCCGGCCGATGATGTCCGAGAGCCAGCCGCCGAGCGGCTGCAGGAGCATCAGCGTCAGCAGGGCGATCAGGTTGATGACGATGCCCGTGACGACGTCGTCGCCGGCGAAGGCGCTCTTGATGATGTTCGGCCCGGTCACCGAGTAGGTGTAGAAGGCGACCGTGCCGCCCATCGTCACCGCGAAGCACAGGAGCAGGGGCCGCCACTGGTGGACGAGGAGCTCGCGCATCGAGCCGCTCCGGCGCGACTCCCCCGCTGTGACGGCCTGGATCTGCGTGGTCTCGAGCGACTCGTCCATCGTGCGGCGGAGCCAGAACACGACGACCGCGGCGACGCCTCCGATGCCGAAGGCCACCCGCCAGCCCCAGGCGGAGATCGCCTCGTCGGGCAGAGTGACCACCATGACGAGCAGCGTCAGCTGGGCGAGGACGTGTCCGCCGACGAGGGTGACGTAGTGGAAGGACGACAGGAAGCCGCGCCGGCCGGGGAGGGCCGCCTCCGACATGTAGGTGGCGCTCGTTCCGTACTCCCCGCCGGTCGCGAAGCCCTGCAGCAGGCGCGCGAGCACGAGGATCACCACCGCTCCCCCGCCGATCGACTCGGCCGTCGGCGCGAACGCCACGATCAGGGAGCAGGCGGCCATCAGCGAGACGGAGACGGTCAGCGCGAGGCGGCGGCCGTGCCGGTCGGCGAAGCGGCCGAAGAACCAGGAGCCGATCGGGCGCATGAGGAAGGTGACCGCGAAGATCGCCCAGATGTAGAGCGTCGAGTTCTTCTCGCCCGCCGCGAAGAACTGCGATTCGAAGGCGAAGGCGAAGACGGAGTAGACGTACACGTCGTACCACTCGACGAGATTGCCCGCCGAGCCCTTCAGCGTGTTGGAGAGGGAGCGGCGGAGGCTGCTGGGGATCTTCGTCGTCGTCGACATCGGGGTCCGTTCGTCAGGAGTGTCGGGGTCTGCGGAGGCCGCACGCGCCGGACCGCCGGCGGCGTGGGCGCCGGGTGGGCAGGAGCGTGCGGTCATTCTCACCGCATCCATGGCCTCGGGCCCGGAATCCTGACGTTCGGCTCACACGGTCCGCCATCCCGGCACGCCGACTGCCATGTCAGCCGTGCTCGGCAGAGCTCGCCCTGGCCCCGCTCGGACCGAAACACCGAAACTACTTTCATTAACGCTCCTCGCTCGCTACGGTCGATCTCGCCCGAGAAGTCCCGGCATTTCCGGGGCCTCTCGGCTCGATTCACATCGCAAAGGAGCCTTCTGTGAGTTCATCCCGTAAAGTTTTCGGTCTCGTGGCGGCCGCCGCTCTGGCGGCGTCGATCCTCGCCCCCTCCCTGCCCGCCGTCGCCGCGGGCAACACCCTCGTGATCGACGCCTCGTCGACCATCCGCCCCGTCACCCGGGTCGGCGCCGGCGGTCTCTACGCGCTGGCGACGCCCACCGACCCCGCGCCCGGTCTGCTGACCCCGCTGCGGCTCAAGCCGCACACCCAGCCGGCCCCCGGCGTCGGTCAGCTCGGCAACGGCGCGACGACGCCGACCGGCGACGTCCTGAAGGTGGCGGACACGTTCACCCGAGACGGAGCGCAGTCGTACGCGCGGATGCCCGACGTCTACCCGGACTTCCCGTACCGCTGGATCAGCTGGGAGGACTGGACGCAGAAGATCGACACGATGGTCAAGGCGCGACTCGACGCCACGAACACGACCAACATCAACGGCTGGGAGCTCTGGAACGAGCCGGACGGCACCTGGGACACGGCGAAGGCCGGGCCCTTCCTCGACGGCTGGACGCGCACCTACCGCCAGGTGAAGCTGCAGGACACCGTCACGCCGATCGTCGGGCCCAGCTACAGCCGGTACTACCCCGACCTGATGCGCGACTTCATGGCCCGCGCGAAGGCCGACGGCACCCTGCCGGACGTCGTCGTCTGGCACGAGCTCGAGGACGAGACCTACAACAGCATCGACGAGCACGTCGCCGACTACCGCTCGATCGAGCGCTCCCTCGGCATCAGCCCGCGGCCGATCTCCATCAACGAGTACGGCTCCCCCAGCCAGATCGACACGCCCAGCGTGGCGGCGCACTACATCGCCCAGTTCGAGCGCACCGGGATCCACGACGCCGAGCGCGCCTACTGGTACGAGTCCGGCACCGTCGGCGGCCTGGTCTGGAACAACCGCCCGACCGGCTCGTACTGGCTGTACAAGTGGTACGGCGAGATGGCCGGCAACATGCTGGCGGTCACGCCCTCCGGCGATCTCGACGGCTTCGCCTCCTACGATGCGAGCCGCAAGATCGTGAACGCGGCCTTCGGCGGGACCTTCGGCGACAACCAGGTGCAGGTGAAGGGCCTCACGGGCTTCGGCACCTCGGCCCAGGTGGTCCTCAACTACACGCCGCGCTCGGGCCGCATGACGAACGTCGACGCTCCGACCCGCGTCTCGACCCAGACCCTCCCGATCACGAACGGCACGATCACCGTGCCCGTCGCGAGCCAGGACTACCTGGGCGCCTACCAGCTCGTCGTCACCCCGGCCGCGGGGCCGACGACCAGCTACCAGCAGGTCTACGAGGCGGAGAACGCGACGGTCGTGAACGCCCAGCTGCTCTCCTCCGGCTCGGCGTCGAACGGCGGCTACGTCGGCCGGATCGACGGCTCGACCGACGCCCGCTCGGACAGCTTCGTCGACTTCGTCGTCGAGGTGCCGACGGCCGGCAGCTACGCCCTCGGGATCCGCTACGCCAACGGCGGTGCGACCACGTCGACCCAGGGCTTCGCCGTGAACGGCAGCGCCTTCAGCACCGTCTCCTACCCGCCGACCGGGGGCTGGGGCGCCTTCGGCTCCTCCGTCTCGCGCCAGGTGGATCTGAAGGCCGGCTTCAACGTGATCCGCCTCGCGAAGGGGTCCCCCTTCTTCGCCGGCGGCTCCGGCTTCGCGGAGCTCGACAGCATCACGCTCACCCGCTGAGCGACGCGGACGCCCCGGAGGTGCTGCGGCGCCACCGGGGCGGCCGCGCTCAGGTCACGAGGCCGGCGCGCGCGGCCACGAGGGCCGCGAGGACGCGGTTGCGCACGCCGAGGGCGTCGAGGACGGCGCTGACCGCCTCCTTCGCGGTGCCGAGGGTGATGTCCAGCGTCAGCGCGATCTGCGCGTTGGTCGCCCCCTGGGCGACGAGCCGGAGCACCGCCCGACCGCGCGGGTCGAGCGCCTGCACCTGCGCGCGGGCCGCGTCCTCGATCGGCCAGGACGGCCGCCGGCGCCGAGCCACCTCCGGCGCGAGGACCATCGCTCCGAGGGCCAGCGCGTGCACCATCCGGCGCAGAGCCGTCGGGCTGGTGTTCTTGAGGAGGAAGCCGGCGGCGCCCGTCCGCAGCGCGGCCTCGACGAGGTCGTCGCCGTCCTGGTCCGTGAGGATCGCGACGCGCGGAGGGGCGGGCAGCTCCTGGAGGGCGCGGAGCAGTCGCAGCCCGTCGGCGCGGCGCAGGCGCACCTCCAGCAGGACGAGATCGGGACGGCTCTCCCTCGCCGCGTCGAGCGCCTGGACGCCGTCGACCGCGCCGACGACCTCGAGCTCGGGGTCGGCGTCGAGGATCAGCGAGAGGCCGGAGCGCACGAGCGCCTCGTCGTCGACGACGAGCACGGCGGTCACGCGCTGCCCCTCGGCGAGCCGTCGGCGACGTCCGGAGGACCCGCTTCGGCCGCGATGTGAGCAAGGTGCATCGTCTCCCCCGAGCGTCGTTGACAGCGTCTCCTCGACCTGTTTACTGTCATCAGTACAGCAATTGTTCGCGTTAACAAAAACCGGTTTCGGACCTTGCTCACTGTGCTGGATCCGCCACGGTCGCCGCTTCCTGAGCTGCGAGGACCACGACGGGCGCAGCGCGGGCGCCCGCGCCGATCGACCTGCCCGTCGAGACCGGCCGGGACACGGCCACGCCCTTCGTTCGGGTCGAAGGGACGGCCGTCGGCTTCCGCGCCCCGTCGGGTGGGGCGCGGGAGCCGCCACCGGGGGGACGTCTCCGCCCGACCCGGACGGGGGGCTCCGCGGAGTCCTTCCGGCAGGTGATGGTGACGTGAACATCCTCCGGACGAGTACCAGCACGACCCCGCCCGTGAACATCGGAACGGCCGCTCCCGGCCGCTCCGCTGGGCCGCTTCCGGCCTCGTCACCTGAGGAGAACCATGCGCCGCTCGACCGTCCTCTCCGCAGTCCTCTGCGGACTGCTCCTGGCGACAGGATCCGTCGCCACCGCTCCACCGGCCTCGGCCGCGCCGAGCACCGCCCCGGTGTCCTCGTCGCCACCGGCCCGCGACGGCGGAGTCGAGACGGAGGCCGCTCCGCTCGCCGATCCCGTCGCCTCCGTCGACACCTCCGCCGCCGCCTCGACCTCCGCTCCCTCCGCGTCGCTGCGGACCCTGAGCGCGGCGGCCGCGGACTTCACCGACGTGGACATCCCCTCGCGCGCCGACATCGTCGTGCACCAGGTGACCATCGCCCTCGTCGCACCGCAGGGCACGACCCCGTCCTTCGCCGCGGAGGAGGCGCGCCGCTCGCTGGAGCTGGTCGACCGCTTCTACGACCGCGAGACGGGAGGCGCGGTGCGCTTCGAGCTCGAGCGCCTGATCGACTGGCAGGTCGTGGACGAGCCCATCGGCTGCAGCAACACGGGCGGACTGCACGACTGGATCGCCCGGAAGACCGGCTGGCAGCCCGGACCCGCGCGCCACCTGGTCGCGATGGTGCCGCCGGGAGACCCGTGCCCGATCTGGGCCAACGGCGAGCAGCCCGGCGACCCGGACGACGGCGGCCGCACCTTCCAGGGCGGCCCCGACGCGATCCTCCTGGCCCACGAGCTGGGCCACACCCTCTCGCTCCGCCACGCGGCGAGCGTCTCGTGCGACACCACCTGGGACGTCCCGGCCGGAGCGTCCTGCGCGCGCGAGGAGTACGGCAACAAGACCGACCTGATGGGCGACTCCTGGTACTTCACCCCGCTCTCGGCTCCGACGCTCGCGCAGCTCGGCCTCCTCACCGGCACGCGCCAGCCGGTCTGCGGAGCCCCGCGGACCGCCGTCCTCGACACGCTCGGGGCGGGCCCCGGAGCACCGCGCGCGCTCACCTGGACGGATCCGCAGGATGCGGGCATCCGCTACTGGGCGCAGTACAACGACGCGGCGGATCCGTCAGTCGACGGGGGCAGCTACGTCAGCCCGTGGCAGACCCCGCGCGAGGTCTCGGGCGTGCAGATCCTGCGCAGCACCGGCGGCAGCCCCGAGCTCCTGCAGCGACCCGGCGACGGATCGAACGGGAACGAGTTCGCCCTCGCGGGCGAGACGGTGCCGCTCAACACCGGCATGTCGCTGCGCGTCGACGCGATCGACAGGACGGCCAGGACCGCGACGGTCACCGTCACCGTCCCCTGCACCCAGTACGTCGGCGACATCAGCCGCTCCGCGTCCGTGTCCGCGTCCTACAGCTCCGACTGGTCCTCCGCCGGCGCGGCGGCCCACGGCGACACCGGCTCGGCCTGGAGCTCCTGGCCCCGGGTCGGCGAGCAGTGGCTCGAGCTCAGCTGGCCGGCGACGGTGACGGTGGACTCCGCCGCGGTGCGCTTCGCGAGCGACGCGGCGGACGGCGCTCAGCAGGGCCTGATCCCGGCCCGCTCCTGGCGGGTCGACTACCTCGACGGCGACACCGGGGCCTGGACCCCGGTGCCGGGCGCGAGTGCGGCGGGCCGAGAGCGGGACGTGCTCAACCCCGTGAGCTTCGCGCCGGTCGCGACGACGGCTCTGCGGACGGTCTTCCAGGCCTGGGGCGGCTGGGACTACGGCGGATCGACCGGGGTCGCCGAGGTGACGGTGAACGGGGTCCCGCCGACCGCGTCGCTCGCCGTCCGCGGCACCGCCACGACGGTGGCCACCTCCTCGACGCGCGACCTCGCCTCCGGGGTGACCGCGCGCGACGCCCGGGGCGGCGCCCTCGCCGGGCGGCCGATCGCGTTCGCGATCACCGGCCCCGCCACCTTCGTCGACGGCACGCGGGCGGCGACCGTCGTCACCGGAGCGACGGGGGCGGCCGCGCTCCCGTCGATCCGCACCGGCACCACGACCGGCAGCGTCTCGTTCTCCGCCCGCGTCTCCGGGCTCCCCGCGGTGGCCCTCCCCCGCGCCACGGTCGCGAAGCCGCCCTCGGTCACCGCCACGGCGCTGTCGCAGAAGGCGTCCGGGATGGTCTCGGTGACGGTGACCGTGAAGAACACGGGGACCACGTCGACGCAGGTGACGATCGTCACGCCCTACGGCACCTCGACCGTCAGCTCGCTCGCCGCGGGCGCCACGACGTCGCGCACCTTCCCCACGGGGAAGAGCACGATCGCGGCGGGCTCCGCGACCGTCACGGCGCAGACGAGCGGCCTGCGGACGACCACGACGGCGGCCTATCGCGCGGTGTGAGCCGTGCGGGGCGAGTGCGGCGGCGGCCTGGCGTCCGGTCGCCGTCGGGACACCCTGTCGCGCGGCCGCCACCCCCGTCCGCGGGTCATCCTCGGCGAGGGCTGTCAGGTGGCTCTCAGGGTCGCCGCCGCACCACTACGGTCGTGACCAGGAGGGGCCGGGGCACCCCGGATCCTCCTGGTCGAGGGGGCACGATGACGAACGAGCAGCGGACCGCAGGGGGTCGAGCGCGAGGCGGCGGTGCGCGGCGACGCACCTCGTCGAGGGCCCTGGGACTCGCCTCACGACTCCTCGCCCTGCTCGCGAGCGCCGCACTGCTCGCGGGGGCGGCCGCATCCCCCGCCGCCGCCGCAGAGGCGGACGAGCCGGCGGCCGTCTCCGTCCTCTCCCCCGAGTCCGGCGCGTACCTCGGCTCGAGCCTGGACTGGAGCGTCGACAGCGCCGCGGCCCAGGCCGACCGGCTGGGCCGCTCGTCCGCCGTCCTCGAGCACTCCGCCCCGCTGCCCATCGGCGGGACCGAGGCGGCCTACCTCGCCCAGTTCCTGCGGCAGGCCGAGGGCGAGGGCGCTCTCGCCGCGATCACCCTGCGGCCGGAGGGCGACCTGGCGGACTTCGGCCGGGGCGACGCGGAGCAGGCGGTCGCGGCGCTCGCCCGCGCCCGCGCCGGGGAGGCACTGCCGCTGTTCGTGCGCTTCGCGCCGGACATGAACAGCACCTGGGTCTCCTGGGGGCAGCGGCCCGAGGAGTACGTCGCGGCCTTCCGGATCTTCGCACGGGTGCTCCACGACGATCTGCCCGACGCGGTGGTGGTCTGGTCGCCGACGGCCGGCGGGGCCTATCCCTTCGCCCCCGCGGCTCCGGCCGACTCCGCTGCGCTCGACACCGACGGGGACGGCCTGCTCGGTCCGGGTGACGACCCCTACCGGCCCTACTACCCCGGCGACGACGTCGTCGACCGGGTGGGCCTCGCCGCCTACCACGACCCCAGCGGCGGCGGCGCGCCGCGGAACGCCCTCCCCGGCGCCGGCGAGCTGGCCGCCGCCCTGAGTGGGCCGGGCGGAGCGGGCGACCTCGACTTCTACGGCGAGTACGCCGAGGCGACCGGCACCCCGCTGCTGCTGGAGACGGCGGCGTTCTACAGCCCCGGCGCCGGCGGGCCCGAGGAGCTCGCCGTCAAGCAGGCCTGGTGGCGGCAGGTCATGGCCGCCGCCTCGGACGAGGCGTACCCGCTGCTCGACGTGGTGCTCTGGCGGGACTCGGCCGCGACCCGCCCGGTCGTCGGCGAGGTCGTCATCGACTGGCGCGTCTCGGGCTCCGACGAGATCGCCGCCGCGTTCGCCGCCGACGTCGAGTCGAGCGATCTGGTCCCGGGGCCGGTCTACGCGCCGTTCACGGGATCCGCCCTCGGACCGGCGACGGGCGGCACGATCAGCGGGACCGCGGCGTGGATCGTCGTCGCGCTCACCCTCCTCGTCGCGGCCGGCGCCACCGCCTGGGGCCTGTCGCGCCGCCGCGGCACCGCGCTCTCCTACGACGGCCCGCCGAGCCGCGATCTGCGGATCGACCTCCTCCGCGGCCTCGCGGTCGTCTTCGTGGTGGTGAACCACCTCGCGCTGGTCTCGATCTGGCAGAACGCGACCCAGGAGGCGATCGGGATGGTGTCGGGAGCGGAGCTGTTCGTGCTCCTCTCCTGCGCCGTCCTGGGGCTGGTGCACCGGCCGAAGGTGCTCGGCGGCGGGATCGGCGAGGTGACGCTGCGCACCGGCCGCCGGGCGGTGACCCTCTACCTGACGGCCCTGGTCGTCACCCTGGTCGTCGGCCTCGTCAGCCTGATCGACGCCGTCCGATCGACGCCGGCCACCACCTACATCGACGAGGGCACCGGGGCCGCGGGCAGCGAGGCGACCGGCCGCGTCTACGACCTCTACGAGAACATCGGGAGCCTGCTGCGCTACCCGGCCGACCCGTCGATCGTCGTCGACCTCGCGGCGCTCCGGCTCGGCCCGTGGCAGGTGAACATCCTCGGCCTCTACGTCGTGATGCTCGCTGTCTCGCCGCTGATCCTGTGGGCCCTCTCGCGGCGGCGCTGGCTGCCGGTGCTGCTGGTGTCGTGGGCGGTCTACGCGGTGCAGGCCTTCCTGCGGCTGCGGGTCCTGCCGTCGCAGTTCGAGGACTCGTTCCCGCTGCTGAGCTGGCAGGCGCTGTTCGTCACCGGAGTGGTCGCCGGCTTCCACCGCCGCGAGATCGTGGCGTGGTTCGCGACCCGCCTCGGCCGCATCGTGCTCGCGGTCTGCGTGATGGCGACCGCGGGCCTCGCGATCCTGTCCTGGAACAACCCCTACCTCTCCAGCACCTTCGACCTCCGGCTCGGACTGGTCCCCGCGAATACCTTCGCGGAGGTCTACTCCGCCGCCTTCGAGCGCACGACGCTCGATCCCGGCCGGGTGCTGAACGTGCTCCTCGTCGTCGTCACCGGCTACGCGGCGCTGACGGTGCTCTGGCGGCCGATCCACCGGCTGATCGGCTGGTTCCTCGTGCCGCTGGGGCAGGCCACCCTCTACGTCTTCGTGATGCACGTCGCCTTCGTGCTCGTCATCGCCAACGTCCCGATCCTGCGCGAAGGGAATCCCGTGGTGAACTCGCTCGCCTACGTCCTCGTCCTGGGCCTGCTGTGGCTGATGGTCAGGACGCGCTTCCTCTTCGCGGTGGTGCCGCGATGAGCCGGCCGTCGACCGGCGAGGGCACCGAGAGCTCGCTCACCTCGCCGGGGCGCATGCTGCTGCTGCGCGTGATCGTCGTGCTCACGGTCCTGCTCGGGGTCAACTACGTCGCCTGGCGGTGGCTGTTCTCGCTCAACTGGGACGCCTGGTGGATCGCCGTGCCGCTCGTGCTGGCCGAGACCTACAGCCTGATCGACGTCTGCCTGTTCGGGATGACCATGTGGCGCGCGAAGGGGCGGCCGGCTCCCCCGCCGCCCGCCGCCGACGCCACCGTCGACGTCTTCATCACCACCTACAACGAGCCGATCGAGCTCGTGATGGCCACGGCGCTCGCGGCGCAGGCGATCCGCTTCCCGCACGAGACCTGGGTGCTCGACGACGGCGACCGCGCCGAGATGCGGGCGGCAGCGGAGGAGGCGGGTCTGGGCTGCATCACGCGCTCCTCCGACTGGAAGGACCGGCCGCGGCACGCGAAGGCGGGCAACCTCAACAACGCGCTCGAGCTGACGACCGGCGAGTTCGTCCTCATCCTCGACGCCGACCAGATCCCCCGGCCCGAGATCCTCGATCACACCCTCGGCTACTTCCGCGACGAGAAGGTCGCCCTGGTGCAGACCCCGCAGGTCTTCTCGAACGTCGCCACCGGCGATCCGCTCGGCAGCCAGGCGCCGCTCTTCTACGGGCCGATCCAGCAGGGCAAGGACGGCTGGAACGCCGCGTTCTTCTGCGGCTCGAACGCGGTGCTGCGGCGGGAGGCGCTGATGCAGCTGGGCATCGTCGGCTACGTCCGCGAGCTCGACCGGCGGATCGGCACGGCCCTCCGCACGGCCTCGCGGGTCGTCGCGAAGGCGCGCTCGCACCCGGCGGCGGCCGATCCCGCGGTGAAGGCCGCGCTCGACGAGGTCTCGGGCGCGATCGGCGAGGCGCGCGCCGCGGTCGCGGGCGGCGCGCCGATCGGCACGGTCACCTACGAGCTGCACCGCCGGGTCGACGCCGCGAGCTACTCGCTGGTGGCCTCCGACGTCGCCGGGCTCGAGAGCGATCTGGCCGAGATCCGGGCGCTGACCCGCTCGGAGGGCGGCGCGTCCTCGGACGTGGTCGTCGACCTCGACGCGATCGTCTCGACGCTGGCCGACCGCGAGCTCTCGCCGCTGAACGCGCTCGAATCGGTGCAGGCCGTCCTGCAGAGCATCACGGTGGACCGCCCGGGTGAGGCCCAGCCGATCATGCCGCTCGCCACGATCTCGGTCACCGAGGACATGGCGACCTGCATGCGCCTGCACGGTCTCGGCTGGCGCACCGTCTACCACCACGAGCTGCTGGCCGACGGCCTCGCGCCGGAGGACGTCGGGACGATGCTCACGCAGCGGCTGCGCTGGGCGCAGGGCACGATGCAGGTGTTCCTCCGCGAGAACCCGCTGCTGCAGCGCGCGCTCAGCATCCCGCAGCGCCTGATGTACTTCGCGACGATGTGGAGCTACCTCAGCGGCTACGCGGCCGTCGTCTACTTCGCGGCGCCGATCGTCTTCCTGGTGCTGGGCATCCTGCCCGTCGACTCGCTCGCCGCCGACTTCTTCGTGCGCTTCATCCCCTTCATGATCATCAACCAGCTACTCTTCCTGGTGGCGGCGAAGGGCACGCCGACCTGGCGCGGGCAGCAGTACAGCCTCGCGCTGTTCCCCGTCTGGATCGAGGCCTGCTCGACGGCGGTGAACAACGTGCTGCTGCGCATCCCGCTCGGCTTCGCGGTGACGCCGAAGACCCGGCAGGAGTCGACCGCGATCCCGTGGCGGCTCATCCGCGTGCAGCTGGTCGTGATGATCCTGCTCGTCGTGGCCGTCGTCGTCGGCGTGATCCACCTCGTCGTCGACGGGGCGCAGCTGATCGGCACCGGGGTCAACATCGCCTGGGCGGTGTTCGACCTGGTCGTGCTCAGCGTCCTCTTCCGCGCCGTCGCCTTCCGCGGCTTCGACGCCGCACCCTCCCCCGTCGCACAGAAGGAGCACGCATGACGTTCACCACCGCGAGGATCGACCCGGACGTCACCGTCGTCACGGCGTCGGGCCGGCTCAACATGGTCGCCGCGCCGCTGCTGCGCGACACCGTCCGCCGCTCGATCGAGGAGGGCGGCGCCCGCATCGTCGTCGACCTCGCCGCCGTCGACTTCCTCGACTCCTCCGGGCTCGGCGCGCTCGTCGCGTGCCTCAAGACCGCCCGGCAGGCCGGCGGGGACCTGCGGATCGCCGCGCCCAGCGCCCAGGTGATGATGGTGCTGCAGCTCTCCAACCTGGATCGCGTGCTCGCCCGGTTCGACACGGCCGGCGACGCGTACCGTGACTGACCGCAGCGTCCTGTTTCGCAGTCCTCCCGACACCGTCGACGTCGTGCACTCGATGCTCGCCGAGCTGTGGGCGGAGCGGCCGGACGTCGAGGCGATGGACCGCTTCGCGTTCGAGACCGCCGTCGTCGAGCTCGCCGGCAACGTGCTGCAGCACGCCTCCTCGCCGACGACGATCGTCTGCACCCTCGGCGTCACCGTCGACGAGGTGTCGCTGCGCGCGCTCCTCGTCGACACCGCCGACCCGCCGGGCATCGACACCGCGCCGCGGGAGATGCCCGACGCCCTCGCCGAGTCCGGGCGCGGGCTCGCGCTCATCCAGGCCCTCGTGACGACGTTCGAGTACGAGCGCTCGGCGAGCCGGAACGTGTGGTCGCTCCGCCGGGAGCGGAGCGCGGCGGCGGGGTGACGGCGGGGTGACGGCGGGCGGGGGCGGGGCGGCTACTCGCAGGCCGCCCAGACGGCGGCGAGTCCCTGACCGCCGCCGATGCACATCGTCTCGAGCAGGTGGCGGCCGCCGGTGCGGGCGAGGTGGCGGGAGCCGGTGGCGAGCATCCGGGCGCCGGTGGCGCCGACGGGGTGGCCGAGCGAGATGCCGGAGCCGAGGGCGTTGGTCCGCTCCCAGTCCTCGTCCCTGAAGCCCCACTCGCGGCCGACCGCGAGCACCTGCGCGGCGAAGGCCTCGTTGAGCTCGATCAGGTCCATGTCGGCGAGGGTGAGGCCGGCGCGCTCGAGCGCGCGGGCGGTCGCGGCGACGGGGGCGATGCCCATCCGTGCGGGCTCGACGCCGGCGCGGGCCCACGAGACGAGCCGGACCAGCGGGCGCAGGCCGAGCTCGGCGGCGCGCTCGGGGGTCGTCACGATGCAGGCGGCCGCAGCGTCGTTCTGGCCGGAGGCGTTGCCGGCGGTGACCGTGGCCGCGTCGTCGAGGTCGCGGCGGACCGGGGCGAGCCGGGCGAGGGCCTCGAGCGTGGTGTCGGCGCGCGGGCCCTCGTCCTGATCGATCAGGGTGACGGCCCCGCGGCGCCCGGGGACGGACACCGGGACGATCTCGTCGCGGAACAGCCCCGCCTCGGTCGCGGCGACGGCCCGACGGTGCGAGCGCAGCGCGAGGGCGTCCTGCTCCTCGCGCGGGATGCCGTACTCGCGGCGGAGGTTCTCGGCCGTCTCGATCATCCCGCCGGGAACGGGGTGCTCGCGGCCGCCGGCGGTCTCGCGGCCGCGGCCGAGCGCGTCGTGCAGCTGCAGGCCGCCGGTGCCCGGGACGCCCCAGCGGCCGTCGACCGTGTAGAGGGGCGCCCGGCTCATCGAGTCGACGCCGCCCGCCAGGCAGAGCTCGCTGACGCCCGTCTGGATCTGCATCGCCGCGTCGAGGACGGCCTGGAGGCCCGAGCCGCAGCGCCGGTCGACCTGCGATCCGCCGACCGTCACGGGGAGGCCCGCGTCGAGGGCGGCGACGCGGCCGATCGGCGGGGCCTCGGCCGTCGGGTAGCCCTGGCCGAGGATGACGTCGTCGACGTCTCCCCCGTCGAGGCCCGCTCGCTGGACGAGCGCGCGCAGCACGGTGGCGGCGAGCTCGGCGGGGGCGACGCTCCGCAGCCCGCCGCCGAAGCGCCCGATCGGGGTGCGCAGCGGCTCGCAGACGACGACCTCGCGCAGCTGCGTCATAGCGCCGGCTCCGCGACGGCGACGATCAGCGCGACGCCGGTCGCCTCCTGGACCTCGGCCACCGAGACGCCCGGCGCGGTCTCGCGCAGGACGAGGCCCTCCTCCGTGACGTCGATGACGGCGAGGTCGGTGATGATCCGGTCGACGACCCGCCGGCCGGTGAGCGGGAGGAGGCACTCGGGCACGATCTTGTGCTCGCCGGTCTTCGTCACGTGCTCCATCAGCACGATCACCCGGTCGGCGCCGTGGACGAGGTCCATCGCGCCGCCCATGCCCTTGACCATCCGGCCGGGCACCGCCCAGTTGGCGATGTCGCCGTGCACCGAGACCTGCATCGCGCCGAGCACGGCGACGTCGACGCGACCGCTGCGGATCATCGCGAAGCTCTGCGCCGAGTCGAAGTAGCTGGCGCCGGCGTTCACCGTGATCGTCTCCTTGCCCGCGTTGATCAGGGTCGGGTCCTCCTCGCCCTCCCAGGGGTAGGGGCCGACGCCGAGCACGCCGTTCTCGGAGTGCAGGATCACCGACACCCCGTCGGGGATGTGGTTGGGGATGAGGGTCGGCAGGCCGATGCCGAGGTTGACGTAGGCGCCGTCGGTGAGCTCGAGCGCGGCTCGGGCGGCCATCTCGTCGCGGGTCAGCGGAATCATGCGCGGGTCTCCTCTCGCGGGGTGCGGCTGCGCACGGTGCGCTTCTCGATGGGCAGATCGGCGGCCTCCTCGGCGGAGAGCTGCACGATCCGGTCGACGTAGATGCCGGGCAGATGGATGTCGTCGGGGTCGAGCTCGCCCGGCTCGACGAGCTCGTCGACCTCCGCGATCGTCAGCCGGCCCGCCATCGCGGCCGGCGGGTTGAAGTTGCGCGCCGACCGGGCGAAGACGAGGTTGCCGTGCCGGTCGCCCCGGGCGGCGCGGACGAGGGCGAAATCGGTGACGATCGCCTCCTCGAGCACGTACTGCGTCGGCGTCCCCAGCGAGTCGAAGACGCGCACCTCCTTCGGGTCGCTGCGGACGACGACGCTGCCGTCCGCGCCGTAGCGCCAGGGCAGCCCGCCCTCGGCGACCATCGTGCCGACGCCGCTCGCGGTGAAGAAGGCGGGGATGCCGCTGCCGCCGGCGCGGAGGCGCTCGGCGAGCGTGCCCTGCGGGGTCAGCTCGACCTCGAGCTCGCCGCCGAGGTAGCGGCGGGCGAAGTCCTTGTTCTCGCCGATGTAGGACGCGGTGACCCGGTCGATCCGGCCCGCGGCGAGGAGCTCGCCCAGCCCCCAGCCGTCCACGCCGCAGTTGTTCGAGACCACCGAGAGGCCCCGGGTGCCCTGCGCGAGCAGCGCGCGGATGAGCACGATCGGCACGCCGACCAGGCCGAACCCGCCCACCGCGATCGACGCGCCGTCCGGGATGTCGGCCACGGCCTCCGCCGCGCTCGCTCGGCTCTTGTCCACCGTCATCGTCCGTCCCCTGCTTCGTCGTCGTGCGTGGTCGTGGGGGTCGCTCGCGGCGCGGGACCCGGCTCCGCGGCGTCGAGGTCGGCGAGCACCTCGCGCAGGCGCGCGAACGCCGCGTTGGCGGCCGGCAGCCCGGCGTAGAGCGCGGTGTGCAGCAGCACCTCCGCGATCTCGGCGCGGGTGACGCCGTTGCGCAGTGCGCCGCGCAGGTGCATCGGGATCTCGTCCTCGGCGCGCAGGCTCACCAGCGCGGCGAGCGTGATGATGCTGCGCTCGCGCCGTCCGAGTCCGGGCCGGGTCCAGACCTCGCCCCAGGCGTAGCGGGTGAGGAACTCCTGGAAGTCCGCGGTCTCGGGGGTGATGCGCGCGGACGCGGCATCGACGTGGGCATCGCCGAGGACGGCCCGCCGGGTCGTCGTGCCCGCCGAGGCGTTGCCGATGATCAGAGCGCTCAGCCGCGCGGGGGCCTCGTAGCCGGGCAGGTGGGCGACGCCCTCCAGCACCTCGACGCGGGCGCGGGGCATCGCCGCGGCCTGCTCGCGGATGCTCGCGGCGGGCATCGCGAGGTCCAGCTCGCCCGCCACCAGGAGCACATCGCTCGCGAGAGCGCGGTCGCCCGGAGCGCCGAGCGCCTCGCAGCAGAAGGCGTAGGACTCGTCGTCGACGTCGACCAGCTCGCCGAGTGCGGCGCCGGCGGCGTCCGGGTCGCGGCGGAGGAAGTCGGGGGCGAACCAGCGCTCGGCGCTCAGCGTCACCAGCGAGGCGGTGCCGGTGCTCCGCGCGCGGGCGGCCCGCTCGGCCCAGCCCTCCGGCGAGCCGATGCGGGGCGCGGAGCAGACGACGGCGAGCGAGGCGACCCGCTCGGGAGCATCGACCGCGAGCTGGAGGCCGATCGCCCCGCCGAGCGAGATCCCGGAGTAGTGGAAGGCGCCGCCGCCGGCCGCATCGACGAGGACGAGCACTGCGCGGGCGAGCTCCGCGATCGAGAAGGGGTCGGTCGTCGCGGGGCTCCGGCCGTGGCCGGGCAGATCGAAGCGCAGCACGCGGAAGTCGCGCGCGAGCTCGGGGAGGCAGGCCTCCCAGAGCCGCGTCGTGGTGCCGAGCGAGGGGCCGAGCACGAGCAGCGGCGGGTCGGCGCGGGCGGACGTCGTCGCGGTGGTGAGGCCCGCGAGCACAGGGACGGTCATCGGGCGTCCTCTCGGTCGGTGGTGGTCGTGGAGTCGGTGGTCGCGGAGTCGCGGACCGCGGTGAAGCGGGCGATCGCCGCGTCGATCCAGGGCCCCGTCACTCCGGGCGAGGGCGACGGCTCGAAGGCGCGGGCGACGCGCTCCTGCAGGGCGTCGTCGCCGAGCGGGCCGAGCAGACCGGAGACGACGACGCGGAGGGGGCGGCCGGTCGCCGTGCTCTCGCGGGAGGCGCGGCCGAGCAGCGCGAACGCCTCCGTCCGGCCGAGTCGCTCGCCGAGCAGCGCGGCGACGTCCTCGCTGAAGGCGGAGCCGTCGCCGGCGACGAGCTGCTCGCGCATCGCCTCGGCGCGCACCTCCAGCGAGGCGGCGAGGTCCGCGGCGCCCGTGACGGCGCCGAGCGCCACCTCCTGCAGCTGCTGCAGCGGCCGCCACTCGGCGTGCCAGGCGCCGCTCGGGCGCTGGTCCTCCGCGGCGAGTGCGGAGTAGAGCGCGCCGACGAGTCCCGGCACCTGCCGGGCGGCCGCGACGACGAGCACCGCGCCGATGGGGTTGCGCTTGTGCGGCATGGCGGACGAGCCTCCCTCGCCCTCGCCGAGCCGCTCGGCCAGCTCGGCGGTCTCGGTGCGCGCGAGCACGGTGACGTCGAGCGCGACGGCCCCGGCGGCTCCGGCGGCGAGGCCGAGGGCGGAGGCGAGCTCGACCACCGGGGTGCGGTCGGTGTGCCAGACAGCGACCGGAGAGCGGAGCCCGAGCCGGGCGGAGTAGCCGGCGACGATCCGCAGCGTGCGCTCGACGGCGTCGGCCGCGCCGGACCGCTCGCCGACGACCGTGACCAGTGTGGCGAGCGTGCCGACCGCTCCGCCGAGCTGCGCGGGCAGCGACGCCCGGACGCGGCGGACCGCGGCGAGCGCCGAGGTGACGGCCCCCAGCCGCTCCGCCGCCACCGCCCCGTAGACGGTGGGCGCGGCGTGCTGCCCGAGGGTGCGGCCGACCATCGTGGTGCCGCGGTGCGCGTCGGCGAGGTCTGCGAGGGCCGAGCCGAGCCGGACGAGCTCGGCGTCGAGGCGCTCGAGGACGGCGGCGGCGCGGACCATGACCGCGGTGTCGACGATGTCCTGGCTGGTCGCCCCCAGGTGGACGGCGTCGCCGGAGCCGTGCACGGCGTCCTCGGCGGCGCGGCGCAGGCGCGGGACGAGCGGGATGACCGGGTTGCCGCCCGCGCGCGCCTCGTCGGCGATCGCCTCGAGCTGGTCGATGACGGCGGCGCGGATGGCGTCCGCGTGCGCGGAGAGGTCGGTGGTCACGACGCCCTCGGCGGCCAGCGCGGCGACGAGGGCGAGCTCGGCGTCGATCATCGCGCCGAGCAGGGCCTCGTCACCGGTCAGAGCGCGGATCTCCGGTGCGGCGAGCGGGTCGACCAGGCTCCGCCGCTCAGCCATCGAGTCCGCCGGTCAGGTCGAGGAAGACGGTCTCGCCGTCGCCCTGGAGTCGGATGTCGAAGCGCACGACCGGGACGCCGGTCGAGGCGCCCTCCTCGACGACGAGCAGGGTGCCCCGCCGGGCCGGGTCGACCGAGCGCAGGAGCGGATCGTGGGCGCCCTCCCCCGCGAAGTACGCGCGGGTGCTCAGGTGGTGGGTGACCCCGCGGGCGAAGACGGTGACGACGATGAACGGCACGGTCCCCTCCGGGGCCCCCGGCCGCACCGTGGTGAAGGCGTAGTCGCCGGCGCGCGTCGTCGCGGTGCGCCCGAAGCCGGTGAAGGCGATGCCGTCGCGGAGGAGGCTCCCCTTCGCGCGGGCGATGCTCCCCGTCGCGTCGCGTTGCCAGATCTCGACGACCGCGTCGGGCACGGGCTCCCCCGCGCCGTCGGTGATCGTGCCCCGGAAGCGGATCGCGGCCGGGTGCGACGGCGCGACCAGGTCCGGCCCGCCCTCGTACGGAAGGGCGTAGCCGAAGAACGGACCGACGGTCTGCGACGGCGTCTGCACGAGGGGTCGCGGCTCAGACATGCTCGTCCTCCGCCTCGAGCGGGGTCGCCCGAGAGCCGGTGAGCACGACGTCCCAGCGGTAGCCGAGCGAGAACTCGGGCGTGCTGCTGTCGTGGTCGTAGGCGCCGACCAGCCGCTCGCGCGCGGCCGGGTCGGCGATCGACTGCAGGATCGGGTCGAGCGGAAACAGCGGATCGCCGGGGAAGTACATCTGCGTGATCAGCCGCTGGGTGAACGCGGTGCCGAAGAAGGAGAAGTGGATGTGCGCGGGGCGCCAGGCGTTGCGGTGGTTGCGCCACGGGTAGGCGCCCGGCTTGATCGTCGTGAAGCGGTAGCCGCCGTCGGCGCCGGTGATCAGCCGGCCGACCCCGGTGAAGTTCGGATCGAGCGGGGCCGGGTGCTTGTCGCGCTTGTGCACGTAGCGCCCCGACGCGTTCGCCTGCCACAGCTCGACGAGCTGGCCGGCCACGGGGCGGCCGTCGCCGTCGAGCACGCGACCCGACACCGTGATCCGCTCGCCCAGCGGCTCGCCGGTGTGCTGGATGGTGAGGTCGCTCTCGTACTCGTCGACGTCGGTGTGGCCGAAGGCGGGCGAGGTCAGCTCGATCTCCTCCGGGTCGGCGCGCACGAGCTCGTGGGTCGGGTGCCGCAGCGTCGTGCTGCGGTACGGCGGGTAGTCGCGGCGCGGGTGCAGCTCGGGCGCTCCGCCCCCGAGGACCAGGCGGCGCGCGTCCTCCTGCACCTCGGCGATCTCGGCGGAGATCTCGGCCTGGCCGAGCGGCGCGCTCACAGCGGGAGCCCCGTGTACTGCTCGGCGAGCGAGCGTCGGGCGTGCACCGAGTCGACGACGTAGTCGAGCCGGCCGAGCTGCGCGTGGAAGTCGAACTCGCCGCTCACGGTGACCGGCGGGCGGTGCAGCAGCTCGGTCATCCAGACGGAGAACTGCTGGACCCGCCACTGCCGCGAGAGCGCCGCGGCCTCGTAGCCGTCGAGGAGCGCGGAGTCGCCCCCGGCCGCGGCGATCAGCCCGCGCACCAGCAGCACGACGTCGGCGATCGCCGAGTTGAGCCCCTTCGCACCGGTCGGCGGCACGATGTGCCCCGCGTCGCCGACGAGGAACAGCCTGCCGTGCGCGAGCCGCGACGAGACGAAGCTGCGCATCGGCGTGATCGACTTCTCGGTGATCGGCCCCTCCTGCAGCGTCCAGCCCTCGACGCCCAGGCGCGTCTGCAGCGCCGCCCAGATCCGCTCGTCGGGCCACGCGGAGATGTCGTCGTCGGGGTCGACCTGGAGGTAGAGCCGCGAGACCGAGCCGCTGCGCATCGAGTGCATCGCGAAGCCGTCGGCGTGCAGGGCGTAGATCAGCTCGTCGGTCGACGGCGCGACGTCCGCGAGGACGCCGAGCCAGGCGTAGGGGTAGCTCCGGTCGAGGTCGGCGCGCTCGGGGATGCTGGGCCTGCTGATGCCGTGGAAGCCGTCGGCGCCGACGACGTACTCCGCCTCGAGGCGCTGCTCCTGCCCGTCGAGGGAGTAGGTCACCACGGGGTGCTCGCCGTCGAGGTCGTGCAGCTCGACGTCGGAGACGCCGTAGCGGATGTCGGTCCCCTCGGCCTCGTGCGCGGCGATCAGGTCCTTGACGACCTCCTGCTGCCCGTAGACGGTGACCGTCCGGCCGATCAGCTCCTCGAAGTCGACGTGGTGGCGCCGGCTGACCCCCTGCGCGTCGGGGCCCTGGAGGTAGATGCCGCGGTGGCGCATCCCGTCGCTCGCGATCCGCTCGCCCAGGCCGAGGCCGGTGAGCACATCGACCGAGCTCTGCTCGAGGACGCCGGCGCGGATCCGCGACAGCACGTAGTCGCGCGAGCGGTTCTCGAGGACGACCGAGTCGATGCCGGCGCGGCGGAGCGCCCAGCTGAGGAGCAGGCCCGCGGGCCCGGCGCCGATGACGGCGACCTGAGTGGAGTGAGTGGGCACGGGGTTCCTCGCGACGGTGACAGGGACACCACCATGCTCCGCACCGGCGGCCCCGCGGGGAGCGCTGCTTCCACTCAGTGGAAAGGACTCGCGATCCCCGCCCTGGGGAGGAGCGTCGCTCACGCGACCACCGACCGGCGGTACCCCAGCGCGCGGCTCACCCCGGCCGCCGCGGCGCGCACCTCGCGCTCGAGCAGGTCGCCCTGCCGCGGCTCCGAGCCGGTGACGATCGACAGCGCGGCGACCACGCGGGAGGCGCGGTCGCGGACCGGGGCGGCGATCGAGCTCGTCCCCGCCGTCATCTCCTCCGACGAGTGCGCGACGCCGCTCAGCCGGATCTCCGCGAGCCGCCGCCGCAGGGCCGCCGGCGAGGTCACCGTCCGCGGCAGGAAGCGCGGCAGATCCCGCGCGACGTACGCGTCCAGGTCGTCGGCGGGCGCGTGCGCGAGCAGCACCAGCCCGACGCCGGTGCAGTGCAGCGGCAGCCGCGCCCCGACGCTCGACACCACCGGCACGGCCCGGTGCGCCGACAGCTTCTCGATGTAGAGCGCCTCCGCTCCGTCGAGCACCGCGAGGTGCACGTGCTGATGCGTCGCCTCGTAGAGGTCCTCGAGGAACGGCAGCGCGATCGCCCGCAGCGACCGCGTCGCCGGCACCCGCGTCCCCAGCTCCCAGAGCCGCAGGCCCAGCGTGTACCGTCCGTCGTCGCGGCGGACCAGCCCGCCCCACTCGACGAGCTCCGCGAGCATCCGGTGCGTGGTCGACACCGGCAGCTCCGCGCGCTCCGCGATCTCCGACAGGCAGAGCGAGGCGCGCGCGTCCGGCTGCGCGAAGACGTCCAGGATCGACAGCAGCCGGCCCGCGACCGAGATCGGCGCGGCCACGGCTCAGCCCACCGCGGAGAGGACGAGCGCCGAGCCCTGCCCTCCGCCGCCGCAGATGCCCGCCGCGCCGACCGAACCCGGCCCGAGCGCCGCGAGCCGCCGGGCGAGGTGCCCGACGATGCGCGCGCCGGACGCGCCGATCGGGTGGCCGAGCGCGATCGCTCCCCCGTGCGGATTCACGATCGCCGGATCGACGCCGAGGTCGGCGGCCGACTGCACCGCCACCGCCGCGAACGCCTCGTTGATCTCGACCGCGGCGAGGTTGGCGGCTCCCCACGGCGTCCGCTCCAGCGCGCGGAGAATCGCGGCCGAGGGCTGCGAGTGCAGCGTGAGCCCCGGCCCGGCGACCATCGCGGCCGCCTCGATCCGGGCCAGCGGGCGGAGTCCGCGGCGGCGCGCCTCCCCCTCCTCCATCAGCACGAGGGCCGCGGCACCGTCGGTGATCTGCGAGGAGTTGCCGGCCGTGATCGTGCCGTCGGCGGCGAAGGCGGGGCGGAGCGCTGCGAGGCGCTCGGCGGTGGTCTCGGGACGGACTCCGTCGTCTGCGGCGACCACGGAGGCGTCCCGGCCCGGGGTGGTCACCGGCGCGATCTCCTCGGCCAGCACGTCCGCGGCGGCGGCGGCGCGCGAGTGCGAGGCGGCGGCGAAGGCGTCCTGCTCGGCGCGGCCGAGACCGAGGCGGCCGTTCTCCTCCTCCGTGGAGGCGCCCATCGAGCGGCGCTCGAACGCGTCGCTCAGGCCGTCGTGCTCCATCGTGTCGAGCATCGTGACCTCGCCGAAGCGGCGGCCCTGCCGCGAGCCCGTCCAGACGTGCGGGGCGAGCGACATCGACTCCTGCCCGCCGGCCACCGCGACGTCGACCTCGCCGAGCACGATCCGCCGCGCGGCGTCCGCCACCGCCTCCGCCCCGGAGAGACAGACGGCGTTGAGCGTCATCGCCGGGACGTGCAGCGGGATCCCCGCGCCCCGGGCGGTCTGCCGCGCCGGATTCTGCCCGGCGCCGGCCTGCAGCACCTGGCCCATCAGCACGACCTCGACGTCCTCGGGCGCGACGCCGGAGCGCTCGAGCGCGGCCGAGACGGCGTGCGCTCCGAGCGCGGTCGCCGGCAGCGCGGCGAAGCGGCCGAGGTACCGGGCGAACGGGGTGCGGGCGTAGCCGACCACGACGGCGCGGCGGGGGTGGGTGGTGATCATCGGCGATCCTCCGGTCGAGCTGGGCTCCCCTCATCCTCGTCAGATGCGGAGCTCCTGCGAAGACGCGATCGGTGATGACGCGCTTCCGCCCGGTGGATGCGCACGGGCTCGCCGCCGCCGTCCTCCCGGCCCCGTCCGCTCCGTCCGGGGCGCGGGACCGGCGCGACGCCCGCGGGAGGAACCCCGCGCTACCGTGGGCTCGGCGCATCGATGCGCCCCGAGGAGGAATCGTGAGCACCCGATCGTGGGCACCGGACGTGCGCGCATGAGCACCGGGCGGATGAGTCCGCGCCCCGACATGAACCTGCTGGTGGTGCTCGACGCCCTGCTCTCCGAGCGCAGCGTCACCCGCGCCGCCCAGAGTCTTGGCCTCAGCCAGCCGGCGGTGAGCGCCTCCCTCGCGCGGCTGCGGATCCACTTCGACGACGAGATCCTCACCCGCGTCGGCAACACCTACCGGTTGACTCCCCTCGCGATCCGCCTGATCGATCAGACCAGCTCGGCGCTCGAGGCGACCCGCTCGGTCTTCTCGACCGCCGCCCTCTTCGACCCCGCGACCTCCTCGCGCGAGTTCAGCCTCTACGGCTCCGACTACGCGTTCGCCATCGTCGGCAGCTGCGTCTCCCTCGCCGTCCGCGAGAGCGCCCCGCAGGTCCGCTTCCGCTTCGCCCTGCACAACCCGGCGATCGTCGAGGACCCGATGAACACCCTCCGCAACGTCGACGGGATGCTCCTCCCCCGCGGCTTCGCGAGCGACCTGCCCTCGATGGACCTCTACGAGGACGACTGGCTGGCCGTGATCTGGTCGGGCAACGACACCGTCGGCGAGGCTCTGACGCTGGAGGACCTGCACCGGCTGCCGTGGGTGTTCACCTACAAGACGCGCAGCGCCTTCACCGCGGCGTCCCGGCAGCTGGAGACCATCGGCATCGAGCCGCGCGTGGACGTGGTGGTCGAGGGCTTCCTGGCGCTGCCGTACTTCATCGTCGGGACCGACCGCATCGGCATCGTGCAGAAGCGGCTGGCGGACCGGATGCTCGCCGCCGGCGACCTGCGCGTGCTGCCCCTGCCGTTCGACGCGCTGCGCCTCTCCGGCGCGCTCTGGTGGCACCCGATGCACAACGACGACCCGGGCCACCAGTGGATGCGGCAGCAGTTCCGGCGGCACGGCCGGAGCGTCGACGGCGAGTGATGACGCTATTAATAACGCCTGATGCACTGAAGTGAATTTTTCTACGGGACAGAGATTGCGGCGACCTTTGTGCGCTGCAGCAGACATGAAGTGGCTTTACTGGTCGGGGTTTCGCACAAGAACGGCAACTGTAGAGATGATCGTCGCGAGCGAAGCGGCAGCGGCCAAAACCGATGATGCAAACTGCTCAGGGGCGAAGTAGGTTACGCTACCGATTGCAACCGCGCTCCCAGCCGATATGATCCAAAATCGGCGCCGATGTATTGTTCCTTTGTTGATTCTACGAGTGGCTCCTCGAATCAACCGAGAGTGCGAAAGATCGATGTATTGAAAATCCTGAACTTCAAGATTCGGTAAGAGATCCTCCTCGCCGAAGCTGAGATTTTTCAACATCTCTAAGGAATAGATGGGACAACCACCTCGTGAAACAATCCACGCGACGGCCCCAGCTAACGCAGTATTCTTGCACGCCGTGACGTCAAACGCTGTGCGGTCCGACCAGTATTTTCGAAGAAAGCCTTCGAGATCGTCTTGCTCGACCGAGATGAAAGTAAATTCTAATGATCCCCACTCGATCTTGCGGAAAAACTTACTCATTCTACTCGGTCGTTTCAGAGCAGAGGGCTCTACAGTGGCATCAGACGCGGCAAGGTACCGCGAGTCCTTCAAGGCGGCTACGAAGGAGGTCAGATCAATTTGTAGTTCTGTAGCTCGCTCTGCAGAAGTTTGCCCATGACTCCCGCTGATCGTCGCAATCACATACTCTCTTACACCCAGAAGCGCATTATGCGCGATTATGTTGAAATAGACGTCTGGTCTCTGTGAGCTTGCCAAAATTACGAGCTTTTCATACATCTCGTCCGCCAAAGGTTTGATTTTTTCCTTGCAGCTTTGCGAGTCGCAGATTAAGCGAAGCTTCGCTCGCACTTCGCCCGACCCCGCAAGAGATACTTATTCCAGACCGAGCCGCAAAGGCTAAGCGAAGTTGATCGAATATATCGTTATCCACGATCTCAGAAAGCCGAGCGAGGACTTCATCGCCAGCAGAAAAAATGAGTTCGGCATCGAACCGAACTTGTAGCTTCCTAGAGAGTTCCATGCGAGCGTCCGAAACACTGGTGCTGATTGCGGCTGCTGCTTCAACATCATCACTCAGAAGACAAAGCTCGATCTTTGCGCCAACATCGTCGCCGTCGAAATATACGAAAGATTCTTGCTTTTGCGCTTCGATCACGGATCTACACTAGCTGAAGCTGGCTCCGAACTCTGCCGCCGAGAGCTCTGGTACGTACTGCAGTGCAATTTAGACGTTGCGTCTCGCCTGAATCCTACTCAGTTCTATATGACGTTTCGACGCATGCTGATAGTCACCCGATTGGTCGCCTTGACCCGCATTTAGCTAATCGCAGCGGAATCACGACGAATACTTTTCGTTTCAGCGACGTAAATCTCAAGTGCGGTTTGCTAGCCATTAGACATAGACATTTATCAGAACACCGACAACTATTTCAAGCAATAGCACTCCCAGAACGCCGAGTGCCGCAGCCCCCTTCGGCTTTGACCCGCCGTCCGTTACCTCAAATGTGGGGACTATCCGTCTAATGATGAACTGACCCCAGACTCCCGAAGTCAGAACGACTAGCCAAATTGCGATAGTAAGGATCAGCCCAGATTCACTATCGGGAGCGACAGCATGCAGGGCGGTAGCGCCTAAAATCGATGTGGCCAGAACCGTCGCCATAGAACCCCAGATTCCTCGAATGCGGCTCCACCACGCCACGGATTTGGAAATTTCCTCAGAGATGGACGCAAACGTCGATGTCGTCCAGTCTTCAGGACCTCCTACGGATAGTTGAAGTTCGGAGCGCGTGACTGTTACGATTATTTTCTCATCACTGCCGTAAGCATCTGGGCCTGTGATGACAAAACTCCCAAGAGTCCGTGAGTCAAACTTACCCGCGAGCATTTCTACGTCACCGCGATGCTCTACGCTTCCGGTAGGCGTATACATTCTCACACCAATGGAATACTTTTCGGTAGCCAAAGTGCCCGCATCCTCGAGGGCCTGCTGTGCGTCAGTCACCTGAACGCGCTTGGCTTTAACTCCTTTCGTCGATTCGATAACTTCCTTGCGCATGTACGCAAGTATTGGGGGGACCGTCGCACCAGCATCGTCCGAGTCGTACTCCTCGGTTGCTTCGGTGACGCGTTGTTCAACTGACTCAAGCTCTCTCGTCGCACGGACAAGATCATTTTCGGCGCTCGCTAGACGCTCTGCCGGCCAACGTTGATCTGCCTCAACCAAACGCTTCACTGCGGGTTCAATTGCCTTGTCGATCGACTCAAGTAGTAGTCGCAAATCGCGGCGTGTTCCCGCCCAAGCATTCCATTTCTTAGTTTTTGTCGACTTTGTTACCAATTGAACATCCTTTGTTCATTACTTTGATCGGTGGAAGATAAAGCCGACTGCTCATTGTTGGTTTTTCTCATATCGACCAGATGCTAAAGCCCATTTTGGGTGTCTGACGACCGGCGGCCGCACCAAGAATAGACCTTGCTGTGTCTACGATGATCACAACGTCTCGTATGCATAGCAAGTCTCGCGGGCGCTAAAACTGCAATCGCAGAATGAACTTCGCTCAACATGCGCTCAAGGCGCGACTCTTCGGCTTACCTCGACTCCTCACTTACTCGAACGCAGTCAACCTCCGCTGTTTGCGGCGTTCCGCGGCTCGTCATGTCCTCTGTCGACAACGAAGATCCGGCTGCTGCCACGCTGCGGTCGCCACATGACGAGTCGGGCCGTAAAATCGCACGCTGGTACGGAACGTCATGCCGTGGCAGCTCGGCGGCGAGGCAACGCCGACGGCACGGGATGTGCCAGAGGGTGCGACGGAGTTGCACCGGCTCGTGCTCTTGCTATTGCACATGCGGATGGTCGTCAACGCCAGCAGCGTGCCGAAGCAGGCCTGGGCCGCGAACGTCGCTCCACCCCTGGCCGACATACGGATGGTCATTGGCTCCGGGGCGCCGGCGCGGGGCACTACGAATCAGCCGAGCGGAGCGGGACCAGCGTCCATTCGTCGCCGCTGCGGATGTCGATACTCCTCGATTGGACAGTCTCCGTTGCTCTGATGCCTGAATAGCAGCAGAAATGGGCCAGTGGCGAGGTCGCCCGGAGCGCAGGAGCGCGGGTCAGCTCCGGCGGGCGCGTGCGGCCGGTGAGCCGGGGCGCGGGCGGGCGCGCACGAGCGGCGGCACCGTGAGCGGCGTGCCGACTACCGTCGAGATCGTGCCCAGGCCCTCGACCGTCATCGTGACCTCGTCGCCGGATGTCAGCGGCGGGGGCGTCAGCTCCCCCGCCCGTCCCCACAGCTCCGCCAGGCAGCCCGTGCCGGCCGTCCCCGACCCGAGCACGTCGCCCGCCACCAGCCGCGAGTCGCGGGACGCGTACGCCACCAGCTCCGCGAAGGGCCAGCCCATGTCCGCGAGCGTGTCCCGGCCGATCTCGACCCCGTTCACGACAACGGTCATCGTCAGGTCCAGGAAGCCGTCGGCGTCGTGCCGCCCCGCGACCTCGTCCGCGGTCGTGATCCACGGCCCGAGCGTGCTCCCGAAGTCCTTCCCCTTGCACGGCCCCAGCCGCACCTTCATCTCGCGGGCCTGGATGTCGCGGGCGGACCAGTCGTTGAAGACCGCGTAGCCGAAGATCCGCTCGTGGGCCGCGGCCGCGTCGAGGGAGCGCGACGGGCCCGTCCCGCCGATCACGGCGGCGACCTCGAGCTCGAAGTCGAGGCGCTCGGTCGCCGGCGGGACGAGCTGCTCGCCGGTCGCGAGCACGGTGTGCGGGTTGGTGAAGTAGAAGGTCGGCGCCTCGTACCACTCGGGCACCACGCCCTCGGACGAGTCCACGCTGCGGACGACGCCCTCGACGTGCTCCTCGAAGGCCACGAAGTCGCGGATGCTCGGCGGATCGAGCGGGGTGCGCAGGCGGACGGCCGACAGCTCCTCCCCCGCCCCGGACACCAGGGCGTCGCCGCGGCGCAGCGCCTCGGGCAGTCCGCCGCGCAGCACCTCCAGCACGGTCAGTCCGTCGACGAACGGGACGACGCGGTCCTCGACCACGAGTCCCTCCGCAGGCGTCCCGTCGGCCCCGACCCAGCGCGCGAGCCTCACGGCGCCACCGCCTCGACGCCGAAGAGCGCAGCGGCGTTCCCGCCCAGCACGGCCTCCAGGGCAGCACCTTCCAGCGCCTCGCGCGCCGCCCCCACCGGATCCTCGACCCCCATGTCGAACGGGTAGTCCGAGCCGAGCAGCACCCGGTCCGCCCCGGCGACCTCGACGAGGGCGCGCAGCTGCGACGGCGAGTGGGTCAGCGAGTCGAACCACAGCCGGCGCAGATAGCTCGACGGCGGGTGCTCGCACGAGCGGGCCTCGGGGCGCACGCGCCAGCCGTGGTCACTGCGGCCGATCGAGGTGGGCAGGTAGCCGCCGGCGTGCGCGGCGACGATCCGCAGGCCCGGGAAGCGGTCGAGGACGCCGCCGAAGATCAGGTGCGACAGCGCGATCGCGTTCTCGGCAGGCTGGCCGACGATGTTTGACAGGTAGTGCTGGTCGATCCGCTCGTCGAGGGTGCAGCCGAAGGGGTGCAGGAACAGCACGGCGCCGGTCTCGGCCGCGCGGGCCCAGAACGGATCGAGGCGCGGATCCGACAGCTCGACGCCGTTCGCGGTGGACGAGATCTCGACGCCGGCGAGGCCCTGCGCGAGGGCGTCGTCCAGCAGCTCGACGCAGAGCTCGGGGTGCTGCGCGGCGACCAGGCCGAGCCCGCGGAGCCGCGTGGGCGCCTGCGCGACCAGCTCGGCGACCAGGCGGTTCGCCTCGCGCGCCGACCAGGCGGCCAGCTTTGCGTCGGCCCAGGGGTAGTAGTGCGAGGGCGACGGCGAGACGATCTGCACGTCGACGCCGGCCTCGTCCATGTCGGCGAGGCGGCGCTCGAGCACGGTGAGGCGCTCGAACCGCGAGCGGATCATCCCGCCGGAGACGGCCAGCGACTCCGGACCCTGGCGGCGCGCCTCGAGGGCCTGCGCGGCGGCGATGCCCTCGGGGTCGCGGGCGGCGACGGCGGCCTGCAGCCCGGGCAGCAGGACGTGGGCGTGGACGTCGACGACGCTCATGCCGGCTGCCCCACGACGGCGGCGACGCGGCGCATCAGCCCGGGGACGTCGGCGTCGCGGTCGTGCGCGAACAGCCAGTCGCAGAGCTGCACCGAGGCCTCGACGACCTGGCGGGCGCGGTCGAGGCGGCGGTCCGTGAAGGCCGTGAAGACCGCGTCGTCGACCGTGTCGGCGGCGAGCAGCAGCTCCGAGAGCACGAGCGCGTCCTCGAGCGCCATCGCGGCGCCCTGGGCGACGGTCGGCGGGCAGCTGTGCGCGGCGTCACCGATGACGACCACGCGGCCGCGGTTCCACGGGCCGTCGATCAGGTGGCTGGTGAACCAGGTGTAGTTGACCCGGGAGTCGTCGTCGATGCTGTCCCGCACCTCGTCCCAGGGGCCGTGGTAGGCCTGGGCGAGCTGCTTCATCGTGGCGACCTGCTCCTCGGGCGAGAGCAGCTGGCGCTCCTGCGCGTCCTCGACGAGGTACGCGTACATCCGGTCCTCGCTGGTCGGGCAGTAGCCGGCGATGTAGCAGGGGCCGCCGTAGACGAGGTCGGTGTGGGTGACCTCGGCCGGGCGCGGCACGAAGGCGCGCCAGATGCCCATGCCGTTGCGCTGCGGCGTCGTCTCGATGCCGATCATCGAGCGGACCGCGGAGTGCAGGCCGTCCGCGCCGATCACGAGGTCGTAGCGGTCGGTGACGCGCTCCCCGCCGGCGGTCGAGTGCAGCGAGACGGCGTCGCCGTGGTCCTCGAGCGCGTCCACGCGGGTCCCCCAGCGAATCCGGGCGCCCAGCTCCTCGGCGCGGGCGAGCAGGATCCGCGCGAGCTCCGGCCGGTACATGCCGATCGTCGCGGGGAAATCGGGGCCGCCGGTCTTCGCGTCAGGGATCAGCGCGACCACGGTCGACTGCGGATCGGGGGCGCGCAGTCCGAGCACGTCCGCGGGGTAGGAGCGCGAGAGCACCTCGTCCCAGACGCCCAGTCGGGCGAGGGTGCGGCAGGCGTTGCCCTGGATGGTGATGCCGGATCCGATGTCGGAGAGGCCGTCGCGCGAGTCGAGGAGGTCGACGTCGACCCCTCCCTCGCGCAGGAGGATCGCGGCGGCGAGACCGGCGAAGCCGGCCCCGACGATGCCGACGGAGGAGAGTGCGGGCATGGCCTGCTCCTTCAAGTGGGGCTGATGCGGAAGATGGCGGCGACGAGCGCCGGGAGAAGAGGAGCTACTTCAGGGCGATCGGATTGACCGGAGCCCCGACGGCGCCCGTGAACGGAATCGGGGCGGCGACGAGGAGGAACTCCCACACGCCGTCCGCGCGGCAGTCGGCGGCGAGGGCGTCGAGGTCCCACATCTCGCCGATGGTGAGGCCCATGTTCGGGATGGCGACCTGGTGCAGCGGCTGGAAGGCGTCGTCGAACTCGTTCGGCCGGACCTCGAAGCCCCAGGTGTCGGTGGCGACGGCGGCGACGTCGCGCTCGCGGAGCCAGCCGGCGGTGGTGAAGGAGAGGCCCGCGCTCGGTCCGCCCGCGTAGCCGTTCCAGCCCTCGCGCACGGCGCGGGACAGCCGCCCGGTGCGGACGAGGAGCAGGTCGCCCTCGCCGACCGCGGAGCTCGGTCCCTGCGCGGCGATCGTGCGCTCGAGGTCTTCAACGGTGATGCCGTAGCCGTCGGGCAGCTCGCCGCCCTCGCCGATCGCGCTGCCGACGTCGAGCAGCACGCCGCGGCCGTTCAGGAGCGCACTGACGTGCTCGATCCCGGTCAGCCGATCGCCCTCGCTGGTGACGACCTTCCCTGCGGCGCGGCCGTTCCAGGCCTTGCCGCGGTCGAAGATGTGGCCGAGGCCGTCCCACTGCGTCGAGGCCTGCAGCGGCATGGCGACCACGTCGTCCGCGCCGCCGATGCCGTGCGGGAAGCCCTGGTCGCCGAACTCGGCGTCCAGGCCCGTGTCGAGCATGGTGTGCACGGGGTTGGTGCGCCGGCGCCAGCCGTTCTGCGGGCCCTCCGAGTCGAAGCGCTGGGCGAGGCTGAACGCGGCGCCGCGGGTGACCAGGCGGGCCGCGGCGAGGCGGCGCTCGTCGGTGATCAGGTTCGCGGTTCCGACCCGGTCGTCCTCGCCCCAGCGGCCCCAGTTGCGGTGCGCCTCGGCGGAGCGGGCGACCTCGGTGGCGGGGTCGCTGCGGTCGAGGGCGGCGGGGTCGCGGGTGGGCGGCGTCGCCGCGGTCGGCGGCGTGGTCGGAAGCGGCGGCGTGGTCATCGCTGCTCCGCCACGCAGGTGAAGCGCTGCGTGCCGAGGCCGGTGATCGAGCCCTCGAGGCGGTCGCCCGCCTTCAGGAAGATCCCGCGGGCCTGGCCGTTGCCGGCCGGGCTGCCGGTGAGCAGCAGGTCGCCGGGGAGCAGTGGAATGGTCTGCGAGGCGGCGGAGATCAGCCGCGGGATGTCGAAGAGGAGATCGCCGGTGTCGGCGTCCTGCATGGTCTCGCCGTTGACGTCGAGGCGCAGCTCGAACGGGCCGTCGCCGAACTCGGACGCGGGCACGGCGAACGGGCCGGTCGGGTTGAAGCCGGGCGAGTTCTTCGCGCGGAACCAGTCGGTGCCGATCTCGGGCATGTCCTTGCGGAAGATCAGGTCGCGGGTGCTCACGTCGTTGACGATCGTGTATCCCCAGACGTGGTCGAGCGCGTCCTCGGGGGCGACGTGGAACGCCGGGGTGCCGATGATCACGGCGAGCTCGAGCTCCCAGTCGTGGCGCTCGCTCGCGGCGGGCAGCACCAGGTCGGAGTCGGCGGCGACGACGGTCTGCGGCAGGCCGATGAAGAAGTAGGGCTCGCCGTGCGCGGCGCGGGCGTCCATCATCGCGGCCGCCTCCTCGCGGACCTGCTCGACGGGGCGCGGGTCGTCCGGCGAGCGGTGGCCGACGACGAGGCCGATCACGTGCGTGCGGTAGTTGGCGCCGGTCTGCAGCAGCTGGCGCGGGAGCACCGGGGCGAGCAGCTCGACCTCGTCGAGGGCGAGGCCCTCGGAGTGCCCGGGGATCGCGCGGACCGCCTGCTCGAGCTCGGCCCAGCGGGCGAAGACGTCGTTGACGTCGGCGGCGCCGAGCTGCGCGAGGTCGACGCGGTGCACGCGGCCCTCGGAGACGACGCCGAGGTCGGCGGTGTCGGCGGCGGTCGTGCCGGGGGTGGTGGTCGTGCCAGGGGCGGCGGTCGTGGTGCCGGCGGTCGCGCGGTAGCGCACCAGGCCGAAGCGGACGTGGGCGTCCTCGGGTCGCAGCGTCATCGGTGACGGTCCTTCCGGTCCTGCGGCGACGTCGCCGCTCCCTCACTCTGACCCCGAGCGAGGTGATCCGCCAGAACGATTCCGCGATGCCGTGCATCCATGCGGTGGATGCCCGCGGGCATCACTCCCGCTGATGCCGACGATAGGGAAGATCAGGTTCCCGGATGCCGCGGCGGTCGCGAGAGTGGGGAGCGCGGCACGTCGAGGCCGCCCGAGTCCCCGGAAAGGATCAACGATGATCAAGCTGCTCTCCCACCTCTCGTTCGTGACGATCACCGCCCCCGACGTCGAGGCCAGCGTGCGCTTCTACGAGGAGCAGGTCGGCCTCACTGTCGTCGACCGCACCGACGACGCCGTCTACCTGCGCTGCTGGGGCGACTACTACCGCTACAGCGTGGTGATCGTCGCCGGCGACGAGCCCTCGCTCGAGACGATGGCCTGGCGCACCTCCAGCGCCGAGGCCCTCGAGGAGGCGGCGCGCCGCATCGAGGAGGCCGGCTCCGCGGGCGAGTGGTTCGAGGGCGCCGGCATCGGCCGCGCCTACCGCTTCGTCGGCCCCTACGGCCACTCGATGACCCTGCACTGGGAGGTCGAGCACTTCCGCGCGGAGGGCGACGCCGCCTCGATCTACCCCGACCGCCCCTCGCGCCGCAGCCGCCACCTCGGCGCGCCCCGCCAGCTCGACCACGTCACCATCGCCTCGCGCGACGTCGACGGCTTCGCGAAGTGGTACAACGACGTGCTCGGCTTCCGGATCATGGCGCGCACCGTCCTCGACGAGGCGCCGATCTCGGTCTTCTCGGTGCTCACCACCAACGAGAAGTCGCACGACCTCGGCGTCGTCCTCGACGGCTCCTCGCGCCCCGGCCGCGTCAACCACTACGCCTTCTGGGTCGACCAGCGCGAGGACCTGCTGCAGGCGGCCGACATCCTGATGGAGAACGGCGTGCCGATGGAGTACGGCCCCTCGATCCACGGCATCGGCGAGCAGAACTTCCTCTACTTCCGCGACCCGTCGACGCTGCGCATCGAGATGAACACCGGCGGCTACCGCAACTACGTCCCGGACTGGGAGCCGAACACCTGGAAGCCCTCGCTCGGCTCGAACAACTTCTACCGCAACAGCGCGATGCCGATGTCGATGACGGAGTCCTTCCCGCCGGCCGACGGCCCCAGCGCCACGGAGGAGGGCGTGCCCGACGAGATCAAGGACGCCCTGCTCAACCCCTACAAGGTGCAGGGTCGCGGCTGACGCGCCGCCCATCGACCGCGGGAGCGCCGCACCGGCCTGGAGGGTGGGTGCGGCGCTCCCGTGCGTCCGCCCCCTGCCGATGGAGCCGCCATCGCAGAAAGCGTCCGCTCCTTGCTGATGGAGCCGCCCTCGTGGAGGGCGCCCGCTTCATGCTGATCGAGTAGCCCTCGTAGAGGGCGTATCGAGATCCACCGTCATCGGCGCGTGGGTCTCGATACGCGCTGCGCGCTACTCGACCAGCATGTTTCCGCTCCATGGCGATGGAGCCGCCCTCGCAGAGGGCGCCCGATTCATGGTCGTCGAGCCGCCCTCGGAGGGCGTCCTTTTCATGTTGATCGAGTAGCCCTCGCAGAGGGCGTATCGAGATCCACCGTCGTTCGTACGTGGGTCTCGATACGCGCTGCGCGCTACTCGACCAGCATGTTTCCGCTCCGTGCTGGTGGAGCCGCTCTCGCAGAGGGCGTCCGCAGCATGCTGATCGAGTAGCCCTCGGAGAGGGCGTATCGAGATCCACCGTCGTCGATACGTGGGTCTCGATACGCGCTGCGCGCTACTCGACCAGCATGGGGCGCGCGCCGCGCTACTCGACCAGCTGGGGGTCGCGCGGGCGCGCCGGCGCGGCGGCGCCGCGGCGGATGAGCAGCACGCCGATCAGCGCGGCGGCCGCCATCACGCCGGCGCACGCGACGAAGACGCCGGCGAAGCCGCGGACGAGGTCGGGCGCCGTGCCGGCCGCACCGGAGACGGCGAGGAACAGGTTCGTGATCAGAGCGAGGCCGAGCGCGCCTCCGACCTGGGACGCGGCCTGCGACGCGGCACTCGCGGCGCCCGCCTCGTCGCGCGCGACGCCGAGCAGGGCGAGGTTCTGCGCGGCGACGAACACGCCGGACATGCCGACGCCCATCAGCGCGAGGCCGGGGAGCAGCTGCGTCCAGTAGGAGCCGCCCACGGTGATCGTCGCGAGCAGGAGCACCCCGGGGGCGGCGACGGCGGAGGCGATGACGAGGGTCCAGCGCAGGCCGAGGCGGGTGCTGGCGCGGACGAAGACCGGGATGCCCGCCGCGATCCCGACGGCCAGCGGCAGCATCGCCAGCCCGGACAGCAGCGGCCCCACCTCGAGCACCTGCTGGAGGTGCAGCGTCGCGTAGAGCGAGACGGCCGCCATGACCGTCCCGGCGCAGATCTGGATGAGGAGCGCCCCGCCCCGCGACCGGTCCAGCAGGATGCCGAGGGGCAGGACCGGCGAGGCGACCCGTCTCTCCACGAGCACGAACGCCGCGAGCAGGACAGCGCCGGCGGCGAGGGCGGCGATCGTCAGCGGCTCCGGTCGCCCGCCGCCGAGTCCGGTCAGCCCGAAGACGGTGAGCGAGAGCCCGGCGGCGATCAGGAGTGCTCCGGCGACGTCGTAGCCGCGGCGCCCGCCGACGCGGCTCTCCTCGAGGGTCCCGATCGCGAGCACGATCGCGAGGACGCCGACGGGGACGTTGATCAGCAGGCACCAGCGCCAGCCGACCGTCTCGGTGAGCAGCCCGCCCAGGATGAGCCCGAGAGCGGCTCCGCTGGAGGCCACTCCCCCGAGGATCCCGAAGGCGATCGCCCGGATCCGCCCGGTCGGGAAGGCCAGCGTGACGATCGAGAGGGCGGCCGGCGCCATCAGGGCCGCGCCCACGCCCTGGGTGGCACGCGCGAGGACGAACTCGAGCCCGGTCTGGGCGGCCCCTCCCCAGGCGCTGGCGGCGCAGAAGAGGGCGACGCCCGTGACCAGGGTGCGCTTGCGCCCCCAGTAGTCGGCGATCCGCCCGCCGATCAGGAGGGCCGCGCCGAAGGCGAGCGCGTAGGCGGTGACCACCCACTGCCGCCCGACGTCGTCCAGCCCCAGCTCGGCCGCGGCCGAGGGGATCGCGGCGGTCACGATCGTGGTGTCGAGGATGCCGAGCAGATTGACGCTCACCACCGAGGTCAGCACCGAGAGCGCGCGGAAGTCGAGTCGTTCGAGGGTCATGGGCTGGTCTCCGGTGTCATCGACGGAGGTTTCCAGCCT
Organism: Rathayibacter sp. VKM Ac-2856; assembly: GCF_013205055.1. Classification (GTDB taxonomy): domain Bacteria; phylum Actinomycetota; class Actinomycetes; order Actinomycetales; family Microbacteriaceae; genus Rathayibacter. The sequence goes on from NZ_JABMLF010000001.1 coordinate 253,356, forward strand.
GGATCGCAGTGCGACCGCCCGGTGACGTCACCGGTCCGGAGACGAGTCTACCGTCGGCTCCCCGCGGAGCGCGAGCGGCGCCGCCACGGATCCAGCGGTCAGCCCGTCGGATCCATGGCGGCGACGGGCGGGGCGCCCTGGCCGATCCACCGGGGGAACGAGACCTCGAAGAGCTGGTCGCGGACCGTCTCCGCTGCCCCGACCAGAGGCCCGTCCTCACCGTCGAGGGAGAGGGCGATCCGCAGGTCCCGAGTGGCCGTCGGCGTGGCCAGCTGCCGCACCGAGCGACGGACGCCGGCGAGGTACAGCTCGCCCGCCGAGGCCACGGCTCCGCCGACGACGACGGCCGTCGGGGCCAGGACGCTCACGAGCGGCGCGATCGCCTCGCCGATCAGGACGGACGAGCGCTCGAGGAGCTCTCGCGCCAGGGCGTCGCCCTCCCGTGCGGCGATCGCGAGGTCGACGGGTGCGAGCCCGCCGAGCCCGTCCCGGTGACCGGTGAGGACGGAGCCGCGCCCCTGCGCGAGGGCGACGTGCGCGTCGCGGACGAGCGCCCAGCCCCCCGCCTCGGCCTCGAGGCACCCGGTCCGGCCGCACCGGCAGCGGTGCGTCCCCGTCGGGATGCGCACGTGGCCGAGGTCGCCCGCCGCTCCCGCGGCGCCTCGGTGCGGCACTCCGCGGGAGAGCAGGGCGGCGGTGATCCCCGTGCCGATCGTGACGAGGAGGAGGTCGGCGTCCGCTCCCCACCGGCGGTGCCGCCGTTCCGCGCGGGCGAGCAGGCGGGAGGTGCCGTCGATCCAGACGGGAGCGTGAAAGCGCTCGACCAGAGCGGAGCGGAGATCGATGTCGTCCCGGCGCGACGTCGGCAGCGGAGCGGCGGGCCGTCCGGTGGCGGAGTCGACGGGGCCCGGCAGCCCGATCCCGACACCCCAGACGCGGGAGCGGGCGCCGTGCCGCTCGAGGAGCTCCTCCAGCATCGCCGCCGCCGCGTCGACCGTGCCGCGCGGGCCGAGGTCGCTTTCGCGATCGCGCCGGCTGCTCGCGAGGACGACTCCGTCGAGATCGGTGATCCCGGCGTGCAGCTGCCGCTCCCCCGCCACGCAGACGAGCAGGACCCCCGCGTCGGCGCGGAAGCGCAGGGTCCGCGGCGCTCGGCCGCCGGTGGAGGGGGCGAGCAGCGAGTCCTCGAGGTAGCCCAGCCGCTTCGCCTGCTCGACGCGCTGCGCAATGACGGCCCGGTTCAGTCCGGTCGCCGCCTGGAGCTGCGGCCTGGTCAGCGCCGTCCCGCAGCGGACGAGCTCGACCACGGTCAGAAGGCTCGCGGTCCCCTCGGTCGGCGGGGCGGAGTGGAGCGGAGCGTGGGACATGTCGGTGCGCGTCCTTTCGGGGAGACGGCGGCGGGGAGACGGCGGCGAGCAGCAGGCGGAGGGTGGCGGGGCATCGGGGCGGGGGCTCCCGAGGACGGTGCCGGTCGAGCGCCGGTCAGCCGCTCGAGGCGCAGTGGAGGGCGACCGGACCGGCGATCCCGGACGGCCGGACAGGGGCGTCGGCGCGGTAGACGCCCGCCGCCGGCGCGAACAGCTGCCCGCTGGGGTGACCCGCCTCCTCGATCAGCCGGTTCATCCAGGCGTTCGTCACCCGCACCTCGAGACGGTTCGTCCCCGGCACGAGCGCGGACGAGACGTCGAGGCGCCAGGGGGCCGTCTACAGCAGTCCGCAGTCGACGCCGTTCACGACGATCCGGGCGAGGTCCGCGACGTCGGCGAAGCGGAGCGACGCGGTCTCCGGCACCGCCGCGAGCTCGAAGGTCGTCCGGTAGACCGCGGTCCCCGAGAAGCCGGTCCAGGCGGGTCCGAGCCCGGTCCACGGGAGCGGAGCGCCGTCGACGGCGACCGTCCCGCGTCCCGGAGCGTCGAGGGTCCACCGCCCGTCGAGCTCGTGGCGGACGCCCTCGTCCCCGGAGCCGCTCGCGATAGCGTCGCCGAGTGCGTCCTCCCCCGAGACGAGGAGGATCGACTGCGCGGGCGCGAGATCGAGCGAGGCGGCGCCCGCACCGGTGAGGACCGTGGTCCGGGTGAGGGCGACGGGGTCCCAGGCGACGGTGCGGCACGCGCGCCGGGAGGTGCCGGTGACCGTCACCGGACGAGGGTGCGGATTCGAGACGAACAGCACGTCCAGGTCGCCGACCCGCCGGCGCAGGCGCGGCAGATCGTCGCGGTCCAGGGCCAGGTCCTCCGGTCCGAGCGCGCAGCGGACCGCATCGGCGAGGACCGCGGCGGCGCTCACGGTCGGCAGAGCCCACAGTGCGTCGCGGAGGCGCTCGAACTCGGCTGGGTCGTCGGCGAGGGACGGCGAGCACGCGGGCGGCGCTCCGAGGACGGTCACTCCCTCCCGGGCGAGCTCGCCGATCCGGGTCAGCGCGCGGATCGTCATCCGCTCGCTCGATCCGCCGAGGACCAGTGCGCGGTATCGCACGTCCCCGGCGGCGAGGTCGCCGTCGGCGGCGGTCATCCGCTCCTCGAGCGCCTCGAGGTCGACGTAGTCGGCGGAGATCGACGGCGGCAGCGTCCTGTCCGGGGCGGCGCCGAAGAGGGCCGTCAGCGGCGCCTCCTCGCCGAGGAAGACCGCGACGTCGACCGCCGGCACGCCCTGGTTCAGGATCCAGGAGCACCGGGCGAGGTAGTCGATCCAGGGCCCGGCCTCACCGGCCCAGGTGTCGTGGCGGGTGAAGGCCTGGCCGAGCTGGGGCGCGAGAGGGATCCCGGGCGGGGCGACCTGGGACGGCTGGTGCGGCGAGGTGTGCACGCAGAAGCGGGTGACACCGAGGGCGAGCTCCAGGTCCGCGACGTGCTTCAGGCGTCTCGGGGTGTCGCTCCAGGGGCGCCGGAGAGCCGTCATCGACTCCGCTCCGGTGTGCGACCTGCCCCAGACGTGCGCGACCGAGGAGGCGCCCCGGAGGTCGGCGACGAAGGTGGGGTCCGGCTCGTCCCCGGCGTCGAAGACCCACATCGCCCCCCTCGGGACGTCGGCGTGGCGGCGCATCTGCAGGTCCCCGCCCAGCTGCGGGCGGTTGTCCTCGAGCGCCTCCGCGTAGTGCAGCGCGCGTCGGGAGTGCGCGACGTCGGCGACGGTCGCGTAGTACTCGCTCGAGACGAGGTCCGCGATCGTCCGCCGGTGATCGAAGAGGAAGCGGTCGGTGCGGTCGGAGTCGCCGACCGGGTGGCCCGCGAGCGCCGGGAGCCAGGGCGTGCAGTCGTAGCCGCGCAGCTCGCGGAAGCGCTCGCGCCAGCGCACGCTCACGTTCTGCGCGCCGGACTCGATGCTGTCGCTGAGCAGGGCGTCGATCGCGACCCCGTCGAACAGCGCGAGGTGCTCGTCGAGGTAGCGGCGCACGGCGTCCCCGTCGAGCTTGTCGACCTCGAGACCGGTCGCCGCCGCCGGGGCGGGTCCGTTCGTCGCACCGGTGAGCGACGCACCGAAGCGGAGGATCCGCCAGCGCCCCGCGGGCGGCTGCCAGCGCAGGACACCCGACTCGTCGACCCTGCTCGTCACGTCGATCACGTCGAGCGGATCGATCGCGCTCCCCCGGCCGGGCCGCTCGAGCGCGTAGTAGTCCGGAGCGGCGCCGAACCCGGCCTTGAGCTCCGCCTCGTGGACGCGGACGCCGCTGAAGAGCGCGGCCTGGACGACCGTGACCTCTGGCCGGATCGGCGGCAGCGCCGGCGGCCGCACCCCGGGGGCGAGCGTGGGCAGGGCCGAGCCGGTGCCCGGCTCGACCACCAGTCGGAAGCGCTCGGCCGTCACCGCGTCGAAGGTCACGGTCCGCACCGGGACCCCGCGCGCGGCCGGGCGCTCGACGGGCTCGACCGTGGCGACGCGCCGCCACGCCGAGCCCTCGAGCAGCTCCAGGTGGACGGCGGGCGGCGGCGGCGCTCCGAAGCCGCGCGGAGCGAGGAGGCCGAGCATGAGCGCGGCGACCGTCACCGGCGCGGGGAAGCCGTACTCGATGGCGGGGACGCCGTCGCGGTCCGAGAGATCGAGGACGATCCCGGCGGCGGCGTCCAGGGCGCGGAGGTCGGTGGTCGCCCGACGGCGATCCTCGCCCGCGACGATCTCGACGTGCTCGGGCCGGAGGGCCGCGGCGAGCCCGTCGAGCGGCACGGCGACGACGGCCCACTGCTCCGCGAAGCGCCGATCCGGCGACTGCGCACCCGACGGCAGGCTCTGGAAGGGTCCGGCGACGTCCGGGAGGTCGGCCAGGCGCACCTCGACCGGTCCCGGTCCTTCGACGTCCGTCTCCGACCAGACGATCTTCTTCATCGCGTCCCGTGCCGTGACCCAGGGCGCGCCGGCCGCACTCCAGCCGGCCGACGTCGTCGTGGAGAACTCCAGGCCGAGCTCGTGCGCGAGCCGCGACGCGTGCGCGACGGCGCGCGTCCACTCGGGCGAGCCGTAGGCCACCTCGGCCGGCACCACGAGCGGGGTGCCCATGCCGCCGGAGAACATCTGCACCCCGCGGACGCCGATGCGCTGCAGCCACTCCAGGTCGAGCCGGATGCCCTCCGGGTCGACGTTCCCGTCCATCCAGTGCCACCAGACCCGGGGGCGGGCGTCGTCGCTCGGCGCGAGGAAGCCCTCCCACAGCGCGGCCGCAGCGCCCGGGCCGGAACCGGGCGGACGGTGCTCCCCTGCCGGAGCGGTCACGGCCCGTCCGACCCGCCGACGGCGAGTCCTGCCCCGTGCCGGAAGAGCGGGTCGGCCGTGTCCGAGGGCACGTCCGGCCGGCTCGCCTCGACGGCCGCCATCGATCGCGGCAGCTCGACCGGGAGCCGGCCCTCCGGCGCGACGTCGCCGACGAGGGCGTCGAGCAGGGCGCGGTCCGAGACCCCGAAGCCCGCGGTGAGGGCGGCGACGGCGCCGGAGAACGGCGTCAGGATCGCCGCGCGGTCGAGGTGGACGTCGAGGAGGACGGGCAGGCCGGCCGCGAGCCCGAGCACCCGGTCGACGACCTCGGCGGGGAAGTCCAGCGACCCCTGGTGGGTCTGCTCCTCCAGGAAGTACTGCGACCGGGGCTCGAACGGTGCTGCGAGCCGCACGATCGCGAGGTCCGCGTCGGCGGGGTCGTCGACGACCTCGCCGTACTCGCCGGCGACGGCGGGATCGACGCCGACGACGTGCAGGCGCCGCCCCCGGGCCAGCGGCAGCACCCCGTCGTTCTCGAGGACGACGACGGAGCGGGACTGCGCGCGACGGCCCGCGGCGACGGCCGCAGGCGCGCCGACGCGCTCGGCGACGCGGCTCTCGTCGACGAACGGGTCGTCGAAGAGGCCGAGCCGGAACTTGACCAGGAGCAGCCGCCGGACGGACGCGTCGAGGCGGTCGACGGACACGCGGCCGCTCTCGACCAGCTCGACGACGAGATCGGGCGACGCCTCGCCGCCGAACTGGTCGGCACCCGCCTCGAGGATCCGGAGCACCCGCTCCGAACGGGAGAGGTGCTCCACGCCCCAGGCCTTCGCGGGCCAGCCGAGGCCGCCGATCTCGATGTCGGTGACGAGTGCCCAGTCGGTGAGGACCACCCCGTCGTAGCCCAGCTCCTCCCGGAGCAGGCCGGTGATGATCCGCCGGTTGTAGGAGAAGCCGACCTCCTCGACCGGCTCCCCGTCGAGGACGAGACCGGACGGGAGCGAGTAGTACGGCATGATCGCGCTCGTGCCGGCGGCGATGGCGGCGCGGAACGGCGCGAGGTGCTCCTCGAACCGGCCGCCGGGGTAGACCTGCTCGCGGCCGTAGGGGAAGTGCGGGTCCTCGCCGTCCTTCTGCGGTCCGCCGCCGGGGAAGTGCTTCGTCGTGCACGCCACGCTGTCCGGGCCGAGGACGTCCCCCTGCATCCCGGCGAGGTAGGCCGCGACGAGCTCGGAGGCGAGGCGGGAGTCCGCTCCGAAGGTCTGCAGCTGGCGGGCCCAGCGCGGCTCGGTCGCCAGGTCGACCTGCGGGTGCAGGGCGGCGCGGATGCCGACGGCGACGTACTCCTCGCGGACCGTCTCGGCGAAGGAGCGCACCAGCTCCGGGTCGCCGAGGGCCGCGAGCCCGAGGAACTCGGGCCACTCCGAGAAGGCGCCCGCGCGGAACGCCATCCCCTCGTTCTCCGCGAAGCCGTGGCGGGGGTCACTCGAGAAGGTGATCGGGATGCCGTGCGGAGCCGCGGCCGCCAGCTCCTGCAGCGCGTTCTGCCAGGCGGCCGTCTCCACCGGGTCGTCGATGCGCCCGAGGTTGAAGTGGTTGAGGAACCGCGAGCCGACGACCTCGCGGTGCGTGCCGCCGAGGAAGTGGTCCATCGAGTCGTGGTCGCCGGCCGGGAGCGCCGAGATCACGGTGTGGAAGAGCAGGCCCGCCTTCTCGGCGAGCGACAGCCGGGGCAGCAGATCGTCGGTGCGCTGCTCGGGGGTGAGGCGCGCGTCCTCGTAGGGGTCCATCACCCCGTTGCCGTTGAGGTCGCGGAAGACCGCACCGTCCGACGCCTTCTGCGAATCCCTGGCCATCGTGATCTCCTTGCCATCAGCGCTGATGAGTGACTTCGTCCGGTCACCGCAAAAGGACGATAGCCTAAGGATCGTCTTCAGTGTCGAATCGTCGAAGGGACTCGCATGGCTGCAGAGCGGTTCACGGGATTGGCGGCGGTCCTCGCCACGATCCGCTCCGAGCCCGCCCTCACGCAGGGCGAGCTCACCGATCGGGTCGGCCTCGGCCGCAGCGTGGTGGCCGAGCGGGTCACCGAGCTCGAGGAGGCGCAGCTGCTCGTCACCGGCGGGCTCGCGCCCTCGACCGGCGGGCGCGCGCCCCGGCGCCTGCAGCTGAACCCGCACGCCGGCTTCGTGATCGGCATCGATGTGACGGCCTACGACCTCTTCGTCGCGGCGGCCGATCTGACGGGCAGCATCCTCGGCTCCCGCCACGAGACCATCGACGTCGCCGACGGCCCGGAGGCGGTCCTCACCCGGGTGCGGGCGCTGGCCAACGAGCTGCTCGAGCAGCGCGACTGGGCCGGCGAGCTGCTGGCCGTCGCCGCCGGGATGGCCGGTCCCGTCGCCTTCGACACCGGCACGACCGTGGGTGTCCCGATGCTGCCCGGCTGGGAGGACCACCCGGTCCGCGCGGTGCTCGAGGACGAGTGGGACGTCCCGGTCTGGGTCGACAGCCGGGTGAACCTCCTGGCCCTGGCCGAGACCCGGTCGAACCCCGCCGCCAGGACCGCGAAGAACGCGATCTACTTCGAGTTCGGGGTCGGCTGCGCCGCGTCGCTGATCGTCGACGGACAGCTCTACCGGGGCGCCCACGGGCTCGCCGGGGCGATCGGCCACACGGCGGTCGCCGAGGCGAGCCACGTGATCTGCCGGTGCGGCCGCGTGGGCTGCCTCGAGGCGATCACCAGCGGCTGGGCCATCGCCCGCGACGGCCGCCTCCTCGCCGAGAGCGGGCGCAGTCCGATGCTCGCCCGGGCCCTCGCCGCGAACGGCGAGGTGCGCCCCATCGACGTCACCGCCGCGGCGGAGGGGGGCGACCCGGCCGCCGTCGAGCTCCTCGAGCGGACCTCCGCCCTGCTGGGCAGCAGCATGGCGACCGTCGTCGCCTTCTTCGCCCCTCAACTGCTCATCATCGGCGGAGGGATCGCCCGCGCGGGGGATCTCGCGCTGGCGCCGCTGCGTCGCGCGCTGGAGGCGCGGATCCTGCCGGCTGCCGCCGCGGACCTCCTCGTCGAGCTCCCCGTGCTCGACGAGAACTCCGGCGGCGTCACCGGCGCGATCCAGCTCGCGCTCGAGGAGCTCTTCACCCGGGACCAGCTGCCCCGCCTGCTGAGCTCCGTGTCGCCGCGGTCGGAGCTCTCCGCCTGACCCTTCTGTGCCGATTGCACAGAAGTTCGACCGAATCGCTTGACTTAGACCGGCTCCCGGTAAAAGATCGACTCACACGCGGGACGTCCCTGGACACCGCCCCCTGAATCCCGACCGTCTGAGCCCGACAGCGACGCGGTACCCGCCACCCAGTGCCGCGGGAACGGGCAGAACATCCCTTCAATGACGAGGAGAACCATGCGCAAGCCCATCGCCGTCGCGACGATCGCGATCGCCGCCCTGGCACTGTCCGCCTGCTCAGCCGAGACGGGCGGCGGGAACGGCTCCGGCTCGACCGCCGCGCTCCGGCTGTCCACCATCTCCGCCGTGGAGTCCTTCGCTCCCGGCGTCTTCGGGACCGGCCCGGTGACGATCGCCCTCGAGCCGGTCTACGACTCGCTCTTCCGCAACGACGACGAGGGCGTGCCCGGCGCGCACATCGCGACCGAGTGGAGCTACGACGACACGAACACGGTCCTCAGCCTGACCCTCCGCGACGACGTGACCTTCACCGACGGGACCGCCCTCGACGCGGACGCCGTGAAGCAGAACCTCGACTCCGCTCGGACCCAGTCCGGCGAGTCCGGCGGCCAGCTCCGCTTCCTCTCCTCCGTCGACGTGGTCGACGCCACGCACCTCACCATCACCCTCACCGCGCCGGACCCGTCGCTGCTGAGCAACCTCGGCGGCACGGCCGGCATGCTCGCCAGCCCGGCGGCCCTCGGCTCCCCCGAGCTGGCCACCGTGCCGGTCGGATCCGGCCCCTACGAGTACGACGAGGCTCAGAGCCAGGCGGGGACGACCTACGTCTACGACCGCAACGAGGACTACTGGGACAAGGACGCCTACCCCTACGACTCCGTCACGGTGACCGTCTACAACGACGCGACGTCGGTGATCAACTCCCTCCGCTCCGGTCAGCTGGACTCCGGCGTCGTGGACGCGAAGGAGGTCGCCGGGCTCGAGTCCGCCGGCCTGAAGACGACCGCCGCGCCGGCCTACACGACCAGCGGCCTCTTCCTCTTCGACCGCGCCGGGACCCTGGTCCCCGCGCTCGGCGACGTCCGGGTGCGCCAGGCCATCAACTACGCGCTCGACCGCTCGGCCTTCGCCGACCAGGTCTTCGGCGGAGAGGCCACCGCGACGGACCAGATGTTCAGCGCCGACAGCGCCGCGTACGACCCCGCGCTCGAGGACGTCTACCCCTACGACGTCGACAAGGCGAAGGCGCTCCTCGCCGAGGCCGGCTACGCGGACGGCTTCGACCTCCCGATGCCCGACGTCTCGGTCGTCTTCCCGGCCCAGCAGGCAGCCGTCACCGAGGCGCTGACCGCCATCGGCATCCGCCCCCAGTACCAGCCCGTCAACGGCGCCACCTTCATCTCGGACCTGCTCTCGGCCAAGTACCCCGCCGCGATCTTCGGCCTGAACACCTTCCGCCCGTGGGACGTCGCCCAGCTCTCCATGACCTCGCAGTCCGTCTGGAACACGTTCAAGACCGACGACGCGACCGTGAACGACCTGATCACGGCCGCCCAGACGCAGACCGGCGACGAGCAGGACGCGACCTTCAAGGAGCTCAACTCCTACATCGTCGAGCAGGCCTGGTACGCCCCCTACGCCCAGCAGAACAACGTCTACGCGACCTCGTCGAGCATCTCGATCACGCCGCAGAAGTACCTGACCTCCATCCCCCTCTGGAACTACGCCCCGGCGTCCTGACGGACGGGCCGGCGCCCTCGCGGGCGCCGGCCCCCTCCCCCTTCCGTTCCGACCCTGGAGCCGTCCCATGCTGATGTTCCTGCTGCGCCGCGTCGGCGCCGGACTCGTCCTGCTCTTCGTGATCGCCTCGGCGACCTTCTTCCTCCTGAACCTCGCCGGCCAGGACCCGGCCCGCCAGGTCCTCGGACCGGTCGCGACGGCCGCCCAGGTCGACGCGAAGCGGGCCGAGCTCGGACTCGACCAGCCGGTCCTCGCCCGCTACGGCGAGTGGCTGCTGTCGGCCCTGCGCGGAGACCTCGGCGTCTCCTGGTTCTCGAACCAGCCCGTCACCGTCCTCCTCGGGCAGGCGCTCCCCGCGACGCTCTCGATCGTCCTCGGCTCGGTGCTCGTCACCGCCCTGGTCGGGACCCTGATCGGCGCCTCCGCCGCCGTGCGCGGCGGGTTCATCGACCGCGGCCTGCAGCTCGTCTCCACCTTCGTGCAGGCGATCCCGAACTTCCTCGTGGCGCTGATCCTCGCCTTCCTGTTCGCGGTCCAGCTGCGCGTCTTCCCGGCCACCGGGTTCACCTCGTTCACGAGCAGCCCCTCGGGCTGGGCCGCCTCGATCGTGCTCCCCGTGATCGCCCTCGCCGTCGGCTCCATCGCCGCCGTCGCCCTCCAGGTCCGCGGCTCGATGATCGACGTCCTTCGGCTCGACTACATCCGCACCCTCCGGGGACGGGGTCTGCCCGCCGGCAGCGTCCTGTTCCGCCACGCTCTGCGGAACGCGGCTCCCCCCTCGCTCACGACGCTCTCGCTGATGTTCATCGTGGCGATCTCCGGCTCGGTCGTCGTCGAGAAGGTCTTCAACATCCCGGGCATCGGCACCTCCGCCAACATCGCGGCCAGCCGTGGCGACCTGCCGATCGTGCTCGGAGTCGTGATCGTGACCGTCGTCCTCGTCGTCCTCGTCAATCTCCTCGTCGACCTGGCGCAGGGCTGGCTCAACCCGAAGGTGCGTGTCTCATGACCGAAGGCCTCGTCACGACCGGACCGGTCCGGCAGCGCCGCGCACCGCGGCCCGTCCGCCGCGGATTCCTCCCCCGCCTGCTGCGCGACCCCGGAGCCGTCGTCTCCGTCCTCTTCCTCCTCGCCGTCGTCGTCCTCGGGATCTGCGCTCCGCTGCTCACCCCGTACGACCCGGTCGAGTCGCGCCTCGCGGACGTCCTCGCCCCGCCCTTCACCGCGGCTCACCCGCTCGGCGCCGACGGCGTCGGACGCGACATCCTCGCCGGCCTGCTCTACGGCGCGCAGACCAGCATCCTCTGCGGCCTGATCGTGGTCGGCGTCGCCCTCGCCATCGGCGTGCCGACCGGCCTCGCCGCCGGCTACTACCGCGGCTGGATCGACGGCGTCACCTCCTGGATCGCCGGAGCGCTGCTCTCGCTGCCCGCGATCATCGTGCTGCTGGTCGTGCTGGCCAGGGTCGGCCGGAGCACCTTCCTCGCCCTCGCCGTCTTCGGGGTGCTGATCGCCCCCGCCGTCTACCAGCTCGTGCGCACCTCGGTCCGCGGAGTCCGCGAGGAGCTCTACGTGGACGCCGCGAAGGTCTCGGGGCTCCGCGACTCGCGGATCCTGCGCCGCCACATCCTCCCCGTCGTGGTCAAGCCGACCATCGTCCAGGCGGCGCTGCTGGCGAGCGCCGGCATCGGCATCGAGGCCGGCATCGCCTTCCTCGGGCTCGGCTCCAGCGACCGGGCGAGCTGGGGGCTGATGCTCAACGACGCCGCGCAGAACGTCTACAACGCACCGATCCTCCTGATCTGGCCGAGCGCGGCGCTGATCCTGACGGTCATGGCGTTCTCGATCCTCGGCAACGGCCTGCGCGATGCGCTGTCCGACGTCGGCACGGTCCGCGCCAAGCGCTCGCGCTCCGCGGCGGCCCTCGTCCCGCCGACCGCGGCCATCCGGACCTACAACCCCATCACCGTGCCCACTGCCATCGGCACGAGCGACTCCCTGCTGGAGCTCTCCGAGCTGCGGGTCGCCTACCCCCGCGCCGAGGGCGGCGAGTCCGAGGTCGTCCGCGGCGTCTCCCTGACCCTCAAGCGCGGTGAGATCCTCGGCCTGGTCGGCGAGTCCGGATCGGGGAAGTCGCAGACCGCCTTCTCCCTCCTCGGCCTCCTCCCCCGCCAGGCGCGGATGACGGCGGACCGGATGACCTTCGACGGCCTCGACCTGCTCTCGATGTCGGCCGCCCAGCGGAACAGCATCCGCGGGAAGCGCATCGGGTACATCCCGCAGGAGCCGATGAGCAACCTCGACCCGTCGTTCCGCCTCGGGTTCCAGCTGACCGAGCCGATGCGGCACCACCTCGGACTCTCGAGCAGCGCCGCGCGCACCTCCGCCCTGGAGCTGCTCGACCGGGTCGGCATCCGCGATCCCGAGCGCGTCTTCCACTCGTACCCGCACGAGATCTCGGGAGGAATGGCGCAGCGCGTCCTCATCGCCGGCGCCGTCTCCTGCAACCCCGACCTGCTCATCGCGGACGAGCCCACCACCGCGCTCGACGTCACCGTGCAGGCCGACGTCCTCGACCTGCTGCGCAGCCTCCAGGCCGAGCGCGGGATGGCCGTCCTCCTCGTCACCCACAACTTCGGCGTCGTCGCCGATCTGTGCGACAAGGTCGCCGTGATGCAGGCCGGAGAGGTCATCGAGGCCGCGACGGCCGACGCCCTCTTCTCGGCTCCCCGACACGACTACACCAAGACGCTGCTCGCCGCGATGCTCGAGGACGCCCCGCTGCGGACTCCGATCAGCGCGACGACCCGCGCGACCGGAACGGACGGAACCCCGGCATGACCACGCAGAAGCCCGCGTCGGGCACCGCCGGCACCCCGGTCCTCGAGGTGAAGGACCTGGTCGTGGAGTACCCGGGCCGCCTGGGCCGCCGCTCCGCCTTCCGCGCCCTGCACGGGATCGACATGACCATCGCCCCCGGCGAGACCGTCGGCCTCGTCGGCGAGTCGGGGTCGGGCAAGAGCACGCTCGGCCGCGCGGTCCTCGGGCTCGCGCCGATCACCGAGGGCAGCGTCCGGTTCGAGGGGACGGACATCACGAGGATCGGCCGGAACGCCCGTCGGGGTCTCAGCCGGGACCTGCAGGTGGTGTTCCAGGACCCGTACACCTCGTTGAACCCCGCGATGACGGTCAGCGACATCCTCACCGAGCCGCTGCTCGTCTCCGGCTCCACCCGGAAGGACGCCGGGACGCGCGTCACGGCGCTGCTCGACCAGGTGCACCTGCCTGCCGACGCGGCCGGCCGCTACCCGCGGGAGTTCTCCGGCGGCCAGCGCCAGCGCATCGCCATCGCCCGGGCCCTCTGCCTCGACCCCAAGCTCATCGTCTGCGACGAGCCCGTCAGCGCTCTCGACCTCTCGACCCAGGCGCGGGTGCTGGACCTCTTCATCGAGATCCAGGAGCGCACCGGGGTCGCGTACCTCTTCGTCACCCACGACCTCGCCGTGGTCCGGCACATCAGCCACCGCGTGGCTGTGATGCGCCGGGGCGAGATCGTCGAGTCGGGCGACGTCGACCAGGTGACCTCCCGTCCGGTCCACCCCTACACCCAGGCGCTGCTGCTGGCGGCGCCGGTGCCGGACCCCGCCCGGCAGGCCCAGCGCCGCTCGGAGCGCCGCCGCTTCCTCGACGAGCAGAAGGCTGCTCCCGGGGACGCCCCGATCACGGCCTGACCGGCCGTCGAACACGTCATCGGGACCGCCCGCTCGGAGCGGTCCTCTGCACAGATCAGGAGAAGAACCATGCTCGAGAGAGAGCTCATCCAGACCCGGGGCGTCCGGAACATCGAGGAGGACGGTGCCGTCACCGGCTTCCAGTTCACGCTGCGGATGCCCAACTACCGGGGCGTCTGGGGCAGCCTGATCGACGGCGTCGACGTCACCGTCGGCGACCTGTCCTGGGACCGCGAGGTCCCCCGCTGGACCCTCCAGGGCCGCGAGTTCAGCATCCAGGAGCTCCGCGCGACCGATGCCGAGGTCCGCTGGCAGCTGGACGAGGTCGCGACCATCACGGTCCCCCACCCCGGCGGACTCCCCGTCGGCGTGCACGACCTCGCCGTGGACATCGCGATCCACGCCCCCTACATTCCGGCGGAGTTCCAGCCGTCGGTGTTCCACTCCGAGCGGAAGGTCACGATCGTCGCATGAGCGCTGCACTGAAGTACGGGGTGTCCCTGTACAGCTACACCGGTGACATGAACACCGTCCTCACCCTCGAGGACGCCTTCGCCGAGATCGCCGACCTCGGCGCGACCGGCATCGAGATCCTCGGCGAGGGCAACATCAGCGGGTACCCGACTCCGGGGACCGCGTGGATCGACGAGTGGCAGCGCCTCCTGGAGTCGTACCGCCTCGAGCCGACGAACTACGGCTCGTGGATCGACTCCCGGCTGTGGCGCGACCGCGACCTCTCGGCCGACCAGGGCGCACGGATGCTCGCGGCCGACCTCCGGCTCGCGTCGACGCTCGGCTTCACCACCATCCGGCCCAAGATCGGCGTCATCGCGATGGACCTCACGCCGCACCCCATCTGGGAGGAGGTCGTCGAGCGCAACCTCGACCTCGCGCACGAGCTCGGGCTCATCATCTGCCCGGAGATCCACGCGCCCACCCCGATCAAGCACCCGGTGGTCGACGAGTACCTCGCCTTCATCGAGCGCACCGGCTCGCCGAACTTCCGGCTCATGCTCGACACCGGCATCTTCCAGCGGACCATCACGACCGCGAAGCACGACGGGCTGAGCGAGGAGGCCGTCGACGAGGGCTGGCGGAAGCCCCTCGCCGTCCCGATGTCGGACCTCGCGGAGGTGCTGCCCTACACCGCCTTCATCCAGACGAAGTTCTTCGACATCGACGAGGACCTCGTCGACCAGCAGATCCCGTGGGAGGAGATCATGCGGACCCTGATCGACAACGAGTGGTCCGGCTACCTCTCCAGCGAGTACGAGGGCGACCGGCTCCCCTACCGCTCCATCGAGCAGGTCCGCCGCCAGCACGCCCTGCTGCACTCGATCGAGGACCGGCTCACCGCATGACCGCGTCCGACCAGCGTCCCGTGGTCCCCGGGTTCCACCCGGATCCGTCGGTCTGCGTCGTGGACGGCGTCGCCTACCTCGCGAACTCGACCTTCGAGTACGCGCCGGGAGTGCCGATCCACGCGTCGACGGACTTCCGGACCTGGACGCTGGTCGGACACGCCCTGCACCGCCCGGACCAGCTGCCCCTGACCGGGACCGGGCCCTCCGGCGGGATCTTCGCGCCTACGCTCCGCCACCACGACGGACGCTTCTGGATGATCACGACCAACGTCGCCGACGAGCAGGGGCAGGTGCTCGTCACCGCCGAGGACGCCGCCGGCCCCTGGTCCGAGGCGATCCGCATCCCGGGCATCGACGGCATCGACCCGGACATCGCCTGGGGCGAGGACGGCACCTGCTACGTGACCTACGCGGGTCGCACCGGGATCGTCCAGGTCGAGATCGACCCCGCCACCGGGGAGGTCCTGACCGAGCCGCGGCTGCTCTGGTCGGGCACCGGCGGGAAGTTCCCGGAGGGGCCGCACCTGCTCGAGCACGACGGGCACTGGTATCTGCTCATCGCCGAGGGCGGCACCGAGCGCGGGCACTCCGTCTCGATCGCCCGCGGCCCGTCCCCGTCGGGACCCTTCACCGGTGCTCCCACCAACCCGATCCTGACCAGGCGCGGGACGTCGTCCTCGGTGCAGAGCACCGGGCACTCGGAACTGGTCGAGACCGCACCCGGGGTGTGGGCGCTCGTCTACCTGGCCGTCCGGCCCCGCGGGAGCAGCCCCGAGTGGCACGTCCTCGGCCGGGAGACCTTCGCCTCGGCCGTCGAGTGGGTCGACGGCTGGCCCGTCGTCGGGGAGCCGATCGAGCAGCCCGCGCAGCCGAGCCGGGAGACCCTGGTGCGGGGCGAGGCGCTGCCGCCGACCTGGGTGGGCGACGAGGTGTTCCCCGCCGACGTGGTCGAGTCCTCCGACCGCGGATGGACGCTCACGGCCTCCGGGAGCGAGGAGGTCTTCGTCGGACGCCGGCAGGACCGGCTGTTCTTCGCCGCCCGCGCCGCCCTCACCACGACCGGCGAGGCCGCTCTGACGCTGCGGATCGACCGCCGCCACCGGTTCCGGCTCGAGCTCGAGGGCGATCGCCTGAGGACCGTGCTCGTGGTCGGCGGCCACCGCGTCGTCCTCGACGAGCGGGCGTCGATCGCCGGCGCCGAGTACGAGATCCGCACGCTCCCCGTCGAGGGCGGCTTCTTCGAGGCGCGCGGCCCCGACCACGTGGTCGGCGGCGTCGTCGTGGACGGGGTCGTCACCGAGACGGGACGCGCCGACGGCCGCTACCTCTCCACCGAGGTGGCGGGCGGGATGACCGGGCGCCTCATCGGCATCGAGGCCGGCGTCGGAACGGCCGAGCTGACCGCCTTCAGGTACGTCGGATCCGACGAGCCGCTCGCCGAGCCGTTCCTCGCCGAGCCGTTCCCCGTCGAGCAGCTCGAGGAGACGACCGTCAGTTGAACGCCCCGGCGTAGCGCTGCAGCGCCGTCGCGTGGCCGAACGGCACGCCCTCGCCGACCCACTGGGTCAGGCCGGCGGGGGCGAGCACGTTCTCGATCGCCAGCAGCGCCGCCCCGGTGACGCCCTCCAGCTGATCCAGGCTCGCCGCGCGGATGACGAGGCGCTCGGCGACCAGATCGGTGCAGCCGGACCGGACGGCGTCGGTCACCAGATCGACGAAGTACTCGCCGCCCCGCAGGACGCCGCCGCCGATCGCGACGACCCCCGGGTTCAGCACGTTCACGAGATTCGCGACCACCCCGGCCACGATGCGGCCCGCGCTCGTCAGCAGCTCCATCGAGAGCGGATCGCCCTCGAGAGCGGCTCGCCCGAGATCACCGAGAGCGAGGGCGTCGCCCCGGTCGACGACCTCCGCGAGGAGCGGGCTCTCCCGGGCGCGATCCTGTGCGGCGTGGAGGAGCGACCATCCGCTCGCGACGGCCTCGAGGCAGCCCACCCGACCGCAGCGGCAGACCGCGGCGGGGTCGTCGGACACCTTCACATGGCCGATGTCGCCGGCGCCGCCCCGCTCGCCGCGGATCAGGCGCCCGCGGATGATCATCCCGGCGCCGACGCCCGTGCCCACCTTCACGAACAGCATGTCCCGGCCGTCGCGGTGCGCTCCCGCCGCCCACTCGCCCAGCGCCATCAGGTTCACGTCGTTGTCGACCCAGACCGGGGCGTCGTAGTGGTCGCGGAACCACGCGCGCACGTTGACGTCGTGCCAGCCGGGCATGATCGGCGGCGCGACGAGGCGCCCGGAGCCGTACTCCACCGGGCCGGGGACGCCGATCACGATCCCCCACGGCCGCGACACCCCGGCACTCGCGGCGACCCGCTCGAACTGCAGGCGCACGCGCTCCAGGGTCTCCTGCGGGCCGTTCGCGACGCTCCAGTCCTCGTGCCCGGTCGCGAGCAGCGTGCCGGAGAGATCGGAGACGGCCACGGTGAACTCGGACGCGCCGATCACCGCGGCGAAGACGTGCCCGGCGTCGGCGGCGAAGTGCAGCGTCCGGGCCTGGCGGCCGCCCTCCGACGGGGCCAGCCCGCCCTCGCCCAGCAGTCCCAGCGCGAGAGCCTGCTCGACGCGCTGGGTCACGATCTTCCGGCTCAGGCCGCTCGCCGCGACGAGCTCCGGCCGCGTCGCCGCGCGGCCGGTGCGCACGAGCTCGATGATCGCCGCGAGCGGAGCCGCCTCGAGGGCCGGGGCGACCGAGCCGGCGGGGACGTCGAAGCCGCCGAGAAGGGAGGCGGCGTGCTCCGCGGGCGTCGTCGTCGTCGTGTCCACGGTCACTGCGTCCTCCTGGGTTCCCTCCGAGCATAAGTGCTGCATCCGCGGTAGGTCGCGACAGGGCCGTCGCGGCGCCGGATCCGGCCGGAAAACGGGGTCGGCTCTTGCGCTTAGGTGCGAATCGCACATAAGTTGGTCGACGACCGATGGGGCTCGACCGGCTCGTCGGCACGGCTTCCGAAAGGCTCGACATGACGGACAGGACGAACGACTCCCGCGGATACCCGGACAGGGTGGACGTCGCGATCATCGGAAGCGGGCCGGCGGGCGCCGCCTACGCCCGCATCCTGAGCGAGCGCTCCCCCGGGGCCTCGATCGCCCTGTTCGAGGTCGGGCCGACGATCAGCGACCCGCCCGGGACGCACGTGAAGAACATCGCCGATCTGCAGGAGCGCGCGCGAGCGCAGCGCCGATCGGAGGGACCCCGTCCCCAGGGCGAGACGTCGACCGACACCCTGGACGGCTACGCGACCGACGCCGCGCGGATGCAGCGGGCCGGGACCTTCCTCCTGGCCGACGGTTGGAAGCAGCCCGGTGAGGACGGCCTCCCCGCCGCCGCGATGTCGAGCAACGTCGGCGGCATGGCCGCGCACTGGACCGGCGCCTGCCCGCGCCCCGGCGACAGCGAGCGGATCGCGTTCCTGCCCGACCTCGACGAGCTCCTGGACGAGGCCGAGCGACTCCTCTCCGTCACGGCCGACGCCCTCGGCGACGCTCCGCTGGCCGGCGACGTGCGCGCCCGGCTCTCCGCCGCCCTCGACCGGGGCCGCGCGGCCGACCGGCGGGTGCAGCCGATGCCGCTCGCCGTCCGCCGCACCGAGGACGGAGCGCTGATCTGGTCCGGCTCGGACGTGGTCTTCGGCGACGCCACCCGCGAGAACGAGCGCTTCACGCTGTTCGACGAGTCCCTCGTCACCCGCGTCCTCACCGAGGACGGCGCCGCATCCGGCGTCACCGTGCGCGACCGGCGCACCGGCACCGAGCACGACGTCGCCGCCCGCTTCGTGGTCGTCGCCGCCGACAGCCTCCGCACGCCCCAGGTGCTGCACGCCTCCGGCGTCCGCCCCGAGGCGCTCGGCCGCTACCTCAACGACCAGCCCCAGATGGTCCACGGCGCGATCCTCACCGACGTGCCCGAGGTCCCCACCGCCTCCGGCTCGGACACCGCGATCACCGCGCAGAGCGGCGTGTCCTGGGTGCCCTTCACCGACGAGCACCCCTTCCACGGCCAGGTCATGCAGCTGGACGCCTCCCCCGTCCCGCTCGACTTCGAGACGATCCCCGGCTCGATCGTCGGGCTCGGCTGGTTCTGCGCCAAGGACCTGCAGGCCTCGGACCGCGTCGCGTTCTCGGACGACGAGACCGACGAGTACGGGATGCCCGCACTGCGGATCCACTACACGCTCACCGAGAAGGACCGGGAGACGCAGGCGCGGGCCCGCGAGTCGATCCTCGCCGCGGCTCTGGCCGTCGGCCGCCCCCTCGGCGACGAGCCGCGCCTCTTCCCGGCCGGCGCCTCCCTGCACTACCAGGGCAGCGTCCGGATGGGTGAGACCGACGACGGCACCTCCGTCTGCGATCCGACCGGCCAGGTCTGGGGACACCCCGGGCTCTTCGTCGCCGGCAACGGCGTCATCCCGACCGCGACCGCCTGCAACCCCACCCTCACCGGTGTCGCCCTCGCCGTGCGCGGGGCCCGCCGCATCGCCGAGGAGCTCGGCCGATGACCGCCCCCACCCCCGGAGCCCCCGTGACCGACCTGCCCCGCCTCGACCGCTCCGCCCGCCCCGTCCAGCTGATCGTGGACGGCGCGCCGTTCCTCTGCCTCGGCGGGGAGCTGCACAACTCCAGCCCCTCCGACCCCCGCCACATGGCGGCGATCTGGTCGACCATCGGCGCGTCCGGGGTGAGCTCGATCGTCGCCCCGATCGGCTGGGACCAGGTGGAGCCCGTCGAGGGCGAGTTCGACTTCGCCGTCCTCGACGCGCTGCTCGAGGGCGCGCGGTCCGCGGGCGTGCGTCTCGTGCTGATCTGGTTCGGCGCCTTCAAGAACGCCCTCTCCACCTACGCCCCGACCTGGGTCCGCGCCGACACGACGCGGTTCGAGCGCTCGGACCGCGGCCCCACGCCGATGCGCGCGCCGCTCACCTACGAGGGCTCGATGCCCCGCCCCGGGCTCTCGGTGTTCTCCGACGAGCTGCGCCGCGCGGACCGGACCGCCTACACCGCGCTGATGGAGCACCTCGCCCGCATCGACGAGGCCCACACCGTGATCATGATGCAGGTGGAGAACGAGGTCGGCCTGCTCGGCGCGAGCCGCGATCTCTCCGGCGCCGCGCAGGAGGCCTGGCTCTCCCCCGTCCCCACCGCCCTGGTCGAGGCCGTCTCGGCGGAGCCCGGCGGCTTCCACGACGACGTCGTCGCGCTCTTCCAGCGCTCCCGCCCCGACGGCTCCTCCTGGCAGGAGCGCTTCGGCGACGACGACCCCGTGGCGGACGAGGTCTTCATGTCGTGGGGCTACGGCAGCTACCTCGGCACCCTCGCCGCGGCCGGCAAGGCGGTCAAGGCCCTGCCCGCCTACGCGAACGCGTGGCTCGGCCCGCAGCCCGGTCAGGACTCGCCGGGCCAGTACCCGAGCGGCGGCCCGACCGCGCGGATGCGGGGTGTGTGGCGGGTCGCGGGGCCGGCCCTCGACTTCGTGTCGCCCGACATCTACGTCCAGAACAGCGAGCCGGTGATGCGCGAGTACTCGGCCCCCGACAACCCGCTCTTCATCCCCGAGGCGCGCGTCCTCGCGGGCGACGCCTTCCGCGCGATCGGCGGCTTCGACGCCCTCGGCTACCACGTGTTCGGGGTCGACGACGTCCGCGAGGGCAGCCAGCTCTACGGCGCCTTCCGGCAGCTGCTCGCCCTCGCCCCGCAGATCCTCGAGGCCCAGCGCGACGACCGGATCATCGGCTTCGCGCTCGACGCCGGAACGGAGTCGCTCACCGCGGAGATCGGAGGGATGACCGTCGTCGCGCGCAGCGCACCGAGCATGCTGGCGACCCTGCTCCTGGACGTCGGCGTCCGGCTGCCTGAGCCGGCTCCCCTGCCCGACGAGAACCTGCCCACCGCGCACGCGCCCTCGCCGGCCGATGCCCGCGCCTTCGGGATCGTCCTGCAGACCGGTCCGCTCGAGTACCTCGCCGTCGGCCAGCAGACGATGATCGACTTCAGCCGCGACGGCGTGGAGGTCGAGATCGACAGCCTCCGCGAGCTGCGGCTCGAGGACGGCGAGTGGGTCGAGGGCCGGATCCTCAACGGCGACGAGCGGCTGATGATCCTCGGCGCGCACGGCGTGACGGCGGTACGCGTCCGGCTGCTCGAGATCCCGGCGGCCTGAGCCGATGCCTCAGCGGAGGAGGACGACATGAGGTCCGTCGTCCGCTGGGGCGTCGCCGGGACGGGGCCGATCTCGCAGCAGATCGCGCGGGACCTCGCCCTCGTCGACGGCGCGGAGCTCTTCGCCGTCGCGTCGCGCACCGAGGCCGCCGCCGCGGTCTTCGGCGACGAGTTCACGATCCCGCTCCGGTTCAGCGACTACTCGGCGATGCTCGACGCGGACCTCGACGCCGTCTATCTCGGCACCCCGCACGTCACGCACTTCGCCCTGGCGAAGGAGGCGCTGCAGCGCGGGCGCCACGTCCTCTGCGAGAAGCCGCTCGGCCTCGACGCGGCCGAGGTGCGCGAGCTGGCCGCGATCGCGCGCGAGGCGGGCGTCTTCCTCATGGAGGCCCTGTGGATGAGGTTCACCCCGCTGACGGCCCTGGTGCGCGAGATCGTCGACTCCGGGGAGATCGGCGAGGTGCGCGCCGTGCAGGCGGCGTTCGGCGCGCCGTTCCCGCGCGACGGCTCCAGCCGCTGGCAGCGCGGCGGCAGCTCCCTCCTCGACCAGGGCATCTACCCGGTCACCCTCGCGCACCTGATGCTCGGCGAGCCGGAGAGCGTCACCGCCCGCGGCGTGATCGATCCCCTCGGCATCGAGCTCAGCACGCACTTCACCCTCGAGTACGGGGGCGGCCGGTTCGCGCAGGGCGCGAGCTCGATGGTCGAGTTCCTCGCCGGCACCGCCACCGTCTCCGGGAGCACCGGCTGGATCGGCCTCGACCCCGGCTTCTGGTTCGCGTCGGGCCTCACCGTGAACGGCTACGGCCCGGCGGGGCCGACCTCCCGCCGGATCGAGGTCGCGCGGGAGGGCCACGGCTACGTCCCGATGCTCCGCGAGGTCACCCGCGCGATCGCCGCGGGGCTCCTCGAGCATCCCCTGCACACGCTCGAGGAGACCGCCGCCGTCTTCGACACCCTGGACGCGGTCCGACGCGCGGCCGCGGGGTAGCGGCCCGCCCGTCGCCCGCTACTGCACCGACCACCCGCCGTCCGACGCCAGGACGACGCCGTTGACGTTCGCGGAGTCGTCGCTGAGCAGCCAGGTGATCGAGGCCGCCATCGTGTCGGCCGAGACCACCTGCGGGATCAGCGCGAAGAACGGCGCGAGGCGCTCCTGCGCGAACGCGCTCGACATCGTGCCCTCGATCGCCGTCGCCGTGGGGCCCGGAGCGACCGCGTTCGTGCGGATGCCGGCGGGGCCGTAGAGGAACGCCGAGGACTTCGTGATGCCCACCACCGCGTGCTTGGACGCCGTGTAGGCGGTGCCGGCGGCGTTGCCGCGCAGCGACGCCTCCGACGCCACGTTCACGATCGCGCCGCGACCGGCCTCGAGCATCAGCGGGAGGACCGCGCGGCTGAGCGCGAAGGTGCCGTCGACGTTGACCGAGAACACCCGGCGCCAGAGCGCGTCCTCCGTCTCGTGCAGCGGGGTCATGCCGTCCATGATCCCGGCGATGTTCGCGAGGCCGTCGATGCTCGCTCCGGCCGCCGCGACGATCGCGGCGACCCCCTCGGCCGAGGTGATGTCGGCGACGACCGTGACGACGGAGCCCTCCGGGGACGCCTCGGCGAGCGCCTCGACGCCGGCCGGCACGACGTCGACGGCGATCACGCGGCCGCCCTCGCGCACGATCCGCCGCGCGGTGGCCCGGCCGATGCCGGAGCCGGCGCCGGTGACGACGACCGTCCGGCCCGAGAAGCGGCCCGACGCGGCCTGGGCCGGCTCGTCCGACTCCTCGGGCGGCAGCACTCCGTCGTTCGCCTGCCTGACGAGCGTGTCGACGAGCTCCTGCGGGAAGCTGCCGCCGCCGAGCTCGACGAGGGTGCGGAGGCTGAGCCCGGCCGCCGGGCGCAGGTCGTCGGCGGACCGGCCGCCCTGCGCCAGGATCCCGCGGAGCAGCGGGCCGCCGACGGCGTCGTCGAGCCATTCCTGGACGGTGTTCTTCGAGGTGAGGACGGTCATGGTTCCGGTCTCCTTCATGAGGGGTGGGGATGGTGGGAGTGGCGCGCGGGAGCCGGGATCACTGCGGGACGCCGTCGGCGAGGGCGTCGAAGCGGTAGACGAAGCCGCCGTCCGGGCCGCTGATCGTCGCGTAGGCGTTCGTTGTGCCGGGCTCGATGGCGATGTTCGTCGCGGAGCCGAGACCGGTCGCCTCGTCCTCGGGGACCGAGATCGTCCGCAGGAGCGCGCCGTCGGTGTCGTGGACGAGGATCTCCGGGCGGCTGTGCAGGCCGACGTAGAGGTTCCCGTCGGCGTCGACGGCGATCGAGTCGAGCTGGCCGACGCCGGGCGAGGCGTGCACCGCGGGGAAGGCGGTGGCGACCTCGGTGCCGTCCGCGCTCAGGGTGAGGCGGTCGATCCGGTTGCCCGTGTTCATGCTCACCCACAGCTCGCCGTGGTCGGGCGAGAAGGCGATGCCGTTGGGCGAGGGCAGCTCGCTCGCGAGCACCGACGCCGCACCGGTCGCGGGGTCGACCCGGACCACGCGGCCCGA
This sequence comes from Rathayibacter sp. VKM Ac-2856, assembly GCF_013205055.1. Lineage (GTDB taxonomy): Bacteria > Actinomycetota > Actinomycetes > Actinomycetales > Microbacteriaceae > Rathayibacter. The sequence continues at coordinate 276,818 of NZ_JABMLF010000001.1, forward strand.
GGCGTCCCAGTACGGGTCCTGCGCCCCGGCCGCGTCGGTGACGTAGAGCGCGCCGTCCTCGCCGAACGCGATGTCGTCCGGCTGCATCGGCACGCCGTCGACCGGTCCGGTCACGACGTCGCGGACGTCCTCGCCGTCGGCGGTCATGCTCCGGACGGAGCCGCTGAGGAAGTCGGTCACGTACAGCCGGCCGTCCTCCGGGTGGAACTGCGCGGAGGTGAGCGCCGAGGCGTCGTCGGTCCAGACCTGCTCGACGCTCTCCTCGTCCAGGTCGATCCGCAGCACCTTGCCCGCGCCGGGTGGGGCGGTGACGTCGACGACGTAGAGGCCGCCGTCGGGTCCGAAGACGGGCCCCTCGAGCAGCGTCATGCCGGTCGCCTCGTGCACCTCGGTGACCTGCAGCACGCGCTCGGCGGTGACGACGGAGCCGGTCGGGTCGGAGGGCGCGGCCTCCGGGTCCGCCGTCTCGGTGCAGCCGGCGAGCGCCCCCGCGAGCAGCACCGGCACGGCGATCACCCGCCGCCTCATCGGGAGGCTCCCGCGTGCGCGCCGACCAGCACGTCGTCCATCCCGTCCTCGCGCCAGGCGCGCAGCAGGCGGTGGAACGCGATCGGTCCCGGGCTGTAGGTGGCGCCGCCGATCGAGCGGGTGCCCTCGCCGTTGTAGTAGCCGGGCGTGCACTCGGCCTGGAAGGCCCGGGTGTCGGCCGCGGTCTCCTGCACGGTGCGCACCCACGCGTCCTCCGCCTCGGCGCTCGGCTCGAGGTACCGCGCGCCCACCTCGCGACCGCGGGCGATGACCGCGGCGATGTGCTCGGCCTGCTCGAGCAGGATGTGCGCGAAGTTGACCGAGTTGGCGTTCTGGATGCCGCTGAGGTGGAAGAGGTTCGGGAAGCCGTGCGACGAGAAGCCGTGCAGGGTCCGCGGTCCGCGCGCCCACGCCTCCAGGAGCGTCCGGCCACCCCGGCCGACGACGGGCAGCGTGCCCGACATCACTCCGGAGATCCCCACCTCGAACCCGGTCGCGAAGATCACGCAGTCGACCTCGTGGGCGGTGTCGCCCACGACGACCTCCGTCTCGGTCATCCGGGTGATGCCGCCGGTGTCCGCGGTGTCGACGAGCCGCACGTTCGGCCGGTTGAAGGTGGGCAGGTAGATGTCGCTGAAGCCGGGGCGCTTGCACATGTACCGGTACCAGGGCTTGAGCGCCGCGGCGGTGGCCGGGTCGTGCACCTCCGCGTCGACGCGGGCGCGGAGCCGGTCCATCGTGTCGAGGTCCGCCAGCTCGTCGCGCAGCTCGCGCTCCTCGGCGGGCAGCGTCGCATCGACCGCGCCGGAGAGGATCTGGCGCTGCAGCTCGACGGTCGTCGTCCAGCCGTCCTGCACCAGCGACTCGTCCACCGGCTCGCCGGCGAGCACGGCGAGGAAGTTCTCCATCCGCTCGCGCTGCCAGCCGGGGCGGAGCGAGGCGACCCACTCGGGGTCCGTCGGCCGGTTGTCGCGGACGTCGACCGTGGAGGGCGTGCGCTGGAAGACGATCAGCTCGCGGGCGTCCTGCGCGACGAGCGGGATCACCTGGAGCCCGGTCGCTCCCGTGCCGACCACGGCGACCCGCTTGTCGGCGAGGCCGGTCAGGCCGCCGCCGGGGGTGCCGCCGGTGTAGCCGTAGTCCCAGCGCGACGTGTGGAAGGTGTGGCCGCGGAAGGTCTCGATGCCCGGGATGCCGGGGAGCTTCGGCTGGGTGAGGGTGCCGGAGGAGGTGACCACGAAGCGGGCGCGGAACGCATCGCCGCGGTCGGTCTCGACGAGCCACTCCTCCGCGTCCTCGTCCCAGGTCAGCCCGGTCGCGCGGGTCTGGAAGAGGGTGTCGCGGTAGAGACCGTAGTGCTCGGCGATCGCGACGGCGTGCCGGCGGATCTCCTCGCCCGGCGCGTAGCGCTCGGACGGGATCGTGCCGACCTCCTCGAGCAGCGGCAGGTAGACGGAGGACTCGACGTCGCAGCGCACCCCCGGGTAGCGGTTCCAGTACCAGGTGCCGCCGACGTCGCCCGCCTCGTCCATGAGGCGGAGAGACTCCACGCCCGCCTCGCGCAGCCGCGACGCCGTGAGCAGGCCACCGAAGCCGGCGCCGATCACGAGGGCCTCGACGCGGTCGGTCACCGGCTCGCGCTCGACCCGCTCGGTGTACGGGTCCTTCGCGTAGTAGCCGAACTCCCCCGCCGCGCGCCGGTACTGGGTCGCCGCGTCGGGCCGGGCCCGGCGGTCGCGCTCGGCGCGGTACGTCCGGCGCGCGGCGTCGAGGCGGCGCTCGTCGTCGGGGCCGAGGATGCTGTCGGGGCTCGGGATGCCGTCGGGGCTCGGGATGCTGTCGGTCATGCGTGCTCGCTCTCGTCACGCGCATCGGCGCGATTGCGGACCCCGGAGGGCACGGCGGCGGGACTCCCCCGCGGGCGCCGACACGACTCCGGATCGGTTCTTGCTGTCCTCGAAGGTTAGCTCGAAGCTAAGTATTCGTCCTGGGGATCCGCCGAGTCCTACGGTGGACCCATGGATCCCCGTGCCCAGGCCCTCTCGGACATCGAGCGGCTCTCGATCGCGATCACGGTCCGGTCGATCCCCCGCGTGCTCGCCCCGCTGCTGACCACCGAACTCACCATCCAGCAGCTGAAGGCCCTGTCGGTGATCGTCACGACCGAGGAGGGCGCGACCGGCGCGGGACTCGCGCAGAGCTTCGACGTCTCGATGCCCTCGATGTCCAAGCTCGTCGACCGCCTCACCGCGAGCGGCCTGGTCGTCCGCGAGACCGACCGCGCCGACCAGCGCGTCCGCCGCATCCACGCCACCGACCTCGGCCGCGCCGTCGTCCGCCAGCTGATGGCCGCCCGCCCCGAGCTCGGCGAGGACGTCCTCTCCCGCCTGTCCCTCGCGGAGCTCGAGGCCCTCGAGACGGGCCTGCGCGCGATCAGCCGCGAGCTGCGCCCCGACCGCGGCTGAGCGCGGCGACCCAGGGCTCCTGCGGCCGCAGCTCGCGCACGACGACGTCGACCAGCACCCGCCCCGGCGTGCTGTCAGGGCTCGATGCCGAGCCGGTCGCCGCTCAGAAGGGGAGCTCGGCCTGCTCGACGGCGTGGAATCCGGCGCGCTGGACCTCGGCGAACGACGCGCCGACCAGGCGCTCGAGCACCGCGATGTGCGCGTCCTCGGCGTCGTCGGTCTCCGCCAGGGCCGCCTCCGCGTCGAGCGGAGCGCCGCTGTCCTCCACCAGCTCGCCGGCGAACTGCACGCGGAGGCGCTCCTGCGGTCCGATCGCCTGCACGACGTACTGGTCGGCCGTCCCGCCGAGGATCACGAGGTACAGCTGCGCGTCGCCCACCACCGTCTTCGCCGCCTCACCGAACAGCGGATCCGCGAAGACGACGTGCGGACCGACCTGCGCCGCGGTCAGCGCCGCGGCCATCGCGCTCGTCGCCTCCTCGAACGACGTCGCGGGACCTGCGGCCCCCACGCTCTCGAGCGTGCGGCGCGGAAGGACGCCGAGGGCCACGGTGTAAGCCATGCCGCCAGCCTCCCAGACCCGCCCCGCGTCCTCCAGCCCGCCCCTCCCACGCCGCTCGAACGGCGCCCCTCCATGCTGATCGAGTAGCGCCCGCAGGGCGCGTATCGAGATCCTCCGCGTCCATGCTGATCGAGTAGCGCCCCCGGGCGCGTATCGAGATCCCCCCACCCACAACCAGGGACATCCCCCATACCTCCGCCCCCCGTCACCGCCGAGACTCGACCCATGCCCCCCGCCGCCCCCCGCCCGCGCCTGCTCCGCGCCGTCCTCGTCGCGCTCCTCGGCGGCCTCGTCCTCGGCGGGCTCACCAGCCTCCTGCAGGGGTCCTTGCCCGGCCCCGTGAACTCCTTCGCCAACTCCTCCGGTGGCTGGTCGATGCTGGTCTTCGCCCTGGTCCGGATCGGCGGCGCCCGGCCCGTCGCGGCGGCGGCGCTCGGACTCCTCGCCTTCTGGGCCCTGCTCGAGGGCTACGACCTCGTGACCGCCGCCCGCGGCTTCGGCTACTCGCCGCCCTTCTCCGACGTGTTCTGGCTGCTCGCCGTGCCGGCCGGCCCGATCCTCGGCGCCGCCGCCGCGCTCACCCGGCACGGATCGACGCCGTGGCGCGTCCTCGCCGTCGCACCGCTCGCAGGCGTCCTGATCGGTGAGGGCGTCTGGGCCCTCGAGAACGTCGCCGACACCACGAGCCCGTTCTACTGGTGGCTCGAGATCGTCCTCGGCGCCGGCTTCCTCGTCCTCGCGGTGGTCCGGAGGCGTCCGCGGCTCCCGATCGCCCTCGCCGCCCTCGCGGTCACGGCGGCGGCAGCGGTCGCCTTCGTCGTGATCTACTCGGCGATGTGAACCGCCGCCGCCACGGGTCCCCCGCCCGGTCCGCCCTCGTCCTCGCGGGCCTCCTCGCGCTCGCCCTCTCCGGCAGCGCCTCCCCGAGCGCACCCGCCACTCCGTCCGCCACGGCACCGTCCTCTGCGCCGGCCACTCCGCCGGCCACCTCCTCCCCCACGGCCTCACCCACCCCGCGTCCGATCGACCTCTCCGCCGCCCTCACCGCCCTCGAGGCCGAGTTCGACGCCCGCATCGGCGTCAGTGCCGTCGACACCGGCACCGGCCGCCGCGTCGAGCACCGGCAGGACGAGCGCTTCGGCTACGCGTCGAGCATCAAGGCGCTGGCCGCCGCCGCCTTCCTCCGCACCGTCCCCGCCGCCGAGCGCGACGAGGTCGTCACCTGGACCGCCGCCGACGTCGAGGCCGCCGGCTACTCCCCCGTCACCCGCGAGAGCATCGGCACCGGACTGCCGCTGGCGCGGCTCGCCGAGGCCGCGGTCCGGCAGAGCGACAACACGGCCCTCAACCTGGTGCTCGACCGCCTCGGCGGCCCCGCTGCGCTCGACCGAGTCCTCGAGGAGCTGGGCGACGCGACGACCGACGTCGTCGACGAGGAGCCGGCGCTCAACACCGTGACACCGGGCAGCACCGCCAACACCACGACCCCCGCGGCCGCCACCGCCGACCTCACCGCCGTCGCACTCGGCGACGCGCTGACCCCCGAGGACCGCGCGCTCCTCGTGGACTGGATGAGCGGCAACGCCACCGGCGATGCGCTCATCCGCGCCGGGGCGCCCGAGGGCTGGATCGTGGCCGACAAGTCCGGCGGAGCGGGCGGCGTCCGCACCGACATCGCCGTCGTCACGCCGCCGGGCCGAGCCCCGATCGTGCTCTCCGTGCTCACCGCTCGCACCGACCCGGAGGCGGAGTACGACGACGCCCTGGTCGCCCGCGCGGCCGCGCTGGTGCTCGACTCCCTGCGCTGACGCCGACGCCGCGCGGAGGGTGAGTGCTTCTCCGACGGCCCGACCCCCCTCGGGGTGACGTGCTACCTCACGGATGTTGCCTATCCTGACGAAGCTGGAGGGCCCCTGAACCCTTCCACAGGCTCGACCGCCGCTCCCGAGGACCACCCGGAGGACGTCCGAGAGCACGCCGTGAGCCCTCCCCCGGGAGACGCGCGAGGCGCCCACCCGACCACCCGCTGCACAGCCACCCGGCTCTGCCGCGGCGGCGTCACCGCGGCAGTGCCGCACTCCGCCCGGAACGCAGCGACGCGTCCTTCGGTCCCTCTCCTCGCGAGGAGCGGACCCGATCCGCCGCCCGCTTCGAGGCTCCCTCGTCGACGTGCTCCGGGCGACTCCCCCACTCACAGCACGAGTCGATCGGACGACACCACATGGCCCGGACCACCCGCTCCAGAACGGCACCGCCCCGCACCCGCCGCCCCAAGGACCTCGCCCGCCTCCTCGCGATCGCCGCCGCCGTGGCGATCGCCGCGACCGGCCTGTCGATCCCGGGTGCCGCGGTCGCGTCGGCCGCCGAGAGCTCGGGCATCCACGGACCCGACGGCACGCACTACCCCTCGGACACCCCCGACATCCGCTCCGGAGTCTCCGACTACACCGTCGTCGACGCCGCCGCCAACGGCACGGCGATCCGCAAGGCCCTCGACTCGCTCACCCGCACCCAGATCGCGGACGGCGCCGTCGTCCGCGTCGCCCCCGGCCACATCTCCGACCTCTCGGCACTCAGCGGCTACCGGAACACCGGCAGCACCAAGGTGCTGGTCACCGCGCGCGACGGCTTCCAGTCCGTCACCGGCGGCAACTGGACGCTGCGCTCGGTCACCGGCATCACGCTGATGCGCTTCGACATCGACTCGCTCGACGTCAAGGGCGCGACGCACGCCTCCTTCGCCTGGCTCCGGATCAAGAAGAACTGGCTGGGGCTCGCCGCGTCCTCCGGCATCCCGGTGCGCGACGTCGAGCTGATCGAGGTCGTCGAGCCCGACTCGATGCTGAAGAGCGCCGACTCCGCGCAGATCAAGGCGTTCTCGCCCGACGTGATGAGCGACGTCCTCGTCGAGGGCAGCTACATCGCCCCGTCGTACTACATCGACTCCCCCTACGGCGGCTCGAACCCGCCGCGGCCGCACACGGACAGCCTGCAGATCGAGGGCGGCGGCGTCGTCGGCCAGATCACCCTCCGCGACACGGTCGTCTTCTCCTCCAACAACAGTGCGGTCATCCTCGGCGGCGTGCCGAACGTGTCCTTCGAGGAGGCGCTGATCGTCGGCGGCCCGCTCGCCGCCAAGCGCTACCCGTTCCTCCGCGGCGGCGCCGGCTACCCGGGCGCCCTGAACGGCGCCGGCAGCCTGAGCGCCGTGCAGGGCTCGGGCGGCGGCAACATCGACGCGTCCGACTCGATGCTCGCCGGCTCGCTGCAGCCCAAGTGGGACACGGTGACGAACACCGTCACCAACATCGCCGGCAAGACGGCGACCCGGGGCTCCTTCACCCTCGACACGACCCTGAGCTCGATGACCTCGGACGACCTCGACGCGATGAGCCCCCGCCCGACCACCGCGCGCCTCGTCGACATCTGGGACGACGTCGACCTCTCGACGCCCGAGCCCACGCCGACCCCGACCGCGACGCCGACGGCCACCCCGACCGCGACGCCGACGCCCACGGCGACGCCCACGCCCACCGCGACCCCCGAGCCCACCTCGACCCCCGAGCCGACGGCCACGCCCGAGCCCACCGCGACGCCCACGCCCGCACCCACGAAGACGCCGGAGCTCCCCACCCAGAACCCCGATGACGAGGACGGCGGCACCGGATCCGGCCCCGACACCACGGCACCGAAGGTCGCGATCACCTCGCCGTCCGCCGGCGCCGTGATCAGCGGGACGACGACGGCCACGGTCACCGCGACCGACGACACCGCCGTCACCGGAGTGGCCTTCTACATCGGCACCCTCAAGGTCGGCGACGGCGTCAAGACCGGCGCCGGCACCTGGTCGCTGACCACCAGCACCGGCGGCATGCGCGGCACCTTCCCGCTCACCGCCCGCGCGACGGACGCCGCCGGCAACGTCACCGCCAGCGCCCCGGTGACGGTCACCCTCCGCTAGCCCCACCCCGCACGCCCACGGGCCGGCCCCTCCCCCGAGGCGCCGGCCCGTCGGCGTCCCCGCCCCACGCGAAACGGCCCCGTTCATGCTGGTCGAGTAGCCGCGCAGCGGCGTATCGAGACCCACCCGCCATGCCCCCGGATCTCGATACGCCCTCTGCGAGGGCTACTCGATCACCATGTTCCGCCCACCGTCCCCGCCGCCCGAGCAGCCGCACGTCCATGCCGGTCAAGCAGCCGCGCAGCGGCCCCCTTCATGCTGGTCGAGTAGCCGCGCAGCGGCCCCCTTCATGCTGGTCGAGTAGCCGCGCAGCGGCGTATCGAGACCCACCCGCTGAACCCGCCGCATAGTACGCACCTCCGCCCCGTCAGCGCCAGAGCCCCACGGACGGGGGTGACCCCCTACAGTTGCGCATGGGACCGCCGCGCTCACCCCGCCGCTCCCACTCCCCCCTCCGCGCACGACCCGCCCTGCCCTCCCCGCACCATCCGCCCGGACCGCACCGCCGCGGGACTCCGAGACCCCTCTCCCCCGAGTGCTCTCTCCGCCGCGCGTCGAGGCTCCCCGCCACGAGTCGCTCCGGGCACCCCGCCCCCGCTGCCCGACCCGATCGGAACCTCCCCATGGCCAGAACCCCCGCCCCCAGGTCGTCACCCCCGTCGCGCGCCACGGCGCTCCTCGCCCGGATCCTCGCCGTCACGGCCGTCCTCGGAGTCGCCGTCACCGCGACCGTGGTCGCCGACGCCCCCGCAGCCTCCGCCGCCGTCGCCTCCGCGACCTCCGGCCCGGACGGCTCGCACTACCCCTCGGACACCCCCGACATCCGCTCCGGCCTCCCCGCCGGCAGCACCGTCGTGGACGTCGCCGCCTCCGGCCCCGCCATCCGCGCGGCGCTCGACTCCCTCACCTCCCGCCAGATCGCGGGCGGCGCCGTCCTCCGCGTGGCCCCCGGCCGCATCGCCGACCTCTCGGCGCTCGACGGCTACACCAACAGCGGCGCCGTCAAGGTGCTGATCACCGCCCGCGACGGCTTCCGCTCCGTGACCGGCGGCGACTGGGCGCTGCGCGGCGTCACCGGCATCACGCTGATGCGCTTCGACATCGACTCGCTCGACGTCAAGGGCGCCACGCACGCCTCCTTCGCCTGGCTGCGCATCTCGGACAACTGGCTCGGTCTCGCCGCCTCGGCCGGACTGCCGGTCCGCGACGTCGAGCTGATCGAGGTCGTCGAGCCCGACTCGATGGTCAAGAGCTCCGACTCGGCGCAGATCAAGGCCTACGCACCGGACGTCCTCAGCGACGTCCTGGTCGAGGGCGGCTACATCGCCCCCTCCTACTACGTCGACGCGCGCTACGGCGCCGGCCGCGAGCCGCGCCCGCACACCGACACCCTCCAGATCGAGGGCTCCGGAGTGACCGGCCAGGTCACCGTCCGCGACACGACGGTGTTCGCCTCCAACAACAGCGCCGTCATCATCGGCGGCGTGCGGAACGTCGCGTTCGACGGCGCCTTCATCGTCGGCGGCAGCACCACGACGCAGCGCTACCCCTTCCTCCGCGGCGGAGCCGGCGCACCCGGAGCGCTGAACGGCCCCGGCAGCCTCAGCGCGATCCAGGGCTCGGGCGGCGGCAACGTCGACGCGAGCGGTTCGACCTTCGTCGGCTCGCTGCAGCCCCGCTGGGACGCCGTCTCCGACACGCGCACGAACCTCCCCGGCAAGACGGCGCGATCGGGCGGCTTCACCGTCGAGCCGTCGCTCAGCTCGCTGACCTCGGCCGACCTCGACGCCCGCAGCCCGCGCCCGACCACGGCCTTCCTCGTCGGCATCTGGGACGACGTCGACCTCTCCGGCCGCCCCGCGGCGACTCCCCGTCCGACCGCGTCGAGCACCGCCGCGCCCGTCACTCCCGCGCCCGTCACCCCCGCGCCGACGGCTCCGGCTCCGGTTCCCACGACGAGCCCGGCTGCGCCCGAGGAGCCCGAGCTCCCGGCCGAGGACGACACCGCTCCGGAGGTGGCCATCACCGCCCCCGAGCCCGGCGACTCCCTCAGCGGCACGACCACCGCGACGGTGACCGCGACCGACGACGGCGGCGTCACCGGTGTCGTGTTCCTCATCGAGGGCGTCGAGGTCGGCGACGGCGTCCAGACCGACGAGGACACCTGGTCTCTGACCTCCGACACGCAGGGCCTGCAGGGCACGTTCGCGCTCACCGCCCGGGCGACGGACGCGGCCGGCAACACGAGCGAGAGCACCGCGGTCCCCGTGACGCTCGAGTAGGGACCCCACCCGTCGAAGGGCCGCCGTGCATCACGCAGGGCGGCCCTTCGTGCGCGCCCCGAGCGCGACGTCCCGCGCCAAGGAGCGGCGAGGAGGAGCGACAGCGGAGCACTGATGTGAGGCTGGCTCAGGTCACTCGACCTGCTCTGCCGCAACCCAGGAGTCGCACATGCCCTCACGCCCCTCACGACCGCACGCCCCAGCCCGTTCGGGCGGCAGACCGCTCGACGTCGCGACGTGCCTCGTCCTCACGGTCGGCCTGATCGGCTGCGCCGCGCCGGCCGCGCACGCCGCGGACACGCCGACCACCCCGAGCACCGCCGCGGCGACAGCGGGCTCGTCCTCGGCGCCGAACGCCGTCGAGCACCCCGCCCTCGAGCGCACGGTCACGGCCGTCTTCACGCCCCGCTTCATCGGAGTCGTCAGGGGTGTCGACTACGGGATCATCTACAAGGCGGACTTCACGGTCCGCCTCACGAACACCGGTGACGTGCCCCTGACCGTCGTGTTCGACGCCCTCGAATGGGGTCGCGAGTCCTCCATCCCACTCGCCGTCGGTGAAACGAAGGAGATCCTCGACGACGACAATCTCGACGAATACGAGTTGCCGGGCGGCGCCTTCCAGTACACCGACGCGGGCGTGGCCTACACCCCGTCGGGCGCGCAGATCGACGCGAGCATCGACGTCAGGCTGCCCGTTCCCACCTGGGACGCCGACCATGCGCGTCAGCCGTCCACGGCGCCGACCGGCGGGCCGGTCGCTCCGACGCCGGGATCGACGACGGCACCGACCACTTCTGCCCCGCGGGTGACGGTGACCATCGACGGCACGTTCCAGACGCAGCCGGGCGAGCTCGTCAAGGAGGGCACCCGCGTCGCGTTCGCCTACACCGTGAAGAACACCGGCGGGGTGAACCTGACGGACGTCCTCGGGCGCAAGCTCGCCGTCGGCGAGTCGTTCCTCCTCACGACGACCGAGGCCGTCGTCACGGCGCAGAACCTGAAGGACGGCTTCATCGCGGCCGAGTCGAAGGACGTGCGCGGCACCCTCCCCGACGGCCAGCGCATCGTCGTCTCGCCGGCGTTCGAGTACAAGCTCCCCATCCCCGAGAAGCCCCCGATCCCCGTCCCCGCGCCGGACCTGGACGTGAAGGTCACCGGGACGTTCGACGTGAAGGAGGGCGAGCCCGTCGTCGCAGGCACGAAGGTCACCTGGGTCGCCGCCGTCACGAACACCGGCAACGTCGATCTCCGCGACGTGACGGTCGCCGACGGCGACGCGCTCGCGTCGCTGCCCGTCGGATCGACCGGGGTGGTCTCCTACGAGAGCGTCGTCACCGACCGGGACGTGTTCAACCACTCGATCTTCATCGCCGCCCTGGCGACGGCGACCGCGCCGGACGGCACCGAGTACACCGAGCAGACCCTCGGCAGCCTCGCCATCCCCGCAGTGATCCCCGTCCCGATCGGACCCGACGCTCAGCAGACCGCGACCCCGATCGCTGGCGCGGCATCCCGGCCCGCCACCGAGATCTCCACCGCTGCGACCCCGGCGGCCGCTGCCGCGTCCGCCGTCCCGTCGTCCCAGCGGTCGACGGTGGGCCACCTCGCCTCCACCGGCTCCGATGCCGCCGCCGCGCTCCCCGCCGCGGGCGTCCTCGCGCTGCTCGGCGCCCTCGGCGTCCTCCTCGGACGCCGCCGCCGGAGGAGCGCGATCACGGATTAGAGCAGGTTCTCCTGTCCCGGAAGGGCCGCCGTGCAGTGCGCACGGCGGCCCTTCTCGCGCATTCATGCGACGTCGCGCGCCATCCCCACGGGTCAGACCTCCTGCGGCGCCGCGATAAGTGATTCTTGCTCATACCGATCACTTCGCCCGCCAGCCTCACAGGAGTTGCAGATGCACGCACGCACACCAGGACCTCGCAGTCCCCGCCGATCCAGCGGAAGGCCGCTCGACGTCGCGGCATCCCTCGTCCTCACGGTCGGCCTGATCGGCTGCGCCGCACCGGCCGCGCACGCCGCGGACGCGCCGACCACCCCGAGCACCGCCGCGGCGACGGCAGGCTCGTCCTCGACACCGAACGCCATCGAGCACCCCTCGCTGAAGAGGTCCATCACTGCCAAGTTCACCCCGGTCCCGGGGTTCGCGTTGACAGAGAGAGCGTTGGTGGAATTCACGTTCCACCTCACCAACACCGGTGACGTTCCGCTCATCGTCGCGATCGACGGCAATACAACTCTCGCCGACGATCCCGAGCTGGCGCCTGGAGAGTCCAAGGACTTCACTGACACGAACGTCTACGACGCCAGAACCCTGCGGACCGGCGTATGGATGAACTCATACGCCGGCACGGCAAGGACACCTCAGGGCGCCCGGATCGACGCCCGCATCGACGCGTCGATCCCCCTCCCGGGCGTCGCGCCCACGTCGACCCCGTCGACCGGGCCGTCGCAGCCACCGTCGTCGGGCACCCCGACTCCCGATCCCACTACGTCGCCCACTTCTGCCCCGCGCGTGACGGTGACCATCGACGGCACGTTCCAGACGCAGCCGGGCGAGCTGGTGAAGGAGGGCACGCGCGTCGCGTTCGCCTACACCGTGAAGAACACCGGCGGGGTGAACCTGACGGACGTCCTCGGGCGCAAGCTCGCCGTCGGCGAGTCGTTCCTCCTCACGACGACCGAGGCCGTCGTCACGGCGCAGAACCTGAAGGACGGCTTCATCGCGGCCGAGTCGAAGGACGTGCGCGGCACCCTCCCCGACGGCCAGCGCATCGTCGTCTCGCCGGCGTTCGAGTACAAGCTCCCCATCCCCGAGAAGCCCCCGATCCCCATCCCCGCGCCCGACCTGGACGTGAAGATCACCGGCACCTTCGACGTCAAGGAGGGCGAGCCCGTCGTCGCCGGCACGAAGGTCACCTGGATCGCCGCCGTCACGAACACGGGCAACGTCGACCTCAGCAACATCAAACTCGCCGACAGCGGGGCGCTCGCGAAGCTGCCCGTCGGATCGACCGGCGCACTCACCTACGAGAGCTTCGTCACCGAGCGGGACGTGTTCAACCACTCCATCTTCATCGCGGCCCCCGTGACGGCGATCCTGCCCGACGGCACCCAGTACGTCGAGCAGACCCTCGGCACCCTCGCCATCCCGGCCGTCACTCCGACCCCGATCGACCCCACGCCCACCCCGGTCGGACCCACGCCGACCCCGGTCGGACCGACCCCCACCCCGGTCGGGCCCGACGCCGAGCCCACGGCCGCCCCGTTCGCAGGAGCAGCGGCTCGCCCGGCCACGGAGGTCGCGACCTCCACCGGCCGAGCAGCAGCGACGGCCACGGCATCGACTCGCTCGACAGCGGGCCACCTCGCCTCCACCGGCTCCGACGCCGCCGCCGTGCTTCCCGCCGCGGGCGTCCTCACCCTGCTCGGAGCCCTCGGCGTCCTCGCGGGTCGCCGCCGCCGGAGGAATGCCATCACCGACTAGCGAGAAGATCCCCGCCTCGAAGGGCCGCCGTGCAGGACGGCTACGTCACACCCGCTGCGAAGATCGCTCAGGGAACCGTTCCGGACGGCGCGAGCATCTCCGTTCTCGGGCCGTACGACTACAGGCTCCCCATCCCCGCGACCCCTCCGGTCGCCGCCGAGGTGCCCGACCTGGACGTGACCGTCACCGGTGCGTTCCTGGCCGCGGAGGGCGAGCCGATCGTCGCCGGCACGAAGGTGCGATGGATCGCCGCGCTCACGAACACGGGCACCGTCGACCTGCACGACGTCGGAGTCGCCGACGGCCGGAAGCTCGCCGAGCTGCCGATCGGCGCGACCGGCGCGGTCGTGTTCGAGACCACCATGTCCGAGCGCGACCTGATCGACCACTCGATCTCCGTCGACGCGCGGGCCGGCGCCGTCACACCGGCCGCCGTCGACTACTCCGAGCAGGTCCTCGGCGCCCTCGCCGTCCCGGCCGTGGCCCCCGCCCCGGTGGATCCGGTCGGCCCCGCTGCTGCCCCGGCCGGTCCGGACTCCCGGCCCGCTGCCGCCCCGGTCGCGGGAGCAGCAGCCCGACAGGTCACGGAGGCCACCACCTCCACCGGCACCGCTGCCTCGACGGGCTCGTCGGGATCGACCCGGACCTCGGCGGCGCAGCTCGCCTCCACCGGAAGCGACGCCGCTGCCGTGCTGCCCGTCGCAGGGGTCCTCGCCCTCCTCGGTGCGATCGGCGTCCTGATCGGACGCCGTCGCCGACCCACCGGCAGCGCCTCCTAGAAGCGGTCTGCCGAGCCGGCGGGTGAGGGCGGTCACCCGCCGGCTCGGTTCGGCAGCGGTTCTCGGCGGCCGGTGCGCGCTGAACGCGAGCGCCGACCGGCCTCCTCCGCCGCCCGATCACGACATTCCGGGTCAAACAGCACTATCCGTGCCACTTTCTACCGGGTGAGCGAAGTGCCGACATACGTTTCCGACTGCTGCTCAGCGAGCGCCTCGGTTCGACCGGGCGCCGCCGCTCCGCCGATCCGCACCGCGATCGGATCGAGCGACTCGGCAGCCGATCTCCCGCCCGGAACGCGACGCGTTCACTGCTCGAAGGACACCGCCATGTCTCGCACCACGCCCGCCACCGCGCCCGCCCGCCGCTCCTCCCCTGTCCTCCGCGCCCTCGCGGTCACCGCCGCGGCGGGGGTCGCCGTCACCCTCGCCTCGTTCCCGCTCGCACCTGCCGCGTCCGCCGCGCCGGCCGCGGCGTCTGCCGCGAGCGCCGCGACCTTCGGGCCCGACGGCACGCACTACCCCTCGGACACGCCCGACATCCGCGCCCGCCTCGCCGACAGCGTCACCGTCGTCGACGTCGCCGCGTCCGCCACGGCGATCCGGACGGCGCTCGACTCGCTGACCCCCGCGCAGATCGCCGCGGGCGCCGTCGTCCGCGTGGCGCCCGGCCGGATCGACGACCTGTCGGCCCTCGACGGCTTCACGAACGACGGGCCGCTCAAGGTGCTGATCACCGCGCGCGACGGCTTCCAGTCGGTGACCGGCGGTGCCTGGTCGCTCAAGGGCGTCACCGGCATCAGCCTGATGCGCTTCGACATCGGCTCGCTCGACGTGAAGGGCGCGACGCACTCGTCCTTCGCCTGGCTGCGGATCGCGAACAACTGGATCGGGCTGGCGGCCTCGGCCGGCATCCCGGTGCGCGACGTGGAGCTCCTCGAGATCGTCGAGCCGGAGTCGCGGCTGAAGAGCGGCGACTCCGCCCAGATCAAGGCGTACGCACCGAACACGGTGAGCGACGTGCTGGTCGCCGGTGACTACATCGCCCCGTCCTACTACCTCGACGCGCAGTACGGCGGCTCGCACCCCGAGCGTCCGCACACCGACAGCCTCCAGATCGAGGGCGCCGGCATCACCGGGCAGGTCACCGTCCGCGACACCGTCGTGTTCAGCTCCAACAACAGCGCCGTCATCGTCGGCGGCGTGAGGAGTGTCGCCTTCGACCACGCTCTGATCCTCGGCGGCGGAGTCGCGGCCCAGCGCTACCCCTACCTGCCGGGCGGGGCCGGATCCGCCGGCGCGATCAACGGCAAGGGCAGCGTCAGCGCCGTCCAGGGCAGGGGCGGCGGTGACGTGGACTCGACCGACTCGATCTTCACGGGTTCGCTGCAGCCCACCTGGGACAGCGTCTCCCGCTCCACGACCACCCTCGGCGGCAAGGTCGCGCGCTCCGGCGGCTTCTCCGTCGATCCGGCCCTCTCCGCCCTGACCGCCGCGGGTCTGGACGCTCTCGCTCCGCGGCCGACCGCCGCGTACCTGGCCGGCATCTGGGACGGCGTGTCCGTGACCGGCGGGTCCGCCGTGACGCAGGCGCAGGCGCCGACCAGGCCGACCGCGACGACCACGTCCGCTCCGACCGCCTCCGCTCCGACCGCCTCCGCTCCGACCGCCTCCGCTCCGACCGCCTCCGCTCCGACCGCCTCCGCTCCGACGACGTCCGTGCCGACGGCTCCGACGGCACCGGTCGCCCAGCGACCAGCCACCTCCGCGCCCGCAGGGGCACCGGCGGCACGCACCCGATCGGCCGCTCCGTCGCCCGCGACCACCGCGACTCCGTCGCCCACCGCCACCGCGTCCAGCTGGAGGACGGCGCCCGCCGCCGACCGCTCCGCGCCGACCGTGACGATCACCTCGCCGCGCTCCGGCGACACGATCAGCGGCACGACCACCGCCACCGTCGTCGCCTCGGACGACACCGCGGTCATCGGCGTGACCTTCCTGCTCGGCGGCACCGAGGTCGGCGCCGGCACCAGCACCGACGGTCGCACCTGGTCGCTGACCACGCGCACCGGCGGCAAGCACGGCACCTTCGCGCTCACGGCGCGTGCCACCGACGCCGCGGGGAACAGCACCGTCAGCGCGCCGGTCGCGATCACGCTCCGCTGACCGTGATGGGCCCGGGCCGTCCGACTCGCGTCGGCCAGGCGTCTACATCCCGCTGGTTCCGACCGACGCGACGCCGTCGCACGTCGCCGTCATCGCCGCGGCGACGACGGGGTCGTCCGCCGCGAGCGACTCGCCCGCGCTCGTGACCGCCCCGTTGGTCGCCGTGCGGCCGTCGGCGGACAGCTCCACGGTGGTCGACGTGATCGAGTAGCTGCCGTTGTCGCCCTGCTCGGCGAGCAGCCCCACGATCGAGCGGTCGCCGCGGGCGTCGGCCGGGCCGCAGGCGACCCCGGTGCCGGCGTCGCCGAAGCCGGCCAACGTGAACGTGTACGGCTCGCCGTCGGTGCCGGTCGGAGTGACGAAGGCGCAGTCGGTGAAGGCGAGGAGCGCCGCCGTCCGGCCGTCCTCGAGCACGGTCGCGGCGAGACCCGGGGCGACCGCGACCGTCCAGCCGCGGTGTCCGCCGGGGCCGGCCAGCGGATCCGACTGCAGGACGGTCGCGCCCGACGCGGTGCGGATGCCGTAGGCGAATCCGTCGGTCTCCGTGTAGAACCCCTGGTCGGCGCGCCCGTCGCCGTCGACATCGCCGATCTCGGCGGTCGTCGCTCCCGCCGGCACCGCGGTGTCGTTCGGAGCGCAGCCCTCGGCCGAAGCGGGCGCCGAGGGTTCCGGTGTCGTGGATGCGGTGGCCGTCGCTGTCGGCGCCGGTGACGACGGCGCGGTAGTGCCGGACTCGGCCGCCGACGCGGACGGCGGAATTGACGATCCCCCCGCTGCGGAATCCGAGGCGCTGGAGCAGCCGGCGAGACCGGTCGCACCACCCGCCAGGACGAGGGAGAGGGTGAGCAGACGGACCTTGCTGTGTCGAGAACGGACCACGATGACCTCCTCCGCCACGGTAGGACGCGACCGTCGGATCTGCCAGGACCCGGCAGCGATTCCTCTCAGATGGAGCGGAGTGCGGCCGCGCGGGCGGGCTCGCCTCAGCGCCCCGCCTGCACCGTGTGCAGGGTGGCGTAGCGCCCGCCCGCGGCGAGCAGCTCCTCGTGGCTGCCGGTCTCGACGATGCGGCCGCGCTCGAGCACGACGATGACGTCGGCCGAGCGGATCGTCGAGAGGCGGTGCGCGACGACCAGGGTGGTGCGACCGCGCATCAGGCGCAGCAGCGCCTCCTTGACGGCCGCCTCCGACTCCGGGTCGAGCGCGCTGGTCGCCTCGTCGAGCAGCAGGACGCGCGGGTCGCGGACCAGGGCGCGGGCGATGGCGATGCGCTGCCGCTGGCCGCCCGACAGCCGGGCGCCGCGCTCCCCCACCACCGAGTCGATGCCGTCGGGCAGCTCGCGCACGAACTCGAGGGCGTTCGCATCGCGCAGGGCGGCGAGGACCCGCTCCTCGGCGACACCGGTCAAGCCGTAGGCGACGTTGTCGCGGATCGAGCCCTCGAAGAGCACCGAATCCTGCGGCACCACGGAGACGGAGCGGCGCCAGGTGCGCAGGTCGAGCGTCTCAGCGTCCACGCCGTCGAGCAGGAGGCGCCCGCCGGTCGGGCGGAGGAAGCCGAGCACGAGGTTGAGCATCGTCGACTTGCCCGAGCCGGACGAGCCGACGAAGGCGACGGTCGTCCCCGGCTCGATGTCCAGGTCGATGTCGCGGACGCCGATGCTCTCCTCCCCGTAGCGGTAGGTCACGTCGTCGAGCCGGATCCGCCCGCGCACCTCGCCCGCGGGTGCCTTGCCCTCGTTCGACTCGAGGTCCGGGTCCTCGAGGAGCTCGCCGATCGAGCGGACCGACTCGGTGCCGCGCGCGATGACGGGCAGCAGCATCAGCAGGTTGGTCATCGCGCCCGTGAGCAGCGCGAAGTAAGAGCTGAGCAGGACGACCTGGCCCGGGGTGATCGGGAGCCAGCCGCTGATCGAGACCCAGGCCGCGAGCACCAGGCAGGCGATGCCGAGCAGCTGGAGGCTGACCCAGGACAGCGAGGCGAAGCGGCCGTTGAGCAGATCCAGGGTGTAGCCGGCCGACCGGACGCCCTCGGCACCGGCCGCGACCCGCGCGACCGCGGTCTGCTCGAGGCCGTGCGCTCGTGTGATCGGGATGAGCGTGGCCATCTCGCCGACCCGGGCGGAGAAGTGCTCCACCTCGCGGCGGAACTGCTCGTTGCTCCGGCGCGAGCGGCGGCCGAGGAAGGCGCGCAGCAGCACCGCGAGCGGGATCGCGCAGGCGTAGACGGGGAGGAAGGCGGGCACCTCGATCGCGGTCATCACGATCGCGCCGATCGCGACCATCGACGCGGAGAGCAGCGGGTGGCCGACCTGCTGGAACATGACCTCGATGTTCTCGACGTCGCGGACGACCTTGGTCTGCACGATCGACGAGCTCGCCCGCGAGTGGAAGCCGATCGAGAGGTTCTGCAACCGGGCGGCGAGGGCGTTCCGCAGATCGGTGCCGGTCTGGCGCACCGCGCTCATGTAGAGCCGCGTGTACATGACGTGGTTGGGGTAGTTCTGCAGCAGCGCGATCAGGGCGATGCCGGCCCAGAGCCAGAGGGTCGACTCCGGCCCGCCTGCGACGACCACGTCGACGATGGCGCCGGTGACCACGGGGAGCAGCCAGAGCGGGGTGTCCTTCACCGCGAAGAAGAGGACGGCGACCACGACGCGCGGTCGGTAGCGGCCGAGCAGCCGGAGGGCGGAGCGCCCCGGGTGCTGGCGGTCGAGCAGCAGCGGGGCCTGCGAGGCGCGGGCTTCTCTCACGAGGCGGTCGACTCCGATCGGGGCGTCCACGGGGCGGTCGGGAGCGACCGCTCCGACGGGGACCCGTCCGACGCTACCCGGGTCGGATCGTGGTGGGCAAGCGTTTTCCTGGTTAGGGTGCTCGGACCGATCAGCGCCGGCTCGAGCCGGCACCCGACCCCGGAGGACGTTCATGACCGAGCCGGTGCCCCTGCGCGAGGACGCCTTCGCCGAGCCCTACCGCGACCCCGTGTTCGACGGTCCGACCGATCCGGTGCTCGTCGCCGACACGCTCCGCGGCGAGTGGCTGCTGTTCTACACGCAGCGGCGCGCGACGCTCGACCTGCCCGGCGTGGAGTGGGTGCACGGGAGCGCAATCGGCCTCGCGGCCTCGCGCGACGGCGGCGCGAGCTGGGAGTACCGCGGCACGGTTCCCGGGCTCGACGCCGGACTGACCGCGGAGCTGCCGACGCTGTGGGCGCCGGACGTCGTCCGGCTCGGCGACCGCTGGCAGATGTTCCTCACGCGGATCGACGGGATCCCCGGCGACTGGACCGGGCGGGCGACGATCGCGCAGTTCGAGAGCGAGGATCTGCGGACCTGGCGGCTGCTCGGCGAGATCGACCTCGGCTCGGACCGGGTGATCGACGCGGCCGTGGCGCGCACCGGGGACGGGCGGTACCGGCTCTTCGCGAAGGACGAGCGGCGCGATTCCACGACGGTCGTGGCGGTCAGCGACGAGCCGGGTGATCCGGCGTCGTGGCGGGTCGAGGGGGTCGCGGTGAGCGGCCGGGCGCACGAGGGGCCGAAGGTGCTGGCGCTCGGCGGGCGGTACTGGCTGGTCACGGACGAGTGGCGGGGGCTCGCGGTGCACCACTCGCCGGACGGAGTCGGCGGCTGGCAGCGGCAGCGCGAGCGGGCGGGGCTGATCCTGACGGCGCCGGAGCGGCTCGACGGGGCGCCGGTCGTCGCGCGGCACGCGGACGTGGTGGCGCTCGGGGAGGACCGCGCGCTGATCGTGTACTTCACGCACCCGGGCTGGGACGGCAGCGAGCTCGCGTCGATGCCGCCGACGGCGGCACGGCGCCGCTCGCACGTGCGGGCGGCGGTGCTCTCGGTCGTGGACGGCGTGCTGGTCCGCTCGGCGGACTGAGGGCGGGCGGGCGCTCTCGCCCGGCAGGGGTGGATCTCGATACGCCCGCTGCGCGGGCTACTCGATCAGCATGGAGCGGCACGCCCTGCAGGCTGACCGGCCGGCATGGGGCGGCGCACGATGCGTGCTGTTCGATCAGCATGGGTGCGGCGCGCGAGGCGGGCCGCTCGATCAGCAGGGTGCGGCGCCTCATGCTGGTCGAGTAGGCGCCGCAGGCGGCGTATCGAGACCCCGTGTGCAGAGCGCGACTGAGTCGCGGCGCTGTTCGGGCGGCCGGTCGGCCGCGACGGCGGGGGTCCGCGCCGCCTCGACCCGCTCCGCCGACTGAGTCGCCGCCCCTGTGCGCGCACAGCCGCCGCGCCGCCCGCGGACGCCGCCGTGGGGCCCGGCTTGACGCCCGCGGACCGGCCACGTATTTTGGGGCAAACGCTTTCCCGAAACGTTTCATTTCACTTCGGGGTTCGAAACGATGATGTTCTCGAAAGGACGACGATGTTCCGCTCACACAGCATGCGCTACTCGGCCGTGGCCGCCGTGGCCGTGGCCGCACTGGCACTGACCGGCTGCTCCGGTGGAGGCTCCGGAGCCTCCGCCACCCTGGACCCGGACGAGGAGATCACCCTCGACTACACGTTCTGGGGCAACGACGACCGCGCCGCCCGCTACGACCAGGCGATCGCGCTGTTCGAGGAGGAGCACCCGAACATCACCATCAACTCGACCTTCACCGACTACCCCGGCTACTGGGAGAAGCGCCAGACCGAGGCGGCCGGCGGCGGACTCCCCGACGTGATGCAGTTCGACTACACCTACCTGCGCCAGTACGGCGACAACGGCCTGCTCGGTGATCTGTCCGAGTACTTCGGCGGCGTGGTCGACGAGACCACCATCTCCGAGGAGCTCCTCGCGACCGGCGAGCTCGACGGCGCGACCTACGCGATCCCCACCGGCTACAGCGCCTGGGCGGTCTTCCAGAACCAGGACCTGCTGGCCGCGAACGGCGTCGAGCCGTACGCCGGCGGCGGCAGCTGGGAGGACTACGCGGCCTACGTCGCGGACGTCACCGCGAAGACCGGCGGCGCCGTCTACGGCGGCACCGACTACACCGGCCGCATCCAGAACTTCGAGCTGCAGCTGCGCGCCGACGGCAAGGAGCTGTTCACCGAGGACGGCGAGCTCGGCTTCACCGAGGACGACCTCGCCGCGTTCTGGGAGCAGGGCGACGAGATGCGCACCTCGACCGGCGTGCCGGCCGCGCGTCTCCAGGAGCTGCTGCCCAAGTCCGGCTTCGGCGCCGGCATCGCGACCAGCGAGATGAGCTGGAGCAACTTCCTCGGCGGCTACATCGGCGACAGCGGCGCGTCCGAGATCGTGATGACCGCTCCCCCGACCGCGGACGAGGGCACGAAGGACCTGTACCAGAAGGTCGGCCTGATGCAGGCGATCTCCTCGGCGACCGAGCACCCCGAGGCCGCCGCGACCTTCCTCGACTTCCTGATCAACAGCCCCGAGGTCGGCGAGATCTTCGGCGCCACGCTGGGCATCCCCGCGTCCTCCGAGCAGCTCGCGGGTGCGAACCTCGAGGGGCCGGACAAGCAGGTCGCCGACTACCTCGACTCCGTCGAGGACCGCATCGGCACGGCTCCGGCCGCGCCGGTCGCCGGCTACGGCGCCATCGAGGCGAACTTCCTCGACCTGGGCACCAGCCTGGGCCTCGGTGCCGTGAGCGTCGACGAGGCGGTCCAGCAGTTCTTCGACGAGACCGACGTCACCCTCCAGAACTGATCCGCTCCCTCTCCTACTGATCCCCTTCATCCAGGCCAGGAAAGGCATCACATGACGACGACGTCGACCCCGAGCGGCACCGCCGCCGACGGTCGCGTCACGCCCCTCGCCGACCGGACGAGCACTCCTCGTCCGGTCGGCGGTCAGGCGCGGCGGCGACCGAAGCGGGACACCCTGGCCGGCTACGCGTTCCTCTCGCCGTGGCTGATCGGCTTCGTCGGGCTCACGCTCGGCCCGATGCTGATGTCCCTCTACTTCGCCTTCACCGACTACAACCTGTTCCGGGCGCCGGAGTGGATCGGGACGGGGAACTTCGAGCGCCTGTTCGGCGACCCGAGGTTCCTCCAGTCGGTGCAGCTCACGCTCGCCTACGTGTTCGTCGGCACGCCGGTGAAGCTGGCCGCCGCTCTCGTCGTGGCGATGCTGCTCAACTACAGCGCGAAGGGCACGGGCTTCTTCCGCTCGGCCTTCTACGCTCCGTCGCTGATCGGCGCGAGCGTCAGCATCGCGATCGTCTGGCGCGCGATGTTCTCGACCGACGGACCCGTCGACTCGGGACTGCAGATCTTCGGCATCGAGATCGGCGGCTGGGTCGGCGTGCCCGCCCTGATCCTGCCGATGATGATCATCCTCGCGGTGTGGCAGTTCGGCGCCCCGATGGTGATCTTCCTCGCCGGGCTCAAGCAGGTGCCGGCCGAGCTCTACGAGGCCGCGATGGTCGACGGAGCGGGCCCCTGGCGGAAGTTCCGCAGCGTCACGCTGCCGATGCTCTCACCGGTGATCTTCTTCAACCTGCTGCTCGAGATGATCAACGCCTTCCAGGTCTTCGCCTCGGCGTACATCATCGGCAACGGCACCGGCGGTCCGGCCGGCGCGACGAACTTCTACACGGTGTACCTCTACACCCGCGCGTTCACGAACAACCAGATGGGCTACGCCTCGGCGATGGCCTGGGTCCTCCTCCTCTTCGTCGGCGTCCTCGCCTTCGTCCTCTTCAAGACCCAGAAGAGCTGGGTGCACTACTCGGGAGACACACGATGACGACCTTCGACACCACTCTCCCCTCGGCCGACACGCAGGTGCTGACCGAGCCCGCACCCCGCCGGCGCCCGCGCCGCAAGCGCCCGAAGACCGCGACGCTGGTCTGGATCGCCGCGATGATCGTGCTCACTGCGATCGTGCTCTACCCGCTGATCTGGATGGGTGCCGCGGCGTTCAAGCCGAACAGCGAGTTCGGCGGGCAGACCTCGCTGCTGCCGCAGAACCCGACGCTCGACAACTTCGTGAAGGTGCTCGCCGGCGTCGGCGGAGTCCCGCTCTGGCGGTTCTTCCTCAACTCGACGATCCTCGCGGTCGGCTCGGTCATCGGAGTGGTGATCTCGTCGTCGATGGCGGCGTACGCCTTCGCCCGCCTCGACTTCCGTGGCCGTCCGCTCTACTTCGCGCTGATGATCGGCACGCTCCTGCTGCCGATGCACGTGCTGCTGATCCCGCAGTACACGATCTTCCGCACGCTCGGGATGATGGACACCTACTGGCCGCTGCTGATCGGCAAGTTCCTCGCGACCGAGGCGTTCTTCGTCTTCCTGATGGTGCAGTTCATCCGCAACCTGCCCCGCGAGCTGGACGAGGCCGCGCGGATCGACGGCGCCGGCCACGTGCGCATCTTCCGCTCGATCACGATCCCGCTGATCCGCCCGGCGCTGATCACCTCCTCGATCTTCGCCTTCATCTGGAGCTGGAACGACTTCCTCGGTCCCCTGCTCTACCTGAACACCCCGGACCAGCAGCCGCTGCCGCTCGCCCTCCGCGTCTACAACGACCAGACCTCGGCGTCCGACTACGGAGCGACGATCGCGGTCTCGGTGCTCGCGCTGCTGCCGGTGCTGATCTTCTTCATCGTCTTCCAGCGGTTCCTGGTCGACGGGGTCGCGACCCAGGGCCTCAAGGGATGAGCCGGGCGTCACGGGCCCAGCGCGAGGCGCGCGCCGCCGCCGCCGACGGCACTGCGCTGCGCTGGCCGGGTGCGGCGAACCGCTTCGCGCTGTTCGCGGAGGTGCTCTTCACCGGGCTCCTCGTCACGCTGCTCGCGCTGCCGCTCGTGACGCTGCCGCTCGCCCTCGCGGTCGGTGCCCGGCACCTGCGCCGCTTCGTGCTCGACGAGCCGTCGCCCGTCCGGACCGCGCTGGCGGAGGCCCGCACGGGCTTCGTCCGCGCACTGCCGGTCGGGCTCGCCCTCCTGGCGCTGACGGCGGTGCTCGGTCTCGACCTGCTGGTCGCCTCGAGCGGCGCGCTGCCCGGAGCGACCGCGGTCGCCGTGGTCTGCGGGGCCCTGCTCGCCGCGGCGCTGGTCGTCGTGCTGACGGCGTCGGCGCTCTGGCGGCCGGAGTCGCACTGGGTGCCGCTGCTGCGCGAGGCGGCTGCCCTCGCCGGCCGCGATCTCCGCGGTTCGGGTGCCCTCCTGGTGGCGCTGCTGCTCGCCGGCGTGGTGACCTGGCAGCTCGCGCCGCTGGTCGTGCCCGCGCTCGGCTGCACGGTGTTCGCGGCCCTCGCCGTGCGGCTCTCCCGCACGGCGAGCCCTCGATGATCGCCCGGGGGCGCTCGATGACGACCTGCACCACCACCTGCTCCACGAACGCGGAAGGACCCCTGCTCGGATGATCCACTACGGCGGCGACTACAACCCCGAGCAGTGGGATGAGAGCGTCTGGGCGGAGGACGCTCGGCGGATGCGCGAGGCCGGCGTCACGACGGTCAGCCTCGGAATCTTCGCCTGGGCGCGGATCCAGCCCGACGAGCGGACCTTCGACTTCGACTGGCTCGACCGCGTCCTCGATCTGCTGCACGAGCACGGTGTCGCCGTCGATCTGGCCACCGCGACCGCCTCTCCCCCGCCGTGGGCGACCACGACCTATCCGGGGATCCTGCCGGTGGACGAGAACGGCGCGACCTACTGGCCGGGGAGCCGACAGGCCTACCGCCCCACCTCCCCCGACTACCGCCGACTCGCCGCCCGACTGGTCACGGCGATCGCCGAGCGCTACCACGACCACCCCGCCGTCGTGCTCTGGCACGTGAACAACGAGTACGCCTGCCACCTGCACTACGACTACTCCGACGACGCGGCCGCCGCCTTCCGGGCCTGGCTCGAGCGGAAGTACGGCGACATCGACGCGCTGAACCGGCGCTGGGGCACGTTCTTCTGGTCGCAGCGCTACGGCTCGTTCGCCGAGATAGTGCCTCCGCGGAAGGCCCCGTACAGCCACAACCCGACCGGTCTGCTCGACTTCCGCCGCTTCACCTCGGACGCCCTGCTCGAGCTGTACACGATGGAGCGCGACATCATCCGCGCCAGTGGCGCGACCCAGCCGATCACGACGAACTTCATGGGCGCCTTCCCGCCGCTCGACTACTGGAAGTGGGCGGCCGAGGTCGACGTCGTGAGCGACGACAACTACTTCGATCCGGCCGACCCGGAGTCCTTCCGCGGGGCCGCGTTCACCCGGGATCTGATGCGCTCGCTCAAGCCGGGCGTGCCGTGGCTGCTGATGGAGCAGGCGACCGGCGCCGTCAGCTGGCGGCCGTCGAACGCCGTGAAGGAGCCGGGTCGGATGGCCGCGCTCTCGATGCAGGCGGTCGGCCGCGGCGCCGACGGGGTGCTCTTCTTCCAGTGGCGCCAGTCGCGCCGCGGCAGCGAGAAGTTCCACTCGGCGATGCTGCCGCAGGCCGGCGTCGCCACGCGCACCTGGCGCGAGGTCGTCGAACTCGGCCGGGTGCTCGGCGAGCTGCCGGACCTGTCCGGGGCGTCGTCGCCGGACGCCGGGCCGACCGGCTCCGGAGCCCGCATCGCGCTCGTGCTCGACTGGGAGAACTGGTGGGCGATCGGCAACCCCGACCACCCCGTGGTGCTCGACCTGCTCGAGCTCGTCCAGCGCTGGTACTCGGCGCTGCACCGGCAGAACCTGGCGGTCGACCTCGTGCTGCCGACCGCGGACCTGGCCGCGTACGACCTGGTGGTGCTCGCCCACTCCTACCTCCTCACCGACGCGGCGGCGCAGAACCTGTCCGCCTTCGTCGGGCGCGGCGGCCGACTGCTGGTCACCGTGTTCAGCGACGTGGTCGACGAGGACGACGCCTTCCGCGAGGGCGGTTTCCAGGTGGGTCTCCGCGACATCCTCGGTGTGGCGGTGCAGGAGTTCGCCGGAGTCGCGGAGGGTTCTGCGGCCGTGGTCGACACTCCCTTCGGGAATGTCCGCGGCGAGCTGCTCGCCGAGGAGCTGGGCGTGCTCGTGGATCCCTCGGACGAGCGGCCCGTCGAGGTGCTGGGGCGGTACGCCTCCGGACCGGCTGCGGGGACGCCGGCACTGACCGAGCGGCGGACCGGCTCGGGTGCCGCCTGGTACCTGGCGACGATCCCGGACGACGCCGGCATGCTCGCGGTGACGGAGTGGGCGGCTCGGGAGGCGGGGATCGAGCCGGTGCTGCGCACCCCGAGCCCGTGGGTCGAGGCCGCCCGCCGCGGCGACGTGCTCACGGTGATCAACCACGGCACCGAGCCGGTGGACGTGACCGTCTCCGGCACCGACCTCCAGACCGGCCGACCCGTCGAGTCCGTGCACCTGGAGCAGTACGCCTGGACGCTCGTCCGCATCTGACCACTCCCGCACCCCCTTCCCCTCCCTCTCCCCCCGCTCCGCGAGATGCCACTTGTGCTCGCCTTCCTCGGCGTGTCGGGCACACAGGTGGCATCTCGCGGACGGGGAGGGCCTCAGCGGGCGTCATCTGCGAGGAGGTCGCGGACGGTGCGGGGGTCGCGGTCGAGGAGGCGCGCCAGCGTCGGATCGGTCCCCGCGAAGAAGCCCGCCGCCGCTGCCCGGTGCATGCCGAGCAGGAAGCGCGCCTGGGGCTCCGGGGCTCCGCCCGCCACTCGCCGCGCCAGCCACTCGTCGTCGCCGAGGACCCGGAACTCGACCGGACGACCGACGACGTCGGCGGCCAGGGCCGTCACCTCCTCGAAGGTGAGCGCTGCCGCGGCGGTGAGGGTCACCGGTCCGTCGTGCGCGCCGTCCGACAGCAGGATGCGGGCGGCGCCCTCCGCCGCGTCCTCCCGCGCGGTCCACGAGACCGGGCCGTCCGCGGGCACCTCGACGATGCCCGTGGCGCGCCAGTCGCCGAGGAAGAACACGAGGCTGTGGGCGTAGAACCCGTTGCGCAGCGACGTCCACGGCACGCCGGACTTTGCGAGGATCCGCTCGGTCGCGGCGTGGTCCCGACCCGGCCCGAAGGGCGTGTCGTCGGCCGCACCCTGGTGGCTCGTGTAGAGGATGCGCCCCACCCCGGCCTCGACCGCCGCCGCGACGGCGGCCCGGTGCAGAGCGACGGCGTCGGCGCGCGGGTCGCTCGCGGAGACGAGCAGCAGCTGGTCCGCTCCGTCGAAGGCGGCTGGCAGCGACGCGGGGTCGGCGTAGTCGCCCCTGCGCACCTCCACCCCCGCCTCGGCGAAGCGCGCGGCCTTCGCCGTGTCCCTCGCGACGACGGCGATCTCGGAGCCGGGCAGGCTATCGAGGAGATGGTCGACGGTCGCTCCGTTGAGGGCGCCGGTAGCGCCGGTGACGATGATCATGGGATGCCTTTCGCGGGGAGGAAGCGGTGGTATCGGTGATACCTCGAGAACAGTAACGCTGGAGTATCGCCGATAGCAAGAGTGCGATACCGTGGATCCATGAGCGACGCTCCCACCCCCCTCGACACCCGCGGCCGCATCGTGGACGCGGCCGCCCGCCTGCTCCGCGAGCAGGGCCCGGCCGCGGTCACGACCCGCGGAGTCGCCGAGTCCGCCGGTCTCCAGGCGCCCGCGATCTACCGCCTCTTCGGCGACAAGGACGGCCTGCTCGAGGCGGTCGCGGAGCACGTGCTGACCAGCTGGGTCGCGGAGAAGGCGGCCGTCGTCGCGGAGGCTGCCGCGGGTGACGTCGATCCGATCGACGATCTCCGCGCAGGCTGGGCCGCGCAGGTCGAGTTCGGGCTGGACAACCCCGCGCTCTTCCGGCTCCTCAGCGACCCGTCGCGCGCCGGGACCTCAGCGGCGGCACGGTCCGGCAAGCGCGTGCTCGAGGCGAGGGTCGGCCGGGTCGCCGCCGCGGGCCGCCTGCGCGTGCCGGAGGAGCGGGCCGTCGGGCTGATCCAGACGGCCGGCGTCGGCGTCGTCACCACTCTGCTGTCCGAGCCGGACGACGAGCGGGACCCCGGACTCGCGGAGTCCGCGCTCGAGGCGGTCCTCGCCCGGATCCTTTCCGAGCAGCCGTCACCCGCGGAGGACGCATCGCTCGCCGCCGTCGTGGCCGTCCGTGCGCTCGCACCGCGCCTGGCCGATCTGCGTCCGGCCGAGCGGGAGCTGCTGCGCGACTGGCTCGATCGCGTGCTCGACTCGGGCGCGCGACTCCTGCCGCCCGTCGACGCCACCGCGTCCGTCTCCTGATCCGGGGACCGAGATGCCGGAACCGCGCCTGGTCGGCGCTCACGCCGTGACGCCGCACCGCCGCTCCCCCGCTCGCCCCGGCCGACTGCTGCCGGTGGCCGTACTGGTCGCCCTGTCGGCAGCCGGTTGCAGCGGCGCCGTTCCGATGGCTGTCGCTCCGACCGCGTCGGCGGTCGGCTGCGCGGGGATCGTGGCGCGGCTCCCCTCCGACGTCACCGGACTCCCCCAGCGGGAGACGGATGCGCAGGGCACGGGCGCGTGGGGCGATCCGGCACAGGTCCTCCTGCGCTGCGGTGTCTCCGATCCCGCCCCCTCCGCACAGTGCCTCACGGAGGGCGACGTCGACTGGACGATCGACGACAGCGATCCCGCCCTCGTGACGGCGAGCACGTACGGACGCGAGCCGGCGGTCGAGGTGGTCCTCGACGCGAGCCTGACGGGCGGGCGCGAGATCCTCGCGGCCCTCGCCCTGTCGGTGGCGTCGGTGCCGGCGACGGAGCGGTGCTCCTGAGGTCGGTGCAGCGTAGGTCTCGATACGCCCCTTCGGGGCTACTCGACCAGCAGGGGTTCGCGTCCACTCACGGAGACATGCTCGTGAGTGGACGCGGGGCGGGGTCTGCACGGCGGCCGGAGGCCCACTCGCGTCGAGTCGCGGGAGGGCCGCTGGTGAGGAGACGCGATACGGGCTCGGCAGGACGATCGGACGCCGGTTCAGGTCCGGTCGCGGGGCGGAGGGCGGCGCGCCGCGGGGCGCGCTAGTCGGGCTCGGCGAGAGCCTCCTGCAGGGTTCGGATGGCGGCGCCGAGCGCGCCGGAGGCGAGCAGGCCCGAGCCGAGGGGGCCCGCGGAGTCCTCGCCGAGCAGCGGGAGACGGCGGAGGGCGGACCGCACCGGAGCGCTCATCTGCGCCCGCTGCCAGGCGATCTCGGCCGCGCCGCCGCGGCCCGGGTCAGCCAGCTCGGCCGCCTTCGCCGCGTAGGCAGCGGCACCGAGGGCGTGCGCGCCCATGTGCGCGACTCCGGAGGCCTGCCCCGCCGACCAGGCGGCCGCCTTCGCCGCCGGCGAGGTCGCGGACTGCGCCGAGCGGCCCGCCTCGAAGCGGCGGCGGATCTCTCCGGCCGCAGCGAGCTCGCCGCGCGAGAACGCCCGCGCCCGGGCGATGCCGTCGCGAGCCCTGCCGTCCGCGGGCGCCTCCGCCTCGAACAGCGGCAGGACGCGCTCGGCGCAGTCGGCCGCCCAGGCGGCGACGAGGCGGCGGTCCTCCTCGGTCAGGGTCTGCGGCGAGGGCATGTCAACACTCTCGCAGACGGCGGCAGCGGGCGGGGCGGGGCCGTTCCGCCCGTGCCTCTTGTGGTGGCGAGCGCGCCTGGGCAGTGTTGCCCGAATGAGCCTCTACCTCTCCTGTCCCGTCGCGAGCGTCGAGCGAGCGGCCGCCTTCTACACCGCCCTCGGCTGGACCCGCGACGAGCAGATGTCCAACGACAGCGTCGCCTGCTTCGCGATCGCCCCCGGTCAGTTCGTCATGCTCAGCAGTCGCGAGATGTACGCGAGCGTCGGCGGCACCGAGGAGCTGATCGGCGGGCCGGACACGCCCTCGAAGATCACGGTGTCCTTCGATCTCGGCAGCCGCGAGGCCGTCGACGAGCTGACCGAGCGGGCAGGCGCGGCGGGCGGCCGGATCGGCGACACCGACGAGTACCCCTTCATGTACCAGCGCCAGTTCGACGACCCCGACGGCTACCACTACTCCCCGTTCTGGATGAACCCGGCCTGAGCCGCGGCCGCGCTCCGGGCTGCGTCGACCGGCCGCGGCATAGTGGGGACGTGCGAACAGCGGCGGAGACCCTTCTCGACGGACCTCGGGGCAGACGGCTCTGCCTGGAGTACGCGACGGCGGTCGATCAGGAGCTGCACACCGCGGCCTTCCGCGTCGCGTTCGCCGAGCCCCGCGAGGGGACGTCCGTGGTGCGCCTGTACGAGGACGGTGCTGCGGGAGACGAGCAGACCGACGAGCGAACAGAGCTCGCAGCGGAGGACGTCGCCGCGATGATCGAGGCTCGGTCAGCGGCGTCCAGTCCGAGCACCGCGTCGATCCCGTCCGACGCCGCCGTCCGCGGCGCGCTCCGCCGGAGCGTCGACGCCGCGCGGTACTGGCAGGAGCCGGACGAGGAGGACGTCCTCGCCGGGCACCCCGAGATCCGCTCGGCGCTGACCGGCATCGCCGAGCTGCTGCTCCGCTCGCCGCTGATCGCCGACCGGTCCGCTCCGCCGGCCGCGACGCAGTGGGCCGTCGAGTGGCGCCCGGACACCGCGCGAGCGCTGCCGACCGACGCCGCCGCCCTGCTCGAGGAGTGGTGCACCGCCCTCCGCGAGGAGGAGGAGCGCGCCGTCCGCGAGCGCCCGCTCGACCCGACCGCGAACTGGTCGGGTACCTGGTGGTCGCTCCCCCTCCGCCTGCTGCAGACCCGCTCCCGCATCGACGACCTGCTCGAGCTCGACGAGGACTCCCTCGGCCCCGAGGCCGCGACCGTGATCCCCGTCTCGGGCGCCGGACGCACGCTCGAGATCGGGTCGGCCGAGGACTGGGCCGAACTCTGCCGCGCCTGCCCGGCGGAGGTCACCGCCTCCCGCCGGCACGACTGGTACCGGGTCACCGGCTGGGAGGGCCGCTGGCTCGTCCCGGACTGGCAGCGCGTCGCGGCGGACTGGGACGCGGCGCACCTCACCACGCTCGGGTACCTCTCCGGCGCGACCCGGCTGATCCCGATCGACGAGGACCACGCGACCGTGATCGGCGGCTGGGCTCCGGACAGCACGCTGTGGCTGACCGACGCGGCGCGCGAGGCGGACGCCCCGCGCCAGCAGTGGCGCCGCGCGCAGGGCGAGGACGCCTGGCGGCGGACCGCCTGACTCACGGCCCGGCAGCCTCGGCATCGCGGCCCGTTGCGTGCGTCAGTCCCGCCGCACCCGGACGGTGTCGCCGTCCAGGGTGAAGCGGAGTCCGGTCCCCTCGCCGAACTCGGTCACCAGCGGCTCCGGCATGCCGGCCCGCACCGTCGTCTGCGCGACGGCCGGGAAGGAGCCGGCGCTGCACCCGTTGATGACGAGCCCGCCGCCGCTCGTCTCGGTCGGGACGGCGACGAGGCAGAGGTCGAGGTCGTCCGGCGGCCCGCCGCCCGAGCTGCGGAGGAAGGTCAGGCCGTAGAAGTCCTCGGTGGCGACGACGTCGGCGAAGCCGCTGCCCGTCCAGCGGTCCGACGCGCTGAGCGGCAGCACTGCGGTGTCGCGGGCGGTGGAGCTCGTGGCCCACGCCGTCGTCAAACCGGCGAGGACCGCGGTCGCCACGAGGGACAGCGCCCAGAGGACGGCCAGGAGCATGCCCGAGCGGACGGGGACGGCGGCAGGCGGAGTGGTGGTCGGCTCGGCGGACGCCGACTCAGCGGAGGTCGGCTCGGCGGACGCCGACTCGACAGGTGGCATCG
This sequence comes from Rathayibacter sp. VKM Ac-2856, assembly GCF_013205055.1. GTDB lineage: Bacteria > Actinomycetota > Actinomycetes > Actinomycetales > Microbacteriaceae > Rathayibacter. The sequence continues at coordinate 308,674 of NZ_JABMLF010000001.1, forward strand.
GTTCCGGCTCCGCCGTGCGATCCGCGGGCCGCGACACCGCGGTCGGAGCCGCGCGCTCCTCCAGCAGCCGCAGTCGCGCCCACCCCGGCGCGTCGAGAGCGGGACCGGCGCCCCGCCCGTACGCCCGCCGGCGCAGCCCGTCCAGCTCGCTCTGCTCCTGCTCGTCCCGCTCCGGCTCGTCCATCTGCTGCATCCTGCCAGGGCGCCGCCGCGGATCGCCTGGGGCATCATCGAACGCATGGTCGTGTCCTTCGAGGTCGTCACCCGCTCCCCGCGATCCGTGCAGGACCTGTTCGACCGCGCGCGCAGCATCGATCTGCACACCGAGTCGCAGGCGGCGTCCCGTGAGCGCGCGATCGGCGGAGTGGTCAGCGGCAGGATCGGCCTCGGCGAGGAGGTGACCTGGCGGGCACGGCACTTCGGCGTCCCGCTCCGGCTGACCAGCGCCGTCACCGCCGTCGACGCGCCGCACTCGTTCACGGACGAGCAGACCCGCGGACCGTTCCGCTCCTTCCGGCACGACCACCGCTTCGAGTCCGACGGCTCCGGCTCCGTGATGATCGACCGCCTCGTCTTCAGCGCTCCTCTCGGCGTGCTCGGGCGCCTCGCGGAGCGGCTCGTCCTCGAGCGCCACCTGCGGCGACTGATCGTCCAGCGCGGCGTCTTCCTCGCCGCTCCGACAGCGGCGGCGGACGGTCGGCACGACTGAGCCGACGTCCTCCACAGGACGCCTCGCGACACTCTCTCCATCGATCGGCCGGTTCGATCGAGATACTCCACTGGCGGGAGTATCGTCGCCGTCATGGCAGCGGAGATGAGGGAGAGCACCTTCTGGATCCTGACCGTGCTCGCACTCGGGCGCCGCCACGGCTACGCGCTCCTGCAGGAGATCGAGATGCAGTCGGAGTCCCGCGTGCACCTCCGGGTGACCACGCTCTACGCGGCGCTCGAGCGGCTGGATTCGGAGGGGCTCATCACCCCGGACGGGGACGAGCGGGTGGACGGGCGCGTACGGCGCTACTTCCGGCTGACGGAGGAGGGCCGCTCCGCCCTCGGCGCGGAGGTCGCCCGGATGCAGGCGGGTGCGGCACGAGCGCGGAGGAACCTCAGCCTCGGCGTCAGACCCGCCCCTGCCACCTGAATCGACCGCTGACCGAGACCCCGCCGACGCCCACCCCGCACTCCACGACCCCGCACTCGATGACCCACGGAGGAGAACCGGATGACCCCGAACGAGGACGGACAGCGCGCCGAGCGCTTCCGCCGGGCGCTGCGCTGGTACCCGGCCGCCTGGCGACGCGAGCACGGCGACGTGCTGCTGGGCATCCTGCTCGACGAGGCCGACGCCGACGGCCGGTCGCGACCCGGTCCGGGGCAGCGGCTGGCTCTCGCCGTCGGCGGGGTGCGCCGCCGCCTCGGCCGGACGCCGGGCGGATCCGCGGCGACGATCGTCCCCCTGGCACTCGCGACGGCGTTCTCCGTCTTCTACGCCACCGTCAACTGGTCGCCCGGCGTCAGCTACCCCGGTGCGATCGGTCCGTTCACCAATCCCGCCGTCCCCGTCGCGGGCACTCTCTTCGTCCTGGCGCTCGGCCTCGCGCTCTCGGGCCGCACAGGCGCCGCGCGGATCGCCGCCCTGCTCGCCGCGACGGCCGAGCTGAGCATCGCGCTCGTCGCTGTCTCGGCCGGCTGGCTCGGCCCGGGCCTCACGACCGCCGGGCCGGTCGCCGCACTCGGCGTCCTGGCCGTCGTCCCCTGGCGCGGCCGTGCGGCGGCGGCGGTCTCGGTGCTCCTGCTCGTGGGCCTGCCTGCCGTGCTGATCGGGATCGAGGTCCTCTGCGCGACGGTCCTGATGGGCTTCCCCGCCCTGCGCGTCCTCCTGCCGCTGGTGGTCATCGCCGCGGTCCTGGCGCTGCTCACCCTGGCCGCGCGCCGAGCCGCGCGTCTCGAGCGCGAGTCGATGATCCTGGGAGGGTCGTCCGCCGTCCCGTTGCACTGACTCCACCGCGCGGTCGTCCGCGGGAAGGGCCCGTCCTGCGGGAGACTGAGCGCAGGTGCGGGGTACGGCGCCACGCCCGGGGGGACGGAACGATGACGGAACACGGCACGACGACAGGGCGGGTGCGCCCGCGCCTCTGGATCGGACTGGCGGTGTGGGCGGGGTACCTCGCGTTCGTCGTCGCCGTGCAGGCCGCCGGTGGAGTGCCCTACGACGAGTGGGGCGACAGCGCGGGCAACCTGTTCTTCGGCGCGGGGCTGTCGCTGATCCTCGCCACAGTTCTGCTGGCGGTCACCGTCACACTGCTGGGCTGGTGGCGTCCGGTGATGCGCGAGCGCGAGCGGAGCCGCCATCGCTGGCTGATCGTCCTCCCCGCCCTGGTGGCGCTCGCCGCGGTGATGAACCTCGCGGGCACCGACTGGCCCGCCTACAGCGGAGCGTTCCTCGCGGCATCCCTGGTGCTCGCACTGGTCGGCTTCACCGAGGAGATCGTCAACCGCGGCATCCTGCTGGTGGCGCTGCGCACGCGGCTCGCCGAGGGCTGGGTGTGGTTCCTGACGACGGCACTGTTCGCCCTGACGCACCTCGCCAACGTGGCCCTCGGCGCGGACGAGGGCGGCACGCTCCTCCAGGTCGGCTTCGCCTTCAGCACGGGCACCGTCTTCTACATCCTCCGCCGCGTGACGGGCTCGCTCCTCTGGCCGATGCTGCTGCACGGACTGTGGGACTTCTCGGTCTTCGCCGGAGGAGTGGGGACGCCGGGCGCCCTGTCCGGGCTCGCGAACCTGCTCGAGCCGCTCGCGGGGGTGCTCGCGATCCTCCTGGTCGTGTTCGCGATCCGCGGGGCGCGGGAGCGGATCGGCGCAACGCCCGCGGGAGGCACGGCATGAGGGCCGGCTCCGTGCGCGCGGCGCTGCTCCTCGTCGTCGTCTACGTCCTGCTCGCCTGGGGCCTCGGGACCGTGCTCAGCGACCTCGTCGGCGACGACCAGCCGGCGGCGCAGTTCGCGCTCGGCCACCTCGTCCCGCTGCCGATCGGCATCGCGCTCCTCCTGCTCTACGTGCACCGCGCCGGGCTCGGCTCCGCGGTGTGGCGCGAGCGGCCCACCCCCGCCCTCGTGCCGCCGCGCCGCTGGCTCATCGCGATCCCCGTGATCGCGATCGTGGAGCCGCTCGTCGAGCTCGCGGACGTGCCCTGGGCGGACGTCGCCCTCGGACTCGTCGCCGTCGTCGCCCTCGGGACCCTGCTGGTCGGCCTCGGCGAGGAGCTCCTCATTCGCGGTGTCCTGCTCACCGCCGTCCGTCGCCGCCACGGCGAGCTGGTGACGCTGCTCGTCACCGCCGGAGTCTTCGCCCTCGCGCATCTCCCCGGCAGCATCGCCGCCGGAGCGCCGCCCGCGGTCCTCGCGATCCAGGTCGGCGGACTCGCGGTGGTCGGCGCCGGCTACTACTGGATCCGCCGCGTCACCGGACGGCTCTGGGTCGCGGCGCTGGTGCACGCCTTCACCGACTGGGTGCTCTACCTCGGCAGCGGCGCGGACGTGCCCGCCACCTCCGTCCCCCAGGAGCACACGGGCTCGAGCGACCCCTTCATCGCCACGATCGAGGTCGTCCTCTGGATCCTGCTCGCGGTGGGCGTCGTCAGCCTGATCCGCGAGGACCGGCGGAACCGGCGGGGAGCTCCGCTCGGCGAGAGCGTCGCGCGCTGATGGGGCGGACGGAGGACCCTCACCCGGTGCTGCCCCAGCGGCGGCCGGCCTCGGACGTCCTCTCCGTCCCGATCCTGCTGCACACGATCGGACTGGCCGGGCTCCTCGTCCTCCCCCTCCTGTTCTTCCTCCTCGCCACGGCGTCGGGCGTCCGGCTCCAGGACGGCGGCTCGACGACCACCGACGCGGCGGTCGAGCTCTACCGGCTGGCCTTCTCGATCGCCTTCGTCAGCGGCGGGCTGATCCTGCTCCTCGGAGCGATCCGACTCTCGAGGGGGACATCGGGAGCGGTCGACGGGGCCTGGGCGGGAGTGGCGCTCGTCGCCGTCGTCCTCGCGGCCGGCGGCTGGGCGCTGCTGGCGACCTAGGAGAACCCACGACACTCCGGTGGTCGGTCAGCACTCCGGTGGTCGGTCAGCGGAGGACCGGGCGACGGCCGCCCCTCAGACTGCGCGCAGGGCGGAGTGGACCACGACGACTCCGGGGCCGATCTCCCGATCGAGGTCGGCCTGGATCGAGCCGTCGTCGTGGACGACGACGAGATGGAGGGTGCCGTCGTACTCCGCAGTGTTCACGTAGTTCGGATCGTCGGACGAGCGCGCCCGGATCGCCTCGAGAGCCTGCGCGAGGGTCGCGGAGTCGGCCGACCCGACCGCGGACGCGACCGCATCGTCCTGATCGAGGCCCGTCTGGTCCCCCACCGCGAAGGGCCGGGTCAGGGTGATCGCGGACCCGTCCCACGTGCCGTGGAAGGTCCCGTCGAACCAGCGCGTCCCGCCCACCTCGGGCACCTCGGTGAGGGCGGCCCAGTCCAGTCCGATCAGGGCCACCGCGTCACCCGTGCACTGAGGAGGTGCCGACTCGGCCACGCCGGAGAGGCACAGCTGCGGCACTCCGGAGCCCGGCCCGGACTCGATCACCGTTCCCCAGCCGATCAGCTCACCGGCAGCAGACGGATCGGAGCCGCCGGATCCGCAGCCGGTCACCGCGAGCACGACGATCGCCAGACCTGCCAGACACCCCACGCGTCGCCCCATGCGCTCATCCTCGCATCACGCGCGGCCTGGGGAGGAGCCGCGGCGACCTCAGGAGGCGGCGACGTCCCCGCGGATCGTGAGGAACCAGACCGCGTCGCCGTCCGCGTCGGACACGATGGCGTCGACGCTCGAGATCGGCTTCTCACCGAGGGATGCCGGATCGATCTCGAGTGGGCCGTCGGCGCAGTCGATCGCGTCGAGGGTCGTGGTCGTCCTCGTCGTCGCACCGGATCCCGTGGACAGCGAGCCGATCTCGAGATCGATCGATCCGTCGCCGACGCACTCGAGGGTGATCGCGGTCGGCAGGGCCGGGCGCGCGAGAACGGCCTCGACGCGGCCTCCGTCGGCAGCGGCGTCCGCCTGCAGGGACAGGACCGCTACGACGTCGCGGTCCGCGTCTGCGTCCGCCTCCGCCTCCGCCTGGCGCTCGGCGCGCCACTGGGTGATGCGGGGGTCCTCGCCCGGAAGCGGGGTGCATCCGGCGAGAGCCGCGACGAGGACGAGACCTGCTGCTGCGCTGACCGAACGGTGCCTCATCGCTCCACAGTAGGGGCAGACCGAGGCCTCCCGTGAGGTGCCCTGCCGGGGCATCTCAGGTGCAACGCGCGCTCCCCTAGCCTGGGCCGACCGGGGCCGACCGCGCCCCATCCGCTCGACGTGAGGACGACGCCATGCCCCTGGATCTCTCCGACCTGCTCGACGCCCTCGACGCGGGGCGGACCATCGAGGGCGGCTCGCCGCTGCACGCCGTCATGCACGCGGCCAGTCAGGACGCGCTGCGCACCACGGCCGAGCTGAACAGCGGCTATCACGAGCCCGAGCGGGTGCGCGAGCTGCTCGCCCAGCTGACCGGCCGCCCGATCGATCCGTCGGTGACGCTCTTCCCGCCGCTGCACGCGGACTTCGGCCGCAACCTCCGGATCGGCAAGAGGGTGTTCCTCAACTCCGGCTGCTCCTTCCAGGATCAGGGCGGGGTGACGATCGGCGACGACTGCCTCGTCGGGCACGACGTGGTCTTCGCGTCGCTCAACCACGATCTCGACCCGGCGAAGCGCGGCGACCTGCACCCGGCTCCGATCGTCATCGGGTCGAACGTCTGGATCGGCGCCAGGGCGACGCTGCTCGCGGGTGTGACGGTCGGGGACGACGCCGTCATCGCCGCCGCCGCGGTCGTCACGAAGGACGTCCCAGCGGGCGCGGTGGTCGTCGGGGCCCCGGCACGCGTCGTCCGGAACGTGCGGGACGGCGCGCCCGGATCGCCGGGATGATCGCCGAGTCCGGTCAGCGCGCGCGGTCCCAGACGTCCGCGTTCGAGACGACGTCCTCCGCGACCTCCACCACGGACCGCGCATCCGCGAGCGCATGCGCCCGCAGCAGCAGCAGGGCGTCCGGCAGCGCTACGTGATAGCGGGCGGCGACCACTCCCGTCGCCTGGTGGAGGGTGCGCGGCGAAGTGCCGTCGCCGCTGTCCGCGCGCGACGGAGCGGGCACCACGGCGCTCAGCACGCCGAGCGCCGTGCGCGCCGTCGCGGCGGAGAGCTCCTCGATCACCCCGGCCCCGAGCGGCCCGGCCGTGCGCGAGTAGAGGTCGACGGCGCCGATCAGCAGGCCGGCGAAGACCAGCGGGAACGCGAACACCGCGCGCACGTCGATGTCGTCGACGGCCTCGCTGAAGACGGGCCAGCGGTCCTCGGTCGCGGAGTCGATCATCGCGACCGGGGCGCCCTCGGCGATGGCGGCCCAGCACGGACCGTCGCGGAGCTCGAGCTGGATCGCGTCGAGCCGGGCGGCGGTGCTGTCGCTGGCAGCGACGGTCTCGGCACCGAACGGGCTGCCGAGGGTCGAGACGGCCACGCCGTCGACCGGGACGCCGCGCAGGTACGGCGCGATGAGGGCGGCGCCGTCCACCGGCGCAGGGCGCAGGCTCCGCAGCTGCTGACCGACGTGCCGGGCGAGTCCGGCGTGGATCCCGCCGGGCGGGGCGAGGGCGGCGAGCAGCTCGTCGATGACGGGGTCGGCGGGATCGCTCACGGCGGCTCCCTTCCTGACCGGGCCCGTCTCGGCGTTCGGGCATCGCGTTCGAATCGGGGAAACGCTAGAAGTGCCCGCGGATGCTGTCGAGGACGTTGACAGATCCGGGGATCGCGGTTCGGCAGGACCGGCGTCAGTGGAACGGGCAGCGCGGCCCGGAGCCCGCCGCGCGGACACGGCCGCCCGAGGACGGCTTCGTCGGCAGGCGACGCCGGTTCACGTCGAGTCCCTCGCCCGCGATCTCGACGCGCGGGTCGCTGAGCGCGGTGATCGCGAGTGCGAGCCCCGCGATCGCGAGCTTCTCCCCCGGGCAGCGGTGGCCGGTGGCGACGCCCGCCCCGCCGTGCGGGACGAAGACGGGGATCGCCTCGTACTCCTCGACGTCGAGGAAGCGCTCCGGGGCGAAGTCGTCCGCGCGGCTCCAGGACCGCTCGTCGGTGTCCGTCCCGATGATGTCCAGCAGCACCCGCCCGCCGGCCTCGAGCCGCCGCCCGTCGAGCTCCACGTCCTCCCGGGCCCAGCCGGGCAGCATCGGGACGAACGGGGCGGTGCGGCGGATCTCCTGAGCGAACGCGGTCGCGAGCGGGCCGGGACCGGTCGCCGCGGCCGCTTCCGCCCTCTCCGCCTCCGCCTCCGCTGCGATGCGCCGCCGCCACTCCGGCCGCTCGTGCAGCTCCTTCGCGGCGAAGGCGACGAAGCGGGCGACGGCGATCAGCGGCCGGATGCTGTTCTGCAGCTCGACCCCCGCGATCCGCGCCGGCAGCAGCTTCCCCGATCGGTCGCGGTGCCAGGACCACTCGTGCAGCGCGGTGCCCGGCTCGGCGGGCAGGACCCCGGCGCGGACCGCGGCCACGAGTCGGCGGGCGTGCCGGTCCGACCACAGGCGGTTCGCTGCGGCGAGGAGGTACTCGGGCGAGTAGGGGGCGCCGAAGCCGTTGACGATCTGCGCCAGCCGCGCGGCCCACCGGGTCTTCGCGGCCCGGCTGCCGGGCAGGCCCGCCCAGCGCATGCCCGCCCGGCCGAACACCCCGACCGCGGCGTCGTACGCGCTCCGGGTGCCGCCCGCCGTCCAGGCCGCGACCTCCTCCTGCCACTCGCGCCTCAGCAGCGGGACGAGCCGCTCGACCTGCGCGTCCTCGTACGCCACGTCGACGAAGACGGCCTTCCGGTGCCGGTGCTCGTCCCCGTCGAGGCTGTGCACCGACCCGGTGCCGAACAGCGTCCGCTGCACGAGCCCGGGCATCGCTCCGTGGCGGGCGATCCGCGACTCGTCGTAGAAGAGGTCGACCGCCTCGGCGCCGCGCACCAGCAGAGCGTCGCGCCCGAGCAGTCGCAGCGGGACCGCGCGCGCCCCGTCCCGGGTGCCCGCCCAGAGGCGTGCACCGAAGCCGTAGCCGTGCAGCAGGAGCGACAGGGAGTCGTCGCGGAGGAGGGCCACCGGGGCGGACCCGCGGTGGGCACGGCGGCGGCGCGAGGCGAGGGAGGTCATGCGCTCCAGGGTGGCAAGAGCCCGGCGCGTCCTCCAAGGGGGTCCCCCTGGCGCCGGATCCGTGCTCAGCGACGTCGCCGGCGCCCCGCGGCCGAGCAGGCGGCCGGGCTGGGCCCGCGCCCGGTACGCTCGTCAGCGGATCCGAGAGGGAGGCGCCCGGTGCTGGAGACGATCCTGGAGGCTCTCTCCCTCATCACGATCCCGCTGGGACTGCTGTTCCTGTTCGCGGCCTTCGTCGGGCTGCTGATCGACGGCCGCTGGTGGACGACGACCGCCTACCTCGAGGAGGGTCCGCCCCGCGCGCTGCACTGGGTCACCCGCGCGGGCGAGGTCCGGTCGAGGCCGCTCAGCGCGGACGATCCGCTGACGCCTGTGGGCTCGGATCAGCGCGAGGTCTACTACCGCGAGGAGGACCCGGAGCGGATCCGGCTGCACCGCCGCGCGGATCCGGTGCGCGCGCTGCGGCTGACCGGTCTGATCCTGCTCGGCACCGGCGCGGTCTGCGCGATCGTGTCGACGCTGCTGGCGGTCCTCGGCTCCTGAGCCCGCTCGATGGCCGGGGTTGCGGTGGCGGTCAGGCCTCCGGGCGCCGATCGTCGTCGATCGCGCGTCGGTTCGCCTCGTCCTCGCGGGCGAGCTTCGCGGCGCTCGCCGGAGTGATGATCCCGGCCCGCCTCAGCGCGCTCGTGACCGCCGCGCGCACGACGAAGAAGATCGCGACGAGCACGAGCGCGAACCAGAAGAGGTTCAGCAGGAGTCCGGTCAGCAGGGCGGCGAAGGACGTGGGTTCCATGCGCTCCACGCTAGCCGCCGGGTCCTTCGCGGCAGAGACCCCTCGTTGCCGGGTGCCGCGCCGCTGATCACCGCCAGTGCGCGAGCGTCGCCTCCATCAGCAGGCGGGCGCGCGAGAGCTGGCCGCGCACCACGGTCGCGCTGACACCGAGCTCGGCGCCGATGTCGTCGTAGCTGCGCTGCTGCAGCTGACGCAGCTCCCAGCAGCGGCGCTGGAGCTCGGGCATGCGGTCGAGCACGGCGCGGGCTTCGGCGACGAGGGCGGAGCGCTCCGAGACCGCCGTGGGGCAGTGGTCGAACGACTCGGGCAGGTCCTGCTCCAGCTCCGCGCGGCGGCGGTGATCGGCGGAGCGCAGCCTGTCGTAGCAGCGCCGACGGACGGTGGTGAGCAGCCAGCCGACGATGGTCTCCCCGTCGATCACGCTGTCCATGTGCGTCCAGGCGGCGACGAACGTCTCCTGCACCACGTCGTCGACGTCGCTCGAGGCGCGCAGGATCCGCATCGCGGTCGCCCGCAGCAGCGAGGTGTGCCGGCGGACGATCTCGGCGAAGGCGCGGTCGTCGCCCGAGGACGAGCGGATGACGAGCATCCGGTCGGAGTCGGTCGGGAGCAGCGGCAGGGCCGGCGCGGGGAGGACGCGCGGGTGGGCGGCGGCGCGGCGGGCGGCGGGGGCTGTGGTGGCGAGCATGCGGGCTCCGGTCGTGAGGTCAATGTGTATGCATCATTCGGAGCACCCTCTCGAACGGATGCCGCGAGCGGCCCCGATGGCGTGACGTGACGGCTGGATCGTCGCCACGACGCCGATCCTGAGCCTCCTCGCAGGCCGGACCGGCGGGCCTCCCGGCCGGTAACAGGCGAGGCGATCCGGACGCGGTGGTCCCCCGAGGACGCCGGACTTCTCTACGCTCTCAGGGTGCGCTCTCCTCGTCTGATCCAGCAGGTCGTCGGCAAGCTGAGCGGGCAGCGCCCCGCGGCGCCGGTGAGCCGCCGCTCGCAGCGCGCCGTCCTGGCCGAGCAGACCGTCCGCGGGGTGCTCGAGCTCGCGGTGCGGCTCGGCGAGACCCTGCTGTCGCTGGGCTCCGCGGCCGCCGAGGTCACCGAGACCATCGAGCGGGTCTGCCGGGCGTACGGCATCGAGGTCCAGGTCGACCTCACGTTCACCTCGATCCTGGTCGTGCACGACGGGAGCGAGGACTCGCCGAGCGTCAGCGTGCTGCGGGTGGTCGCCTCCCGCAGCGCCGACTACGAGCGGCTGGCCCGGGTGACGGCGCTGGTCGGCGCGATCACGGAGGGCTCGCCGGAGGTGCGGGTCGCCGACACCGTCGAGTCGGCCGCCGCGCGGGACGAGGCGCGCCACCAGTTCGAGGCCGCGCACGAGCGGCTCGACGCGATCCTGGTCCAGCCGCACCGCTACCGGCGCGGCGTGGTCACGCTGACGCTCGCCGTGATGGCCGCGGGCGTGGCGATCCTGCTCGGCGGCGGACCGCTCGTCGTCCTGCTGGCGGCGCTGACGGCCGCCGCGATCGACTCGGTCAACCAGCTGCTCGGGCGCTGGGGGCTGCCCGCGTTCTTCCAGCAGATCGCCGGGGCCGCGATCGCGACGGGCGTGGCGGTGCTGCTGCTCGCGATCGTGCCGCGGCTGCCGGTCGAGTTCGCGGTGCTGCCGCCGGCACTGGTGGTCGCCTCGGGGGTCGTCGTGCTGCTCGCCGGGCTCTCCTTCGTCGGCGCGGCGGACGACGCGATCAACGGGTTCCCGATCACCGCCGGCGGACGACTGCTGGAGGTGGGGCTGCTCACCCTGGGCATTGTCGTCGGCATCGCCGCGGTGCTCGACGGCGCGCGCACCCTCGGCGTCGAGCTGCTGCTGGTCGACTCGTACGCCCGGCCGTGGCCCGCCGCCGTGCAGGTGCTCGGCGCAGGCATCGCGGCGGGAGCCTGGGCGCTCTCCTCGCACACTCCCCCGCGGCCGGCGCTGGTCGCCGCGCTGACCGGGGCGGGGGCGTGGGTCGCCTCCGACACCCTGGGCGGGCTGGGGGCCACGCCGCTGATCGCCAGCGCGGTGCCCGCGATCGTGATCGGGCTGCTCGGCGAGACCCTGGCCGACCGCTGGCGGGTGCCCGCGGTGGTCACCACCGCCTGCGGCATCGTGCCGCTGCTGCCCGGCCTCACCCTCTACCGCGGCGTGCTCGACCTCACCTCCGGCGGCGGCCCCGAGGGCGGCATCGACCTGCTGCTGCAGGCGGGGATGATCGCGATCGGCCTCGCGGGCGGCGTCACGCTCGGGCGGATCGCCTACCGGCGGCTGCGGAACCCCGTGGTCCGGGCGGTGGCGCCGGTGCGCGCGCGCCGCGTGCGGAACCGCGGGCTCGAGCAGGCGCTGTCGGCGGGCACGCTGTCGACGGGCGCGCTGTCGCCGGAAGCGCTGTCGTCGGAGGCGCTGTCGCCGGACGCAGTGCCGTCGGAGTCGCGGTCCTCGGAGTCGCGGTCCTCGGAGTCGCGGTCGACGGAGGCGCCGTCCGCGGACCTCGACTCGATGCAGGCCCCCTCCACGGACACGCGCCCGATCGACGTCCTCTCCAGCGACGCCACCCCCGAGGAGCCGCTCGTCCGCACCGGCACGATGCCGATCGTCAGCATCATCCGGGTCGCCGAACCCGCGGACGACGACCGCGGCGGTGGACCCGCGGCATCGGGTCGCTGACCGGAGCGGTCAGTCGCCGAAGCGGGTCTCCTTGTGCGGCGCGCCGGCGCGGTCGTAGGTCGTCCAGACCCCGACCTGGCGCCCGCGGTCGAACGATCCGCTCCGCATCCGGCTGCCGTCCAGCCGGAACCACTCCCAGTAGCCGTGCATCTCGCCCTCGAGCGTCGCCCCGCGGGCACGGAGACTGCCGTCTCGGTGCAGGACCTCCTGCGGTTCCGGCTCGGCACGTTCATGATCGGTCATCGCCGTCACCGCCTCTCGTCGCACTGCACGCCGCATCCTCGCACGCCGCAACAGCGCGCGGCCGGACGGCCCGCTCCGGTCCACCGGATCCGCTCAGCACCCCTGCTGAACGAGCGACCCCGTCCAGTGGCCCCTTCCATGCTGGTCGAGTAGCCGCCTCCGGCGGCGTATCGAGACCCACCACCGCCGAACTTCTCGAGCAAGCCCCCTCCACAGCCCCCGACTTCCTGGCGCTGTCCCCGACCAGCCCCCACCCCCGCCCGTGCGTCGGTGGTCCCTGCTTCAATACGCGTATGATAGAGGATGACAACGCAGCGGCACTGGCGGAGGTGCGCGACTGCTGCGACGACGCCGCGGCCGCCGAGCGCGCGGCGTCGCCCACGCGCCTGAGGGCGGCGGAACTGCTCCACCGCGGTCACCGCCTCGCTCGCACCGTCCCGGAGGCTTTCGCCCGCGGTGCGTCCCGCAGCGAGACCCGCGACCTCGTCGAGCGCTCCATCCGCGCCGAGTTCGCGGCCGCGATGGGCGTGTCCGAGCCGGAGATCTCACGCCGCCTCGAGACCGCGCAGCTGCTGATGGAGCACCTGCCGCTCACCCGCGCCCTCCTGCGCGACGCGCGGATCCTCTGGGAGGCGGGTGAGGCGATCTGCAGAGCGGCGAGCAGCCTCCCCGAGGCGTCCCGCGCGGCACTGGACGAGCGCGCCGCCCGCGCGGCCGTCTCGATGACGACGACGCAGCTGCGCCGCTCCCTCCGCCGCTGGCGCGAGGAGCTGCACGAGCAGCCCCTCGCCGAACGCCATGCCCGTGCTCGCGAGGATCGTGCCGTCTGGGTCACGCCGGACATCGACGGGATGGCGACGCTCTGCGTCCACGCCCCGGCACCCCTCATCTCCGGCGCCTACGACCGGCTGCGCCGCATCGCCCGCACCCTGCGCGACGGGGGCGACCGGCGCACGCTCCAGCACCTCCGCGCCGATGCGGCTATCGATCTGCTCTGCGACGGCGACATCGCCGGCACGACCCCAGGCACGACCCCCGACACGACCCCCGACACCGGGCACGCGCCGGACCCGACCTTCGTCCCCGGTGTCCGCGCCGAGGTGCGACTCACCCTCGCCGCGTCCACCGCCGCCGGTCTCGACGACGAGCCCGCAGACCTCGACGGCTATGGACCCGTTCCGGCGGTGATCGCCCGCGAGCTGATCCGCACCGCGGCGTCGTTCACCCGGGTGCTCACCGATCCGGACACCGGCGCCGTCACCTCCGTCGGCCGGACCTGGCGCGTCCCGCCGCCGCAGATGCGCCTCCACCTCCAGCTGCGCGACCAGACCTGCCGCTTCCCCGGCTGCACCCGCCCGGCAGCCACCAGCGAGGCCGACCACACTCTCGAATGGCGCCACGGCGGAGAGACATCCCTCGAGAACCTCGTCACCCTCTGCACCGCGCATCACCACGTGCGCCACGGGGACAGGTGGAGGTACGAGAGCGCCGCGGACGGGACGGTCACCTGGACGACCCCGACCGGACGCAGGATCAGCACCCTGCCGCCGCCGATGCCCGTCCGTCCGCCCGACCCGCCCCCGCGACCTCGTTCCGTCGATGTGCCGGCGCCGTTCTGAGCGCCATCGATCCGCGCCGCCCGACCATGCCGGTCGAGCAGCCCCGCCAGGGGCGCATCGAGATCCGGCGCCGTCAGCAGGTCCGCCGCCGTGATCGGATCACGACAGCCCTCGATCCGATCGGGACACCCGCCGACCGGCCGCGCCGCGACGCTGGATCCATGACCGACACCACCGTCTCCTCCCCCTCCGACCACCTCACCACCGACACCCGCCTCGCCGGCCGGACCGCCCTGGTCACCGGCTCCTCGAGCGGGATCGGCGCTGCCGTCGCACACCGCCTCGCCTCCTCCGGCGCCCACGTGCTCGTGCACGGCCGCGACCGTGCCCGCACGGAGGCCGTCGCGCAGGCGATCACCGCGGCCGGCGGCACCGCCTCCGCCCTCGTCGCCGACCTCGGCGGCACGCCCGACGAGACCCGCGCCGCCGCCGCCGAGGCGCTGCGCCTGCTCGGCGGGCGGATCGACCTGCTCGTCAACAACGCCGGCGTCTTCCCCGTCGGCCCCACCGCCGCGCTGAGCGACGAGGACGTCGACGCCCTGCTCGTCACCAACATCCGCGTCCCGCACCAGCTGGTCGGCGCGATCGCCCCCGGAATGGCCGAGCGCGGCACCGGCGTGATCATCAACATCACCTCGTGGATGGGGCACGTCGGCACGCTCGGCACCGCCCTCTACCCGGCGACGAAGGCGGCGCTCGACCACCTGACCCGCGCCTGGGCCGCGGAGTACGGAGCGAGCGGGGTGCGCGTCGTCGCGGTCGCACCCGGCGCGACCCTCACCCCCGGCAACGAGCACGCGTCGGCGATCCTCGAGGCGATGACCGCCCCGACCCCCGCCGGCCGCCCCGGACGCCCGGACGAGATCGCGCAGGCCGTGCGCTGGCTCGCCACCGACGAGGCGTCCTACGTGCACGGCACGACCCTGCTGGTCGACGGCGGCATCGTCGGCGCCCGGCGCTGACACCCGATCGCCGACGCCGCGCGCGTCAGTCGATCTGCACCAGCCTGCCCGGGTGCAGGGCGGCGTCGGCGGCGGGGGTCGTCTCGTAGGCGCGGCGGTAGTCGCGGCCGAAGTGCGACGCACTCGCGTAGCCGACGGCGGCCGCGGCTCCCGCCGCCGTCTCGCCGCGCACGAGCAGCAGGCGCCGCGCCTCGCCCAGCCGCAGCCGGCGCAGGTAGCCCAGCGGCGACATCCCGGTCAGCTCGCGGAACCGGCGGGTCAGCGTCGGGACGCTCGTCTGCGCGGTCGAGGCCAGCGCCTCGAGCGTCCAGCCGTGCGCGAGGGAGCCGGTCATCGCGTCGACGGCGCGGGTGACCGCGGCCGAGCGCATCGACGAGGACGCCGCGAGCAGGCGCGGCGCCTGATCGCTCTGCAGCAGGCGGAGCACCACCTCGCGCGACACGGCCGGCCCGAGCACCGGGATCTCCTCCGGGGCGTCGAGGAGCCGGAACAACCGGTGCAGCGCGTCGGCCAGCTCCACCGTGATCGTGCCGATCCGCTGCGGGAGCTCCTGCGCCGGTCGCCGCGGGACGAGTCCCGCGACCTCGGCGACGAGGACCGGATCGAGATGCCAGTTGGCCGAGACGAAGTCGCCCTGCTCGCCGGTCTCGACGACGGCGGCGATCACCGGCAGGTCGACCGGGGTGATCAGGAAGCGTCCCGCACCCCACTGCTCGTCGGACTCGCCGACGATCGAGCGCTTGCGGCCGGAGAGCACGAGGCTCAGCGTCGGCGGGAAGCGGGTGTAGACCAGCGAGGTCGGCGCGGTGACGCGGTGCAGGCGGAGGTCGAGCGCCGCGGCGCGCTCGGGGTGCCCGAGGTGCCGGCGCGCGAGCTCGGCGGCGGCGGCCAGGTGCTCCTGCGCGGGGCTGCCCTCGAGGACTCGGCTCACGGGCGGGGCAGCGCGGCGAGGGCGAGCTCGCCGATCCCGGCGACGCGCTCGGCGCTCGCGCCGTCGCGGGCCTGCGTCGACATGCCGCCGAGGAGGGTGACGACGAACGCGGCCGTCCGGGCCGCATCGGTGCCGGCGGGGACGTCGCCCTCCTCCACGCCGCGCTCGATCCGCGCGGCGATGACGCCCTCCATCGCCCGGCGCCGCTCCGCCAGTCGCGGCTCGCTCAGCACGAAGCAGCCGGAGGGCGTGGCCGGGTCGGAGTAGCCCTGGGCGCTGTTGCGCACCACGGCGGCGATCGCCTCCCAGGCCGTCGGCGCGTCCAGGAGCCGGGCGAGCGCAGCGTCCGCGGTATCGGCGTAGCAGCCGGCGGCGGCGCGGAAGAGGTCGTCTTTGTCGCCGAACGCGGCGTACAGGCTCGGCGCCGAGATGCCGATCTCGCGAGTCAGCACGGCGACCGTCGTCTCGTCGTAGCCGTCGCTCCAGAAGCGGCGCATCGCCGTGTCCAGCGCCTCGTCGCGGTCGAAGCTCCTCGGTCGTCCTGCCATGCCCCCAATCTATAACAGTCGCTACGGAACGTGCTAGCGTGCGTCGCACCAGTTCTTTATCGACCGCTACAGAAAGGCACACCATGCAGATCCAGGACTCCGTCGTGCTCGTGACCGGCGCCAATCGCGGGATCGGCGCCGAGTTCGTCCGGCAGCTGACGGCCCGCGGCGCTCGCACCGTCTACGCCGCGGCGCGGAACGTCGCATCGATCGAGGCGGCGCCGGGCGTCGTGCCGATCGCGCTCGACGTGACCGACCAGGCGCGCATCGCCGAGCTCGCGGCGACCCTCGGCGACGTCTCGATCGTCGTCAACAACGCCGGCATCGCGCCGACCGTCGACTTCCTCACCGGCGACCTCGACGAGATCCGCCGCACCGTCGAGACCAACGCCTACGGACCGCTGATGATCGCCCGCGCCTTCGCCGAGAGCCTGCGCCGGGCCGGCGGCGGCGCCCTGCTGAACGTCCTCTCGGTGGCGTCCTTCGTCTCGTTCCCGGGGGCGGAGTCGTACTCGATGTCCAAGGCGACGGCGTGGAGCGTCACGGACGGGCTGCGCCTCGCCCTCGCCCCGCAGAGCACCCAGGTGCTCGGCCTGCACATGGGCCTCGTCGACACCGACATGGCCTCCTGGTCGGACGCCGCCAAGTCGAGCCCCGCGGCGATCGTGACGGCCGCCCTCGACGGCCTCGAGTCCGGCGCCACCGAGGTCCTCGCCGACGACACCGCCCGCACGGTCAAGCCCGGCCTCGCCCTCGACCCCGCCACCCGCTACGCGGACCTCCTCCCCGCGTAAGCGGCCCGGAGACATGCTGGTCGAGTAGCCGCCGCAGGCGGCGTATCGAGACCCACCCCTGCCGGTCACGGGATTTCGATACGCCCGCTGTGTGGGCTACTCGATCAGCATGGACGTCCGGATCTGCGGCTGTAGCATGGGCAGTCACACGCGCCTGCGGAGAAACGCCCCGCCTGCGCCCGCCGGAAGGTCCCCCATGCCACTCCCCCGCGCCGCCACCGCGGCCCTCGCCGCCGGGGCCGTGCTCGCGGCCCTCACCGGCTGCTCCGCCTCCGCCGCCACCAGCGCGTCACCCGCCGCGCCGTCCACCGAGCCGTCCGGGTCGATCACCGTCTTCGCCGCCGCGTCTCTGAAGGCCTCCTTCACCGAGATCGCGACCGCGTTCGAGGAGGAGCACCCCGGCAGCACGGTCGAGCTGACCTTCGCCGGCTCCTCCGACCTCGTGACCCAGATCAGCAACGGCGCCCCGGCGGACGTCTTCGCCTCCGCCGACGAGAAGAACATGGCGAAGCTCACCGACGCGGGTCTGATCGCGGGCGACGCCGTCGACTTCGCGACCAACACCCTCGAGATCGCCGTCCCCCCGGCGAACCCCGCGGGCATCGCCTCCTTCGCCGATCTCGCCCGCGACGGGGTGAAGACCGTCGTCTGCGCCCCCCAGGTACCCTGCGGCGCCGCGACCACCGCGGTCGAGACCGCGACCGGAGTCGATCTCCAGCCGGTCAGCGAGGAGTCCTCCGTCACCGACGTCCTCGGCAAGGTCACCTTCGGCGAGGCCGACGCGGGCCTGGTCTACGTGACCGACGTCGCTGCCGCCGGTGACGCGGTGGTCGGCATCCCGTTCCCCGAGTCGGCGCAGACCGTCAACACCTACCCGATCGCCCCGGTCGCCGGCTCCGCCGCCCCCGAGCTCGCCGCGGCCTTCACCGCCTACGTCGCCGGCGACGAGGGCCGGACCGTGCTCGCCGCCGCAGGATTCGGAGCCCCCTGACCATGCCGCAGATCAGGATCCGCAACGCCGCCGCCTACCTCGGCGTGAGCGACGACACCGTCCGCCGCTGGATCGAGAACGGGACGCTCGCCAGCACCAAGGACGCCTCGGGCCGCAGCGTCGTCGACGGCCTCGACCTCGCCCGCCTCGCCCGCCAGAACGCGATCCTCCCCGTCGACCCCAGCGAGGTGGGCCGCTCGGCCCGCAACCGCTTCGTCGGCATCGTCACCTCGGTCGTCTCGGACACCGTGATGGCCCAGGTCGAGCTGCAGTGCGGCCCGCACCGCGTGGTGTCGCTGATGTCGGCGGAGGCCGTCCGCGAGCTCGGCCTCGAGCCCGGCACGCCGGCGGTCGCGATCGTCAAGGCGACGATGGTCGTCGTGGAGACGCCGAACGGCAAGGCGTGACCCTCTCGTCGGGAGTCCCCCGCTGGGTCCTCGTCGTCGCTGCGGTCGGCGCGGCGTTCGTCCTTCTGCCGCTGGCGGGCATCCTCTCGCGCGTCGACTGGGCGGGGTTCGTCCCGCTGATCACGTCCGACTCCTCGATCGCGGCGCTCCTGCTGAGTCTGCGCACCGCCGCGGCCGCCACCCTGCTCTGCGTGCTGATCGGCGTGCCGATGGCGCTGACGCTCGCCCGCACGACCTTCCCCGGCCAGGGACTCCTGCGCGCCCTCGTCCTGCTGCCGCTGGTGCTGCCGCCGGTGGTCGGCGGCATCGCCCTCCTCGCCACATTCGGGCGGCTGGGGCTGCTCGGCGGCACCCTGGAGGCGCTCGGGATCCGCATCGCGTTCTCCACCGCCGCGGTGATCCTCGCGCAGACGTTCGTGGCGCTCCCGTTCCTCGTGCTGAGCCTGGAGGGGGCGCTCCGCTCGGCCGGCGACCGCTACGAGAGCGTCGCGGCGACGCTCGGCGCGCGACCCTCGACCGTGCTGCGCCGGGTGACCCTGCCGCTGATCCTGCCCGGGCTGCTCTCGGGCGCGATCCTCTCCTTCGCGCGCGCGCTCGGCGAGTTCGGCGCGACCCTGACCTTCGCCGGCAGCCTGCAGGGGGTGACCCGCACGCTCCCGCTGGAGATCTACCTCCAGCGCGAGACCGACCCGGACGCCGCGGTCGCCCTGTCGCTGGTGCTGGTCGCCGTCGCGGTGCTCGTGATCGGGCTGGCGTACCGGCGGCCGCGCGGGGCCCGGGTCGCAGGACGAGTCGGAGCCCGGGTCGGAGCCCGGGTCGGAGCCGGTCGATGAGTCTGCACGTGCGCGCCCGACTCTCCGCGCGGGACTTCGACGTCGAGCTGCGAGTGGCGGAGGGGACGACGACCGCGGTGCTCGGACCCAACGGCGCCGGCAAGTCGACGCTCGTCGGTCTGATCGCCGGTCTACTCCGCGCGGACGAGGGCCGGGCGACCCTGGGCACGCCGGCTTCGGGCGAGCGGATTCTCTTCGACACCGAGCGGCGCCTGCACCTGCCGCCGCACCGGCGCAGCGTCGCGCTGCTCGCCCAGGACCCGCTGCTCTTCCCGCACCTCAGCGTCCTCGACAACGTCGCCTTCGGTCCGCGCAGCACCGGTGCGAGCCGCTCCGCCTCGGCCGCGATCGCGCGCACCTGGCTCGACGCCGTGGAGGCCGCCGACCTCGCCGGCCGCCGACCCGCGGAGCTCTCCGGCGGCCAGGCGCAGCGGGTGGCGCTCGCGCGGGCCCTGGCCCCGAGTCCGGAGCTGCTGCTGCTGGACGAGCCGATGGCCGCCCTCGACGTCTCGGTCGCCCCACTGCTGCGGCGGATGCTGCGCCGGGTCCTGCCCGGGCGCACGACGATCCTGATCACCCACGACGTGCTCGACGCCTACACGCTGGCCGACCGCGTCGTCGTCCTGCACGGCGGGCGGGTGATCGAGGACGGACCGACCCACGAGGTCCTGGAGCGGCCGCAGAGCCCGTTCACGGCCGAGCTCGCCGCGCTCAACCTGCTCACCGGCGTCGCGACCGGCACCGGACTGCGCACCGACGACGGGCTGGAGCTGCGGGTCGCAGACGCGAGCGGAGTCCCGGTGGGCGCGCGCGCCGCGGCCGCCTTCCGCCCCGCCGCGGTGTCGGTCGGGCCGGCGGACACGCGAGCACCGGGACCGGACCGGCTCCGCGCCCGCATCCGCGACCTGGAGCGGCGCGGCGACCTCGTCCGCGTGCGCGCCGCCGCGATCTCGGCCGACCTGTCCCCCGCGCAGCTCGCGGCTCTCGGCGCGGGCATCGGCGACGAGGTCGACTTCACGGTCGACCCCGCGGCCGTCGCGCTGTACCCGCACCGCGCGTAGCGCCGCGCCATGCGAGCGGCCCCCTCCCTACTGGTCGAGCAGCGCGCAGCGCGTATTGAGACCCACGCTCGGCACGACGGTGGATCTCGATACGCCCGCTCCGCGGGCTACTCGATCAGCATGATGCGCCGCACCCCGTGCTGTGAGAGCAGGCGCGACGCGCTCCATGCTGGTCGAGTAGCGCGCAGCGCGTATCGAGATCCACGCGACGACGACCTCGACAGCGCACTCCATCGTCGTTTCCGTGAACGGTCACGGCGCCGTTCACCTGCCCGCTAAGCTGGCCGCCGTCGGCAGGTCCAGGCACGCGCCGCGCACGCCGTACCCGTGCGCCGCCCGCCGCCTTCCGCTGGCCGCCGATCACCCGAAGGAGACGACCGTGGACCACCTCGATGCCCCACCGTCGCCGGCCCCACCGTCGTCGCCCGACCTCCCTCCGCGACCCGACGCCCTCGCCCGCCGCGCCACCATCCGCGACGTCGCCCGCGAGGCCGGCGTCTCCCGTCAGACCGTCACCCGCGCGATGAACGGGATGACCGAGATCAGCGCGGCGACGCGGGACCACGTGCTCGCGGTCAGCGAGGCCCTCGGCTACGTCCCCAGCCGCTTCGCCGCGAACATGGCCCGGCAGAAGAGCATCGCGATCGGCCTGGTCATCAGGTCGCTGCGGAATCCCTACTACACCGACCTCGCCGCCGACCTGCTGGAGGAGTTCGCCGCCCGCGGCTGGCAGGTCGTCGTGGTCGCCGAGACGAACGAATCGGAGCGGCAGATCGTCGCCGACCTCGCCACCCAGGTGGACGCGATCGTCGGCTACCTGGCCCGCGAGGACCTGGAGTCGATCCGGAGGGCGGCGCGCGGAGTGCCGGTCCTCCTGATCGAGCGCGCAGCGGAGCTGCCCGGCGTGCACGCGATCGCCGTGGACTTCGCCCCCGGCATGCGCGAGCTCGTCGGCGGCCTGCGGGAGCGCGGGGCCCGCCGACTCGCGATGATCGACCACGCGGATACCGACGACGCAGATCCTGACGAAGCAGATCCCGACACATACACCCCGAGCGCTCGGCGGCGGTGCTTCGAGGAGTGCCTCACCCCCGGCGAGCCGGTGCTGATCACCGCCGGCGACGAGACCATCGCGGGCGGCGCCGAGGCGTTCGGCGCGCTGATCGCCGACCACCCCGAGGTCGACGCCGTCGTCGCGTTCAACGACATGATGGCGCTCGGCGCACTGCAGCGGGCGAGCCGGCTCGGGCTGCAGGTTCCGGGGGACGTCCGCATCGCCGGCATCGACGGCCTGAGCCTCGGCGCCGCCATGATCCCGAGTCTCACCTCCCTCACCATCGACCGCGCGGCGATCGCCCGCGCAGCGGCCCAGCGGCTGTCGGAGCTGCTCAGCGGCGGCGAGCCGATCGGCCGCGGCCCGATGACCGTCGTCACGCCCTGGCCCGAGTGGCGGGACAGCGCATGAGGCCGCCACCGGCGGGCCCCCGCTGGCACCGCCCGAACCCCCGCGCCCTACCCGACCGCCGACCGCCGGTCAACGCTGTCATCCCGATCCGCTCCGCTCCGTACTCTGAGGACTCCGGCCCCGAGGCCGCACGAGACGGGGGAACCATGCTCCAGGTGACGGTGTCCGAGCGGACCTACCTGCTCGCCGCGGACGCGACGATGGAGGAGACGAAGCGCGCCGTCCTCGAGGCGATGCGCGCCGCCCCGGCCTTCCTCTCGCTGCGGACGGTGCTCGGCGGACACGTCGAGGTGCTGCTGACCGCGTCGAGCTCGGTGGTGCTGGAGCTGCACGACGAGGCCCCGCTGCCGACCGCACCGCACACCGACGCGGCACCCGACTACGACGACCTCTACGGGGTCGACTACCTCTGAGGCGCCCGCGACCCAGGCCCCGGCCCGGGTCGGGCGGGCGACCTCGCCGTAGACTGGACGCACATGCGCAGACACAGCCAGACCCCGCGTCCCGACTGGCGTGCGCGCTGCGACGAGGTCGGCTTCAGCTTCTACGACCTCCCCTCCGAGGGCGGCCGGCCGTACTGGAACGAGTCCGCCGCGTACGGCTTCACCGCCGCCGAGATCGAGCTGCTCGAGAGCGCGACCCAGGAGCTGTTCGACCGCTGCATGGAGGCCTGCGAGCACGTCGTCCGCACCGGCCGCTTCGCCGAGTTCGGCATCCCGGAGCGCTTCCACGATCTCGTCCGCACCTCGTGGGACGAGGACGACCCCACCGTCTACGGGCGCTTCGACCTCGCCTACGACGGCGCCGGCACGGTGACCCTGCTCGAGTTCAACGCCGACACCCCCACCTCCCTGGTCGAGACGGCCGCCGCGCAGTGGCAGTGGCTCGAGGAGACGCACGGGCCGATGGCCGACCAGTTCAACAGCCTGCACGAGCAGCTCGTCGAGCAGTGGCGTCACCTCCGCGTCGACCGCTGGCGCGTCGACGAGGGCGCCCGGCTGCATCTCGCGTCGCTGCACGACTCCGGCGACGGCGAGCTGATCGTCGAGGACGCCGACACCGTCGCCTACATGGCCGAGACCGCGTCGCAGGCCGGCTTCGACCCGAAGCTGATCTTCGTCGAGGACATCCGCTACGAGCTCGACGGCGCAGGCTTCGTCGACGCCGACGGCGAGCCGATCCGGCGGATCTTCAAGCTCTACCCGTGGGAGTGGATGCTCGGCGAGCAGTTCGGCGGGCTCCTGCTCGACCGCCGCGAGCGCACCCGCTGGGTCGAGCCGGCCTGGAAGCTGCTGCTCAGCAACAAGCAGCTGCTGGTGGTGCTCTGGGAGCTCTTCCCCGACCACCCGAATCTGCTGTCCGCCTCCGTCGAGCCGCTCGTCGGCCGGGCGCAGGTCCGCAAGCCCCGGCTCGGCCGCGAGGGCGCGAACGTCACGATCCTCGACGCGGACGGCGCGGTCGTGGCGGAGAACGGCGGCGCTTACGGCGAGGAGGGCTTCGTGCATCAGGCCCTCGCCGACCTGGCCCGCCTCGACGGCCGCACGGTCGTCATCGGCAGCTGGATCGTCGGCGAGACCCCGGCCGGCATCGACGTCCGCGAGACCGGCGGGCCGATCACCGGCGATCTGGCCGAGTTCGTGCCGCACTTCATCGAGGAGGGCCGCGCCGCCGCCGACGACCCCGACACCGGCAGCCCCGTGTTCGGCCGCCCCGAGCCCGGCCGCCCCCAAGACTCGCGGGAGAACCGCCCGCAGGACGAGGAGATCCGATGACCACCCCCGACGACCGCTCCGACCGTCCCCAGGACGCCCCGGCCGACGGCGCAGCCGGCACGGACAGCGCAGCCGGCACCACCCGCACCCGGCGCCGCTCGGGCGACGTCGGGATCAGCGGCATCGCCTCGAAGCGCCGCGGCCTGGTCATCGGCGGAGTCGTGGCCGTCGGCGTGCTCGGTCTCGCGGCCGCGCTGAACTCCGCGAACCCCTCGACCGACGGCGTCGTCACCACGGGCGCGGACGGCCAGGACTACGTGATCCCGGAGAACGCCGAGCGCCCGGTGTACTCGAGCCGCGAGGACTGCCTCGCCGACGTCCGCGAGCAGATCGCGCAGCTGCAGGCCGAGGGCGAGGAGGTCGGCGACGATCCCGAGCAGCTCTGCGAGGCGACCGACGAGTACCGCGGGCACTACGCGGGCGGCTTGTGGCTGGGCCCGCTGATCTTCGCGTCCTCGCGCTGGAACTCCACGCGCGCCACGAGCTGGGCGCCGGTCACCACCGGTGGGTTCGCCGCGCGCGGCGCCACCCAGCCCGACGTGGTGCAGAAGGCGCCCGCCGGAGCTGCGCCCGGCACGAAGGCGACCCTCGCGGGCGGCTTCGGCGGCACCGGCAAGTCCGGCTTCGGCTCCCACGTCGGCGGCTGAGGCGCGAGCAGGCCCTCGACTCGGGTCGGAGAGGCGGGGCCGCGCCCGGAGTCAGCGGCGCGCGTCGCGCAGCTGGTCGAGGCAGGCGCGCACGTCGCGGCGCACGTCCTTGTCCGGGTCCCGCACCATCGACGTCAGCGTCTGCTCGACGCTCGCCGCGAACTCGCCCTTCGCGTCGCGCCCGGAGCCGATCCCGGCGATCGCCGCGGCGACCAGCGCCCGCGCTCCCGCCGCGCGGACCCGCGCGTGCTCGTCGGTGGTGAGGCGCGCCAGCTTCTTCTGCCCGCCCAGCACGCGCTCGGCGCAGACCCGCGCGCACATCTCGCGGACGCGCCAGGCCGGGTTCGCCAGCCCGGCGAGCACCGCGTCGGCCGCGGTGTCGTCCCAGACGTAGAGCAGGGCGCGGGCGCCCCACAGCTCGGGCCAGTAGAGCGAGGGCGCGCCCTGCAGGACGCCCGCCGCGTGCTCGCCGCCGACGGTGAGCAGGAACGCCTCGCCCTCGTAGCCGCCGGTCAGCAGCGCGGCCGAGCGGAGGGCGACCGCGCGCTCGCCCTCGCGGGCGACCTGGGCGCGCAGGCGCTCCTCGAGCGGATCGGTGAGGGTGACGGAGGGTTCGCTGTCGGATGCCATATGGCCTCCCAGCGTAGTCGGCGGCGGCCCCGGTCCGACGGGACCCCTCCGCCGCATCCCCGGCACGGGGGATGCGGCGGCCCGATCGCCGTCGCTACTTTGGCGGGATGTCTCGATTCGCGCGCTTCGGCGCCCCCGCCCGCCTCGGCGCCACCGCCGCCGTCCTCGTCCTCCTCGCCGGCTGCTCCTCCCCCGGCGCCACCGACTCCGGCAGCGACGCCGACGAGATCGACACCGCCGCCGCGACCGGCGACACGATCACCGGCGACGGCTACTCCTACTCCGTCCCCGAGGGCTGGGGCGCCCCCGACGCCGACCCCGCGACGATGGGCGCCGACACCCTCGCCGCCGACCTCACCGACACCGACGGCTTCGCCGACAACGTCAACGTCGTGCTCAGCCCGTCGGGCGAGGTCTCGGCCGAGCAGGTCGAGTCGGCGGGAGTGGACGAGCTCGAGGGCGCCGGTGCCACCGACGTCGAGGCGAACGACCGCGTCGTCGTGGCCGGCGCCGAGTCAGCGCATCTGAGCGCGAACCTCACCGCGTCCGGAGCGACCTACGCCGTCGAGCAGTACTACGTGACCGACGAGGGTCAGACCTACGTCGTCACCTTCTCGTTCAGCCCGACCGTGGACGACGACCAGCGCGAGGCCGTCGCCGAGTCCGTCCTCGCCTCCTGGGCCTGGGCCTGATCGCAAGCGGCGCCTGATCGCAGGCCCCTCGGCGACCCGCTCCCGCGCACAGCGGAGCGGGTCGCCCCGCCTCCGCGTCCCGTCAGCCCCGCGGCCGCAGCAGGAAGTCGACGTGCGCGAGCACGGACGCCGCGTCGAGCGGCCGCCGGCCGACGACGGGCAGGACGATCGTCCCGAGGATCGACAGCCCGAGCTCGTCGACCGGGGCGTCGGCCGGGAGCTGACCGGCCGTGACGGCCTTGGCGAAGCGGTCCGCGAGGGTCTGATCGACCCCGAACGCCCGCGCCAGCCGCTCCCCCACGGCGTCGTCCTCCGCGCCGGCGGCGATCAGCGACCGGACGAGCGACGCACCGGGCTCCGTGCCCGCCAGCTCCAGGATCGGCGCGAGCCAGCCCGAGAGGTCGCGGCGCAGGTCGCCGGTGTCCGGCAGCTCGACCTCGACCGCGACGAGCCTGCCCTCGATCATGCAGTCCGCGATCAGCGCGCCGCGGGAGGGCCACCAGCGGTAGACCGTCTGCTTGGAGACGGCCGCCTCCTTGGCGATGCCCTCCATCGTCAGGTGGTCCCAGCCCCGCTGGACGAACAGCCGCGCGGTCGCCTCGAGGACCGACTCGCGGGCCGCGGCACTGCGGACCGGTCCGCTCCGATGCTCCGTCATGCGTCGAGCGTACAGCGACGGTAGACGAGACGTACCGTATGATCTACGGACCGCCGCCCCCGCCGTGCACCCCGCGTGCCCGCAGCCTCTCGTCAGGCGCACCCCGATAGGAGCTCCCCTTGGCCTCCCTGCTCTTCCGACTGGGCACCGTCGCCGCTCGCCGCGCCTGGGCGGTGATCGTCGCCTGGGTCGTGATCCTCGGCGTCGCGGTCGGCGCGTTCCTCGCGGCGGGCGGCACGCTGACGAACAGCTTCGACATCCCGGGCACCGCCTCCGGCGCCGTCACCGACCAGCTCGCCGAGAAGCTGCCCGACACCGCGGGCGGCACCGGCACGGTCGTCTATCGCGGCGACGACGGCGCCGCCCTCACCGCCGAGCAGGAGGCGGCGATCTCCGCGCTGGCCGCCTCGGCCGCCGACCTCGAGGGCGTGGCCGCGGTCGTCGATCCGTTCGCCGCCCGGCAGTCGCAGCTCGACGGCGCGCAGCAGCTCACCGACGGGCGGGCGCAGCTCGAGGCCGGGCGGGAGCAGCTGGCCGCCGGTCAGGCGCAGCTCGACGCGGGGCAGGCGCAGCTCACGGCAGGCCAGGAGCAGCTGACCGCGGCGCGCGAGCAGGCGGTCGCCGCCGGCGCCGGGCCCGCGCAGCTCGCGCCGCTCGACGCGCAGCAGGCCCAGCTCGACGCCCAGCAGGCCGAGCTCGACGCGCAGCAGGCGGAGCTGAACGCCTCCCGGACGGAGCTCGAGGCCGGGGTCGCCCCGCTCGATCAGGGCGAGGAGCTCCTCGCCCTCGCCGACGGCATCGGCGTCGTCTCGGCGGACGGCTCGACCGCGATCGTCAACGTCTCCTTCACCGAGCCGCGCCTGGAGCTGCCGGAGGAGGTCAAGCAGGGCGTCATCGACCACTTCGAGTCCGCGCCCGTCGCCGGCGCCGAGGTCACCTTCGCGACCGACCTCGCTCAGGGCGTCCCGCAGATCTTCGGCGTCGGCGAGGCGGTCGGTCTCGTCTTCGCCGGTGTCGTCCTCATCGTGATGCTCGGCTCGCTCGTCGCCGCGGCGCTCCCGATCGTCACGGCGCTCGTCGGCGTCGGGGTGGGCGTCACCGCCTCGCTCTCCTTCTCCGGCGTCATCGACATGGCCTCGGTCACCCCGGTCCTCGGCGTGATGCTCGGCCTCGCGGTCGGGATCGACTACTCGCTCTTCATCGTCAACCGGCACCGCAAGCAGCTGCTCTCGGGCGTCGAGGTCCGCGAGTCGATCGGCCTCGCCAACGGCACCTCCGGCACCGCCGTCGTCTTCGCCGGCTCGACCGTCGTCGTCGCGCTGCTCGCCCTGAACATCACCGGGATCCCCTTCCTCGGCCTGATGGGCACGGTCGGCGCGGTCTGCGTCGCCGTCGCCGTCCTGATCGCCGTCACCCTCGCCCCGGCGATCCTCGGCCTGCTCGGCACCCGCCTCCTCCGCCGGAGTGCCCGCTCCCCCAAGGTCCACCACGCCGCGCCGAAGACCGTCGCGCCGATGTCGACCCTGCGCGCGGTCCTCACCGTCGTCGGGACGGTCGCGGTGCTGCTCGTCATCGCGATCCCCTCGCTCTCGATGCGCCTCGGGCTGCCCGACGGCGCCAGCGAGCCGGAGGGCTCGACGAGCGCCCGCACCTTCGAGATCGTCGGCGACGAGTTCGGCGCCGGCGCGAACGGCCCGCTGCTGGTCACCGCGACGGTCCCCGGCGGCGCCGCCGACGACGCGCTCCTCGCCACCCAGGTGGAGGTCGCCCGCACCATCGCCGAGCAGGAGGACGTGGTCGCCGTGGCGCCCGTCGCCGCCTCCGACGACGGCACCCTGCTCGCGTTCCAGGTGCTGCCGGCCGAGGGGCCGAACAGCGCCTCGACCGAGGCACTCGTCCAGAGCCTGCGCGCGCTGCCCCCGGTCGGCGACGACGTCGTGCTCGGCGTCGCCGGGCAGGCGGCCACGAACATCGACATCTCCGAGGGGCTGAACGACGTCCTGCCGACCTACCTCGCGGTCGTCGTCGGGCTCTCGCTGCTGATCATGATCCTGGTGTTCCGCTCGCTCCTCGTGCCGCTGATCGCGACGGGCGGCTTCATCCTGTCGCTCTTCGCGACCTACGGCCTGATCGTCGCGGTCTTCCAGTTCGGCTGGGGCGCCGACCTGATCGGCCTGCACTCGACCGGGCCGATCCTGAGCTTCCTGCCTGTGATCCTCGTCGGCATCCTGTTCGGGCTGGCGATGGACTACCAGCTGTTCCTGGCCTCCGGGATGCGCGAGGCGTACGTGCACGGCGCGAACGCCCGGCTCGCCGTCGCGCAGGGCTTCCAGGCCGGCAAGGCGGTGGTGATCGCCGCGGCGCTGATCATGGTCGCGGTGTTCGGCGGCTTCATCTTCTCCGAGTCGACCATCATCCGGTCGATGGGCTTCGGCCTCGCCTTCGGGGTGCTGCTCGACGCGTTCGTCGTGCGGATGCTGCTCATGCCGGCGCTGATGCACCTGCTCGGCCGCTCGGCCTGGTGGCTGCCCCGCTGGCTCGACCGGCTCCTGCCCGACGTCGACCTCGAGGGCGCGGCGCTCGAGCGCAGCCACCCGCACCCGCACGCGTGAGGGTCGCGGCGGGGCCCAGCGGCACAGAGAGAGCGGCACGGATAGATTGACGGCATGACTGCCGCCCCGGACTCCCGCGCCTGGCGCCGGCCGCCCGCGACACCCGATCAGCGCCGCACCGACGTCGTGACCGCCGTCGTCCTCTTCGGCGCCGCCGTGCTCTCGCTCGTGCTCGGGCGCGCGATCGGGCTGTTCACCGAGCCCGCCTCCCCCGCGCTCAGCGCCGGCGTCCTCGCCCTCGTCACGCTCCCGCTGGCCTTCCGCCGGGCGGCGCCCGTCCCGGTCCTCGCCGTGATCGGCGTCACGTTCATCCTGGTCGGCGAGCTGGAGGTGCCCGAGCTCACGATCAGCAACATCGCCCTGTTCATGGCGCTCTACAGCGTCGGCGCGTGGGAGCCGCGGCGCACCCGGGCGAACACCGCGCGCGGCGTGCTGGTCGCCGTGATGGGGATCTGGCTGCTGATCACGTTCTTCCGCGCGAGCACGCAGGAGATCGAGTTCGAGGGCGCCGGGATCGGCGCGCTCACCCCGGTCGCGGCCTTCATGCTCCAGCAGATCCTGATCAACGTCCTCTACTTCGCCGGCGCCTGGTGGTTCGGCGACCACGCCTGGGCCTCGGCCCGCCAGCGCGCCCTGACCGACCTGCGCACCCGCCAGCTCGAGCAGGAGCAGTCGACCGTCGCCCGCCAGGCCATCACCATCGAGCGGCTGCGGATCGCGCGCGAGCTGCACGACGCGGTCGCCCACCACGTCTCGCTGATGGGGGTGCAGGCCGGGGCGGCGCGGATGCTCGTCGACGCCGAGCCCGCGCGGGCGCACGAGCAGCTCCAGGCGCTCGAGGGCACCTCGCGCGCCGCGGTCGGCGAGCTGTACCAGCTGCTCGGGACGCTCCGCGACGAGGAGTCCGCGCTCGAGCCGGTCACCGCCTCCCTCGACCTCGACGCCCTGCCTGCGCTGGTCGAGGACGCCGCGGCCTCGGGCCTCCGCGTCTCGCTCGAGGTCGTCGGCGAGCCCGTCGCGCTCCCGGCACTGGTCGGGCTGAACCTGTACCGCATCGCCCAGGAGTCGCTCACGAACGTGCTCAAGCACGCCGGTCCGGGCACGCGGGCGCGGGTGCACCTGCGCTACACCGGCGACAGTGTCGAGCTCGAGGTCGCCGACGACGGACTCGGCCGCCCGGGCCCGCGCCGGCAGGGCGGCGGGCTGGGCCTGCTCGGGATGCGCGAGCGCGCAGCGACCCTCGACGGCTCGCTCGACGCGGGGCCGCGCTCCGGCTCCGGCTGGGTCGTGCGCGTCGCCGTCCCGCTCGGGGTCCGGTCGTGAACGGGGTCCGGTCGTGAACGGGGTCCGGTCGTGAGCGGCGTCCGCGTCGTCCTCGTCGACGACCACGCGCTGATGCGGCAGGGCATCCGCACGATCCTCTCGCTGCAGGACGGCATCGACGTGGTCGGCGAGGCGTCCAGCGGCGAGGAGGCCCTCGAGGTCGTGGCGCGCACCCGGCCGGACGTCGTCTGCATGGACGTCGAGATGCCGGGCGTCGGCGGGCTCGAGGCGACCCGCCGTCTCCTCCTCGAGCCGGAGGCGACGGTGCAGGTGCTGATGCTGACGACCTTCGAGCGCGAGGACTACCTGCTCGCGGCGCTCGAGGCCGGCGCGAGCGGCTTCCTGCTGAAGAACTCGCCACCGGAGCGGCTCGTCGCCGGCGTCCGCGCGATCGCGGCGGGCGACGCCCTGCTCGCGCCGGAGCTCACCCGCGCCGTGATCGAGCGCGCCGTCGCCCGCGAGCGCGACCGTCCCGCGCCCGCGCCGCCGGCCGCGGAGCACGCCGCGCAGCCGGGCGCGGCGCCGGAGAACCTGACCGCCCGCGAGACCGAGGTGCTCCGCCTCCTCGCCCAGGGCCTCTCCAACGACGAGATCGCGGAGCTGCTCGTCGTCGGCCGCGCGACGGTCAAGACCCACGTCTCGAACGTGCTCGCGAAGCTCTCGCTGCGCGACCGCGTGCAGGCCGTCGCCTTCGCCTACCGCTCCGGCCTGGTCGACCCGCGGCGGAGCGCCGAGCTTCCTCCGTCCTGAGGCGGAGCACGCCGTTCACCCCCGCGCCGGAGGCGCCGGAGACGCGCCCTCCCTAGCGTGGAGGGGTCAGTCGGATCCGAGGAGGTCGCATGCTCAGCGTGCAGAACATCAGTCGCAGTTTCGGGGCGCACCGCGCCGTGGACGACGTCAGCTTCGACGTGGGCCGGGGCCGGCTCACCGGCTTCGTCGGCGGCAACGGTGCCGGCAAGACCACGACCATGCGGATGATCCTCGGCGTCCTCCGCCCGGACTCCGGCGAGGTCACCCTCGACGGCGCGCCGGTCGGCCAGGCCGCGCTGCACGGCTTCGGCTACATGCCGGAGGAGCGCGGCCTCTACCCGAAGATGGAGATCGGCGAGCAGCTCGCCTACCTGGCCCGGCTGCACGGCATCGACAAGGCCACCGCCGTCCAGCGCGCCGACGACCTGCTCGAGCGGCTCGGCCTGATCGAGCGCCGGCGCGACAAGCTGGAGGCCCTCTCGCTCGGCAACCAGCAGCGCGTGCAGGTCGCGGCGGCCCTGGTGCACGACCCGGACGTGCTGATCATGGACGAGCCCTTCTCCGGACTCGACCCGCTCGCCGTCGACGACGTCGTCACGGTGATCGCCGAGCACGCCGCGCGCGGCATCCCGGTGCTGTTCTCGTCCCACCAGCTGGACGTGGTCGAGCGGCTCTGCGACGACCTGGTGATCATCGCCGGCGGGCAGGTCAAGGCCGCGGGCGAGCGCGAGGCGCTGCGCGAGCAGTACTCGGGTGACCGCTGGTCGCTCGAGATCGACGGCGACGCGGGCTGGGTCCGCGGAGTGCCGGGCGTCGAGGTGGAGGAGCTGGCGGGCACGTCGGTGCTCTTCCACGCCGACCCGGCCGCGGCCGACGCGGTGCTGCGCGCCGCCGTCGAGCGCGGCAGCGTGTCGTCGTTCCGGCCCGTGCGGCCGACCCTGGGAGAGATCTTCCGGGACATCGTGGTGAGCGCGCCCGCGGGCGCCGAGGAGAAGGTGGAGGCGGTCCGATGACGACGAGCAGCACGAAGGGCACGGGCACCGGCGCCGCCGCTCCGGACGGCCGCCTCGGCACGTGGAGCGCGACGCTCCTGGTCGCCGAGCGCGAGATCCTCTCCCAGGTCCGCTCGAAGGCGTTCCTCGTCTCGACCGTGATCACCCTCGCCCTGGTGATCGGCGGGATCGTCCTCGCGAACGTGCTGGGCTCGCGCGCGGTGGACGCGACGCCGGTCGCGGTCGTGGGCTCCGCGGCCTCCTCGGTCGCCGCCTCCGACACCCTCGACGTCACCGAGGTCGCCTCGGCGGCGGAGGCGGAGGAGCTGGTGCGCTCCGGCGACGTCGACGCGGCCCTCGTGCCGAGCGACGACGCGATCGGCTTCTCGATCCTGGCGCTGGACGAGGCACCGGAGGGCCTGGTCTCGGCCCTGTCGGTCAGCCCGGCGGTCGAGCTGCTCGATCCCTCCGAGACGCCCGCGGGTCTGCGCACGCTGATCGGCCTCGCCTTCGGCCTGGTCTTCATGCTCGCCGTGCTCGGCTCGGGCGCGACCATCATGCAGAACACGGTGCAGGAGAAGCAGTCGCGCATCGTCGAGATCCTGCTCGCCGCCGTGCCCGCCCGGGCGCTCCTGGCCGGCAAGATCCTCGGCAACTCGGTGATCGGAGTCGGCACGGCCGCCGCGATCGCCGCCGCCTCGGCCCTGGCCCTCGCGATCACGGGGCAGACGGAGCTGCTCGACCTGCTGTCGGCGCCGCTGATCTGGTTCGTCGTGTTCTTCGTCTTCGGCTTCGTCCTGGTCGCGAGCGTCTTCGCGGCCGGAGCCGCGCTCGTCTCGCGCCAGGAGGACACCGGCTCGGTGATGACGCCCGCGATGATGCTCGTGATGGTGCCGTACTTCGGCGTCGTCATCTTCGGCGACAACCCGCTGGTGATGTCGATCCTGTCCTACGTGCCGTTCAGCGCCCCGGTCGCGATGCCCGTGCGGCTCTTCTTCGGCGAGGCGCAGTGGTGGGAGCCGCTGCTCTCCCTCGGCCTCCTCGTCGTCGCCACCGCGGCCGTGATGGCCGTCGCCAGCCGCATCTACACGAACTCGCTGCTCCGCATGGGCTCCCGAGTCCGCCTCCGCGACGCGCTGACCGCGAGCTGACGCGGCGCGACGATGCTGATCGAGCCGCGTTCATGCTGATCGAGCAGCCCGCAGCGGGCCCGCACATGCTGATCGAGTAGCCCGCGCAGCGGGCGTATCGAGATCCACCGAGGCACGGACTCGAGTCGACGTGGGTCTCGATACGCCCCTCCGGGGCTACTCGACCGGCATGGGGGCTGGTCACCAGCCCGCGGGGCCCGCGCTTCCGGCCTCGTACTCGTCGAGCGGGGTGCCGCCC
Source organism: Rathayibacter sp. VKM Ac-2856 (assembly GCF_013205055.1). GTDB lineage: Bacteria > Actinomycetota > Actinomycetes > Actinomycetales > Microbacteriaceae > Rathayibacter. The sequence continues at coordinate 341,751 of NZ_JABMLF010000001.1, forward strand.
TCGGCCCAGTGCGAGAGCACGGGGGTGATGATGCGCCAGCACTGCTCGGCGACCGAGCCGGGCACCGACAGCAGGGTGTCGCCCTGGAGGATGCCGGCGAGGACCTGCGCGTAGGGGTCGAGCGTGGCGGCGCCGGGCTGCGCCTCCAGCGTGACGCGCTCGACGTCGGTGAGGTCGTCGGCGCTGTTGACGAGCAGGTCCATCCGCACGTCGCCGCCCTTGAGCGACATCCGCAGCACCGTCCCCGCGTCGTCGTCGCCCGAGCGCAGCCCGCGCGGCGGGGTCGCGGCGCGGAAGTGCACGGCCACCTCGGTGCGCGGATCGCCGATCGCCTTGCCGGAGCGCAGCACGAACGGGACGCCCGCCCAGCGGGGCGTGTCGACCTGCAGCAGGAGCTGCGCGAGCGTCTCGGTCCCCGTCTCGGGATCGACGTCGGGCTCGTCCACGTAGGACGGGAAGAACCGGCCGTCGATCCGGCCCTCGGTGTAGCGGGCCCGCCGCGCGGTCGCGGGGTCGTCGCGCCAGAGGCGGACGGAGCCGAGCGCCTCGGCCATCCGCTCGTGGACGTCCTGCGGGGAGACCTCGTCGGGGCGCTCCATCGTGGTCAGCGCGAGCACCATCAGCAGGTGGCTCTGCAGCATGTCCCGGAGCGCTCCGGTGCCGTCGTAGAACGCGGCGCGCCCCTCGATCCCGAGCGTCTCGTCGTAGACGATCTCGACCTTCTCGATCTGCTCGGCGCTCCAGCTGGTCTCGAGCAGCCGGTTGCCGAAGCGCAGCCCCAGCATCCCCATCACCGTCGCGTTGCCGAGGAAGTGGTCGATGCGCCAGAGGCGGTCCTCCGGGATCACCGGGGCGAACGCCGCGTTCAGCGCGATCGCGTCCTCGAGGTCCTCGCCGAACGGCTTCTCGATCGCGACGACGAGGTCCTCGGGGAGCTCCAGCTTCGAGAGCGAGTCGGCGACCGCGTGGCCCATCGCCGGCGGCAGCGCGACGTAGAGCACGGGTGTCGTCGGGCAGGCGTCGAGCAGGGCCTTCAGCTGCTCCGGGTCGGAGGCGTCGGTGGCGACGAAGCGGGCGCGCGAGGCGAGCCCGTCGACCGTGTGCGAGGCGATGCCCGCGGCCTCGAGGCTGCGGCGGACGAGCCCCTGCCACTCGTCATCGCTCTGCGGTGTGCGGGCCGCGCCGACGAGGGTCAGCTCGGAGTCGCGGGCGAGCTCGGCGACGCGGCCGAGACCCGGCAGCAGCAGACGCTCGGTGAGGTCGCCGCCCGCTCCGAGGATCGCGATGGTGCGGCGGGTGCTCTCGAGAGCCGTGGCCTCGGGGATGCCGATCGGGTCGGTCATGGTGTCTCCTCCTGTGCTTCAGGGATCGCGTGCATGGGAAATCGTGCGCTTCGGGAATCAGGCACTTCGGGGCGCAGGAGCCCCTGCGCTGCGGGCCGCGCCGTCACGGTAGTCGACGGCTCCTGCTCCCCCGCCGTGAGCTCGGCCGCGTCGCCGCCGGTCACGCCTCGGGGATCGTCCGCTCGAACAGGGCCGGCCGCTCCACGTCGGGGTCGGGTCCGCTGCGCACGCCCGTGTCGAGGGAGTCGATCCGGGCGAGCTCGTCGTCCGAGAGCTCGAAATCGAACACGTCGATGTTCGCCGCGATCCGCTCGGGGTTCGTCGACTTCGGGATCGCCGAGCGGCCCTGCTGCAGGTGCCAGCGGAGCATCACCTGCGCCGGGGTCCTGCCGTGGGCGGCGGCGATCTCCCCGATCGTCGCGTCGTCCATCACGCTCCGGCGCTCGTCGCCCCAGCCGGGGTAGAAGGTGATGCCGCCGATCGGCGACCAGGCCTGGGTGAGGATCCCGCGCTCCGCGTGCTCGCGGCGGAGGTCGGGCTGCGCGAAGTACGGGTGCAGCTCGACCTGGTTGACGGCGGGGATCACGTCGACCTCGGCGAGCAGGCGCGCGAGGTGCGCCGGGGTGAAGTTGCTGACGCCGATCGAGCGCACACCGCCGTCGGCGAGGAGCTTCTCGAGCGCACGGTAGGCCGCGATCGTGGTGTCGAAGCGCGAGGGGACGGGCTGGTGCAGGATCAGCAGGTCGAGCTGCTCGACGCCGAGCTTGCCGGTCGCCTTCTCGAAGGCGTGCAGCGTCTCGTCGTAGCCGTAGTCGGTCACCCAGACCTTCGTCTCGACGAAGACCTCCGAGCGGTCCAGGCCGGAGCGGCGGATCCCCTCGCCGACCTCGCGCTCGTTGCCGTAGGCGGCGGCGGTGTCGATGTGGCGGTAGCCGGCCTCGAGAGCGGACTGCACGGCGGCGGTCGTCTCCTCCGGGGCGCTCTGGAAGACGCCGAGCCCGAGTGCGGGGAGGGTGACGCCGTTGTTGAGGGTGAGCTGCAGGGTCATGCCTCCACGCTAGGTCGCTCGCGCTGCCGCCGGGAGGGGTGGCGCCGGGACGGCCGGCGGTCCAGGCGATCGCCACCCCCTCGACGGGACCGCCGCGGTGTGAGGTGATGGAGGCGGTGCACGACGACGTCCCTCCGGCTCCGGAGCGGAGCGGGCACCCTCATCCGGAAGGTCGGTTCCGCCGTGCCCCTCAGCGTTCTGTTCATCGGAGGAACGGGCATCATCAGCTCGGAGGGCGTCCGCCGCGCTCTCGCGGTCGGTCACGACGTGACCGTGCTCAACCGCGGTCGGACCTCGATCCGCCCGCTGCCCAAGGGCGTTCGGACGCTGACCGCCGACATCCGCGACGCCGGCTCGGTCCGCACGGCGCTCGGCGACGAGAGCTTCGACGCGGTGATCGAGTTCGCCGCCTTCACCCCGGAGCACGTGCAGCAGGACATCGATCTGCTCGCCGGGCGCACCGGCCAGTACGTCTTCATCAGCTCGGCGTCGGCGTACCAGAAGCCGCCGACGCACGTGCCGGTGACGGAGTCGACGCCGCTCCGGAATCCGTTCTGGACCTACTCGCAGGACAAGATCGCCTGCGAGGACCTGCTGGTGGCCGAGTACCGCCGCTCGGGCTTCCCGGTCACGATCGTCCGGCCCTCGCACACCTACGACCGCACCGCACTGCCGGTCGACGGCGGCTGGACGGTGATCGACCGGATGCGGCGCGGGCTCGAGGTGGTCGTGCCCGGTGACGGCACCTCGCTCTGGACCCTCACCCACAGCCGCGACGTCGCGGTCGGACTCGTCGGCCTGCTCGGTGCGTCGGCGGCGATCGGCGAGGCGTTCCACCTCACCGGCGACGAGGCTCCGACCTGGGATCGGATCCACCAGGACCTCGCCGCGGCAGCGGGGGTCGAGGCGCGGATCGTGCACGTCGCCTCGGACGCCATCGCCGCCGCCGACCCCGAGCTGGGCGCCGGCATCATCGGCGACAAGGCCCACTCGATGCTGTTCGACAACGCGAAGATCCGCAGCCTCGTGCCCGGGTTCGCCCCCGCGACCCGCTTCAGCGACGGCGCGCGCGAGATCGTCGAGTGGTACGACGCCGACCCGGCCCGGCGGACGGTCGACGAGCGGACCGACGCGCTGTTCGACGCGCTGATCGAGACCTACCGGCCGCGCCCGCTCTGACGAGCCGTTCTCGCCGTCAGACGACCGCGATGTCCAGGTTGCCCTGGGTCGCGGACGCGGAGGTGCTCGTGAGTGAGACGAGGCAGCTGTTGATGTAACCCGAGGAGCGGAAGCTGAACCGCGGAACGATCGGCGACTCGCCGTCGCTGAGCCCGGTCGCGTCCGACCATGCGAGGACGAACACGCCCCGAGTGCGGGAGCCGAGCTCCTCGACGACCACCCACGGGCCGTCCTCGAGGACGAAGTCGGACAGCACCACGCCGTCGCCCGTGCTGAGCGTCACGCGCGCGAGGATGTCCCGCACCGGCTCGCTGTCGCGTGCAGCGCGGACGACCGGGGTGAACTGCCCCTGATAGAGGTCTGCACCGCCGTTCGAGAGGCTTCCGGAGGCGATGGCGAGCGAGGCGGTGGAGACTCCGGAGGCGGCGGCCGCCGGAGCGGCGGAGACCGCGAGCAGGACGGGGGCGCTCCACAGAGCGGCGGTCGTCGCGGCGCGGCGCGAGACGGGGCGGGGGCTGGTCATGGGGTCCTCTCGGGGACGTCGGCGGTGACGGGGGGCACCGAGCGTCACGCTAGCGGGCCGGAACGGCGGTCCCGGAGCGAGGAGGGACCGAGGACGCGCCCCGAGGCCGACGGCGCGCCGTTCCCGCTCGGCGTGTCCCCCGGACGGGGTCGCCGCACGGGGGCGCCGCAGCGAGGGTGCAAGCGTCTCGGGACCACCCCCTATGCCGGACCCCTGCACCGGCCTAGGTTGGGGAGCACCTGCCCCGCACCCACCGAGTTCCGACGGAGGAACCTCATGGCCACGACCCGCAGTCTCCGACGGATCGCCCTCGCGGTGGTCGCCGCCGCCTCTCTCGGAGTGGCGGGCGCCGCGCCCGCCGCGGCCCTCGATTGGCCGATCCCGGGCGTCTCGCGGGACCGACTGCCGTCGGCGCAGGACCTCCGCGACGCGCTGGGCGGTCCGATCGTGTCGCCGTCGACGTCCGTCGGCTCCGGCGGCGCGGTGTCCTCGGTCGACGCGATCGCGAGCAGGGTCGGCCTCGAGGTGCTGAAGCGCGGCGGCAACGCCGCGGACGCCGCGGTCGCGACGGCCTCCGCCCTGGGCGTGACCGAGCCGTACAGCGCCGGTGTCGGCGGCGGCGGCTACTTCGTCTACTTCGACGCGAAGACCGGCGAGGTGAGCACCATCGACGGGCGCGAGACCGCGCCGGCCGGCATCACCTCCGACGCGTTCCTCGACCCCGCGACCGGCGCGCCCTACCCCTTCTCCCCCGAGCTCGTCTCGTCCGGAGTGGCGGTCGGCGTCCCCGGAACGGTCGCCACCTGGGACACGGCGGTCGACCGCTTCGGCACGCTGCCGCTCCCGGTCGTGCTGGCGCCGTCGATCCTGCTGGCGGCCAAGGGCTTCCCGGTCGACGAGACCTTCCGCAGCCAGACGCTCGACAACCTCGAGCGCTTCCAGCAGTTCCCCGACACGGCGGAGCTGTTCCTCCCCGGCGGCGACGCTCCCGCGGTCGGCAGCACCTTCCGCAACCCTGACCTCGCGAAGACCCTCGCCCGGATCGCCGCTCGCGGACCGAGCGCCTTCTACGAGGGGCCGCTGGCCGCCGAGATCGCCGACACCGTGCAGAACCCGCGGCTCGCCGAGGACTCGACGCTCCCCGCCCCGGCCGGCACGATGACCACCGACGACCTCGCCGGCTACTCGGTCGCCGAGCAGGCCGCCACCCGCGTCTCCTACCGCGGTCTCGACGTCTACGGCATGGCGCCGTCCTCCTCGGGCGGCATCGCGGTCGGCGAGGCGCTGAACATCCTCGAGAACCACGACCTGTCCGCCGAGGACTCCGGCAGCGCCCTGCACCTCTACCTCGAGGCGTCCGCGCGGGCGTTCGCGGACCGCGGCGCCTACGTCGGCGACCCGGCCTTCGTCGACGTGCCCACCGAGACGCTGCTGAGCCAGGAGTTCGCCGACTCCCGCGACTGCACGATCGACCCGGCGACCGCGTCCACCCGCCCCGTCGCTCCGGGAGCCCTCGACGGCGTCGGCTGCGCGACGGCCCTCAGCGCCGAGCAGCCCGACACCGAGAACGTCTCGACCACGCACCTCTCCGTCGTCGACAAGTGGGGCAATGCGGCGTCGTACACCCTGACGATCGAGCAGACCGGCGGCTCCGCGATGACGGTGCCCGGCCGCGGCTTCCTCCTCAACAACGAGCTCACCGACTTCTCCGCCACGCCCGTCGAGGGCGACCCGAACCGGATCGAGCCGGACAAGCGCCCGCGCTCCTCGATGTCGCCGACGATCGTGCTCGAGGACGGGTCGGTGAAGCTCGTGATCGGCTCGCCCGGCGGATCGACCATCATCACGACCGTGCTGCAGACGCTGGTCAACCGCATCGACCTCGGCATGACGCTGCCGGAGGCGGTGGCCGCGCCCCGGGCGTCGCAGCGGAACACCGCGTCTACCTCCGCCGAGCCGGAGTTCATCGAGGCCTACGCCGACGACCTCGCGCCGTTCGGCCAGCAGCTGACGCCCTCGGGCGACACCTTCACCTCGGCCGCGCAGATCGGCGCGGTGGCCGCCATCGAGGTCGACTCCTCGGGCCGGATGACCGCGGCGGCCGAGCCGGTGCGCCGCGGAGGCGGCGTCGGCCTCGTCGTCCACCCGGAGTGAGTGCCGCGTCGCGGGAGCTGGTCGATCGCTGGGTCGCGGGCTGGACCGAGTCCCGCGGGATGCTCGCGCGACGCGACGGTGACGGCTGGTGCGTGGAGGTGGCGGCGGAGACCCGCGTCCGGGAGCACGTGATCGCCGCGCCGTCGCTCGCCGAGCTGCGGCGGCTGGTCGCCGAGGTCACCGCGCCGGACGTCTGGCTGACGGTCGTCGGCGAACTCGACGCCGAGCTCCTCGACGCGGTCGCCGGCCTCGATGCCGTGACGAGCGACGAGCGGATGATGACGATCCGGCTCCGGGACGCCGTCGCGCCAGCCGCCCTGCCCGCCGGCGTGCGCATCGAGGCGGAGGGGCGGGTGGCGCACGCCCGCATCGAGGCCGACGGCGAGGTCGCGGCACGGGGACAGGTGGCGGTGAGCGGAGGCGACGCCGTCTTCGACCGCATCGAGACCACTCCGCGGTTCCGCCGTCGCGGACTCGGCGGGCTGGTGATGACGGGGCTCAGCGCCTGGGCCGTGGAGAACGGCGCCTCGACCGGCCTGCTGATGGCCAGCGTCAGCGGGCGCGCGCTCTACACGAGACTCGGCTGGACGGAGGCCGTCCCGATCGTCACCCTCCGGGGCCGAGCGCGACCGTGCTGATCGAGTAGCCCTCGCAGAGGGCGTATCGAGATCCGCCGTTCTGCACACGCCGGGTCTCGATACGCCGCTCCGCGGCTACTCGACCAGCATGGGGCGCGCTGCGCTCGTCCTCACGCGGATCCTTGTTGATCGAGTAGCCCTCGGAGAGGGCGTATCGAGATCCACTGTTCTGCAGACGTGGGTCTCGATACGCCGCTCCGCGGCTACTCGACCAGCAAGGGGCGCGACGCGCTCGTCCTCACTAGCGCGTCCCTGCCGATCGAGTAGCCCTCGCAGAGGGCGTATCGAGATCCACCGTGGTGCAGCCGGGGGCTAGAGGCCCGCCGGCTTCGACGGGGTGCGCAGCCAGGTGTCGAAGAAGGCGGTGAGGTCCTGGCCCGAGACGGACTCGGCGAGCTCCTGCAGGTCGGCCGTCGTGACGTTCCCGTAGCGGTTCTCGGCCGCCCAGCGCTTCAGCAGCGTGCCGAACGCCTCCTCGCCGATCGTGGAGCGCAGCTCCACCAGCGTCAGCCCGCCGCGCGCGTAGATCGGGCTGTCGAACAGCCCCGCGGCTCCCGGGTCCGCGACCTCGGTCGCCCAGAACGGGTCGTCGGCGGGGATCGCCGCGATCTCCGCGGCCGACTCCTCGACGCTCGCGCCGCCGTCGTGCTCCGCCCACAGCCACTCGGCGTAGGTCGCGAAGCCCTCGTTCAGCCAGATGTCCGACCAGAGCCGCGGGGTCACGCTGTCGCCGAACCACTGGTGCGAGATCTCGTGCGCGACGGTCGAGGTGTCCGCGCCACCGGAGTAGAACGAGCGGCCCTGCGTCTCGAGGGCGTAGCCGATCTCCTCGTCGTCGACCACCGCTCCGCCCGAGCGGAACGGGTACCGGCCGAACTCCTGGCTGAAGTAGTCGATGATCTCGCCCTGACGCGCCAGCGCGGCCTCGGTGCTCGCGCGCGCGTCACCGGTGATGTCCCGGTCGACCGCGTCGATGCTCACCACTCCGCCGGCCCGCGAGCGCACCAGGTCGTAGTCGCCGATGTTCACCATCGCGAGATAGCTCGCCATCGGGCTGGTCTCGACCCAGCTCGAGGTCGTCCAACCGTCTCGGGTGACCGGCGAGCCGACCGGGACGCCGTTGGCGATCGCGGTGCGCCCCTCCGGGACCGTCAGCGTGAACGAGTAGCGGGCCTTGTCGGCCGGGGAGTCGTTGACCGGGTACCAGGTCGATGCGCCGTCGGGCTCGCTCGCGACCAGGGCGCCGTCGTCCGTCGACCACCAGCCGTAGGGGGCGCCGGTCGCGTCCACGGGGTTGCCCGTCGTCCCGGCGTAGCGGATGTCGACCAGGGTCGGCGCGCCCTTCCGCAGGGTCCGCGACGGCGTGATCGTCAGCTCGTCGCCGACCTGGGTGAAGGCGGCCCCGCGGGTGTTCACCGAGACCTTCGAGACCGTGAGCCCGCGCAGATCGAAGGAGAACGAGCTCAGGTCCTGCGTCGGCGTCAGCGTCACCACCGCGCGACCGGTCAGCGCCCGCGGCGCCGGGTCGTAGGTGAGGAACAGGCTGTAGCTGAGCGCGTCGAAGCCCGAGCTGCCGAGGCCGGGGAAGTACGGGTCGCCGGAGCTGGTGCCCCCGACGGTCGGGGAGGCGGCAGCGGCGGCGGCAGTGGCGGCGGGCGCGGCGACGGCGGTCCCCGCAGGCGCGAGGGCGAGGGTGCAGACGACGAGCGCGGAGGCGAGCACAGCGGGGGCCTTGCGGCGGGAGGAGGCGGGCATGCGCCACACGCTAGACCCTCTACCGCCCCCGGCGAGTGGCTATCGTCGCCGATCGAGCGCCGCCAGCAGGTACGGCGCCGTCCGGCTGCCGTCCGCCCGCGCGACCTCCTCGGGCGTGCCGGTCGCGACGATCGAGCCGCCCGCGTCGCCCGCTCCCGGCCCGAGGTCGATCACCCAGTCCGCGTCGGCGACGATCCGCATGTCGTGCTCGACCACGACGACCGTGTTGCCCGCGTCGACGAGGTGCTGCAGGTGGCCGAGCAGCCGGTCCGCGTCGGCCGGGTGCAGTCCAGAGGTCGGCTCGTCGAGCAGGTACAGCGTGTCGCCGCGCTGCGCCCGCCGCAGCTCGGACGCCAGCTTCACCCGCTGCGCCTCGCCGCCGGAGAGCTCCGGCGCCGGCTGGCCGAGCGCGACGTAGCCGAGCCCGACGTCCAGCAGCGCGTCGAGGTGCCGGCCGATCTCCGTCTCCTCGGCGAACACCTCGCGCGCCTCGGTCACGCTCAGCGCGAGCACCTCGGCGATCGACCGCCCGCCCCAGGTCACCTCGAGCGTCTCGTCGTTGTAGCGCGTGCCGCCGCAGGCCGTGCACGGCGCCTGCACCGTCGGCAGGAAGAGCAGCTCCACCTCCATCGTCCCCTCGCCCTTGCAGACCGGGCAGCGGCCGCTGGGCATGTTGAAGGAGAAGCGGCCCGCGCCGTAGCGCCGCCGCTTCGCCTCCGGGGTCGCCGCGAAGAGGGCGCGCACCCGGTCGAAGAGGCCGGTGTAGGTGGCGACGTTCGAGCGCGACGTCCGCCCGATCGGCGTCTGGCCGACCTGCACGACCCGGCGCAGCCGCTCCGCCGGTCCGGTCGCGCTGCCGGAGGTGACGCCGGAGTCGGCCGAGAGCAGCGGATCCTCGGGCGCGGCGCCGTCCGCCGGCGCCTCGTCCGCCTCGGCGCTCTCCCCCGCGACCTCCGCGCGCAGGCTCGCGCGCAGCAGATCCGGCAGCGCCCGGTTCACCAGGGTCGACTTGCCCGACCCGGAGACGCCGGTCACCGCGGTCAGCGCGCCGAGCGGGAACGCGACGTCGAGCCCGCGGAGGTTGTTCCGCGCCACGTCCACGAGGCGCACCTGCGCGTCGGGAGTGCGCCGCGCGGGCAGCGGCGGCGTCGGCTCGGCCGTCTCGGGGAAGAGGTAGCGCCGGGTGATCGAGTCGTCCGCCTCGCGGAGCCCCTCCAGCTCGCCCGAGTAGACGACGGTGCCGCCGCCCGACCCCGCCGCGGGGCCGATGTCGACGATCCAGTCGGCCTCGCGGATCACGTCGAGCGAGTGCTCGACGAAGAAGACCGTGTTGCCGCTGTCCTTCAGCGAGCGGAGGATGCCCAGCAGCGCCTCGGTGTCGGCCGGGTGCAGTCCCGTCGACGGCTCGTCGAGGACGAAGACGACCCCGAACAGGCGAGAGAGCACCTGGGTCGCGAGGCGCATCCGCTGCAGCTCGCCCGAGGACAGCGTCGGCGTCGAGCGGTCGAGCGAGAGGTAGCCGAGGCCGAGATCGACGATCGGCGCCATCCGGCCGAGCAGGTCCGAGACGAGCCGCTGAGCCGCCAGCCGGGTCTCGGGCGCGAGCGGCGCCCCGCCCACCGGGACCCAGCCGGGCTCGAGCACGCGCCCCAGCAGCGCCGCCAGCTCCTCCAGCGGCAGCGCCGAGAGCTCGGTGATGTCCAGGCCCTCGACGGTGACCGCGAGGGCCTCCGGCTTCACCCGCTTGCCGTGGCAGTCCGGGCAGGGGACGCTGACCAGGAACGTCGCCGCGCGCTCGCGCATCCGGGCGCTCTTGGAGCCCGCGAAGGTGTCCATCACGTAGCGCCGCACCCCGAGGAACGTGCTCATGTAGCGCGGCTCGGCGCCCGCCGCGACGGCCGCGCGCACCTCGGCCGGTCCGCGATCGGTCCAGACCGGCACCTGCGGCGACTCCTGCGTGTGCAGGATCCACTCGCGGTCCTCGGCGGGCAGCGTCCGCCAGGGCACGTCGATGTCGTAGCCGAGCGAGATCAGGCTGTCCCGCAGCTGCTTGCCGTGCCACGCGGTCGGCCAGGCGGCGAGCGCGCCGTCGCGGATCGAGAGCGAGTCGTCCGGGACCATCAGCTCCTCGGGCACGTCGTAGACGCGGCCGATCCCGTGACAGGCCGGGCAGGCGCCCTGCACCGTGTTCGCGGAGAAGTCCTCCGCGAGGAGCATCGGCGCGCCCTCGGGGTAGGTGCCGACCCGGGAGAAGACCATCCGCACCACCGAGGACAGCGTGGTCGCGCTGCCGAGGGTCGAGCGCGCCGAGCCGCTGGAGCGCCGCTGCGGCAGCGCGACGGCCGGCGGCAGTCCGTCGATCGCGTCGACGTCGGGCACGCCGACCTGGTCGATCAGCCGGCGGGCGTAGGGCGCGACCGACTCGAAGTACCGGCGCTGCGCCTCGGCGTAGAGCGTGCCGAACGCGAGCGAGCTCTTCCCCGACCCGGAGACGCCGGTGAAGGCGACCAGCGCGTCCCGCGGGATGTCGACGTCCACGTCGCGGAGGTTGTTCTCGCGGGCGCCCCGGACGCGGACCCGGTCGAGGCGGTGGTCGTCGGGTCTGTGCGCAGTCATCCGACCAGCTTGCCCTGTCGGGAGGCGCGCTCGGTTCAGTGCGCTCGGTCCGGTGCGCTCGGTCCGGTGCGCTCAGTCCGCCGTCGGGCGGTACGAGCGCACGACCGGCAGCACCTCGTTCGCCGCCGGTGCCGCCGAAGGCTTCCGTGTCACGACGTCGAGCCGCTGCAGCAGCGCGGGGATCGTCGGCGTCATCTCCAGCCGGCACTCGAGCTCGCCGTCGCGACCGGGCAGGACGAAGGCGACCTGGGCCGCGGAGGCGCTCCACAGCAGCCGCTCGCGCAGCGGCCGGGCGGTCGCGTCCTCGGCGAGCCCGCCGACCTCGGCGAGCACCGCGGCGAGCCGCCGCGCGCGCACCTCGGCCGGCACATCGCTCAGCAGGTTCGGGCTGAACAGCTCGCCGCCGGAGAGCTCCTCCGCCCGCGCGGGATCCGCGGGGCCGACGATCGCGGCCTCCACGGCGGCGGCGGCGGCCAGCGTCGTCGGGTGCAGCCGGATCGTCCGGGCCGGCGGGGCCGCGTCCTCGAGCGCCGCTCGGAGGAGGCCCGTGGCCGCGGCGGCGAGCTTCGCCCCGTTCGTCGTCGCGAACACGACGACCCCGAGACCCGAATCCAGGTGCCAGCGCATGTTCGAGGACCAGCCGGGCAGGCCGCCGGAGTGGTGGGCGATCGCGCCGAAGCGGACGTCCTGCTCGATCACGAGGCCGAGACCGTAGGCGGAGCCGTCGAGCGTGCTCTCGCCCGCACGGGGGCTGAGCGCCGGCACCGGGGTCCAGCCGCGCTGCATCTCGCGGCGGGAGGCGCGGCCGAGCACGGCATCGGCCGCCTCGGCCGCCCCGTCAGCCGCCCCGTCCTCGCCCGCGAACGCCGACGACAGCCAGCCGCTCCAGCGCGCGATGTCGCCGACCGTGCTGTACATGCTCGCCGCGCACGCCCCCACGCCGGTGCCCGTGTAGGGCCGCGGCTCCCAGGTGGCACCCTCGTCGAAGCTGCTGAAGCCCTGCGCCACATCGGCGCCCTCGGCGTACGCGCCGACGTCGTAGCGCGTGCTCGCGAGGCCGAGCGGCTCGAGGATCGTCCGGGTCGCGAACGCGACGAAGTCCTCGCCGGACACGTTCTCGACGATCACGCCGAGCAGCCAGAAGCCGATGTTCGAGTACTGGTAGACCTCGCCCGGCCGCTCCGTGAAGGTCAGCCCGCGGGCGATCAGCGCGAGGAACTCCACGCGCGGCATCGCCATGACGTGGTCCGCCCAGCCGTTGTCCTCGGGCAGGCCCGAGCAGTTGCTGAGCAGCATCCGGATCGTGACGGGGAGCGCCCGGCCGGCGGCGTCGACCGGATCGGCGAACTCCGGCACGTGCGCGCTCACCCGGTCGTCCAGGGACAGCAGCCCGCGGTCGCGCAGGATCAGCACGGCGGCCGCCTCGAAGCTCTTCGACATCGACGCGATGCGGTGCACGGTGCCGGCCACGGGAGCCGCGCCGTCGAGGCGGTGCTCGCCGCGCCCGTGCTGGGCGATCAGTCCCTCGCGGTCGAACAGGGCCCAGCTGAGCGACGGCGCGACCGGCGCCCCCTCGTCGAACCAGTGCGCGAATCGGTCCAGGAGCTGCGGGGTCATCCCCTCATCCTTCCGCACGCTCCGGGTCGTCCCGCCGCAGCTCGGCGACGATGCGCCGCAGGTGGATGGCGACCAGGACGCCCGGGCCCACGCTGGTCCCCGTCGCCGCGGTGCGCTCGTCGACCCGGCGCACCAGCTCCTCCACGGCGGCGTCCGCGCCCGCGAGGGAGTCGCCGCTCTCGATCGCCTCCGCGACCGCGTGGCAGGCCGCGGCGAGCGGCCGCGCCAGCTCCGCGTCGAACGGCAGCGCGCCCGGCCTGTCCCAGATCGTGTCCGCGAGGGCGGCGGTCATGTCGCGGACGTGGAAGAGCGTCCCGTCCAGCGTCGCCAGCCGGAGGTGGTCGGTCCGCGAGCTGTGCCGGTGCAGGAGCGCCCGCGGATTGCCCTTCCGGCTCTCGTCGCCGTCGACCAGCGCGCGCCGCACCCCCGACGCCGTCGCCGCCAGGTGCTCGCCGTTGGTCGACCAGGCCTCGTGCTCGGGCGGCCAGGTCTCCTCGAGGGCGTCCGCCATGTCGTGCAGGTGCCGCGCGAGCTGGCGCTCGAACTCGTCCACGCGGGCGGAGGCCGACTCCGAGGTGAGCCCCGGCGCGACCAGCAGGTTGACGAGGAGCCCGACGACCACGCCGACGGCCATCTGGACGAGGTAGCCGAGCGAGTAGTCCTCCGCGCGCGCTCCCCCGATGATCAGGACGAAGAGCGCCGCCATCGGCACGTACTCGCGGCCCGCGCCGAACCAGCCCGTGCCCGACAGCACGACGCCGATGCCGACGATCAGCGGGATGGTCCACCAGGTCGGGCCGACCGTCACCACGACGAGCGCCGCCAGGGCGATGCCGACGGCGAGGCCCAGCAGTGTCTGCACGCCGGTCTTCGCCGAGCCCATCAGCGTCGGGTACATGCTGACCAGCGCGCCGAGCGGCGCGTAGTACGGATACTGCTCCGCGACCCCGGGCACGTGCGGCGCGAGCGCCCAGGCGATGCCCACCGCCAGCGCCGTCTTCAGGGCGAGCAGCAGCCGCGGACCGGCGACGGCCGCGCGCCAGGCCCGGCCGAGCCGGGTGAGGCGGGCGCCGATCATTGCCGGGCGCCGATCACTGCCGGGCGTCGAGCCGCGCCGCGACGTCCGCCGGGAAGCCGCCGGTCGCGATCGGGCTCCAGCGCGTCGGGGTGATGCGCAGCAGCGACTTGCCCTGCAGGCGCATCGCCGCCCGGTACTCCTCCCAGTCGGGGTGCTCGCCGGAGATGCTGCGGTAGTAGTCGACCAGCGCGTCCTCCGCCTCCGGCATGTGCAGCACCTCGGCCTCGCCGTCGATCTGGATCCAGGCGTCGTTCCAGTCGTCCGACAGCACGAGCACGGAGGCGGCGGAGCGGCGCTCGGCGTTGCGGGTCTTCGCCCGGCCCGGATAGGTCGAGACGACGACGCGGCCCTCGGCGTCCACGCCGCCGGACACCGGGGACATCTGCGGCCGGCCGTCCGCGCGGGTGGTCGCGACGAGCATCCGGTGCCGCGGACGCACGAATTCGAGCATGCCGTCGCGGTCGACGACGGTGGTGGTGGAGACGGTTCTGGCCATGCGTCCAGGCTAGCCAGCCGGCCGGCGCCGCTCAGCCCGCGAGTCGCCGCAGCCGAGCGCGCTGCTCGCGGAGCACGACGACCAGCGCGACCCCGCCCGTGTCGCCCAGCCACTCCTCCAGCGCGGAGTCGAACAGCGCCGAGGCCGTGTGCGCGGCGAGCGCCGCATCGGCGGGCGGCACCTCCGCCGCGACGAGCGCGTCGCGCATCGCATCGGCCAGGATCGCCGACTTCAGGAGCTCGCGCTCGCGCAGCGCCGGCTCGGACCGGACGACCGCCCGCCGGGCCGCGATGTCGTCCCGCCAGCCCTCGAGGTCCCCGGCCGCGACGGTCTCGAGCCCGTGCATCAGCAGCTCGAGGGGCGCGAGACCGGCGGGCGCCCCGCCCAGCAGCCGCGCGACGACCTCCGGGAACTCCCGCTCCCGCAGGAACAGCACGTCGCGCTTGTCGGCGAAGTGGCGGAAGAAGGTGCGCGTCGTGAGTCCGGCGCGCTGGGCGATTGCGGGCACCGTCGTGGCGGAGTAGCCGTGCTCGGCGAACAGCTCCATCGCCGCGCGCTCGAGGCGCAGTGCGGCATCGGGGGCCCAGCGTGACATGGGGATCAGAGTAGCCGATGACACGTCGTGTCGTCAGGAGTAGGGTGATGACACGTCATGCCATCGATCGGAGACCCCGTGCCCTCGAACCCCGCCGGCCCCGCGAACCACGCCGCCCGCCTGCCCGCTCCCCGCGCCGATCTCGTCGTCGGCCCCGCGCCGATGCCCGCGCCGATGCCCGGGGAGCTGCTGGTGCGCAACCGCGCCGTCGCCGTGAACCCGCTCGACGACGTGAAGCAGTGGACCGGGAACCTGATGTACCGCTGGCTGCCCTACCCGTCCGTCCTCGGCGAGGACGTCGCCGGCGAGGTCGCCGCCGTCGGGCCGGGGGTCGAGCGCTTCGCCGTCGGCGACCGCGTCCTCGCCTACGCGGTCGGGATGGAGCGCGGTCGGCGGCACGAGGCCGAGGGCGGCTTCCAGGAGTACACGGTCGTCCGAGCAGACCTCGCCGCGCCGATCCCGCCGCATGTCGCGGACGAGCAGGCCGTCGTGCTGCCGCTCGCGGTCTCGACCGCGGCGACCGCGCTGTTCCAGAGGGACCACCTCGCGCTGCCGCACCCGTCGGCCGACCCCGTCGCCACCGGGCGCACGGTCGTCGTCTGGGGCGGCGCCACCAGCGTCGGCAGCAACGCGATCCAGCTCGCCGTCGCCTCCGGTCACCGGGTCGTGGCCACCGCCTCGCCGCAGAACCACGAGCGCCTCCGCGAGCTCGGCGCCGACGTCGTCGTCGACTACCGCGGCACCGGCGCGGTCGCCGACGTGGTCGCCGCGATCGGCGGGGCGGAGGTCGCGGGCGTCCTCGCCGTCGGGACCGGCTCCGCCGAGCCGTGCGTCGCGATCGCGGTCGCCACCGGGGCCCGCCGGGTCGCGCTGGCGAGCCCTTCCGTCTCGTTCGGCTCGCTCCCGCGCCGAGCGGGTCCCTCGCTCGCCTTCGCGCGGACGATGTCCCGGCTGATGGGCGCCAACATCGCTCTCCAGCTGACCGCGCGCCGCCACGGGATCCGCGCCCGCTACGTCTGGGGTGCCACGCTGATGAGCACCGAGGTCGGGCCGATGCTCTGGCGCGACCACCTGCCCGCCGCCCTCGCCGACGGCCGGCACCGCTGCGCACCCGAGCCCGAGATCGTGGGCACGGGGCTCGACTCCGTGCAGGCCGCGCTCGACCGGCTGCACGCGGGGGTGTCGGCGCGGAAGCCGGTCGTCCTGCTCCGACCGATCGCCCCGACCGTTCCGGCGGCTCCGACCGCTCCCGCGGCTCCGGCGGCGGGCCGCTCCGGTGCGCCACTATGGACCGTGCCGCTCCCCTCCACCGGACTCCCCGCCGCCTCCGCGCGCTCCTGGCTCCTCGTCGCGCCGTCCCTCGTCGTCCTCGGCTGGGGCGGCAACCAGTTCCTGCCGCTGATGCAGCTCTACCGGCAGCTCGAGGGCTACACGCAGACCCAGGTGACGATCCTCCTCGCGGCCTACGTCGTCGGCATCGTGCCCGGCTTCGCGCTCGCGGGCGGCTGGTCGGACCGCTTCGGCCGCCGGCCGGTGCTGCTGGCCGGCCTCGTGCTGGGCGTCCTCGGCAGCATCGTGCTCGCCTGCTCCCCCGCGTCGGTGCTCGGGCTGGGCGTCGGCCGCTTCATCAGCGGGCTGAGCGTCGCCGCCGGCATGGTCGTCGGCACCGCCTGGATCAAGGAGCTCTCGATCGCGACCGGAGCGTCGTCCGCGGGCGCCCGGCGCGCCTCCGCGATGCTCACGATCGGCTTCGGCGGCGGCGCCGGAGTCGGCGGCGCGCTCGCGCAGTTCGGCCCGTGGCCGACGGTGCTGCCCTACGTCGTCCAGTCCGCCGCCTGCGTCGCGGCCGTCCTCGTCCTGCTCCGCGCACCGGAGACGAGGGCCTACGACCCGAGCGCCGGCCGCCTCACCGGCGAGCTGCGGATCCCCCGCCCCGCCCGCCGCCGCTTCGCCGCCGTCGTCCTGCCGCTCGCGCCCTGGGTCTTCGCGGCACCCGCGCTGTCCTTCGCCGTCGGGCCGAGTCTCGTCGCCGAGCGGCTGCCCGGCGCCACCGTCGGCTTCGCCACCCTCGTCACCGTGATCACGCTCGGCTGCGGCTGGGTCACCCAGCTGCTCTCCGGACCGCTGCTGGCGCTGCTGCGCGGACGCGGCGCCCTCGTCGGCGGCGCGCTCACCGCGCTCGGCGCCCTGCTGCTGATCCCCGCCGCGGCCGGCCAGGAGCTCTGGGCCGTGCTCGTCGCCGCACCGGTCTTCGGCTGCGGCTACGGACTCGCGATGGTGTCCGGGCTCACCGCGACGCAGGCCCTCGTCGGCACCCGGGACCTCGCGAGCGCCACCGCCGTCTACTACTCCGTCACCTACGCCGGCTTCGCCCTGCCGGTGCTCCTCGCCGCGCTGGCCGTCCCCGCGCCGATGGCGGCGCTGCTCGCGGCGACCGCGCTCGCGATCCTCGCGTGTGTCGCGATCGCGGCCCGCGGGCTGCGGGATCAGAAGCGCGCCGCGACCTCGTAGAGCACGTCCTCGTCGCCCGCGTACAGGCCCTCGGCGCGCGGCCAGTGCGCGATCACGTCGGTGAAGCCGAGCTCCTCGGCGCGGCCGGCCGAGTCGGCGAAGCGGTCGACGCTCTCCAGCGAGTAGTCGGGCCCGGAGTCGAGCGAGAGGTGCCGCTCGATCGAGCGCGGGTCGCGCCCGGCCGCCGCGAGCGCGTCGTCGAGGCGCGCCGACAGCTCGGCGATCGCCGTCCACCACTCCTCGGTGCTGCGGCCCTCCGGCCCCGTCGTCACCCAGCCCTGCGCGCGCTCGGCCACGAGCGCGAGGCCCTTCGGCCCGTTCGCGGCGAGGATCAGCGGCACCCGCGGGGACTGCACCGGCTCCCCCACCATCCGGGCGCCGCGCGCGGTGAACCACTCGCCGTCGATGTCGATCCCGCCCGAGCCGGGCGCCTCGTGCCGCAGCAGCACGTCGAGCGCCGCGACGAACTCGACGTAGCGCTCGTGCCGCTCCCGCGGCGAGTGCAGCTCCTGCCCCAGCACGGTGGCGTCGAAGCCCGTCCCACCCGAGCCGACACCCAGGACGACGCGACCGCCGGAGATCTCGTCGAGCGTCGCGATCTCCTTGGCGAACGGCACCGGGTGCCGGAAGTTCGGCGAGGCGACGAACGTGCCCAGCCGGAGCGTCTCGGTGACGACCGCCGCCGCCGTGAGCGTCGGGATCGTCGCGTGCCAGACCTGATCGGCGAGCGAGCGCCAGGAGAGGTGGTCGTAGGTCCAGGCGTGGTCGAAGCCGAGCCCCTCCGCCGACTGCCACTTGCGGCGGGCGGTGGGCCAGGGGTCCTGCGGGAGGATGACGATGCCGTGTCGCATCGTCCGAGTGTAGGAGGAGGGCCCGGTACGATGGTCGGCGGTGTGCCGGGAAGTCTGGTCGGCGGACACGGCTCAGCGCCGCGTTCTCGCGTGATCAGACGACCTTCCGAAGGAACCCCCTCCGTGCCACACACTCCTGCCTCCGGGCCCACCTCGTCCGGGCCCGCGAACCCCGAGCCCACCCACCAGGCGCCGCACGCGATCTGGCGGGGCCTCCGCCAGACGCTGCGCTCCGACGCCGTCGGCGGTGCGCTCCTGCTCGGCGCGACCGTCCTCGCCCTGGTCCTCGCCAACTCCCCGGCCGCCGGCTTCTACGAGACGGTGCGCGACTTCGAGTTCGGACCGGAGGCGCTGCACCTGAACCTCAGCGTCGGCGCCTGGGCCGCCGATGGACTGCTGGCGATCTTCTTCTTCGTCGTGGGCCTCGAGCTCAAGGAGGAGTTCGTCGTCGGCAAGCTGCGGAACCCCCGCACCGCCGCGCTCCCCGTCGCCGCCGCGTTCGGCGGTGTCGCCGTCCCGGCCCTGATCTACGTCGCGATCAACGCGAGCGCGGGCCCCGACGCCCTGCAGGGCTGGGCCATCCCGGTCGCCACCGACATCGCCTTCGCGGTCGCCGTGATCGCGGTCGTCGGCCGGAGCCTCCCGGTCGCCCTGCGCACCTTCCTGCTCACCCTCGCCGTCGTCGACGACCTGCTGGCGATCACGATCATCGCCGTCTTCTACACCTCGGCCATCGCCTTCGTCCCGCTGCTGCTCGCCCTCCTGCCGCTCGGCGTCTTCGCCGTCCTCGTCCGCCGCGGCGTCCGCACCTGGTGGATCCTCATCCCCCTCGGCGTCGCCACCTGGGCGCTCGTGCACGCGTCCGGCGTCCACGCGACCGTCGCCGGCGTGCTGCTGGGCTTCGCCGTCCCGGTCATCGCGACCGCGCGCGCCCGCGTCCGCACGGGCACCGGCAGCGACGGCGAGCCCGAGTACGACGGCCTCGCCGCGCACTTCGCCGACCGCTGGAGCGGCGTCTCGGCCGGTGTGGCCGTCCCGGTCTTCGCCTTCTTCTCGGCCGGAGTGACGGTCGGCGGCCTCTCCGGCCTCGTCGAGTCGTTCCAGGACACCATCGCCATCGGCATCGTCGTCGGCCTGGTGGTCGGCAAGCCGCTCGGGATCCTCGCGACCACCTTCCTGATCACCCGCCTGCCCGGGCTCCGCCTCGACCCGGCCCTGCGCTGGCCGGACCTGGTGGGCATGTCGATGCTCGCCGGCATCGGCTTCACCGTCTCGCTGCTCGTCGGCGAGCTCTCCTTCGGCGTCGGGAGCGAGGCCGACGAGCACGTGAAGGTCGGCGTGCTGGCCGGCTCCGTGCTGGCGGCGGCACTCGGAGCGGCCGTGCTCTCGATCCGCAGCCGCCGCTACGCGCGGGACCGCGCGGGCGCCCTCTCGGACTGAGGCTCCGCCGGGCGCATGGTGCCGCCGGCCCCCTCCGCGAACGCCCGTGCCGTCGCCGCGATCGTCCGCTGCATGACCCGCACCGCGGCGGTCGGCGCGAGGTCGGCCGGGCGGGCGAGGCTGATCGTGCGGCGCAGCACCGGCTCCTCCAGCCGGATCGAGCGCAGGCCCGGCCGCCCCTGCAGCACCATCGCCGGGACGATCGCGACGCCGAGGCCGCGCTCGGCGAAGCGCAGCACCGCGTCCATCTCGGCGCCCTCCAGCACCACGTCGGGCTCGAGCCCGGCCGCGGCGAAGGCCGCGTCGGTCGTCCGGCGCAGGTCGTAGCTGGAGTTGAAGACGATCTGCGGGAGGCCGGCGACCGCCGCGAGGCCGATCGCGTCGCCGTCCGCCAGCGGCGGCCGCGCGGCGGAGGAGACGACGACCAGCTCCTCGACCAGCAGCGGCGTCACCGTGAAGGCGCCGACGACCGCCGCCGTCGAGGTCGTGACGAGCGCGAGGTCGAGCTCCCCGCGGGCGAGCCGGTCGAACAGGCTGCGCGAGCCGTCCTCCGCGAGGTGCAGCTCGATCGCCGGGTGCGCCGCATGGAAGGCGTTCAGCACCTCCGCGACGAGGCTGATGCAGAGGGTCGGCGTCGCACCGAGGCGCACCCGCCCGCGCTCGAGGCCCGCGAGCTCGGCCAGCTCGCGGCGCACCGACTCGGCATCGGCGAGCATGCGCCGGGCGAGCGGCAGCAGCAGCTCGCCGGCCGAGGTCAGCGAGCTGCCCGAGCGGGCGCGGTGGAGCAGCTCGGCGCCCAGGTCCTGCTCGAGGGCGGCGATCTGCCGGCTGAGCGAGGGCTGCGCGAGGTGCAGTTCCTCGGCGGCGCGGGTGAAGCTGCCGAGGCGCGCGACCTCGACGAAGCCGGTCAGCTGCTCGAGGTTCATGGTCATAGCGTAAGCGCATGACGGGGCACAGGATGATGCATTGGAGTAATCGAGGAGCGCTGCCTAGCGTGGAGGCATGACCTCTTCCACGACCACCACCCCGGAGCGCCGGATCTCCACCTCCGTCCTCGTCATCGGCACGGGCGGCTCGGGGCTTCGCGCGGCGATCGAGCTCGCCGAGGCGGGCGTCGACGTCCTCGCGCTGGGCAAGCGCTCGAAGTCGGACGCGCACACCTCGCTCGCGGCCGGCGGCATCAACGCCGCCCTGTCCACGATGGACCCCGAGGACAGCTGGCAGCAGCACGCGGCCGACACCATCGTCGAGTCGTACCTGCTCGCCAACCCGCACACCGTCGAGATCGTCACCTCGAACGCCGCCCGCGGCATCCAGGACCTCGAGCGCTACGGCATGCCCTTCGCCCGCGAGGACGACGGCCGCATCTCGCAGCGCTTCTTCGGCGCGCACACCTACCGCCGCACGGCCTTCGCCGGCGACTACACCGGCCTCGAGATCCAGCGGACGCTCGTCAACCGGGCCGCGCAGCTCGAGATCCCGATCCTCGACACCGTCTACGTCACGCGCATCCTGGTCAACGAGGACGGCGCCGTCTTCGGGGCCTACGGCTTCGACCTCGTCGACGGCACCCGCTACCTCATCCACGCCGACGCGGTGATCCTCGCCGCCGGCGGCCACAACCGCATCTGGCGCCGCACCTCCTCGCGCCGCGACGAGAACACCGGCGACTCGTTCCGCCTGGCCGTCGAGGCCGGCGGCCGCCTGCGCGACCCCGAGCTGGTCCAGTTCCACCCCTCGGGCATCATCGAGCCCGAGAACGCGGCCGGCACGCTGATCTCCGAGGCGGCCCGCGGCGAGGGCGGCATCCTCCGCAACGGCCTCGGCGAGCGCTTCATGCACAAGTACGACCCGGAGCGGCTCGAGCTCTCGACCCGCGACCGTGTCGCGCTGGCCTGCTACACCGAGATCAAGGAGGGTCGCGGCACGCCGAACGGCGGCGTCTGGCTCGACGTCTCGCACCTGCCGCGCGAGACGATCATGACCCGCCTCCCCCGCGTCTACCAGACGATGCTCGAGCTGCAGATGCTCGACATCACGAAGGACCCGATCGAGATCGCGCCGACCGCGCACTACTCGATGGGCGGCGTCTGGGTGCGCTCGGACGACCACAGCACCGACGTCCCCGGCCTCTACGCCATCGGCGAGGCGTCCAGCGGTCTGCACGGCGCGAACCGCCTCGGCGGCAACTCGCTGATCGAGCTTCTCGTCTTCGGCCGGATCGTCGGGCAGGCGGCGGCGGAGTACTCCGCGTCGCTGACCGCGCAGACCCGCTCCTCCGCCGCACTGCAGGTCGCCCGCGACGAGATCGCGGATCTCCTGGCCGCCGACGGCGAGGAGAACGTGCGCGCCCTGCAGCGGGCGATCCGCAACACCATGACGGAGCACGCGGGCGTCGTCCGCGACGAGGCGGGCCTGCTGGCCGGTCTCGCCGAGCTGGACGCCATCGAGGCGCGCATCGCCGACATCGGCATCCACCCCGACATCGCCGGCTACCAGGACCTGGCGCACGCCTTCGATCTGAAGTCGGCCGCGATGGCGGCGCGCGCCACCCTCGAGGCGGCGCTGGAGCGCCGCGAGAGCCGCGGCTGCCACAACCGCAGCGACTACCCGGAGATCGACCCGGCCCTCCAGGTGAACCTGGTCTGGTCGCCGACCGCCGGCATCACCCGCGAGGAGATCCCCGCGGTGCCGGAGGAGATCCAGGCGCTCATCCGCGAGGTCGAGACCGCGGGCAAGCTGCTGGAGTAGCCGCCCCGCCCGCGAGGGCGCGCACGACGACGCCGGCCCGGGGAGTCCCGGGCCGGCGTCGCGTCGTGCAGCATCCGATCAGGCGCGGCTGCGGGCGCGTCCGCCGAAGCGGATGTAGATCAACAGCACGATGATCGCGCCGATGATGGAGCCGATGATGCCGGCGGGCTGGAGGAAGCCGTCCATCGGGTCGTGCTGGAAGATCAGGAAGCCGAGGAAGCCGCCGACGAAGGATCCGACGATCCCCAGCACGATGGTCATCAGGATGCTGATGTTCTGGCGTCCGGGGACGACGAGACGGGCGAGGGCGCCGGCGATGAGGCCGACGACGATGAGGCTGATGATGAGTCCGAGCACGGGTGTCACCTTCCGATCGAGCACGGCGGACCGTGCGGTGGGGCTCTGCGATCGCTGAGCCGATGGGCAACCCAAGCAGTCGCCGGGGGGTGGGCGGTACACCCCTGGGGGTGTAGTCGCGGTACCCGCCGACGCGGTACGGTCCGGGGATGGACAGAGCATGCCGGCACCCCTGACCGTCGCCCTGGTCGACGACTACGACGTCGTCCTCAAGGGCCTCGCGCACATGTTCGACCACTACCGCGACCGCGTCGTCGTCGCTGAGATCGACGCGAACGCCGCCCTCTCGGACCGCATCGACATCGTCCTCTACGACTCGTTCGCCCAGCCGGAGTCGGATCTGCAGGAGCTCGCCGACCTCGTCCGGAACCCTCGCGCCGAGCACGTCGTCGTCTACACCTGGAACTTCCACCCCGACCTCGTCCACGACGCGCTGGAGCAGGGCGTGCGCGGCTACCTCTCCAAGACCCTCCCCGCGCGCGAGCTCGTGGCCGCTCTGGAGGCGGTGCGGGACGGCGAGCTCGTCGTCAGCGAGCCGCCCCGCCGCGCCGGCACCGCACCCGGTCTCGACTGGCCGGGCCGCCACGAGGGCATCACCGACCGCGAGTCCGAGATCCTCGCGCTGATCACCCAGGGCAAGAGCAACGCCGACGTGGCCGCCCTCACCTACCTCAGCCCCAACACGGTCAAGTCCTACATCCGCAGCGTCTACGGCAAGATCGGCGCCTCCAGCCGCACCCAGGCCGTGCTCTGGGGGGTCGAGCACGGCTTCACCCCCGACCACCACCGCATCGACCACTGGCTGGGCGGCCCGTGAGCGCCCGGCGCACCTTCGGCTCGTGAAACCGGCTCCGGCTCGCGGAAACGCGCAGTTCTGACGAGCCCGACTCGAATTCGCGAGCCCGAGGCTCCCCGCCGCCCTTCTTGCGCGAGCACGGTTCCGCGTGGTCCGGTAGCCCCATGGACTCCACTTCCGCGGACGGGCCCTCCAGCACCGGCGACGACGACGCGGTGCTCCGGGCGCTGTGCACGACCACCGAGCTGGACGAGGACGGCGAGGTCGTCGCGGTCGGCGATCGGATCCGCCGCCTCGCGGTCCCGTACCGCGGCGGCTGCTTCGGCGGGGCGCTCGACGAGACGCCGTGGATGCTCGACCGCTACGGCGACGCGACCGGAGCCGCCGACACCGTCTGGATCGAGGGCGTCGTGACCTCCGTCGCCGCGATCCGCACCCGGCTCACCCGCCTCCCCGACGGCACCTTCGCGGCGCGGCCCGGCTCGGCGGTCCTCGAGCCGCTGCACTCGACCGCGGACACCCGCAGGCCGACCCCCGAGATCGACTGGCAGCCGCACTCCGAGCCCGACGCGGACGGCCGCGCCTATGCGATGGGCTTCGCCCGTCAGCACGAGGGCGACGAGGACCTCTCCGGCTGGCTGTTCACCGTCCGGCGCGCCTAGGGTGAGCGGACCGGAGCACGAGGGGGACGCGATGCCACGGATCCACCGCCGACGGGCCGCTGCGGGCGCGGCGATCGCTCTGCTCGCCCTGCCGCTGCTCGCGGCGTGCGCGGGACCCGTGCCCTACTCGGACTTCGACCGACCGCGGGACGAGCGCGACGTGCTGCCGGACCTCGGCGACGTCACCGAGCAGATCGACCCGGACTCCGTGCGCTTCGTCGGCACCGCCGAGGGCGTGGACGTCTACCTCGGCTCATCGATCGACGGCGGAGACCACTGCGTGATCGTCGACGGCGACGACGGCCCCTTCAGCGGCTGCAGCGGATCGGGCGACCTCGAGATCTCCCAGCGCACCTCCGTCGTCGTGCAGGTCCACGCCGACGGCGCAGAGCCCGAGGACGTCCCCGGACTCGAGTGGTCGACGCTCGGGGAGAACGTGTCCGTCAGGACGTACTCCTGACCCCGTCCCTGCGATAGGTCGCCAGCGCGACTCCGCCGGGCAGCGCGCGGAGGTCGACGGCCTCGAGCGCCACCGGCTGCGCGAGCGGGCCGAGCAGCGGGACCCCGGAGCCGAGCAGGAGCGGCGAGATCTTGATCTGGATCTCGTCGATCTCGTCGATCAGCTGCGCCGCGAGGTCGCCGCCGCCGCAGAGCCAGACGTCCCGGCCGGGCTCCCGCTTGAGCGCCGTGACCTGCGCGCGCACGTCGCCCCGCATCGTCTCCACCCGGTCGGAGGCGGGCAGCTCGCCGTGCGTCACCACGATCTGTCGCAGGTGCGGGTAGGCGCCGTCGACGAGCCCGGCGTCCACCGCCGGGGCGTGACTCCGGCGCCCGAGCAGCACCGTGTCGAAGCGGCGCGGCGCGGCCGTGACGCCGAGCGCCGCGCGCAGGTGCGCCGGGCAGGTCTCGGGGTAGCGCTCGAAGAGGTCCGCGAGGGTCTCCGGCGCGGTCGGGAAGGCGGAGACGTCGCCCTCGGGATCCGCGAGGAAGCCGTCGAGCGACGTGGCGATGTAGTAGACGAGGTCGCGCATGCTCCCGCACGGTACCCCTGGTCGCGGAGGGTCTTCTAGCCTGGAAGGGAGAGGAGGCCCGATGTCCGAAGCCAGGGACCGCGCCGCCCGGTACGCCGCGGAGCGCGCGGCCGGAGGCCGGCCGGAGACCGGGGAGGAGAGCACCGGCTCTCTGCCCGAGAACCCGGAGGACCGCGCCGCGTTCATCGAGACCTCGATCCAGCAGGCGATCCGCCGCGGCGAGTTCGACGGGCTGCCCGGTGCCGGCAAGCCGCTGGAGGGCCTCGGCGAGCACCACGACCCCGACTGGTGGATCCGCCGCAAGATCGAGCGCGAGAACCTGACCGGGATCGGACCGGCCGCCTTCCTCCTCCGCGCCGAGGACCGCGGGCTCGACGACCAGCTCGACCGGCTGATGCGGGAGTCGGAGGTCCGGGCCGTGCTGACCGACTTCAACAAGCGGGTCGTCGAGGCGCGCCGGCAGCTGCTGGGCGGCCCGCCGGTGGTGACGCCGCTGCGCGATCTCGACGCCGAGGTCGCCGCCTGGAGCGCGCGCCGGGCCGCCCGCTTCGCCGCGTCCGAGCCCGAGGAGCCCGCACGGCCCCGCCGCCGCTGGTGGCGCCGGCGCTGATCCCCGTCGATCCGCGGCGGCACCGCGCGCGGGCGGCCCCATCCGCATCAGTATGCTGGGAAACTCCGCGAGGGAGGGTCGGATGAAGGTTCCGCGCACCGCGACGACCCGAGTCGTCACCGAGATCAACCGGACGGCGATCGTCGACGCCCTCCGCCTGCACGGCCCCTCCTCCCGCAGCGCCATCGCCCGGCACACCGGGCTCAGCCCCGCCACCGTCGAGCGGCTCTGCTCGGCGCTGCTCGGCGAGGGCGTCATCGTGCTCGACGGCCGGGAGCGCTCCTCCGGCGGCCGCCCGTCCTCGCTCTACCGCTACGCCGGCGACGCCCGCGTGGTCGCGGCGATCGAGGTGTCCGAGACGCAGGCGCACGGCCGCCTCGTCGACTTCGACGGCAAGACCGTGCGCGACGAGGTCCTGGCCTTCGCACCCGACGGCGACGGCTCCGACGCCGACCGCCGCCTCGCCGGCACCATCGAGATGGTCGACCTGCTGATGGCGGCCTCGCAGCGGATCCGCAAGCCGTGCGCCGGCGTGGGCGTCACCATCCCGGGCATCGTGCACGGTCCGGAGGGCCGGGTCACCAACACGATCGAGCTCGGCTGGAGCGACGTGATGCTCGGCAGCATCCTCAAGGCCCGCGTCGGCGTGCCCGTGCTGGTCGAGAACGACGCGAACGCCATCGGCTTCGGCGAGTGGTCCCGCGGGGCCGGCCGCGGCACGCAGAGCCTCGCCACCTACGTCCTCGGCGTCGGAGTCGGCGCCGGCATCGTGCACGACGGCGCGCTGCTGCGCGGGTCGCGCTCGGCCGCGGGCGAGATCGGCTATCTCGTCACCGAGCGCTCGCACCTGGAGCGGCCGTACACGACGCAGGGCGACCTGGAGTCGCGGATCGCCGGGGTCTCGCGCGGCTGGGCCCGCGAGCACGCGCCGGACGCGCCGAATCCGCTCGCCGCTCTGCTCGACGCGGCCGCCGGCGGCGACGCGGCCGCGCAGGCCTCCGCCGCCGAGGTCTTCGACTACATCGGCCTGTCCTGCATCGCCCTCTGCACCGTGCTCGACCCCGAGCTGATCGTGCTGGCCGGCCACCTCTCCCGTCAGCCGGAGTACGCGATCGGCGAGGTGACGCGCCGCCTGGTCGGCCGGATCACCATCCCGCCGCGCATCGCGACCGCCGAGCTGGGCGCCGACGCGGCCCTCGTCGGCGTCGCGCAGCTCATCATCGCCCGCTCGCGGACGGCGACCTATCTCAGCTGAGCGGCCCGAGCGCCGCGGCCGCCTCGCGGTCGAGCAGCACCGTCACGTCCGCGTGGCCCTGCAGTGCCGAGGCCGGACAGTCGACGTCGACCGGGCCCAGCAGCGCCCGCGCGAGGGCGTCGGCCTTCGCCGCGCCCGAGGCGAGCAGCACCAGCGAGCGCGCGGCGAGGATCGTGGCGATCCCCTGCGTGATCGCCGACTCCGGCACGAGATCGACGCGCCCGTCGAAGAAGCGGGCGTTCGCCTCGCGGGTGCTCCGCTCGAGCCGGACGACGTGGGTGCCGACGTCGTGCGGCGTGCCCGGCTCGTTGAAGCCGATGTGCCCGTTGCCGCCGATCCCGAGGATCTGCAGGTCGACCCCGCCGCTCGCGCGGATCGCGGCGTCGTAGTGGCGCCCCGCCCGCTCGTCGGCGGCGCGGGTGCCGTCGGGGACGTGCACGTCGCGCAGGCCCAGCGGGAGCCGCACCTCGCGGTCGAGCACCGCGCGGTAGCTCTCGGGGTGCCCGGGAGCGATGCCGACGTACTCGTCGAGCGCGAAGGCGCTCACCCCGGAGAAGTCGAGGGCGCCGGCCGCGACGCGCTCGGCGAGCTCGCGGTAGAGCAGCGAGGGCGTGGACCCCGTGGCGACGCCGAGCACCGCGCGCGGGTCGGCGAGCACGCGCTCCGCGACCAGGTCGGCGGCGGCGCGGGAGGCCTCGGCGAAGGAGTCGAAGGCGAGGACCGTGGTGCCCGGCGCGAAGGCTGTGGCGCCGGTCGTCCCGAGGACGCTCACGAGGCGACCTCCGAGAGGGTGCGCTCGCGGGCGCGGTCGGCCAGCGCGCGGGCGTGCGCGATCGCGCCGACCACCGGCGGGCGCCGCACGACGACGAAGCCCAGCTGCGGCGCCTCGGCGGCCAGCCGCTCGCGGATCCGGCGCTCGTACGCGGGCTGGTTGACGATCACGCCGCCGCCCGCGACCACGAGCGAGCCGATCGCTCCGCGGCGCACCAGCGAGGCGACCCCGGCGGCGAGCGCGCGCGCGGCCGTCTCGACGATCCGCTCGGCGAGGGCCGAGCCGCCGGCCGCCTGCTCGAAGACCAGCGGGGCGAACGCGCCCCAGGCCGCGCCGCCGGCGATGCGCGTCGCCTCCGCGGCGAGAGTGGCCGCATCGCTCGCGCCGAACGCGTCGAGCACCGCGGCGAACAGCGGATCGTCCGCCTCGCCGCGGTCGCTCGCCACGAGGGTCTCCCGCAGCGCAGTCGAGACGAGGTCGTGCGCGCTGCCGCGGTCGCCGAGCGGCCAGCCGTGGCCGTCGACGGTGATGCGGGCGCCGTCCGCGGTGCTCCCGCAGATCACGGCGCCGGTGCCGACGATCATCTGGATGCTCGGCTCCTCCTGCTCCGCGAAGCCCAGCAGCTCGGCGTCGTTGACGACCGTCACCGCTCGGCCGAGGTGCCGCGAGAGCGCATCGGTCGCCTCGAGCATCTGTGCCGGGGTGTCGCAGCCGTGCACGCCGAGGACGACCACGGCGTCCGCGGCGAGCGGCCGCAGGCGCAGCAGCACGTCGGCCAGTCGCGGCAGGTTGCCGGGGTCGGCGAAGAGCTCGCCGGCGCGCCAGGCGCTCGAGGGGAGGACGAGGTCCTCCTCCACACCGGCCGTGTCGAGCAGGCGGACGTGCGTCTTGGTCCCGCCCACGTCGACACCGACGAGGTGGGCTGCGGCTGCCGGATGATTTTGCGTCACAGTGGCATGAAAGCATCTCTCGGCCAGGGGGACAAGGCGGCTGTCGCAGGATGCAGGCCCCAGCACACCTCCTCGTTACGGCGCTGTTTCCGCGAGTTACGGGCTGATCACGAGTTCGGAAGTGGGGAAAATACTTGTTGACCTATATGTGTCGTATTGATAAGAAAGCACTACCGCCTCGACGACGAAGCGCCCGCGCCTCGTCGACTGACAGACACATGAAAGGTGTTCCGTTGAAGAAGACAGCACGCGCCGCACTGGCGCTCCTCGGCACGGGAGTGCTGATCGCTTCTCTCGCCGGGTGCGCGAACGGCTCCTCCGGAGCCGGCGCCTCCGACCCGCTCCAGTTCGTCCTCTCCGGCGACGGGACCCAGGGCGGCGGCTACCAGAAGATGGCCGACCTCTACCAGGAGCAGACCGGTGTCGAGGTCGAGATCGTCGACGTCCCCGGCGACGACCTGACCACCCGACTGCGCAACAGCGCGCAGGCGAACGACCTGCCGGCCCTCGCCGCGGCCGCCAACGTCGACCCGCTGTGGAAGGACCAGATCCTCGACCTCTCGCAGATCGCCGAGGACCAGGACATCCTGCCGCTGCTCGCCGTGCCGGACCCCGAGGACGGCAAGGTCAAGGCGCTGCCCACCAGCCTCACCTCGGTCGGCATGTTCATCAACAAGTCGCTCTTCGACGAGGCGGGCGTCTCCT
The DNA here is from genome assembly GCF_013205055.1 of Rathayibacter sp. VKM Ac-2856. Taxonomy (GTDB): domain Bacteria; phylum Actinomycetota; class Actinomycetes; order Actinomycetales; family Microbacteriaceae; genus Rathayibacter. The sequence continues at coordinate 371,484 of NZ_JABMLF010000001.1, forward strand.
ACCCCACCGACGCGACGCAGAGCTGGACCTGGGACGAGTTCGTCGCCAAGTCCGAGGAGGTCCAGGCGGCCACCGGCGCGCAGTACGGCATGGTGATGGACAACTCCGCGCACCGCCTCCGCTCCTTCCTCTACGAGTTCGGCAGCGAGGGCATCGTCGACGACGACGGCACCTTCACCACCAACGACGAGACCAAGACGGCGCTGGAGTACTTCAAGAAGCTCAACGACGACGGCTTCATGCCGAAGTCGGTCTGGACCGCCGGCGAGGACGCCAGCGCGACCTTCAAGAGCGGCCAGGTCGTCTCCTACTACTCCGGCGTCTGGCAGATCGCGGACTTCCAGACCAACATCACCGACTTCGAGTGGGCCTCGGTGCCGACCCCGCAGCAGCCCGTCAAGGCGACCAACTACGGCGCCGCGTCGTGGATCGTCGCCTTCGACGGCACGGGCCAGGAGGAGGAGGCCCAGAAGTTCATCGACTGGCTCTACCAGCCCGAGCAGTACTCCGCGTACTGCGAGATCGCGGGCTGCCTGCCCGCCGTCACCGGTCTCGAGATGGACTACCCGGCCAACCAGGACGCGTTCGCGCTCTACAACGCCGAGATCGCCGCCTCGCCCGCGGTCTCCTCGCTGCAGACCGTCGACCAGCTGATCGGCGGCTACGAGGGCAAGTTCCTCCAGTCCGAGCCCCTCAAGGACGAGACGATCAAGTACCTCAACGACCAGCAGAGCGTCGACGAGACGATCGACAACATCCTCTCGACGACCCAGGCCGCCCTCGGCGAGTAGTCGTTCCGGGCGGTGCGGGGAGCCTCTTCCCGCACCGCCCTCCCGATCGCACCAGCGATCGCTCCACCGCTCGATCGCACCCGACCAGGAGAGCATCATGACCGTCCAGCCGCTCGTCACTCCGTCCTCGCCACCGGAGGCGGCCCTCACGGTCCCCGGCGCAGGTCGCGGATCGAAGGGCTCCCGCCGGCGCCCCGTGCGCCGCCCCCGCTACGTCGTCAGCACCGTGCTGCTGACGGTCGGCGTCGCGATCCTCTTCGCCCTCTTCTTCGTCTGGCCCGGCGCCCTCGGCGTGATGTACTCCTTCACCTCGTACCGCGGGTTCGGCGACATCGAGTTCGTCGGCCTCGACAACTACACGGCGCTCGCGCAGGACCCGGTCTTCTACGCCGCGGTCGGCCGCACGCTCGTCTACGCGCTCTTCTCGGTGCCCTTCGCCTGCGGCCTCTCGCTGCTGATGGCCGTCGCGCTCAACAACGCGCGGGCCAAGGGCAAGCTCGGCGCCCGCATCATCTTCTTCCTGCCCTGGCTGGTCTCCCCCATCGTCGCGGGAGTCATCTGGCGCTGGATGTTCGGCGAGAGCTTCGGCTTCGTCAACTTCGCCATCACCTCGCTCGGCGGCGGCGCCGTCCCGTGGTCCTCGAACGCCGACCTCTCGCTCTTCGTCGTGATCCTCGCCTCCGCGTGGGGCGGCGCGGCCTTCAACATGCTGCTGTTCATCGCGGCGCTGAACAACGTGCCCACCTCGCACTACGAGGCGGCCGAGCTCGACGGCGCGAACCCCTGGCAGCGCTTCGTCTCGATCACCCTCCCCGGCATCGCGCCGACCACGCTGCTCGTCGTGCTGCTCTCGACGCTCGGGCACATGAAGGAGTTCGCGATGATCCAGGCGCTCAACAACGGCGGCCCGGGCACCGAGAACCAGCTCATCGTCCAGTACATCTTCCAGACCGGATTCGCGCAGTCGAACGTCGGATACGCCAGCGCCGCCTCGATGGTGCTGCTGGTGATCCTGCTGATCATCGCCGGCATCCAGCTCGCCATCAGCAAGAGGAGCCAGGCATGGTGACCACGACCCCCGCCCCCGCCCGCACGCCGCGCACCAAGCGCACTCCCCCCGCTCCCGCGCCGATGACCCGCCGCAAGACCGGCGAGTTCCGCCGCTCGATCGGCCCGACCGCCATGCTCTGGGCGATCGCGATCCTCACGCTCTTCCCGCTGCTCTGGTTCCTGCTCAGCTCGTTCAAGGGCGGCGGCGACCTCTTCACCTACCCGCTCTCGCTGCTGCCGCGCGAGTGGACCCTCGACGGCTACGAGCGCGCGCTCGAGCGCGTCGACTTCCTCCGCTACTTCTCGAACACCTTCGTGGTCGCGACGCTGACCACTCTGCTGACCGTGTTCTTCAGCGCGACGACCGGCTATGCGCTGGCCAAGTACAAGTCGCCGTGGCTGAGCGTGCTCGCGCTCTGCATCCTGGCGACGACGATGCTGCCCGGCGAGGTCATCCTCAACCCGGTCTTCACCGTGGTCCGCGACCTCGGCATGTACAACACCCTGATGGGCATCATCATGCCGTCGATCCTCACGCCCACCGGCGTCTTCATGTTCCGGCAGTTCTTCATCACTGTGCCGGACGAGCTGCTCGACGCCGCCCGCATCGACGGGGCGCGCGAGCTCTCGATCTTCTTCCGGATCATGCTGCCGCTGTCGAAGCCGATCATCCTGACGCTCTCGATCATCTCGTTCCAGTGGCGCTGGAACGACTACATCTTCCCGCTGATCATCCTCAGCGACCCGAAGAACTTCACCCTGCAGATCGCGCTGCGCCAGCTGATCGGCGCGCAGAACATCGACTGGGCGATCCTGCTCTCGGCGTCGGTGCTCTCGATGCTGCCGCTGGTGGCGATCTACCTGGTGTTCCAGAAGTACATCACCGGGTCCGACATCACTGCGGGGCTGCGCGACTAGAGATGCACCACGACGAGACGAAGGCCGCCGCCCGCGTCGACCGCTTCCTCGCCGAGCGCCTCCCCCTCGCGGTGACGGCCGAGCGCACACCGCTCGCCGTCGCCGCCTGGACGGCCGTCGGCGAGCCGGTCGGCTTCGAGACCGCGACCGATCCGCGGAACGCCTACGAGACGATCGAGCCGGGAGCGCCGTGGGGCGCCGCCTGGGACACCACCTGGTTCCGGGTGACCGGGACCGTGCCGCCGGAGTGGGGCGACGCGGGCGACCGCCACCGGATCGAGCTCTCACTCGACCTCGGCTTCGACCGCGCCAAGCCGGGCTTCCAGTGCGAGGGCCTGGCCCGCGCCGCGGACGGCCGGGTGCTGAAGGGCCTCGAGCCGCGCAACCACCACGTGCCGCTCGACGCGGCCCCCGGCGAGGAGTTCCTCGTCTGGGTGGAGGGCTCCTCGAACCCGGACCTCACCGGCGGGAACGACTTCGCCGGCCCGGGAGCCTTCGCCCCCACGCCGCTCGGAGACCGGGCGACCGCCGGCCCCGCCCCGCTCTACCGGCTCGGCCGCTTCTCCCTCGTGCTCATCGACACCGTCGCCGAGCGACTCGGGCTCGAGCTCGCCGTCCTGCGCGGGCTGCACGACGAGCTCCCGCTCACGGAGCCGCGCCGGCACGAGGTCCTCGCCGGGCTGACCCGCGCCCTCAACGCCGTCGACCCCGACGACCCCGCCGGCACGGTCGCCGACGCGCGCGCCGCGATCGCCCCCCTGCTCGCCGCTCCGGCCGCGCACTCCGCGCACCGCATCTCGGCGACCGGGCACGCGCACATCGACTCCGCCTGGCTCTGGCCGACGCGCGAGACCGTCCGCAAGTGCGCGCGCACCTTCTCCAACGTGCTCGATCTGATGGACCGCGACCCGGACGCCGTCTTCACCTGCTCCTCCGCCCAGCAGTTCGCCTGGATGAAGGAGCACCACCCCGCGATCTTCGCCCGCATCGTCGAGCGGGTCCGCGAGGGCCGGTTCGTGCCGGTGGGCAACATGTGGGTCGAGTCCGACGTGACCATGCCCTCCGGGGAGTCGCTGGTGCGCCAGCTGCAGCAGGGCGCGCGGTTCTTCCAGGAGGAGTTCGGCGCGATCAGCGAGGTCGGCTGGCTCCCCGACTCCTTCGGCTACTCCGCCGCGCTGCCGCAGCTGCTGCGGAAGGCAGGGCTGCGCTGGTTCTTCACGCAGAAGATGTGCTGGAACGAGACGAACGCGATGCCGCACCACTCCTTCGTCTGGGAGGGGCTCGACGGCTCGCGGATCTTCACGCACTTCCCGCCCTCGAACACCTACAGCGGCGACCTGCGGCCGACCGAGCTGGCGCGCATCGTCCGCAACTTCCAGGAGCACGGGCGGGCGACGCGCTCGCTGATGCCCTTCGGCTACGGCGACGGCGGCGGCGGACCGACCCGCGAGATGATGACGCTGGCCCGCCTCCAGTCCGACCTCGAGGGCTCGCCGCGGCTCGAGTTCTCCTCCGCACACGACTTCTTCGAGGCCGCGGAGACCGAGTACGCGGACCCGCCCGTCTGGTCCGGCGAGATGTACCTCGAGTTCCACCGCGGCATCCTCACCTCGCAGGCCCGCACCAAGCGGGGCAACCGGCGGAACGAGCGGCTGCTGGCCGAGGCCGAGCACTGGGCGAGCGTCGCCTCCCTGCGCCACGGCGTCCCGTTCCCGTTCGACGAGCTCGACGCGCTCTGGCGCCGCGTCCTGCTGCTGCAGTTCCACGACATCCTCCCCGGCACCGCGATCGCCTGGGTGCACCGCGAGGCCGAGCGCACCCACGCCGAGGTGACGGAGGCGCTCGAGCGGATCATCGTCGAGCGGCTCGCGGTCGTGGTCGGGCCGGGCGAGCGGATGCTCGCGCTGAACGCGGCACCGGTCGTCGTCGACGGAGTGCCGGCCCGCGGCGGCGCGGTGCTCGCGCCCGTCGAGGGGCTGCCCGTCCGCGCCGACGGCGAGGGCTTCGTGCTCGAGTCGTCGCTGCTCACCGTCGTGGTCACCGCCACCGGTCAGCTGTCGAGCATCGTCGACCGCGCGAGCGGCCGAGAGCTGCTGCCCGCGGGCCGGGTCGCGAACCTGCTCCAGCTGCACCGCGACGAGCCGAACCAGTGGGACGCCTGGGACCTCGACGCCGCCTACCGCGACACGGTCGTCGACCTCGTCGAGGGCACCGTCGAGCTCGGCGGGGACGGCGCGAGCGTCGTCGTCCGCCGGAGCGTCGGGCGCGAGGGCAGCACCGTCGTCCAGACGATCGCGCTCGATCCGCGCGAGCCCGCCGTGCGGATCCGCACGGTCGTCGACTGGCACGAGCGGCGGAAGCTCCTGAAGCTCGCCTTCCCGCTCGACGTCCACGCCGAGCACTCCTCGGCCGAGACCCAGTTCGGCCACGTCCGCCGCCCGGTGCACACCAACACCAGCTGGGAGGCGGCGAAGTACGAGATCTGCGCGCACCGCTGGCTGCACGTCGGCGAGCCGGGCTTCGGCGTCGCCGTCGCGAGCGACTCCGTCTACGGCTACGACGTGCAGCGCGCGATCGACGGCGGCCGCGTGAGCACCGTCGTCCGCCAGTCGCTGCTGCGCGCGCCGACCTTCCCGGACCCGGAGGCGGACCAGGGCGTGCACGAGATCCTCAGCACGCTGACCGTCGCCCCCGGCATCGCCGACGCCGTCCGCGCCGGCTTCGCCGCGAGCACCGCGCCCCGCGTCGTCCGCGGCGGTGCGGCTCCGGAGCCGCTCGTCGCCGTCGAGGACCCGGCCGTGGTCGTCGACACCGTCGTCCTCGCTGCCGACCGCAGCGGCGACGTGATCGTGCGCCTGCACGAGGCGCTCGGCGGCCGGGTCCGCACGATGCTCGTCGTCGCGCACCCGCTCGCGGCGGTGCGCGAGGTCGACCTGCTCGACCGCGACGTCGAGGGCACGGCGCTGCTCGACGCGGCGCTGCTCGGTGCCGACTCCGGCCGGATCTCGCTCGAGCTGCGGCCGTTCGAGGTCGTGAGCCTGCGCCTCTCCCCCGCTTCCGTCCCGTCCTCCACCTCCATCCCGATCTCTGAGGAGACCCCGTGATCACCGTCGACGACGCCCCCTACGCCGCGCGGCTCGTCACGGACGCCCGCGTGCGCTCCGACGGGTTCGTCGCGCGCGCCGCGCAGCCGCTGACCGGTCTCGGCCCGCGACCGACGATGCGCGCCATCACCTCCCTCGTCGCCCAGGCCATCGCGGAGGGCGACGAGCGTCCGGAGCACCAAGACGCCGCGGAGCAGTACCTCCGGCACCTCGCCGGGCAGCAGCTGGAGAGCGGCCTGTTCTCCAGCAGCGGCAACCTCGCCTCCCCGCCCGACACCGCGTTCACCCTCAACGACCTCTGCGGCTGCGTCGAGCTGCTGGACCGCCACCGGCCCGCCGGCTTCGAGCCGCTCCGCGCGGGACTCGCCGCGATCGCCGTCGCCGCGTCGCCCGCGATGCTGGCCGGCGGCGTGCACACGCCGAACCACCGCTGGGAGCTGGCCAGCGCCCTCGCCGCCCTCGCCGTGCACGTGCACGGCGGCCGCGGGGCGGCAGGCGCATCGAGCCCGATGGCCGCCGCGCTGCTCGACCGCGCCGACGCCTGGCTCGCCGAGGGCATCGACATCGACGCCGACGGCCAGTACAGCGAGCGCAGCGCCGTCTACGCCACCGAGGTCACGAACCCGAGCCTGCTCGCGCTCGCGCACGACCTCGACCGGCCGGCGCTGCTCGACCCGGTCCGCCGGAACCTCCGCGCGATCGCCGGCCTCGTCGAGGACGACGGCGAGATCGAGTGCGTGCACTCGCGCCGGCAGGACCAGACCATCCCCTACGACGTCGAGAACCTGCTCTCGCCCTACCGCCTGCTCGCGATCGAGGACGGCGACCGCGACGCCGCCCGGATCGTCGCGCAGATCCTCGGCCGAGAGCTCCGCGAGCCGGAGCGCCACCTCGCCGAGCTCCTGCGCCGCCCGGAGATCGGCGGAGTCCTGCCCGAGCCCGCGCCGACGCCCGGGTCGGTCACGTGCGCCTACCCGGTCAGCCGGCTGCTCCGCCGTCGCGAGGGCGCCCTCTCCGTCTCCGTCTCGGCCGGCAGCGATTTCGCGAGCACCGGCCGGATCGGCTCCGGCCTCGCCAACTCCGCGACCCTGGTCCGGGCCCGCGCGCACGGTCTCGTTCTGCGCTCGCTGCGCGTCTCGCCCGCGTTCTTCTCGCTCGGCTGCGCGCGACCGCAGACCCTCGAGCCGACCGAGCGCGGCGCCGTGCTCGTCGAGCGGCGGGTCTCGGGCTACTACGACACCCTCGGCGCCGACGCCCCCGCGCCGACCGCCGTCCCGGACAGCGAGGGCCGCTTCTTCTCGGTGATGGACTTCGCCCGGCGCGACCGGTTCGAGGTGGAGCTGCGCACCGAGGTCGCCGTCGAGGTCGACGAGACGGGCATCGACGTGCGGCTGTCCTTCGCCGGGCTCGAGACGCGCTACGCGCTCGAGCTCGTCATCGACGGCGACGGCGACGGCGACGGCGACGCGACGGTGGAGGGCGCGGTCCGCACCGAGGACGGCTGGTGGCTCGACGGCGGCTCCGCGGAGGTGCGCACCGGCTCCATCCGCACCGGCTCCGCCGCGCTCTCGATCGCGACCGATCCCGGCGACGGCGTCCCGCCCGTCTTCGACGACGGCGAGATGTTCACCTACGTCGGCGGCGCCGACCGCATCGCGGGCACCAGGATCCTGCTCGGCGGCTCCACGACCGAGCCGCGCCGCCTGCGACTCGAGATCGCGCCGCGATGAGCAGCGCCATGAGCACCGCGATGAGCACCGCGGACGTCTCGCGCGGCTTCCACGGCCGCACCGAGGCCACCGTCTGGGAGACCGGCCTCATGGTCGGCACCGGGTCGACCGGAGCGGCCCTGTACGAGGGCGGCGAGCGCGACGGCGGCGCGGTCGTCTCCCTCTCGCATGAGCGCCTCCGCCTGCCGGTCGACCCGCTGATCGGTCCGCCGCTGCTCGCCCCGCTGCTGCCCGGCCTCCGCGCACTGCTGGCGCAGCCGCCCGTGAGCGACGCCGATGCCGAGCGGATCGAGCAGTGGCACCTGCGCGCGTGGGCCGAGGAGGGCCACGACGGCGGCCTCCTCGACGCCGACCCGCTCGTGCCCGCCGGCGTCCTCCGGCTCGCGCTGGCCACAGACGTCCCCGCAGACGACCCCGCAGGCGTCCCCGAGCACTCCGCGGGCGTCCGCGAGCGCTCCGTCGACTACACCACCGGCACCGCCGCCCTCACCCTCCCGAGCGGCCTTACCGTCACGGTCCGCGCCGATCGCGCCGCCGACCGCCTCCTCGTCGCGGTGCGCGCCGACGCGCCCTTCTCGGGCCTGCTCCTGCTCGCCCCCGCCGACGAGCCCACCGAGCCCGACCTCGGCCCCGACGCCCCGCGCGACCACCGCGAGCACGCCCTCGTCCGCCCGGTCGACGGCGGCGAGACGCTCGCCCTCGAGACCGTCCCCCGCCACCCGCGCCCCACCGGCCTCCGCTCCGCCCTCGTCACCGCGCGCCTGCTCCGCGGCGACGAGTCCGTCGTCCTCGACCGCGGCGCACCCCGGCCCGCCTGGCGCGTCTCGGGCGCCCGCGAGCTCGAGCTGGAGCTGCGGGTCGCGGTGACCTCGGCCGAGCCCGTCCCCGCCGCTCCCCCGGTCCTGGCCCGCTTCGCCCGCGCGATGACCCCGCACGACCAGTTGGTCGACGCCTGCGCGTTCTCCCTCGGCGCCGCGACCCCGCGGAGCATCGAGGAGGTGCGCGCGGATCCCGGCTCGGCCGACGAGCTGATCGAGCGCGCCTTCGCCGCCGGCCGGCACGCGATCATCGCCGCGACCGGCGAGCTGCCCGCCAGCCTCCAGGGCGTCTGGGCCGGCTCCTGGGCGCCCGCCTGGTCCTCCGACTACACGCTGAACGGCAACGTCCAGAACGGCGGCATCGCCTCGCTCGGCACGACCGGCACCCCCGAGCTGCTGCGCTCCTTCTTCACCGCCGTCGCGGAGTTCGAGGACGACTACCGGCTGAACGCCGAGCGGATCCTCGGCGCCCCCGGCTTCCTGCTGCCCACCCGCATCTCCGGCCACGGCCGCGCCAACCACTTCACCGCCGAGTATCCGCTGCAGTACTGGCTGGGCGGCGGCGGCTGGATCCTCCGCATCGCCTGGGACCACTGGTCGAGCACCGGCGACGAGGAGTTCCTGCGCGACTGGGCCCGGCCCTTCGCCCGCGAGGTCGTCGCCTGCTACCGGCACGCGCTGGTGATCGACGAGGACGGCACCGCGCACGTCTCGCCCGGCTACTCGCCCGAGAACCACCCGGGCGATCAGGGCACCCCGATCGCGCGGGACGCGACCTCCGAGCTCGCGATGATCCGCGACGCCCTGCTCATCGCCGCGCGGATCGAGCGGCTGCTCGGTCCCGAGGACGACAGGCTCGCCCGCGAGTGCGCGGACCTCGCGGCGCGACTCCCGCCCTACCGCGTCGCTCCCGACGGGCAGCTCGCCGAGTGGCGCGACCCGGCCCTCACCGACCGGCCGGAGCACCGCCATGCCTCGCACCTCTACCCCTGGTGGTATGAGGGCGATCCGGCCGCCGCCGATCCCGCGCTCGGCGCCGCGGCGCTCGAGTCCGTCCGCGCGCGGCTCCGCTGGCGCGCCGAGGACCCGACCGCCCCGCCCGGCCGGATGGAGATGGCCTTCGGACTCGTCCAGGCCGGTGTCGCGGCCGCCACCCTCGGCGACGCGGAAGCGGCACTGCAGTGCGTCGACTGGCTCGCCCGCCTGCACTGGCGCCCGAACATGATGCCGACCCACGACGCGGACGCGATCCTCAACGTCGACGCCGCGGGCGGGCTGCCGGCCCTCGTCGCGCAGATGCTCGCCCGCTCGGACGGCACGGCGCTGCACCTGCTGCCCGCACTGCCCGCGCGCTGGACGATCGGGCGGATCAGCGGCCTGCACCTGCGCGGCGCGCTCCGGATCGAGTCGCTCGCCTGGACCGCGGAGACGATCGAATGCGTGCTCCGCAGTCCCGCGGAGGCGGCAGCCGCGCGACTGTCCGAGCGCGTCGAGGTGTGCCTGCCGAGCGACGTCGAGCTGCAGGAGCCGGCGGCCGGAGCGCTCCAGGTCGGCCCGCGGAGGCTCTCGGTCGACCTCCGCGACGGCGCCCCGCTCCGGCTGGTGCTCCGGCGGCTCTAGCCCGCGACCGCCACCGGCTCGCCCGCGGCCCAGACCGCGCGCACCTCGAGCGCGTCGTCGAGCAGCACCACGTCGGCGGCCCGGCCGACCGCGAGCGACCCGAACCGGTCCTCTGCGCCGAGCACCCGGGTCGGCGTCGCGGTGACCGCGCCCACCGCCGCCTCGAGGGTCAGCCCGGCCGCCCCGACCGCCCGGCGGAGCGCCGCGTCGAGCGTCAGAGTCGAGCCCGCGAGCGTCGAGGTCCCCTCCAGGCGGGCCACCCCGCCCCGCACGTCCACCCGAAGTCGGCCGATCCGGTGCGCCCCGTCCGCCGCTCCCGCCGCCGCCATCGCATCGGTCACCAGCGCGATCCGTCCGGGCGCCGACGCGAACGCGATCCGCGCGACGTCCCCGTCCACGTGCTCGCCGTCCAGGATCAGCTCCAGCACCACCCGCTCGTCGGCCAGCGCCACCGGGATCGGCCCCGGCGCGCGGTGGCCGATGCCCGGCATGGCGTTGAACGCGTGCGTGACCAGCCGCGCCCCGCGCTCGATCGCCGCGCGGGTCGTCGCCGCGTCGGCCTCGGTGTGCCCGACGGCGACCACCACGCCCGCACCGGCCAACCGCTCGATCGCCGCGAGGGCGCCCGGCAGTTCCGGAGCGATCGTGATCTGCCCCAGGTGCCCGCGCGCCGCGTCCAGGAGCCGCTCGACGGCCTCGGGCGTCGGATCGATCAGGGCGCCGGGGTCGTGCGCCCCGCAGCGCGACGGCGCGAGGAACGGCCCCTCCAGGTGCGCGCCGAGCACGAGCGGATCCTCCCGGGCCAGCGCGGCGACCGCGTCGAGCGACGCCTCGAGCTCGGGCAGCGGAGCCGAGACCAGGCTCACCAGCGAGCGGGTCGTCCCGTGCGCGCGGTGCAGCGCCAGCCCCGCCCGCATCCCGTCGACGCCCTCGTCGAAGCTGCGCCCCGCCCCGCCGTGCACGTGCAGATCGACGAACCCCGGAACCGCGACCATCCCGCCGGCGTCGTGCACCCGAGCCCCCTCGGCCGCCCGCTGCCACCCGCCCCCGGTGCCGACCTCCGCGATCACCCCGTCGACGGCGAGCAGCCAGAACTCCCCGCCCGCCCCGACCGTCCGCGCCCCGCGCAGCACGACCCGCCCGCCTCGCTCCATCACCCTCTCCTCACTCCGCTCCCTGCCGGTCGAGCAGCCGCCCAGCGGCGTACACCATGCTGGTCGAGTAGCCGCGCACCGGCGTAAACCATGCTGGTCGAGTAGCCGCGAAGCGGCGTATCGAGACCCACGCACCCCATGCTGGTCGAGTAGCCGCGAAGCGGCGTATCGAGACCCACCCGAAGACACGCCGCCCGCCCCGGTCACCCCGCAGCCCCGCGCCCCCAGCACGCCTCGATCTCGCCCGCCCCCAGCACCCGGTCCGCCAGCAGCACCTGCCAGCTCCACGTCGCCTCCGCGCCGGCCGCCAGCGTCCACGTCTCGCCGAAGAACGGCGCCGCGCACAGCATCGGCGTCCCGCTCGACCGCACGAACCACGTCGACGGATCGACCGGGTTCCCGTCGTCCGCCCGCATCGCGACCGTGGCACCGGCGTCCGAGAGCGCGAGCCAGCGCGACTCACTCCCCATCGGCTCCGCCACCGCGCCCTCGGGCCCCGTCACCGCGCTGCCGTCGAACGACGGATCCAGCCGGAGGAACAGCCCGCCGTAGCCCGCGTCGGGGCGCCCGGCCGTGGTCGGCGAGCCGAACACCAGCCGCTCCCCGAGCGCCCGCCACCGGCTCTCGATCCGCAGCACCGTCGCACCCTCCTGCGTCCGGACGCTCGTCCGCCGCCGCTCGTCGAGGAACCGCCGCCCCCGCGCGTCGAACCACCCCAGCGCGAGATCACCCGGATCGGAGCCCTCCGGCCGCTGCGAGCCGTTGTTGTCCACCTGCCGGTATCCGGTGCCGGTCAACCAGGTCGGCCCGCCCCAGAGGTTCGTGTCGAGCTCGTCGTCGCCGATCGTGATGTTCGACACCGCGATCGAGAGCCCGAGATGCCAGTCGTGGTCGTCCGGTCGCACGTCGCTGACGACGCGGCCCTGCGGCGTCCGCAGCGGGTGCAGGTACGGCCGCGGCGAGTCGCGCGGCGGCGTGTCCGGATCGGTCAGGACGAGGCGCCCGACCCCGTCCGGAAGTTCGGCGGAGGTCGGCGTTTCCTGGTCCATCCCGCCGACGGTACACGCTTTCCCGGGCTACAGTGCGACGATGCCCCGCACGGAATCCCGCCCCCGATGACCGCCGTCCGCCTCGTCTCGATCGGCGACTCCTTCAGCGAGGGCGTGGGCGACGAGCTCCCCGACGGCACCGCCCGCGGCTGGGCCGATCTCACCGCCCAGGGCTGGGCCGACGCGCTCGGCGAGCCGATCGAGTACGCCAACCTCGCCATCCGCGGCCGCCTGATCGACCCGATCGTCGACCAGCAGCTCGAGCCCGCCCTCGCCCTGCGGCCGACCCACCTGTCCTTCAACGGCGGCGGCAACGACATGCTCCGTCCGCGCGCCGACATCGAGCGCATCGCCGACCGCTACCTCGAGGTCCTGGCGCGCTGCGACGCCGAGGGAGTGACGCTGATCGCCCTCTCCGCCCCGGACCCGTCGTCGCGCCTCCCGCTCGGCCACCTGATCAAGCGCCGCGGCGACGCGCTCACCTCGGCCGTCCTCCGCCGCACGCGGCAGCGCGACGACATCGTCGTCGCCGACAACTGGACCGACCCGGCCTTCGCCGATCCGTCGCTCTGGTCCGAGGACCGGCTGCACCTCGGCCCGCGCGGTCACCACCGCGTCAGCGCCCGCGTGCTCGGCGCCCTCGGGCTCCCGGTGCCGCCCGCCGCCGAGGAGGCGCCCGACCGGCCCGCCGCCGCCAGCGTGGGCTCGGCGCAGTACTACCGCACCCACGTCGCGCCGTGGCTGCGCCGCCGGCTCACGGGCACCTCCTCCGGCGACGGTCGCACGGCGAAGCACCCCGAGCTCGTCACGATCGCCCCGAGCGCCTAGCGCCGGGAACCGCGCCAGGGCCCGAGCCCCGCACCCTCCGGCTCAGCGCCAGCCGTACCGCGCCGAGACGACCCGCGCGACCGCGTCGAACCGCGCGCGCTCGAGCGCCGCGCCCTCGCGCCGCATCCCGGCGGGGTGCACGCGGAAGACGCGCTCAGGGTCCGCGAAGCTCGGCCGGCCCTCCGGGTCCCACGGCCCCGCGCCGACCGCGAGGTAGCCGTCGTGCTCCTTCGAGCTCAGCCGGATCGCGAGCGCGGTGCCGGCCTTCTCGACCGCGAGGACGAGGACGGGCCGGTCCTTGCCGCGGCCGTCGTCCTCCTCGTAGGGGACCCAGGTCCAGACGACCTCGCCCGGGTCGGGATCGCCGTCCGGCGTCGGCGCGTAGCCGAGGTGCACGCCGCGCAGCCGGGTCGGGTCGACCTCGGAGGTCCGGCCGATCCCGGTGGCGCCCGGCGTCGGCGCCGTGGTGCTCAGGTACGGCCGTTGCGCGGGGGCGCCGGCGTCGGCGCGGGGTGCGCTCGCACGGCCGAGCAGTCGGAGGAGCAGGGACACGACGGAGCGTGAGGAGGCCACCTGGGAACCCTAGCCCGGAAACGGGGAAGAGCCGGCTCCGAGGAGCCGGCTCTTCCAGGTGTCGCGTCGAGGGGACTAGTCCGCGAGGACGTAGCCCGCCTCGCCGTGGATGGCGGTGTCGATGCCCGCGACCTCGTCCTCGTTCTTCACGCGGAACCCGATCGTCTTCTGGATGACCCAGCCGATCGCGTAGGTGAGGACGAAGGAGTAGACGAGGACGGTGAAGGCCGCGAGGGCCTGCTTGCCGAGCTGGCTGGCGTCGCCGGTGAGGAAGAGGCCCACGTCGGTGCCGAAGAAGCCGATGTAGAGCGTTCCGATCAGACCGCCGACCAGGTGCACGCCGACCACGTCGAGCGAGTCGTCGTAGCCGAGCTTGTACTTGAGGTCGATCGCCAGGGCGCAGACCGCACCGGTGATGAGGCCGAGCACGATCGCCCAGAAGGGCGACAGGACGGCGCAGGCGGGGGTGATCGCGACGAGACCCGCGACGGCACCGGAGGCGGCGCCGATCGAGGTGGGCTTGCCGTCCTTGATCTTCTCGATGATCAGCCAGCCGATGATGGCGGCGGCGGGAGCGGCGATGGTGTTGAGGAAGGCGATCGCGGCGATGCCGTCGGCGGCCAGCTCGGAGCCGGCGTTGAAGCCGAACCAGCCGAACCAGAGGAGCCCGGCGCCGAGGAGGACGAACGGCGGGTTGTGCGGCTGGTGCGCGCCCTTGGTGAAGTTCACGCGCTTGCCGAGGACCAGGGCGAGGGCGAGGGCCGCCGCACCGGCGTTGATGTGCACCGCGGTGCCGCCGGCGAAGTCGATCGCACCCACGTTGTAGGCGATCCAGCCGCCGTCCGAGGTGGCGCCGGTCTCCGGGTCGAGGGCGAAGTTGAAGACCCACGAGGCGACCGGGAAGTAGACGATGGTCGCCCAGACGCCGGCGAAGACCATCCACGCGCCGAACTTGGCGCGGTCGGCGATCGCACCCGAGATCAGGGCGACGGTGATGATCGCGAAGGTGGCCTGGAAGGCCGCGAAGGCGAGCGTCGGGTAGGCCGTCTCGATGTCACCGCGGGCCTCGGCGTAGGCACCGGCGAGGCCGAGCTGGCTGAGGTCGATGCCGAGGACGCCGTCGATGCCGACGAAGTCGCCCACACCGGCGTTGGAGAAGGTGATCGCGTAGCCGTAGAGGACCCACAGCACGCCGATCAGGCCCATCGCGCCGAAGCTCAGCATCATCATGCTGATGACGCTCTTCGCTCGGACCAGACCGCCGTAGAAGAACGCGAGCCCGGGGGTCATGAGCAGGACCAGCGCCGCCGCCAGGAGCAGGAACGCGGTATTGCCTTGATCCATTGTTGAACCTCTCGTGAGTAAGCAGAGTCGTGCAGGAGTCGTGAGTGAGGGCAGTGCAGTGCCCGATGCGGGCCGGCAGTCGCTGCACGACCCCGAAGACACGGCGTCACGGAGGACGCGGGGTGTCGGGTCACCTCGGGTAGCCGACAGTCTGGCCGCGCGACGTTACGGCCCGTGCGGCACGAGGTTTCGCGGATGTTACGAGCGGTGCCCCCGTGTGAACACTGCGTTACAGCACGCCGCAGATCCCCCGCGCAGCCGCCGAGCAGATGCCGCGGGGACCCGGCGCCGCGCGCCGATCAGTCGTCAGGCGAAGGCCCGCATCGAGGTCAGCGCGATCAGGCGCGACATCGAGCGGAGGTACTTCTTGCGGTAGCCGCCGCTGAGCATGTCGCCGCCGAAGACCTCGTCGAGCGCGACGCCGGAGGCGAGCACCGGGATCTGCGCGTCGTAGACGCGGTCGATGAAGGCGACGAGGCGCAGCGCGTCGGTCTGGTCGGTGAGCGCCGTGACGTCGCGGAGGACGATCGCGTCGACCCCGTCGATCACCTTGATGTAGCGCGAGGGGTGCACGGTGCCCAGGTGGTCGACCGCGGCGCGGAACGAGTCGTCGGTCACGACCGCGCCCGCGGGCGCCCCCGCGACGAGCTCGTCGATCTCCGCGTCCGAGCGGGTCACCGCGTGGCCCTCGATGTCGCGGCGGCGGTAGTCGGTGCCGTCGATCCGCATCGTCTGGAAGTGCTCCGCCATCGCGTGGATCTCGCGGAGGAAGTCCGCGGCGGCGAACCGGCCCTCGCCGAGCGCGTTCGGCGGTGTGTTCGAGGTGGCCGCGATGCGGGTGCCGGAGGCGACCAGCTCGCCCAGCAGCCGGGTCATCAGCATCGTGTCGCCCGGGTCGTCCAGCTCGAACTCGTCGATGCAGAGCAGCGCCGAGCCCTTGAGCAGCGAGACGGTGGCCGCGTAGCCGAGCGCCCCGACCAGGGCGGTGTACTCGATGAAGGTGCCGAAGTAGGTGCGGCCGGGCACCGCGTGCCAGATCGCTGCGAGCAGGTGGGTCTTGCCGACGCCGAAGCCGCCGTCGAGGTAGACGCCCGGCTTCACCGCGGGCGCCTTCTTCCGGCCGAAGCCGAGGAAGCCGCCGCCGCCGCCCTTCGAGCCGCCGCCGGCCGCGAACGCGCGCAGCGCCTCGACGGCCTCCGCCTGCGAGGGGTACTCCGGGTCGGGCCGGTAGCTCTCGAAGGTCGCGCCCTCGAACTGCCGCGGCGGGACCAGGGTCGAGGCGATCTCGTGGCCGCTGATCTGCGGCGAGCGCGCGGTCAGACTGCTCGTCGCAGTGACGTCGTCGGGGGTCACGCGCTCACGCATCCTTCGTCGGGGGGATCGTCGGGGGAAGGGGAAGTACCGGGTCGACCTCGGCCTGACGCCGGGCCGGACCCGGCGGAGGACTGTGTCGAACTCTTACGGGGCCGTCCGTGCACCCGCGCACGAGGGCGCGTACTGTCGCTGAGGGCGGTTCTCAGCGTAGCCCGCCCGCACCGCCGCCCATTCGAGAACCACGCCTGCGCCCCGCGCACCACCCTGGAGGTCCCTCTTGCCCGTTGAACTCGATCCGTCGCCGAAGTTCGCCACCTACGCGCACCCCGAACGACTCGTCAGCGGCGAGTGGCTCGAGCAGCGCCTCGGCACGCCGGGCCTCGTGGTCGTCGAGTCCGACGAGGACGTCCTGCTCTACGAGACGGGCCACATCCCCGGCTCGGTCAAGATCGACTGGCACACCGACCTCAACGACCCGGTGCAGCGCGACTACATCGACGGCGCCGCGTTCGCCGCGCTCGTCGGCGGCAAGGGCATCGCCCGCGACAGCACCGTCGTCATCTACGGCGACAAGAACAACTGGTGGGCCGCCTACGCCCTCTGGGTCTTCACCCTCTTCGGTCACGAGGACGTCCGCCTGCTCGACGGCGGCCGCGACAAGTGGATCGCCGACGGCCGCCCCGTCACCACCGACGCCTCGACCCCCGAGGCCGTGGAGTACCCGACGGTCGAGCGCCGCGACGGCGACATCCGCGCCTTCAAGGAGGACGTGCTCGCCCACTTCGGCAACCCGCTGATCGACGTCCGCTCCCCCGAGGAGTTCTCCGGCGCCCGCACCACCGCACCGGCCTACCCGGAGGAGGGCGCCCTGCGCGCCGGCCACATCCCCAGCGCGCAGAACGTGCCGTGGGGCAAGGCCGCGGCGGAGGACGGCACGTTCCGCCCGCTCGACGAGCTGAACGGCATCTACCGCGACGGCGCCGGCCTGGCCGACGGCGACACCGTGATCGCCTACTGCCGCATCGGCGAGCGCTCCTCGCACACCTGGTTCGTGCTGACCCACCTCCTCGGCTTCGAGGGCGTCAAGAACTACGACGGCTCCTGGACCGAGTGGGGCAGCGCCGTCCGCGTCCCGATCGTGCAGGGCTCGGAGCCCGGCGAGGCCCCCGCGCCCCGCTGATCCCGCGCCCCGCTGATCCGGTCGAGGGGGCCCCGTGCGCAATCGCGCCGGGGCCCTCTCGCCTGTGCGCTCCCCCTCGGTCCCCCGCCCCCGAGCCCCGCCACTCCCACGTAGGGAAGAATGGACGCGATGAGCACCGACACTCCCGCCACCGACCAGCTCGGCCCCGCGCTCCGCGAGATCCGCGAGGAGTTCCTCGCCCTCGAGAAGCCGGAGCGGCTCCAGCTCCTCCTCGAGTTCTCGAACGAGCTGCCGGAGCTGCCCGAGCGCTACCGCGACCACCCCGACCTGTTCGAGCGCGTCGAGGAGTGCCAGTCGCCGGTGTTCATCGTCGTCGAGTTCGACGGCGACGTGATCCACCTGCACGCGACGGCTCCGCGGGAGTCGCCGACCACCCGCGGCTTCGCCTCGATCCTCGCCCAGGGCCTCGACGGCCTCACCCCCGAGCAGGTGCTCGCCGTGCCCGACGACTTCCCGCAGACCATCGGCCTGTCCGAGGCCGTCTCGCCGCTCCGGCTGCGCGGGATGAGCGCTCTCCTCGGCCGCACCAAGCGCCAGATCCGCACCCACCTCGCCGCCTGATCCCGGCTCCCCGCCTCCCGTGATCCTGCAGCCGCTCGTCCCCGCCGGCCCGGCGATCCGCCTCGGCGACGACAGCGCCCGGGCCGCGATCGAGGCCGCCTACCGCCCCGGCGAGGGCGTGCGCGTCCGCCTCAACATGATCGCGAGCGTCAACGGCTCGAGCATCGGCTCCGACGGCACGAGCGAGACGCTGACCAACCGCGTCGACCGGACGATCCTCGGCGTCATCCGCGCGCAGGCCGACGTCGTGCTCGTCGGCGCCGCGAGCGTCCGCGCCGAGGGCTACCGGGTCCCCAAGCGCGCACCGCTGGCGATCGTCTCCTCCTCCGGCGATCTGGCCGGCCACCGGCTCGAGGTGCAGGACGGCGCCCGCGTGCTCCTGCTGCTCCCCGAGGGGCGCGAGGTCCCGTCCGTCCTGCCCGGCGGCGTCGAGATCGTCCCGGTGCCGGCGACGGAGGGGCGGATGAGCGTCGACGCGATCCTCGCCGCCCTGCGCGCCCTGGGCCTCGAGCGGGTCGTCTGCGAGGGCGGCGCGTCGCTGTCGGGCCAGTTCCTCGCCTCTGGCCGGGTCGACGAGCTCTGCCTCACCACCGCGCCGCGCGTCGTCCTCCCCGGCCTCCCGGTGGCGTCGACCGATGCCCGGATCGACGACGGCTACGCCCTGACGGCCCTCGCCGCGGACGACGCGGGCTTCACCTACGCGCGCTGGAGCCGGACCGGCTGAGCGCCCGCTCGGCCAGCCAGCGCTCGACCGACGCCTCCCAGAGCACCGGATCGTCGTTCCACAGCCGCGTGTGCCCCGCCCCGTGGAAGAGCACGAGCTCGACCAGGTCGCCACGCGCCGCCGCCAGGGCCTCGGACGGACCGCTCGGCACGAAGTCGTCGTCGACGCTGTGCAGCAGCAGGACCGGGGCGGTCAGCTCCGCGGCCCGCTCGACCAGGTCCATCGACGCCAGCGGGACGTGGCTGCTCTGCCCGGTCAGCGCGGCGGACCACGGCCGCTGCATCACCGTCAGGGCGAGCGCGGCGATCGGCGCCGGGATCCGGTTCAGGCGAGCCTGCTTGCGCAGGGTCACCCGCCAGTCGATCACCGGGGAGTCGAGCACGAGCCCCGCGATCATGTCGCGCCGGCTCGAGCGCAGCGCCGTCTGCAGCACGATCGCACCACCCATCGACCAGCCCACCAGCACCACCCGCCGCGCGCCGCGCTGCTCGGCGAACCGGATCGCGGCGTCGATGTCGCGCCACTCCGTCTCGCCCAGCGCGTAGCGTCGGTCGGGGCTCGCCGGAGCGTCGCCGTCGTTGCGGTACGAGACGACCAGCGAGGTGAGACCGGCGCGGTGGAAGGCCGCGACGCCGCGCAGGGTCTCCTCCCGCGTCGTCGCCCGGCCGTGCACGTGGATCGCCCAGACCTGTGACGAGCCGACGTCCGACGCCTCGTCCCCTGCCGCCGGGAAGAGCCAGGCCGGAGCCGCGCCGAACTGCGTCGGCACCTCCTGGGCCGAGAAGGGCAGCCCGGTCTCGCGCGGCGAGAGCAGCAGCCAGCCGTTGAGCCGCCCGCGGGTGCCGGCCCGGAGCGTCCCGCGGTCGACTCGCCCGAGCTCCCGCACCACCCGGCCGCGCCCCGTGGCGAGCAGCCGGCCGATCCGCGCGTGCCCGCGCCCGTGGTCGAACCAGAGGCTGAAGCCGCCCCGGACGGCGGTATCGACGGAGGCCGCGAGCTCGATCTCGTGCACCTCGGGGCGGACGGCCAGCACCCGCACGTCCTGGGACCGCCGGGAGGGCGGAGTGACGACCCCGCGGAGGAAGGCCGTCCCCAGCGCGGCGCCGCCGAGGGCCGTCAGAGCCGCGAGCGCGGGGACCGCGAGGATCCCGGCGACCAGGAGACCGGTGCGCCCGCCGTCAACGGCGTGCCTCCGGGCTTCGAGCATGCGGGAACTCTAGTCTGCGAGCGTGCCCGAATTCCCAGCGCCGTCCCAGCTCCCGGAGGAGTTCCGCGCTGCGGTCGAGTCCCTGCGCCGTGCGACGACCCGCTCCGAGCTCACCGTCGCCGAGATCGCGACCCCGACCGGACTGGCTCCGTACGCCGTCGCCCTCTCCGGCGACGTGTCGCCGCGGGCCCACGGCCGCGACTCCGAGCTCGGCACCGGCCGCTTCATCCTGCTCTACGACCCCGAGGAGCCGGAGCAGTGGGGCGGCCCGTTCCGCGTCGTCTGCTTCGCGCAGGCGCCCCTCGAGATCGAGATCGGCACGGACCCGTTCCTCGCCGAGGTCGCCTGGTCCTGGCTGATCGACGCCCTCGAGGTCCGCGGCGCCTTCTACACCGCCGCCTCCGGCACCGCCACGAAGGTCCTCTCGACCGGATTCGGCGAGCTCGCCGCTCAGGGCGACGGCGCGCAGATCGAGATCCGGGCCTCCTGGAGCCCCGAGGATGCGGAGCTCGCTCCCCACGTGGAAGGCTGGGGCGAGCTGTTGTGCATGCTCGCGGGCCTCCCGCCCGTATCGGGCGACGGTGTGACCTCGCTCGCCTTCCGACGGAACAACCGTGACTGATTACCGTGTCCTCTCCACTCCCGACGAGTTCCTCGCCGCGGTCGACGCTCTCGCCGCCGGCGAGGGCCCTGTCGCCGTCGACGCCGAGCGCGCCTCCGGCTTCACCTACTCGCAGCGCGCGTACCTGATCCAGGTCTACCGCCGCGGCGCGGGCGCCTTCCTCTTCGACCCGCCCGCGATCGGCCGGATGGACGCCCTCCAGGCCGTGATCGGCCAGGAGGAGTGGATCCTGCACGCCGCCAGCCAGGACCTCGCCTGCCTCCGCGAGGTCGGCCTCGACCCCGAGCGCATCTTCGACACCGAGCTCGCGGCCCGCCTCCTCGGCCTGCCCAAGGTCGGCCTCGGCGCCGTCGTCGAGGACCTCCTCGGCATCCACCTCGCCAAGGAGCACTCGGCCGCCGACTGGTCGACCCGCCCCCTCCCGCAGAGCTGGCTCGTCTACGCCGCGAAGGACGTCGAGCTGCTCGTCGACCTCCGCGACCGGATGGAGGAGATGCTCATCGAGGCCCGGAAGACCCGGATCGCGCGCGAGGAGTTCCAGGCCACCCTGGAGCGGCAGCCCAAGCCGGTCCCGGCCGAGCCGTGGCGCCGCCTCTCCGGCATGCACGCCCTGCGCGGCCCGCGCGCCCTGGCCATCGCCCGCGAGCTCTGGCTCGCCCGCGACGCCTTCGCCCGCGAGCGCGACATCGCTCCCGGCCGCCTGATCCCCGACTCCTCCATCATCGCCGTCTCGCGCAACGTCCCCACCAGCCTCGGCCAGCTCTCCGGCCGGCGCGACTTCACCGGGCGCGCCAGCCGCGGCGAGGTCGAGCGCTGGTGGGCCGCCATCGAGCGCGGTCAGAGCACCGAGGACCTGCCGAGCCCGGTCCGCCCCGCCGCCGACACCCTGCCGCCGCCGCGCGCCTGGGGCGACCGCAACCCGGCCGCCGACGCCCGGCTGAAGGCCGCGCGGGCCGTCGTCGGCGAGATCGCCGAGCTGCTCTCGTTGCCCGTCGAGAACCTGCTCACTCCCGAGCTCGTCCGCCGCCTCGCCTGGAACCCGCCGGAGCCGATCGACCGCGACACCGTCGCCGCCGAGCTCGAGCGCGCCGGTGCGCGCTCCTGGCAGATCGACGCGACCGCCGGCTCGCTCGCCACCGCCTTTGTGGAAGCCGGGCAAGCACCGGCGCCGAGCACCGAAACCGCTTCGTAGGAACAAGCAAAGGATTCCGGCGCCCGACGCCGCCTTCCTACGATCGGAACGACGTCCGGTTCCGAGAGGACGTCCCGTTTTCAGGAGGCACTGTGGCCGAGAGATCCGAAGTCGTGTTCGTCGACGGAGTCCGTACTCCGTTCGGGCGGGCCGGTGAGAAGGGCATGTACTGGCAGACCCGGGCCGACGACCTCGTCGTCAAGGCCATGATCGGGCTGCTGGAGCGCAACACCGCCCTGCCCAAGGAGCGAGTGGACGAGGTCGCCATCGCCGCGACCACCCAGCAGGGCGACCAGGGCCTGACCCTCGGCCGCACGGCGGCGCTGCTCGCGGGCCTGCCGCGCTCGGTCCCCGGCTACGCGATCGACCGCATGTGCGCGGGGGCGATGACCTCGGTCACCACGACCGCGGGCGGCATCGCCTTCGGCGCCTACGACGTCGTCATCGCCGGCGGCGTCGAGCACATGGGCCGGCATCCGATGGGCTTCAACGCCGACCCCAACCCGCGCTTCCTCTCCGAGCGACTGGTCGGCGAGGAGGCCCTCAACATGGGCAAGACCGCGGAGAAGATCCACGACCGCTTCCCCCAGCTCACCAAGAGCCGCTCCGACCACTACGCCCTGCGCAGCCAGCAGAAGCTCGCCGAGGCGTACCGGAACGGGAACGTCCAGCCGGATCTCATCCCGGTCGCCACCCGCAGCGCCGCCGGCTGGGGCCTCGCCACCGCCGACGAGGCGCCGCGCCCCGAGACGACGCTCGAGGGCCTCGCGAACCTGCGCACCCCGTTCCGCCCGCACGGCCGGGTCACCGCCGGCAACTCCTCCGGGCTCAACGACGGCGCCGCCGTCTCGCTGCTCGCCAGCGCGGACGCGGCGAAGGAGCTCGGCCTCACCGAGAAGATGCGCCTCGTCAGCTTCGCCTTCGCCGGCGTCGAGCCGGAGATCATGGGCATCGGCCCGGTCCCCTCGACCGAGAAGGCGCTGAAGAAGGCGGGCCTGGGCATCGAGGACATCGGGCTCTTCGAGCTCAACGAGGCGTTCGCCGTGCAGGTGCTCTCCTTCCTCGACCACTTCGGCATCGACGACGACGACCCGCGGGTCAACGAGTACGGCGGGGCGATCGCGATCGGCCACCCGCTCGCCTCCTCCGGCGTCCGCCTGATGATCCAGCTCGCCCGGCAGTTCGAGGCGCACCCCGAGGTCCGCTACGGCCTGACCGCGATGTGCGTCGGTCTCGGCCAGGGCGGCTCGGTCATCTGGGAGAACCCGCACTTCGACGGCAAGCGCGCACGACGGAAGGGACGCTGACCCATGCTCGAAGGATTCGAGGACCTGGTGGAGCTCGCCGAGGGCGAGGTCGTCACCCACTCCTACGTCCGCGACGTCCCGCTCCCGAGCGGCCGCGTCCTGGCCCTGATCACGCTCGACAACGACCGCGATCACACGCGGCCGAGCACGTTCGGCCCGGCCGGGCTGTTCGAGCTGGCCGACGTGCTGCTCGCGCAGCAGGCTCGCGCGGCGGCCGGCGAGATCCAGGCGGTGGGAGTGACGGGCAAGCCGTTCATCCTGGCCGCCGGCGCCGACCTCAGCAAGGTCGGCACGATCCCGAGCCGCGAGGCCGCCCGCCAGCTGGCGCGCCTGGGCCACCGCACCCTCGGCCTGCTCTCCGAGCTCGGCGTCCCCTCGTTCGTGTTCATCAACGGGCTGGCGCTCGGCGGCGGCACCGAGATCGCGCTCAACGCCGACTACCGCACCGTCGACGCGTCGATCCCGGCCCTCGGGCTACCCGAGGTCTTCCTCGGCATCATCCCCGGCTGGGGCGGCGCGTGGCTGCTGCCGAACCTGATCGGCATCGAGAACGCCCTCAAGGTCGTCGTCGAGAACCCGCTGAAGAACAACCGCACCCTCAAGGGCCAGGACGTCGTCGACCTCGGCATCGCCGACGCGATCTTCCCGTCCGCGAGCTTCCTCGAGAACTCGCTGACCTGGGCCGACGGCGTGCTCGGCGGAACCGTCGAGGTGAAGCGGCCGAACGTGCCCGGCAAGATCGAGCGCCTGGTCAAGTGGGACGCCGCGATCGCGATCGCCCGCAAGCAGCTGGAGTCGAAGATCGGCACCGTGGCCGCCTCGCCGTACCGCGCGCTCGACCTGCTGAAGGCCGCCAAGAGCAGCACCCGCGAGGAGGGCTTCGCCGCCGAGGACGAGGCGCTGGCCGATCTCGTCTCGGGCGATCAGTTCCGAGCGAGCATCTACGCCTTCGACCTCGTGCAGAAGCGCGCGAAGCGCCCCGCCGGCGCCCCGGACAAGAGCCTCGCCAAGCCGGTCACCAAGGTCGGCGTCATCGGCGCCGGCCTGATGGCCACCCAGTTCGCGCTGCTCTTCGTCCGCCGACTCCAGGTCCCGGTCGTCATCACCGACCTCGACCAGGAGCGGGTCGACCGGGGCGTCGCGAGCATCGTCGGCGAGATCGACACCCTGCTCGCCAAGGGCCGGCTCTCGCAGGACGACGCCAACCGCCTCCGCGGTCTCGTCACCGGCACGACCGACCGCGCCGACTTCGCCGACGCCGACTGGGTCATCGAGGCCGTCTTCGAGGAGCTCTCGGTCAAGCAGGAGGTCTTCGCGGACATCGAGCGCTACGTCTCCCCCACCGCCGTCCTGGCGACGAACACCTCGTCGCTCTCCGTCGAGCGGATCGGCGAGCGGCTGCAGCACCCGGAGCGCCTGGTCGGCTTCCACTTCTTCAACCCGGTCGCGGTGATGCCGCTGATCGAGGTGGTGAACACCCCGCGGACCGACGACGAGACGCTCTCCACGGCGATGGTCACCGCGGCGAAGCTGAAGAAGAACGCGGTCATCACCCGCGACACCCCGGGCTTCGTGGTCAACCGCGTGCTGGCGAAGGTCCTCGGCGAGGCGATGCACGCGGTCGACACGGGCACGCCGTTCGAGGTCGTCGAGCGCTCGCTCGAGCCGTTCGGCCTGCCGATGACGCCGTTCGAGCTGCTCGAGCTCGTCGGTCTCAAGGTCGGCGCGCACGTCCTCGACACCCACCACGCCGCGTTCCCGGACCGCTTCTACGACAGCCCCAACCTGCACCGGCTGGCCGAGCTCGGGCACGTCTTCGAGCGCGACGCCAAGGGCCGCGTGAAGGGCGTCGACAAGCGCGCCGTCGCGATCGTCAAGGGCGGGTCGGACCCGATGACCGCCGAGCAGCTGCGGCTGCGCGTCGAGACCGGGCTCGCCGACGAGGTGAAGCGGATGCTGGACGACGACGTCGTGCACGCCGCGGAGGACATCGACCTCTGCCTGATCCTCGGCGCCGGCTACCCGTTCCAGATGGGCGGGCTGACGCCCTACCTCGACCGCGTCGGCGCGAGCGAGCGCGCGTTCGGCGGCACCTTCCACGACCCGGTGCTCCGCGGGGTCGAGTAGCCGCACACCGCAGAATGGCGCCCACCGAACCGGTGGGCGCCATTCTGCGTGCGGAGGCGGACCTCTCGGTCCTTCCGGGTCAGTCCGTGCGGGCGTCGTCCTGCACCGCGACCTCGTCGGGCAGCGGGCGCGCGACCGGGATCTTGCTGCCGAGAACCTGCGCGACCACGTCCCGGGCGATGTGCTGCGGCGTCAGGCCGACGTCCTCCAGGATCTCCTCGCGCTTGGCGTGGTCGAGGAACTGGTCCGGCAGACCGAGCTCGGTGACGGCGGTGTCGACGCCGGCCTCGCGGAGGTCCTGGCGGATCCGGGTGCCGATGCCGCCGACGCGGACGCCGTCCTCGATCGAGACGACGAGGCGGTGCTCGCGGGCGAGGTCGATGACGCTCCCCGGCACGGGCACGACCCAGCGCGGGTCGACGACGGTGGCGCCGATGCCCTGTGCCGCGAGGCGCCGGGCGACGTCGAGGCCCATCGCGGCCATCGGGCCGACGGTGACGAGCAGCACGTCCTGGCGCTCCGAGCGCAACAGGACGTCCACGCCGTCCTCGAGGCGCTCGACGGCGTCGATCTCGTCGCCGACGTTGCCCTTGGAGAACCGCACGACGGTCGGTGCGTCCCCGACGCCGACGGCCTCGCGCAGCTCCTCGCGCAGACGCACGGAGTCGCGCGGCGCGGCGAGGCGGATGTTCGGGACGACCTGGAGGATCGCGAGGTCCCACATGCCGTGGTGGCTCGGGCCGTCGGGGCCGGTGACGCCGGCGCGGTCGAGCACGAAGGTGACGCCGGCGCGGTGCAGCGCCACGTCCATCAGGATCTGGTCGAACGCGCGGTTGACGAAGGTCGCGTAGAGCGCGACGACCGGGTGCAGACCGCCGAAGGCGAGCCCCGCGGCGGAGGTCACGGCGTGCTGCTCGGCGATGCCGACGTCGTACACGCGCTCGGGGTACTTCTCCGCGAGGCGGTCGAGTCCGACCGGGCGCAGCATCGCGGCGGTGATGCCGACGATGGTCGGGTCCTCGTCGGCGAGGGTGACGATCTCCTCGGCGAAGACGGAGGTCCAGGAGCGGGCGCCGCTCGCGCTGAGCGGCTCGCCCGTCTCGGGGTCGATCTGGCCGACGGCGTGGAACTGGTCCGCGAGGTCCTGCACGGCGGGCTCGAAGCCCTTGCCCTTCTGCGTGATCGCGTGCACGATCACGGGCGTGCCGTAGTCCTTGGCCTGCTGGAGCGCCTCCTCCATCGCGACGAGGTCGTGTCCGTCGATCGGGCCGAGGTACTTGATGTCGAGGTTCGAGTACAGCGCCTCGTTGTTGATGAAGCGGCTGAGGAAGCCGTGCATGCCGCCGCGCACACCGCGGTAGACGGCCGCGGCGGGGCCGCCCAGGCGCTCGGAGACGGCGCGGGAGCCGTGGTGCAGCGTGCGGTAGCTCCGCCGGGTGCGGACGCCGTTGAGGAAGCGCGCCATGCCGCCGATGGTCGGGGCGTAGGAGCGGCCGTTGTCGTTGACGACGATGACGAGGCCGCGGGAGTTGTCGTCGCTGATGTTGTTCAGCGCCTCCCAGGTCATCCCGCCGGTGAGCGCGCCGTCGCCGACGACGGCGACCACGTGGCGGTCCTTCTGCCCGGTCATGGTGAAGGCCCGCGAGATGCCGTCCGCCCAGGACAGCGAGCTCGAGGCGTGCGAGCTCTCGACGATGTCGTGCGGCGACTCGGAGCGCTGCGGGTAGCCGGCCAGTCCGCCGCGCTGGCGGAGGCCGGAGAAGTCCTGGCGCCCCGTGAGCAGCTTGTGCACGTAGGACTGGTGACCGGTGTCGAAGATGATCGCGTCGTGCGGCGAGTCGAAGACGCGGTGGATCGCGATGGTCGTCTCGACGACGCCGAGGTTCGGACCGAGGTGGCCGCCGGTCTTGGACACCTCGCGCACGAGGAAGTCGCGGATCTCCAGCGCCAGCGTCTCGAGCTCGGTCCGGGTCAGGCGGTCGAGGTCGCGCGGTCCGGAGATGGTCTCGAGAACAGCCATTCGCGCCGCCTTCCGGGGGATGTCAGAGGGATGTGGACGTCTCCCGAGTCTACGCACGGGGTCCGGTGGAACAGGTGCGCGCCTCCCCTGCTCGCGGGGAGGCGCGCACATGCACTCGGAATCAGACCAGCGAGCGCAGCACGTACTGCAGGATCCCGCCGTTGCGGTAGTAGTCCGCCTCACCGGGGGTGTCGATGCGGACGACCGCGTCGAACTCGATCGGCTGCTTGCCCTCGGGCGAGTCGGAGGTCGGCGACGCGACGACGTGGACCGTCTTCGGCGTCACTCCCTCGTTCAGCGCCTCGATGCCCGAGATGCTGATCGACTCGGTGCCGTCGAGCCCGAGCGAGGCCCAGGTCTCGCCCTGCGGGAACTGCAGCGGGACGACGCCCATGCCGATCAGGTTCGAGCGGTGGATGCGCTCGAAGCTCTCGACGATGACCGCCTTGACGCCCAGGAGGCTCGTGCCCTTGGCCGCCCAGTCGCGCGACGAGCCGGAGCCGTACTCCTTGCCGCCGAGGATGACGAGCGGGGTGCCCTGCGCCTGGTAGTTCTGCGACGCGTCGTAGATGAACGACTGCGGACCGCCCTCCTGCGTGAAGTCGCGGGTGTAGCCGCCCTCGACGTTGTCGAGGAGCTGGTTGCGCAGGCGGATGTTCGCGAAGGTGCCGCGGATCATCACCTCGTGGTTGCCGCGACGCGAGCCGTAGGAGTTGTAGTCCTTGCGGTCCACGTTGTGCTCGGCGAGGTACTGCCCGGCGGGGCTGTCTGCCTTGATCGAGCCGGCGGGGCTGATGTGGTCGGTGGTGACGGAGTCGCCCAGCTTGGCGAGCACCCGCGCGTCGGCGATGTCGGTGACCGGGGTCGTCTCCATCGTCATGCCCTCGAAGTACGGGGGCTTCCGCACGTAGGTGGAGTCCTCGTCCCACTCGAAGATCGAGCCCTCGGGGGTCTGCAGGGAGCGCCAGCGCTCGTCGCCGTCGAACACGCCGGCGTACTGCGTGTCGAACATCGACTTGTCGATCGAGGAGTCGATCGTCGCCTGGACCTCCGCCGCGTCGGGCCAGATGTCCTTGAGGAAGACATCGTTGCCCTCGGTGTCGGTGCCGAGCGCGTCGACCTCGAAGTCGAAGTTCATCGATCCGGCGAGGGCGTAGGCGATGACGAGCGGGGGGCTCGCCAGGTAGTTCATCTTCACGTCCGGGTTGATCCGGCCCTCGAAGTTGCGGTTGCCCGAGAGGACGGCCGTGACGGCGAGGTCGTTGTCCTGGACCGCGGCCGAGATCTCCTCGAGCAGCGGGCCGGAGTTGCCGATGCAGGTGGTGCAGCCGTAGCCGACGGTGAAGAAGCCGAGGGCCTCGAGCGACTCGGTGAGCCCGGCCTTCTCGTAGTAGTCGGTGACGACCTTCGAGCCCGGCGCCAGCGTGGTCTTGACCCACGGCTTGGCCTTGAGGCCCTTCTGCGCGGCGTTGCGGGCCAGCAGACCGGCCGCCAGCATCACCGAGGGGTTCGACGTGTTGGTGCAGGAGGTGATCGCCGCGATCGCGACGGCGCCGTGGTCGATGGTGAAGGTCCCGCCCTCGCCCAGGTCGACCCTGGTCGGCTTGGAGGCGGTCGACGGAGCGTGCGAGCGGTGCGTGTGCTCGTGCTCGCTGTACTCGTCCTGCGGCTGGAGCTCTCCGGGGTCGGACGCGGGGAACGACTCGGTCAGCGTCAGGTCGACGATGTCGTGCGTGATGTCGGCGTAGTTGTTGAGGTCCGACTCGAACTGCGTCTTCGCCGAGGTGAGCTCGATGCGGTCCTGCGGGCGCTTCGGTCCGGCGATCGAGGGGACGACCGTGCCGAGGTCCAGCTCGAGGTACTCGCTGAAGACGGGCTCGACCGCGGGGTCGTGCCAGAGCTTCTGCAGCTTCGAGTACTGCTCGACCAGGGCGATCTGCTCGTCGCTGCGGCCGGTGAGGCGCAGGTAGTCGAGGGTCACGTCGTCGATCGGGAACATCGCGGCGGTGGAGCCGAACTCGGGGCTCATGTTGCCGATGGTGGCGCGGTTGGCCAGCGGCACCTGCGCGACGCCGGCGCCGTAGAACTCGACGAACTTGCCGACGACGCCGTGCTTGCGCAGCATCTCGGTGATCGTGAGGACGACGTCGGTCGCGGTCACGCCGGCCGGGATCGCGCCGGTGAGCTTGAAGCCGACGACCTTCGGGATGAGCATCGACACGGGCTGGCCGAGCATGGCCGCCTCCGCCTCGATGCCGCCGACGCCCCAGCCGAGGACGCCGAGACCGTTCACCATCGTGGTGTGCGAGTCGGTGCCGACGCAGGTGTCGGGGTAGGCGCGGAGCACGCCGCCGACCTCGCGGGTCATGGTGACGCGCGCCAGGTACTCGATGTTGACCTGGTGGACGATGCCCGTTCCGGGCGGGACGACCTTGAAGTCGTCGAACGCGGTCTGGCCCCAGCGGAGGAACTGGTAGCGCTCCCCGTTCCGCTCGTACTCGAGCTCGACGTTGCGCTCGAGCGCGTCGGGGGTGCCGAAGAGGTCCGCGATGACCGAGTGGTCGATGACCATCTCGGCGGGCGCGAGCGGGTTGATCCGGTTCGCGTCGCCGCCCAGGGCCGCGACGGCCTCGCGCATGGTGGCGAGGTCGACGATGCAGGGCACGCCGGTGAAGTCCTGCATCACGACGCGCGCGGGCGTGAACTGGATCTCGGTGTCGGGCTCCGACTCCGGGACCCACTCGCCCAGGGCACGGATGTGGTCGGCCGTGATGTTGGCGCCGTCCTCCGTGCGGAGCAGGTTCTCGAGCAGCACCTTGAGGCTGAACGGGAGCTTCTCGTGACCGGGGACCCGGTCGATGCGGAACACCTCGTAGTCGGTCGAGCCGACCTTCAGGCTGTCTTTCGATCCAAAGCTGTCTACCGCGGACACGTCGCCCTCTCCTTCGCTGACGTGGGCGCCGCCGACGGGCGCGCCCACATATCCGACTCCATCTTGGCGACCGCGCACAGCGCCCCGCCACCAAGGAGGACCTAACTATTTATCTTGACGTCGAGACAACTCTACGCGCGATCGGCGGTGGGAGCGGCGTCGTCCCGCTCCGCCGCGCCGCGGTACTCGGCCCGCACCGCGAGGACGGTGAGCACGAGCAGCGGCGCGTACAGCGGGAGGCCGAGCACCAGCTTCCAGGTGCCGAGCGCCGTCGCGTCCTCCGCGAGGAAGAGCGGGTACTGCACCGCCAGGCGCACGAAGAACAGGGCCGCCCAGGCGAGCGTGAGCAGCGAGAAGAGCCGGCGCTTCCGCCGGTCGTCGCGCCAGGCCGTGCCGTCGCCCATGAGGTAGCCGGCGGCGACGCCGATCAGAGGCCAGCGGACGAGGACCGACACGAGGAAGACGAGGCCGTAGACCAGGTTGGTGATCAGGCCCGGCACGAAGTTGTCGACCGCGCGGCCCGTGAGCAGGGCGAGGACCGCCGAGACGACGACGCCGAGCAGACCGCCGACGGCCTGGATGACCGGGGTGCGCCCGAGGATGCGCGCGACCGTGAAGAGCACGGCCAGCGCCACCGACGCGACCAGCGAGAGCACGAGCTCCCCGGTGACGGTGAAGAGGAGGACGAAGGCGACCCCGGGCACGACGGCCTCGAGGATCCCGCGCACACCGCCCATCGAGCCGAGCAGGGCGCGGCCGTCGAACGGCTCGCCGTCCGCGACCACGCCGAGTCCGGAGCGGCGCGCGGCCTTCGCGATCGCGTCGCCGACCTCGGGACGCTCCGCCTGCTCGTCGCGCTCGGGCCGCGGGTCGCCCTCGGGCCGCATGCCGGTCAGCTCGCGCTCTGCTGGGTCTGGCCGCTGTCCGGCATCTTGAGGGGGATCAGGTCGCGCGGGGGCATCGGGCCGGAGCCGCGGACCACGACGACGCTGCGGAAGAGGTCCTCGACCGCGGCCGCGGCCTCCTCCTCGACGGCGCCCGCACCGGCGATGACGCCGCGCAGGAACCAGCGCGGTCCGTCGACGCCCACGAAGCGGGCGACCCGCACGCCGCCGCCGGCGATCGGGAGCTGCGCCACGATCTCGGGGCCGAAGACGCCCTCGCGCTCCTCGGTGCTGCCGCCCTGGCGGCCGATCTGCTCCGCGATCTGCCCGCGGATCTCGTGCCAGAGCCCGGACGAGCGCGGCGCGGCGAAGGGCTGCACCTGGAGGGTGGACCCGGCGAGCTCGAGGCCGACGGCGATGACGCGCTTCGTCGCCTCCTCGACCTCGAGGCGGATGTGCATGCCCTCGCGGGGCAGCACCTTGACCCCGCCGAGGTCGATGTAGGGGCGGACCGGGTTGGCCTCGCGCTCGTCGAGGGGGCCGGCCTCGGCGCGGTCCTCGGGCGCGGACTTCTCGAAGTCCTGCGACGCGGTCTCGGCGGCCGCGTCCTCGGTGCCGGCGGGCTGGATGTCGCTCATGCGTTCTCCTCGTTGGTGCGGACGTCCGATGCGGCGGTCGTGGTGGTGGCGGCGGCGGTGGCGGCGGCGGCGTAGCCGGTCGAGCCGAAGCCGCCGGCGCCGCGGACCGAGGAGGGGAGCTCCTCGACCGCGGTGAAGCGGGCCCGGACGACGGGCACGATCACGAGCTGCGCGATGCGGTCGCCCGCGGCGATGCGGTACGGCTCGCGGGCGTCCGTGTTCAGCAGCGCGACGCGGATCTCACCGCGGTAGCCGGCGTCGATGGTGCCGGGGGCGTTGACGATGGTGATGCCGTGCTTGAAGGCCAGGCCGCTGCGCGGGACGACGAAGCCGACGTGGCCGTCGGGCAGGGCGATCGAGACCCCGGTGCCCACGCTCGCCCGCTCACCGGGAGCGAGCACCAGCTCCTCCGTGGAGCGCAGATCCGCTCCGGCGTCGCCGGGGTGGGCGTAGAACGGGACCTCGTCCGCGCAGATGGGGACGTCGACGGTTTCGTTCACGTGACGAGGGTAGACCAATCGTCTGATGCAATAGGGACATGCCGACCTACCGAGAGAGGCTGTGGCCCGCGCCCTGGCTCTTCGTCTCCACCGCCCTCGTGATCCCCGCCAGCATCCTCGTCTTCGCGCCGATCGACTTCCTCGTCGGCGTCCTCGTCGCGCTGGTGCTCTACGGCGGCACGGTGGCGACGCTGCTGGCGACGTCGCCCACCATCGAGGTCGTGGACGGCGAGCTGCGGGCGGGCCGCGCGCACATCCCGCTCGAGCTGGTGGGCGAGCCTGCCGCGTACACCGGCGAGCGGGCGTTCGCTCAGCGCGGACCGCGATTGGACGCCAGGGCGTTCCTCGTCATCCGCGGCTGGGTGCGCGACGTCGTGCGGGTCCCGATCGAGGACCCCGCCGACCCGACGCCGTACTGGCTGCTGTCGAGCAGGCGCCCCAACGACGTCGTCGCCGCGATCCAGGAGGGATCACGGCGACGGAGCGGTCGTCTTTCGGAGCCGGGAGAGGCCTAAGCGGCGCACTCCAGGCAGATCGGGCCGAGCTTCTCCTCGTGGTCGATCTGCGAGCGGTGCTTCACCAGGAAGCAGCTCACGCACGTGAACTCGTCCGCCTGCGGCGGAAGGACCACGACGTCCAGATCGAGGTCGGACAGATCGGCACCGGGCAGTTCGAATCCGCCCGGGTTGTCGGCGTCATCGACGTCGACGACTCCGGACATCTTGTCGGGGACTCGCTCCTTCAGGGCCTCGATCGACTCGGAGTCGTCATCGGTCTTGCGGGGGGCGTCGTAGTCCGTAGCCATTCCCATCCACTTCTTAAATTCAGCAGTTCAACAAATCGGCGGGGACAGTGTGCATCAAGAAGTATCGATGCGCAAACCGCTTCGAACGCGTCTTGACAGCCGCTGCCGCGCCCTACTTCCGCACCAACTTTCGACCCGCCCGCGGTATTCCCGAGGAACGGGACGACGGCGTGCGATCCTGAGCCGGTTCGCGGTCAGCACCGGCACGCGCGCGTCCAGAAGGAGGTCCAGAACGATGATGGAACTGAAGGTGATCGGCGTCGAGAGCGGATCGCTCGTCCTCGTCTCGGACGGCGGCGAGCGGTACTCCGTCCGCATCGACGAGACGCTGCAGAGCCAGCTCCGGCCGCGCGTGCACTCCCTGCCCCCTCGCGAGAAGCGCGTGTCGCCCCGAGAGATCCAGGCGCACATCCGCTCGGGCCTCTCCGCCGAGGAGGTCGCCGAGCTCACCGGCGCCGACCTCGACTACGTCGCGCGCTTCGAGGGCCCGGTGACCGCCGAGCGCGAGCACATCGTCGCCTCCGCGCTGGCGGTCCGCGTCTACACGAGCGCCGACCCCGACCCGCTCGAGGAGGGCACGCCCTTCGGCGACGTCATCCGCGAGCGCCTGGGCTCCCTGGGCGCCGACGGCGAGCAGTGGTCGAGCTGGAAGGAGGAGGAGGGCTGGGTCGTCAAGCTGCTCTTCCGCTCCGACGAGATCGACCACGACGCCCGCTGGCGCTTCGATCCCAAGAAGGCGCTCCTGTCCCCCCTCACCGCCGAGGCGACGACGCTCTCCCAGCAGGGCGAGATCCGGCCGACGCTCATCCCGCGCCTGCGCGCCGTCATCCCCGCCGCCGTCGACGAGCTGGCGACCCGCTTCGACACCGACGCGTTCGCGAAGCCCGCGGAGGAGACGTCGCGCAGCGACCGGTCGGACCGGTCCGAGCGCTCCGATCGCCCCGGCCCCTCGCGCCTGCCGCACTCGCGCCCGGCGGCCTCACGCCCCTCCGACACCGAGCCGCAGCCGGCCCTCTCCGACACGCCGCGCCCGGTCTCGACCCTCCCCCGCCCGGTCACCAGCACGACCGAGCAGCGCGAGCGCAACCTCAACGACACCGCCGACCTCCTCGACGCGCTCCGACGCCGGCGCGGCGAGCGCGACCACGCCTCGTCCGCGCGAGTGCGCGAGGAGCCGCAGCCGGAGGCACCCGTCGCACCCCCGAGGGCTGCGGAGCCGGAGCGCCCCGCCGCGCCGCAGACCGACCACCCCGCCGCAAGCGGGCGGAACTCGATCCGCCGGGGCCGCGCCGCCATGCCGAGCTGGGACGAGATCGTCTTCGGGGCGCGCAGCGACGACTAGCGCCGCTCGGCGACGACTCGCGACGCTCGACGCGCTGTGCGTGCTCGGCCGGGAGGAGGTGCGTCCCCCGGCCGGGATCAGATCCCGGAGAGCGCGCCGAAGCCGAGCAGCGGCACCTGGGTCTCCTCCGGCGTGAGCGACCCGTGCTGGCCGATCATCGACCGGCCCGAGGAGTCCTCCGCCGCGTAGTACGCGATCGCCTTCCGCGCGGCGACGAACACGTCGCCCATCCGCTCCGCCGCGGGAGCGCCGATCTCGCCGAACCAGCCGCTCGCCGCGACGTCCTCGCGGGTCGCGACCCAGGCGCGGGCGCCCTCGGCCTCCGCCCAGCGCGCCGCGACCGCCGCGGCGTCGACGCCGTCCTCGAGGTGCAGCTGCAGGCAGCGCGGCTCCCCCGCCAGATGGCGCACGCCCTCGAGGAGCGCGGGGTCGCGCACGAGGACGTGCGAGGACGCGGGCACGTCGAGGACGCCGTGGTCGGCGGTCACCAGCACGCCCTCGCGCGCCGAGAGCCCGCGGACGAAGGCCGAGACCTCGCCGTCGAGCGACTCGAGGGCCGTCGTCCACTCGGGCGACTCCCAGCCGCGGGCGTGCGCGGTCATGTCGAGCTCGGGGACGTAGAGGTAGACCAGCTGACGGCCGCCGGAGTCGAGCAGGTCGCGCGCCGCGGCGAAGCGCTCGGCGACCGATCCGGCCGCCCGGTACTCCGCGCCGCGGAGGATCGCCCGGGTGAGGCCCGAGCGCGCGTAGCGGGACGGTCCGATCACGCTCGCCGCGACCCCCGCCTCGACGGCCCGCTCGAAGACGGTCGGGTGCGGCTGCCACTGCTCGGGGACCATGCCCTCGTCCCAGCCGGACAGCTGGTTCACCAGCCGGTCGGCGGCCCGGTCGAGGACGCGGTAGCCGACCATGCCGTGACCGCCGGGGCGCAGGCCCGTGGTGAGGCTCGCGAGGGCGGCCGCGGTCGTCGTGGGGAAGCCCGAGACGAGCGTGGTGGCCCTGGTGAGCGCGGGGGCGAGCGTGCGGGAGTGGCCGGCCCGCTGGCGGAGGTTCGCGGCGCCGAGGCCGTCCACGAGGACGACGACGATCCGCTCCATGCGGGACGAGCCGAAGGTCCCGGGGCGGCCGAGGAGGGCGTCGAGGGCGCCGGGGAGGACGTCGGCGAGGCTCCGCCGTCCGGCGGGGACGGCCGGTAGCATGGGGGTCATCGCGCCCAGTTTCGCACGGTGCGCCCTCGGGCGGAGCGAGCCTCGCCGTGCCTGCGCCCGTCGTCGAAGGCTGCGCCCGCCAGTCCCGCGCCGCTACTGAAGTGAGACATGAACGCTGCACCCCCTCCCTCCGGATCCTCTCTGACCGAGCGCATCGAGGACGTCGACGTCTCCGCCGAGATGGAGGGGTCGTTCCTCGAGTACGCCTACTCGGTCATCTACTCCCGCGCGCTCCCCGACGCCCGCGACGGCCTGAAGCCCGTGCAGCGCCGGATCCTCTACATGATGAGCGAGATGGGCCTGCGCCCCGATCGCGGACACGTGAAGTCGGCCCGCGTGGTCGGCGAGGTGATGGGCAAGCTGCACCCGCACGGCGACGCCTCCATCTACGACTCGCTCGTGCGCCTCGCCCAGCCGTTCACCCTCCGGGTGCCGCTGGTGGACGGCCACGGCAACTTCGGTTCGCTCGACGACGGCCCCGCCGCGGCCCGCTACACCGAGGCGCGCCTCGCCGCCGCCGCGACGGCGATGACCGAGCACCTCGACGAGGACGTCGTCGACTTCGTGCCCAACTACGACAACTCGCACGACCAGCCCGAGGTGCTCCCCGCGGCCTTCCCGAACCTGCTCGTCAACGGCGCGAGCGGCATCGCGGTCGGCATGGCCACCAACATGGCTCCGCACAACCTGGTCGAGGTGATCGGAGCGGCCCGGCACCTGATCGCGAACCCCGACGCGTCGCTGGACGACCTGATGTCGTTCGTCCCCGGCCCCGACTTCCCGAGCGGCGGCACCATCGTCGGCCTCGCCGGTGTCCGCGACGCCTACGCCACGGGCCGCGGCAGCTTCAAGACCCGGGCGCGGGTCTCGGTCGAGAGCATCACCGCCCGCAAGTCCGGCCTGGTCGTCACCGAGCTGCCCTACCTGGTCGGCGCCGAGAAGGTCATCGACAAGATCAAGGACGGCGTCCAGAGCAAGAAGCTCAGCGGGATCGCCGACGTCACGGACCTGACCGACCGCGACAACGGCCTGCGCCTCGTGATCGGGATCAAGACCGGCTTCAGCCCGGAGGCGGTGCTCGAGCAGCTCTACCGCTACACGCCGCTCGAGGACGCCTTCTCGATCAACAACGTCGCCCTCGTCGACGGGCAGCCGCGCACCCTGGGTCTGAAGGAGCTGCTGCAGGTCTACATCGGCCACCGCCTGACCGTGGTGACCCGCCGCTCCCGCTACCGGCTGCGCAAGCGCCAGGAGCGGCTGCACCTGGTCGAGGGACTGCTCATCGCGATCCTCGACATCGACGAGGTCATCCAGCTGATCCGCGCGAGCGACGACACCGCCGCCGCGCGCGCCCGCCTGATCGAGGTCTTCGATCTCAGCACCCTCCAGGCCGAGTACATCCTCGAGCTGCAGCTGCGCCGCCTCACCCGCTTCTCCCGGATCGAGCTGGAGACCGAGCGCGACACCCTCCTCGCCGAGATCGCCGAGCTCGAGGCGCTGCTCGCCAGCCGCAGCCGACTCGAGGCCCTGGTCTCCGACGAGCTCGACGACGTCGCGCAGCGTCTCGGCACGCCGCGGCGCACGCTGCTCACCGAGGCTCGCCCCTCCGTCGCCACCACCGGCCGGAAGGCCGCCGCGGTGCTCGAGATCGCCGACCTGCCCTGCCGCGTGCTGCTCAGCACCACCGGGCGGATGGTCCGCATCGACCGCGATCCCGACGCGGCGCCGCACCCCGAGCGCGCCACCCGGCGCAGCAAGCACGACGCGGTCCTCAGCACGATCGACACCACCACCCGCGCCGAGATCGGCGCGGTGACGACCGCCGGCCGCCTCCTGCGCTTCTCCCCCGTCGACGTCCCCTCCGTCCCGTCCTCCTCCGTGCAGCTCGGCGCCGGCGTCCGGATGAGCGACTACCTCGGCCACCTCGCGAAGGACGAGCGCGTGCTCGCCCTGGTCGCCCTCGACGATCCGCGCCCGATCGCCCTCGGCACCCTGCAGGGCACGGTCAAGCGCGTCGCC
This sequence comes from Rathayibacter sp. VKM Ac-2856, assembly GCF_013205055.1. Lineage (GTDB taxonomy): Bacteria > Actinomycetota > Actinomycetes > Actinomycetales > Microbacteriaceae > Rathayibacter. Next base: position 409,066 of record NZ_JABMLF010000001.1, read on the forward strand.
CCCGGCGACCTGCCGAACCGCCCGGACATCGAGCTGATCGCGCTGCGGCCGAAGGACGCGGTCATCGGAGCCGCACCGTCGGCCGACGAGGACGAGCTCGTCTTCGTCACCGGCGAGGCGCAGCTGCTGCGCTTCTCCGCCTCCGCCGTCCGCCCGCAGGGCCGGACCGCCGCGGGCATGGCCGGGGTGAAGATCAGCGAGACCGACGAGGTCGTCTCGTTCGCGGTCGTCCCCGAGGCCGAGCGCGACGAGACCGTCGTCGCGACCGTCGCCGTGGACAGCTGGGCCCTCACCGGCACCGACACCGGCAGTGCCAAGGTGTCCGCGTTCTCCGAGTTCCCGGCCAAGGGTCGCGCGACCGGCGGAGTCCGCGCCCAGCGCTTCCTCAAGGGCGAGACCGCGCTCGGCGTCGCCTGGGTCGGCCCCGGGCCGGCCCACGCCCTCGAGGCCGACGGCAGCGTCGCGGCGCTCCCCGAGTCCGGCATGAAGCGCGACGGCTCCGGAGTCGCGCTCGCCGCGCCCATCGCGAGCATCGGCGCCGCCCCCGAGCAGTTCTGACCCCGCTCATGCTGATCGAGTAGCCCGCTCTGCGGGCGTATCGAGATCCACCGTCACGCAGACGTCGGTCTCGACACGCCGCGGCGCGGCTGCTCGACGAGCATGATGCGCGGCTGCTCGACCAGCGTGCTGCGGAGAGCGAGCGGGGCCCGCGCTCCGCGCGGCACTGCGTCAGACGTCGATGCGGTCGCGCGAGAGCGTCTCGGAGCCGCGGACGATGAACTCCTTGCGCGGCGCGACCTCGTTGCCCATCAGCAGCTCGAAGACCCGCCCCGCGTTCTCCGCGTCCGAGACCTTCACCCGGCGCAGGGTCCGCCGCGAGCGGTCCATCGTCGTCAGCGCGAGCTGGTCGGCGTCCATCTCGCCGAGGCCCTTGTAGCGCTGGATCGGGTCCTGGTAGCGCCGGTTCGCCTTCGACAGCGCGGCGAGGACCCCCTGCAGCTCCTTCTCGGAGTAGGTGTAGATCGTCTCGTTCGGCTTCCGGCCCGAGTTCATCACCACGACGCGGTGCAGCGGCGGCACCGCGGCGAAGACCCGGCCGGCTTCGACCAGCGGGCGCATGTAGCGGAAGAACAGCGTGAGCAGCAGCGTGCGGATGTGGGCGCCGTCGACGTCTGCGTCGCTCATCAGGATGATCTTCCCGTAGCGCGCCGCCGGCAGCTCGAACGAGCGGCCCGACCCCGCCCCGATCACCTGGATCATCGACGCGCACTCGGTGTTCGAGAGCATGTCGGCGATGCTCGCCTTCTGCACGTTGAGGATCTTGCCGCGGATGGGCAGCAGCGCCTGGTACTCGCTGTTGCGCGCCAGCTTCGCCGTGCCCAGGGCCGAATCGCCCTCGACGATGAACAGCTCGCTGTTCTCGACGTCGTTGCTGCGGCAGTCGACGAGCTTGGCCGGCAGGGAGGAGGACTCCAGCGCGTTCTTGCGGCGCTGGGTCTCCTTGTGCGCGCGCGCCGAGATCCGCGACTTCATCTCCGCGACGAGCTTCTCGAGCAGCTGCGACATCTGCGCCTTGTCCTCGCGCTTCGTCGAGGAGAAGACCGCGCCGAGGGTCGAGGTGATCGTCTGCGCGACGATCGCGCGCACCGCGGGCGTGCCGAGGATCTCCTTCGTCTGCCCCTCGAACTGCGGCTCGGGGAGACGCACGGTCAGCACCGCGGTGAGCCCCGCGAGGGCGTCGTCCTTCTCCAGCTTGTCCGAACCGGCCTTGAGCTTGCGGGCGTTCGCCTCGACCTGCGCGCGGAGCAGCTTCAGCAGCCCCTGCTCGAAGCCGGTCTGGTGGGTGCCGCCCTTGGGCGTCGAGATGATGTTGACGAAGCTGCGCAGCACGGTCTCGTAGCCGGTGCCCCAGCGCAGCGCGATGTCGACCTCGCAGGTGCGCTCGACCTCGGTCGGCACCATCGCCCCGCCGGGCGTGAGCACCGGCACCGTCTCGGTGAAGGTGCCGCTGCCCGTCAGCCGCAGCACGTCGGTGACGGCCGCGTCCGGAGCGAGGAACTCGACGAACTCCGAGATGCCGCCGTCGTAGCGGAACATCTCGGCCCGGCGCTCCTCCTCGCGGTCGTCGACGATGTCGATCGTGAGGCCGGGCACCAGGAAGGCGGTCTGCCGCGCGCGGGTGACGAGGTCGTCCGTCTGGAAGGCGGCGCCCTTCGTGAAGATCTGCCGGTCGGCCCAGTAGCGCACCCGCGTGCCGGTGACGCCCTTCTTCACCTTGCCGACGATCTCCAGCTCCGAGCCGTTCTCGAACGGCGAGAAGGGCGCGTCCGGGGTCGGCTCGCCCGTGTCGGCGAAGCGGCCGGGCTCGCCGCGGTGGAAGGACATCCGGTAGGTCCGCCCGTCGCGGTCGACCTCGACGTCGAGGCGCTCCGACAGCGCGTTCACGACCGAGGCGCCCACTCCGTGCAGTCCGCCCGAGGCGGCGTAGGAGCCGGAGCCGAACTTGCCGCCGGCGTGCAGCTTCGTGAAGACGACCTCGACGCCGGTCAATCCGGTCTTGGGCTCGATGTCGACCGGGATGCCGCGGGCGCGGTCGCGGACCTCGACGCTGCCGTCCGCGTGCAGGACGACGCTGATCTCCGTGCCGTGACCCGCGAGGGCCTCGTCGACCGAGTTGTCGATGACCTCCCAGAGGCAGTGCATGAGGCCGCGGGAGTCCGTCGACCCGATGTACATGCCCGGGCGCTTGCGGACCGCCTCGAGACCCTCGAGGACGGAGAGGTGCCGTGCGGAGTAGTCGGTGGAGGCCATCCGACCAGTCTAGGTTCGGGGGCCGACACCCCGGTGGCGGCGCGGCCGAGCGGCCCCGTACCGGTCTCCGGCTGGGAAGGCGCCGGGGTCCCTACGCGCAGAGCGAAATGCCACGGGATCGTCTCTGCCGGGAAACATCCGCGTGCTTTGATGGTTGGACCAAGGGAAGGACGACGCCGGCGACGGCCGAGTCCACCGAGATCGAAGACCCGAGCGCAGGAGGCCACGTCATGGCGACCACAGCAACCCCGAACGGCGTGGACGAGCTCGCTGGATCCCAGCAGCTCTCCGCGGCCGACCGCTGCGACAGCTGCGGTGCCCAGGCTTACATCCGTGTCGTCGTGAACAGCGGAGAACTGCTGTTCTGCGCGCACCACGGCAAGAAGTACCAGGAGAAGCTCTCCAGCATCGCCCAGAGCTGGCACGACGAGTCGGCGCGCCTCTTCGAGGAGCAGCGCCCCTAGTCCGCCGGCACCCGCCGGTGGGGAGCGTCGCTCCCTACCGGCCGACTCCGAGCCGCTTCGCGATGACCTCGCGGGCGGCTCGAGCTGTCTCATCGGCGGCACGGGTTCGGGCGTCCTCGGCCGAGTGCACGAGCCCGTGGCGGCCGGCGACCCGCTGCAGGATCGCGTCCGCGAGAACAGGGTTCTTCGCCAGCACCGGTCCGTGCAGGTGCGTGCCGAGGAGCGCGCCGTGCGCGTACCCCTCCACTCCCCCGCCGTCGCCTGTGCCGTGCAGCACACGACCGAGCACGTGCGCCGGGTCGATGCCCTCGAAGCGCCGCGCGTGGTTCTCGAAGCCGACGAGCACCCCGGCGCTCGACTCGACGACGAGGTCGTCCGTCGTCCGCTCGGCGACCACGGCGCGTCCCGGGAAGAGCCCCAGGCCGGCGACGACGCCGGCGGGCGTCTCGAAGGACTCGGCGAGCAGCTCCCATCCCGCTCCCACGGCGACTATCTCCGTCCCCGCGTCGACCCAGTCCTGCAGCGTCCCGTGGACGGACCGCAGCAGCTCGAGCACCCCGGGCAGGTCCTCGTCGGCGCCCGTGCCGGCGACCAGCACATCGGGGCGCTCCGCGAAGTCCGCCTGCCCGCGAAGCGGGAGGACGCGGGCCTCCAGACCCGCCCACGCGGCGCGCGCAGCGAGGACGCGCGCGTTGGCCGCGTCCCCGTTGCTGTCCAGGACGTCGGGCGCGAGGACGCCGATCAGCAGGGTGGTCACGCGGTCTCCTCGCGGTTGGAGGCGAGCTGGAGGTGGGCGCGGGTGCGCCGCATCGAGTCGGCGGAGAAGACGATGGTCTTCCTCCCGCGAGCCGGAGCGGGCAGCGCGAGGAACGCGTCGAGTGCCCGGCCGAGATCGTCGTCGACCGAGTCGATCTCGACGCCGTCGTAGCGCAGCTGCAGCGCCGCCTCGTGCGCCTTCGAGCCGGAGACGACGCGGACGCGGCCCAAGCGCGAGGTGTTGACGGGCCAGAAGTAGGACGGGTCCCGGACGTCGGAGCCGATGGCGAGCATGATCTGCTCGGTCCCCTCGGGGATCTCCGCGATGTTCAGGCGGTAGCTCGCCGGGTTCTGCACGAGGACGAACTCGACCTCCTGACCGCGCACCACGACGATCTCGCCGCGCCCGAAGACCGGGTCGATCGACGAGAGGGCGGAGGCGGTGGTCGCCGCGTCGAAGCGGGCGCCGAGCACCGCGCGGGCCGCGGAGACCGCGGAGGCCGCGTCGACGGCGTAGTGCACGCCGCGGGCCGGGAGGCGGACGTCGAGGGAGTCGCCGTCCGCGACGATGGTCGCAGCCGCACCGCTCGTCGTCTCGACGACGGTCGTGGCGCGGCCGTCGGCACCCTCCGCGTCGGCCGCGTAGCCGAGTCCGCCGATGGCGGCCTCGCGCACGGCGGGCGAGACGCCGTACCAGCGGACCCGATCGCTCGGCAGACTCGTCGCGATGTCGGCGACGTGCCGGTCGTCCGCGTTCAGCACGACCGGGCCGGTGGCCCGCGTCGCGATGGTCGCGAGCATCCGGGCGACCATGGCGGGGTCGAAGAACCGGTCGATCTGGTCGACGACCACGTTGGTCAGCAGCACGACGCGCGGACTCATCCGCGGCGCCAGGCGCGCGCCGTGGCCCTCGTCCATCTCCAGCACGGCGATGTCGGCGTCGATCCGCCCGCGGAGGTCGGCCCGCTCGAGCAAGGCCGAGGTGAGACCCTGCGCGATGTTCGCGGTCGACGGGTTGGTGAACACGCGCAGCCCGTGGGCGCGCAGGACGGCGACGAGCATCTTCGTCGTCGTGGACTTGCCGGCCGAGCCGGTCACGACGACGAGGCCGTCGGGGAAGCCGTCGAGCACGGCCGGGAGGAAGCCCGGCGCGAGGCGGTTCACGACGAGCCCGGGCACGGCGGAGCCACCGCCGGGCTTGCGGACGCGCGCTGCGAACCGGGCGGCCCTCCCGAGGAGGACCGCCGGCGCGTAGCGGATCACCGGCTTACTCGAGGTAGTCGCGGAGCGACTGCGAGCGGGACGGGTGGCGGAGCTTGGCCATCGTCTTGGACTCGATCTGGCGGATGCGCTCGCGCGTCACGCCGAAGGTGTCGCCGATCTGGTCCAGGGTCTTCGGCATGCCGTCGCCGAGGCCGAAGCGCATGCGGATCACGCCCGCCTCGCGCTCGGACAGGGAGTCGAGGAGCGACTCGAGCTGCTTCTGCAGCATCGTGAAGCCCACGGCGTCGGCGGGCACGACCGCCTCGGTGTCCTCGATGAGGTCGCCGAACTCGCTGTCGCCGTCCTCACCCAGGGGGGTGTGCAGCGAGATCGGCTCGCGGCCGTACTTCTGCACCTCGATGACCTTCTCGGGGGTCATGTCGAGCTCGCGCGACAGCTCCTCGGGCGTGGGCTCGCGGCCCAGGTCCTGGAGCATCTGGCGCTGCACCCGGGCGAGCTTGTTGATGACCTCGACCATGTGCACCGGGATGCGGATGGTGCGGGCCTGGTCGGCCATCGCGCGGGTGATCGCCTGGCGGATCCACCACGTCGCGTAGGTCGAGAACTTGAAGCCCTTGGTGTAGTCGAACTTCTCGACCGCACGGATGAGACCGAGGTTGCCCTCCTGGATCAGGTCCAGGAACTGCATGCCGCGGCCGGTGTAGCGCTTGGCGAGGCTGACCACGAGGCGCAGGTTCGCGCCGAGCAGGTGGCTCTTGGCCCGCTGGCCGTCCTTCGCGACCCAGCGCAGCTCGCGGACGAGCTCCGGGCTGAGGTCGCTCGAGTTGGCGAGCTTGTCCTCGGCGAAGAGACCGGCCTCGATGCGCATCGCGAGCTCGACTTCCTCGGCCGCGTTCAGGAGCGCGACCTTGCCGATCTGCTTGAGGTAGTCCTTGACCGGGTCGGCCGTGGCGCCAGTGATCGCCGTCGAGTAGACGGGGACCTCGTCGTCGTCGCCGCCGAAGGAGAGGACGAGCGCGCCGCTCGGGAGCGGCTCGGCCGGAGCGGCCGCCGCGACGGCGGGCGTCTCGGTGTCGTCCTTGACCTCGGCCTCGGCCTCGGTCTCCTCCGCGACGACCGGGGTCTCCTCGTCGTCCGCGGCGTCGGCGTCGACGTCCTCGGGCTCGGCGGCGTCGGTGGGCTCCTCCTCGGTCGCGGGAGCCGCGGCCTTGGTGGTCGCGCGAGCGCGGGTGGTCTTGGCCGCCGGCTTGCGCGCGGCGGGCTTCTTGGTCGTCGTCACGTCGTCGTCGACGGCGTCGAGCGTTGCGGTCTTGGTAGCTCTGGTGGCCATGGCGGCACCTCTCCATCCGTTGCGTCCCGGCTGCGGGCGAGGCCGGGAGGCGTCGTCCGTCGGTGGGCATTACGAGGACCCATGTCAAGTCGAGTGGGACGCGCGCCCGACGTGGGCGACGTGCTCCTCGACCCGAACGGGTCCTATTGACAATTATTGCACGCCTGAGTAGTGCGGCCGTGCGCTCAGGGTTCCGGAGCTCCGAGAGGAGCCCGATCGCGGGTCCCGGTGGGCCTCGCGGGAGGACGGGGAAGGGCGGAGACGACCGTCAGCGCCCTGCGCGGCCACGGCGGAGACGGTCGTTCAATGCAACCCACAGGGGGGCCACCGTTATTCCCTCGTCCTCGGCGAGACGGCGCCGGGTCCGGCGGCGCGCGGTGATCAGGCCGATCACGCCGGCGCCGACGACGACGTACTGGATGCACCAGGCGAGTCGGAAGTGATCCATCGAGTAGAGCGCCGTCGGGTCGGCTGCCGGCCCCGCCAGCGCATCGAGCAGCAGCCCCATCAGGAACATCATCGTGAAGCTGGCGAGGAAGCCGCCGACGTTGACGACGCCGTTGGCGGCACCGAGGCTGCGCGACGGGTTGAAGGTGCGGGCGAAGTCGAAGCCGATCATCGATCCCGGACCGCCGGCGCCGATCACGATCAGCAGCAGGACGATCAGCCAGTACGGCGGGACGCCGGGCCAGAGCAGGACGACGGTCCACGCCACCGCCATCGCCGAGACGATCCCCAGCACGAGGTTGCTGCGCCGCATCGGGTGCCGGGCGGTGAGGACGCCGAGGATCGGGCCCACCACGATGCCGGCGACCACGACGATCGTCAGCGTCGGCGCGGCGACGCCCGGCTCGAGCCCGATGGCGTGGACGAGGAAGGGGTAGCCCCAGAGCAGGGTGAAGACGGTCCCGGAGGACTGCGTCACGAAGTGCGACCAGAAGCCCAGCTGCGTGCCCGGCCGCCGCAGGCTCACACCGAGCTGCGCGATCGTGGCGCGGAGCGTCGGCGGCACCAGCACGATCGGCTCGGTCCGCGGCGGCACGTCCGTGATCAGCAGCAGCACGCCGAGGAAGGCGACGGCGCCGATGCCGGCGACCGAGAGGAAGGCGGGCGTCCAGCCCGCCGCGTGCAGCACCGCGGCGAACGGCAGCGCGGAGAGGATCTGCCCGACCTGGCCGATGTTGCCGATCCACTGGGACAGCTGCGGCACGATCGGGCCGCTGAACCAGGTCACGGTCAGCCGGATCACCGAGGTGAAGATCGCGGCGTCGCCCGCCCCCACCAGGATGCGGCCGACGATCGCGAGGCCGAGGGACGGTGCGAAGGCCAGCACGATCTGGCCGACCATCATCAGGGCGGTGCCGCTGAGGATCAGCGTCTTCGGGCCGAAGCGGTCGATGAGGATCCCGACCGGGATCTGCATGCCGGCGTAGACGACGAGCTGGACGACCGCGAGCGAGGAGAGCAGCGCGGCCGAGATGCCGAACCGCTCCGCCGCGTCCACCCCGGCGACGCCGAGCGTCGTGCGGTCCAGGACCGCGACGAGGTACGCGAAGGCCCCGGCACCGAAGACGAACCAGGCTCGACGAGATCGCACTCGGGAGAGTCTACCGAGCCCGTCGGCCCGAGCCACGGCTAGGAGGCGGTCGGCTCGTCCCCCGGGCGCTTGATCGCCAGGAACTTCTCCAGCTCGGCCGCGAGCGCGTCGGCACTCGGCACGAAGCCGTCCTCGTCGGTGAGCGGCGAGCGCAGGCTCGTCCCCTCCATGTAGGTGTCGTGCCGCGACTCGAGGGCCGCCACGAGCTTCTGCAGCTCCTCGTTCGAGCCCACCTGCTCGTCGACCTTCGAGAGGAACTCGCGGCCGCTCTCGCGGAGGCTGTCGGTCGGGAAGATCAGACCGGTGGACGCGGAGATGCTCTCCAGCGCCGCCACGGCCGCCTGCGGGTACGCCGTGTCGGAGAGGTAGTGCGGGACGAGCAGCGCGAAGCCGACGGCCGGGAGCCCGCGGTCGTAGAGGCGGAGCTCGAGCAGGTGCAGGACGTTCGAGGGGACCTGGGTGACCGGCTTCCAGACCGACATCGCCTCGATCAGGTCCTCGCGGTTGCCGCTGACGGTGACGCCGACCGGGCGGGTGTGCGGCACGGGCATCGGGATGGCGTGCACCCAGGTGGTGCTCGCGACCTCGAGCCGCTCGATCAGGCCGAGCACGGCGCGGGTGAAGCGCTCCCACTGGAAGTCGGGCTCGAAGCCGGTGAGCAGGAGGAACGGCTGGTGCAGCTCGTCGTGCGCGAGGGAGAGGCGGAGCGTCGCCGGCGCGTAGTCGGTCAGGTGGTCCTGATCGAAGGTGATGATCGGCCGACGGGCGCGGTAGTCGAGCAGCTGGTCCTGGTCGAACTCGACGACCGTGCGGTGCTCGAGCGTCCCGTGCAGGTGCTCGGCGAGCTGACCGACCGCACCGCCCGCATCCGCGAACCCGGTGAGGCCGGCGACGAGGTGGAGTCCCCGCGGGACGTCGGCGAGGTCGCCCTCGATCGCGAACAGGTCTTCAGGATCCGGCATGCGATCCACCCTAGACGGCCCGGGCGGGCGCCTCCCGGACGCCTCCCGGGCGGCGCTGAGCCCTGAGCGAACAGCCGAGCCGGCTCGACGGGGCGCTCCGCCCGCCGCGCCTAGCATTGCGCTCATGCCCCTCTCCTCTCTCGAGTACACGACCGCTCCCGCCTCCGATGTCGACACCGACGCCCTCGTCCTCGGCGTCGCCCCGGGTCCGGACGGTCCTCGCCTCGTCGGCGTCGACGGCATCGACGGCTTCGACGAGCTCGTCGCCGCCCTCCCCGCACTCGGCGTGACCGGCTCCGCGGAGACGGCGACGCGCGTCCTCTCCCCTGTCCGCGCCGGCGTGGTCGTGCTGGTCGGCCTGGGCTCCGCCGAGCCGAGCGCCACCGCGCTCCGCACCGCCGCCGGCCTCGCCGTCCGCACCCTCGCCGGCACCGGCTCGGTCGCCCTCGCGCTGCCCACCGACGGCGAGGGCGCGCTCGCCGCCGTCGCGGAGGGGGCCGCGCTCGGCGCCTACGCCTACACCGCCTTCCGCAGCAGCACCGCCGACTCCGTGAAGACCCCGGTCGAGCGCGTCGTCCTCGTGACGACCGACGCCTCGGCCGACGAGGCCGTCCTGGAGCGCGCCTTGGTCGTCGGCCGTGCGATCGCCGAGGTGAAGGACCTCGTCAACGCCCCGCCGTCGCACCTCTACCCGCAGACGCTGGCCGATGCCGCGCAGGCCGGCGTCGAGGGACTGCCCGTCGAGGTCACCGTCTGGGACGAGAAGGCGCTCGAGGAGGACGGCTTCGGCGGCATCCTCGGCGTCGGCAGCGGCTCGTCCCGGCCGCCCCGCCTCGTCAAGATCGCCTACTCCCCCGACGCCGACTCCGGGCGGGCGGCGCCGAAGCACCTCGCCCTGGTGGGCAAGGGCATCACCTTCGACAGCGGCGGACTCTCGCTCAAGCCGCCGGCCTCGATGATCGGCATGAAGGACGACATGACCGGCGCCGCGACCGTCTATGCGGTCGTCCGCGCGGTCGCCGAGCTGCGCCTGCCCGTGCGGGTCACCGCGTGGCTCTGCATCGCGGAGAACATGCCCTCCGGCACGGCCATCCGCCCGAACGACGTGCTCACGATCCGCGGCGGGAAGACCGTCGAGGTCCTCAACACCGACGCGGAGGGCCGACTCGTCCTCGCCGACGGTCTCGTCGCGGCGAGCGAGGAGCAGCCCGATGCGATCGTCGACGTCGCGACGCTGACCGGCGCCGCCGTGGTCGCGCTCGGCAACCGCTACACCGGCGTCTTCGGCGACGACGAGCTCGTCGCCTCAGTGCTCGAGTCCGCCCGCAGCACGGGTGAGCTCTTCTGGCACATGCCGCTCCCGGCCGAGCTGCGCCCACTGCTCAACTCCGAGATCGCCGACATCGCGAACATCAAGCCGGGCAACACCGCCGGCGGCATGCTGATCGCCGCGCACTTCCTCCAGGAGTTCGTCGGCACCCGCGGCGAGGGCGCCGACGCAACGCGGATCCCGTGGGTGCACCTGGACATCGCGGGCCCCGCGAACAACGGCGGCGGCGGCTACGGCTTCACCGGCACGGGCCCCACCGGAGTCTCGGTCCGCGCCCTCCTCGCCCTGGCCGAGGGCCTGGCGAGCGCGTAGTAGGGTCGACGGGGCGGGATCTCCCGCCTCGTCCCCCCTCCGAACGGTCCGCGCGCACCGCGCCGGCGTCCGCGGAGGCGAGGGGAACCGCACGTCGCAAGGGAGTCACTGGGTGTCGGAAGAGCGCTACGACCTGGTCGTGCTCGGAGGTGGCAGCGGCGGGTACGCGGCGGCTCTCCGTGCGACCCAGCTCGGCCTGAGCGTGGCGATCGTCGAGCGCGACAAGCTCGGCGGCACCTGCCTGCACCGCGGCTGCGTCCCGACGAAGGCCCTCCTGCACGCGGCCGAGCTCGCCGACGGCGCGCGCGATGCGCAGAAGTACGGCGTGCTCGCCGCCTTCCAGGGCATCGACGTCCCGGGTGTCACCCGCTACCGCGAGGGCGTCGTCGCCGGGAAGTACAAGGGGCTGCAGAGCCTCGTCTCCTCGCGCGGCATCACCGTGGTCTCCGGCGAGGGCCGGCTCACCGGTCCGAAGACGGTCACGGTCGGCGAGCACGTGCTGCACGGCGACTCGATCGTCGTCGCCACCGGCTCCGCCTCCCGCACCCTGCCCGGCATCGAGATCGGCGGTCGCGTCATCACGAGCGACCAGGCCCTCGAGCTCGATCACGTCCCCGAGCGGGTCGTCGTCCTCGGCGGCGGCGTCATCGGCGTCGAGTTCGCGAGCGTCTGGCGCTCGTTCGGCGCCGAGGTGTCGATCATCGAGGCGCTCCCGCACCTCGTCCCCAACGAGGACGAGAGCGTGAGCAAGCAGTTCGAGCGCGCCTACCGCCGCCGCGGCATCTCGTTCACCCTCGGCTCCCGGGTCACCGGCGTCGTGCAGAGCGAGGACGGCGTGTCCGTCTCGCTCGAGAGTGGCGCGAGCGTCGAGGGAGACCTCCTTCTGGTCGCCGTGGGCCGCGGCCCGGTCACCGCCGGGCTCGGCCTCGAGGAGAACGGCGTGACGCTCGACCGCGGCTACGTCCTCACCGACGAGCGGCTGCAGACCTCGGTCCCCGGCGTCTACGCCGTCGGCGACATCGTGCCCGGCCTCCAGCTCGCGCACCGCAGCTTCCAGCAGGGGATCTTCGTCGCCGAGGAGATCGCCGGCCTCGCGCCGCAGACGGTCTCGGACCTCAACATCCCGAAGGTCACCTACAGCGACCCGGAGGTGGCGTCGATCGGCCTGACCGAGGCGCGCGCCATCGCCGAGCACGGCGCCGAGCGCGTGAAGAGCTACGACTACGGTCTCGGCGGCAACGCGAAGAGCACGATCATCGGCACCGCCGGGTCCGTCAAGGTCGTGCGCGTCGTCGACGGACCCGTCGTGGGCGTCCACATGATCGGGGCCCGGGTCGGCGAGCTGATCGGCGAGGCTCAGCTCATCGTGAACTGGGAGGCGCACCCCGAGGACGTCGCCCCCTTCGTGCACGCGCACCCGACGCAGAACGAGGCGCTCGGCGAGGCGCACCTCGCCCTGGCCGGGAAGCCGCTGCACGCCCTCTAGAACCATCGCGGGGCGGCGACCGGCCGCTCCCGCCTCACTAAACTGAACCCACGAACACAAGCGTCTTAAGGAGACAGGCTCATGAGCGAATCCGTCAGCCTCCCGGCACTCGGAGAGAGTGTCACGGAAGGAACGGTCACCCGCTGGCTGAAGAACGTCGGCGACCGCGTCGAGGTCGACGAGCCGCTGCTCGAGGTCTCGACCGACAAGGTCGACACCGAGATCCCGTCGCCCGTCGCCGGTGTCATCGAGGAGATCCTCGTCCAGGAGGACGAGACCGTCGAGGTCGGTGCCGAGCTGGTCCGCATCGGCGACGGCTCCGGCGCGGCGTCGTCCGAGCCCGAGGCCCCGGCCGAGGAGCCCGCCGCGGAGGAGTCCCCCGAGGCCGAGGCCGCCGAGACCGAGCCGACCGACGAGGCCACCCCCTCCGTCGACGCGGAGACCGAGGAGGAGGCTCCTGCTCCGGCCGAGCCCGAGCCGGCCCCCGCCGCCGAGAAGCCGGCCGCTCCCGAGGCGTCCGCGCCCGCCCCGTCGGCTCCGGCCCCCGCCGCTCCGGCCCCCGCCGCTCCGGCGCCCGCCGCCGCCGCGCCGGCCGCGACCCCCGAGCCCACCGACTCGAACCCCGGCTACGTCACCCCGCTGGTCCGCAAGCTCGCGGGCGAGAACGGGATCGACCTGTCGACCCTCACCGGCACCGGTGTCGGCGGCCGCATCCGCAAGCAGGACGTGCTCGACGCCGTCGAGGCCGCGAAGTCCGCCCCGGCCCCGGTCGCGGCGCCCGCCGCCGCTGCCGCCAAGGCCGCGCGCACGCCGCTCGAGACCTCGCCGCTGCGCGGCACGACGCAGCCGATGACCCGCCTGCGCAAGGTCCTCGCGCAGCGCGCCGTCGAGTCGATGCAGTCGACCGCCCAGCTCACCTCGGTCGTCGAGGTCGACGTCACCGCCGTCGCCCGCTTCCGCGACTCGGTCAAGAAGACCTTCAACGAGAAGACCGGCGCCAAGCTGTCCTTCCTGCCGTTCTTCGCCCTCGCTGCCGCCGAGGCCCTCAAGGCCTACCCGGTGATCAACTCGACGCTCGACGGCGACTCGATCGTCTACCCGGACCACGAGAACATCAGCATCGCGGTCGACACCGAGCGCGGACTGCTGACCCCGGTCCTGAAGAACGCGTCGGAGCTGACCCTCGCGCAGATCGCCAGCACCATCGGCGACCTCGCGGAGCGAACCCGCAACAACAAGCTCAAGCCCGACGAGCTGGCCGGCGGCACCTTCACGCTGACCAACACCGGCTCGCGCGGTGCGCTGTTCGACACGCCCGTCGTGTTCCTGCCGCAGACCGCGATCCTCGGCACCGGCATCGTCACGAAGAAGCCGGCCGTCGTGCAGGTCGACGGCACGGACGCGATCGCGATCCGCTCGACCGTGTTCCTCGCCCTGTCGTACGACCACCGCACGGTCGACGGCGCGGACGCGGCCCGCTTCCTGGTCGCCATCAAGGAGCGCCTCGAGGAGGGCTCGTTCGAGAACGACCTCGGCATCTGACGCCCTCTCGCTGACGCGCCGCACTAGCGGCTCGCGTCGGTGAAGACGTCGCGGAGAAGCCAGACGGCCTCCGTCCTGATCATCAGGACGGAGGCCGTCGTCGTTCCCGCGTCGGGCCCGACCGAGACCACGGCCGAGGCGCCGTTGACGTCGGCGAGCACGGCCGTGACGGCGGTGCCGCCGGCCCCGAGCACCCCGACGGCCTCCGCCCAGTCGGCGCGCATCGGCGAGTCGGCCGTCGTGAGTGCCGCCGCGCACGCCGCCGCGACTCCGCAGTCGCGTGCGGAGGCGAGGAGGGCCGTCGCCGCCTCCTCCGGAGGGAGGCCCGCTGCCGGCGGACGGGGCGGTGGCGGGGCCGCCGACGTCGCCGGTCGAGCGGGTGCCGCCGTCGAGGGCGCCACCGACCGCGTCGCCGTTGACGGGAAGGCTCGGGGTGTCCGCGGAGGTGTCGCGCTCGCCGTCGCGACGGGGGCGGCAGTCGTCGTGACCGCAGGTGCGGCGGTGCGGGGGGCTACCGCCGCCGGCTCCGCTTGCGTCCCCCGGTCCGCTCCGAACGTCGTCATCGCCAGCGCCCCCGCCACGACGACGACCGCGGCCGCGAGCGGACCGCGCCGCTGCCGGAGGACGGCGAGCAGGCGGTCGCGCCAGCCATCCAGGGGATGCGTCCTGCGATGGCGTCGCGGCCCCGGTGCGTGCGCTCGTGTCGACGACTCCCCCACCCCGGTCCGCTCACCTCCTCCGGCCGCCGACGACGCGAGCGCGAGCGGCAGCGGCACCGCGGAGCGGTAGAGCAGCGCCTCGAGCGCCTCGAGGTCGTCGGCCTCACTCGGACTCCCCCGCCACTCCGGACAGCTCCGACGGCAGCGGCCGAGCAGATCGCGGACCGCCGTGCACACCTCCGCCTCGGCCGCGCCCCGCCCCGCCGCGCTCAGGAGCAGCACCGGCCGGCCCTCCGCCGTGAGGCCGACCGCGTCCGCCGCGGGGACCGGGTGCACTCCGGCCCCCACGCAGTCGCGGAGCGCCGCGACGATCGGGGCGAGGACCGTGACGACGACCCCCGGGGGCAGCTCGGCGCCGGACTCGAGCACGCTCTCCAGCGTCCCGACCACCGCGGGGCCGGTGATCAGGACGACCCCGTCGCGGTGCGCGCCCACGTCGACCAGCTGCTGCCGGTGCTCGTGCGGCCCGAGCAGGCCGAGCCCCGACCGCAGCGCCGTCTCCGCCCGCTCCGGCGGGAGCAGCAGAGCGTTCAGCAGCCGGCCGTCGCCGCCGACGACGACAGGACCGAGCTCGCTCCGACCGGCGACGACGAACCCGGCGCAGCGCTCCGCCCGAGGGTCCTCGCCCCCGTGGTCCTGCTCCCCGTTCACCGCCATGCTCCGAGGGTGCCGTCCGGTCGCGCCCGCCGGGGCACGGAGGCGGACATCGGTGGACGCAGGAGCGGCTCCGGCGCTGGGGAGGAGAGCCGACCCGGCGGATCCGCCCGGATCGGTCTCCCCCGCCGGGTCCGCTCGGTATCCTGGAGGAATGGCACGCAGCACGGAACCGTCGACGAAGGCGGTCAAGGAACCAGGACGTCTCAAGCAGATGTGGCAGGTGTTCCAGATGACCCGCCGCTACGACAGCAGCGCGGTCTGGATCATCCTGCTGGCGCTGATCGTCCCGATCCTGCTCGGCGTCCTGCTCGGAGTCCTCCTGGGCGACGGCAACGGCTTCGTCATCGCCCTCTGGATCGTCGTCGGCGTGATGGCCGGCCTGGTCGCCGGACTCGCCGTGCTCTCCCGCCGCGCCGAGCGCGCCGCCTACGGGCAGATCGCCGGGCAGCCGGGTGCCGTCGGCGCCGTCCTGCGCAGCGGGCTCCGCGGGACCTGGACCGGCGGCGAGATGCCGGTGGCCGTCAACGGCAAGACCCAGGACGCCGTCTACCGCGCCGTCGGCCGCGGCGGTGTCGTGCTGATCGCCGAGGGTCCCGCCGGGCGCACGAAGCGCATGCTCGAGGACGAGCGCCGCAAGGTGACCCGCATCCTCCCCAACGTCCCCGTCACCTTCGTAAACGTCGGTCCCGACGAGGACTCGGTGCCGCTGCACAAGGTGCCCCGCACGCTCGCGAAGACCAAGAAGGTGCTGACGAAGGCCGAGGTCCTGGCCGTCAAGAACCGCCTCGCCTCGCTCAACACCTCGCTGCCGATCCCCAAGGGCGTCGACCCCTTCAAGGTGCGACCGCAGCGCTCGCGCTGACGCGCACTGCGCGGAACGACGAACGGCCGGCCGGGATCCCTCCCGCCGGCCGTTCGTCGTTCCGCGGCTCGGTCCCGCTGGAGCCGCAGCCGGTCAGTACCGGACGAGGATCGTGCCCGCGACCTTGTCGTGGAAGCCGCGCTGGTCCGAGTCCCAGACCAGGGCCGGCACCAGCACCGCGAGCAGGACCGAGCGCACCAGCGGCCGCCAGACGCCGACCCAGCCGCCGCCGAGCCGGACCACGCGCATGCCGAGCAGCCGGTGCCCGATGCTGCCGCCGATGGTGGGGATGAAGACCGCCTGCAGCACGACGAAGAGGATGATGCTCGCCCAGCGGTCGTAGCCGAAGAAGACGAAGGACAGCAGCGCGACGATCGCGAAGTCGACGGCGAGGGCGGCGAAGCGGCGTCCGGGGCGGGCGATCGACATCCGGCCCTGCTCGGGGAGCCCGAGGCGCTGCCCCGGTCGGGTGCTCGGGGCGACGTCCGCGAAGGTCCTGCGCTCGGGTGCTGGCATCCTCCGATGCTACCCGCGGCGGCCTCGGCGGAGGCGGGCACCGAGCCCCCTGCCAGGGACGCACCGCGCCCTCCCGTTAACATGGTCGAAACAATCGGGACACGGCGGGGAAACCCCCCGTCACTACCCTGGAACGGCTGCGCTCTGCAGCAACCCGTTACGCCATTGGAGACCTTTGCATGTTTAAAGATTCTTCCGAGGTGCTCAAGTTCATCAAGGACACGGACGTCAAGTTCCTCGACATCCGGTTCACCGATCTCCCCGGTGTCCAGCAGCACTTCAACATCCCCGCCTCGACGGTCGACGAGGAGTTCTTCTCCGTCGGCCAGCTCTTCGACGGGTCCTCGATCCGCGGATTCGCGAACATCCACGAATCGGACATGCAGCTGATCCCTGACGTGACCACCGCCTACGTGGACCCGTTCCGCGTCGAGCGCACGCTGATCATCGTCTTCGACATCTACAACCCGCGCAACGGGGAGATCTACTCGAAGGACCCGCGCCAGGTCGCCAAGAAGGCCGAGAAGTACCTCGCGTCGACCGGCATCGCCGACACCGCGTTCTTCGCTCCCGAGGCCGAGTTCTACATCTTCGACGACGTGCGCTACGAGGTCACCCAGAACTCCGCGTTCCACTCCGTCGACTCCGTCGAGGGCGCCTGGAACTCGGGCCGCGTCGAAGAGGGCGGCAACCTCGGCAACAAGACCCCCTACAAGGGCGGCTACTTCCCCGTCAGCCCGGTCGACAAGCAGGCCGACCTCCGCGACGACATCTGCCTCAAGCTGATCGACGCCGGCCTCATCCTCGAGCGCTCGCACCACGAGGTGGGCACCGGCGGCCAGGCCGAGATCAACTACCGCTTCGACACGATGGTCCACTCCGCGGACGACATCCTGAAGTTCAAGTACATCGTCAAGAACACGGCCGAGCAGTGGGGCAAGACCGCCACGTTCATGCCGAAGCCGCTCTTCGGCGACAACGGCTCGGGCATGCACACCCACCAGTCTCTGTGGAACGACGGCAAGCCCCTGTTCTACGACGAGAACGGCTACGGCGGCCTCTCGGACGTCGCGCGCTGGTACATCGGCGGCCTGCTCAAGCACGCCCCCGCGGTCCTCGCGTTCACGAACCCGACGGTCAACTCGTACCACCGCCTGATCCCGGGCTTCGAGGCGCCGGTCAACCTGGTCTACTCGGCCGGCAACCGCTCCGCGTCGATCCGCATCCCGATCACGGGCACGAACCCCAAGGCGAAGCGCATCGAGTTCCGTGCGCCCGACGCCTCGGGCAACCCGTACCTCGCGTTCGCCGCCCAGCTGATGGCGGGCCTCGACGGCATCAAGAACCGCATCGAGCCGCACGAGCCGGTCGACAAGGACCTCTACGAGCTGCCCCCCGAGGAGGCCAAGCTCATCCCGCAGGTCCCCGCCTCGCTCGAGGAGGCCCTGGCCGCCCTCGAGGCCGACCACGACTTCCTCCTCCAGGGCGGCGTGTTCACCCAGGAGCTCATCGAGACCTGGATCGACTACAAGCGCGAGAAGGAGATCAAGCCCCTCGCGCAGCGCCCGCACCCCTTCGAGTTCGAGCTGTACTACGGCGTCTGATCCGACGCACCGCGGCGCTCACGCACCGCACGAAGGGCCGTTCCTCTCCGGAGGAGCGGCCCTTCCGCGTTCCCGCCCGTGATCCGGTGACGGAGCGGCGGCTCAGCGGTAGGAGGGCGCGTCGACCTCGACCGGGCCGTAGAAGCGGCGCTCGAAGACGGCGCGGGCCCGGCGGGTGACGCCGAGGTAGTCGTCCTCGAGCTGCGTCGCGGAATCGGCGGGGTACTCCAGGAGGCGTGCGACGCCGTCCAGCTGGCGGCGGTCGGCCGGCAGCACGTCGGCCGTGCGGTCGGTGAACAGGGTCATCGCCGAGCGCACCCGCGACGCGAGGAGCCAGGCCGCGCGCAGACGCTCGGCGTCGGGCGGCGAGATCAGCTCCGCCTCCTCCGCCACGCTCAGCGCGGTCAGCGTCGAGGTCGTCCGCAGCGCCGGGATCGTGCGCGCGTGCTGCAGCTGCAGCAGCTGCACCAGCCACTCGACGTCGCTCAGCGAGCCGCGGCCGAGCTTCAGATGGCGCTTCGGGTCCGCGCCCTGCGGCAGGCGCTCGCTCTCCACCCGCGCCTTGATCCGCTTCACCTCGCGGATGTCGCGGTCGGAGATCCCGGCGGGGTAGCGGACGCCGTCGGCCAGCTCCTCGAAGTCCGCGATCAGCGCGGCGTCACCGGCGACTCCGCGGGCGCGCAGCAGCGCCTGCGCCTCCCACGTGAGCGACCAGCGGGCGTAGTAGGCCCGGTAGGAGTCGAGCGAGCGCACCAGCGGGCCGTTCTTGCCCTCGGGACGGAGGTCGGCGTCGAGATCGAGCGGGAGCCGCGAGTCCTCGGTCAGCCGGACGAGCTCGGCCACGAGGAACTGCGCGTAGAGCTGCGCCTCATGCGGGTCGGCGTCGCCGGGCCGCTGGACGTACATCACGTCGGCATCGGAGCCGAAGCCGAGCTCCGCTCCCCCGTAGCGCCCCATGCCGATGACGGCGAACTCGGCACCCGACCCGCGGCGGCCGGTGCTCGAGCGCCGCACGGCGGCCAGCACGCCGCCGAGGAGCGCGGTGATGATGTCGGAGAGGCTCGTCGCGATCTCCTCGATCGTGCTCAGCCCGAGGACTCCGCCGATCGCGGTGCGGAGCACCTCGCGTCGGCGCATCCCCCGCAGCGCCGTGGCGACGGCCTCGGGGGTGTCGTGGCGCGCGAGGACTGCGCGCACCTCCTCCGCCAGTCGGTCGGCGCTCCGGGGACGCAGGGCCTCGTCGTCCTCCAACCAGGCCGCCGACTCGGGGATGCGGTCGAGCAGCTCGCCGACGAAACGCGAGCCGGACAGGACGGTCGTCAGGCGCTTCGCGGCCCCGGAGGAGTCGCGCAGCATCCGGAGGAACCAGGGGGTGCCGCCGAGCGTGTCGCTCAGCCGGCGGAAGGCGAGGAGTCCGTAGTCGGGGTCGGCGCCGTCGGCGAACCACTGCAGCATCACGGGGACGAGGTGGCGCTGAATGCTCGCGCGCCGCGAGACACCGGAGGTCATGGCGGCGATGTGGCCGAGGGCGCCCTTCGCATCGACGAAGCCGATGGCGGCGAGGCGCGCCTCCGCCTGACCCGTCGACAGCTCGATGCCGCCGTCGGGCAGCGCGGCGACGGCCGAGAGCAGCGGACGGTAGAACAGCCGCTCGTGCAGCCCGCGGACGCGGTGCTTGATCGAGTTCCAGACGGTGAGGAGCTCCTCGGCGCTGCGGGCGAGACCGCTCGCCCGGGCCAGGGTCCGCAGCTCGTGCTCGTCGCGCGGCATCAGGTGGGTGCGCCGCAGCCGCCGCAGCTGGAGCCGGTGCTCGAGCAGGCGCAGCGCGCGGTAGTCCTGCGCGAACTCCTCCGCCGCGGCCCGGCCGATGTAGCCGCGGTCGGCGAGCGCACCGAGGGCGAGCAGGGTGCCCGGCATGTGGATCTCGTCGTCGGTCTGGCCGTGCACGAGCTGGAGCAGCTGGACGGTGAACTCGATGTCGCGCAGCCCGCCCGGGCCGAGCTTGATCTGGTAGTGCACGTCGTTCGGCGGGATGTTCTCGGTGACGCGCTCGCGCATCCGCTGCACCGACTCGACGAAGTTCTCGCGGGACGCGCTCGACCACACCTTCGGGGCGACGGCCTCGACGTAGGCGCGGCCCAGCTCCAGGTCCCCCGCGAGCGGACGGGCCTTCAGCAGGGCCTGGAACTCCCAGCTCTTCGCCCAGCGGTCGTAGTAGGTGATGTGCGACTCGAGGGTCCGCACCAGCGCGCCCTGCTTGCCCTCGGGGCGCAGGTTCGGGTCGACCTCCCAGAGCTCGGGCTCGAGGGCGAGCGCCGAGGTGCCGCGCATGAGCAGGACGGCGAGCCGCGTCGCGATGTCGATCGCCCGGGCGTTGGAGAGATCGCGCTCGGGGTCGCCCTCCGCCACGAAGATGACGTCGACGTCGCTGACGTAGTTGAGCTCGGACGCACCCGCCTTGCCCATCCCGATCACGGCGAAGCGCGTCGCCTCGACCTCCTCGCGGCTGAACCGGCCGGGACCGGAGCCCGCGATCAGATCGGCGCGCGCAACGGCGAGCGAGGCCTCCAGAGCCGCGCCGGCGACGTCGGCCAGCGTGCGCGCCACCCGGTCCACGGCCGCGACCGGATCGGACTGGCCGAGATCGTGCACGACGACGCGGGTGAGCAGCCGGCGGTACCGGACGCGCAGGGCCGTCCAGCCCTCCTCCTCGTGCAGGGCCGCGACGCCGTCCACGGCGCCGACGGAGTCGAGCAGCTCCTGCTTCAGCTCGGCCCGCCCGGGGAGGACGCGGACGGGATCGAGGACCCCAGCGAGCTCGTCCGGGCGGCGCTGCAGGAAGTCCGCGAGACCCGAGGACGCGCCGAGCACCAGCAGGAGACGGGTGATCGCGGCGTCGTCCGCGAGGACGGCGTCCATCCGATCGCGGTGTCCGCGCAGCAGGTCCAGGAGTGCGCCGAGCGCCGCGTCCGGGTCGGCGACCGACGCGAAGGCCGGCACGACCGACGCCAGGGAGCGGCCGGCGAGCTCCTCCGCCTCGGCGAGGCGCGCCCCGGTCTCGCCGAGAGCGGCGAAACCGAGGCGGGCGACCTCGCTCAGCGTGCGTTCGCGCGGCATGGCGGGAGCGGTCAGAGCATCTCGAGGTTGCTGCGCAGCTCGTACGGGGTGACCTGGGCGCGGTACTCGGCCCAGTCCTTCCGCTTGTTGAGCAGCACGAAGTTGAACACCTGCTCGCCGAGCGTCTCGGCGACGAGCTCCGACTCCTCCATCAGCGAGATGGCCCGGTCGAGGCTCGCGGGAAGCGGGCTGTAGCCGAGAGCGCGGCGCTCCGCGTCGGACAGGGTCCAGACGTTGTCCTCGGCCTCCGCGGGGAGCTCGTAGCCCTCCTCGATGCCCTTCAGTCCCGCGGCCAGCAGCAGCGAGTAGGCGAGGTACGGGTTCGCGGCGGAGTCGAGCGCGCGGTACTCGATGCGCGAGGACTGGCCCTTGTTGGGCTTGTAGAGCGGCACGCGCACGAGCGCGGAGCGGTTGTTGTGGCCCCACGACACGTAGCTCGGAGCCTCGTCCCCGCCCCAGAGGCGCTTGTACGAGTTGACGAACTGGTTCGTCACCGCGGTGATCTCCGGGGCGTGCTTGAGCAGCCCCGCGATGAACTGGCGGCCGAGCTTGGACAGCTGGTACTGCGCGCCCTGCTCGTAGAAGACATTGACGTCGCCCTCGAAGAGCGAGAGGTGCGTGTGCATGCCCGAGCCGGGGTGACCGGAGAGCGGCTTCGGCATGAAGGTCGCATAGACGCCCTGCTCGATCGCCACCTCCTTGATGACCGTGCGGAAGGTCATGATGTTGTCGGCCGTGGTGAGGGCGTCCGCGTAGCGGAGGTCGATCTCGTTCTGACCGGGGCCCGCCTCGTGGTGGCTGAACTCGACCGAGATGCCGAGGTCCTCGAGCATGCGGACCGAGCGGCGGCGGAAGTCGTGCGCCGTGCCGCCGGGGACGTTGTCGAAGTAGCCGGCGGAGTCGACGGGCTCGGGGCCCTCCGCGCCGAACGTCGACGACTTCAGCAGGTAGAACTCGATCTCGGGGTGCGTGTAGAACGTGAAGCCGCGCTCCGCCGCCTTCGCGAGCGTGCGCTTGAGCACGTTCCGCGGGTCGGCGACGGCGGGCTGGCCGTCGGGCGTGGTGATGTCGCAGAACATCCGCGCCGTCGGGTCGATCTCGCCCCGCCAGGGCAGGATCTGGAAGGTCGACGGGTCCGGGTGCGCGAGCACGTCGGCCTCGAACGAGCGGGTCAGACCCTCGATCGCGGAGCCGTCGAAGCCGAGACCCTCGGCGAACGCGCCCTCGACCTCGGCCGGCGCGATCGCGACCGACTTGAGCGTGCCGACGACGTCCGTGAACCAGAGGCGAACGAATTTGATCCCTCGCTCTTCAATGGTGCGAAGAACGAAGTCCCGTTGCTTGTCCATCAAGGCCCTTCCTGTTTCGCCTCCAGGCTAGTGGCTCCGCCCCGTGCGTGCTGGGCGCCCTGCCGTCCCCCGCGGAGGCGGGACAGGGCGCGGATAGACTCGAGCGCATGTCAGCGCAGCCCGTGAAACGCGTGAGAACCCGCCACTTCCAGACCGCGAAGGAGTCGGGGGTGCGGATCACCGGGCTCACCAGCTACGACGTGCTCACGGCGCGCATCTTCGATCAGGCCGGCATCGACTTCCTGCTCGTCGGCGACTCGGCCGGGAACACCGTCCTCGGGTACGACACGACGCTGCCCGTCACCGTCGACGAGCTCATCCCGCTGGCCCGCGCCGTGGCGGGAGCCGTCGAGCGGGCTCTCGTCGTCGCCGACCTGCCCTTCGGCTCCTACGAGTCGGGAGCGGACGACGCTCTGCACACGGCCTTCCGCTTCATGAAGGAGACCCACGCGCACGCGGTCAAGCTCGAGGGCGGTGTGCGCTCCGCCGAGCAGATCCGTCGGATCGTCGAGGCCGGAATCCCGGTGATGGGCCACATCGGCTTCACGCCGCAGAGCGAGCACGGACTCGGCGGGCACATGATCCAGGGCCGCGGGGAGGGGGTCGAGCAGCTGCTCGCCGACGCCCGCGCGGTGCAGAAGGCCGGCGCGTTCGCGGTCGTCCTCGAGATGGTGCCGAGCGAGGCCGCCCGCCGCGTCACCGAAGAGCTCCGGATCCCGACCATCGGCGTCGGCGCCGGGCCGGACGTCGACGGTCAGCTGCTCGTGTGGACGGACTTCGCCGGGCTCACCACCGGCCGCGTACCGCGCTTCGTGAAGCAGTACGCGGACCTGCGCGGCACGCTCACCGGCGCGGTCACCGCGTTCCGCGAGGACGTCGAGGCCGGCGCGTACCCGGGACCCGAGCACAGCTACGAGTAGCGGGCGGGGCTGCTGCCGGGCGAATGCCGGTCAGCGGTCCTCCGCGTCCTCCTCGTCCCAGCGACGGGTGTTCTCGCGCATCTTCTCGAGCGCGTGCGACGCCTCCTCGCGGGACGAGTAGGGTCCGGCGCGGTCGACGGACGGGGACTGGAAGCCCTGCTCCACCGCACCGGACTTGAGGTTGTACCACCAGCTGTTCGCATCACCGTCAGACATGCCGCGATCCTACGCCGGGCCGGGACGCCGGTCGCTCTCCCCGCGTCTCGGTAGCATGGCCGGTATGACTGCTGCTGCGACCGCGATCGGTATCGACATCGGAGGGACCGGCATCAAGGGGGCGTACGTCGACCTCGGCGAGGGCACGCTCCTCAGCGACCGGATGAAGGTCGCCACCCCCGAGGGCGGACGCCCGAAGGACATCGTCGCCACGGTGCAGCAGATCCTGGGCATGCTCCCGGACGCACCGGCCGACACCCCCGTCGGGATCTGCTTCCCCGCCGCCGTCGTGCACGGCCGCACGATGTCCGCCGCGAACGTCTCGGACGAGTGGATCGGCCTCGAGGCGGAGAAGCTGTTCGAGGACGCGATCGGCCGGAACATCTTCTTCGTGAACGACGCGGACGCCGCGGGCTACGCCGAGTCGCGCTTCGGCGCGGCGAAGGACAAGAAGGGCCTGGTCCTGATGACCACCCTCGGCACCGGCATCGGCACCGCGCAGATCTACGACGGCGTCCTCATCCCCAACGCCGAGCTCGGCCACCTCGAGATCCACGGCGGGGACTACGAGAAGAAGGCGTCCTTCGCCGCGAAGGAGCGGGACGACCTCGACTACAAGCACTGGGCCAAGCGGCTCCAGCGGTACTACTCGCACCTCGAGGCGCTCCTCTGGCCCGACCTCATCATCGTCGGCGGCGGCATCTCCAAGCACCACGAGGAGTTCCTGCCCCTGCTGGACCTCCGCACCCCCATCGTCCCCGCCGCCCTCCGCAACAACGCCGGCATCCTCGGCGCCGCGGCCCTCGCGGGCGGTGGCGTGCGCCGCTAAGGCGATTCCGCTGCGGTCCCCGCCCGCCGCGGCGCGGTCGGCCTCGACAGGCCCCTCGATCACCACGGAGAAGCGCGGTCCCGCGCCCGCTGGTGACCATCGAGGAGCGCGCCCACCCATGCTGGTCGAGTAGCCGCGCAGCGGCGTATCGAGACCCACGCCGGATCAACGGCGGCTGCACGCCCTCGTCCGGCAGGCGCGGATCTCGATACGCCCTCTCCGAGGGCTACTCGATCAGCATAAAAGCGAGATACCCGCTGCAAGGGCTGCTCGATCAGCAGGCGCGCGAGGCGATTCGGGGAAACGCGTGCCAGCGTTTCTCCGGAGCCGGACGCAGGACGCTCCACGGTACGCGACCACCCGCTCGAGCCGACTGCGCCGCGGCGGGCGGGGACCGCCGCGGAAAGAGGCACCAGCCGACCCCGAGACACGAAAGGCCCCGCAATGCGGGGCCTTTCGGGGCGAAGGGGTCGGCTGATACGCCGGGTTCTGTTCACGCCGCGCCTCTCGGCGGGCGCTGGACGGCCATCTCTCTCGGGGGCACGTCGCCGTGACCCTCCAGCGGTCTACCCGAGGACCCGACGAGCAGCCGCATCGTCCTCTGTCTGACCTTGCTCCGGGCGAGGTTTACCGAGCGGACCGGATCACTCCGGCCCCTGGTGGTCTCTTACACCACCGTTTCACCCTTACCGCGGGCCGGAGCCCGTGGCGGTCTGTTCTCTGTGGCACTGTCTCGCGGGTCGCCCCGGGTGGGTGTTGCCCACCGCCCTGCTCTGCGGAGCCCGGACGTTCCTCGGCGCCGGGGCTCTCACCCCGGCGACGCGACCGTCTTGCCGGCCCGTTCGCGGACCCAGTGTACGGGCCGGGTCAGGCGAGCGTCGACTCGTCGCCGCGGACGAGGATGCAGCCGCTGTCGGGGCAGAGGACGACCTGGTCGGGGGCGGTCGTGCGGATCCAGGCGAGGTCGGACTCGGTGAGGGCGACGCCGCTCCCCTCGGACACCTTGCCGCGCAGGAGGGCCGCGCCGACGCCGTAGCGGGCGCGCTGCTTCTCGTAGAGCTCGACCAGGTCCGCCGGGATCTTCTCGACGAGCGACGCGCGGTCGCGGGCGAGCGCCTCCTGCTTGCCGGCGAGCTTCTCCGCCTGGGCGTCGCGCTCCTCGGCGAGGGTGCCGAGAGCGGCGAGGACCTCGTCGCGCTCGGCCTGGGCGGCGGCGACCTCGGCCTCGATCCCTTCGATGCGCTCCATCAGGGTGAGCTCGATGTCCTCGAGGTCGCCGCGGCGCTTCACCAGCGAGGTGATCTCGCCCTCGAGCGCGGCGATGTCCTTCGCGGAGGACGCGGTCTGCAGGCGGTCGCGGTCGCGGGCGAGGCGCTTGTCGACGACCTCGACGTCCGACTCGATGCGGCCGAGCTCGGTGCGGGCGTCCTCGAGGCGGCCGGTGCGCTCGGCGAGCGTGCGGCGGGTCTGCGCGTCCTGGGCCTGCATCGCCTGGATCTTCGCGATCTGCGGCAGGGTCGCGACGGCGTGCCGGAGCTGATTGCCCCTCGTGTCGAGACTCTGCAGAGTCAGGAGCTCTCGCTGGTCGGCGGGGCTGGCAATCACGTCGCGGTCCTCGTTCCCGGCACGGAGGGTGGGCGTGCCGGCTCCATTCTCGCGCGCTCCGGAGCCGTCAGTGGACGACCGCGAAATCCCAGGGGTCGGTCCGGGTCTCGCTGACGTCGACGACGACGCCCGGCAGCGCGGTGCGGAGGGCCGCGGCGGCGACGTCGAGCCACAGCCACTCGCTCGCCCAGTGCGAGACGTCCAGCAGCGCCGGTCCGGTGCCGTGGCGGGCCTTCTCGCGCGCCTCGGACGCCGGGTGGTGGCGGAGATCGGCGGTGATGTAGACGTCGCTGGTGCGGACGGCGGGGCTGTCGAGAAGGGAGTCCCCGGCTCCACCGCAGAGCGAGACGCGGCGCACGGTCGCCTCGAAGTCGCCGGCGGCGCGCACTCCCCCGGCCGTGGCGGGCAGCAGATCGGCGACGGCGCGGGCCAGCCGGCCGAGCGTGACCTCCTCGGCGAGGTCGCCGACGCGGCCGAGGCCGACCGACGGATCCGCGCCGGGGACGAGCGGCGTCGTGCCGGTGAGGCCGAGCCTGGCCGCGATCACGTCGGAGACACCGTCGGAGACGATGTCCGCGTTCGTGTGCGCGGAGACGAGCGCGCAGCCGTTGCGGATCAGCTCGGCCAGCAGACGGCCCTTGTAGCCGTCCTCCGCGATCGAGGTGACCCCGCGGAGCAGGAGGGGGTGGTGGGCCAAGAGGAGCTGGTAGCCGCCGCTGACGGCCTCGGAGACCGTGTCGGCGACGACGTCGACCGTGAGGAGGATCCGCTCCACCTGCGCGCCGGGGTCGCCGGTGACGAGACCGGGAGCGTCCCAGTCCTCCGCGGCCTCCTCGGGCCAGAGTCGGTCGATGACGGCGTGGACGTCGCGCAGCGTGGGCATGCGTCCAGGGTAGGGGCCGCCGCTCCCCCTCGACACGCAGGCGTCAGCCCGCGTGATCGGTCTCGACGGCCCGGATGGCGGCGTCGGAGGAGCCGACCTCGGCGTCCAGGTCCGCGGCGAGGAAGTCCTCCGACTCGGGCAGGCGCACGGTGAGGCCGCCGTACTGCTCGACCGCCAGCTCTCCGCTCAGCCCGGACGCTGCGAGGACGTGTCCGCCGACGGTGCCGCTCGTGTCGACGAAGTGGGTGTGCAGACCGGCGACGCTGATGCCCTGGAACGGCTTCGGTCCGAAGAAGCCGACCAGCGTGCCCTCGACGTCGTCCAGGTGCACCTCGCGCTGACCGCGCATCGCGTCGGCGAGGCGCAGGTAGGGCTTCACCTGCGCGATCGGCTGCCGCAGCGTCAGATGCTCGATCCGGCCGCGGAGCCGGACGCCGACGAACACGTTCGGGCTGGGCACCGTCCGGCGCACGGCCGCCAGCAGGGCGTCGAGCGAGGGGACGGCCGCGACCGACTCGGAGGAGTCCGGTGCGAAGTGCGCGACCTCGGCGAAGGCGATCGTGTCCTCGGGCTCGAGGACGACGACGGAGCCGTCGCCGCGGAAGAGCCGGTGCACGCCGTCGAGCACGACCAGCTCCCCCTCGATCCGATCGCCGCAGCCCAGCCCGAAGTCGCCGGCGAGGTCGGCCTCCGCTCGGGTCACGACGCCGTCGTACAGTCCGGCCAGCAGCGCGTCGACGAGGGAGAACTGGGTGATGAGGCCGCGCGGCGCGGTCGGAGTCGACATGCGGTCAGTCTGGCGGAGCCGTGCGCCGCGGGCGGCGTCTGTCGCGCGATCACTGCGACGGTGCGATCCGCCGGGTGGCGGCCGACCAGGCGCGAACAGCCCGAGAACGAGAGAAGCCCCGCTCTTCCGGAGAAGAACGGGGCTCATCTGTCTTTCGGTGGATCCGAGGGGATTCGAACCCCTGACCCCCTGCATGCCATGCAGGTGCGCTACCAGCTGCGCCACGGACCCTTGGTGCGCTTCTCGGACTGAAGATGCGAGCCTCTGGCCCGCTCCTCCGCCCGGCGGAAGCAACTCGAATAAACTACAACACGAACCGCGTGGAGCGAAATCGAGCGGCGCCGCCGGGCGTGTTCCTCAGTTCGAGGTGGCGGCGGAGTCGGCTGGAACGGCGGTCGCCAGGGTGATCGGGACGACGGGGCAGTCCTTCCAGAGGCGCTCCAGCGAGTAGTACATGCGGTCCTCCTCGTGGAAAACGTGCACGACGAGGTCGCCGAAATCGAGCAGGATCCAGCGGCCCTCGGCGCGGCCCTCGCGGCGGAGCAGCTTGGCGCCAGACTCGTTGAGGCGGTCCTCCACCTCGTTGGCGATCGCGACGACGTTGCGCTCGGAGCGCCCGGTCACGAGGAAGAAGATGTCGACGAGCGGGAGCGGACCGGAGACGTCGAGCGCGACGAGGTCCTCCCCGCCCTTGGAGTCGGCGGCGGTGGCCGCGAGGTCGAGCAGGGCGCGGGCGGAATCGGTCGCAGTCATGAAGCCTTCAGTGTCGGTGGTGGATCAGAAGATGTTGAGGACGAAGCCGCCGATGAACAGCGCGATCGAGGCGACCAGCAGCACGGCGGCGGTGATGGCCAGCACGACGGGCACGCTGACGGCGCGGCGCTTCTGCGGGGCGATCATCGCGGTGCCCGCGGCGTGGGTGGAGACGGCGCTCGACGCCCGGACGGGCTCCGAGTCGGAGGCGGGCTGCTCGCGGTCGATGCGGTCGACGTAGCGGTCGACGTCGGGCGAGTCGTAGAGGTTCGGGTGCTGACCGGTGGAGCCGAGGCTGCGCGGGAGGTCGAAGGAGCCCGTGACGAGCACCTCGCCGGTGTCCGTGCGGCCGGACGGGACGTCGCCCGCGGTCGGGAGGATCAGGGCGTTCGTCGTGGTGACCGCGCCCGTCGCGGCGACTCCGCTCGCGATGAGGGAGTCGAAGGAGGCGTCGACCTCCTCCTTGGACTTGCTGTCGAGCTCCTCGGTGATGGCGAGGTGCTCGATCGGCGGGTGGAAGCTGCCGGTGATCTCGGTCGCCTTCTCGTCCGCGATGTCGAGCGTACCGACCGTGGCGAAGAGCGCGGTGTTGAGCTTGGGCTGCTCGGGCTCCTCGGACGACTCGCGCTCCTCGGTCTCCTCGGGCTCCTCGGACTCCTCGACCACGGCGTCGATCGGACCGGTGCCGGACGGCGCGGGCTCCTCCCCCTGCTCGGGAGCGGAGTCGGCCTCGGCGGGCTCCGCCTGCTCGGCGTCGGCCGGCGCGGCCTCGGGGGTCGCGGCGACCTGCTCCGCCTGCTGCTGCGCGAGCAGGGCTCGGAGCTCGCGGCGGGTGAGCGAGCTGCGATCGACGCCCTCGGGGAGGACGACCTCGATGGCGGAGGTGCTGAGCTCGGGCTCGGTGGCGGGCGTCGGCTCGACGACCGGGACGCGGAGAGCCTGCGTCGCGGTCAGGACGGGCATGTCGCCCGCGGCAGTGACGGACGCGGTCGCGGCGCGGCGGGAGGTGGTCGGCGCGGCGGCGGGTGCGGCGCCGGCGGCGGCTCGCTCGCGCTCGCGGATCTCGCGCCGGGTGAGCGGCGCGCCCTCGTGCTGAACTGTCATGGCGTGCTCCGATACAGGTGGTGCTTCGAGATGTACTGGACGACACCGTCGGGAACCAGATACCAGACCGGATCACCCCGGTTCACGCGGCTCCGACAGTCCGTCGAGGAAATCGCTAGCGCCGGAATTTCCAACAAGGATACGTCCTGGGCGGGCAATCCCGAAACGGAGAGCGCGTGACCGGGTCGGCTGACGGCGACGAAGTGCGCCAGCTCCCACAGCTCGTCGTAGTCCTTCCAGCTCAGGATCTGCTCGACGGCGTCGGCGCCGGTGATGAAGAACAGCTCGGCGTCGGGGTGTGCGGCGTGGATGTCGCGCAGGGTGTCGATCGTGTACGTCGTGCCGACGCGGTCGATGTCGACGCGGCTGACGGTGAAGCGCGGGTTCGACGCGGTCGCGATGACCGTCATCAGATAGCGGTGCTCCGGCGGCGTGACCGTCTTCTTGTGCCAGGGCCGACCGGTGGGGACGAACACGACCTCGTCGAGGTCGAACGACTGCGCCACCTCGGACGCGGCGACGAGGTGCCCGTGGTGGATCGGGTCGAAGGTGCCGCCCATCACGCCGATGCGCGGACGCCGCGGGTCTCCGCTGGACGCGGAGGTCACGATCGCGGGACCGCCGCCCTAGTGGCCGTGTCCGTGGGAGTCGTGCGAGCCGGCGCCGGTCTTGTGCGAGTGCCGGTTGGCGACGTCGCGGTAGCTCCACGTGACGAAGCCGAGGGCGGTGAAGGCGACGACGGCGATCAGCCCGTAGACGATGGTCGGCATGGGCAGCTCGGTGTGCGCTGCTTCAGCGAGGACGGTCGTCACGAGGGACATGCGGTGCTCCTTGGAATAGGGGATGCCCGCTCAGGGCATCGTCGAGTCTACCCGGACGCCGCCGCGCGGGGCGTGCGCGCCTAGGCGCGGATCTGGCCCGCCCCGCGCAGCAGCCACTTCGTGCTCGTGAGCTCGGGCAGGCCCATCGGGCCGCGGGCGTGCAGCTTCTGCGTCGAGATGCCCACCTCGGCGCCGAAGCCGAACTCGCCGCCGTCGGTGAAGCGGGTCGAGGCGTTCACCATCACCACGGCGGAGTCGACCTCGGCGAGGAACCGCTCGGCGCTGCGCAGGTCGTTCGTGACGATCGACTCGGTGTGGTGGGTCGAGTAGCGGGCGATGTGGTCCATCGCCGCGTCGAGGTCATCGACGACCGCGACGGCGATGTCGAGGGAGTAGTACTCGGCCGACCAGTCCTCCTCGGTGGCGGGCACGGCGTCCGCGACGATCGCGCGGACGCGCTCGTCGCCGTGCACGGTCACCCCGGCGGCGGCGAGGCGGCCGACGACCGGCGGGAGGAGGCGCTCG
This sequence comes from Rathayibacter sp. VKM Ac-2856, assembly GCF_013205055.1. Classification (GTDB taxonomy): domain Bacteria; phylum Actinomycetota; class Actinomycetes; order Actinomycetales; family Microbacteriaceae; genus Rathayibacter. The sequence continues at coordinate 440,147 of NZ_JABMLF010000001.1, forward strand.
GCGGCGTCGCAGTGCACGAGCAGCGTCTCGAGGGCGTTGCAGGTGCTCGGCCGCTGGGTCTTCGCGTTGTGCACGATGTCGACGGCCCACTGCTCGTCGGCGCTGGCGTCGAGGAAGACGTGCACCACTCCGGCGCCCGTCTCGATCACCGGCACGGTCGACTCGGTGACGACCGACTCGATGAGCCCGGCGCTGCCGCGGGGCACCAGCACGTCGACGTAGCCGCGGGCCCGCATCAGGGCCTTCGCACCGGCCCGGCCGAAGTCGTCGACGGTCTGGATCAGCTCGGCGGGCAGGCCGACGGAGGCGACGGCCTCCTGGAGCAGCTCGACCAGGACGCGGTTGGTGTTCTCGGCCGCGCTGCCGCCGCGGAGGATCACGGCGTTGCCGCTCTTCAGCGCGAGGGCGGCGATGTCGATCGTGACGTTGGGGCGCGCCTCGTAGATCGCGCCGACGACACCGAACGGCACGCGCACCTGCGTGAGCGAGGCGCCGTTCGGCAGATTCGAGCCGCGCACGGTCTGCCCGACCGGGTCGACCAGGCCGGCCACCGCGACGACGGCGTCGGCGAGCGAGCCCAGCCGCGCCTCGTCGAGGCGCAGCCTGTCCTGCAGACCGGTGCTCATGCCGTTCTCGCGGCCGTTCGCCAGATCGCGCTCGTTCGCCGGGACGATCCGCCCCGTGCCGCCGCGCACCGCGTCGGCGATCGCGAGGAGGGCGCGGTTCTTCAGATCGGTCGTCGCACTCCGCAGCGACCGCGACGCGGTGCGGGACGCGGCGAAGCGCTCGGTCAGCACGGCGTCGTCGGCGGGGACCTCGACGGGGGCGCTACTGGCGGTGATGGAGCTGTCGAGGGTCGTCTGCGGCATCCGGCCAGTGTATTCGCCCGCGCCGCCGAGCCGAGGAGTCAGCTCTCCTCGGCATCGCCCACCAGGTCGTCCTCGTCCGAGACGCGCCAGACGCCGCCCTGCCGCTCGCGGTCGAGCTCGGCGCGGGCGGCCGCCTTGGCGTCCATCCGCTCGAGGTAGTTGTCGCGCCGCTCGCTGCGCGTCTTGCGGTTGTTCTCCTCGAGGCGGATGTCGGTGCCGCGCGGGGCGGTGATGAGCTCCGCCGTGGAGGTGAGCGTCGGCTCCCAGTCGAAGACGACGCCGTCGCCCGGGCCGATGACGACGGTCGAGCCGGCGACGGCTCCGGCCGAGAACAGGCCGTTCTCGACGCCGAGCTTCGCGAGCCGGTCGGCGAGGAAGCCGACGGCCTCGTCGTTGGTGAAGTCGGTCTGCGCGACCCAGCGCTGCGGCTTCGTGCCGAGCACCCGGTAGACGTTGCCGTACGAGCCGCCCTCGACGCGGATCTCGTAGTCCTTCTCGTCGACGGCGCGCGGGCGGATGGTGATGCGCTCGGGCTTGGGCTCGGCCGCGAGGGCCAGGCGGTGCTGCTCGACGATCTCGCCGAGGGCGAAGGTCAGCTGGCGCAGGCCCGAGTGGCTGACGGTCGAGATCTCGAAGACGCGGTAGCCGCGGGCCTCGAGGTCGGCGCGGACGAAGTCGGCCAGCTCCTGCGCCTCGGGCACGTCGACCTTGTTGAGGGCGATCAGCTGCGGGCGCTCGAGCAGCGGCAGCTGGCCGTCGCCGACCGGGTAGGCGGCGAGCTCGCCGAGGATGATGTCGAGGTCCGTCAGCGGGTCGCGGCCGGGCTCGAGCGTGGCGCAGTCGAGCACGTGGACCAGCGCGGTGCAGCGCTCGACGTGGCGGAGGAACTCGAGCCCGAGGCCCTTGCCCTCACTCGCGCCCTCGATCAGGCCGGGGACGTCGGCGACGGTGTAGCGGGACTCCCCCGCCTGCACGACGCCGAGGTTCGGCGCGAGAGTCGTGAAGGGGTAGTCGGCGATCTTCGGCTTCGCCGCCGAGATCGCGGCGACCAGGCTGGACTTGCCGGCCGAGGGGAAGCCCACGAGCGCGACGTCGGCGACGGTCTTCAGCTCGAGGACGACGTCGCCCTCCCAGCCGGGCGTGCCGAGCAGCGCGAAGCCGGGGGCCTTGCGCTTGGTGGTCGCGAGGGACGCGTTGCCGAGGCCGCCCTGACCGCCGGGGGCGATGACGAAGCGGAGCCCCGGCTCGTCCATGTCGAGCAGCTCCTCGCCCGTGGGCGACTTGACGACCGTGCCGACCGGCACGGGCAGCTCGAGGAGGTCGCCGTTCCCGCCGGCGCGGTGGTCGCCCATCCCGGGCCCGCCGTTGGCGGAGGAGCGGTGCGGGTGGCGGTGGTAGGCGAGCAGCGTGGTGGTCTGCGCGTCGGCGACGAGGACGATGTCGCCGCCGTGGCCGCCGTTCCCGCCGTCCGGGCCGGCCAGCGGCTTGAACTTCTCGCGGCGGACGGAGACGCAGCCGTTGCCGCCGTGTCCGGCGCGCAGGTGCAGCGTGACGTTGTCGACGAAGGTGACCATGGTGTGTTCCGTCCGATGGGGAGGTGGAGGCGTCGGAGTGACCGACGCCGGGTGCCGAGGCGGGCGGGGGGACGAGCGCTGCGGCGAGGTGCCGCCGCAACGCACAAGGGGCGAGCCGAAGCCCGCCCCTTGCGTCCTGTGCCTGCTCGGCCGAGGAAGGCTGCCTAAGCGGCGGCCACCACGATGTTGACGACCTTGCGGCCGCCCTTCTGCCCGAACTCGACCGCACCGGCCGAGAGGGCGAACAGGGTGTCGTCGCCGCCGCGTCCGACGTTCACGCCGGGGTGGAAGTGGGTGCCGCGCTGGCGGACGATGATCTCGCCCGCGCTGACGACCTGACCGCCGAAGCGCTTCACGCCGAGACGCTGCGCGTTCGAGTCGCGACCGTTGCGGGTGGAGCTTGCGCCCTTCTTGTGTGCCATTTCTCATCTCCTCGAGACCGGGGGGCCGCAGCCCCGTGCTGATGTCCTGCGGAGCGATGGCTCCCGCCGCAGGTCAGCGAAGTGTGGGTGTTACTTGATGCCCGTGACCTTGACGCGCGTGAGGTCCTGACGGTGCCCCTGGCGCTTCTTGTAACCGGTCTTGTTCTTGAACTTCTGGATGATGATCTTCGGACCGCGGAGCTCCTCGAGCACCTCGGCCGTGACCGACACCTTCTCGAGCGCCGCGGCGTCCGAGGTGATCGAGTCTCCGTCGACGAGGAGCACGGCAGCCAGCTGCACGGTGCCGTTCTCGTCGGCCTTGATGCGGTCCATCGTCACGATGGTGCCGACCTCGACCTTCTCCTGCCGGCCACCGGCGCGCACAACTGCGTAAACCACTTCTCGTACCTGTTTTCTCATCTGGACGGCGCTGAAGCGCTGTCCGGGGCTTGTAAGGACGGGGAGGACCCCGGTCTTCCCGGTCGTACCCGTCTCTCGTACGGGACGAGGGGACCGGCACCGCGGCTCGCACCCCCTGAGGGGTCGAGCGGCAACGGAAATCTGCGTGAGCACATGGATCGCGCCACACCAACGGTCAAGAGTACGGGATCCGTGCTCCCCGGTCAAACGCGCGCCGCCCCGGAGGGGGCGTCGTCCGACCGGCGACCCCGTCACGATAGTCGAGGACGGGCGGCCGTTCAGGCAGGCGCGCCGCCTACGATCGACGGATGGCGATCCTCCTCGACGCGGCGCGCTGGCCCGCCCACGACACCCTCTGGGCCCACCTCGTCAGCGACACGTCGCTGGAGGAGCTGCACGCCTTCGCGCGACGCGTGGGCCTGCCGGAGCGCGGCTTCGACCTCGACCACTACGACGTCCCCGCCGCGCGCCGCGAGGAGCTGCTCGCGGCGGGAGCGCTGCCGGTGGGCAGCCGGGAGCTCGTCGAGCGGCTCCGCGCCAGCGGCCTCCGGGTCAAGGGCCGGGACCGGGACGCGGAGAGGGCCCGCCGCCGGCTCTCGCCGGGCACCGGGCCCCACTGATCCCTCGGAGCGCTGAGCTCCGCGGCCGCGCCTACTGCGCGCGGCGGGGCGTCTGCTCCGGCACGACCGCGACACCGGTCAGCGCCGCCGTCGTGACGCGACGGCTCTTGGCGCGTCCCTGACCGGGCTGCTTCGGCGCGGGCAGGGCGTCGAGCACGGAGTCGAGCAGGTGCTCGGCGACCTCGCTGCGGACCCGGCGCTCGGCGACGATCGGCGCGGGCGGGATCGGAATGTCGATGATCGGGACGACGGGGGTCTGCGCCGCGGGAGCCGCGGCGGGCTCCTCGGCGCTGTCCCGAGCCGGCTCGGCCGCGGGCGACGCGGACTCCGGCTGCTCGCCGGACTCGGACGTCTCCTGGCGCGCATCGCGGTCTCCGCGACCGCGGCGACGCCGGGGAGCCCGCTCGGAGCGACGACCGGACGACTCGCCCTGGCGCTCGCCGACCTGCTCCGTCGACTGCTCGGCGGGCTGCTCGACCGATGCCGCCGGCTGCCCGGGCGACTCCGGCTCGACCACTGCGGTCGTGGCCTCGTCGACGAGGGCGGCGGCCTCCTCCGCGGCGTGGCGGACGGCCGAGGGGTGGATGGTGCTCGCGGCGATCTGCGCGAGCGCGTTCTTCGCGTCGTCCGTGATGGCGTGCGTGCTGACGGGCTTCGTGCCGTTGCCGTTCGTGCCGTTGCCGTTCTGGCCGCCGCCGTTCTGGCCGTTCGATCCGCCGCGGCCGTTCGAGGGCTGCTCGTTGGCAGGCTTGCCGCCGCGACGACGCTCCTGCTGGGGAGCGGCTGTGGAGCGGTGCTTGACCACGGGGTCGTGCTGGACGATGACGCCGCGGCCCGCGCAGACCTCGCAGTTCTCGCTGAAGGTCTCGAGGAGTCCGAGGCCGAGCTTCTTGCGCGTCATCTGCACGAGGCCGAGCGAGGTGACCTCGGCGACCTGGTGCTTCGTCCGGTCGCGGCTCAGGCACTCGACGAGGCGGCGCAGCACGAGGTCGCGGTTGGACTCGAGCACCATGTCGATGAAGTCGACGACGATGATGCCGCCGATGTCCCGCAGGCGCAGCTGGCGGACGATCTCCTCGGCCGCCTCGAGGTTGTTCTTCGTGACCGTTTCCTCGAGGTTGCCGCCGGAGCCGACGAACTTGCCGGTGTTCACGTCGACGACCGTCATGGCCTCGGTGCGGTCGATCACGAGCGAGCCGCCGCTCGGCAGCCAGACCTTGCGCTCGAGCGCCTTCTCGATCTGCTCCGTGATGCGGTACTCGTCGAACGCGTCCTGCTCGCCGGTGTGGACCTCGACGCGCTCCAGCAGGTCGGGAGCGACCTGGCTGAGGTAGAGCTCGATGGTCTCGCGGGCGTCGTCGCCGGCGATCACCATCTTCTCGAAATCCTCGTTGAAGACGTCGCGGACGATCTTGATGAGCAGATCGGGCTCGCTGTGCAGGAGCGCCGGCGCCTGGCCGGTGGCGGCCTTCGTGCTGAGCGCCGTCCACTGCGCGGTGAGGCGCTCGACGTCGACCGTGAGCTGCTCCTCGGTGGCGCCCTCCGCGGCGGTGCGGACGATGACGCCCACGTTCTCCGGGAGGACCTCCTTGAGGATCTTCTTCAGGCGCGCGCGCTCGGTGTCCGGGAGCTTGCGCGAGATGCCGTTCATCGAGCCGTTGGGCACGTACACGAGGTAGCGGCCCGGAAGAGAGATCTGGCTGGTCAGGCGGGCGCCCTTGTGGCCGACCGGGTCCTTGGTGACCTGGACGAGCACCCGGTCGCCGGGCTTGAGGGCGAGCTCGATCCGACGGGGGCCGCCGGCGTTGTTCGCCGCGTCCCAGTCGACCTCGCCGGAGTAGAGCACGGCGTTGCGGCCGCGCCCGATGTCGACGAACGCCGCCTCCATGCTGGGCAGGACGTTCTGCACCCGGCCGAGGTAGACGTTGCCGATCAGCGACGCCTCCTGCGAGCGGGCGACGTAGTGCTCCGCGAGGACGCCGTCCTCGAGCACGCCGATGCGGATGCTGTCCTCCTTCGAGCGGACGACCATGACGCGGTCGACGGCCTCCCGGCGGGCGAGGAACTCCGACTCGGTGACGACGGTGCGCCGGCGGCCGGCGTCGCGGCCGTCGCGGCGGCGCTGCTTCTTGGCCTCGAGGCGCGTCGAGCCCTTGATGCGCTGCGGCTCGGTGATGAGCTCGGGCTCGCGCTGCTCCCGCGGCTCGCGGGGCTCGCGCGGCTGACGGACCCGGACGACGGTGTTCTCAGGGTCGTCGTTGCCTCCGCGGTCGCTCTCGCCGCTGCGGCGGCGCGACCGGCGGCGGACGGAGCCCTGCTCCTCCTCCGGCTCGTCGCGCTCCTCGCGGACGCCGAGCGGCGCACCGCGGGGCGGCAGCGGGGTGAGCTGGACGTAGTCGGGCAGGATCGGCGCCTGGAACAGGAGCGACGTGCTCGGCAGCGGCGGGCGGCGCGGCGCGGACTCCACCGCGGCGGCCTGCTCGCCGTCGGCCGGCGTCTCGGCGGCGGCGTCGACGAACGCGGCGCCGGTCGAGACCGGCTCCTGCGTCTCGGCGACCTCCGCGGTCGTGTCCGCGGCGGTCGTGTCCGACCCGTTCTGCTCGGTCTCGTTCGTGTCGATGATCGTTTCCCCTGTCGCTGATGCGCTCGATCCGGTCCGTCGGGTCGCACGACGGCCACCGAAGAGGCGACTGATCTTCCTGGCCCCGCTGCGGGGCTCGTCGCGGTCCGGTTCGGAACCGCTCGTGCTGTTGTCTTCCACCATTCCTGGTGCACTCCTCGGCCGGGTCGTGCGCCGCGCCGTCGACCCGGATGCTGTTCTCGAGCGACGGGCCTCGGCCCGTCGCGAATCCTTCCGCTCCCCCGGTCCCGTCGCTCACGTGGCGCAGGACTCCGGTTGCAGCTTCTCCTCGGAACTGACTATCCGACACGTGGGGATGCATCGCGCTCATTCGCGGAACGCTGTCGATCTCCTGTGGCCCGGTGCTCGCCCGGTAAACCTTCTTCGCGTCGGCGCGGGATCTTCCGGGCCGACGGCTCCGATTATCGCACGCATTCTCAGAGGCGCCGATTCGGCGCGTGCCATAATCCCCCGGTGTCCAGCGATCCCGAGGTGCCGAGCTCCCCCGTCCAGCAGCGTCCGGTGCTCTTCGCGGTGCTGCTGATCGTGCTCGGTGTGATCGGCTGGACCGCGGCGTTCGCCCTCACGCTGGATAAGTTCGCGGCGCTCACGGACCCCACGGAGGGCCTCGGCTGCGACTTCAGCCTCCTCGTGCAGTGCAGCGCCAACCTGAACTCGGCGCAGGGCGCGATCTTCGGCTTCCCCAACCCGCTGATCGGCATCGCCGCCTGGATCGCGCCGATCGTCGTGGGTGCGGGGCTGCTCGCGGGGGCGCGCTTCGACCGCTGGTTCTGGGTGCTGTTCAACCTCGGCTTCGTCTTCGCGCTGGTCTTCGTCGGCTGGCTCGTTGCGACGAGCGTCTTCGCCCTCGGGACGCTCTGCCCCTGGTGCATGCTCACCTGGGCCGTCGTCATCCCCGGCTTCTGGCTCGTGACGCTGCGGAACCTGCGGGAGGGCGTGCTCCCCGTCCCCGGCGCCGTCCGCCGTTTCGCCGGCGCCGCCTACGGCTGGGTCCCCTTCATCACGCTCGTCTGCTACCTGGCGATCGCCGTCATGGCGCAGGTGCGCCTGGACGTGCTGTCGTACCTCTAGCTCTCGGGCCGATGGCCGACGGCGCCCCCGGAGGGGTGGATCTCGATACGCCCGCTGCGCGGGCTACTCGATCAGCATGCAGGGAGCGCACCGCACTGCGCGCGCTGAATCAAGGGCGGCGCAAGCCCGCTGCTTGCGGCAAGGGTGAAGTGGCGCAAGGAGAGGCGGTGCACCACCGCATGGTGGTCGAGTAGCCGCGCAGCGGCGTATCGAGACCCGCCGACCCACCGGCGCGGAGCCGACGCCCCGCGTCCGTCAGCGTCGGATCTCGATACGCCCGCTGCGCGGGCTACTCGATCGACATGGGTGCCGGCAGGCGCTGCTCGATCAGCACGGGCCGCGGCACGCGCCGCCCGATCAGCAGGGGCCGCGCCACGCGCTGCTCGATCAGCACGGGCCGCCGCACGCGCTGTTCGATCAACAGGGGCCGCGGCACGCGCCCTCGATCAGCGCGGCTGGCCTCGTCGAGGAGGTCAGGGCTGGAGCCGCCGGGCGACCGCCTCGGAGGCGCATCCGGGAAAGCGCGTGTCAGCGCTTTCCCGTCGCCGAGCGCAGGACGCTCCACGAACCGCGACCGCCTACGAGAGCCGACCGCGGTTTCGCGGATCACCGCGAAACACCGCGGAGCGCGAGCTCGCGCGGCGGTTCGCTACGCGAACCAGAGCGCGAGCTCGCGCTCCGCGGAGTCAACACCGTCGCTCCCGTGCACGAGGTTCTGCTGGACCTTGAGGCCCCAGTCGCGGCCGAGGTCGCCGCGGATGGTGCCGGGAGCGGCGGTGGTGGGGTCGGTCGTGCCGGCGAGGGAGCGGAAGCCCTCGATGACGCGGTCGCCGGCGATGCGGAGGGCGACGATCGGGCCGCTCTCCATGAACTCGACGAGGGGCTCGTAGAACGGCTTGCCCTCGTGCTCGGCGTAGTGCGCGGCGAGCAGCTCGCGGTCGGCCTCGACGAGCTTGATGTCGACGAGCGAGTAGCCCTTCGCCTCGATGCGGCGGAGGATCTCACCGGTGAGGTTGCGGGCGACGCCGTCGGGCTTGACGAGGACGAGGGTCTCCTGGATGGCCATGGTTCAGCGGTCTCCTTAGGTGGGGGTGGGATCGGTGGGCCCGTCCGCCGCGCGGCGGTTCTGGGTGTCGAGCTTGGTGCCGGTGACCATGCAGTACGTCCACAGGGCGACGAACGCCGCTCCGATGACGAACATGATCGGGACCAGGACACCGGTGGCCACGATAACGAACTGGAGGACCCAGCCGATCCGGAAGCCGGCGGGGCGGTTCAGCAGGCCGAGGGTCGCGACGAGGGCGAGGCAGACCACGGCGCCGCCGACGAGGACGACGACCGGGTCGGCGACCTTGAGCCCGAACGCCACGAGGGTCGCGAGGAAGACGATGACCGCCTCGAAGCCGAGGACGATCGAGCCGAGGCTCTCGCGGACGGTCCTGGTCCGGCGGGGACGACCGGCCCTCACGCGCCGAGCCAGTTCTCGTCGCGCGCGACGGTGATCGTCCGGCCGACGAGGGTGATCGAGCCCGTGACGAGCAGCGCGCCCTTGTCGGTGCGGGCGGCGAGCAGGCGGCCGGCGGTGAGCGCGCCGTGCGGGTCGTCCGCGACGCGGACGGACTCGGCCGGGAACACGGTGCGGGCGAGCTCGGCGAGCTCGGTCGCCGGGACCGCGCGATCACTCGGCGCGGTCGTCACGATCAGCTCGTCGACGACCGGGAGCAGGGCGCGCAGGATGCCCTCCGCGTCCTTCTCGGCGAGGACGCCGATCACCGCGGTGACGCGGTCGAAGTCGAAGTAGCGCTCGATCGCGGCGGCGAGGGAGGCGGCGCCGTGCGGGTTGTGCGCGGCGTCGACGACCGTGCGCGGGGACTGGCCCACGATCTGGAGGCGGCCGGGCGAGGTCGCCGCGGCGAAGCCCTCGTCGAGGACGTTCCCGGTGAGCTCCTGCGTGCCGCCGCCGAGGAAGGACTCGACCGCAGCGATCGCGACCGCCGCGTTCTCGGCCTGGTGGTCGCCGAAGAACGGCAGCAGCAGCTGCTCGTAGCGGGTGACGAGCCCGCGGACGGAGATCAGCTGGCCGCCCACGGCGACCGTGGTCGACTCGACGTCGAAGTCGGTGCCCTCGAACACGATGGTCGACTCGGTGGCCTCGGCCGCGTTCCGCAGCACCGCCTCCGCCTCGCTCGACTGCTTCGCCGAGACGACGGCGGCGAGCGGCTTCACGATGCCGGACTTCGTGCGCGCGATCTCCTCGATCGTCGCGCCGAGCTGGCGGGTGTGGTCGAGCGCGATCGGCGTGAACACCGCGACCTGCGCGTCCGCGACGTTGGTCGAGTCCCACTCGCCGCCCATCCCGACCTCGACCACGGCGACGTCCACCGGTGCGTCGGCGAAGGCGGCGTAGGCCAGCACCGTGATCGCCTCGAAGAACGAGAGCGGGCTCTCGCCCTGCTCGACGAGCTCGGCGTCGGTCAGGGCGAGGTAGGGCTCGACGTCGATCCAGTTCGTCGCGAGGCCGACGTCCGAGATCGGCTCGCCGTCGATCACGATGCGCTCGTTGAAGCGCTCGAGGTGCGGACTGGTGAAGAGGCCGACCCGGAGCCCGTGGGCGCGGAGCAGGCTCTCGATCATCCGGCTGGTCGAGGTCTTGCCGTTGGTGCCGGCGACCTGGATGACGGGGTAGGCCCGCTGCGGGTCGCCGAGGTACTCGACGGCCCGGCGGGTCGGCGCGAGACGCGGGCGGGGGCTCGCCTCGCCGAGGCGCTCGAGCAGGCTCGCGTAGACGGCGTCGGCCGCCGCGCGCGCGAGCTCGGCGTCCTCGTCGGAGTGGTCCTTCGGATCAGACATCGGAGGCCTCCACCTTCTCGACGCGGATGATGGCGGTGCCGGCGGGGCCGAAGGTGATCGCACCCTCGCCGCCCTCCAGCGCCCTGGTGAGCGGGGCGAACGCGAAGCCGGTCGCGAGGGTCTCCTCCGCGATCCACAGCGCGTGCGGCTCGAGGGCCGCCATGCTCATCTCGTCGAGGACGATCTCGAGCTCGATGCGGTCGCTGACCTCGAGTCCGGCGGCCTTCCGGGCGTCCTGGACGGCGCGGATGAGGTCGCGGGCCAGGCCCTCGGCCTCGAGCTCCGGAGTGGTCGCCGTGTCGAGGAGCACGAAGCCGCCCCGCGGGAGCAGTGCGATCGCGCGGTCGTCCGCTCCGGCGCCGCCGACCTCGAGGATGAGCTCGTACTCGCCCTCGGCCAGCTCGACGCCGCCGGCGGTGACGACGCCGTCGCTCTCGCTCCAGTCGCCCGCCTTGGCGGCCTTGATGACCGTCTGCACGCCCTTGCCGAGTCGGGGGCCGGCGGCACGCGCGTTGACCGAGAGGCGCGAGGTGACGCCGTAGTCGGCGGCGCTGGACTCGACGAGCGGCACCAGCGTCACCTCCTTGACGTTCAGCTCGTCGCGGAGGATCGCCTCGAACGGCGCCAGCTCGGCGGCGTCGTCGACCACCACGGTGAGCCGGGCGAGGGGCAGGCGGACGCGGAGGCCGGCCTGCTTGCGCAGCGAGAGCGCCGTCGACGAGATGCCGCGGACGGCGTCCATCGCGTGCACCAGCGTCTCGTCCACCGGGAACTCGGCCGCGTCGGGCCAGTCGGCCAGGTGCACGCTGCGCCCGCCGGTCAGGCCCTGCCAGATCTCCTCGGTCATCAGCGGGAGCAGCGGCGCGGCCACCCGGCAGACGGTCTCGAGCACGGTGAAGAGCGTGTCGAACGCGTCGGTGCCGCGGCCCTCCGCATCGACGCCCTGCCAGAAGCGGTCGCGCGAGCGGCGGACGTACCAGTTGGTCAGCACGTCGGCGAAGTCGCGCAGCGCCGCCGCCGCGAGGGTGGAGTCGAGCGCCTCGAGGTGGCCGGTGACCGTCTCGATGAGATCGTGCGTCTTGGCCAGCAGGTAGCGGTCCAGCACGTCCTCGGAGTCGGTCCGGCGCCGGGCGCTGTAGCCCTCGCCGTCCGCGGAGGCGTTGGCGTAGAGCGAGAAGAAGTACCAGGTGTTCCACAGCGGCAGCAGCACCTGGCGCACGCCCTCGCGGATCCCCTCCTCCGTCACGACCAGGTTGCCGCCGCGCAGCACCGGGCTCGACATCAGGAACCAGCGCATCGCGTCCGAGCCGTCGCGGTCGAAGACCTCGGCCACGTCGGGGTAGTTGCGCAGCGACTTGGACATCTTCTGGCCGTCGTTGCCGAGCACGATGCCGTGGCTCACGACGTTGCGGAAGGCGGGCCGGTCGAAGAGCGCGGTCGAGAGCACGTGCAGCGTGTAGAACCAGCCGCGGGTCTGCCCGATGTACTCGACGATGAAGTCGGCCGGGTTGTGCGAGTCGAACCAGTCCGAGTTCTCGAACGGGTAGTGCACCTGCGCGAACGGCATCGACCCGGAGTCGAACCACACGTCGAGCACGTCGCTGATGCGGCGCATCGTGGAGCGGCCGGTCGGGTCGTCGGGGTTCGGGCGGGTGAGCTCGTCGATGAAGGGGCGGTGCAGATCCTCCGGACGCACGCCGAAGTCGCGCTCCAGCTCGTCGAGCGAGCCGTAGACGTCGATGCGCGGGTACTCCGCGTCGTCGCTCTTCCAGACGGGGATCGGCGAGCCGAAGTAGCGGTTGCGGCTGATCGACCAGTCGCGCGCGCCGGAGAGCCACTTGCCGAACTGGCCGTCCTTGACGTTCTCGGGGACCCAGGTGATCTCCTGGTTGAGCTCCTCCATCCGGTCGCGGATCGCGGTCACGCGGACGAACCAGCTCGAGACGGCCTTGTAGATCAGCGGGTTCCGGCAGCGCCAGCAGTGCGGGTAGCTGTGCTCGTAGCTGGCCTGGCGCAGCAGGCGGTGCTGCGCCCTCAGGAGCTGCGTGAGCGGCTTGTTGGCCTCGAAGACCTGCAGGCCGGCGACCTCGCTGATCTGCGGCAGGAAGCGGCCGCCGTCGTCGACGGAGATGATGACGGGGATGCCCGCCGCCTCGCAGACCTTCTGGTCGTCCTCGCCGTAGGCGGGGGCCTGGTGCACGATGCCGGTGCCCTCGCTCGTGGTCACGTAGTCGGCGACGAGGATGCGCCACGCGTTCTGCGTGCCCCACTGCTCGGCGTCGGCGTAGTGGTCCCAGAGGCGGTCGTAGCTGATGCCCTCGAGCTCGCTGCCGCGGTGCGTGCGCGAGACGGCGGCCAGCGCCGACTCCGCGTCCTCGTAGCCGAGGTCCTTCGCGTAGGCGCCGACCTGGTCGATCGCCAGGAGGTACTCGGCCGAGAGCTCGCGCTCCTCCGGCTCGCCCTTGCCGTCGGCGGCGCCGTTCGGCCCGGCGGCCAGCACGGCGTACTCGATGTCGGGGCCGACGGCGAGCGCGGCGTTGGTCGGGAGGGTCCACGGGGTCGTCGTCCAGGCCAGCGCGCGGACGGCGGTCAGACTCAGCGCCTCGGCGGTCTCGCCGACGAGCGGGAAGGTGACCGTGACCGTCTGGTCCTGGCGCATCTTGTAGACGTCGTCGTCCATCCGCAGCTCGTGGTTCGAGAGCGGGGTCTGGTCGCGCCAGCAGTAGGGCAGGACGCGGTGGCCCTCGTAGGCCAGGCCCTTGTCGTAGAGCTGCTTGAAGGCCCAGATGACGGACTCCATGAAGGAGGGGTCGAGGGTCTTGTAGTCGTTGTCGAAGTCGACCCAGCGCGCCTGGCGGGTGACGTAGTCCTGCCACTCCCCCGTGTAGCGCAGCACCGACTCCTTCGCCGCGGCGTTGAACGCGGCGACGCCCATCTCCTCGATCTGGGACTTGTCGGTGATGCCGAGCTGCCGCTCCGCCTCGAGCTCGGCGGGCAGGCCGTGCGTGTCCCAGCCGAAGCGGCGGTGGACCTGCTTGCCGCGCATGGTCTGGAAGCGGGGGAAGACGTCCTTGGCGTAGCCGGTGAGCAGGTGCCCGTAGTGCGGCAGGCCGTTGGCGAACGGCGGGCCGTCGTAGAACACCCACTCGGGCGCGCCCTCGCGGGAGCGGATCGACTCCTGGAAGGTGTCGTCGGCCTTCCAGTAGGCGAGGACCTTCTCCTCGATCTCGGGGAAGCGCGGCGACGCGGGGACGCCGCGGCCGAAGGCGGAACCGGTGCTCTCGGGGTCGGTGCTCTCGGGGCCGCGGGGGGTCGGCGGGGTCAGGGGGTAGGTCACGTGCGGTCTCCTGGCAGTGCTGCTGGTCTGCACGAGGACGGCCCGCCCGGATCTCAGACCCCGGGCCGGGTCGCGGTACCACCTCGCTTGAACCGCCCACGGCCGGCCCTCGTCGGGCTGACCCTGGTCGTTCCCACTCGATCGGCTGTCACGGGCCGTACCCGTCCGGGTCTACTGGGCCGCGGCCGGAGCCGGGCTGTTCTTCCGGAGACTCACCGGTGATGGCCGGGTCGAAGTCGTCCAGCCGATATCCTAGCGCGTCGGCGGTCGCCGGGCAGGGTGGAGGCGGTCATGGCGCAGGCAGCAGGAGCCGGGACGCAGGGCGCGCGGGCGGCGACCCGCGGCCGGCCCCGCGCGTCGTCCCGGTCGATGCTCGAGGACGCGGCCCTCGATCTCTTCGTGGAGCAGAGCTACGCGGGCACCACGATCGAGCAGATCGCCCAGCGCGCCGGCGTCTCGCGCAACACCTTCTTCAACTACTTCTCGTCGAAGAGCGACGTCTTCTGGGTGCTCGTCGACGACCGCCTGGCCGAGCTGCCCGCGGCGCTCGCGGCGGCGGCTCCTGACGCGCCCGCGATGGACGCCCTGCGCGGCGCCCTGCTCGCGGTCGGCGCAGGCTTCGGTCCGTCGAGCGTGCCGTGGGCGCTCACCCAGAGCGAGCTGATCGGCAGCGTGCACGAGCTGCAGGCCTCCGCGCTGTCGCGGCTGACGCGGCAGGCGGCGATCCTCGCGGACTTCGTCGTGGCCCGGTCCTCGCGCCCGCTGCCCGCGCACGTGGCGAACGCCGCCGCCTACGCGAGTGTCGGCGCGGCGGTGTCGGCCGTGCAGGCCTGGGCCGCCGCCGGACCCACCCGCGGGGAGCTGGTGCCCTATCTCGACGAGGCGCTCACGCCGGTCTGCCGCGGTTTCGCGCCCGTCCTCGCCTGACCGGCGCCCTCCGCCGGGCGGGTCCGCCCCCGCGGTAGGATCGTCGCGGCCGTTGAGCGATCAGCTCCGAGCGCCCCCATCCAGGCATCATCACCACCGACGCGGTGCCGCCCATATCGAACCGGAGAACCATGACCGTCGCCGACCGCCTCCCCGCCAAGCCCGCCCTCGAGGGCCTCGAGAGCAAGTGGGGCCTCGTCTGGCAGACGGACGGCACCTACCGTTTCGATCGCACCGGGCTCGCCCGCGAGGACGTCTACTCCATCGACACCCCGCCGCCGACGGCGTCCGGCTCGCTGCACATCGGGCACGTCTTCTCCTACACGCACACCGACGTCGTCGCGCGCTTCCAGCGCATGCGCGGCAAGAGCGTCTTCTACCCGATGGGCTGGGACGACAACGGCCTGCCCACCGAGCGCCGCGTGCAGAACTACTACGGCGTGCGCTGCGACCCGACGCTCCCCTACACCCCCGACTTCGTCCCTCCGTTCGAGGGCGGCGACAACAAGAGCAGCAAGGCGGCCGACCAGAAGCCGATCTCGCGCCGCAACTTCATCGAGCTCTGCGAGCGGCTCACCGTCGAGGACGAGAAGCAGTTCGAGGACCTCTGGCGCACCCTCGGCCTCTCGGTCGACTGGACCCAGAGCTACCGCACCATCGGCGAGGAGTCGCAGGCCGCCTCCCAGCGCGCGTTCCTGCGCAATCTCGCCCGCGGCGAGGCCTACCAGGCGCAGGCGCCCACGCTCTGGGACATCACCTTCCGCACCGCGGTCGCGCAGGCCGAGCTGGAGGACAAGGACCAGCCCGGCGCCTACCACCGGATCGGCTTCCACCGCGACGGCGCGGAGGACGTCTTCATCGAGACCACCCGCCCCGAGCTGCTCCCCGCCTGCGTCGCCCTCGTCGCGCACCCGGACGACGAGCGCTACCAGGCGCTCTTCGGCAGCACCGTGCGCACCCCGCTCTTCGACGTCGAGGTGCCGGTGCTCGCGCACCACCTCGCGCAGAAGGACAAGGGCTCGGGCATCGCGATGATCTGCACCTTCGGCGACCTGACCGACGTGGTGTGGTGGCGCGAGCTCGACCTGCCCAACCGCGCCGTCATCGGCTTCGACGGCCGCCTGATCTCCGAGGCGCCCGCCGCGATCGAGAGCGAGGCCGGCCGCGCCGCCTACGCGCAGCTGGCCGGCAAGACCGTGTTCTCGGCGAAGCAGACCGTGGTCGCGCTCCTCACCGAGTCGGGCGAGATGGTCGGCGAGCCCCGCCCGATCGTGCACCCGGTCAAGTTCTTCGAGAAGGGCGACAAGCCGCTCGAGATCGTGTCGACCCGCCAGTGGTACATCGTCAACGGCGCCCGCGACGCCGCGCTGAAGGAGCGCCTGCTCGAGCTCGGCCGCGACGTGCGGTTCGTGCCCGAGTTCATGCGCGTGCGCTACGAGAACTGGGTGAACGGCCTCGCCGGCGACTGGCTGATCTCGCGCCAGCGCTTCTTCGGCGTGCCGATCCCGGTCTGGTACCCGCTCGACGGCGACGGCAACCCGGTGTTCGACGCGCCGATCGTGCCCGACGAGTCGGCGCTGCCCGTCGACCCGTCCTCGGACGCGGCTCCCGGCTACTCGGAGGACCAGCGCGGCGTCGCCGGCGGCTTCCAGGGCGAGCTCGACGTGATGGACACCTGGGCGACCTCGTCGCTCACCCCGCAGCTCGCCGGCGGCTGGGAGCGCGACGACGAGCTCTGGCAGCTCGTGGCGCCCTACGACCTGCGCCCGCAGGGTCAGGACATCATCCGCACCTGGCTGTTCTCGACCCTGCTCCGCTCGCAGCTCGAGGACGGCCGCGCGCCGTGGAGCACCGCCACCGTCTCCGGCTTCATCGTCGACCCGGACCGCAAGAAGATGTCGAAGTCGAAGGGCAACGTCGTCACCCCGGCCGGGATGCTCGAGCAGCACGGCTCGGACGCGGTGCGCTACTGGGCCGCGTCCTCGCGCCTGGGCACCGACGCGGCGTTCGACCCGCAGAACCCGACGCAGATCAAGATCGGCCGCCGCCTGGCGATCAAGGTCCTCAACGCGGCGAAGTTCATCCACGGCTTCCCGCTGCCCGAGGGCGCCGAGGTGACCGACCCGCTGGACCTGAGCATGCTCGCCGCCCTCGACGGCGTGGTGGCCGACGCGACGACCGCGCTGGAGAACTACGACCACGCCCGCGCGCTCGAGACGACCGAGGCGTTCTTCTGGACGTTCTGCGACGACTACCTGGAGCTCGTGAAGGAGCGCGCCTACGGCGAGGACGGCGCCTCCGCGGCCGCCGCCCTGCACCGGGCCCTCGACGTGCTGCAGCGGCTCTTCGCGCCGTTCATCCCGTTCGCGGTCGAGGAGACCTGGTCCTGGTCGCACGAGGGCTCGGTGCACGTGCAGCCCTGGCCGGAGCAGGGCGCGCTGGGCGGCGACCCGGCGGTCCTCGCCGCCGCGAGCACGGTCCTCACCGCGATCCGCCGCGCGAAGACGGATGCGAAGGCCTCGCAGAAGACGCCGGCCCGCTCGGCGGTCGTGACCGCGCCTGCCGAGCTCGTCGCGTCGCTGCGGCTCGCCGCGGGCGACCTCGCCGCCGTCGGCCGCATCGCCACGCTCGACTTCGCCGAGGGCGACGCGCTCGCCGTGCGGATCGAGCTCGAGACCGAGCCGACCGCCTGACATCCCCGGGAGCGGGCGCAGGCCCGCTCCCGCCCTTCCCTCGAGAGGACCACCACCATGCAGCTCGGAACACGCTGGCCTGTCGGCGGGGACACGCCGACCACCCTGCCGGAGATCGTCGTCACCGCCGTCCGCGACGTGGAGGGCGAGCTCGCCACCGCGGGGACGGACACCGGGAACTGGCGCTGGACGCTCACCTGGCTCGAGGGCAAGCCTGTCCTCGAGCTGGACGACGGCACGACCATCACCTACCGCCCGGACGAGGACGCCGCCTACATCACCCAGCCCCAGGGCCGGGTCGAGGGCGAGGACGACGACTGGGGCTGACGCTCCGGTCCGCGTAGTCGGGCGGGTGGATCTCGATACGCCCGCTGCGCGGGCTACTCGATCAGCATGGAGGAGCCTGCCGCGCGGGCTGCTCGACCGGCTCGACCGGGTCGTCACCGCGCGAGCGGTGTCCGGTCCATGCTGGTCGAGTAGCCCCGCAGGGGCGTATCGAGACCCGCCGACGCGACGCGAGCACGACGAGCGTGCCGGTCCCCCGCGCCTAGGCTCGCAGGATGAGCACCTCCGCCGCCGTCGCCGTCCTCCTCGAGCCGAGCGGCCTGCCGCACGGGCTGCCGGACTTCGCCGCCGTCGATCCGGAGGCCTACCGCCCCGCGTTCGACGAGGCGCTGCGCCGCCACCGGGCGGAGATCGAGGCGATCGCCTCCTCCCCCGACGAGCCGACCGTCGAGAACACGCTGGTCGCCCTCGAGCGCTCGGGCCGTGAGCTGCGCCGGGTCAGCGGGGTCTTCTTCACCGTCGCCGCGTCCGACCGCACTCCCCTGACCGACGCCGTGGAGGAGGAGCTCGCTCCCCTGCTCGCCGCGCACGACGACGCGATCACCCTCGATCCGCGCCTGTCGGCCCGAGTCCGCGCCCTGGCTGACCGCGCCGCCGAGCTCGCCCTGGACGACGAGACCGCGTACCTGCTCGAGCGCGTGCTCCTGCGCTTCGAGCGCGCCGGCGCGCTCCTCGACGACGACGGCAAGTCGCGGCTCAGCGCACTGAACGAGCAGCTCTCCAGCCTCACCACGCGGTTCGACAAGAAACTGCTCGCCGACACCAACGAGCGGGCCGTGCTTCTGGCGCACCCCGAGGAGCTCGACGGGCTCGACGCCTCCGAGGTCTCCGCCGCCGCCCGGGCCGCGGCCGACCGGGGCGTCGACGGCTTCCTGGTGACCCTCCCGCTCTACTCCGGGCACCCGTGGCTCGCCCGGCTGCACGACCGCTCCGTCCGCGAGCGGATCCTGCGCGCCTCGCTCGGCCGCGCCGGCGAGGGCGGACCGCACGACAACCGCGAGCTCCTGCTCGACATCGTCGCCCTGCGCGCTGAGCGGGCCGCACTGCTGGGCTTCTCCTCGCACGCGGAGTTCGTGATCTCCGGCCAGACGGCCGGCACCCCCGAGCGCGTGCGCGCTCTCCTCGAGGAGCTGGCCGTGCCGGCCGCCCGCAACGCCCGCGCCGAGCTGCAGCAGATGCAGGAGCAGGCGGATGCGGAGCAGGACGCGGCGGGGCAGCCGCGCTTCGCGCTCGAGGCCTGGGATCGCGCCTACTACGAGGAGCGCGTCCGCGCCGCCCGCTACTCCGTCGACTCCAGTGCCCTGCGGCCGTACTTCGAGCTCGAGCGCGTCCTGCACGAGGGCGTCTTCGCCGCCGCCACCGGGCTCTACGGCATCGGCTTCACGGAGCGGACCGACCTGGTCGGGCACAGCGCGCACGTGCGCGTCTTCGAGGTCGCCGAGGAGGACGGCACGCCCCTCGGCCTCTTCCTCTTCGACCCCTTCACGCGCGACTCGAAGCGGGGCGGCGCCTGGATGAACTCGCTGCGGACGCGGACGACGCTCCTCGGCGACTCCGCCGTCGTCGTGAACACCCTCAACATCTCCGCACCGGGCGAGGGCGAGCCCGCGCTCCTCAGCTTCGACGAGGTCGAGACGCTCTTCCACGAGTTCGGGCACGCGCTGCACGGGCTCTTCGCGACCACGCGCTACCCCCGCTTCGGCGGCACGAGCGTGTTCCGCGACTTCGTCGAGTTCCCCAGCCAGGTCAACGAGATGTGGATCCGGCACCCGGAGCTCCTGCCCGCCTACGCCCGCCGCATCGACACCGGCGAGCCGCTGCCGACCGCCGTGATCGAGCGGCTCGAGGCAGCAGCGCTGTGGGGCGAGGGCTTCGCGACGACCGAGTACCTCGCGGCCGCGCTGCTCGACCTGGCCTGGCACGAGACGCCGGCCTCGGCGCCCCGGGTCGACGTCACCGCCTTCGAGGCGGGAGCACTGGACGCCGCCGGACTGCTGATCTCCGCCGTCCCGCCGCGCTACCGCAGCACCTTCTTCAAGCACGTGTTCTCGGGCGGCTACTCGGCGGGCTACTACTCCTACATCTGGAGCGAGATCCTCGACGCCGACACGGTCGAGTGGTTCGCCGAGAACGGCGGGCTCGACCGCGCGGCCGGCGAGCGGTTCCGGCGGCGGATCCTCGAGATCGGCGGCTCGCGCGATCCGCTCGTCGCCTATCGCGAGTTCCGCGGTCGCGATGCGCGCACCGAGCCGCTGCTGCGGCGCCGCGGTCTCGCCTAGCCGGGCGCGAGGAGCACCGTCCCGCTGACAGGCCGCGCAATGGCGGCCCTCGTCGGGTCAGCCATGCCGGGCGGCCCGGCGCGGACGCAGCCAGGCCAGGACGATCAGTCCCACCACGAGGCCCCAGAACGCGGAGCCGATGCCGGCGACCGCGATGCCCGACGCCGTGACGAGCAGGGTCGCCGCCGCGGGCAGGCGCAGGCGCGCGTCCTCGACCGCGGCCTGGACCGACGACACGAACACGCCGAGCAGAGCCAGCCCCGCGACCGCCTCGATCAGCAGCGGGCTCGCCGACGAGACGAGCGCCGCGGCGGCCCCGGCGACGGCGCCGAGCACGAGGTAGGAGGCGCCCGCCGACACCGAGGCGATCCAGCGCCGCTCCGGCTCCGGGGACGCCTCCGGCCCCGCGGTGAGAGCCGCGCTCAGCGCCGCGTAGTTGACGGGCACTCCCCCGAACACCGCGGAGACGCCCGACGCGAACCCGGTCGAGACGATCGCCGGGCGCGAGTGCGTCTCGAAGCCGAAGCTCGACAGCACGGCGATCCCCGGGATGTTCTGCCCCGCCATCGTGACGACGTAGAGCGGCAGGCCGATGCCGACGATCGCGCCGATCTCGAAGACCGGGGGCACGAACTCGGGCACCGGCAGCAGCGGCGCTCCCGCCAGCGCCGCGCCGTCCGTGACGAGCAGCAGCACGATCGCGAGGGCGATCGACGCCGGCACCGCCCAGCGCGGCAGGAGGCGCAGCAGGATCAGCCAGAGCGCGATGACCGGCAGCGCGAGCAGCGGGATGGCGACGGCGGCCCGCACCGGCGCGAGCACGAGCGGGAAGAGGATGCCCGCGAGCATCGCGTTGGCGAGCGGCCGCGGGATCCGCGCCACGAGCCTCCCGAGGGCCGGCCACAGACCGGTCACCACGATCAGCGCCGACGCGACGAGGAAGGCGCCGACCGCACGATCGAAGCCGCCCGGCAGCGTCGCGGTGGCGGCGAGCAGCGCGGCGCCCGGGGTGCTCCAGGCGAAGGTCATCGGCACGCGGTAGCGCAGGCTCAGGACGATGCAGAGCACGCCCTGCAGCACGCAGACGGCGAGGAGGCCGGACGCCGCCTGCGCGTCGGTCGCGCCGACGGCGACGACCCCCGCAAGGACGATCGCGAACGAGGACGAGAAGCCGGTGAGCGCGGCGACGATCCCGGCGAGGAGCGGCTGGACGATGGGAGTGCCTCCGGTCGCTGATCCGCCCGGAGAACGACCCCGGTGGGCGCATCGGCGACGCGCTCCGCCAGAGTAGGGAACCCCGCCTCGGCCGAGCGCCGGAACTCCGGGCCAATCCGCGCGAACTGGTCGCGCGCCGCGTCAGTCCGCAGCGTCAGAGCACGAAGCTCAGGCGCTCTTCTCCTGGCGGCGCGGCGCGTGAGGCACGATCGTCGGCGCGGCGTTGTCGAGCACGGCGGCGCGGGTGACGACCACGCGGGCCACCTCCTCAGAGGACGGGACCTCGAACATGATCGGCCCGAGCACCTCCTCGAGGATGGCGCGGAGGCCGCGGGCACCGGTCTGCCGGAGGACGGCCAGGTCGGCGATCGCCTCGAGCGCCCCGCGGTCGAACTCGAGCTCGACGCCGTCGATCTCGAACATCCGCTGGTACTGCTTCACCAGCGCGTTGCGCGGCTCGGTCAGGATCTGCATCAGCGCGACCTGGTCGAGCTGGGTGACCGTCGTGACCACGGGGAGGCGACCGATGAACTCCGGGATCAGACCGAACTTGTGCAGGTCCTCGGGGAGGACCTCGCTGAAGATGTTGATCTCGTCCTGCTTGTTGTGCAGCGGGGCGCCGAAGCCGATGCCGCGCTTGCCGGCGCGCGAGGAGATGATGTCCTCCAGGCCGGCGAAGGCGCCCGCCACGATGAACAGCACGTTCGTCGTGTCGATCTGGATGAACTCCTGGTGCGGGTGCTTGCGCCCGCCCTGCGGCGGCACCGAGGCGACGGTGCCCTCGAGGATCTTGAGCAGCGCCTGCTGCACGCCCTCGCCCGAGACGTCGCGGGTGATGGAGGGGTTCTCGGCCTTGCGGGCGATCTTGTCGACCTCGTCGATGTAGATGATGCCGGTCTCGGCGCGCTTGACGTCGTAGTCCGCGGCCTGGATGAGCTTGAGGAGGATGTTCTCGACGTCCTCGCCGACGTAGCCCGCCTCGGTCAGCGCGGTCGCGTCGGCCACCGCGAACGGGACGTTCAGCCGCTTGGCGAGCGTCTGCGCCAGGTAGGTCTTGCCGCAGCCGGTCGGGCCGATCAGCAGGATGTTGCTCTTGGCGATCTCGATCTCGTCGTGGATCGCATCCGCGGCGGTGATGGTGTTGCGCACCCGCACGCGCTTGTAGTGGTTGTAGACCGCGACGGCGAGGGCGCGCTTGGCCTGCTCCTGGCCGATCACGTACTCCTCGAGGAAACCGAAGATCTCCTTCGGCTTCGGGAGGTCGAACTCGTGGCTCGTCTCCTCGCTCGACTCGGAGAGGCGCTCCTCGATGATCTCGTTGCACAGCTCGACGCACTCGTCGCAGATGTAGACGCCGGGACCGGCGATGAGCTGCTGGACCTGCTTCTGGCTCTTGCCGCAGAACGAGCACTTCAGCAGGTCGGCGCTTTCGCCAATACGTGCCACGGGGATGCCCCACTTCCTTGTCGTGCGTCGGTCTTGTCGTGCCTCGGTCGTGTCGCGCGTCGATTCCGGCGGATTCCACGGCCCTCGGGCGACGGTGCCCCCGGGCGACTCGCAGAGCGCCGACGGTCATGCGGAACCACCGAACTCGTGTCCGAGCCTAGCCGCTGAGGAGAGAGGGCTCGGCAGGCGGGCCGGATCGGCGGGCCATTGCCTCCCGCGTGTCGGTTTGCTACGTGACGGGGGCGCGGATCGGCCCCCGGCACGCGGAAGGGCCGGGCGGCGGATCGCTCCGCCTCCCGGCCCTTCGACGATCGGTCGGTCTCCCGGCCTAGACCGTGAGGGCGGGAACGCCCTTGCGGCTGGTCAGGATCTGGTCGATCAGTCCGTACTCGAGCGCGTCGTCGGCGCCGAGGATCTTGTCGCGGTCGATGTCCTTCTTGACCTGCTCCGGGGAGCGGTTGGAGTGGAAGGACAGCGTCTTCTCGAGCCACTCGCGCATGCGCATGATCTCGGCGGCCTGGATCTCGATGTCCGAGGCCTGGCCCCCGCCCTGCTGCACGGCGGGCTGGTGGATGAGGATCCGCGCGTTCGGCAGCGCCAGGCGCTTGCCCGGTGTGCCGGCGGCGGTGAGCACCGCTGCGGCCGACGCGGCCTGACCGAGGACGACCGTCTGGATGTGCGGGCGGATGTACTGCATCGTGTCGTAGATCGCCGTCATCGCGGTGAAGGAGCCACCGGGCGAGTTGATGTACATCACGATGTCGCGGTCCGGGTCCTGGCTCTCGAGCACGAGGAGCTGGGCCATGATGTCGTCCGCCGACGCGTCGTCGACCTGCACGCCGAGGAAGATGATGCGGTCCTCGAAGAGCTTCGCGTAGGGGTCCTGGCGCTTGTAGCCGTAGGCCGTGCGCTCCTCGAACGTGGGGAGGATGTAGCGGGAGGAGGGCGCGGCTCCGGAGCCGAAGGCCGTCCCGCCGAAGGTGGGTGTGTTCATTGTCTCTTCCTGATCTCTCGGCGCGTCGGTGGCTCAGCTGTCGGTGGCGGTTCCGCCGCCGCCGGCGACGTCGGTCGCCGAGGAGCGGATGTGGTCGACGAAGCCGTAGGCGAGTGCCTCCTCGGCACTGAACCAGCGGTCGCGGTCGCCGTCCTCGTTGACCTGCTCGACGGTCTTGCCGGTCGCCTTCGCGGTGATCTCGGCGAGGCGCTTCTTCATGTCGAGGATGAGCTGCGCCTGGGTCTGGATGTCGGACGCGGTGCCGCCGAACCCGCCGTGCGGCTGGTGCAGCAGGACGCGGGCGTTCGGCGTGATGTAGCGCTTGCCCTGGGTCCCCGCGGTGAGCAGGAGCTGACCCATGGACGCCGCCATGCCGATGCCGACCGTGACGATGTCGTTCGGGACGAACTGCATCGTGTCGTAGATCGCCATTCCCGCGGTGATCGAGCCGCCGGGCGAGTTGATGTACAGGAAGATGTCCTTCTCGGCGTCCTCGGCCGCGAGGAGCAGGAGCTTCGCTGCGATCTCGTTCGCGTTCTCGTCGCGCACCTCAGAACCGAGCCAGATGATCCGGTCCTTGAGCAGGCGGTCGAAAACACTGTTGGGCATCGCCATATCGGCCATGTGTCGCTCCGTTTCAGTTGTCGCTTCGGAGGCGAATCTATCGGACGGCACCCGGGCGACTCCGCCGTGTTCGCCGGGGGCGGAGCCGGAGCGGTCCGTGTTCGCCGGGGGCGGACTCGGGCCCGGACGACGAGAGCCGCCCCCGGTGATCCGGGAGCGGCTCTGGTCGTTCTGCGTCGAGGACTACTCGGCGGCCGGGGTCTCCTCGGCGGCCGGAGCCTTCTTCTTCGCGGGGGCGCGCTTCTTCTTGGGGGCCGGAGCGGGCTCCTCGGCGACGACGGGCTCCTCGGCGGCGGCGGGCGCCTCCTCGGCGACGGCCTCCTCGACGGCCTCGGCGGCGGGAGCGTCGACCTCGGCGGTCGCGGCCTCGTCGGCCGCGGCGTCGTCGGTCGCGGTCTCGTCGGCGTCGTCACCGGGCACGGCGGTGAAGGCGGTCAGATCGACGGCCTTGCCCTCGGTGTCGGTGACCTTCGCCTTGCCGAGAACGATCGCGAGCGCCTTGTTGCGGGCGACCTCGCCGACCATCTGGCCGATCTGGTTGTTCTCGGACAGGATCTTGATGAACTCGTTCGGCTCCATGCCGTACTGCGCCGCACCCTGGATGAGGTACTGCGTGAGCTCGTCCTGGCTGACCTGGACCTTCTCCTGCTCGACGACGTGGTCGAGGAGGATCTGGGTCTTGAAGGTCTTCTCGCTCGCCTCGGTGACCTCGGCGCGGTGCTCGGCGTCCTCGAGGCGGTTCTCGCCCTCGAGGTGGCGGTGCACCTCGTCCTCGACGAGCGAGGCGGGGACGGGGACCTCGACGAGTCCCAGGAGGGCCTCGACGAGCTTCTCGCGCGCCTGCCCGCCCTGACCGAAGGTCTTCTGCTGGGCGGCCTGCTCCTTGAGCGAGTCGCGCAGCTCGGCGATGGTGTCGAACTCGCTGGCGATCTGCGCGAAGTCGTCGTCGGCGTCGGGGAGCTCGCGCTCCTTGACGGCGGTGAGCGCGACGGCGATCTCGGCCTGCTGGCCGGCGTGGTCGCCACCGAGCAGCGGCGCGGTGAAGGTGGTGCTCTCACCGGCGGTGAGCGACTCGAGCGCCTCGTCGATGCCCTCGATCAGCTCGCCCGAGCCGAGCTCGTAGGAGATGGCGTTCGCGGTGTCGACCTCGACGCCGTCGATGGTGGCGACCAGGTCGATCTGCGCGAAGTCGCCGGTGGTGGCGGGGCGGTCGACCGTGACGAGCGTGCCGAAGCGGCTGCGCAGCTTGTCGAGCTCGGCGTCGACGTCGGCGTCGGTCACCTCGGCCGCATCGACCGTGAGCTCGAGGCCGTCGTAGTCCGGGACGGTGATCTCGGGGCGGACGTCGACCTCGATGGCGAGCTCGAGGTCGCCGGTGAAGTCCTTGTCGCTCGGCCAGGCGACGATGTCGGCCTGCGGGCGGCCCAGCGGGCGCACCTCGGTCTCGCGGACGGCCTCGCGATAGAACCCGTCGAGCCCCTCGTTGACCGCGTGCTCGAGTACGGCGGCCTTGCCGACCCGCTGGTCGACGATCGCCGGCGGGACCTTGCCCTTGCGGAAGCCGGGGACGTTGATCTGCTCGGCGATGTGGCCGTAGGCGTGGGTGATGCTGGGGCCGAGCTCGTCCGGGGTGACCGAAATCGCGAGCTTGACGCGGGTCGGGCTCAGCTTTTCTACCGTGGTCTTCACGTGAGGGGATCTCCTGTGCTGGTTGGTGTCGGCGCCGTGTGACCGGTCGTCACGGGTCGATGTCGTCACGATGAGTACTCGTGGTCGGGGCGACAGGATTCGAACCTGCGACCTCCCGCTCCCAAAGCGGGCGCTCTAGCCAAGCTGAGCTACGCCCCGGTTGCGCGGGCTGTGCACCGTGCCGATGAGGACTCTCGTCGAGCCCTTCCTGCACGGTCACTGGCGCGACACGCCGAAATGGCCTTCGCAAGTGTACTGCACCGCACTCCTGCGGCCGGAACACGCTCGCGCGGCGCGCGGGGTGCCCGACGTCGCCGCCGCTTCCCGTCGTGTACTACAGTGTCCTGGTGCCCGGTCGAGACGACGGGCCCCGCTCGCGAGAGCGGCCCGAGGCGGGGTGCGGAAGCACCGGAGCCGCCGATTCGGGGCTGTAGCTTAGTGGTAAAGCCTCTGTCTTCCAAACAGATGATGCGAGTTCGATTCTCGTCAGCCCCTCCATACTTCTCACTCCGCTCTCCGCCTATATCCGGCGGATCGAGCGCATCCCCGGTGGCCTCTGCCGCTGGTGACCGGGCGCGCCGGGATCCGCGGTCCCGCCGACGACGGCCCGAGGCCGACGCGGCGGTGACCGCGGATCCCGATGCGTTCGGGAGCCTGCCGCCCGATCGGCGGCCTAGCGGACCGTGACCGGGACCGGGGCGCTCGTCCCGGTGTTGCCGGCGGCGTCCGACGCCTTCGCCACCACCTGGTGCTCGCCCTTCGGGAAGCCCTTGGTCGAGACGGTCAGCCTCCAGGTGCCGTCGGCGGCCTGCTTGGCCGTGCCGATCCGGGTGCTGCCCGTCCAGAACACGAGCGCCGTGGTGTCTGCGTCCGCGACCGCGATCAGGGTGGTCGTCCCGACGACGGTGCTGCCCGCGGTCGGGCTGGTGATCCGCGACGACGGTGCCGACGTGTCGCGGGCGGGGGTCGGCGTGGGCGTGCGCGTGGGGGTCGGCGCTGCCGTGGCGGTGGGGGTCGGCGCCGGTGTGGCGGTGGGCGTCGGCGTCGCAGTGGGCGTCGGCGTCGGGGTCGGCGTCGGCGTCGGCGTCGGCGTGGAGGAGGGCGACGCCGTCGGTGTCGCACTCGGAGCAGCGGTAGCGGTCGGCGTGGCAGCCGGTGTCGCGATCGGCGCAGTGGTGGCCGCGGGCGTCGGCGTGGCGGTCGGCGTCGGCGTGGCGGTCGGCGCCGGCGCGGCGCTCGGCGCCGCAGTCGCAGTCGGCAGTGGTGTCGGCGTGGCGCTCGGCGTCGGGGTCGCGTCCGGCGCGGCCCAGGCCGGCACGGGCTCCGGGCCCCAGAGGATGTCGGCGATCATGGCCTGCCCGCGGACGTTGGGGTGGAAGTAGTCGACGGTCGAGACGATGTCGACGGGGACGGTCGCAGCAGTGAAGGCGCCGTCGTCCCAGACGCAGCGGGGGCCGACGGCCGAGCACGCGGAGGCGAGGGAGTCGTTGAACTGCTGGGTGCGCAGGGCGGCGGCCGCGACGGCCGCGGTGTAGGCGTCGCCGGTCTGCACGACGTTGTCGGCCGTGGCGCCGCGGGTGGTCCGGCAGAGCCGGTTCGCCGGCCAGCCCGCCTCCGCGGGGCTGCCGCGCAGGCCTGCCCACTCGGACGCGATGTCCGGCATCGAGCCGAGGAGGACGGTCGCCTCGGGCCAGGTCGAGCCGATCTGCCGGAGCAGGCTCGACGCCGACGAGGCGAAGGAGGCGGCGGGGGTCATCGCGTAGCCGTCTGCCGCGGCGGTGAGGTCGGGGTGGCACAGGTCGTTGCCGCCGATGAGGAGGGTCACGACGTCGGGGTCGGCGCCCGCGGTGGCCGCGGCCGTCACCGTCGAGGCCACGGCGGCGATCCGGCTGCCCGACTTCGCGTAGTTCGACGTGGTGACGACGCTTCCGGGATTCACCTCCTGCAGCCGGGTGGCGATCGACCGCACGGTGCTGGCGGAGCCGGTCGACCAGGAGTTGATCGGGCAGTCGGCCCGCGTGCCGCAGCTCGAGGCACCGCGGGTGATCGAGTCGCCGAAGGAGGCGACCGAGAGGGTGGGGACGGGCTCGGCGGCCGCGGCGGGGGTCGCGGCGCCGCCGACGAGCAGGAGCACGAGGAGGGGGACGAGGGTGGACAGAGGGGAACGGCGGGCCGGGCGCGGGGGCATGACACTGCTCTCGTGGGGCGACGGGGCGCCGCGGACGACGAGCACCGCGACGGGCGCGGGCTCGGTCCGGGCGGCCGAGGGACGGGGAGGGGAAAGGACCCGATCCCATCCGTGAGGAGTCGACCGCGTGGCCTGCTCCGTCCGGCGGGGCCGGCTGATCCGAGCTTGGCCGACCGGTGGCGGGCGCACGGTGGCGTGACGGGTCCGTCGGGCCCCCCATTGGTGAGGCGCCGGGCGGCTCGAATCCTTCGGCACCTCGATCCGCCCGCTCACGCCGAGGACCGGCGCGCCCCGGGTGGGCGTCGCCGACCGGGAGGGGTCAGCGGACCGTGACGGTGATCGCGTCGCTCGTCCCGGTGTTGCCCGCCCGATCGACGGCGGTGGCCACCAGCTCGTGCTGGCCGCGGGGGAAGCCGCGCGTCGAGACGGTCAGCGACCAGGCGCCGTTCGCGGCAGGCTTCGCCGAGCCGAGGCGGACGCCCTCGCTGGAGAAGACGACCGAGGCGGAGTCGGCGTCCGAGACGGCGGTCAGCGAGGCCCTCCCCGTTACGGCGCCGCCGTCGACCGGGCCGGTGATCCGCACGGTCGGAGCGGTCGTGTCCTTCACGGCGACCGGCGTCCGGCGGGAGGACGGTGCTGCGGGGGATGCGGGAGCGGGACGAGCGGACGCCGCGGGCGTCGGCGCCCGGCGGGCCGTGGACGGCGCAGGCGTGGTGGTCGGTGCCGGCGTGACGGTCGGTGCGGGCGCGACGGTCGGTGCCGGCGCGACGGTCGGTGCCGTGCTGGTCGCCGCCGGAGTCGCTCCCGTCGGAACGCGAGCGGAGCCGAGGCGAGCGGCCCAGGCCGGCACCGCGTCGGGGCCCCAGAAGACCCCGGCGATCAGTGCCTGGCCCTGCACGTTCGGGTGGAAGGAGTCGACGCTCGAGACGATCTCGGGTCGGATCGTCGTCCTGCCGAGGGCGCCGCCGTCCCAGACGCAGTGCGGGCCGACCGCGGCGCAGGCGGACGCGAGGGCGGCGTCGTACTGCTGCGAGCGCTCGGCCGCGGCCGCCACCGTGGCGGTGGAGGCATCGCCGGTCTGCACGACGTTGTCCGCCAGCGCCCCGCGGGTCGTCCGGCACAGCTTGTTCGCGGGCCAGATCCTCCCGCCGGCGCCGGTCCGGACCGCGTCCCATTCGGACGCGACGTCCGGGACCGAGCCGACGAGGACGGTGGCGTCCGGCCACGCCGCGCTGATCCGCTGGAGCGCGGTCGTCGCGGAGGCGGCGAAGGACTCGGCGGACGTCATCGCGTAGCCGTCGGCTCCCGCTCGGAGGTCGGGGTGGCACAGGTCGTTGCCGCCGATCAGCAGGGTCACGACGTCGGGTCGAGCCCCCGCTGCCGCTGCCGCCATCACCGCGGCGGCGACGCCGGAGACGCGGCTGCCGGACTTCGCGTAGTTCGACGCCGTGACCGTGCGATCCGGGTCCAGCTCCTGCAGGCGGGTCGCGATGGAGTGCACGGCGGGTGCGGAGCCGGTCGCCCAGGAGTTGACCGGGCAGTCCCCCCGTCCGCCGCAGGTCGTGGCGGCGCGCGTGATCGAGTCGCCGAAGGAGGCGACGGAGAGCGCGGGCGACTCCGCCGCCGACGCGGACGGCGCGGCAGCGACCCCGGCGAGCAGCAGTGCGGTGAGGGCGATCGTGGACAGGCGGGAACGGAGTGACATGGCTCATCTCAGGGCGGTGAGGAAGGAGGGCCGAGCGGGATCGGTGGATCCTCGGCTCGATCGGTCGAACGACCACGGAACCGACGACCGTGTGCGGCGGCGGAACCTCGTGGTGAACGGTAATTCCGCCCCTCCGCCGCGCTCCATCAACTGGCACGGATCAATCACCTGGCGTGACTTGCTCTTCTGTCGCTCACTGACGGTCTGTCACGAATCGACGAGTGGACAGCCGGCGCGCGCCCGCCGTCGCCCTGCCCGCCGGGGGCTAGCCGGCATCGACCGCCGGAACCGAGGGGCGGCCGAGCCTCACCCTCTCGGTGACGTTCTCCGGCATGCCGATCTCGCGTCGCTTCTCGGGTGACGCGTCGACGTCCGGATCGGTGGCCGGGGCCGCGCCGCGGATCGCGGCCGGAGCGGAGGAGGAGGGCGGGACCGCCCAGTCGCGCACCGCCCTCGCACCCCAGACCACCTCGGCGATCAGAGCCTGACCGCGCACGTTCGGGTGGAACCAGTCGACCGTCGAGAGCAGGTCACTCGAGATCGCGGTGCGGGCGAGGGCGCCGCCGTCCCAGACGCAGCGCGGACCCGCGGCCGAGCAGGCGTCGGCGAGCGCCTCGTTGTACTGCGTCGTCCTCTCCGCAGCGGCGCCGACCGCCGCCGTGTAGGCGGCGCCGGTCTGCGCGTGGTTGGCCGCATCCGCTCCACGAGTGGTCCGGCAGACCGAGAACAGGCGCCAGATCAGCTCACCGGAGCCGCCCTTCACCGCCTGCCACTCGGACGCGATGTCCGGGACGGACGCGACGAGCACCTTCGCTCTCGGCCAGGTCACCGTGATCTGCTCGAGGAGGCGCGTGGCCGAGGCGGAGAAGTCGGCCGCGGGGGTCATCGCGTAGCCGTCGGGACCGGCCGGCACGTCGGGGCTACAGAGGTCGTTGCCGCCGACGAGCACGGTGACGAGCTCGGGCGAGGCCCCCGACGCCCGCGCGAGGTCGACGGCCTCCGCGACGTCGGCGATCCGGCTGCCCGACTTCGCGAAGTTGTCGGCCTGCACGATCCGACCGGGGTTCGCCTGCTGGAGGCGCGCGGCGATCGAGTGCACCTGGGGCGAGGTCCCGGTCGCCCAGGAGTTCTCGGGGCAGTCGGCCTCCGAGTGCCCGCAGGTCGCGGCCGCGCGGGTGAGGGAGTCACCGAAGGCGGCGTAGGACAGCACGGGAGTGGGAGCGCTGTCGGCGGCTGCGGCGACGGGCGCGACCGCGCCACCTGCACTGAGAGCGGCGACGAGCGCCAGTGCGGAACCGAGAAGGCTCGCGCGGAGCCGGCGGGGACGGAGGACGGACATGGATCTCCTCAGGAACGGCGCCGCGGAGCAGCGACGACGGGGGCAGGGGTCTGAGGTGTCCGACCGAGACGTGACTCTCCGGTCCGAGGGCGGCGACCGAGCACGCACGGCGTCGGTGGAACCTGTCCCCGCACCCTAGGGGCGGCCCTCGCCGCCTTCGAAGTTTCTGGCGTCGATCAGTCCGTTGGCACGTCTCGGCCGCTCCCGACGACCGCGTGGGACGGCCTCAGGCCGCGCCGTCGACCGCCGTCGCTCCCCGATGGAGCGCGGACAGCTCGAGGTAGGAGGCGGCGTTGCCCCGGATCCCGTCGCGCTCCTGCTCGGAGAGCTCTCGGCGCACCTTCGCCGGAACCCCGGCGACGAGCGACCCCGGAGGCACGACCGTGCCCTCGAGCACGACGGCGCCGGCCGCCACGAGCGATCCGGAGCCGATCACGGCCCCGTTGAGCACGGTCGCGGTCATGCCGACGAGCACGTCGGACTCGAGGGTGCAGCCGTGCAGCACGGCGTTGTGCCCCACCGAGACCCCCTCGCC
Source organism: Rathayibacter sp. VKM Ac-2856 (assembly GCF_013205055.1). Taxonomy (GTDB): domain Bacteria; phylum Actinomycetota; class Actinomycetes; order Actinomycetales; family Microbacteriaceae; genus Rathayibacter. Next base: position 471,930 of record NZ_JABMLF010000001.1, read on the forward strand.
GAGGATCGCGTCGAAGCCCTCGTCCACGTGCACGATCACGCCGTCCTGCAGATTGCTGCCCCGCCCGATCCGGATGCGCGCCTTCTCCGCTCGGAGGACCGCGCCGTACCAGACGCTCGACTCCTCCTCGAGCTCGACCGCACCGACGAGAGTCGCGCCCGGCGCGACCCAGGCCGAGTCGGCGACGACGGGAGCGGCTCCTCCCGGCAGGGTGATCAGGCGGGCGTCCGGGTGCGCTCCTGGCGTCATGGCGATCGGTCCTCCTCCTCGGCACCGTGCCGTCGACGGCGACCGGCGTCCAGTCTCGCAGGGCTCTCGATCGCCACGGGAGGGCGCATCCTGGCGGAACGTCGAGGCCCGGGAGCGAAGTGTCCCCGTCCGGGGCACGCGCGGAGGAGACACCACGTCCTAGGCTGTCCCCGCTAAGGGGGGATCTCCGTGGCGACGGATCCGGGGGACGCAATGGGACGACGAACGACACGGGCATCGATGCTGGGCGGGCTCGCGGCGCTGCTCCTGGTGCCGATGGCGGTCACCGCACCGAGCAGCGCGGCGAGCGCCGCCGCCGACACCGTCAAGCCGGTCGTCGTGCTCACGGCTCCGGTCGGCGGATCCACGGTCTCGGGCACGGTGTCCCTGCAGGCGACGTCCACCGACGCGGTCGGGACGACCCAGCTCTCGTTCTGGGAGGGCACCCGGCGCCTCGGCTACGCGACCGTGCAGGCGGGCGTCTGGTCGCTGCCGCTCGACACCCGCACCCTGGCCGAGGGCTCGCACGTCTTCGTCGCGAAGGGGAAGGACGCCGCGGGCAACATCGGCAACAGCGCGGCCTCCCGCGTGACCGTGCAGAACTCGGGCACGACGCCGACCCCCACGGCCACCCCCACGCCCACCGCCACTCCCACGGCGAGCCCCTCCCCCACGTCGACCCCCGTCCCGACGGCGACGCCCACCGCGACCGCCACGGCGACGGCGCAGCCGACGACCGCGCCGAGCCCCACCGCCACGCCGACCGCCACCGGCTCGCCGCGTCCCGACACCGCGAAGCCGACCGCGCGGATCACCTCGCCCGCCACCGGGAGCACCGTCCCGCGGACCGTCACGCTCGTCGCCACCGCGTCGGACGACGTCGCCGTCACCAACCTCTCGTTCTGGTCGGGCACCACCCGGATCGGCAACGCGGTGCAGCAGGCGTCCGGCGACTGGGCGCTCACCACCTCCAGCCTCGCCCTCGGCTCCCACGTCGTGATCGCGAAGGCGCGCGACGCGGTGGGCAACATCGGCAGCAGCGGCTCGATCGCGCTCACCGTCTCGGCCACCGCGCCGACGACGCCGCCGGTGGCCACCGCGACCCCGACGCCCACGCCGACCGCGACCGCCACCCCCACCGCGACTCCCACGGTGACGCCGACCGCCACTCCCACCGCCACTCCGACCCCGACCGCGCCGCCGACGACTCCGCCGACGGTCCCCGGGATCCCGGCACCGCTGGCGCAGTGGGACTTCACCCAGCCGGCCGCCCCGTACTACTCCACGGCGAACGACCTCCCGCTGCTGCAGGCCGGCAAGACGAAGGCCACGACCGCCTCGACCCCCTGGGGCTCCGGCATCACCATGACCGGCTCGAGCTTCCTCCGGGTGCCGCTCGAGTCCGCGGGACGACTGACGATCGGCGCGACCGGCAACGCGGTCACCGTGGCGAGCTGGGTCTACATGACCGACGACAGCACGGGCTACGTCGCGGGCGCCTGGAACGAGCACGGCGAGCGGGCGGGCCGCTCCTACGGCCTGTTCTACGACCTCGGCCTCTACGGCGGTGACGAGCGGACGAACTTCCACGTCTCGCGCACCGGCGGCCCGACCCCCGGCTACCCCTACTCGCGGGACTACTCCGCCTCGGGCGACAAATTCGCCCGGTACACCTGGCAGCTGCACGTCGGCACGTACGACGGCACCTACGCGATCTCGTACCTGAACGGCACCTCGGTCGCCTACCCGCGCTTCGTCGACAACAAGGGTGCGACCTACGCGAAGAACCCGTACCTGTTCACCGAGGGACTGAACCCGAACGCCGGGGACTTCACCGTCGGCGCGGTCGAGCTGACCTCGGGCCCCGGCAACTACGCGAAGGGCACCTTCGCGAAGATCCGGGTCTGGGACCGCGCGCTGACCGCCGACCAGGTCAAGGCCCTCTACGACTCGGAGCGCACCGCCCTGAAGTGAGCCGCACCGTCTCGAGAGGCCGACCGCGCGACGTTCGACGAGGAACGAGGAGAACGGAGCGAGCCCGGTCGCGAGAGCGAGCGGGCCCGCAGCAGCTCAGCCCGCGCGGAGCCAGGTGAGGACGGCCAGGACGCGGCGGTGGTCCGAGCCGGAGTCCTCGAGGCCGAGCTTCTGGAAGATCGAGGTGACGTTCTTCTCGACCGCTCCGACCCCGATGAAGAGCGAGGCGGCGATCCCGGCGTTCGTGCGGCCCTCCGCCATCGCCTCGAGCACCTCGCGCTCGCGCGGGGTCAGCAGGGCCAGCGGATCGCGGTTGCGCTGGAGGAGCGAGGCGACGACCTGCGGATCGAGCACGGTCCCGCCCGCGGCGACCCGCTCGACGGCGTCCCGCAGCTCCTCGACCGAGGCGACCCGGTCCTTGAGCAGGTAGCCCATGCCGCCCTCGCCCGAGCCGAGCAGCTCGTGCGCGTAGGTCACCTCGACGTACTGGCTGAGCAGCAGCACGGCGACGCGCGGGTGCCGGCGCCGCAGGTCGAGCGCCGCGCGGACGCCCTCGTCGCGGAACGTCGGCGGCATCCGCACGTCCAGGACGGCGACATCGACGGAGGCCGGGTCGGCGTCGACCGCCGCGAGGAGCCCCTCCGCGTCCCCGAAGGCTCCGGCGACGGCGAACCCGGCGTCCTCGAACAGTCGGACCAGGCCCTCGCGCAAGAGGACGGAGTCCTCGGCGAGGGCGACGCGGATCGGTGAGGCGGGCGGCACGCCTTCAGACTAGGGCGGGCGGCGCCGAGGGGCGGAACGGCACGTGCACGCCGATCGTCGTCGGCCCGCCGGGAGGCGACTCGACGGTGAGCAGGCCGCGCAGTCCGCTGACGCGACCCGCGATCCCCTCCAGACCGTGACCCGGCACCGCGGACGCTCCGCCCACGCCGTCGTCGATCACCCAGACGTCCAGCCAGCGCTCCCCCGCACCTCCGGCGGCGCGCACGTCGAGGTGCACGCGGATCGAGCGGGCCGAGGAGTGCTTCGACGCGTTCGCCAGCAGCTCCGCCACCACGAAGTAGACGCTCCGCTCGACCTCCGGCGGCACGTCGGCGACCGGGTGCTCGACGAGCACCTCGACCGGCACCGGGCTCATCACCGCGAGCGAGTGCACCGCCGCCGTGAAGCCGCGGTCCTGCAGGATCGGCGGCGCCACTCCCCGGGACAGCGCGCGCAGCTCGTCGAGCGCCGCGCCGACGTGCTCCCGCGCCTCCTCGATCAGCGCCGCCGCGGACTCCGGATCGGACCGCACCCGGTTCCGCGCCGACCCGAGGTCCATCTGCACCCGGATCAGCCGCTGCTGCGGCCCGTCGTGGATGTCGCGCTCCAGGCGGCGCAGCGCCCGGTCCTCGGCGGCCACCGCGGCGCCGCGGGACGCGCTGAGCTCCGCCACCTCCCGCTGCAGCGCCTCCGACCCCCACGGCCCGAGCAGGAGACGATCGACGAGGAAGCGGGCGAGGGTGAGCCCGCGGGTGACGAACGGCAGCGTCGAGACGAACAGGGCGAGCAGCGCGACGTCGGCCAGCACGAGGAGCGCGGCCGGCGGCCCGGGGACGCCGAGCACGGCACGGGACTGCCCCGAGACGAGGCGGACGATCCCGGAGGGCTCCCCGCCGATCAGCGCCAGCAGCGAGCCGATGCCGGCCCAGCCCCAGACCCCGAGGACCGCGCCGAAGACGAGGGAGAGCAGGGGCGCGACCACGAGTGCGTGCAGGAGCGCGAGCCAGTAGTGCCCGTCCACGACGGGACCGTAGAGCGCGAACGTGGCGGGAGCGACGCTCGCGGGCGGGCGCCGCCACTGCGGCTCGGCGATCCGCGGACGCCCGGCGAGACGGTCCAGGGCGCGCGACGCCCTCGCGAAGCCGCGGGCGGTGTGCAGCGCCAGCGGCAGGAAGACCGCCCCGATCAGCACGCCGATCAGCCCGAGCCCGAGCGCGAGCGCGATACCGGTCGCGAACGCGCCGGTCAGGGCGAGCGGCACGGCGAGCAGGAGCGACAGCGCCTCGCGGGGCAGATCGCGCCAGAGTCGCAGGTAGGCGGCGGAGGCCTCGCTGAGGGCGGTCGGCGCTGCGGCCACGCGAGCCTCCTCCCCCGGCCCGCCGCGCTGGCGGACATCGTCTCGAGACTACCGGCGCGGACCCATCGCGACGCGGGGGCTGACCCCCGGATCGAGGAGCCGGAAGCGCTGCTCGGGAGGCCCCGCGGACGCCCCTCCGGCACAGGCCAGGCTGCCCTTCGCCCGCCTTAGCCGAGCCTGCACTTCCTTGCGAGGACTGGGCTGCGGCGTAGTGTTGACGATCAGTCACCCCCTCTCGAAAGGAACAGACGATGTCCACTGCATCCGTCACGTCGCTCACCTCGTCGAACCCGGATGTCGCATCCGGAGTCGCCCAGTTCCTCAGCCCGGTCGTCGTCGAGATGACCGCCCTGGCCGTCAACAGCAAGCAGGCGCACTGGCACGTGCGCGGCGCCAACTTCATCGGCGTGCACGAGCTGCTCGACGTCGTCGTCGGCCACGCGATCGAGTGGGCCGACCTGGCCGCCGAGCGCGTCGTGGCCCTCGGCCTCCCCGTCGACGCCCGCATCCAGACCGTGGCGTCGGCCACGCAGACCGCCCCGCTCACCCCGGGCTTCCAGCGCTCCGAGAACGCCATCGTCGAGGTCATCGGCCTGATGGACGTCGCGATCACCACGGTCAACACCGCCATCGCCGAGCTCGCCGACATCGACGCGAGCAGCCAGGACGTCGCGATCGAGATCGGCCGCAGCCTCGAGAAGGACCGCTGGTTCCTCTTCGCCCACGTCAGCGAGAGCTGAGCACGCGCCCACTGCGCAGCGGCGGCCCGTCGGATCCCCGGATCCGACGGGCCGTCTCCCGTTCCGGCCGGCGCGCCGGGTCAGTCCCCGTGCGTCACGCGACCCGCGAGCAGCGTCGTGGCGACCGGCATCGAGCGCAGCTGCTCCCCGTCGGAGGCGAGCGGATCGCGCTCGACGACGACCAGGTCGGCGGCGTCGCCCGGCTCGGGGGCCGGCCGACGGACCCGCGTCGAGGCGACGAGCGCCTCCTCGACCGTGACGCGCTGCTCCGGGTGCCAGGGATCGTCGCCGCCCCGGGCGCGCGCGACGGCCGCCGCGATCGCCACCCACGGGTCCAGCGGGGCGACCGGGGCGTCCGAGCCGAGCACCACCGTCGCCCCGGAGTCGATCAGCGAGCGCAGCGCGAAGGCCCGACCCGTGCGGCCCGACCAGTAGCGGTCGGCGACCTCCCGGTCGTCCAGGGCGTGAGCGGGCTGCACCCCCGCGACGACACCGAGCGCGGCGAAGCGCGGCACATCCGCGTCGGAGAGCAGCTGCGCGTGCTCGATCCGTCCGCCGCCCACCTTCGCGAGCGCATCGAGCGCGACCGTCGCGGCCGCGTCGCCGATCGCGTGCACCGTCGGGCGGATCCCCGCCGCCGCCGCGCGGGCGAGCAGCCGGTCGAGCTCGGCCGGATCGACCGTGAGGACGCCGCGCCCGTCGTGCCCGTCGTAGGGGTGCGCGCAGTAGGCGGTCCTGGTGTTGAGGGAGCCGTCGATCAGCACCTTGAGCGGGCCCATCCGGAGCAGCCCCTCCCCACCGGCGATCTCGTCCCCCGTGCGCAGCCCCTCGGCGATCGCCCGGTCCAGGTGGTCGCGGTAGACGCCCGCGTCGACGCGGAGCGAGCGGGTGCCGCGGGCGATCCGCCGCGTCCAGTCACCGGTGTTCCAGCGCATCTCGAGGTCCACGACTCCGACGACTCCCCGGGCGGCCGCGCGCCGCGCCGCCTCGTCGGCCAGGTCGTCGAGCTCGTCGTCCGTGAGGGCGCCGAGCGCCGTGACGAGACGGAAGCAGGGCTCCTCGCGGAGGATGTCGTCCTGCGGGTCGAAGCCGTAGCGGCGCAGCGCGGCCGAGTTGACCCAGGCGCAGTGCAGGTCGCCGCTGACCAGCACCACGGGCCGCTCGGGCGCCACCGCGTCGAGCAGAGCCGTCGTCGGCAGATCGGGCCAGAGCCCGTCGCGGAAGCCGAAGCCGACGAGGGTCGCCGGCGAGTCCGGCGCGAGGGCGAGCCGCGCGCGGACCGCCTCGACCGTCTCCGCCGCCGAGGACGCCGTGGAGACGTCCAGGCGCGGCGCCGTCATCGCCCACTGGGAGAAGTGCACGTGCTCGTCCCAGAGGCCGGGCAGCAGCCAGCGCCCGTCGAGGTCGCGCACCTCGGTTCCGCCCGGGTCGCGCACCTCCGGGGCGCCGTCGGGGGCGATCGCGTCGATCCGCCCGTCGCGGATCAGCACCGACACCGGTTCGTCGCGGCCGAGGAGCCGCGCGGTGCGGAGCAGCAGGGTGGGAGTCACGCGCACGGCGTCCTCTCGGTCATCGGACGATCGGCGTCCCGGTCAGGGGGTCACGACTGGCACACCGGGCACCAGTAGAGCTTGCGCGCGCCGATCTCCTCGAGCAGGACGTTCGTGCCGCAGACGCGGCAGGGCAGCCCCTCGCGCTTGTAGACGTAGTTGCGCTCGGCCCGGCTGCGGACGGCGGCGGAGCGCTGCGTCTTCGTCAGGCCCCGGCGGGTGATCATCATCCCGGTCCGGATGCCGTCCTCGAGCAGGAGCGCCCAGTCGGCCCAGAGCTCGCGGGCGAGCTCGAGCGGCACCAGCTTGCCCGGCGTGTGCGGGTCGAGCCCGGCGCGGTAGAGCAGCTCGGCGCGGTAGATGTTGCCGATGCCGCTGACCACCGACTGGTCCATCAGCACCAGGCCGACGGGAGTGGCCGTCTTGCGCAGCCGGTTCACGAAGCGGTCGCGCGCCTCGTCGGAGTCGTCCGCGGCCGGGTCGGGACCGAGCCGGGCGAGCAGCGCCTCCACCTGAGTGGGATCCATCACCTCGCAGGCGGTCGGGCCGCGCAGGTCGGCGACCGTCTCCTCCGTCTGGATGCGCACCCGGACGGCGCCGACGGGCGGCGGCGGGAACTCCTCGAGATCGCTGTCGGTCTCGTGCTCGGTCTCGGACAGCCGGACGGCGCGGCGACGCCGCGGGGCGCCGATGCTGCTGCCGGCCCTGCCGTCGTCGAACAGCGGTGAGACGTGGCCGAGGAAGTCCCAGGCCCCGTAGAGGCCGAGATGCACGTGCAGCGTCGCGTCGCCCTCGAAGCGCAGCAGCAGGTGCTTGCCGACCGCGGTCGACTCGAGGACGGTGCGCCCGTCCAGCAGCGCGGCGCCCTCGGTGAAGCGGCCCTGCGGGCTGCTCGTCGCGACGCGGTGGCCGACGACGTCGCGCTCGAACTGCAGCGCGATGCGGTGGACGGAGTGGCCCTCGGGCACCTAGCGGCCGTTCGCGGCGGAGTCGACGGCGCGGCCGGCGATGTCGCCCGTCGCCTCGTACTCCGCGAGCTGCGCGATGCGGCGGACGTGGCGCTCCTCGAACGAGAACGGCTCGGCGACGAAGGCGTCGATGAACTCCGTCGCCTCCTCGACCGAGTGCTGGCGGGCACCGATCGAGATGACGTTGGCGTCGTTGTGCTGGCGGGCGAGCACGGCGGTGCTGAGGCTCCAGACCAGGGCCGCGCGGACGCCGGCGACCTTGTTCGCGGCGATCTGCTCGCCGTTGCCGGACCCGCCGAACACGACGCCGAGCGCCTCGACGCCGGCCTCCTGGTCGCGCACGACCGCGGCGGCCGCGTTGATGCAGAACGAGGGGTAGTCGTCGAGCGGGTCGTACGAGGTCGGGCCGTGGTCGAGCACCTCGTGCCCGGCGGCACCGAGGTGCTCGATCAGGTGCCGGCTGAAGTCCAGCCCGGCGTGGTCCGTTGCGATGTGGATGCGCACGCGCTCGTCCTCCGGAATGCCGTTCGTGGCCCGTGGATCCGGGGCCGGGAGTCAGGGTACCGCCCGCGCGGCACCCCGGTGATCGGCCGAGGATCGGGGCTCGGCCGACGGACGGGCCGCGGCCGGTGGCCGCCGCCCGTCCGCGGATCGCTGCTCAGTCGAAGATCGGGTCGCGGGTCCGCGAGCGCTTGAGCTCGAAGAAGCCGTCGTAGGACGCGACGGCGACGAGACCGTCCCAGAGCGAGAGCGCCTGCTCGCCGCGCGGGATCGGGGAGATCACCGGTCCGAAGAAGGCGACGTCGCCGATCGCGATGACGGGCGTGCCGACGTCCTGGCCGACCCGGCCGATGCCGTCGAAGTGCGAGGCGCGCATCGGAGCGTCGTGCTCGTCGGTGTCGGCGTAGGCGGCCAGACCGGCGTCGAGACCGACCTCGGCGAGCGACTCGGCGATGACCGCGTCCACGTCCGTGCGTCCGCCGTTGTGGATCCGCGTGCCGAGGGCGTCGTAGAGCGGCTTGACCTTCTCCTGGCCCGCGCGCTCGGCGACGGCGGCGACCAGGCGGGTGTAGCGCAGGGCCCGCGGGAAGAACGCGCGGTAGTCGTCGCTCACGTCCTGGTCCTCGTTGAGCACGGCGAGGCTCATGATGTGCCAGGTGACGTCGAGGTCGCGCCCCTCCGTCACCTCGTCCACGAATCGCGAGGTCATCCAGGCCCAGGGGCAGGAGGGATCGAACCAGAAGTCAACGGCGGTCATGAAGGCCACGCTACGCCTCTCGGAGCCTCCCGGGTGCGCGGGCCCGACGCGGCCCTAGGGTGGATCGGTGGCGCCCGCACCCCGGCGCCGAAGCGGCAGTGCCGAGACGAACGGATGGAGCACCCTGTGCCTGGAGACAACCTCACCCGGAGCGAAGCGCAGGAGCGCGCCTCGCTGATCCAGGTCGACGCGTACGACGTCGCCCTCGACCTCACGCGGGGGGCCGAGACCTTCCGCAGCACGACGACCGTGCGCTTCACCGCGCAGGAGGGGGCCTCCTCCTTCATCGACGCGATCACGAAGACCGTGCACTCCGTGACCCTCAACGGCGTGGAGCTCGACCCGGCCGACGTGGCCGACGGCGTGCGCATCCGCCTCGACTCGCTCGCGGCGGAGAACGAGCTGCGGGTCGACGCCGACGCGCTCTACACGAACACCGGCGAGGGCCTGCACCGCTTCGTCGACCCGGTCGACGGCGAGGTCTACCTGTACTCGCAGTTCGAGGTCCCCGACTCGCGCCGCGTCTTCGCGGTGTTCGAGCAGCCCGACCTCAAGGCGGCCTTCTCCTTCACGGTGACCGCGCCCGCCTCCTGGCAGGTCGTCTCGAACCAGCCGACCCCCGAGCCCGTCCCCGCGGGCGACGGCGTCGCGACCTGGAGCTTCGAGCCCACCCCGCGGATCTCCTCCTACATCACCGCGCTCATCGCCGGCCCCTACGTCGTCGAGACCGACTCGCTGGTCTCCTCCGACGGCCGCACCGTCCCGCTCGGAGTGTTCGCGCGCGCCTCGCTCGCGCCGTTCCTCGACGCGGACTACGTCTTCGAGAAGACCAAGCAGGGCTTCGCCTTCTACGAGGAGAAGTTCGGGGTGCCGTACCCGTTCGCGAAGTACGACCAGCTCTTCGTCCCCGAGTTCAACGCGGGCGCGATGGAGAACGCGGGAGCCGTCACCTTCACCGAGACCTACGTCTTCCGATCCAAGGTGACCGACGCGGTCAAGGAGCGCCGGGTCGTCACGATCCTGCACGAGCTCGCGCACATGTGGTTCGGCGACCTGGTCACGATGAAGTGGTGGAACGACCTCTGGCTGAACGAGTCGTTCGCCGAGTACGCCTCCACCCTCGCGACCGCCGAGGCGACCGAGTGGACCGAGGCCTGGACGACCTTCGCCGCGATGGAGAAGAGCTGGGCCTACCGCCAGGACCAGCTGCCCTCGACGCACCCGATCGTCGCGACGATCAACGACCTCGAGGACGTCCAGGTCAACTTCGACGGCATCACCTACGCGAAGGGCGCCTCGGTGCTCAAGCAGCTGGTGGCCTGGGTCGGCGAGAAGGAGTTCCTGGCCGGCGTGCACGAGTACTTCGTCAAGCACGCCTTCTCGAACACCGAGCTCAGCGACCTGCTGGTCGAGCTCGAGGCGACGAGCGGGCGCGACCTGACCGAGTGGTCGGCGCAGTGGCTCGAGACGGCCGGCGTCAACACGCTGCGTCCCGAGATCGCGGTCGACGAGGACGGCGCGATCGCCTCGTTCGCGATCGTGCAGTCCGCGGTCGCGGAGCACCCGACGATCCGCCCGCACCGCCTCGCGATCGGCCTCTACGACTTCGAGGGCGACCGCCTCGTGCGCGTCGACCGGCTCGAGCTCGACGTGGACGGCGAGCGCACCGAGGTGCCCGAGCTGATCGGCCGCACCCGCCCCGCGCTGGTGCTGCTCAACGACGACGACCTCGCCTACGCGAAGATCCGCCTCGACGACGCCTCGCTCGCCGTCGCGATCGAGCACCTCGCGAGCATCTCCAGCCCGCTCGCGCGCTCGCTGGTCTGGGGCTCGGTCTGGGACGCCACCCGCGACGCCGAGTCGGCTCCGCGCGACTTCGTCCGCCTGGTCCTCGGCAACATCGCGACCGAGACCGAGTCGACGACGCTGCGCACGGTCCTCGGCCAGCTCGTCAGCACGGCCACGCAGTACGTCGCGCCCGAGCACCGCGACGCCGTGCTCGAGGAGGTGGGCGACCGGCTCTGGTCGCTCGCGCAGGGCGCGGAGGCCGGCAGCGACGCCCAGTTCCAGTTCGTCAAGGTCTTCGCCGCCGTGGCGTCGACCCCGGCTCACCTGGACGCGATCCAGGCGCTGCGTGACGGGACGACGACCCTCGCGGGTCTCGAGGTGGACACCGACCTCTCCTGGGAGCTGCTGATCGCGCTCGTCGCCGGCGGGCGCGCGGACGCGTCGGAGATCGACGCCGCGCTCGCGGCCGACAACACGGCCACGGGAGCGCAGTCCGCGGCGAACGCCCGCGCCGCGATCCCGACGGCGGAGGCCAAGCGCGCCGCCTGGGACTCGGTCACACTGGACGACTCCGCGCCGAACACCATCGTGCGCGCGACGGGTCTCGGCTTCCAGCGCACCAGCGACCCCGCCGTGCTGGAGGCGATGGTGCCGGTGTACTTCGGCGCCCTCCGCACGCTGTGGGACGCGAAGAGCTACAAGATCGCCGAGTACCTCGTCGTCGGGTTCTACCCGGCGGCGACCCCCTCGCAGGCGATCGTCGACGCCACCCGCGCCTGGCTCGACGCGAACCCGGAGGTCCCGGCGCTCCGCCGCCTCGTGATCGAGAACCTTGCCGGTGTCGAGCGCGCCCTTCGCGCACAGGAGCGCGACGCGGCGCTCTGAGCACGGCCTGCCGGCGCCTCACGTGATCGAGTAGCCGGCGCGGCCGGCACGACATGCTGATCGAGTAGCCGGCGACGCCGGCGTATCGAGATCCGCCGCCACCGGGAGGGCGGGTCTCGATACGCCGCTCCGCGGCTGCTCGACCAGCATGCTCTGCATGCGCCGCTCGCCGGAGGCGCACCATGCTGATCGACCAGCATGCGCAGCCGGCGTATCGAGATCCGCCGTCGTCAGCGCTCGGGGACCGAGCGGCGCGCCGGGCCGTCGTAGGCCGACAGCGGGCGGATCAGCGCGTTCGCCGCGCGCTGCTCGAGCACGTGCGCCGTCCAGCCGACGACGCGGGCCGCGACGAAGAGCGGCGTGAACAGCTCCGTGTCGAAGCCCATCAGCCGGTACACCGGTCCGGAGGGGTAGTCGAGGTTCGGCAGGATCCCCGTCCGCTCCGCCATCTCGGCCGCCAGCGCGTCGTAGAGCTCGAGCATGTCGGCCGCGTCGGCCTGCTCCGCCACGCGCCGGAGCGCGGCGTCCATCGTCGGCACGCGCGAGTCGCCGGACTTGTAGACGCGGTGCCCGAAGCCCATCACCTTGCGCTTGCCCGCGAGGGCCTCCGCCAACCACGTCCGCGCGCGCGGCCCGGCGTCCGCGCCGATCCCGATCTCGTCGAAGACGTGCAGCACGGCCTCGTTCGCGCCGCCGTGCAGCGGACCCTTCAGCGCCCCGACGGCCGCCGTCACGGCGGAGTGCACGTCCGACAGCGTCGAGGTGACGACCCGGGCGGTGAAGGTCGAGGCGTTGAAGGAGTGCTCGGCGTACAGCACGAGCGACACCCGGAAGGCGTCGACGACCACGGGATCAGGCAGCTCGCCGAACGTCATCCAGAGGAAGTTCTCGGAGTAGTCCAGATCGTCGCGCGCAGCGATCGGCTCCTGCCCGTGCCTGCGGCGCTGGATCGAGGCGACCACCGCGGGCAGCACCGCCCAGAGCCGCATCGAGCGCTCCAGCACCGCCTCCGGGGACTCGTCGTCCGGGTCGGCCTCGAGCGCGCCGAGCACGCTGACCGCCGTCCGCACCACGTCCATCGGATGCGCGGTGACCGGCAGCATGTCCACCACCGCGCGCACCTCGGGCGCCGGCTCGCGGTGGGCCCGCTCGAAGGCGCGCAGCTGCTCCGCCTCCGCCTCGGTCGGCAGCTCGCCCTTCCACAGCAGCCAGGCGACCTCCTCGAACGATCGGTCCGCCGCGAGCTCCTGCACGGGATAGCCGCGGTACAGCAGCGAGTTCGACTCCGGATCGACCTTCGAGATCGCCGTGGTGTCGACGACGACCCCCACGAGTCCCTTGCGGATGTCCTGCTCGGTGGTGCTCATCGCTCGCTCCTTCGCGATCGTGCCGGCGGCGGCGCCTCCCGAGAGGGCGGTGCCAGGGGTGGTCCGATCCTGGGTGGATCGGTCCCGGGTCGGTCTGTCCCAGGTCGGTCAGGCGCCGTGGTGGCCGTCGAGGCTGAAGTCGAAGACTCCCTCGTCGAAGCGGCTGTAGGCGGAGTAGTCCAGCAGCTCGTAGAGCTCGGCGCGCGTCTGCATGCCCGCCACCTCGGACTGCAGCGAGCCCTCCGCCTTGAGCGTGTCGAGCGCGCGCATCGCCGCGCCCATCGCGATGCGCAGCAGCGACACGGGGTAGATGACGATGTTCACGCCGACGTCGGCGAGCCGGCGCGCCGTGAAGAGCTCGCTCTTCCCGAACTCGGTCATGTTCGCCAGGATCGGCACGTCGATCGCGTCGCGGACGGCCTCGAACTCGCCGAGGTCGCGCATCGCCTCGGGGAAGATCGCGTCGGCTCCGGCGTCGACGAGCCGCTTCGCCCGGTCGATCGCGGCCGGGAGCCCGTCGAGGGCGCGGATGTCGGTGCGGGCCATGATCACGAGGCCCGGATCGCGGCGGGCGTCGACCGCGGCCGCGATGCGCCGGACGGAGGTCTTCTCGTCCACGACGGCCTTCCCGTCGAGGTGCCCGCAGCGCTTGGGGTTCACCTGGTCCTCGATGTGCAGCGCCGTGACTCCGGCGTCCTCGAGCATCTGCACGGTGCGCGCGACGTTGAGGGGCTCGCCGAAGCCGGTGTCGGCGTCGATCAGGACGGGCAGATCGGTCATCCGCGCGATCTGCTGGCCGCGCCCCGCGACCTCGCTCAACGTGGTCAGCCCGATGTCCGGCAGGCCGAGCTCGGCCGAGAGCACCGCGCCCGAGACGTACACGCCGTCGAAGCCCTTCTCCTCGATCAGCCGCGCCGAGAGCGGGGTGAACGCCCCCGGCAGCTGCAGCAGCTCGCCCGTCGCGAGCCGCTCGCGGAAGAGGCGGCGCTTCTCGGCGGGAGTCCGGGTGGAGTGGAGCATTCGGGCGTCCTTCCCCTGGTGCGGAGTTCGGGGCCCGGGCAGGCCCTCGTCGAATCTATCCCCCGCGACCGGGCGGTGGCGCGGCGGCGTCGCCGGGACTCGCAGGCGGGCGTCCCTTAGCCTGGACGGGATGCTGCTTCTCGACACCTCCACCCCAGACCCCGTCGCCGCGACCATCTCCTTCTTCGACTCCGAGCTCTTCTGGAAGAGCGTCGCCGTCCTCGCGATCGTGCTCGGCGCGCTGCTGGCGCGCGTCATCGCGCACTTCGTCGTGGGCCGTGTCGTCGATCAGATCGTCTCCGGCGTGAAGCGGCGCCAGCGCGTCGAGGACACCCAGGCGATCGCCGCCTCTCCCCTGGCTGCGGTCCGGGTCGTCCAGCGCACGAGGACCCTGGGCTCGATCCTCAACAACATCAGCTCGATCCTGATCGTCGTCATCGCCGTCGTGATGATCGTGAACACCATCGACAACACGCTGATCGGCTCGTTCGCGCTGCTGACGGCCGCGCTCGGCGCCGGCCTCGGCTTCGGCGCGCAGAACATCGTCAAGGACGTGCTCAACGGCCTCTTCATGGTCGCGGAGGACCAGCTCGGCGTCGGCGACGTCGTCGACACCGGGCAGGCGACCGGAGTGGTCGAGAACGTCGGTGTCCGCATCACCCAGATCCGCGACGTGAACGGCACCCTGTGGTTCGTGCGGAACGGCGAGATCGTGCGGGTGGGCAACATGTCGCAGGGCTGGTCGCGGGTCATCATCGACCTCGCCGTGCCCTACGAGACCGACCTCGAGTCGGTCCAGAGCACCGTTCTCAGCACCGCGAACGAGCTCGCCTCGAGCAGCCGCTGGCGCGCCCGCATCATCGACAAGCCCGAGCTGTGGGGCCTCGAGTCGATCGCCGACGACGCGCTGGTCATCCGGGTGGTGCTGAAGACCCGCACGACGGCGAAGGACGACGTGGCGCGCGAGCTCCGCATCCGCCTGAAGCGCGCTCTGGACTCCCTCGACGTGAAGCTGCCCTCGCTCAGCGCGGTGGTGCTCAGCGGCTTCGAGGGCGCGACGAGCGTCGGCGGGGTGAAGGGTCCGCGCACCACGCCGACCGCCACCGTCACCACCGAGCACGGCAAGCCCGTGCGCCTGCCGCGCACCCTGCGCCGGCCGAAGGCGGCAGAGCCGTCGGCGCCTCCGGAGCAGCGTCCCCAGGACGGCGGCGGCTCCGTGCCGCCCCAGCAGGGACCGCGCTCGTGAGCGGGCTGCAGATCGGCGGGACTCCCCCGATGCGCTCCTTCTGGGAGCACCTCGGCGGCCGGCCCACCTTCGAGCGCCTGGTCCGCCGCTTCTACGAGGGCGTCCGCGAGGACGAGGTCCTCTGGCCGATGTATCCCGAGCACGACCTCGAGGGTGCGATCCAGCGGCTCACCGGCTTCCTCGAGCAGTACTGGGGCGGCCCCGGCACCTACAGTCAGGAGCGCGGGCACCCGCGACTGCGGATGCGCCACCAGCCGTTCAAGGTGAACCCGGAGGCCCGCGACCACTGGCTCGCGCACATGCGCGTCGCGGTGGACGAGCTCGAGCTCGCCCCGGCGGACGACGCGATGCTCTGGGACTACCTGGAGCGCGCGGCGCACGCGATGGTCAACACCTTCGAGGAGTAGCCGAGGCGCAGCGCCGACGTTCGCCCCGGGGCCTCTCCCGCTCAGGCGGGGGTGCGGACGAGCACGTGGCCGCGCTTGGACGTCAGCCGCCGCCACTGCCCGCTCTCGAGCAGGGCGACCGGGTCGTCGGCGCCGAGGAAGCCGAGCGCGAAGAGCGCGAAGGCGGCGCCGGCCGGCACGTCCTCGAGGCCGTCGAGCGGGCGCCCCCAGACGGAGGAGCGCACGCGCCCGACGATCTGCTCGCCGGTCTGGGAGCCCACCGCGGCCGCGATCTCGTCGATGCCCTCGCGGGCGACCCGCTCGAGGAAGGCCGGGTCGACCGGCTCGCGACGGGCCCAGCCTCCGCGCGGCGGCGAGATGCCCGCCCAGGCGCCCGCCGTGGCGTCGTCGCCGTCGGGCAGCACGACCGGCTTGCCGTCGGCTCCCCCCGGCTCCCACTGCAGGCGGGCGAGCCGGTCGGAGAGGGCGCGGATCGGCACCACGCGATCGAAGCCGGCGGGCTGGTCGAGCGCGAAGACGCGCAGGCCCAGCACCGTCGAGGACCGGTCGAGCAGGCCGCGCGGCTGGAGGATCGCCGTGTAGGCCGCCAGGACGTGGTCCTGAGCGAGGAGGCGCACGGCGCCGTCCTCGACGCGCGCGGACCGGCCGAGGAACACGCGGAGATCGGAGAGGCTGGGCGGATCCGCCAGGGAGAAGGACGACATCATCGCGTCGATAAACTTACCCGAGGCCGCTCCCCTGAACGGCAGACACCCCGGAGGCACCGTGTCCGATCCCCTCTCGTCCTTCCTCACCGCCCTCGATCTCGTCGACACGGGCGCCCGCACCAGCGAGGACATCTCGACCGGTCCGTCGCAGTGGATGCCCGAGGGGCGGGTGTTCGGCGGGCAGGTGCTGGCGCAGTCGCTGATCGCCGCCGGTCGCACCGTCGAGGACCGCAGCGTGCACTCGATGCACGGCTACTTCCTCCGGCCGGGCGACGTGTCGCTGCCGATCACCTTCTCGGTCGACCGGATCCACGACGGCCGCTCGTTCGCCACCCGTCGCACGCAGGCCTACCAGAACGGCGCGCCGATCCTCTCGATGATCGCCTCGTTCCAGACGGAGGACGAGGGCCTGGACCACCAGACGCCGATGCCCGAGGGCGTGCCCGATCCCGAGTCGCTGCCCAGCACGGCCGAGGTCCTGAAGGGCGTCGACCACCCCGTCGGCAGCTTCTGGGCCACCCAGCGGCCCTTCGACGTCCGGCACGTCGAGCAGCCGGTCTACCTCCGTGCCGATCCGAGCCGCACCGCGCACCAGTGCGTCTGGATGCGCGCGCTCGGCCCGCTGCCCGACGACGCGCTCCTGCACCGCGCCGCGCTGGCCTACGCGAGCGACTACACGATCCTCGAGTCGACGCTGCGCCGGCACGGTGCGGCCTGGATCACCCCCGGGCTGCGGATCGCGAGCCTCGACCACGCGATGTGGTGGCACCGTCCGGCCCGCGTCGACGAGTGGCTGCTCTACGTGCAGGAGTCGCCGAGCGCCTCGGGCGGCCGCGGCCTGTCACTCGGACGCATCTACTCGCGCGACGGCCGCCTGGTGGCGAGCGTCGCGCAGGAGGGCATGGTCCGCGTCCCGCTCGGCTGAGCGGATCGCCCGGCGGGCGGACGGACCGGGAGGGCCGAGGCCCGCCCACCGGTCCACCCGCCGGACGGGGGCGCCGTCAGCTGCGCTTGGAGAAGGCGACGGGCTCCTCGACGTAGGGCGTCCACACCTCGCGGAGCTCGTCCGGGATGCGCTCGGGCCGACCGGTCGCGGCGGTCACCATGACGAGCGTCGTCGCGGCCTTCGTGTAGAGCACGCGGGGCGCGACTCCGGCCGGCGAGTACAGCTCGTAGCAGACCTCGAGGCTGGCGCCGCCGATCCGCCCGATCCACATCTCGATGTCGAGCGGGGCCCGCATGTACGGGATCGGCGCCAGGTACTCGATCTCCTGCCGGGCGATCAGGCTGATGGTCCGAGCGCCCGGGCGGGCGTCGAGCACCGCCGTCGCCATCCCGGCCGTCTCCGGGGAGTCGGGCCGCCAGAAGGCCTGGATGCGCGCCTCCTCGAGCAGGCGCAGCATCTCGGCGTTGTTGACGTGCGCGTAGGCGTCGAAGTCCGACCAGCGCAGCGGGATGGCGACGTGCAGGCGCATCAGTCGCGGGTGAGCTTGCGGTACGCGGAGCGGTGCGGCTTCGCGGCGTCGGGGCCGAGCCGCTCGATCTTGTTCTGCTCGTAGGACTCGAAGTTGCCCTCGAACCAGTACCAGTTCGCCGGGTCCTCCTCGGTGCCCTCGTAGGACAGGATGTGCGTCGCGATCCGGTCGAGGAACCAGCGATCGTGGGTGATCACCACGGCGCAGCCGGGGAACTCGAGCAGCGCGTTCTCGAGGCTGCCCAGCGTCTCGATGTCGAGGTCGTTGGTGGGCTCGTCGAGCAGGAGCAGGTTGCCGCCCTGCTTGAGCGTCAGCGCCAGGTTGAGGCGGTTGCGCTCGCCACCGGAGAGGATGCCGGCCCGCTTCTGCTGGTCCGGTCCCTTGAAGCCGAACTGCGAGACGTAGGCGCGCGAGGGGATCTCCGTCTTGCCGACCTGGATGTAGTCGTGCCCGTCGGAGACGACCTCCCACAGGTTCTTGTTCGGGTCGATGCCGCCGCGGGTCTGGTCGACGTAGGAGATGTCGACCGTCTCGCCGATCTTGAGGTCGCCGGAGTCGAGCGGCTCGAAGCCGACGATCGTCTTGAAGAGCGTGGTCTTGCCGACGCCGTTCGGGCCGATGACGCCGACGATGCCGTTGCGCGGCAGGGTGAAGCTGAGGTCGTCGATGAGGACGCGGTCGCCGAAAGACTTGTGCAGCTTCTTCGCGTCGATGACCTGCGAGCCCAAGCGCGGGCCGACGGGGATGACGATCTCCTCGAAGTCGAGCACGCGCGTCTTCTCGGCCTCCGCCGCCATCTCCTCGTAGCGCGCCAGGCGCGACTTCGACTTGGTCTGGCGGCCCTTGGCGTTGCTGCGCACCCACTCGAGCTCGGTGGTCAGGCGCTTGGCGAGCTTCGCGTCCTTCTTGCCCTGGACCTCGAGGCGGGCGCTCTTCTTCTCGAGGTAGGTCGAGTAGTTGCCCTCGTAGGGGTAGAGGTGACCGCGGTCGACCTCGGCGATCCACTCCGCGACGTTGTCGAGGAAGTACCGGTCGTGGGTCACGGCGAGGACCGCGCCGGGGTACTTGGAGAGGAACTGCTCGAGCCAGAGGACGCTCTCGGCGTCGAGGTGGTTGGTGGGCTCGTCGAGCAGCAGCAGGTCGGGCTTCTGCAGCAGGAGCTTGGTCAGCGCGACGCGGCGCTTCTCACCACCGGAGAGGCTGGTGACGGGCGAGTCGCCCGGCGGGGTGCGCAGCGCGTCCATCGCCTGCTCGAGCTGCGAGTCGAGGTCCCAGGCGTCGGCGGCGTCGATGGCCTCCTGCAGGGTCCCCATCTCGGCCAGGAGGCTGTCGAAGTCGGCGTCCGGGTCGGCCATCGCCAGCGAGATCTCGTTGAACCGGTCGATCTTGCCCTTGATCTCGCCGACGCCCTCCTGGACGTTCTCGAGCACCGTCTTGGTCTCGTCGAGCTCCGGCTCCTGCATCAGGATGCCGACGGTGTAGCCCGGGCTCAGCCGCGCCTCGCCGTTGCTGGGCGTGTCGAGCCCCGCCATGATCTTGAGGATCGTCGACTTGCCGGCGCCGTTCGGGCCGACCACGCCGATCTTCGCCCCCGGCAGGAACGACATCGTCACGTCGTCCAGGATCAGCTTGTCGCCGACCGCCTTGCGGGCGCGCACCATCGAGTAAATGTATTCAGCCACTTCAGTCCCTCAACCGCTCGTACGTTCTCGGAGCCCCGCTCTCCGCCGGGGGCGTCCCGTTCGTCGGGTGCCCCTCGGCCGGAATGTCGCCGGTGATCGACCACCGCACGCGGGAGCGCGGGCGGGAAGGTCGGAGGCCGGGCCGGTTCCGAGGATACCGGCTGGACGCGCCGCGCGTTCGGCCCCGCGCAGGAGCGGGTGCCGCGGGCTCAGCCGTCGAGCGGGACGGTGCTGCCGATGAGGCAGGCGCCGGTCGCGATCGGCGCCGCGACGACGGCGCGGAC
The DNA here is from genome assembly GCF_013205055.1 of Rathayibacter sp. VKM Ac-2856. Lineage (GTDB taxonomy): Bacteria > Actinomycetota > Actinomycetes > Actinomycetales > Microbacteriaceae > Rathayibacter. Next base: position 491,649 of record NZ_JABMLF010000001.1, read on the forward strand.
GCCCTCCACCTTCGGGCCGTACTGGCCGATCAGGCACGCGTCGCTCGCCTTGACCGAGACCTGCACGGAGTCGGCCTCGAGGCCGACCGACGTCTCGTCGGCGGTGAGCTGCATCGACTCCTTCGCGAAGCCGCCGGCCACGAGGGCGTCGACGACGCTGCGGCCGGTCGTCTCGGGGTCGGAGCCGGCGGTCGCGGTCACGATCTGGCGGAAGTAGGGCAGGTTCTCCTCGGCGGTGCCTCCGGGCACGAGGACGACGGGCGCGGCCGACTCCGGTGCGGCGGGGGCGGAGGAGGCGGACGGGCTCTCGCTCGTGGGCGGCGCGGCGGGAGCCGTGCAGCCGCTCAGCCCCGCCAGGAGTGCGAGCACCGCACCCGTTCGGAGGCCGACGCGGACGACGGACCTCGTTCCCTGTCGATCCGGGCTCACTCGGACTGCGCTCACTCGAATCCCTCCCACGGCGGCAGGACGCACGCCGGACACCGCATCAGAACGGGGTGTCCGCCGATTCTAACGACGGCTCGGTCGCGCTCGGCGCCGGGGCGGGACCCGTCGCCCAGTCGGCGCCGGACGACCCCTCGGTGCTCGCCGGCGCCTCCGGACTCCACCCGGACGGCTCCGCCGCGACCGTCTCGGGAGCCGCCGTCGTCGACCGCGCCGCCGCCCTCGTGTAGCTCGTCGTGCCCCACGCCAGGTCGTGGCCGAGCCCTTCGGCGATCACGCCCACCTCCGTCCCCGCTTTGCCTCCCGACTCCCAGGAGCGGATCGAGAGCCGGCCGGTGACCAGGACGCGGTCGCCGCGGGACAGCGAGGCGAGAGCGTTGCCGGCGAGGCCGTTGAACGCGGTGACGGTGTACCAGTTGGTCGCTCCGTCGACCCAGCGCTGCGTCGCGCGGTCGTAGCGCCGCTGAGCGGACGCGAGCCGGAACGTCGTCATCGCGGTGCCGCTCGTCGTGCCGATGCTCCGCGGCTCGGTGCCGATGACTCCGATGACGGTCAGGGTGTCGGTCATGCTGCTGTCCTCTCCTCGGTCGCCGCGGTCCGCGGCGCCCTCCTCCCCGCCGCGAGTGCGGTCGGGACGCCGCCCGGACGGAAGGGGCTGGAGCCGTCCGGGCGACGCAGGGACAGCATCGCGACGAAGGGCCCGCCTCCGGGGTGGAGGCGGGCCCTTCGGTGGAGACCCGGCGAGATCATCGCCTGGGGAGGAGCGCTAGGACGCGAGGATGTACTTCGAGTACGACTTGCGGATCTTGTTCACCTTGGGCAGCGCCACGGCGAGGCAGTAGCCCTGGCCGGGGTTCTTGGCGAAGAAGTCCTGGTGGTAGTCCTCGGCCTCGTGATAGACGCCCAGCGGCGAGATCTCGGTGACGATCGACCCGTCCCACCACTCGGACGCGCGGTCGCGAGCGGCCTCGAACAGCTCCTTCTCCTCCTCGGAGGAGTAGTACATCGCCGAGCGGTACTGGGTGCCGACGTCGTTGCCCTGGCGGTTCAGCTGGCGCGGGTCGTGCAGGGTGAAGAACACGTCGAGGATGACCTGCTCGGGGATGACCTCGGGGTCGAAGGTGACGGCGACGGCCTCCGCGTGCCCGGTGCGGCCCGTGCAGACGGCCTCGTAGTCGGGGTTCGGGGTGGAGCCGCCGGTGTAGCCGGAGACGACGTCGGTCACGCCGTCGAGGACGCGGTAGACGGCGTCCAGACACCAGAAGCATCCTCCGGCGAGTACGAATGTGCGCATTGCGTGTGACTCACTTCCTGTCGCATCGACGCGGCCGGGGTGCCGGGCACGTCACTCGATCCAACACCCTCCGGGCCGTCCGCATTCCACCGGGCGGACCCCTGGAATAGAGTCGCCGGGTGAGCTACGACGCCGTCCCCACCCGCTACGACGCCATGGACTACCGACGTGCAGGACGGAGCGGCCTGACGCTGCCCGCCCTCTCGCTCGGCCTCTGGCACAACTTCGGATCCGACCGCCCCCTCGACACGCAGCGCGCGATCCTGCGCCGCGCCTTCGATCTGGGCATCACCCACTTCGACCTCGCGAACAACTACGGCCCGCCCTACGGCGCCGCGGAGACCGCGTTCGGCCGCCTCTTCGCCGAGGACTTCCGCCCGTACCGCGACGAGATGATCATCTCCTCGAAGGCCGGCTACGACATGTGGCCCGGCCCCTACGGCGACGGGGGCTCGCGCAAGTACCTGCTCTCCTCGCTCGATCAGAGCCTGACCCGCCTGGGTCTCGACTACGTCGACGTCTTCTACTCGCACCGGCCGGACCCCGAGACGCCGATCGAGGAGACGATGGGCGCGCTGGTCTCGGCCGTCGAGCAGGGCAAGGCGCTCTACGTCGGCATCTCGAACTACAGCCCCGAGCAGACGCGCGCGGCCGAGGCGGCCCTGGCCGGCAGCGGGGTGCACCTGCTGCTGCACCAGCCGCGCTACTCCCTCTTCGACCGCCACATCGAGGACGGCCTGTTCCCGGTCCTGGACGAGATCGGCACCGGCTGCATCGTCTTCTCCCCCCTGGCCCAGGGGCTGCTGACCGACCGCTACCTCGACGGCACGGTCCCGGCCGGCTCCCGCGCGGCGACCTCGCGCTTCCTCTCCTCCGATCGGATCGACGAGAAGTACCTCGAGCGCGCCCGCGGCCTGAACGCGATCGCCGAGGGCCGGGGGCAGACCCTCGCGCAGCTCGCGCTGACCTGGGTGCTCCGGGTGCCGACGGTCACCAGCGCGATCATCGGCGCGTCGAGCGTCGCGCAGCTCGAGCAGAACGTCGCGGCCCTCGAGGCCGGTCCGCTGACCGAGTCGGAGACCGCCGCCATCGAGGAGTTCGCGGTGCACGGGACGTCGCTGACCTGACCCCGACGGGCCGGCAGCGATGTCGGTGGTCGCTCGTAGTCTGCGAGAGCACTCGGCCGGTGGGTGCTCCCGCCCCCGTCCCGGGGTGCGGCTCGAACAGCAGCGACCAGCAGGAGGAAGCAGTGTCCCTCACCACCCTTCACGCCACCCGCGTCCCGCCGACCCTCACCCGGGTGAACGCCCGTCTCTGGCGGGTGTCCACCGGCGAGGGCTCGATCGTCGGCCACGTCGAGCTCGTCGAGGGCCCGCAGGGCGAGAGGTACCGCGCCCGGCTGCTCCGCGCGGGCATGCCCTCCGGCCCCGAGATCGGCGAGTTCTGGAGCGTCGAGGACGCGATCGAGGTCTTCCGCGTCGCCTGAGCGGCTGGTCGGCGCGCCGATCCCCCCGGGGTCGGCGCGCCTGACCCTCCCGCCGCCGGAGCCCGGGCTAACGTTCGGCTCATGCAGTGGTGGAACGAATTCGTGACCTGGGTCCAGACGGCCGAGGGGCGCCAGTCGGCGTTCGTCGCCGCACTCGTCCTCCTCGCCCTGATCGTCGGGGTGATCGTGGCCGCGCTCGTGCTCCGCTCGGCGATCGCGCGCCTCATCCGGCAGCAGGAGCACGAGCGCAAGAACGCCGTCATCGCGACGCTCATCGACGCGGCGGTCGACGCCTCGGCGTGGAACGTGCTCAGCCAGTCCGAGCGCATCCTCAGCGACCGTGCCGCGGCACAGGCCGAGACGCACCTCCGGCTGCTGCCGGTCAAGGGCTCCGGAGTCGCCGCCAACTGGGCTGCGCACGAGCTCGCCGACCTCAAGCACACCTCGTCGACCGGCGGTTACCAGACCCAGGCCAGCGTCGGCGAGTTCCGCGACCGCCTCGTGCTCTGGCGCGACAAGCCCGGGCGCGCCCGCAAGGCCTTCCTCGCCGACCTCGAGCGCTGGCGCTTCTCGGAGACCTCGCGCCCCGAGACGCCGAAGTCGAGTGCCTCGACGGAGGGCTCGAGCGAGCGCTCCACGGAGCCCGCCCGTCCCGCCCCCGCGGCCGCCGCGTCGACCCCGGTCGTCGTCGGCGCCGGCTCGGGGTCCGGGTCGAAGTCCGGGTCCGGAGAGCCCACCGTCGCCTTCGAGCGCTCGTCCACGCCGACCATCGTGCTGCCGCCCGTCGCGGAGGGCTCGCACAACGACGAAACGCGCCGACTTCTGGCGGACGTGGACCGCCTCGACGTGCCGTCGCGCGAGCGCCCGGTCGAGGAGCTGCCGCCCGTCGAGCAGCCCGCGTCGAGCACGCCGTCAGCGCCCGCGGAGGAGCCCGATGAGGCCCCTGCGGAGCGCGAGTCCGGCACCCCCGCCGCGCGGCCCGCGGAGTAGAGCAGCCCGGACGGCCGAGCCGTCCAGGAGAGAAGGCCCCGATCGCGAGTGCGATCGGGGCCTTCTCCGTGGTGCAGTCCGCACGTCTCAGACGTGCGCATCTCGAGCACGAGCGACTCGACCGACCAGCACAGCGAGGGGCGCCGCGATGATCGTCCACGCGACGGCGATTCCGCCGAGGATGGCGAGGAGCAACATGGTCGTACCTCCGTTTCTTACGTCGTTGTAATTCCGGTGCAGGGTCAGCTTAGGGGCCGCTGCACGGGCGGAACGGCGGATGCGGGCAAACACGCCGGTGTTGCTCAGCGAAATCACGTGTGCTAGCGGCCGAGGAGTCGCGAGCCCGCGTCCGGGGGACGAGGTGCCCCGCTTCCGAGGGACGACGGAGCGGACACTTCAGAGCAGCGCCGATCTGCGTCTCGCGCTCGTGAGAGAGGAGCCGACGAGCGCCGGCGAGGACGTCGACGGCACGGAAGTGCCCCCGGCAGGACTCGAACCTGCGACCGTCAGATTAGAAGGCTGCTGCTCTATCCGCTGAGCTACGGGGGCGTCCCGCCAGGGTACTACGGGGCCTCGGGCGGGCGGCGTCGCCACGGCGCCGGTGGCCGGAGGGCGTCAGGCGCCCTGCACGAGCCCCAGCACGCCGACGACCAGGGACACCGCGGCGAGCACCAGCGAGATCCCGATCAGGATCGTGTGGACGCGGAGGAAGGTCGTCGCGCGGCCCGAGGCGTCGCGGGCCCGCGGGTCCTTCCGCACCCGGCGGAGGAACGGCGGCCAGACGACGGCGTTCCAGACGGCGTTGGCGATCAGCAGCACGCAGACGAGGATCATCACGGGGATCGAGTCTAGGAGGCGCTCCCCCGCCGCCGCGGCCGTGTCGGTGGCCGCGGCTAGACTTCGGCGCATGAGTAGCGCGCCCGACCGTCTTGTCTGGATCGACTGCGAGATGACGGGACTCGACCTCGCCGTCGACGAACTCGTCGAGATCGCCGTGATCGTCACCGACTTCGATCTCGAGCCCCTCGACGAGGGACTGTCGATCGTCATCCGCCCCGACGCCACGGCGCTGGAGAACATGGGCGACTTCGTCCGGACGATGCACGAGACCTCGGGCCTGCTCGAGGAGATCCCGAACGGCGTCAGCGTCGCCGAGGCCGAGTACGAGGTCCTCGAGTACGTGCTCAAGCACGTGCCCGCCGAGCAGCAGGCGCCGCTCGCCGGCAACTCGATCGGCACCGACCGCGCCTTCCTGGTCAAGTACATGCCGCGGCTGGACTCGCACCTGCACTACCGCAACGTCGACGTGTCGACGGTGAAGGAGCTGGCCCGCCGCTGGTTCCCGCGCATCTACTTCAACGCTCCCGCCAAGCACGGCGGGCACCGCGCCCTCGCGGACATCCTCGAGAGCATCCGCGAGCTGCGCTACTACCGACGGGCCGTCTTCGTCAGCGAGCCCGGCCCCACCACGGCCGAGGTGCAGGCCGTCTCAGCCGCCGTCGTGGACGAGTTCGCCTCGCGGATGTAGTACTCTCGTACAGTTGCTTCGCGGGTTCGCCCCGCGGAACACCGTCCTGGTGGGTATAGCTCAGTTGGCAGAGCGCCTGGTTGTGGTCTAGGAGGTCGCGGGTTCGAGCCCCGTTACTCACCCCAGTTCGGAAGGCCCGGAGTCGTCGACTCCGGGCCTTCCGTCTTCCTGCCGCTGCGCCCGACCGACGACGAGACCGACCGACGACGAGAGGCCGCCGATGCTCACCCTCGACGAGTCCGAGTTCGAGACGCTGGTCGTCGCCGAGCTCGACGAGCTCCCCGACGACATGGTCGACGGGCTCGAGAACGTCGTCTTCGTGGTCGAGGGCCGCCCCGAGGACGGCTCGCTCGATCTGCTCGGGCTCTACGACGGCGTGGCACTGACCGAGCGCGAGCGCTACGGGTTCGGCGAGATGCCGGACCGGATCATCCTGTACCGCGAGCCGCACCTCGCGGCGTGCGAGACGCTCGACGAGCTGCGCGACGAGATCCACGTCACCCTCGTCCACGAGATCGCCCACTACTACGGCATCGACGACGAGCGGCTGCACGAGCTCGGCTGGGCCTGAGCACGGGCGTCAGTCCCGCGGTGCGCCCTCCGGGTCGCTGGAGTCGAGGATCAGGTCGGCGCCCTCCCGCGGCCGCTCCCGGGCGCAGTAGCGCCGGAACTGCTCGTCCCAGGAGTCCCAGTGCGGCTCGAAGAGCGCGCCGTCGCGGGTGAGTGCGCGGCGCTTGCGCTGTGCGTCGTCCGCCTCGATCCAGATCGTGAGATCGGCGAGGCGCCGGCTCCGCTCCCCCGCCGCGCCGCAGCCCTCCACCAGGAGCAGCGGGGCTCGGACCGCGCGCGGCCCGGCGGTCGTCCCGCTCGCCCAGTTCCAGGCCTGCCACTGCGCGCCGAGCCCGAGGGCGTGCGGACGGACGATCCGCTCCGTCGCGATGACGACGGAGCGCTCCAGGCCGCTCCAGCCCGGGTAGACGTCGTCCATCCGCACCAGCGCCGCCTCGGGGGCCCCGGCCGTGCGCCGGAGCTCCGCGAGGAGAGCCAGAGCGAAGGTCGACTTCCCCGAGCCGCTCGGGCCGTCGAGCAGTACCGTGCGCGCCCGACGGCCGAGCAGGCGGCGCGCGAGCGTCCGGACGGTCGCCGCGGTCAGCGGCTGCGGCCGCGACTCAGCCATGCAGCACGAAGCTCCAGGCCCCTGTGGCGACGGAGACGGCGACCGCGACGGCCGCGATCCCGACTCCACCCAGCATCAGCAGTACGTCGAAGCCGCCCAGGCGGGACTCGCGAGCCCAGCTGCGCGGCGTGTCCGCGCCGAAGCCCTTCGCCTCCATCGCGGTGGCCAGGCGGCTGCCGCGCCGGATCGCCAGCACGAGCAGGGAGAAGCTGCGGGCGCCGAGGCTCCGCAGGGCGGCGACCGGTCCGCGGCCGTCGGCCACGCCGCGGGCGCGCCGGGCCATCGCGAGGGTGCGCCAGTCCTCGGTGAGCAGGCCGACGAGGCGCATGCCGGCGAGTCCGCCGAGGACGAACCGCGCCGGGAGTCGCAGGATCTGCGCGAGGCCGTCCGCGAGGTCGGTCGGGTCGGTCGTCGCGATCAGCACCACGCTCGGCAGGCCGATCGCGAGCACGCGCAGGGCGATCGCGGCGCCGAGCGCGGCGGATCCCTCCGTCACCGAGACGAAGAGGAACTGCCCGAGCACCGCGCCGCTGTCGCGCCCGTAGAGCACGGTCGTGACGCCGGCGAGCGGCGCCGCGATCCAGATCGGGGCGGTGCGCCGCACCAGATCGCCCAGCCGCAGACCGGCGAACGGCAGCACGAGCAGCTCGAGGACGAGCGCGGTCGCGGCCGAGACGACGTCGACCGTCAGCACGAGGACGACGGCGATGACGAGGCTCGCCACGAGCTTCGCGACCGGGTTGGCGCGCGCGATGCGCCCGCGGGCGGGAACGGCGTCGAGCAGCGTCATCCGGTCACCACCGTGGGCTCGCCCAGGCGCACGACGGCGTCGGCGAGGGCCGACACCAGGTGCTCGTCGTGGGTGACTGCCAGGACGGCGCGGCCCTCGTCCCGCAGCTCGGCCAGGAGATCGACGACCACGTCCCAGGTCCGCCGGTCCTGGCCGAACGTCGGCTCGTCGAGCACGACGACGGCCGGACGCCGCACCAGGGCCGAGGCGACGGCGAGCCGCCGCTTCTCGCCGCCGGAGAGGGTGAAGGGATTCGCCTCGGCGAGGTGCGCCAGACCGAGCCGCTCGAGCAGCTCGTCCGCCCGGCGGCGCTCCAGCTCGTCGCGGACGCCGAGGTGCAGCTCCTGGCGCACGCGCGCGGTGAGGAACTGGTGCTCGGGCTCCTGGAAGACCATCGCGACCCGGTCGGCGAGCTGCCGGGAGCTCCACCGGTGCGGGTGCGGCGACGCGCCGTCGCGCACTGAGGGAGAGGCGACGACCTCGCCGCCGGCCGGCGGCAGCAGTCCCGCGAGGGTCAGGGCGAGCGTGGACTTGCCGGCGCCGTTCGGACCGAGGACGGCGGTGACCCGGCCCGCCTCGATCGCGAGGTCGAGACCGCGGGCGATCAGCGGCGGCGTGCGGCGGCCGAAGACCGGGCGGGCGAGGTCCAGGGCCTCGGCCGTGAGCGCGGGGGACGACGGGCCGGCCGCCTCGGAGCGCCGACCGGGGTGCCCGCCGGGGAGCCAGACACCGGCGGCGACGAGGACCTCGCGCGCGCGCTCGAGGACGGGCCGCGGCTCGCCGTCGGCCACGACCGTCCCGTCGGAGCCGAGCACGACGATCCGGTCGACGAGGTCGATCCAGACGTCGACGCGGTGCTCGACCACGATCAGGGTGGCGCCGGTGCGGGCCGTGGTCCGCTCGACCGCCGAGCGCACCTCCTCGACACCGCGGGGGTCGAGATTGGCGGTCGGCTCGTCGAGCAGCAGGAGCCGCGGTTGCATCGCGAGGACACCCGCGAGGGCGAGCCGCTGCTTCTGCCCGCCGGACAGCGCGGACGTCGACCGGTCGAGTGCGAGATCGAGCCCGACGTCGTCGAGGGCGCGCCTCACACGCGCCGGGATCTCCGCCCGCGGGACGCCGAGGTTCTCGCAGGCGAAGCCGACGTCGTCGCCGACGCGGGCCAGGACGGCCTGCGTGTCCGGGTCCTGGAGCACGAGACCGGCGACACCGCGGCGCTCGCGGGGGCCCGCGCCGTCGATGCTCAGCTCGCCGTCGTCGGCGCCGTCCTCCTCACCGCCGAGGACGCCGGCCAGCGCGTGCAGCAGCGTGCTCTTGCCCGCGCCGGAGGGCCCGAGCAGCAGGACGCGCTCGCCCGGCTGCACGTCGAGGTCGAGACCTCGGACGGCCGCACTCGACCGGCCCGCGTGCTGCCAGCTCCAGCCACGGGCCCGGATCGAGGCGCCGGTCATCGAGCGCCCGCACCCGCCCCCTCGACCACACGGCCCTCCCGGCCGGACACGAAGCGGTCCAGTGCTCCGGAGGCGGCGAGGCCGCGCACGGCGAACCAGGGCAGGAGGCCGGCCAGGACGGCGCCGGAGACGAGGGACGACACGACGTAGACGGTCCGGAAGAGATCGTCGACGGCGGGGTAGTAGATCAGCAGATCGTTGACCGCGAGGGCGAGACCGGCGCCGGCGCCGGCGAGCATCGCGACCAGCGGGCGGCCGCTGCGGTAGAGGAAGAGGGCGAGGACGATCTCGGCGCCGAGGCCCTGGACGAGACCGGAGAGCAGGACGAGGAAGCCCCACTGCGTGCCGATCAGCGCGGAGACGACCGCCGCGAGCAGCTCGGTGTAGAGCGCCGCGCCGGGCTTGCGGATGATGAGCCCGCCGAGCACGCCGGCGAAGAGCCAGCCGCCGCCGAGGATGCCGCCGAGTCCGGGGAGGAAGTCGAACGCGACGCCGATGACGTTGGTCGCGAGGCCCCAGGCCCAGAAGACGATGCCCGCGGCGACGGCGACGACGCTCGCCACCACGATGTCGACGACGCGCCAGCGGAGGTCGCGGGGGCGGCCGGCGGAGGAGCCGCGGCCCGCGGAGGAGGAGGTGTTCTGCGCTGCTGTGTTCTGCGCTGCGTTGTTCTGCGCTGCTTTGTTCTGCACTGACGTGCCCTTTCGTGGAAGCGAAACGAGGGCACGGGTATGGAAGAGGAGATCGAAACGTTCCTTCGCTGGCATGACCCAGATCAGGTTCGACGGTCGAAGGCTGCTGCCTTCCTCTCAGCCCGGTGCACCGGACTCCCGTGTTCGTCAGCAATCATAGACAGCATGTCGTGGTCGGTGGTGCTCGTCCTCGCCGCGGTCCTCGTGGTGCTGCTCCAGGTGATGCTCTGGCGTCGCCGCTTCCGGATCCGCCGCGAGCTGCTCAGCTACGGGACGCGCGTCCCCGGACGGGTGATCGCGCAGGACCCGACCCTCGGGGACGCCGCGGCGGCCCGCGACCTCGGGCGCCTGCTCGTCTCCTACCGTCTCGCGGACGGCGAGGAGCGGCGCGCGGTGAAGACCCCGCAGCGCCGCGGCGACGCGTGGATGGCGGGCGAGCCGGTCGCGGTGATCTACGACCCGCGCCGCCCGAACGACTCGGAGCGGCTGATCGTCGGCTTCGGCCGGACGAAGAAGACCTGGTTCACGGCGCGGCCCCAGCGCTGAGACCGCGCCGGGGCGGCCGCCGCCTACTTCTTGAGAGCGCGGATGATCCGCGCGAGCGCCTTGCCGGACACCCACACGAGCGGGATGCCGACGGCGAGGACCGAGACGATGTTGGGCTGGAAGCGCAGACCGAGGTCGTCCTTGATGTAGGCGCCGATCGGGATGACGGCTCCGCCGCCGCCGCCTCCGCCGCCCTCCTGGCCGTCCTCCGAGCCGCTGCCGCCGCCGAAGCCGAACCAGCGCAGCGAGACGGGCACGAGCGACACGCCGTCGACCTCGACCGGCTCCCCGTAGCTCGTCGCGGCACCCGCGGAGGTCACTTTGTCGGCCAGGGAGACAGCGATGTTGGGCATGGCCCGACGCTACTCCGCACCTCGAACGGGCGACAAGCGGCGCACCGGCGCGCACAGGACTCCCCCACCTCCTCCCCGAGGTCTGCTGCGATGATCGTCGGATGCCGTCCCGTCCGCGCCGCCGTCGACCGGTCCGCGCCGCGGTCGTCGCGACCGCGAGCCTGCTGCTGGCGGCGTTCCTCGCCTTCCACCGGGCGCTCGGCGACGCCGGGGGCTGGCTGTCGGTCGTCGAGACCGCGATCCCCTGGTCGGGTCTCGCCGTCCTCCTCCTCATGGCGGGCGCGGTCGCCCTCCGCTCGCGCGGCGCAGGGGCGGCGGTCACCGTGCTCGCCACGGTCTACGGCGTGCTCGTGCTCCCCGTGGCGCTGCCCGCTCCGGCCGTCCGCTCAGGCTCCTTCACCGTCGTCAGCCAGAACCTCGGCACCGGCGACGACGCCGGCGCCCTCGCCGCCGAGCTGGCGAGCCGGGAGCCGGACGTCCTCGCCTTCCAGGAGCTCGACGGCGACGCCCGGGAGGCCGTCGACGCCGAGCTCTCGGACGAGTACCCGCACTCGTACGTGGTCGGCACCGTCGGCCTCTGGAGCCGGACCGAGCTCTCGAACGGCGAGCCGCTGGACCTCGGCCTCGACTGGAACCGCGCCCTCGCGGTCGACGTCGGCACGCCGCTCGGGACGACGCGGCTCTTCGTCGTGCACCTCGCGTCGTTCCGCCTCGGCGACCACGCCGAGCGCGACACGATGCTCGGCGGACTCGCCTCGACCCTCGCCGAGGACGACTCCGACCGCCGGCTCGTCGTCGGCGACTTCAACACCGCGACCGACGATCATCTGCTGGCGCCGGTGCTGGAGCAGGCCCGGCTCGTCCGGACCTCGGGCGTCGGCTTCCCTGCGACCTGGCCGGCACTGCTCCCGCTCGTCTCGCTCGACCACGCGCTGGCCGACGGCGTGCCCGCCGCGACTCTGGAGGTCCTGCCGCGGAACGGCTCGGACCACCGGCCGATCAGTCTGACGATCGGCTCCGCGTAGCGAGCGTGTCGCTGATGTCGATGCCCTTCGCCGACTCCGGCGCGGAGCGCGAGAGCAGGGAGGCGGGCCGCACGGCGCCGGTGCCGAAGCGCGCCGAGACGCCGTCGACGGCGAGCTCCGCGTCGCGCCAGTCGTCCGAGTCGCTCCAGAGGGAGAAGGCGACGTCGTCGCCCTCGACCAGCTGCTCGCCGCGCACCCCGATCAGCCGGACCGGCCTGCGCAGCGGGTTCGCCGCCTCGAGGAGCGCCGACGAGGCGTCGTAGAGCACGCGCGCCACGTCGGTCGCCTCGGGGAGGGTGCGCGAGCGGGTCAGCGTGCTGAAGTCGCCGAAGCGGACCTTGACGGCGACCGTGCGGCAGCGGACGCCGGAGCGGCGCATCCGCACGGCGACCTTGTCGCACAGCCGCAGCAGCTCGCGGCGGACGAGCTCGGGATCGGCGACGTCGTCGGCGAAGGTGATCTCGTGGCCCGCGCTCTTCTCGATCTGGCGGGTGTCGACCGGGCGCGGGTCGACGCCGTTCGAGAGCGCGTGCAGGCGGCGGCCGGTGGCCTCGCCGAGGGCGGAGACGAGCGAGGCGAGCGGAGTGGTCGCGACGTCGGCCACGGTGCGCAGGCCCCGCCGCACCAGCGCCTCCTCCGTGCTCGCTCCGACGCCCCAGAGCGCGCTCACCGGCAGGGGGTCGAGGAAGGCCTGGACACCGTCGGAGGGCACGACGAGGAGGCCGTCCGGCTTGGAGCGGCCGGAGGCGAGCTTGGCGACGAACTTGGTGCTGGCGATGCCGACCGAGCAGGTCAGGCCGAGCTCGTCGTGCACGCGACGGCGGATCTCGGTGCCGATGGCCCACGGCGACCCGCTGATCCGGCGCGCGCCGGCGACGTCGAGGAACGCCTCGTCGATGCTGAGCCGCTCGACGAGCGGGGTGAAGGAGTCGAAGATCGCCATCACCCGGCGCGAGGCCTCGCGGTAGCGGTCCATGTGCGGTTCGAGGACGATCGCGTGCGGGCAGCGGCGGAGCGCGACGGCCATCGGCATGGCCGAGTTGATCCCGTACCGGCGCGCCTCGTAGGTCGCGGCGGTGACCACGGAGCGCGAGCCGATGTGGCCGACCACGACCGGCTTCCCGCGGAGCTCGGGGTGCTCGAGCAGCTCGACGGAGGCGAAGAACGCGTCCATGTCGACGTGCAGGATGCTCGCGCGCGGGTCGTCGAAGGGCTCGGCGGTGATCTGCCGCCCGCTGCCGTCCTGCTTGCTCACGTGCCGTCCTGCCTGCTCGCCCGTCGCCGGGCTCTCCCGCTCGTGGTGCACCGCGCCCGCACCGCGATGCTTCCGAGGATCATGGTCGCACGCACCACCGACACCGCCCCCGTCAGCACCGCTCCACCGCAGCGGAGCGGGCGACGGCCGCCGGCGGGAATGGCTCCGCCGCTCCCGCGGTTGACCCGAGCACCCCGACGACTCCCCGGAGAAGACATGACGCACGAGCACGAGCCCGCCTCCGACCACCCCGACCTGAGCCTCTGGCTCGACCTCCAGGCCCGCGCCCACGCCGCGTTCGAGGTCCGTCTCGACGCCGTCGTCGACTGGTCGGCGCCGACCCCCGACACCGAGTGGGACACCCGCGCGCTCGTGCTGCACGTCGTCCGCGAGCAGCAGCGGGCGCACACGCTGCTCTCCGGAGGCGACGAGTCGCCGATCCGGCTCGAGTCCGTCGCGGCCGACCTGCGCACCGAGTGGACTCGCGTCACCACGCAGCTGCGCGCGGTCTCCCGGGCGATCGACCCGGACGCTCCCCTGCGCCTCGGCCGCGACACGGTCACCGCCCTGGAGCTGCTGCAGGAGCAGGTCGCCGACGTCACCGTGCACACCTGGGACCTCGCGCGGGCCACCGGCAGCGAGGAGACGATGGAGGAGGGCCTCGTCTCCGCCGTCTGGGAGCTCTTCGCCCCGCAGGAGGAGACGCTGCGCGCGAGCGGGCTCTTCGCCGCTCCCGTGCCGATCGACCCCTCGGCACCGCTGCAGAGCAGGCTCCTCGCGGTCACCGGCCGCGACGACCGCCTCGCCGCCTGACGACGGGCACGGGCCCCGCCTGGGAACGGGTCCAGGCGACCGGCGGCAGGATGGAGCGTCCGCGTCACCGCCGGACCGGGAAGAGGGGCGCACGCCCCGACGAGGAGAGGAACGGACCATGACACGCGTCGCCATCATCGGAGCACACGGCAAGGTCGGCCAGCAGATCCTCCATCTGCTCTACGACGCCGGACACGAATCGGTCGGAGTGATCCGCAACCCGGACCACGCGGAGGACATCGTCCGCCTCGGCGGCGAGCCCCTCGTCCACGATCTCGAGCACTCCACCGCCGAGGACTTCGCGGCCGCGCTCGAGGGCGTCGACGCCCTGGTCTTCACCGCCGGCGCGGGTCCGGACTCCGGCCCGGAGCGCAAGCGCACCGTCGACCTCGGCGCCTCGGTCCTCAGCCAGGAGGCGGCCGCGATCGCCGGTGTCCGCCGCTTCGTCCAGATCAGCGCGATCGGCGTGGACGAGCCGCTCGCCGACGACACGGAGGAGGGCTGGCGCGCCTACGTCGAGGCCAAGCGCGACGCCGACACGGCGCTCCGCGGCACCGACCTCGACTGGACGATCCTGCGTCCCGGCGGTCTCACCAACGACGAGGGCACCGGCCTGATCGCGCTGGGCGAGAGCGTCGAGAGGGGCAGCATCCCGCGCGAGGACGTCGCCGCTACCGTCATCGCGGTGCTGGCCGACCCCTCCTCGATCGGTGCGACCTGGGAGATCGTCTCGGGCGAGACGCCCATCGAGGACGCGGTCGCCGCGGGCGCCTGAGCCCCGGCTCGCACCGGCGCCCGTCGATCGGGGGCCCGCAGCCCTGCGCCTAGAGTGGGGCGGGTGAGCACTCACCCGCCCCGCCCCTGGATCCGCAGCTACGCAGACGGAGTGCCGGAGGAGCTGGAGCTCCCGACCGGATCGCTCGTCGACATCGTCGCCGAGTCGGCGCAGCGCTACCCGCACCAGGTCGCCCTGGAGTTCTTCGGCCGCTCGACCAGCTACGCGCAGCTCGCCGACGAGGTGGAGCGCGCCGCGGAGGGACTGCGCCGCCTCGGCGTGCGCTCCGGTGATCCCGTCGCCCTGGTCCTGCCGAACTGCCCGCAGCACGTCGTCGCGTTCTACGCGGTGCTGCGCCTGGGCGCCGTCGTGGTCGAGCACAACCCGCTCTACACGCCGCGCGAGCTGCGGCACCAGTTCGAGGACCACGGTGCGCGCGTCGCCATCGCCTGGGACCGCGTCGTCCCGCTCGTGCAGGACCTGCCCGAGGATCTCGGCGTCCAGACGATCGTCTCGGTCGACCTCACCCGCGCGATGCCCGCGCCGATGCGCGCCGCGCTCCGCCTGCCGATCCGCAAGGCCCGCGAATCGCGCGCCGCCCTGACCGGCAAGGTGCGCGGGGCGATCGAGTGGGACTCCCTGCTGCGCCGCCGCCTCGACCCGGCGCACCCGCGGCCGACGGCCGACGACCTGGCCGTCATCCAGTACACCAGCGGCACCACGGGCACGCCCAAGGGCGCCGAGCTGACGCACCTCAACCTGACGGCCAACGCCGCGCAGTCCCGCGCGTGGGTGCCCACGGTGCGCCGCGGCGACTGCGTCGTCTACGCGGTGCTGCCGATGTTCCACGCCTACGGCCTCACGCTCTGCCTCACCTTCGCGATGAGCATGGGCGCCCGGCTCGTGCTCTTCCCGAAGTTCGACCCGGACCTGGTGCTGAAGGTCGTCCGCAAGCACCCCGCGACCTTCCTGCCGGCCGTGCCGCCGATCGCGGAGCGCCTCGCCCTCCGCGCACAGGAGCGCGGCATCTCGCTGCAGGGCATCGAGATCGCGATCTCGGGAGCGATGCCGCTCGACCCCGATCTGGTCGAGTCGTTCGAGGCGCTCACCGGAGGCACCCTCGTCGAGGGCTACGGCCTCTCGGAGACCTCGCCCGTGCTGATGGCGAACCCGGTCAGCACCGCGCGCCGCGCGGGCACCGTCGGCCTGCCGCTGCCGGGCACGGACGTCCGGATCGTCGATCCGGAGGACCCGGAGACCGAGGTCGAGCCGGGCGGGCGCGGCGAGCTCGTCGTCCGTGGACCGCAGGTCTTCCGCGGGTACCACCGCAAGCCCGACGAGACCGCTTCCGTCTTCACCGCCGAGGGCTGGTTCCGCACCGGCGACATCGCGACGATCGACGAGGACGGCTTCGTCACGATCGTCGACCGGATCAAGGAGCTGATCATCACGGGCGGCTTCAACGTGTCGCCGTCGGAGGTCGAGGAGGTGCTGCGGCGGCTGCCCGCCGTCCGCGACGTCGCCGTGGTCGGGCTGCCGGACGCGCGCAGCGGCGAGCTGGTCGCGGCCGCCGTCGTGCTGGAGCCGGGCGCCCACCTCGACGAGGAGGAGGCCCGCCGGACGGTGCGGGAGGCGCTCACGCCCTACAAGGTGCCCAAGCGCCTGGTCGTCGTCGACGAGCTGCCGCGGAGCATGATCGGCAAGGTGCTGCGCCGCGAGGTGAAGGCGCTGCTGCTCGACGGGTCCTGAGGCCCGGCGGCCTCAGGACCCGCGAGGGGTGGAGCCGACGGCTCAGAAGTCGAAGCCGCCGCCGAAGTCGCCGCCACCGAAGTCGCCGCCACCGCCGAAGTCGCCTCCGCCACCGAAGTCACCGCCGCCACCGAAGTCGCCGCCACCGGCGTCTCCGCCCGCGTCGCCGGCTCCGGCGTCGCCGCCGTCGGCACCGGCGTCGCCGCCGTCCGCTCCCTCCGCCTGGACGGCCTCGCCGCCCGCATCGGGGAGGAAGGCGTCGGCGATGGCCGAGCCGATGACGAAGCCGGCGATGGTGCCGAGCATCGACGACGCGAGCACTCCGCCGAAGCCCATGCCGCCGGCACCGCCGCCGGAGAAGCGCCGCTCCATGAAGCCGGGCTGGCGCAGCTCGCTGCGGGTCGCGGACTGCGCGAGCGACTGGGGGTCGTCCGCGCGGGGAGCGTCACCGGCGGGGGCGCCCTCGCTCAGCTCGCGGAAGACCTGCTGGCGCTGCTCGGGCGTGAGCTGCTCGAACGCCTCGCGGTGCACCTGCTCGATCGCCTCGGGCGGGGCCGTGCGCAGCAGGTAGCGGTAGCGCTCGATCGCGATCTCGTCCTGGCTGCGCGCGGACTGTGCGGGCGGAGTGCCGTAGGCGGGCGGGGTGCGGTCCGCCCGGCGCTCGGCAGCCGCGGGGGCGGGGTAGCCGGCGGCGGGGCGACGGTCCTCGGGGCGCTCTTCACGGCCCAGCAGTCGGTCCAGGAATCCCATGATCTCCTCCTCGGCGCGGCAGGACGCGCGCGCACAGCGCAACGCTATGCCTCCGGCCGGGCGGATCGCTGAGGGTTCACTCAGAGCGGGCTCGGTGTTCCGGGGGTGCGGGGGGTGCGGGTCTCGATACGCCCCTGCGGGGCTACTCGACCAGCATGGAGGGAGAGAGTCTCGTGACGCCGACTCGGAGGGGGCTCAGGCGGACTCGCGGAGGACGAGCTGGTGGCGGACGGTGCGGTGCACCTGCGGTCCGGTGCGGGGCAGCTCGCCCGCGATCATGGCGACCGCGAGGTCGAGGGCGTGCCGGGCGAGCTCGTCGAGGTCGACGGCGAGCGTCGTCAGCGTGGGCGCGAGCATGCGCCCGATCGACAATCCGTCGATGCCGATCACCCGCACGTCGCCCGGGACGTCGACCCCCGCGCGGCGGCAGGCCGACAGCACGCCGAGGG
The DNA here is from genome assembly GCF_013205055.1 of Rathayibacter sp. VKM Ac-2856. Classification (GTDB taxonomy): domain Bacteria; phylum Actinomycetota; class Actinomycetes; order Actinomycetales; family Microbacteriaceae; genus Rathayibacter. The sequence continues at coordinate 509,216 of NZ_JABMLF010000001.1, forward strand.
CGCAGAGGTCGTTGAAGGCGACGATCGCGTCCGCCGTCCGTGGGCGGGCGACGATCCGCTCGGTCGCCTCCGCCGCGGCCTGCGCGGTCGGAGCGTCGGCCCGGACGACAGAGGCGTCCAGCCCGTGCTCCGTGAGCGCCCGGACCAGCAGCGCGGCGCGCCTGCTCGGCAGTGCGCTCCGCGAGACGTCGACGACCACCGGATGCCGCACCCCCGCACCGGCGAGGTGCTCCGCGAGCGCATCGACGGCCTCGGAGTGGTCGAGCAGCACCGCTCCCCGCAGCGGCTCGCCCACGGGGTCGAGCTCGACGACGGGCACAGGTCCGAGGCGCTCGATCCACTCCGCCGCCCGGTCGCCGAACGTGCCGATCACGGCGTCGGTCTGCGCGCCGAGCGCCTGGATCATCCGGTCGGAGTCGGCCGCCAGGCCCACGTCCGCGAGCGAGACGTTCCAGCCCCGCGCCGCCGCGACGCGGACCACGGCGGAGGCGAGCTCCGGCGACCAGGGGTTCCGCAGGTCGTCGACGACCAGGCCGAGCTGGTGATCGCCGCCGGTGACGAGGCCGCGGCCGAACCGCGACGGCCGGTACGAGAGCGTCTCCGCCGCCTCGAGGACCCGCTCCTTCGTCGCCTCGCTGATGCCCGGCATCCCGTTCATCGCCCGGGTGACGGTCTGCCGGGAGACCCCGGCGGCGGCCGCGACGTCGTGGATCGTCGCGCGGCCGACCGCCTCGGACCCGCTCAGGCGCGGAGGTCGAGCCACGCCGTCTGCTCCGGAGTCAGCTCGATCGACAGCCCGCGCATCGACGAGCGCAGCTCGGCGATCGTGCGGGGGCCGAAGAGCGGGAACGTCGGGAAGGGCTGTGCCAGCACGTAGGCCAGCGCGATCGCCGTCGCTCCGACGCCGTGCTCGGCGGCCAGCTGCTCCGCACGGCGCAGCCGCTCGAAGTTGTCGGGACCGTAGTAGCAGCGCACGAGCTCGGCGTCGCTGGTGTCCTCGGGGCGGGCGCGGCCGGTGAAGAAGCCGCGGGCCTGCGAGGACCAGGGCAGCAGCGGGATCTGCCGTTCGACCAGCCACTCCTTCGACGCGGGGTCGGTGACGTGCACGCAGCCCTCCCACGGGACGTCGTAAGCCTCGGCGAGGCCGAAGTGGTTGCTCAGCGCCTGGAAGCCGGCCCGGCCATTGGCGCGTGCGTACTCCTGGGCCTCGTCGAAGCGCGCCGGGGTCCAGTTCGAGACGCCGTAGGCGCGGATCCGCCCGGCGCGCTGGTGCTCGTCCATCACGTCGACGAACTCCCCCACCGGCACGTCGGGGTTGTCCCGGTGCATCAGGTAGATGTCGGCGTAGTCGGTGCCCTGGCGCTCGAGGCTCTCGAGCAGCTGCCGGGTGAGCGAGTCCGGGTCGCAGAAGGGCGTGTGGGCGCCCTTGGTGATGACGACGACGTCCTCGCGGATGCCTCGGTTCCGGATCCACTGGCCCAGGCGGCCCTCGAGCACACCGCCGCCGTAGATGTAGCCGGTGTCGAAGGCGGTGCCGCCCTGCTCGACGAAGGCGTCGAAGATCGCCGAGGCGTGCGCGAGATCGGGCTGGTTGTCGACGCCCATCACGAGCCGCGACATCCGCTTGCCGACGCCGGGGATCTCGCCGGAGAGCATCGGGGCGTCCGCGGCGACGCGCAGCGGCCGGCCGGAGACGGTGGGGATGTCGGCCGTCTCGGTCTCGAACGGGAAGCGGAGACCGACCGCGGCGCGCCAGCGGTCGAGGGTGCGGGCCGTCGCCAGGGTCTCGTCCAGCGTCATCTGCGGCGCCTCGACGAGGCCTGCCGCGAGGGCGTCGGTCGTCGCGTCCGCCTCGATCGCGTAGGGGCTCTCCCCCTCGAAGGCGATGATCCGCGGCTCCTCGCCGACGACGCTGATCTCGATCCCGGACTCCGCGGCGCCGAACCACGGGTCGGCCACGTGCAGGCGGCCCCGGGTGCCGTGCACCGTCAGCGCGTTCACGTCGTCGAGCGCCACGCCGGTCCGGAGCGTCGCGGTGATGCCGCCGCGGTAGGTCGCGCGGGCGACGCTCCACTCGTCGACGCCGGTGGGACCGAGGGTGCCCTGTGCGTCGAACTCGACGGGCTCGGCGACGGCGACGCCCGTGGCCGCCTGCACCACGGCCGCCGCGGCGGTGACGGTGTAGCCGCCGACGTCGAGGATGCCGCCGCCCGCCGTCGCCGTGTCGAAGAGACGGCCCTCGCGGGAGCCGGTGCGGAAGGAGAACGAGGCGTCGATGTGGACGACGTCGCCGATCGCGCCGTCGCGGACGAGATCGAGCAGGGCGGCCGTCTGCGGGTGGAAGCGGTACATGTACGCCTCGACGAGCGGGAGTCCGGCGCTGCGCGCGGCGTCGACGAGGGCCATCGCCGTGCCGTGGTTGACGGCGAGCGGCTTCTCGCAGAGCACGGCCTTGCCCGCCTCCAGCGCCTGCAGGACGAGGGCGGCGTGTCCGGTGTGCACCGTCGAGATGTAGACGGCGTCGACCTGCGGGTCGGCGAGGACGGTGGCGTAGTCGCCGGCGGTCGCGTCCGCGAAGCCGTGCTCGACGGCCTCGGCCGCGAAGGCGGCGGCGCGGCCGCGGTCGGAGCTGCCGGCGGCGACGAGCCGGGCGCCGCGGTCGCTCGCGGGGAGCTGGGAGAGGAAGCGGCGGGCGATGCCGCCGGGGCCGAGCACCGCCCAGCCGGGGGCGGACACGGTCGCGGCGGGCGCGGTGGTGGTGGCGGACGGAGTGGAGTCGGACATGCGGTCCCCTTCGCGGCGTCGTCGGCGTGAACGTTCACGCACGACGCTACGGCTGTCGCGGGACCCGCGTCAAGAACGGCGGAGAAGGAACGCGTGAACGTTCACCGCGCACACCACGACGCTCCCCCGCCGCCGCTCCCGGAGGAGGAGGGCGAGCGGAGGAGTGCGGGGATCACTTCTGCTTCGGAATGACCAGCCACATCACGATGTACGCGATGATCTGCGGCCCGGGGAGCAGGCAGGAGAGCACGAAGAGGAGCCGCACGAGGAAAGGGCTCCAGCCGAAGCGGTGGGCGAGGCCGGCGCAGACGCCGGCGATGATCTTGCCCCGACGGGGGCGCACGAGAGTAGCCATGACTCCACTCTGTCGCAGCGGTGCTGGGTGGAGCATCAGGGAAACCCCCCGGATCGGACTAGGGGGTGCCGCCCTGGCGCTCGGAGGCGATCCGCCGGGAGAAGCCCGCGGCGCTCTGCACGTCCGCCTCCGGCCAGACAAGTCGGAACCGCTCGAAGACGACGGTGCCGATCCCCTCCGGCGACTGGCGCTCGAAGAAGCGGCGGTGCCCCGCGAGCCAGGACTCCCTCGATCGGTCGCCCTCGCCCTCGTCCCAGGCGAACGCGTCGTCGACGCTGTCGAGCGCGCCGAGCCGGACCTCGGTCGTCCGCAGGATCGCGCGCGCGACTCCCGCTCCGTCGCAGACGACCCAGTGCTCGCCCACGAGGGGAACGGGCTCGTCGCCCGCCAGGGACGCCGTCGCGGTCTTGACGCCCCGCCGGACCAGGGCGAGCACCTCGTCGGCCTGCTCGACGGAGTCGCCGAAGGCCTCGACCAGGGCCGGCTCCTCGGGCAGACCCGGCTCCTGCGCGCGATAGGCGGCCCAGAGCTCGGCGGCGGCGGCCGGGTCGGGCTCGGGCAGCGGGGTGCGCTCCGGAGCCTCCGGGATCAGCGGCAGCAGGTTCGCGCCCGCGAGCGCGGCCGGCTCCTCGGGGTGGTTGTCGGGGGTGTCCACCCGCTCGAACGGCCAGCGCAGCAGCAGCCAGCGCCGCGCGTAGGCGTCGAGCTCCTCCTCGAGGCGCGAGCCGACGAGGGCCGGGACGACCCACCAGGACGCCTCGGCGGCCTCGTCGTCCGCGGGGCGGACGCTGAGCGCGCCGAGCACCTCGGTCCAGTCCGCGCCGACCAGGAGGAACGCGAAGGCGCTCCGCTCGCGAGCCGCGCCCTCGAGCAGCCGCAGCGCCCGGAGGTCGTCACCCGGCGAAGCGGACGGCAGCCCGGCGGGATCGCCCTCGAGCAGCAGCCCGGCGAGCCAGTCGCGGTGCTGCCCGATCGCGCTGTGGAGCAGATCGGCGTCGCTCGTGACCAGCGGGCGGAGGAACGCCCCGCCCGGCAGGTCGAGCCGCGCGGGGACGGCGGCGTCGCCGGGCAGGATGCTCACGCCGGCCTCCGTTCCCCGCGCACCGGCTCAGCCCGCCGCGCGCTCGAGGACGAGCTCGCGGACGCGGGCGGCGTCGGCCTGGCCCTTCATCGCCTTCATCACGGCGCCGATGACCGCGCCGGCGGCCTGGACCTTGCCGTCGCGGATCTTCGCCAGCACGTCGGGCTGCGACGCGAGAGCCGCGTCGATGGCCTCGATGAGGGCTCCGTCGTCCGAGACGACCGCGAGCCCGCGGGCGTCGACGACCTCCTGCGGGGTGCCCTCGCCGGCGATGACGCCCTGGAGCACCTCGCGGGCGAGCCGGTCGGTGAGGGTGCCCGCCTCGATGAGCGAGGCGAGCTCGGCGACCTGCTGGGGCGAGACGAGCGCGGCCGGGTCCTGCCCCGCGGCGTTGGCGAGGCGGGCGATCTCACCGGTCCACCACTTGCGGGCGGCCTGCGGGGACGCGCCCGCCGCGACGGTCTCGGTGATCTCGGCGAGGAGCCCGCTGTTCGCGACGTCCTGGAACTCGAGGTCGGTGAAGCCCCAGTCGGCCTTCAGTCGGCGGCGGCGGGCCGCGGGCTTCTCGGGCAGCGCGGCGCGCAGCTCCTCGATCAGCTCGGGGCTCGGCACGACCGGCAGGAGGTCGGGCTCGGGGAAGTAGCGGTAGTCGTCGGCGTCGCTCTTGGGGCGGCCGGCCGAGGTGCGGCCGGTGTCCTCGTGCCAGTGCCGGGTCTCCTGGGTGATCGTGCCGCCCGCGGCGAGGATCGCCGCCTGGCGCTGGATCTCGTAGCGCACGGCGCGCTCGACCGAGCGCAGCGAGTTGACGTTCTTGGTCTCGGTGCGGGTGCCGAGCTTCTCCTGGCCGATCGGCTTGAGCGAGACGTTCGCGTCGCAGCGGAGGTTGCCGCGCTCCATCTTCGCGTCGGAGATCCCGAGCGCGAGGACGATGTCGCGGATGGTGGCGACGTAGGCCTTGGCGTACTCGGGCGCGCTCTTGCCCGCGCCGTGGATCGGCTTGGTGACGATCTCGACCAGCGGCACGCCGGCGCGGTTGTAGTCGACCAGCGAGTACTCGGCGCCCTGGATGCGGCCGGTGGAGCCGCCGACGTGGGTCAGCTTGCCCGCGTCCTCCTCCATGTGCGCGCGCTCGATCGGGATGTCGACGACGGTGCCGTCGGCGAGCTCGACCTCGACCGAGCCCTCGAAGGCGATCGGCTCGTCGTACTGCGAGATCTGGTAGTTCTTCGCCATGTCGGGGTAGAAGTAGTTCTTCCGCGCGAAGCGGCTGGACGGCGCGATCGAGCAGCCGAGGGCGAGGCCCAGGCTGATCGAGTAGCGGACGGCCTGCTCGTTGACGACCGGAAGCGAGCCGGGCAGGCCCAGGCAGACCGGCGTGGTGTTGGTGTTGGGCTCGGAGCCGGCGATGTTCGGCGCGTCGGAGAACATCTTGGTCTTCGTGTTGAGCTCGATGTGCACCTCGAAGCCGAGGACCGGCTCGAAGCGCTCGAAGACCTCGTCGTAGTCCATCAGCTCGGGGGCGGCGTGCGCGGAGGCCATCAGACGGCACCTTCCTGGGGAGCGGAGAGCTGGGCGGGGGCGAGATCGGGCGCCTGCGAGAGCAGCGGGTGGCCCCACTGCTCCTCCAGGAGCGCCTCGAGCGCGCCGCCGACGGTGTAGAGGCGGACGTCCTGGCGGGCGGGCGCGAGGAACTGCACGCCCACCGGCAGGCCGTCCTCGTCCGCGAGACCGGCCGGGACCGAGATGCCGGGGATCCCCGCAAGGTTCGCCGGGATCGTGGCGATGTCGCCGCGGTACATCGCCAGCGGGTCGTCGAGCTTCTCGCCGAGGCGGTAGGCGGTGGTCGGCGCGGTCGGCGACGCGATGACGTCGACCGAGGCGAACGCGGCGTCGAAGTCGCGCTGCACCAGGGTCCGCACCTTCTGCGCGCTGCCGTAGTAGGCGTCGTAGTAGCCCGCGGAGAGCGCGTAGGTGCCGAGGATGACGCGGCGCTTGACCTCGGGCCCGAAGCCCTGCTCGCGGGTCGCGGCCATGACCTGCTCGACCGTGCCGCCGCCCTTCGGCGTCACGCGCAGACCGAAGCGGACGGAGTCGAACTTCGCGAGGTTGCTCGACGCCTCCGCGGGGAGGATCAGGTAGTAGGCGGCGACGGCGTGCTCGATGCTCGGCGCGCTGACCTCGACGATCTCGGCGCCGGCCCTCTCGAGCACCGCGAGCGCCTCGTGGAAGCGGGCGAGGACACCGGGCTGGAAGCCCTCTCCCCCGTCGAGCTCCTTGAGCACGCCGATGCGCAGGCCCGTCACGTCGGCGCGGCGGACCGCGTCGGCGAAGGAGGGCCACTCGTCGCGGAGCGAGGTGGAGTCGCGCGGGTCGTGCCCGGCGATCACGTCGTGCAGCAGCGCCGCGTCGAGGACCGTCCGCGAGACCGGCCCGATCTGGTCGAGGCTCGAGGCGAGCGCGACGGCGCCGTAGCGGGAGACTCCGCCGTAGGTCGGCTTGACGCCGACGGTGCCGGTGACGTGTGCGGGCTGGCGGATCGAGCCGCCGGTGTCGGAGCCGAGGGCCAGCGGCGCCTCGTAGCTCGCGACGGCCGCGGCCGAGCCGCCGCCGGAGCCGCCGGGGATGCGGTCGAGGTCCCACGGATTGTGCGTCGGGCCGTAGGCCGAGCGCTCGGTGGTGGAGCCCATCGCGAACTCGTCCATGTTGGTCTTGCCGATCGGCACGAGGCCGGCCGCGCGGACCTTCTGCATCACGGTCGCGTCGTAGGGCGGGCGCCAGCCCTCGAGGATCCGCGAGCCCGCGGTGGTCGGCATGTCGTTGGTGACGATGACGTCCTTGACGGCGAGCGGGACGCCGGCGAGCGGATGCAGCGACTCGCCCTCGGCGCGGCGGCGGTCGATCGCCTCGGCCGTGGCGGTGGCGGCGTCGCCCGCGACGTGCAGGAAGGCGTGCACCGCGCCGTCGACCGACGCGATGCGGTCGAGATGCGCCTGCGTCGCCTCGCGCGAGGACACGGAGCCGTCGGCGAGCCGCTCGGAGAGGGCGGAGGCGCTGAGGCGGACGAGCTCGTCGCCGTGGGCGCTCACTGCTCCTCCCCCAGGATCGCGGAGACCTGGAAGCGGCTGCCGTCGTGCTCGGGAGCACCGGAGAGCGCCTGCTCCAGGGTCAGCGTCTCGCCCACGACATCGGGGCGGAAGACGTTCTCGAGCGGGATGGGGTGGCTCGTGGCCGGCACGTCGGGCGTGGCGACGGCCTGGACCGCGGCCACGGAGTCGACGATCTGACCGAGCTCCCGGGTGAGGTTCTCGATCTCCTCGGGGGTGAGGTCGATCCTGGCCAGCGAGGCCAGATGGGCGACCGTGTCGGCCGTGATCTCGGACATGCGTCTCCGTCGGGTGGTTCGTGGGAATCGGCGTCCAGTCTAGCCAGCGGCGCCGACACCGGCCCCGCTCAGCCCGCCGGCGCCGGAGAGGCGGTCGCCGTCGCCGTGCCGCTGCCGAACAGACTCGTCCCGTGCTCCAGCAGCGCCTCGTAGGCACCCTGGTAGGTCGTCGGCAGGTCGTCGCCCGGCTCGCCGTAGCGCGCGAGCAGCAGCCCCATCAGGCCGAGGGCGGGCGGGCTGAGCGGCTTGTCCCGGTTGACGTTCGCCGGGTGGGGCGGCGTCGCCTCCGGGTTCGGCGGCAGGTACTGCGGCACGGTCGTCGGCCAGTCGTCGATCTGCCGCGGGGTGTCGAGGGTGAGCACGCCGAAGAGGTCGGGGGCGTCCGCGTCGCGGGCGGTGAGCGGCTCGAGCCCGTGCAGGCGGCTGAGGGTGCGGATCAGCGCGCCGTGGTGCATCTCGTCGTGCACGACCGTGCCCGCCCGGGTGTACGCGGAGATCGCGAGGGCGGGCACGCGGCAGCCGAGGCGGTCGAAGGCGAAGCCCATCTCGCCCTCCCGGCCGTCGCCGGGCGGGGTCGCAGCGGGCGGCGGCACGTGGTCGTACAGCCCGCCGTGCTCGTCGAAGGTCACCAGCAGGAGCGTGTTCACCGCGTTCGAGCCGGTGGGCGACGCGCTCTCGCGGATCGCCGAGTACACCTGGTGCAGCAGCAGCTCCCCCGCGCGCACGTCGGAGAGGGCGCTGTCGTAGAGCGGCTGCCCGTCCACCTCGTCCTCGTGCAGGACGCCGGTCGGCGGGTGCATGTCGTTGTGGTCGAAGACCAGCCGCGGCTCGACGAAGGCGTAGTCGGGCAGCTCGCCGCTCGCGACGTCGGCGTGGAACTGCTCCATCGGGGCGAAGTTCGTCCGCCAGTACTTCTCGAGCACCGGCGCGTGCAGGAAGCCGGTGTACGAGACGACCTGGAGCGCGTCGTAGTAGACCCGCCAGCTCCTCCCGGCCTCCTCGAGGCGGTTGAACACCGTCGGCGCGTCGGCCAGGTCGTCGGCGAGCCACTTCTCGTAGCCGCCGCCGTGCTTGTTCGTCACGAACCCGTGCGAGGTCGACGCGTGGAAGAACGAGCGGTTGCAGAAGGTCTGCGACGGGACCGCGCAGAACCAGTGGTCGAAGACGGCGAACTCGCGCGCGAGGGTCGAGAAGACGGGGAGCATGTCGGGCGAGAAGCCGCCCATGATCGTGCTGTACTCCTCCCGCGTCGGCTCCTCGCCCTTCTTCAGGTGGCGGAGGTTCTGCACGTAGTCCTCGAGGAACCCGCTCATCGTGGGCGCGGAGGTGTCGGCGGGCGCGTTGAACGGCGCGGTCATGTCGCCGACGGAGGCGCCCGCGTTGGACGGCGGGTCGATCGTGCCGAAGAGCTGGGTGTTGACGTGCGGGTACTCCTCGCCCGGATCGGGGTCGGGCTGGCGCATCACCGTGTCGGTCGCGCCCTGGTACACGTGCGCGGCGACCGTGTCGCCCGCGGCGGTGGTGTTCGAGTGCTCGCCGGTCTGCAGGCCCTCGAAGGTGCCGCCGCCGGGCGGGGCGGCGTCCGCGTAGAGCCGGCCGAGGATGTTGTCGAAGGAGCGGTTCTCGAACATCACGACGACGACGTGGTCGAAGCCGGGCTCGCTGCGCTCGGGGAGGGGCGACTCCGCCTCGCGGTCGCGGCCCGAGGCGACAGCGGCGCCGATCGCGCCGCCGGTGAGGCCGGCCGCGGCGACCGTGCCGGCGACGGCGCTGCCGGCGAGGAAGCGGCGGCGCGAGCGGGAGCGGGGGCCGTGGTCCGAGGAGGCGGCGTCGGCGCCCGTGGTGTCGTCGGCTGTGGTGTCGGCGCCTGTGGTGCCGTCGCCTGTGGTGTCGGTGCCCATGGTCACGTCGGCTCTGGTGTCGTCGCCGCCGTCGGTGCCGCTCATGCGCTCCGCCCTTCCCGCGTGCCGCGGATCCGTGCCTGCGGGGAGTGTAGCGACGCGCCCGGGACGGCCGCTCGGAGCAGCATGAGGGCGTGATCAGCGTCGCCGGGCTCCGCGGGGACGCCCGCCGCGGCGAGGACGGAGGCGAGAGCCGGGCCGATCGAGCGCTCACGGTTCTCGGGAGCGAACGCCGGCGCCGTGCGCGGGAAGCGCGAGAGCGGCCTGGCGGCTCCGGACAGCGCCTCGGCGACGGCGAGCACGCCGTCGTCCGCCAGAGCACGACGGTCCGCGCCGAAGCGGGCGCGGTGCAGGAGAGCGGGGGTCGTCGGGCCGAGCCGGGCCGTCAGGCGGTCGCCGGGCCGCGCGCTCGAGGCGACGAGGAGGACCGGGACGTCGCCCGGCCGATCCGCCCGACCGCGCGCGGTCACGAGCAGGAGCACCCGGTGGCCGGCCGACTCGGCGGCCCGGACCGCGTCGACGGTCTCGTGCAGCAGCCGCTCGGCGCTGCGCGCATCCGCGGACCGCTCGGCGCTCGGGTCGTCCGAGGCGGCGAAGTCGGCGGGGTCGACGAGCGAGCGGGGCTCGATCAGGACGACCGGCGAGAGGGAGCCGCCGGCAGCCGCCTCCGCGAGACCGGAGAGCGCGACGAGCTCCCCTCCGGCGTCCGAGACCGCGGAGGGATCGCGGTGCGGCCAGTCGGGATCGCCGAGGAGGGTGCTCGACACGCCCTGGCGGTCGTCGACGACCAGCGACCACGGCGTGCCCGCGTCCCGAGCCGAGTCGAGCAGCGAGCGCAGCGGATCGCGGCCGTCCGCGCGCCAGTGGTCCGCGCGGGCGAACGAGCGCGCGAGCAGGGTGTGCACGGGGAGCATCGCGGGGTCGAACCGGTCGCCCGGAGTGCCGGGACCGGGGGCGGTCATCACCTCGTCGGTGCCGCCGGCGAAGTCGACGCCCGGGTCACCGTCCAGGGCGCCGAGGATCTGGCGGCGCGGCCGGCCGGCGAAGGAGAGGACCACGAGGTGGTCGATCCGGGCCAGCGCGGCGGCGGCGGCGCGCTCCCGCGCGCTCAGCGGCGCCGCCCGAGCCGCGGCGTCCAGCGCGGTCGAGGCGACCTCGGCGAGGGAGCGGCGGAGGAACGCCCGCCGCTCCTCGCCGGGCCGATCAGGCATCCGCGTCGGTGGTCTCCTCGGCGGTGGTCTCCTCGGCGGCGGGTGCATCGGCGGCGGGTGCATCGGCGGCGGGTGCATCGGCCGCGGAAGCATCGGCTGCGGCGGACGTCCCCTCGGCTGCCTCGTCGTCGGCCGCCGACTCCTCGGGCAGCGCGATCGCGGCGGGACCCTCGGTGACCAGCAGGTGGAACTCGGCGGCGGTGATGATGCGGACTCCGAGCGCCTCCGCCTTGCCGAGCTTGCTGCCCGCGCCAGGGCCCGCGGCGACGTAGTGGGTCTTCTTCGAGACGCTCGAGCCGGCCTTGCCGCCCGCGGCGAGGATCGCCTCCTGCGCCCCCTCGCGGCTGTAGCCCTCGAGCGAGCCGGTCGCGACGACCGTCAGCCCGGCGAGCACGCCGCCCGCGGCCTCGGCCGCACCCGGACCGGGGTGGCCGGGCGTGGCGAACTGCACTCCCGCCGCCGCCCAGCGCTCGACGATCTCGACGTGCCAGTCGACCTCGAACCAGGCCAGCACGGCGTCGCCGATGATGCCGCCGACGCCGTCGACGGCGGCGAGCTCCTCCCGGCTCGCCGCGCGGATCGCGTCGAGCGAGCCGAAGTGGCCGGCCAGCGCTCGAGCCGCCACCGGGCCGACGTGCCGGATGCTGAGCGAGACGAGGAAGCGCCAGAGCGGCGAGGTCCGCGCCTTCTCGATGTTCGCGATCAGCGCGAGACCCGTGGTCGACGGCACGTACTCGGCGTCGCCGGCGAACGTCTCGGCGTCGGGGTCGTACGGGCCGTCGCGCTTCTGCCGCTTGCGCTTGAACGGGCCGACGACCTTCGCCTCGCCCCTGTCGTCGAGCTTCTGCAGCCCGGTCTCGCTGTCGCGGACGACCACCTCGATCGGGAAGACGTCCTCGATCCGCAGTTCGAACAGGCCCGCCTCGGTGTCGAGCGGCGGCTCCGCGGGAACGAACGGCTGGGTCAGCGCGGCCGCGGTCACCTCGCCGAGCACCTCGATGTCGAGCGCGCCGCGGCTGCCGATGTGCTCCACGCGACCGCGCACCTGCGCGGGGCAGGAGCGGGCGTTCGGGCAGCGCAGATCGACGTCGCCCTCCTTCGCCGGGGCGAGGGTCGTGCCGCACTCGGGGCACTGCGTCGGCATCACGAACTCGCGCTCGGAGCCGTCGCGCAGCTCGATCACCGGGCCGAGCACCTCGGGGATGACGTCGCCCGCCTTGCGCAGGACGACGGTGTCGCCGATGAGCACGCCCTTCGCCTTCACGACGTCGGCGTTGTGCAGGGTCGCCTGGCGCACCTCGGAGCCGGCGACCTTCACCTTCTCCATCTGCGCGAACGGAGTGGCCCGGCCGGTGCGGCCGACGCTGACGACGATGTCGAGGAGCTTCGTGTGCACCTCCTCGGGCGGGTACTTGTAGGCGATGGCCCAGCGCGGGGCGCGGCTGGTGGCGCCGAGCTCGTCGTGCAGCTCGAGCTCGTCGACCTTGACGACGACGCCGTCGATCTCGTGCTCGACCGAGTGGCGCTCGCGCCCGTACTGCTCGACGAAGGCGAGGACCTCCTCCACCGACTCCGACACCCGGTTGTGCCCGCTGACCGGGAGGCCCCAGGAGGCGAGCAGCCCGTAGACCTCGGACTGGCTGCGCACCGGCGGGTCGGGCCAGGCGCCGATGCCGTGCACGTAGAGGGCGAGCGAGCCGACCCGCGCCTCGCCGGCGCGGAGGTCGAGACCCGCCTTCTTGTCGAGCTGCTGGCGGAGCCCGCCGCTCGCGGCGTTCCGCGGGTTGGCGAAGGTCGGGAAGCGGCGCAGGGCGCTCTCGCGCGCGCGCTCCTCGTCGAACGGCTTGCGGGTGGCGCTCGGCCGCGCCGACCAGCGCTCGCGCGCCTCCTCGACGGCCTCGTCGCGCAGGGTCTCCTGCAGGGCGTTCAGCGCCGCGAACTCGGCGACGGGGATGAAGACCTCGCCGCGCACCTCGACCAGGGCGGGGTGCCCCTCGCCGGACAGCCGCTCCGGGATGCCGGCCACGCGCAGGGCGTTGACGGTGACGTCCTCGCCGGTGCGCCCGTCGCCGCGGGTGGCGGCGGTGACGAGGCGGCCGTGCTCGTAATGCAGCGAGATGGCGAGGCCGTCGATCTTGAGCTCGGTGAGCCAGGCGACGGGTCGCGCCGCGGAGGCGACCGTCTTGTCGCACCACTCGCGCAGCTCCTCCGCGGAGAAGACGTTGTCGAGCGAGAGCATCCGCTCGGCGTGGTCGATCGGGTCGAGGCCGGCGCCGACCACTCCCCCGACGGTCTGCGTCGGCGAGTCGTCGGTGGCGAGCTCGGGGTGCTCCTCCTCGAGCTCGGCGAGCTCGCGGACGAGCGCGTCGTACTCGGCGTCGGAGAGCGGGGAGGCGTCGGCCGCGTAGTAGTCCTCGCTGGCGGAGCGGATCCGCGCGCGCAGCTCGTCGACGCGCTGCGCCGGGTCGATACGCGCCGCCTCCGCCTCGGGCGCCGCGGCCATCAGAGCACCGCCCCGGTCGAGGCGCCGACGAGGTCGGCCGCGACCGTGCGGTCGATCGTGCACTGGCCGAGCACGCGGGTGCCGAGGTAGACGACGGCCGTCTGGCCGGGGGCGACGCCGTCGAGCGGCGAGTCGGGGGTGATCACGAGCTCCACCTTCCCATCGACCTCCGACACCACGGCGGAGGCCGGGACCGGGTCGGCGTGAGCGCGGATCTGCACGTCGCAGCGGAACGGCGTCGCCGCGTCCTCGGGCGCCGCTCCCGCCCAGGTGAAGCGCGAGCCGGCGATCTCGCCGATGCGCAGCGCCTCCCGCGGACCCACGACGACCTCGTTGGTCTTCGGCCGCACCTCGAGCACGAAGCGGGGCCGGCCGTCGGGCGCGGGCACCCCGAGGTGCAGTCCGCGGCGCTGGCCGACGGTGTACCCGTGGGCGCCCTCGTGCGCGCCGACCACCGCTCCGTCGCGGTCGACGATCGCGCCGGTCTCGGGCGCGACCCGCTCCGAGAGCCAGCCGCGGGTGTCGCCGTCGGGGATGAAGCAGATGTCGTAGCTGTCGGGCTTGTTCGCCACGCTGAGGCCCCGCCGCGCCGCCTCGGCGCGCACGACCGCCTTCGACGGCGTCGAGCCGAGCGGGAACATCGAGTGCTCGAGCTGCGCGGTGGTGAGGACGCCGAGGACGTAGGACTGGTCCTTCGCCTCGTCGCTCGCGCGGTGCAGCTCGGGGCTGCCGTCGGCCGCGGTCTCGAGCGAGGCGTAGTGGCCGGTGCAGACGGCGTCGAAGCCGAGGTCGAGCGCCTTCTCGAGCAGGGCGGCGAACTTGATCCGCTCGTTGCAGCGCATGCAGGGGTTGGGCGTGCGGCCGGCGGCGTACTCGGCCACGAAGTCGTCGACGACGTCGAGCTTGAACCGCTCCGAGAAGTCCCACACGTAGTAGGGGATGCCGAGGACGTTCGCGGCGCGCTGGGCGTCCATCGAGTCCTCGATCGTGCAGCAGCCGCGGCTGCCGGTGCGCAGCGTGCCGGGCATCCTGCTCAGCGCGAGATGCACGCCGACCACCTCGTGCCCCGCCTCCACCGCGCGGGCCGCGGCCACCGCCGAGTCCACTCCACCGCTCATCGCCGCTAGAACCTTCACCGTCCGAGTCTACGAGCGGGCGGCGCCCGAGCGGGGTGCGTCCGATCTGCAGGTGATGCCGGACGGGTCGGCGTCCGATCTGCAGGCGATGCCGCGATCCCCGAGCACACGCGCCCGGGAGGATCGAACGCCTCGCGCAGATCGCCTGCAGAACAGACGCGCACCTGCACAACGGACGAGCATCAGCCCGGCAGCACGGCCCGTGCGCCCGTGCGGGGTGCGTCCGCTCCGCAGGTGTCCGATCTGCGGGCGATGCCGCGACCCCCGAGCACACGACCCGGGAGGATCGAGCGCCTCGCGACGATTGCCTGCAGATCGGACGCGCACCTGCACAACGGACGAGCATCAGCCCGGCAGCACGGCCCGTGCACCCGCTCGGGGTGCGTCCGATCTGCAGGTGTCCGATCTGCAGGCGATGCCGCGACCCCCGAGCACACGACCCGGGAGGATCGAGCGCCTCGCGACGATCGCCTGCAGATCGGACGCGCACCTGCACAGCGGACGAGCATCAGCCCGGCAGCACGGCTCGTGCGCCCGCGCGGGGTGAGTCCGATCTGCAGGTGTCCGATCTGCAGGTGTCCGATCTGCAGGTGTCCGATCTGCAGGTGTCCGATCTGCAGGTGTCCGATCTGCAGGCGATGCCACGATCGCCGAGCACACGTCCCGGGAGGATCGGACGCCTCGCGCAGATCACCTGCAGAACGGACGAGGACCTGCAGATCAGACGAGGACCTGCACAACGGACGAGGGCCTGCAGATCAGGCGAGGACCTGCAGAACGGGCGAGGACCTGCAGATCGGACGAGGACCTGCAGAGCGGACGAGGGTCAGCCCGGCAGGACGGCGCGGCTCGAGAGGCCCGCGCGGGCGGCGCGGGTGTACGCGGCGGGGAGCGCCGCCAGCAGGGCGTCGACGTCGGCGTCGGCGGTGGTCCAGCCGAGCGTCATCCGGAGCACGCCGCGCGCCTCGTCCTCGCTGCGGCCGAGGGCCAGCACCACGTGCGAGGGCTCGGGGATGCCCGCGGTGCAGGCCGAGCCGGTCGACACGGACACGCCCGCCATGTCGAGGAGGAAGAGGAGGGAGTCGCCCTGCGCGCCCGGGAAGGCGATGTGTGCGTTGCTCGCGACGCGGCGGCCCGAGTCGACGGCCGGTCCGGTGAGCGTCGCGCCCGGCACCGTCGCCAGGATCCCCGCGACGAGCCGGTCGCGGAGGGCTGCGAGCCGGAGCGCCTCCGCGGGCAGCTCCGCGACCGCCTCCGTCACGGCCGCCGCGAACGCCGCAGCGCCGGGGACGTCCTGCGTGCCCGAGCGGACCCCGCGCTGCTGCCCGCCGCCGTGCAGGACCGGGACGACCCGGGCGTCGCGCGCGAGCATCAGCGCGCCGGTCGCGATCGGGCCGCCGACCTTGTGCCCCGAGACGCTGACCGCGACGAGTCCCGCGCCGTCGCGGGAGCCGGAGGCGCGCCGCACCTCCGCGATCTCGAGCGGCACGTGGCCGAGCGCCGCGACCGCGTCGAGGTGCAGCGGCACACCGGCGCGCGCGCAGACCGCGGCCAGCTCGACGACCGGCGCGATCGTGCCGATCTCGTTGTTCACCCACAGCGCGCTGACGAGCGCGACGGAGTCCGGATCCGCGGCGAGCCCCGCCTCGAGCGTCTCGGGTCGCAGGGTCCCCTCCGCGTCGAGCTCGAGCCACTCGATCTGTGCGCCCTCGTGCGCGGCGAGCCACTCGACGGTGTCGATCGTGGCGTGGTGCTCGCCGCCGGGCACGAGGATGCGCGTGCGCCCGGAGGACTCCGCACGCCGCTGCCAGTAGAGGCCCTTGAGGCCCAGGTTGATCGCCTCGGTGCCGCCCGCGGTGAGGATCACCTCGATCGGCTCGCAGCCGAGGGCGAGGGCGATCGCCGAGCGGGCGTCCTCCAGGCGGCGCCGCGCCTCCTGGCCGGTGCCGTGCACGGAGGACGGGTTGCCGGGCCGCGCGGACGCCTCGGCGAAGGCGGCGAGCGCCGAGGCCCGGAGCGGGGTGGTCGCGGCGTGATCGAGATAGATCATGGCGTCCTCCGTCCCGCGTCCGGGGTGCGGAGCAGGTCTCCGGCCCCTCACTACTGTAGGTCGCATGCAGACACGCGACTCCCTGGACCGACTCGGAGTCACCGTGGACGCGGAGGGCGGCGAGCTGCGGGTCTGGTCGGAGCACGCGAGCGCGATCGACCTGCTGCTCTACGACGAGAAGGACCCGAGCTGGGTCACCCGCACGGTCCCCCTGACGCGCGGTGACGGCGCTGTCTGGTCCGCCCGTGCGGCCCAGCTCACCGTCGGCCGCCGCTACGCGATCAAGGTGGACGGACCCGCCGGGGTCCCGGGCCGCTTCGATCCGCGGGTCCCCCTGCTCGAGCCGTACTCGCGCGGTCTGCACCGCGTCGCCGAGAACGAGTGGCGCTCGGTGGTCGTCGACGACTCGTTCGACTGGGGCACCTCGGTGAAGCCGCGCACGCCGCTGGACCGCACCGTGCTGTACGAGGCTCACGTGAAGGGCCTGACCAAGCTCAATCCCGCGCTGCCGGTCGAGCTGCGGGGCAGCTACGCCGGCCTCGCGCACGAGTCGACCGTCTCGTCGCTCCTCGAGCTCGGCGTGACCGCGGTCGAGCTCCTCCCCGTGCACGCCTTCGTCTCGGAGCAGCGCCTGCTGCGCCAGGGCCTCACCAACTACTGGGGATATAACACCTTAAACTTCTTCAGCCCGCACGCCGCGTACGCCTCCCCCGCCGCCCAGCGCGGCGGGCCGACGGCGGTGCTGCGCGAGTTCAAGGGCATGGTCAAGCTGCTGCACGAGGCCGGGCTCGAGGTGATCCTCGACGTCGTCTACAACCACACCGCCGAGGAGGGCCCGAACGGTCCGCGCTCGAGCCTGCGCGGCATCGACGACGCGTCGTACTACCGCCAGAGCGACGAGGGCCACTACATCGACGTGACCGGCTGCGGCAACACGATCGACTTCGGCCGGCCGGTCGCGCAGCGGCTCGTGCTCGACTCGCTCCGCTACTGGTCCCAGGAGGTCGGCGTCGACGGCTTCCGACTCGACCTGGCCGCGACGCTCGGCCGCGACGAGATCGCGCACTTCCAGCGCGATCACCCGCTGCTGCGCGCGGCCGTGGAGGACCCGGCCCTCGCGGACGTGAAGATGATCGCCGAGCCGTGGGACGTGGGGATGGGCGGCTGGCAGACCGGCAACTTCCCGGACGGCTGGTCGGAGTGGAACGACCGCTACCGCGACCGCGCCCGCAACTTCTGGCTCTCGGACATCGACTACGCCCGCCGCGCGGGCACGGCCCCGGTGGGGATCGGCGGCTTCGCGACCCGGCTCTCCGGCTCGTCGAACACGTTCTCGCTCGAGCGCGGTCCGCTGGCGTCGGTCAACTTCGTGACGGCGCACGACGGCTTCACCCTGGCAGATCTGGTCTCGTACAACGTCAAGCACAACATCGGCAACGGCGAGTCGAACCGCGACGGCGCCGACACCAACCGCTCGTTCAATCACGGCTTCGAGGGGCCGACCGCCGACGAGAGAATCGACCGCGACCGGCAGAAGGCCATGCGCAACCTGCTCGGGACGCTCCTCCTCTCCGCCGGCGTGCCGATGATCACCGCCGGCGACGAGTTCGGCCGCAGTCAGCGCGGCAACAACAACGCCTACTGCCAGGACTCGGACCTCACCTGGCTGCGCTGGGACGGGCGAAGCGACCGGCAGCTCGAGCTGCGCGAGCACGCGAGGACGCTGATCCGGCTCCGCCGCGAGCACCCGGCACTGCGGCCCTCGCGCTACGGCCGCGGAGGAGCGGTGACGCCGGGCGCCACGAGCATGCAGTGGTTCGACGCGCACGGGCGGACGATGTCCGAGCACGACTGGGCCTCGGCGGAGAACCGCACGCTGCAGTACCTGGCGGCGTCCACCCCGGAGACGGAGGAGTTCGACCGCGTCCTGCTGATCGTGCACGGGGTCGAGGCGGACACGTCGGTCGTTCTCGCCGAGAGCGCGGGCGTCACGGGCTACACCCGGCTGTGGAGCAGCGAGGAGGCGGTGCCGCTCGAGCACGGCGAGTCGTTCGAGCCGGGCCAGGTCGTCCGCGTCGCCGGGACCTCGATGCAGCTCTTCGCCGCGCACGGCCCGCGCCCGGCCGCCGCGTCCTGATGGCGGGAGGGCCGGGGACGCCGGCGACGCTCGCCCTCGCCGCGGCGGGGATCGCGTTCGCGCCCCGCGAGTACCGGCACGATCCCGGAGCCGCGAGCTACGGCGCGGAGGCCGCCGAGGCGCTCGGTGTCGAGCCCGAGCGGGTCTTCAAGACGCTGCTGGTCGACGTCGACGGCGAGCTGGTCGTGGGAGTGGTGCCGGTCACCGGGTCGCTGGGGCTGAAGGAGCTCGCGGCGGCGGTCGGCGGCAAGCGCGCGGCGATGGCCGATCCCGCCCTCGCGCAGCGGCGCACCGGCTACGTGCTCGGCGGCATCTCGCCGATCGGGCAGAAGACGCGGCACCGGACCGTGGTCGACGAGACGGCGGAGCTCTACGACACCGTGCTCGTCTCCGGCGGGCGGCGCGGCTTCGACATCGAGCTCTCCCCCGCCGACCTCGTGCGCGCGACGGACGCGCTGCTCGCCGACATCGCGCGCTGACGGCGGGCGGGTCTCGACGCGCGCTGCGCGCTGCTCGACCGATGTCGGGGCGCCGTGCGCGCCCCTCCAGGCGATGGAGCGCGTGCGCGCCCCTTATTGCCGTGAAGTGCGTGCGCGGCCCTTCGTGCTGATCGAGTAGCCCGCGCAGCGGGCGTATCGAGATCCACCGTTCTGCAGGAGGTGGGTCTCGATACGCGCTGCGCGCTACTCGACCAGCATGCAGAGGCGCTGCGCTGCTCGGCCGCGGGTGAACGCGGTGCCGCCGCGTCAGCCGGCGGCCGCGACCAGGCCGAGCTCGGCCGAGCGGGCGAGCAGCGGGTGGCGCGGCACGACGCGCACCGTGTAGCCGAAGGAGCCGCTGCGGTCGAGGACGATCTCGCCCGCGTAGGGCACCCGGCCGACCGCGTCGGCGGGCACCACCGCGCCCGACTCCTCCGTGACCTCGAGCTCGTGCAGGCGGACGTCGACGAGCGAGCCGTCCGCGGCCGTCGTGCCCGAGACCACCTGCACGGTGACGTCGTCCGGCGAGAGCTCGCCCAGCCGGACGCCCGCGCGCAGCGCGAGGCGGTCGCCGCGCTGGGGCACCGCGTCGATCCCGCCGGACTCGACCGAGGCGACGGCCACGCCCGCCCAGCCCGCGCGCACCCGCCGCTTCCACGCCGAGAGCTCCTTCGCCGGCTCGAAGTGGTCGGCCGAGATCTCCCGGCCGGCCTCCGCGGCGGGCTGGTACAGCGCCTCCACGTACTGGCGCACCATCCGCTCCGCCGACAGCTCCGGCGAGAGCGTTGCGAGCGTGTGCCGGATCGAGCGCACCCAGCGGCGCGGCACGCCGTCGTGATCGCGTGCGTAGTAGCGCGGGACGACCTCGCTCTCGAGCAGCTCGTAGAGCGCGTCGGCCTCGAGCGTGTCGCGCGACTCCGGGTCGAGGTCGCGGTCGGAGGACGGGATCGCCCAGCCGTTCTCGCCGTCGAAGTACTCGTTCCACCAGCCGTCGAGGATCGAGAGGTTGAGCGAGCCGTTCAGCGCGGCCTTCATCCCCGAGGTGCCGCACGCCTCGAGCGGGCGCAGCGGGTTGTTCAGCCAGACGTCGGTGCCCGGGTAGAGCAGCTGCGCCATCGCGATGTCATAGTCGGGCAGGAAGACGATCCGCCGGCGCACGTCCGGCTCCTGAGCGAAGCGGACCAGCCTCTGGATGAGCCGCTTCCCCTCCTCGTCCGCGGGGTGAGACTTGCCGGCGATGACGATCTGGATCGGGTGCTCGGGGTGCGTGAGCAGCGCGCGCAGGCGCTCGGGGTCGTGCAGCATCAGCGTGAGCCGCTTGTAGGTGGGCACCCGCCGGGCGAAGCCGATCGTCAGGACGTCCGGGTCGAGCAGCTCGTCGAGCCACGCCGGGGTCAGGCCGCCCGGGTTCTGCTCGCGCCAGGAGCGCGCGGCTCGGGTCCGGGCGTCGCGGACCAGCTGCTCGCGCATCGAGCGCCGCGCCTGCCAGAGGTCGCCGTCGCTCAGCGCGCCCGAGGCCCAGTCGGCCCGGGTGGTGTCGTCGGTGCCGAGCCGGTCGCGGGCGAGGTCGCGCAGGATCGGATCCGTCCAGGTCGCCGCGTGCACGCCGTTCGTGACCGAGCCGATCGGCACCTCCGCCGTGTCGAAGCCCGGCCAGAGACCGGAGAACATCGAGCGGCTGACGTCGCCGTGCAGCTTCGAGACGCCGTTGGAGCGCTGGGCGAGCCGCAGCCCCATGTAGGCCATGTTGAAGACGTCGCCCGCACCGCCGGAGGGCGACTCCGAGCCGAGCGCCAGCACGTCCTCGATCTGCACGCCGGGCAGCAGCTCGGTGGTGAAGTACTGCTCGATCATCCCGCGGTCGAAGCGGTCGATCCCCGCCGGCACCGGCGTGTGCGTGGTGAACACGGTGCTGGCGCGGACGACCTGCAGCGCCTGGTCGAAGTCGAGACCGGAGCCGATCAGCCCGGAGATCCGCTCGAGGCCCTGGAAGCCCGCGTGCCCCTCGTTGGTGTGGAACACCTCCGGCAGCGGCGTGCCCGAGACCTCGGCCCACAGCTCGAGGGCCCGCACGCCGCCGATCCCCAGCAGCAGCTCCTGCAGGAGCCGGTGCTCGCCGCCGCCCCCGTAGAGCCGGTCGGTGACGCTCCGCAGGGCGTCCTCGTTCTCGCGCACGTCCGTGTCGAGGAGCAGCAGGGTCACCCGGCCGACCTCCGCCCGCCAGACCCGGGCGTACAGCGCGCGCCCGTCGGGCAGGGCGAGCACGATGCGGGCCGCGGAGCCGTCGGCCATCCGCACCATCCGCAGCGGCAGCCCGTCCGGGTCGAGCGAGGGATAGGACTCGAGCTGCCAGCCGTCGGCCGAGAGCCCCTGGGCGAAGTAGCCCGAGCGGTAGAACAGGCCCACGCCGGTGAGCGGGACGCCGAGGTCCGAGGAGGCCTTGAGGTGATCGCCGGCGAGGATGCCGAGGCCGCCGGAGTACTGCGGGAGCGCGGCGGCGATGCCGAACTCGGGCGAGAAGTAGGCGATCGAGCGCGGCGCCGACTCGGGCAGCGACTGGTACCAGCGCGGCTCGGTGCGGTAGCGCTCCAGCTCGTCGCGCAGCCGCCAGGCGTCGTCGACGAAGCCCTGGTCGCGGGCCAGCTCGGCGAGCCGCTCGGGCGCGATCGCGCCGAGGAGGGCGGTCGGATCGCCCTTGCCGCGGCGCCACAGCTCGGGATCGGCCCGCTCGAACAGGCGCCGGGTCGGCTCGTGCCAGGCCCAGCGCAGGTTGCCCGCCAGCTCGCCGAGCGCGGACAGCTCGGGCGGGAGGACGGATCGGACGGTGAAGCGGCGGATGGCCTTCACGGCACTCCTCGACTCTCTGCTCATCGCGACGACCTGCTGATCTCGACGACCTGCCGGGGCGCGCTCGGACACTGTAGCCGAGTGCCTGCGAGCGCCGGCGACGGTGGCGCGGGCGCCTTTTGCACAGGCGCGCGCGGCTCCGCAACCGGCGTGCCAAAGGCACCGGCGGTCGCTACTGTCGTGACGTGGCTATGACACCTTTCGGCAAGGCTTCGCAGGGCAAGGACGCACGACGAGCGGCTCGGGGAGGTGCGGCCCGGGACGAGACACCGGCGGAGCAGACTCCGCCGAGTCCGGCTCCGGCGGCCGAGGCTCCCGCGGCCCCCGCCTCCCAGGACTCCGCGGCTCCCGCGACGGCCGCGCAGGCGCCCGTCGCTCCGGGCTCGGCGGCGCAGTCGCCCGACGCTCCGGCTCCGGCCGCCGAGCAGTCGGCTCCCACCGGCTCCGGCTACCGGGTGCGCGCCGAGCGCATCCCGATCATCGACCCGCAGCCCAGGCTCGAGGACGACCGCTGGCCGGCCAAGGCCTTCGTCGGCGAGGTCGTCCCGTTCGCGGCGACCGCGTTCCGCGAGGGACACGACCTCATCGGCGTCGACCTGCTGCTGACCTCCCCCGCCGGCGCCGAGTCGGAGCACCGAATGGCGCTCATCGCCACCGGCACCGACCGCTACGGGCGCCTCGTCCTCCTCGACGACGAGGGCGACTGGACCTACCGGATCCGCGCGTTCGCCGACGACTGGGCGACCTGGCTGCACACCGCCGAGGTGAAGATCCCCGCGAGTCTGGACATCGCCGTCACCTTCGCGATCGGCGAGGGCCTCCTCCGCACCGCGGCCGAGCAGGACAGCCGCTCGGACGCCGAGCGCTCCCTGCTGACCGACGCGGCCGCCACCGTGGCCGACGAGTCGCTCTCCCCCGAGGCGCGCCTCGCCGCCGCCGAGGACCCGGCCGTGCACGGCGCCTTCACCGCCCGCCCGGTGATGAGCCTCGCGAGCGTCTCCGAGCCGCGCACCGTCCACGTCGAGCGCACCCGCGCCGGCGTCGGCGCCTGGTACGAGTTCTTCCCCCGGTCCGAGGGAGCCGTCCGCCACGAGGACGGCACCGTCACCTCGGGCTCGTTCCGCACCGCGATCGACCGGCTCCCGGCCGTCGCCGCGATGGGCTTCGACGTGCTCTACCTCCCGCCGATCCACCCGATCGGCCGCAACTTCCGCAAGGGCCCGAACAACACGCTGAACGCCGGACCGGGCGACCCCGGATCGCCGTGGGCGATCGGCGCACCCGAGGGCGGGCACGACGCGATCCACCCCGACCTCGGCACGGTGGAGGACTTCACCGCCTTCCACGACGCGGTCACCGCCGCGGGTCTCGAGCTCGCGCTCGACTTCGCACTGCAGGCCTCGCCCGACCACCCCTGGGTGACCAGCCACCCGGAGTGGTTCACGACGCTCCCCGACGGCTCGATCGCGTACGCGGAGAACCCGCCGAAGAAGTACCAGGACATCTACCCGATCAACTTCGACAACGATCCGGAGGGCATCCGCCAGGAGGCGCTGCGGGTCCTCCGCTACTGGATCTCGCTCGGCGTGAAGATCTTCCGCGTCGACAACCCGCACACGAAGCCGCTCGACTTCTGGGAGTGGATCATCCACGAGGTCAACGCCGAGAACCCCGAGGTCGTCTTCCTGGCGGAGGCGTTCACCCGCCCGGCGATCATGCGCGCGCTCGGCAAGGTCGGCTTCCAGCAGTCCTACTCGTACTTCACCTGGCGCAACACGAAGGAGGAGCTCGAGGAGTTCTTCACGAGCATCTCGCACGAGACGGCCGACTACATGCGGCCGAACCTGTTCGTGAACACGCCCGACATCCTCACCGAGTACCTCCAGTACGGCGGCCGCGCCGCGTACAAGGTGCGCGCCGCGCTCGCCGCGACGGCCTCGCCGCTCTGGGGCGTCTACGCCGGCTACGAGCTGATCGAGAACGTCGCGCGCCCGGGCGCCGAGGAGAACATCGACAACGAGAAGTTCGAGTACAAGACCCGCGACTGGGCCGCGGCGGACGAGTCCGGCGCGACGATCGCCCCCTACATCACGCGGCTCAACGAGATCCGCCGGGCGCACCCGGCCCTCGTGCAGCGCCGCAACCTCCAGGTGCAGGGCAGCGACGACGACGCGATCATCGTCTACTCCAAGCACCTCGACCGCGCCTTCACGGGCACCGGAGCGGACGACACCCTCCTCGTCGTGGTCAACACCGACCCGCACTCGGCCCGCGAGACGACGGTGCACATCGATCTGCCGTCGCTCGGCCTGGACTGGAGCGCGACCTACGAGGTCGAGGACCTGATCACCGGCGCCGTCTGGACCTGGGGCAGCGACAACTACGTGCGGCTCGACTCCTTCGTCGAGCCCGTGCACATCCTGAGCGTGAAGGCGGACGGACGATGACGGTTCCCGAGGACAAGAACGAGGGCATGCGCCCGGCGGAGACCGTGCGACCCGCGGACGCCGCTGCTCCCGCCGAGCACCCCGTGCCCGCGGAGAGCGGGAGCCCGGCCGAGTCGGCGGGCGTCGAGCCGCGCGTGGAGACCGTCGTCACCACGGGCACGAGCTCGGCGACGACGACCGGAGCACACGCGGCGGAGCCGGTGACTCCGGAGCCCGCGCCGCTCCTGCCGCCCGAGCCCGTCGCTCCGGTCGACTCCCCCGCCGCCCCGGCGGAGGACTCCGTCGTCGACGCGCTGCCCGAGTTCCCCGAGTGGGTCCTCCAGCAGCTCGCGACCGGCAGCAACGCCCTCCCGCACGACGTCCTCGGCCAGCACCCGCTCCCCGGCGGCGGCGCCGTCGTGCGCGTCCGCCGCCCGCTCGCCGACGCCGTGACGGCCGTCCTCGCGGGCGGTGTCCGCGTCGAGCTGGAGCACCTCCACGACGGCATCTGGCAGGGCGTCCACGACGAGGATCCGCAGGCGTACACCGTCGAGGCGCACTACGGCGACGGCTCCACCTGGAGCGCCGAGGACCCGTACCGCTTCTCCAAGACCGTCGGCGACTTCGACCTCTACCTGATCGGCGAGGGCCGGCACGAGCGCCTCTGGGAGGCGCTCGGTGCGCGGCACCGCGAGCACGAGGGCGTCTGGGGCACCTCGTTCGCCGTCTGGGCCCCGCACGCTCAGGCCGTCCGCGTCGTCGGCGACTTCAACGACTGGAACGGCGAGGGCCACGCCCTGCGCAATCTCGGCGTCACCGGCGTCTGGGAGATCTTCCTCCCCGGTGTCGAGCCCGGCGCGTCCTACAAGTTCGACCTGCTCTCGCGGGACGGCCAGTGGGTGCGCAAGGCCGACCCGATGGCGCGCGCGACCGAGGTGCCGCCCGCGACCGCCTCGCGCGTCGCCGTCTCGCACCACCGGTGGGACGACACCGCGTGGATGGAGAAGCGCGCGAGCGTCGACCCGCACGTCCAGCCGATCAGCGTCTACGAGATGCACCTCGGCTCCTGGAAGCCCGGTCTCGGCTATCGCGACCTCGCGGATCCGCTGATCGAGTACGTCACCGCGCTCGGCTTCACGCACGTGGAGTTCATGCCGCTCGCCGAGCACCCGTTCGGCGGCTCCTGGGGCTACCAGGTGACCGGCTACTACGCCGCGTCGAGCCGCTTCGGCACCGCCGACGACCTCAAGTACCTGATCGACCGGCTGCACCAGGCCGGCATCGGCGTCCTCGTCGACTGGGTGCCCGGGCACTTCCCGAAGGACGACTTCGCCCTCGCCCGCTTCGACGGCGAGCCGCTCTACGAGCACCCGGACTGGCGCCGCGGCGAGCAGATGGACTGGGGCACGTACGTCTTCGACTTCGGGCACACCCAGGTCCGCAACTTCCTCGTCGCGAACGCGCTGTTCTGGCTCGAGGAGTTCCACGTCGACGGACTTCGCGTGGACGCCGTCGCGTCGATGCTCTACCTCGACTACTCCCGCAAGGAGGGCGAGTGGCTGCCGAACCAGTACGGCGGCCGCGAGCACCTCGAGGCGATCAGCTTCCTGCAGGAGGTGAACGCCACCGCCTACAAGCTCAACCCCGGCATCATGATGATCGCCGAGGAGTCCACCAGCTGGCCCGGCGTCACCCAGCCCACCGTCTCCGGCGGGCTCGGCTTCGGGCTCAAGTGGAACATGGGCTGGATGAACGACTCGCTGCGCTACATGGCGAACGACCCGCTCTGGCGCCAGTACCACCTGGGCGAGATCACCTTCTCCTTCGTCTACGCGTTCAGCGAGCAGTTCGTCCTGCCGATCAGCCACGACGAGGTCGTGCACGGCAAGGGCTCGCTGGTGCAGAAGATGCCGGGCGACCACTGGCAGCAGCTGGCGAACGTCCGGGCCTACCTCGCCTTCATGTGGGCGCACCCGGGCAAGCAGCTGCTCTTCATGGGCCAGGAGTTCGGGCAGTACTCGGAGTGGTCCGAGGAGCGCGGGCTGGACTGGTGGATCCTCGACCAGCCGAGCCACCGCGGCCTGTGGAGCCTCGTCGGCGAGCTGAATCGCGTCTACCGCGAGGTCCCGTCGCTGAACGAGCTCGACAACGACCAGGCCGGCTTCGAGTGGATCGACGGCGGGGCCGCGGCGCCGAACGTCATCTCCTTCCTCCGCAAGGACAAGGCCGGTCGCTCGGTCGCCGTGATCGTCAACTTCTCCGGCTCGCCGGTGCACGCCTACCGCGTCGGCCTCCCCGAGGCGGGCCGCTGGGAGGAGCTGCTGAACACGGACGCCGAGATCTACGGCGGCTCCGGTATCGGCAACTTCGGCGCCGTCGAGGCACGCGACGAGCCGTGGGCGGGCCGCCCCGCCTCGGCGGAGCTCATCCTGCCCCCACTCGGCGCCCTCTACCTGCGCCACCAGGACTGACCCCGCTGCACGCCCGAAGGCGGGCGGAGCGGACGCGACAGGCGTCCCTCCGCCCGCCTTTCCCGTGCGCCCGGGAGCCCCGGCCATGCTGATCGAGTAGCCCGCAGAGCGGGCGTATCGAGATCCACCGGAGCAGAGACGCGGGGCCTGCAGACCTGAGCACGGGCGACGGTGGGTCTCGATACGCCCCTGCGGGGCTACTCGACCGGCATAGGAGGGGCGGCGGGACTGAATCCGCCCCTTCGGGGCTACGCGACCGACACGGCGCGGGAGATCGAACTCTCACGAGGCCGACACGTGTTGCACAGTCCGCGGAGCACGGGCTAGCGTCGACGGAGAGATCGTTCTCCCGCCCGCCGGCGGGCACACCACGCGACTCCCCGACGAAGAGGACTCCCCCGTGAGAAGAAGAATT
This sequence comes from Rathayibacter sp. VKM Ac-2856, assembly GCF_013205055.1. Classification (GTDB taxonomy): domain Bacteria; phylum Actinomycetota; class Actinomycetes; order Actinomycetales; family Microbacteriaceae; genus Rathayibacter. Next base: position 536,394 of record NZ_JABMLF010000001.1, read on the forward strand.
CTGACCGCCGCCGCCGCGGCCGCCACCGTCGCCCTCGCCCTGACCGGCTGCTCCTCCGGCGGAGGCGGCGGCGCGTCCGACGATCCGAACGCCGAGGTCCAGTTCTGGTCCTTCACCGGCATCCAGGCGAAGGACAACGTCAGCGAGTACCTGGCGAAGCAGCCGGACGCGAGCGTCAAGCTGACCGAGGTCGGCTCGTCGCAGGAGACCGCGACCGCCCTCACCGCCGCCCTCGCCGGTGGGAAGGTGCCCGACCTCGTGATGATCCAGGGCGACGACCTCCCCCGCTTCGTCGAGAACAGCGCCAACTTCGTCGACCTGCGCACGCTCGGCGGCGGCGACCTCGACGCCTCCTATCTGGAGTGGGCCGCCGACGCCGGAACCGCGGCGGACGGCTCGGTCGTCGGCATCCCGACCGACGTCGGCGGACTGAGCTTCGCCTACCGCGCCGACCTGTTCGAGCAGGCCGGGCTGCCGACCGACCCCGACGAGGTCGCCGCGCTCTGGAGCGACTGGGACGGCTTCGTCGAGACCGGCGAGAAGTACACCACCGCGACCGGGAAGCCGTTCGTCGACAACGTCGAGACGAGCGTCTTCTACGCGACCGTCAACCAGGTGACCGAGAAGTACTACTCCCCCGACGGCGAGCTGGTCTACGACAGCAACCCGCAGATCGAGGAGGCCTTCGACACGGCCGTGCGCGCGCACGACGCGGGCATCAGCGCCGGCATCGCCGCGTTCTCGTCGGGCTGGGGACCCGGGCGGGCGAACGGCGCCTTCGCGGTGACCATCGCCCCCTCCTGGATCCTGCAGGGCATCAAGACCGACGCCCCCGACACCGCCGGGAACTGGCGGGTCACCACGGTCCCCGGCGTCGGCGGCAACTGGGGCGGCAGCGTCATCGCGATCCCCGCCCGCGCCGAGCACCCGGAGGCGGCCTGGCAGTACATCGAGACGATGATGTCGGCCGAGGGCCAGGAGGACCACTTCGCCACGTCCGGCACCTTCCCCGCGGCGACCGCCGCCCTCGAGAGCGAGAGCGTCCGCGCCTACACGGACCCGTTCTTCGGCGACTCGCGGATCGGCGACGTCATCGCGAGCTCGGTCGAGGAGTTCCCCTCGTTCGTGAACGGACCCGACACCGGCGTGATCGGCGCGGCGCTCTCCGGCGCCCTGGTCGAGCTGGAGTCCAGCAACGTGAGCTCGGCGGAGGCCTTCTCCTCCGGCCTCGACAGCGCACGCCAGGCCGTCGGCGGCTGACGACACCCTGCCTCGACGATGACGCCCCCGGTCCTGCGGCCGGGGGCGTCGTCGTTGGCGCGGGGAGGCGCGGCTCGGGGCCGGTCAGTCCGAGGCGGGGCGCACGCGAGCCGTGCGCCAGGTGTCGATGAGCACGACCGAGCCGAGCATGACGAGCGCGAGCGCCACCGACGCGAGGGTGTCGGTCAGCCAGTGGTAGCCGAGGTAGAGCCGGGCGACCACCTGGCCCGCGATCATCCCGAGCGAGAGGGCGAAGCCGCCGATCGCCCAGATCGGCGAGGAGCGGCGGGACGCGAGCAGGAACGTCGTGATCAGGAAGAAGTCGGAGACTCCCGTGACGTGCCCGGAGGGGAAGGAGAACGTCCCGTCGGCGCCGAGGAGCATGTACTCGACCGGCGGCCTCATCCGCTGCACCAGATGCGCGGCGAGCTGGACGCTGAGCATGCCGGTCACCATGCCGCCCGCCAGCAGGAGCGGGCGCCAGAGGTGCCGCGCGAGCGCGATCCACAGCACGAGCACGCCGAGGATGATGATCGGCAGGAAGACCGGCCCGAACACCGTGGCCAGGGTGTCCATCACGACGGTCCCCTCGGCGAAGCGCTTCGCGCGGAACCACTCGGAGACCGCGGGGTCGAGCGCGGCCAGGCCCGAGTCCGTCGCGACCTGGACGATCAGGGCGGCGAAGAGCACGAGCCCGACGGCGACCGACCCTCCGCCCGCGCGCATCAGACGGCGGCGGGCGGGCGCCGTCATCTCCCGCTGCTCGACGAGGAAGCGCTGATGGAATCGGGCGCTCGGGGAGAGGGCGGCGGTGCTCATCCGCTCACCCTAGGGGTCGGCGGCCGATCCGCCCCGACGGCCTGGCCGGTGGCAACCCCCTGCCCGGCCGGGTCGCGGGCACGGGATCGTCGAGGGATGACCGCATCGCGCACTCCCGCCTCCCGAGCAGTCGACCCGCCCGAGCGTGCCCGGGGGTCGCGCACCGGGCAGAACCTCTGGTCGGGCGGGCTCTTCGGACTCGGCCTCGCGGCGTTCATCGACGAGACCGTCTTCCACCAGCTGCTGCACTGGCACCACTTCTACGACCTCGGCACGACCGAGCTCGGGCTCGTCTCGGACGGGATCTTCCACGCCGTCGGCTGGTTCGCCGCGATCGGCGCGCTCTTCCTCTTCGCCGATCTCCGCCGCCGCGGGGCCCTGGAGCCGATGCGCTGGATCGGGGCGGTGCTCGTCGGCGCCGGCGCGTTCCAGCTCTACGACGGCACCATCCAGCACAAGCTGCTGGGGCTCCACCAGATCCGCGCGGTCGACGACCTGCTGCCCTACGACCTGGCCTGGAACATCGTCGCCGTCGTGCTGATCCTCGCCGGGGCGGTTCTGCTCGTGCGGGCGAGGAGGGTCGCGGTCCGCAGCGGCGCCGGGTCGTGACCGTTCCCGCGGTCGACTCCCCCGCCCACGCGCACGGCGCGGGCGTCGGGCTCGAGCCGATCCTGCTCCTGCTCGCGGCGGCGGCCGTCCTCGCCTACGTCGGCGCCGTCGAGGTGTCCCGTCGCCGCGGGCGCTCCTGGCCTCTGCACCGGGTCGTGCTGTGGACGGGCGGCGTCGCCTGCGCCGCGGTCGCCGCGGTCGATCCGCTCGCCGACGCCGCCCGGACGAGCTTCACCGCGCACATGGGGGCGCATCTGCTCGCCGGGATGCTCGCGCCGATCCTCCTCGTCCTCGCGGCTCCCGTCACCCTCGCGCTGCGGACGCTGAGCACGATCCCCGCGCGGCGCCTCTCTCGCCTGCTCCGCAGCGCGCCTGCCCGCGTGCTCGCCCACCCGATCACCGCGACCGTCCTGAGCGCGGGCGGACTCTGGCTGATCCACCGCACGCCGGTGCTCGAGGCGATGCACGGGGCGCCGCTGCTGCACGCCCTGCTCATCGCGCACTTCCTCCTGGCCGGCTGCCTCGTCACCGCCGCGATCATCGGCATCGATCCCCGCCCGCACCCGCCGGCCCGGGTGACGCAGGCCGTCGCGCTCGTCGTCGCGATGGCGTCGCACGCGATCCTCGCCAAGCAGCTCTACGCGACGCCGCCCGCCGTCTTCGCGCCCGCCGACGTGCGCGCGGGCGCCGAGCTGATGTACACCGCGGGCGCGTGGCTGGAGGCTGTCGTCGTGATCGTCTTCTGCGCGCAGTGGTACCGGGCGGCTGGGCGCCGCCTCGTCGTCGGCGAAGGCCGCGTCGAGCGCTGTGCCGAAGGTCGTGCCGGCCGGCAGATCGCCCGTCGTCCCGCGTGATTGTCAAGAGCGGATAACCGCGCCGCCGATCCGGGACGATCGGGGAATGGCGATCAGCGGCGCACCTCTCGACGGTCGGCACGTGCGGTTCATCCGGTACACCCGCACCCGCGACGGCTGGACGAGCGAGACCGTGCACGGTCGTCTCGAGAGCCAGACTCCGGCGATCTGGCGGCTGCGCGTGGTGGACGAGCTCCGCGAGCTGCCGCGCGACGAGTGGGCGCTCTACCGCCCGTGAGGACGCGCTCCTCGGAGTGAGAGCCCGTCCCCGCGCCGCTGTCAAGATCCTCGCGGGCGACTCCGCGGCAGGGCTAGCGTCCTGATCGCCGGAGTCACACCCGGCGAGGAGGTCGTCCGTTGTCCCGCATCCGCACTCGCACGCACACCCGTCCGGCGTCGCGTCGGAGCGCTGCCCTGCTGCTCGCCGCCCTCGTGCTGCCCGTCTGCGGCTGCGCCGGTCTCACCCCCGACACGACGGCGGCCGGCAGCACCGCGGCGGCCTTCGCGGACGCTCTGGCGGCGGGCGACGGCGCCGCGGCCTGCGCCGCCCTCACCCCGCGCGCGGCCGAGGCGGTCGTCGACGTGGCGGCTGGAGCCGCGACCTGCGCCGACGCGATCCTCGCCCTCGGCCTCGATCCCGCCTCGAGCGCCGACCCCCGCGCCGAGGCCTACGGGCAGGCCGCCGTCGTCGCGCTCGAGGGCGACACCGTCTTCCTCGCGGCGAGCGGTGACGGCTGGCGGATCCGCGCGGCGGGCTGCACCGCCACCGGCGAGGACTCCCCCTACGACTGCGTGATCGACGGTTCGTGATGCGCGCTGTGTTCGCCGGCTGCCTGATCCTCCTCACGGTCGGGCTCGTCTTCTTCCTCGCGGTGGGGCTGCTGCACCGATGAGCACCGCGACCCGGCCGCGCGGCGCCGAGCGCGAGCGCTCCGCCGATCGCCGCTTCCTGCGGGACAACGGGCTGACGCTCGTCTTCGGCGCCCTCTTCCTGCTGTCCGTCGCCGGCCAGTCGATCGCGGGGTTCCTCGTGTACCTCGACGACCTCCGCGTGGCGGGCCTGGAGCCGGTGACCTACCTGCGGTACCTCACCTCGTCGAGCTTCTCCGCCGACGTCGCCGAGAACTGGCAGTCGGAGTACCTGCAGTTCTTCCTCTACATCGCCGCGACGGTCTGGTTCGTGCAGCGCGGCTCCTCCGAGTCGAAGACCCCGGACGACGCGGGCCGGGCCACGGAGGAGGAGCAGCGGATGGGACGGTGGGCCGAGGAGTCCTCGCCCCGCCCCGCGAAGCTCCCGCGCGGCCTGCGGCGGTGGCTGTACTCGCACTCGCTCCTGCTCGTGATGGGCACGGTCTTCGTCGGATCCTGGCTCGCCCAGTCGGTCGCGGGGCACGTGGCCTACGACGAGCAGCAGCTGACGGACCTGTCGGCGCCGCTGTCGTGGGGCGAGTACCTCGCGTGCTCCGACTTCTGGAACCGCACGCTGCAGAACTGGCAGTCCGAGTTCCTCGCGGTGGGCAGCATGGCCGCTCTCTCGGTCCGTCTCCGCGAGCGCGGCTCACCGGAGTCGAAGGCGGTCGGCGCTCCGGACGACGAGACGGGCGGTGACGACTGAGCGCGACCGGCAGGTGTGCGCTGAACGGACAGCACGGCGAGCCGGAGTGATCGGACGAGAAGTTACGTTCTCAGTCGGAACAGCATCTTCCGATCATGCCCAGGACCCCGGCGACAGGACGACCACCATGCGCTTCCTCCCTCATCGGAGCGCCCCGTTGCTGCGGAGCGGGCCGGAGCCGACGCGGTGCTCGCAGTGCGTCTGCCGACCGCCGCGCCGATCGCCGGGAGCTGCAGCGGTCCGCGCGTCCTGCGCGCGGGTGCGCTCGGTTCCGATCCTCGTCGGCACGGCGCCTTCCGCGATGTCACCGTTTCAGTGACACTGGACTCGATGTCTCCGCAGATCAGCAGCCCGCCGGCCGGCCGCGACGGTCACCGTGCCTGACGATCCTCGCGACGGGGTGTTCGTCTCCTGGGTGGCGTCCCTGCCGGACGTGACGGACGCCGAGGCGAGCATCCTCCAGGCCGTCGGCTTCCTCAGCGCGACTCTGCGGATCTCCGCCGACCTGGCGTTCCTCGCCCTGCGCGACGACGCGGACGCGGCCGGACTGGAGCTCTCCGCCGCGGCGCGCGAGGTCCTCGAGCACCGCCGCACCATCGCGGCGCCCCGCTCCGAGCACCCCTGCCACAGCTGACATTCCGCGGCTGCGCCAGCGGCTGACGCACCGCGATCTCGAGCAGGATCGGCTCCACGGCTGGCTCCACCTCGACAGCGTGGGTCTCGATACGGCCCTCCGGGCCTACTCGACCAACATGGGCAGGAGCGTCACGTCTCACGGAGACGGGAGGTCGTTTCCTCGGGATCCGACCTTCCCGCCACCCACCGCCCGCGGGAGGCACGATCACCGGAGGTGGAGTCCCCCGAACCAGCCGACCGCCTTCAAGGCGTTCGGCGGAGAACGCGTGCCAGCGTTCTTCGCGAGCCGTCCGCAGGACGCTCCACGAAACGCCCCCACCGACCCAGCCAACTGCGCTGGGACGAGCGCTCGCGCTCGTCCCAGTAATTCAGATCAGTACAGCAGCCCAGTGAGCCGCGCCCGCGCCTTGTTCACGCGCGGGTCGGTCGTGCCGACGATCTCGAACAGCTCGAGCAGGCGGGCGCGGACGCTGGCCTTCCCGTCGGCGTCGAGGCGCGGGAACATCGAGAGCAGGCGGTCGAACGCGTCCTCGACGTGTCCGCCGGAGACGTCGAGGTCGGCGACGGCGAGCTGCGCGTCGAGGTTCGCGGGCTCGGCGGCCGCGGTCGAGCGGATGTCGTCGAGGGTGCGCCCCTGGAGGCGCTCGAGGAGCTTGACCTGGGCGAGTCCGGCGACGGCGAGGTCGTCGCGCGGGTTCTGCGCGATCGCGGTCTCGTACTCGCTGATCGCGGCGGAGTAGTCGCCGCGGTCGATCGCGTCGTACGCCTCCTGGTGGTGCGGCGGAAGCGGCGCGGCCTCGGGCTCGGCGCCCGGCTCCGCGGCCGCACCCGGGTCGACCGGGACGGTGCCGGTGACGCCCTGCTGGGCGGCGAGCTGGAGGACCTGCTCGAGCAGGTCGCGCAGCTGCTCCTCGGTGATGAGGCCGTTGAACATGGGCACCGGTCGGCCGGCGATGACGGCGGCGATCGTCGGCACGGACTGCACCTGGAACGCCTGCGCGAGCTGCGGACTCGACTCGACGTCGACCCCGACCAGCACGAGCGCGCCGGCGTACGAGATCACGACCTTCTCGAGCAGGGCGGTCATGCTCAGGCTCTGGTCGGACCAGGAGCCGCGGAGGTCCACGATCACGGGGACCCGCGAGGACAGCTGGACGACCTGGTCGAACTCGGCGTCACCGGCCGACAGCAGCAGCGGGTTCGCGACGGGCGAGCCCTGCGGGGCGTCGCCGCCGGCGGGCGCGGCGGGTGCGGCCGGCGGGGTGCGCCGGTTCACCAGGGTGGACAGGTCGACGGCGCCGCGGAGGTTTCCGGGCAGCGGGGGCAGGGGGGTGCTCACGGCAGCTGCACCACCGAGACGAGTCCTTGGCTCCATCCGAGCATGACGATCTTCTCCTCCGATCCGACGGGCGGTACGTAGAACAGCAACTGATAACCGTAGGTGGTCGCGATCCCCGTGGTCGACTTGTCGATGCCGAGCAGGGTCTGCGAGGCGCCGGACGTCGACACGGTCGACCCCTCGGCGGTGGGGCGGACGGTCGCGGTCTCGGCGATGCTCGCGGCGACGAGCGCACCGGAGTCGTTCGTCGCGAGGGCGATGGTGGGCGAGGTGCCGGCCGCGTTCGTGAACTCGATCGACGCCGTGTCCGGCAGCGCCTCCCGGTCGGCGTTCTTCTTGTCGACGCCGACCTGGCCGCGGAGCGTGTCGCCGTCGGCCGAGAAGGTGCCGGCGTACTGGCTGGAGTCGCCGTTCGCGAGGATGTCCGCGTAGGCGGTCCCGACGATCTCGGGCGCGAGCGTCATCAGCTTGGAGTCGGGCGCGACGATCGAGGTGCCGACCGTGACCGGGGCGACGTCGGGGATCCGCGCGTTGGCCTCGAGCGAGATCGCGTAGTCGACCTTGTAGTCGACGCGGGGGCTGGCCTGGCTGAGCATCAGGGCGATGGGCGCCTGGGTCGCGTCGGCGGTGTTCTGCACGACCGCCGTGACGAGGCGGGGCCAGCTGTCGGTGTCCTGCGGCAGCACGAGGCTGACCGGCGAGGCGGGGATCGCCTGCGGCGGGTCGATGGTGCCGCCCTTCGAGAGGACCTCGTAGTTCGTCTTCCGCTCCGTCAGGGACTCACCCTGGAAGCGCTCGGCGAGGATGTTCGCGTCGCGGGCGGCGTCCGCCGCGGCGGCGACCTCGGAGACCGAGGCGACGATCGCCTCCGCCTGCTGAGTGGTCACGACCGGGGTCGGCTCGGCCGCGACGGGGTCCGCTCCGGCGGTCGCGGTGGCCGACGCCGACGGGGTCCCCGTGGCTCCGGCGGCGAGGTCGGGCCAGTAGTCGGAGCTGCAGCCGGCGAGGAGCACGGTCGTGCCGAGGGCGAGCGGCAGCACGAGCAGGCGACGACGGCGCGTCGGCGCGGGCGCGGCGATCGACGACTGGATGCCGGCCCGGGCACGCGGCATGCGGACGCCGCGCGGCACCTTGCCCTGCGGTCCCTTGCGCCGGGGGCCGTGCTGACGGCGGAGGTGGAGGAACGCCCAGATGTAGAGGACGAGGCCGACGAGCAGCATCACCGCGCCGCCGAGCAGCAGCGGGCCGGCCAGCGGCGTGGCCGTGTCGACCGGCCAGCTGACGCGGATGTCGCTCGCGGCGGGGGCGGTGCCGTCGGTCGCGACGATCAGCGAGACGTCCTCGGGGAGGTCGAGCGCGACGGTGATGCTGCCGGAGCCCTCGAACTGCTCGAGCCAGAGGTCCGAGCCGCGCGGATCGACGACGGCGGCGTCCGCCTCGGCGACGTCGGAGGCGAGCGTGAGCGCGGTCCCGGTCTCCTGCTCGGCGGACAGGGCGTCGGCCCCGTCCTCGGTGCTCGTGTAGTCGATCCGGTCGTAGTCGGAGCCGCCGACCCAGCCCAGAACGTCGGAGGTCGGCGCGTACGCCATGACGAGGTCGCCCTCGCCCTCGACGGTGATCGTCTGCCGACCAGGGTTGGCCCCGAGGGTGCTGCCGTCGATGACGGCGTAGGGGGCGGCGGAGTCGAGCGCCGTCTCGGCGGTGAGCGACTCGGGTGGAGCCCACACGGTCCGCTGACCGATGCCGAGCGCGATGAGCGCCGCGGCGAAGACGGTGGCGATGATGGCGAAGACGAACCGCACGAAAGAACTCCTCCTGCGTTGCCGGATCGGGGGTGGCGGCCCGGGACGGCTCCGGTGACGGCCGGACCGGGGCGCGACGGCAACAGACAAAGACAGTCCAGGTTAGCGGATGGCTCGGATCGAACCCAGGGATCGGCCGAGAGCACCGTCGGGCGGCGCGGGAAGCGGGTGTCGCCCCGGGCCGGGAGGCACCCGCTGACTAAACTCCCTGGAGTGCCGCGACCCCACCGCGGCCGTGTTCCGGAGGAGACGACGTGGCAAGCGACGAGGCCGAATTCACCCAGGTGTTCCGTGGTTACGACCGGGACGAGGTCGACAAGGCCATCCAGGGTCTGCGCCGCGAGCTCATCCACGCCAACACCCAGGCGTCCGAGAGCGGTCGCGAGGCCAAGCGCCTCGCCTCCCGCATCGACGGCCTGGAGAAGGAGCTGCAGCAGGTCGGCGCGCCCACCTACGCGGGCCTCGGCGCCAAGCTCGAGCACACGCTCCGCGTGGCGGAGGAGCAGTCGGAGCGCATCATCGCGCAGGCGGAGAACGACGCCTCGGCCCTGCGCCGCTCGACCCGCGACGACCGCGACGGCCTGCTTCAGGACGCCCGCGACGAGGCCGAGCGGCTCGTGACGGAGGCGCGCCGCCGCGCGGACCGCACCCGAGAGGAGTCGGAGGCGCAGGCCGCGGCGACCCTCGGCAAGGCCGCCGACGACCGCGACGTGATGACCCAGGACGCCGTCCGCGAGGCGGCGGCGATCCGCGGCACCGTCGCGACCGAGGCCGCCGAGACCCGCGCGACCGCCAAGCGCGAGGCCGCCGCGATCCGCTCCGAGGCGGGCCGCGAGGCCGCCGAGATGCGCGCCGTCGCCGCCCGCGAGGTCGAGGTCGCCCGCGCCGAGGCCGCCCGCCTCGCGCAGAGCAACGAGCTGCTGCGCGCCGAGGTCGCCTCCGAGGTCGACCGCCTGCGCGCCGCCGTGACCGCCGAGGTCGCCGAGGCGCGCGCCGCGGTCGAGGCCGAGGTCCTGGCCGCCCGCGCCGACGTCGAGGCCGAGGTCCTCTCGGCCCGCGCCGATCTCGCCGCCGAGCTGGCGACGGGCCGCGCCGAGGGCGCCCGCGAGCTCGCCGATCTGCGCACCGAGCTCGCCCGCGACCGGGCCGAGGCCGTCGCGCTCCTGGACGCCGAGCTCGCCGCTCTGCGCTCCGCCGCGTCGGACGAGGCCGCCGCGCTCTCGCGCGAGGTCGAGCAGGCGCGGATCGACCTCGTCGTCGAGCTCGCCGCCCGCCGGGAGGAGGCGGACCGCGACTACCTGCTCCGCCACCAGGAGGCCGTGGCCCAGACCCAGCGCTACCTCGACGAGTCCAACCTGCAGCTCGCCGACGCGATCCGCCGCGCGAACGACAAGCGGCTCGAGGCCGACGCGCTCCGCAGCGACGCCCTCGACGACGTCACCCGGCTCCGCCGCGACGCCCAGGACGAGTCGGACGCTCTGCTCGACTCCGCCCGCGAGCGCGCCCGCGACATGATCGCGGACGCCGAGCGGCGCACCCGCGAGCTGCAGAACACCGCGGAGTCCCGCCTCGACGAGATCCGCACCGAGCGCGACGCGATCGCCGGCTACGTCACGGGCCTGCGCGGCCTGATCGGCCACATCGACGGCCTGTCGGACGACGACGGCGACTCGAAGGACAGCGGCTCGAAGGACGGCGCGGGTTCGAAGAACGGCGCCTCGAAGGACAGCGGCACCGCGAAGCGGAGCTGACCGGAGCGGGCGGGCTCAGCCGAGCTCGCCCGCCCACTCCGTCGGCAGCGGCGAGGACTCCGGCGCCACGACCCGCACGATCTCGTCGAGCACGCGGCGCGTCTGCGCCTCGCCGACCCAGAGGTGCTTGCCGCCGGCCACCGGCACGAGCTCGAGCTGGGGCACCGAGGCGAACCGCTCGGCGGCCGCGTCCGGTCGCAGGTAGTCGTCGAACTCCGGGATGAGCGCCACGAGCGGCCGCCCGTCCTCGCCCCAGGCCGCGACCTCCTCGGCGGTGGCCCGGTGCAGGGGCGGCGAGAGCAGGATCGCGCCGTCGACGGGGTGCTCCCTCCCCCACTTCAGCGCCAGCTCGGTCCCGAAGGACCAGCCGACCAGCCAGGGGTGCGGCAGCCCGCGCTCGGCCACCAGCGCCATCGCCGCGGCGACGTCGGCGCGCTCGGCCGCTCCGCCGTCGAAGGCGCCGTCGCTCGTCCCGCGCGGCGAGCTCGTGCCGCGGGTGTTGAAGCGGAGCACCGCGACACCGGCCAGCGCGGGCAGCCGCGCCGCGGCCTTCCGCAGGATGTGCGAGTCCATGAAGCCGCCGTGCGTCGGCAGCGGATGCAGGGTGACCAGGGTGGCGACCGGCTCGCGGTCGAGCGGCACGGCCAGCTCGCCGACGAGGGTCAGCCCGTCGGAGGTGCGCAGTTCGACGTCCTCGCGGCGGGCGGGGAGGACGACGCCTCCGCGGATCTCGTGCGTCATCGGGCTCCTTCGATCCGCCAGCAGTGGGTGTGCCAGTGGCGCCGGCCGGCGAGGTCCGCCGCGTCGCCGAGAGCGCCGTCACCGCGCCAGACGACGACGTGGGCGAGGCCGATGTCGATCGTCTGGCCGCAGCCCGGGCAGAGGTAGTTCTTGACGGCGCGGGCCGAGGAGACGGGCTGGACGTTCCACTCCCGGCCGCGACGCGTCTCGGTGCGGCGCCAGCCGGCGAGCATCTGCGAGAGGTCGCGCTGCTCGTCGTCGTCCTCGCGCCCGCGTCCGCGGGGTCGATTGCTGCGCGGCATTGCTCCAGTCTAGGAGCCGCCGTCCGCCGGTCGGCACGAGCGCCCCGGCCGCAGCGCGTCAGTGCTCCGAACCCCTCAGTGCGAGGAGTCGTCCATCTCGAGCCGCGTCTCCTCGGCGTCGAGCATCAGCTGCGCCCGCCGCAGGATCCGCGACGAGTAGACCCCGCGTCCGCGCGCCTCCAGCAGCGCCTCGCGCTCGGCGCCCAGCACCGCGCGGCGCAGGTGCAGATACTGGCCCTGCGGCCCGAGCGGAGCGTCGTCCTCCCGCTCGACCTGCTCCCACGCCACCTGCGAGCGGGTGAGGGTGTCGCGGCGGACCCGCTCCAGCACCCGCTCCTCCACGCTGCCCGCCGGCAGCTCGTCGACGGCCTCCGGCAGCGCCTGGATGCCCGTCGAGGCCACCTCGTCGAGCAGGGTGGCGAGCTCGCGGCGGTCCGCGTCGCCGTCGCTCCCCTGGATCCCCGTCACACGGATCAGGGCGGGCAGCGTCGCCCCCTGCAGCAGCAGCGTCACCACCGCGACCGTGAAGGCGATCAGGATGAGCTGCGACCGGTACGGCGTCTCCTCCGGCAGCGACTGCGCCGCGGCGAGCGTGACCACGCCGCGCATCCCCGACCAGGAGAGGATGACGCCGCCGCGCCAGCCGAACGCCTCGCTCGTGGTCGCCGCGAGGTCGGTCTCGCGCCGCTGGTACAGCCGCTCCGCCCGCTGCTGCCGCCGGACGAACCGCTCGTCGGTGCTGGCGCTGTTGCGCAGCCGCATCACGCCGACCGCGAGCCGCCGGTTGATCCGCTCGGCCCGCCGGCCGGAGCCGCGCAGCCAGAGCAGCAGCGGCCAGACGAAGAGGGTCCGCAGCAGGATGAGGATCACGACCGTCGCGAGGCCCAGGTAGACGGCCGTGTCGACGCCGACCCCGCCCGGCTCGACCTCGCCGATGATCGCCTTGATCTCGGCGCCCATCAGCAGGAAGACGCCGTTCTCGAGCAGGAACTGCGCGGTCCGCCAGTTGACCCGCTCGCTGATCCGAGACTGCGGGCTGAGGAACCGCGCGCTGTTGTGCCCGGTGTAGATACCGGTCACGACGACCGCGAGCACGCCCGAGGCGCCGAGCTCCTCCGCCGGGATGTAGGCGAGGAAGGGGACGGCGAACGACACCGCCGTGTCGAGGACGGGGTCGCGGAGCTTCGAGCGGACGAAGACGGTCAGCACCCCCATCACGAGTCCGAGCGCGATCGCCATCAGGACCGAGTAGACGAAGAGCACGCCGACCTCGCCGACGTCGATCGCGTCGCTCGAGACCGAGGCGCCCACCACCGCGGTCGCCGCCGTGGCCGCGCGCAGCAGGACGAGGGCGGACGCGTCGTTGACCAGGCTCTCGCCCTCGAGCACGGTCACGAGCCGCGGGGGCAGCCCCAGCTTCTTGCCGATCGAGGTGGCGGCGACCGCATCGGTCGGGCTGACGACCGCGCCCAGGGCGATCGCGGCCGGGAGGCTGAGGTTCGGCAGCAGCGCGTAGAGGAAGAAGCCGACGACGAGCGCCGTGACCACGACGAGCAGCACCGACAGCCCGAAGATCGAGCGGAGATTGCGCCGGAAGTCGGCAAGCGGCACCTGGATCGCGGCGGAGTAGAGCAGTGGCGGCAGCACACCGGCCAGGATCAGCTCCGGCTCGACCTCGATGTCCGGGACACCGGGCAGATAGGACGCGCCGATCCCGATGACGACGAGGAGCAGCGGCGCCGCGACGCCGAGTCTGCTCGAGAAGCGCGCGACCGTGACGACGGTGATGATCCCGACGACCCCGAGCAGCGCGTAATCCACGCGCTCAGGCTATCGGGCGACCGGACCGCTCCCGCCGCAGCGGATCGGGACCCGGATCAGTACCAGCCGACGCTCTCGGAGTGCGCCCACGCGCCGCACGGCGAGCCGTAGCGGCCCGAGATGTAGCCGAGGCCCCAGGTGATCTGGGTGCTGGCGTTGGTCTGCCAGTCGCCACCGACGGTCGCCATCTTGCTGCCGGGGAGCGCCTGCGGGATGCCGTAGGCACCGCTCGACTTGTTCTCGGCGTAGACGTTCCAGCCCGACTCGCGGTTCCACAGCAGCACGAGGCAGTCGTACTCGCTGTCGGCCCAGCCGCGCTGCACGATCTGGTCGTAGGCGATCGCCTTCGCCGACCCGGGGTCGGGCGCGGCGGAGCGGGCGACGGGAGCGGCGACCGCCTCCTCCTCCTCGTCGTCCTCGACCACGGCGGCCTTGCTCTTGGTTGGGGTCGGAGTCGGCGTCGGCGTGGGGGTCGGCGTGGGCTTCGCCTGCGCGTCGAAGGTGTCGCGCTGGACCGTGCGCTCGACGGCGGCCTCGGCGACCACGAGACGCTGGGCGGGGTCGCCGTTGAAGCGCTCGGGAGCCTGGTAGAACGGCGACGCGACCGCGCCGCTGGAGGGATCGACCGCGCTGACGGCGACGAAGCCGATCGAGGCGGCGAAGGCGAGGAAGGCCAGCGGGAGGCGGGTCCGGGTGCGGCGGGCCGCAGGGCGCTTCGAGGTCTCGACCGAGGATCGGGAGACGAGTGGCTGCGCGACGGACGTTCTCTGATGCATACCCACGATCACGAAAGTATAACGGAGACCCTCCGCCAGCGCCAGTGCGGGGGGAACCCCTCAGCGCACCGCCAGCATCACGTCGACCACGGCATCGAGCACGAGGTCGACCTGGGGCTCGGAGTAGCCGCCGCGCTGCGGCGCGAACGACACCGTGCGCACGTCGTCGACGGTGAGGACGGAGCCGTCGCGGAAGTAGCCCGACACCCGATCGGAGAAGGCGTCGACCTGGCGGATGTTGTAGCCGGTGGTCAGCACGCCGGCGCGGGTGAACCGCTCGCGGGCCGGACGGGCCAGGCGGTTAACGATCTCCTGCGCCGTGTCCCGGGCGGACTGCAGCCAGGCCTCCTCCCCCTGCGCGGCGATCGCGTATTGGCGCTCGCGCACCGCGAACGCGTCCTCGAGCCGCTCGAGCGCGGCGTCGACGTGGGGTGCGGAGTAGCCGCCCTTCTTCAGGGAGAAGGCGGTGTGCCGCAGATCCGCGGCACGCAGGTCCGCCGGGCCGCCCGAGAGCTGGGCGTAGGCCTCCCGTGCCGACGCGAGGAACGAGTCGACCTCGTCCGTGTCGTAGCCGGGCCGGGACTCGCGCGCGCGGGGGAAGGGAGCGTCCATCCCGACATCATGCCAACACGTCGGCCCGCTCCGGGAATCGACGCGTCGAGCACGTGGCCCCGAGCGGGGCGACGGCGCGGCGCGTCGCGTCGCGCCCGAGGGCTGTGCCGGAGCTCAGTGCGCGAAGACGAAGTAGAGCACGTAGGCCGCGGCGGCGGACGGCAGGATCGAGTCGAGCCGGTCGAGGAAGCCGCCGTGGCCCGGCAGCCACGAGCTCATGTCCTTGATGCCGATGTCGCGCTTGATCAGCGACTCGGCGAGGTCGCCGAGCGTTGCGGTGAGGAGGATGACCGCGCCGAACACGGCGCCGACCCACCAGGGCTGGCCGAGGAGCAGGAGCGCGAGCAGGACGCCGACGACGACGCCGGCCACCGCGGCTCCCGCGAACCCCTCCCAGGTCTTCTTCGGGCTGATCCGCGGCGCCATGGGGTGCTTGCCCCAGGTGAGACCGCTAGCGTAGGCGCCGGTGTCGACGACGATCACCAGGATCAGGAAGGACAGCGCCCAGAGCTGCCCGCCCTCCTCCGCGACGAGGCGGATGGCGAAGGCGCCGAGGAACGTGACGTAGATCTGCACGAACGCGCCGAGCCCGACGTCGAGCATCAGCTCGCGTCCGCTCGACCGCGTCCGCCGGAAGAGCTGCTCCGCCAGCCGCCAGAGGGCGACGAGCGCCGAGCCGGCGAGGACGGCGAACCACGCGCCCTGCATCCCGAGGTAGTAGGCCGCGGGGACGGCCACGACGGCGACGACGCCGGTGGGGATCCGCGGGATGTCGCGCCCGGCGTGCCGCAGCGCGTTCGACAGCTCGAGCGCCGCCAGCAGCACCAGCACGCCGGCGAGCACCATGAAGAGCTCTTTGACGACCAGCAGGCTGACCACCATCGCGCCGCCGCCGAGCAGGCCGATGGCGGTCGCGGAGACGAGGTTGCGCCCCGATCGGGCGGTAAGGCGCTCGTTCGTCGCCTCGAGCTGGGCCCGGGTCGCCTCGAGCTGGCGCTCGACGTCGGCCCGACCCTGCTGAGCCCGCGCGCGCAGGGCGTCGCGGGTGACCATGCGCGAACCCCGGGCGCCCGGAACGTGCGGCGCCGGAGCGTCGTCGCTGCTCTCGGGTTCCACGGGGTTCACGGGCACGGCACTACACCTCGAGCAGTTCGGATTCCTTGCGCTTGAGCGCCTCGTCGATGGCGTCCACGTGCTGCTTGGTGACGGCCTCGAGCTCCTTCTCCCCGCGGGAGAGCTCGTCGTCGCCGATGTCGCCCTTCAGCGCGTCGAGGTCGCTCTTGGCGCTGCGACGGATGTTGCGGACGGCGATCTTCGCGTCCTCCGCCTTCGTGCGGACGATCTTGACGAACTCCTTGCGGCGCTCGGCGGTGAGCTCCGGCAGGTTGATGCGGATGACCGAGCCGTCGTTGGTCGGGTTCGCGCCGAGGTTCGGCATGTCCCGGATGGCCTGCTCGATGTCCCGCAGGGCGCCCTTGTCGTAGGGGGTGACGAGGAGCGTGCGCGCCTCGATGTTCTGCAGCGACGCGAGCTGCGACAGCGGGGTGGGCGTGCCGTAGTAGCTCACGAGCACCTTCTGGAACAGGCCGGGGTTGGCCCGGCCGGTGCGCACCGTGGAGAAGTCCTCCTTGGCCACGCCGACGGCCTTGTCCATCTTGACGGTCGCGTCGGCCAGTACATCCGAGATCACAGGGAGCTCCTTAAGAGAGGGAAGTGGTCAGTCTAGTTCGAGACGGGAGTGCCCTAGTTGGAGACCAGGGTGCCCAGCCGGGCGCCCCGGATGGCCGCCGCGACGTTGCCGGCCGGCTCCATCCCGAAGACCTGCATCGGCATCCCGTTGTCCATGCAGAGGCTGAAGGCGGTCGAGTCGACGACCTTGAGGCCGCGCTGCAGCGCCTCCTGGTAGGTCAGGGTGTCGAGCTTCTTCGCGTCAGGGTTCGTCCGCGGGTCGTCGTCGTAGACCCCGTCGACGCCGTTCTTCGCGACGAGCACGACGTCCGCGTGCGTCTCGAGCGCGCGCTGCGCGGCGACGGTGTCGGTGGAGAAGTAGGGCAGGCCCGCGCCGGCGCCGAAGATGACGACGCGGCCCTTCTCCATGTGCCGGATCGCCCGGCGGGGGATGTAGGGCTCGGCGACCTGCGTCATCGCGATCGCGGACTGCACGCGCGTCTCCGCGCCGGCCTGCTCGAGGAAGTCCTGCAGGGCGAGGGCGTTCATCACCGTGCCGAGCATGCCCATGTAGTCCGCGCGGCCGCGGTCCATGCCGCGCTGCGAGAGCTCGGCTCCGCGGAAGAAGTTGCCGCCGCCGACGACGACCGAGATCTCGACCTCCGTCGCGGCATCGGCGATCTCACGCGCCAGAGCGCTGATCACGTCCGGGTTCACCCCGAGAGTGCCGGCTCCGAACGCCTCCCCCGACAGCTTCAGCAGCACCCTGCGGCGCTTGCCCGTCGTCTTCGCATCCGTCTCCGTCATCGACGTTTCCTCCCGTAGACCCGTACAAACCTATCCCGCGCGGAGCACGCCCCGCGACCACGCCCGGGCGCCTCCCCCGGGCAGAGCGAAGGGAGTCCGGGTCGACTGAACGACCCGGACTCCCCTCGCTGTGCGTGCTACGCGCCGACCTTGAAGCGGGCGAAGCCCGACACGGTCAGACCGGCGTCCGCGAGGACCTTGCTCACGGACAGCTTGTTGTCCTTGGCGTAGTCCTGGTCGAGCAGCGCGACCTGCTTGAAGTACGCGTTGACGCGACCCTCGATGATCTTCGGCAGGGCGGCCTCGGGCTTGCCCTCGCCGCGCGAGATCTCCTCGACGATGCGGCGCTCGTTGTCGACCTCCGACTGCGGCACGTCCTCGCGCGACAGGTAGGAGGGGTTGGCGAACGAGATGTGCTGCGCGATCGAGCGGGCGGTGTCCGCGTCGTCTCCCGCGTAGCCCAGGACCACGCCGACCTGCGGGGGCAGGTCCTTGTTGGTCTTGTGCAGGTAGACGGCGAAGTGCTCGCCGGAGACGGCGGCGACGCGGCGCAGCTCGACCTTCTCGCCGAGGATCGCGGCCTCGTCGTTGATGAGGTCGGCGACGGTCTTGTCGCCCGCGGGGGCTGCGAGAGCCTCCTCGACCGTGGTCGCGCCGGCGGCGACGACCGCGTCGAGCACGCCCTCGGACAGGGCGATGAACTTGGTGCCCTTGGCGACGAAGTCGGTCTCGCAGGCGAGCTCGATCAGGGTGGCGACGCCGTCCTTCTCAGCGGCGGCGACGAGGCCCTCGCTGGTGGAGCGGTCAGCGCGCTTCGCGTTGCCCTTGGCGCCCTTGAGGCGGAGGATCTCGACCGCCTTGTCCAGGTCGCCGTCGGCCTCGACGAGCGCGTTCTTGGTGTCGACCATTCCGGTCCCGAGCTGCTCGCGCAGGGTCTTGACGTCAGCGAGGCTGAAATTTGCCATGGTTCTGCGAACTCCTCTGTTGTGTCCGGTCGACGCGGTGCTTCGAGCACCCGCGCCCGGCCGGACGTCGTGGTCTGCCGGTCCCGCGGCGACGGGCCTCGGTGTCGAGGACTCCATCACGCCGGGGTGTCGGCGGTTCTGCTTCGTGGTGAACGTGCTCCGAATGAGCGGGGGCCGGACGGACGCTCGCGCGCCCCGTCCGACCCCCGACTCAGGACGGGTGTCAAACGGAGGCGGGAGCCTCGTCGGTCGACTCGGCGGGCGCCTCGGCCTCGGCGACGGCCTCGTCGGCGGTCGCGAGCTCGGCGTCGGCGACCTTCTCGGTCTCGGCGCCGGCCTGCTCGGCGGGCTCCTGGACGTCGGAGTCGCTCGTCGCGGCGGCGTCGGTCGAGGCGGCGGAGTCGTCGCTCGTGGTGAGCAGCTCCTTCTCCCACTCGGCCAGCGGCTCGACGGCGGAGACGTTGCCCTCGGCCTCGGGCTTCTGGTGGCGCTGGATGAGGCCCTCGGCCGCGGCGTCGGCGACGATGCGGGTGAGCAGGCTCACCGAGCGGATCGCGTCGTCGTTGCCCGGGATCGGGTACTGGACCTCGTCCGGGTCGCAGTTCGTGTCGAGGATGCCGATGACCGGGATGCCCAGCTTCTTGGCCTCGTCGATCGCGAGGTGCTCCTTCTTGGTGTCGACGACCCACAGGGCCGACGGCGTCTTCGAGAGGTTGCGGATGCCGCCGAGCGACTTGTGCAGCTTGTCGAGCTCCCGCTTCTTGATGAGGAGCTCCTTCTTCGTGAAGCCGCTCTTCGAGGTGTCGTCGAAGTCGAGCTCCTCGAGCTCCTTCATGCGCGCGAGGCGCTTGGAGACCGTCTGGAAGTTGGTGAGGAGGCCACCGAGCCAGCGCTGGTTGACGTAGGGCTGGCCGACGCGGGTCGCCTGCTCGGAGATCGCGTTCTGCGCCTGCTTCTTCGTGCCGACGAAGAGGATGGTGCCGCCGTGGGCCACCGTCTCCTTGACGAAGTCGTAGGTCTTGTCGATGTAGGCCAGCGACTGCTGGAGGTCGATGATGTAGCTGCCCGAGCGCTCGGTCAGGATGAAGCGCTTCATCTTCGGGTTCCAGCGACGGGTCTGGTGCCCGAAGTGGACGCCGCTGTCGAGCAGCTGGCGCATGGTGACGACTGCCATGAGTCGTTCTCCTTCTCTGGGGCTCGGGCGCACGACGGCGCCGAACTCCCGTTCGGTTGTCTGCGACGGCCGGTCGGCACGTCGCCCTGGCGCCCGGCGCGCTCCCGCCCTCGTCGCGCTGGGCGACGGGGACCGTGGGGAGCGTTGGCCGAATGGGCGCGCGTAGTCACCCCGACGAGCGAGGTGCTCCGAGAAGACTAGCACCCGGAGGGCCCGCTCCCCCGTCGGCCCGAGCCGCGCGTCCGCTCCGCCCGCAGCCCATCTCCGGCCCGGACGACCGCCTCCGGCCCGTGGGGGCGACTCCGGCACGCGGAAACGCCTCCGGCTCGCAGAACCGCGCGGGTTCGGCGAGCCGGAGGCGTTCTCGCGAGCCAAAGCTCGGAGCGGGAGGCGTCGGCGCTACTTGCGCGCCGACTTCATCACGGTGCGGATGTGCAGCGTGTCCATCTCCTCAAGCGAGCGGCCCTTGGTCTCGGGCACGAACATGAAGACGAAGACGAACGAGATCGCCGCGAACGCCGCGTACAGGCCGTAGGCGAGGGTCAGCGAGACGTCCTGCGACAGGATCGGGAAGGTCACCGTGATCACGAAGTTCGCGATCCACTGGGCCGACGCCGCGAGTCCGAGGGCCGCCGCGCGGATCCGGTTGGGGAAGATCTCGCCGAGCAGGACCCACACCAGCGGGCCCCAGGTCGCGCCGAAGAAGACGACGAAGGCGTTCGCGGACACCAGGGCGATCGGGCCCCAGGCACCAGGGAGCGAGACGTCCTCGCCGCTGATCGTCGACTGGCTGAAGGCGATCGCCATCAGCGCGAGCGAGATCGCCATGCCGGCGGAGCCGACGAGCAGGAGGGGCTTCCGGCCGACCTTGTCCACCAGGAAGATCGCGACGAAGGTGACGACGACGTTGACCACCGAGGTGAAGACCGAGATCGCGAACGAGTTGGACTCGTCGAAGCCGACCGCGCTCCAGAGCGAGGTGGAGTAGTAGAAGATCACGTTGATGCCGACGAACTGCTGGAACACCGACAGCAGGATGCCGATCCAGACGATGGGCAGCAGGCCGAGCGCCGGCCCGCGCAGGCTCGAGCGCTTCGCGTTCTCGGCGTCCTCGTCGATCTTCTTCTGGATGTCGGCCAGCGCCTCGTCCACCTCGTCGCGCGGCGTCACCGTCGCGAGCACCTTGCGGGCGTCCTCCGAGCGGCCCCGCGTCGCGAGGTAGCGGGGGGACTCGGGCAGCGTCAGGGCGAGCAGTCCGTAGATGACGGCGGGCACGGCGCAGGCGATGAACATCCAGCGCCAGGCCGCGACGCCGAACCAGTACGGCTCGGAGGCGCCGTCGGCGCCGTTCGCGATCAGGGTGTCGGAGAGCAGGGCGGCGAAGATGCCGAGCGTGATCGCGAGCTGCTGCAGCGAGGCGAGCGCACCGCGGATCGCCTTCGGCGCGATCTCGGAGATGTAGGTGGGGGCGATCACCGAGGCGATGCCGATGCCCAGGCCGCCGACGACGCGCCAGAGGACGAGGTCCCAGACCGCGAACGCCGCGCCCGCTCCGATGGAGGAGACGAAGAAGAGTCCGGCGCCGAGCAGCATGACCTTGATGCGACCCCAGCGGTCGGCGAGGCGACCGGCGAGGTAGGCGCCGAGCGCGCAGCCGAGCAGGGCCGACGCGACGGCGAAGCCGATCAGTGCGGCCGAGAGGTCGAACTCCCCCTGCACCGCCTCGACGGCTCCGTTGACCACCGACGAGTCGAAGCCGAAGAGGAAGCCGCCGACCGCCGCCGCGATGGCGAGACCGATCACCTTCCTCTTCAGCTTCGCCGCCGAGGGGTTCGGGATGGTGTCAGATCGTCCGCTGGTCATGGTCGTCTCCGATTCTCGCCGCCGGTGGGTGCGGTGTCTCCGCGCCCGGTCCGGATCACAGGCACGTTACTCCCGCCTGCGAATGTCCCGGGGCGGCTTGCGCGGTGGGGTTGACCTCTCACTCCTCCCCAGCAGACCCTTCCGCCGCTTTCTCCCCTGATCGGGCCGCGGGTCGCCCACGGCGCTCGACGGGCGGCGAGGGTGGGCGCATGATCGCTCCTCTCCTCCTCCGCCCGGGCGTGTTCCTGGTGCTCGCCCTGCTCGCGCCGATGCTCTGGACACCGCCGGTCCACGGCTTCTCCGTCGTCGCGCCGTGGCGTGCACCGGCTCACCGCTACGCCGCGGGACATCGCGGGATCGACCTCGCCGCGGCACCCGGGTCGCCGGTCAGGGCCGTCGCGGACGGGCGGGTGTCCTTCGCCGGTCGCGTCGTCGACCGCGGCGTCGTCAGCATCGCGCACGCCGACGGGCTGGTGTCGAGCGTCGAGCCGGTCGAGCCTGCCGTCGCGGCGGGCCAGGAGGTGCGCGCCGGCGACGTCATCGGCACGGTGGGCGCGGGCGGGCACTGCGACGCAGCGTGCGTGCATCTCGGCGCCCGTGAGGACGGCGAGTACGTGAATCCGATGCGGTTCCTCGGCGGGATCCCCCGGGCGGTGCTGCTGCCGATGGACGGAGTGACCGGGGTGGCCGGGGCGGCCGCCGACTCAGGCGCGCGGGTGGGCGAGGCGGTAGGCCTCGCGGATCCGCTCGGTCGAGACGTGCGTGTAGATCTGGGTGGTGCCGAGGCTCGCGTGGCCGAGCATCTCCTGCACCGCGCGGAGGTCCGCTCCCCCGTCGAGCAGGTGCGTCGCGGCGGTGTGGCGGAGCGTGTGCGGGCCGGAGGGGCCCGAGCCCTGGCCGCCGTCGAGCAGCCGGGCGACCACCCCGTACACGGTGCGCGGGGTGAGGCGGGCGCCGCGGCGGCCGAGCAGGAGGGCGGGCGTGCTCGTGTCTGCGTCGCTCGTCCCGGCCTCATCGGTCCCGTTCGCCTTCGTGCCGGCCAGCAGCTGTGGGCGGGCCTTCTCCAGATAGGCGGTGAGCGCCTCCTTCGCCGGCACGCCGAAGGGCACGACGCGCTGCTTGCGCCCCTTGCCGGTGACGAGCACGGTGAGCCGGTCGAGGTCGAGGTCGCCGACGTCGATCGCGACCAGCTCCGAGACGCGGATGCCGGAGGCGTAGAGCAGCTCGATGATCGCCAGGTCGCGCAGCGCCACCGGGTCCTCGGTCGCCCCGCGCGCCTCGACCAGGTCGATCACGTGCTCGGTCTGCGGCTGCGTGAGCACTCGCGGGAGCGGTCGCCCGCCCTTCAGCGTGCGCAGGCGGGCGGCGACGTCGATCGGCAGGCGCTCGGAGCGCTGCGCCCACGAGGAGAAGGAGCGGACGGCCGCGGTGCGCCGGGCGAGCGTCGCGCGGGCGACGCCGGTCTGCGACTCGTGCCAGAGCCAGTCGCGCAGCAGCTCGAGGTCGAGCTGCGCGAGCATCGGCCGCCCCTTCTTCGCGGCGAAGTCGATCAGCGTGGAGAGGTCGCCGCGGTAGCCGCGAGCCGTCGCGGGTGAGAGCGAGCGCTCGTCGAGGACGTAGCGGAGGAAGTCCTCGACGGCCGCCGCGAGCGGCTCGCCCCGCGCGGGCTGCGCTGTCTCGGGAGTCTCAGCCATCGGTCCCGGGCATCCGCGACCACAGGTCGATGCGGCCCTGCTCGTCCAGGCCCTCGAGCCTCTCGATCAGGTCTGTGCCGAAGCGGGTGGCGATCGGCGCGGTCGTACTGGGTACGAGCGACGTGACGACGGTCTCCGGATGCACGTGGACGAGCGAGAAGCTCTGCGCCCCGTCGATCCCGGCGAGCTCGCGCTCCGGCGCGCCGAGGTCCATCGTGTAGCTGGTCGCGCCGGCGACGAGGACGGGGACGCCGGCGAAGGTCGCGGACGTCGGATAGTGCAGGTGACCGCCGAGGATCGCGCGCACGTCGGTGCCGCGGACCACCTCCTCGAGCTCGGCCATCCCGCGGAGCTCCAGCACGGTCATCGCGCCGAGCGGCGTCGGCAGCGGCGGGTGGTGCAGCGCGAGGATCGTGCCGAGCGGGGCGGGCGTCGCGAGCTCGGCGGCCAGCGCCTCCAGCTGCTCGCCGGTCAGCGCTCCGTGGTGGTACCCCGGCACCGCGCTGTCGAGCGCGATCAGGCGGAGTCCGGCGACGTCGACGACCTGGTCGATCGGGGCGCCGCCCGATGCGTCACCCGGCTCCTCGTCGAGCAGCGCGCGGCGGAACGCTCCGCGCTCGTCGTGGTTGCCCATCACCCAGACGATCGGGCAGTCGAACCGCGCCCCCACGGGGTCGAGCACGGACCGCACCCGCCGGTATGCGTCCTCCTCACCGCGGTCGGCGACGTCCCCGGTCACCACGATCGCGTCGAGGCGCCCCCCGCGCTCGACGAGCCGCGCGACGGCCTGCTCGAGCCGCGAGACGGTGTTGACGCGGCCGTAGAGCGGCGCCCCCTCCGCGAGGAGGTGGGTGTCGCTGAGGTGCGCGATCACCCGGTCGGCGGCCCGGAAGTGCCCGAGCTGTGGATGCTCCGGGTGCGGATGCTCCGGCTGCGTCCTCGTCGTCGTCTCGTCACCCATGCGGCTCCCCTCGCTGCTTGATCGACAGCGTAGGGCGCACCGCCGACAGCGCCGCGGCGGCTCGGCGACCGGCGGCCCACCGCGAGGGCGGAGCACGCTCGGCGTCTCCCTCTCCGCCATCGGGAACCCCGCCTCCTCAGGGGGTGAGCCGCCACCGCCCCTCCGCGTCGCGGTGCACGAGACCGTTCGCGAGGCACGTCCCGAGCACGTCGAGCGTCTCGGTGACGGACAACCCGGAGCGCCGCGCGAGTACCTCCGTCTCCTGCCGCCCCTCCCCGCGGAGGACGTCGAGCATCCGGCGAACGGCCTCGGACACCACTGGCGGGGACGCGAGCGCCTCCGACATGCCGAGCAGTTCCACGACCTCCTCCGCGGAGGTCACGCACGTCGCGGCGTACTCCCGGAGGAGTCGGTGGCAGCCCGCCGAGGACGCGCTCGTCACCGGACCGGGCACGGCACCGAGAGGACGCCCGAGCGCCGCGGCATGCCCGGCGGTGTTCAGCGAGCCGGAGCGGGCACCCGCCTCCACGACGACCGTCGCCGCCGTCGACGCGGCGATCAGCCGGTTGCGCTGCAGGAAGCGCCAGCGCGTCGGCGTGGTGCCCGGCGGGACCTCCGTCACGACAGAGCAGCCGGGCGTGGCGATGACGCGGTGCAGGAGGTCGGTGTGCGCCGTCGGGTACAGCCGGTCCGAGCCGCCGGCCAGGAAGGCGACGGTGCGCCCGCCCGCACCGAGAGCGGCCTTGTGCGCGACGGCGTCGATGCCGAAGGCGGCGCCCGAGACGATGAGGACGCCGCGCTCGGCGGTGCCGGCGGCGAGGTCCGCGGCGACGTGCTCGCCGTAGCCGGTCGCCGCTCGGGCGCCCACGACGGCCAGCCGAAGCGGCGCGGCCAGGGCGAGCGGATCGCCGCGACTCCAGAGGACGAAGGGCGCGTGCTCCCCCAGATCGTTCACCGGCACGGGCCAGCCGTCACCGCCCGGCAGCAGCAGCCGCGCGTCGAGCCGGTGCGCGATCTCCAGGCGGCGACGCAGCAGAGCGCGGTCCACGCGCGGACGCCAGCGAGCGAGACCGGCGGCGAGGACCCTCGTCCCGTCCCGCGGGTCGGCGTCCTCGCTCCCGCTGTCGTCTCCGGATCCTCCAGGACAGCTCGACGGTCCGAGTTCTGCCGACGCGGCGTCCTCGGGAGACGTGCGATCGAGTGCGCGGGCCTCCGCGTCCGCCACCTCCGCGAGGATCGCTCCCGCCGAGGCCGTCCCGACCACCTGCGCCAGCGCGCCGCCGGCTCCCAGGCGCTCGATCAGCGTGCCCGCGACCGCGTCGCCCGGCTCCGCGAGCGAGGACCAGGCGGCGCGCGCGAGCGCCTCCACCGGATCCGACTCGCTGTCGTCCGGGAGGAGCTGCCGCACGAGTCTCGTCTCGGTCCGGTCGAAGAGCTCGGCGACGGCCGTCACGACGCACCTCCCCGGAGGACCAGGGCCCGAGCGAGGTGCCCCGCGGTCGGGCGCTCGACCTCGTCGAGGTCGGCCAGGGTCCAGGCGAGGCGCAGCACGCGGTCGTAGCCGCGCATCGTCACGAGTCCGCGCTCCAGGGCTCGGTCCAGAGCGCTCGACTCCTCGGCCGTCGGACGCTGCGGGCTCGCACGGAGCCACGCGCCGGACACCTCCGCGTTCGTGGACCACGGGGTGCGCGCCAGTCGCGAGCGGGCGCGGGCGCGGGCGGCCACCACCAGCGCTCGAGCCTGTGCCGTCGAGAGCCCCGGCTCGTCGCGGCGGACGACGAGCTGCGCCGCTCCGATGCGCCGGACCGACAGCCGGATGTCGACGCGGTCGAGCAGCGGTCCGCTCAGTCGCGCCAGGTAGCGGCGCCGCACCGGCGGCGAGCACGTGCACACCTCACCCCGGATGCCGTGCCGCCCACAGGGGCACGGATTCGCCGCGAGGACGAGCTGCACCCGCGCCGGGAACTCCGCTACCGCGTTCGCGCGATGGATGCGGATCACCCCAGACTCGAGCGGCTGCCTCAGTGCGTCGAGGGCGACGGCGGAGAACTCCGGCGCCTCGTCGAGGAACAGCACTCCCCTGGTGGCGCGCGCGACGGCTCCCGGCCGGATCCTGCCGCTCCCGCCGCCGACGATCGCTGCGGCGGAGGCGGAGTGGTGCGGGCTCTCGAACGGCGGGCGACGCACCAGTCTGCCGCCGGTGTCCTCGCCGACGAGCGAGCGCATGCACGTCGCCTCGAGCGCGGCCTCGTCGTCCAGATCGGGCAGGATCCCCGGCAGGCGCGAGGCGAGCATCGTCTTCCCCGCCCCGGGTGGACCGAGCAGGAACACGTGGTGGCCGCCGGCGGCTGCCGCGACCATCGCCGAGGCCGCCTCCTCGTTGCCGATCACGTCCGCGAAGTCGAGCTGCGACACCGGTACCCGCGCCGCAGGAGGCGGCGCCGAGCGCTCGGGCAGGACCGGCACCTCCCAGTCCGCGCCGTGCCAGACCGCCGCTGCGGCGAGGGAGGAGACGGCGATGACGTCCACTCCCTCGACCAGCTCCGCCTCGAGCCGGTCGTCGATGGGCACCATCACTCGGCGCCGGCCGGCCCGGACCGCGGCGAGGACCGCCGGCAGCACGCCCGGCACCGAGCGCAGCCGTCCGTCGAGCCCGAGCTCGCCGATGTGCACGACCGCGGCGACGGACTCCCGGTTCACCTCCCCCAGCGCCGCCAGCGCCGCGAGCCCGATCGCCAGATCGAACGCGGACCCGTGCTTGGGCATCGCCGCCGGCGACAGGTTCACCGTCATCTTGTACTCCGCGATCCCGCTGCCCGAGTTGATCGCCGCGGACCGCACCCGCTCCTTCGCCTGCGACAGCGCCGCATCCGGCAACCCGATGATCACCATGCCCGGATGACCGTCCGCCGAATGCGCCTCCACCCCCACCAAAGCCCCGGTGAAGCCGACCAGACCGACCGCGGACGTCCGACCCAGCCCCATCACGCCACCGCCCGCACATGACGCACCTGCGACGGCACCCCGTTCGGCGCCACGATCGCGACCGCGTCGATCCGCAGATGCCACGAGCGCTCATCGTGCTCCCGCGCCCACGCATACGCCAGCCGCCGCAACCGCTGCGCCTTCACCCGCGTGATCGCCTCGATCGGCAGCCCGAACCGCGTCGAGGACCGCGTCTTCACCTCCACCACCACCAGCGCCGCACCCTCACGCGCGACGATGTCCAACTCCCCCTCCCGCACCCGCCAATTGCGGTCCAGGATCTCGAAACCCCGCTCCCGCAGATGCGCCGCAGCAATCTCCTCGCCGCGCCGGCCCAACTCGTCCTTGTCCATGCAGAACCTCCCGGGACAGACCCTGACGAACCGCGCGCAGTGCAGGGCACAGCGGGGCAACTTCGGGGGAGACGATTGCCAAGCTGGGCATTGTGGAGGAGCGTCCTCGTCGCGCCTGCGTATTCGTGTCGAGCGCACCGCTCCTGAAGCTCAGCGCCAGAGCGTTCCGGTTCGCCGGGATGGCCACCACGCTCACTTCGAGCAGCTCGTTGTCCTTGAGCACAGGCACGTCGTTCTCGAACTCCATGGTGTGAGGGATGAATCCTTCGGAGACGGTGCGCAGCGTGCCGGCCTTGACCTGGCGGTAGATGAGGTCAGCCTTCGGGTTGATCTCGGCCGTGTCGAACTGGGCAGTCAGCAGTGACTTGCCGCTCTGGTCGAGCTGGATGTCGACGGCGGTGCCGAGGATGTTCTCAGGCTCAGACGGGTCGTGCCCCCAGAGAACGACGGGGTTGTTCTTGTAGTGAGCGACGTCCCAGGGCTTCTGGTCGACCTTCTCGCCGTAGCGGTCCACTGAGTCGTCGCTGAACACGAAAGTGACTGTCCGCTTCTCGGCGTCCACGGACTTGAGGTTGATGTTGAACAGCTTGTTGATCTTCTTGTTCAGTTGAGTCTTCATGTCTGCCACTACTTATAAGGAAGTGGCAGTGTGATTGCAATAGCTACGTCGCTGTAGCGTCCGGCTCACCCTGGGGAGCAAGCTGCCCGTTCGCCCCAAGGGCCATCTTCCGTGCACGAGATCGCCGTAAGACCCGATGAGTAGACACGTCTTTCGCCCATTGTCGCCCGAGGCTGTCCTTGAACTGCGCACCCATCATGAATGCGCCATATGGGTGAGGCAAAATCACTTCATCAGTCTCACCAGGTGCCAGGTCTTTGAGCTCAACGAAGCCGTGGGTCGGTTTAAGGTGGCGGAATTGCCGAAGGAGCTGCCACATCCCGAATCTGCTGACTGCACCTATCCTGACGGCGTCTCTGAGTTGGGCTTTCAAAACAGCCATATGTGCTGCCTGGACTCGTCTTGCTTCGACGACGTCCGCTGATTCAGCGTTGAACATCACGCTTACCGAAGTGACCGGCAGCTGAGAGTTGTTTCGAACACGGATGATCCGGTCCGCCCACGGTTCATTCGTCACGAAGTTGTATTCGACTCCTATCAGGGACGCCTGCGCTTCGAGCTGCCGGCGTCGGTCGTGGCGGAACGTTTGAACGGCCACGACGACCGCAGCAAAGGTGAGGAGGCCCGTAACCCAGTCAGCAGTCGACCCCCAGTCCCACTGCCGCATGTCTGACGTACCAGTCAGCCACTCGGAGAACCCGCCCCAGATCTCGTCCATGCGCTCACCGTAGTGGAACTAGACGACCCTCCATGCCCCTTGGAACGCCTGGAGCCTGACGGCCGAGCCGGATGGGAGCGAGTACGTGTTGGCCGTCGTGACGTTGCCGATCAGCTCGGTCCCGTTGGCCTTCAAGGTGGCGGCAGCGGCGTTGACGTTGACGAACTGGTAGATGCGGCCCTGACAGGTGGAGAGGGCATGGAGCGTCCGCGTGGCAGTGGTGCTGAGCTCGAGGGCGTAGTGCGTGGCGTCGAGGGTGGTGGCAGCGTTCCGCTGCGCCACAGGCGAAGCGAGAGCGCCAGTCAGGACGGTGAGCGGCAGGGTGGCGGTCCCGGTGAAGGTCGGAGATGCGAGGGGCGTCGCTGACGAGGTGGTGTACGGACTAGCCAGAGTTCCGAATCCAGTCATTGTCGTGTTGACACCAGCAGCAATTCTTCCGGTGACATCTGAGATAAAGCTATCCGGGTACGCAGACACGTTCTGAATGCGCAGAATAGTGCCACCGTTAGCTGTGGAGATTGCCCGTAGCTCTTGAAGGTTCCAGTGAAGTCGGACGCAACAACGCATTTGACGCTCATTGCAATCGCTCGAACTGCTGCTGAAGGCCCCGCACTAGAGCTCGGAGGTACTACCAGGCGAGCGAATTGGAATCCGGTCACCTGAGACGGTGCAGAGATCGAACCCCGGAGCCGGAAAGCACCCGCTGTATTCTTAGTTGGTAGTCCGTCGGGTAGTGCCATGTAATAGTGATCTTGTTTATATAGATCCTCATGTGCGGCACAAGGACTGATATGACAACCCTAGACCCGACGTCCATTGAACCAACCGCTGCCCCGCCGCAAGCGGCCGTTGAAGCCTCTCTTCCAAGAGTTTCCAGACGAGTCCGAGAAGTAGAGGTTTGCACTGAATTTTGCGTCCAATGGCATATGTATCCACAAGCGGTGTTCCAGTCCGGACTCAATCGGAGCGAACTTGATCAAGTTAACGGATGAACGCTCTAAGCTGTAGCTATCCGTACTAAGGTCGATCGACGACTCGTCGACTTCAACTTCATGTGAGGAAAACGTAAGATTATCTCTGCGGCCCGGGTTTCCTACTACAACACGAAGTACAACCTTCTCCATGGTGCGGCCGGTGAAGTTTCCTACAAGGAGAGTAAAGATCTTCTGGCTATTATTATAGCTTGTCCTAGGCTCCCAAGGATGCTTAGGCAAGAGCTTCATGGCACTGACGAACCTAGTCGCCTCTGACTGGAGGTTCGAACGTCTAATGTACAGGAAATTGACGACTCCACCAACAAACGCTAGACCGGCGGTAATACCCGCGACCCAGTCCCCCATGTTCCCAAGTTCAAGTGTCCCGAGCAGTTTGCCCAAGCCACTCAGATATTCGTCCATGCGGGAAACCTAGCGGACACGCACAGGTAGCAACGTGCATCGGCACTGAGGGTGCAATGGAGCGCCGGCCACGTCGTCGTAGTCGTGGTTGTAGCTGTACGTCGTCTCCTCCCCCTTCCGGTTCGTCCCTTCCTCGGTCTGCACGTCTCCCTTCGAGTAGAAGTTCTCCACCAGCCCGATCACTCGTCCGTGCATCGGTCCGCAGAACTTGCAGACCCGCTCGTCCTAGGCGGTGTACCACTCCTTCCCACTCACGACGCCGCTCTGGCACCACGCCTGCACGTCGGCGTAGCTCTGCGCCCGAGCGATCTCGGTCTGTGCGATCAGGTCAGCACGGAGTGTGGCAGCGAGCCCCATGACCGCTTCGATGCGGGCCTGGAGCTGGTGGCTGCTCTCCCCTGCGTTGACGCCTTCGGTCAGCGTCGCCCTGAGCTGCTTCTCCGTCTCGTCGTTCACGTCGACAGCGACCCTCGTGGTGCGCTGCTGGTACCAGGTGGTGGTTGCCTCGCTGTAGGGGTCGTACCCACTCGGCTGCATGCCGATCTGTTGCATGGCGTCCAAGCCGGTCTCGATGATTACGGCGAGCAGAGCGGGCTCCACGGCACGCTTCACGGCTGCGTCGGCCTGCTCCCAGTTGAGGAGCGAATCGACGCAGTCCTTCGTGCGTCCGCCGATGGAACGCTGCACGCTGGCGACACTGGCCAGCACCTCGTCACCCTGACGGTTGAACTCGCCCCGGATGGCGGTCAGCAGCGTCGACTCGTAGCCGACTGCCTTGCGGGTGTAGAGCTGTGCCTTCGATTCGCCCAGCTCGTCCTGCGTCACTGCCTTGGTTTTGGGACGCTCTTCTTACCCTCGACAGGCTTGGCGTCGTCGTCGACTGGTTCTTCCTCCACGGCTGGCTCCGCCGGCTTCGCCGGGTTCAAGACACGGTCGAGGGTGGTCGAGGTGATCGGGACCACGATCTGCGCACCGAGGCCGTCTGGAAGCGGCTCCTGGCCGTACAGCTCACGGGTCTCGTCGATCGTGCGCCAGGTGTTCGTGCAGGCCTGGGCCTCCTTGATCTTCGCTTCAACGTCCTCAGGGATCGGAGACACGTAGTAGAGCTCGAGCGTGCGGTCGTACTTCTTGACGAGTTGCGTGTTCCACATGGCGATCTCGTCGTCGAGGCGAGGGAGCACGTTGAGCAGGATGTGCAGGTAGATGGCGGCATCCATGTTGGCCCGGTTGAAGTCGGTCGTCATGCCCAGCATCGACGGTGACACGGAGAAGATGGCGAGGATCTCGTCACGGGTGAACTCACGGGACGCTAGGAAGTCGAGGTCTTGGTGGGTGAGCATTTACGGCTTGACGTCGCCGTTCTCGACGACGAGCGACTTGAACGCCCCGTCAGCCGTGTACCGCTCGTCCATCTGCTGCTTGAGACGCTCGTAGACAGCAGGGTCGATGTTCTCGCCCTGGAGGTTGAACACCAGGCCGGGACGAGCGTTGTTGCTGAACGTCCGACGGTTCCAGCTCTGCATCTGCTGCTCGGAGTCGATGGCTGAGGAAGCGGCGCTGATGATCGACTGGCCCTGGTAGGTGTTCTCAGGGTCCGGGTTGTGGGCACGGATGACCTGGCCGATCTTGTACTCCGACTGGCCGTAGTTGATCAGGCTGTCGGAGAAGCGCTCCTTGCCGAGCTTGAACTGCACGACATGAGACGGCAGCAACTCCAGCGCATCAGGGAGCGTCTTCACCCCGTCCTTCATCTCGAAGGGCTCGCCGTTCTTGCGCATCAGCATGAACGTCTCGCCGGTGAGGTTGAGGTAGGTGTGGTTTAGCTCACGGAGCTTCTTGCCGTTGAGCGCCACGTACGGGTCGTCGAGGAGGTTGAGGATCTCGTGTTCCGAGATCTCCTCGTACTCGATCTTGCCCTTGACCTTTTTGATGCGGCGTAGCTTCAGCGGCACCGACGAGGTCGGGGTAACGATGGCACGGTTAGCGGTGCGGACCCAGCCGATGTTGGTCCGAAGCTGCTCAGGCTTCGTCTCGTAGGTCGTGAGTGGAACACCGGTCGCCATGTCGAGCATGGAGAGCGGCGGAATAAACTCCTTCGACGAGAGTGCTTGAGCGAGCTTGTTGCGGAGTTTCGATACTCTGTTTGGCATGTAGTGCGTTGCTTATGTGCTTCTGCAGCCCATAGTAAAGCAACACGCCATGTTCGGGAATAGCTAAGATTGGCGAAGGACAGCAGAAGCTTCAAGCGACCGTTGCATCAGCCGTGCGGCCACACCCGGATAAAGCCCTTCACCATCTTTGACCCACCGCACCGAGACTGGAAGCATCTGCTCTAAGGACTCCCGAGCAGTGGAGTATTCGCTCATTTTGATATATGGACTGCCTGAGTCCACCAAACTGACGACACGGCCGCAGTCGAGCATCATCTCGGCCAGAATGACGTACAGCGTCTCACGTATCAGGTGACCCGTGGGCGCTGGCAAACGTTCTGGATTTTTCTCCGGCCGCACGACCCGCAGTAGCTCCGTTTCAGTGGCCGGCACCCGCCGTTCCAGGCTTAGACGGTTCAGGCTAGCTTGCGTGTAGACGCCGGTGATGCTCTTAGTGTGCTGTAGGTGTAATGAGTACCGAACGACCCGACCCGGTATCGCCTTCACCTCGGCCCCGCTCGATGGGATGGTGCGGGCTAGGAGCACTGCGAGCTTGTCCCAGCGCTCGACAGGTGCAGGCTTCGCCACAGTGGTCCCCTTCGTCGTGGTTCGCCGAGTCTGTCAGACCACCCGGACCGACGACGTCTTCTTGGCGCTGAGCACGTCAGCGATGCCGTACCGCACGGCGTCGAGGGCGTGGTTCCAGTCGTCGATCGGGACGTTGAGGCTCTTCCCCGTCTTCTTGTCGACCTTCCGGACGTAGTTGCGTAGCTCCTTGATGAGGTTCACGCTCCGTGCCGTGACGTAGAGCTTCTGCTGCTGCACGAGCTGGATGCCGTAGTCAATCGAGTCCGGTCCCTTCACGGCACCCGTGATCGTCACGCCGTAGTCCCGGATCTCAGCGATGCTCTTCGGCTCGCTGGAGTCACCGATCGTCAGCGTGTGGATACGCCCGACGTAGTTGCCGTCCTGGGCGGCTGGAGCGAGCCCCTCGGCCCGTCGTAGGGCGTTGGCCAGGGCCTTGTTCTTCTGGTCGGTCAGGTACAACTGCTCATCGAGCAGGAAGCCGCCCTGATAGCGGTAGACGTCCACGATGGCGAACGGGTCGTTCGTGAAGCCGAAGTCGAGGGTGTGGCGCAGCAGCGTGGCCCCGGCTGGGACGCCCTCCACCTGCTCCCAGTTGTCGTAGATGACGCCCTCTAGGATGCCGATCTCCCCCAGGCCGTACACACGCCAGTAGTTGGTGTCGTGCATGCGGCTCTCGATCGAGCGGACGATGACCGGCGCCAGGGCCTCGTTGTCCCGGTACGTCAGCTTGAGGAAGTCGTGCACGTTGTGCGGCATGACCTCGGTGTGGACCCAGAACTCACTGGTCGGGTTGTAGTCGAGGATGATCAGCTCGCGGGTACGTGTCTCGAGCTGCGTGTAGATCTCGTAGCTCACGTTGTTGCACTCGTTGAGGAAGAGCACGTCACGACGGGGGCCGTGCGCCTTGCTGCTGTCGACGGAGAAGAACTCGATCGTGGCGCCGTTGGGGAAGGTGTAGGTGTTGTAGACGGTGCTCCAGGCACCCTCCTCCCAGTAGCGCTGAGCCTTCATGATGAAGCCGAAGTCTCGGATCGCACCGAGCCGGAAGTGGGGCATCGACTCAGAAACCACGCTGATCAGGATGTCGAGATTTGTCTGAGCGACGTGGATCAGGTACGCCAAGATCGAGAACGTCTTGCTGGCGCTCGTCCCACCCTGGATGATGCGGAGCCGTCGGGTGAGGCTACTGATCTTGTGGAGTGCGGTCGTCTGCTTGAGCAGGGCCATTGTCGTCCTCGATTACCAGCGGACCAGGGGTCGCTAGGCCGGCGAGGAGTGGGATCGGCATGTCGCCAGAGGTGTGTTCGATGGCGTGCTTGTCAGACCAGTCCTGGTGCTTGCCCTGGTAGTTGTTGATGAGGGAGAACTTGGCACCGTTGCTGTCGGCGCTGAAGAGCTGAGCCTCGGCGTACTCCTCGCAGCGCTGCTTCGCACCCTCTATCGAGTTAAAGAACTTCTCACGAGCCTGGTAGTTCAGGATCGACTGACGAATGAGTCCGAGCGCACGAGCGAGCCCGCTGATCGTGTAGGGCTTCTGGTCCATGATGACGCTCCGCTCTTCGAACATCGTCTCGCCGTTGGTCTTTCAACCCGAGACAACCATGTGCGTCTCGACGTGAGGGTCCTGCTTGTCGAAGTAAGCCTGGATCGCTAGATCGAGAGCTTCGACTGTCTCGTACTTAAGCGGTCGACCGCCTGCGCGCTTCTCCGGTTGTGTTGGGGCGTCTTGCAAATACCACTGTTATAGCACATCGCCAGTCAGGTGAACAGAACCATCCGTCAGAGCAGGATACCTGCTGAATGCTTCGCTGCGGGAAATGTACTTCTTCCTCCGCACTTCTCTGAACCACGTTGTTCCAGCGGCATCTTGAAGAACCAGCAGATACTCACCGACAGGCGTGCCTACCGGATACTCATAGGTCACTTGCGACTCGGTACCAGGCTGGATGATCGGGTCCCAATAGTAGCCCAGCACGCTACGGTTAGGGCTGGATGACGGCTTTTTGACGTACAGGCGAAGGATCTTGTTGCCTTCGATCCCTGGTTCCCCCAACACAGCAGCATAGGGAATCACCCCACCGCCAGTGTTTACTAGCCTCACCTGGACGCTGAAGAGGTCATCGTCGGGACCCGCCTCCGTGACGTCTGAGCCGATGACGATGTTATCGATGTACTTGTTCTTCTTGTCTTTCTGCTCTCGCCAGTACAGGAACAGAGCGACGAAGACGGCAGCCAGCGTGCCGATCCCGCTCACCCAGTCAGCGACGGAACCGATGCCAGCAGTGGGGTCAGCCATGCTTGGAGCCTACTGGTGCGCCTCCACCATGTAGTCCACCAGCACCTTCGCCTTGCACCGTGTGCAACCCAGCACAGCAAACCAGGCCGATCCTCTAAACCGGTCGTTCTCCGCCGTCACGGTCTGCCTGAACCGCTGCCAGGAGTGCTCGCACGTGCTCCACTCAGAAGAGCGGTGTTCCGTTGAAGGTCGAGGATGAGAGTCCTATCGCCGACGCTTCTTTCCTCGTATCTGCGAAGCTCGTGCCCTGATCCAACCGGCCACCGGGTCGGGCGCTGGCCAGTTCTCCGGGTCACGCCGATGCTCCAACATCTCTCGATCGTAGAAATCGACTTCTTGCAGGACGTCTCTATTGTCACCGTTCCTCGCCATTACATCAAGACCGTTGTGACTGACCTTCTTGATGGAATCGGCTATACCTTTCAATCCCTTTGCGGCGTCGTGAACTGTATAAAGGGTGACAACACGGCGTTTCATGTAGATGGACCAGTCCATAGTCGAGGGAGTACTTAGCTCTTCTCCATCAATGCCCGAGTACGAGACAGTTCCCTTATGCACCTCCGGCAGGTCGGTCTTCTTTCGAACAATCCCGTTGT
The DNA here is from genome assembly GCF_013205055.1 of Rathayibacter sp. VKM Ac-2856. Classification (GTDB taxonomy): domain Bacteria; phylum Actinomycetota; class Actinomycetes; order Actinomycetales; family Microbacteriaceae; genus Rathayibacter. Next base: position 572,165 of record NZ_JABMLF010000001.1, read on the forward strand.
CCCACATGGCTCGCCACTCCTGCCCAGGAGCAAGCATCGGGATGACCTCGGGAATCGGAATCTTCGTCCTCGTCGAGCTTCCTTCGCCCCTCGCCATCTCTGGCCATGGCTCGATCTGTACCCGAACGTCTCGTGCGGGCGTGAGGCCGAAGTTCTTGATGACGATGTCTAGGAGAGCCATAGAAGCGACGCTCGGCTCCATGAACATCACGACTGAGGGCTGCGATCGATCTCGGTCCAGCTTCGCCGTGAGCGCCCGTGCTTCTCTCGCCTCGTTGATCTGACCTCGACCGGCGAGGATGGCGACAATGAGAGCAATTACGGCGACGACGGCTGCTAGGACGGTGGCGATCGAGGCAAGCCAGTCGGCGGCGTTCGGGCTGTCCAGGGCCTCAATCAGCCGTTCTGCGTGCGTCCGCCACTCTTCGGGTGTCATGGGCCCGATCCTGGCAGGAAACACCGACAGCGCAGCGCACAGCTCCTGTCAGCGTGGGGTACTTCGCTACTCCACGCCTCGTCGAGGAACAGCACTCCCCTGGTGGCGCGCGCGACGGCTCCCGGTCGGATCCTGCCGCTCCCGCCGCCGACGATCGCTGCGGCGGAGGCGGAGTGGTGCGGGCTCTCGAACGGCGGGCGACGCACCAGCCTGCCGCCGGTGTCCTCGCCGACGAGCGAGCGCATGCACGTCGCCTCGAGCGCGGCCTCGTCGTCCAGATCGGGCAGGATCCCCGGCAGGCGCGAGGCGAGCATCGTCTTCCCCGCCCCAGGCGGACCGAGCAGGAACACGTGATGGCCACCCGCGGCCGCCGCGACCATCGCGGAGGCCGCCTCCTCGTTGCCGATCACGTCCGCGAAGTCGAGCTGCGACACCGGTACCCGCGCGGCAGGAGGCGGCGCCGAGCGCTAGCGCACTCCTCCAAAAGACGATCGCGCGCTGCAAGCGCTCCTCAGGACGAGAACCTGACGCTGAAAGCGCTCCGCGGCGCGGCGAGCAGGCGCGGGGCCCTACTCGTCGAGGGCGAGCTCCTTCGGGAGCTCGAACTCCTTGCGGGAGAGCTCCTCGACGTTGACGTCCTTGAAGGTGAGGACGCGGACGGACTTCACGAAGCGGTCGGAGCGGTAGACGTCCCAGACCCACACGTCGCGCATGGTCAGCTCGAAGTAGAAGTCGTGCTCGGTGTCGCGGCGGACCAGCTCGACCTCGTTGGCGAGGTAGAAGCGCCGCTCGGTCTCGACGACGTACGAGAACTGCGAGACGACGTCGCGGTACTCCCGGTACAGTGCCAGCTCGACCTCGCGGTCGTAGTCCTCGAACTCGTCCTCATCCATCGTCAGACGATTCTACGCGACGGCGCCCGGCGCCGGGACCGCGCTAGGCCGAGACGGGGTCGGCCTCGCGCGAGCGCGACAGCCAGGTGACCCGGTGCAGCGGTGACGGACCGACCCGCTCGAGGCCGGCCCAGTGCGCGGCGCTGCCGTAGCCCTTGTTGCTGTCCCAGGCGTAGTCGGCGAACTCGTCGTGGTGGCGCACCATCTGCCCGTCGCGCCCGACCTTCGCCAGCACGGACGCGGCCGAGACGGAGGCGCAATCGCGGTCGGCCTTCACTCGGGTGACGATCGTCAGCTCCGCCGCCCAGGGGCCGAGCGCGGGCGTCAGCCAGTCGTGCTTGCCGTCGAGCAGGACGACCGAGCGCGCGAGGTCCACGCCCTGGTCGACGAGGCGCTCGATGCCGCGGGAGGCGGCGCGGCCGAGGCCGGCGATGATCCCCGTGTCGTCGATCTCGTCGGCGGAGGACTCGCCGATCGCCCAGCCGGACACCCACTTCACGACGCCGGGCAGCAGCGCCTCGCGGCGGGCCGGGGCGAGCATCTTCGAGTCGCGCAGGCCCTCGGGGAAGCGGCCGCAGCGCGACCCGATCGCGACGACACCGACGGACACCGGGCCCGCGATCGCGCCGCGACCGACCTCGTCGCAGCCGATGACGCTCTCGTAGCCCTGGCGGAACAGCCGGCGCTCCTCACGGAGGTCCGGCTCGGCGACGACCATCTAGCGCTCGCCCGCGGTCGCCCGGTCGTCCTCCGACTGCTCGTCGGACGCCTCGGTGTCGACCCCGCGGAAGACCGACGGGTAGTCGTCCAGCCAGGCCCACTGCTGCACCGGCCAGGTGACCAGGATCGCGCGGCCGACGACGTTGTCGATCGGCACGAAGCCGTTGCCGGGCTTGTCGGTGTTGTAGCGGGAGTCGGCGGAGTTGTAGCGGTTGTCGCCCATCACCCAGAGCGACCCCTCGGGCACGACCACGTCGAACGGGGTCGCCGAGACCGCCTGGACGCCGTCGGGCAGCTTCACGTACGGCTCCGAGATGGGGTTGCCGTTGATCTCGACCTGGCCGAGCGGCGTGCAGCAGGTGACGTGGTCGCCGGGCAGGCCGATCACGCGCTTGATCAGGTGGTCGTTGCTGTCCGGCGCGGTGAGGCCGACGAGCGCGAGGGCCGAGTCGATCGCGGCCTGGAAGGCGGGCACGTCGGGCTCGGTCGACGGCGAGAGCCAGCCGCCCGGATCGCGGAAGACGACCACGTCGCCGCGGGAGATCGGGACGACGCCGGGAACCAGCTCGTTCACGAGGATCCGGTCGTTCTCGACCAGCGTCTGCTCCATCGAGGAGGACGGGATGTAGAACGAGCGGATGAGGAACGTCTTCACGAGGAACGACACGAGGACCGCGACGACGACGATGATCAGCACGTCGCGGAGGAAGAGGAGCACCCCGCGGCGGCGGCGGGGACGGTGCTCGCCGTCCGGATCGGCGGAGTGACGGCCGCCCTCGTGCGGGAGGGTCACGGGGGCCGTGCTGTCTGTCATCGCGTGCCGTGGCCCCTACTGTGGTCGACCCGCGCGGTGCAGCGCCGATCTGTGGATCACCGGGTCGTTGCGTCCCGGAAAAGGGTCGGACCCCGGTCCATCATAGATGGGCCGGGGTCCGGGAAGAGCTGTTCGGACGCCGCTCAGGCGTCGCGCTTCTCCTTGATCTTCGCCTTCTTGCCGCGGAGGTTGCGGAGGTAGTAGAGCTTCGCGCGACGCACGTCACCGCGGGTGACGACCTCGATGTGGTCGATCACCGGGGAGTGGACCGGGAAGGTGCGCTCGACGCCGACCTGGAAGCTGACCTTGCGGACCGTGAAGGTCTCGCGGACGCCCTCGTTGGAGCGGCCGATCACGACGCCCTGGAAGATCTGGATGCGCGAGCGGGTGCCCTCGACGATGTTGACGTGCACCTTGACGGTGTCGCCGGCGCGGAACTCGGGGATGTCGGTGCGGAGTGACGCCGCATCGAGTGAGTCGAGGATGTGCATGCTGTATCGCTCTCCGTGCCCGCCACAGGTCGAACACCGTTTCGTTGATGGAAGTCGGTCGTGCCCACGTCGTCGCGGCTCCCCTGTGGCAGAGCCTGCGCGAGGCACAAGCGCTCATTCTGCCATGCCGCCGGAGCGCCCGTCAAAGCGACGGGCGGTGCGGTAGCGGAACAGCCTCCCTGACTGCGCAGAAGTTGCGGTAGTCGGCCGCGACTACCGCAACTTTCGATGGCTCGACGCCGGGGTCGCCGGTCGGGTTCCCGCCAGTACGCAGAAGTTGCGGTAGTCGAGCGCGATTACCGCAACTTGTGAGGAACGGGTGGAGCGTCGCGGGCGCGCTGTCGGCGGCGCTCGGCCTCAGAGGACGATCGTCTGGCCGTCCTGGGGGCGGTCCGGGTCGTAGCGCTCCTCCTCCACGGGGCGCGGGCCGCCCTGGGCCTGCACCTCGGCCGCCGCGGCGAACGCGAGCAGCGTGGCGCGCGCATCCGTGAAGAAGCGCCACACAGAGTGCCCGAAGGCGACGACACCCAGCAGGATCGAGAGCAGTCCGAGCGCCCAGGCGCCGGGAGGGAAGAAGCCGAACGCGATCAGCGACGCGTGCCACGCGCCCAGTGTCGCGACATCGCCCCACGCGGGCGTCCGCGAGGGCCGCACGGTCACCCGAAACGCCACGATGCTCGCCACCACGGCCAGAGCGACCGCCAGAATAGGGAGAGCGATGACCAGGCCGAGCACGGTCCAGCCGCTCGATCCCCCGAAGAGTCCGTACCCCAGGAGGATCCAGAGCGGCAGGACGACCGCCGCCGGGTACAGCCAGGAACCGAAAGCCCGTCTCGTGCGCATGCACCGACGGTACCCACGACCGCTGAAGAACGCCTCAGCGACCACCGAGAGGATCAGCATGATCGAGCTGCGCACACCCGCCGAGATCGAGGAGATGCGCCCGGCCGGCCGCTTCGTCGCCGAGGTGCTGAAGGCGACGTCGGCCGCCGCGGCCGTGGGCGTCAACCTGCTCGAGCTCGACCGCCTCGCGCACGACATGATCCGCTCGGCCGGCGCGGAGTCCTGCTACATCGACTACCACCCCTCGTTCGGCGCCAGCCCCTTCGGCAAGGTGCTCTGCACCTCGGTCAACGACGCGGTCCTGCACGGCCTGCCCTTCGACTACCGCCTGCGCGACGGCGATCTGCTGACCCTCGACTTCGCCGCCTCGGTGAACGGCTGGGTCGCCGACTCCGCGCTGACCGTCTCCGTGGGCACGTCGCGCGCGCAGGATCAGAAGCTGGTCGACACCACGACCCGCGCGCTCGAGGCCGGCATCGCCGCCGCTCAGCCGGGGAAGAAGATCGGCGACATCTCCGCCGCCATCGCCGCGGTGGCGCACGCCGAGGGCCTCAGCATCAACACCGACTTCGGCGGTCACGGCGTCGGCCGCACGATGCACGGCGACCCGCACATCCCCAACGACGGCCGCGCCGGCCGTGGCTACCCCCTGCGCCCGGGCCTCGTCATCGCGATCGAGCCGTGGTTCCTGCAGAGCACGGACGAGATCTACACGGACAAGGACGGCTGGACCCTCCGCAGCCGCGACGGCTCGCGCGGAGCGCACATGGAGCACACCATCGCCATCACGGAGACCGGCAACATCGTCCTCTCCGCCCGCGACTGACGCCGTCCGGGACTTCTTTGTAAGAACTGGTGGACAGCGCCAGTATCGGATAGCAATACTATCCGCATGCGCGTCTCGGAGCTCAGCCACCTCAGCGGTGTCAGCCTGCCCACCATCAAGTACTACATCCGCGAGGGGCTGCTGCCTCCGGGCACGGCCTCCGGGCCGCAGCGCTCGGAGTACGGCGACGCCCACCTCGCCCGGCTCCGCCTGCTCCGGGCGCTGATCGAGAGCGGCGGTGTCGGCATCGCCGGCGCGAAGCGGATCACGGCCGTCCTGGACGAGGACGCTCCCCCGGCCTACGCGTTCGAGGTGGCGCAGGACGTCGTGTCGGCGAACGTCGACTCGGAGGCGCCGGCCTCGGCCGACTCGCTCGAGCGGGTCCGCGCGCGGGTCGGCGTCGAGTACTGCGAGCACCCCGCCGTGCGGACGGCGGCCCGGGCACTGGATGCGCTGGAGCTCTCCAGCGGCGGCATGACGCCGGCGTGGCTCGAGGCCTACGCCCGCGCCGCCGAGATCGTCGCGAGCGCGGACCTGGACGAGCTCGAGGCGCGGACCAGTGTGAGCGAGCAGACGTCCATCGCCGCGGTGGGAACGGCACTGGGCGACGTCGTGCTGCAGTCGATGCGCCGCGTCGCCCAGGCGCGCGAGACGCAGCGGAGGTTCGGTAAGAGCCAGCACCCCGCGCCCGCCTCCGAGGACAGCGCGACGCACGACAGCGCGGAGGCGGCGCGATGACCGCCACTATCCAGCACCCGGCCCGCACGGCCGAGTCGCCCGCCCGACCGCACCATCCGCTCGTCGTCCTCGCCGCGGCGATGGCCGTCGGCGTCCTGGCCTGCCTCGTCCTCCTGCTCGTCGATCCCCGCGAGCTCGGCGGTCAGCCGCTCTGGGCGAAGCCGCTGAAGTTCTGCCTCTCGATCGCGGTGTACGCGCTGACGCTCGCGTGGCTGATCGGCCTCGTCCCCGAGCGGCGCCGCCGGCTCGCACGGCTGCTCGGCACGGTCGCCGTCGCCGGACTCGGCATCGAGATGGTCGTCATCGCCGGCGCCGCCGCGGTGGGCGTCACGAGCCACTTCAACGTCACCACCCCCCTGCATTCCGCGCTCTGGGCGGCGATGGCGGTGTCGATCGTCGCGGTCTGGCTGGTCACGCTGGTCCTCGCGGGACTCCTCGCAGGGGTGCCGCTGGCCGACCGATCCGTGACTCTCGCGGTGCGCGCCGGTCTCGTGATCGGTCTCGTCGGGATGGCGCTCGCGTTCCTGATGACCGGGCCGACCGCGGCGCAGATCTCCGACTACCAGGGCGTCGTCGGCGCCCACGCGGTCGGCGTGGACGACGGCGGCCCGGGGCTGCCGCTGCTCGGCTGGAGCACCACCGGCGGTGACCTCCGCATCCCGCACTTCGTCGGGATGCACGCGCTGCAGGGGCTGCCGCTGCTCGCCTTCGCGCTGGCGCGGCTCCGCACGCGGGTGCCGCTGCTCCGGGACGCGACGCTCCGGCTGCGGCTGGTCGGGATCGCCGTGCTCGGCTGGTCCGCCCTCGTCGCGCTGACCTGCTGGCAGGCGCTGCGCGGTCAGTCGATCGTCGCTCCGGACCCGCTGACGCTCGCGGCGGGCGGTGCGGTGACGCTCGTCCTCGTGGTCGCGGCGGTCGTCGCGATCCGTCGCGCGTCCGCGGCGGTGGCCCGATGAGCCGGCTGCGGCACGGCTGGACACCGAGCGCGGTGGTCTACCTGCTGCTCGCGGTGGCCGGACTCGTCGGCACCTGGACCTACAACGTCCGGGCGGTGCTCGAGAGCGTCGACTTCCTCGGCGATCTCGCGAGCGGTGGTCCGGCGGTCTCGTCGATCACGACGGACCTGCTGGTGGTCGCGATCGCCGCCGTCGCCTTCATGATCGCCGAGGGCCGCCGCATCGGGATGAAGCGCGTCTGGATCCTCGTCCTGCTCGCGCCGCTGGTCGCCCTGGCGTTCGCCTTCCCGCTCTTCCTCGCCCTCCGCGACCGCCACCTCACCCTCGCCCTCGCCCGCGAGCCCTGACCCCCGCCGTCGCGAGATGCCACTTATGAGCGCGACACGCCGTGAAAAGCGTGCACAAGTGGCATCTCGCACGATCGGATCGAGTCAGGCGCGCAGACGCGAGATGCCACTTATGAGCGCGACACGCCGTGAGAAGCGTGCGCAAGTGGCATCTCGCGGGGAGGGGTCAGGTCAGGGCAGGAGCTCGGGGCGGACGCGGCGGGTGCGCTCGACGCTCTGCTCGTGGCGCCAGGCGGCGATCGCTCCGTGGTTGCCGCTGAGCAGCACCGGGGGGACGTCGAGGCCGCGCCAGGACGCGGGCTTGGTGTAGCTGGGGTACTCGAGGAGTCCGTCGGAGTGGCTCTCCTCGACCAGGCTCGCGGGGTTGCCGACGACGCCGGGCACGAGGCGGCCGACGGCCTCGATCATCGCCATCACGGCGACCTCTCCCCCGTTGAGGACGTAGTCGCCGAGGCTGATCATCCGCACGCGGGCGCGCTCGGCCGTGTGGTCGACGACGCGCTGGTCGATGCCCTCGTAGCGGCCGCAGCCGAAGACGAGGGACGACTCCTGCGCGAGCTCGCGCGCGGTGGCCTGGGTGAAGACCTCGCCGGCGGGTGAGGGGAAGATCACCAGCGGGTCCGTCACGGGTTCGAGGATCGCGTCGAACGCCTCGCCCCACGGCTCCGGTCGCATCACCATGCCGGCGCCGCCGCCGTAGGGAGTGTCGTCGACGGTGCGGTGCCGGTCGTGGGTGAACGAGCGGAGGTCGTGCACGCCGAGCTCGATCAGCCCGCTCTGGCGCGCACGCCCGAGCAGGCTGATGTCGAGGACGCCGAAGAACTCCGGGAAGATCGTGACGATGTCGATCTTCACGACCGCGGCTCCTCCTGGGAGTCCGGGGTCGCGACAGCGGGCTCGGCGCCGGCGTCGATCGACGCGGAATCGGTCGCGTCGGCATCGCTCGAGTCGGCATCGCTCGAGTCGGATTCGTCCTCCTCCTCAACCGGAGCGGCCGCGGCCAGCTCGGGGTCTAGGAGGTCGACGCCGCTGAGGTCCACCTCGGCGGGCTCCTCCTCGGGAGCCTCCTCGAAGAGACCGATCGGCGGAGTGACGGTGACGACACCGGCGACCGGGTCGACGGAGGGCACGATCGCGTTCACGAACGGCACCATGACCTCGCCCGCGGGGGTGCCGACGATGAGGAGGTCCTGCGCGGGGAAGTGGTCGACGCGGCGGACGACGCCGACCTCGCGGCCGTCGCGCACGACGGACATGCCGACCAGCTGGTAGTCGTACCAGGAGTCGTCGTCGCCGGGCTCGGTCTGCACCGCCTCGTCGATCCAGAGGATCGCCTTGAGGAGGGTCTCGGCGGCGTCGCGGTCGGCGATGCCCTTGAAGAAGGCGACGGGGTGGCTGTTGTACCAGCGCAGCTCGACGAGCTCGAGCTTCTTGCCGTGCCACTCGGAGGTGCGGGGCACCTGGAGCGTGAAGGTCGCGCCGGGCGTGAAGCGCTTGTCGGGCTCGTCGGTGTAGAGCTCGAGCTTGATCGCACCCTTCAGCCCGTGGGCCTTGGTGAGTCGGGCGACGCGGAGCTGCGTCGTGCCCGCTGCGGGGGCCGCCACCCTACTTGTCGGTGTCGACGACGTCGACGCGCACGCGTCGCCCGTCGGCGAGGGCAGCGACGAGAGTGCGGACGGCCTTGGCGGTGCGACCGGAACGTCCGATCACGCGGCCGAGGTCCTCGGGGTGCACGCGCACCTCGAGGACCTCTCCGCGCGGGGAGCTCGTAGCCACGACCTTGACCTCATCGGGGTTCTCGACGATCCCCTTGACGAGGTGTTCGACGGCGGGAGCGAGCACGGACTACGCCTCGGTGGAGGCTTCGTCGGCGGCGGGCGCCTCGGGCGCGGTGGCCTTGGCGGGAGCCTCGGACTTCGGCTTGAGGACCGGCTTCTTCTTCGCGTCGACGACGAACGGAGCCTTGGTCTCCTTCACCTGGACGGTGCTGACGGCGTCGGCGTCGCCCTTGAAGCGGCCCCAGTCGCCGGTCAGCTTGAGGATCGCGGCGACCTGCTCGGTCGGCTGCGCGCCGACTCCGAGCCAGTACTGCGCGCGCTCCGAGTCGACCTTGATGAACGAGGGCTGCTCGGTCGGGTGGTACTGACCGATCTCCTCGATCACGCGGCCGTCGCGCTTGGTGCGCGAGTCGGCGACGACGATGCGGTAGTAGGGCGCTCGGATCTTGCCGAGGCGCTTCAGACGAATCTTGACAGCCACAATTCTCCTGTGTGGTCGTTGACCGTGAGGTCGATGATGGATGAACTGAGCCGTGAGCGTGGGGGCACACCCGGCCGGAAGCTCGAGGGGGTTTCTTCGGCGGTGAGTAGAGGGTCGACCGCCTCGGACCCGACGGATCATTCTGCCAGAAAAACCCGCGCCGCGCGGCGCCGACACGGGACGACCGACCCGCGGCTTCCGCACCGGCCCGGGTGCGAGGATGTGGGGGCGCGTCCCGACCCGGTGGACGCCGGACTGACGAGGACGCCGTCATGGAGATCACCTTCGCCGAATCCGACCGCTCCACCCTCGGGATCGAGTGGGAGGTCGCCATCGTCGACCGGCAGACGGGCGACCTCGCCAATGTCGCCGACGTCGTGCTCGAGGCCCTCCGCGGCGAGGACGGGTCGCCGCACCCGCGGATCACCGGCGAGCTGTTGAAGAACACCGTCGAGCTGGTCTCCGGTGTGCACCGCACCGTCCGCGACGCCGTCGCCGATCTGCAGGACCAGCTGCGCCAGGTGCGCGAGATCACCGATCCGATGGGCCTGGACCTGGTCTGCTCGGGCTCGCACCCGTTCGCCCAGTGGTACGACCAGACCATCACCGACAAGGAGCGCTACCACCGGCTGATCGACCGGACCCAGTGGTGGGGCCGGAACATGATGATCTGGGGCATCCACGTGCACGTGGGCATCGAGGACCGCGACAAGGTCCTCACGATCCTCAACTCGCTCCTCGACTACTACCCGCACCTCCAGGCGCTCTCGGCGTCCAGCCCGTTCTGGGGCGGGGTCGACACGGGCTACGCCTCGAACCGCGCGCTGATGTTCCAGCAGCTGCCCACAGCGGGGCTGCCGCCGCAGTTCGGCGCCTGGGCGAACTACGAGGAGTACGTCGATGACATGATGCGCACCGGCGTCATCGACGACCACACCGAGGTCCGCTGGGACATCCGCCCCTCGCCGCAGTGGGGGACGATCGAGATGCGGGCCTGCGACGGCCTGTCCTCGCCGGAGGAGATCGGCGCGGTCGCGGCGCTCATCCAGTGCCTGGTGGAGCACCTGTCGACGAAGCTCGACGAGGGCGAGACCCTCGCGACCATGCAGCCCTGGTACGTCCGGGAGAACAAGTGGCGCGCGGCGCGCTACGGACTCGACGCGGAGATCATCCTCGACGCGGCCGGCAACGAGCGGCTCGTGACCGACGACATCCGCGATCTGCTCGAGACGCTCGCGCCGGTGGCCGAGCGCCTGGACTGCACGGCGGAGCTGGCGGACGTCGAGCTCATCCTCGTCGCCGGGGCGAGCTACCAGCGCCAGCTGCGGACGGCGGCCGCGAACGACGGGGATCTGAAGGCCGTGGTCCGCGCGCTGGCCGGCGAGCTGCGCGACGGGCTCCAGGACCCGCGGGCATGACGAGGCGGCTGCTGGCCGGCGCGGCCCTGCTCGGCGCCGGCGCCCTGGCGCTGGCCGGCTGCTCGAGCGCCACGAGCGGGAGCACCGGAGCCAGCACCGCACCCAGCGCCTCCTCCTCCGCGAGCGCCTGGCCGTCGCCGACCCCGGACCCGCTGTCCGACTCCGCGCCGCTCGCCCTCGGCGGCGCCCTGCCGGCCGGCTCGCGCGTGACGATCGTCGGCGACAGCATCGTCCGCGGCCTGGGGCTCGAGCCCGGGCAGGCGTGGCCGGCGCTCGTCGGCGACGACCTGGGCTGGAGCGTCGTCAACCTCGGCTGCGACGGCGGCGGCTTCATCGAGCCCGGCGACTGCGGCGTCGCGATCGGCGACCGGGCCGAGGAGATCGCCGACACCCGGCCCGACGCGATCGTGCTGATCGCGAGCAGCAACGACCTGGGCTGGACCCCTGAGGAGGTCGCGGACGCGATGGGGCCGGCGGTCGAGGCGATCGCCGAGGCGTCGCCGTCGGCGCGGCTGATCGCACTCGACTCGGTCTGGGGCCCGGATCCGCGGCCCGAGGACCTGAACGCCTACGACGCGGCGCTCGTCCAGGACGTCGAGGCGGCGGGCGGCATCGCGCTGGAGTACCCGGACCCCCTGCGCCCCGACGGCCTCCTGGCCGAGGACGGCGTGCACCCGACCGCCGAGGGTCAGGTCGCGCTGGCCGACGCCTTCGTCCTCGCCGCGGAGAAGTCCGGCCTCGCGCAGGAGATCCCCGGTGATCAGCGGGCGACGGACGCGCCCGGCTGATCCCGGGGATCCGCTCAGCGCGTGGTGCTGTTCTTGCCGTCGCGCCAGGACAGCAGGTCGCGCACCGGCTGGAGGTCGATGTCCGGGCCGGTGATGCCGAGCGTGAACAGGCGCGCGCCGAGGTCGAACTGCTGGTCGAGGACGCCGAAGGAGGCGTCGCCCACTCCCCCGCGGACGCTCGCGCCGGTCGAGATCTCGATGGCGTCGAGGTCGCGGTCGACGCGCGAGCACCACTCGCCGAGCACGCCGAGCTTGCGCTCGAGGGTGGGGACGTCGGAGAAGCTGTGCCAGATGTCGGCGTGCTCCGCGACGATGCGGAGGGTCTTCTTCTCGCCGCCGCCGCCGATCATCACGGGGATGTCGCGGGTGGGCGCGGGGTTGAGCTTCTCCCACCGGGCGCGGATGCGGGGCATCGCCTCCGAGAGCTCGTCGAGGCGCGAGCCGGCCGTGCCGAACTCGTAGCCGTACTCCTGGTAGTCGCGCTCGAACCAGCCGGAGCCGATGCCGAAGATCAGGCGGCCCTCGGCGCCCTTGGCGCTGATGTGGTCGACGGTGCGGGCCATGTCGGCGAGCAGGTCGGGGTTGCGGTAGGTGTTGCAGGTGACGAGCGGGCCGAACTCGATGCGGCTGGTCTGCTCGGCCCAGGCGGCGAGCATGCTCCAGCCCTCGAAGTGCAGGCCGTCGGGCTCGCCGGAGAGCGGGTAGAAGTGGTCCCAGTTGAAGGCGATGTCGACGCCGATGTCCTCGAGCTCGGCGAGCGTGTCGCGGATGACCTCGTAGGAGACGTGCTGCGGAGCGATCTGGACGCCGATGCGGACGGGGCGCGAAGAAGCGGTTGTCATGCCTTCACGCTAGACCTCGCGGCGGGCGGACTGCACGGCTCTCGTGGTGACGGTGGTGGGTCTCGATACGCCCCGGCGGGGTTACTCGACCAGCATGAGGCGGACCCCTGCTGATCGAGCAGCCCGCTCAGCGGGCGCATCGAGATCCGATCGGGGCGGCTACTCGCCGGCCGGGTCGGGGGACGCGGTGGGGGCCTCGTCGGTGGTGGAGCGGGCGAGCTTGACGACGGTCGCGCCGTCGGCGTCGAAGAGGCGGAGGCGGCCGCCGTCGATCGAGGCCATCATCGCGTCGGCGAAGATCGCGGGGAGCGCCACGCCGTCGCAGGCCATCATCGTGCTCGGCCCCGCGTCCACGCTCAGCGATCCCTCGTCATCGATCGACCACTCGCCCTGCACGCCGTTGCAGCCGTCCGATCCGGTCCAGGTGCCGTCCTCGGCGAGGAGCAGGAACGGCACCTCCGGCGACTCGTAGGAGACCCCGGTGACCCAGCGGCCGACCAGCTCGTCCGGGGACGGAGCCGACGCGGCGTCGACTCCGGAGCCCTCGGAGCAGCCGGTGAGGCCGAGGGCCAGGGCGGCCGCCGCGGCGACCGCGAGACCGGCGCGGGCCGCCCTCATCGGCCGAGGAGCTTCTGCAGCTGCTCGAGCTCCTCCGGCGTCGGCTGCGCGCCCGCACCCGCGCCGCCGCCCAGGCCGAAGCCCGAGCCGCCCGCGTTCGTCGACTGCGGAGCGGAGCCGATCGCCGCGTTCTCGGCGGCGCGCTTGGCGGGGTTGCCCGACTTGCTGCTCTTCTTCTTCTGCGGCTTCGGGCGGCCCTGGTAGCCGGCACCGGGCACGGGACCCATGCCGGGCACGTTCGGCATGCCGCCCTTGGCCACGGTCTTCATCATCTTCGCCGCCTGCTCGAAGCGGAGGACGAGCTGGTTGACGTCGGTCACGGTCATGCCGGAGCCGCGCGCGATGCGCAGGCGCCGCGAGCCGTTCAGCAGCTTCGGGTTCACCCGCTCCGCCTTGGTCATCGACTGGATGATCGCCTCGGTGCGGACGATCTCGCGCTCGTCGAACTGGTCGAGCTGCTCGCGCATGCCCTTGGCGCCGGGCAGCATGCCGATCATCTTCTTGATCGAGCCCATGTTGCGCAGCTGCTGCATCTGGCCGAGGAAGTCGTCGAGGGTGAACGTGTCCCCCATGATCTTCTCGGCGATCTTGCGCGCCTCGTCCTCGTCGAAGGCGCTCTGCGCCTGCTCGATGAGGGTGAGCACGTCGCCGAGGTCGAGGATGCGGCTCGCCATGCGGTCGGGGTGGAACTGCTCGAAGTCGTCGAGCCCCTCGCCGGTGGAGGCGAAGAGGATCGGGCGGCCGGTCAGCGACGCGACCGACAGGGCCGCGCCTCCGCGCGCGTCGCCGTCGAGCTTGGACAGCACGACGCCGGTGAAGTCCACGCCCTCCTGGAAGGCCTTCGCGGTGGCGACCGCGTCCTGGCCGATCATCGCGTCGATGACGAAGAGGACCTCGTCGGGGTTCGTGACCCGGCGGATGTCGGAGGCCTGCTTCATCATGTCCGCGTCGACGCCGAGGCGGCCGGCGGTGTCGATGATGACCGTGTCGTACTGCTTGTCGGTCGCGAAGCGGATCGCGTTCTGCGCCACCTTGACCGGGTTGCCGACGCCGTTGCCCGGCTCCGGCGCGTAGACCGCGACGCCGGCCTGCTCGCCGACGACCTGCAGCTGCTGCACCGCGTTGGGACGCTGGAGGTCGGCCGCGACGAGGAGCGGCGTGTGGCCGTCCTTGCCGAGGTACTTGCCGAGCTTGCCGGCGAGGGTCGTCTTGCCCGCGCCCTGGAGGCCGGCGAGCATGATGACCGTCGGCGGGCGCTTGGCGAACTCGAGGCGGCGCGACTGGCCGCCGAGGATCGCGACGAGCTCCTCGTTGACGATCTGGACGACCTGCTGCGCGGGGTTCAGCGCCTTGTTCACCTCGTCGCCGAGGGCGCGCTCGCGCACCTTGCCCGTGAACGCCTTGACGACGTCGAGCGCGACGTCGGCGTCGAGCAGCGCGCGCCGGATCTCGCGGACGGTGCCGTCGACGTCCGAGGCCGAGAGCTTGCCCTTCGTGCGCAGGTTCTTGAAGGTCTCGACGAGTCGATCGGAGAGGGTGCCGAAAGTAGCCATGATGCCGGGAATTCTACCGGAGCCCGCTCGGAGGTCGGACGATCGGCGGCCGACGCGATTAACTGTACCGAGTGCAAGAAGGCGTCTAAGGTGGCGGGATGATCGAGACCCTCCTCGCCGGCGACGCCGGACACCCCCTGGACTACCGCGACGGCTGGGAGCTGCAGCGGCGGCTGCACGGCGAGGTCGTCGCCGGCGCGCGGCCCGGGACGCTCGTGCTCTGCGAGCACGCCGCCGTCTACACGGCGGGCAAGCGCACCCAGCCGCACGAGCGCCCCGACGACGGCTCCCCCGTCGTCGACGTCGATCGTGGCGGGCGCCTCACCTGGCACGGGCCCGGCCAGCTCGTCGGCTATCCGATCATGCGCCTCCGCGAGCCGGTGGACGTGGTCGCCTACGTCCGCGCGCTCGAGGGCGTGCTGATCGACGTGCTGGACGACCTGGGTGTCGCGGGCGTCAGGGTCGACGGGCGCTCGGGCGTCTGGATCCGTCGGGACGAGGGCGGCGCCGACAAGATCGCCGCGATCGGCATCCGGGTGGCGCACGGCGTCGCCATGCACGGCTTCGCTCTCAACGTCTCGAACAGCCTGGAGCCCTACTCCCGCATCGTCGCGTGCGGCATCGCCGACGCCGGCGTCACCACCGTCGAGCGCGAGCGCGGCGAGGCGCCCGCCATGTCGGCGGTGCGCGCGCGGGTCGAGGCGCGGTTCCGGGAGGCGGCGCCCGCCTTCGTGGACGTGGCCGCGATCTCGGAGGGGGTGGCCGCGTGAGCGCCGACATCGGCGGACGCAAGCTCCTGCGCCTCGAGGTCCGCAACGCCGAGACGCCGATCGAGCGCAAGCCCGAGTGGATCAAGACGAAGGCCGTGATGGGCCCCGAGTACCGGCAGCTGCAGTCGCTGGTGAAGGACGAGGAGCTGCACACCGTCTGCCAGGAGGCCGGCTGCCCGAACATCTTCGAGTGCTGGGAGGACCGCGAGGCGACCTTCCTGATCGGCGGCTCGCAGTGCACGCGCCGCTGCGACTTCTGCCAGATCGACACCGGCAAGCCGGCCGACTACGACGCGGACGAGCCGCGCCGCGTGGGCGAGTCGGTGGCGCGGATGAACCTGCGCTACGCGACGGTCACCGGGGTCGCCCGCGACGACCTGCCGGACGAGGGCTCGTGGCTCTACGCCGAGACGATCCGCGAGATCCACGCGCAGGCGCCGGGGACGGGCGTGGAGATCCTGGTGCCCGACTTCACGGGGCGCGCCGAGCACCTGCAGCGGGTGTTCGACGCGCGGCCGGAGGTCTTCGCGCACAACGTCGAGACGGTGCCGCGCATCTTCAAGCGGATCCGGCCGGCGTTCCGCTACGAGCGCTCGCTCGACGTGCTGACGCAGGGCCGCGACGCGGGGCTGATCACCAAGTCGAACCTCATCCTCGGCATGGGCGAGGAGCGCGAGGAGATCTCGCAGGCGCTGCAGGACCTGCACGACGCGGGCACGGACATCGTGACGATCACGCAGTACCTCCGCCCGACTCCGCGGCACCTGCCGGTCGACCGCTGGGTGCACCCGGAGGAGTTCGTGGCGATCAAGGAGGAGGCGGAGGACATCGGCTTCCTCGGCGTGCTGTCCGGACCGCTGGTCCGCTCCTCCTACCGCGCCGGCCGCCTCTGGGCCCGCTCGATGGAGTCGAAGGGCCTGCCCGTCCCGGAGCACCTGCGCCACCTGGCGGACGCGGCCCTCACCTTCTCCCAGGCGGTCTGACCGCGCCTCCCGCCTCCCTCTCTCCGCGAGATGCCACTTGTGCACGCCTTTCACGGCGTGTCGCGTGCACAAGTGGCATCTCGCGAGGAGGGGCAGCGGTGGGTGACCCCGCCTCGTATCCTGGACGCATGTCCACGGCCACGGTGCGAGCAGTCCTCCTGCGCCGAGCGCTGGAGACGCATCGCGCCGCAGTGGACGAGGTCCTCGCCCGGTACGGAGCGCGCGAGCC
The DNA here is from genome assembly GCF_013205055.1 of Rathayibacter sp. VKM Ac-2856. Classification (GTDB taxonomy): domain Bacteria; phylum Actinomycetota; class Actinomycetes; order Actinomycetales; family Microbacteriaceae; genus Rathayibacter. The sequence continues at coordinate 588,689 of NZ_JABMLF010000001.1, forward strand.
GCGGCTCTTCGGCTCCGTCGCTCGCGGCGACGCCCGTCCGGACAGCGACATCGATCTGTTCGTCGACCTCGAGAACGGCAGGGGCAACGCCCTGCTGCGGGTCGCGGGGATCGGCGAGGAGATCAGCCGCATCCTCGGGGTGCGGGTGGACGTGGTGACGGAGTCGCTGCTCCGCAGACCCGTCTCGGAGACAGCGCACCGCGACATGGTCGCCCTGTGAGCAGATCGCCGGAGGACCGCTTCTCGGACATCCGCGCGGCGATCGACCGCTGCATCGAGTACCGGCCCTACCTCAGCGGCGCCGACACCGCGATGGCTGGGATGGCGCTGGACGCGGTCCTGCGCAATCTCGCCGTGATCGGAGAGGCCGTGCGAGCACTCCCCGATTCTGCTCTGGCCGAGTTCGACGGCGTTCCCTGGGCGGCCATCGCGGGGCTCCGCAACGTGATCATCCACGAGTACTTCCGCATCCAGCCCGAGCTGATCGTCGAGATCCTCGACGAGGAGCTCCTGCCCCTGGCCAAGGCACTCCGGACCCGACGCCTCTGACTCACCCCGCGAGATGCCACTTGTGCGCGCCTTTCCCGGCGTGTCGCGTGCACAAGTGGCATCTCGCGGAGGGGAAGGGGCAGGGACGCGTCAGGCGACGAGTTGGGCGGCGAAGACGTGGGGGGTGAAGCCGGTGAGGTCGTTGATGCCCTCTCCCTGGCCGACGAGCTTGATCGGGATGCCGGTCTTCTCCTGGACGGCGAGGACGAAGCCGCCCTTGGCGGAGCCGTCGAGCTTGGTGATGACGAGGCCGGTGACGCCGGCGTGCTCGATGAAGGCCTGGGCCTGCATCAGCCCGTTCTGACCGGTGGTGGCGTCGAGGACGAGGAGGATCTCGGAGATCGGCGCCTGCTTCTCGACGACGCGCTTGATCTTGCCGAGCTCGTCCATCAGGCCGCCCTTGGTGTGCAGGCGGCCGGCGGTGTCGATGATGACCATCTCGATGCCGTGGGTCTTGGCGTACTCGACCGTCTGATAGGCGACGGAGGCCGGGTCCTGGCGCTCCTGCTGCGGCCGGACGATCTGCGCGTCGGCGCGCTGCGCCCAGGTGGCGAGCTGGTCGACCGCGGCGGCGCGGAAGGTGTCGGCGGCGCCGACCACGACGCTCCGGTCGAAGTTGCGGAGGAACTTGGCGAACTTGCCGATGGTCGTCGTCTTGCCGACGCCGTTGACGCCGACCACGAGGATCACGGCGGGGCGCTCGCTGAGCTTCAGCGTCGTGTCGTACTTCGAGAGGCGCTCCTCGAGCGACTCGCGGAGCATGCGCTGCAGGTCGCGGGGGTCGGTGGTGTTGTAGCGGTCGACCTTGGCGCGGAGGTCCTCGACCATCTCCTCGGTGATGTCCGGCCCGAAGTCGGCGGTGATCAGGGCGGTCTCGAGGTCGTCCCAGGTCTGGTCGTCGATCGTGCGCTTCTCGAACAGGCCGCGGAGTGCGCGACCGAGCGACCAGGAGCTGCGTTCTGCCATGCGCCCAGGCTACCGGCGCGCGCGGGGGGCGAGCTGCGGCGCGGGGCGGGTCCGCGCGCGTCCACGGCGCCGGCCCCTCCCCTACGCCGCGCTCACCGACACTTCCACGACCGCCCACGACAGCGCGGGCAGCTCCAGTGTCACGACCGAACCCTCGACCACCACTCCCGCGAGCGGCACGAGCCCGACGGCGTCCTGCGCCTCGAGCGTGTTCGCCGTGTGGCGCGTGCCACCCGACGGCACCTCCAGCAGTTCGGCGCGCAGCACCCGGCCGCCCGTGAAGCCGTGCAGCGAGATCGAGACGGCCGATGCGTCGTCGAGTCCGCGGTTGGCGAGGAAGAACGCGACGACGCCGCGATCGGCGTCGTAGGTCGCGGCGACGTCCACCTGGTCGGCGTCGCCGAAGGTTCCCGCGTCGACCTTGTCGGAGGTCACGGCCGTGCGCAGGATCTGCCCCTGCGCGAGCGCCGCCATCCGGGCGAACGGCCAGAAGATCGTCTGCTTCCAGGCCGGCCCGTTCTCTTCCGAGCGGATCGGCGCGATCACATTGACGAGCTGCGCCTGGTTGGCGATCGAGACGCGATCGCCGTGTCGCAGCAGGGAGTTGAGCAGGGTGCCGACGACGACGGCGTCGGTCACGCTGTAGGTGTCCTCGATGAGGCGGGGATGCTCTCGCCACGACTGCGAGACGGCGCTCGGCTGGTCGTCGGTGTCGAGCCCCGACTGGTACCAGACGTTCCACTCATCGAACGAGAGGTTGATGTACTTCTTCGCCTTGCGCTTGGCCCGCACGGCATCGCAGGTCGCTACGACCGACTCGATGAAGTAGTCCATGTCGACGGACGAGGCGAGGAACGACGCCGCATCGCCGTCGTGCTCCTGGTAGTAGGCGTGCATCGACATGTAGTCGACCTCGTCGTAGGCGTGGGAGAGGACCGTGTGCTCCCACGAGCCGAAGGTCTCCATCCCCGAGTTGGACGATCCGACGGCCACGAGCTCGATGGACGGGTCCACGAAACGCATCGCCTTGCCCGCCTCCTGGGCGAGTCGGCCGTACTCGTCGGCTGTCTTGTGGCCGATCTGCCACGGGCCGTCGAGCTCGTTGCCCAGGCACCAGAGCTTGATGTCGAACGGATCCGCGGCGCCGTTGGCGATGCGGCGATCCGACAGCGCCGTGCCGCCAGGGTGATTGGCGTACTCGACGAGCTCGCGAGCCGCGTCGACGCCGCGAGTGCCGAGGTTGATGGCCTCCATGATCTCGACGCCGGCCTCCTTCGACCAGTCGACGAACTCGTGCAGCCCGAAGGCGTTGCTCTCCACCGTGTGCCAGGCGCCGTCGAGGCGGCGGGGACGCTCGGACGCCGGGCCCACACCGTCCTCCCAGTTGTAACCGGAGACGAAGTTGCCGCCCGGGTAGCGGACGACGGTGGGGCCGAGCTCCTTGACGAGTTCGAGGACGTCCTGGCGGAAGCCTCGCTCGTCGGCCTGCTCGTGGCCGGGCTCGTAGATGCCGGTGTAGACGCAGCGTCCCATGTGCTCGACGAACGAGCCGAACAGACGACGCGGCACCGGGCCGATCGTGAAGTCGCGGTCGATGACGATGTGTGCCGTGGGCATGGAGCTCCTGACGTAGGTGTGAAGGAAGAGTGGGTGCCCACCCGGGGGCGGGAGCGGAGGTCAGCCCTTGAGGCCCGAACCGGTGACGCCTTCGACGATCTGACGCTGGAACGCCAGGTACATGACGATCAGCGGGAGTGCCGCCAGCAGAGCGCCGGCCTGGATGTCCGCGAACCGCTGACCGAACGAGCCCTGCACGGTGGCGAGGCCGACCGGGATGGTCATCAGATTCGGGTTCGAGAGCACGAACAGCGGCAGCAGGAGGTTGTTCCACACCCCGACGAACGTGAGGATCACGACGGCCGCGATCACGGGGCGCGAGAGCGGCATGATGACCGACCAGTAGATCTTCCACAGGCCGGCACCGTCGATGCGGGCGGCCTCCTCGAGTTCCTTCGGGATCCCGTCGAAGAACTGCTTGAAGATGAACACCGCGATAGCGGCGGGTACCTGCGGGAAGATCACCGACCAGTAGGTGTTGAGCAGGTTGAGAGCGCCGAGCTCCTGGAAGATCGGGATGATCAGCACCTGGCCGGGGATCATGATCCCGAACAGGATGAGCAGCAGCACGACGTTGGAGCCGCGGAACGTCAATCGTGACAGCGCGAAGGCCGCCATCGAGGCGAAGAGGACGGTCAGCACGGCAGTGACGACCGAGGTGATGCCCGAAGCGAGGTACCAGTTCCAGATGTCGCCCGCTCGGAGGAGCGTGGCGTACGAGTAGAGGGTGGGGTTGAGGTCCTTCATGATCGCCGGGGCACCGAGAGCAGCCACCCCATTGGCCGTCAAAGACGTCTTGAGCGCGAACAGGCTGGGGATGAGCCAGATGATCGCGAAGACGATGAGCACAGTGGTCGAGACGGTGCTGAAGGTCCGGCTGCCCGTGCCCACACGGGCCGCGGTCGGCCTGGCCAGGGGTGCCGCACCGGAGATGGGCGATTTCGCGGCACGAGGAGCGTCGGTGATGGCCATGATCAGGCCGCCTTTCGGGTGGCAGCGCGGTCGATGTACTGACGGATCAGCGCGATGGCGACGATGACGATGAGGAGGAGGACCGATGCGGCGGAGGCCGCGCCCAGGCGGTTGTCGGTGAAGCCGACGTTCGTGACGAGGGAGAGTGCGACCTGGGTCGAGATGCCGGGGCCGCCGGACGTCATCAGGTAGACCTGATCGAAGATCTTCAGGGACGCGATGATCTGCAGCAGGATCACGAGCGTCGTGGTGCGGTTCAGCAGCGGCAGCGTGATGAAGCGGATCTGCTGCCAGGGCGTCGCCCCGTCGATGGCCGCGGCTTCGTACAGCTCACGCGGGATCTCCTGGAGACCGGCGAGATATAGGACGAAGTTGAAGCCGAGGGTCCACCAGACGGTGGCGATCGCGATGCCGATCATCGCGGTGCTCGGATCCGCCAGGACGCCGGTCGCGCCGGTGATGCCGAACCAGCCTTGCGCAGTCGCCCACAGTCCCGTGCCCGGCGTGAAGATGAACAGCCAGATCAGCGAGATGGTCGCTGACGGGAGGATGTAGGGCAGGAAGAACGCGAGGCGGAAGAACCACTGCCCGTGCCGGACCCGGTTGGTGAGGATCGCGAAGACGAAGGCGATGATCACGAGCGGGGGAACCGTGTACAGCGTGAACTGGAGCGTGTGCCACATCGCGCTCCAGAAGTCGGCGCGCGAGAGCATCTCGGCGTAGTTCGCGAACCCGGCGAACGAGCCCAGACCCGTTCGCACCGTCGAGGTGTTGAAGAAGCTGGAGACGACCATCCAGACGGCCGGCCCGAGGAGGAAGGCCAGATAGAACAGTCCGAAGGGAGCGATGAAGAGCCAGGCTCCCCGGCTCTCGCCGCGAGTGCGGCGGGATCCCGTGGTGCCGCTGCTCGACGTCGATGTCGGGGCGGGGCGGATGAGGGCAGGTGCGGCGGTCACGTCGTTGTACCTCCAGGGGTCAGCGGTCGAGAGCAGGTCAGAGGGGGCTGGGGGTGTTCGTGTAGATCGCGAGCTGATCCTTGATGGCCTTCAAGGCTCCCTCGGGCGACAGCGACAGCTGCTGGACGAGGGCGAGCTGCGCGCCCACGGTGACCTCGAACGTCGATCCTGATCCGCCGTACCAGGCCGGGTCGTCGTAGACGGCGTAGTCGGCCGCGGACGAGTAGTCGGCCTGCGGTTCGAGCGCCTTGTAGTCGGCGCTCTCGAGGGTCGGGAGGTATGCGGGCACATGGCCGCCCATCGCCCACGTCTGGCCCTGGTCGAGCATCGACTTGATGAATCCCATCGCCTGCAGGCGCTGCTCGGGTGTGCGGTCCTTGCGGGGCAGGACGAAAGTGTGCGAATCGGCCTGCACGGCCGGCCTGTCGAACAGCTGCGGAACCGGCACCATCCCGAACGTGAGGCCCTCGATCGACTGCGCCGTGGTGATCTCCCACTCCCCCTGGAGGAAGATGCCGGACTGTCCCGTGAACATCGCCGTCTGCGCACCGGCGTAGTCGAGGCCCGTGTTCAGCCAGCCCTTGTTCACCCAGTCCTGGATCTTCGTGGTCACCTGGAGGAAGGCGTCCTCGTCGACCGAGATCGTCGCTCCGTTGTCGGAGAGGAACGGCGTCACGCCGTCGATCTGGTTGTAGAGCGTCCAGAACACACGCCAGGGAGTCGCCGTCTCGTTGACGTTCCCGAAGGTGATCGCTGTGCCGCCGGTGACCTCGGCGATCGCGCCGAGCGCGGATTCGAACGTCTCGAGGCCGGTGAGGTCCTTCAGCTTCCCGTCCGGATCGAGGAGTCCCGCCTGGCCGCAGACGTCGGAGTTGAAGAACATCACGAGCGGGTGGGTGTCGAGCGGGATCGCGATGGTCGTGCCGTCCGTCTTCTGGGCGTCCCAGGAGGCCGGATTGAAGTCGGCGGAGGACATGCCGACCGAGGCGAGGTCCTCTTCCGTGATCGGGTCGAGGATCCCGCCGTCGTACAGCGGCTTCGCCCGCGTGAGGTGCGCGACCGCGACGTCCGGCGGCTTGTTGCCCACGGTGGCGAGCGTCAGTTTGGAGTAGTACGGGTTGCCCCACGCGAAGACGGTGGCCTGGAGCGAGCCGGGGCCGCCGTTCGCGTCCGCGTAGCCCGCCTGCATCTCCTGCATCCGGACGCCGTCGCCGCCGCCGAAGAGGCTCCAGAAGATGAGCTGCTCGGGGTTGAGCGGGCTGCCGAAGAGGCCGGCTCCGATCGGACTGCTCGCGCAGCCGGAAAGAGCGAGAGTGCTCGCCGCGGCGAGAGAACCGCCCAGAAACGCCCGTCGGGTGAACGGTGACACCATGTCGACCTCCTCGTCGTGTGGTAGCGCCCGTGACAACTGTGCTCGACGGCCCGCGAGCGAGTCGGTCGTAGCGCTTGAAGAGCAGCGTTACATCGTTGTAACGGTGAGTCAAGGACTTCGTGCGCGTCGCCTCGCAGAATCAGTGCGTCGCTGCTCGGTCCGTCGCGGTGGACGCACGAGCGATGATCTCGTGCGGGATGAAGATCCTGCGCGGTGGGAGGGATCGGTCGGCGATCCGCTCCGCGAGCACCGACAGCGTCGTCTCGGCGAAGGCGCGCTTGTCGAAGGACACGGTGGTCAGCGGCGGGGACGCGAAGCGGCCGCCGCGCACGTCGTCGAAGCCGGCGACGGCGATCTGCTCGGGCACCCGGATGTGCCGGGCGAACAGGATGCTCAGAACTCCGACCGCCATGGAGTCGGTGAAGCAGAAGACGGCGTCCATCTCGACCCCCGCGTCGAGCGCGCGGGCGAACGCCTCGCCGGCCGCGCTCGGAACCCAGTCCTCCGTCACGATCTCGAGGGCCGGATCGTTCGGCACACCCGCGGCCGCCAGGGCCTCGCGGTAGCCCTTCGTCCTCGCTCGCGCCGACGCCCGATCGGAGTCGGGGCCGTCCGTCCCGACGACCGCGATGCGCCGATGGCCGCGCGCGAGGAGGTGCTCGGTCATCTCCCGAGCGGCGGCGACGCTGTCGACGGCGACCCTGTCGACGAGATCCTGCTCCACCTCGCCGATCACGACGATCGGCGGCAGCTCGGCGGTACCGACGATGGCGCTCAGCTTGAGGCTGACCGGATTGAGGACGAGGCCGTCGATGAGGTGCTCGCGCGCCCGCGAGAGCAGTTCCCCTTCGCGGTCGGGTCGCCTGCCGGTCTGCTCCATCTGGATCGACCACCCGCGCTCATGGGCGGCCTCCACGAAGGTGTCGAGCATCGCGGCGGAGTACTCGGTGGTGAGGTCGGGGAACGCGAGGGCGATCGCACCGGAGCGGCCGTTGCGGAGCCCCCGCGCGCTGAGGTTGGGCACGTAGTGGAGCTCGGCGATGGCGGCCTCGACGCGCTCCCGGGTGTCGGGCCTCACGAACACGACGCCGTTGATGACGTTCGAGACGGTCTTCGGGCTCACCCCGGCACGAGTGGCGACATCCCGGACGGTTGCTCGCATGCGGCCCAGAGTAGCGCGGCGCTCAGCCCGGGCTGAGCTCCGCGTGCTCGCAGACCGCGCACGGCTCGTCAGACCGCCGGGGCCTCCACGCGCTGGCCGACCACGGCCGACACGCCGTCCTGCCGCATCGAGACGCCGTAGAGGGCGTCCGCGATCTCCATCGTGCGCTTCTGGTGGGTGATCACGATCAGCTGGCTGGAGGTCCGGAGGTCCTGGAAGATGCTCAGCAGGCGGCCGAGGTTGGCGTCGTCGAGCGCCGCCTCCACCTCGTCCATGATGTAGAACGGGCTCGGCCGCGACTTGAAGATCGCGACCATGAAGGCCACCGCGGCGAGGGAGCGCTCACCGCCCGAGAGCAGCGACAGCCGCTCGATCTTCTTGCCGGCCGGCCGCACCGCGACCTCGATGCCGGTGGTGAGCAGGTTCTCCGGGTCGGTGAGGCGGATGCTGCCCGTGCCGCCGGGGAAGAGCACGGGGAAGACGTCCGCGAAGGCGGCCTGGGTGTCGTCGAAGGCCGAGGCGAAGACGGTCTGCATCGTCTCGTCGAGCTCCTCGATGATCGTCAGCAGGTCGCGCCGCGTGTTGGTGAGGTCGGTCAGCTGCTCGGTGAGGAAGACGTGGCGCTGCTCGAGCGCCGCGAACTCCTCGAGGGCGAGCGGGTTCACCCGGCCGAGCTGGCCGAGCTGCTTCTCCGCCTTCTCCAGCCGGCGGCGCTGCTCGTCACGGACGAAGGGGCGCGCGGGTGCCTCGGCGTCGCTCTCGTCCGGCACCGGGACCTCGGGGCCGTACTCGGCGACCAGCACGTCCTCGACCAGGCCGAGCTCGGAGCCTGCGCGCTCGAGCAGGCCGGTGAGCTGCAGGCGCTTCTCGTAGATCTGCAGCTCGAGGCCGTGCACGCTCTCGGTGACGCTCTGCAGGCGGTCGCGGAGCACCGACTCCTCGCGCCGCAGCGCCTGGAGCTCCTCGTTCTGCTGCGAGCGGGCGGTCTCGGCCCGGAGCAGCTCGGCGCGCGACTGCTGCACCGAGCGGTCGACGGAGGCGAGCACCGCGGGGATCGCTCCGGTGACGTCGGCCGCGGCGTCGTGCTGGCGCCGGCGGATGACCGCGCGGCGGGCGGCTTCGTCGGCGGCGGCGCGGTCAACGGCGAGCTGGCGGTCGAGCGACTCCCCGCGGGACTGCTCGGCCCGGACGCGCTCCTTCGCGGTCTCGACGCCCAGGCGCGCCTCGATCTCGCGCTCGCGGGCCGCGTCGACCTCCCGCTGGAGGCCGTCGCGGGCGCTCGCGTCGAGGACCGGCCGGGGGCGCGCGCGAGCGGCGTCGAGCTCGGTCTTCGCCGTCCGCGCGGCGGTCTCGGCGTCGCCGACCCGCTCGGTCGCGATGGTGAGGGCCTTCTCTCCGCGGCCGAGCTCGGCCGTGGCGCCCTCGAGCTGGGCGCGCACCCGGCCGAGGCGCTCGGTGTGCGCGGCGCGGGCGGCGTCGTGCTCGCGGAGGGCGGCGAGGGCGAGGCGCGACTGCTCCTTCGCGGCGCGCAGGGCGCCGGTCTGCTCGGCGAGGTCGAAGCGGAGGCGGTCGATCCGGCCCTCGATCTCCTCCAGGCGGCTCGCGGCGGCGTCGCGCTCGGAGACCAGCTCGAGCCGGCTGCGCTGGCCGCCCGCTCCCCCGCTGAGCACGGCGTCCGAGACCGAGGCGCCGTCGCGGGTGACGACGGTGACGGGGTGCTCGCCGCCGGCGAGGGCGGGCCAGAGCCGCCGCGCGGTGTCGAGGTCGTCGACGACGACGACCTGCTCGAGGAGGGCGAGGACGCCGTCGGGACCGGTGACCAGGTCGCCGGCGCGGATCGCCCCCTCCGGCACCTCGATCGCGAGGGCGGGACGGGCGGCGTCGCCGATCAGCAGCTCGACCCGGCCGAGCTCGCGGCGGATCGCCTCGTCGAGTGCGGCCTCGGCGTGCGACGGGGAGTCGGCGAGCACGGCGTCGGCGGCCGCTCCGAGCGCCGCCGCGACGGCCGCCTCGTAGCCGGCGCGGACCTGGATCCGCTCGGCGACCCGGCCGCGGATGCCGTCGAGGCGGGTGGCGATCAGCTCGGCGGAGCCGTCGGAGACGTCGAGGGCGAGCGAGAGCGCGCTGCGGCGGGCGGCGAGGCCGTCGCGCTCGCGCTCGAGCGCGTGCAGCTCCTCCCGCAGTCGCTCGATCTCGCCCTCGGCCTCGAACACCGCGGACTGGGCGAGCTCGTAGCCCTCGTCGAGGGTGCCGTCGGTGCCGCCGCCCGCCTCGCCGATCTCGTCCTCCAGCGCGTCCAGCTGGCGCTGGGCGGCCTCGCGGCGCTGCACGGCGGAGTCCAGAGTGTTCTGCGCGCGGAGGACCTCGCCGCGGACCGCCGCGAGACGGGAGGCGGCGGTGTCGGCCTGCCCGGTGAGCTTGGACAGCTCGAGGTCGTACCGCGAGACCAGCGCCGACTGCGCCGCGATCTCCTCGTCGACCGCGTCCAGGGCGGCGCGAGCCTGCACCGTCGCCCGCTGCGAGTCGGTCCACGCGGTCTCGGCGTCGAGGACGGCCGTGCGCAGGCGCTCGAGTTCGGCGCGCGCCTCCTCGACCATCGGCGCGGTGACGCGGGGCTGCACGGCGGGCTGCTCCGACTCCGCCTCGAGCAGGGCGAGGCGCTGCCCGGCGAGCGCCGCGAGATTCCGCAGCCGCTCCTGCACCGATTCGAGCTCGAACGTGGTGCGCCGCGCGTCGTCGACGGCGTCGCCGACCATCTCGGACTCGATCCGCGCGGTGCGCAGCGTGCTCTGCTCGAGGCGCTCCTGGAGCACGACCCGCTCGCTGTGCCGCTCGCTCTCGGTCCGCGCGAAGCCGTCGAGCGCGGTGCGGAGGGTGACGACGTCGTCGGCGAGCAGGCGGGCCCGCGCGTCGCGGACGACCGCGGCGATGGTCTGCGCCTGCCGGGCGACCTCCGCCTGGCGGCCGAGCGGCTTGAGCTGGCGGCGGATCTCGCCGGCCAGGTCGGAGAGGCGGGTGAGGTTGGCCTGCATCGCGTCGAGCTTGCGGAGGGTCTTCTCCTTGCGGCGGCGGTGCTTGAGGATGCCGGCTGCCTCCTCGATGAAGCCGCGCCGCTCCTCCGGGGTCGCGTGCAGGACGGCGTCGAGCTGGCCCTGGCCGACGATGACGTGCATCTCGCGACCGAGACCGGAGTCGCTCAGCAGTTCCTGCACATCGAGCAGGCGGCAGGCGCGGCCGTTGATCGCGTACTCGCTGCCGCCGTTGCGGAAGAGGGTCCGCTTGATCGTCACCTCGGTGTACTCGATCGGCAGGGCGCCGTCGGTGTTGTCGATGGTGAGCGCGACCTCCGCGCGGCCGAGCGGGCCGCGGGTGGAGGTGCCCGCGAAGATGACGTCCTCCATCTTGCCGCCGCGGAGGGTCTTCGCCCCCTGCTCCCCCATCACCCAGGCGAGCGCGTCGACGACGTTGCTCTTGCCCGAGCCGTTGGGCCCGACCACGCAGGTGACCCCGGGCTCGAAGGCGAACGTGGTCGGCTGCGCGAAGGACTTGAACCCCTTGAGGGTCAGGCTCTTCAGGTACACCCGGCCGCCTCGCTCCGCTCGAAAACGCTCCCTACGGTACTCGACGGCCTGCTCCGCGCCGCGGAACCGCGCGGTGCGGCCCTGCGGCGTGCACACTGGGGAGGTGACGAGCCCCCACGACCCCGCGCTCCGGATCCGCGAGCTGCCGATCCCCGAGCGCCCGGGCGCCGCGGGCTGGGACGACTTCGTCACCCTGACCGCGATCGGCAACGCCGTCGAGGCGGAGGGCACGGGAACCGCCGAGCTCGGCTTCCCGGCCGAGACGAACCTCGGCGAGTGGCAGCAGCAGGAGTTCGATCCGCGGCGCGCGTTCCTCGCCGAGATCGTGTCGGCCGACGGGGTCCGCGCGGTCGGCAGCGGCGAGCTGCACTGGAGCACCGAGGAGGTGGACGACGCGGCGTGGCTGGCGTTCTCCGTCCTCGACGGCGAGCGCGGGCACGGCGTCGGCGCCGCCCTGCTGGAGCGGCTGACGGCGGAGGCGCACGCGCTCGGCCGGAGCGTGCTGCAGACCTGGACCGCGCACCGCGCCGACCGCTCGGGGCCGCGGACGCCCGCGCGCTCGGGCGCCGGCTCCGTCCCCTCAAACGATCCCGGTGCCCGCTGGCTCGCCTCCCGCGGCTGGGTGCTGGAGCAGGTGGAGCGGGTCAGCGTGGTGCGGCTGCCGCTGGACCCCGTGCTCGCGGCCTCCCGGCGCCGCGGTGCGCAGGACCACGCCGAGGGCTACGAGCTGCGGCACTGGAGCGGCGCGACCCCGGAGGAGCTCGTGGACGGCATGCTCGCCCTGCGCGAGAGCATGTCCGCGCAGGCGCCGACGGCCGGGCTCTCGGTGCCGGAGGAGACCTGGACCCGCGAGCGGCTCGCGGCGCACGAGCTCGGGGCGACCGCCGGGGGCCGGGTGGAGCTGACCTCGGTCGCGCTGCGGGACGGGCTGCCGGTCGGCTACTGCACCGTCGACGTGCTGCCCGGCCGCGCGGCGCTGTGGGGAGCGACGCTCGTGCAGCCGGCGCACCGCGGCCACCGGCTCGGGATGCTGCTGAAGCTCGACGCGCTCGAACACCTGGCCGCCGCCGACCCGGACTGCCGGGCCGTCTACACCTGGAACGCGGAGGAGAACCGGCCGATGCTCGCCGTCAACGAGGCCGTGGGGTTCACGGCGATCGCCGTGGAGGGCCAGTGGAAGCTGGCGGATGAGGGCGTGTCGGCGGAGGGGTCGCGGTGACCCCGCTCGTCGAGCCCGGACCGCCGCTCACCGCCGCCGAGCGCGAGCGCTTCGCCCGGCAGATCCGGCTCTCGCCGCTCGGCGAGCTCGGCCAGCGGCGGCTGCGGAACGCGCGGGTGCTCGTGCTCGGCGCGGGCGGCATCGGCTCGCCCGTGATCACGGCGCTCGCCGCGGCGGGCGTCGGTCGTCTGGGCATCGTCGACGGCGACGTGGTCGAGGCGTCGAACCTCTCGCGGCAGACGGCGCACGACGAGACCTCGCTCGGCGCGTCCAAGGCGGAGTCCGCGGCGGCGACCGCGCGCCGGCTCTTCCCCGGCATCGACGCCCGCGCCTTCCCCGTCTCCTTCACCAGCGCGAACGCCGATGCGCTCGTCGCGGGGTGGGACGTGGTGGTCGACGGCTTCGACACCTTCGGCTCGCGCTACCTCGCCTCCGATGCGACGACCCGGGCCGGCGTCCCGCACGTCTGGGGCTCGGCGCTCGGCTTCGACGGGCAGCTGTCCACCTTCTGGTCCGAGGCGCCCGGCGGCGGTGTCACGCTGCGCGCCCTGCACCCCGGAGCCGCCGACGCGGCCGACTCCTGCGCGACGGTCGGGGTGCTCGGCTCGCTGTGCGCGACGATCGGCTCGGCGATGGCGAGCGAGGTGACGAAGCTGGTGACGGGGGTCGGCGAGCCGCTGTTCGGGCGGGTCCTGGTGCACGACGCGCTGGACGGGTCGTGGAGCGAGCTGCCGCTGGCGCGCGCCGTGCCGCCGGTCGCCGCGGTGGGCGCGGTGGCCGGGGCGGTGAGTGCCGACGAGCTGCGCGCGCGACTGGCCGGGCCGACGCCGCCGACGGTCGTGGATCTGCGGGAGGACGACGAGGACCGCTCCGTCGCGATCCCCGGCGCGGTGCGACTCCCGATGTCGCGGTTCGATCCTGCGCTGCTGCCCGCGGGGCCGCTGGTGCTGCACTGCGCGTCGGGGGTGCGGTCGAGGATCGCGGCCGAGCGCGCGGCGGCGGCGGGGATCGCGTCGGACTCGCTGCTCGGCGGGATGGCCGGCTGGCGCTGACCACCGGGGCTTCTCTGCGGGCGCGCCTGTCCGATCTGCAGGTCTTCCGAGCTCGATGTCTCGCTCTGCCGCATGATCCGGCCCGCGAGGACCCGGATCACCTGCACATCGGACGGGCACCTGCAGATCGGACAGGCACCTGCGAATCGGACGGACACCTGCAGATCGGACAGGCGGCTGCAGCACGGACCGGCACCTGCAGAACGGACCGGCACCTGCAGATCCGACGAGCACCTGCAGATCCGACGGGCACCTGCAGATCCGACGGGCGGCTGTGTGACGGACGGGCGGCTGCGGGACCGGGCGGGTCAGCCGCCGGCGAAGGGGGGCAGGACGTCGACCGCGGCGTCCGCGGGGAGTAGGGTCGCGCGGTCGGTCGTGGAGACTCCGTCGATCAGGTAGCTGCAGCGGGCGAGGACGTCGGCGGCGGAGGGGACGGACGCGACCAGCGCGGCCTCCAGTGCGGCCAGGTCGTCGACGCCGTCGATCTCGTCGTCGGCGCGCCCCAGGGCGGCCTTCGCCGCGGCGAAGTAGCGGACGTGCACGCTCAGCCGCCGATCGCGCTCATGGTGCGATCGGGCTGGACGAAGCCGGCCCGGTTCATCTCGTGGCCGGCGGGCTTCGCCCACATCGCGCCGCGCCAGAGCTGCGCGACGTGGTGGTCGTCGGCACCGGAGCGCATCGCGCCGAGCAGGTCGGTCTCCTCGTTGGAGAAGAGGCAGCTGCGGACGCCCCCCTCGGCGGTCAGCCGGGTGCGCCGGCAGTCGCCGCAGAACGCCTCGGTCACGGAGGCGATGATCCCGACCGTGCCGAGCAGCTCGTCGGAGCCGATCGCGCGGACGTCGAACAGCTCGGCCGGGGCGCCGTCGCGCGGCGCCGCGTTCGGGGTGAGGACGAAGCGCTCCGAGAGCAGGCCGCGGATGTCCGCCGCCGTGATCATCGTCGAGCGGTCCCAGCCGTGGTCGGCGTCCAGGGCCATCTGCTCGATGAAGCGGAGCTGGTGTCCTCCGGCGAGCGCCCAGGCGAGCAGCTCGGGCGCCTCGTGGTCGTTGATGCCGGGCAGGAGGACCGCGTTGATCTTGGTCTGCTTGAGGCCCGCGGGGCCGAGCGCGTCGATCCCGGCGAGGACCCGGTCGAGGAAGGGGCGCCGGGTGACCTTGGCGAAGGTCTCGGCGCAGATGGAGTCGAGCGAGACGTTGACGCGGTCCAGGCCCGCGTCGGCGAGCGCCTGCGCGCGGCCGGAGAGACCGATCGCGTTGGTGGTCAGCGAGATCTCGGGACGCGGCTCGATCGCGGCGACGTCGCGGATGATGTCGACGAGGTCCTTGCGCAGCAGCGGCTCGCCGCCGGTGAAGCGGATCTGGCGGACGCCGAACTGCTCGACGGCGATCCGGGCGAGGCGGACGATCTCCTCGCGGTTCAGCAGCGACGCGGGCGGCTGGAACGGCAGGCCCTCGGCCGGCATGCAGTACGTGCAGCGGAGATTGCAGCGATCGGTCAGCGAGATGCGCAGGTCGTCGGCGACGCGTCCGTAGGTGTCGAGCAGGAGCGGGGTCTCGGGCCGCTCGGCGGGCAGGACCGCACCGCGAGGGCGGGGCCGGATGCCGGGGATCCCCAGTGCTGTGCTCATCCGCCCACACTACGCGCCGGATCAGGGCGGGAGCGGGCAAGATGGAGACGTCCCTGCCGCCGGTCAGGAACGCCGCGCCCGGCGAGAGGCGACCCCCGCACGGTCGCGAACGCCCGAGAGGACCCGATGACCTCGATCGATCTGCACGCCGCCCGCGTGCGCGCGCTGCTCTCGCCGCTGGCGACGCGCGGCGCCCGCGAGACGCTGGTGCTCGATCCCGCCGCCGTCGCCGCCGACCCGGGCGCCTACGACCGCCGGGTGCTCGCCCGCTCCGTCGACGCTCCACTCGACCTGCCGCGCTTCGACAACTCCCAGATGGACGGCTACGCGGTGCGCGCGGCCGACCTCGATGCAGCGACGGCCGGCAGCCCCGTCTCGCTGCCGGTCGCAGCACCGATCCCGGCCGGCGACCGGGCGCCCCGGCACGAGCAGGGCACCGCGGTGCCGATCATGACGGGGTCGCCGCTGCCCGCCGGCGCGGACGCGGTCGTGGCGATCGAGACCGTCGACCCGCCGCGCTTCCCCGCTCCGGGCAGCACCGGCACCCGCGTGGCGTTCTCGCGCCCGGTCGTCGCGGCGGCCTTCGTCCGCGCCCGGGGCAGCGACGCGAAGCAGGGTGAGCTCGCGCTCCCGGCCGGCACCGTGCTCCGCGCCGCGCACTACGGCCTGCTCGCCTCGCTCGGGCTGACCGAGGTCGAGGTGCTCCCCCGGGTCCGCGTGCTGGTCGTGCCGACCGGGCACGAGATCCGCGCGGCCGGCACCGAGCTGGAGGAGGCGCAGATCTACGACGCCAACGGCTCGCTGCTGGCCGAGGCGGTCCGCGAGGCCGGTGCCCTTCCCGTGGTGGCGCCGTGCGGCAGCGACCGGCCGGAGGACCTCCTGGCGCTCCTCGATGCGCACGCGGACCGGGTCGATCTCGCGATCACCGTCGGCGGTGTCAGCGCCGGGGCCTACGAGGTCGTCCGCGACGCGCTCGGCCCGGCCGGCTCCGAGTTCGGCCACGTCGCCGTGCAGCCCGGCGGTCCGCAGGGCCTCGGTCTCGTCCGGGTGCGCGAGGACCTGCACCTGCCGATCGTGTCGCTGCCGGGGAACCCCGTCAGCGCCCTGGTGTCGTTCGAGCTCTTCCTGCGCCCCGTGCTCCGCTCGCTCGCCGGCCGGGTGCCGGCCGAGCGCCCGCGGCTGCGCGCCCGGCTGGCGACTCCACTCGACTCCCCCGCGCACCTGCACCAGATCCGGCGCGGCACCCTCGACGACGAAGGGCTCGTGCACGCCGTCGGCGGTCCGAGCTCCCACCTGCTCGCGTCCTACGCTCGATCGACCGTGCTCATCCACGTCCCGATCGGGACCGAGCACGCCGCGACCGGCGACACGGTCGAGATCTGGAGGATCGATGACTGACACGACCGGGACCACCGAGGGCGCCGAGGGCGCCCGGACGGGCGAGGACAAGGCGCTCACCCACGTCCGCGGCGACGGCGCCGTGCACATGGTCGACGTCGGCGGAAAGCAGGTCACCTCGCGGGTCGCCGTCGCGGAGGGGTTCGTCGAGACGACCCCCGACGTCGTGCGCCTCCTCGCGCAGGGCGAGCTGCCCAAGGGCGAGGCCCTCGGCGTGGCGCGCATCGCCGGCATCATGGGCGCGAAGGCCACCTCGACGCTGATCCCGCTCTGCCACCCGCTGGTGCTGGACGGCGTCGACATCGACCTCGAGCCGGGCGAGGACCGGGTCCGGATCGAGGCCCGCGTCCGCACGAGCGGCCGCACCGGCGTCGAGATGGAGGCGCTCACCGCCGTCAGTGTCGCCGCGCTCACCGTCTACGACATGATCAAGGCCGTCGACCGCGGCGCCGCGATCACGGGCATCCGGGTCCTCGCCAAAGAGGGCGGCCGGAGCGGCTCGTGGAGCCGGTCGTGAGCCGCACCGCGGTCGCGGTGGTCGCCTCCACCCGCGCCGCCTCCGGCGTCTACGAGGACCGCACCGGGCCCGCGCTGCTGAGCTGGTTCGAGAGCCAAGGCTGGAGCGGCCGCGTGGTCGTGGTCGCCGACGGCGATGCGGTCGGCGAGGCCGTCTCGGACGCGCTCTCGGCGGGCACGGACGTCGTGATCACCACCGGCGGCACCGGCGTCGCGCCGAGCGACGTCACTCCGGAGCAGACCGCGCCGCTGCTCGAGCGCGAGCTGCCGGGACTCGCCGAGGCGATCCGCGCTCGCGGCGCCGCGCACGTGCCGACCGCCGTGCTCAGCCGCGGCCGGGCGGGCGTCAGCGGCCGGAGCGTGATCGTGAACCTCCCCGGCTCCCCCGGCGGCGTCCGCGACGGCATCGACGTGCTCGATCCGGTCATCGGCCACCTCCTCGACCAGCTCGGCGGAGGCGACCATGTCCGCTGATCCCGTCGCCCTGGCCCGGCTCGCCCGCGAGCCCATCACCGTCGACGAGTGCGAGCAGGCCGTCGACTCCCCCGCCCACGGCGCCGTCGTCACCTTCGCCGGGGTCGTGCGCGACCACGACGAGGGGCGCGGCGTGCTGCGGCTCTCCTACGAGGCGCACCCGGAGGCGCCGGCCGCGCTGGTCGCCTCGGCCCGGCGCATCGCCGAGCGGTTCCCGGAGGTGCGGGTCGCCGCGGTGCACCGGGTCGGCGACCTGGTGGTCGGCGACCTCGCGCTCGCCTGCGCCGTCGCCTCCGCCCACCGCGCCGCGGCCTTCGAGGCCTGCGCGGCGCTCGTGGACGACATCAAGGCGACCGTGCCGATCTGGAAGGAGCAGTCGTTCGTGGACGGCAGCTCGGAGTGGGTCGCCTCGCTCGGCTGACCGTGATCGCCGCAGTGCGAAACACGAGCGTCATACGGGTGGGGTTCACTGAGGAGAGCGCGCCGTCGGCGCACGGAGCGGAGGGCGCGGCATGGACCTGAACACGATCCAGCGGGTGCGCGTCGTCCGCGAGCGCGCCGACCTGGCCGCGATGGGGCCGCGCACCGCGGTGATCGGCGGCGGATCGTGGGTGTTCTCGCTCCCGCACGACCACCTCGACGAGCTGCTCGATCTGCAGGGCTTCGGCTGGGAGCCGCACCGCGCGACGCCCGAGGGGCTCTCGATCGCCGCGACCTGCACCCTCGCCGAGCTCGCCGCGATGCCCGACAGCGGCCGGCCCTCGCACCCGCTCTTCTTCCAGTGCTGCACCGCGCTGCTCGGCTCGTTCAAGATCTGGAACGTCGCGACCGTCGGCGGCAACATCGCCAACGCCCTCCCGGCCGGCCCGATGATCAGCCTCGCCGCGGCGCTCGACGCCGAGGCCCTGATCTGGCGGGCGGACGGCTCGGACGCGCTCGTGCCCGTCGCCGAGCTGGTGACGGGGAACATGACCACCTCGCTCGGCCACGGCGACGTGATCCGCTCGATCGAGTTCCCGCGCCGGGCGCTGGAGGCGCGGACCGCCTACCGCAAGACCGCGCTCTCGCCGCTCGGCCGCTCCGGAGCGGTCGTCATCGGGCGCGTCGACGCCGACGGCTCCTTCGTGCTCGCGGTGACGGCCGCGACGATCCGCCCGGAGCTGCTGCGCCGGCCCGCGCTCCCCTCCGCCGACGAGCTCGCCGCCGCGCTCGACGGCATCACGACCTGGTTCACCGACCCGCACGGTGCGGCCGACTGGCGGCGCGCGGTCGTGGGGGTGCTGGCCGAGGAGATCCGGATCGAGCTGCAGCCGACCGGCGCGCCGGGCCCGAGCGCGGGAGGCGCAGCATGAGGTTCACCGTCAACGGCGAGCCGGTCGACGCCTCGCCCCGCCCCGGTCAGGTGCTGCGGACGCTGCTGCGCGATCACGAGCACTTCGAGGTCAAGAAGGGCTGCGACGCCGGCGACTGCGGCGCGTGCTCGGTGCTCGTCGACGGCACGCCCTTCCACTCCTGCCTCTACCCCGCGCACCGCGTCGAGGGCCGCGAGGTCACCACCGCCGCCGGTCTCGGCACGCCCGAGGAGCCGGGCGCCGTGCAGCAGGCGTTCGTCGACCACGCCGCCTTCCAGTGCGGCTTCTGCACGGCCGGCATGGTCGTCACCGCGAGCGCGCTCGAGGGGGCGCGCGAGGAGGACCTGCCCCGGCTGATGAAGGGCAACCTCTGCCGCTGCACCGGCTACCGGCCGATCCGCGAGGCCGTCGTAGAGCACGCCTGCGCCCAGCCGGAAGGACTCACGCCCGTCCGCCGCACCGGCCGCGCCACCGCCGACGAGTCGCGGGTGGGCCGCTCGCTCGGCGCCCCCGCCGGCCGCCGCGTGGTCTCCGGCCGGGAGCCCTACACGCTGGACGTCGCCGTGCCCGGGCTGCTGCACCTGAAGGTGCTGCAGAGCCCGCACGCGCACGCCCGCATCCTCTCGATGGACACCGCCGTGGCCGCGACGATGCCCGGCGTCGTCGCCGTGCTGACCGCCGCCGACGTCCCCGACATCCTCTACTCCACGGCCCGGCACGAGTCGCGGCTGGACGACCCGGACGACACCCGGATGCTCGACACCGTCGTGCGCTTCCGCGGGCAGCGGATCGCGGTCGTGGTCGCCGAGTCGGTGGGAGTGGCGGAGGCCGCCTGCCGCGCGATCGAGGTCGAGTACGAGCTGCTGCCGGCCGTCTTCGATCCTGAGGAGGCGCGCGCGCCCGGCGCCCCGCTCCTGCACGCCGACAAGGACCCGATCGCCTCGCGCATCGCCGACCCCGGCTCGAACGTGGTCGCCGAGCTGCACGGCGAGCACGGCGACGTCGCCGCGGGCTTCGCCGAGGCGGACGTGGTGGTCGACGGACGCTGGAGCACCTCGCGCGTCGCGCACACCGCGCTCGAGACCCACGGCACCATCGGCTGGCTGGAGGGCGACGAGCTGGTGCTGCGCACCTCCACCCAGGTGCCGTTCCTCGTCCGCGACGAGATCGCCCGGATCTTCGACCGCGATCCTTCGAGCGTCCGCGTCTTCACGGCGCGGGTCGGCGGCGGGTTCGGCGGCAAGCAGGAGATCCTCACGGAGGACGTCGTCGCGCTGGCCGTGCTCGCGACCGGGCGGCCGGTGCAGTTCGAGTTCACCCGCTCCGACGAGTTCACGATGGCGCCCTGCCGCCACCCGATGCAGGTGGACGTCCGGCTCGGCGCGCGCCGCGACGGGAGGCTGACCGCGATGAGCATCGACGTGCTCTCGGACACCGGCGCCTACGGCAACCACGGCCCCGGGGTGATGTTCCACGGCACCTCGGAGTCGGTCTCGGTCTACAGCGCGCCGAACAAGCGCGTCGACGCGCAGGCCGTCTACACGAACAACCTGCCCTCGGGCGCGTTCCGCGGCTACGGCCTCGGCCAGGTGATCTTCGGCATCGAGTCGGCGATGGACGAGCTGGCCCGCGAGCTCGGCATCGACCCGTTCGAGCTGCGGCGGATCAACGCGGTGAAGCCCGGCGAGCCGCTCGTCGTCACGCACGAGGAGGGGGACGACATCGGCTTCGCCTCCTACGGACTCGACCAGTGCCTCGATCTCGCCGAGGCGGCGCTCGACCGCGCGACCGGCACCGCGGCCCCCGAGGGTCCGGGCTGGAGCACCGGGCGCGGCATGGCGGTCGCGATGATCGCGACTCTGCCCCCACGCGGCCACTTCTCGGAGGCCACCGTCTCGGTCGACGCCGAGGGCGTGCTGACGATCGGGGTCGGCACGGCGGAGTTCGGCAACGGCACGACGACCGTGCACACCCAGCTCGTGGCGAGCGCGTTCGGGGCCTCGGCCGACCGGGTGCGGATCCGCCAGTCGGACACCGCCGCCGCCCGCTACGACACCGGCGCGTTCGGCAGCGCGGGGACGGTCGTGGCCGGCAAGGCCGTCTACAGCGCGGCGCTGCGGCTGCTGGCCGATCTGCGCTCGCTCGCCAAGCGGCTGACCGGCCACGACGGCAGCGAGTTCGAGACCGACGACGCGGGACTGCTCGCCGCCGACGGCACCCGGGTGAGCTGGGCCGACCTGGTGCTCGCCGCCGGCGGTCCGGTCTCGGCGACCGGCAGCGAGGACGGCGCGCAGCGCTCGCTGGCGTTCAACGTGCAGGGGTTCCGCGTCGCGGTGCACGAGCCGACCGGCGAGGTGCGGATCCTGCAGTCGGTGCAGGCGGCGGACGCGGGCTTCGTGATCAACCCGGCGCAGTGCCGCGGGCAGGTCGAGGGCGGAGTCGCGCAGGCGATCGGCTCGGCGCTGTACGAGGAAGTCATCCTCGACGGCGAGGGCACGGTGACGACGGCGATCCTGCGGAACTACCACATCCCGCAGATGGCCGACGTGCCGCCGACGGAGGTCCTCTTCGCCGACACGGCGGACGAGCTCGGGCCCTTCGGCGCGAAGTCGATGAGCGAGGCGCCGTACAACCCGGTGGCGCCGGCGCTCGCGAACGCGGTGCGCGACGCGATCGGCGTGCGGCCGCACGCGCTGCCCCTCTCGCGCGACCGCGTCTGGCGCCTGCTGCACCCGGACGCGGCGCCGGTGACGGCCGTCGACGCGGGTGCACCTCCCGGCTGAGGCTCGATCGCGGCGGATCTCGATACGCCCGCTCCGCGGGCTACTCGATCAGCATGTACCGGGCGCGGGCTGCTCGATCGGCATGGGCACCAGCGCGCGCATGCCGCGCGCGCTCCATGCTGGTCGAGTAGCCGCGCAGCGGCGTATCGAGACCCCGCGGGCGCGCGCTCCATGCTGGTCGAGTAGCCGCGCAGCGGCGTATCGAGACCCCGCGAGCAGGCGTCAGACGCGCGACGCCAGCTCCGCGCTCGCGGCGGCGACCTCGCGGGCGATCGCCTCCTCGTCCGCGGTGACGAGGCGTCCCTCCGACACCGTGGGCCGGCCGTTCACGAGCAGGAGCGTCAGCGGCGGCTGCGCGCCGAGGGCGAGGGCCGCGACCGGGTCGGCGATGCCGGCGTGCTCGATCCCGTCGATCCGCCACAGCGCGAGGTCGGCGAGCTTGCCCACCTCGATCGAGCCGATCTCGTCCTGGCGGCCGAGCACGCGCGCCCCGCCGATCGTCGCGATCGAGAGCGCCTGGCGGGCGCTCATCCGGTCGGCGCCCGCGCGGAGCCGGTTCATCAGCACGGCCGCGCGGATCTCGGATCCGAGCTGCCCCGACTCGTTCGACGCCGCTCCGTCCACGCCGAGCCCGACCGGTGCCCCCGCCGCCAGCAGCTGCGGGATCGGCGCGATCCCCGCCGCGAGCCGGGCGTTCGAGGACGGGCAGTGCGCGACTCCGGTCCCGGTGGCCGCGAACTTCGCGATCGCGTCGTCGTCGAGGTGCACGCCGTGCGCCATCCAGACGTCGTCGCCGAGCCAGCCCAGCGACTCGAGGTAGTCGGTGGGCGACATCCCGAAGGCCTCGCGCGTGTAGGCGTCCTCCTCGATCGTCTCGGAGCCGTGCGTGTGCAGCCGCACGCCGAGCTGCCGGGCGAGGACCGCGGACTCCCGCAGCAGATCCGGCGTCACGGAGAAGGGCGAGCACGGGGCGATCGCGATGCGGACCATCGCGTCCGAGGAGGCGTCGTGGTAGCGCGCGACCGCCTCGCCGCTGGCCCGCAGCGCCGCGGCGGTGGTCTCGACCGCGAAGTCCGGCGGCAGCCCGCCCTGCGACTCGCCGAGATCCATCGATCCCCGGGTCGCATGCAGGCGCAGCCCGAGCGTGGAGGCCGCATCGACGATCCCGCCGACGATGTCGCCGGAGCCGCGCGGGAAGACGTAGTGGTGATCGCCGACGGTGCTGCAGCCCGAGCGCGCGAGCACGCCCATCGCGCCGAGCGACGCCGAGCGGGTGAGGTCGGCGTCGATCCGCGACCAGGCCGGGTACAGCGCGACCAGCCAGTCGAAGAGGATCGAGTCCTGCGCCCAGCCGCGCGTCAGCCACTGGTAGAGGTGGTGGTGGGTGTTGACGAGCCCCGGGGTCAGCAGGTGGCCGCGGCCGTCGACGCGGGTGAGCACGACGGGCTCCGGCGACGGGAGCCCGGTCGGCGCACGGCCGTCCAGTGCCCAGGCGGGTGGTGCTCCGGCGCCGACCGCGACGATCCGCCGATCGTCGACGACCACGTGGCCGCCGGAGTGCTCGGCTCCGGCGGCGTCGACGGTGGCGACGTGGGCTCCGGTGATGACGTGGCGCTGCATCCTCCGAGCATGGCAGCGCGGTGTTTCGCGGCGGTTTCCTCCCCGGGCGCGGGTGCTCCGGGTTCGATCTGCAGGAGACGCGACGCCGTCGCCCCTTCCTGCCGCGTGCGGACGCCCGCGCACGGCGGGATCACCTTCGCATCGGACAACCGGCGCCGCTCAGCGGAGGAGGAGGAAGGTCGGGCGTCGAGCGGACTCGGTCGGCGGAACGCCGCCGTGATCACAGCCCCGCGACTCCCCTGTCGCCTTCCTGGCGCGCTCACGGCGAGGCGGCGCGATCCGGTCCGGGACGGCGCGGATCGTGCAGGTCAGCGTGTCGCGTGGATCGGCCCGCTCCGCGCCGCCAGCGGAGCACCCGACGCTCCGGAGCGCACCGCCAGCACCTCCGCCAGGATCGACACCGCCGTCTCCTCCGGCGTCGACGCGCCGATGTCCAGGCCGATCGGCGAGTGCAGGCGGGCCAACGACTCCTCCGCCACGCCGGCCTCGCGCAGCAGCCGCAGCCGCCGCTCGTGGGTGCGCCGCGAGCCCATCGCCCCCACGTACGCGGCGGGCAGGGTGAGCGCCGTCTCCAGCAGCGGCACGTCGAACTTCTCGTCGTGGGTGAGCACCGCGATCACCGTCCGCTCGTCCACGGCCGTCCTCGCGAGGTAGTCGGAGGGCCAGTCGACGACGACCTCGTCGGCTCCGGGGAACCGCTCCGTCGTCGCGAACACCGGTCGCGCGTCGCAGACCGTCACCCGGTAGCCCAGCAGCGCCCCGGCCGCGCAGAGCGCCGCGGAGAAGTCGACGGCGCCGAAGATCAGCAGCCGCGGCCTCTCGGCGCTGACGATGTGCGCCACCTCGAGCTCGACGCCCTGGCAGGCGAGCTCGACCGTCGCCGAGCGGCCCGAGGCCAGCCGGGCGGCCCGCTCGGCCAGGATGCGGCGCACGGTGTCCTCGTCGAGGGAGCGTCCCACCACGTCCTGCGCCCGCGTCGCCCCCGTCAGCACCAGGCCGACGAGCTCGTCGGGGCCGCCGACGATCATCGAGAGCCCCGCCGGCCGGCCCGCCCGCGCCGCGCGCAGCTCCGCGAGCACGGCGCCGGAGCCCGCGTCGACGGTGTGGCCGAAGACCCGCAGCTGCCCGCCGCAGGAGAGCCCGGCCGCGAACGCCGCCTCGTCGTCGAAGCCGAAGTGCTCCGAGCCGGAGCCGCCCGTGCCGAGCACCTCCTGCGCCAGCGCGTAGGCCTGGGCCTCGACGCAGCCGCCGGAGATCGATCCGATCGCGCTGCCGTCCGCGTCGACCGCCATCGAGGAGCCGAGGGCACGCGGGGCGGAGCCGAAGACGTGGGTGACGGTGACCACGGCGACGCGCTCGCCGGCCTCGACGCGCTCGAGGATCGGGACTGCGAGTTCGAGCACGGCGGCCTCCGACGTCGACGGGCGGGAGGCGACGGCACCGGCGGGTCGTGCGGTCGGCGGGCGCTCACACGCGGGAAACATGCCGAGTATATGGTCGAACCCATGCCCGACGACTCCCCCTCGCTCGACCTCGTGATCCGCTCCTCCGCCGTCCTCACCGAGAACGGCGTGCACCCCGCCAGCGTCGCCGTCGCGGGCGGGCTCATCGTCGCCGTCGGCGACGTCGACGCGCCGTGGCAGACGCTCGAGGAGGTCGTCCTCCCCGCCGGGCAGGTGCTGCTCCCCGGCATCGTCGACACGCACGTGCACGTGAACGAGCCCGGCCGCACCGAGTGGGAGGGCTTCGCCTCCGCGACCCGGGCGGCCGCCGCCGGCGGGGTCACCACGATCATCGACATGCCGCTGAACTCGATCCCGCCCACCACGACCGTGGCGGGACTCGAGGCGAAGAAGGCCGCGGCCGGTCCGCAGGCGCTCGTCGACGTCGGCTTCTGGGGCGGGGCGGTCCCGGAGAACCTCGGCACCCTCCGCGCCCTGCACGACGCGGGCGTCTTCGGCTTCAAGTGCTTCCTCTCGCCGAGCGGGGTCGACGAGTTCCCGCACCTGAGCACCGAGCAGCTGTTCGAGGCGATGCGCGAGATCGCCGCGTTCGACGGCCTGCTGATCGTGCACGCGGAGGACCCGGACGAGCTCGCGGCGAGCGAGAACGACGGCGGCACCTCCTACGGCGCCTTCGTCGACTCGCGGCCGCCGGTGTCCGAGCGCTCGGCGATCGCCCACGTGATCCAGGCCGTCCGCGAGACGGGCGGCCGGGCGCACATCCTGCACCTCTCCTCCGCCGAGGCGCTGCCGCTGCTGCGCGAGGCGAAGGCCGAGGGGCTCCGGATCACCGCCGAGACCTGCCCGCACTACCTGACCTTCGACGCCGAGACGATCCCCGACGGCGGAACGCAGTTCAAGTGCTGCCCGCCGATCCGGGACGAGCGCAACCGCGAGCTGCTCTGGAAGGGCCTGCTGGACGGGACGATCGACCTGATCGCGTCGGACCACTCCCCCGCCACGGCCGAGCTCAAGTTCGCGCACGACGGCGACTTCGGCCTCGCCTGGGGCGGCATCTCGGGCCTCGAGCTGAGCTTCCGCGCGGTCTGGACGGGGGCGCGCGAGCGCGGGATCCCGCTCGAGCAGGTCGTCGCCTGGATGTCGACCGCGACCGCCGCCTTCGCGGGCCTCGGGCAGAAGGGCCTGCTGCGCGCCGGAGCGGACGCCGACCTCGTCGCGTTCGAGCCCGACGCGGCCGCCCCGGTCGACGTCGACGCGCTCTCGCACAAGAACAAGGTCTCCGCCTACGACGGCCGCGTGCTGCGCGGCGCCGTCGCGGCGACCTGGGTCGGCGGAGTCCAGGTCACCGGCGACACGGCGGCGCCGGTCGGCCGGCTGCTCGAGCGCCCCTGACCGCTCGCGCATCCCTGACGGCCCGAGCACCCCTGGCCGCCGCCGTGTTCCGGCCAGGTTTCGGCCGTGTGAACTCCTGCGGTTCGCACCCGCCTTCCGGGCGGATCGCACAAGACTCGGGGCGGACGGGTCGCGGACGCTGAGCACTCCGCCGGTGCGCGGGGCGCGGCGCGAGCGGCATCCTGGCAGACGGCCCCACGGCGGGCACCGTCACCGGATCGCCGGGCGGAGGCCGCTCAGGACCGACCGGCGCGGAGCCGGCCGCACGAACCACCGAACGCGAACAGGAGCGGACATGTCGATCATCCTCGGAGACCACCAGTACGGGAAGGCCGAGAACCGCGTCGTCCGGATCTACCGCGACAGCCCCCGGCACGAGATCCACGACGTCAACGTCTCGACCGCCCTGCGCGGCGACTTCGAGGCCGCGCACCTGACCGGCGACCAGTCCGCCGTCCTGCCCACGGACACGCAGAAGCAGACGGCGTACTCCTTCGCGAAGGAGAAGGGGCTGCGCTCGATCGAGGCGTACGGCCTCGAGCTGGCGCGGCACTTCGTCGACGGCACGCCCACCGTCAGCGGCGCGCGGATCGAGATCGAGGAGTTCGCCTGGGAGCGGGTCCTCGTCGACGGCGCGGAGCACGACCACACCTGGGTCCGCAAGGGCCAGGAGGTGCGCACCGCCTCCGTCACCGTCGAGGGCGAGGGCGACGCCCAGCAGGTCTGGATCACCGGCGGCTTCAAGGACCTGACGATCCTCAAGTCCACCGGCTCGGAGTTCCACGGCTTCCTCACCGACCCGTACACCGTGCTCCCGCCCACCCGGGACCGCGTGATGGCGACGTCGCTGGTCGCGAAGTGGCGCTTCGCCCTCTCGGACGAGGAGATCGCCGCCGCCGACTGGGAGGCCGTCTACGCCGGGGTGAAGGCGCTGATGATCAGCCGCTTCGCGACCGTGCACTCGCTCGCCCTGCAGCAGACGCTGTTCGAGATGGGCAAGGCGGTGCTCGAGGAGTTCCCGCAGATCGTCGAGGTGCGCCTCTCCGCTCCGAACAAGCACCACTTCCTCTACGACCTCTCGCCCTTCGGCGTCGAGAACGACAACGAGGTCTACCACGCCGCCGACCGGCCCTACGGGCTGATCCAGGCCGCCGTCACCCGCGACGACGCGCCGGACGCCGGGCCCGCCTGGCGCGCCTACTCGGGCCTGGTGTGAGCGCAGGGGCCGGCCGGGTCGAGGGGTCGAGCGCAGGGGCGAGCGCAGGCGCCGATGCGGTGGGACCCCGCGGGGTGCACCGCGGCCACGTGCTGCACGTGACGGGCCGGCCCACCGTCGAGACCGCGGCGGACGCCCTCGTCTCGATCCCGGACGGCGCCCTCGTCGTCGGGGACGCCGGGACGATCCTCTGGGTCGGGCCGTACGCGGCGCTCCCCCGGGACTTCGCGGACTGGCCGGTGACCGGGGACGCGAGCGCGATCCTCCTGCCCGGCTTCGTCGACACCCATCTGCACTTCCCGCAGACCTACTCGACCGACGCGCACGGCGGCGGGCAGCTGCTGGAGTGGCTCGACACGGCGATCTTCCCGGCGGAGTCGCGGCTCGCCGACGAGGAGTTCGCCGGCCGCGTCGCGCGCGCCTTCACCCGCCGCCGCGTGTGCGCGGGCACGACGGCCGCGATGGTCTTCGGCTCGGCGTTCCCGCACGCGCAGGACGCGCTGTTCGAGCAGAGCCTCGAGGCGGGGCTGCGGACGGTCTCGGGTCGCGGCCTGCAGACCGTCGGCCCGCCCTCGGCCGCGGCGCTGGTCACCGGAGAGGACGAGGCCCTGGCGCTCGTCGTCGACGAGATCGAGCGCTGGCACGCCGTCGACACCGGGGACCCCGCGACGGCCCTGCTTCAGGTCGCGATCGTCCCGCGCTTCTCGCTGTCCGTGACGACCCGGACGCTCGCCGCACTCGGCGAGCTCTACGACGGGGTCCGCGACCGCGGCGTCTACGTGCACAGCCACCTCAACGAGAACGACCGGCCCGGCGACGGCGAGATCGCGGCGGTCCTGGCCGGCTTCGGCACCCGCAGCTACCTCGACACCTACGACGGGCTGTTCCTGCCCGGCTCGCTGCGCGGCGGATCGTCGCTGCTCGGCCGGCGGACGATCCTCGCGCACGCCGTGCACTGCCAGGACGAGGAGCTGCACCGGATGGCCGCGACCGGCACCTCGATCGCGCACTGCCCGACCTCGCAGCAGTTCCTCGGCTCGGGGACGATGCCCTGGCGGCGGACGGCTGCCGCGGGGGTGACGATCGCGCTCGGGAGCGACATCGGCGCGGGCGACGAGTGGCTGCTCTCGCGGGTGGCGAACGACGCCTTCAAGGTGCACCTGTCGGAGGAGGGCGACGCGTCGATCGCGCTGCACCCGGCGCAGCTGCTCTTCACCGCGACGCTGGCGGGAGCGCGGGCGCTCGACATGGAGGACCGCTTCGGCAACTTCGACCTCGGCAAGGACGCGGACTTCCTCCGCATCGAGCCCGACCGGTGGGAGCCGCTCGCCGACGTGCTCGCGCTCGGGATCCGCGCCGACGACGCCGCCGAGGCGACGGCGCAGCTCCTCTTCGCCCTGCTCCTGGGCCTGCGCGAGCCCGCGATCGCCGCGGTCCACGTGCGGGGCCGCCGCGTCGTCGCCCCGGCGCCGCGCGACTGACCCGCACGGGTCCGCAGAGCCGCACCATGCTGGTCGAGCAGCCCCGCAGGGGCGTATCGAGACCCCGCGTCCCTGCTCAGGTGGATCTCGATACGCCCGCTCCGCGGGCTACTCGATCAGCATGCATTCCTGCTGGTCGAGTAGCCCCGCAAGGGGCGTATCGAGACCCCGCGCCGCCCCGCCGCTCAGCGCAGCTGCAGCGCGAGGAACAGGTCGGCGCGGTCGGACGTGTTCGACAGGTCGCGCCCGGTCAGCTCCTCCACCCGCGCGATGCGGTAGCGGACCGTGTTGAGGTGCAGGTGCGTCTGCTCGGCCGCGCGCACCCACGAGCCGCCGCAGTCGAGGAACGCCGCGAGCGTCGCCACGAGCTGCGAGTTGTAGCGCGCGTCGTGCTCCAGGAGCCGGCCGAGCACGAGCTCGACGAACACCGCGCGCAGGTGGTCGGGCACCGCGCTCAGCAGCTGCACGGCCGACGTCACCTCGCCGGCCGTCCCGATCCGCACCGGCGAGCCGTCCCCCGGCGCGGACGGCAGCCGCAGCGCGTACCGCGCCGACCGCAGCGCCCCGCCGAGCGCGGGCAGCGGGCTCGGCGCACTCACTCCCACCCGCAGCACCGCCCCGCCGAGCGCGGGTCCGAGGCGCCGGAGCGCCCCCGTCACCACGGGCAGCGCGTCCTCGTCCGTCACCGGGACCAGCGCCACCGCGCCGTCCGCGTCCCGGCCGACCACGGCACGGCCGAGGTGCGCCACCGCGTCCGTCAGCACCGCGCGCGCGAGATCGCCGTCGCCGTCCACCGCGGCCGCCAGCACGGCGAACCGCTCGACGCCGCCCAGTCCCAGCTGGCGCAGGTACACCGCGGTCTCGGGCTGCTCGCTGTCCTCGTCGATCAGCTCGAGCAGCCGATCGGCGAGCGCTGCGTCGGCGAGCAGCGCCGCCTCGCGCTGCAGCCGGTAGAGCCCGACCACGCCGGTGAGCTCGGTGATCGCGTCGAGCAGGGAGGGGTGCCACTCGTTCCAGTCGCCGGCGACGACGACGAACCACGAGGCGGCGCGGTGCTCCTCCGCTCCGGCGACGGCCAGGATCGACAGCACGCCGCCGTGCGCGTCGGGCACGGTGACCGGCGTGCGGCGCGCGGTGAGCGCGGCCTCGACGACGCGATCGACCTCCTCGGCACCGAGCGGATCGGCGGACGCGGCGGCCGCGCGACCGGTCGCGGTGAGCACGCGCACCGGCCGCCCCAGCTCGGTCGAGGTGCGGGCGATCAGCTCGTCGAGCAGCTGCCCGCGGTAGACCTCGGTGAGCAGCTGTCGCTGGCGCGCGAGCCCAGCGGTCAGCCGCGCGACCCGGTCGCCCGCGAGCGCGTTCGAGAGGTGCGCGGTGATCGAGGCGAAGGAGACGTCGGCCGGCACCGCGAAGAGCGCGACCCCGTGCGCCCGGCAGGCCGCGACCAGATCGTCCGGCACGAAGCCGAGGAGCCCCTCGCCGGCCAGCAGCGCGACGGCGCCGGAGGAGGCGACCGCCGCGACGAACGTCTCGCTGTCCGCCGCGGTGCGCCGCCACATCATCCCGGTGAGCACGAGCTGGTCGCGGGCGAGGTAGCGCCTCGGGTCGAGCAGATCGGTGGTGAACGTCCAGTTCACCTCGCGCGCGAGCGCCTCCTCCGTCGTGTGCACGGCGCGGATCCGCAGGGTCGGCGCATCGAGGAGATCGCGGAGCTGCACGCTCAGCTCCCCCGGTAGGTCGAGTAGGCGAACGGGCTCAGCAGCAGCGGGATGTGGAAGTGCGCCGCCGTGTCCTCGAGCCGGAATGCGACGACGACCTCGGGGTAGAACGACTCCGTGCCCGAGCGCTGGAAGTAGGCGGCGGTGTCGAAGACGACCCGGTAGACGCCCGCGGGCAGCGCCGCCGGGCCGAACTCGGCGACGCGGCCGTCGGCGTCCGTGCGGGCCGACGCGATCGGCTCCCAGCCGGACTCGCCGCGGGCCTCGAGCGCGACGGGCACGTCCTGCGCGGGCCGGCCGAGCACCGCGTCGAGCACGTGCGTCGTGACGTGGCTGCGGTGCGCGCTCATCGGCTCGCCTCCGCGACCGCGCCGGTCCCCGGCCCGAGCGCGCGGGTCCGCAGCACGGTGATCTCGCGCAGCTGCTCGGCGACGATCCCGCGCTCGGTCTCGTCGTCCAGGGCGAGGCGGCGCTCCAGCTCGGCGACGATCTCGGCCCGGTCGCGTCCGGCCGCCCGGATGAGGAACACCCGGCCGAAGCGCTCCTCGTAGGCGAGGTTGCCGGCCAGCAGCCGCTCGGCCAGCGCCTCGTCCGGCGACAGGCTGGACGCCTGCTCCGCGGCGGAGAACTCGGAGGACCGTCCGGACCCCGCGTGCCGCTCGCCGATCCGGGGGTGGTCGGCGAGCGCCGCCTCCACCTCGTCGGCCGTCAGCGTGCGCGCGCTCGCGTCGGCCGCCGCGGCGAGGGCGTCGGCGGAGGCGTACGGCGCGCCGGTGGCGACCTCGTCGGCCCAGCGCGGGACGGCGAGGCACGCCAGCAGCGCGTCGCGCAGCCGCGACAAGTCCGGGGCGTGGTCGGTAGCGGAGTCGGTAGCGGAGTCGGGAGCGGAGTCGGGAGTGGAGTCGGTCATGGAGGCTCCTCGTCGGCGCCGGGTGTGCGGCACGATGGTCGGATGGACGTGGTGGGGGTGGTGCTCGCCGCCGGTGCCGGACGCCGGGCGGGCGGCCCGAAGGCCCTGCGCCGCGATTTGGTGGGCGTGAGCTGGGTCGAGCGCGCCGTCTCGCGGCTCGAGGCCGTCGGCTGCGCGCGCGTGCTGGTCGTGCTGGGGGCCGGAGCCGACGAGGCCCGGCAGCGGGTGCCGGAGCGCGCGGCGGTCGCCGTCGCGGAGGACTGGGCCGAGGGCCTGTCCGCCTCCCTGCGCGCGGGTCTCGACGCCGCGATCGGGGACGCCGCCCTGGTGACGCTCGTCGATCTGCCCGACGAGCCTGCAGCGGTCGGTGAGCGGCTGCTGCGCGAGTCCCCCGCGGATCCGGCGGTGCTCGCCCGCGCGACCTACCGCGGTCGGCCCGGCCATCCGGTGCTCCTCGGCCGCATGCACTGGCGGCCGCTCGCCGCGTCGCTCTCCGGCGACGCGGGGGCCCGCGAGTACCTGGCGCGGCACGGGGTGCTCGAGGTGGAGTGCGGCGACCTCTTCTCGGGCGCCGACCGCGACGGACCGGGCTGACCCGGTCATCCCGCGCCGCCCTCGTCGAGGCCGCTCTGCTCGAGCGCGTCGCGCAGGGCGCGCCAGGCCAGCGTGGCGCAGACCGAGCGCACCGGATTCGCGGCGACCAGCAGCAGGGCCGCCTCGTCGCCGAGCGGCGGTCCGGAGTCGACACCGGGAGTCTCGGCGCGGCCGGGTGTCGCGCCGCGGCCGCTCATCGCGTCGTGCTCCGCCATCGCGGCGAGGAAGGCGGCCGTCCGATCCCGGACAGCGCCCGCGTCGAGCCCGTCGAGCTCGTCGGCCAGCAGCGACGCCGACCCCTGCGACACCTCGCAGCCGCGCCCGCTCCACCGGATCGCCAGCGCCGTCGCGCTCCCGGAGACGCGGACCTCGATCCGGTCGCCGCAGGTCGGGGTGAGCAGCTCGGCCCGGCCCCGCACCTCGGCCCGGCCCCGCACCTCGGCCCGGCCCCGCACCTCGGCGGGCGCCGACTCGTCCCGGCCCACCGGGTGGCGCGCGTGCGCCCGGATCAGCTCGGCCGCCTCGGCGCTCACGGCCGCTCCTCCAGCTCCGCCAGCTCGGCGTAGAGCGTGCTGATGCCCGCGATGCGCTCGCGCGACCCGCGCGGCACCGCGCCCAGCACACCGGACGCCAGCACGGCGACCGCGCTCATCGCCGCCGCGTAGCTGTCGAACGCCGCCTCGCTGTCGACGGGGCACTCCAGCCACACCGCGCAGCGATCGGCGAAGCGCCGCGCCTGCGCGTCGGCGAGCAGCACGACGGGCACCCCGCGGGCGGCCAGCACATCGACGACGGCCTCGAAGGACGCGGGCCGCCGGCGGAAGCCCACCAGCACCACCGCGTCCTCCGCGCCCAGCCCGGCGATCTCCTCGCCGAGCGACTGCCCGGGCTGCGGCGCCACCCGCACTCGGGCGCGCGCCTGGGCGAGCTGCTGGCGCAGGTGCAGGGCGACGGGGTAGCTGTTGCGCAGGCCGATCACGACGACCTCGCGCGCACCCGAGAGCAGACGCACCGACTCCTCGAGCCGCCCGTCGGCGAAGGTGGTCGCGAGCCGGCGGAGATTCGCGTGCTCGCTCTCGAGATGGGCGGCGAGCGCCTCGGCCGGCGCACCGGACGCGGGCCCGACCGGGACGCCCGAGCTGCGCAGCGCGCGGGCGTGCTCGCGCACCTCCTGCGAGTTCGAGAAGCCCAGCCGGCGGAAGAGCCGCGAGACGGTGGCCTTCGAGACCCCGCTGTGCTGGGCGAGCTCGGTCGCCGTGTAGACGGCGAGGTCGCCGAGGTGATCGAGGATGAAGTCGGCCGCGCGCTGCTCCTGCGGCGAGAGCGAGGCGTAGCCCGCGTCGATCCGGTGCCCGATGCTCGGCACCTGGGTCGTGCTGCCGAGCCCGACGACCGGCGCCGCGGCGCCCGTCACACGCGGCCCGCCCGCGCCTCGGCGAACGCGTGCACCGCCGCCTCGAAGGCGTCCAGGGCCGTCGCGACGTCGGCCTCCGTGACGTTCTCCTCGGGGTGGTGGCTGACGCCGCCCTCGCAGCGGACGAAGAGCATCGCGTACTCGGTGAGATCGGCGATCGCCATCGCGTCGTGCCCCGCCTTCGAGAACAGCACCATCGGCTGCTCGTCGCCGGTGGCGCGGATGCCGGCGCGGACGACGTCCTGCAGCCAGTCCGCGGCGACGACGGCGGGCGCCCCGTGGGTCTCCTCGACGGTCAGCGCGAGACGGCGGCGGCGAGCGGACTCGGACATCGCGTGCTCGATCTCGCTCCACACCGTGTCGCGCACGTCGTCGAACTCGGCGCGCAGGTCGAGCGAGAACTCGACCCGGCCGGGGATCACGTTCACGGCGCCCGGGAACGCCTCGAGGCGGCCGACCGTGGCGATCGCGCCGTGCTCGCGGGCGATGCGCTCCACGGCCAGCACCGCCTCGGCCGCTCCGGTCAGGGCGTCGCGGCGGCGGTCGAAGGGCACACCGCCCGCGTGGCCGGCCTTGCCGGTGAGGGTCAGCGCGAAGCGGCGGGCGCCCGCGATGGAGGAGACCACGCCCAGCGCGCGGTCCGCCTCCTCGAGGTACGGGCCCTGCTCGATGTGCGTCTCGAGGTAGGCGAGCACGTCGCCCGCGTCGCGCGCCGCGGTGGAGATGCGCGAGGGGTCGAGGCCGAACTCGTGGAACGCCTCGACCAGCGTGACGCCGTCGGCGTCCTCCAGCTCCCACCAGTGCTCGTCCCAGGTGCCGGCGACGGCGCGGGAACCCAGCAGCGCGGTGCCGAAGCGGGTGCCCTCCTCGTCGCCGAAGGCCACGACCTCGACCGCGAACGGCAGGCGGGTCCCGGCCGCGTTCAGCCGCGAGACGACGGCGATCGCGAGCATGACGCCGAGGATCCCGTCGTAGCGCCCCGCGTCGGGCACCGTGTCCAGGTGCGAGCCGAGCAGCAGCGCGGGCAGCCCGGGCGTCGCGCCCTCGTAGCGGCCGCACTGGTTGCCGGCAGCGTCCTGCCAGGTGCGCATGCCGGCGTCCTCCATCCAGCGCGCCGCCATCGCGTTGACGCGGGCGTGCTCCGGGGAGAGGTAGACGCGCTCGATCGCGCCGCGGGTGCACGAGACCGCCGCGAGCTCGTCGCAGCGCGCCATGATCGCCGCGGCGTCGACGACGCTCACGCCGCGCCTCCCGAGGCGGAGTCGTAGACGCCGTACGCGCCGGCGACGCCGCCGCCCGGGGCGACCGCGGCGCCCGCGCGCCGCAGGACCGCCTCCAGAGCGGCGAGGGTCGTCAGCACCGTGTCCTGGCGCGCGTTGTAGCCCATCGTCCCGATCCGCCAGACCTTGCCGTGCAGCGGGCCGAAGGACGTGCCGATCTCGATGCCGAAGTCCTCCAGCATCGCGCCGCGCACCGCGTCGCCGTTCACGCCGTCCGGGATGTGCACCGCGACGACGTTGTTCATCTTGTGCGCGAGGTCGCCGAAGACGCGGAGGCCCAGCCCCTGCACGCCCGCCAGCATCGCCGCGCCGTGCAGCTCGTGGCGCGCGATCGTGGCGTCCAGGCCCTCCTCCACGATCAGCCGGGCGCACTCCCGCGCGCCGTAGAGCATCGTCGTGGCCTCGGTGTGGTGGTTGAGCCGGCGCG
Source organism: Rathayibacter sp. VKM Ac-2856 (assembly GCF_013205055.1). GTDB lineage: Bacteria > Actinomycetota > Actinomycetes > Actinomycetales > Microbacteriaceae > Rathayibacter. The sequence continues at coordinate 623,806 of NZ_JABMLF010000001.1, forward strand.
GGCCCCAGTAGTCGAAGACCATGCCGAGGTCGAAGTAGTTGGAGCGGACCGGGTGCGCGCTGACCGCGTCGCCCTCGTCACGGATCCCGGCCTCGATGCTCTTGCGCGCCTCGATCACGGCGACGGCGCGCTCCGAGAAGGTGACGGGCGCCGAGCCGGACGGCCCGCCGAGGCACTTCTGCAGCCCCGCGGAGACCGCGTCGAGCCCGAGCTCGTCGGCGCCGAAGGCGTTTCCCGCGAGCGACGCGGTGACGTCGGTGTAGAACAGCACGCCGTGCTTCTCGCAGACCGCGCCGAGCTCCTCGAGCGGCTGCGCCATCGTCGTCGACGTGTCGCCGTGCACCACCGCGAGCACCTTCGGGCGCACGCGCTCGATCGCCTCGACGATCGCCGAGACGGGGAAGACCTGCCCCCACTCCGCCTCGATCACGTGCACCTCGGCGCCGCAGCGCTGGGCGATCTCGCGGAGGAGGTGGCCGAAGCGGCCGAAGACGGGCACCAGCACCCGGTCGCCCGGCTCGAGCATCGACACGAGCGCGGCCTCGATGCCGGCGCGGCTGGTGCCGTCGACGAGCATCGTCTTCTCGTTCGAGGTGGCGAAGACGCGGCGGTAGAGCTCCTGCGTCTCGTTCATCATCAAGGTCATGAACGGGTCGTACTGGCCGACCAGCTGCGCGGACATCGCGCGGAGGACCCGCGGATCGGCGTTGATCGGGCCGGGACCCATCAGCAGCCGGGGCGGCGGATCGATGGGGAGGAACGTCGAGATCTCGGGCGCGGTCGGAATGGGAGCCACCTTCTTCGCAGTCGGACGAGCAGAAAAACCTGTTTCAGTCGAGGATCCTATGCAACAGACGTTTCGTCCACGTTTCGGCGCGCGGCGTTCTCGATGCGGCACTCCGTGACTCCTCGCCAGCATGACCGAGCGCCCGCCCGAGCTTCACGCACGGGTCGCACCCTCACCCATGCTGGTCGAGTAGCCCGCACAGCGGGCGTATCGAGACCCACGCTGCTCGGCTCTCGCCGCCTACGCCTCCCCCAGCACCCCCGCCGCCCGCTCCAGCAGCCCCAGATCGGCCCCCCGCGGCCCCACGAGGCACAGCCCCACCGGCCGCCCGTCGACACTCAGCCGCGGCACCGAGAGCGCCGGGTACCCGCCGATCCCCGCGATGCAGGTCAATCCCAGCGTCGCCGTCCGCGCCGCATCGATGACCCCCGCGGACGCGTCGAGCGCCGGCGCCACCGACGACGCCGACGGCAGCAGCAGCACCCGCCCCGCCAGCGCCGCATCGAGCGCCGCGCGGAACCCCGCGACGGCCTCCCGCGCCACCGCCTCGGCCGCCGCGTCGATCCGCGACGCCGCATCGAACCGGCTCTGCACGTCCGGCGCCAGCACGCCCGGGTGCGCCGCGACCCAGTCGCCGTCCGACGCCCACGCCTCCGCCGCCTGCACCGTGCGGAACGCCTCGAACATCTCCTGCAGCGGCGGCAGCACGACCCGCTCCGCCCCGAGCCCCTCGACCACCGCCGAGAACGCCGCCGCGACCGGAGCGTCGACCCGCTCGATCAGCGCGTCGGCCACGACGAACCCGCCCGCCGGCACCTCGGCGAGCCCGGCCAGCGCGACGCCCGCCACCCGCCGCAGCGTCGCGAGGTCGCGGGTCAGCCAGCCGACCGTGTCGAAGCTCGGCGCGAGCGGCAGCAGCCCCGCCACCGGCACGGCGCCGTGCGTCGTCCGCAGTCCCCACAGCCCCTGATAGGAGGCCGGCACGCGGATCGACCCCGCGGTGTCCGTGGCCAGCCCGATCGACGCCTGGCCGAGCGAGACCGCCGTGGCGGGTCCGCTCGAGGAGCCGCCCGGGATCGCGCCCGGGACCGCGGGGTTCGGCGGCGTCCCGTAGCCGGAGTTCCGCCCCGCGATGCTGTACGCGAACTCATCCGTCTGCGCGATCCCGCGCACCGCGGCTCCCGCGGCCAGCAGCATCGCGACGGCGGGCGCAGTGGTCCGTTCGATCTCCGCCTCCGCCAGCCGCGCCGGCAGCCCGGCGCCGATCCGCTGCCCCTCGATCGCGAAGAGGTCCTTCACCGCCACGTCTAGCCCGTCGAGGGGCCCCGGCGCCGAGGCGGGCACGAGCGGCGCCCCGACAGCCCGCCACACCCGCGGGTCGAGTGCCGGAGCGGGCGCCTGCACCTGCGCCGCGCGCACCCGCCAGACGCCGCCCTCGCGCGTCCACAGCTGCGTGACCAGGCCGCGCCCGCCGCGTGCCGGCGCGTTCACCGTCACCACCAGTGCGTCGTCCGCCCCGAGAGCTCGCACGTGCAGCTCGGCGATCGCCCGCGCCGGCGTCCCGCCGCGCCGCCCGCGGAACCCCGTGATCGCCTCGTGCCCGACCAGGAGCCCCGAGGCGTCGCCGCGCAGCGTCGTCGGCGACCGGACGAACGCGTCCGCGAGCGCCGGCACGTCGTCGGCCGACAGCGCGGCTTCGTAGGCCAGCACCGCGTCGACGAGCCCGTCGGGCAGCGCGCCCTCCAGCGTCGTGACCCGCGGATCGGCACCGAGCGGACCGACGTCAACCGGATCACGCATCGAAGTCCGCCGTCCGCACGCGGGCGTGCACGCCCTTCACCAGGTCGACGACCTGCGAGATGTTGAAGTCCGTCGCGGCGCTGAGGTACGCGTAGGCGAGGCTGGCGTCCATCCCGTACCGCGCCTGCAGCAGCGCGATCGCCGCGCGCACGCAGTTCTGCACGGCGACGTCGAGGTCCTCGTCCATCCCGGTCGGCACGAGGAAGTCGGCCGTCTCGCCGAGCGGCCCGGCGATCTCGCCGAACGCCTCGAGCGCCTCTGCCCGCGGCACCACCTCGAAGCGCACCCGCACCCGCAGGCTCGCCTCCATCGCCGTCAGCGCGACCTCCCCGTCGCCCTGCGCGAAGTGCGGATCGCCGACGTACGCGAGCGCGCCCGGCACCTGCACCGGCAGGTACACGCTCGTCCCCGCCGTCAGCAGCGAGATGTCGATGTTGCCGCCGTGCGCTCCCGGAGGCACCGAGTGCGGCCGCTCGTCGCCCGCCACCGCCACGCCCATGATCCCGAGGAACGGGTGCAGCTCGAACCGCGCCGTCCGCTCCCCGCCGGGCGTCAGCGGCAGCACGCCGCGGCGCACCCCGTCCTCGCCCTCCTCGACGCGGGCGAACGCGCTGAACGGACCCGCGGCCAGCGGGTACTCCCCCGGCAGGGCGCCGCGCCCGTGCCGGTTCGAGATCACGCCGTACGGCACCCGCGGCTCGGCCTCGAGCAGCGTCATGCGGAGCAGGTCGCCCGGCTGCGCACCGCGGACCGCGATCGGCCCGGTGACGACGTGGGGCCCATCGACCGCGGTGTCGCGGAACGGCCCGGCCGCCGCGAGCTCGACCGCGTCGCGCAGCACGCCCTCGGGAGCGACGCCGTGCGCGCCGAAGAACGCCGCGGGATCGCGGCCCTGGTCCTCCAGGACCCCCTCGTGACTGAGCGTGTCGATGACGACCTCGGCCCCGGAGTCGACGGTGAGCACCGCGCGGTCGCTCGCGCAGGGCAGCCGCCCCCACAGCACCGACCCGGGCCCCGCCGGCAGGTACTCGACCCCTGCGGGGAGTCCCTCACCGGGCTGGACCGCCCACACCGCCCGCCGCACGGCCTCCGGCGTCTCCGCCTCGGTCACGTCCGCCTCGGTCACGTCCGCCTCGGTCACGTCCGCCTCGGTCACGTCCGCCTCGCTCACGTCCGCCTCGCTCATCTCCGCCGCCTCCCCGCGCGGGTCCGCCCCGCGCACCGTCCGACAGTAACGGCGCCGTGTTGCGCCCTCGTGTCGCAGCACACGGCCGCATCCATGGCAGGATCGGCGGCGCACCCGCCCCGACCTCCGCGAGATGCCACTTGTGCTCGCGACACGCCGGTGGCGGCGCCCACAAGTGGCATCTCGCGGCCCCCGCCCACCCCCTCCGACGACAGGACCCCCGTGTTCCGACGCCTGCGCACGCGCACCGACAACGTCCACCTCGGCCTCATGCTCGCCCTGACCTTCTCGACCGGCATCATCGACGCCGTCGGCTACCTCGGCCTCGACCGGGTCTTCACCGGCAACATGACCGGCAACGTCGTCATCCTCGGCATGGCGCTCGCCGGCGCCGACGACCTCCCCGTCGTCGGCCCGATCATCGCCCTCGTGGGCTTCATGCTCGGCGCCGCGATCGGCGGCCGCGTCCTGCGCCCGGTCAAGGTCGGCTGGACCACCCGCTCGTCCTGGCTCTTCACCGTCGTCGGCCTGCTGATGGCCGTGCTGGCCGTCGTCCTCGGCGTCGTCCCCGAGCACCCGGAGCCGCTCGCCCTGACGGTCACCGGCGTGCTGGGCCTCGCGATGGGCCTCCAGGCCGCGACCGCCCGCCACATCGCCGTCAAGGACGTCACCACCGTCGTCGTCACGTCGACCATCACCGGCCTCGCCGCCGACTCGCGCCTCGGCGGCGGCAAGGGCCAGCCCTGGTTCCGCCGCGCCACGGCCGTCGTCCTGATCGCCGTCGGCGCCGGAGTCGGCGCCCTGGCGCTGAACGTCGGCCTCTGGCTCGGCCTCGCCATCGCCGCCGCGATCACCCTGATCGCCTCGCTCCTCGGCCACCTGATCGCCCACGTCAAGCACGCCACCCCCGCCGAGGAGAAGGCCGCGGCCTGACCCGTCCCAGTGCGCCAGTTGCGCCTTCCTTAAGAATGCAGTCCTGCGCATAACGGGCCGTTGTGCATAAGATTCCGTCCATAGGAACGGAGATCAGGATGACCGGCTACCGGATCGACACGCAGCTCACGGAGCTCGGTGAGCACGTCCGCGGCTGGCGGATGGTGCTGGGCCTGACCGCCCAGCAGGTCGCGGAGCGCGCCGGCATCACTCGCGCGACAGTGCACAAGATCGAGGCAGGTGACCCCGGCGTCCGCTTCGGAAGCGTCGCTCAGGTCCTCCGCGCACTCGGCGTGCTCGACCAGACGATCGCTGCCGCGGATCCCCTCGCCAGTGACATCGGCCGACTGCGCGCCGGTCGCCTGACCAAGAAGCGCGCCCGATGACCACCGTGGACGTCCTCGCTGACGAGGACGGCCGCTCCCTGCTGGTCGGTCGAGCGCACTTCACCCGCACCCGCGGCGAGGTCTCGACCACCTTCCTCTACGACGCCGACTACCTGGTCAGCGGAGGAACGAGCATCGATCCCGCGCTGCCCCTGGTGAGCGGCGCGCAGCACCAGACCGGCCTCGTCCGCGCCTTCTCGGACAGCGCCCCGGACCGCTGGGGACGGAACCTCGTCGAGAAGGCCGAGCGGATCCGCGCGCGCGAGGAGGGCCGCGCACCTCGCCGCCTCGACGACGTCGACTTCCTCCTCGGCGTGAGTGACGACACCCGCCAGGGTGCACTCCGCTACCGCGTCTCCGGCAGCGAAGCGTTCGTCGGGGAGCCCTCGACTGTTCCCCCGCTGCTGTCCCTGCCGACGCTCCTGCGGGCTGCAGACGACGTCTCCGCCGACGAGGACCCGACCCGAGCGGTCAAGCAGCTTCTCGACACGGGGACGACCGGTCTGGGTGGAGCGCGACCGAAGGCGTCGGTGCGCCTCGAGGACGGCTCGCTGGCGATCGCGAAATTCCCGCACGGAAGCGACGAATGGGACGTCATGGCCTGGGAGTCGACCGCCCTGGATCTGCTGGATCGCGCGGGTGTCCGCACGCCGCACCGGAGACTCAGCCGCGTGGGAGGGCGAAGCGTCCTGATCCTGCGTCGGTTCGACCGCACGGAGAACGGCCTGCGGATCGGCTACATCAGCGCGATGACCGCCCTGGGCGGCTTCGACGGTGACCACCGGGACTACGCCGAACTGTCCGACTCCATCCGCGATCTCTCCTTCTCGCCGCGCGCAGACCATCACGAGCTCTTCGACCGCGTCGTCGCGAACGTGGCGCTCGGAAACACCGACGACCACCTCCGGAATCACGGCTTCCTCGCCGAGCGCGGCGCATGGAGGCTCAGTCCGTCGTTCGACGTGAATCCGAATCCCGACCCGTGGCGCGCTCGTTCCACTTCGATCATGGGAGCCGATGCACCGCCCGACGAAGCGGAGGCGCTGATCGCGCTCGCCGAGGGATTCAGCCTCTCGGCGCAGGAAGGCCGTGAGCGAATGATCCGCATCGCCGAGTCACTTGCTCCCTGGGAGGAGTCCGCCCGAGCGACCGGCATCGCTCAACGGGAGATCAGCATGATGGCCGAATCGATCCGGCCGCGACTCGAGGCGGTCGTCACCGCGGCCCGCTGAGCGCTCGCGCGATCGAGCGTCCGCCGGCTCCTCGGGTCATCACACGCCGATCCTCGCGCCTTTGCTCCTGTTGCAGCGCCAGCACAGAGTCTGAAGATTGTCGGGCACGCTCAGGCCGCCGCGAGAGAGCGGCATGATGTGGTCGACCTCGAGCAGCAGGTGCGGTTCGGCCATCGTCGAGATGCCGCACTTCCTGCAGGTCTCGTTGTCCCTGGACTTGATGAAGCGTCGAAGTCTCGACGTCATCAGAGCTCGCTGTCCTGCCGCAGACTTCGCTCGGCGGATCTTCTCCGCGAGAGTCTCGGAGAGCGCCTCCAGCGTCGGCGTATCGAGAACGATCTTGGTCGATTGAGCGCTGTTGCCGCCCGCCGAGACGTAGTCGAAGGAGTAGCGCGGATAGGGCACCTGGAGCGGCGACAGACGAGCCCCGACCTGATCCCAGAACTCCTGCGTGTAGTGCTTCCTGATGAACTTCGGCGGGGCCGTCCTCGACACGATCTCCACTTCGCGCTCGTGCACATTGCCGACCGCCGCCTCGAGCCGGGCGATGTCGTTCGCGACCCGCTGGACGTCGCTGAGAGTCTCGTGATCGGCTCGCACCGAGAAGTACTTCATCAGGTACTTGATCGGGTCCGCGGACGCGTTGCGGACGACTTGAAGGGAGGCGTGGTGGATATGGGGCGCATAGGTCGCGACGTTCCGATCCCGGCGGTAGTTCCAGGAGGAGTTGTTCTCGAAGGACGCCAGATGCGCGTGCTGTCCACTCGTGGAGGAGCCGAGTTCGAACGCTCCGCTTGCGCGGATCTCGTCCAGATATCCGACGACCTCGTTGTGCTCACCCACCAGGGAGGCGTTCGCCGCCTTGATCGCCTGGAAGTGCTCGGAGGCGAAGTAGCGGTTCTTCCGCAGGACCCGCACGAGTCGATTGACCACGAACATCACAAGGAATGCGAGGAGGGCAGCCCAGGGATTGCGCGTCGTCACCGCGACCACGAGAGGAGCCGCGATGAGGAGCGGAATGAGAAGCAGTAGGGGCATCGCGGCGTCTTTCGGGTCGTCCGTTCTCGCGCTCTTTCCGGCGGAGCACGGAGAACCTACACGCCACCGTTTCCGCGACTCGCTACGAGCACCCCTTCGGGGGGCACATCCTCATCGCTATGAGGGTGCAACGAGCGACAGAGTTCGGTCGGTCGGAACGTGGGAGCCGGTTCGCGGCCGCCGATCTTTTCAGCGCGGGGCGCGCTGGCAGCGCGGGCAGAGGTGCGACGAGCGGTTCATGAACGGGACGCGCACGATCGGCTCGCCGCAGCGCGGGCAGGGCTTCCCGGTCTGCCCGTAGGCGTTGAGGCTGTGCGAGAAGTAGCCGGAGGCGCCGTTCACGTTGACGTACTGGGCGTCGAAGCTCGTGCCGCCCTCGGCGAGGGCGCGCTCGAGCACCGAGCGGACCTCCGCGAAGAGGCGCCGGATCCGCGGCTCGGTCAGCGACGAGCTCGGCGTCTCCGGGTGCAGCTCCGCCGCCCACAGCGATTCGTCCGCGTAGATGTTGCCGATGCCGCTGACCAGGGTCTGATCGAGCAGGGCGCGCTTGATGCCGCTGCTCCGCCGGCCGAGCGCGGCGATGACGCCGGAGAGGTCGAAGAACGGGTCGAGCGGATCGCGGGCGATGTGCGCGACCTGCGAGGGCACGGCGCGCAGCCAGTCGCCCTCCACCGCGTCGTCGCCCGCGAAGCCGCCGGGGGCGCCGTCGGCGGTCGGCGCGAGCGTGTCGATCGCCATCGAGCCGAAGATCCGCTGGTCGACGAAGTGCAGCGCCAGCTCGCCGTGCTCGGGATGCTCGATGCCGATCCGGATCCGGGTCAGTCTCGCGAGCGCCGCGTCGGCCGTCCGCAGCAGCACCTGCCCGCTCATCCCGAGGTGCACGAGCAGCGCCTCGTCGCGCCCGGCCGGCAGCCAGAGGAACTTGCCGCGCCGCACCGCGCCGCGCAGCCGTCGCCCGACCAGCAGCCCCTCGAAGGAGCCGAGCGGGTGCACGTGGCGCTTGAGCGAGCGCTCGTCGACGATCTCGACGCTCGTGACGAGCGAGCCGGTGACGGCGGGAGCGAGACCGGCCCGCACCACCTCGACCTCGGGCAGCTCGGGCACGGTCAGTCCTCGATCGACGCGGCGGGCGCAGCAGGAGAAGCGGGCGCCACCGGCTCACCGGGAGCCGTCGCGGACAGCCGCGTCCACGCGTCGAGCGCGGCGGCCATCTCGGCCGCCTTCTTGCTGGTCCCCTCGCCGCGAGCGGTGACGAGGCCGCCGACGATGACGGTCGCGACGAAGACCTTGCTGTGGTCGGGCCCGGTCGCGGCGATGTCGTAGCGCGGGGCGGGCGCGCCGCGCTCGGCCGCCGCCTCCTGCAGGCTCGTCTTCGGGTCCATCGAGACGCCGAAGCGCAGCGGATCCGCGGTCAGCGGGGCGATCAGCCGCAGCACGAGATCGCGGGCCTCGTCCGGCCCGGTGCCGAGGTAGACGGCGCCGATGATCGCCTCGACGGTGTCCGCCAGGATCGACGACTTGTCGCGGCCGCCGGTCAGCTCCTCGCCGCGGCCGAGGCGGAGGTGCTCGCCCAGGCCGATGCCGCGGGCGATCTCGGCGAGCGCGACGGTCGAGACGAGGCTCGCCCGGCGCTTCGCCAGGTCGCCCTCGCTGAGCGCCGGGTACTCCGTGTAGAGCATGACCGTCACGGCCTGCCCGAGGATCGAGTCGCCGAGGAACTCGAGACGCTCGTTGTGCGGGATGCCGCCGTGCTCGAAAGCGAACGACCGGTGCGTCAGGGCGAGCTCGAAGAGCTCACCGTCGAGGCTCACGCCGAGCGTGGCCTCCAGACGCGACCGGTCGTCGCTGGAGGGTGTTGCGGGGGTCTGGTTCACCATGGACCGCACGGCTCGTGTCGCGGGGCGACGCGGAGCCGAAGGGGCGGGATCAGACGTTCGCGACCTTGCGGCCCTTGTACTCGAGGAACAGCGCGGTGCCCGCGGAGTCCTCGACGACCTTGGCGCGGTGCGGGAGGCTGTAGACGGTCTTGCCGTTCTCGACGGTCTTCACCAGGGGCGGGACCTCCGCCTTCCACTGCGAACGACGAGCGTGGGTGTTCGCGCGGGACTTCTTCCTCTTGGGAACAGCCATGATTCTCTCTTCTCTACCTCGGTCGGATCAGTGCGGTGCTGATCAGTACTAGTGCGGGTCGGTCTCGGTGCGCGGCTCGGCGCCGGCACCACTGTCTGCGGAAGCTCCGGGCGCTGCGGCCCCACCGGTCCCCGACTCGCCCAACCCGGCGAGCGCGGCCCACCTGGAGTCGCGCGGCGCCTCGGGCTCGGACGCGGAGGAATCGGCCAGCCGCTCCCCCGTGACAGGGTCGAGGCCCGGACAATCCGGCCGGCACACCGGCTGGAACGGCAGCGACAGCACCACCGCATCCCTGACCAGAGGTTCAAGATCCACGTGGTCGTCGTGAACCTCATAGTCGAAAGCTTCGTCAGAAGAGTACGCGAAAAGTTCCTGGAACTCGACATCGACAGGCAGGGAGATGTCGGTGAGGCACCGACTGCACTCGCCGACGGCCTCCGCGGAGACCTGGACGCTGGCCAGGATCCCCTCGTGCACCGACTCGATGCGGACGTCGAGATCGAGCGGAGCGCCCTGGCGGACGGCGACGATGCCCTCGCCGAAGGCCTCCGGCGCGTCGAGGTCGAGACGGTGCTCGCGCATCTCCCCCGGGCGGTTCACGATGTCGCGCACGTTCACGGTGAACGGCGTCTTCTTGAAAGTAGTCACGAGGATCGAGCCTAGTCCCCCGCCCCGCTCCCGGGCAGAGGTCGGCGGATCCCGCCGGGCCCTGCCCCGCCCCATCCCGCCCCGCCCCGTCCCGCCCGTCCCGTTCCGAGCCCACTCCTCACAAGTTGCGGTACTCGGGATCGACTACCGCAACTTCTGCGCAGTCGCGGAGTCCCGCCTCCGTCGCCGCGACGCAGCGGAAGGCGATCACGCAAAAGTTGCGGTAGTCGGAGGCGACTACCGCAACTTTTGAGGGATGGGATGGGATGGGATGGGACGGGATGGGGCGGGGCGGGGACTCGGCGAGCCGAGAGCGACGCCCCGACTCGTCAGGCCCCGCCCTCCTGCAGGGTCACCTCGATCGGCGCGTAGTCGGCGCCGCTGGTGTCGACGCCCTCGTCGGCGAGCTCGGCGAGCGCCTTCTCGACGTACTCGTTCGAGTAGGCGGTCTCCGGCGGGTCGTCGCTGATGATCGTCGCGCCGGTCTCGTTCTCGGTCGTCTTCGCGATGTCGACCGTCTGGTCCCAGGCGGCCTCGTCGATCATGCCGACCCCGTTCGTCGAGGGCCAGATCAGCTTGTTCACCTCGTTGGTCATCCAGAGCTGGTGGCTCGTGCCGAGCGTGGAGCCGGCCGCGGTGACGATGTCCGCCGCCGCCTGCGGGTCGTCCTTCGCGTAGATCCAGCCCTTGATCGACGCCTTGATGAAGGCGACGGTCTGCTCGGCGTAGGCGTCGTCGCTCGAGAGCCGGTCCGCGTCGGCCCAGATCGCGTCCTGGAGCATCGCGGTGCCGACGTCGTTCCAGCTGATCACGTTCAGGTCGTCCGGCGTGTACAGCTCGCCCGTGTCCGGATTCGTCGACTCGAGGACCTGCGCGTACTCGTTGTAGGTCATCGCCTGCGCGGCGTCGATGTCGCCCGCGAGGAAGCCGTTCATGTCGAACTGCTGCTGCACGAGCGAGATGTCGTCGAGCGCGACGCCGTCCTTCTGCATGCCGGCGAAGAGCTCCCACTCGTTGCCGTAGCCCCAGCTGCCGACCTGCTTGCCGGCGAGATCGGCGGGCGAGGTGATGCCCTTGTCCTTGAACGAGATCTGCGTGGTGGCGCTGCGCTCGAAGATCTGGGCGACGTCGGTGATGTTCGCCCCGTTCTCGATCGAGCCCAGCACCTTCGGGACCCAGGAGATCGCGTAGTCGGCGTCTCCGGAGGCGAGGACGTCCTGCGGGACGATGTCGCCGCCCCCCTCGGCGATGGTCACGTCGAGGCCCTCGTCCTCGTAGTAGCCCTGGTCGACGGCGGCGTAGTAGCCGGCGAACTGGGCCTGGGCGACCCACTGGAGCTGCAGGGTGACCGGGGTGAGGTCCCCGGAGTCCCCCGAGTCCCCGGAGCCGGTGTCGCCGGATGCGCTGCAGCCGGTGAGCGCGAGGCCGATGGCGGCGAGTCCTGCCGTGGTCGTCATCGCGATGCGCGTGCGTCTGTTCACTGTTCCTCCTGGTGCTGTGGCGGTGCGGGATGCGGCCCGGGCGGGCCGGGAGTGCCGTGGTGCGGATGGAGCGGTGGAGCGAGTGCGGATGGAGCAGGTGCGGATGGAGCAGGTGGTGCGTTCGGGTGGTGCCGTGGAGCCCGTCCGGCACGAGCCGGCGGGAGCGGAGGGGCGCGCCTCAGCGCGCGTGGCTGCGCCGCAGCGCGAGCACCTCGAGCCCCGCGGTGACGCAGTAGAAGACGAGGCCGACCAGCACGGCCCCGAGCACGTAGGCGTAGGCGAGCGCGTAGTCGCTGCCCGACGCCGCGGAGGTGATCGACTTGCCGAGCCCGCCGATCGGCCCGCCGAAGTACTCGGCGACCAGCGCCGAGATCACGGCGAGCGAGGAGGCGATCCGCAGCCCCGTGAAGAAGAAGGGCACCGCCCCGGGCAGCGTGATCGTCCGCGCCGTCTGCCAGGGCGTCGCGGCATAGGCGCGCATCAGATCCCGGTGTACGGGTGTCGCCTGGCGCAGCCCCCGCAGCGTGTTGACGTACACCGGCACGAAGACAGCGAGGGCCGCCACCAGCTGCCGAGCCGTCTCCACGTTGGCGCCGAACATCGTGTAGAGCACCGGAGCGAGCGCCACGATCGGCACCACGGCCGCCGCGGCGACGATCGCCGCCACCAGACCGTCGAAGACCCGCACCAGCGCCGACATCCCGGCGACCAGCACCGCGAGCACCGCCCCGGCGATCAGGCCGATCAGCGCGTTGCCGCCGGTGACCCGGCTCCCGGCGAGGACCGTGCCCGCGTTCTGCGCGAACTCCGCCCCGATCGCGAGCGGCGAGGGCAGCACGAACGGCTGCACGTCGAGCGCCGTGACGCCGACCTGCCAGACCAGCAGCGCCAGCACGCCGAGCACCAGCGGCGCGAGGACCGCCCGGGCGAGTGCGGGGCTGCTCACCGGTTCTCCACCCCTCGCGGCACCGCGGCCGCGTCGCCGTGCAGCAGCTCGCGCACGGCGCTCACGTCGGCGAAGAACGCGGCGTCCTCCCGGACGCCCGCCACGCGCTCGGAGGAGTCGGGCAGCGCGATCCGCAGCACGTCGCGGATCCGCCCGGGCCGGGGCGACATCACCACGACGCGGTCGGAGAGGAACACCGCCTCCGGGATCGAGTGCGTGACGAACACCACCGCGGCTCCGGTCTCGCTCCGGATGCGCAGCAGCTCGGTCTGCATTCGCTCGCGCGTCATCTCGTCCAGGGCGCCGAAGGGCTCGTCCATCAGCAGCAGCCGCGGGCTCTCGGCGAGCGCCCGGGCGATCGCGACCCGCTGCTGCATGCCACCGGACAGCTGATCCGGGTACGAGTCGGCGAAGTCGCCGAGCCCCACGAGCGCCAGCAGCTCGTCGACGCGGGAGCGGCGGGCCGCGGTGGCGACGCCGTGCAGCTCGAGCGGCAGCGCGATGTTCGCGCGGATGCTCCGCCACGGCAGGAGCCCCGCCTGCTGGAACGCGATGCCGTACTCCTGGTCGAGGCGGGCCCGCCGGGCGGTCTTGCCGAAGACGGTGATCGCACCCGAGGTCGGCTCGTCCAGGTCGGCGATCAGGCGCAGCAGCGTCGACTTGCCGCAGCCTGAGGGTCCGATCAGCGAGACGAACTCCCCCGCCGCGATCTCGAGCGACACGGTGTCGAGCGCGGTGACGCTCGCGGACTTCGTCGTGGTGAACGTCTTCGTGACGGAGTCGACGACGACGGCCTGCTCGGCAGCGCTCATGCGGGCTGCTCCCCTCTGCGGAACGGACGGAGCGCGGTGCCGATCAGCGCGACGGCGCCGGCGGCCGCGAGACCCACCAGCACCGCGCCCAGGATCGGCGCCCACGGCTTGGCGGGATCGCCTCCCGCGGAGGAGGCGAACTCGATGATCATGCGGCCGATGCCGCCGCGCAGGCCGATCGAGACCTCGGCGACGACGGTGCCGATCACGGCGCTGACGGAGCCGAGCCGGAGCGCCGGGAGGAGGAACGGCACGCTCGCGGGCAGCCGGAGCCGCAGCAGCGTCTTCCACCAGCCGACCCCGTAGACGTGCATCAGCTCGACCTGGTGCGCCGAGGGCGAGCCGAGCCCGCGCAGCGCCCCGATCGAGACCGGGAAGAAGGCGAGGTAGGAGGCGATCAGCGCGACCGACATCCAGTTCTCCCAGGTCAGCGCGCCGAGCTCGAGCTGCGAGCCCCAGCGGCGCACCAGCGGCGCGATCGCGATCAGCGGCACCGTCTGGCTCAGCACGATCCACGGCAGCACCGCCGACTCGGCCGTCCGGAAGCGCTGCATCAGCACCGCGAGCAGCAGCCCGACGACCACGCCGACGACCCAGCCCACGGCCGCGACCCCGAGCGAGAAGGCGCTCGCCTGCAGCACCGCGAGCCAGAGCGGCGGCGCGCCCCGCGCACCGGTCACCGGCTCCGCGAGCCGGCCCGCGATCTCCCACAGGTGCGGCATCGCGATGGCGCTGGTGCGCGGGAGCACGGTGACGCCCTGGATGACGACGCCCGTCTCGGGTCCGAGGGCCTTGTAGACCTCCCAGAGCACCGCGAGCAGGAGCAGCCCGGCCGCGCCGAGCAGGACCCCGCGCGTCGCGGCCGGCGACCTCATGCCTTCGCCACGATGTGCGGGCCGAGGGCCGGGATGACGCGCTCGCCGTACACGCGCAGCGTCTCCTCCTTGTTGTCGTGCTGCAGGTAGCCGGCGAACTGTGTGACGCCGATCTCGGCGAGCGCCGTCAGCTTCGCGATGTGCTCGTCGGCGGTGCCGAGGACGCAGAAGCGCTCGACGATCTCGTCGGGGACGAACGCGGTGTGCGAGTTGCCCGCGCGCCCGTGCTCGTTGTAGTCGTAGCCCTCGCGACCGGCGATGTAGTCGGTCAGCGCCTGGGGCACGGCGCCGCTCGTGCCGTAGCGGCCGACGATGTCGGCGACGTGGTTGCCGACCATCCCGCCGAACCAGCGGCACTGGTCGTACATGTGCGCGCGGTCGGTGCCGATGTACATCGGCGCGGCCACGCAGAACTGCAGCGACTCGGGATCGCGGCCGACGTTCGCCGCCGCGTCCTTGACGGTCCGGATCATCCAGCGCGCGATGTCCGGGTCGGCGAGCTGCAGGATGAACCCGTCGCCCACCTCCCCCGCCAGCTTGAGCGCGAGCGGCCCGTAGGCGGCGACCCACATCTCGAGCGAGGAGCCGCGGCTCCACGGGAACTGCAGCGTCGAGCCGTTGTACTCGACGGAGCGGCTGTTCGCGAGCTCGCGGATGACGTGGATCGACTCGCGCAGCGTCTTCAGCGTGGTCGGCGCTCCGCCGGTCACGCGGACCGCGGAGTCGCCGCGGCCGATGCCGCAGACGGTGCGGTTGCCGTACATCTCGTTGAGCGTCGCGTGCAGCGAGGCGATGACGGTCCAGTCGCGGGTCGCCGGGTTGGTCACCATCGGGCCGACGGTGATCCGGTGGGTCTTCTCGAGGATCTGCGAGTAGATGACGTACGGCTCCTGCCAGAGCAGGTGCGAGTCGAACGTCCACGCGTAGTCGAAGCCGTAGGTCTCGGCGAGGACGGCGAGCGCGACGGTGCGCGAGGCGGGCGGGTTGGTCTGGAGGACGACTCCGAAGTCCATGCGGGTTCCTTCGTTGCGGTGGGAAGAGGGGGACGTCGGGTCAGATCAGATACTGCGAGAGACCGCGCTTGATGTACTTGCCGTCGCCGGCGGTGCCGATGTAGTCCCCGTCGTCGACGACGACCTTGCCGCGGGAGATCACGGTGTCGACGTGCCCGTCGATCTCGAAGCCCTCCCAGGCGGAGTAGTCCA
The DNA here is from genome assembly GCF_013205055.1 of Rathayibacter sp. VKM Ac-2856. Taxonomy (GTDB): domain Bacteria; phylum Actinomycetota; class Actinomycetes; order Actinomycetales; family Microbacteriaceae; genus Rathayibacter. Next base: position 639,265 of record NZ_JABMLF010000001.1, read on the forward strand.
TGTTCATGTGGTGGCTGCGGCCCTCGCCGATGCCGATCGAGGTGTGCCCGCTCGGGTCGTAGACGACCACGTCGCCGTCGGCACCGGGCTGGATCACGCCCTTCTTGCCGTACATCCCGAACATCCGCGCCGGAGTGGTCGAGGTGAGCTCGACCCAGCGCGGCAGCGAGATCTGCCCGGACACGACGCCCTGGTACATCAGGTCCATCCGGTGCTCGACCGAGCCGATGCCGTTCGGGATCTTGGAGAAGTCGCCGACGCCCATGTCCTTCTGGCCCTTCATGCAGAAGGGGCAGTGGTCGGTGGAGACCATCTGGATGTCGTTGGTCCGCAGCGACTGCCACATGTGGTGCTGGTGCCCCTCCGCCTTCGAGCGCAGCGGAGTCGAGCACACCCACTTCGCGCCCTCGAAGCCCGGCGCGCCCAGCTGCTCCTCGAGCGAGAGGTAGAGGTACTGCGGGCAGGTCTCGCCGAAGACGTTCATCCCGCGGTCGCGGGCCTGCGCGATCTGCTCCACCGCCTGCTTCGCCGAGACGTGCACGATGTAGAGCGGAGCGCCGGTGAGGTCCGCGATCATGATCGCCCGGTGCGTCGCCTCCTCCTCCGCCTGCCACGGCCGCGAGGTGCCGTGGAAGTACGGAGAGGTGTTGCCGGCGGCGAGCGACTGCTTCACCAGCTCGTCGATGATCGCGCCGTTCTCGGCGTGCATCATCATCATCGCGCCGTTCGAGGCGCCCTTCTGGAACGCGCGGAGGATCTGCCCGTCGTCCGAGAGGAACACGCCCTTGTAGGCCATGAAGAGCTTGAAGCTGGTGACCCCCTCGTCCATCAGCTCGTCCATCGCGACCAGCGACGAGTCCTGCACGTCCGACAGGATCTGGTGGAAGCCGTAGTCGATCGCGCAGTTCCCGGCCGCCTTCTCCTGCCAGGCCTGGTAGCGGTCGACGACGCTCTCGCCCGGATACTGCACCACGAAGTCGACGATCGAGGTCGTCCCGCCCCAGGCCGCGGCCCGGGTGCCGGTCTCGAAGGTGTCCGAGGCGAAGGTGCCGCCGAACGGCATCTCCATGTGCGTGTGCGCGTCGATCCCGCCCGGGATGACGTACTTGCCGCTCGCGTCGATGACGCGGTCGACGTTCGCGGCCAGGTCGAAGCCCAGCAGCGTCGAGCCGGGCGCGAGCACCGCGGCGATGGTCTCGCCGTCGATCAGGACGTCGGCGGTGGCGGTGCCGGTCGCGTTGACGACCGTTCCGTTCGTGATGAGGGTCTTCATCGATGCTCCTCGGTGGTTCCGGTGCTGCGGCGGTCGCGCGGTCGGTGCTTCTGCTGTCAGGGCTTCGCGGTCAGGGCTTCGGGATGCTCGTGTACGAGTCCGGACGGCGGTCCCGGTAGAACTGCCAGTCGTCGCGCATCTGCTGCACCATGTCGAGCTCGAGATCGCGGATCAGGATCTCCTCGCTCTCGCCCGAGCCGCGCTCGCCGACGAAGTTCCCGCGCGGGTCGATCACCTGGCTCGTCCCGTAGAAGTCGACGGCGAGCTCGCCGTACTCGTTGTCCTCGCGGCCGACCCGGTTGGGCTGGAGCACGAAGTAGCCGTTCGCGACCGCGGCGGCCGGGCCCTCCACCTCCCAGAGCCGGTTCGACAGACCGGGCTTCGTCGCATTCGGGTTGAACACCATGTGCGCGCCGTTGAGGCCCAGCTCGCGCCAGCCCTCCGGGAAGTGCCGGTCGTAGCAGATGTAGACGCCGACCTTGCCGACGGCGGTGTCGAACACCGGGTAGCCGAGGTTGCCGGGACGGAAGTAGAACTTCTCCCAGAAGCGGTCGAGGTGCGGGATGTGGTGCTTGCGGTACTTGCCGAGGATCGTCCCGCCGGCGTCCACCACCACGGCGGTGTTGTAGTAGACCCCGGTGATGTCCTCCTCGTAGATCGGCAGGATCATCACCGTGCCGAGCTCCTTCGCCAGCGCGGCGAAGCGCTGCACGATCGGGCCGTCGGCCGGCTCGGCGTAGCGGTAGTACTTCTTGTCCTCGGTGATCCCGAAGTACGGACCGTAGAACAGCTCCTGGAAGCAGACGATCTGCGCTCCCTGGGCGGCGGCGTCGCGGGCGAACTGCTCGTGCTTGTCGAGCATCGACTCCTTGTCGCCGGTCCACGTGGTCTGGGTGATCGCTGCGCGGACGATGGTCATCGGTACCTCCATGCTTCGGCCGGCCCGGTCCCGGCTCCGCCAGGGGCACCCGCGGGGCGGGAGGCGGGGCCGAAGGGCCGTGGTCTCACTGTGGTCCGCGATCGGGCCGAAGGCAATGACCGCCTCCGCTCCGCTCGCCGGACAGGGTGTCATCGTCGTCCTTCGACGTTTCCCGGGTGTTTCCGGCGCGGATCCGCAGCATTAAGGCCTCGTGGGTTCGGAATCCGCACCGTGCGACCGACCGCGGTAGCGTCGACGGATGCGCATCACGATCCTGGCCGGCGGCGTCGGCGGCGCCCGTTTCACCTCCGCGGTGCGCGAGCACCTGCGCGATCTCGAGGCGGCCGGTGGCGGTCACTCCGAGATCACGGTCGTCGCCAACACCGGCGACGACATGTGGCTCACCGGTCTCAAGGTCTGCCCCGACCTCGACTCGCTCACCTACGCGCTCGCCGGGGTGAACGACACCGAGCGCGGCTGGGGCCGGGCCGGCGAGAGCGAGCGCGTCTCGGCCGAGCTCACCGCCTTCGGCGTCGGCTGGCCCTGGTTCACCCTCGGCGACCTCGACATCGGCACGCACCTCGCCCGCACCTCGATGCTCCGCGACGGCCTCACCCTGACCCAGGCGACCGAGCGGATCACCGCGCGCTGGCCGCTCGGCGTCCGCCTGCTGCCGATGTCCGACTCCGACGTCGAGACCCACGTCGAGGTCGAGCTCCCCGGCGAGGGCGTGCGGCTGCTGCACTTCGAGGAGTGGTGGGTGCGGCTGCGCGCCTCGGTGCCCGCCCGCCGCTTCGTGCAGCAGGGCGTCGAGGAGGCGCGCCCCGCCCCGGGCGTGCTCGAGGCGATCGCCGACACCGACGCCGTGCTGATCGCCCCGTCGAACCCGGTGGTGTCGATCGGCACGATCCTCGGCGTGCCCGGCCTCGCCGACGCGGTGCGCACCACGTCCGCCCCCGTCGTCGGCGTCTCGCCGATCATCGGCGGCGCGGTGGTGCGCGGCATGGCGGACCACTGCCTGCCCGCCATCGGCGTCGAGACTTCGGCGGAGGCGGTGGGCCGGCACTACGGCGCGCGCTCGGGCGGCGGACTGCTCGACGCCTGGCTCGTCGGCGAGGAGGACGCGGCGGCGGTCGCCGCGCTGGACGGCACCGGTCTGCGCGTGCACTCGGTGCCGCTCTGGCTCCGCGACCGCGAGAGCTCGGTGCGCCTCGCCGCGGACGCGATCGCGGCCGCCCGAGCCTGACCGCTCGATCACCTCCCCTGTCGGCGTCTCCCAGCCTCGGAGGCCACGCTGGCAGTGATCCCGACCGCACCATCGAAAGGACCACCCATGCCCGGAGCCCTCGTCCTCGCCGGAGGCGGCCTCGCCGGAATCGCCTGGGAGCTCGGCATCGTCCGCGGCCTCAGCGACGCCTCCCCTGCCGCCGCGCGCCTCCTCCTCGACCCCTCGACCACGCTGATCGGCACGTCCGCCGGATCCGCGGTCGCCTCGCAGCTGAGCACCTCCGTCGGGCTCGACGAGGCCTACGCGTCGCAGCTGCGCGAGGAGTCCGCCGAGATCGGCGCCGTCGTCGACGTCGAGCGCCTGCAGGCGATGTACGCCGCCGCGATCGAGGGTGCGACGTCCCCGGAGGACGCCCGGCGCCGCATCGGCGCGCTCGCCCTCGAGACGGCGACGCTGTCCGAGGAGTCCCGCCGCGACGTGATCGCCGCGCGGGTCGCCGACGCGGACTGGCCGGAGCAGCGCCTCCTCATCACCGCCATCGACACCGCCACCGGCGCGCTCCAGGTCTTCGACCGCACGAGCGGCGTCGGCCTCGTCGACGCCATCGCCGCGAGCTGCGCCGTGCCCGGCGTCTGGCCGCCGGTGAGCATCGACGGCGTCCGCTACATGGACGGCGGCGTGCGCTCGGGCAGCAACGCCGACCTCGCCGCGGGCGCCGACTGGGTGCTCGTCATCACCCCGATGTCCGGGATCGGCTCGCCGGGCGTCGGCACCCTGCCGACGGCCGAGCTCGACGCCCTCGCCGGCTCCCGGGTCGAGGTCGTCTACGCGGACGAGGCCTCGATCGCCGCCTTCGGACCGAACTCGCTCGATCCCGAGGTGCGCCCCGCCGCCGCGCAGGCCGGGCGGGCGCAGGGAGCGCGGATCGCCGCCCGGATCGCGGCGCTGGTCGGCGCGGACGAGGCCGCCGCCTGACCGGCGGCGGAGAGGACCGGCCTCAGCGCTTCACGCCGTAGCGGAGGAACACGGTCCCGTCGCCGAAGCACCGCTGCTGCCGGAGCTCGAGGCGGCTCCGGAGCCCCTGCGGGAGGAAGGGCGTCCCTCCGCCGACCACGATCGGCGCGACGTACCAGCGGATCTCGTCGACGATGCCGGCCAGCAGCGCCTGGGCGCCGAGCGTCGCCCCGCCGACGGACACGTCGTGCGGAGAGGCGCGGACCTCCTCCGCCACCGCCGCGGGGTCGAACGCCCGCTCCAGCCGGGTGCGCCGGGTGCGGACGGCGGGCAGGGTCCTCGAGTAGACGACCTTGTCCGCCGCCCGCCACATCTCCTGGAAGTCGTCGATGAAGGCGAACTGCTCGGCGAGCGCGTAGCCCGCGTCCCAGCCGCGCATGGTCTCGTAGATCCGGCGGCCGTAGAGGTACGTGCCCACTCCGGCCTCGGTCTCGTTGATGAAGCGGTGCACCTCGGGGCGGGGCGTGGCCCAGCGGAAATCCCCGGTCTCGTCGACGGTGAACCCGTCGATCGATGCGACACCGCTGTAGACGAGCTCGCCCACACTGGCCTCCTCCGCGGTCGGCTTCGGGTTCCGGCCACGAGCGTGAGGGTAGGCGTGAGAGCGCTCCCGCGCAACGTCTGACGGAGAACAGTCGCCGAACAGCGGGCGGGCGGCGGCGAACGTCAGGCCACCTGGCCGGACGCCGGCTCGATCCGTCCGCCCGACCGCAGCGCCCGCCGACCTCAGTGCCGGCCGCCGAGCAGCGCCAGCACGTCCGCGTGGCGCCCCTCGGCCTCGGCGTCGCGGAGGAAGCGCACGCGGTCCACCAGCACCTCCTCCACCTCCGGCTGCTCCATCAGGATCCGCATCGTCTCGTCGAGGTAATCGGCCAGCGGCAGGGCGCTCGGGTCGTCCTGCTGCCCCATCAGCGTCGTCTGCACGGCCGGCGGCACCAGCTCGATGACCTGCACCGGGGTCTGGGCGAGCTGCACGCGGAGGCTCTGCGTGTAGGAGTGCACCGCGGCCTTGGTCGCGCTGTAGGTCGGCGTCGCCGGCAGCGGCACGAAGGCGAGACCCGAGGACACCGTCATCAGCACTCCGTCGGCCTTCCCGGCGATCCACGGGGTGAACGCGGTCAGCGTGCGGATCGTCCCGAGCAGGTTGGTCTCGATGATCGACTCGGCCGTGGCGAGGTGACCAGGGTCTCGGAGGTCTTCCGGCAGCATGATGCCCGCCATCGTGACGACGACGTCGAGGCCCGGGTGCTCGCGGGTGACGGTGTCGACCGCGGCGGAGATCGACTCCGGGTCGGCGACGTCGACGACGACCGACGCCGTGCCGGGGTGCGCCGCCGTGAACTCGTCCAGCAGCTCCCGGCGGCGCCCGCCGACGACGACGCGGTTGCCCGCATCGAGGAAGCGCTCGGCCAGGCCCTTGCCGATGCCGGAGGTCGCGCCGGTGATCAGGATCGTGCGTCCCGTGGTCTTCATGTCGTCTCCTTCGTCGGCCGGGGCTGTCGTACCCGGCCGATGCCAGAGTCGTCCGGTGCGGTGATCGCAGGAAGGGCTGGACGATCCAGGGACCGCCGCTCCCTGGTCCGCGGATCGCCCGGCGCGGCAGGATGAGCGCATGGACAGACCTGCGCTCGCCGAGTTCCTCCGCGGTCGACGCGAGCGGCTGCAGCCGTCCGACGTCGGGATGCCGCCCGGAGCGCGCCGCCGCACGGCCGGCCTCCGTCGCGAGGAGATCGCCTCGACCGTCGGCATGTCCGCCGACTACTGGTCCCGGCTCGAGCAGCAGCGCGGCCCGCAGCCGTCCGAGCAGATGCTCACCGCGATCGCCCGCGGGCTCCGCCTCGACCTGGACGAGCGCGACCACCTCTTCCGCCTCGCCGGCCAGACCCCGCCCGCGCGGCACCGGCGCGATGAGCACGTCTCGCCCGGCCTGCTCCGCGTGCTCGACCGGCTCGAGGACACCCCGGCGCTCGTCATCACCGAGCTCGGCGAGACCCTCGTGCAGAATCGTCTCGCCCGCGCCCTGTTCGGCGACGACGCGGGCTGGACCGGGCTCGACCGCAGCGGCATCCACCGCTGGTTCGCGCGTCCCGAGGCCGCCCGCCGCAGCTATCCCGAGCGCGATCACGAGCATCAGGGGCGGATGCAGACGGCCCAGCTGCGCTTCGCCGCCGCCTCCCCCGACGCGGACCCGCTGGCCGCGCGGATCATCGCGTCGCTGCTCGAGCGGAGCGGGGAGTTCCGCCGGTACTGGGAGCTGCAGGAGGTCACGGCCCGCTTCGAGGACCGCAAGACCCTCCAACACCCGGAGGTCGGCGAGATCGACGTCGACTGCCAGGCGCTCTTCACCGAGAACCAGGCCCAGGTGCTGCTGGTGCTCACCCCACGGGCCGGCTCCCCCGCCGCCGCCGAGGCCCTGCGCCTGCTCGGCGTCGTCGGCGACCAGCGGCTGACGCCCTCCGCGTAGCGCCGGTGCCCGGGTCGGCGCGGGAGCGGTGTCCGCCTAGGGTGGAGGCGGCCGCAGCGAGCGGTCGCGAAGGGTTCCCCATGAAGATCAGCCAGCTGCGTCACTTCGTGGCCGTCGCCGAGGAGCTCCACTTCGTGCGCGCCGCCGAGAAGCTCGGCATCTCCCGCAAGAAGCTCGACTCCTCCGTCGCCGCCGTCGAGCTCGACCTCGGCCGCCCCCTCTTCGAGCCGGGCGCCGCGGCGACCACCCTCACCGCCGCCGGACGCCAGCGCCTCGCCTCGGCCCGCGAGGAGCTCGCCGCGCTCGGCGACGAGCCGGAGGAGGCGCCCAAGGCGGGCGGCAAGGCCAAGGCCTCCAAGGGCACCGGCCGCGCCCCGATCGTCAAGGGCCAGCCCAAGCCCTACAAGCGCCGCCAGTCCCGCTGAGCCCGCTGCTCCCGCCGAGCGCGCTGCTCCAGCGGGGTACCGAGGTGGGCCCTACCGGGCTCGAACCGATGACATCCACGGTGTAAACGTGGCGCTCTACCAACTGAGCTAAAGGCCCCCGTCGCGGCCGGGCCGCGGACGATCGGGACGATCCTACGACACCGCCCGCGCCGCGACCGGACGCGGGCGGGGCTCCCCCGGCCGCCCGGAGCCCTGTCCGCGTCCCCTCACGGGAGCGCGAGCGCCGCTACTCTCGCGGGATGGCGGACAGCGACGACTCCCGCGCACGGCGCCGGGCCGAGAGCCGCTGGCCGGCCTCCGCGGCGATCCTCGTCGCCGTCGCACTCAACCTCGTCGGGCACGACCCCGGCACCGCGGCCGTCCGGATCGGCGCGGCCGTCCTCACGCTCGCGCTGCTGATCCCGCTCTTCGTCGTCAACCCGCGGCGCCTGGACACCGAGACCCGCTGGTCCCGCGGGGTGTCGATCACGCTCGCCGTCGTGCTCGCCGCGGCGAACCAGGTCAACGTCGTGCGGGTGGTGGTCGACCTCGTCGACGGATCGGCCGACGGACCGCTGCTGCTGCTCACCGCACTGCAGGTCTGGGTGACGAACGTCGTCGCCTACGCGCTGATCTACTGGGAGCTCGACCGCGGCGGCCCCGTCGCGCGCGGGACGCTCGAGCGCACAGAGCTGCCGTCCGCCGACTTCGCCTTCCCGCAGGACGCGTTCCGCGACGCCGCTCCGGAGGTGGCGATCACCTCGTCAGAGAAATCCGACTGGCGCCCCGGCTTCGTCGACTACCTCTACCTGTCGACGACGAACACGATGGCCTTCAGCCCGACCGACACCATGCCGCTCTCGAGCCGCGCGAAGCTGCTGATGGCCCTCGAGGGCGTCACCGGCTTCGTCCTGCTCGCCCTCGTCATCTCCCGAGCCGTCAACATCCTCAACTGACGCCTGCGGTGTGCACGCACGGCCGCAGTCCGCGAGATGCCACTTGTGCACGCGACACGCCGTGGAAGGCGGTCACAAGTGGCATCTCGCGGAAGGAGGACGGGCGTCAGGCGTGAGCGGGCGTGAGCGCGTCGATCGAGGCGCGGTAGTCGTCCATCGAGCGGGCCTCGCCGGGCGCGGTGATGAAGGTCTCGCGGATGACGCCGGCCTTGTCGATCAGGAAGGTCGCCCGGGTGGCGTAGCCCTTCTGCTCGAGGAAGACGCCGTACTGCTTCGCGACGTCGCCGTGCGGCCAGAAGTCGGAGAGCAGCGTGAAGTCGTAGCCCTGCTTCTCGCCCCAGGCGCGCAGGGTGTGCTTCGAGTCGACCGAGATGCCGATCAGCTCGACGTCCGCGTGCTCGAACAGCGCCAGGTTCTCGCGCAGCGCGCAGAACTCGCCCGTGCAGGTGCCGGAGAAGGCGAGCGGGAAGAAGACGAGGGCGACGTTGCGCCGCCCGTGGAAGTCGCCCAGCTGGATGCGCTCGCCGTACTGGTTCGCGAGTTCGAAGTCGGGAGCCAGCGTGAGCTTCTCGAGAGCCATCGGTCCGATGTCCTTCCATGCGCACGAATGTCGCGCGAGCACGAGGGGCAATGCTAGACCCGCTCTGCCGATCGGCCAAGGGAACCCGGTGTCCCACCCCTCGCGCTCCAGTCGGAGGCTGCGTCCCGGCCGCTGGACGCGGTTCCGCTGGAGAAATCCCACAGTGCCCTGTGCGGTTCCGTCGTGGATCGCCACACATGGTCGGAATCGCTAGGCTTGCACGGGTGCCCGCGCGCCGCTCGTCATCCGAGAATCCTGCGCGCGGATCCGCACCGCTTCATGAGAGTGATGTCTCGGGCACGATCTGCCCCCAGAGAGAGGTCGAGGGTGACTGTTAACGATCAGGACCCGTATTCCGTCGGACACGTCGACTCGGATCCCGAGGAAACGTCGGAGTGGAACGAGTCGCTCGACGCGCTCGTCGAGGAGCGGGGTGCGGGTCGCGGACGCGATGTCATGCTCAGCCTCCTCAAGCGCTCCAAGGAGCTGCACCTCGGCGTTCCGATGGTGCCGACGACGGACTACATCAACACCATCGCGGCCGAGAACGAGCCCGAGTTCCCCGGTGACGAGGACGTCGAGCGACGCTACCGCGCCTGGATCCGCTGGAACGCGGCGATCCTCGTGCACCGCGCACAGCGCCCCGGCATCGGCGTCGGCGGGCACATCTCGACCTACGCGTCGAGCGCCTCGCTGTACGAGGTCGGCTTCAACCACTTCTTCCGCGGCCAGGACCACCCGGGCGGCGGAGATCAGGTCTTCATCCAGGGCCACGCCTCCCCCGGCCCTTACGCGCGCGCCTTCCTCGAGGGACGCCTGAGCGAGCACCAGCTCGACGGGTTCCGCCAGGAGAAGTCGCACCAGGGCGGCGGGCTCTCGAGCTACCCGCACCCGCGCCTCATGCCGGAGTTCTGGCAGTTCCCGACCGTGTCGATGGGCCTCGGCCCGATCAACGCGATCTACCAGGCGCAGGCCAACAAGTACCTCACCAACCGCGGCATCAAGGACGCCTCCGACCAGCAGGTCTGGGCGTTCCTCGGCGACGGCGAGATGGACGAGGTCGAGTCGCGCGGTCAGCTCCAGGTCGCCGCGAACGACGGCCTCGACAACCTGAACTTCATCGTCAACTGCAACCTGCAGCGCCTCGACGGCCCGGTCCGCGGCAACGGCAAGATCGTCCAGGAGCTGGAGTCGTTCTTCCGCGGCGCCGGCTGGAACGTCATCAAGCTCATCTGGGGCCGCGAGTGGGACGACCTGCTCGCCCGCGACACCGAGGGCGCGCTGCTCGATCTGATGAACAAGACGCCCGACGGCGACTTCCAGACCTTCAAGACCGAGGACGGCGCCTACGTCCGCGAGAACTTCTTCGGCCGCGACGAGCGCGCGAAGAAGCTGGTCGAGGACTACACCGACGAGCAGATCTGGGGCCTTCGCCGCGGTGGTCACGACTACCGCAAGATCTACGCCGCGATGAAGGCCGCGACCGAGCACAAGGGCCAGCCGACCGTCATCCTCGCCCACACCATCAAGGGCTACGGTCTCGGCCGCAGCTTCGAGGGCCGCAACGCGACCCACCAGATGAAGAAGATGACCCTGGACAACCTGAAGGGCTTCCGCGACACCATGCGGATCCCGATCACGGACGCCCAGCTCGAGGAGAACCCCTACCTCCCGCCGTACTACCACCCCGGTCAGGGCGACGAGGCGATCGAGTACATGCAGGAGCGCCGCCGCGCGCTCGGCGGCTACCTCCCCGAGCGCCGCTCGAAGTACACGCAGCTCTCGCTGCCGGACGACTCGGCCTACAAGATCGGCAAGAAGGGCTCCGGGACGCAGGAGATCGCCACCACCATGGCGTTCGTCCGCATCCTGAAGGACATCCTGCGCTCGAAGGACTTCGGCAACCGCGTCGTCCCGATCATCCCCGACGAGGCCCGCACCTTCGGCATGGACGCGTTCTTCCCGAACGCGAAGATCTACAACCCGCGCGGCCAGCACTACACGTCGGTCGACCGCGAGCTGCTCCTGGCCTACAAGGAGAGCCCGCAGGGCCAGATCCTGCACGTCGGCATCAACGAGGCGGGCGCCCTCGCGGCGTTCACCGCGGTCGGCACCTCGTACTCGACGCAGGGCGAGCCGCTCATCCCGGTCTACGTCTTCTACTCGATGTTCGGCTTCCAGCGCACGGCCGACGCGATCTGGGCGGCGGGCGACATGATGGCCCGCGGCTTCATGATCGCGGCGACCGCCGGGCGCACCACGCTGACCGGTGAGGGCCTCCAGCACGCGGACGGCCACTCGCCGATCCTCGCGGCCACCAACCCGGCCGTCGTCAGCTACGACCCGGCGTACAGCTACGAGATCGCGCACATCGTGCAGTCCGGTCTCGAGCGCATGTACGGGGGGAAGCACCCGGACCCGAACGTCATGTACTACGTGACGGTCTACAACGAGCCGATCGTGCACCCCAAGGAGCCCGAGGACGTGGACGTGGACGGCATCGTCCGCGGCATCCACCGCGTCTCCTGGGGCCAGTGGGACGGCCCGAAGGCCCAGCTGCTCGCGTCCGGCGTCGCCGTGCCGTGGGCGATCGAGGCGCAGAAGCTCCTCGCCGAGGACTGGGGAGTGTCGGCCGACGTCTGGTCGGTCACCTCGTGGAACGAGCTGCGGCGCGACGGCATCAACGCCGAGCACCACAACTTCCTCTATCCCGAGGACGAGCCGCAGGTCCCCTACGTGACGCAGAAGCTCGCCGACGCGAAGGGCCCCTTCGTCGCCGTGTCGGACTTCTCGCACCAGGTCCCGGACCAGCTGCGCCAGTTCATCCCGGGCGACTTCGCGACGCTCGGAGCGGACGACTTCGGCTTCTCGGACACCCGCGCGGCCGCTCGTCGCCACTTCAAGATCGACGGTCCGTCGGTCGTGGTGCGCACGCTGCAGCTGCTCGCCAAGCGCGGCGAGGTCGACCCCTCGCTCTCCGCCCAGGCGATCCAGAAGTACAGCCTCCACGACGTGAACGCCGGCACCACCGGCAACGCGGGCGGCGAGAGCTGACGGACGGCTCGGTGCTCTCCTCCGACGACGCGCAGTCGACGACACGGGGCACTGCCTCCTCCGCGGAGCGTCCGGCCACCCGGCCGGGCGCTCCGCGCACGAAGGAGCAGACCCTCGCCTGGCTGCGGACCCTCTCGGGCGAGCTGTCCACGCAGACCATCAAGAAGCTCGAGGACACGCTGCCCTGGTACGGCAGCATGCCGCCGGGCCGGCGCTCCGCCGTCGGCATGGTCGCGCAGGCCGGCATCACCTCGTTCATCTCCTGGTTCGACGACCCCTCGGCGACGCCCTGGATCGCCGCCGACGTGTTCGGGGCCGCTCCGCGGGAGCTGCTCCGCTCCGTCTCGCTGACCCAGACGCTCCAGCTGATCAAGGTCACCGTCGAGGTGGTCGAGGAGCGGATCACCAACCGCGGCGAGGACCTGCGCGAGGCGATCCTGCTCTACTCGCGCGAGATCGCCTTCGCGGCGGCCGACGTCTACGCCCGGGCGGCGGAGGCGCGCGGCCTCTGGGACGCGCGCCTCGAGGCGCTCGTCGTCGACTCGATCCTCACGGGCGAGGCCGACGACGAGTTGCCGAGCCGCATCGCGGCCCTCGGCTGGCACGGCCACGGCGAGGTCGCGGTGCTCGTGGGCACCGCGCCCAAGATGCTCGACGTCGACCAGCTCCGCCGCACCGCCCGGCACATGAGCGCCGACGTGCTGATCGGCGTGCAGGGCAGCCGACTCGTGCTCGTCATCGGCCGCGCCGAGCCGAGCGAGAACGCGACCGAGGAGACCGGCCCGCCCGTCGCCTTCCTCGAGATCGCGAACGCGCTCGAGCCCGGCTTCGGCTCCGGACACCTGGTCCTCGGCCACGAGGTGCCGACGCTCGTGGAGGCGTCGCGCAGCGCCCGCGCCGCCCTCGCCGGCTTCGCGGTCGCGCGCTCCTGGCGCAACGCCCCGCGACCGGTGAACGCGGACGACCTGCTGCCCGAGCGCGCCCTCGCCGGCGATCCGCTCGCCCGGCAGAGCCTGATCACCCAGATCTACAAGCCGCTGCAGAAGCACTCGACCGAGCTGCTCACCACCCTGTGGGCCTACCTCGACAACGGCCGCTCCCTCGAGGCGACCGCCCGCGAGCTCTTCGTGCACCCCAACACCGTCCGCTACCGCCTCAAGCGGGTGGCGGAGGTGATCGGCTGGGACGCGACGGGCGCCCGCGAGGCGCTCATCCTCCAGTCCGCCCTCATCCTCGGCTCGATGAGCGATCCGGACGGAGCGGTCCGCCGCCGTCCGACGCGCAAGTGAGCCGTCGCCCTCAGGGAGACCTGTTGTAGAACCGCCACAAGCTCCTTGTGGATTGTCAGTACCTCAGAGCGCCGCACGAACCGGCGCGGATCGGAAGACTGAAAGCGTGATCGTCGTCGTCGCCCCGGGTCAGGGCTCCCAGACCCCCGGATTCCTCGAGCCCTGGCTCGCCGTCCCCTCGGTCGCCGAGCAGGTGGCCGCGCACTCGGAGGCGGTCGGCATCGACCTCGCCGCCCACGGCACCGTCTCGGACGCGGACACCATCCGCGACACCGCGGTCGCCCAGCCGCTGATCGTCTCCGCCGGGCTCGTCAGCCTGGCCGCGCTGCTCGAGGGCGGCCGTCGCGACCGCATCGCGGGCATCGCCGGCCACTCGGTCGGCGAGATCACCGCCGCGGCCGGAGCCGGAGTCCTCTCCGAGCCCGACGCCCTCGTCTTCGTGCGGGAGCGCGCCCGCGCCATGGCCGCCGCGGCCGCCGCGACGCCCACCGCGATGAGCGCCGTGCTCGGCGGCGACGAGCAGGCGCTGCTCGCCCGCCTCGACGAGCTCGGCCTCGAGCCCGCCAACTACAACGGCGGCGGCCAGATCGTCGTCGCCGGCGCGGTCGACGCCCTCCAGGCGCTGAAGGACGAGCCCGTCCGCGGCACCCGCGTCGTCCCCCTCCAGGTCGCCGGCGCGTTCCACACCCGCTACATGGCGCCCGCCCGGGACGCCCTCGGCGACGTCGCCGCCGCGATCACCCCGGCCGACCCGACGCTGCGCCTCTGGACGAACCGCGACGGCTCGGTCGTCGACTCCGGTTCCCGCTTCCTCGAGCTGCTCGTCGGCCAGGTCGCCTCCCCCGTCCGCTGGGACCTCTGCATGGCGGCCTTCGCCGAGGCGGGCGTCACCGGCCTGATCGAGCTGGCCCCGGCCGGCGCCCTCGTGGGCCTCGCCAAGCGCGGCCTCAAAGGCCTGCCCACCCTCGCGATCAAGACCCCCGACGACCTCGACGCCGCCCGCGCCTTCATCGACGAGCACGCCGCCTAGCAGGAGAGACCCATGACGACCCCTTCCCTCACCCAGTCCAGCGGCAGCGCGTACACCCGCATCCTCGGCATCGGCGCGGCGCGCGGCGACCTCGTCGTGCCCAACGACGACCTCGTCGGCCCGATCAACTCCTCCGACGAGTGGATCCGCCAGCGCACCGGCATCATCGAGCGCCGCCGCGCCTCGGCCGACGTCCAGGCCGTCGACCTCGCCACCACCGCCTCGCTCGAGGCGATCGAGAAGGCCGGCATCCGCGCCGACCAGATCGGCCTCGTGCTGGTCTCGACGATCAGCAACACCGTGCAGACGCCGTCCCTCGCCGCGCTGCTCGCCGAGCGCATCGGCGCCAACCCGGCTCCCGCGTACGACATCTCGGCGGCCTGCGCCGGCTACACCTACGGGATCGCCCAGGCCGACTCGTTCGTCCGCTCTGGACTCGCCGAGTACGTCCTCGTCGTCGGTGCGGAGAAGCTGTCCGAGATCGTGAAGTCGACCGACCGCAGCATCTCCTTCCTCCTCGGCGACGGCGCGGGCGCCGCGATCGTCGGCCCGAGCGAGACCGCCGGCATCTCCAAGACCGTCTGGGGCTCCGACGGCTCCAAGTGGGACACGGTCGGCATGGACAACCCGCTCGCCGCCTACCGCGACGGCGTCGCCGAGTGGCCGACGCTGCGCCAGGACGGCCCGTCCGTCTTCCGCTGGGCGGTCTGGGAGATGGCCAAGGTCGCCAAGCAGGCGCTGGCCGAGGCGGGCGTCGAGCCCGAGGACCTCGCGGCGTTCATCCCCCACCAGGCCAACATGCGGATCATCGACGAGCTCGCGAAGCAGCTGAAGCTGCCCGAGACGGTGACCATCGGCCGCGACATCGAGACGACCGGCAACACTTCGGCCGCCTCGATCCCCCTCGCCACCCACCGCCTGCTCGAGGAGCACCCCGAGCTCAGCGGCGGACTCGCCCTGCAGATCGGCTTCGGCGCCGGACTCGTCTTCGGCGCGCAGGTCGTGGTGCTCCCGTAGGGGGCGCGGACCCACCCCTAAACTGACCTACGGTCACACGACGAAAGCCGATTCCGGAGAGCATCCGGGATCGACGAGCACCACGATCTCGAACGACACCCACGATCCCGAACGACATCGCGGATCGAACACCCTCAAGGAGAGAACCATGGCACTGTCCAACGAAGAAGTCCTCGCCGGCCTGGCCGAGCTGGTCAACGACGAGACCGGGATCGCCACCGATTCCGTCGAGATGGACAAGTCGTTCACCGACGACCTCGACATCGACTCCATCTCGATGATGACCATCGTCGTCAACGCCGAGGAGAAGTTCGACGTGAAGATCCCGGACGACGAGGTCAAGAACCTCAAGACGGTCGGCGACGCGGTCACCTTCATCGTCAAGGCCTCCGAGTAGTCAGCGCCCCGCGCACCCCGTCCACGCGGCGGACACCCCGGCCCGGGCGCTGAGCCCGGCCGGGGTGCGCCCGGCACCAATCCCGTCACGGAACAGAGATCGTCGTCATGAGCCCCAAGAAAATCGTCGTCACCGGCATCGGAGCGAGCACGCCCCTCGGCGGCACCGCTCGCGAGTCCTGGAACGCCCTTCTCGCGGGCGAGTCCGGCGTCAGCACCATCGAGGCCGACTGGGTCGCCGAGCTCGAGCTCCCCGTCACCTTCGCCGCCCAGGCCAAGGTGCGCCCGGAGGAGGTCCTCCCCCGCCCCGAGGCCAAGCGCCTCGACCCCTCCAGCCAGTTCGCCCTGATCTCCGCGCGCGAGGCCTGGGCCGACTCCGGCATCACCGACGTCGACCCGCTGCGCGTCGGCGTCGACTACTCCACCGGCATCGGCGGCCTCTGGACCCTCATCGACGCCTGGGACACTCTGCGCGAGCGCGG
Organism: Rathayibacter sp. VKM Ac-2856; assembly: GCF_013205055.1. Taxonomy (GTDB): domain Bacteria; phylum Actinomycetota; class Actinomycetes; order Actinomycetales; family Microbacteriaceae; genus Rathayibacter. The sequence continues at coordinate 655,392 of NZ_JABMLF010000001.1, forward strand.
CCCCCGCCGCGTCCTCCCGATGACCATCCCCATGCTCATGCCCAACGCCGCCGCGGCCGCGATCAGCATGTCGATCCCCTCCCGCGCCTACGCCCGCACCGACGTGTCAGCCTGCGCCTCCAGCACCGAGGCGATCGCGAACGCCTACGAGCACCTCCAGCGCGGCCTCGCCGACGTCGTCATCGCCGGCGGCACGGAGTCGGTCGTCCACCCGCTCCCCCTCGCCGCCTTCGCGTCGATGCAGGCCCTCTCGCGCCGCAACGACGACCCGGCCACCGCCTCCCGCCCCTACGACGTCTCCCGCGACGGCTTCGTGCTCGGCGAAGGCGCCGCCACGCTCGTCCTCGAGACCGAGGAGCACGCCCTCGCCCGCGGCGCCCGCATCTACGCCGAGCTCGCCGGCGGCGCCGTCACCAGCGACTCGTACCACATCACCGCCCCCGACCCCGAGGGATCCGCTGCCGCCCGCGCCATGATCGACGCCCTCGAGCAGGCCGGCGCCGCCCGCACCGACGTCACCCACGTCAACGCCCACGCGACCAGCACCCCCGTCGGCGACATCGCCGAGTACCGGGCCCTCGCCCGCGTCTTCGGCGACCACCTCCCCAACATCGCCGTCTCCGCCACCAAGGCCGCCACCGGGCACCTCCTCGGCGGCACCGGCGCGCTCGAGGCGATCTTCACCGTCCTCGCCCTTCACGAGCGGACCGCCCCGCCCACCATCAACCTCACCGAGCAGGACCCCCAGATCCCCCTCGACGTCGTCACCACCCCGCGGGACCTCGGCGCGGGACCGCTCGTCGCCCTCTCCAACTCCTTCGGGTTCGGGGGGCACAATGCTGTTGCCGCGTTCCGGTCGGTGTAGCGGGGCGTAGCCCCGTACACCGAGCGGAACGCGGGCTGCGCCGCGCATCGCGCGGCGCAGGCGCGTCCGCTCCCTGCGGGGTTGCGGATCGCAGGGCCGGTGCGGTTCGGCGACGGTGATCCGCTGGAACGCGGATCCCCGGATGCGCCTCGGGGCGCGCGGGTCGCCGTTCGCTCCGAGTGCCGGCTCCGTGCTCGCCTGCGCGGACGCGTCGCCTGCGGCTCGCTGAGTACAAGCACGTTCACCGGAACACCCACCGCGTGGACGCATCGCCTGCGGCTCGCTGAGGACAAGCACCGTCACCGGAACGCCCACCGCGTGGACGCGTCGCCTACGGCTCGCTGAGTACAGGCACCTTCACCAGAACATCTGCCGCGCGGACGCATCGCCTACGGCTCGCTGAGTACAGGCACGTTCACCGGAACATCCACCGCGTGGACGCATCGCCTGCGGCTCGCTGAGTACAGGCACCTTCACCAGAACACACACCACGTGGACGCATCGCCTACGGCTCCCTGAGTACCGGAGCCTTCACCGGAACTCTCGGTCGCGTGGACGCTTTGCCTACGGCTCGCTGGGCAGGGCACCCGTCACCGGGACGGTCGACCGCGTGGATGCTTCGCCTGCGGCTCGCTGGCGCTTCGCAGTGGCTTCGCGCGTTGTGACGGGCTCCGGCTCGCGGGATCTCGCAGACCGTCGAACCCGAAAGCTGTTCCGCGGGTCGAACAGCGCACCCGTCCACCTTCGGCACGCTGTTCGCGCTTCGGCTCGCGGAACACCGCCGATCCAGGGAACCGAGGCTCAGATCGCGAGCCCGATTCGGTCAGGCCGACTCCGGCACGTCGAATCAGCTCAGGCTCGGAGAACACGGCGAATCTCACGAGCCCGACACCATTCCACGAGCCGAACCAGACGCCCACACACCTCCGGCACGCCGAATCGACCCCGGCTCGCCGAATCCGGCCGATTCCACGAGCCCAACGCCACTTCACGAGCCGAACCAGACGCTCACGCACCTTCGGCACGCCGAGTCGACCCCGGCACGCCGAATCCGGCCGATTCCACGAGCCCGACCCCATTCCACGAGCCGAACCGGACGCCCACACACCTCCGGCATGCCGTTTCGACTACGGCTCGCCGAACGCGGCGGATTCCACGAGCCCGACACCACTTCACGAGCCGGACCAGACGCTCACGCACCTTCGGCACGCCGAATCGACCCCGGCTCGCCGAATCCGGCCGATTCCACGAGCCCGACCCCATTCCACGAGCCGAACCGGACGCCCACACACCTCCGGCACGCCGAATCGACTCTGGCTCGCCGAATCCAGCCGATTCCACGGGCCCAATGCCATCTTGCGAGCCGAACCGGATGCCCACACACCTCCGGCACGCCGTTTCGACTCCGGCTCGCGGAACGCGGCGGATTCCACGAGCCCGACGCCACTTCACGAGCCGAACCAGCCATCCCCACAAGTTCGGCACGTCGAATCAGCTCGGGCTCGCCGAAGGCGGCCGATTCCACGAGCCCGGCACCACTTCACGAGCCGAAGACGGGTCCGCCCCACTACGACCAGCAGCGCCCGGATCGCCGCGCGCCACGAGGCGCATCCGGCGATTCGCGTCCCAGCGAATCACCGTCGCCGCACGCACCCCGCTCCACCCAGCGCACCTACCTGCGAAAGCCGACCGCGCTGCGCCGCACAGGGGGCGGCGCAGCAGAGAACTCAGCCGACGCTGTGCATCCAGACGACCGGGGCGAAGTCGCTCGCGGCGCGGAAGGGCTCGAGCTCGTCCTCCCAGGCCTGGCCGAGGGCGAGGCGCAGCTCGCGGTGCAGCTCGATGGGGTCGGCGCCGGCGGTCTCCATGGCGGAGCGGATGCGGTCCTCGGGGATGACGGTGTTGCCGCCGCTGTCGGTCTGGGCGTAGAAGATGCCGAGCTCGGGGGTGTGCATCCAGCGGCCGCCGTCGGTCCCCGGTGACGGGTCCTCGGTCACCTCGTAGCGGACGTCGGACCAGCCGCGGAGGGCGGAGGCGATCACCGCGCCGGTGCCGACCGGGCCCTCCCAGGCGAACTCGGCGCGCTGGGCGCCGCGCTGCACGGGCTGCTCGATCCAGTCGAAGTTGACGGCACGGCCGAGAGCGCGACCTGCTCCCCATTCCAGATGGGGGCAGAGCGCGCGGGGGGCGGAGTGCACGAAGAGCACACCCCGAGTCTGTTGCGTCACCACGCTGTCCTCCGTCCGTCCTGGTGCGTCTTCCCCAACGACCTGGACCACGAGCGACGTGCAGTGCCTTCTTGTGCGGCGGACGAGCCACCGCTCCAGATTATGCAGGAGAGCCCCCGTAACGACAAGGCGCCTCGCCGCGCCTCGCCCGGGGCCGCGCAGATCCCCTGCCTATACTCGGGATCGTCCGCCCGAACCGCGGCGCCGCCCGGATCCGGGCCCGCATCCGCTCGAGAGGAGCCCCGTGTCGGTCCGCGACGGCCTGCTCGCTCTCCTCACCCTCGGTCCCGCCTACGGCCTGCAGCTGCACGCCGAGCTGCTCGACCGGGCGGCGCACCGCCGCCGGGTGAACGTCGGTCAGATCTACTCCACGCTCGACCGCCTCCGCGAGCGCGGTCTGGTGGTCGGCGCCGGAGCGACCGAGGACGGTCTCCCCCTGCACGCTCTCACCGAGGAGGGCCGGGCCGAGGCCCTCGCGTGGCTCTCCGGCGACGGCGCCTCCGCCGAGGAGGACTGGGATGACGTCCTCGACCGCATCCTGCTCGCCTCGAGCCTCTCCTCCGCCGATCTCGACGCTGTCCTCGACGGCTACGCGAGCACGCTCCCCGACGAGCAGGAGGTGCCGGACGAGCACCCGCAGCGACGCCTGGCCGCCCGCGCCGTGCTGGTGCGCGACGACGCCCTCCGCCGGCTCCTCGAGGCCGCCCGGGACGAGCTGTCCGGGGGCGGCGACGGCGCGGCCGTCCGCGGCTACGCCCTCGAGCGCCCGCGGCGGGGCCGCCGGGCCGCCGCGAAGGACGACGCGACGTCCGAGGAGCCGGACGGCGACAGGATCGGCCGACACGAGACAGGCGCGGGCGCCGTCGCCTAGGCTGGCGAGTATGATCCGTTCGCCTCTCGGCCTCCGCGTGTCCACGTCCGCGCGCCGACGGCTCGTCGCAGCCGGTGCGGGCACGGTCCTCGTCCTCTGCGCGGCCCTCGCCGCGCCGATGGCGGCCTCCGCCGCCTACGACCCCTCCGACTACCCGTCGTGGTCGGACGTCGAGGCCGCGAAGTCGAGCGAGAGCGCCACGGCCGCCGAGGTCGACCGCATCACCGCGATCCTCGACGACCTGCGCAATCAGGCCGCCGTCCTCACCGACGCCGCGATCGCCCGCGCCTCGGAGGCCGACGACGCGCAGAGCGCGCTCGACGAGGCCACCCAGCGCGTGACCGCTCTCGAGGAGCGCGCCACCGCCGCCCGCGCGGACGCCGATGCCGCGAAGGAGCAGGCCGGCCGCCTCGCCGCCCAGCTCTACCGCAACGGCGGCACCGACGCGACGCTCAACCTCCTCGTCGGCGGCGAGCAGTCGGACCAGCTGCTCTACCGCCTCGGCACGATGAGCCAGCTCACGCTGCAGACCAGCCGCCTCCAGGACGACGCCGAGACCACCGAGAACACCGCCGCAGCCCTCGCCGGGCAGGCGGAGCAGGCGCGCACCGAGCGCCTCTCGCTCGTCAGCGCCGCGCAGGACGCGCTCGCAGCCGCTCAGTCGGCGCAGTCCGAGGCCGACGCGAAGGTCGCCGACCAGGAGCAGTACAGCTCGCAGCTCTACGAGCAGCTCGCCTCGCTCAAGAACACCACGGCCGCGCTCGAGGAGGAGTTCGCCACCGGTCAGGAGGCGAAGGCCGCGTTCGAGGAGCAGGAGCGCCAGTCGCGCCTCGCCGCCGAGGCCGAGGCCCGGCGCCAGCAGGCCGCGAAGGCGCCGTCCGCTCCCTCGGCACCGGCGCCCGCGGCACCGGCCACGGGTGGCGGTGGAGGTGGCGGCGGTCCGGTCGAGCTGGGGAACGACGACCAGTCCGGCAAGAACAGCACCGCGAAGACCATCGCCGCGCTCAGCACCTACGCCGGTCGCACCGACGGCATGTCGCCCGCACAGGCGCAGAACTACGCGCGCTCCGTCGTCGGCAGCCACGGCTGGGGCCAGGACCAGGTCGACAACTGCCTGATCCCGCTCTGGAACGGCGAGTCCGGCTGGCGCTGGAACGCCCTGAACCGCTCCTCCGGCGCCTACGGCATCCCGCAGGCCCTGCCCGCGAGCAAGATGGCGTCCTACGGCGCCGACTACCAGACGAACGCGGCCACCCAGGTCGACTGGGGCCTCGCCTACATCGCCGACCGCTACGGCTCGCCGTGCGCGGCGTGGTCGTCCTGGAACAGCCGCTCGCCGCACTGGTACTGAGCACCGCACTGGTACTGAGCGCCGCACTGCTACTGAGCGCAGAGGCGAACGCCCGGCCCTCGCGTCACTTCGCCTCGTCGTAGGCGTCGACGATCGCGACGGTGACCGGGAAGTCGACCTCCTGCTCCCCGAAGAGCGCGCGGCCGGCGCGCACCGCGGCCTCGCGGACGATCGCGGCGACGCGCTCCGCCTCGCTCTCGGGCGCGTGCACGATCACCTCGTCGTGCAGGAAGTACACGAGGTGCGCGAGCGCGCCCTCCGCGCGCAGCCTCGCCCGCAGCTCCCCCATCCAGCAGAGCGCCCACTCCGCGGCCGTGCCCTGCACGACGAAGTTGCGGGTGAAGCGCCCCCAGTCGCGGGCGCGCTGACCCCCGGCGTCCACGTCCCCGGGCGGTGAGCTGCGGCCGAGCCGGGTCGAGACCGACTCGCCGCGCTCCCCCGCCCGCGCGGCCGCCTCGACGTGCGCGACGGAGAGCGGATAGGCGCGCGCCAGTCTCGGGAGCAGCCGCCCGGCCTCCCCGCTCGTCGCCCCGTACATCGCGCCGAGCATCGCGACCTTGGCCCTCGGCCGGTCCGGCACGACCCCGGCGTCGACGATGCCCTGGTAGAGGTCCCTGCCGCGACCGGCAGCGGCCATCACGGAGTCGCCCGCCAGCGCGGCGAGGATCCGCGGCTCGAGCTGCGCCGCGTCCGCGACGACGAGCTTCCAGCTCGCATCGGCGGTCACCGCGGCGCGGATCTGCCGCGGCAGCTGCAGCGCGCCGCCGCCCGAGGTCGCCCAGCGGCCGGTGACGACCCCGCCGACGACGTACTCGGGCCGGAACCGCCCGTCGTGCACCCAGGCGTCGAGCCAGGCCCAGCCGTTGGCGGTCAGCAGACGCGAGAGCTTCTTGTACTCCAGCAGCGGCGGGATCACCGGATGCTCGATCGAGGTCAGCTCCCACGAGCGGGTCGACTCGACCGCGAGACCGGCGCGGCGGAGCGCGCGCAGCAGGTCCGCCGGCGAATCGGGGTTCAGCTCGGGCGCGGCCAGCTCGCGGCGGATGTCATCGGCCAGCGCCTCGAGGCGGGCCGGGCGGCCGCCGAAGCGCGGCCGCGGGCCGAGCAGCTCGGTGAGGACCCGGTCGTGGACGTCCGCGCGCCAGGGCAGACCGGCCGCGGCGATCTCGCGGGCGATCAGCGCGCCGACGGACTCGGCGGCGAGCAGGAGGCGCAGTCGCCCTCCCTCGACGGCCGAGGCCAGCGCCTCCTCCTGCCGCGCGAGCTCGACCAGCGGGTCCAGCTCGTCGGTCTCGGCGGGAGCCTCCTCGAAGCCGAGGAGCGTGTCCCCCGCGGCCGGCGCGGCCGCCCCGGCGTCCCAGGCGTCGGGAGCCGCGCGCGCGAGCGGCGAGCGCGCCGTCTGCTCGGAGCGGCGAAGGATCGCGCGGGCGAGGCGGAGGTCGTGGCAGCGCGCGACGTGCACGCCCTCGGCCAGCAGCGCCGGGTACCAGCGCGCGGTGTCGTCCCAGACCCAGCGCGGTCGCTCCGCCTCCTGCGCCCGGACGAAGGCGGCCAGCTCGACCGGGCCGCGACCGCCGCCGAGCTCCGCCCCCGAGCCGTCCGCCGCCACTGCCCGCCACGACCCCGTGGGTCCACCGGTGAGCGCGAGGAGCATCCGGCCATTCTCCCCCGCCTCGGTGCCCGCGCGGACGAGCACCCCCGGCACCGCGGTCACGGAGCGCGCTCGGGAGCCGGCTTCGACGCCGGATAGCCGGGGAACGGCTTCTCCTGCGCGGTCAGCGGCTGATGCGCCCAGAGCGCGGCCGCGATCGTCTCCATCGACCGCGAGTAGCCGACGAGCGTGCGCCGGCTCGGCTCCGCGGCCCACGTGACGGCCCGGTACCAGCTCTCGCGGTAGGGACCCGTCTCGATCCGGCGGATCAGCCCGATCCGCCCGGTCCGCATCGCGTCCACCATCACCCACTCGTCGGGCCCGCTGCTGCGCAGCATCTGGAGGGGACTCCACTCGATCATCTCGCCTCCTGCCCGGTCGGTCCGCTGCCGTGGCGAGCACGGGCGCCGCGGCGTACACTCGCAGACTATCGAACACATGTTCGAACGGCCAGTCGAGTCCGACGGGTCGAGCGGAGCAGGCGGGAGCACCCACGATGGCGGTGATCGACGAGACGGCGATGGTCGCCACCGACGGCGACGGAGTGCCCGTCGCCCTCGAGTGGCGGGGTGCTCACTACCGCGTGACGGACCGGCCGACGGTCTGGACGTGCACCAGCGACTGGTGGGCGCCGCTCGACGGCTTCCCGCCCACATTCGGCGGGGTGCCGGTCAGCATCGGCGGCTGGCGCTTCCAGGCGACCGATCTCGAGACGGGCGGAGCGTACGTGCTCGACGTCGTCGCCTCGACCGATCCGTGCTGGAGCGTCGTGCGGTGCTACGAGTGAGGGTCGAGGCTCCCGACCCGGCCCCCGGCTACTTGCTGTCCGACCAGGGGGCGACCGTCATGGCGATCAGAGCCGCGACTCCGGAGACGAGGCCGACACCGGCGATGGCGGCTACGACGAGCCAGAGCACGAGTTCCATAGGGCCAGTCTACCGAGTGCGTCGAGCCCCCGTTCCATCGCCCGGCTCTGCAATAGCGTGAGCGGAATGACCGACTCCCCCACTCGCGCGAGCGTCGGACTGCGCTCCGAGCGCGGTCCGATCCTCCTCGCGCTGATGATCTCGACCGCGCTCGTCGCGCTCGACGCGACCATCCTCTCCACCGCGGTGCCCTCGATCGTCGCGGACCTCGGTGGCTTCGAGCAGTTCCCCTGGCTGTTCTCGATCTACCTGCTCTCCCAGGCCGTCTCCGTCCCTCTCTACGGCAAGCTCTCCGACGTCATCGGCCGCAAGCCCATCATGCTGATCGGGATCGGCCTGTTCCTCGTCGGCTCCCTCCTCTGCGGGCTGGCCTGGAGCATGCCCGCGCTGATCGCGTTCCGCGCCCTGCAGGGCCTGGGCGCCGGAGCGATCCAGCCGATGGGCATCACGATCGCCGGCGACATCTACACGGTCGCCGAGCGCGCGAAGACCCAGGGCTACCTCGCGAGCGTCTGGGGCATCTCCTCGGTCGTCGGCCCGACCCTCGGCGGCGTGCTGTCGGACCTGGGCGCGTGGCGCTGGATCTTCCTGGTCAACATCCCGCTCTGCCTGCTCGCCGCCTTCCTCCTGATCCGCAGCTTCCGCGAGACCACCCGCGGCGAGCGCGCCCCGCTCGACGTCGCGGGAGCCTCGGTGCTCGCCCTCGGCACCGCGCTGCTCATCCTCGGCCTGCTCGAGGGCGGCAACGCCTGGCCCTGGCTCTCGGCCGCGGGGGTGGGCGTCTTCGTCGTCTCGGCCCTCGCCTTCGCCGCCTTCGTCGCCGTCGAGCGGCGGGCCGCGGCCCCGGTGCTGCCGCTCTGGGTGCTTACGAGACGGGTGCTGCTCTCCACCAGCCTCGTCTCGGTGACGGTCGGAGCGATCACGCTCGGCGTCACCTCCTACTTCCCCACCTTCGCGCAGAACGTCCTCGGCAGCTCCGCCCTCGGCGCCGGCTTCGCGGTCGCCGCGATGACGCTCGGCTGGCCTGTGGCCGCGAGTCTCTCGGGGCGGCTGTACCTCCGGATCGGCTTCCGGCGGACGGCCTTCATCGGGGCGGCGCTGGTCACGGTCGGCACCGGGCTGACGATCCTCCTGGGCGCCTCGTCCAGCCTCTGGGAGATCGCGGGCTTCTGCGTGCTGATCGGCGCCGGGATGGGCCTGGTCGCGACCCCGACCCTGATCCGCGCGCAGGCGAGCGTCGAGTGGAACGAGCGCGGCGTCGTGTCGTCGACGAACTTCTTCGCCCGCAACATCGGCAGCGCCGTCGCCGTCGCGGTCTTCGGCGCGATCGTCAACGCCCAGGCGGGCGGCGGGGATCCGACTCCGGAGGGCCTCGCGGACGGCACCCGCTTCGTCTGCATCGCCCTGACGGTCCTCGCGGTCGGCATGCTCTTCGCGGTCCGCGCGATGCCGAAGGACGGGCCCCGGCCGGCCGAGGCGCCGGCGGCCGCGTCGACGGAGTCCTAGGCGCCGGCCCGGCCCGGGATCCCGGCCCCGAGCCGCGTCCCGGCCTGCCGCTCTAGCGCGGAGCGCGGCGGGCGGCGGCGAGGGACTGCAGCCGCTCCTGGTGCCGGCGCCGGGTGCGGTGCATCCAGCGCTGCAGCGGGTCGCCGAGACCGGGGTGGCGCCGGAGCGTGTGCAGCGCGCGGTCCAGGCGCCGCACCATGTCCTTCGCCGCCCCGAACGGCCGCGCGGAGATGCCGACCTCCAGGTGCCGGTCGAGCACGATCCGGTGGCGCAGCCCCAGGTGCACGCTGAGCTCGACGTCGTCGTGCACGTACGGGTCGTCGCGGTGCATCTCCCCCGCGACCTCCTCCCAGGCCGACCGCCGGACGGCGCAGTTGGAGCCGAAGAGCGGCCAGTGCGACAGCGCCGATCCCATCAGCACGAAGTAGGCGTCCATGTAGGCGACCCGGGCGAGCGCCCGTGCGAGAGGACCGAGCTCGACGAAGCGTCCGGGGCCGGTCACCGCCCCGACCGTCGGATCGGCGAAGTGCGCGGCGATCCGCGCCAGCCAGTGCCGGTCGGGCTGCGAGTCCGCGTCGAGCCGCGCGAGCACGTCGCCCTCCGCCTCGTCGAAGCCGTGCGCCGTGCTGGCGGGGATGCCGGTGCCGCCGTGCACGACCACCCGCGCACCCGCCGCGCGCGCGACCTCGGCGCTGTCGTCGGTGCTGCCGTCGTCGACGACGACGATCTCGAAGGGGGCGAGCGTCTGGTCGGCGAGGAGCGCGAGCAGCCGCTCGAGATGCCGGGCGTCGTCCTTGACGGGGACGACGACCGAGATGCGTCGGGAATCCATCCGCACAGTCAACGCGATGCCCACGCCCAGCGGGCACCCGCCACGCCCGCCGACGCGGTGATCGACCTGTCAAGCGGCTCCCGCCTCCGGAGCCCGGGTGCTGGGATCGGGATCAAGGGGGCGCCCGGCCTCCACGGAACAGGAGACGTCATGACCCGCGGACCCCGCGACTTCCAGCCCACCCGCGCCGTCGTCACGGCCTCGGACTCGGGCATCGGCCGAGCCGTCGCCGTTGCCCTCGCCGAGGCGGGGATGGACGTCGGCATCACCTGGCACAGCGACGAGAAGGGCGCGCAGGACACCGCGGAGGAGGTCCGCTCGCACGGCCGCCGCGCCGAGGTCGCCCGTCTCGACGCGACCGAGCTCGATCGCGCGGGCGACGTCATCGACGACCTGGCGCGGCGCCTCGGCGGCCTCGACGTCTTCGTGAACAACGCGGGCGGAGGCGGAGGCGAGTCGTTCCTCGAGCAGAGCCTCGACAGCTGGCGCGAGGTCGTCGCGCTGAACCTCGACGGGGCCTTCGTCTGCCTCCAGCGGGCCGCCCGCATCATGGTGGAGCAGGGCACCGGCGGCCGGCTGATCGGCGTGACGAGCGTGCACGAGCACCAGCCCCGCGTCGGCGCGAGCGCCTACACGGCCGCCAAGCACGGCCTCGGCGGTCTGCTGAAGGTCGCCGCCCTCGAGCTGGGCAGGCACGGCATCACGGCCAATGCGGTCGCACCGGGCGAGATCGCGACCCCGATGAACGACGCGGAGGACGTCGACCCGTTCACGATCGACCGCCCGGGCATCCCGCTCGGCCGCCCGGGCGACGCCCGGGAGATCGCGGCCGTCGTCGCCCTCCTCGCCTCGCCCGCCGGCTCGTACATCACCGGCGCGTCCTACACCGTCGACGGCGGCATGCTGCAGATGGGACCGCAGGCCGGCTCGCACCTGCTGCAGGACGACTGGCGGGACGCCTGAGCGGGCGCCGCCCGCCAGGACCGCCGTCGACGCTCCCGAGCGTCCGGTCGGCCGACCAACGCCCCCGCCCGACCGGTACTCTCGAGAGGGTGCTCCGGCGGGCGGGGTGCTCGGACCGAGGGTGCAGGTGACGCGCGTGTGGTTCCGCCGTCGACGCAGGTTCAAGATGGAGCCGTACGACCCGGACGAGAACCCGGCGCGCGAGCCCGTCTCGGTCGAGGAGGCCGCTGAGGAGGGCCTGCTGCTCGCGCAGTACGCGAGCCGGATGGCCGTGAAGAACCGCGTGCTGATGGACGGCCTGGCCGAGGGCGTCCCGTTCGACGTGCGCCACTACTCCGTCATCGCCGCCGCCGAGCTGGAGAAGCTCGCCGACGAGTCCGAGGCCGCGGCCGAGCGCCTGCGCGCCATCGCCGCGGACGCGACCCTGGTCGGCGGCCGCTCCGATCACGTGCACGACTACCGCTCCGCCGACATCGACAACCTCGACCACCGTGAGCGGCTCTCGCTCTCGGTCGCCGACTCCCTGCGCCACCGCGCGCGCGACGAGCAGTACCTGGCCGCGCTGGTCGACGACGCCCGGCGCGACGCCTGGCGCGAGCTGTCGCAGTCGATCGAGGAGACCCTCGACCGGGCCCCGCGGATCGACGCCGACGACGAGGAGTACCGCCGCGACCGCTCGGTCCGGATGGCGCTCGTCGTGGTCGACGATCTGGCGCAGCTCGCGGCCGAGCGCGGAGTCGTTCTCGAGGAGTGAGGCGTCTCCCGCAGTCAGGGGAAGGACGCCGTCAGGGTCGAGGCTCGATCAGGCCCAGCCGGCCCGGAACGACTCGGTCGCCTCGGAGGAGCGCTCGCGCACGGCCTCGAGCAGCTCGACCATCGAGGTGCTGCGCAGGAACGCGAGCCGGTCGAGCTCGGTGACGGGAGCGACGCCCGCGAGCTGCCAGGCGTGCGCCGCCGGGTCCTCCGCCAGCTCGACGACGGCGCCGTAGCGCTGCTCGACGAACTCGCTCGCGACCGCCAGCGCCGTCCGCACCGCCGACTCGGCGGAGCGCAGCAGCTCCTCGTGCTCCGGTGCCCACTCGAGCGGGGCCACGGCGCGCACCTCGGCCTTCGGGTACGGATCGTCGTCGTACCAGCGGACGACCTCGAAGCGGTCCTCGCCGACGGAGTCGATGGTGACGAAGGACTCGGCGCCGTCGATGTTGAGGATGCGCGCGACCGTGCCGATGGGGAAGCGCTGATCGCCGCCGCCGACCTCCTGACCGCGCTCGATCAGGACGACGCCGAACGAGAGCGTGTCGTCCTCGAGCACGTCGCCGAGCATCCGCAGGTACCGCGGCTCGAACAGCCGGAGCGGGAGCGGCATGTGCGGCAGGAGCACGGAGCCGAGCGGGAACATCGGGAGGTCAGGCACGTGACCAGCGAACCACGTCGGGAAAGACGCGGCCACCACGGGCTTCCGGGCGACGGACGTGCTAGCGCTCTCGCGGGCGAGCGGGCGAACTCCTCCTGCTGTCACGGCCGCACCGCCACGCCCGGATCCGGGCACCTCCCGTTAACCGAGCGGGTGCAGGATGCGCGCGTGCCTGATGACGTGAACCTCGACCAGATCGTCTCCGAAGTGTCTGCGCGCCTGCGCACCCGCTTCCCCGACCGCCCCGCCGCCGAGGTGGAGTCCGCCGTCCAGGCGGAGCTCGACGCCCTCGCCGGCCGCCCCGTCCAGGACTACCTGTCGGTCCTCACCGAGCGCGCCGCGAAGTCCCGCCTGAAGAAGTCCCACCCGGACGCCTGACCCGCCCTTCCACTCCGCAGAAGTCGTCGTACTCGACACTCGAGTACGACGACTTCTGCGAACACGAGGCGTCGGCCGTCGGCACGACCGCGCCGGATCGGAAATAGGGACTTAAGGGCTCGATCCCGGGCCAATCGGAGTCCGAGCGCGACGCTCCGTAGAGACTTTTCTGAGCCGCGCTCGACTAAGTAACCCGCCGCAGGCCGCAAAATCTCGCGTAGGTACTCGGACCAAAGCACCTTCCGCAACAGGAACCTTTCGCCGTTGGCGGAATCGATCACCCCGTTGTGGCGTCGTCCGAGGGGCTTTCGGAGGGGCTGATTCTCGGCTCGACGTCTTCGACGGGCGTCGGTCGGAGGTCCGGTGCGCTTCTGAGGCGTCCGGTCTCCACGATCTCGAAGGTGATGCTCACCTGCTGATCAATCATCTCGAGCACGTTAATTACGTCCATGACCTCGCCCCGGTTTGAAACAGCAATGACGACGGGCAATCGCATAGGGCTCTCCGCACTTTTGATCGGCACGGTCGTCCGCATCTCGAACAAAGGATCCCCGTGCTTCACTGCGCGATTAGCAGTCAGCCACTTCCACGGCTCTCCGTCGATGTTCTGTTCCCATGGCACGCCCCCCTCAAGCTCTAACCTAAACGTCACTTGGTGAGCTTCGCGAAGAACGACCGAGGCTTGAACTAGTCCCTTATGTTTATCTGCAATGTCCAATTCGTGAAGATGAACGAAGATACCTTCGTCAACCGGCTGGACATGGTACGGCTGAATTTAGTGAAGACGCTCGAGGACAAACTCCGGTACGGTTGCGAGCGATCCACGCGCCCACTTCATCCACTGCTCTCGAGTAAGGCAGATGGGAAAATAGATGCGACGCGCGTTTTCCGCAGTCGGCACGGCCCCATCAAGATGTGCCATTGACCAAGTTAGGGCGTCGAGTGCAGCGCGATAGTTATGGAGCGCGTCCGCAAGCAGTAGGGACCACTCGTACACAGGCGGCTCGTGTGGTACCCGAGCATGAAAGGTCACGAGCCGCCGGTCCTGGGAAAACCTAGGCTCGAGCCCGATCGGTACTGTGACGCCCCAAGCGCGAATTCTCGAATCCAGTTCCGCACCCAGTTGACGCGCGCGATTCCACTTCTGATGCGGCCACTCGGGATAGTCGAGTACAGGTCGAAGCTGTCGCGGCTCTTCGTTCATACTCATATTCTGTTCCATGTCATACACACGCTTCTCGCTCCGCTTCTCACGCGGCGCAACCCACGCGTGGCTCTCGGCCCGCGCGACGGATCCCAATACTGCCCGCCTGAGCGCATCGACCCCTCTCAACCGCGGTCTCGCTGCGCGGCCCGCGGCCGTCGGATTTACAAACAGTCTCGCGGCACTGCTCCGTAGGTCGCATTGACGGCCGGGCGGCGCAGACCCGGTTCGACCTGTAAACAGTACCGCCGTATCGCGCTCGATGTCCCGGGACGAAAACGCGCCCGACGGGGTGCTCGGACGATTGAGAGCGTAGGCATGCCTCCGCAGCGGCGATGCACCGGTAGCCCGAAGTTCAAACGACGCTCGTCCGCACGAGCGAAGACTCCCTCAGTCCGCCATATGGGACCCATGAGGTCCGCTACTGAATGACTTGGCAGACGGGTTATCCGATATCGCGCCACGCACTCGGGCGACGAGAAGACGTCCGGCTCACGCGGTCGTAGTCGGAACTGCGGCGGCGAAGGCGACTTCCACGGCGGGGTCGTCTGGTCCAAGCGCAAAGACTACGACTCGCTCTACCGCCGCCGCTTCCGCAACGCCGCTACGCCGACGGCCAGCCTGGCCCGTACTTCTTCCACCTCCGCCGCAACGCCGCGACGCTGTTCGCCGCGTTCGGAGTGCCGCTGGTACGGATCGTCCGCATCTTCGGCTATACCGACACCGCGACCACTAGCAAGTGTTCCTGCAACGCTTCCCGCAACCCCCAGTAGGCCGACATAGACCGCCTCGACGTGTATCCCTCACCTACGGACGCCACGCCAGAAGTTCACGACCAAGTGGCAGAGTGATGCTTAGACGCTTCTCAGTACTCACTCCAGTCGCGAACCGAGCGCTCATCTCCTCTCGCGCCCAAAGTTCGACAGCTACATTTTGGAGGTCTTTCCGGTGTCGCGATCCCGTCGCGATATGGTAGGCGAGACCCATGGCCAATACTTCGAAGGCGGTATTCAAAAAACCTCCAGCAAAGCGGTCCTTTTCGGCACTCCACTTCCGGAAGGCATTGGAACCGAGCTGCGAGTTCAGCTGCTCAAATGTCTGTGTAAAAATGCCTTGAAGACGATCGCGACCGAGTGGGTAGACTTCAGCCATTGAAACGGATGCATCATCCAATTTCTGATTAAAGCCTCGAAGGTCAACAGGCTTAATAGCGCCGTTTTCGTGAAGGTACAGAAAACGTAGAACAAGGTCTTCGTCATACTTTTCAGACAGGAGTTTCTCGGGCAAACTGATCGACTCCTGGAAGTCTGGATTTGATGTTGTCTCCTGAAGCCACAAGCCAAATTCTGCGCTCACTCCAGCGAGTAGCGCGTGTCGCATTTCTTGAGGAGCAAGGGGTGTTCCGTAGCTATTAAGTCGCTGGAATAAATCGTACTTGGTGGCAGGATCCGATTCTCTTTTGACAATCTTTACGTCGACCTTCGAGCGCTTGAAGTCTAGCCGTTGCGCATCTGAAAGCGAATCGTCATCGTCGGACTCCCAAACCATTCCCTCCAAGCCCTTGAGATATTTAGTTCCCTCCATTCGAAGAGGCTCGTAGCTTGGCAGCAATCCTTGCAGCTGAAGGATTGTTGAAACTCGCTGTAGCCCATCGATCAACTCCCACTTTCCATTTTGCGCTTGAGAGACAAAGATAGAAGGCAGGGGAATTCCGAGCAAAATACTTTCGACCAGCCGCGACTTTTGCTCGGCCTCCCAGCGATAAAGACGCTGATATGCTGGCTGAATTACGAGCTCTCCGTCGCGGTAAAGGCTCGACAGCTCTCCTATACTCATGGGGTAACTATCTGTCGAAATTTTACGCCGGGCACGCCCCAATTCGTGATCGAGCGCTGAAGATCTATTAGTCAACGAAGACCCTCCGATGCAGTAATTTCTTTGCTAAGTCCAACCATATCCGGAAATACCATACTTTCCGCAAACCCAAGCACCTCGAGATCGTTCCGCATCACGTCTCGCGGATATAAGAGATCGATTTTCCAAAGCGCATCAACCTCCGGCACTGCAAATTGTTCCATTGGCTCCAAACTCTTTCCCGCCACACTGAAAGCACCTCGCTGTGCAACTATGCGGGCCGAGTTGTGGGTTCCGTAGATCGCAAGAGGAACCTTGTGACGTTGAACCAACTGACGATCTAAAGGAGCGTAAGACTTAAGTTCTTCGTCATCGGTAGTTAGAATTCCAATATCGTCAAACTCATCCAAATGCTTGGCGTTCCGGTTCCACCGAGCAGGCGATATCTTCCATATGGCTGGCGTATCGTCGACCTCTCTTTCGGGGACCGTCGGGAGAGCAGCAAAATATAAAGCGACGAGAAGATTTTCCGTCCAATCAAGAAGACGTGTAGGAATGCCATAGTGCTGCATTGCAAACAGGTGCTCCCAGTCGTTCTGAGGATAACCATTTGGCCAGTATGGCAGGCTGCGTTGCCTGAAGCGGGTGATTAAACGCCGCTCTATGTCGAAAATCTCTTCGGCGTCATTCAGCTTCCGGAAGAGACTTGGAATCAGGGTGTGTGACTTGGATGTATGCCCCCGATGCCAAAGCGGCTCCCCTTCGTTTGCCCTACCTAACTCAAGCGCTACGTCAATCAGCGCACTCGTGGACGCTGCTGACAGAGTTTTCACCACTACCGTTCCCCTGACATCGAAGTGTGAAAACCATCATCGCACGATCGCTACGTCGGGCGGTTACGAAGGGGGTCTGCGGCTGCGGATTCAACCTCAACGGCCCGCTCCCCAGTCTTTAGTTGGTAGGGCGTACGGGACTTGAACCCGTGACCGACGGATTATGAGTCCGCTGCTCTGACCGGCTGAGCTAACGCCCCGCGGCGCCCGAGGGGGCGGGGCGGACCGTCAGGAGGCGGTTCGGCCGGCCGGAGCGGACGCTGCGTCGGAGGCCGGATCGGCCACCGGCTCCCCACGATACAGGCTCTCGAAAGTGCTGATCGTGCGGTTGATGTCGTGGGCGGCGACGATGCGGAGCGAGCTGCGCTTGAGGGCCTCGAGGCGCTCGGGGTCGGCCGTGAGGACGTCGGTCAGGCGGTCGGCCATGGCCTGCGCGTTGCCGGGCTCGAAGAGGTGGCCGTTCTCGCCCTCGTGGACGAGGTGCGGGAGCGCCATCGCGTCGGCGGCGACGACGGGGAGGGCCGAGGCCATCGCCTCCATGGTCGCGATGCTCTGCAGCTCGGCGATGGAGGGCATCGCGAAGACGGTGGCGCGGCTGTACGCCTGCTTCAGCTCGGCGTCGGAGACGTAGCCGGTGAAGTGGACGCGGTCGGCGATGCCGAGCGTCGTGGCGAGCTGCTGCAGGTTGCGCATCTGGTCGCCGCCGCCGACGATCTCGACCTGCGCGTCGAGGGCGGGATCGAGCAGTGCGGCCGCCCGGAGGAGGACGTCGATGTGCTTCTCGCCGGTGACGCGGCCGACGAAGAGGATGCGGTTGGCGGTGCGCGGCGTGAAGTCGGGGGTGTAGTTGTCGGCGTCGATTCCGCAGGAGATGGCGTGCACGCCCTGCAGGCCGGTGTACTTCTCGAGGAACTGCGCCGCCTTGCGGGTCGGCGTCGTCACGGCCTCGGCCCGGCCGAAGGTGCGGCGCGCGGCCCGCCAGGCCATCGCCACGGCCTTCGCCTGGACGGCCTTGGGCAGCAGCGTGAACTCGAGCATATTCTCGGGCATGAAGTGGTTCGTGCCGATGATGCGGATGCCGCGGACGGCCGCCTCCTGGCCGAGACCGCGGCCGACGATGACGTGCGACTGGAAGTGCACGACGTCCGGCTTCACCTCGTCGAGGATCCGCGCGCTGTTCTGGCGGATGCGCCACGGCATCGCGAAGCGCAGCCAGTCGTGCGGGTACCAGCGGAGGCTGAAGAGGCGGTGCACGATGATCCGCTGACCCTCGTGGCTCTCGACGCGGGTGCCGCTCCAGCCGTCGGACGACGGGGCGACGACGTGCACCTCGTGGCCGCGCGCCTGGAGGCCGGCGGCGAGGCGCTCGGCGAACTTGGCGGCTCCGTTGACGTCGGGCGCGAACGTGTCGCAGCCGATCAGGACGGTCAGCGGGCGGCGGGCGGCGTCTCCCGCCGTGGCGGGCTCACCGGTCGACGACTCGGGTCGCGACTCGTCGCGGGGTTCTGACACGGAGTGGGTCCTAACGGTGTCGTGTCGCTCCAAGAGAGAGGAGCGATCGGCGTGGGTTCGGGCGGGAGCACGGCGTCTCGAAGCGGTCCCAGTGTAGGCGCGGAGGGGCGCGGAACCCGGGATTGCGGCGGCTCGCGTCGGGCGCTTCAGCGGGCCTGCGGGTGGTGCTTCGCGAGGAGGAAGACGCCCCAGATGGCGACCACTCCCGCCGCGATGAAGAGCGGGATCGCCCACGGCGCCGCGTACTGCGCCTCGCCGAGGACGACGATGCCGATCGCCACGGCGACGAGCGGGTCGACGACGGTGAGGCCGGCGACGACGAGGTCCGGCGGGCCCGACGCGTAGGCGTTCTGGACGAAGTAGCCGCCGAGCGCGGTCGCGGCCAGCAGCGCCACGATGCAGACGACGGTGAGCGGGTCGAACTCGCCGAACTTGATCCGGTTGAGCACGACCTTCGCGAGGGTCGCGACGAAGCCGTAGACGACGCCGGCTCCGAGGATGTAGAAGATCGCCCGAGCCTTCTTGCGGAAGACGCGGAAGGCGATCACGAAGATCGTCATCACGACCGCGAGGATCACCAGGATCGTGATCAGCTGCGACGTCCGGATCGACTCGTCGACCGCGTTGAAGGCGGCGACCAGGACGAAGACCCCGACGCCGCCGACGCAGAGCATGATGGCCCGGATCGAGGAGGCGTTCAGCCGGACCTTGCTCACCCGGGCGTTGACGATCGCCGTGATGACGAGCGCGACGGCGCCGAGCGGCTGGACGACGATGAGCGGCGAGAAACCGAGGCTGGTGAGCTGGAAGACGATCGCGAGAGCCAGCATCAGCGTGCCGATCACCCAGGACGGCCGCGACAGCAGCGCGAAGAGCTGCCCGCCGCTCAGCCCGCTCGAACCGGAGCGCTTCGAGAACCGCTCGACCTTGACGACTCCGCGGTGCTGGAACTGCGCGCCGAGGGAGAGGAAGACCGCCCCGACCAGAGCGATCGGGATGCCGATGAACTTCGCCGGGTCGTTCAGAAGGTCGGCGAGGTCAGTGGGCATGGGCACGACCCTACCCACGATCGATCCGCGCATCCTCCGACGCACGGGGGACGTCGGACAACCAGCGGATGACGATCGGGACGGCCGGCTGCGGGCCCCGCGATACCCTGAACCCCATGGCCGTCCTCCCCATCCGCATCGCCGGCGACCCCGTCCTGCACTCCCCCGCCGCCCCCGTCACCGAGTTCGACGACGCGCTCCGCACGCTCGTCGCGGACATGTTCGAGACCATGGACACCGCCCCCGGCGTCGGCCTGGCCGGCCCGCAGGTCGGCGTGCCGCTGCGGCTCTTCGTCTACGACTACCCCGACGACGACGACACTCCCCGTCGCGGCGTCGCGATCAACCCCGAGCTCTTCGTCACACCGACGCCGCTCGGCGAGGCGGACGAGGACACCGAGTCGGAGGGCTGCCTGTCGTTCCCGGGCGAGCGCTTCCCGCTGCGCCGCTCCGAGCGCGCGATCCTGCGCGCGGTCGACCTCGACGGCACGCCGTTCGAGATCGAGGCGGAGGGCTGGTTCGCCCGCGTCTTCCAGCACGAGTTCGACCACCTCGACGGCGTCCTCTACACGGACCGCCTCGAGCACGAGTACGCGAAGCCCGTCGCCAAGATCACCCGCAAGCGCGGCTGGGGCGTTCCGGGCGTCTCCTGGACCCCGGGCGTCGACCACCTCGAGGACTGAGCCCCGGCGGAGTCGTCCGGCCTAGGCCAGGTCGACGCCGTGCACGCCGTTGTGGTGACGGACGGTCGGGAAGGACGCGGTGACGCTGCGGCCGACGCCGGGCGTGCGCTTCTCCACGACGTCGCCGCCGAAGAGGGCGGCGCGCTCGCGCAGCTCCGAGAGCGCCGGGCTGTCGATGCGGTCGGTGAGGGCGTGCAGGTCGGCGTCGACCGCGCTCGCGTCGGCCTCGGCACCCGCGTGGCGCTCGCGGTCGTCGTCCACCTCGACGCGCAGGCCCGTGGCGGTCCAGCGGGAGGTGATCCGCAGCTCGGTGCCGGTGCCGCCGGACTCGAGCGCCTCGTCGAAGGCGTACTCGAGCACCCGCATCACGGCGAGGTCCGCGCCGTCCTGCAGCGGGAACGCCTCGCCGAACGTCTCCTCCTGCACGACCAGCCCGCGCTCGCGCGCGCTCTCGATCAGCGCGGCCGAGCCGTCGGCCGCGGGCAGCTCGCCCGGCTCGACCGCGGCGACGGTGGCGATCCGGCGCAGCTGCGCGAGCGACGCCTCGGCGGCGCGGACGGACCGCACGGCGGAGCGCGAGGCGGCGGCGGGATCGCGCTCGATGGTGAGGCGCACGCTCTCGGCCTCCTCCACCACCTTCGACGCGGCGCGGACGGCGAGCTGCTCGAGCTCGCCGACGATGCGCAGTCGCGCCTCGAGCTCGCGGACGGTCAGCTCGAGACGGGCGACGCGCGACGCCTCCTCGGCCCTGCTGTCGACGGCGCGACGCTCGGCGGCGGCGGAGCGGCGCCAGAGGACGACCGCCGCCGCCGCGACGATCAGGGCGAGGACGAGGACGACTTCGAGCACGACGGCCTCCGGGGAATCAGGGAACGGCGCGGGGGGACGCCGGAGAGCGATCGTACCCGGGAGCGGGCGTCGGAGCCGGAGGCGCGGCGGGGGCTTGCGGTCAGCTCTCGCGACGACTGCGCGCGACGGTGAACTTCGCGCTGCGCTCGATGATCTTCGTCGGGCCGACGGAGCGGCGCAGCTCGGCGGGGTGCGCGAGGTGCGAGTTGAAGACGGTCCAGAGCTCGCCGCCCGGGCGGAGGATGCGGCCGGCCTCCTGGATCATCCGACGGGCGACGAGGTCGGTCACCGCGCCGTCGGAGTGGAACGGCGGGTTGCACAGCACGACGTCGACCGAGCCGTCCGCGAGGCTCGAGGCGTTGTCGTCGCGCAGCAGCCGGACGCGGTCGGCGACGCCGTTCGCCTCGGCGGTGGCACCGGCGGATTCGACGGCGGCGCGCGAGCTGTCCGTCGCGATCACCTCGATGTCCGGCCGGGCGAGGGCGAGCGACGCGGCGAGCACGCCGGAGCCGCAGCCGAGGTCGACCGCGACGCCCCCGGGCAGAGCCGCCGGGTCGAGTGCGGCCAGCAGCGCCCGCGTGCCGAGGTCGAGCTTGGCGCCGGCGAAGACGCCCGGCAGCGCGACGACCTCGAGTCCGAGCTCGGCGAGACGGCGGCGCTCGGCTCCGGGGGCAGCGGGCTGCTCCGCCTTCGCCTCGCCCGCGAGCAGCGCCCGCGACTTCTGCCGGGCGAGGCTGACGTCGATCCGGTCGTAGCGGCGTGCGAGCACGTCGTTCATGCCGAGCGACATGTGCTTGATGCGGCCCGCTCCGATCAGCTGCGCCGCGGGGTTCGCGAGCGCGACGTCGGCGGCGACGGCGGCCAGGGAGTCGAGCGAGCGCGGGAGGCGGAGCAGCACGATCTCGGCACCGTCGACCGCCTGGGCGACCGACTCTGCGATCTCGAAGGGCGCGAGCTCGATGCCCGCGGCGCGGACCGCCTCGGCGTTGGCCGTGAGGGCACGCTCGGCGGTGATCGAGTCCTGCGCGGAGGAGACGGCGACGCCGTCCGCGGCCAGGGCCAGCGTCAGCGCGCCGAAGGCGTCGCCGACGACGGCGACGCGCGAGCGGCCCGCGGCGAGGTCGAGGAGGAGGCGGTCGCTCGCGTCGACCGCGACGAGGTCGGGGGCCTCGACATCGGGCCGGCGGCGGAGGAGGTCGAGGACGTCGTCGCGCATGGGGGCTCCGGTCGGGACGGGGCGGAGGCGGCGTGCGACCGGGAGGCCTGTGGACTCGAGCCCAGGAGCCCGAGGAATCGGGCGAGGGGGCGACGGAGGGCGACGGCGACCCCGCAGGGCGCACGAAAAAGGGCCCAGGAGTGGAGTCCCAGGCCCTTCGCTCCCCGACTTGGACTCGAACCAAGAACCTACCGGTTAACAGCCGATTGCTCTGCCAATTGAGCTATCGAGGATCATCCGCTCACCCGGAGGCGAACAGCGCGTGACTACTTTAGCAAAGTCTGCGCGAACTCCAAATCCTGGATCAGTAGCCGAGCTCCGGGTCGACGACGCCGAGCAGATCGCGCCCTGCGGCGAACGCGGCGACGTTGGCGCGGACCCGCTCAGCGAGCAGCGGGGTCGTCATCTCCGGGGTGTCGGCCGAGTGCGGCGTGATCAGGCAGCGCGGCTCCCTCCAGAGCGGGTGCCCGTCGGGCAGCGGCTCCGGATCGGTCACGTCGAGGGCGGCGCCGGCGAGCCGACCCTCCGCGAGCGCCGCGACGAGGGCGTCCGTGTCGACGAGACTCCCCCGGGCGACGTTCACCAGCACGGCCTCGGCCGGCAGCCGCCGCAGCAGCGCGGCGTCGACCAGCCGCGCGGTGCCGTCGGTCGCGGCGGCCGCGAGCACCAGGACGTCCGCGTCGGCGACCGCGTCGGGCAGCTGCTCGGCGGTGACGGTGCGCTGTGCTCCGGGCACGGCGACGGCGCTCCGGCGCACCACCGTGACCTGCGCGTCGAAGACGCTCAGCAGCCGCAGGAGCTCGACGGCGATGCCGCCCGCTCCGACGATCACGACCTTCGCGCGGTGCAGGGTCCTGGCGCGCTTCGCTCCCCAGGAGTCGGCGCGGGCGCGCTCGGGCAGCGAGCGCAGCAGCGCGAGGGTCAGCGCGAGGGCGTGCTCGGCGACCGGCTCGGCGTAGGCGCCCTTCGCGCTCGTCCAGCGCAGGCCCTCCCGCCGGCTGCCGCGGAGCACCGGCGCGAAGACGTCGACCCCCGCCCAGGGCAGCTGAACCCAGCGCAGATCCGGGTGCTCGGCGAGGACCGCGGCGAGCTCGTCGGTCCGGCCGTAGGAGAGCCAGAGCAGCGCCTCCGCCTCGTCGACGTCGACGACCGTGCCGCCGCCCGCCTCGATCGCCTCCGTGAAGACCGCTTTCGGCCGGGGCAGGACGGCGATGCGCGGCGCGCTCATCCGGCCTCCTCCGCGGACACGGCACGGGCGGCGCGGCCGGCGTCGAAGCGCTCGAACTCCGCGAACGCCGCGCCGAGCTCGCGCACGTAGGGGTGCCGCGACTCGGTGAGCACCTCCAGCAGGGGGCCGTAGGCGACCACCTCGCCCTCGACCAGCACCGCGATGCGGTCGGTGGCGCGGCTGAGCACGTCGATGTCGTGGCTGACGACGACGGCGGCGAAGCCCTCCTGCCGGCGCAGGTCCGTCAGCAGGTCGACGATCGACTCGCGGACGGTCGCGTCGATCCCGGACGTCGGCTCGTCGGCGATCAGCACCGTCGGGCCGAGCACGAGCGCGCGGGCGATCGCGACGCGCTGGCGCTGGCCGCTGGACAGCTCGTAGGGGTAGCGGTCGAGCAGGAAGAGCGGCAGGTGCACCGAGTCGAGCAGCGTCGCGACCCGGACCGCCGCGCTCTTGGGGTCGTAGTGGCGGTCGCGGAGGAAGATCGGCTCGGCGATCAGCTCGGAGACGGTCAGCTCGGGGCGGAGCACCGCGCCGGCGTCCTGCGCGAGGTGCGCGACGTCGAAGGTGAACCGCTTGACCTCGCGGGCCGGCAGGCCGCGCAGGCGGTGCCCGGCGACGGTCGCCTGGCCGCCGATGATCACCGGCCGGGTCCGAGCACTGCCGACGGCCGAGCCGTCCAGGCCCTCGCCGCCGAGCACCCGGGCCAGGGTCGACTTGCCGGATCCGCTGCCACCGAGGATGCCGAGCACCTCGCCCGGCTCGACGCGGAGGCTGACGCCGCGCAGCGCCGTCCACCGCCCGCTGATCCCTCGGGGCGGGTACTCGACGCTCAGGTCGTCGACGACGATGGGCGCCGAGGCGGCAGCGGCTCGGCTCACGCCGTCCGCTCCGCCTGCACGATGCTCCGCAGGAGCTCGCGGCGCTCGGCCTGCTCCCCCGGATCGGGCACCGGCAGCGAGGCCAGCAGCCGCTGCGTGTACGGGTGCTTCGGCGCGGACAGCACCTCCTCGCCCGTGCCCTCCTCGACCAGCTCGCCGCGGTAGAGCACGGCGATGCGGTCGGCGAGGAGGTCGACGACGGCGAGGTCGTGGCTGATGAAGAGCGAGGCGAAGCCGAACTCGCGCTGCAGCTCCGCGAAGAGCTCGAGCACGCGCGCCTGCACCGAGACGTCGAGCGCCGAGGTGGGCTCGTCGGCGATCAGCAGCTTGGGCTCGAGCGCGAGCGAGCGCGCCAGGCTCGCGCGCTGCCGCTGGCCGCCGGAGAGCTCGTGCGGGTAGCGGTCGCCGTAGGCGCGCGGCAGCTGCACCGCCTCGAGCAGCTCGTCGACGCGCTTCCGGGCGGCGCCGGCGTCGCGGGCGCGGCCGTGGACGATCAGCGGCTCGGCGACGCACTCGGCGATCGTGAGCAGCGGGTTGAAGCTCGACGCCGGGTCCTGGAAGACGAAGCCGATGTCGCCGCGCACGGGGCGGAAGGCCCGCTCGCGGATCCCGCGCATCTCCTTGCCGAGCACGCGCAGCGAGCCGCCCGTGACGGTGGTGAGACCGGCGATCGCGCGGCCGATGGTCGTCTTGCCCGAGCCGCTCTCGCCGACGAGGCCCAGCACCTCCCCCGCGCGGATGCGGAAGGACACCCCGTCGACCGCGACGAAGCCGGGGCGGCCGAGCCGGCCCGGGTACTGGATCCGCAGGTCCTCGGCGAGGACGAGCGTCTCGGCCTCGGGTGCGCCGGCGCGCTCGATGGCGCGCTCCTTCGCCCGGGCGACGCCCTGGCCCACGTGCGGCACGGCGGCGAGCAGCTTGCGGGTGTACTCGGCTTTCGGAGCGGCGAACAGCTCGGCGACCGGCGCCTCCTCGACCAGCTCGCCCTGGTACATCACCGCGACGCGGTCGGCGAGGTCGGCGACGACGCCCATGTTGTGCGTGATCAGGACGATCGAGGTGCCGAAGTCGTCGCGGCAACGGCGCAGCAGGTCGAGGATCTCGGCCTGCACCGTGACGTCGAGCGCCGTGGTGGGCTCGTCGGCGACGATCAGCCCGGGGTCGAGCACGAGCGCCATCGCGATCACGACGCGCTGCTTCTGCCCACCCGAGAACTGGTGCGGGTAGTAGTCGACGCGCTTCTCGGGCTCCGGGATGCCGACGGTGCGCAGCACGTCGATCGCGCGCTGCCGCGCCTCCTTCCGCGGGACCGAGGCGTGGGCGCGCAGTCCCTCCGCGATCTGCCAGCCGACGGTGAAGACGGGGTTCAGCGCGGTGCCCGGCTCCTGGAAGACCATCGCGACGTCGGTGCCGCGGAGCTCGCGCAGCCGCGCCTTCGGCACGGACACCACATCGGTGGAGGAGCTGCCGTTCTTCTTCGAGAGCAGGATGACACCGGAGGCCGTCGCCGTCTCGGGCAGCAGCCCGAGGATCGACTTGGCGGTGACGGTCTTGCCGCTGCCGGACTCGCCGACGATGGCCAGCACCTCGCCGCGCTCGACCCGGAGGCTCACGCCGGCGACGGCTCGGACCGCGCCGCGGTCGCTGGCGAAGGCGACCTCGAGGTCCTGGATGTCGACGATCGGGCGGGAGTCGGCCTGCCCGCCGCCGTCGGTGGGACGCTGGACGCTCATCGGGTCTTCTCCACTCCGGCGACGGGATCGTGTCCCGGCGTCTCCAGGCCGTCCGCGGGGAGGGTGCCACCCGGGACGACGGACGTCGCGGCGACGTCGCCGGAACCGGCGGCCACCGCGCGCCGACCGCGCAGGCGCGGGTCGGCGAGGTCGTTGAGGCTCTCGCCGACCAGCGTGATGCCGAGGACGACGAGGACGATGGCCAGGCCCGGGAAGACCGAGGTCCACCAGATGCCGCTGGTCACGTCGGACAGGGCCTTGTTGAGGTCGTAGCCCCACTCGGCGGCCGAGGTCGGCTCGATGCCGAAGCCGAGGAAGCCCAGGCCCGCGAGGGTCAGGATCGCCTCGGACGAGTTGAGCGTGAAGATCAGCGGCAGCGTGCGCGTGGCGTTCCGCAGCACGTGCTTGAACATGATCCGCGGCGTCGAAGCGCCGATGACCTTCGCGGACTCGACGAACGCGTCGCCCTTGATCCGCACCGTCTCCGCCCGGATGACCCGGAAGTACTGCGGGATGTAGACGACGGTGATCGAGACCGCGGCGGCGAAGATGCCGGACCAGAGGTTCGACTGGCCGCCCGAGATGACGATCGACATCACGATCGCGAGCAGCAGGGTCGGGAACGCGTAGATGGCGTCGCAGATCACGACGAGCACGCGGTCGAGCCAGCCGCCGAGGTAGCCGGAGACGAGGCCGAGGAAGACGCCGAGGAAGATCGACAGCACGACCGCGACCACGATGACGAGGAACGCGGTCTGCGCGCCCCAGAGCACGCGGGAGAGGACGTCGTAGCCGCCGACGGTCGTGCCGAGCAGGTGCTCGGCGCTCGGCGGCTGCTGCGCGCCGAACGACTCGGTGCCGGTGCGCAGCTGCGAGTAGCCGTACGGCGCGATCAGCGGGGCGAAGGCGGCGACGAGGAGGAACGCGCCGGTGATGACGAGACCGGTGACGAGCATCCCGCGCTGGAGCCCGACGCTCTGGCGGAGCTGGCGGAGGACCGGCAGCCGGTCGGCGAGGCGGCGGCGCGGGCGCGCCGGAGTGGTGGTGCTCATGGGTCAGTACCTCACTCGCGGGTCGATGAGCGCCGCGATGACGTCGACGATGAAGTTGGTCAGCGCCACGATCACGGCCAGCAGGGCGACGATGCCCTGCACGGCGACGAAGTCGCGCGCCTGGAGGTACTCGGCCAGCTGGAAGCCGAGGCCCTTCCACTCGAAGGTCGTCTCCGTCAGCACGGCACCGCCGAGCAGCAGGGCGATCTGCAGGCCGATGACGGTGATGATCGGGATGAGCGCCGGGCGGTACGCGTGCGTGCGGACCAGGCGGAACTCGCTCACGCCGCGCGAGCGGGCGGCGTCGACGTAGTCGGTCCCGAGGGTGCCGATCACGTTGGTGCGGACGAGGCGGAGGAAGATGCCCGCGGTCAGCAGGCCCAGCGCGACCGCCGGCAGCACCGCGTGCGAGAGCACGTCGGCCACGGCGGCGGGATCGCCGGTCTGGATCGCGTCGATCAGGTAGATGCCGGTCTTGTTCTCGAGGAACTGCAGCGAGAGCTCGGTGTTCGTCGTCGCGCGGCCGGCCACGGGGAACCACTTGAGCCAGACCGAGAAGACCAGCTTGAGCAGGAGACCCGCGAAGAAGACGGGGGTCGCGTAGCAGAGGATCGCGAAGATGCGCAGGACCGCGTCGGGCGTGCGGTCGCGGTGGTAGGCGGCGAGCATCCCGAGCGGGATGCCGACCAGGAACGCCACGATCAGGGCGTAGAAGGCGAGCTCGACGGTCGCGGCGCCGTAGGTCAGCAGCACCTCGGTCACCGGGCGGTTGTCGCTCAGCGTGGTGCCGAAGTCGCCGCGCAGCAGGTTGCCGAGGTACTCGAAGTACTGCACGATCAGCGGCCGGTCGTAGCCGGCGGCGGCCACGCGCTCGGCCAGCTGGTCGGCGGTGAGCCTGCCTCCCAGCGCCGCGGTGATCGGGTCGCCCGTGGAGCGCATGAGGAGGAACACCATCGTCACGAGGATGAAGACGGTCGGGATGATGAGCAGGAAGCGGACGAGCAGGTAGCGCCCGAGCCCTCCTCCTGAGCCGCGCGGACGCCGGGTGGGCGCCGTCGCCGCAGCCGTCGTGGCTGTCGTCACGTGATGCCTTTCGTGGAGAACGGCCGGCGCCTCCCGGGTGGGGAGGCGCCGGCCGGAGGGGTGGATCAGCCCTTGCTGAGCGCCGCGTAGCGGAACTTGAACGAGGCGTCGAGGGTGTCCTCGGCTCCGCTCACGGTGCTGCCGACGACCGCGACCTGCGAGCCCTGGAGGTAGGGCAGGGTCGACAGCTGCGCCGCGACCTTGTCCTGGATCTCCTCGATCAGCGCGGTGCGCGCATCGGCGTCCGTCGTCGAGACCTGCTCGGCGATGAGGCTCTGCACGTCGGCGTCGTCGAAGTGGTTCGCGAGGAAGTTCTCCTTGATGAAGAACGGCGACAGGTAGTTGTCGGCGTCGGAGTAGTCCGGGAACCAGCCGAGCTGGTACGCCGGGTAGACGTCGCTCGAGCGGTCCTTGGAGTACTGGACCCACTCGGTCGTCTGCAGGTTCACGGTGAACAGGCCGGTCGACTCGAGCTGGTCCTTGATCAGCGCGTACTCGTCGCCCGAGGACGGACCGTAGTGGTCGTTCGAGTACTGCAGGTTGAGGGTGACCGGGGTGGTCACGCCTGCGGCCTGGAGCGTGGCCGCCGCCTTGTCGGCGTCGGCACCGCCCTGGCCGTCGCCGTAGAGGCCCTTGAGCGACTCGGTCGCGCCGGTGAGGCCCGCCGGGACGTAGGAGTACAGCGGCGTGTAGGTGCCCTTGTAGACTTGGTCGGCGATCTCGTCGCGGTCGATGAGGTCCGCGGCCGCCTGGCGCACGGCCAGCGCCTTCGCGGCGTCGGCCTCGGGGGTCGTCGCGCCGAAGGGCTGGGTGTCGAAGTTGAAGACGATGTAGCGGATCTCGCCGCCGGGACCGTCGACGACCTTGACGGCGTCGTTCCCGCGGAGGTCCTCGACGTCGGTCGCGGAGAGGCTCCGGTACGCGACGTCGATGTTGCCCTCCTGGATGTCCAGCTTGAGGTTCGAGCTGTCCGCGTAGTACTTGACGTTGACGGTGCCCGTCTTCGCCTCGCCGAGCACGCCCTGGTAGTCGTCGTACGCCTTGTACTGGATGAGGTTGTTCACGTCGTAGTTGGCGATCGTGTACTGCCCGGCGAACGCGTCACCCGAGACGATGTCGTCGTCGGCGGTCAGCTCGTCGGCCGAGAAGACCTCCTCGTCCACGATCGGGCCGGCGGGGCTCGAGAGGATCTGCGGGAAGGTCTGGTCGTTGTCCGACTTCAGCGTGAAGACGACGGTGGTGTCGTCCGGCGCCGCGACGCTGTCGAGGTTCGCGAGGAGCGACGACGGGCCGTTCTCGGCCGCGATCGCGACCTGGCGGTCGAAGGAGAACTTGACGTCAGAGGAGGTCAGGTCGTGGCCGTTGGCCCACTTGAGGCCCTCCTTGAGCGTGACCGTGTACTCGGTCGGCGCCGTGAACTCCGCCGACTCGGCGATGTCCGGCTCGACGTCCGGGCTGCCGTAGGGGGTGTTCATCAGGAACGGGAACACCTGGTTCATCACGGCGAAGGAGCCGTTGTCGTACGAGCCCGCGGGGTCGAGGGTGGTGATCTTGTCGGTGGTGCCGATGGTGAGCGTGCCGCCGGCGGCGCCGCCGGTCGAGTCCCCGCCGCCGGCGGAGCAGCCCGCCAGCACGAGCGCGACCGCGGCGAAGCCCGCTGCCGTGCCGAGCGCCCGCGAACCGCGGGTGAATCCGGATGTCATCTCCGTCTGCCTCTTCCTGTCAGAAATCGGATGCGGCCGTCGGCGTGGAACGCTTACCCGCGGCGCAGAGTCCGACTCGCACGGAATCCGAGCGGAGCGGTGTCGCACCGGCGCACAGTCTTTCAGGCGCACGGTGATCTCTGGGCGCGCGGGGTCCACGACGCTGAGCGCCCGCATTGCTGTTCCTCAGTGGTAACACATGCGGGAGCGCTCTCCGAACCGGCGGGAGCCCCTGCGCGTTTTCTTCACACGACTGCAACACGCTCCCCCTGCAGGGCCCGGCACGGCCGGGAGTCGTCACTCGGTGCGCAGCGCGCGCTTCTCGCGCTCCAGCTCGACCAGGCGGACCTGCACGGCGCGGGAGAGCACGGGATCGGACGAGGCGCGCTGCAGGGCGCCGCGCAGCTCGGCGATCTCGCGCAGCAGGTCGCGCTCGATCAGCGAGATCGCGACGTCCTTCGAGTAGCGGGCGAGCCCCGCCTCGTCGGCCGCCGGGATCGGCGCGACGGCGAGCTGGCGCACGAGCGAGGCGAACGGCCCGGGGACGTCGGCCGCGACGTGCTCGACCCAGTCGCGGTCCTGGGCGCGCTCGAGGTTGGCGACGACGGCGTCGCGGACGACGCGGAGGGTCTCGTTCGTGACCGCGGCGTGCGCGGCCCGGGCGAGCAGGCTCTCCCCCATCGCCTGCGGCAGCTGGAGCATCGCCATCAGCGCCTCGCGCTCGATCCGGGTGACGACGTCGACGGGCAGGTCGGCGAGGCGGGCGCCGGCGGGGGCCTCCGGCGCGTCCTCCTGCGGGCGCTCGTCGCGGCCGCCGGGGGCGTTCCGCGCCCGGGAGCCGGCGGAGCGGACGGCGGAGTTGACCTCGGACATGTCGAGCCCGAGCATCCGGGCCAGCTCGCGCGAGTAGCCGGGGCGCAGGGCGGGGTCGCGGATCTCGGCGACGACGGGGGCGGCGGCGCGCAGGGCGGCGATCCGGCCCTCGACCGTGTCGAGGTCGTAGCGCGCGAGCAGCTGGCGGATGACGAACTCGAACATCGGCTTCTTGTCGTCGATGAGGCGGCGGACCGCGTCGTCGCCGCGGTTGAGGCGCAGGTCGCACGGGTCCAGGCCCTCGGGCGCGACGGCGACGAAGGTCTGCGCGGCGAAGCGGTGCTCCTCCTGGAACGCGCGCATGGCGGCCTTCTGGCCGGCCGCGTCGGGGTCGAACGTGAAGACGACCTCGCCGACGCCGCTGTCGTCGCCGAGCACCCGCCGGAGGACCTTGATGTGGTCGACGCCGAAGGAGGTGCCGCAGGTCGCGACCGCGGTGGTCACGCCGGCTAGATGGCAGGCCATCACGTCGGTGTAGCCCTCGACGACGACGACCCGGTGGCCGCGGGAGATGTCCCGCTTGGCGAGGTCGAGCCCGTAGAGCACCTGGGACTTGTGGTAGACGGGCGACTCGGGGGTGTTCAGGTACTTCGGTCCCTTGTCCTCCTCGAGGAGGCGGCGGGCGCCGAAGCCGACGGTCTGGCCGGTGACGTCGCGGATCGGCCAGACGAGGCGGCCGCGGAAGCGGTCGTAGACGCCGCCGCGGTTGCTGCTGCTGACGAGGCCCGCGGTGGTGAGCTCCTCCTCGGAGAAGCCGCGGCGCTTCAGCGCGGTGGTGAGGCCGTCCCAGCCGTCGGGGGCGAAGCCGACGCCGAAGCGGTCGGCGGCGGCGCGGTCGAAGCCGCGCTCGCCGAGGAAGCGGCGGCCGACGTCGGCGCCGGGGGTCGCGAGCTGCTCGCGGAAGAACTCCTCGGCGGCGTTGTTCGCGGCGATGAGGCGGGCGCGGCCGCCGGTCTCGGGGGCCTGGCCGCCGCCCTCCTCGTACTGCAGCGGGAAGCCGATGCGGCCGGCGAGCCGCTCGACGGTCTCGCTGAACGAGGTGTGGTCCATCTTCATGACGAAGCTGTAGACGTCGCCCGACTCCTGGCAGCCGAAGCAGTGGTAGAAGCCGGCCTGGGGGCGCACGTGGAAGCTCGGGCTGCGCTCGTCGTGGAACGGGCAGAGCCCCTTGAGCGATCCGACGCCCGCCGACTTCAGGGTCACGTACTCGCCGACGACGTCCGCGATGTTGACCCTGGCCTTGACCTCCTCGACATCCGTCTGTCGAATCCGAGGCATGCCTCCCATCGTATCCGCCGCCACCCCCGCCCCGACCGAGTCCGCCGTTTCCGCACGGCCTCTCCGCGCCCTCCTCGACCAGCAAGCACGGCGCACCGCCGCTGTCTGAAGCACGCGCCCCTCCGCCGTGCGAAGCACGCGGCCGCCACCATGCTGGTCGAGTAGCCGCGGAACGCGGCGTATCGAGACCCACCCCTCGACCACGTCGGTCTCGATACGGCCGCTCCGCGCCCTACTCGACCAGCATGGAGGCGAGAAGGAGCGGCCGCACGACGAGCACGTCGCAGGGTGCAGCCGAACGTGTGATCCGCGTGCCAGCGGATCGCGCTAGGCGTCCGCTCCCCGCTCTGCGGAACGCACCACCTCGAGGAGCCGACCGCGCGGACGCCCGGCAGGGACGGGCGTCCCAGCAAGCACAGCCCGACTGCGCGGACGCCGGGCAGGGACCGGCGTCCGACGAGAAGCGGGGCTACGCCCCGCTTCGAGTCAGTGGCACAGCCGCTCGAACCAGCTGAGCGCGCTCTGGTCGGTGAGGTTGGCCACCTGGTCGACGACGACCCGGCGGCGGGCGTCGTCGCTGGGGGCGGCGTTCCAGTCCTCGGCGAAGCCGGCGTCGAGGGCGCCGGCGCCGCGCTCGAGGAGGGTGTCGGCGAGGCGGGTGAGCACCTCGCGCTGCTGGGCGTAGATGGGCTGGCGGGTGTTGCGGGACATCACGAAGGTGGCGACGATGCCCTTCAGCACGGCGATCTCGGCCTGCTGCTCGCGCGGGACGACGACGTGGCCGCCGAAGCGGACGAGGTCGGGGTGCGAGTAGGCGGCGCGGGTGGCCTCGGTGGCGGAGCCGGCGAAGCGGCCGATGAGCTGGCTGGTGAGGTTCTTCAGCCGGGCCTGGTCGCGGCGCGAGCCGTCCCAGGAGTCGACCCAGACGTCGAGGGAGTCGAGGCGGTCGAAGGCCTCGACGAGCTCGTCGTGCCCGATCTCGCCGCCCACCCAGGAGTGCATCGACTCGACCAGGTCGTCGTGGTCGGTGCGGGAGCCGAGGGCGGCGACGTCGATGTAGCCGGAGAACACCGCGTCCTCGAAGTCGTGCACCGAGTAGGCGATGTCGTCGGAGAGGTCCATCACCTCGGCCTCGATGCAGCGGACTCCCTCGGGGGCGCCCTCCCGCATCCAGGTGAAGGCGGGCTCGTCGTCGGCGTAGAAGCCGTACTTCGCACGACCGGACGGGTCGGCGACGGAGCGGGTGTCGGGCCAGGGGTACTTGCAGCTGGCGTCGAGGCTCGACCGGGTGAGGTTCAGCCCGTAGGGGCGGTCGTCGTCGCCGAACACCTTCGGCTCGAGGCGGGTGAGCAGGCGGAAGGTCTGCGCGTTGCCCTCGAAGCCGCCGATCGACTCGGCCCACGTGTTGAGCGCGCGCTCGCCGTTGTGGCCGAACGGCGGGTGGCCGATGTCGTGAGCGAGGCAGGCCGTGTCGACGACGTCGGGGTCGAGGTCGAGGCTGGTGGCGAGCTCGCGGCCGATCTGGGCGACCTCGAGCGAGTGGGTCAGCCGGTTGCGCGCGAAGTCGACGCCCGCCGTGGGGCTCAGCACCTGGGTCTTCGCCGCCAGGCGCCGCAGCGAGCTGGAGTGGAAGAGCCGGGCGCGGTCACGGGCGAAGTCGGAGCGGCGGGTGCTGTGGTCCTCCGGCAGGAACCGCTCGACGTCGACGAGCGAGTACCCCCAGAGCGCGCGGTCATCCACCGCTGTGGTGGATCTCGGCGGCCGACACGGCGTCGCGCTGATCGGCGTTCAGCTCGCGGGACTCGAGCCAGCGGTCGGGCAGGGACGGCGTCTTCGGCGAGCCCGCGCGGCCGCGCTGGCCCTCCGCCGCCTCGCCGGGGTACGGCACGTCGGGGTCGAGCGTGGCGAGCAGCTCGTCGAGCTCGGCGAGGGTGACGACCGAGGCCATCCGGGCGCGGAGGTCGCCGCCGACGGGGTAGCCCTTGAAGTACCACGCGACGTGCTTGCGGATGTCGCGGCAGCCGCGCTCCTCGCTCTCGAAGAACTCGCAGATGAGCTGGGCGTGGCGGCGGAAGGCCGTGGCGACCTGCCCGAGGGTCGGCGTGAAGCGCTCGTCCGACCCGGCGAAGGCGGCCGCGAGGTCGCCGAAGAGCCACGGCCGGCCGAGGCAGCCGCGGCCGACGACGACGCCGTCGCAGCCGGTCTCGCTCATCATCCGCAGCGCGTCCTCGGCCGACCAGATGTCGCCGTTGCCGAGCACGGGGACGGCGGAGATCGCCTCCTTGAGGGTCGCGATCGCCGACCAGTCGGCCTGGCCGCTGTAGAACTCGGAGGCGGTGCGGGCGTGCAGCGCGATCGACGCCACTCCCGCGCCCTCCGCGGCCCGGCCGGCCTCGAGGTAGGTGAGATGGTCCGAGTCGATGCCCTTGCGCATCTTGACGGTCAGCGGGACGTCGCCCGCGGCCTTCACCGCGCCCTCGACGATCTGCCGGAACAGCGGGAGCTTCCACGGCAGGGCCGCTCCCCCGCCCTTCCGGGTGACCTTCGCGACGGGGCAGCCGAAGTTGAGGTCGATGTGGTCGGCGCGGTCCTCCGCGACGAGCATGGTGACCGCCTCGGCGACCGTCTTCGGGTCGACGCCGTAGAGCTGGATCGAGCGGACCTTCTCGCTCGGGTGGTGGCGGATGAGGCGCATCGACTCCGGCGTGCGCTCGACGAGCGCGCGGGAGGTGATCATCTCGCTGACGTACAGGCCGTTGCCGAACTCGCGGCAGAGCCGGCGGAAGGCGGTGTTGGTGATCCCGGCCATGGGCGCGAGGACGACGGGGGCGTCGAGTTCGAGGGGGCCGATCCGGAGCGCCGGCGCGGTGCGCGCGGGCGGGGCGGCCATGAGAGTGGAGGACATCGGTATCGATTCTCCCAGATCCTGTGTTGGGGAAGGCGAGTCGAGCGGAGAGGTGTGGACGGATGAACGGGAACGACGCTGTGGAGGACGGACCGGCGCGGTTCGAGGCGGATGCGCGGGAGCGCGGACTCGACGTCGAGCTCGTCGACCGCCCCGAGGCCGGGAGCCTGGCCGAGGCGGCGGAGCTGCTGGGCATCGAGCCCGGCTCGATCGTGAAGTCGCTGGTGGTCAAGCGGCACGACGGCGGCTTCGTCTTCGCGCTGGTGCCCGGCGGGCGCCAGATCTCGTGGCCGCTGCTGCGCGCGGTGGTCGGCGTCAACAAGCTCCGCCTGCCCGACGAGTCGGTGGCGCTGGAGGCGACGGGCTACCGCCGCGGCACCATCACGCCGATCGGCTCCACCACCGCCTGGCCCGTCGTCGCGGACGAGCGGATCGTCGGCCGCCGGATCGCGATGGGCGCCGGCACGGGCGGCCGGAGCGCCTTCGTCGACGCGGACGCGCTGATCGCGGCCTACGGAGCGACGGTCGCCGACATCACCGTCGAGGAGCCTGCTCGCTGAGCGCCTGATCGGCGTCGACCGGATCACCCGGGACCGCGCAGACCTCGTCCTCGCACACCGGCACGTCCGCCGCGCCGAGCATCTCGAACGGCCCGCTCGGTACACGATCGGTCATGAGACGACCGCCCGCTGCGACAGCACGTGCTCGAGCACCTCGGTGAAGGCGGTCGGCTCCTGCGCGCCGGACACCCCGAAGCGGCCGTCGAGCACGAAGAACGGCACGCCGTTGATCCCGTACTCGCGCGCCTGGGCGATGTCGGCCTGCACGTCGGCGAGGTGCCGCTGCTCGTCGAGCGCGCGCCGCGCCTCCTCGGCGTCGATCCCGACCTCGGCCGACAGCGCGGCGAGGACGTGAGGATCCGCGAGGTCGCGCCCCTCGACGAAGTAGGCGCGGAGCAGCCGCTCCGTGAGCTCGAGCTGCAGCCCCTGCGCCTTCGCGTGGTGGAGGGCCTGGTGCGCCCGGACGGTCTTCACGTGCACGACCGACTCGAAGTGGTAGTCGAGGTCGACTCCCGCGGCGACGGCGGTGACGGAGTCGAGCATCTGCTGCGCCTGCTCCAGCGGGACGCCCTTGTGCTGGGCGAGGAACTCCGCCGTGCCGCCGCGGTAGTCCTCGGGCGTCTCCGGGGACAGCTCGAAGCTGCGGTACTCGACCGCGACCTGCGGCGCGTCCGGATGGGCGGCGCGGAACGCGGCCAGCCCGCGCTCGAACTTCCGCTTGCCGATGTAGCACCACGGGCACGCGATGTCCGACCAGATGTCGACGGTGATGGGGGTCTGCGCTTCGCTCACTCGGAGGACAACCGCGGCGACCGGGAGCTATTCCCGCAGCACCCGCACGAGCTGGTCGACGTCCGACTCGTCGTTCCAGAGGTGGAACGCGATCCGGAGGCGCCCGCCCCGCCCCGAGACGTGCAGCCCGGCGGCCTGGAGGCGCGCGAGATCGGCGCCGTCCTCGTCCGGCCAGGACACGATCGCCCGGTGCTGCGGCGGACGGTCGAGCCGCTCGCAGAGCTGATCCCCCAGCCCCGAGGCGCGGGACCAGACCGAGGAGAGGTCGAGGGAGCGGAACAGCTCGAGCGACGCCTCGGCCCCGACGAACGCCTGCCAGGCGGGCGAGACGTCGAACCGCCGCGCGTTCTCGGCCAGGTGCATCGCGGGTCCGTAGCAGGAGGACCAGACGTCCTCCCCCGAGTACCAGCCGGCCTGCACCGGCACCAGCTCGGCCGCGTACTCGGGCGAGACGGTGAGGAAGGCGACGCCCCGGGGCGAGCACAGCCACTTGTAGGCGTGGGTGAGGGTCGCGTCGAAGCGGGAGGCGTCCACCGGCAGCACTCCCGCGGCCTGGGTCAGGTCGCAGGCCGTGCGCACGCCGTGGCGGGCGGCGGCCTCGACGACCGCGTCGAGATCCGCGAGCGCCCCGCTGCTGGACTGCACGGCCGAGAAGACGACGAGGTCGTCGGCGTCCTCGATCGAGTCGGCGAGCGCCTCCAGCGGCACCGAGCGCACGACGACGCCGCGGTGGGCCTGAGCGAGGAAGGGGAAGACGATCGAGGAGAAGTCGCCGTGGACGCAGAGGACGCGCGCGCCGTCCGGCAGCGACGCGGCGAGCACGGCGGCCATCGCGGAGGTCTGCGAGCCGATCGCCACCCGCCCGACGGGAACCCCGGCGATCTCGGCGAAGGCGGCGCGCGCCCGCTCGACGACGGCCCCGTAGCCCGCGGCGCTGCTGCGGCCGGCCGACCACTCGTCGAGGTCCGCGCGCAGGGCGGCGGCGGACGCGCGCGGCAGCAGACCGAGCGTGCAGGCGTTGTGGTACCCGCGTGCGCCGGGGAACAGCGCGCGGAGGTCGGCGGGGGCCGTGATTGCGGAGCTCACCCTCCGAGGATCCCCCTCGGCGCCCGGATCGCCAACCTCGCAGCGGCTCCGGGCGCGTCGCACGTCATCGTGCGGCGAGGGCGTGCGCCTGCTCGATCAGCGCGACCACGGCCCGCGCGTCCTGCACGTCGACCGGCGACGGAGCACCGTCGAGCATCGTGCGGGCGACGCCGGCGAGGAAGGCGGAGTAGCGGCCGCGCTCGCTCGGCACGGCGGAGGAGCCGCTCTCGCCGACCAGCACGCCCTCCGCTCCCGGGGGCACGACGCCGAAGTCGTGGTCGAGCGGATCCCCGCCGCCGCGGAGTGCGCCCTCCTGCGGGTCGAGCCCGTCGACCGAGAAGGCGGCGCGCGTTCCGAGCACCCGGAAGCGCGGCGCGGAGGCGCGGGCGACTCGGCTCATCGTCAGGTGCGAGCGCACGCCCGACTCGTGCCGGAGCGAGACGAAGGCGTCGTCCTCGCTCGCACTCCCCGCGTGCACCGCGCGGGTCTCGGCTGCGGTGACGACGGCGGGTCCGAAGAGCAGGAGGGCCTGGTCCACGAGGTGGCTGCCGAGGTCGAAGAGGATGCCGCCGCCCTGCGCCGGGGAGATCGCCGTCTGCCAGCGCCCGGTCTTCGGGGCGCTCCAGCGCTCGAAAGTCGACTCGAAGCGGATCACCTCGCCGAGCGCGCCCTCGTCGAGGAGCCTGCGCAGCGTGAGGAGATCGGCGTCCCAGCGGCGGTTCTGGAAGACGAACACGGGCGCGCCGCCCGCCTGCGAGGCCGCGAGGATCGCGTCGACATCGGCCGTGCTCGGCGCGAACGGCTTGTCGATCACCACCGCGACGCCGGCGGCGAGCACCTGCTCGGCCTGCTCGCGGTGCACCGAGGGCGGAGTCGCGAGGACGACGAGGTCGGGCCGCTCGGCGAGCACGGCGTCGAGACCGGCGACGATCCGCGCTCCGGGGTGCGCCGCCGCGGCCGCCGCGCCGCGATCGGGGTCGCTCGTCGCGATCGCCACCAGGGAGAAGTCCGGGTCCGCGGCCAGGAAGGGCGCGTGGAAGATCCGGCCGGCGAGTCCGTAGCCGACGAGCCCGACGCGGATCACGACGCCTCCCCCGGCGCGGCCGCTCGCGAGCGCCCGATCGTCGGGGACGCCGGGACAGGCGTCTCCGGCCTCGGAGCCGGGGACCGCGGCCCCGTCCTGTCGAGCGGGTGGGAGTTCGGGACCGTCATGATCCGATGCTAGCCACGGGTCGGCCGTCCCGTCCCGCCCCCGGGACCGCGCCCGCCCGCCGCTCCCGGACGCCGGTCGCTCGCCGACCGGCGGAGAACTCTATGCCCGCCCTCCCGCGAGCACCGGGGAACAGCAGTCGTCGCACGCCAGCCCGGCCGGCGACGACGCCGCTCCCTACGCTGACCCTTCGCACCCGTCCGCCTCGCCGCGATCGGGCGCCACCGTCGAAGCGCCCGGAGAGACGCACGAGAGCTGGAGAAGATGAAGAAGAACCTGATCGTCGTGGTGGGCTGCCTCGTGGCGCTGACCCTGTCCGGCTGCACCGCGGGC
The DNA here is from genome assembly GCF_013205055.1 of Rathayibacter sp. VKM Ac-2856. Classification (GTDB taxonomy): domain Bacteria; phylum Actinomycetota; class Actinomycetes; order Actinomycetales; family Microbacteriaceae; genus Rathayibacter. The sequence continues at coordinate 694,294 of NZ_JABMLF010000001.1, forward strand.
ACGACCACCACGCCAGTGAGCCCTGGCGAGGCAGGTGCCCGCGTGGCCTCCTGGCTCTCCGAGCACGGCGAGCCGTCCTGGTCCGACTGCCCCAGCGAGGAGGTCCCCGAGCTCGATGCGGAGCAGTACCCCGAGCTCGAGGGAGTGGAGACGACCTGCGGGACGATCGCGGCGCCGATCGACTGGAGTCGTCCCGCGACCTCCGCTTCGGTGGACCTCTCGATCATCCGGGTGTCGAAAGGCGGGTCCCACGACGCGGTGCTGATGGTGAACCCGGGAGGACCGGGAGCGTCCGCGAGGGACATGGCGCTCGGCCTCGCGACCGTGCCGGACGCCGCTCCCCTCTTCAGGACCTACGACCTGGTGGGGATCGAGCCGCGGGGCCTCACGCCCGCCACGGACCTCGGCTGCGACCTCGAGGGGTCCGCCGCGGACGGCGAGGGCGCCGTGGAGGCCTGCTCGACGGCCGGCCCCTTCGCCACCCATGCCTCCACCACCGACGTCGTGATGGACCACGAGCTGCTGCGGCAGGCGCTCGATCAGCCGGAGTTCGACTACTACGGCGCCTCCTACGGCACCTACATCGGCAGCGTCTACGCGACCCTCTTCCCCGGCACGGTCGGCCGGATGGTCCTGGACGGCATCGCGGACACTGTCTCGCTGAACCGGACCAGCGACCTGCCGGGCTTCGAGGCGAGCGTCGGGCGACTGCTCGAGGCCTGCACGTCGGGTGAGCTCGGAGCGTGCCCCTTCACCGGCGACCGCGACGAGGCCTCCGCGCAGCTGACGGCGCTCTTCGAGGCCCTGACCGCGGATCCCCGGACGACCACCGGCCCCGACGGCGAGCCGGCCGAGGTGGGCGGCGAGGAGCTCGCGTCGTACCTGGTGACCAGGATGTACGAGCCCCGGTCCTCGTGGCGCGAGACGGTCGAGGTCCTCGCCGGAGCGGCGGCCGGCGATCCCGGCTCTCTCGAGATCGTCGCGAGCACCGGCGACTCCGTGGTCGATCGAGCCCTCGAGTACGCCGTCTACTGCGCCGTGCCCCCGGTCCCCGGTGCGACGGACGCCGGCGCCCAGCCGGAGGAGACCTCGGGCCCCCTGGGCAGCGTCGACGACGAGGGCGGCTCCGCCCGCGACTGCGACCGGTGGGGCGAGTACGACAGGCTCGACCCGCTGCTGTCGTACGGCACCGGGAACAGGATCCTCATCGTCTCCAACCTGCACGACCCCGCGACACCGCACGCGGACGCCCTGCGCCTGCACGAGACCGAGCTGACGAACAGCACGCTCGTCGAGGTGGACGAGGACGGACACGGCGCCCTGTACCGGGAGTCGCCGTGCGCGACCGCGATCGCGAACGCCTACCTCGTCTCGGGCGTGCTCCCGGCGGACGGGACCCGCTGCGAGTCGGGGAGCTGAGCGGCGGGCCGGGAGCCGGAGCCGCTCAGGCCGAGGCCCCCGGCACGTCCACCGCTCCGCCGAAGCGCCGGCTGCGACCGGCGTAGTGCTCGATCGCTCCCCAGAGGTCCTCGCGGGTGAAGTCGGGCCAGAGCCGGTCGAGGAAGACCATCTCGGCGTAGGCGCTCTGCCAAAGCAGGAAGTTGCTGGTGCGCTGCTCACCGGAGGAGCGCACGAAGAGATCGACGTCCGGCATGTCCGGCTGGTAGAGCGCCTTGCCGATCGTCTTCTCGGTGATGCCGGAGGGCTTCAGCCGACCGGCCGCCACCTCGGCGGCGATCCGCTGGACGGCGTCGGCGATCTCGGTGCGGCCGCCGTAGTTGACGCACATGGTGAGGGTGAGGACGTCGTTGCCCTCGGTCAGCTTCTCGGCGAACTGCAGCTCGTTGATCACGGAGGCCCAGAGTCGCGGCTTCCGCCCGGCCCAGCGCACGCGCACGCCCCACTCGTTGAGCTGGTCGCGGCGGCGGTGCAGCACGTCGCGGTTGAAGCCCATCAGGAAGCGCACCTCGTCCGGCGAGCGCTTCCAGTTCTCGGTCGAGAACGCGTAGACGCTGAGGTGCTTCACGCCGATCTGGATCGCCCCCGCGACCACGTCGAGCAGCGACGCCTCGCCGCGCTTGTGCCCCTCCACCCGGGTCAGCCCGCGGGAGTTGGCCCAGCGGCCGTTGCCGTCCATCACGATCGCGACGTGCCCGGGGACGGCCTTGCGCGGCAGCTCCGGCGGGTGCACGCCCGTCCAGTCGAGGGGGCGGAACGGCTCGGCGTCCCTGTGGGTGAAAGGCTTCATCGGGTGACGTGCTCCAGAGATCTCAGTCCGCGCTCGAGGTGCCACTGGGTGTAGGCGGCGACCACGCCGCTGGCTCGGGAGCGGGTGGCGGGCTCCGTCGACTCGGCGTGCCCCCAGTCTCCCGTGAGCAGGGCGCCGAGGAGGACGACCACCTCGGGGGCCACCCGCGGCGCGCCGGGCGGCGTGCAGTCCTCGCAGACGACCCCGCCGAGCTGGACGACGACCGCGCCGTGCGGACCGGGTGCCCCGCAGCGGGCGCAGTCCTCGAAGCTCGGCGCCCAGCCCGCGATCGAGAGCGCGCGCAGCAGGTAGGAGTCGAGCGTGAGCACCGGCTCGTGCTCGTGCTTGGAGAGGGAGCGCAGGGCGCCGACGAGGAGCAGGTACTGCTGCAGCGACGCGTCGGCGTCGGTCAGGCGGTCGGCCGTCTCGACCATCGCGCTCGCGGCGGTGTAGCTGTCGTAGTCGGCCGCGATGATCGCGCCGTACGCGCCGAGCGACTCGGCCTGCGTGACGATGTCGAGGCTGCGGCCCTCGTAGAGCTGGAGATCGGCGACCATGAACGGCTCGAGCCGCGAGCCGAACTTGGAGCCGGTCTTGCGGACGCCCTTCGCGACCGCGCGGATCTTGCCGTGCCCGCGCGAGAGCAGCGTGACGATGCGGTCGGCCTCGCCCAGCTTGTGGGTGCGCAGCACGACGGCCTCGTCACGGTAGGTGGGCATGTCGTCGATTATCCTCCCCACCCCTGACAAGCCGGCGGCGGCACCGCACCTCCCCGATGCGCGCCGTGGAACGATGTCTCGGTGGCAGCCTCCCTCTTCGAGATCCCGGCCTGGGCCGACCTCCTCGCGATCGCCATCGGCTGCCTCCAGGGCGCGATGTTCGCGGGCGAGTTCCGCGACCGCCGGATCGACCTGCTCGGCGTCACCATCATCGGCACGGCGACGGGGCTCGGCGGCGGCGTGCTGCGCGATCTGCTGCTGCAGACGCCGCTCGTGGCGCTGCACACCAACGCCTATCTCGTCGTCGCCGTGACGGCCTCGCTGTTCGGGATGCTGCTGCAGCACGTGCTCAACCGGGTCGACGGCACGATCACGGCGCTCGACGCCCTGACGATCGGCCTCTTCGGCGCCATCGGGACGACGAAGGCGCTCTCGCTCGGCGTGCCGGAGGTGCCCGCGGTGTTCGTCGGGACGGTGTCGGCCGTCGGCGGGTCGGTGATCCGCGACATCCTGCTCAACCGGCCGATCGCGCTGATGCACGTGGGCTCGCTGTACGCGATCGCCGCCACCGGCGGGACGGTGGTGCTCGTGGTGGCGCTGCGGTTCGGCATGGTCATCGACTACGCGGCGCCGATCGCGGTGGCGGTGACGGCGGTCATCCGGCTGCTCGCCGTCCGCTACGGCTGGAGCCTGCCGGAGCAGCGGGCACTCAGCCGCGTGCCGCGCCTGGGCTGGCGTCGGCGCAGCTGAGGCGGAAGCACGTCGGGCGCAAGCACGTCGGGGCGGCCCGCGGAAGCCCGTGCCGGTGTCGGAGGTCCGACCTAGGGTGAGCGCATGAGCGCTGCGGGCACCTCCACGACCGAACGACACGACGTGCTGATCATCGGCGGGGGCAACGCCGGACTCTCGGTCGCGGGGCGCCTGCGCCGCTACGGGGTGGACGACGTCGCCGTCATCGAGCCGCGAGAGACGCACCTGTACCAGCCGATGTTCTCCCACGTCGCCGGCGGCACCGCTCCCGCCTCGAAGGCGACCCGGCCGCAGGGCCAGGTGACCCCGAAGGGCGTCACCTGGATCCGGGACCGCGTCGAGGGGATCGATCCGGTCGCCCGGACGGTCACCCTGGCCTCCGGTCGGCGGGTGGGCTACGGCGACCTCGTCGTCTGCCCGGGCATCCAGAAGGACTGGGCGGCGGTGCCCGGCCTGGCCGAGGCGATGGCGTCGCCGGTCGGCGTCTCGAACTATGAGTTCGACTACGCGCGGAAGGCGTCGAGCGTCCTCCGCGGCGTCCGCTCGGGCACGGTGGTCTTCACGCAGCCCAGCGGTCCCGGCACCTGCTCCGGCGCCTCGCAGAAGCCGATGTACCTGGCCTGCGACTACTGGCGCGAGACGGGCGTCCTCGCCGACATCCACGTCGTGCTGGTGGTGCCGACGCCGACCCTGTTCGGCATGCCGCTGATCGACGCGGAGCTCGAGCGGAAGGTGGCGGAGTACGGGATCGACGTCCGCTACAGCCGCGAGCTGGTCGAGGTCGACGCCGACGGGCGGACGATCGTCATCGCCGGCGACGACCGCCGCGGCGCGCAGCTCGGGGTCGACCACGACGCCGGGCAGGTCGGCACGGAGCAGCGGGAGACGCTCTCCTACGACGTGCTGCACGCGGTGCCGCCGCAGTCCGCGCCGGACTGGCTGGCGGGGACGGGGCTGACGGCGGAGTCCGGCGTCGGCGGCTTCGTCGAGGTGGATCCGCTGACGCTGCGCCACCCGCGCCACCCCGAGGTGTGGGCGCTGGGCGACGCCGCGGCGACCACGAACTCCAAGTCGGGCGGAGCGCTGCGGCAGCAGACGAAGACGCTGGCGAAGAACCTGGTCGCGGCCCGCAAGGGGAAGCCGCTCCCGCAGGTCTACAACGGCTACTCGGTCTGCCCGTTCGTCGTCTCGCGCTCGACCGTCGTCTTCGCCGAGTTCGACGACCGCTACCGCCCGAAGCCGACGATCCCCTTCTGGAAGGGCCTCGCCAAGGAGCGGCGCCTCACCTTCCTCGCGGACCGCTACCTGCTCCCCTGGGTCTACTGGAACCTCATCCTGCAGGGCCGCGCCTGACGCGACCGAGCACCCGCGGAACGCGGCGTACCGGAGACCCTCATCTGCACGACGCGGGTCTCGACCCCACCATGCTGGTCGAGTAGCCGCGGAACGCGGCGTATCGAGACCCACCGCCTGCAGAACGTGGGTCTCGATACGCCCGCGCAGCGGGCTACTCGACCAGCATGGAGCGCCCGCGCAGCGGGCTACTCGACCAGCATGGAGCGCCCGCGCGGCGGGTCACTCGGCCAGGAGGAGCGGGCCCGCGCCGCGGACACGGGCACGAGGAGCGCGCCCGCGCGGAGGTCAGGCCGACGCGGTCGCCAGCTCGCGGTCCGGGGCCTCCTCGCGCAGGGCGCGGTTGACCGCCGAGACGATCGCCTTGAGCGACGCGGTCGAGATGTCGGCGTCGACGCCCACGCCCCACAGGGTGCGGCCGTTGACCGAGCACTCGACGTAGGAGGCGGCCAGCGCGTCGCCGCCGGCGCTGAGAGCGTGCTCGACGTAGTCGAAGACGCGGACCTCGACGCCGTGCTGCGCGAGCACCGCCTCGAAGGCGTTGATCGGACCGTTGCCGGTCGCGCTCGCCGTCACCGTCTCGTCGCCGACGCGCAGGACGGCGTCCAGGGCGATCGAGCCGCCCAGGTCGCTCGAGGTGCTCGTGCGGGCCAGCTCGAAGCGGCCCCACTTGTCCTCGGCGCGGTGCGCGGGCGCGGGCAGGTACTCGTCCTGGAAGATCGACCAGATCTGCTCGCTGGTGACCTCGCCGCCCTCGGCGTCGGTCTTCGCCTGCACGACGGCGGAGAACTCGATCTGGAGCCGGCGCGGCAGGTCCAGCGCGTGGTCGGTCTTCAGCAGGTACGCGACACCGCCCTTGCCGGACTGCGAGTTGACCCGGATGACCGCCTCGTAGGAGCGGCCGAGGTCCTTCGGGTCCACCGGCAGGTATGGCACGGCCCAGGTCAGCTCGTCGCGGCTGACGCCGGTGCGCTCGGCCTCGGCCTCCATCGCCTCGAAGCCCTTCTTGATCGCGTCCTGGTGCGAGCCGCTGAAGGCGGTGAAGACCAGATCGCCGGCCCAGGGGCTGCGCTCGGGCACGGCCAGCTGGTTGCAGTACTCGGCGGTGCGCTTGATGCCGTCCATGTCGCTGAAGTCGATCTGCGGGTCGATCCCCTGGGTGAACAGGTTCACGCCCAGCGCGACCAGGTCGACGTTGCCGGTGCGCTCGCCGTTGCCGAAGAGGCAGCCCTCGATGCGGTCGGCGCCGGCCAGGTAGCCCAGCTCCGCCGCGGCGACCGCGGTCCCGCGGTCGTTGTGCGGGTGCAGCGACACGATGATGTTCTCGCGCTGGGCGAGGTTGCGGCACATCCACTCGATCGAGTCGGCGTAGACGTTCGGCGTCGCCATCTCGACGGTGGCGGGCAGGTTCAGGATGACCTTGCGCTCCGGCGTCGGCTCGAAGACCTCGACGACGCGGTCGCAGATCTCGCGGGCGAAGTCGAGCTCGGTGCCGGTGTAGCTCTCGGGCGAGTACTCGTAGTACACGGCGGTGCCGGGGACCGACGCCTCCATCTCGCGGCACTTGCGCGCGCCGGCGAGGGCGATGTCGATGATGCCCTGGCGGTCCTTGCGGAAGACGACCTCGCGCTGCAGCACGCTGGTCGAGTTGTAGAGGTGCACGATCGCCTGGCGAGCGCCGCGGATCGACTCGTAGGTGCGCTCGATCAGGTGGTCGCGCGCCTGGGTCAGCACCTGGATGGTGACGTCCTCCGGGATCGCGTCCTCCTCGATGAGGCTGCGGACGAAGTCGAAGTCGGTCTGGCTCGCGCTCGGGAAGCCGACCTCGATCTCCTTGTAGCCCATGCGGACCAGGAGGTCGAACATGATCCGCTTGCGCTCGGGGCTCATCGGGTCGATCAGCGCCTGGTTGCCGTCGCGCAGGTCGACGGCGCACCAGCGCGGCGCCGTGGTGATGCGCTTGGTCGGCCACGTGCGGTCGGGCAGCTCGACGACGATCTGCTCGTGGAAGGGCTTGTACTTGCCGATCGGCATCGACGTCGGCTTCTGGGTGTTCTTCATGAGGATGCTTTCCCGGCGCGCGAACGCGCCTGTCTCTCGTCTCGCGGGGATCCGTATGCGGATCGAACCTCGCGGGTGGTCTGTGGTGACGAATGGTCTGATTCAGCCGACGACGGACTCCGCGACGAGGGAGGCCTGAGGATCAGATCTCGTCGCGGCAGCTAAGAAGGAGCAGACCGAAGCGCACGCGACCACGGTAGCACTGCCCTCGCGGCACGGCACCCACGCCGCGGCAGCGCGACGCGACGGCGCGCTCAGGCCACGAGGCCGTTCTCGTAGGCGTAGACGACCAGCTGCACGCGGTCGCGCAGCCCGAGCTTGCCGAGGGTCCGGCTGATGTGCGTCTTGACGGTCGCCTCGCTGAGGAACTCGGCGCGGGCGATCTCGGTGTTGCTGAGACCCCGCGCGGCGAGGTGGAAGATCTCGCGCTCGCGGTCCGTGAGCGTCCCGAACGCCGCCGGGGTCTCGCGGCCGCTCCCCGGCGCACCGAAGTGCTCGAAGAGCTCCCGAGTCGCGGAGGCGGCGACCACCGCGGTCCCGGCGTGCACCGTGCGCACCGACGCGAGCAGGAAGCCCGGCTCGGTGTCCTTGAGCAGGAACCCGCTCGCCCCGGCACGGATCGCGCGCGCGGCCGCCTCGTCGAGGTCGAAGGTCGTCAGCACCAGGATACGCGGCGGCTCCACTCCCCTCTCGGCGGCGTCCGCGAGGATCCGCCGGGTCGACTCGATGCCGTCGACACCGGGCATCCGGATGTCCATCAGCACCACGTCGGGCGCCAGCCGGGCGACGAGGTCCGCGCCCTCCGCGCCGTCGGACGCCTCGCCGACCACCTCGAGGTCCGGCTGGGAGCTCAGCAGCATGCGGATGCCGGCGCGGAAGAGGGCCTGGTCGTCGACGAGGACGAGGCGGATGGTGTCGGTCATGCGGGGCGGCCTCCAGAGGCGACGGGCAGGGCGGGAGAAGCGGGAGCGAGGGGTGCGGGCAGGCGCGCGTCGACCACGAAGTCGTCGCCCTCGGGCCCGGCGCGCAGCAGTCCGCCGACGAGAGCGGCGCGCTCGCGCATCCCGACGAGACCGTGGCCCTCCCCCGGCACCGCCGGTGCGGCGTCGGCGTCGGCGCACCGCGCATTGCGGACGGTCAGGACGATCTCGCCGGACTCGCGGCGCAGCGACACGTCCAGCGGCGCACCCGGGCGGCCGTGTCGGAGCGCGTTCGTCGTCGCCTCCTGGACGATGCGGTAGAGGGCGAGGCCGATGCCGCGCGGCACCGCCTCGAGGTCGAGCTCCAGCTCGGAGCGCAGCGGCGTCCCTGCGCCGGACACGCTCTCGAGCAGTGCGGGCAGATCGCGCGCCTCAGGCTGGGGACCGTCGCTCTCGCTGTGCCGCAGCTGCGCCAGGAGGACCCGGACGTCGCCCAGCGCGTCGCGCGCCACCGAGGAGATGGTGAGCAGGGCCGCGTCGGTCTGCTCCGGGCTCGCCGAGCCGAGGTAGCGGGCGCCGTCCGCCTGCGCGATGACGACGGCGAGCGAGTGCGCGACGACGTCGTGCATGTCGCGAGCGATGCGGTTGCGCTCCTCGACCGTGTCGAGCTCGCGCTGCGCCGCGGCGCGATCGCGCTCGGCCTCCGCGCGCAGCGCCTGCCCCTCGCGCGCCCGCCGGACGGAGCGCGACAGCAGCCCGACCGTCCACGACAGGCCGAGGGTGGCGAGGATGCCGCCGAACACCGCGCCCCCGGTCACGATCGCCGAGGTGGTGCTCTCGACCAGGGTGAAGACGAGGATGAGGTAGACGACGGCGATGATCGCGCCGAGCACGGCCGAGACCGCACCCGCCGCGCGCACCCGGCGATGCTCGGAGGCGCCCGTGCCGAACAGCACCGCGAGGATCGCCAGGTCCGCCGGGCCCGGCGCCAGCTGCAGCCCCATCTGCAGCAGCGCGCCGCCCCAGGCGATCGTCAGCGCCAGAGCCGGGGCGCGGCGGTGCAGGACGAGGGCCACGGCCAGCACACCGCCGATGACGGGCTCGAGCGAGCCGTCGGGCCCGGCGAACGGCACGGTCGAGATCAGGAGCAGCAGCAGAGCCTGCCAGCCGGCGGCGCCGACGGCGAAGCCGTCCTGCGGCCCGGTGGCGCGCACGAGCAGGGCGCCGATGCGGTCGTCGGGACCGACGGGCCGCGACGCGCCTGCGGACCAGGCGAGCACCGCCGCGCTGACAAGGAGGCCGAGGACGACGAGCGCCGTGACGGCGCGGACGAGCAGCACCTGGTCTGCGCTCGCCTCGGCGGGGACCAGCTGCTCCGTCACCGTCAGCGCGGCGACGAGCCCCGCGATCCCGGAGAGGAGCAGCGCGCCGACGAGGGCCAGCGTCCGCGTCCAGGGACCGAGCCTGCGGGCGGTGGACCACAGGACGGCGATCCCGACCACGACGGCGTCGACCGGGACGCCGAGCACGGGGAAGCCGCCGCCGATGACCGCCCCGACGGCGACGAGCGACGGCGCCAGGGCCGGAAGGAACGCGGCCACCGCCAGGCCCAGCGCGATCAGGAGACCGCCGCTCAGGTGCTCCGGTGCGACGGCGCCGACCGCGGTCAGGACGAGATGGAGGGCGGCGAGCAGCGCTCCGCCGATCGGGAGCGTCGCCGGCCGGTCCAGGAGCGCACGCATGCCGCCCACGCTACGCGGCGGCGCCGACGGCGGCGTCGTCCGGGAGGGTGACGGCGGTCCTCCCGACGGCTCGGCGTCGGCGCTCACCCGGGCTCAGAAGCCGAGGCGGCCGAGCAGCTTGGGGTCGCGCTGCCACTCCTTGGCGACCTTCACCCGGATCGAGAGGAAGACGCGGCGGCCGAGCAGCCGCTCGATCTGCTCGCGCGACACGGCGCCCACCTCGCGCAGGCGCTGGCCGCCCTTACCGATGATGATGCCCTTCTGGCTGTCGCGCTCGACGAAGACGTTCGCGTAGATGTCGATGAAGGAGCCGTCCTCGCGCTCGACCATGTCGTCCAGCGTCACGGCGAGCGAGTGCGGCAGCTCGTCCGAGACGCCCTCGAGGGCCGCCTCGCGGATGAACTCCGCGATGCGCGAGCCGGTGTCCTCGTCGGTCACGGCCTCCTCGGGGTAGAGCGCGGGCGAGACGGGCATCAGGCGCAGCAGCTCGGCGGCGAGGACGTCGAGCTGCTCCTCGGTGACCGCGGAGATCGGCACGATGGTGTCCCACTCGCGGAGCTCGGACACGGCGAGCAGCTGCTTCGCGACGGACTTCTTCGAGGAGAGGTCGACCTTCGAGACGATCGCGACCTTGCGGGCGCGCGGGAACGCCTCGAGCTGCTCATTGATGAACCGGTCGCCGGGACCGATCGGCTCGTCGGCCGGGAAGAGCATCCCGATCACGTCGACGTCGCCGAGGGTCGAGGTGACCAGCGAGTTCAGCCGCTCGCCGAGGAGGGTGCGCGGGCGGTGGATGCCCGGCGTGTCGACGACGATCAGCTGACCGTCGGGGCGGTGCACGATGCCGCGGATCGCGCGGCGCGTGGTCTGGGGCTTCGAGCTGGTGATGGCGATCTTCTCGCCGACCAGCGCGTTCGTCAGCGTCGACTTGCCCACGTTGGGACGGCCGACGAACGACACGAAGCCCGCCCGGTAGGGAGTGCTGGGGGTGCTGGGGTCGGTCATCGTGCGTCCTCGTCCTGGTGGTCTGCCTCGGCGACGACCGGAACCGGTCCGGTGCTCGTCTCGCCTGAGGGATCGTAGTCGGGATCGCGCCGCACGATGACGGTCGAGATGGTGCCTCGGCGGGGATCCGCCTGCTCGGCCTCGAGGATCACCCCGTCGATCCGCGCGGTCGCGCCGCGCTCGGGCAGGCGTCCGTAGGCCTTGGTGAGCAGTCCGCCGACCGAGTCGACGTCGTCGTCCTCGAGGTCGAGCCGGAAGAGCTCGCCGAGCTCGTCGACCGGCAGGCGAGCCGAGACGCGGTAGACGCCCGGCTCGGTCTCCTCGAAGAGATCGACCTCGCGGTCGTACTCGTCCGAGATGTCGCCGACCAGCTCCTCGATCAGGTCCTCGAGCGTGACCAGCCCGGCGATGCCGCCGTACTCGTCGACCACCATCGCGAGGTGGTTGGACTCGAGCTGCATCTGGCGCAGCAGCTCGTCGGCCTTCTTCGACTCCGGCACGAACAGCGCCGGTCGGGCGAGATCGGCGGCGGAGTCGTCGTCGTCCGGGCGCTCGTAGGTGTGCCGGGCGACGTCGCGGAGGTAGAGCACGCCGAGCACGTCGTCGACGCCGTCGCCGATCACGGGCAGACGCGAGATGCCGCGGCTGAGCAGGAGGCCCATGCCGGCGCCGACCGATGCTCCGCCCTCGATCGTCACCATGTCGGTGCGCGGCACCATCACCTCGCGCACCAGCGTGTCGTTGAACTCGAAGATCGAGTGGATGAGCTCGCGGTCGTCCTGCTCGAGGACGTCCTGCTCCGTCGCCTCGTCGACCATGCTCAGCAGCTGCTCCTCCGAGGAGAAGCCGGCGGAGCGCCCGGTGCCCGGCGTGACCCGGTTGCCGAGCGCGACGAGGCCGTGCGCGACCGGGCCGAGGGCGACGCGCAGCACGTGCACGAGCGAGGCGCTGGAGCCGAGCACCGCGCGGGCGTGCGCCCGGCCGACGCTGCGGGGGCTCGATCCGACGAGGACGAACGACACGGCCGCCATGATCAGGATCGCCAGCAGGAGCGCCAGCCAGAGGGCGTCGACGACGACGACGAGCACCGTGGTCACGAAGACGGCGGCCGTCGTCTCGGCCGCGATCCGGGTGAAGTTGACGACGTTGACGTGCGCGCTCATGTCGCCGGCGATGGCGCGCAGGGCGCGGGCGCTGCGCGAGTGGTGCGCCATCTCGAGCACGTCGCTGCGCGAGAGGACGCCGAGGGCCGCGTCGGTGGCGGCGAGCCAGCCGCCGACGGCGACGAGGGCGAGGGCCGCGATGAGGAGCTGGACGGTGAGCACGCCGGGCCTAGCGGCGTCGCTCGCTGATGTGGAACCCGACGAGGATGTCGCGCTGGATGCCGAACATCTCGCGCTCCTCCTCGGGCTCCGCGTGGTCGAACCCGAGCAGGTGCAGCAGGCCGTGGGCCGTGAGCAGCAGCAGCTCGTCGAGCACGGAGTGGCCGGCCGCCTCGGCCTGGCTCTGCGCCACCTGCGGGCAGAGCACGATGTCGCCGAGCAGGCCGGCCGGGGTCGGCTCGTCCTCGGTGCCCGGCCGCAGCTCGTCCATCGGGAAGCTCAGCACGTCCGTCGGGCCGGGCTCGTCCATCCACTGCACGTGCAGCTGCTCCATCGCGCCCTCGTCGACCAGCACGATCGCGAGCTCGGCATCGGGGTGCACGTGCAGCGAGTCCAGCGCGTAGCCCGCGAGACGCAGCAGGGTCGCCTCGTCGACGGGGATGCTCGACTCGTTGTTGATCTCGATGCTCACGGGCTGCGGGGTTCCTTCGATCGGGAGGGCGGGGCGGAGGGGGTGGGCCGGCGCTCAGCCGCGCGGGCGCTTGGGCTGCGCGTCGCCGCCCGAGCGGCCGGCCGCCCGGCGCTCGGCGCGGGCCGCGAACTCGCGGGCCTGCTCGCGCTCGAAGCTCTGCGCCTGCTTCTGCTGGTCGTACTCGGTGTAGGCGTCGACGATCCGGCCGACGAGGCTGTGGCGCACCACGTCCTCGCTGGTCAGCCGGGCGAAGTGGATGTCGTCGATGTCGTCGAGCACCCGCGTCACCAGGCGGAGTCCGCTGGAGCCGGCGGGCAGGTCGACCTGGGTGATGTCGCCCGTGATCACCATCTTCGAGCCGAAGCCCAGGCGGGTGAGGAACATCTTCATCTGCTCCGGCGTCGTGTTCTGCGCCTCGTCGAGCACGACGAACGACGAGTTCAGCGTGCGGCCGCGCATGTACGCCAGCGGGGCCACCTCGATCGTGCCCGCCGCGAGGAGCTTGGGGACGATCTCCGGGTCCATCATCTCGTTGAGCGCGTCGTAGAGCGGCCGCAGGTACGGGTCGATCTTGTCGGTGAGCGAGCCGGGCAGGTAGCCCAGCCGCTCCCCCGCCTCGACCGCCGGACGGGTGAGGATGATCCGCTCGACCTCCTTGCGCTGCAGGGCCTGCACCGCCTTCGCCATGGCGAGGTAGGTCTTGCCGGTGCCGGCGGGGCCGATGCCGAAGACGATCGTGTTCTGATCGACGGCGTCGACGTACTCGCGCTGGCCCAGGGTCTTCGGGCGGATGCTCTTGCCCCGCGCCGTCAGGATGGCCTGGCCGAACGCGTCCGCGGGACGCACCGGCCCGCCGTTCTCGAGGATGCGCGCGGACTCGCGCACCTCCTCCGGGTCGAGGTCGTGGCCGCCGGCGGTCATGAGCACCAGTTCTTCCACCAGGCGCGCCGCGGCGGCGACGGGCACGCCCTCGCCGTCGAGGGTCACCTCGTTGCCGCGCACGTGCACCTGGACGTCGGGGAATCGCGATTCGACCGCTCGGATGAGGCGGTCCTGGGGTCCGAGGAGGCGCACCATCGCGACTCCGTCGACGGCGATGACGCGGTGCGCCTGGCCGGTGGTGCGCTCAGCCGCAGGCGACTGCGGGCTCGAGGTGCTCTGCGGGTCGGCCGACTCCGCGGAGTCCGATCGGGCGGTGTTCAGGCCCGCGGAGCTGTCGTCCGCGTGATCAACCGGTGGCAAGGGAGCCTTCCGTCAGGTGGCCGCCCAGGACGTGGGCGTGGACGTGGAACACGGTCTGCCCGGCTTCCTCGCCGGAGTTGAAGACGAGCCGGAACTGGCCGTTGCTGTGCGCATCGGCCAGGGTCTGCGCGACCCGGGCGATCTCGGCGAGGAGGGCCGGATCGCCGGCGGCGAGCTCGGCGACGTTCGCGTACTCCTGGGTCTTGGGGAAGATCAGCAGGTGGACGGGGGCTTTGGGCGCGATGTCCTGGATCGCGAGGATGCGATCGTTCTCGAACACCACGTCGGCGGGGATCTCGCCGCGGACGATGCGCGTGAAGACGGTGGGTTCGCTCATGCACTCATCTTAAACGGGGCGGCGGCCCGGTCGGGGGCGCGTTCGCCCAGGGCGCGCGGTGCGATGCCGCTCACCAGCGGTCGAGACGGGCCGACAGCACGGCGATCGCGGCCGGGCCGGCGGTGGAGGTGCGCAGGACGGAGTCGCCGAGCGCGACGGCCTCGGCACCCGCGTCGGCGAGGGCGCGCAGCTCCTCGGGAGCGATCCCGCCCTCGGGACCCACGACGAGCACGAGATCGCGGCTGTCCGGCTCGATCGCGGTGAGGCGCGCGCCGGACGAGGGCTCGAGCACGAGCACCCGCTCCGTCTTCGCGCGCTCCACGAGCGCCTTCAAGCCGATCGCCGCCGACACCTCGGGGACGCGGGCGCGGAGCGACTGCTTGCTCGCCTCGCGGACGATGCTGCGCCAGCGCTCGCGGCCCTTCTCCTCCTTGACGCCCGACCAGCGCGAGACGCAGCGGGCGGCCTGCCACGGCACGACCTCGTCCACGCCGAGCTCGGTCGCCGCCTGGATCGCCAGCTCGTCGCGGTCGCCCTTCGCGAGCGCCTGCACGAGCACCAGCCGCGGACTCGGCGCGGGAGACTCCTCGACCGACTCGACCGCGAGGACGACGCGGGTCGCCTCGGCGCTCTCGACCACGGCGATCGCGACCCGGCCGCGGCCGTCGCCGATCCGCACGCTCTCCCCCGCGCGGATTCGGCTCACGGTCGCGAGGTGGCGGGCCTCCGCGCCCGAGAGCTCCAGCCTCCCGCCGGTGACGAAGTCCCCCGAGTCGAGCGACTCGTCGATGTAGTGGTGCGCCACGCCTGCCCCGGTCAGCCCAGGAAGCGGTCGCGCAGCTTGGAGAAGAGCCCCTGCTGGAAGTGCGTGAGCGCGGGCTTCTGCGGCTTGTAGTGCTTGGCGAACTCCTGGACGAGCTCGCGCTCGCGGTGGCCGAGCTTGGTGGGCGTGACCACCTGGATGCCGACGCGGAGGTCGCCGCGGCCGTTGCCGCGCAGCTTCGTGACGCCGCGGCCCTTGATCGTGACGATCTCGGTGCTCTGCGTGCCCGGCTTGACCTCGATCTCGATGTCGCCGTCGAGCGCCGCGAGGGTCGCCGTCGAGCCGAGGATGGCGTCCGTCATCTGCACATCGAGGGTGCAGAGCAGGTCGTCGCCGTTGCGGCTGAAGATGTCGTGGTGCTTGACCTTGATCTCGAGGTAGAGGTCGCCGCTCGGGCCGCCGGCCGGGCCGACCTCGCCGCTGCCGGGCATCTGCAGACGCAGGCCGGTGTCGACGCCCGCGGGGACGTCGACGGGGATGGTGCGGCGCGCACGGACGCGACCCTGGCCCTGGCAGGTGGAGCAGGGGGTCGCGATGACGGTGCCGTAGCCGCGGCAGGTGCCGCAGGGGCTGGCCGTCATGACGTTGCCGAGGAGCGAGCGGACGGTGCGCTGGATCTGGCCAGAGCCGTGGCAGATGTCGCAGGTGACGGGCGAGGTCCCCGGCTGGCAGCACGAGCCCTGGCAGGTCTCACACAGAACGGCCGTGTCGACCTCGAGGTCGCGGTGCGTGCCGAAGATGACCTCGTCGAGCGAGACCTCGACGCGCAGCAGGGCGTCCTGACCGCGCTCGCGGCGCGACCGGGGGCCGCGCGAGGAGCCCTGCGCACCCTGGCCGAAGAAGGTCTCGAAGATGTCGCCGAAGCCGCCGAAGCCCTGTCCGCCGCCACCGGGGAAGCCCTCCTGGGGGCCGCGGTCGTACTGCTGGCGCTGCTGCGAGTCGCTCAGGACGTCGTAGGCGTGGGTGACGAGCTTGAAGCGCTCGGAGGCGTCGGCGCTCGGGTTGACGTCGGGGTGCAGCTCGCGCGCGAGCCGGCGGTACGCCTTCTTGATCTCGTCGGCGGAGGCGTCTCGGTCGACGCCGAGGACTTCGTAGTGATCGGCCACTGGGGGCTTCGTCCTTCGTTCGTGGGTCGGTGCGCCGGGCGCGGCGGACCTGTCGGGAGCCGGAGGTGTCCGGCGAGGGTCTAGGGGTGGTTCACTCCTCGCCGAGGAGGCGGGAGAGGTAGCGGGCGACGGCGCGGACCGCCGCGATGTTGCCGGAGTAGTCCATCCTGATCGGACCGAGGACCCCCAGTCGCGAGACCTGGCCGCCGGCGGTGTTGTAGCCGCTGGTGAGCACGGAGGTCTCCTGCAGGCCGAACGGCGCGTTCTCTCGGCCGATGCG
Organism: Rathayibacter sp. VKM Ac-2856; assembly: GCF_013205055.1. Classification (GTDB taxonomy): domain Bacteria; phylum Actinomycetota; class Actinomycetes; order Actinomycetales; family Microbacteriaceae; genus Rathayibacter. The sequence continues at coordinate 710,674 of NZ_JABMLF010000001.1, forward strand.
GACCGAGATGCCGCGCGGGTCCGGCGTCATCTCGGCGAAGAGGCGCAGCAGCTCGACCTGCTCCTCGATCGCCTCGAGCACCGGGTAGATGCTGCCGGAGAAGTCCTCCTCCGTGCGCACCAGGTTCGCCGCGCCCGCCATCACGAGGCGGTCCTGTCGATTCGCGCCGACCTGCTCGAGCAGCGTCTGCACGACCGGATCGACGATCGAGCGGCGCTCGGGGCTGAACTGCTCCGTCGCGCTCTGCAGCGTCTCGGCCGCCGCGGCGAGACCGAGGCCGAGGACCGCGGTGTTGAGCTTGGCGCGGATCTCGCCGAGCAGGAGCTCGTCGACGTCCTCCGGAGTCTCGAGCACGCGCTGGTCGACCCGGCCGGTGTCGGTGATGAGGACGGAGAGCAGGCGGCGCGGAGCGAGGGCGACCAGCTCGACGTGGCGGATGCGCGCGGCGCCGAAGGAGGGGTACTGCACGAGGGCGACGCTGTTGGTGAGCTGCGAGAGCAGCCGCACCGTCCGCACGAGCACCTCGTCGAGGTCCGGGCTCTGGCCGAGGAAGGTCTCGATCGCGTGCCGCTGCGCCGCGGTCAGCGGGCGCAGGTCGGTCAGCTGGTCGACGAAGAGGCGGTAGCCCTTGTCGGTGGGGACCCGGCCGGAGGAGGTGTGCGGGGCCGCGATCAGCTCCTCCTCCTCGAGCTGCGCCATCTCGTTGCGGATGGTCGCCGCGGAGACGCCGAACGCGTGGCGCTCGACGATCGACTTGGAGCCCACCGGCTCCCGATTCGCGACGTAGTCCTGCACGATCACGCGCAGGACCTGGAGACCGCGCTCCGTCACCATACGACCGACCTCCCGCCGGACTCCGGGTGCCTCGCGGCACGACCACCTCGGCGCCGCAGCACCGCGCGGAGCTTGGCACTCCGCAAGATTGAGTGCCAATCATAACCGCGCGCGCTGACAGGAGGCGGGGCTCGCCCAGGATCGGCCGACGCGCGCCGCGCTCAGGCCGGGGCTGCACCGTCCGCGCCGCGGTGTCATCGTCCGCGACACGACGGCATTGTCTCTGCCACCATGGACGCCGAGCGCCCGGGGTCGCCCGGCGCACCGATGCCCGAGACGGAGATCATCATGTCGGCCACACCGCCCCCGCCGCCCGCATACGGGACCCCCGCACCGCCGCTGAACCCCGCGGACGAGAAGACCTGGGCGATCGTCACCCACGTCACGGGCATCTTCTTCAGCTTCCTGCCGTCGCTGATCGTCTACCTGGTCTTCAAGGGCCGCGGTCCGTTCCTCGAGGCGCACGCGAAGACCGCGCTGAACTTCCACCTGACGACGCTGATCGCCTACGTCGCGGGGACGATCCTGACCTTCGTGCTCGTCGGCGTCGTGGTCTTCTTCATCGTGCCGATCCTCGTGATCGTCTTCGCGATCATCGCCTCGGTCCGCGCCAGCGCGGGCGAGTACTACACGTACCCGCTCAGCATCCCCTTCTTCAAGTAGGCCGGCGCGGGGCCGTCCCGCCCGAGCGACCAGCCGTCGCAGGCGGCGATCAATGCTGGTCGAGTAGCCGCCGCAGGCGGCGTATCGAGACCCACGTGCGTCGGACGGTGGATCTCGATACGCGCGCTGCGCGCGCTACTCGATCAGCATGGTGCGCTCCACGCTGGTCGAGTAGCCGCCGCAGGCGGCGTATCGAGACCCACGCGGTCGAACGTCGGCGCGTCAGCCGTCCGTCAGCCGGCGGACGACCGCGTCGGCCAGCAGCCGGCCGTGCAGCGTCAGCACGATGCGGCCGCCGAGCGCCGCCCGGCCGTCGACGAGACCGTCGGCGATGAGCCCCGCGACCTCGCGGCGCCGCTCCGGATCGATCGCGTCGATCGGCAGCCCGTCGGCGAGCCGCGAGCGCAGCAGCACGTCCTCGACCTGCCGCGTCGCCGCGTCGAGCGTCTCGCGCCCGGCCGCCGGCGAGACCCCCGAGTGCAGCCGCTCCGCGTACGCCGCCGGGTGCTTCACGTTCCACCAGCGCACTCCGCCCACGTGGCTGTGCGCGCCGGGACCGACGCCCCACCAGTCGTGCCCCAGCCAGTAGGACAGGTTGTGCCGCGACCGGTGCGCGTCGTCGCGCGCCCAGTTGCTCACCTCGTACCAGGAGTAGCCCGCCGCGGCGAGCCGCGCGTCCGCCAGCTCGTACATGTCGGCGGTCAGGTCGTCGTCCGGGGTCGCCACCTCGCCGCGGCGGATCTGCCGCGCGAGCTTCGTGCCGTCCTCGACGATCAGCGCGTACGCCGAGAGGTGATCGGGCCGGGTCGCCAGCGCCGAGTCGAGCGAGCGCTCCCAGTCGGCCAGCGACTCCCCCGGCGTGCCGTAGATCAGATCAAGGCTGACCTGCAGCCCCGCCTCGCGCGCCCACTCGACCACGAGCGGCACGCGCTCCGGATCGTGGGTGCGCTCGAGCGTCGCGAGCACGTGCGGCACCGCCGACTGCATCCCGAAGCTGACCCGGGTGAACCCGGCGTCGGCCAGCTCGCGCAGGTAGGCCGCGTCCACGGAGTCGGGGTTCGCCTCCGTCGTGACCTCGGCGTCGTCGGCGACGCCGAAGTGGCGCCGGAGCCCGCCCAGCATCCGCACCAGATCACCGGCGGGCAGCAGGGTGGGAGTGCCGCCCCCGAAGAACACGGTGGCCGCGGGGCGCCGGGGCAGCCCGGCGCTCTCGAGCACGCCCTCGCCGAGCGCCATCTCGGCGATCGCCTCGTCGGCGTAGTCCTGCTGCATCGCGCCGCGCAGCTCCGTCGCCGTGTAGGTGTTGAAGTCGCAGTAGCCGCACCGCACCCGGCAGAAGGGCACGTGCACGTACAGACCGAGGTCGCGGGTCTCGACGCCGTCGACGACGGAGGCCGGGAGGAGACCGTCGGCCGGTGCCGGATCGGCGAGCGGGAGGGCGCTCCCCACGTCAGCTGACGCGCGCCGGCAGCAGCGCGCGCAGGTACTTCTTGACCTGCCGCTTCTGCACGGCCCGGAGGACGGGGGTGCCGAGGCGGTAGAGGGCGGTGGAGGGACGCGAGAAGACGCGGATGACGAGCCAGACCGAGTCGTCGGCGCGCTTCTCCACCACGAACGACTCCTCGCCGCTCTCCGGGTGGCCCTCGAGGGTGCCGTAGGCGAAGCCGACCTGGTCGGGCTCGTCGACGACGTAGACGACCCGCACGGGAGCGTCGAAGGTCCGGCCGAGCAGGCTGATCTTGAGCACGGCCGTGACACCGGCGGTGATGTAGGGCGTGCCGTCCGCCGCGAACCGCTCCTCCGTGGGGCGGCTGGCGAGGTCGATCGGGGTCCCGGCGGAGTCGAAGTTGACCCCGGTGTACTGCACGCCGCTGCCGGAGGTGATGTCGCAGACGGTGATCCCGCTGCCGCGCTGCACGCCCCAGGTCATCAGCGACGCGGTCGTGATGGCGAAGCGCTCGTCCCCGGAGCCCAGGCGCGCCTCGAAGCGCTCAGCGGTGAAGCCGTCCGGCGGGTACTCGAGCAGGTCCGGCGCGAGCGTGCCGCCGACCGCCGCGTAGGTGACCTGCGGCTGCCCCTCGAAGCTCGAGCGCCGGACGCTCACTTCTTGTCCTTCGTCTCGACGTCACCGCTCAGGGCGGCGATGAACGCCTCCTGCGGGACCTCGACGCGGCCGACCATCTTCATGCGCTTCTTGCCCTCCTTCTGCTTCTCGAGCAGCTTGCGCTTGCGGGTGATGTCACCGCCGTAGCACTTGGCGAGGACGTCCTTGCGCATCGCGCTGATCGACTCGCGCGCGATGATGCGAGCGCCGATCGCCGCCTGGATGGGCACCTCGAACTGCTGGCGCGGGATGAGCTTGCGCAGCCGCCCGGTCATCAGCACGCCGTAGGCGTAGGCCTTGTCGCGGTGGACGATCGCGCTGAACGCGTCGACCTGCTCCCCCTGCAGCAGGATGTCGACCTTCACCAGGTCGGCCTCCTGGTCGCCGGCGGGCTCGTAGTCGAGCGAGGCGTAGCCGGCCGTCTTGGACTTCAGGTTGTCGAAGAAGTCGAAGACGATCTCGCCGAGGGGCATGTGGTAGCGGATCTCGACCCGGTCCTCACCGAGGTACTCCATGCCGATCAGCGTGCCGCGACGGCTCTGGCAGAGCTCCATGATCGTGCCGACGTAGTCCTTCGGCGCGAGGATCGCGGCGCGGACGATCGGCTCGGTGACGCTGGCGATCTTGCCGACGGGGAACTCGCTCGGGTTGGTCACCGTGACAGTGCTCTTGTCGTCGGTGGTGACCTCGTAGATGACGGACGGGGCCGTGGTGATGAGGTCGAGGCCGAACTCGCGGTCGAGCCGCTCGGTGACGATCTCGAGGTGCAGGAGGCCGAGGAAGCCGCAGCGGAAGCCGAAGCCGAGCGCGACGGAGGTCTCGGGCTCGTACACGAGCGCGGCGTCGGAGAGCTTGAGCTTGTCGAGCGCCTCGCGGAGGTCGGGGTAGTCGCTGCCGTCGATCGGGTAGAGACCCGAGAAGACCATCGGCAGCGGCTCGGTGTAGCCGGGCAGCGCCTCGGTGGCGGGCTTGGACGCCGTCGTGACGGTGTCGCCGACCTTGGACTGGCGGACGTCCTTCACACCGGTGATCAGGTAGCCGACCTCGCCGACGCCGAGACCCTTGGTCGACACGGGCTCCGGGCTGGAGACGCCGATCTCGAGGATCTCGTGGGTCGCGCGGGTCGACATCATCTGGATCTTCTCGCGCGGCGAGAGCTGGCCGTCGATCATCCGGACGTAGGTGACGACGCCGCGGTAGGAGTCGTAGACCGAGTCGAAGATCATCGCGCGGGCCGGGGCGTTCTTGTCGCCGACCGGCGCGGGGACCAGCTCGGTGACGCGGTCGAGCAGCGCCTCGACGCCGACGCCGGTCTTGCCGGAGACGCGGAGCACGTCGGCCGGGTCGCCGCCGATGAGGCTCGCGAGCTCGGCCGCGTACTTCTCGGGGTCGGCCGCGGGGAGGTCGATCTTGTTGAGGACGGGGATGATCGCGAGGTCGTTCTCGAGGGCGAGGTAGAGGTTCGCGAGGGTCTGCGCCTCGATGCCCTGAGCGGCGTCGACCAGCAGGATCGCGCCCTCGCACGCGGCGAGCGAGCGGCTGACCTCGTAGGAGAAGTCGACGTGGCCGGGGGTGTCGATCATGTTGAGCGCGAAGGTCTGCCCGTCGCGCTCCCACGGCATCCGCACGGCCTGCGACTTGATCGTGATGCCGCGCTCGCGCTCGATGTCCATCCGATCGAGGTACTGCGCGCGCATCGCGCGGTCCTCGACCACGCCGGTGATGCCGAGCATGCGATCGGCGAGGGTGGACTTGCCGTGATCGATGTGGGCGATGATGCAGAAGTTGCGGATGGACGCCGGATCGGTCGCGGCGGGCTCGAGCCCGAGGTGTGCACGTGGAGACATCGTGCGTCCAGTGTCCCACGGCCGGGGTCCGGCGGCGGGCGAGGGGCCGGGACCGACCGGATGCGGTGCATAACATCGGCTGTTCCGCGGTCTCATAGCCCCTCGGCGACGGGATCGCCTCTCGGCTGATGTTCTGCAGCCGCCGCGCCTAGAGGTCCAGACCGTAGGTGCGCGTCGGCTCGATCCCGGGCGGATTCTCGCGGTCACCCAGCCGGACGAAGCCCATGCTCTCGTAGAGGGCGTGCGCCGCGCGCATCTCGGTCCCGCTGTTCATCACGACCCGCTGGAGGCCGCGCTCGACGGCGAGCATCACGACGAACTCGGTGAGCAGGCGTCCGAGGCCGCGGCCCCGCGCCTCCGGGGCGACGGCGAGCAGCCGCCAGTCGAGCTCGCCGGGGCGCCCGAGGGAATAGAGGCTGCGGCCCGGCGCGGCGGTCGTGACGGTCGCGAGGATCGTCCCCTCCGCCTCCGCGACCCAGACCTCGCCCTCGGTGTCGTGCCGGGCGACGTCGGCGACGTCCGCCGCGTACTCCTCCCCCAGCTCGTAGTCGTGGGCGTAGGCGGCGAGGCGCAGGCGCGAGACCGCGGCATACTCCTCCGGGCGCACCCGGCGGACCAGGACGTCCTCGGTGCTCACGCGGGCACCGCCGTCGCGGGGGCCGGCAGTGCGCGCAGCCCGTGCTCGAGAGCGGCCGGGTCGGCGGCGAGGCAGACGCGGATCCAACCCTCGCCGGTGCGGCCGAAGGCGCTGCCGGGTGCGACCGCCACGAGGGTCTCGAGCAGGAAGGACTCCGCCCAGGACGCGACGTCGCCGTCGCTCGCGTGCGAGACGTCGATCCAGAGGTAGAAGGCGCCCTCCGGCTCGCGGAAGCGGATGCCGCGCTCGTCGAGCAGCGCCGTCGCGAGCCGCAGGTTGGCGAGGTAGTGCGCGGAGGCGTCCTCGACCGCGTCCTGCGGGCCGGTCAGCGCCGCGAGGGCCGCGCGCTGGTCGGGCGTCGCGACGCAGCTGATCGTCGCCTCCTGCACGGTGACCATCGTCGACGTCAGGCCGGGCGGGGTCACCAGGTAGCCGACGCGCACGCCGGTCATCGCGTAGGTCTTCGAGAGCGAGAAGACGCTGAAGACGCGGTCGTCGTCGTGGCCGGCCTCCTGCGCGAGCGCGGCGAGGCTCACGTGCGGGCGGCCGTAGGTGAAGCGCTCGTAGACCTCGTCGCTGATGATCCAGAGGTCGTGGCGGCGGGCGAAGTCGAGCAGCCGCTCGAGCATCGGACGCGGTAGGACGATGCCGAGCGGGTTCGAGGGGCTGTTGACGATGATCACGCGGGTGCGGTCGGTGACGATCCGCTCGAGCTCGTCGAGATCGGGCAGGAAGGCGTTCTCAGCGCGCAGCGTGTAGGGCACGGGGACGGCGCCGATCATCCGGGCGTTCATCGTGAAGGTGGTGTAGCCGGGGTCGGGCAGGAGCACCTCGTCGCCCGGGCCGAGCGTCAGCGTCATCGCCTGGTGCAGCGCCTGCGTCGCGCCGACCGTGACCCATACCTGCTCGACGTCGGCGTGGACGCCGTTGTCGCGGGCGAGCTTGGCGACGATCGCGCGACGGAGCTCCATCAGGCCGCCGTTGGGTCCGTAGCCGGTGTCGTCCGCGGCCCACGCGGCCCGGGCCGCCTCGATGATGTGCGGAGCGACGGGGACGTCGGGCTCCCCCACCGCGAGCAGCGTCACGCCCTCCAGACGGAGGGCGATCTCGAACAGCCGGCGGATGCCCGAGGGCGGAACGGCGGGGATGTGATCGGCGAGTCGGGGCATCGCTGGTCAGGCTACTGGCGGCTCCCTCCCGCGAGATGCCACTTGCGCACGCCTCGCGCGGCGTGTCGCGTGCACAGGTGGCATCTCGCGGGAGAGGGCGTGCGGGCGGAGCGGCGCGGTTGAAGGGTGGCGGCGGGTGCGCTAAAGTTCCTTGTTGGCTTGCGCTCCACCATTGGCGTGTGTGGAGTGATTCAGAAGCCGGCGACCTCCAGTCGCACCCGGATGGCGTTCCACGCCACCGGAAGGGGCACTCCGTCGAGTAGCCGGCTGCACACACATCCGAGAAGAAGGTAATAGACGTGGCAAACATCAAGTCGCAGATCAAGCGCAACCTCACCAACAAGAAGGCCAACGAGCGCAACAAGGCGGTCAAGAGCGAGCTGAAGACCGCCGTCCGCGCGGTGCACACCGCCATCGCCGCCGGCGACTCCGAGAAGGCCGCCACCGCGCTCGCCTTCGCCGCCAAGAAGCTCGACAAGGCCTCGAGCAAGGGCGTCATCCACAAGAACCAGGCCGCGAACCGCAAGTCGGCCATCGCGAAGCAGGTCGCCGCGCTGTAAAGCTGCGTCTCGCACCGACGACGAAGGGTCCGGCCTCTGGCCGGGCCCTTCGTCGTTGGTGCTCGCCGTCGACGGGCTCCTCGTTCCTCGTCGCCCGTCGCTCAGTCGGCCTCTCGAGATGGGCGCGCGGGTGGAGCGGGTCGCGCTCCGGCTACGACGATTCGCTGGCACGCGAATCGCCGGTGAGCCTGCGCCCGACTCGACGGGCTCCTCGTTCCTCGTCGCCCGTCGCGCAGTCGGCCTCTCGAGACGGGCGCGCGGGTGGAGCGGGTCGCGCTCCGGCTACGACGATTCGCTGACACGCGAATCGCCGGTGAGCCTGCGGGAAGGCAGCTGGTACGACTCCTCGAGGTCCTGGCGTCGGGCGCATTTCGCCTTCGCGGGACTTTCTTGCTGGTCGAGTAGGCCCGCAGGGGCGTATCGAGACCCCGCGGGCGGACATCCGGTAGCCTCGCGCTGACGGGCGGCTCCCGCGTGAGCCGGCGCGCGATCGGGGGATCATGACGACGACGGGCACGACGCAGACGACGACGACGCAGACGACGACACCGAGGAGTCAGACCAGGGCGGTCCTGCTCGGGGCGCTCGGCATGATCGTCGTGCCGCTCGCGATCGTGGTGGGGACGAACTCCTGGACCGCGCCGGACGCGGCGGACTGGGTGCGGATGGCCCTCGGCTCGGTGATCGCAGCGCTGGTCTCGGTCGTCGCGGCCTGGTGGCTCGCGTTCGACCGCCGTCGCGCGGGCGCTCCCGGCCGCACCTGGTTCTGGGGCGTCGCCTGCCTGTTCACGCTCAGCGCCGTCTCGACGATCTCCTCCGCCGCGGATCGACTGACCAGCCTGATCGAGGCGGGCTGAGGGTGCCCGCGGAGAACGGCGCCGTCGCCGCACCACCGTCCGCTCGACCGCAGTCGGCGGGCCGCGGTGCGCGGGTCGCCTTCTGGTGGATCGCCTGCCTCGGACTCCCCGCCGCGCTCTTCTCGTGGTGCTGGTACGGCTTCGCGTTGCTCGAGGCGCAGTCGGAGCAGGGCAAGGCCCTGGCTGCGGGGACCACGATGGCGGGCTTCGGCGAGACCGTCGGTGGTGTCCCGGTCGCCCTCGCGCACTTGGCGGGGCTGATCCTGCTCCTCGTGACGGCGCGGAAGGGCTATCCCGGCGCCGCGATCGCCATGGCCGTGGTCGCGCTGATCGTGGCCTCCGCGATCGGGCTCGCCGCCGCGCAGCTCGCCTTCGGCTGGGCTGTCTTCCACTTCGACTCGGAGAACCGGCAGACGTACGTGCCCTGACCGGTCGGCGCAGGTGCTGGGCGCGTGGATCTCGATACGCCCGCTGCGCGGGCTGCTCGATCAGCATGGTCGGGGCAAACCCGTCCGGCCGCTCGACGACCGCATCCTGCGCCTGCACGCTGGTCGAGTAGCCCCGCAGGGGCGTATCGAGACCCACCCGCCGGAGATGCGCCGCGCGTCAGAGACCGCGCGCCGAGATGACGGACACCATGCGCTCGAGCGCGAACACCGGGTCCCGAGTCGCTCCCTTCACGTTCGCGTCCGCCTCCGCGACCGTCATGATCGCGGTGCCCAGCCCCTCGCCGGTCCACCCGGCCAGGTCGCGGCGAGCGCGGTCCACCTGCCAGGGCGCGAGCCCCAGCCGGGACGCGACCTGCCCCGAGCCCTCGCGGGACCCCGCGACCTTCGCCATCGTCCGCAGCTTGCTCGCGAACGCCGCCACGATCGGCACCGGATCCGCGCCGGAGGCGAGCGCGTGCCGCAGACCGAGCAGCGCCTCCCCGTGCCGCCCCGCGATGGCGGCGTCGGCGACGGTGAACGCCGTGGTCTCGACGCGGCCGCCGTAGTACTTCGCGACCGTCGCCTCGGTGATGTCCCCCGTCACGTCGGAGACGAGCTGCTGGCAGGCCGACGCGAGCTCGTCGAGGTCGTCGGAGAACGCGGACACCAGCGCCCGGACGGCACCGGTCGTCGCCGTGCGGCCGGCGGTGCGGAACTCGGCGACGGCGAAGTCGACCTTGTCGCTCTCGCGCTTGAGCTCCGCGCAGACGATCTCGATGCCGCCTCCGGTGCCGGAGCGGATCGCGTCGAGCAGCTTCTTGCCGCGGTTGCCGCCGCCGTGCCGGAGCACGACCGTCGCGCCGTCGGCCGGCTGGGCGAGGTACTCGATCATCTCGACGAGGAACGCGTCGGAGCACTTCTCGACGTTGGAGACGCGCAGCAGCCGGGGCTCGTCGAACAGGGACGGACTCGCCAGCGTCAGCAGCTCGCCCGGCGCGTAGCCGCCGGCGTCGATGTCGTTGACCTCGAGACTCGGGTCCTCGGCGCGCAGGAACTCGCGGAGGAACCGCAGCGCCCGGTCGGCGAGGAACTGCTCTGGCCCTGTGATCAGGACGATCGGAGCGGGTCGCGTCTGGTTCCACGCGAGCTGCGGGATCGCCGCTTTCGAGGGCGTCGCCTTGCCGCGCGCCGGGGCTCTGCCTGCCATGCCGTCGTCCTTCCGTGACCCTCGATTCTACGAGCCGGAGCCGCGCGCTCGAGGAGCGAGGAGGGGAGGTGCGATCACGGCGGGCCGCTGCGTCTCCCCCGCTCCGAGGACTTCCGGCGGTACCGGTGGGAATCCCGGAAGGCGAGGAGCCCCGTTCCGATCAGCACGACCCCGGAGAGAGCGATCCACCACGGCGGCTGATACGGCACCGCGGCCAGGAACATGAGGACAGCCGCGTGGGCGAACGCGACCAGTGAGGGCGAGACGCCCGGTTCGTCCCTGCGCATCATGCCGACCCTCCTCTCGGTGCTGCTTCGACTCGACATCCAAGCAGCCGCCTGCGTCTCGAGCCGATCCGCGACGCCACGACGGCGGCACCGTCGCGAGATGCGCCGCCATCGCCTCGACGCTGGAGGAGCCGTCCTGCTCACCCGACGCGGTCACCGGCGCGGCCGCCCCGGTCGACCAGACCGCGACGCCCTCGGGGCGCGAGGAGAGCAGCACCGTCCCCTCGAGGTCCGTGCGCAGCGCGTGCGTGCCGCGCTCGGCCAGCAGGGCGAGCAGCGACGGAGTCGGATGGCCGTAGGTGTTGTCGGCGCCGACCGAGACGAGGCCGACGCGGGCGCCCAGTTCGTCGTAGAGGGCGGGCGCCTGGTCGCCGGAGCCGTGGTGCGCCACCTTGACGACGTCGACGCGACCGGGGTGCAGGCGTGCGAGCCGGCCCTGCTCCTCCGCCCCGAGGTCGCCGAGCATGGCCAGGGAGAGCGGGCCACCGGTCGCGTCCGCGGCGATGTCGATCCGCAGGGTCACGCTGGCCTCGTTCCCGCGGAGGGCGGTCCCCCGCTCCGACCAGACGACCTGCCAGCGCAGCGAGCCGACCGCACCGGCGTCCCCGCGCGCCGCCTCGCGCACCGCGGCACCGCCCGCCACCAGGTCGGCGCGATCGCGGGTGTCGCCCTCGTCCGCCACCGGTCCGACGAGCGCCTCGTCCACGCGGCCGACGACCGCGGCGAGTCCGCCGACATGGTCGAGGTCGTAGTGGGTGAGCAGGAGGAGCGCGAGCCGGTCGATGCCGAGCAGATCGAGGCACGCGTCCAGCCGCTCGGGCAGCGGCCCGGTGTCGACGAGGACCACCCCCGCGTCCCCGCGGACCAGCACCGCGTCGCCCTGCCCGATGTCGCACATCGCGACCCGCCAGTCCGACGGGACGGCGGCGGAGCGCAGGAGCGGCGTCGCCACTCCCGACGCCGCCCCGACCACGAGCACCCCCGCCAGCACCGTCGCCGCGACCCGCCGGAGCGGTGCGAGCCGGCGCGCGCGGGTGACCAGCAGCAGGGCGAGCACGGTCAGGACCGTGAGTGCCAGCATCCCGCCCAGACCCGGAAGCCAGGCGATCCGCGGCACCGGCCAGGTCGCGACGGCGCGGGCGATCGAGGCGATCCACCAGGTCGGCACGGCGGCGAGCCGGATCACGACGTCCGCACCGCCCGGCCACCACGGCGCGAGCAGGCAGCCGATGAGGCCCAGGCCGGTCGCCGCCGGGGCGGCCGGCTCGGCGAGCAGATTGGCCAGCACCCCGTAGACCGGGATCGACGGATCGATGAGCAGGACGGCGGGCTGGCAGGCCAGCTGCGCGGCCAGCGGCACAGCGATGAGCAGCGCGAGCGGGCGCGGCAGCGCATCCCCCAGGCGTCGCGCGATCGGCTCCGCGGCGAGCAGCAGCCCGCCCGTCGCCAGCACGGACAGCACGAAGCCGAGTCGCCCCGCGATCGCCGGATCGAGCAGCACCAGCAGCACGACGCTCGCCAGCAGCGCCGGGAGCGCAGCACCCGAGCGCCGCCCCAGCCGCGCCAGCAGCACGACGCTCGCCATGACCGCCGCGCGGACGACGCTCGGCTCGGGAGTGACCAGCACGACGAACGCCGCGAGCACGGCCAGGGCCGACACCGTGCGGACGCGCAGGCCCGCGCCCAGCAGCGCGGCGACGAGCCAGCCCGCTGCGACCACGACCGCGCAGTTCGCTCCGGAGACCGCGGTCAGGTGGGTGAGCGAGGCGGTCCGCATGTCGTCCTCGAGGTCCGACGGCAGGGCGGAGGTGTCCCCGGTCGCGAGGCCCGGCAGGAGACCGGCCCCGTCTCCCCCGAGCACCGCCGTCCTGGCGAGGAAGCCTGACCGCAGGACTTCCGCGATCGCCGCGACTCCTCCCGGCGGCCGCCGCTCGAGCACGGCGGACGCGGTCAGCAGGGTGCTCTCGCCGACGGAGTCCGGCTCCTCGGCACGCGCGCGCAGCAGCGCCTCGGAGCCGACCGGCAGCCGGCCTCCCGGCTCGGCGAGGAACACCCGCACCGGTGCCGACATCGACCGATCGCCGAGCCGCAGCGCCGTTCCGTCGAACCACACGCCGCCCGCGGCGAGCGGACGAGCGGACGTGTCGATCCGGACGAGCACCGCCTCCGCCGTCCGCGACTCCGCCGCCGCCCGGAGCTCCGGCGGGTGGCGCGCGGGCGCCGCCACCGCGACGGCGCTGACGGCGAGCGCCGCTCCCCCGAGCGCGACCGCGAGCACGGCCAGCCCGGAGGCCGCACGGCGCCGGCGGAGCAGGAGCAGACCCGCGACGGCGACGAGCGCGGCGGACCAGGCGAGCGCGCAGAGCAGAGCGCCGTCAGCGAGGACCGCGCCGACCGGCAGCAGCCCCGACGCGGCCGCAGCCGCCCACGCCGACAGCGCGACCGGGAGCAGCCGCAGATCGTGCGCGCGGATCACGGGGCCACCTGCTCGCGGAACGCCTCGAGGGTCTTCTCGCCGACGCCGGGCACCTCCAGCAGTTGGTCGACGGAGGTGAACGGGCCGTGCTCCTCCCGGTAGGCGACGATCTTCGCCGCGGTGGCCGGACCGATCTCGGGCAGCTCCTCCAGTTGCGCGGCCGTCGCCGTGCTGAGACTGACCACGCCGCCGACCGCAGCCGGACCCGAGCCGACCGGCGCGACCGCCGCTCCCTGCTCCGGTACGAGGATCTGCTCGCCGTCCACGAGCCGACGTGCGAGGTTGACGGCCGCCCTCTCGGCCGGCTCCGTGAAGCCGCCCGCTGCGGCGAGCGCGTCGGCGACCCGGGCGCCCGGATCGAGCAGGTAGAGACCGGGCGCGGCGACGGCTCCGGCGACGTGGACGTAGAGGGTCCCGCCGGCAGAGCCGCTCGGCAGCGGCGTCCCGGTGCCGCCGGCCGACCGCGGTGGCACGGACCCGTCGACCGAGGCCGCCGGAGCACCGGCGGGCTCGAGGACCTCCGTCCGGCCGCCCGCCCTCACCCCGGCGAGGAGCACCGCGACGACCGCGGCTCCGATCACCAGCACCACCGCCGCGCCGACGCCGATCCGCCAGCGCGAGCGCTCCCGCCGCGGACGGCGCAGCAGACCGGCGGGGTCGTCGTCCTGGGTCGCCTGCTGCATCCGACGACGCTAGGTCGGGGCGGCTCGACCGGTGAGCGCCGATCGCCGAACGGTGGACGGCCCGCCGATCCCCGCCCTGGGGAGGACGCCCGCCCTAGAGCAGCCGCAGCCGCCCGACGATCCTGTCGACGCGGTTCCTCGGCCCGATCAGTCCCACCGCCAGGTACTCGACGAGCTCCGGCTCGGTCGAGTCGAGCACCTCGCGGTACTCGTCGTACACGCGGGTCTCCTGCGCGGCCGCCGGCATGTCGGCGACGAACGTCCCCTCGTGCGCGTCGGCCTTCGTTCGGATGATCCGGAGCGTCGCCGCATCGGCCGCGAGGACGGTGCATCCCGCCCACGGCAGTCCCGGGTGCTCGGAGCCCGAGGCGTCGTGTGCTGCGGGGCCGAGCAGCCCCGGCACCTGCGCGCCGGTCGCCGCCGCGACGCAGACGGCGGCGTTCACCGCGCGTCCGATCGGCAGCGCCTCGTCGACCACGACCACCCACTTCAACCGGGCGGATCGGGTCGCCGCCGCCGTGTCGATCTCGTCCTCGGCGTATCCCGCGAATCCCGTGCTCATCGTCGTTCCTCCTCTGGTCGGTCCTCCCGACCGGCGGCAGTCACGATAGGCGGATGCGCGAACTCCGTGCACGATATCCGTATGAACAACCAGCAGAACCGTGATCCGGTGGTCCTCGACGCCGTCGACATCGCGATCCTGCGCCTGCTGCAGTCGGATGCGCGGATGTCCAACCGCGACGTCGCGACCGCGGTCGGCGTCTCCCCCACCACCTCGCTCGATCGGATGCGGCGCCTGCGCACCCGAGGCGTCATCCGCGGCACGACCCTCGACGTCGACCTCGCCGCGATCGGGCGCGGCGTCCAGGCCCTGATCGCCGTGCGCATCCGACCGCCGTCCCGCGAGGTGATCGAGTCCTTCCGCGACTGGGTGAGCGGCCTCGAGCAGACCCTCGGCGTCTTCGTCACCGCCGGCAACGAGGACTTCATCATCCACGTCGCCGTCCGCGACAACGACGACCTCTACGCCTTCGTCATCGACCGCCTCACCCAGCGCCGCGAGGTCGCCGACGTCCGCACCTCCGTCGTCTACCAGCACATCCGCAACGGCTCGGTGCCACCCGCCTGAGTCAGCGCGTCGGAGTCCCCTCCGCTCCCACGACAGCAGGGTCAACGACGGTTCTTCGTTCCCGCCCCCGCGGCAGCGGTGCGCAGCATCAGCACCATCGTGGCGAACGCGACGGCGCCGACCAGCGCCGGCAGGTGGGTCAGGACCCCGAGTGTGACCGGCGCGGCTCCCCAGGACACGCTGATCGCGAGCGCTGCGACGATGAACGCCGACAGATCGACTCCGAGGTGCCGCGTCTGCCGCGCTGCGACCGAGGCGAGCAGCGCGGTCGCGACGACCGCGTACGCCGCCACGATGATCGCCGCCGTGTCGAGAGCGCGGAGTGCGGTGAACGCCGCGTCGAGCAGGATCATCGCGATCAGGAGCGAGGCGACGATGCGGCGCGAGGAGAGGTAGAAGGCCGGCATGAGCACTCCCAGGGTCAGAGGAGGAACGAGACGGCATCGACGTCGTTGAGCATCAGTGCCGGCAGGACAGGAGAGACAGCACTCTTACACGTATGGTGACGGTGCACCCGGGCCTGACGTCCGGCATCGGTCGGCCCGACGTCCTGGCGTCGTCCGCCCGGGCACCCTGCGGATCACGGCAGACCACACCGCCGGGGACAGCGAGTCGGGTCGGGAACGCCGAAGGGGCCCCTCCGCAGTGGAGGAGCCCCTTCGAGGAGGTCCGGCGCTCGAGGCGGCCTAGGCCGGCTTCGTCACCAGGTTGACCAGGCGCGGCGCCCGGACGACGGCCGTGACGACCTCGCGGCCCTGCAGCGCCCGCGCGACACCGGTGGCCGCGCGCGCCTTCTACTCGAGCTCGTCCGAGGAGATCTTCGGCGAGACCTCGATCCGGTCGCGGACCTTGCCGACGACCTGCGACAGCAGCAACAGCTAGGCAACCCTGCCCACCTCAAGCCCGAAAACCACCCATGTCACGCGGCGTTGGATAATCCCTCAAACGAAAGGGGGCGTGACAGTTGGGCGGTCGTGCACGGGGTGGACGGGATCGGCGGCGATGCGCTCGTGAGCATAGGTGCGATGGGCGGTGATAGCAGGAGCGGCTGACTAGCGTGTAGCGTCCCAGCCATAGGTCGCGAGGAAGTGATCAAATAATTCGCAGTACCGGAGAATCAAACGGGGAGTAAGCGGGTCGATGCTTTGGACGTATTGATTGACAAAGATCGCGTCTCGATCGATCGTGCCGTCTTCGTGGAGTTGCTAGAGAACTCTGTCGTGAGCGGCCGCGCCCCCTACCACCGTGCGCTTGAGCAGGGAGAAATCAAGTATCAGGAGCTCGTGGCTCTCTCGCGGAAGGCAGAGATTCCTCACCCACTATTCTTTGCTCCACTTTCTTTCGTGAAGGCGCAGGTGGAATCGAAGACTAAAAAGCTGCTACAAGGAGTTGCCCCAGACACGTTCACCGTCAACTCGAGAACCACCGTCAGACTTCGCGATGTGGAGTTGATCATCAAAGATCTACTTCGCAAGCAATCGCTCGCGAAGAGGTACGATTCACTTCTCATTCGTAACGAGATTGTTGGACTCCTCCGCCGACCTGGCAGTACCCCCCGCGATGACGCCGACAAGCTGATCGCGGCGCTGGAGCTAGATCTTGATACGATTCGCAGAGCACGGACTAAAGAAGTTGCGCTCGAAATGTTAATTGAGCAAATCGAGGCAAAGCAGGTGCTCGTCGCGAGGAGCGTCCGAGGCTTCATGCCGCAAATTCTGGATGGTTTGCACTTCAGCGGCATGACTGTGCGAGACTCGAAAATTCCATATATTTTCCTCACTGGCGGTGATCATGGTGACTTCCAAGAACAGCCGGGCAGGCAAATCTTTACGCTCATGCTTATGACGGTGCTTGTCGCCCGAGGAGTATTTGCCCCAGTCACCTACGACGCGAATAGTACGGCGTTGAACGTCGGCCGAGAATACGACATTGTCGGTGAAGTCTTGATGCCAGCCAGCGGTGTTCAAGACACCAAGTTCGAGGACATCGATGCCGTGAAGGCCGCGGCCGACGTCTTTAAAGTTACCCCCAGTGCGATGGTTGTGCGGGGGATGCGGCTGGGCAAGCTCAGCGCGGAGGCGGCATCAACACATCTCAGCCATCTTGAGGATGAGTTCCGCTCTCGACCAAAGCCCGGGCCGCGCAACCAGCCAAAAGCTGTCAACGCTATTCGGAAGTACAACGGACGAGCGCTCACAACACGGATGCTTCGGGCCGTCGAGGAACAAGGGCTTGCGGAACGAGAATTTTGCCGAATCGTATGTCTGAACCGAATTTCCCCAGCTGAACTCAGCGAGTTAAAGGCGGCATTGCAGTGAACGAAGAACTATACATTTTAGACAACAACGCGCTCTCTCACCTCAGCCGGGCCCAGCGTGAAAGCAAATTCTTTCTAGAGCGATGCTTTCTGCCAACAGAGATTATTTATGAAGCACAAGGATATCCCGACAAGGCCGCATTCAAGGAAATCGAGTACCCAACAACATCAACCGTCTTGGAGCACCTGGCAAAAGTAATGGCGAGCATACAGATTGAAGACTCGACGCTCGTAAACCTTTACACAAACAAGGGCGCGGCCGATCCCATACTTATCGCTTGCGCGCTCGACGCACAGGAGTGCACCGCAGATCAGTTATGGGGACCGACGTGGGTTATCGTGACGAATGATAAGGCCGTCACGTTGAAGGCTGCCGCGTTAGATGTCGCTTCTTGCACAAGAGAAGAGTTTCTTAGCAAGAATTCGGTCGAGTGGTAGCACTGAGCAGGCCAGAGGCTAATCCCTATTCGGTGTAAACGCCGAAGGGGCCCCTCCGCAGTGGAGGAGCCCCTTCGAGGAGTCGCGTGCTCGCGGCGCGCTACGCCGGCTTCGTCACCAGGTTCACCAGGCGCGGCGCCCGGACGACGGCCGTGACGACCTCGCGGCCCTGCAGCGCCCGCGCGACACCGGTGGCCGCGCGCGCCTTCTGCTCGAGCTCGTCCGAGGAGATCTTCGGCGACACCTCGATGCGGTCGCGGACCTTGCCGTCGACCTGGAGGATCGCGGTGACCTTCTCCTCGACCAGGAGGGTCGGGTCGGCCTTGCGCCAGAGCGCGTGCGCGACGGTGCCCTCGTAGCCGAGACGGTGCCACATGTCCTCGGCGGTGTACGGGGCGAAGAGGTTGAGCGCCATCGCGACGACCTCCGTCGCCTCGCGCACGGCGGGGTCGCCCGCGCCGGCTCCGGAGTCGATGACCTTGCGGGTCGCGTTGACCAGCTCCATCAGGCGCGCGACGACGACGTTGAACTTGAACGCCTCGATCAGCGACGGCGACTCCGCGAGGAAGCGGTGCGTCTGGCGGCGCAGGGCCGCGTCGCCGTTCTTCCACTCCACGTCGGGCTTCGTCGTGACGTCCTTGGCGAGGCGCCAGGCGCGCGCCAGGAACTTCGCGCTGCCGGACGGCGAGACGTCGGCCCAGTCGATGTCGTCCTCCGGCGGACCGGCGAACGCCATCGTCAGGCGCACGGCGTCCACGCCGAACTCGTCCAGCTGGTCCGACAGGCGGACGATGTTGCCCTTCGACTTCGACATCGCGGCGCCGTCCATCTGCACCATGCCCTGGTTGAGCAGCGCCGTGAAGGGCTCGGTGAAGGAGACGTAGCCGAGGTCGAAGAGGACCTTGGTGATGAAGCGCGCGTAGAGCAGGTGCAGGATCGCGTGCGTCACGCCGCCCACGTACTGGTCGACCGGCGCCCACTTCTCGGCGAGCTTCGGGTCGAACGCCTGGGTGTCGTCCTTCGGCGAGAGGAAGCGGAGGAAGTACCAGGAGGAGTCGACGAACGTGTCCATCGTGTCCGGGTCGCGGCGGGCGGGGCTGCCGTCGTTCGGGTTCGCGACGTTCACCCAGTCCTCCGCCGCGCCGAGCGGCGAGGAGCCCTTCGGCTGCAGGTCCAGGCCGTCGGTCGAGGGCAGGCGCACGGGCAGCTGGTCCTCGGGGACCGGGATCAGCTCGCCGTTCTCGCCGTGGATGATCGGGATCGGCGTGCCCCAGTAGCGCTGGCGCGAGATCAGCCAGTCGCGCAGGCGGTAGTTCTTCGCCGAGCGGCCGCGGCCGCGCTCCTCGAGCAGCTTGATCACGCGCTCGATGGCGGTGCGCTTGGACAGGCCGTCGAGCGGGCCGGAGTTGATCAGGCGGCCGTCGCCGGTCAGCGCCTCACCGGTCACGGCGGGGTCGACCGCGTACTCCGCCTCGAGCGCGGCGAGCTCCTCCGGATCCGTGGGGATGACCGGGATCGCGCCGGTGACGGGCGCCGAGGTGTCGACGACGACCCGCACGGGCAGGTCGAAGGCGCGGGCGAAGTCGAGGTCGCGCTGGTCGTGCGCGGGCACGGCCATCACGGCGCCGTGCCCGTAGTCGGACAGCACGTAGTCGGCCGACCAGATCGGCAGGCGCTCGCCGTTGACGGGGTTGATCGCGTAGCGGCCGAGGAAGACGCCGGTCTTCGGGCGGTCGACGGTGAGGCGCTCGATCTCGCTCGACTTCTGCACCTTCTCCAGGTAGCTCCGGAAGGCGTCCCGAAGCTCCGGGTCGGCGCCCTCGACCAGCTCGGCGGCCAGGTCGGAGTCGGGCGCGACGACCATGAAGGTCGCGCCGAAGAGGGTGTCGGGGCGCGTCGTGAAGACCGTGATCCGCTCGTCGCGGCCCTCGATCTCGAACTCGACGTCGGCGCCGATCGAGCGGCCGATCCAGTTGCGCTGCATCGCGATGACCTTCGACGGCCAGGAGCCCTCGAGCTGGTTCAGGTCGTCCAGGAGGCGGTCCGCGTAGTCGGTGATCTTGAAGTACCACTGCGTGAGCTTCTTCTTGACGACCACCGCGCCGGAGCGCTCGGAGGTGCCGTCGGCGAGGACCTGCTCGTTCGCGAGGACGGTCTGGTCCACCGGGTCCCAGTTGACCCAGCTGTCCTTGCGGTAGGCGAGGCCCTTCTCGTACATCTTGAGGAACAGCCACTGGTTCCACTTGTAGTACTCGGGGTCGGAGGTGTGCAGCACGCGGTCCCAGTCGAAGGACGCGGCGTAGCGCTTCATCGAGCGCTTCTGCTGCTCGATGTTGTCGTAGGTCCAGCTGACGGGGTTCAGGCCGCGCTTGATCGCCGCGTTCTCCGCGGGCAGGCCGAAGCTGTCCCAGCCGATCGGGTGGAGCACGTTGAAGCCCTGCTGACGCCAGTAGCGCGCGATGACGTCGCCCAGCGCGTACGCCTCCGCGTGCCCCATGTGCAGGTCGCCCGAGGGGTAGGGGAACATGTCGAGCACGTACTTGCGCGGGCGCTTGTCGGTGGAGTCGCCGGTCGCGAACGGCCGGGTCTCCTCCCAGATCGGGAGCCACTTCTCCTGGAGCGCGCGGAAGTCGTAGCGCTCCTCGTCCGTCGCGCCGGTCTGCTGGGAGGTCTCTTCTGCCACAGGTGTGTCTCACTTCTGAAGGGAGGGGAAACGCGCGCTCTCGGGGCGCCGCGTTCGACCAACCACCCTACTGGCCTCCAGTGACCGGGCGACGACTCCGCCGCGACCTCGCGGGTCACGCGTCGCCCGGAGTCATCGGGGCGTCCGGGACTCCGGGTCGCCCGAGGTCTCCGAGTCGTCCAGGGCCACTCCGAGCACGGCGAGCAGCGCGCGGGCCTTCAGCCGGGTCTCCTCCACCTCCTCGTCGTCGACGGACAGCGCGGTGATGCCCCCGCCGGTCCCGATCCGGGCGCGGGATCCGTCGAGCACGAGCGTCCGGATCGTCATCGCCAGATCGAGCGAGCCGTCGCCGCCGATGCGGCCGAACGCGCCCGCGTAGATCTCGCGCGGCCCCGCCTCCCACTCGCGCAGGAGCTCGACGGCCCGTCGCTTCGGCGCCCCCGTCATCGACCCGGCGGGGAAGGTCGCCGCGAGCAGCTCGGCGAGGCCGACGCCGGGTGCGCGCCGCGCCGACACCTCGCTCACCAGCTGGTGCACGTGCGGGTACGTCTCGACCTCGAGGAGGCGGTCCACCCGCACCGAGGAGGAAGCGGCGATGCGCGCGAGATCGTTCCGCACCAGGTCGACGATCATCACGTTCTCGGCGCGCTCCTTCACGCTCCCGAGCAGCTCGGCCCGCAGCTCCGCGTCGACGAGGGGGTCGCTGCTGCGGGTGCGGGTGCCCTTGATCGGGTGCGTCGCGACGCGGCCGTCGACGGAGGCGTCGAGGAAGCGCTCGGGTGACGCGCTGACCAGGGCGAGACCTCCGATCCTGATCAGACCGCCGTGGTGGCTCGCGCTCGAGCGCCTCAGGCGCCGGTACGCCTCCACCGGATCGAAGGCGCCCTCGACGACCACCTCGTTGGTCAGGCAGAGCTGGTAGGCGTCGCCCGCGCGGATCGCGGCTCGGCACCGGGCGATCAGGGCGCGGTACCGCTCGGCGTCGTGCCGCCACTCGACGCGGCCGGCCGCCTCCGCGGCACGCGGCTCCCCCGGGACGGCCGGAGCCTCGGCGAGCACCGTCAGCGCCCGCTCGAGCCGCCGCGCCTCCCGCTCCTGCCCGGCGGAGGAGACGAGGTGCAGCGTGCGCCGCGCGTGATCGAACTCCAGCACGGGATCGCCGCGGATCAGCGCGAGCGCCGGCGGTGCGCCGTCGGCGGCGGGCAGGAGGGGGAGGGAGACGAAGGCCGCGCCCGCCTCGTAGGCGATCCAGCCGTAGCGCCCGAGCGCACGGTCGCCCGTCCACTCCGCGTCGACCGCGGTGAGCGCCGTCGAGACGTCCGCGCCGGCCTCGACCGTCAGGACATCGTCGGAGGCACCGAGGAAGGAGAGGCCGTGGACGGCGTCGCGGCCCGAGTCGAGCCAGAAGGAGGCGGGCGCCGCCGCGAACAACCCGAGGTATGCTCGCTCGGGGTCCACCCACGCCAGCTCCCTGCGGGAGGCGGGTTCCTCGGGGAGCGCGGCCACTGGGCTAGCGTAGGCGGTCGTGGACGGCGAGCGGATGAGGGAGTGGGACGGGCGCCAGCTCGGTCCCGCCGTCGACGCGTCGGACGACGTCCTCCTCGCCGCGGACTCCTTCCTCGTCTCGGAGGGCCGCGTCCGCGGTCTCGAGCTGCACCGCGAGCGGTTCCTCGCCGCCGTCGCCGAGGCCGGGGGCCCGGATGGGGCCGACGCGTTCCTCGACGCCGCCGTCGCAGCGCTCCCCCGCACCGGCGACGCCTTCCCCCGGCTCGAGCTGACCGCCGGAGGGCTGCGGCTGCGGTTGCGTCCCGCGCCGCCGCGAGGCCGCACCGTCGTCCTCTGGACGAGCCCCGTCGACCCTCGGCGCACTCCGGAGCGCAAGGGTCCCGACATCGCTCGGCTGGCACTCCTGCGATCGCGAGCCACCGCCGCGGGCGCCGACGAGGCCGTGCTGCTCGACGGCGACGGCGCTGTCGTCGACGGGGCGTCGAGCGCCGTCCTCTGGTGGCTCGGCGACGCACTGGTCGTCCCGCCCGCGAGCAGCCCCCGGGTCTGGAGCGTGACCGCCCGCACCGTCTCCGTCCTCGCCGGGGCACTGGGCGTCGACGTCATCGAGGCGCCGGCCGAGCCCGCCGATCTCGAGGGCCGCGAGGTGTGGACCGCGAATGCGCTGCACGGCCTGCGCCTGGCGACGAGCTGGATCGAGGGGCCGGCGCTCGCCGCGGTCCCGGGCCGGCTCGACGCCTGGCGCCGGCGCCTCGACGCCCTCCGCCGCCCCCTCCCCTGAGGACCCTCAGCGGCACCGGACTCCGGTCGCCTCCTGCCGCGTCCCACGTCGCTCGAGCCTGACCGCCACTCCTGCGCGTCAGGACCGGATCGCGCACCGCCTGCCAGAGACCCTGCACTGCGCGCCGCGGCGGCATCGGCGTCGATCTGCCGCGCCACGATCGGGGCGTTCCGCTCTGCGGCGCTCACCGCTGCTCGTCACTGCCGACCACTCGAGAAGGACCTCCCATGACACCTGTCAGCTCTCCGCACCGTCTCGCCCCGGGGCTCGTCGCGCTCGTCGCGACCGGCCTGCTGCTCGGAGCGACACCCGCCCGCGCCCAGGGTGGGCACGGCCCCGCCACCTCCGTTACGTCGATCACGGCCGGATCGCTGCACTCGGCGGGCCCGTCCGTTCCCGACTTCCTCACCAGAGGGCGCCAGCTCGTCGCGGGCCAGTACATCCAGTCCGAGGGCCCGGGAGCGACGTACACCTTCCGCATGCAGGACGACGGCAACGCCGTCACCTACGACGAGGTCGGCCACGCCGTCTTCAGCACGGGCACCTCCGGTCGGGGCAATCGAATCGTCGCGCAGGACGACGGCAATGTCGTGGTCTACTCCGATCAGAGCCGTCCCCTCTGGAGCACCGGGACGGACATCGAACCGAGGGCCACGCTGATCATTCAGAACGACGGCAATCTGGTCCTCTACCGACAGGACGACTCCCCCGCCTGGGCGAGCGACATCAACGACAGGATCGCCCAGCCGCCGTCGAGCACCCTCGAGTACTACAACGCGGTGACGCGCGGCCATCGGCTCACCTCGCCGAGCGGACTGTTCCGCGCCGAGATGCAGCGCGACGGCAATCTGGTGGGCTACGGCCCGAACGGCGTGCTCTGGAGCACCGGCACCCGCGGCGTGGACAACACTCTCCAGATCAGCTCCGACGGTGAGCTCGTGATCCACGACGAGAACGACACCGAAGTATGGATCGCCGACAGCGAGGCGGTGGCGGACTCGGCCACCCTCGAGGACAACGGAGTGCTGACGGTCCGCGATGTGAACGACCGTCCGCTCTGGGACAGCCAGACCGCACTGCCCGGATCGGCGCTCTACTCGCCGAACCTCCTCTCCGCGGACGGGCTGCTGCGCTCCGACGACGGCCGGTACCGGGTCGTGATGCAGGGCGACGGGAACGTCGTCGTCTACGGCCCGGCCGGAGCCGTCTGGTCGAGCGGGACGAGCGGCACGGGCAGCTCTCTCCGGTTCGGCAAGGACGGCGTGCTGCAGATCGTGGCCGGCGACGGCGCGGTCACCTGGACGGCAGTGCCCGCCGCCGGTGGAGTCGGCCCCTTCCACCTCGTGATGCAGAGCGACGGGAACATCGTCGCCTACGACCTCCACGACCGGGCCGTCTGGTCCAGCCGCTGACGTCGCCGCACGCCCGTCGACGCTGACGGCCGGCGACTCGAACCGACGGCCCGGCCCGTGCGCACCTCGCACGAGCCGGGCCTTCGCCGTCCGAGGGCGTCTCCCGCGACAAGGACCCAGCACCGCGCGCCGGAGCCCGGGACGGCGTGCGCGTCGGTGCTTCCATTCGGAGAAGACCGCTCGGCGAGGCCGCCTCGATCGTGGCGGTGCCGACCTCTCGAGAAAGAACTGCCATGTCACACCGAACATCTCCACGCCCCCTCGCCTCCGGGCTCGTCGCGCTCGTCGCAGCCGGAGGCCTGCTGCTCAGCGGGACGCCCGCCTTCGCCGCGGACATCCCCTCCATCTCGTCCTCCCCGGCTCCGGGGAGCCCGATCGTTCCGGCCCTCAAGCCGTGGCCCGACGGGCCGGAGCACGATCACCCCTACTACAACGCTCTCCTCGGCGGAGAGTCGATGCACTTCGATGGCGGCGACCTCGAGCGCACCCTTCGCTCGGACACCGCGGGGAGCTACGCCTTCCTGATGCAGGAGGACGGCAACGCGGTCCTCCGCGCCTCGGACGGACGCGTCCTCTTCGCCACGGGGACCTTCAACACCGAGTACCGCTACGACCCTGAGACCAAGAAAGACGTCATCAGGCCGAACGTGGTGATACTCCAGAGGGACGGCAATCTCGTCGTGGAAGGGGTCGATGACCGTCCGCTCTGGGCTTCCGGCACGGACGGCGAGCCCGGGACCACCCTCATCCTCGGTGAGGACGGGAACCTCGCCCTCTACCGCCAGGACGGCACTCCGGCCTGGTCCGCCAGCGCGGGGAGGATCGCCGAGCCCGCTCGCGACACCCTCGATACCGGCAGCAGCCTCACCTTCGGCCACCGGCTCACCTCGGAGAACGGCCTCTTCCGCGCCGAGATGCAGCGCGACGGGAACCTCGTCGGCTACGGCCCCGGCGGCGTCGTCTGGAACACCGACACCCGCGGCGCCGGCAACCGCTTCGTCATGCAGGACGACGGCAACGCCGTCCTCTACGCAGCCGACGGCTCCGTGAAGTGGGCCACCGGCACCAGCGGAGCAGACCTCCGCGCCGTCCTCGGCGACAACGGGGTCCTCTCCCTCCTCGACGAGGACGACACGATCATCTGGGACAGCCAGATGGCGCTGCCGGGCTCCAGCCTCTACGGCCCGAACGACCTCGCCACCGGCGGCCAGCTCCGCTCGAACAACGGCGACTACCGCACCGTCGTCCAGAAGGACGGCAACGTCGTCGTCTACGGACCCCAGGGCGCCCTCTGGTCCAGCCAGACCGGCGGCGTGAACAGCTCGCTCGAGATCTTCGAGAACGGCCGTCTCCAGATCGTCGCCGACAACGGCGCCATCACGTGGAGTGCACAGCCCGCCGCCGGCGGAACCGCCCCCTTCCGCCTCGTCATGCAGGACGACGGCAACCTCGTCGAGTACGACGCCGACGGCCGCGCCGTCTGGTCCATCCGCTGACACGGAGCCCCGCCCGCCGCTGAGACGGCGCAACACCTCCGAAGGCCCGGCCCGTGCGCACCCCGCACGAGCCGGGCCTTCCTCGTCCGGGCGGGCCCCGGATCGGCCACAGTCGGCCTGCGTCGCGTATCGGGACACGGTGTCGGGAGCGCACCTCGGATGTCGCCCGCGCGTGCGAGCATTCGAGGATCCGCTCGGCGATGCCGACCTCTCGAGAAAGAACTGCGATGACGCCTCCCTCTTCCTCCCGCTCGGCCGGAGCCTCGCGCTCCGCCGGCTCCTCCCGCTCCGTCGCCTCCGCTCTCGTCGCGCTCGTCGCGGCGGGCACCCTGCTCTTCACGGCGACCCCTGCAGTGGCCGAGGAGGTGGCCCCGTCACCGCTCTCCTCGTCCTCGGCCGACTCGTCCCCCGCACTCCGGACGAACGAGGGCGCGCAGTCCCGCGCAGCGACGTCCTACTACAACGCGCTCGACGGCGGCGAGCAGCTCGCGCGCGGCGAGAGCATCGTCTCCGACCGCCCGGGGCCCGCGTACGAGTTCGTGATGCAGACCGACGGCAACGCGGTCACCTACGCACCGGACGGCCGCGTCGTCTTCGCGACCGGTACGGCCGGCCGCGGTGACCACCTCGCGATGCAGACCGACGGCAACGTCGTGATCTACTCCGCCGACGACCGCCCCGTCTGGAGCACCGAGACCACCGACGAGCCCGGCGCCTACCTGATCATCCAGGGGGACGGCAACCTCGTCGTCTACCGCGAGAACGGCTCCCCCGCGTGGGCGAGCAGCGTCAACGGGACGATCGCCGAGCCCGCGACCGACACCCTCTTCACCGGGGAGACCCTGCGCGGCGGACGCCGGCTGACCTCGGCAGACGGCCGCTTCCGCGCCGAGATGCAGACCGACGGCAACTTCGTCGGCTACGGCCCCCAGGGCGTCGTGTGGAGCACCGGCACCCGCGGCGCCGGCAACCGGCTCGTGCTGCAGACCGACGGCAACGCGGTCATCTACGGATCGGACGACTCGGTCCGGTGGTCCTCCGGCACCCGCGGCACCGACCTGCGCCTCGGCATCGACAACGGCGGTTCGCTGATCATCGTCGACCCGGCGGACACCGTGCTCTGGACCAGTCAGGCGCAGCTGCCCGGCTCGAGCCTCTACGCCGAGAACGGCCTCGCGGCCGGCAGTCTCCTCCGCTCGGCGAACGGCGTGTACCGCGCCGTGATGCAGGGCGACGGCAATTTCGTGGTCTCCGGCCGCTCCGGCCCGATCTGGTCGACGGGCACCTCGGGCGAGGGCAGCTCGTTCAACCTCTACGACGACGGCCTCATGGCGGTCGTCTCCGGCAGCGGGATCGGGACCTGGATCGTGACGCCCGGCGCCGGCGCGGTCGCGCCGTTCCGCCTCGTGATGCAGGACGACGGCAACCTCGTCGAGTACGACGGTCGCAACCGGGCGGTGTGGTCGAGTCGCTGACCGGGGCTCGCCGGTTCGCGGGTCCCGCCCGTCCCGTCGCATGATGGAGGGGTGAGCGACGCCGGCGACTTCATCCGTGCGGCGCTGGAGTACGAGGGCGACGTCTGGCGGGCGCAGGACGTGCGGGAGCGGCTCGGTGCGGGGCTCGACTCGACCGGGGCCTCGGTCGGCGCGGTCCGCGGGACCGTGCGGGATGCGCTGAAGAAGTTCCGCGGGCTGGAGCACGACGACGTCACGGCGCTGTCGTCGGAGCTGTGGGAGCCGCCCGTCTTCGAGACGCGGCTCGCGGCGATCGTGCTGCTGCAGTCGCGGGCGGCGCTCCTGCGCGCGTCCGATCTGACCCGGCTCGAGGGCTTCGTCCGCGACGCGCGGGTCGACGAGCTCCTCGCCCCGCTCGCCCGCGACGTGATCCTGCCCCTGCGCGAGAGCACCACGGGAGCCGCTCGGGACCGCGTCGACGGCGTGCTGGACCGCTGGGCCGTCGAGGGCGCGTCGCTCGCCGAGGCCGAGCGCCGGGTCCGGCCCCACGGCTGACCCCACTTCGAGTCCCCTGGCTCATGGCGGCGGAACGACGGCGTGGCGCGGCCCGCGCCGTGGCAGCATGCGGGAGAACCAGCCACCGATCCCGCTCGAAGGACCCGCGATGACGCCTCCCCGCCCCGCCCGCACGCTCGTCTCCGGGGCGGTGGTGCTCGTGACCGCGGGCGCCCTGCTGCTGGGAGCGACCCCCGCCCTCGCCGCCGGCTCCGGGCCCGTCACGACCGCCGTCGCCCGCGCCGCGAACGTCTTCACCGACGCCCTCGTCAGCGGGGAGCAGCTGGCACGGGGCGAGAGCATCACCTCGGTCGGCGGCGGATACCGCTTCGTGCTGCAGAGCGACGGCAACGCGGTCACCTACGACGCGAGCGGGCGCGCCGTCTTCAGCACCGGGACGGAGGGACGCGGCGATCGACTGGTGATGCAGGCCGACGGCAACGTGGTGGTCTACACGGCCGACGGCCGGCCCGTCTGGTCCACCGGCACCGCCGACGAGGCGGGGGCCGCCCTCCGGATCCAGATCGACGGCAACCTCGTCGTCAGCCGCGCCGACGGCTCCCCCGCCTGGGCGAGCAGCATCGGCACGACGATCGAGGCGCCGCCCACCGACTGGCTCTACCCGACCGAGACGCTGCGGACCGGCCGACGCCTCACCTCGGGCGACGGCCGCTTCACCGCGGTGATGCAGAGCGACGGCAACTTCGTCGGCTACGGCCCGAACGGCGTGACCTGGAGCACGGGCACCTCGGGCGCGGGGAACCGGCTCGTGCTGCAGGCGGACGGCAACGCCGTGATCTACGGCGCGGAGGGGGCGGCGAAGTGGGCCACCGGCACCAGCGGCTCCGGGGTGCGGATGAACCTCGACAACACCGGCCGGCTCGTCCTCTACAGCATCGAGGACACCGTCCTCTGGAGCAGCCGGATCGCCTTCCCGAGCAGCACCCTGTTCGCTCCCGCCGCGCTCTACGCCGGTGAGGGACTCCGCTCGGGCAACGGCGCCTACCGCGCCGTGATGCAGGCGGACGGCAACCTCGTCGTCTCCGGTCGCACCGGGCCGATCTGGTCCACCGGGACGTCCACCTGCGGCGACTTCTTCTCCATCGATGAGGACGGGTACATGGCGGTCGCCGGGCGGGGCAGCGCGAGCTGGACCGCACTGCCGCGCTACTTCGTCAACGTCGGCCCCGCAGTGCCGCCCTACCGGCTCGTGATGCAGGACGACGGCAACCTCGTGCAGTACGACGGACGCGGCCGGGCGAGCTGGTCCAGCCGCTGACCCCTCGCCATCCGCACAGCGCCGGAGGTCCGCGGGCGGTCAGCGGGCGGTGCCGCCCGCGACCGTGATGCGCCGGTCGAAGGCGAGGGACGCGGGGACGCGGTGCGCGATCAGCAGCACCGTGCGTCCCGACGCCGCTCGGAGCAGATCGGCGAGCAGCGCATCGGCGACCGGCGCGTCCACCGAGGCGGTCGGCTCGTCGAGCACCAGCACGTCGAAGTCCGCGAGCAGCGCCCGCGCGAGCGCCAGCCGCTGCGCCTGCCCGCCGGAGACGAGCGAGCCGCGCTCGCCCACCCGCGCATCGAGTCCGCCGCGCGCTGCGGTCCAGGAGGCGAGGCCCACCCGCTCGAGCACGCCCAGGAGCACCGCGTCGTCGGCCTCGGGGCGGGCGAAGAGCAGGTTCTGCCGGATCGTGTCGTCGAAGAGGTAGGGCTGCTGCTCGAGCAGGCCGACGAGGCGCCGCAGCTCGGCCTGCGGGAGGGTCCGCGCCTCCACGCCCCCGATGCGGTACGAACCGGTGTGGTCGAGGAAGCGGACGAGGGCGTGCGCGAGCGTCGTCTTGCCCGAGCCGCTGCCGCCCGTGACGAGGATCCGCTCGCCGGCCCGCAGGTCGAGCGAGACGCCGGTGAGCGCGGGGACGGGGCTTCCCGGCCAGCGGACGGAGAGATCGCGGAGGACGATGTCGCGGCCGGCCGGGATCGCCGCCGCCGGGTCCACGTCGTCGTCGGTCGCCAGCGCGGGCGAGGACGCCTGCACGTCGAGGTCGGCGAGGCGCTGCGCACTGGACAGCGCGGAGCGGGCGCTCTGCACGGCGAGCGGAGCCGCGGCGGCGACCTCGAACACGGCGAGCGGCACCAGGGCGAGCACCCCGAGGGCAGGACCGCCGAGCTCGTCGACCGCCGGGATCCCGAGGGCGAGGCCGGCCCACACGGCACCGCCGGCGCAGAGCGCGAGGACGGCCGCGGCGAGTCCGACCGACGCGGCGCGGCGACGGGCGGCCCGCGTCAGCGCGCCCTCCGCCTCCGCGACGTCGGCGACGGCCGCCTCGGCGGCGTCGAAGGCGATCAGCACGTCGAGCCGGGTCACCAGCAGGTTCAGGCGCTCGGCCAGCTCGCCGCGCAGCGGGGCGAGCTCGCGGTCGGCGCGCGCCGAGACCAGCCCGGCGCCGAGCGCTCCCCCGACGAACGCGAGGACCAGCAGGCCGAGCAGCACCGCCCCCATCGCGGGGAGGAGCATCCACACGCCCACGACCGCCGCGGCGGACACGACGGCCGAGACGAGCAGCGGCTGCACGATCCGCAGGGGCACGTCCTGCTGCGCGTCGACGTCGGATACTACGCGCGAGACCAGGTCGCCCCGCCGCACCCGGCCGAGCCCGTCGGGGGCCACCGGCACCAGCCGCTCGTAGACGCCGGCCCGCAGCTCGGCCAGCGCGCGGAACGCCGCGTCGTGCCCGGCCAGGCGCTCGAGGTAGCGGAAGAAGGCCCGGGCGAGCGCGAACGCGCGGACGCCGACGACGGCCAGGGAGAGGAAGAGGATGGGCGGCTGCTCGGCCGCCCGCACGATCAGCCACGCCGAGCAGGCGAGCAGGGCGACGATCGACGCGGAGGACAGCAGGCCGAAGGAGAGCCCCGGGAGGAAGCGGCGCGGTGCCGGCATCGCCGCCCGCAGCACGTCGGCGCGGTTCACCGGAGCACCGCCTCGGCCGGTGCGAGCGCGAGGACGGCGTCGGCGGCCGCGATCGTCGCGGGGCGGTGCGTCGCGACCAGCACGACGACGCCCTCGTCCGCGAGGGTGCGCAGGCCTTCGAGCAGCACGCGCTCCGACTCGTCGTCGAGCGCCGCGGTCGGCTCATCGAGCGCCAGCACCGCGCAGTGGCGCTCGAGCACGCGGTGCACGGCCCGCGCCACGGCCACCCGCGCGGCCTGACCGCCGGAGAGGCCCGTGCCGTCGGCGTCGATCCGACGGGCGGGATCGAGCGCGAGGCCGGCGATCGCGAGCGCCCGGGCGACGCGCTCGGGGTCGGGCGAGCGCGAGCCGAGCGCCACGTTCGAGCCCACCGTCCCGGGCAGGAGGTCCGCCCGCTGCCCGGACCAGGCGAGCCAGCCGCGGTCGGAGGAGCCGTCGACCGGCTCTTCCCCGAGGGTCAGGCGTCCGGTCGCGGGGGCGAAGCCGGCGAGGGCCGCCAGGAGGGTCGACTTGCCCGCGCCGCTCGGGCCGGTCAGCGCGGTGATCGACCCGGCCGGCAGGACGGCGACGACCGGCGCGAGGACACGCCCCTCCCCGTCGTCCACGGCGAGACCGCGCAGCTCCAGCGCTCCCCCGCTCGCGGGCGCCGGCGTGCGGGCCGGCACCGCCGCAGCGGCCTCGATGATCGCGAAGGCCTCGTCGGCGGCCTGCACGCCGTCGGCCGCGGCGTGGAACTCGGCGCCGACCTGCCGCACCGGCAGGAACACGTCCGGCGCCAGGACGAGCACGAACAGTCCGATCGCCAGCCCGAGCGAGCCGTCGACGAGCCGCAACCCGATCGACACCGCGACGAGCGCGACCGAGAGCGAGCCCGCCAGCTCGAGGACGAAACTGCTGACGAAGGTGACGCGCAGCACCTTCATGGTGTGCACGCGGTAGTCCTCGGTCAGCGCGCGGATGCGGGCGCCCTGCCGCTCCGCCCGGCCGAAGATCTTCAGCGTGGCCAGCCCGCCGACGGTATCGACGAAGCCCGAGGCGAGCGCCTGCAGCCGGCTCCACTGCGTCTTCTGCACCGCCTGGGTCGCCCAGCCGATCAGCACCATGAACACCGGGATGAGCGGCAGCGTGACCACGAGGAAGAGGGCGCTGAGCGGATCGGCGAGGAAGACCACGAGCGTCAGGATCGGCGTGGTGACGGCGGTGGCGATCAGCTGCGGCAGGTAGCGGACGAAGTAGCCGTCGAGCGCGTCGAGGCCGCCGCCGAGCAGCGCGACCACTCCCCCCGACCCGCCGGAGCGGTGCGCCGGACCGAGCGCGACGAGCGCCGCGAGGACCGCGGAGCGCAGCTGCGCCTTCGCCCCGGCTCCGCCCCGCGCCGCGTTGACCTCGACGGCCCACGCCAGCACGGAGCGCAGCACGACCACGCCGAGCAGGGCCGTGAGCGACGGTGCGAGCTCAGCGGCCGAGCGCCCGTCGACCGCACCGGCGACCAGCTGCGCGACCAGCCATGCGAAGGCGACGGCGGCCGCCGTGCGGACGAGCGCGAGCGCCCCGCCGAGGGCGAGGAACAGCCGCGCGGCGCGGGCGTAGCGGAGCAGTCGGGGGTCGAGGGGCTTCACGGTCGCGATCGGTCAGTGCGCGTCGACCGGGATGTGGGTCCGGGTGATGCGCTTGCGGAAGATCCAGTAGGTCCAGGCCTGGTAGCCGACGATGAGCGGCACGAAGACCAGCGCCGTCCAGCTCATCACCGTCAGGGTATAGGGCGTGCTCGAGGCGTTCTCGATGGTGAGGCTGTTCGCGACGACGTTCGAGGCGGGCATCACCGCCGGGAAGAGCGTGGTGAACAGCGCGAGGACCGCGAGGGCGATCGTGCCGGCGAGAAGGGCGAAGGCGCGACCCTCCCGGCCGCGGAGGTTCGCGACCCAGGCGAGCACCAGCGCGGTCGCGGCGGCGATCGAGAGCAGCCACGAGGGTCCGCTCCCCTGCGCGAGGTTCGTCCAGCCGAGGAACACCGCGGCGACGACGATGGTCAGCAGTCCCGCCCGGGTCGCCAGCCGGCGCGCCCGCTCGCGGATCTCGCCGTCGGTCTTGAGCGAGACGAAGACGACGCCGTGGGTGAAGAAGAGCAGGAGCGTGGTCGCGCCGCCGAGCAGGGCGTACGGGTTCAGCAGGTCGAGGACGGTGCCGATGTAGTTGTGGTCCGCGTCCAGCGGCACGCCCTGCACGATGTTCGCGAAGGCGACGCCCCAGAGGAAGGCGGGCAGGGCGGAGCCGGCCACGATCATCCGGTCGAACCGATTCTTCCAGGCGGCCTCCGGGCGCTGGTGCCGGTACTCGAACGAGACGCCGCGGGCGATCAGCGCGAGCAGGATCAGCAGCAGCGGCAGGTAGAAGCCGCTGAAGAGCGTCGCGTACCACTCGGGGAACGCGGCGAACATCGCCGCTCCGGCGACGATGACCCAGGTCTCGTTGAGGTCCCAGACCGGCCCGATCGTGTTGATCAGGACGCGGCGGTCGGTGTCGTCGCGGCCGAGGAACGGCAGCGACATGCCGACGCCGAAGTCGAAGCCGTCGAGCACGAAGTAGCCGATGAAGAAGGCGGCGACGATCCAGAACCAGAGCGTGGCCAGATCGAGGGATCCGAGGTCCATGTGCGCGTTCCTTCCTCTAGTAGACGGTGCCGACGAGCTGCGGGCGACCGCTCTCCTCGTCGATCTCGGGCGCGTCGTCGGGGCCGGCCTGCGCCGCCCGCTTGATCAGCCGGAACTCGACGACGGCGAGCGTGCCGTAGATCGCGGTGAAGGCGACGAGCGAGATGAGCACCTCGAGGCCGCTGACGCCGGGCGAGACGCCGTCCGCCGTCTTGAGCAGGCCGAAGACCAGCCAGGGCTGCCGGCCCATCTCGGTGAAGACCCAGCCGACGATCATCGCGAGCAGCGGCAGCGGGGCCGCCCAGATCGCGATCCGCCACATCCACTGCTTCGGCTCGCGGCCCTTGCGGGTGAACCAGAGGCCGGCGGCGGCGACGCCGATGGCGAGGACGCCGAGCGCCATCATCCAGCGGAACGACCAGTAGGTGACCCAGATGATCGGCGTGTAGTCGCCGGGGCCGTAGACGGCGCTGTACTGCGCCTGCAGGTCGTTGATGCCCTCGACGGTGCCGGTGAAGGTGTGGGTGGAGAGGAAGGAGAGCAGGTACGGGATGCGGATCGAGAAGAGCTCGCTCGAGCCGTCCGGCGTGCCCCAGGTGAAGATCGAGAAGGAGGCGTCGACACCGGTCGAGGTCCGGTAGAGCGCCTCGGCGGCCGCCATCTTCATCGGCTGCGTGTCGACCATCGCGAGGCCGAGCGAGTCGCCTGTGAAGAGGGTGAGCCCCCCGCTGATCAGCATCATCCAGGCGCCGAAGCGCAGCGCCGGGCGCATGGTCTCGAGGTGCTGGTTGCGCGACAGGTGGTACGCGGCGACGCTGATGATGACGGCGGCCGAGACCATGAAGCAGGCGAAGATCGTGTGCGGGAACGCGGCGAGCGCGACCTTGTTGGTGAGCAGGGCCCAGATGTCAGTGAGCTCGGCGCGGCCCTTGGCCTCGTTGATCCGGAAGCCGACCGGGTTCTGCATGAAGGCGTTCGCCGCGATGATGAAGTAGGCCGACAGTGTCGTGCCGAGCGTGGTGAGCCAGATCGTCGCGAGGTGCAGCTTCGCCGGGAGCTTGTCCCAGCCGAAGATCCACAGGCCGATGAACGTCGCCTCGAGGAAGAACGCGAGCAGACCCTCGAACGCGAGCGGGGCGCCGAAGACGTCGCCGACGAAGCGGGAGTAGTCGCTCCAGTTCATCCCGAACTGGAACTCCTGGACGATGCCGGTGACGACGCCCATCGCGAAGTTGATCAGGAAGATCTTCCCGAAGAACTTCGTCAGCTGCAGGTAGTGCACGCGTCCGGTGCGCACCCAGCAGGTCTGGAAGATCGCCACCGTGAGCGCCATGCCGATCGTGAGCGGCACGAAGAGGAAGTGGTAGATCGTCGTCAGGCCGAACTGCCAGCGCGACAGGAGGAGCGGATCCAGGAGTTCGTTCACAGCCCCGAGCCTAGGTCGGCTCGGGGGGCCGAACAGGCTCGGATCCCAGTACTGGAGCGGATGTGCGGGCCTCAGGAGCCCCTCGGCGACCCCCTTCCCGGGGCCCTCGCCGGGGACTCGTGGACACCCTCCCGC
Organism: Rathayibacter sp. VKM Ac-2856; assembly: GCF_013205055.1. Taxonomy (GTDB): domain Bacteria; phylum Actinomycetota; class Actinomycetes; order Actinomycetales; family Microbacteriaceae; genus Rathayibacter. The sequence goes on from NZ_JABMLF010000001.1 coordinate 745,377, forward strand.
CGGCGATCGCTCGACGTCGAGACAGAGCGTCTCGACGTCGAGGAAGTCGTCCGCGCCGGTCCTGGTCGACAGCGCTCGAGGCCGTCAGCAGGCTCGCGAGGGGACTCTCGACGGCGAGGAATCGGGCTGGGCCGCGAAGGGTGAGAAAAACCGCCAACAACTCCCAGCGATTCCACAGCTGAGGCGGTGCCCAAGGTGCGCGGTGGGAAAGCGTGCGCGGCGGTCCGTGCCGCTCGCGGCTCCTGCTCGGCCGCGCCCCCTACGATCGAGGAATGCCGAGCAAGGGGAGCTACGCCAAGGGCGTCGCGAAACGCGAGGAGATCCTGCAGACCGCCCTCGAGGTGTTCTCGCGGCAGGGGTACCGCAAGGCCTCGCTGCGCGAGATCTCGGAGGAGGTCGGCCTGACGCAGGCGGGGCTCCTGCACTACTTCGACTCGAAGGAGGAGCTCTTCGCCGAGGTCCTCCGCAAGCGCGACGACACCGACCGCGCCGTCTACGACCTCGAGCAGAAGGGCGACCAGGCGATCGAGGAGGTCGTCCGGCTGATCCGCCACAACAGCGAGGTGCCGGGCCTCGTCCACCTCTACGCGACCCTCTCCGCCGACGCCACCGACGAGTCGCACCCCGCGCACGAGTTCTTCGTCGAGCGGTACCGCACCGTCAACGACGTCTTCGCCGCCCGCGTCCGCGAGGACCAGAGCGACGGCCTCATCGCCGCCGACATCGATCCCGAGCTCGCGGCGAAGATGATCACCGCGCTGTCCGACGGTCTGCAGGTGCAGTGGCTCCTCGACGACCAGGTCGACATGGGCTCGATCGTCGAGACCTTCTGGTCGCTGCTCAAGCGGGTCCGCTGACGTGAGCGAGCGCACCCGGCCGTGAACGACGCTCTGACCGGCATCCTCGCCTTCGTCGTGAGCGTGCCGCCCGTCTGGCGGACCCTGCTCGCGGGCCTCGCCGTCTTCTTCGAGACGACGATCCTCGCCGGGCTGATCGTGCCGGGCGACACGATCGTGATCGTCAGCGCGACCGGGGTCACCTCTCCCCTGCAGTTCGTCGCCCTCGCGATCACCGTGATCATCGGCGCGCTCTGCGGCGAGTCGGTGGGCTTTTACCTCGGCCGCTGGTTCGGCCCGCGGATCCGGGCCTCCCGGCTCGGCCGGCGCCTCGGCGAGAAGAACTGGCTGCGCGCCGAGCGCTACCTCGCGCGCCGCGGCGGCATCGCCGTCTTCCTCTCGCGCTTCCTCCCGGTGCTGCACTCGCTCATCCCCCTCACGGTCGGGATGAGCGGCATGAGCTACCGCACGTTCATGGCCTGGACGACACCCGCGTGCATCGTCTGGTCGTTCGCCTACGTCGGCGTCGGCGCCGCCGCGGCCGGCGGCTACCGCGAGCTGTCGGACAGCCTGCACTACGCCGGGTACCTCTTCGTCGGAGCGATCGTGGTCTTCGTGCTGATCGTCTTCGGCGTGAAGAAGCTGCTCTCACGCGCGGAGGCGCGTCACCTCGACGAGTGACGCGCCTCCGGGCGTGAGCGGGTGGGCTCAGCCGATGAGGTCGGCGGAGGTGAGCCACTCGGTCGCGATGGCCGCGGCCGACTTCTGCTCGTTGACGCTCTCGGCGTTCAGCGCGACGAGGTCCTCGGCGGTCAGCTTCGCGCTGACCTCGTTCAGGATCTCGGCGGCGTCGTCGTCGACCTTGTCGGAGACGATCGGCACCACGTTGTCCGCGACGAACAGGCCGTCGGGGTCGGCGAGGGGCAGCAGGTCGTTCGACTCGATGTTCGGGTCGGCGGTGTAGATGTTCGCCATCTGGATCTGGTTGCTGGTCAGCGCGTCGACGGTCGTCGATCCGCCGCTGTCCTCGATCGCCTGGAACGTCGTGGTGATGCCGTACTTCGACTGGAGCGCGTCGGGCCCGTAGGGGCGCGTCTGCAGCTCGGAGTTGCCGCCGAGCACGATCGTGTCGGTGACGTTCTTGAGCGAGGCGATGTCGGTCAGGTTCCACTGGTCGGCGAAGGCCTGGGTGACCGTGTAGGAGTTCTGGTCGCTCGCGTCCGCGGCGTCGAGCGCGCGCAGGCCGTCGGGCAGGGCCTCGGTGAGCGCCGAGTAGACGTCGTCGGCCGTGGTCGCGGTCGTGTCCGGCTCCAGCGCCTGCAGGAGGCTGCCGCCGTACTCGGGGAAGACGTCGATCGAGCCGCTCTCGATCTCGGGCAGGTAGATCTCGCGCTGACCGATGCGGAAGTCGCGCTGCACGGTCATCCCCCCGTCCTCGAGGGCCTGAGCGTAGATCTCCGCGATGATCTCGTTCGAGTAGTAGTCCTGCGAGCCGATGACGATGGTGTCGCCGCCGGCGGTCGCTCCCGATCCTTCGTCGAGCGGATCGCTGGACGAGCACCCTGCCAGTGCCACGACGGCACCGACCGCGAGTGCGCTGAGCGCGACACGGCCCTTCTTGGTTGCTGTGAACATCACTTATTTCCCTTCTTCGATGGGGATTCCCACCACCGCGCGTCGTCGGAGTGACGGAGCGCGGAAACCTGCCTTGCCGGTCGAGACGCGGCCGAGACCGACCACGACGCCGCGGGGCACGGCGACCCGCTGGAGGATCGCGAACAGCACCTCGCTGAGCAGCGTCAGCGCGATCACGATGATCGAGCCCGCGAGCATCTGCGGGTAGTCGCCCGCCTTCACGCCCTGAAAGATGTAGTGGCCGAGGCCGCCTGAGCCGATGTAGTCGGCGAGCGTCGCCGTCGCGATGATCTGCAGCGTCCCGACGCGCAGACCGCCGATCAGCAGCGGCAGTCCCAGCGGGATCTCGACCCGGGTCAGGATCTGCCACTCGGTCATGCCCACGGCGCGGGCGGCGTCGACTGTGCGGCGGTCGACGGCCTCGAGACCGGAGTAGGCGCCCGCGAGGATAGACGGGATCGCCAGGATCACCAGCGCGATCAGCGGTGCGCCGAGCCCGAGGCCCAGGCTCATCGCCGCGAGGACGAGCACGCCGAGCGTGGGCAGGGCGCGGAGCCCGCCGGCGACGGGGACGGCGATGCCCTTGCCCTTGCCGGTGTGCCCGATCAGGTAGCCGATCGGGATCGCGATGGCGGCGGCGAGGACCAGCACGAGGAGGCTGATGCCGAGGTGCTGCGCGACACGGGTCGGGATGCCGTAGACGCCCTCCCAGTGCGCCGGATCGCCGATCCAGGCGAAGGCCTCTGCGATGAGGTTCATGCGGTCACCGCCTTCTCGACGCGCTGGGCTCTGCGGGAGCGGGCCCGATCGAGCGCGGTCCACGGCATGAGCAGTCGGCCGAGCAGCACGAGCAGGCCGTCGAGCACGAGGGCCAGCGCGATGGTGAGGACGATGCCGGTGATGATCTCGCCCTGGATGCCGCGCTGGAAGCCGTCGGTGAAGAGCAGGCCGAGGCTCTGGATGCCGAGCACCGCGCCGACCGTGACGAGGCTGACGGTGCTCACCGTGACGACCCGGAGGCCGGAGAGCAGGACCGGGCCGGCGAGCGGGAACTCGACCTTCCAGAACCGCGCCCAGCCGGAGTAGCCCATCGCCGTCGCAGACTGGGTCACGTCCTCCGACACCGCGGAGAGCGCGTCGGAGGCGGTCCGCACCATCAGCGCGACGCCGTAGAGGGTCAGGCCGATGATGACGTTCGCCGTGGAGCGGAGCGGGATGCCGAGCAGCGCCGGCAGGAGGATGAACATCGCGAGGGACGGGATCGCGTAGAGCACGCCGAGACCGGTGAGCAGCGTGCCGCGGCTCCAGCGGTAGCGGTTCGCGATCCAGCCGAACGGCAGCGCGATGACGAAGCTGAGCAGGATCGGCGGCACCGACAGCGCGAGATGCGCCAGCAGGTTCGCGACGATCTGATCGGTGTTGTTGACGACCCAGTTCACGCGTCGACGCCGTCCTGGGGGCGCAGGACGCCGGTCGTCCGCCCGTCCGCGTCGACCACGATCCGCGCGCCGTCGCGCACCTCGATCGAGAGCGAGCGCTTGCCGCGGTCGGCGCCGACGAAGCCCGCCACGAACTCGCTGGCGGGATTCGCCAGGATCTCGGCGGGCGAGCCCTTCTGCGCGATCCGGCCGCCCTTCTCGAGGATGACGACCTGGTCGCCGAGGAGGAAGGCCTCGTCGATGTCGTGGGTGACGAAGACGACCGTCTTGTCGAGCTCGTGCTGCAGGCGCAGCGTCTCGCGCTGGAGGTCGGCGCGCACGAGCGGGTCGACGGCGCCGAACGGCTCGTCCATCAGCAGGATGTTCGGGTCGACGGCGAGTCCGCGCGCGACTCCCACCCGCTGCTGCTGGCCACCGGAGAGCTGGCTCGGGTAGCGGGCGGCGAGCGACCGGTCGAGCCCGACCGTGTCCATCAGCTCGAGCGCGCGGGCGTGGGCGGGCTTCTTCGCCACGCCGTTCAGCCGCGGCACGGTGGCGATGTTGTCGATGACCTTGCGGTGCGGCAGGAGGCCGGAGTTCTGCATCACGTAGCCGATGCGACGCCGGAGCGCGACGGCGGGGAGGGTCGAGATGTCCTCGCCGTCGATCTCGATCGTGCCGCCGGTCGGCTCGATCATGCGGTTGATCATCCGCAGAATCGTCGTCTTGCCGCAGCCCGAGGAGCCGACGAAGACCGTGGTCTGCCGAGAGGGCAGCACCAGCGAGAAGTCGTCCACCGCCCGCGTGCCGTCCGGATACTGCTTGCTCACTCCGCGGAATTCGATCACGGTCCTGCTCTTCCCTGTCCCGTGGTCCCGGTCAGAACCTGGCGGCTAGCAAAACATCATTCGAAGACGCGTGCCAACCCGAGCGGCGCAGTGTTGCACCGGAGCGTGGAAACAGCTAGGCCCTGGACGGCCCTCGCGAACGGGTGTCGAGCCGGATCAGGCCTCAGCCTGGATCAGGCCTCGGTCCGGATCAGGCCTCGGTCTGGCCGTAGTGCATCGAGAGGTAGTTGCGCAGCAGCGCGCGGCTCTCGTCGATGAAGCGCTGGTCGCCGTGGGGGTCGATCAGGAAGGCGCGGGTGAGCATCGCGTCCGCGACCTCGATCGTGACCTCGAGGCGGAAGGACAGCTGCGCACCGCCCGGCAGGCCGTACTCGGACGCGAGGATCTCGGCGAAGCGGCGGGCGAAGAAACCCGCCTCGAACGCCTCGCCCGCGACCTCGGGGGCGTGGATCGTGTCGACGAAGCGGATGGAGCGGAAGCCGGCCTCGTTGCGGTGCATGTCGCAGAACGCGTCGATGGCGCAGTCGACGGCGCCCCACCAGTCGTCGGGGTGCTTCTCGCGGATGTCGGTGATGACCTTCTTGCGGAAGCGCTCGAGCGCCCGCTCGCGCAGCGCCTGGAGCACGGCGATCCGGTCGGGGAAGTAGCGGTAGACGGTGCCGATCGCGGCACCCGCCCGCTCGGCCACCATCGCGGTGGTCAGGCGGTCGAAGCCGACCTCGTCGACCACGGCGGCCGCGGCGTCGAGGAGGGAGGCCAGCCGGGCCGCGCTGCGGACCTGGACGGGCTCGTTGCGGACCTGGGGCGACTCCCCGAAGGGGCGATCGACGAGGTTTCCAAGCGGCACGGCGCAGCTCCTTCGGTATCGGTTTCTACAATCGTACGCACGTGAACGCGCCGTTCGCGTCGATTCACCGAAACTCTCTCGCTTTCTTCGCCCCACGTAGGGTGGGCGCGCAGCGGCACCCCAGGAGGACCCATGTGCGGACGCTTCGTCCTCTCGCAGACCAGCGCCGATCTGGTCGCTCTCTTCGACATCGACGAGCCGGGAGCGGACCTGCCCGGGCCGTCCTGGAACATCGCGCCGACGCAGCGGATCGCCGTCGTCGCCGAGTCGATGAAGGGCGTGGAGGAGGGCGAGCCGCCGCGCCGACGGCTGGCGGGTGCCCGCTGGGGACTGGTGCCGCGCGCGGCCGCGGACCCGTCGGGAGCGCCGCTCTTCAATGCGCGGATCGAGTCGGTCGCCGAGAAGCCGTCGTTCCGCGAGGCGTTCGCCGCCCGCCGCGCGATCGTCCCCGCCTCCGGCTGGTACGAGTGGCGCGTCGGCGCGGACGGCGTGAAGGCGCCGGTCTTCGTCTCGCCGGGCGGCGGCGCCCTGGTGCTGTTCGCCGGGCTGTACGAGTGGTGGCGCGCGGCGGAGCCGGGGTCGCCGTGGCTGCTGTCGGCGACGATCCTGACCCGCCCCTCGGCCGGGGCCGTGACCGACGTGCACGAGCGGATGCCGGTGCTGCTGCAGCCGGAGCTGATCGAGGACTGGCTCGATCCGCTCACCCAGGGCGACGGCTCGCTGCTGCGCGCGGTGTCCGACGGCGCGGCCGAGCTGGCGGAGGAGCTCGAGGTGCAGCGCGTCGGCGCGGCGGTCGGGACCGTCGGCACCGACGGCCCGGAGCTGATCGAGCCCGTCGAGGGCTGAGCGCGCTCCCACGAGCGGACCGGAGCGTCTGGCACACTGGGCGGATGCCGCTGACGCCTGAGAGCAAACCGATGAGCGCCGGGGCGGCCGAGGTCCTGCACCGCGCCGCACGCATCGAGGACCGCATCCACGCGCTGCGCATGCGCCGCGTGACCCGCAAGGGCTACGTGCCGCGGATCATCCCCTACACCGGCTACGGCACCGTCGAGCAGCTCCGGGTGCTCGCGCGGGTCCTCTACACCCGGCCCACTCCGCCCGGGGCCGAGGAGGTCCAGCCGGTCGAGAGCGTGCGCGGCTGGCGCAGCTTCACGAGCCTCTACATCAGCGGCGCGGTCGTCTCGGTCGCGGTGGACGGGCAGAGCCACCGGGTCGTCGCCGACCGGGGCGGGGTGATCGACGCGGACATCCCGATCACGCTCGAGCCGGGCTGGCACACCATCACCCTCACCGTCGAGGGCGGCGCACCGGTCGAGGCCCCCGTCTTCATCGTGCGGCCCGAGGCGCGGATCGGCGTGGTGTCCGACGTCGACGACACGGTCATGGTCACGGCGCTCCCCCGACCCTTCGTCGCCGCCTGGAACACCTTCGTGCTCGACGAGCACGCGCGGATGCCCACGCCCGGGATGGCGGTCTTCCTCGACCGCTTCTCGCGCCAGAACCAGGGCTCGCCCGTCATCTACCTCTCCACCGGCGCGTGGAACGTGGCGCCGGCGCTGACGCGCTTCCTCTCGCGGCACCTCTACCCCGCGGGAGCACTCCTCCTCACCGACTGGGGGCCCACGCACGACCGCTGGTTCCGCAGCGGCAAGCAGCACAAGGAGGAGAACCTGCGCCGCCTGGCGGTCGAGTTCCCGGACGTGCGCTGGCTGCTGGTGGGCGACGACGGGCAGCACGACGAGGAGATCTACTCCGACTTCGCGCACGAGCACCCCGAGAAGGTCGCGGCGATCGCGATCCGCCAGCTCTCGAACGGCGAGGCGGTGCTCGCGGGCGGCCGCTCGAAGGCCGCCGACCTCTCGGAGACGAGCGGCACCCCGTGGGTCTACGCCCCGGACGGCGCCGGCATCTCGGAGCAGCTGAAGGACCTCGGGATCCTGTAGCCGGGTGCGGCTCGGCCGTGTCGGCGCGCGGAACCGGCGTCGACGCGTGGCGCCTGCGCGAGACTCCGAGCCGGACCTGATTCCGCGAGCCGGAGCTCATTCCGCGAGCCGGAGCTGATTCCGCGAGCCGAAGGTGCTCGAGGGCGGACTTCGACTCGCGAGAACCGCCTCGGCACGCGGAAATCCCGCGAAACCACGAGCCGGAGGGCGAAACACGAGCCGGAGATCCTCCCGCCGGAGGTTCGGCTCGTGGAAACCGCCTCGGCACGCAGAAACCGTGCGAAACCACGAGCCGAAGGCCGAATCACGAGCCGAAGCTCATCCCGCCTGAGGTGGTCGGCTCGCGGAAACGTCCTCGGCACGCGGAAACCCCGCAGAACGACGAGCCGGAGATGATCTCGCGTGCCGAACGTCCTCCCACCCGAGGTTCGGCTCGCGAAAACCGCCCCGGCACGCGGAAACCCCGCAGAACCACGAGCCGGAGGGCGAATCACGAGCCGGAGATCCTCGCGCCTGAGGTTCGGCTCGCGGAAACCGCCTCGGCTCGCGGAAACGGGGCGGAATCGCGAGCCGGAGGGCGAATCGCGAGCCGAATGTCGTCAGGCGGGAGGTTCGGCTCGCGGAGACCACCTCGGCACGCGGGATCCGGCATGAATCGCGAGCCGGAGGTGGTTTCGCGAGCCGGAGGTACCGGAGTGGCGGAGGGTTGAGAGGCGGAGGGGCGGCGCCGAACGACGGAGGCCGCCCGCTCCCGGTGGGGAGGGGCGGCCTCGGACGTGGGGAGGGACTACGCCTGGTGCGCGGCCTGGAGGTCGAGGGTGATGGTGACCTTCTCGCCGATGAGCACGCCACCGGTCTCGAGGGCGGCGTTGTAGGTGAGGCCGAAGTCGGTGCGGTCGATGGTCGCCTTGGCGGTCAGACCGGCCTTGTAGTTGCCGTAGGGGTCGGAGCCGAAGCCGCCGAACTCGACCTCGAAGGTCACGGGCTTGGTGACGTCCTTGATGGTGAGCTCGCCGTCGACGAGGAAGTCGTCGCCGTTCGCGCGGACCGCGGTCGAGACGAAGTGGATCGAGGGGTACTTCTCGGCCTCGAAGAAGTCGCCGGTGCGGAGGTGGCCGTCGCGGTTGGGCTCGTTGGTGTTGATGGAGGCGACCTCGGCGGTGGCCTCGACCTTGGAGTCCAGCGGGTTCTCACCGGTGGTGAAGGTGGCGGTGAAGCGCTCGAACTTGCCCTTGACCTTGCTGATCATCAGGTGGCGGACGCTGAAGCCGACCTCGCTGTGCGTGGGGTCGATGACCCAGGTGCCGGCGCGGTATCCGGGGATGGTGGTGGTGTCGCTCATGATTTCTCCTCGAGAGTGTGAATCGCGCGGGAAGCTCGTCCCCGTCCGGTGCATGCAAGCGCATCGACGAGTCGAGTATTCCATGTAGCGACAACCTTTTTCGACCGTGTCACCCGGATCGTCGCGAGATGGTCACTTCCGGGCCGTCCCGGACCCGCGGACGGGGGTCGTCGCCCGGCAGCGCCGAGCACCCGACACCCGGCGAGTCAGCGGCCGGCGGCCGGCTCCGCCTCGCGCGCCGGGTTGCGGATGCCGATCAGCGACACCACTCCCCCGGCGAACAGCAGCACTGCGGTGGCGATCGCCGCGCGGGTGAAGCCCTCCGCGTCCAGGCTGTCGCCGACGATCAGCGATGTGGCGGCGATCGCGACCAGCCCGGCGATCCGCGACACGGCGTTGTTGACGGCGGAGCCGACTCCGCTGTGCCGGCTGTCCACCGCACCGAGGATGGTCGAGGTCAGCGGGGCCACGGTGATCGCGAGGCCGAGCCCGAACAGCAGGATCCCGGGCAGCAGCTGCGTCGCGTAGTCGGCGGGCGGGCGGACGCCGGCCAGCAGCAGGAAGCCGACTCCGGCGATCAGCGGGCCGACGCCCATGAACAGCCGCGGCCCGAACCGCGCCGAGAGCGAGCCGGCGACCTGCGAGAGCAGCAGGAGCAGGATCGTCGGCGGCAGGGTGGCGAGACCGGCCAGGGTCGCCGAGAAGCCGAGGCCCTGCTGCAGGTAGAGGCCGAGGCCGAAGAAGCCGAACGACAGCGCGCCGTAGACGAAGGCGGTCGAGACGTTGCCGACCGTGAAGTTGCGGGAGGCGAACAGCGAGAGCGGGAGCATCGGATCCGCCGTCCGCCGCTCCCAGATCACGAAAGCGACGAGCGCCGCCAGTCCGCCGATCAGGGCGACGAGCACCAGCGGGTTCCCGAAGCCCAGCCGCTCCTGCTCGATCAGCGCGAAGACCGGTCCGCCGAGGCCGACGACGCCGAGCACCGCGCCGACGCCGTCGATCGGCACGCGCGTGCCCGAGTCGACGTGGCCGAGCCGGCGCAGCAGCACCAGCGTGACGAGGATGGGGAGGAGGTTGAGCGCGAAGACGTAGCGCCACGAGCCCGCGTCCACGAGCAGGCCGCCGATCACCGGGCCGGCGATCGTCGCCGTGCCGGTCCACGCTGTCCACGCGCCGATCGTCTTCGCCTGGGCCGGCCCGCGCACGGTGGCGATGATCAGCGCGAGCGAGCTGGGCACGAGGATCGCGCCCGCCGCACCCTGCAGCATCCGCGCCACGATCAGCACCTCGGCCGTCGGCGCGAGCGCGCAGAGGAGGGAGGTCACGCCGAAGCCGATCAGGCCGATCGTCATGCTCCGCGCCCGCCCGATCCGGTCGGCCAGCGAGCCGGCGACGAGGATCAGGGCGCCGAGCGTGATCAGGTAGCCGTCGACCACCCACTGCTGCACGGCCAGGCCGCCGCCGAGCTCGCGGGTGATCGCGGGCAGCGCGACGTTGACGACGGTGCCGTCCAGGAAGGCCACGAAGGAGGCGAGGATCGCGACCACGAGCACGGCTCGGGGGCGGGTGGTGGCGGGGTCCGCGGGGGTGCTCATCGCTGCTGCCGGCTCATCCGCTCACCGTACTCCGGGGCGACCCGGCGCACGGCGGCACCGCGGATGCAGACTCGTCGCCTACTCTCGTAGCCATGTCTGCGCAAGGAACCGCCCGCAGCGGCATGCTCGCCCGCGTCCTCGGTGTCGTCGGAGCGAGCCTGGCCGGAGGGCTGCTGATCACCGTCGGCGTCACTCCCGCCCTGGCCGTCACCGGCCTCGCCGCCAACAACCCGATCGGCCTCTTCGAGACCGTCCCCGAGTACCTCGAGCTGGGCCAGCTGGCGCAGAAGACCGAGATCTACGCGAAGAACGCGGACGGGACGGACGGCCTCCTCGCCTCCTTCTACGCGCAGAACCGCGAGGAGGTCGCCTTCGACCAGGTCAGCCAGTTCGTGAAGGACGCGGCCGTCTCGACCGAGGACCCGCGCTTCTACGAGCACGGCGGCGTCGACCTGCAGGGCACCATCCGCGCCGTGCTGAGCAACGTGGTCGGCGGCGATCTGCAGGGCGGGTCCTCGATCACCCAGCAGTACGTGAAGAACGTCCTCGTGCAGAAGGCCGAGGCGCTCAGCGACACGGACGCCGCCGCCTCGCAGGCCGCGTACGACGAGGCGACCGCGACGACTCCCGCGCGCAAGCTCAAGGAGATGAAGCTCGCCGTCGACCTCGAGAAGAAGTACAGCAAGGACGACATCCTGCTGGGCTACCTCAACATCGCCGGCTTCGGCGGCCAGGTCTACGGGATCCAGGCCGCGGCCGAGTACTACTTCTCCAGCACCGCGGCGTCCCTCTCGCTCGCCCAGGCCGCCAGCCTGATCGCGACCGTGAACAACCCCAACGGCCTGCGCATCGACGAGCCCGAGAACATCCCGGAGAACAAGGTCCGGCGCGACTACGTCCTGGACCGGATGCTCGAGGAGGGGAAGATCTCGCAGGCCGACCACGACGCGGCGGTCGCCGAGGAGGTCGTCCCCGCGATCACGCAGACGCCCACGGGCTGCCAGCAGGCCGGCAACGCCGCCTTCTTCTGCGACTACGTGACCCGCGTCATCCAGAACGACCCCGCCTTCGGCGACGACGAGAACACCCGCTTCGCCAACTTCCAGCGCGGCGGCTACAAGATCTACACGACGCTCGACCGCGAGCTCCAGGACGTCGCCACGGCGGCCACGAACGAGTGGGTGCCGAAGACCCCGATCGACGACGTCAACATCGGCAGCTCGACGCTCTCGATGGAGGTCGGCACCGGGCGGGTCCTGGCGATGGTGCAGAACAAGGACTACGACGCGGCCGGCTCGGTCAACGGCGAGAACTTCTCCGCGATCAACTTCAACGCCGACACGGCCTACGGCGGCTCCGCCGGCTTCCAGGTGGGCTCGACCTACAAGATCTTCACCCTCGCGCAGTGGATCGCCAACGGCCACACCATCTACGAGACGGTCAACGGCCGCGAGCGGACCTTCACCGAGTTCCCCTCCTCCTGCGAGCCGAGCGGGGAGTGGAACGGCACCTTCGCCGTCGGCAACGACGAGGACGAGAACGGCACCTTCAGCGTGCTCCAGGGCACGATGCGCTCGATCAACACCGTCTTCGTCGCGATGGCGCAGCAGCTCGACCTCTGCGCGATCCGGGACCAGGCCGCCGCCTTCGGTGTGAAGACCGCGTCCGGAGCACCGCTCACGCCCTCGCCGGCGGCGATCCTCGGCTCGGCCGATCAGATCGCGCCGATCTCGATGGCGACCGCCTTCGCCGGCTTCGCCAACAACGGCACCGCCTGCACGGCGATCGCCATCGACGCGATCACCGATTCGACCGGGGTCGGCGTCCAGGCGCCGGTCTCGACCTGCACCCAGGCGCTCTCCCCCGAGCTCACCGCCGTCGCCAACGACGCGCTGCAGGACGTGGTGACGAGCGGTACCGCGGCCGCCTCCGACCCGGAGGACGGCATCGAGCACATCGGCAAGACCGGCACGACCGACGACGCCGTGCACACCTGGATGGACGGGGCGTCCAGCCGCGTCGCGACCGTGGTCTGGGTCGGCAACATCGTCGGCGACGCGTCGATGCGCCGCGTCGCCGTCCGCAGCACCGAGACGAACGCCCGCGCCTACGCCTCGAACCTGCGCCACTACATCTGGAACGCCGTGATGACCCGCGCGGATGAGAAGTACGGCGGAGACGACTTCGCGGACCCGAGCAGCGCGCTGCTGAACGGCCGCCAGATCGCCGTGCCGAACGTGACCGGGCAGTCCGTCGACGACGCGACCGAGGTGCTCGAGGACCTGGGCTTCGACGTCGAGGAGGGCGCCACCGTCGACTCCGCGACTCCCGCGGGGACCGTCGCCGGGACCGATCCGGGCGCCGGGACGACGATCGCCCGCTACTCGAGCATCACGCTGCTCGTGAGCAACGGCGCCCTGGTGCCCGCTCCCGAGACGCAGGCGCCCGCGCCGTCCGGCTCGGCGACTCCGGCTCCCACGGCCGAGCCGACCGTGGTGCCGACCGCGACGCCGACGGCCGTCCCGACCGCGACGCCCACCGTCACTCCCACCGCGGACGTCGACCAGTGAGCGGCTTCGACCCGGGCTTCCTCGGCGTCCCGCTCGCGGCGCCCCGACCGCTCGGCGGCCGCGTGGTGCGGGAGCTCCCGTACACGCACTTCGAGGTGCTCCTCGACCCGGAGCGACGCCTCGCGCTCTCGACCGCGGTGAACATCGACGGCGCCCGGCTGCTCGACCTCGGCCGCGGCGACGACTGGCACCTGGACGATCGCGTCCCCGCCAGCGAGCAGACCGGTCCGGAGGTGTACGCGCGGAACGACTTCGACCGCGGGCATCTCGTCCGCCGTCGCGATCCCGTCTGGGGCGAGCCGGCCGAAGCGCGCGCGGGCAACGTGGACAGCTTCTGCTACACGAACGCAGCTCCGCAGGCGAGCGGCTTCAACCAGTCGAAGGAGCTCTGGCTCGGCCTCGAGGACCTGGTGCTCGAGTACGCGCAGGCGAACCGCGCCCGGATCGACGTCCTCACCGGCCCGGTCCTGGGCGACGGCGACCCGGTCTACCGCGGCGTCGGCATCCCGCTCCGGTTCTGGAAGATCGCGGCCTGGAGCCCCGACGGCGAGACGCTCGCGGCGAGCGCGTACCTCCTCGACCAGACCGAGCTGGTGCAGCGCATCGTCGCCGGCGAGGACCGCGAGGGCCTGGCCCCGCTCGGCGCCTATCGGACCTTCCAGGTCTCCGTGGCGAGCCTGGGCGAGCCGACGGGCCTCGATCTCGACGCCCTCGCCGCCGTCGACGTCCTGGGCGCCGCGGGTGCTCGGGCGGAGGCACCGCGCGAGCTGCGCACGGCCGAGGACGTCGCCCGCGGACTGACCATCCGCTGAGACCCGGCCGCCCGCCGACCCGCCCATCTACCCGCCGCCGAGCGCCTCGACGGACCAGGATGGGGGCATGACCTCCCCCGTCCTCGTCGAGATCGACGACTCCGGCACTCCTCGGCTCCGCGACCCCGAGGCCGGTCTCGTCCGCGTGGACGAGGCCGGCTACCTGCGCGGCGACGGCGTCTTCGAGACGCTCGCCGTGATCCGGGGCCGGGCTCGCGGGCAGGAGGGGCACCTGGCGCGCCTCGCCGCCTCCGCGGACGCCGTCGGGCTCGCGATCCCCTCGGCCGAGGCGTGGGCCGCCGCGATCGCCCTGGCGGTCTCCGAGCACGACGCGGTCGAGGATCTGAGCATCCGGCTCGTCGCCGGTCACCGCGACGCGTCGATCGCGCGGTCGACGGTGCGGGCGGAGCCGACGGCCGACTCCTCGGAGCTGCGCGCCCGCGGCGTCGCCGTCGCCGTGCTCGACCGCGGCTACGCGCACGGTGCGACGGCGGACGCGCCCTGGCTGCTCGGCGGCGTGAAGACGACCTCCGGCGCGGTCACCCGCGCGGCCCTGCGCGAGGCGCGGCGGCGTGGCGCGGAGGACGTGGTCTGGCGCAGCAGCGACGGCCTCCTCCTCGAGGGGGCCACCTCGAGTCTCGTGCTGCTCGCGGAGGGGGCCCTCGTGACGCCCTCGGCCGGCGGGGGCATCCTCGACGGAACGACCGTGTCACGGCTGCTGGCGATCGGCGAGGCGCGCGGTCTCAAGTCGGCGCGCCGGGACCTGCCCGTGGCCGCGCTCGGCACTGCGGAGGCGGCCTGGCTGGTGTCGAGCACCCGGCGCGCGGTCCCGATCCGCTCGGTCGACGGGGCGCCGCTGGCGGTCGACCGCGAGCTGACCCGGGCCTTCGAGGCGGGCCTGCTCGCCGGCTGACCGGCGCTCAGGCCGCGTCGTCGGAGAGCTCGCGCGCCGTCCAGGCGCCGACGCCGACCGACTCCGCGTGGCGGAGGTCGTCGACGGTGTCGACGTCGAGCCGCAGCGTCGAGGAGTCGGGGAGATCGAGTACGCGGTAGCCGGCGGCGAGGTGCTTCTCGCGCGAGTCGACGCCGAAGGCCGGCTCCGGGCCCGTCCCCCCCGGCAGGAGCAGCGCGGTGGTGCCGCTCCCGGCGCGGTCGCCGGCCATCGACGGCCCCACTCCGGCGGCCGCGAGCGCCGCGTCGAGATCGGCGGAGGTGAGGGCCGGCAGGTCGGCGGTCAGCGCGATCACGGGCGAGCCGGGGCGGAGGTCGCCGGCGGCGGCGACACCCGCCGCGACGGCGGGGTTGAGCTGCCCGGGATCGCGGACGACGTGCAGCCCCGGGTGCTCGAGCGCGGCCCGCTCGACGGCGGACATGTCGGAGGTGACGAGGACGACGGCGCCCACCGCGACCGCTCCCCCGACGGCGGCGAGGGTGTCGAGCAGGAAGGCCTCGGCGAGGGCCGAGCGCGCGTTGAGCTCGAGGCGCGTCTTGGAGATGCCCCGTCCCCGGTAGACGACGACGGCGGTCCAGGCGCCGCTCACGAGGCCACCTGCCCCGCGGCAGCGGCGACACCGGCGGCGTAGCCCTCGGCGTAGGCCTCGTCGGCGCCGAGACGGAACATGTCGTCCGGCCCCGTGCGGGTCAGGGTGCGGGCGCCCGGGGCCTCGAGTCCGGCGACGAGCCGGCCGAGACCGCGGACGACGGCGACGGGGTGCCCGGTCGCCTTGCCCTTCACCAGGTCGCCGAGGGCGGCGATCTCGTCGCCCACCGCGGGCATGGTCACCGCGAGCGTCCGCCCGAGGGCGTCGACGGCTCCGCGCAGGTCGTCGACGACGAGCAGCCCGGCCGCTCCGATCGCCGCGTCGGTCTGGCCGACCCGCCACGCCCGGCCGAGGGTGTCGCTGACGACGACGCCCACCCGGGCGCCGAGCCGCTCGCGCAGACCCGTGCAGAGCGCGCGGGCGGAGGCGTCCGGGTCCTCGGGCAGCAGCAGGACGGTGCCCTCAGCGACGTTGCTGGAGTCGACTCCGGCCGCGGCCTGGACGATGCCGAGGCGGTTCTCGACGATGCGGGTGACCCCGTGCGCGTGCGCGCGGGTCGCGACCACGCGGACCGTCTCCGCGGTGATGGCGTCCTCGCGGTCGTCGGCCGCGACGACGCGGTCCTCGGCCTTCGAGACGACCTTGCTGGTCACCACGAGCACGTCGCCGTCGACGGGGCGGTCGGGCTCCGGAGCGGCCTCGATCGCCGAGAGGATCAGCTCGAGCAGGTCGTCCCCGGGGACCACCTCGGGGATCCCCTCGAGGGCCCAGGCGGCCACGCGCATCGCAGTCATCCTGTCATTCTCCCAGGCTCCGCCGACGCCCCGCGCACGGGGGCCCGGCGGTTGCCAGCCGGGGCGGGATCGTGCAAGCGGGCGGCGCTCAGGAGGCGAGGAACGCGGCGACGGACGGCGGCACGTAGGGCGCGACGTCCCCGCCGAGCCCCGAGACCTGGCGGACGAGCGAGGACGAGACGTGGGCGTGCGCCGGGTCGGGCAGCAGGAAGACGGTCTCGACGTGCGCGAGATTGCGGTTCACGATCGCCATCGGCGTCTCGTACGCCACGTCGACCTGCGAGCGGATGCCCTTCACCAGGATGCTCGCGCCGACGTCCGTGCAGTAGTCGACCAGCAGGCCCATGCTCCAGGACGCGACGACGATCGTCCCCTCGATCCCGGCCTCGGCGATCGACTGCTCGATCAGCGCCACCCGCTGCGCGATCGGCAGCAGCGCGGTCTTGGACGGGTTGTGCACGACGACCACGTGCAGCTCGTCGACGAGCCGCGCGGCGCGCTCGATGACATCGAGATGCCCGAGGGTGACGGGATCGAACGAACCGGGGACGACGGCGATGCGGGCCATGTCCTCAGCGTATCGGGCGCCCCCGCCCGGGCCGGGGGCCCACGGGGTCAGCTCTTGCCGAGGAACTCGCGGTCGCGCTCCTGCACCCGGCGCTCGAGCGCTGCGCGGAGCCGGTCGTGACCGGCGAGCACCGGGTCGGTCTCGAGCAGCCGCTCGGCCAGCACCCGCGCCTCGAGGATGAGCCAGGAGTCCTGCACCACGCGCAGCAGGCGGAGCGAGGAGCGCCCGCCCGACTGCGAGTCGCCGAGCACGTCGCCCTCGCGGCGCAGCTCGAGGTCGACCTCGGCCAGCTCGAAGCCGTCGAGGGTCGCCGCGACGGCCTCCACGCGCTCGCGGGCCGTCGTCCCCGCCTCGGCGGCGGTGACGAACAGGCACACGCCGGGCACGCCGCCGCGTCCGATCCGCCCGCGCAGCTGGTGCAGCTGGGACACCCCGAAGCGCTCGGCGTCGAGGACGACCATCATCGAGGCGTTCGGCACGTCGACGCCGACCTCGATCACCGTGGTCGAGACGAGGACGTCGATCTCGCCGGCCGCGAAGGCGCGCATCACCGCGTCCTTCTCCTCGGCGCTCATCCGGCCGTGCAGGGCCGCCGAGCGGCGCGCGCCGAGCAGGGCGTGGCTGCGGACGCCGTCGATGGTCTCCGACACCGTCGAGAGCGGCGTCGCGGCGGGCTCGTCCTCCGCGGCGAGCGGGCCCTCCGCCGCCTCCCCCGGCTCGATCGCCGGGCAGACGAGGTAGACCTGGTGGCCCTTGCGAATCTCCTCCTCGGCCCGCTCCCACGCCCGCGCGATCCACGCCGGATGATCGGCCAGCGGCACCACGTGGCTGGTGATGCCGGGGCGCCCGGCGGGCAGCTCGCGGATGGTGGAGACGTCGAGGTCGCCGAAGACCGTCATCGCGACGGTGCGCGGGATGGGCGTCGCGGTGAGCACGAGGACGTGCGGCGGCTGGGCGCCCTTCCGCCGCAGCGCGTCGCGCTGGTCGACGCCGAAGCGGTGCTGCTCGTCGATCACGACCAGGCCGAGGTCGTAGAACGAGACCTTGTCGCCGAGCAGGGCGTGGGTGCCGACGACGATCTTCGCGGTGCCGGAGACGATCCGCAGCAGCGCCGCGCGCCGGGCCGCGGCGCCCAGGCCGCCGGTGAGCAGGGTCGGCGAGAGCTCGGCCGCCAGCTGGGGACCGAGCGTCCGGACGATCGAGCGCAGGTGCTGCCCGGCGAGCACCTCCGTCGGCGCCAGCAGGGCCGCCTGCCCGCCGCTCTCGGCGGTGGCGAGCATGGCGCGCAGCGCGACCAGGGTCTTGCCGGAGCCGACCTCGCCCTGCACGAGCCGCGACATCGGCGTCTCCGCGGCCAGGTCGGCGGCGATCTCGCGGCCCACCGACTGCTGATCGCCGGTCAGGGTGAACGGCAGCGCCCGGTCGAAGCGCTCGAGCAGGCCGCCGGCCGCCGCGATGCGCGGGGAGCCCGGCGTCGACCGCGCCGCGGCCCGCCGCTCGAGCAGGGCCAGCTGGAGCAGGAAGGCCTCGTGGAAGCGGAGCGTGTCGCGCGCCGTCGCCTCTTCGCCCTCCCGCTGCGGGCGGTGGATCAGCTCGAGCGCCGCGCCGAGGTCGAGCAGCGAGCGATCCGCGCGCACCTGCGCGGGGATCGGGTCCGGGACCTCGCCGAGGCCGTCCAGGAGCACGCCGATCGCCGCCTGCAGCTGCCAGCTCGAGATCGCGCTCGTCGCCGGGTAGATCGGGATCGGCCGCTCGGCCCAGTCCTTCGCGAGCGGCGAGGCGCCGATGGGGCCGTGCGCGGTGACCTCCTCGTCGTCGAAGAGGCGGTAGTCGGGGTGGGTGAGCTGCTTCGTGTCGCGGAACATCGACACCGTCCCCGCGAAGATGCCGCGCGCACCGCGGTGCAGCTGCGAGGCCCGCCAGGGCTGGCCGAAGAAGGTCAGCGAGAGCGTGCCGGTGCCGTCCGAGATGATCACCTCGAGCAGGCCGCCGCGGCGGTTGCGCATCTCGCGCGAGCGCACCTCGCGGACCTCGGCGACGATCGTCACGCTCTCGCCCACGGGGAGGCGGGACAGCTCGGTCAGCTCGCCGCGCTTGGCGTAGCGGCGGGGGTAGTGGCCGAGGAGCTCGCCGACCGTGCGGTAGCCGAAGGCCTTCTCGATCGGGGTCGCGGTCCGCGGGCCGATCAGCGGCGCGAGCGAGGCGTCGAGGGGGTCCGGGATCACCCGACGATCATAGGTCGGACCTCGGACGCCCGGCCCTCGCGAGACCCGGGAGGACCGATCGCGGCGCGACAGCGGCGGTCAGCCGCACGCCGATCCCGGCCGAGGAGCGCAGACCCGCGACCACCGCCGACGCGGCGCTCCAGCCTGCCGCCTGGTCCGCGGCCCCCGGAGCGAAGCGGACGCGCTCGACCCCCTCGCGGAGGCGGCGCAGCGCGGAGCGGGCGCCCTCGTCCTCGCCGAGGGCCGCCGAGATCAGCGCCTCCTGGGTCCGGGGCGACTCGCCCTCCTCGACGGGGACGCCAAGGTCGCGCGCGCTCGCCAGCAGCTCGGCCCACGCGGGCTCGAGCGCGCCGTCCGCCGCCCGGCGCCGGCGCAGCGCGCGCTGGACGACGCGGACGAGCCAGGGCACGAGCAGCAGCAGGAGCAGCAGCGACCAGAGCGTGACGACCGGCGCGGTCGCCGCGGTGCCGCCGCCGAGCGCTCCGGGCGTCGCCGTCGCGCTCGACGCGGTGGGCGTCGGTGTCGCGGTCTCGCCGGGCTCGGCACCGGGCGCCGCACTCGCGGCGGCGCCGGGGGTGGTCGACGGAGCGGACGTCGTCGCGCTCGGGAGCGTGTACGAGGCCGGGGCGCCGCGGCTCGGCGTCGGCTCGAAGGGCAGCCAGCCGACGCCCTCGAAGTAGAGCTCCGGCCAGGCGTGCAGGTCGGAGGACTGCACGCGGTAGCTGGTCAGGTCGCTGCCCGGCGAGGGAACGACCGAGCCCGGCTGGTAGCCGATCGCGAGCCGCGAGGGGATGCCGAGCTCGCGCGCCATCACGGCCATCGCCGAGGCGAAGTGCACGCAGTAGCCCTCGCGGACCTCCAGGAAGGCGGAGAGCACGCCGACGCCGTCGCCGTCGTAGCCCTCCTCGGCCGGGGTGTCCTCGGAGTAGCGGAACTCGGACGAGCGGAAGAAGGTCTGCAGTGCGCGGGCCCGGTCGTACGCCGTGACCGCCTCGGCCGTGACCTCGGCCGCGGTGCTGCGGACGATCTCGGGCACGTCCTCCGGGAGCGAGAGATAGCGCTCGAAACCGGTGGGCACCGGCGCGTCGAGCAGCTGCTGCGGATCGGGTTCGAGGCGCAGCGCCTGCACCTCGTACTCGTCGCCCGCGCGGGTGGTGGCGTCGCCGCGGATCGAGCCGTCCTGCACGTCCTGCAGCCAGCCCTCGCCGACGCCGCTCAGCTCGGAGACGGGGTACGGCACCGGGAGCCAGCGGCTGCGGAGGGTCTCGACCGAGACGTCGACCTCCTCCGTCTCGCGCGGCACGGCCTCGCCGAGCCCGGCCGGGGCGATCGGCGCCTCGATGTCGGCCGTCTCC
Source organism: Rathayibacter sp. VKM Ac-2856 (assembly GCF_013205055.1). Lineage (GTDB taxonomy): Bacteria > Actinomycetota > Actinomycetes > Actinomycetales > Microbacteriaceae > Rathayibacter. The sequence goes on from NZ_JABMLF010000001.1 coordinate 765,709, forward strand.
TCCGTGTCGCTCGGCGCCCAGTCCTCGCCCTCGAAGTCCGACACGGTGAGCACCCGGAGGTACACCGGCAGATCGGAGTCGGTCGAGTAGCGCAGCACCGTCACGGGGTTGGGCCGGCGCAGGTCCGCGCCGAGGGCGACGACGGGGTCGATCGAGCCGTTGAAGAGCGTGCCGGAGACCCCGGACGGCGTCGAGACGCGGGTGAAGCCGCCGGCGGAGCCCGCGACGAGCCCGGCGGCGATCACGACCACGCCGGCCATCGCGACCGAGGGCACCGCGGCGCCGAGGGAGGCCCGGCGGGGACCGCGGCGCTCGGGCCGCGCGCTCACGGCGAGGATCCCGAGGTAGACCAGGGCGGTCAGCAGCAGGCTCGGCCAGGACACCTCGGCCGGATCGATGATCGCCGGCACGGCAAGCAGCGTGGCGGGGAAGAGACCGGCGAGCGCCGGCAGCCGCACCGAGAACGCGAAGAGATCGGCGGCCCAGGCGAGCACGACGACACCGCCGACGAGGAGGAACGAGATGCCCTGGTCGGCGTTCGCGGGGAGGCCCTGCTCCGCGATGGAGGTGAAGCCCGCCTGCGCGAGCGCCTGAGCGTCGCCCACGGTGCCCGGGGTGGGGACGAGGAACAGCAGCGCCTGCGCGGGGACGAACATCGCGGTGAGGACGCCGACGGCGGTGAGGGTGCCGAGGAGCGGCGGGAGCACGGGGTGCGCGCGGAAGGCGCGCGCCGCGGCGGGCACGGCCAGCACCACGCCCACGGCGACGGCGAGCTGGACGAGCCAGCCGATCCCCTCGAGCAGGCGCCAGATCCCGGAGGCCGCGACGACGAGGGCGAGCCACAGCAGCGCGGACAGGAGGACGGAGCCCGAGCGGGCGTCGCGGGCGCGGCGCATCACGCGACCACCCGCAGGGCGAGGGCCTGCGCCCACGCCTCCTCGATCGGGGTGCGCGGAGTGACGGGCACCGGGTACCAGCCGAGCGACGCGAGGGCCGCCTCCTCCTCGGGGGTGCCGCCGACGACGAACGCCACGGCCGGGCGCGCGTGCGCGGCGAGGGAGGCGAGCGCGGCCAGGTCCTCCTCGTGCAGCCGGGAGAGCACGGCGAAGACCGGGCGGCTGCCGCCGGCGTCGCGCATCTCGGCGGCGATCCGCCCGACGGCCTCCACCGACTCGGCGGCGGGGGCGAGCTCGGCGAGGCGCAGGAGAACGTCGTGCGCGACCTCGCGCTCGTCCTCGGAGCGGGCGGGTTCGTCGGCGGCACCGGTCTCGACCAGGTGCGTCTCGAAGCCGCGCTCGAGCAGGTGCACCGCGAGCGAGGCGGTCATCGAGACCGCCCACTCGAGGCGGTCGTCGCCGCCGCGCTCGTCGAGGACGCGGGCGGCGCGGGTCTCCAGCAGGATCCACGCATGCGGGTCGGTGTTCTGCTCGTCCTGGCGCACCTTGAGCTCGCCCGAGCGCGCGCTCGCGCGCCAGTGCACGCGGCGCATGGCGTCGCCGGGACGGTAGTCGCGCGGGATGACGTCGTCCGTCCCCGCGCCGGCCGTGGCGTGCGCGACGGGGCTCGAGCCGCCCGCGCCGTGCGCGTCGAGCACGTCGCTCTGCAGCGGGACGGCGCGCGGCGTCACCACGAAGGGCTGGGCCGCGCCGGCGATCGTCTCGCGGACGGCGAGCCCGAAGGCGTCGCCGCGGGTGAGGCGCAGCGGACCGATGCGGTGGATGCCGCGCCGGCCGGCGGGGAGCCGGTAGCGCGCCCGGACCCGGCTGGCTCCGCTCCCCCGCAGGGCGACCGAGGGCAGCGTGAAGGCGCCGCGCGCGACGGTGCGCCCGGTCACGAGACCGCGCTCGACCCGGTCGAGCCGGTCCTCCGCCCGTGCGCCCGCCCGGAGCGCCGCACCGCGGTTGTCGAGGACCACGTCGACGTCGACGACGTCGCCGACCGCGACGACCTGGGGAGCGAAGCGGCGCTGGACCTGCAGCACGGGGGTCACCACGAGCAGGGAGAGGACGGCTGCGACCGGCAGGCCGAGCAGGACGATGCCGACGAAGAGCAGCTCGCGGAACTCGATGATCGGCGCGACGACGATCGCGACCGCGCCGAGCACGACGAGCGCCCAGCCGCGCAGGGTGAGGGCCGTGCCGCGGAGGGCCGGGAGTCCGCCGACGCGGCCCGTCCACTGCCCGGGACGGCGCTGTCCGGTGCGGCGCTGCCCGGTGCGGCGCTGCCCGGTGCGGCGCTGCCCTGTGCGACCGGGCTCGGGACGGCGGGGCTCAGTCGGCACGGCCGCTGAACGGGACGGGGGTGGCGGCGACGATGCGCTGGACGATCTCGCTCACGGAGTGCGAGGCGCCGGTGCCGGAGCGGCCGGGGAGCCGCGTCGCGGGCAGCAGGCGGTGGCCGAGCACCGGCACGGCGAGCACGTCGATGTCGTCCGGCACCACGAAGTCGCGGTCGTTGATCGCGGCGAGCGCCTTCGCCGCGGCGATCAGCTGGAGGGTCGCGCGCGGGCTGCCGCCCAGGCGCAGCTCGGGGTCGATCCGGGTCGCCTGCATGATCGCCACCACGTACTCCTGCACGGGCGGGGCGACGTAGATCGACTGGACGTACTCCATCATCCCGAGGAGCTGGTCGTGCCGGACCACCTGTCGCAGCTCCTCGAGCGGGCTGGCGGAGTCGCGGGTGCGGATCATCTCGAGCTCGGCGCGCTCATCCGGGTAGCCGAGGGAGAGCCGCGCCATGAAGCGGTCGCGCTGCGCCTCGGGGAGGCTGTAGGTGCCCTCCATCTCGACCGGGTTCTGCGTCGCGACGACCGCGAACGGCCGCGGCAGCAGGTGGGTCTCGCCGTCGACGGAGACCTGGCGCTCCTCCATGCACTCCAGCAGCGCCGACTGCGTCTTCGGCGACGCGCGGTTGATCTCGTCGCCGATCACGACGTTGGCGAACACCGGTCCCGGCTTGAACTCGAAGTCGCGGGTGGCCTGGTTGAACACCGAGACGCCGGTGACGTCCGACGGCAGCAGGTCGGGGGTGAACTGGACGCGCGAGACCGAGCCGCCCACCGACGCCGCCAGTGACTTCGCGAGCACGGTCTTGCCGGTGCCGGGGACGTCCTCCATCAGCAGGTGGCCGCCGGCCAGGAAGACCGTCAGCGCCATCGAGACCTCGGCGTCCTTGCCGTCGATCACGCTGCACAGGTTCTTCAGGATCGCGGTGCAGTGGGCGCTGAACTCCTCGCGGGTCATCGCCGATCCGGGAGCCGCATCGCTCTCCGGTGCCGTGCCGACTGCGGACCGGTTCTCATCCAGGGACGTCATCTGCAGATTCTCGCAGTGCGAGCCGGAAAAGGGCTCAGCCTTCCGGGGGGCTCTCAGGCCTCGTTCGTGCGTCCTATGCTCGGAACGGTGACCAGGATCATCGCCGGCTTCGCCGGATCGCTCACCCTGCGGGTCCCCCGCGCCGGCACCCGGCCCACGAGCGACCGGGTGCGCGAGGCGATCTTCTCGGCCCTCGAGGCCCGCGACGCGCTCGACGGGGCGACCGTGATCGACCTCTACGCCGGCTCCGGCGCCCTCGGTCTCGAGTCGGCCAGTCGCGGCGCCGCCTCGGTGCTGCTGGTGGAGCGCGATGCGGAGGCCGCGAAGACCGCCGGCGAGAACGCCCGCGCGATCACGGCGGCCGCCGGCGCGAACAAGCGGCCGAAGCCGCGCATCGAGGTGGTGATCGCCTCCGTGCGCTCGTTCCTGGACGGCTCCCCCGCCGTCAACGCCGACACCGTCTTCCTCGACCCGCCCTACGACCTCGCCGAGGACGAGCTGGCGGCCGACCTCGCCGGCGTCCTGCCGCTGCTCGCGGAGCACTCGGTCGTCGTCGTCGAGCGCAGCTCGCGCAGCCCGGAGCCGCGCTGGCCCGCGGGACTCGAGCGCGACCGGCGGAAGGACTACGGCGAGACCACGATCTGGTGGGCCTCGCCCGCCGCGGCGGATCAGCCCGCGGCGCCGTCCCAGCCCAGGTAGGGGTCCCAGCCGCCGCGCTCGTCCAGCGCGAGACCGCCCAGCCGCACCTCCGGCTCGCCCTCGCGGACGGCGCCCAGCACCATGAAGCCCGGAGGCAGCGCCGCGCCGGCCGGGAAGCAGGCGAGCATCGCGTGGTCCTCGCCCCCGCCGAGCACCAGGGAGCGGGCGAGCGCCGCGTCGATCCCGTCGACGGCGGTGAGGGGCGCCGCGTGCGCGTCGACCGCGTCGGCGTCGAGGTCGAGGACGACCCCGCTCGCCCGGGCCATCCTCTGCGCGTCGAGGACGACGCCGTCCGAGACGTCCATCATCGCCGTGGCCGCTCCGCCCGCCGCGACACCGGCCGCGATCGGCGGGGTCGGCCGCAGCTGAGCGTCGAGCACTCCCGGGTGCTCCGCGCGCAGGGCCCGGGCGAGCGCCGCGTCGGGCTCGCCGCCGGTGCGCGCGCGCTCGAAGAGCAGCCGGAGGCCGAGCCCGGCGACGCCCAGCGGCCCGGCGGTCGCGATCACGTCGCCCGGGCGCGCCCCGCCGCGCAGCACCGGCGGCCGGCCGTCCAGCGAGCCGAACGCGGTGATCGCGAGGGTCAGCGTCGCGGAGGCGGACAGGTCCCCGCCGACGACGCCGCAGCCGGGCGCCATCGCCGCGCAGCCCGCGGCGAGTCCGTCCGCGATCCCCTCGAGCACGTCGACGCCGAGCTGCTGCGGGGCGGCGAGGGCGACCACGAGCGCGGTCGGCCGGGCTCCCATCGCGGCCACGTCGGAGAGGTTCGACGCGGCGGCCTTCCAGCCGAGATCGAACGGCGTGGACCAGGCGAGCCGGAAGTCGGGGCCGTGCACCATCATGTCCGTCGTCACGACGAAGCGGCCGTCCGGAGCCCGCAGGACCGCGGAGTCGTCGCCCGGCCCGACGAGCGTCTCGGCACCGCGGCCGCCGAGCCTGCGCAGGATGCGCGCGAGCACCTCGCCCTCGCTGAGCTCGGCCAGGGTGGGGCTCGGATCCGGTGCCATGGTTCACACGCTAGCGTTGCCGTCGATGTCCTCCCGCCTCCTCCCCGCTCCCCTGGTCGCCGCCTCCGCCGTCCTGCTCCTGAGCGGCTGCTCGGCCGCCGTGGCGCTGCAGCCGGCCGCGGACGCGACGAACGAGGGCTGCGCCGAAGTCTCGGTGCGCCTGCCCGACGTCGTCGCCGAGCTGCCCGAGCGCGAGACGAACGCGCAGGGCACTGCGGCGTGGGGCACCCCCGCGGCCGTCATCCTGCACTGCGGCGTCACCCCGCCCGGCCCCACGACCGAGCTCTGCGTCTCGGTCAGCGGCGTGGACTGGATCATCGACGAGTCGCAGGCCGCCGACGACATCTACACGCTGACCACCTACGGCCGCGACCCGGCCGTCGAGATCACCGTCGACCAGAGCCGCGCCTCGGGCACCTCGGCCGTGGTCGACCTCGCCAACGCCGTCTCGTACCTCCCGCAGGAGCGCGCCTGCACGAACGTCTCGGAGACGGACACCCTCGACCCGCCGACCACGCCCGCGGGCTGAGCCGCGTCGGGCGCGCGTCGGGCCTGCGTCAACCCGCAGCCCGGAGCGCCGCGGACACGACCTCGGCCGCCCGCTCCGGCGTCGCTCCGAGCGCTCTCGCCCGCGCCGCGTACACGCCCGCCGCGAGCTGCAGCTCGTGCTCGACCGCGTCCACGCCGCCGGACACCACGGTTCCCGCGCGGCCCCGCGTCTCGACGATCCCCGCCGCCTCGAGCTCCTTGTACGCGCGGGCGACCGTGCCCGGGGCCACGCCGAGCTCCTCGGCCAGCGCCCGGACCGCCGGCAGCCGCGTCCCGACGAGGAGGGCGCCCGCGGCGACCTGCGCGGTGATCCCCTCGCGGATCTGCTCGAACGGGGCCCGCGGGCCCGGTGCGAGCCGGAGCCCGAGGCCCGCGCCGGTCATCGGACCGCGGCCGGGACGCGCTCGAGCGCCAGGTCGAGCAGCTCGCTGATCAGGTCCGGGTAGTCGACGCCGCTCGCGCCCCACATCCGCGGGAACATCGAGATCGGCGTGAAGCCGGGCATCGTGTTGATCTCGTTGATCACGAAGCCGTCGGCCGTCAGGAAGAAGTCCACGCGGGCGAGGCCCTCGGCGCCGATCGCGCTGAAGGCGCTGACGGCCAGGGCGCGCATCTCCTCGAGCTCGCCCTCGGTGAGCTCCGCCGGGCAGACCAGCTCGACGCCCTTCATCCCGAGGTACTTGGCCTCGAAGTCGTAGAACCCGCCGCCGCTGACGACGACCTCCCCCGCGACGGAGGCGCGGGCCGATGCCCCGCGGCGCCCGCCGAGCACGCCGATCTCGACCTCGCGGCCGACGATCGCGGACTCGATCAGCACCCGCGAGTCGTGCGAGAAGGCCTCGTCGAGCGCCGCGTCCAGCTGCGAGCGCTCGTCGACACGGCTCACGCCGACGCTCGACCCCGCGCGGGCCGGCTTCACGAAGGCGGGCAGGCCGAGCTCGTCGAGGGCCGCGAGAGCGTCGCTCGGGTCGTCCCGCCACTCCGCCTCGGTCACGGTGTACCAGGGGGCGACGGCGATGCCCGCGGCCCGGAGGACGGTCTTGGTGAAGTGCTTGTCCATCCCGAGCGCGGACGCGAGCACGCCCGAGCCGACGTAGGGCAGACCGACCAGCTCGAGCATCCCCTGGACGGTGCCGTCCTCGCCCCAGGGGCCGTGCAGGATCGGCAGCACCACGTCGATGTCCCCGAGCGAGCGGACGGTGCCGTCGGCCGCGGTGACGCTCAGCTCGCGCGACAGGGCCGACTCCGGCCAGCGCACGCGCGTGCCGTTGTCCTCGACCCGCGGCAGGGCGCTCGCGTCGAGCGCGAACTTCTCCGGGCGGTCCTCCTCGAGCACGAACGCGCCGTCGGCCGTGATCCCCACCGGGATCACGTCGAAGCGGTCACGATCGATCGCCCGCAGCACCCCCGCCGCCGTTGCGCAGCTGATCGAGTGCTCGCTTGAACGCCCCCCGAACAGAACGGCCACTGCGAGCTTGCTGGTCATCGAGGTTCCTCTCCCCCTGGGGCTCGTCCGAATCCGTGGTCAGATGCGGCGCGATGTCCTTCGGATCGAGCGTACCGGCGAGCACCTGCGACACCTGCTCGACGATGGGCATGTCGACCCCGCGGGCGCGGGCGAGCTCGAGGATCGGCGCGACCGAGGAGAGCCCCTCCGCCGTCTGCTGCATCGACTTCACGACGTCGCCGAAGCTGTAGCCCTGGCCGAGCAGGCGCCCGGCCGTGTTGTTGCGCGAGAGCGACGAGCTCGACGTGGCGATCAGGTCGCCGAGGCCCGCGAGCCCGGACATCGTCTCGGGCCGTCCGCCGTACGCGACGGCGAAGTCGGTCATCTCGGCGAGCCCGCGGGTGATGATCGACGCCTTGGTGTTCTCGCCGTAGCCGACCCCGTCGACGATGCCGATCGCGACGGCGATCAGGTTCTTCAGCACGCCGCCGAACTCGGTGCCGATCACATCGGTGTTGACGTAGGAGCGGAAGTAGCGGTTGGTCGCGGCGAGCGCGACCTCCTGGGCGGTGACGAGGCTCTCCGAGGCGATGACGGCCGCGGTCGGCTGCTCCTTGGCGATCTCGAGCGCGAGGTTCGGCCCGGAGGCCACGGCGATGCGGGTCGGGTCGATCGGCAGCACCTGCGAGATCACCTCGCTCATCCGCTGCCCGCTGCCCTTCTCGACGCCCTTCATCAGGCTCACCAGCACGGTCCGCTCGGTGAGGAACGGCGCGATCGCCTCGAGGTTCCCGCGCAGCGTCTGCGAGGGGATGGAGAGGTAGACGTGGTCGGCGCCCTCGAGCGCCTCCTCGATCCGCGGGGTCGCCCGGATGTTGCGCGGGAGGTTGATGCCGGGGAGGTAGTCGCTGTTGCGCTTGGCCTCGGTGATCTCGCGGGCCAGCTCGGCCCGTCGCGCCCACATGACGACGTCCGAGCCGCCGTCGGCGAGGATCTTCGCGAAGGTGGTCCCCCAGCTGCCGGCGCCGAGGACGGCGACGCGGCGGGGAACGGGGATGGGCGCCTTCTCCGCCCTACTGCTCCGACTCAAAGCGTCCCGTGCCCTTCTGGTTGTGCTCGGCCGGGTTCCAGCGCTTCTCCGGCGCCGTCTCGCCGCGCAGCTCCTCGAGCAGCCGGGTGATCGCGGCCATCACGACGACCGACGCCTCGTTGAGGGTGGCGGAGTCGAGGCTGCGCCCGCGGAACGCCGACAGGTCGACCGGGTCGCCGACCAGCACGTCGACGCGCTTGCGGCGGAAGAGGGTGATCTTCTTGGAGTAGCGGCCCATCAGCTGCTGGGTGCCCCAGTGCGCCATCGGCACGACGGGGAGCCCGTACTGCAGGGCCATCCGCACCGCGCCGGTCTTGCCGCGCATCGGCCAGAGCTCGGGGTCGCGGGTGAGCGTGCCCTCGGGGTAGATGAGGACCGAGCCGCCGGTGTCGACCAGCTCCTTCGCCGCCTTCAGCGGCTCGCTGCCGCGCACGGAGCCGGCCCGCTCGACCGGGATCTGCCCCGACGCGCGCAGGATCGATCCGACGACCGGGACCTTGAACAGCGACGCCTTCGCGAGGAAGCGCGGGGCGCGACCGGCGCGCCAGAGCACCCAGCCCGTGATGAACGGGTCGATCTCGCTGTAGTGGTTCGGCGCGAAGACGAACGCGCCCTTGTCGGGGATCTTGTCGATGTCGCGGATCCGCAGGTCGACGGAGGCGGTCATCGTGGGGATCACCAACGCCGCGAGCAGCCAGAAGATGGATGGACGGCTTCGTTCAGACACCCGCCCATCCTCGCATCCCGCGCCGCTCCCGCCCGCGAGGCGTCCGGTGCGGGCGCGTCCCGGTGCTCCGCCGCGGCGTGCCGAGGCCGACGCGCCGCCTCACGCGCACCGCGCCGCGCCCCGGCGCGTGCCCCACCCGACCTCCGGCACGCAGAAACGACTCCGGCTCGCGGAAACCGGCCAGAACCACGAGCCGGAGGAGAAACCACGAGCCGAATATTGGGTGCAGATTTGCGGCGACAGCTCCAGCACGCAGAAACGACTCCGGCACGCGGGAAACAGCTGGAACCACGAGCCCGACCCGGAGCCACGAGCCCGACATCAGCCACCCCACGACGGCGGCAGCTCCGGCACGCAGAAACGACTCCGGCACGCGGAAACCGGCCGGAACCACGAGCCGGAGGAGAAACCACGAGCCGAACCTCGGGTGCAGATCCGCGGCGACAGCTCCGGCACGCGGAAACGACTCAGGCACGCGGAAGCCGGCCGGAACCACGAGCCAGAGCCGGAATCGCGAGCCGAACATCGGGCACCGGACGACCGCGAAGGCTCCGGCACGCAGAAACGACTCCGGCACGCGGAAAACGGCCGGAACCACGAGCCGGACCCGAAACCACGAGCCGAACATCAGGCAGGAGCGACGGCGGCAACTCCGGCACGCGGGAAACACCTCCGGCACGCGAAAACGGCTCCGGCTCGCGGGATCGGGAAATCCTGCGAGCCGGAGCCGCGGGTGGTGCGAGCCGGAGGCGCTCCGGCGGTCGGCTACGCGTCGAGCGAGAAGTCGGCGCCGAGCTGCTCGAGCTTGGTGAGGAAGTTCTCGTAGCCGCGGCTGATGATGCCGACGTTCGAGACCGAGGAGGTGCCCTCGGCCGAGAGCGCGGCGATCAGGTGCGAGAAGCCGCCGCGGAGGTCCGGCACGACGATGTCGGCGCCGTGCAGCTTCGAGGGGCCGGAGATGACCGCGGAGTGCATGAAGTTGCGCTGGCCGAAGCGGCAGGCCTGCCCGCCGAGGCACTCGCGGTGGATCTGGATGGTGGCGCCCATCTCGACCAGGGCGTCGACGAAGCCGAAGCGCTGCTCGTAGACGGTCTCGTGCACGATCGACACGCCCTTGGCCTTCGTCAGCGCCACGACGAGCGGCTGCTGCCAGTCGGTCATGAAGCCGGGGTGCACGTCGGTCTCGATGATGACCGGCTTGAGCTCGCCGCCCGGGTGGTAGAAGCGGATGCCGTCCTCGGCGATCTCGAACGCGCCGCCGACCTTGCGAAAGACGTTGAGGAAGGTGGTCATCTCCTGCTGGCGGGCGCCGCCGACGAAGATGTCGCCATCGGTCGCGAGCGCCGCGGCGGCCCAGGAGGCGGCCTCGTTGCGGTCGAAGAGCGCGCGGTGGGTGTAGCCGTCGAGGCGGTCGACGCCCTCGATGCGGATCACGCGGTCGGTGTCGACCGAGATGATCGCGCCCATCTTCTGCAGGATGTTGATGAGATCCATGATCTCCGGCTCGATCGCCGCACCCGACAGCTCGGTGATGCCCGAGGCGCGGACCGCGGTGAGCAGCACCTGCTCGGTCGCGCCGACGCTCGGGTAGGGCAGCGACACCTTCGCGCCGTGCAGGCCCTCGGGCGCCGACATCCGGATGCCGGAGGGCAGCTTCTCGACGATGGCGCCGAAGTTGCGGAGCACCTCGAGGTGGTAGTCGATCGGGCGATCGCCGATGCGGCAGCCGCCGAGGTCGGGGATGAAGGCCTCGCCGAGGCGGTGCAGCAGCGGGCCGCAGAAGAGGATCGGGATCCGGCTCGAGCCCGCGTGGGCGTCGATGTCGGCGAAGTGCGCGGACTCCACGTTCGAGGGGTCCAGGATCAGCTCGCCCACCTCGGGGCCCTGCTTCACCTTGACGCCGTGGACCTCGAGGAGGCCCTTCACGACGCGGACGTCGCTGATGTCCGGGACGTCGCGGAGGGTCGAGGCGGTCTCGCCGAGCAGCGCCGCGACCATCGCCTTGGTGACGAGGTTCTTCGCGCCCTTGAGCTCGATCCGGCCCTTCAGCGGACGCCCGCCGTGGATGGTGATCCGCTCGGTGGTCATCCCCACTCGTGCTCCCGCCGCCTTGGCATCCTGTGCTCCCGCCGCCTTGGCGTCCTGAAGAAGTGTGTTCACGCTATTTCACCGGCAATGTCTTGGGCCGCCAGCTCGCGCGACGGGTCTCGAATTCGGAAATGAGCGCTTCGTCGCGCAGGGTCAGACCGATGTCGTCCAGCCCTTCGATCAGGCGCCAACGAGTGTAGTCGTCGACCTCGAAGGGGAAGGTCTCGCCACCGGCGGTGACCGTACGACCAACCAGATCGACGGTCGCTTCTATTCCCGGCGTCGCGTCGATCAGCTCCCAGAGCCGATCGATGTCGCTCTCTGCTAGGGCCGCGGCGAGCAGCCCCTGCTTGCCGGAGTTGCCGCGGAAGATGTCGCCGAAGCGGGAGGACAGCACGACGCGGAAGCCGAAGTCGCGCAGCGCCCAGACGGCGTGCTCGCGGCTGGAGCCCGTGCCGAAGTCCGGCCCCGCGACGAGGATCTGCGCGCCCTGGAAGGCCGGCTGGTTGAGAACGAACTCCGGGTCCTGGCGCCAGCCGTGGAAGAGCGCGTCCTCGAAGCCGGTCTTCGTGACCCGCTTGAGGAACACGGCCGGGATGATCTGGTCGGTGTCGACGTTGCTGCGCTTCAGCGGCGCCGCGACACCGGTGACGGTCTCGAACTTCTCCATGGTCAGGCCTCCACCAGCTCGCGGACGGGCTCCAGGTCCGACGGACTGGAGAGGGTGCCGCGGACGGCGGTCGCCGCGGCGACGAGCGGCGACACCAGGTGGGTGCGGCCGCCCTTGCCCTGCCGGCCCTCGAAGTTGCGGTTCGAGGTGGAGGCGCAGCGCTCCCCCGGAGCGAGCTGGTCCGGGTTCATGCCGAGGCACATCGAGCAGCCGGCGAAGCGCCACTCGGCGCCGAACGCGGTGATCACCTTGTCCAGGCCCTCGGCCTCGGCCTCGATCCGCACGCGGGCGGAGCCGGGGACGACCATGACGCGCACGCCCGGCGCCTTGGTGCGTCCCTGGATGATCGAGGCGAAGGCGCGGAGGTCCTCGATGCGCGAGTTGGTGCAGGAGCCCATGAAGACCGCGTCGACCGGGATCTCCTTCATCGGGGTGCCGGCCTCGAGGTCCATGTACTCGAGGGCGCGCCGGGCGTTCGAGCGCTCGTTCGGGTCCGCGATCGAGTCGGGGTCGGGCACGGCCTGCGAGAGCGAGACGCCCTGGCCGGGGTTCGTGCCCCAGGTGACGAAGGGCTCGAGCGCGTCGGCGTCCAGGACGACCTCGGCGTCGAAGACGGCGCCCTCGTCACTCGGCAGCGTCCGCCAGTAGGCGACCGCGTCGTCCCAGTCCTGTCCCTCCGGCGCGTGCGGGCGGCCCTTGAGGTAAGCGAACGTCGTCTCGTCCGGCGCGACCATCCCGGCGCGCGCTCCGGCCTCGATCGACATGTTGCAGATCGTCATCCGGCCCTCCATCGAGAGGGAGCGGATCGCCGAGCCGCGGTACTCGAGCACGTAGCCCTGCCCGCCGCCGGTGCCGATCTTCGCGATGACCGCGAGGATGATGTCCTTCGCCGTGACGCCCTCGCGCAACTCGCCCTCGACCGTGATCGCCATGGTCTTGAACGGCTTCAGCGGCAGCGTCTGGGTGGCCATCACGTGCTCGACCTCGCTGGTGCCGATGCCGAAGGCCATCGCGCCGAACGCGCCGTGGGTCGAGGTGTGCGAGTCGCCGCAGACGACGGTGATGCCGGGCATGGTCAGCCCGAGCTGCGGACCGACGACGTGCACGATGCCCTGCTCGATGTCGCCGAGGGAGTGCAGGCGGACGCCGAACTCGGCGGCGTTGCGACGCAGCGTCTCGATCTGGGTGCGGCTGGTGAGGTCGGCGATCGGCTTGTCGATGCCGACGGTCGGGGTGTTGTGGTCCTCGGTCGCGATCGTGAGATCGGGGCGGCGGACGGGGCGGCCGGCCTGGCGGAGGCCGTCGAAGGCCTGCGGGCTGGTCACCTCGTGCACGAGGTGCAGGTCGATGTAGATCAGGTCGGGCGTGCCGTCCTCGCCCTTGGCGACGAGGTGGTCGTCCCAGACCTTCTCGGCCAGGGTGCGCGGGCGCACCGCGGTGTCGGGGGAACTGTCGTTCATGACGGGTTTCTCTTCCTCAGGAATGGTGGTCAGCCCACGAGAGACACCGCGACGAGAGAGGCCTGTCAGATCGAGGTCTCGTCGCGGCGGAGAAGGAGGAGCCGGCCGAACAGCATTGACCGAGGATAGCACCGCGCCGGCGCGCGGCCGGGAGGAGCGCGGGGGTCGAGCACCGCGCGGCGCGCTCGCGCTCAGGGGGCGACGAGCATCGCGATCAGCACCGCGGGGACGACCAGCAGCGCCGCCGCTCCCACCACCACGCCGCCGACGACGAAGACCGCGGCCACCGCGGCGCCGACCATCCCGACGAAGCCGGAGCGCCGCTTCACCGGCAGCGCCTCGTGCTCGAACCACTCGCCGTCGAGGGGGTCGGGCGACTCCTCCTCGAAGCGCACGGCCTCGTCGATGCGGGCGGGGAGCGCGGCGAGCATCATCGCGGCGTGCGGCGACTCGGCCGCGAGCTCGAGCGGCCGGACCAGTGCGCGCTCCGCGAACTCGAACGGGTCCTCGTCGGTGCGCACCAGCGCGCGCTCGAAGGCCCGCCGCTCCTCGGGGGCGGCGCAGTTCTCGATCAGGTAGCCCCAGCGCCCGGCCTCGATGAGGTCGCCGGAGCGCCGGTACAGCTCGGACAGGAGGACGCGGGGGTCGATCCAGGTGGGGTCGGCCTCGACACAGCGCTCGAGCAGCGACACGGCTCCTCGGACGTCCCCCTCTGCGAAGCGCGTCTTCGCGCGATCGAGAGCCTCGACGGTGTCCATCCCTCCAGTATGCCCATCCACAGCCCGGCTCTGCAGTCCCGGATCGGAGTGGCTGACACCTGTCCGAGGGTCAGGACTACTGGAGAACGATCGACAGCTCAGTCGCGGGGCGCGAGCACGGCGTCGACCACGACGACCGTCACGTTGTCGCGGCCACCGGCCTCGACCGCCGCGCGCACGAGCGCCTCGGCGAGGTCGACGCCGTCCAGCTCGCCGGCGTCGCGGCGGGCGAAGAACCCGGCGATGCGCGCGTCCGACAGCTCCTTGGTGAGTCCGTCGGAGCAGAGCAGGTAGCTCGCCCGGGGCACGATCGGCAGGGTCCAGACGTCGGTCTCGACCTCGTCGTCGGCGCCGAGCGCGCGGGTGACGATGTTGCGGTCCGGGTGCGACTCCGCCGCCTCGCGGCTGAGCAGCCCGGCGGAGACCAGCTCCTGGACCGCGGAGTGATCGACGGTGAGCTGCTGGATCCCCGCGCCGTCCCAGCGGTAGACCCGCGAGTCGCCGACGTTGAAGAGCGCCCACTCGGCCGGGCCGTCGCCGGCCGGTCGCGTCAGGGCCAGGCCGGTCAGCGTCGTGCCGCAGAGGGCTCCGCCGACGTCGAGGTCGCGGACGGCGGCGTTCGCGGTCTCGACGCGGGTGAAGACGTCCGCCACCGGTCCGATCGCGTCCGGGGTGCTCGCGTTCAGGCTCTCGACGGCGGTGGAGCTCGCCAGATCGCCGCGCGCGTGCCCGCCCATGCCGTCGGCGACGGCGACCAGGGTCGCACCGACGAGGAGCGCGTCCTCGTTCACGCGGCGCACGGCGCCGACGTCGGTGCTGCTCGAGACCGTCAGGCGGAGGACGCCCTGCGGGAGGTCGACCGTCGTCGTCGTCATCGTCGGCTCACTTCTTCTCGGCGCGGTCCTGCCGGTCGGCGTCGGCGACGACCTCCGGGTGGCCGTCGTGCAGCTCGATGTGGGAGTGCTCGCGGCGCATCTTGATCAGGCTCGCGACCGTGGCGACCGTCATGCTCACGACGATGACGGCGAGCGAGGTGATGGTGTCGATGTCCCAGACCGGCAGCGGCTCGCCGCCGTTGAGGAAGGGCAGGTCGTTCTCGTGCAGGGCGTGAAGCACGAGCTTCACGCCGATGAAGGCGAGGATGAACGCGATGCCGTACTTGAGGTACTCGAGCTTGTCGATCAGGCCGCCGAGCAGGAAGTAGAGCTGGCGCAGGCCCATCAGAGCGAAGATGTTCGCGGTGAAGACGATGAACGGGCTCTCGGTGATGCCGAAGATCGCGGGGATCGAATCCAGCGCGAAGAGCAGGTCGGTCGAGCCGATCGCGAGGAACACGATCAGCATCGGGGTGAAGTACTTCGTGCCGTTCTTCACCGTGCGGATCTTCGAGCCGTCGAACTCGTCCGAGATCTTCACGCGCTTGCGCAGCAGGCGGATGAGCAGGTTGTCGGTGCCCTCGTTCTCGTCCTCCTTGCCGAACGCCTGGTTCCACGCCGTGTAGACGAGGAAGGCGCCGAAGAGGTAGAAGATCCAGCTGAAGCTCTCGATCAGCTGGGCGCCGAGGAGGATGAAGACCCCGCGGAAGACCAGCGCGATGATGATGCCCACCATCAGCACCTCCTGCTGGTACTTCGGCGGCACCGCGAAGCGGCCCATGATGATCACGAAGACGAACAGGTTGTCGATCGACAGGCTGTACTCGGTGAGCCAGCCGGCGACGAACTGGCCGGCCACCTCTCCCCCGCCCAGCAGCAGCATCACCAGGGCGAAGATCAGCGCGAGCGTGACGTAGAAGCCGACCCACAGGCCGGACTCCTTCAGGCTCGGCACGTGCGGCCGCTTGTAGACCAGCAGGAGGTCCGCGGCCAGGATCAGGCTGAGGACGACGAACGAGCCGGTCACGAACCAGACGGGCAGCTCTTGCATGGGGACCTTCCGAGGGTGAGGGATTCCTACGGTCTCACCCCGGGGAGCGGGCCGTTAAACGAGAAGAACCCCCGGCCATGACCGGGGGTTCTTCTCGTGTTGCCGTGGTGACCCCAGCGGGATTTGAACCCGCGTTACCGCCGTGAGAGGGCGACGTCCTAGGCCGCTAAACGATGGGGCCGCGTTTTTGCAACTCGAAGAGTGTTGCACACGGATCCGCCCCGGTGCAAATCGAGCGGGCGCCCGACCGCGTTCCACGACCGTCTTGCACGGCGGCGGGCGCCGCGACAGGCTCGAGGCATGCGACTGACCAAGCTCGAGCACGCCACCGTCCTCGTCGAGGAGGCGGGCTCGCGGCTCGTCCTCGACCCCGGCTCCTTCACCCGCGCGCTGGAGGGGACCGCCGAGACCGTCGCGGTCGTCATCACCCACGAGCACGCCGACCACTGGACCGCGGAGCAGCTGGAGCGGCTGCGCGCGGCGAACCCGGCGCTGCGGATCCTCGGCCCGGCCGGCGTCGCCGCGGCCGCCGAGGGCTTCGACGTGGAGACGGTCGCCGAGGGCGACGTCGTCGAGGTCGGCCCCTTCGAGCTGCGCTTCTTCGGCTCCCGCCACGCGGTGATCCACTCCTCCATCCCCGTGATCGACAACGTCGGGGTTCTCGTGAACGGCCGCTTCTACTACGCGGGCGACTCCTTCACCGTGCCGCAGGGCGTCGACGTCGAGGTGCTGGCGGCGCCCTCCGGCGCCCCGTGGATGAAGATCGCGGAATCGATCGACTACGTCCTCGAGCTCGCGCCCCGGCACGCCTTCGCGACGCACGAGCGCGTGCTGTCCGAGGCGGGGCAGAAGCTCGGGCACGACCGCCTCGGCTGGGCGACGCGCGAGGGCGGCGGCGAGTACCACGCGCTCGAGCCGGGCGACGCGCTCGAGCTCTAGCCGCCGTCCCCGGGCGCCGCGATCGTCACAGGATGCGCGCGTCGAGGATCTCCGCCTTCTCGAGGTCGGTGCCGGCGGGCAGCACGCCGATCTGGACGAGGGCGCCCTCCTCCACCGCGCCGTCGGGCACGACGATCGAGGCGTCATCGATGTTCGTCTTCGACGCGTAGAGCGAGACGTCGTCCAGCACCTCGGCCCGGTAGACGCCGTCCACCCAGATCACGACCCGCTTCCCGGAGTTCACCAGTGCGCGGCTGAGCGTGACCGCGAGCCGGTCGCCGCTCCGCCGGACGGCGTCGACGCCGTTCAGCCGCTGCTGGAACAGCAGGTCGGCCTCCCGCACCTCGACGCCCGACGCCAGCTCGCCGATCTGGACGAGGCCCCCGTCCGCCACGGGAGTCGTGGGGATCATCGTCGCGCCGCCCGGGACCTCGCGCTTCTGCGAGTAGATCAGACGACCGTCGGCCAGCTCGCCCACGTAGCGCCCGTCCACCCAGACCACGACGCGCTTCCCCGAGTGCATCAGCTCGTCGCTCAGCGTCACCTGGAGGCGATCGTGGGCGACCGAGACGTCCATGATCCCGGGCGTCCGGTCGAACGTCGCCTCACGGGGGAAGCGGCCGTGCTTCTGCAGCTCCTTCAGCTTCGCCACAGCCGGTCGCACGTCGGAGAACGCCATCATCTGCACGGGCTCGTCCGGCATCGTCGTGGCGAAGAAGACGCCGACGAGGCGACCGGCGACGATCAGGGGTCCGCCCGAGTCACCGGTCTGCCCGATCTGCTCGGCGCCCCCCGTCGTGCCGGTCGTGTGGATGCCGATGATGCCCTTCGGCATCCGGCCCTGCCGCACCACCCACACCTTCTCCCTCCTCTGCAGGGCGAAGAAGTCGTCGCCCATCCCGTAGACCTCGCCGACCGAGCCGACCCGGTATCCGTCCGGCAGCAGCGCCGGATAGCTCGGCAGCTCCTGCGGCTGGGCGAGCCGGACCAGCTTCATGTCCGCGGGGGCGAGGGAGATCGATTCGGCGACGGGGACCTCCGCCCTGATCTCCTCGGCGCCGGGAGTGGGCGCGTACCGGTAGAAGACCCGGTCCGCGGGGCAGTGATCCGCCGTCAGCACCCAGTCCGCGGCGATCGCGGTCCCCGTGCAGGTCGTCGTCTGCAGACCGAAGAGCGTGCCGTACACCTCCACCACCCACGGCCGATCCGATCGCGTCCCGGATCTCAGCGCCTCGGCGGGTGCCGCGGTGAGCACCCCCGCGCCGAGCACGACCGCCAGGACGGCCAGGACCGCCGCCGTCATACGCATCGGTCGAGTCCTCATGCCGTCACCTCTTCCCTCGGGCCCGGTGTCCCGGGGTCGGGTCCCTGGTCGCCCGAGAACGAGATTACGAATCGCTGACGAATCGTCAACTCCGTGGCGGTCGGACGTCCGTCTGGCGTGTAGCGGGCAGCGGGATCAGGACCGGGCGACGACGTGCTCGAGGTCGGCGCCGAACTCGAACGCGCTCGCCGCCACGGCGCCGGAGCGCAGCACGGCGGGGAGCCAGAAGCGCGCGTCGTCCCACATGCGGTCGTACGGGACGTCGTCCAGCGGGACGAAGGCGGCGGCGAGCTCGCTCGACGCGGTCACCTCACCGCTCCAGCGGCGGCAGAGGAAGACGTGCGAGCGCTGACTCCAGGCGGGGCGGTGCGGGAAGAGGTAGTCGAGGGCGCCGCGCGGCTCGAGGTCGGCGGGATCCGCGTGCAGGCCCACCTCCTCCGCGAGCTCGCGGACGGCCGCCGACACCGGCGACTCCCCCGGCTCGAGCTTGCCGCCGGGCGCGACGACGCGACCCTCGCCGAGGCCTCGGAGCTTCCGCCCGAGCAGCACCTCGGTGCCGCCGGCCGACTCGCGGAGGACGTAGACGACGCAGACCTCGGGCAGTGGGTCGATCAGGGGCCGCACGCCCATGCCGCACCTCCGCTCCCCGGGTCCGAGGGGTCGGGACCGCCGTCGTAGGCTAGCCCGGTGACGACGACCGCGCTCGAGCGCTTCCAGGCCCTGCTGCGGGTCGACACGGTGTCGCACTCCGACGAGTCCGAGACCGACTGGAGCCGGTTCCGCGTCTTCCGCGAGCTGCTCGAGCAGCTCTACCCGGCGCTGCACGCCGCCCTCGAGTGCGAGACGGTGGCCGGCCACTCCCTGCTCTGGCGCTGGCGCGGCACCGAGGACGGCGACCCGTCCGTGCTGATGGCCCACTACGACGTGGTCAGCGTCACGCCCGACGACTGGTCGATCGCCCCCTTCGCCGCCGACACCGTCCTCCGTCCCGACGGGCGCACCGCCGTCGTCGGCCGCGGCGCACTGGACGACAAGGGCTCGCTCGTGACCCTGCTCGAGGCCGTCGAGGCGGCCGTGCTGCGGGGCGAGCGGCCCCGGCGCGACGTCTACCTGGTCTCCACCCACAACGAGGAGACGGCCGGCGACGGCGCGCCCTCGATCGTCGCGCTGCTCGCGGCCCGCGGCGTCCGCCCCCGCTTCGTGCTCGACGAGGGCGGCAACGTCCGCCGCGGCATCGTCCCCGGCGTCTCGACCCCGATCGCGGTCATCGGCGTCACCGAGCGCGGCATCATGAATCTCGAGCTGACCTGCCGGGACGCCGGCGGGCACGCCTCCGCCCCGCCGCCCCTGCCGGGCATGCTCGCCACGCAGCGCCTCGCCCGGGCGATCCACCGCCTCACCGAGAACCCGTTCCCCTCGACGCTGCCCGAGCCGATCGCCGAGCTGGTGCGCGCCGCCGCGCCCCGCGCCGACGCCGCGCACGCCGTCTGGTACGCCCGACCCCACGAGCACCCCGAGGCCGTCATCGGCGCGCTGGCCGGGCACTCGAACCGCTCCGCCGCGATGCTGCGGACCACGGTCGCCATCACGCAGCTGCGCGGCAGCACCGGCGCGAACGTCCTCGCCTCCACGGCGAGCGCGGTGGCGAACGTGCGGATCAACCCGGGCGGCACCGTCGCCGGCGTCGTCGAGCGGATCCGCGCCGTGATCGACGACCCCGAGGTCGAGATCGAGGTGCGCGTCGCGCACGAGCCCTCCCCCGTCTCCCCCACCGGCGAGCCCGGCGACGGCGGCCCCTACGACGTGCTCCGCGGCGTCGTGCAGGAGGTCTTCCCCGACGCGATCGTCGCGCCCTACGTGCAGACCGGCGGCAGCGACGCCCGGCACTTCCACGCGATCAGCGACGGGGTCTACCGCTTCATCCCGTTCGAGATCAGTCCGCAGCAGCAGCTGGGCATCCACGGCGCCGACGAGTCGGTCGAGGTCGACCAGTTCGAGCGCGCCATCGCCTTCTACGCGCGGCTCCTGCTCGAGCTCTGAGCGTCGGCTCCCCGCTGACGGCGTCCCTCCTGGAGCCGGGCCGTCGCTTCCCGGTGCGTTCTCTGAGCACCGGCTGAGGATCGAGCCGTCGTGCGGCGCCGTTCCTGGGAGATCCGTTCGATGACGCGCCGGGCTTCGTTGGCCGTCCGTTCATCCCGCGATGATGGACTGAGCTCCGCGGGTGCAGGTCACGGCCCGCGGAACGCAGTACAGCACCATGCGACATCCCGTACCGACGCCGGCCCGTTCGAGCCGGCCCCACCGATCGTGGAACCCGAGGATCATGACTGTCCGCCAGGCCGAGTACCCCCGGCCGAACCACTTCGTCCTTCACCTCAGCGACACCCACTTCATCGCCGGAGACGGCGGGCTGTACGGCTCCGACGTCGACAGCGAGGCGCAGCTCCGCCGCCTGTTCGACGAGCTGGAGGCCTCGGGCGGCCGCCCGGAGGCGATCGTCATCACCGGCGACCTGGCCGACAAGGGCGAGCCGGAGGCGTACGCGAAGCTGCGCGCCGTCGTCGAGCCGGCCGCGACCCGTCTGGGCGCGGAGGTGATCTGGGTGATGGGCAACCACGACGACCGCGGCGCCTTCCGCTCGGGTCTGCTCGACCAGCTGCCGACGACGCAGCCGATCGACCGCGTGCACGACGTGAACGGGCTGCGCATCATCGCGCTCGACTCGACCGTGCCCGGCGCCCACTACGGCGAGATCTCGGACGCCCAGCTCGACTGGCTCGCCGAGGAGCTGTCGAGCCCCGCTCCGCACGGCACGATCCTCGCGATGCACCACCCGCCGGTCCCGAGCGTGCTCGACCTGTCCGTGCTCGTCGAGCTGCGCGACCAGCCCGCGCTGGCCGAGGTGCTCGAGGGCTCCGACGTCCGCAGCATCATCGCCGGGCACCTGCACTACTCCTCGACCGCGACCTTCGCCGGGATCCCCGTCTCGGTCGCGTCGGCCACCTGCTACACGCAGGACCTCAACGTGCCGGTCGGCGGCACCCGCGCCCGCGACTCGGCGCAGGCCTTCAACCTGATCCACGTGTACGACGGCACGGTGCTGCACTCGGTGGTGCCGATCGGCGCGTCGACCGAGGTGTCCTACGTCTCGGCGAACGAGACGGAGCGGATCCTCGCGGCGCACGGCGTCGAGATCGCCCCGGCCACGGCCGCGCCGATCGAGCAGGCCGAGAAGCTCTACCCGCCCGTCGCGGAGCCGGTCGGCGTCAGCGCCTAGCGCGGAGCCGGTCGGCGTCAGCGCCCAGCGCGGAGCCGGTCGGCGTCAGCGCCCAGGCGCTGCGCCGCCCGGCCGGGCCGCGCTCAGTCCACGCGCTCCCACGGCGCCGGGATCGGGTAGTACTCCTCGAGGAAGTCGATCACGGCGCGGGTGCGCACCTCGGCCGAGATCTCGGGGAAGCTGCCGTCGTTCAGGCAGAAGAAATCGACCGCGCGGTTCTTCAGCAGCTTCTTCATGTCCTTCAGACCCTGGTGCATCGTCGTGTCGACGTACTTCACCGAGGCGTTCTCCTGCACCACCGCGCGCCCGGTCATCAGCGCGTAGTAGTGGTAGAGCGAGTTGGTGACGGAGACGTCGCTCGCCGAGCGGAAGCGGCTCGCGGCGGTCGCGGTGAACTCCGGCTCGAACTCGCTCTCGAGCTCGGCCATCACGCTCTTGCGCAGCGGCGTGGCCGCGTGCTCGAGGTGGCGGGTCGTCATCGCGCCGAAGCGCTCGCGGAGCAGCCGGCGGTTGACCCGCGCGGCGTTCTCGAACCCGCTGCGCGAGGCGTTGGAGTCGCCCATGCCGATGCGGGTGGTCGCCTCGATGAACTTGGTGATACCCCCGGGCGAGAAGAAGATCGACGGGTCCACCGGGCGGCCGAAGAACATGTCGTCGTTCGAGTAGAGGAAGTGCTCGGCCAGCCCCGGGATCCGGTGCAGCTGGCTCTCGACGGCGTGCGAGTTGTGGGTCGGCAGCACCGACAGGTCGCGGAAGTGGTCCTCGCTGCGGACGAGCGTGACGTCGGGGTGCTCGTCGAGCCAGCGCGGGCGGGGCGAGTCGGTGACGATGTAGATGTGCCGCACCCACGGCGCGTACATGTAGACGCTGCGCAGGGCGTACTTGAGCTCGTCGATCTGACGGAAGCGCGCGGGAGCGTCGTCGCCCTCGCCCACCACGTAGCTGGCCATCCGCGCGGCACGGGCGCGCTGGAACTCCAGGTCGGTGCCGTCGACCCAGGAGAAGACGATGTCGACGTCGAAGCGGATGTCGCTGACGAGCGGCTCGAACATGCCCTCGAAGGTCGGCCAGGTGCGGCCGTAGGCCTCGACGTGCGCGTCGATCGCCTCGGAGACCGGGAGGCTGCTGCGCATCAGGGCGTTCTCGGCGGGAGTGGTGATCTCCTCCTCGCCCACCTTCCAGAACTCGAGGCGGACGCCGCTGCGCGCGCCGTAGCGCAGCGAGCCGCTCGAGGAGACGCGGGGGCGGAAGAGCGAGAAGACCGCGGCGCGCGGGTACGGGGCGATCGCGCCCTCGGCCAGGAGCTGCGGCGGCGTGCCGCGCTTGTCGAGCGTCTTCACGTAGAAGGGCTCGGTGGCGAAGGCGCGCGCGAGCAGCGTCGCGAGCTCGGCGCCGAGCGAGCGGTCGATCGCGAGGAAGGGCGCGCCCTTCGTGCCGCGGATGAGGCGGTAGGGGAACTCGGCCTCGTCGAGGACCTCGCCGAGCGCGATCAGGTCCTCGGTCCAGGCCGCCTGCGGGGTCGTACTCGAGTTGACCAGCGAGAACAGTCCGGCATGGACGACGACGTCGTCACGGTCGAAATGGCGCGGACGCAGGAGGGCAGACGGCAGTGGACGGACGGAAGGCATGATTCACATTATCCGCCGCCCGTTTCGTGCGGATGACCGTCCTGCTCAGCTTGACAGGGAGTGCAGCCGCCCGAGCGCCTCGTCGCCGGCCCGTGCGGCCTCCTCAGCCCGCCGTCGCTCGCGCTCCGAGGCCACTCCGAGGGCGAAGGCCGGCTCCCCGCGGCGGGCCGCCACGAGGGCGTGCGCGCGCAGCACGTCGCGGGCGGCCAGGGCGTCGCGCTCCTCGCCGAGCGCGTCCGCGACGGCCTCGGCCGCCTTCGCGAGCCTGCGCCGCCGCGGGGAGACCGCGTCGGGCACGACCGCGGTCCAGGCCTCGACGACGTAGCGCAGGCGCTTGGCCGCCTTGCGCACCTCGTGCCGGGCCTCGAGACCGTCCCCGCCCTTCCGGGCCGCCTCGACGCGCGAGAGCTCCTTCGCGAGGGAGCGGCGGACCAGCTTCTTCGCGCCGTCGGCGGCGTTCTCCGTCCGCGGCGGGTCGGCCAGCAGGGCGTCGAGGGAGGCGAGGAGGGCGAGGTAGCGGGCGCCGCGCAGGGTCTTCGCGACCCGCTGCAGGGCGATCGCGTGCCGGCGCTCGACGGCGTCGAGGAGCGAGCTGCCGGCGACGGCCTTCGCGGGCAGCCCCTCCCCCGCCTCCTCGACCGCGGTGCGCAGGCGCGCGGCGAGCACCTCCTCGTCGCGGGCGGCGCCGAGGACCCCGCCGAGCCAGCGCAGCTCGTCGCGGACCGGATCGAGGGCCTCGCGCTCGAGCACGGAGCGGGAGGCGGCGAGGACGCTGCGCAGGCGCCGGGTGTGCAGGCGCATCTTGTGCAGCGCGTCGTCGGCCTCGAGGCGCACCCGGGGGTCGACCGCGCGCAGACCGGCCAGGAGCTCGCGGATCGCGGCGAGCGCCGCCTCCCCGCCGTCCCGGGGAGCGGGCCGCTCGTCCACGATCGGTCCGCCGGTCGCGCGTGCGAGCTTGGAGGCGCTCTCCGCGGGGCGCGCGCCGGCCGCCAGCAGCCGCTGCTCGATCGCGTCGAGGACCGCCTCGCCCTCGTCGCCGTGGACGTCGAGGAGCTCGACCTCCCACTCGCGCCAGCGCCGCTCGACGCCCGAGCGCTGGTCGTGCGCGATGACGAGGTCGTCGGCGATCTCGGCGAGCAGGCGGCCGGCGGAGTCGGCGACGCGGGTGATCGCGCGGACGGTGTCGAGGGTGGCGAGCGGCTCGAGCCGCGCGCGGCCGACGTGGCCGAGCACCGGCTCGCGGACGGCCGCGGGCACGGCGCGGGACGCGGTCAGCGGTGCGTGGATCTCGGTGCGGCCGGCGCTGCCCGGCAGCTTGACGTGCCAGCCCTCGTCCTCGCCGCCCTCGCGGCGGCGCAGGGTGATCCGGGCACGGGAGAGCGCGCGGTCGGCGGTGTCGACGTACTGGGCCGAGAGGCGCACCGGCTCCTCGGTGCTCGCCGTCGCGACCGCGCCCGCGCCGATCAGGGACGGCAGGGACGCGTCGGCTCCGACGTCGTACTTGCGCTCCACCTCGGTCTGCACGCGTCGCCGCGCGGCCGCCTTCGTCCTGTCCGACTGCTCCGCCATGCTCCATTGTGCGCAGGTCGGCGGCGCTCGCGGGGGCACGCCGTCGGCGGGGCGCGCGGTCGGCCTAGGCTGGGCGGATGACCGCGCCCGTCCCTCCCGTCGCCCGCCGTGTCCCCCTCGAACGCCGTCACCACGGCGATCTGGTGGTCGATCAGTACGAGTGGCTGCGGCAGAAGGAGGAGCCCGAGGTGATCGCCCACCTCGAGGCCGAGAACGCCTACACCGACGCCCTCCTCGAGCCCCTCGCCCCGCTGCGCGAGTGCCTCTTCGAGGAGATCCGGTCGCGGACGAAGGAGACCGACCTCTCGGTCCCGGTCCGCGAGGGCGGCTGGTGGTACTTCTCCCGCTCCTACGAGGGCCGCCAGTACGGCGTGCACTGCCGCGCGCCGATCACCGGGCCGGGCGACTGGACGCCGCCCTCCATCGCCGAGGGCGGACCGCTCGAGGGCGAGCAGGTCGTCCTCGACGGCAACGTCGAGGCCGAGGGGCACGACTTCTTCTCGCTCGGCAGCTTCGACGTGTCCGCCGACGGGCGCTACCTGCTCTTCGGCACCGACGTCGAGGGCGACGAGCGCTACACCCTGCGCATCCGCGACCTCAGCACCGGCGAGGACCTGCCCGACGTCGTCGAGGACACCGGCGGCGGAGCCGTCTTCGGCGCGGACGCCCGCTTCGTCTTCTACCCGACCGTCGACGAGTCCTGGCGGCCCGACACGATCCGACGCCACACCGTCGGCACCGACTCCGCGACCGACGAGGTCGTCTTCACCGAGCCCGACGAGCGCTACTGGATCGGCGTGGGCCTCACCCGCAGCCGCCGCTTCCTCGTCATCGAGATCGGCAGCAAGATCACCAGCGAGTGCCTGCTGCTCGACGCGGAGGACCCGACCGGGGAGTTCCGCTCGGTGTGGCCGCGCCGCGAGGGCGTCGAGTACGAGGTCGACCACGCCGTCGTCGACGGCCGCGACCGCCTCCTGATCGTGCACAACGACGGCGCCCTCGACTTCGAGATCGTCGAGGAGCCGGCCGACCTCTCGCTCACCCCGGAGCAGCGGGCGGCCGAGCGGCGCGTCCTCGTCCCGCACACCCCCGGACGGCGGATCGAGGGCGTCGACGCCTTCGCCGAGCACGTCGTCGTCTCCTACCGCGAGGCGGGCGCCACCCGCCTGGGCCTGCTGATCCCCGGCGACGGCGGCGCGCGCCTCGAGGAGATCGTCTTCGACGAGCCGCTCTACGACGCGGGCCTCGCCGGCAACCCGGAGTGGGAGCAGCCGACTCTGCGGCTCGCTTACACGTCGTTCGTCACCCCCTCCACGGTGCTCACCCTCGACGTCGCGACCGGCGAGCGGACGGTGCTCAAGCAGCAGCCGGTCCTCGGCGACTACGACCCCGCGCGCTACGAGCAGCGCCGCGAGTGGGCGACGGCCGAGGACGGCACGCGGATCCCGCTCTCGCTGGTCTGGCGGCGCGACGCGGCCGCCCCCGACGAGGCGCCGGCGCCGCTCCTGCTCTACGGCTACGGCTCGTACGAGGCGAGCATCGACCCGGGCTTCTCGATCGCGCGGCTCTCGCTGCTCGACCGCGGCGTGGTCTTCGTCATCGCGCACGTGCGCGGCGGGGGCGAGATGGGCCGCTCCTGGTACGAGGAGGGGAAGACGCTCGCCAAGCGGACCACCTTCACCGACTTCGTCGACGCGGCGCGGCACCTCGTCGAGGCGGGGTTCACCACCCCGGAGCGCCTGGTCGCGCAGGGCGGCTCGGCAGGCGGCCTGCTGATGGGCGCGGTCGCGAATCTCGCACCGGAGGCGTTCGCCGGGATCCTGGCGCAGGTGCCGTTCGTGGACGCCCTGACCTCGATCCTCGATCCGTCGCTGCCGCTGACCGTGATCGAGTGGGACGAGTGGGGCGACCCGCTGCACGACGCCGAGGTCTACGCCTACATGAAGTCGTACTCGCCCTACGAGAACGTGCGCGAGGGCGTCGCCTACCCGCGGATCCTCGCGACGACGAGCCTCAACGACACGCGCGTGCTCTACGTGGAGCCGGCGAAGTGGGTCGCGCGGCTGCGCGAGGTCGGGGCGCCCGCGCTGCTGAAGATCGAGATGACGGCCGGGCACGGCGGCGTCAGCGGGCGCTACGAGCGCTGGCGCGAGGTGGCGTTCGAGTACGCCTGGATCCTGGACGTGCTCGGGCTGGCGGAGGAGACCCGCGGCGAGTGAGCGCGGCCTCCGGATCGAGCGGGCGCGCCGCAAGCCCCACCGGGGCGTCGGTCGCGCCGCGTAAGGTTCGGGGTGCCGACCGAGGGGAAGTGCAGAGATGAGCGCAGGACTGTCGATCGACCGGGCCGCGGCCTGGGTCGCGGATCAGCGGTGGTACGCGAGCAAGGGGCGGCGCCCCGAGCTGGAGATCCGCGGCGAGTGGCGCCTGGAGCGCGGTGACGGCGACGTCGTCGTGCACCTCGTCATCGACCGCGCGGGCTCCAGCCCGGTGCTCTACCAGGTGCCGGTGACGGTGCGCTCGGCGCCCGTGGCGGGCCTCGAGGACGCCCTGATCGAGAGCGACGGCACCCGCTTCGTGTACGACGGTCCCCGCGACCCGCTCTTCGCGCGCGCGCTCTTCGAGCTGATCGCCGAGGGCGGATCCTCCGACGCGGAGGGCACCCTGGGCGGCGCACGCGCCGAGGGGCACCGCCAGCCGGGGGCCTCGATCGGCGCCTTCGCGTCGTCGCGGATCCTCAGCGGCGAGCAGTCGAACACGTCGATCATCGTGCAGACCACGGCGGAGGACGGCTCGGCCGGCACCCCCGTGATCGTCAAGGTCTTCCGCGCGCTGCACCACGGCGAGAACCCGGACGTCACCGTGCAGTCCGCACTGAACGCCGCCGGCAGCACGCTCGTCCCGCCCGTGATCGGCAACGTGACCGGCGAGTGGGACGACCGCGGCGAGCCGTCGGGGCGCGCCTTCGGCCACCTCGCCTTCGCGCAGGAGTTCCTCCCCGGTGTCGAGGACGCCTGGCGCGTGGCGCTCGAGGCGGTCGCCGGCGACGACGACTTCACCGGTCCGGCCCGCGAGCTGGGTCTCGCGACGGCGCAGGTGCACTCCACGCTCGCCGAGGTGATGCCGACCGAGGACGCGACCCCGGAGGTCGTGCAGCGGATGATCGCGACGATGCGCCGCCGGCTGCGGATCGCCTCCTCCGAGGTGCCCGTCATCGCCGAGGACGCCGACGCGATCGACGCCGTCTTCCAGGCGGCCGAGCAGGCGCCCTGGCCGCGGCTGCAGCGCATCCACGGCGACTACCACCTCGGCCAGGTGCTGGCCGTGCCGGACCGCGGCTGGGTGCTGCTCGACTTCGAGGGCGAGCCGCTGCGGCCGATGCACGAGCGGCTGCTCCCGGACATCGCGCTGCGCGACGTCGCCGGGATGCTGCGCTCCTTCGACTACGCGGCCGGCGCGCACGAGCAGGCCTCGCCCGGGAGCTCCCGCGCCGCCTGGGCGCTGGCCAGCCGCCGCGCCTTCCTCGAGGGCTACACCGAGGAGGCGGGCGACGCGGTCACCGCGCACCGCGCCGTGCTCGACGCGTTCGAGCTCGACAAGGCGATCTACGAGGCCATCTACGAGGCGCGCAACCGCCCCGAGTGGCTGTCGATCCCGGTGACCGCGGTGCAGCGGCTCGTCGGACGCTCGTAGGGTGCAGGTATGACCGAACGCGACGAGACGACCGACGCCCGCGACTCCGACTCCCCCGAGGAGGCGCCGCTCGACCCGCTGAGCGACTTCAGCATCCCGGGCGACACCGACCTGCACGTCGACGGCGACGCCTCCGGCGCCGACGGCCGCGAGGTCGCGGAGCCCTCCGAGGACGACTGACCCGTCCCCCGGCCCGCTGATCGAGCGGCCCCGAGCATGCTGGTCGAGTAGCCCCGCAGGGGCGTATCGAGACCCACCTGCATGCTGGTCGAGTAGCCCCGCAGGGGCGTATCGAGACCCACCGTCGCCGGAACTCCCGTCGGTGCGCGATCTCGATACGCCCGCTGCGCGGGCTACTCGATCGACGTGGAGCGGCCCGCCGCGCGGGCTGCTCGATCAGCAGGGGGCGGCCCGCAGCTCGGGCTGCTCGATCAGCGCGGGCTGCCCGGTCGCTCAGCCGCCCATCTCGGGCTCGGCCCAGGACGCGAGGGTCGACCCGGCGGCGGCGCAGCCCGTCCCGAGGTCGGACTGGAGGGTGCTCCACTCCGGGGAGGACGGGTCGTACGTCCACCGGCCGGCGGCCGCCTGCGCGTCCTGCAGGAGGCTCCGGATGCCCTCCGACGCGGCGGAGACACCGGTCTCGTCCGGCGCCGGGTCCTGCATCCGCACCGTCGAGAGCTGGAAGGCCTGCCGCTCGAGGAACGCCTGATAGGCGTCCTCGGAGACGTCGCCGCGGTCGTGGAACCACTGCATGGTCCAGCCCAGGCTGAGCAGCGAGCTGTAGCGGCCGCAGACGTACGACGCGCTGGTGTCCTGCTCCCCCGGGACCGTGCCGCGCGCGGTCGGCTCGACCGTCACCGTGACGGTCGGCGCCGGTGTCTGCGCCACCGCGTCGCCTCCGCTCGAGCAGCCGGAGAGCGCCGCAGCGACGGCGGCCAGGCCGAGGACACCGGCGGCGAGCCGAGGTGCGAGTGGACGTCGGATGTGCGTGTGCTCCCCCATGCGGCGACCCTACCGGCAGGTCGGCGGCCGGAGCGCGATCAGGGCAGCGGCGCGAGCGGGCCGGTGGCCGGGCCCTCCAGGACGGTGCCGTCGGGGGCGAAGCGCGAGCCGTGCAGCGGGCAGTCCCAGCTGCGCTCCGCGTCGTTCCAGGTGACGACACCGCCCAGGTGCGGGCAGACCGCGGAGACGGCGCAGCGGCGCCCCTCGACGGTCGAGACCGCGACCGGCCGGAGTCCGTCGCGGGCGAGCGCGCCCTGCCCCTCGTCCGGGATCACGCCCTCGGAGCGGGGGGCGCGCAGCGCCGCCCCGTAGCCGCGCGCGTACCAGGCGGCGACCGCGCCGAGCGCCCCCGCGCCCTCCGCCATCACCCGGGGCAGGGTGGGTCGGCGGTGCAGCGTCCGCGCCCAGGGCGGGGTCTCGCCGCGGGAGTCGCCGACGAGCGTGAGCGCCGCCTGCACCGCGTTGGTCATCCCCCACTTGTCGTAGCCGGTCGCCAGGAAGATCCGGCCGCGGCCGCGGGGCAGCCAGCCGACGAAGGGCACGCGGTGGAACGGCTCGTAGTCCTGCGCGCTCCACTGCGCGATCGGCTCGGCTCCGGGGAAGGAGCGGCGCGTCCAGGCGATGAGGTCGTCGACGCTCTCCTGCGTCCGCGCGCGGCGGCCGACCACGTGGCCGTTGCCTCCGACGAGGAGCAGCCGCTCGCCGTCGCGCTCCACGTCGCGGATCGAGCGCGAGGGCCCGTCGACGGAGAGGAACATGCCGTCCGGGATCGCCTCGGCGCCCCGGAAGGCGACCGCGTAGGAGCGCAGGGCGATCTGCTTGGCGAAGTAGAGCCCGCGGTCCAGGATCGGCGCGCCGGTGAGGAGGTACGCCCGCTCCCCGGTGACGTCCCCGGCGGAGGTGCGCACCCGGACGGGCGAGGAGGCGCGCAGGCCGAGCGCCCGGACGCCCTGCACGAGCACGCCGCCCGCCGCGCGGAAGTCGGCGGCGAGCGCCGTCAGCACCGCCATCGGATCGAACTCGGCCTGGTCGTCGAGCGCGACGGCCGCGGTGCTCGGGAACGGCGTGTCCAGCTCACCGACCAGTCGGGTGGCCAGACCGAAGCGGCGGGCGGTCTCGTGCTCGCGCAGCACCGCCGCCACACCGTCGGGGGTCTGCGCGTAGCTGTAGGCGGTGCGGCGCTGCACGGGGACGCCGGCCTCGCGGAGGTAGTCGACGAGCCAGGTGAAGCCGGCGAGGTTCGCGGCGACGTAGGCCCGGGTGACCGCGGGGATGTTCCGCGCGGCGATCCTGCTGAGGTGCGCGCCCTGCAGCAGGCTCAGCTTCGCGGTGCTGCTGCCGGTCGCCACGGCCCCCACCTCGCGGGCCTCGAGGACGAGCACCCGGCGACCGCCGCGCTGGAGCAGGAGCGCCGTCACGAGTCCCGTCAGCCCGGCTCCCACGATCACGTCGTCGTAGTGCGCGCCCGGGACGAACGCGTCACCCGGGATCGGCTCGGCACCCTGCCGCCAGAGCGAGGTCGCCTCGGTCGCCGGCACGTCGGTCCGCTTCATCGCATCTCCCTGCACTCGGGCCGAGGAGCCGGCCGTGCCCGACGCTACGCGGGGCGGAGGAGCGCGTCACGGTGTTGACCCCCGCCGCGCGCGGCACTAGCTCGGAGCGGTCAGAGCCAGCCCCAGCGCTTGAACAGCCGGTGCAGGACCACGCTGGAGGCGACCATCAGGCCCAGCGCCGCCGGGTAGCCCCAGGCGAGGTGCAGCTCCGGCATCGCGTCGAAGTTCATGCCGTAGACGCTGGAGATCATGGTGGGGGCGAAGAAGATGGCGGCCCAGGCGGAGATCCGCTTGACCTCGTCGTTCTGC
Source organism: Rathayibacter sp. VKM Ac-2856 (assembly GCF_013205055.1). Classification (GTDB taxonomy): domain Bacteria; phylum Actinomycetota; class Actinomycetes; order Actinomycetales; family Microbacteriaceae; genus Rathayibacter. Next base: position 796,732 of record NZ_JABMLF010000001.1, read on the forward strand.
TGGTTGCCCGCCTCCGCGAGCCTCTTCATGTCCTCGTTCTGGCGCTGGGCGACGAGGGTCGCGTTCACGGCGAGGATCTCGCGGAGCGTGGTGCGGAAGCCCTCGACGCGCTCGTCGACCACGGCGACGTGGTCGGCGACGTCGCGGAGGTAGCGGCGGAGCTCGACGTCCTCGCGGAAGACGTCGAAGTCGGTGACGAGCCGGCCGAGCATCCCGGTCAGCGGGCGGGTCGCGCGCTGGAAGTCGAGGACCTCCTGGCTGAGCTCGTAGATGCGCCGCGACACGGCCGGGTCGCCCTCGAAGACCTGGGCCTCGATCTCGTCGATGTCGTTCTCGAGCCCCGCGACGACCGGCGCGTACTGGTCGACCACCGCGTCAAGGATCGCGTAGAGGACCGCGACCGGGCCCTTCCGCAGCAGCTCCGGGTCCGCCTCCATCCGGCGCCGGACCAGGGAGAGGTCGGGCTTCTCGGAGTGGCGGACGGTGACGACGAAGTTCGGCCCGACGAACAGGTGCAGCTCGCCGAAGTCGACCTCCTCGCGCTGGTCCGCGTAGCTCGCGGCGCGCAGGACGACGAACATGTCGGCGCCGTAGCGCTCGAGCTTGGGGCGCTGGTGCGCGCTGATCGCGTCCTCGATGGCGAGCGGGTGCATCGAGAACTCGTCCTCGAGGGCGGCCAGCTCGGCCTCGGTCGGGCGGTAGAGGCCGATCCAGGCCATCGCGTCGGGCAGCCGCTGCAGGGCGGCGAGCGCCTCGGGGATGCTCGAGGGCGAGACGACGCGGTGGCCGTCCTGGTAGATCGCGTTGTCGACGGTGCTCCGGCGGGCGGGCTCCTCCTCGGGGCGGATCCGCTCGATCGGGCTGGTGTCCTCCGCGGCGGCCCGCGTCCTCGCGCCGAGGCCGAGGAGGGTCGAGGGGACTCGGGGCAGCTTCACGGGGCCTCCTCTGATCGACCGACGCCCTATTCTGCACCCCCGGGTGAACGGCAGGTGTCCGGCGGCGACGGCACGGCCGGCGTCCGGTGTCGGAGCCGCTCAGTAGCCTGGAGGAGCACGACAGGGAGCGCCACCGCACACCCGCACCGCACGCGAAAGGACGGTCGTGAAGCTCCTGCACACCTCCGACTGGCACATCGGCCGCACCTTCCACGGCCACTCGAGCGTCGCCGCGCTCGGCGTCGTGCTCGACGCGCTGGTCGAGACGGTGCGTGCCGAGGGCGTCGACGTCGTCCTCGTCGCGGGCGACGTCTTCGACTCGGCGGTGCCGGCGGCCGAGCACTACACGCTGCTGACCCGCACGCTCGAGGCGATCCGCGCGGCCGGAGCCGAGGTCGTGCTGACGAGCGGCAACCACGACTCCCCCGCCCGACTGGGCTTCCAGGCCGGGCTCCTGCGCGGCTCCGGCGTGCACGTGCTCACCGACCCCGACGCGTACGCCGAGCCGGTCGTCCTGCGCGACGAGCACGGCGAGGTGGGCGTCTACGGCATCCCGTACCTCGAGCCGGCGCTCTACCGGCACCGGCACCCGGAGGAGTCGCTGCGCCGCCACGAGGACGTCCTCGCCTTCGCGATGCGCCGCATCCGCGCGCACGCCGAGGCGTCCGGCCGCCGCTGGGTGGTGCTGGCGCACTGCTTCGCCGTCGGAGCACCGGCCGGCACGGTCGAGCGCGACATCACGGCCGGCGGGATCGACTACGTCTCGGTCGACCACTTCGCCGCGGCCGACTACGCGGCGCTCGGGCACATCCACGGGCGGGCGACGCTGCTGCCGGGCGTCCGCTACTCCGGCGCCCCGCTGCACTACTCGTTCGGCGAGGCCGCGAAGCCGCGCGGCGGCTGGCTGGTCGAACTCGGTGCCGACGGTCTCGGCGAGGTGTCCTGGTCGTCGCTGCCGGTGCCGCGCCGCCTCAGCGTGATCGAGGGGCGGCTGGAGGAGCTGCTGAGCGATCCATCGCTCGCGGAGTACGAGCCCGACTGGGTGTCGGCCGTGCTGACCGACGAGGTGCGCCCGCTCGACGCGATGGCGCGACTGCAGTCGCGCTTCCCGGGCTGCGCGACGCTGGAGCACCGTCCGCCGCACGCCGCGGTCGACGAGCGGCGCTACGCCGAGCGGGTCCGCGGCCGCAGCGACGTCGAGGTGATCGACGACTTCCTCGCGCACGTCCGCGGCGGGCACGGGGCGACCGAGACCGAGCGCGCCCTCGCGCTCGATGCGCTGGCGCAGGTCGACGCCGAGGCGCTGCGGTGAGGATCCGCCGCCTCTCCTTCGCCGGTCTCGGCCCGTTCCGCGCCGAGCAGGAGATCGACTTCGACCGCCTCGAGGACGTCGGGATCTACCTCATCGCCGGGCGCACCGGCGCCGGCAAGTCCACGATCCTCGACGCGATCGGCTTCGCCCTCTACGGCTCGGTGCCGCGCTTCGACGGCACGGCCTCGCGGCTGCGCAGCGACCACAGCGCGCCCGAGGACGAGACGTTCGCCGAGCTCGACTTCGAGGCGGCCGGGCGGCTCTACCGGGTCCGCCGCTCGCCGGAGTACGAGCGTCCGGCCAAGCGCGGCGGCGGCACCACCCGGCAGGCGGCGAAGGTCGCGCTGCTCGAGCACGTCGACGGCGAGTGGCGCGGGCTCTCCTCCAGCGCTCGGGAGACGGGCGCCGACATCGGGCGGATCGTCGGCCTCACCAAGGACCAGTTCCTGCAGGTGATCCTGCTCGCGCAGAACCGCTTCCACGAGTTCCTGCTCGCGAAGAACGACGACCGGCAGCGCTTGCTCCGCACGCTCTTCGCGACCGAGCGCTACGACCTGCTCCGCCGGCGCCTCGTCGAGCTGCGGCAGGAGAGCGGCGCCGCCCTCGAGGAGGAGCGCGCGGTCGTGACGGCGCTGGCCGACGAGGCGGTGCGCCTGACCGCCGACGACGAGCCGGCGCCCGCGGTGCCGGACGCTGCCTGGTTCCGCAACCTGGTGACCCGGCTCGACGCTCCGCTCGCCCTCGCCGGTGCGGAGGTGGCGGAGGCCGACGCGGCGAGCCGTGCGGCCGAGGCGGCCCGCGACGAGGCGCGCGTCCTCAAGCGCGCGCAGGACCGCCGCCGGACCGCGCTGATCGAGGCGGAGGAGCTGGCGGTCGCGGAGTCGCTGGTCGTGCGCGAGCGCGAGCGGATCGAGCGGGCGCGGCGCGCCGAGGGCGTGCTGCCGCTGCTGAAGACCGCGCGCACCGCCGCCGACCGGGCCCTGGCTGCCGTGCGGTCCCGCGACGACGCCGCGGACGCCTTCACGGCCGCCTTCCAGGAGCCCGCCGATCGGGCCGCCGCCGTCCGAGCGAGCGAGCGCCTGGCCGGCACGCTCGGCGCGCTGGCCGAGGCGCTGGCCGACGAGCGCGCGCTGCCGGAGGCGGTCCGCGGCCTCGAGCGCGCCGCGGCGGCGCGCGACCGGGCCGCCGCCGCGCTCGAGGTCCTCGACCGCGAGCTCCGCGCGCTCCCCGGCCTCCTCGACGCCCTGACCGCGGAGGAGGACGACCTCGTCGCGGACGCCTCCGCGCTGCCGGCCCGGAGCGACGAGCTGGCCGCGCTGGAGCGGAGGATCCGCGCCGCCGCCGAGCGCGGGAGCGCCGCGACCGCGCTCGGCCGGCTGCGCGAGGCCCACGCCGACGCGGCCCGCGCGCACGGCCTACGCGCCGCGGAGCACTCCGCGCTCGTCGCCCGCCGCTTCGCGGGCTTCGCCGGCGAGCTGGCGGGCGAGCTCGAGCCCGGCGAGCCCTGCCCCGTCTGCGGCTCCTGCGAGCACCCGAGGCCGGCCGAGCACGGCGAGCTGCCGCCCGTCGGCACCGGCGAGATCGAGCGGGCGCGCACCGCCGTCGATCGCGCCGCCGCCGCGATGGACACCGCGCGCGAGGCGGAGGGTGCGGGGGCGCTCGCCCTCGCCGCGCTCCAGGAGCGCGTCGGCGACTCGACGGACGAGGAGCTGCAGGCCTCGCTCGCCGACGCCGAGCGCCGCCTCGACGCCTCCCGGCGCGCGGCGACCCGCCTCGAGGAGGTCCGGCGCGAGCGCACGGCGCTCCGCGTCCGCGGAGACGCGCTCACCGCCGACCTCGAGTCCGCCCGCGCCGAGCACCAGCGCCTCTCCTCCGACCACGCTCTGGCCGCCGAGGCGCTGCGGCTGCTGCGCGAGCGGATCGACGCCCACCGCGACGGGGCCGCGAGCATCGCCGAGCGCGTCGCCGCGATCACCGCCCGGCGCCGCATCGCCGACGCCCTCGTCGAGGCCGAGGACTCCGCGAGCGCCCGCAGCGACGCGGCCGAGGCGGCCGGGGCCCAGCTGGCCGAGGTCGTCGCCGACCGCGGCTTCGCGAGCCCCGAGGACGCCGAGTCCGCCGCCCTCACCGCGGGCGAGCGCGCCCGCGCCGAGGCCGTGGTCGCCGAGCACGAGCGCCGCCGCAGCGCCGTCGACGCGGTCCTCACCGATCCCGAGCTCGCCGGAGTGCCGACGACCCCCGTCGATCTCGCCGCGGCGGAGGAGGAGGCGCGCACCGCCTCCACCCGCCGCGACGAGGCCCGCTCCCGGCACTCCGTCCTCGAGCACCGCGCCGCGCGTCTCGCCGAGCTGGCCGCGCGGGCCGACGAGCGCCTGACCGTGCTGGAGGACAGGCTGCGCCGCCACGACGAGCTGCGCGCCCTGGCCGAGACCATCGACGGGCGCGGGCAGAACACCCGCCGGATGGACCTCGAGGCCTTCGCCCTGGCCGGCCGCCTGGAGGAGATCGTCGCCGCCGCGAACCTGCGCCTGAACGCGATGACCAGCGGCCGCTACGCCCTCGTGCACGACGACTCACTCGCCTACCGCGGCGCCGCCTCCGGTCTCGGCATCGACGTCCTCGACGCCTTCACCGGCGCCCGGCGCCAGCCCGCGTCGCTCTCGGGCGGCGAGACCTTCCTCGCCTCGCTCGCGCTGGCGCTCGGCCTCGCGGACGTGGTGACGATGCAGTCCGGCGGCGTCTCGCTCGAGACGATGTTCATCGACGAGGGCTTCGGCTCGCTGGACTCCGAGACCCTCGAGACCGCGCTCGGCACCCTCGACGAGCTGCGCTCCGGCGGCCGCACGATCGGGCTGATCAGCCACGTCGACGCGATGCGCGAGCGGCTGCCGACGGGGCTGAAGGTCGTCGTGAGCGACCGCGGCGACAGCAGGATCCTCACGGCGTGACGGCGGGACCCGCTAGGGTCGTCGGCAGTGACACGGGGTGCCCGCCAGGGCTGAGATGAGACCCGTCGAACCTGATCTAGTTCGTACTAGCGAAGGGATGTCGCGAATGAGCATTCGCACGCCTGCCCACCCGACCCTCCTCGACGGCGCGGCCGTCGCCCGAGACCTCGACGGCCTGCGCCGAGCCGCGCCGCTCGTGCAGTGCATCACCAACGCGGTGGTCACCGGCTTCACCGCCAACAGCCTCCTCGCGCTCGGTGCGAGCCCGGCGATGTGCGATCTGCCCGGCGAGGCCGGCGTCTTCGCGGGGATCGCCTCCGCGACGCTGGTCAACCTCGGCACCCCGCACGCGGACCAGCGTGACGGCGCCCGCGAGGCCGTCGCGGCGGCGAACGCGGCCGGGACGCCCTGGGTGCTCGACCCCGTCGCCGTCGGACCGCTCCCCGTCCGCACCGCGCTCGCGGCCGAGCTGCTCGAGGCGCGTCCCGCGATCATCCGCGGGAACGCGTCCGAGATCCTCGCCCTCGCCGGTCTCGGCGCCGGCGGTCGCGGTGTCGACGCCGTCGACGGCCCGGAGGACGCCCTCGAGGCCGCCACCGCACTGGCCCACCGCGTCGGAGCCGTGGTCGCCGTCTCGGGCGCGGTCGACGTGATCACCGACGGCGAGCGCGTCGTGCGCGTCAGCGGCGGCCACCCGCTGCTGACCCGCGTCACCGGCGGCGGCTGCGCCCTCGGCGCGGTGATGGCCGCGTTCCTCGGCGCGCAGCCGAGCGACGGCGACGCACTCGGAGCCGCGGTCGCCGCCTCCGCGGTCTGGGGTCTCGCCGCCGAGCGCGCCGCCGCCACCGCCGCCGGTCCCGGCTCGTTCGCGGTCGGACTGCTGGACGCCCTGTCCGCGCTCACGACCGACGACGTCGCGACGGGAGCGCGGATCGCATGATCGACCTCTCGCTCCAGCTCGTCACCGACACCCGTCTCTGCGGCCCGCGCGGCGTGCCGACCGTCGTCGCCGCGGCCGTCGCCGGCGGCGTCCGCACGGTGCAGGTCCGCGACCACGACGCGACCGCCGCCGAGCTCGTCGCCCTCACCTGCGCCGTCGCCGCCGTGCTCGACGAGCACACCACCCTGCTCGTCGACGACCGCGTCGACGTGGTCCTCGCCGCCCGCCTGGCCGGCGCCCGCGTCGACGGCGTGCACGTCGGCCAGTCCGATCTGCCGGTCCTCGCCGCGCGCCGCATCCTCGGCGCCGACGCGGTGGTCGGCCTCACGGCGAACACGCCCGCGCACCTCGCAGCCGCGCACGCCCTGCCCGCGGGCACGGTCGACTACCTCGGCGTCGGCGTGATCCGCGCCACGGCGACCAAGCCCGACCACCCGGAGCCGCTCGGGATCGACGGCTTCGCGGAGCTGGCCGCCGCGACCCCGCTCCCCTGCGTCGCCATCGGCGGCGTCACCGCCGACGACGCGGCGGCCCTGCGCCGCGCGGGCGCCGCCGGCCTCGCGATCGTCTCGGCGATCTGCGCCGCCGAGGATCCCGAGTCCGCCGCCCGCCGCTTCCGCACGGAGTGGGAGCGATGAGCGCCGCGCTCCCGTCGTCCCGGGCGGTCCCCCGGGTCCTCAGCATCGCCGGCACCGATCCGACCGGCGGCGCCGGCATCCAGGCCGACCTCAAGTCGATCGGCGCCCTCGGCGGCTACGGGATGGCCGTCGTCACGGCGCTCGTCGCGCAGAACACCCGCGGCGTCCGCTCGATCAACCTGCCGCCGGCCGCGTTCCTCCGCGAGCAGCTCGACGCGGTGAGCGACGACGTCGTCATCGACGCCGTGAAGATCGGGATGATCGCGAACGCGGAGCTGGGTGCCGTGATCGCCGCATGGCTCGACGACGTCCGCCCGCCGCTGGTCGTCGTCGATCCGGTGATGATCGCCACCAGCGGTCACCGCCTGCTCGACACCGAGGCGGAGGAGGCGGTCCGCGCCCTCGTCCGCCGCGCGGACCTGGTCACGCCCAACCTGCCCGAGCTGGCCGTGCTGGCCGGCACCGAGCCCGCCGAGGACTGGGAGTCGGCGCTCGCGCAGGCCGCGGACCTCGCCCGCGCCCTCGGCACCGCCGTGCTGGTCAAGGGCGGCCACCTTGCCGGCCCCTCGGCGCCGGACGCCGTCGTCACCCCCGCGGGCGAGATCCGCGAGGTGCCGGGCGAGCGCGTCGAGACGACCAGCACCCACGGCACCGGCTGCTCGCTCTCCTCCGCGATGGCGACCCTCCTGGCGGGCCGCGGGACGACCCCCGACACCCTCGGCCACGCTCTCGCCGAGGCGAAGGACTGGCTGAACGGCGCCCTCCGTGCGGCCGATGCGCTCCGGGTCGGCGAGGGCAGCGGCCCGATCGACCACTTCCACCGCCTCCGCGCACCCGCCTTCTGCGAGCGGATGTGGAGCGAGACTCAGCCGCTGCGCGCCGAGATCGACGCACTGCCGTTCGTCACGGCGCTCGGCGACGGCTCGCTCGCCCGCGAGGACTTCGAGTGGTACCTCGAGCAGGACGCGCTCTACCTCACCGAGTACGCCCGGGTCCTCGCGGTCGCGGCGCAGCGCGCGCCGAGCACGGCCGAGCAGGTCTTCTGGGCGGAGTCGTCGGCATCGGCCCTCGCGGCGGAGGCCCAGCTGCACCGCGACCGCCTGGGCGAGCGCACGGCGACGGCCTCCTCCGTCACCCGCGGCTACGTCGACCACCTGCTCGCGGTGGGCGCGCGCGGCGGCTACGGCGAGATCGTCGCCGCGCTGCTGCCGTGCTTCTGGCTCTACGCCGACATCGGCGAGCGGCTGGCCGCGGCGAACCGGCCCGGCCATCCGTACGCCGACTGGCTGGTGACCTACGCCGATCCGGCGTTCGCGGTGGCGACGGAGCGGGCCGTCGCCCTCACCGAGGCGGCCGCGGCCCGGGCCACCGACGCGGAACGCGCCGCCATGGGCGACGCGTTCCTGCGCTCGAGCGTCTTCGAGCGCGACTTCTTCGCGGCTCCGCTCAGCCGATCGCCTCGCGGAGGACGTGCATGAGCGCGTCCAGCTGAACCGTGTCGGCCGAGGCCGCCTCGGCGTCCGCGCCGTCGAGCGCGCGGGCGGCGAGGCCGGCCTTCGCGTCGATCAGCTCGGCGATCTTGGCGTCGATCGTGTGCGCCGCGATGATGCGCCAGGCCGTGACCGGCTCCTCCTGGCCGATGCGGTGCACGCGGTCGATCGCCTGCGTCTGCTCGGCCGACGTCCAGGACAGCTCGGCCAGCACGACGTTGGAGGACGCCTGCAGGTTGACGCCGACACCGGCCGCGGTGAGCGAGCAGACCGCGACGGACACGTCCGGGTCCTCGTTGAACGCGTCGATCTGGGTTTGGCGGAAGGTCGCGCTCTGGTCGCCGCGGATGGAGACGGAGGTGAGCTCGCGCTTCTCGAACGTCTCCTCGGCCTGGTCCATCACGTCGATGTGCTTCGCGAAGAAGACCACCTTGCCGACCGAGCGCGCCAGCTGCGAGGCGTAGTCGGCCGCGAGGGCCGCCTTGGCCTGGCCGATCCGGCGCACCATCGTGAAGACGTTCTCGCCGGTCTTGGCCGACTTCGACTCCTCGAGCTCGCTCTGCGCGACGATGCGGACGAACCGCTCGCGCTCGTCGTCGTCGAGCTCGTGCGTGATCGACGCCGTGACGGCCTTGTAGCGCTGCAGCATCCGGGCGCCGAGCTCGCGCTCCGCCTTCTGGATCGAGCGGCCGAGGTCGTCGTCCAGCTCGACCGGCAGGTCGACGATGCGCTTGGAGGGCAGGTCGGCGGCGACGTCGATCTTCTTCCGCCGGACGATGCCGAGGTCGATGACCGCCTCGCGCGCCTCCGGGTAGAAGCCGGTGTCGGCCGGGGTGAGACCCGTGTCCTCGAGCAGGCTCATCAGCTCGGGCCCGGGCTTGGTCTCGTCGATCCAGCCGAGGAAGCGCCAGATCGCGCGGAAGTCGTCGACGTCGTTGATCAGCGGTGTTCCCGTCAGCGCGATCATCAGCGGATCGTGGCCGGGAGTCGTCTCGCGGATCTTCGACGCCAGCGCCAGCACGCTCTGCGAGCGCTGCGAGCGGAGGTTCTTGATGAAGTGCGCCTCGTCGACGACCATGCCGCGGAAGCCGAGGCTGCCGAGCCAGCCGATGTGGCGGTCGAGGATGTCGTAGTTGACGATCACGACGTCGGCGAACGCGTCGAGCGTCCTGCCGTCGCCGTGGATGACGGTGGCCCGGCGCTGCGGAGTCCAGCGCTCGACCTCGCGCGCCCAGTTCATCTTGACGACGTTGGGGACGACGGCGAGCAGCGGGTACGAGCCCGTGACGGACGCGGCGAGCAGGCTCTGCGCCGTCTTGCCGAGACCCGGCTCGTCGGCGAGCAGGAAGCTGCGGTGCCCCTCGCGCGCGCTCTCGATGAACCGAGCCTGGTGCGGCATCAGGTCGCGACCGCGCGGAGTGACCCGGTCGATCTTCGGCGGCTCGGGCAGCTCCATGCTGGCGGCGCGGCCGCCGGCACCGTACTCGAACGCCTTGAACAGCGGGCCGAGCAGCTCCCAGTCGTCGAGGCGACGGCGGGCCGGCGCGGGGGCGGCGGCGATCGAGAAGTCGGGCGGCAGGAACGGGTTGGCGAGCTGGCGCGCTCGCACCGACGGCGGCACGACCTGGTTGACCGGCACCTCGGGCTTGGGCTCCGGCTCGGTCACGATCAGCAGCTCGTCCGGGCTCAGCTCGGCGCCGGCCTCCAGCAGCCAGTCGCGGCGCAGCTTCTGCGCGGCGGCGGTGACGCCCGCCTCGGACTCGAGGAGGGCGATCAGGCTGGTGTCGCGCGCCGCGGTCTTCGCGAGGATCGTCGCGATGCCGTCGAGGCGCTTCATCTCCTCCGCGCGCTGCGCGTCGCTGAGCTCCGTGTCGACCTTGACCCGCTTGCGCTCCTCGCGCATCAGCAGGGCGATGACGAGGAACTTCGTCCGGTTCGTGGGCCCGACCTTGCCGGTCTGGGCCTTGGCCTCCACCTCGCGCACGCGGCGGGCGAGGATGGGGATGATCCCGGAGTTGTCGACACCGCGCGAGCGCGAGCGCGGGCGGGTGCCCGCCGAGCTCGTCTGACGACGCGACTGACCGGACTGACGCTGGCCGCTGCGAGCCATGCTCCTCCTCGACGTGGACGGGGGCGGAGGAGGGGTTCCCGCGCTCCACCGTCGCATTGCACTGTGCTGGTTCGTCACCGTGCTGGTGTTGCACTTGCACTGGCCGCGTCGCGTCGGAGACGAGACGGGCACCGATGCACCCGGTGGCCGTCGGGAGCTCCGAGCAACGGGTCTGAGACCCGGTCGCAGCATCCCCGGCGTGCAGGTGCGCGACGAGTCTACTCCTCAGGGACCCTCAGGTGGCACGCGGCGCGTCCGGCGCCGCGGACGTCACTCCGGAACGCGCACGCGGATGATCAGGCCCGCCGCGACGACGACGCCGACGGCCGCGAGGTGCAGGGAGGACCAGACGGCGTCCGGGAAAGAGAACGGCAGCACCGGGTTCCACAGCACGACGATCGGCGCGAGCCCGATCAGCCAGTAGTACGCCTTCGCCTGGATCGCGAACCAGCCGATGACGGCCGCGAGGATCGCCACCGGGTACCGCACGAAGTCGTACGCGTCGCCGCCCACCAGCGCGAGGCCCGCGAGCAGGATGATCGCCGTCAGGATCCCGGGCGCCAGCGCCATCCGCGCGCTCGAGCGGGACGGGTAGCGGTCGGCGGTGCCGCCGCGGGGCGGTCCGGACTTCTTGGCGTTCACCCGTCGATCGTACGCGGCGCACCCGACGGAGACGTCCGACCCGACCTCGAGGCGCATACCCCCGCCGGGTATCCGAGCTCCGACGTAAGCTGGAGGGGTGATCGAGGATCTGAAGAAGCGCTCCCTGCACCGCGCCCGCATCCTGGCGGGCCAGATGCGCGGCCTCGAGAAGGCCATCGAGAACGAGGACTACTGCGTCGACATCGTCACGCAGTCGCTCGCCATCCAGAAGTCGCTCGGCTCGCTCAACAAGCTGATCGTCGAGAACCACCTCCGCACGCACGTCACCGCGATGTTCGACGAGGGCGGCGACGCGCGCGAGGCGGCGATCGCCGAGCTCGTGAAGATCTTCGAGCTCTCCAACAACCGCTCGTGACCGCGCTCACCGCGGTCCGCGGCGACATCACCCGCGAGCAGGTCGACGTCATCGTGAACGCCGCCAACTCGACGCTGCTCGGCGGCGGCGGGGTCGACGGAGCGATCCACCGCGCCGGCGGCCCCGAGATCCTCGAGGAGTGCCGGCGCCTCCGGGCCGGCGTGCTGCGCGACGGGCTCCCCGCCGGTTCCGCGGTCGCCACCACGGCCGGGCGCCTGCCCGCCCGCTGGGTCGTGCACACCGTCGGACCCGTGTACTCGAGCGGCACCGACCGCTCCGCCGTCCTCGCCTCCGCCTACACCGAGTCGATCCGCGTCGCCCGCTCCCTCGGCGCTCGCACGGTGGCCTTCCCGGCTGTCTCGGCCGGCGTCTACGGCTGGCCGATGGCGAGCGCGGCCCGCGTCGCGGTCGACTCGGCCCGCCTGGCCGCCGCCGAAGCCGGCCCGAACCCCCTCGACGAGGTCCGCTTCGTGCTCTTCTCCGAGGACGCCCTCGCCGCCTTCCGCGAGGCGCTCGCCTAGCTCGCCGCCCGGGTCGCGGCGCCGGTCCCCGAGCCCGCGCCGGTCCCGACGCCGGGAACGACGAAAGGAGCCGGACCTCACGGTCACGGCTCCCCTCGGCTCCGCAGAGCTGCCTGTCGGCGAAGCGCTACGCCGTCTTCGGCCGCGCGAACTCGTCGTACGGCAGCGTGATCGGCCGGGTGCGCGGGGGCATCCGCAGCACCGAGTCCAGCGCCGGGCCGAGGGCCTCGCGCCACGCGGCGTAGCCGGCCTCGTTGAGGTGCAGGCCGTCGGGCGAGTACTGCTCGAGCAGCGCCCCGTCCTCGCCGGCGAGCACCGGCCACAGGTCGAGGTAGCCCGCGTGCGCCGTCGGCGCGAACTGCCACAGGTGGCGGTTGACCTCGCGGATCTGCGCGCCGAACTCGCGGGCGCGCGGCAGGATCGACGTCACCAGGATGCGGACGTCGGGGAGGTCGCGGCGGAAGGTCGCGACGATGGTCTCGATGTTGCGCACGATGTGCTCGGTCGTCCGGTGGTAGGCGAGATCGTTCGTGCCGACGAGCAGCACCACCGTGTCCGGCGCCCCCTCGACGAGCTCCGGCAGCCGCTCGACGACGTCGTCGCTCGTGGCCCCGCCGACGCCCTCGTCGACCACCGTCGACGCCGTCAGCCACTCGTCCCAGGATCCGCCCTGAATGATGCTGTCGCCGATGAAGGCGACCTTTCCCAGCTGGAGATCGCGCCCCGCGTCCGTGTCCGATCGTTCGCTCATCGTGCTCCTCTCGTTCGCGTCCGAGGCGGCGTCGCCGCCCGCGGACCCCTCCATTGTCACCGCTGCGCCCCGCGCCCACCAGGGGAGCGCTCCTCGCCGGCATCGGCGAGGTCGGACGCGGTGGCCGTGATGCGGTTCGCCATCCCGTTGAAGATCACGCCGTGGAAGGGCAGGACGGCGAACCAGTAGAGCCGTCCGCCGAGCCCCTGCGGGAAGAACACGGCGCGCTGCGTGTAGACCGAGCCGCCGTCCTCGCCGGGCTCCGCGCGCATCTCGAGCCAGGCTCCGCCGGGCACCTTCATCTCGGCGCGCAGGCGCAGCAGCGTCGGCCGCTCGATCGCCTCGACGCGCCAGAAGTCGAGGGCGTCGCCCGCGTGCAGCCGCTCGGAGTCGCGGCGCCCGCGCTGCAGGCCCACTCCCCCGACGAGCTTGTCCATCCAGCCGCGGATCGCCCACGCGAGCGGGAACGAGTACCAGCCGTTGGTGCCGCCGATGCCCTCGATGACCCGCCAGAGCTTCGCCGGGTCGGCGCCGGTCCGGCGCACCTTGAGGTCGACGTAGACGGTGTGGCCCGCCCAGTCCGGGTCGCTCGGCAGCGGGTCGCTCGGCGCTCCGACGACCTCCGCGTTCTGCCAGCTGGTCTCGATCTCGCCCGCCTGCATCTTGCCCAGCGCGAGCCGGACGGAGCGGCGGTACGGCGTGAGCCCGCCCTCGGGGTCCGGGATCAGCCCGCGGATGTCGTCCTCGCGCACCACGCAGTCGTACTGCAGCGACGCGATGATCGGCACCGCCAGCGAGCGCGGGATCGGCGTCACGAGGTTCACCCACTGCGAGGCGAGCCACGGCGTGAAGACCGGCAGCGAGGCGATCGGCCGCTGCGCGAGCCCCGCCTCGACCGCGTAGCCGTTCATCATCTGGCCGTAGCGGAGCACGTCCGGCCCGCCGATGTCGAAGGTGCGGTTGAGCGTCGCGTCCTCGAGCGCGGCGGCGCCGAGCAGGTAGTGCAGCACGTCGCGGACGGCGATCGGCTGGATGAAGTTGCGCACCCACTGCGGGGCGGGCATGTACGGCAGCACGTCGGTGAGGTGGCGCACCATCTCGAACGACGTCGAGCCGGAGCCGATGATGACGCCGGCCTGCAGAGCGATGGTCGGCACGCCGGAGGCCATCAGGATCCGGCCCACCTCGGCGCGCGAACGCAGGTGCGGCGAGAGCTTCTCGAGATCCGGGTGCAGCCCGCCGAGGTAGACGATCCGCTCGACGCCGGCGGCGAGCGCGGCCTCGGCGACGTTGGTCGCGGCGCGGCTCTCGACCTGCTCGAAGCGCGCGTGGTCCGAGCCCGAGCCCATCGAGTGCACGAGGTAGTAGAGGACGTCGACGCCCTCGAACGCGGCCGCCAGCGACTCCGGGTCGCTGAGGTCGCCCTGCGCCACCTCGACGTCGCCGGCCCACGGGACCTCGGCGAGCTTGCGCGGGTCGCGCACGAGCACGCGCACGCGGTAGCCCGCCTCGAGCAGGCGCGGGGTGAGGCGGCCGCCGATGTAGCCGGTCGCGCCGGTGACGAGGGCCAGGGGACGGGCCGGGTCCGCGGCGCGCGACGGGGCGGGTGAGGATTCGCTCATGCGGCCACGGTACGCCGCCGCCCCTGGGCGCTCTCCCGCTGGTGCGCCGCCCCGGCCGCTGCTAGGGCCGCCGACCCCGCCCGCCCGGGCTCCTCGGGGCGCTCGAGGTCAGTCGGCCGGTCGCTCCGCGCCGAGGATCGCGCGGACCTTCTCGACGTCGTCGTTCATCTGCCGGATCAGCGGCTCGACGCCCTCGTAGGCGACCTGCCCGCGGATGCGCGAGACGAAGGCGACGTCGACCACGCGGTCGTAGAGGTCGATCGTCTGATCCAGCAGGAACGCCTCGACCTGCTTGGGCGGCACGCCGACGAAGGTCGGGTTGCTGCCGACCGAGATCGCGGCCGGGTAGCTGCGGCCCTCGGTGACGAAGCGGCCGGCGTAGACGCCGTCGGCGGGGATCAGCCCCTGCGACTCCGGCGAGAGGTTCGCGGTGGGGAAGCCGAGCTCTCGGCCGCGCTTCGCCCCGTGCACGACGACGCCGCGCACCACGGGCTCGTGGCCGAGCAGCCAGGTGGCGTGCTCGACATCGCCGTCGGCCAGCAGCTCGCGGATCCAGGTCGAGGAGACGCGGCGGCCGTGCTCGGGCCGGACGTCGTCGATCAGCTCGACCTCGAAGCCGTGCGCCTCGCCGAGCGTCCGCAGCATCGCCACGTCGCCGGCCCCGTGGGCGCCGAAGCGGAAGTCCGAGCCGACCAGCACCACGCGCGCCTCCAGGGCGTCCACGAGCACCTGCTGCACGAACTCCTCCGCCGTGAGCGAGCGGAACTGCTCGTCGAACGCCAGCAGCAGGGTCGCGTCGATCCCCGTCTCGGCCAGCAGCTCGAGCTTCTGCTCGTTGCCGACGAGGGCCGGCGGGCACCTCTCCGGCGCGATGACGCTGAGCGGATTGCGGTCGAAGGTGACGACGACCGCGGCGAGACCGCGCTCGCGCGCGCGGGCGTGCAGGGTGTCGATCACGGCCCGGTGGCCGGTGTGCACGCCGTCGAACTTGCCGATCGTGACGGCGGACGGGCCGATGCCGGTGAGGTCGGCGGGTCGCTGCTCGATGCGCATCAGGCCCTCGTCCCCGCGGCGGACCGGCGCCCCTGCACCCGCAGCCACCACAGCCCGAGCACCGGCAGCACCAGCGGGATGAGGAGGTAGCCGGCGCCGAACGCGGCCCAGACCGTCGACTGCCGGCCGAACGGGTCGGCGCTGGCGAGGCCGAGCAGCTGCGGCGCGAGCACGCTGATCGCGCCGACGACGAGCACGCCGACCAACTCGAACGTGATGGTCACGAAGGCGATCCGCTGCCAGACCCGACCCGGAGCGACGAGGGCGACGGTCGCGACGATGTAGACCACCGCGGAGAGCGCCGACAGCGAGAAGGCGAGCGGCGCCTCGTCGAAGCGGTCGATGATCTGGAAGACCGAGCGGCCGGTCGCGGCGAGCGCGAGGATCCCGTAGACGACGACGAGCAGGCTGCCGATGCCGCGGGATCGCGCCGAGCGGGCGGTCTGCCGGTCGGGGTTCGGCTGAGCTGGGTCGTGGGCCGCCCGTCCGGGCGCATCGCTGGAGTGGTTCGACATCGCAGGGTCAATGGTAGGCGCTCGATGCGCCCTCTCCCCCTCGGCGGAGGATCGGGAGCGTCAGGCGGTCTGGACGAACCAGATCTGGTGCATCCGGTAGACCATCACCGCGATCGCGAGGCAGACCACGCCGAGGATCACCGTGCTCCACCGGCTGCGCTCGATCAGCGCCCAGAAGCCGGCCGCGAGCGGCAGGATGAGCGCCGAGACCAGGTAGATGTAGAACTCCGGCAGGCTGCCCGAGGGCCTGTTGCCGACGACGGGCGAGACGATCGCCACGGCGAGCTGGACGATCAGCAGCAGCTCGACGATCGCCGTGGCGCCGACCGTGACGTCGGAGGGCCGCCGACCGATCATGCCGAGCACGAGGCAGAGCAGTCCCGCGGCGACCGCCACGCCGACCTGCAGCGTGGTGAACCAGTCGATCACGGCGTGCCCACCCGGAGTTCCTCGGTGGGGAAGTTGACGACGCTCTTGAGCGCGGTGCCCCGACGCTCGGCGAGGCCCACCAGGCGCTCCCCCGGCCCGACGGCGGCGAGGAGGCCCTTCGCGCCCGCGAACGCCTCGGGCACCGGGATCCGCTTGCCGTTGGCCAGGTCGACCGCCTCGCGGCCGTCGAGGTGCAGGAGGGGGAACAGCTCGCCCGCGACGGCCGTCGGCGGGAGCAGCGCGGCCGGGACGTCGAGCTCGTCGATGTCGCCGGCCTGAGCGACCCGGAACGGGCCGACGGCCGTGCGCCGGAGGACCGTGAGGTGCCCGCCGACGCCGAGGGCCGCGCCCAGATCGCGGGCCAGCGCGCGGATGTAGGTGCCCGAGGAGCAGGTGACGCGGACGTCGAGGTCGAGGAACCCGTCGACCTCGCGGCGCTCGGGCACGTCGAAGGCGCTCACGATCACGGGCCGCGCGGGCAGCACGACCTCCTCGCCGTCGCGGACGCGGGCATACGCGCGCCGGCCGTCCACCTTGATGGCGCTCACCGAGCTCGGGATCTGCTCGATCGCGCCGGTGAGGGTCGCCACCGCGGCGTCGACCGCGTCGGCCGTGAGCGCCGCGACGGCGCCCGGCTCGGCCGTGGAGATCGTCTCGCCCTCGCGGTCGTCCGTGCCGGTCGCGGCGCCGAGGCGGATCGTCGCCTCGTACTCCTTGTCCAGCCCGACCAGGTAGGTGAGGAGCCGGGTCGAGGGGCCGAGGCCGAGGATCATCAGTCCGGTCGCCATCGGATCGAGCGTTCCGGCGTGCCCGACCTTGCGGGTCCCGGCGCGGCGCCGGGTCCGCGAGACGAGGTCGTGGCTGGTGATGCCGCCCGGCTTGTCCAGCAGGAGGATCCCGTTCGGCGCCGCCGCGGAAGGGCTGGGAGTCTCGAGCACGGGTGCGAGGATACACGCGCAGTTCGGGAGTCGGCCCGCGGGAGCGCCACCCGGCACGGGCCCCGGCCGAGGCCGTTCTAGGCTGTCCGGATGAGGATCGCCGTACTCGGAGCGGGCGCCGTCGGCGGCACCGTCGCCGCCCTGCTGGACCGCGCCGGACACGACGTCGAGGTGACCGCCCGGGGCGAGAACCTGACCGCGATCCGGCGGCAGGGCCTCCGCCTCGACGGCGCCTGGGGCGAGCACACCGCCTGGGTCCGCTGCGGCGAGACGCTCGACCTCGTCCCCGATCTCGCCGTGCTCTGCACGAAGGCGCAGGACGCCGAGGACGCGCTCCGCGCCAACCGCCGCACCGTCGACGGCACGCTCCTCGTGGTGGTGCAGAACGGGCTCGACGGGCTGCAGGCCGCCGCCCGGCAGGTCCGCGAGGCCCGCCTGGTCGGCGCGCTCGCCCTGTTCGCCGCGAGCCACCTCGAGCCCGGCCGCGTCACCGTGACCGCCCCCGCGACGACGACCCTCGGCGTGCCCGGCCGCCCGGCCGACGACGACGTCCGGCGCGCCGCCGCCGTCCTCGGCGAGGCGGTCCCCACGGCCACCACCGACGACTTCCTCGGCGCGCAGTGGACGAAGCTGCTGATCAACGAGGTCAACGCGCTCCCCGCGATCACCGGTCTCTCCGTGCAGGAGACGATCGCCCACCCGGGCCTGCGACGGCTGCTCGCCCGGGCGATGCGGGAGGCCGCGCGCACGGGTCTCGCCTCCGGTGTCCGCTTCGGCGCCCTGCAGGGCCTCTCCGACGCGAGGATCCGTGCTCTGGCGGCCGCGCCGCTGCCCGTCGTCGAGCTGCTGCCGCGGCGGATGGCGACACGGATGGGCGACGTGCCGAATCCGGGATCCACGCTGCAGAGCGTCCGGCGCGGGGTCCCGAGCGAGATCGACCACCTGTCCGGCGCCGTCGTGCGGACGGCCCACCGCCTCGGTCGCGAGGCGCCGGTCAACCAGCTGCTGGTCGAGCTCGTGCACGAGGTCGAGCGCGCGGGCGCGTTCCTCCCCGCGGAGGACGTCGTCCGGCGGGCGACGGCCCTCTAGCTCCGGAGCGGAGCGGCCGCTCAGCAGGAGTCGGCGAAGAGCCGGCGCGGGTGCTCCGGATCGCGGACGTCCACCAGGATGCCCGCGAGGCGACGCGCATCGGTGCTCGCGCGGTAGGCCGCGTCGACCGGCGGCTCCTGCGTGTCGAGCCGGATCGACGTGCTCCAGGCGCCGCGCAGCTCGGGGCGCAGCGCGAACGGGCCGTCCACGAGCAGCAGGGCGTCGCGGCCGGCGGTCCGCCAGCGCGCCTGCCGCGGCTCGTCGCGGGCGCCGTCGTAGGCGGCGAGGACGAAGCCGGCGCTCCCGCCGAGCTTGAACGGATCGAGCAGCACCCGGCGCAGCAGCTCGTAGTCGTAGCCCGCGGCGTACGCGCGCTCCGCCTCGGGGACCGACGGATCCTCCCGCTCGGCCCGTGGGCGGCGGAAGTCGTCGAGGTGCGCGACGACGGCGTCGCGACCCGCCCGGCGGAGGGCGTCGGCGAAGGCGAGCGCGAACTCCGCGGACACCGCCGGATCGTCGCCGTCGATCCCGACCGCGACCCGGCCGTGCCCGTAGTTGTGCAGCACCTCCGCCGCGAGCGCGTCGAGCACATCGGCCTTCTGCGGAACCCACTTCGTCATTCGTCCACGATACGCGCGAGCGCCTAGGGTGACCTGATGCCCACCGCACCGCTGGCCGCCGCGATCGTCGACTGGTTCCACGGCAGCGCACGCGATCTCCCCTGGCGCCGGGAGGGCTTCCCCGCCTGGGGCACGCTGGTCAGCGAGTTCATGCTCCAGCAGACGCCGGTCGTCCGCGTGATCCCCCGGCTCGCCGAGTGGCTCGAGCGCTGGCCGACCCCGGCGGACCTCGCGGCCGTCCCTCCCGGCGAGGCGGTGCGCGCCTGGCAGTCGCTCGGCTATCCGCGCCGGGCGCTGCGCCTGCACGCCTGCGCCGTCGCCATCACCGAGCAGCACGGCGGCGTCGTCCCGCACGACGTCGACACGCTCCTCGCCCTGCCCGGCATCGGCGACTACACGGCGCGCGCGATCGCCGTCTTCGCCTTCGGCCACCGCCACCCCGTCGTCGACACGAACGTCCGGCGCGTCCTCGCCCGCGCGGTCGACGGAGCCGCCGAGCCGGGTCCGCCTCGGGCGAAGGCCGACCTCGCCGCGATGGAGGCGCTGCTGCCCGAGGACCTCGCGGACGCGGCCGCCTTCAACGCGGGTGCGATGGAGCTCGGCGCGATCGTCTGCACCGCCCGCGCCCCGCGCTGCGACGCCTGCCCGATCCGGGACGCCTGCGCCTGGCGCACCGCCGGCTACCCCGCGTACGACGGCCCGGTGAAGGCCCGGCAGAAGAGGTTGGAGGGCTCGGACCGCCAGGTGCGGGGCCTCGTCCTCGCCGAGCTGCGCGCCGCGCACGGCCCCGTGACGGCCGCCGAGATCGCCTCGCTCTGGCCGGACGCGGAGCAGCGCGACCGCGCCCTCGCCGGCCTGCTCGCCGACGGCCTCGCGACCGGCACCCCGGAGGACGGCTACCTCCTCCCGCACTCCTGAGCGCCGCCCGTGTCGGACCGGCCCGGTAGCGTGGCGCCGTGACCGGTCGACGCCTCCGACTCCCCCGCCCCGACGCCGAGCTCGACGGTGCGCTCGCCGCCGCCCGCCGCGAGGACGACCTCCCGGGCGTGTTCCCGCCCGAGGTCCTCGCGGAGGCGGAGCAGGCCGACCGCACCGCGGACGATGCGAGCCGGATCGACCTCACGGCCGTCCCGTTCGTCACGATCGACCCGCCCGGCTCGCTCGACCTCGATCAGGCGCTGCACCTCGAGCGCCGTCCGTCCGGTGTCGTGCTCCGCTACGCCATCGCGGACGTGCCCGCCGTCGTCCGTCCCGGTGGCGCCCTGGACGCCGAGACCCGCCGCCGCGGCCAGACCTACTACCTCCCCGACGGCCGCATCCCCCTGCACCCGGCGGTCCTGTCCGAGGGCACCGCCTCGCTGCTCCCGGACCTCGAGCGGCGCGCCCTGGTCTGGACCCTCGAGCTCGACGAGGGCGCCGCGCCGCGCTCCGTCCGCCTCGAGCGCGCTCTCGTCCGCAGCACGGCCCGCCTCGACTACACCGGTGTCCAGCGCAGCGTCGACGCGGGCGCCCCGCACCCCTCGATCGCGCTGCTCCCCTGGTTCGGCGCCGAGCGTCTCGCCCGCGAGGCCGAGCGCGGCGGGGCGAGCCTCGCCCTGCCCGAGGAGGAGATCGTCGCCGTCGACGGCGGCTACCGGATCGAGCGCCGGGCCCCGCTCGCCGCCGAGGGCTGGAACGCGCAGGTCTCGCTGCTGACCGGCATGGCCGCCGCGACCCTGATGCTAGACGCCGGAGTCGGGATCCTCCGCACCATGCCCGAGGCCGACGAGGCGACCGTCGCCGCCTTCCGCACCCGCACCGAGGCCCTGGGCGTCCCCTGGCGCGCCGAGGAGCAGTACGGCGCCTATCTGCGCCGCCTCGACACCGCCGACCCCGCGCAGCTGGCGATCATGTCGGCCGCGGCGTCGCTCTTCCGCGGCGCCGGCTACACCGCCTTCGACGGAACCGCCCCCGAGCAGCCCCGCCAGGCCGCGCTCGCCGCGCCCTACGCGCACGTCACCGCGCCGCTGCGCCGCCTGGTCGACCGCTTCGGCCTGGCGACCTGCCTCGCGGTCTCCACCGGCACGGAGCTCCCGTCCTGGCTCCGCGAGGCCCTCCCCGAGCTGCCCGCCCTGATGACCGCGAGCGACCGCCGCTCCGGAGCGGCCACCCGCGCGGCCACCGCCGTCGTCGAGGCCGCGATCCTGCGCGGTCGCGAGGGCTCGTCCTTCGAGGGCGTCGTCGTCTCCACGGCGAGGACCCGCTCGCAGGTGCAGCTGCTCGACCCGGAGATCACGGTCGACGTGCCGACCCCGCAGACGCCGGGAGCCCGTGTCGTCGTCGTCCTCGAATCGGTCGACGTCGCCACGGGCTCCGCGGTGTTCAGGCCCGAGGGCTAGTCCTCGTCCTCGTCCTCGCGCGGCTTCACGTACGGGTCGGCGTCGCCCGCGTAGTCCGCCTTCGCGGCGAGCGACTGCACCTGGGTGTCCTGGTTGCGCGCCGTCGCGAGGAGGTCCTCGATGTGCTTCGCGTTCTCCGGGATCGCGTCGAGGATGAACTCGAGCGACGGCGTCAGCCGGGCCGTGATGTTCTTGCCGACCTCGGTGCGGAGCATGCCGGTCGCCGCCTTGAGGGCGAGCGCCGAGTCGGCGCGCTCCTCGTCGGTGCCGTAGACCGTGTAGAACACGGAGGCGTGCTGCAGGTCACCTGTCACCTGCACATCCGTGATGGTGACGAAGCCGAGTCGGGGGTCGCGGAGTCCGCGCTCGAGCCGCTTGGCGACGATCACCTGAATCCGTTCGGCGAGCTTCCTCGCCCGTGCCGGATCTGCCATGGCTGGTCCTCATCTCTCTCGACGAACCGTTCAGCTCGCCATCTAACCACTCCCCGGCAGTCCTGCCGGTCGTCTCACTGGGGGCTTGCTCTGCGCTCGCACTGTTCTGCGCGGCGCTGCCAGCGCGGGTGGGGTGCCTCGCCGCGACTCCTTCCCGCGCGGCTGCGCCGCGCCCGCCAGACCCGAGCCAGGAGCCGCGACGAGGCACCCCACCCGCACCTCACGCCAGTACACGCGGACGCCCGTACTCCCGGTCCTCTTCACGCGCAGGCATCCCACCCCGACATGCGGCACCAGATGCCCGACGCGACAGATCCCGGATACCCGCCCACGCGCGCCCCTCGGCAGCGCCCGACCCTCCCGCAGGGAGGGAGCTCACTCCCGTCCTCGCGCGACTGGCTCGGGCCTGGCGGGCGGGCCGAAGGCCCGCGGGAAGTCGCGCGAGGACGGGAGTGAGCTCCCGACCCCACAGAAGAGACTCAGGCCGGAGACCCGGAAGCCGGGCCGCCCACGAACGCCGGAAGGCCCGGGCGGACCCGGGCCTTCCAGTGATGCTTCAGGTTCAGCCTCGCGGCTTCTCCTTCATCTCGATCGTCTCGATCTCGTCGCCGATCTGGATGTCGTTGTACTTGCCGAGACCGATACCGGCCTCGTAGTCCGTGCGGACCTCCGTGACGTCGTCCTTGAAGCGACGCAGCGACTCGATGGCGAGGTTGTCCCCGACGACGACGCCGTCGCGGATGACGCGCGCCTTCGAGTTGCGGGTGATCGTGCCGGAGCGGACGATGACACCCGCGATGTTGCCGACCTTCGAGGAGCGGAACACCTCGCGGATCTCGGCGACACCGGACTGGACCTCCTCGTACTCGGGCTTGAGCATGCCCGTGAGCGAGTTCTCGACCTCTTCGATCGCGTTGTAGATGACCGAGTAGAAGCGGATGTCCACTCCCTCTCGAGCAGCGCGCTCGCGGGCCTTCGGGTCGGGGCGGACGTTGAAGCCCACGATGATCGCGTTGTCGATCGTCGCGAGGTTGACGTCCGACTCCGTGATCGCACCGACGCCGCGGTGGATGATGCGCAGCTGCACCGAGTCGTCGACCTCGATCTTGACGAGCGACTCCTCCAGCGCCTCGACGGCACCGGACACGTCGCCCTTGATGATGAGGTTGAGCGACTCGACCTTGCCCTCCTCGAGAGCACGGGTGAAGTCCTCGAGCGAGATGCGCTTGCGGGCCTTGGCCAGCAGGGCGTTGCGCTGAGCGGCTTCGCGCTTCTCGGCGATCTGGCGGGCGGTGCGGTCCTCCTCGGTGACGAGGAAGGTGTCGCCGGCTCGGGGCACGGACGAGAGTCCCTGCACCTGGACCGGTCGCGAGGGCACGGCCTCGAGCACGGCGACGCCGTTCTCGTCGGCCATCGCACGGACGCGGCCGTAGGCCGTTCCCGCGACGATCGCGTCGCCGACGCGCAGCGTTCCCGACTGGATGAGGACCGTCGCGACGGCACCGCGTCCCTTGTCGAGCTTGGCCTCGATCGCGACTCCGCGGGCCTCCTTGTCGGGGTTGGCGCGCAGGTCGAGACCGGCGTCCGCGGTGAGCAGCACGGCGTCCAGGAGGTCCTGGATTCCGGTGCCCGCACGGGCCGAGACGTCGACGAACATGACGTCTCCGCCGTACTCCTCGGCGACGAGACCGAACTCGGTCAGCTGCTGGCGCACCTTGGCCGGGTTGGCGTCGGGCTTGTCCACCTTGTTGACCGCGACCACGATCGGCACGTTGGCCGCCTGGGCGTGGTTCAGCGCCTCGATGGTCTGCGGCATGATGCCGTCGTCCGCCGCGACCACGAGGATCGCGATGTCCGTGACCTGGGCACCGCGGGCTCGCATGGCGGTGAACGCCTCGTGACCCGGGGTGTCGATGAAGGTGATCGGGCGCTCGATGCCCTCGTGCTCCGCGACGACCTGGTACGCACCGATGTGCTGCGTGATGCCGCCCGCCTCGCCGGCGACGACGTTGGCGTTGCGGATCGCGTCGAGCAGGCGCGTCTTTCCGTGGTCGACGTGACCCATGACGGTGACGACGGGGGGACGGATCTGGAGGTCCTCGTCCGTCTCGTCCTCGAGCTCCTGCTCGAGGTCGAGTCCGAAGCCCTCGAGGAGCTCCTTGTCCTCGTCCTCGGGCGAGACCACCTGGATCTTGAAGCCGAGCTCACCGCCGAGCACCTCGAAGGTGGCCTCGTCGAGCGACTCGGTCGCCGTCGCCATCTCGCCGAGGGCGAAGAGGACGGTGACCAGGTTGCCGGGGGGCACCGGCACGCCGGTCATGGCCTCGATCTTGTCGGCGAAGTCCGAGATCGACGCGCCGCGGCGCAGACGGATGACCGTCTTGCCGTCGCCGCGGGGGACGCTGACGCCGCCGAGCGACGGGGCCTCCCTGAGCTCGAACTCCTGACGCTTCGTGCGCTTCGACTTGCGGGCCTTGCTCTTGCCGCCACCGCGACCGAAGGCACCAGCGGTGCCACCGCCGGGGCCGCGACCGCGACCGCCGCCGCCACCGGGACGAGGGGCGAAGCCGCCACCCGCTCCGGGAGCGCCGCCGGGACGCTGGAAGCCGCCGCCGGCCGGACGGCCGGGGCCGCCGGGACGACCGGCTCCGCCACCGGGACCGCCGGGACGCTGACCGAAGCCGGCGGGGCGCTGGCCCATGCCGGGACCGCCGGGTCGGGGCGCGCCGGGGCGAGGAGCAGCGGGGCGGGGGATGTTGCTGGGCGTCGGGCGCGAGCCCATGCCCTGCGAGCTGGCGAACGGGTTGTTGCCCGGGCGCGGGGGCGTCGCGGGACGCTGGCCCATGCCCTGGTTGCTCGCGAAGGGGTTGTTGCCCGGACGCGGTGCGCCACCGGGACGGCTGGAGCCGCCGGGGGTGCTGCCGGAGGACTTCGGCGGGGTCGCCGGAGCCGGACGGGGGCCTGCGGGCTTCGGGCCGCCGGGGGTGGCGGACGAGGCGGGCGCTGCGGCGGGCTTCTCGGCCGCGGGCGCCGGAGCGGCGGCCTCGGTCGGAGCCGGAGCGGCGGGGGCGGCGGCGGCGGCCTGGGCGCGGGCCGCGGCAGCGGCCTCCTGAGCGGCCTGGGCTGCGGCCTGGCGCTCGGCGACCGACATCGGCGGAGCCGGCGCCGGAGCGGGCGGCTTGGCCGGGCCGGGCATCGGCGCGGACGGACGCGCGCCGGAGGGGCGGGGAGCCCCGGGACGCGCGGTGGTGGTGGTGCCGCCGGCGGGAGCCGACGGGGTCGACGCTCCGCTCGCGCTCGCGCTGCCCTGGAGGGCCTGGCGGAGCTTGCGGGCGACGGGGGGTTCGATGCTGGACGACGGTCCCTTGACGAACTCGCCCAGTTCTTTCAGCTTCGCAAGTGCGACCTTGCTGTCGACGCCGAGTTCGGCGGCGATCTCGTGCACGCGTGGTTTAGCCACTTCTCTCCTGTCTCGGACCTGCGCCCAAGACGGGGCAGGCCATCACAAACGGACGGATCTCATTTCGAGCCGCTCATCAGTCGTTGCTCATGATCAGTTCACGGGCCGTTCTACCTGTTCTCTCTGCGGTGTGATCGTTCGCCTGGCCGGTTCCTCCGGATGAGGAGCCGAGCCGGTCAGGTCACGGGTGACGTACTGCTCCACGGCGCTCGCGTCCACGCTCTCGCGCGTCCGGAACGCCCTGCTGAACGCGCGGCGCTTCTCCGCGAGCTCGTAGCAGTCGTACGCGTCGTGCAGCCACGCTCCCCGCCCAGCACGGACGGCTCGCGGATCGACCACGAGGACGTTCGAGGGGAGGACGAGCCTCAGAAGTGAGGCCCTTGGGGCGCGCAGACGGCAGCCGACGCACGTTCTGACGGGTTCCACTGTACTCCCTCGTTCGCGGGAGTGCCTCCCCGCATCGCCGATGGAGGGGATCACTCCCCGTCCATCACCGAATCGGGCTGGATGTCGATCTTGGCGCCGGTGAGCTTGGCGGCGAGTCGGGCGTTCTGGCCCTCCTTGCCGATGGCGAGCGAGAGCTGGTAGTCCGGCACGAGCGCGCGGACGGCCTTGAGGCTCTGATCGATGACGAAGGCGCTGGTCACCTTGGCGGGCGAGAGCGCGCTGGCCACGAACGTGGGCAGGTCGGAGGAGTAGTCGACGATGTCGATCTTCTCGTTGTTGAGCTCCGCGGTCACCGCGCGGACGCGCTGACCGAGCTCGCCGATGCACGCGCCCTTGGCGTTGACGCCGGGCTCGGTCGCGCGCACGGCGATCTTGGTGCGGTGGCCGGCCTCGCGGGCCAGCGAGACGATCTCGACGACGCCCGATGCGATCTCCGGGACCTCGAGGGCGAAGAGCTTGCGGACGAGCGAGGGGTGCGTCCGCGAGACCTGGACCGACGGGCCCTTCGTGCCGCGGCTGACGCTCGTGACGTAGACGCGGATGCGGCGGCCGTGGCTGTAGTCCTCGCCCGGCACCTGCTCCTCGGGAGAGAGGATGGCCTCGATCGAGCCGAGGTCGACGTGGATCATCTTCGGGTTGGGGCCCTGCTGGATGACGCCGGCGACGATGTCGCCCTCGCGGCCCTTGAACTCGCCGAGGACCTTCTCGTCGCCGATGTCGCGCAGCCGCTGATTGATGACCTGCTTGGCGGCGAAGGCCGCGATGCGGCCGAAGTCGCGCGGCGAGTCCTCGGACTCGCCGACGACGGCGCCCTCCTCGTCGATCTCGGGCACGAAGACGCTGACGTGCCCGGTCTTGCGGTCGAGGTGCACGCGGGCGTCCACGGCGGTGGCCTTGTCGGCGTCGTCCGCCTGGCCGATGTGCTTGAGGTAGGCGGTGAGGATCGCCTGCTCGATGATCTGCACGAGTTCCTCGAAGGGGATCTCGCGCTCGCGCTCCAGCAGGCGCAGAACGCTCAGGTCGATGTCCACGGGCGGGCCTTTCTCTCTATTCACTTGGGGCGTGGCAGCGCAGCGCGACCACGTCGAAATCCGGTCCCGCGCCGGCGGCGCCGCGGCCAGAGCCGGGCCCGCGCGACGGGACCATTGAGCATAACCGACCGCGCCGGGCGCGGACGGAGAGGACGGGTCGGCTCAGGCGCCGAGTCGGGCGAGCGCCTCGGCGGCGGGCAGCTGCTCGCGCTCCCCGGTCCGCCGGTCCCACAGCTCGACGATCCCGTCGGCGGCGCTGCGGCCGGCGATGACGATCATCGGCACGCCCATCAGCTCCGCGTCGCCGAACTTCACGCCGGGCGAGACCTTCGGGCGGTCGTCGAGCAGCACGTCGCGGCCCGCGGCCTCGAGCGAGGCGCCGACCGACTCGGCGAGGGCGAGCGCCGCCGGGTCCTTGCCGGTCGCGATCACGTGCACGTCGAACGGCGCGACGTTCTCCGGCCAGATCAGCCCGCGGTCGTCGTGGTTGCTCTCGGCGATGATCGCGAGGATGCGGGTCACGCCGATGCCGTAGGAGCCCATGGTGACGGTGACGAGCTTGCCGTTCTCGTCGAGCACCTTGAGGCCGAGGACGTCGGCGTACTTGCGGCCGAGCTGGAAGACGTGGCCGATCTCCATCCCGCGGGCGGTCTCGATCGGGCCGGAGCCGTCGGGGGCCGCGTCGCCCGTCCGCACGTCCGCCACCTCGACGACGTCGTCGGCGGAGAAGTCGCGGCCGGCGACGAGGTCGAGCACGTGCTTGCCGGCGATGTTGGCGCCGGTGATCCAGGAGGTGCCGTCGACGACGCGGGGGTCGAGCAGGAAGCGGATGCCGCTCGCCGACTCCTCCCCCAGCACGGCGCCCTCGGCCGACCACGGGCCGATGTAGCCCTTGACCAGCGCGGGGTGCTTCGCGAAGTCCTCCTCGGTGGCGGCCTCGACCTCGGCGGGCGCGAAGGCGACCTCGGCGCGCTTGAGGTCGACGTCGCGGTCGCCGGGGAGGCCGACGACGACGAGCTCGCGGGTGCCGTCGAGCGCGGCGAGCGCGAGGACGACGTTCTTGAGGGTGTCGCCGGCGGTCCAGGCGCGGCCGTCGGCGCGCGGCTCCTGGGCGTTGGCGAGGTCGACGAGGGTCTGGATGGTCGGGGTGCCGGGCGAGTCGAAGACCCGCGCGGCGCCGAGCCCGTCGAGCGGGAGCGCCTCGGGGACGGGGGTGCGGTACGCCTCGACGTTGGCCGCGTAGCCGCCGGCCGAGCGGACGAAGGTGTCCTCGCCGACCGGGGTCGGGTGCAGGAACTCCTCGCTGCGCGAGCCGCCCATGGCCCCGGCGTCGGCCTGCACGATGACGTACTCGAGGCCGAGGCGCTGGAAGATGCGCTCGTAGGCGTCGCGCTGCAGCTGGTAGCTCGCGTCGAGACCGGCGTCAGTGTAGTCGAAGGAGTACGCGTCCTTCATCGTGAACTCGCGGCCGCGCAGGAGGCCGGCGCGGGGGCGCGCCTCGTCGCGGTACTTGTCCTGGATCTGGTACAGCGACAGCGGCAGGTCCTTGTAGGACGAGTAGAGGTCCTTGACCAGGAGGGTGAAGAACTCCTCGTGGGTCGGCGCCAGCATGTAGTCCGCGTCCTTGCGGTCCTTCAGGCGGAAGACGCCGTCGCCGTACTCGGTCCAGCGGCCGGAGAGCTCGTAGGGCTCGCGGGGCAGCAGCGCGGGGAAGTGGACCTCCTGCGCACCGGCGGCGGCCATCTCGGCGTGGATGATCGCCTCGATGCGGCGCTTCACCTTCAGACCGAGCGGCAGCCAAGCGAAGACGCCGGGTGCCTGGCGGCGGATGTAGCCGGCCCGGACGAGGAGGCGGTGGCTCGCGACCTCGGCGTCGGCCGGATCCTCTCGGAGGGTGCGGACGAACAGGTGCGAGAGACGGGTAACCACGAGGGACGATCCTATCCGGAGTCCGCGGCGGGGTGTCCCGCCCGTGTCGCGGCGGCGGACCGGCGTCGCGCCGGCCCGCGCCCGGGACTACTTCGAGACGACGACGACCGGGGAGCCGGTCGAGGTGTCGTCAGCGGGCATCTCGGCGGCCAGGCGGTTGGCCTCCTCGATCAGCGTCTTGACGATCTCGGACTCGGGGACCGTCTTGATGACCTCGCCCTTGACGAAGATCTGGCCCTTGCCGTTGCCGGAGGCGACGCCGAGGTCGGCCTCGCGCGCCTCACCCGGTCCGTTGACGACGCAGCCCATGACGGCGACGCGCAGCGGCACGCTCATGCCCTCGAGGCCGGCGGTCACGTCGTTCGCGAGCGTGTAGACGTCGACCTGCGCGCGGCCGCAGCTCGGGCAGGAGACGATCTCGAGCTTGCGCTCGCGGAGGTTCAGCGACTGCAGGATCTGCAGGCCGACCTTGACCTCCTGGGCGGGCGGAGCCGACAGCGAGACGCGGATGGTGTCGCCGATGCCCTCGCCGAGCAGGATGCCGAACGCCGTCGCCGACTTGATGGTGCCCTGGAACTCGGGGCCGGCCTCGGTGACGCCGAGGTGCAGCGGCCAGTCGCCGCGCTCGGCGAGCTGGCGGTAGGCCTGGACCATGATCACCGGGTCGTTGTGCTTGACCGAGATCTTGAAGTCGTGGAAGTCGTGCTCCTCGAAGAGGCTCGCCTCCCAGACGGCGCTCTCGACGAGCGCCTCGGGGGTCGCCTTGCCGTACTTCTGCAGGAGGCTGGGCTCGAGCGATCCGGCGTTGACGCCGATGCGGATGGAGACGCCCGCGGCCTTCGCGGCGGCCGCGATCTTGCCGACCTGGTCGTCGAACTTGCGGATATTGCCGGGGTTCACCCGGACGGCCGCGCAGCCGGCGTCGATCGCCGCGTAGACGTAGTTCGGCTGGAAGTGGATGTCCGCGATGACGGGGATCTGGCTCTTCTTCGCGATGATCGGCAGCGCCTCCGCGTCGTCGCGGCTGGGCACGGCGACGCGCACGATGTCGCAGCCGGAGGCGGTCAGCTCGGCGATCTGCTGGAGCGTCGCGTTGATGTTCGTGGTGGGCGTGGTGCACATCGACTGCACGCTGACGGGGGCGTCACCGCCGACGAGCACCTTCCCGACCTTGATCTGACGGGTCTTCCGGCGGGGGGCGAGGGTCACGGGGACCTTGGGCAAACCCAGATTCACAGCAGGCACGCGCCCCATCGTACGCGCGCCGCGCGGCCCGCCGCCGACGCTCCCCCGGTTCCCAGGTCCCACCGATCTCCGCGGAGCCGCACCGGCCCTCCCCCCTCCCCGAGCGAGCGCCCCGTCGACGTCCGATCCGCAGGCGATCCCCCGCCCACCAGGCGTCCACCCCCGTCCGCCCGTCTCCTCCCCGCCCCCTCTCCTGCAGATCGCACAGACCTCCGCGGCTAGCCGAGCAGAATTTCGGCACCACCTCCGAGGCGAACGCGCGAATCGCGTGCCAGCGATTCGCGAGAGCCGACCGCGACCCGCTCCTCCCCGCCCCACCCGTCGCGAAGCCGACCGCGCGACGCCGGGCAGGGACCGGCGTCGAACAAGCACAGCCAGACCGCGGCGAGCCGGGCTGGGACCGGCGCCACGCTGAAGGCGAACGCGCGAATCGCGTGCCAGCGATTCGCGCCAGCCGCCCGCGACCCGCTCCTCCCCACCCCACCCGTCGCGAAGCCGACCGCGCGACGCCGGGCAGGGACCGGCGTCGAACAAGCACAGCCCGACCGCGGCGAG
This sequence comes from Rathayibacter sp. VKM Ac-2856, assembly GCF_013205055.1. Classification (GTDB taxonomy): domain Bacteria; phylum Actinomycetota; class Actinomycetes; order Actinomycetales; family Microbacteriaceae; genus Rathayibacter. The sequence continues at coordinate 827,140 of NZ_JABMLF010000001.1, forward strand.
CCGGGCAGGGACCGGCTCGCAAGACAACTCAGAACAAGGTGATCGGCTTGACGATGTCGGCGTAGATGAGCAGCAGGCTCATGCCGCCCAGCAGCAGGACGACCGCGTAGGTGAGCGGCAGCAGCTTGGCGATGTCGACGGGTCCCGGGTCGCGCCGGCCGAAGAGCTTGGCGATGCGGCGGCGCAGGCCCTCCCAGAGCGCGCCGGCGATGTGTCCGCCGTCCATGGGCAGGAGAGGGACGAGGTTGAAGACGAAGAGCGCGACGTTGAGGGACGCGAGGACGCCGACCATCGTCTGCACCTTGGAGACGACGGGGAGCTGGTCCGACGCGGCGATCTCGCCGGCGATGCGGCCGACGCCGACGACGCTGATCGGGCCGTTCGCGTCGCGCGCCTCGGTGCCGAAGGCGGCCTGGGCGACGTCGATGAGGCGCTGGGGCAGGTTGAGGATGACGTGGGCGACGCTGGCGACGTTCTCCCCGACGGTCTCGGGGACGGCGGTGATCGGCTGCTGCACGAGCGCCTGGGTGGGCGAGATGCCGATGAAGCCGACGGTCTGCGTCTCGACCGCGCCGGAGGCGTCGAGCACCGCGTTGCCGGCGTCGTCGGTGACGGCCACCTCGTTCTCGGCGGGGGTGATCGACAGGGTGAGGCTCTCGCCGTCGCGGTCGACGGCGACGCGGAGCGGGACGCCCGCCGAGGCGCGAATGATCGGGGTGAGGTCGTTCCAGGACGAGACGGGCGCGCCGTCGATCGCGGTGATCGTGTCGCCGGGCAGGATGCCGGCCGCCGCGCCGGGCGCGAGCGGGTCGTCGGCGGAGCAGCTCTCGGTGGTCGTGTCGCTCGCCGGGACGACGCACTGCGAGACGCTCGAGATCGTCGAGGTGTTCTGGGCGACGCCGATCCCGCAGAGCAGGACGGTGAAGAGGACGGTCGCGATCACCAGGTTCATGAACGGCCCGCCGAACATCACGATGACGCGCTTCCAGACCGCGAGGCGGTAGAAGGCGCGGTGGTCCTCGCCCTCGCCGATGGTCTCGGCGCTGGCGGCGCGGGCCTCGTCGATCATCGTCGCGTAGCCGCCGCGGCGGGGCTCGGGATCGGGCGCCGACTCGTTGCCGTTCAGTCCGTTGAAGAAGCCGGTGCTCGACTCGCCGACCCGGTCGCCCGGGTGCTTGGGCGGGTACATGCCGATCATCGCGATGTAGCCGCCGAGCGGCAGCGCCTTGACGCCGTACTCCGTCTCGCCGCGGCGGAAGGAGAAGAGCGTCCGGCCGAAGCCGATCATGTACTGCGTCACCTTGACGCCGAACAGCTTCGCCGGAACGAGGTGCCCGACCTCGTGCAGAGCGATCGAGAGCATCACGCCCACGGCGATGATGACGACGCCGAGGACGAAGAGCAGCACGGATTCCACTCGGTCACTGTAGGCCGCGGGGTCCCCCCTCGGCTGGAGAGGCGCTGGAGGAACGCGAAGAGCGTCCGATCAGCGCGCCGGTGCTGCTGCGGAGAAGGTCAGGCGGCGGCGATCCGCGCGTCGGCGGTCCGGCGCGCCCAGGTCTCCGCGTCGGCCAGCGACTCGCGGGTCAGCTCGCCCTCGACCGTGTGCGCGTCGACCACCGCCTCGACCGTCGCGAGGATGTCGAGGTAGCCGATCCGACCGGCGTGGAACGCCTGCACGGCCTGCTCGTTGGCCGCGTTGAAGACGGCCGGGTACGACGCGCCGGCGGCACCGACCTTCTTGGCGAGCCGGACGGAGGGGAACGCCTCCTCGTCGAGGGGCTCGAACGTCCAGGACTGCGCGCGGGTCCAGTCCAGCGGCACGCCCACGCCGGCGACGCGGTGCGGCCAGTCCAGGCCCAGCGAGATCGGCAGCCGCATGTCCGGCGGCGAGGCCTGGGCGATCGTGGAGCCGTCCACGAACTCGACCATGGAGTGCACGATCGACTGCGGATGCACCGTCACGTCGATCCGGTCGTAGGGCACGTCGAAGAGCAGGTGCGCCTCGATCACCTCCAGGCCCTTGTTGACGAGGGTGGAGGAGTTGGTCGTCACGACCAGGCCCATGTCCCAGGTCGGGTGGGCGAGGGCCTCGGCCGGGGTGACGTCGCGGAGGGAGGCACGGTCGCGCCCGCGGAACGGCCCGCCCGACGCGGTGAGCACCAGCCTGCGGACCTCGCGGTGCTCCCCCGCCAGCAGCGCCTGGGCGATGGCCGAGTGCTCGGAGTCGACGGGCACGATCTGCCCGGGAGCGGCGATCGAGGTGACCAGCTCGCCGCCGACGATCAGCGACTCCTTGTTGGCCAGGGCGAGCGTGCGGCCCTCCTCGAGGGCGGCGAGCGTCGGGCCGAGCCCGACGGAGCCGGTGATGCCGTTGAGGACCACGTCCGCGTCGACCGAGCGGATCAGCTGCTCGGCCTCCGCGGCGCCGAAGGCGGTGTGCTCGACGCCGAAGTCGCGCGCCTGCTGCGCGACGACCTCGCGGTTGGAGCCGGCCGCCAGCCCGACGACCTCGAAGCGGTCGCGGTTCGCGCCGATGACGTCGAGGGCCTGCGTGCCGATGGACCCGGTCGAGCCGAGGATGATGACCCTGCGCATCCGCCCATCCTGGCACGGGGGCCGCGGCCCGGTGCGGCCGAGCGGGGTCAGCTCACCGCGAGGATGTCGACCACGAACACGAGCGTGTCGGTGCCGCTGATGCCGGCCTGGGTGTTGCCCGCCTCGCCGTAGCCCTTGTCCGGCGGGATGACCACGAGCACCTGCGAGCCGACGGTCTGGCCGACCACGGCCTCCTTGAAGCCCTCGATCACGTCGCCCGTGCCGAAGGACGCGGGCGTGCCGTTGCCCCAGCTCTGGTCGAAGACCTCACCGGTGCCCCAGACGACGCCCTGGTACTGCACGATCAGCGAGTCGCCGTCGACGACGGTCTGACCGCCGCCCTTCTTCAGCACCGCGAGCTGCAGCTCGGCCGGCGGATCGGTCTCGGGGATCGTCACTGTGGGGGCGCCGTCCTCGGCGAGCGCCACCGTCGGCAGTCCGTCGACCGGGGCCTGCGGCTCGCCGGTCGCGGCCGAGGGGACGATGCCCTCGACGTCGATGACCATGACGATGGAGTCGTCCGCGGCGATGCCGAGGTCGGTGCTGCCGGCGTCGCCGAACGCATCGGCGGGCGGGACGACCGCGACGACCCGCGAGCCGACCGTGGCGCAGTTGACCGCCTTGACGAGGCCGGCGAGGTACTGGTCGGTGTCGACCTCGAAGGCGGCGCGGCCCCCCGAGGCGTAGCTGCTCGCCGAGAACTCGGCGCCGCTCGTGCCGTTGTAGAGGGTGTAGTCGACGAGGACCGTGTCGCCCTCGGCGACCGCGTCGCCCGTGCCCTCGATGACGGTCGTGCCCTCGGTCGCCTCGACGCTCATCGGGGTCGGGAAGACGGTGACCGGCTTCGTGGCGAAGTCGCCGGCGGCCTCCACCGCGTCGGACGCGTCGCCGGGGGCGATGCAGGAGAGCGGAGTGGCGGTCGCACTCGGCGTCGCCTCGGGAGTGCCGTCCGTGCAGGCCGCGAGGCTCAGGGAGGCGCCGAGGACGGCGAGGATCGCGAGGGTTCTGCGCACGGGTGCACCTTTCCTGCCCGGCAGGGAGCGGGACGACGTCGGGGGGATCCGTCCATCCTGCGGGCTGCGCCTTCGACGCGCCTGAACGATCGCTCCATGCCGCGCACCCGGTCGCCTCGCGACGGAGCGTCTCCGGCCCGCTCCCCGGGAGCCGCGCCTAGCATGGAGGAATGCGTGAATTCTCGGTCCCCCAGTCCCGCGCGCTCGTCACCGAGCTGCCCGGCCCCCGCTCGATCGCGCTGCAGGAGCGCCGCGTCGCGAGCGTCTCCCGCGGTGCCGGAACCCTCGCGAACATCTACATGGACCACGCCTCGGGCGCCGTCCTCGTCGACGTCGACGGCAACCGCCTGATCGACCTCGGCTGCGGCATCGGCGTCACCACCATCGGCCACGCGCACCCGGCGGTCGCCGCGGCCGCCGCCGCGCAGGCCGAGAAGCTCACCCACACCCTCTTCACGGTGACCCCCTACGAGAACTACGTCCGGGTCGCCGAGAAGCTCGCCGAGATCACTCCCGGCGACTTCGAGAAGCACTCGATCCTGGTCAACTCGGGAGCGGAGGCCGTCGAGAACGCGGTCAAGATCGCGCGCAAGCACACGGGCCGCCGAGCCATCGCCTCCCTCGACCACGCCTTCCACGGCCGCACGAACCTGACCATGGCGATGACCTACCGCCCCTGGCCGGAGCGCGCCGGCATGGGCCCGTTCCCCGGCGAGATCTACAGCCTCCCGATGAGCTACCCCTTCCGCGACCCCGAGGGCATGACGGGCGCGGAGGCGGCCGAGCGCGCCATCGACTACATCACCACCCACATCGGCGCCCAGGAGCTCGCGGCCCTCTTCGTCGAGCCGATCCAGGGCGACGGCGGCATCATCATCCCGGCGGCCGGCTACTTCGAGCGGCTGTCCGAGTTCTGCACCGAGAACGGCATCGTCTTCGTCGCCGACGAGATCCAGGCCGGCATCGCCCGCACCGGCGCCTGGTACTCGATCGAGCACTTCGGCGTCGTCCCGGACCTCATCACCTCGGCCAAGGGCATCGCCGGCGGCTTCCCGCTCGCGGCCGTCACCGGCCGCGCCGAGATCATGGACGCCGTGCAGCCCGGCGGCATCGGCGGCACCTTCGGCGGCAACCCCGTCTCGACCGCCGCCGCGCTGGCCACCTTCGAGGCGATCGAGTCCGAGGGGCTGATCGCCGAGGCGCAGCGCGTCGAGCGCGCCCTGCAGGCCCGCATCGGCGACTGGGCCGACCGCTTCGCCGTCGTCGGCGAGGTCCGCGGCAAGGGCGCGATGTTCGGTGTCGAGCTCGTGCACCCCGGCACGAAGAAGCAGAACCCGGAGGCGCTCTCCGCCGTCCTCAAGCACGTCACCACGAACGGCGTCATCGCCCTCGACGCCGGCAGCTGGGACAGCGTGCTGCGCATCATGCCGAGCGTGGTCATCAGCGAGGAGCTGATCGACGACGCCGCGAGCGTCATCGAGGAGGCGCTCGCGACCTTCGACTGAGCTCGCGCCGCGCACCGACGGGCCGTTCCTCCTCGGGAGGGGCGGCCCGCGGTCGTCCACCGGGGCGGTCGCCGCGTCGATCCTCGGGTCGGGTCGCGACGGCGCGGGGCCGGAGCGCCCGGCGGGGCATGACCCGAGCGGCATGCACCCGCCGGTAGCGTCGGGCGAATGCCGACCGACGACGCTCCCGCACCGCCGACACCCCCGGGGATCGGCGTCTCCGCCCGCGTGGCCCGCTTCACGATGAGCCGCCTCGGTCGGATGATCTACCGGCCGATCGTCGAGGGCCGGGACAACGTGCCGCGCACCGGTCCGGTCATCCTCGCCAGCAACCACCTGTCGTTCATCGACTCGCCCGTGCTGACGCTGCTGGCGCCCCGGCCGGTGCAGTTCCTCGCCAAGGCCGACTACTTCACCGGCACCGGGGCGCGCGGCGCTCTCTCGCGCTCCTTCTTCACGGCGGTCGGAGCGGTCGCCGTCGAGCGCGGCGCCGGCCAGGCCGCGCAGGAGGCACTCGATCTCGGGCGCGCGATCCTCGAGCGCGACGAGGCGTTCGCGGTCTACCCCGAGGGCACCCGCTCGCGTGACGGCCGCCTGTACCGGGGCCGCACCGGAGTGGCCTGGCTCGCCCTCACCACCGGCGCCCCGGTCGTCCCGGTCGGGCTCATCGGCACGCAGGAGCTCCAGCCGGTGGGCTCCAGGATCCCGCGCCTGCACCGGATCACGGTGCGCTTCGGCGATCCGCTCGATCTGTCGCGGCACGGCTCGGCCGACTCCGGACGCGCGCGCCGGCACGCCACCGACGAGGTGATGGCCGCGATCCACGCGCTGTCGGGCCAGGAGGCCGCGGGCGTCTACAACGAGTCGCCGCCGGTCGGCACCGTCGACCGCATCCGGCGAGCCCTGCCGCACGAGCGGCGCTGAGCGCCCGCGGCCGACCCCGTGCGGTCAGCGCGCGTCGGCCGCCGAGGTCCGCGGCTCGTGCCCGACCGGGAAGTTGACCGAGTTCGCGATGAAGCAGAGCCGGGACGCCTCGCCGTGCAGCGACTGCGCGACCTCGACCATCGACTCGTGCGCGACCCGCACCCTCGGCCGGAGGGTGACCGAGGCGAAGCGCCCGCCCTCGCCCTCCTGCACCATCCGGCCGAGGGCGTCGTCGACGTACTCGGTGACGACGACGCCGTTCTTCACGGCGACGTGGAGGTAGGAGAGCAGGTGGCACTGCGCGAGGGCGGCGAGCAGGAGCTGCTCGGGGTTCCAGCGGTCCGGGTCGCCGCGGAAGGGCTTGTCGGCCGAGCCGAGGATGGGCGCCGGACCCTCGGCGACGAGGACGTTCTGGCGGCCGTACTCCCGGTAGCCGCTGGTGCCGCTGCCGCGGTTGCCCTCCCAGACGACGGAAACGGCGTAATCGTGCTCCGATCGCATCGGATCCCTCCTTCTCGGCCGTGGTTCAGGCCGGTCTCGACGGTCTGGACCCCTGCTCCTCCGAGGCCCGCGGGTACACTCGGAGGACCATGACAGACACGCTCGCTCCCCAGGTTCCCACGTCGGCCGTCCCCCAGGAGCGTCTCGTCGCGACCGAGATCCCCGGTCCCCGATCCCGCGCGCTGCACGAGCGCCGCCTGGCCGTCGTCCCCACCGGAGTCGGCACCGCGCTGCCCGTCTACATCGACCGCGCGCACGGCGCGATCCTCGTCGACGTCGACGGCAACCGCTTCATCGACCTGGGCGCCGGCATCGGCGTGACCACGATCGGCCACACGGACGACGCCGTCGTCGCGGCCGCGACCGCCCAGCTCGGCCGCCTCACCCACACGCTCTTCACCGTGACGCCCTACGAGCCGTACATCCGCGTCGCGGAGCTGCTCGGCGAGCACACCCCCGGCGACCACGCGAAGAAGACCGTGCTGGTCAACTCCGGCGCCGAGGCCGTCGAGAACGCGGTGAAGATCGCCCGCAAGCACACCGGCCGTCCCGGTGTCGCGGTGCTCGACCACGCCTACCACGGCCGCACGAACCTCACGATGGCGATGAACTTCAAGGCGCTCCCCTACGGCCTCGGCTTCGGACCGTTCGCCGGCGACGTGCACCGCGCTCCGAGCTCGTACCCGTACCACGACGGCCTCTCGGGCGCCGAGGCGGCCGAACAGACCATCTCCTACCTCGAGAAGACGGTCGGCGCCTCCGCCCTGGCCTGCCTCGTCGTCGAGCCCATCCAGGGCGAGGGCGGCTTCATGGTGCCGGCGCAGGGCTTCCTCACGGCGCTGCAGGAGTGGTGCACCGCGAACGGCATCGTCTTCGTCGCCGACGAGATCCAGTCGGGCATGGCCCGCACCGGCGCCTGGTTCGCCAGCGAGCACTTCGGGCTCGTCCCGGACCTCGTGCTGTCCGCCAAGGGCATCGCGGGCGGTCTGCCCCTCGCCGGCGTCACCGGCCGCGCCGAGATCATGGACTCCGCGCAGGCCGGCGGTCTCGGCGGCACCTTCGGCGGCAACCCCGTCGCCGCCGCCGCCGCGGTCGCGGTCTTCGAGCGGATCGAGCAGGAGGGCCTCCTCGCCGAGGCCGACCGGATCGGAGCCCGCCTGGGCGCCGCGCTCCGCGCACTGCAGGAGCGCTACGACATCATCGGCGACGTCCGCGGCATCGGCGCGATGATGGCGATCGAGCTGGTCGAGCCGGGCACCGCGCAGACCACCAAGCGGCCCAACACCGCTGCCGTCGGCGCGATCATCGACTACGCCGCGAAGCACGGCGTGCTCGTGCTCAGCGCCGGCACCTACGGCAATGTGGTGCGCTTCCTCCCGAGCCTCGCCCTGACGGACGAGCTGCTCGACGAGGCGGTCGCCGTGCTCGGTGAGGCGTTCGCGACCCTCTGAGTCCCGCTCCTCCCCTCGACGGCCCGGCCCCTCCGCTCAGGAGGCGCCGGGCCGTCGGGCAAGATGGGGGGATGTCCGCAGGTACCTTCACCCTCGCCGAATCCGTCGAACTGGCGGTGGTCGAGCGCTCCGGCTTCGTCGAGTCGCGCCACGCCGGATCGGCCGTGCTCCTCGACTCCGACGGCCGCGTCGCCCGCAGCCTGGGCACACCGACGGCCCCGGTCTTCCCCCGCTCCTGCCTGAAGCCCTTCCAGGCCCTCGCCGTGATGACCGCCGGCGTCGAGCTGAGCGGTGCGGAGGCGGTCATCGCGACGGCGAGCCACGCGGGCATCCCGCAGCACGTCGCCCTGGTGCAGAACCTGCTCTTCCGCGCCGGACTCGACCACACCGCGCTGCAGTGCCCGGCCGACTGGCCGACGGACTCCGCCTCGCGCACCAAGCTGCTGCGCGCCGGCGCCAGCGCCGACCCGCTCTACATGAACTGCTCGGGCAAGCACGCCGCGATGCTGCTCGCCTGCGTGCAGAACGGCTGGAGCACCGACGACTACCTCGAGCGCTCCCACCCGCTGCAGCAGCACATCGTCGACACCATCGAGCGTCTCACCGGCGAGCGGGTCGTCGCCACCGGCATCGACGGCTGCGGCGCGCCCGTGCACGCGCTGCCGCTCACCGCGCTGGCGAAGGGGATCTCGCGGATCGTCTCCTCCTCCCCCGCCTCGCCCTTCGGGCTCTACCGCCAGGCCGGCGTGCTCACCGAGGCGATCCTCGAGAACGCCTGGGCGCTGGACGGGCCGGGCCGCGACAACACCGTGGTGATCGAGCGCCTGGGCCTGGTCGCGAAGCTCGGCGCCGAGGGCGTGCTGGTGATGGCGTCCCCCGACGGCACGACCGTCGCTCTCAAGATCCTCGACGGCAGTCTGCGCGCCGCGACGGTCGTCGCCCTGAAGCTCCTGGTCGAGGCGGGCACCGTCGACCGCGCCGCGGCGAACGAGGTGCTCGTGCGCCTCAACCCCGTGGTCACGGGCGGCGGGCAGCCGGTCGGGGCGATCCGCGCGTCGTACGTCTGAGCCGCGGTCCTACTGCGTCCTCGCGAGGCGCTTGGCCCGTGCGGCGGAGGACACCTGGACGACGACCACGATGGCGATCGCCAGGACGAACACCGCTGAGGCGATGACGTTCGCCTCCGCGGGGATGCCGCGGGCCGCCGCGATGTAGATGTACTTCGGGAAGGTCGTCACGGATCCGGAGTTGAAGTTCGTGATGATGAAGTCGTCGAAGCTCAGCGCGAAGGACAGCAGCGCCGCGGCGAGGATCCCGGGCAGCAGGAGCGGGAAGGTGATCCGCCAGAACACCTGGCTCGGCGAGGCGTAGAGATCGCGACCCGCCTCCTCCAGACGCGGATCCAGGCTCGCCACGCGGGCCTTGACCGTGACCACGACGAAGCTGATGCAGAACATCGTGTGCGCCAGGATGATCGTGACCAGGCCCTTCTCGGTGCCGACCGCGAGGAACTGAGCGGCCAGACCGGCACCGAGCACCACCTCGGGCGTGGCCATCGGCAGGAACAGCAGCAGGCTGATCGCGGAGCGGAACCGGAAGCGGAACCGCACCAGGGCGATCGCGATCATCGTGCCGAGAGCCGTCGCCAGGACGGTCGCGACGACGCCGACCAGCAGGCTGTTGCCGAACGCCGTCATCACCTCCTCGCTCGTCCACGCCGAGACCCACTTGTCGAAGGTGAACCCGCGCCAGGCCAAATTGCTCTTGCCCGAGTCGTTGAACGAGAAGACGAAGGTGTAGGCGATGGGGATCAGCAGGAAGATCAGCGCGAGCGCGGTGTAGACCCCCAGACCCAGGCCCGTGAAGCGCCGCGGACCGCGGACGGGGGCGGGCGGCGGTGCGCCCAGCGCCTCCTGGGCGCTCGCGACGGGACGGTCGGCGGTGGCGGTCACAGGAGGTCCTCCGTTCCACTGCGCTTCACGTAGAAGCCGACGATCACCAGGATGACCGCCATCAGCACGATCGAGAGCGCGGCCGCGGCCGGGTAGTTCTCGAGCGTGAGGAAGTTGGCCTCGATCGCGTTGCCGACCATCGAGGTCTGCGACGAGCCGAGGAAGTCGCGACTGGCGTTGATGTAGTCGCCCGCTGCCGGGATGAAGGTGAGCAGCGTCCCGGAGACGATGCCGGGCATCGAGAGCGGGACGGTGACCTTCCAGAACACCGAGGCGGGGTGGGCGTAGAGATCGGAGCCGGCCTCGAGCAGCCGCGTGTCCAGCCGCTCCAGCGTCGTGTACAGCGGCAGCGTCATGAAGGGGATGAAGTTGTAGGTGATGCCGAAGACGACCGCGATCGGCGTTCCCGTGAGGTGTCCGTCCGAGGGCAGGATCGCCACGGCCTTGAGGGCCTGGACGAGCGGGCTCTCGTCGGCGAGGATCTGCTTCCACGCCAGGGTGCGCAGCAGGAAGCTGATGAAGAACGGCGCGATCACGAGGGTGAGCAGCAGGTTCTGCAGCAGCGGCCACGGCCGGGCCTTCACCCCGATGAAGTAGGCGAGCGGGTAGCTGATGACGAGCGCGAGCACCGTCGCGATCACCGCGTAGCCGAAGGAGCGCACGGCGTGCGGCCAGTAGTCGGCCATCACGACGAGGTAGTTCTGCCAGGCGAAGCCCGGGGCGTACTCGCCGATGTCGCCGTCCGGCACCTCGATCTGGAACGAGGTGAGCACGAGCGAGATCAGCGGCGTGAGGAAGAAGAGCAGCATGTAGACGATGCCCGGCAGCAGGAGCACCAGAGCGATCGTCGACCGTCGGCGGACCGGCGGCTCGAGAGTGCCGGTCGAGCCGGAGGCGAACGCGGCGAAGGCCATGCCTACGCCCCTCCGCTGCGCCCGGCGAGGAGCCCGCGCTTCTGCAGCGCGATCGAGCGGGTGGAGTCGTCGGCGGCGAAGCGTGGGACCGTGCCCGGCTCGTCGGCCAGGCCGAAGCCGTGCTCGATGCTCCAGCTGACCCAGACCTGCGCGCCCTCGCCGACGACGGGGCCGAAGACCATGTTCTGCGCGAAGACGACGACGGAGCCCAGCGTGGGGATCTCGATCGTGTACTGCGTGCTGACACCGCTGAAGGAGACGTCGACGACGCGGCCCGGGCCGAGCACGTTGCGATCCGGCGACTCGGCCGGCGCCTCAGTGAGCAGCAGGAGCTTCTCGGGGCGGACGCCGATCGTCATCTCGCCCGACTCGCGGGCGGCGCGGGCCGTGGGGACGACGATCCGGGCGTCACCGGCGGCGACGGTCAGCGCCGTGCCGCTGGATCCGACGACCTCGCCGGTGAAGAGGTTCGACTGGCCGAGGAAGTTCGCGACGAACACCGTGCGCGGGAGCTCGTAGAGCGCCTCGGGGGCGCCCATCTGCTCGATGCGGCCCTTGTTCATCACGGCGACCGTGTCGGCCATGGTCATGGCCTCCTCCTGATCGTGGGTGACGTGCAGGAAGGTGAGGCCGACCTCCTCCTGGATCGACTTCAGCTCGAGCTGCATCTGGCGGCGGAGCTTGAGGTCCAGGGCGCCGAGCGGCTCGTCCAGGAGCAGCAGCGCGGGCCGGTTGACGATCGCCCGGGCGAGGGCGACCCGCTGCTGCTGCCCGCCGGAGAGCTGCGCGGGTCGGCGCTGGGCGAGGTGGTCGAGCTCGACCAGCCGGAGCGCCTCGTGCGCCTTGCCGACGGGGTCGCCGATCCGGCGGCGCTTCAGCCCGAAGGCGACGTTCTCGAGGATCGACATGTGCGGGAACAGCGCGTACGACTGGAAGACCGTGTTCACCGGGCGCTGGTACGTCTTGGTGGTGGTGACGTCCTTCCCGCCGATGAGGATCCGGCCGCCGCTGGGCTCCTCGAGGCCCGCCACGAGACGCAGCGTGGTCGTCTTGCCGCAGCCCGAGGGCCCGAGGAGGGCGAAGAAGGATCCTGCGGGGATCGTGAGGTCGAGGGAGTCGATGGCGGTGAAGCCCGGGTACTGCTTGCTGATCCCGACCAGTTCGAGGTCGGCGCCGCTCTCGGCGAAGGTTCCGGTCGCCATCAGATGCCCAGCAGCACTTTCTGGAACTCGGCCTGGTAGTCCTTCTCCTCGTCCGCGGTGAGCGTGCGGAAGATGTGGGACTGCGCGAGCGTGTCCTCGTCGGGGAAGATCAGCTGGTTCTCGGCCAGCTCCGGGTCGATGCTCTCCATGGCGTCCTTCGCTCCGTCGACGGGGGTGATGTAGTTGACCCAGGCGGCCAGCTCGGCGGCGACCTCGGGCTCGTAGTAGTAGTTCATGAGCGCTTCGGCATTCGCCTTGCGCTGCGAGCCCATCGGCACGACGAAGGTGTCGTTCCACAGGGTCCCGCCCGAGTCGGGGAGCGCGAACTCCCACTTGTCGCCTGCCTCGGCGTTGATCAGCGTGATGTCCCCGGACCAGCAGATCGCGGCGAGGGTGTCCTCGTTCTGCAGGTCGTTGAGGTACGCGTTGCCCTTGATGTTGCGGATCTGACCGTCGTCGACCTGCTTGCGGAAGACGTCGATCGCGTTCATGTACTCGTCGTCGCCCCACGACCCGGCGATGTCGGTGCCCTGGGCGAGCATGATCAGCCCGATCGTGTCGCGCATCTCGCTCAGCACTCCGACGCGACCGCGCAGAGCCGGGTCCCAGAGGTCGTCGACGCTGGCGAGGCCGTTCGGGAGCTTCTCCTTGTTCCAGCAGATCCCGGCGAAGCCGGCCTGGAACGGGAGCGAGAGGTGGCGGCCGGGGTCGAAGTCCGGGTTCGCGAGCGAGGGCGTGAGGTTCGCGATGTTCGGGATGTTCGCGTGGTCCAGCTCCTGGATGTAGCCCCGCCGAGCGAGCCGCGAGACCATCCACTCCGTGAGGCAGACGGTGTCGGCGCCGATGTACTGGCCGAGGGCGAGCTGGTCCTTGACCTTGCCGTAGTAGGAGTTGTTGTCGTCGACCGCGACGTTGTAGGTGACGGAGATGCCGGACTGCTCCTCGAACGCCATCAGGGTCGGGTAGCCGCCCGCGTCGTCCTCGTCGAGGTAGGCGGGCCAGTTGTCCCAGACCAGCCTCGGGTCCGTGGCGGACTCGTCGACGGCGGCGGTCGGAGCGGCACGGGACACCGGTGCGCAGCCGGCGAGCGCCAGCGCACCGACGCCCAGGCCGAGGCCGCCGAGGACGGCGCGCCGGGAGAGCATCGCCCGCCGCTCCCGCTCGTGTGAACGGGCGACGGCGATGGCCTCGCGGAGGACGGGGTCCCTCGGGAGAGGACGGGTCATGGCTGAGGCTCCTGACTGCGTCGGTGCTCGGGCCCACCGGCGTGAACGTGGGGAAATACTGGCACAGTGCTCGGACGTCTGTCGATGCGAGACGGACGAGATCGGTCATCCGGAAACATGATCGTCACGAAATCCGCGTTCCGGACGCGTTCTGACCACCGATTCCTCCTGTTCGCGGCGACGGAGCGTCGGGCCACCGCGCGCGCTCGAGGCGTCCGTCGATCACCAGGAGCACCCGCTCCCCCGTGCAGAGCGGTGCCGGAGGGAGCGGACCGAGCACGACCCGCGCCTCCGCCACCGGGACGTCGAGCACGACGGGAGCGGCTGCGCGGAGGCGCTCGAGGCGCGCTCGCGCCGACGACCACTCGAGGACGGATCCGAGGACGGCGGCACCGGGAGGGCACGCGTCCTCGGCCTGCGCGAGCGGGACCGCCGGGACTCCGCTCGCGGCGAGCCGCGCTCGCAGAGCCGCCACGCGGTGGGTCAGGACGGCGAAGGGCGCCTCTCCCGTCGGGACGACCGGCACCCCGCTGCGGCGGTGGGACGGGGCCGGCGGAGGCGGCCCGAAGAGCTGGATCCGCTCCCCGCGCCACCACCCCGCGCCCGCCGGGAGGTCGGCCCGGTACGGCTCGCCGTGCAGCGCCAGGAGCTGGTGCTCCTGCCGGTGCGCGGCGCGCAGGAGCAGCACGTCGTCGAAGGCGTCCCGAACGCCCGCGAGTCCGTCGGTGACGCGGCGGGCGCTCGCGACGATCGGCCGGGCTCCGGAGCGGAGCGCCGTCTGGAGGGCGTCGAGGAGCCGTCGGCGCTCCTCCTCGGTGCAGCGCCGCAGCAGCAGATCGAGGTCGTCGAGCAGAAGTGGGCCCCCGGCCCCCTCCGGGGCGAGGACCGCGTCCCACGCCTCCTCGGCGTCGAGCGGCCCGACGACGCGAGCACCGCCGAGCTGGGCGGCGACCACGCCGAGCGCGCCGCTGCGGCCGGCCCCGGAGGCTCCGAGCACGAGGAGCGAGCGCCGGTCCCACTCGACGACGTCCTGGCGCTGCTCTCCCGGGCGGTCGACCAGGCCGAGCGCGACCCGGTCCTCGCTCGCCCGCGCACTCGGAGGCAGCGGGATCCGCGCCGGAAGCGGATCGAGCCAGGGGCGGTGCACGGGAGCGTCCTCACCGGCCGCGAGGGCCGCCGCCGCGATGTCGCCCTCCTCCGCCAGCGCCGCCTGGGCGAGCCGCAGCCGTCCGCCGATCGAGACGACGCAGCGCCCGGCGGCTCCGTGCGGGATCCGGGCGGCGGCGTCCGACGCGACGAGCGAGCGCGAATCGGCCGTGTCGTGCACCCGGAGCGCGATCCGCAGCCCGCAGTTCGCCGCGACCGCGTCGCGCACGACGCCGACCGGGCGCTGCGTGCAGAGAACGAGGTGGACGCCGAGCGAGCGCCCGCGCGCGGCGATGTCGGCGAAGGTGCGGTGCAGCTCCGGCGCGCGCTCGAGGACGACCGCGCACTCGTCGACGACGACGATCAGCCGCGTCAGCACACCGGGAGCCAGTCGGGCGATGTCCGGCACGCCGCGCTCCGCGAGGACGATCTCGCGGCGCCGCAGCTCGGCGGCGATGCTCGCGAACGCGCGGGCGGCGCCCTCGGGATCGAGATCGGTGATCACCCCGGCGACGTGCGGGAGCCGTCGCAGTGCGGCGAACCCCGCTCCGCCCTTGAAGTCCGCGAGCAGGAAGGTCACGGCGGAGGGGCGGTAGCGCGCCGCCAGGGCGACGACCCACGCGATGAGCAGCTCGCTCTTCCCGCTCCCGGTCGTGCCGCCGACGACGGCGTGCGGTCCGTCCCGCACCAGATCGATCTCGAGGGGCCCCTCCGCGGTCCGCCCGAGCAGCACCGGGAGCCCGCCGGCGCCGTCGCCCCGGACCGGCATGCCGAGTGAGGAGAGCCGGACCGTGCCGGGCAGCTCCTGCGCTCCGGGCCCGTGCGCCGCAGCGAGGGACTCGGCGTGACGCCGCGCCTGCTCCGCGGAGACCCAGTCGACGACCAGCGCCTCCCGCACCCCCGCTCCGGCTCGGCCGACCGCGCTCGCGGGCTCCGCGCCGCCGACCTGGACGATGCAGCGGCACCGCGGAGGCAGCTCGGCCGCGGTGCGCGCGAGGGCGATGACGGAGTCGGCGGCCGTCGACGCGCCCGCCTCCACGACGGCGAGGCTGAGCGACGCCGTGGCCGAGCGCACGTGCGGAAGGGGTCGGACGCAGTCCCACGCGGCGCCGGCCGGCAGCTCGATGCGGAGGGAGTCCGGCGCGACGAGCTCCGCGACCTGCACCAGGAGCGCCCGCGCGAGGGCGCGGACGAGGACCGGCGGCCCGACGACGCCGATCCCGGCCGAGAGCGGGACCGTGAGCGGTCCGCCGCCACCCGCGGGCGCATCCTCGGCTTCCCGCGCCCGCCCGAGCACGACCTCGAAGCCGGTGGCCGACCGGCGCCAGCGGGCGTCCACCGGCACCCGGTGCTCGAGGACGTCGAGCGGCGGAGGCGACGCCCGGCGGAGCGCCGCCAGCTCCTCCGCCCGCACCCGCGCCGCGGCGGCGGCGTGCTCGGCCAGCTCCCGCGCGTAGCGCTCGGCCTCACGACGGGCCGTGCGGCGGCGCAGGCGTGCGCCCTCGAGGAAGGACGCGAGAGCGACGAGGGGGCCGAGCGCCGCGAGGGCGAGCGTGTACGGCGACGAGGTCAGCGCGTACAGGACGAGCGACGAGAGCACCGGCGTCAGCGCGGCGATCCACGGGAACGGCGGGCGGGGCGGGACCCTCGGCGGAGTCGGGGCCGGGAGGGGAGGCGGTCGCCTCTCGCCCGGGTGCTGGATCGTCATGCGACCAGAGAAGCGGACGCCGCTCCCCCGCGGCGGGTCAGCGGGTGATCGGTGGACGGTTCGAGGCTGTGGAGGAGCCCTCCACCCGCTCCACCGCCATCTCGACCGACGAGAGGAGCAGTCTGCTGCCGATCTTCGCGCGATAGCGCCGCCCGGCCTCGAGCGGGAGCGGAGCCTGCGTGGGCGCGACGAGCACCGAGCCGTTCGCCGACCAGCGATCGCTGACCCAGAGCCCACCCTCGTCGAAGCCGAACTCGAGGTGCGTCTTCGAGAGCGAGCGGGTCGGGTCGGGCACGGCGAGGATGTGGCGGAAGCTCTCCCCGGGGTCCGGGAGCGGCTGACGGCCGATGAGTCCGTTGCCGGTGACGATGGCGTGCTGACCGGACGCGAAGATCAGACGCACGAGCCCCTGGCTCGGCGGGGCCATCGGCGCGCCCGGCGCGGGCCGACGATGCCGACCCGGTGCGAGGCCCGGCAGCCAGGCCCGGCGGGACGGGTCGAGGACGGTGGTGTCACCGGAGGAGGCAGGACGGGACGCGCCTCGGGTGGCGTGCGGGGCCACCGGGGTGCCGCACTCGCCGCAGAGGATCGCCCCGGCGTCGAGGGTGGAGCCACACGTGCTGCAGATCACCGAGTTCACCCTCCTCTCCCCATGGTAACCGCGGTCCGGTCGCGTCTTCCGGGACGCCGATCAGTCGTCGGCCCCGGTGACGGCGAGGACGTCGACGACGATGACCGTGACGTTGTCCCGGCCGCCGTTCCCGAGCGCCGCCTCGACGAGCTCGTCCGCCGCCTCCTGGGCGGTCGCGGCGGTCGAGAGCACGTGCTCGAGACCCGCGTCGGTGAGCTCCTTGGTCAGCCCGTCTGAGCAGACCAGGAGTCGCGACGGAGCGATCACGGGGACCAACCGGTAGTCGGGGACGGGCGGCTCGTGGAAGCCGACGGCCCGGGTGATCACGTTGCTGTGCGGGTGCACGTCCGCCTCGTCCCGCGAGATGAGGCCGGCGTCGACGAGCTCCTGGACGATCGAGTGGTCGACCGTCAGCTGCACCAGGGCTCCCTGGACGCAGAGGTAGACGCGCGAGTCGCCGATGTTGAAGACGGACCAGTAGGGCTCGCCGCCCACGACGGTGAGCGCTGCTCCGGTGACGGTGGTGCCGGTGCCGCCGTCCGCCGTCCGGGACTGACGGGCGATGTCGTCGACCGCCTCGCGGAGCGCGCGATCGATCTCCTCCGCGCCCACCGTCGCTCCGGTCGCGGCGAGCGAGAGCCGCGACACGACGGCGTCGCTGGCCACCTCGCCGGCGGCGTGACCGCCCATCCCGTCGGCGACGGCGAAGAGCGGGGACTTCGCGAGGTAGCTGTCCTCGTTCGCACTCCGGACGAGACCGACCTCGGTGCGGGCCGCCCAGCCGAGCGTCACCTCCGCGGAGGGAGCGTCGGAGGACCAGGCCGAGACGGGGACGGTCACCGACGCTCGGCTGCGGCCGATCTGCGTCATCGCGTCTCCTCGCCTCCGCCGGCGCCGCGCGTGCGGGCCGATCCCTCCGATGCTATCGGCTGCGGAGGCGGCGCCGATGCCCGTGCACCACCGGTGCCGAGCCGCCAGCGCATCTCCGAACCAGGAGCAGGAGAGCGCTCCCCCCACGGCGGATTCCGTCTCCCGAGACCGCTCCCCGATGCGGATTCACTTGCCGGTGCCCGCCGGGGCTGCCAGGATCATCGCATGAGCCCCTCCCGCCCTCCTTCCTCGCGCCCGCTCCAGCTGGACGACGTGTCCAAGGCGATCATCGAGCAGCTGCAGGCCGACGGGCGGCGCTCCTACGCCGAGATCGGCAAGGCGGTCGGGCTGAGCGAGGCGGCGGTCCGCCAGCGGGTGCAGAAGCTGACGGAGTCGGGCGTCATGCAGATCGTCGCCGTGACCGATCCGATGCAGCTCGGCTTCTACCGCCAGGCCATGATCGGCGTCCGCGTGACGGGCGACACCCGAGTCGTCGCGGACAGCCTCGCGGCGATCCCCGCCGTCGACTACGTCGTCCTCACCGCGGGCACCTTCGACATCCTCGCCGAGGTCGTCTGCGAGAACGACGACGATCTGATCGCCCTGCTCAACCAGGAGATCCGCTCGCTCCCGGGGGTCCTCTCGACCGAGACCTTCGTCTATCTGAAACTCCACAAGCAGTTCTACAACTGGGGAACGCGGTAACCGATGACCACAGAGACAGCATTCTCGACCCAGGGCCTCGCCTCGGGCGATCCGGTGAAGGGCGAGGACGCCCCGGCCGGATTCGACGACGCGGCACTGCAGAAGAAGGCCAAGGACCACCTCTGGATGCACTTCACCCGGCAGTCGGTGATGGACTCGGGCGCCGGAGTGCCCATCATCACCCGGGGCGAGGGCCACCACATCTGGGACAGCACGGGTCGGAAGTACTTCGACGGGCTCTCCGGGCTCTTCGTCGTCAACGCCGGCCACGGCCGACGGCGGCTCGCGGAGGCGGCCGCCAAGCAGGCGTCCGAGCTCTCGTTCTTCCCGCTCTGGTCGTACGCCACCCCGTCCGCCATCGAGCTCGCCGATCGTCTGGCCGATCACGCGCCGGGCGATCTCAACCGGGTGTTCTTCTCCACCGGCGGAGGCGAGGCCGTCGAGACGGCCTTCAAGCTGGCGAAGCACTTCTGGAAGCTGCAGGGCAAGCCCGGCAAGCACAAGGTGATCTCGCGCTCGGTGGCCTACCACGGCACTCCGCAGGGCGCCCTGGCGATCACCGGCATCCCCGCGATGAAAGCGATGTTCGAGCCGCTCGTCCCGGGTGGCTTCCGCGTCCCGAACACGAACTTCTACCGGGCTCCGCAGCACGGCGACGACCTCGAGGCCTTCGGCGTCTGGGCGGCCGACCGCATCGAGGAGATGATCGAGTTCGAGGGCCCCGACACGGTCGCCGCGGTCTTCCTCGAGCCGGTGCAGAACTCCGGCGGCTGCTTCCCGCCGCCGCCCGGCTACTTCCAGCGGGTCCGCGAGATCTGCGATCGGCACGACGTCCTCCTCGTCTCGGACGAGGTGATCTGCGCCTTCGGGCGGATCGGCCACATGTTCGCCTGCGACGAGTACGGCTACGTACCCGACATGATCACCTGCGCCAAGGGCATGACGAGCGGCTACTCCCCCATCGGCGCGACGATCGTGAGCGATCGCCTCTACGAGCCGTTCCGGCACGGCGAGGTCTCCTTCCCGCACGGCTACACCTTCGGCGGCCACCCCGTCTCGGCGGCGGTCGCCCTCGAGAACCTCGACATCTTCGAGGAGGAGAAGCTCAACGAGAACGTGCGGGAGAACTCCCCGCTCTTCCGCTCCACGCTCGAGAAGCTGCTCGACCTGCCGATCGTCGGCGACGTCCGCGGCGCCGGCTATTTCTTCGGGATCGAGCTGGTCAAGGACAAGGCGACGAAGGAGACCTTCAATGCGGAGGAGTCGGAGCGACTGCTCCGCGGCTTCCTCTCGAAGGCGCTCTTCGACGCCGGTCTCTACTGCCGGGCCGACGACCGCGGCGACCCCGTCGTGCAGCTCGCGCCGCCCCTCACGATCGGGCCGAAGGAGTTCGACGAGATCGAGCAGATCCTGCGCTCGGTCCTGACCGAGGCCTGGGCCCGCCTCTGACGCTGGCGGACGCCGCCTGAGCGGTCGGCGTCCGCGCCGGAGCGTCATGCCGCTCGCGGCGCGGCGGCGGTCCACGGGCACGGCTCGCCGCGCTCGAGGGCTGCGGTGAGCAGGCGGGCGGAGTGATCGTGCGGGTCCAGACGCAGCGACTCCTGCGCCAGGGCGGCCGCGCGATCGACGCGCCCCGCCGACCAGTGCAGTGAGGCGAGCAGCACCAGCAGTGCGCACCGCTCGGTCGTCGGCGCCGCCGCGGCGGCACGCGCGACGAGTGCCGAGGCCGCCCGCGAGGTGAGAGGCTCCGATTGCGTGAGCCGGTGCAGCGCGCGCTGCCGCCACTCGTCGCGCTGTGCGCAGACGATCAGGACGGCGAGCGTCCGGGGACGCACTCGGCGGGCAGGGCGCGCTGCCGCAGCGACCAGCAGTGCGCTCGCGTCCTCGAGGAGCGGCGCCGGCAGCTCCGCCCGGGGATGCCGGTCGAGCAGCGTGTCGACCTCCGCCGCGACGGACAGCGCCTCTTCCGCTCGGACGACGGGCAGCAGGGTCGCGGACAGGCGGGCCGGCACCGGCCGCGTCGACGACGCGCCGCACTCCGCCGGTGCGGCGACCGGCGGGTCGGACACGACCACGACCTCGGCGGGGAGACCGATGTCGCGCGCCCGGTCCGCCAGCGCTCCGACGAGCGCCTCGCCCGACCGCGACCGCCCACGATCTCCCAGGAGCGCGATGACGAGCCGCTCGGGTCGACCGAAGCGACCGAGAGCACCGATCCAGGCGCGAGCGGCAGGCGTCGGATCGCCGGCGGTGATGTCGAAGCGGAGCGCGCCCGTCGGCGTCCCGCCCCGCAGCGGGACGAGCACGATGCTCTCCTGCGGGAGACGGCCGACGAGTCGTGGGAGCGCCGCGAGCACGGCGCCGTGGACGGTGGAGAGTGCGGAAGGCGATGAGGTGAGTGGCATGCGGCGATGCTGGCCGTCTCCGGGCCGTCGCGGGGAGGACCCGGGGACCGTCCTCGGAGAGATCGGCGGACCCTCGCCTGTGGAGGAGGTCACCGCGGGCACAGCGACGTCTCGCCCGCTCCGCGGGCCGCTCGATCAGCAGAGGGAGGACGCTCCTCCACAGCAGGCCCGTCTGCCCGGCCGTCCACCGATGTCCGATTCCCGCCGGTCGCGACCGGGCGGCGCGGATACTCTCGGGGCATGAGAACGACTCCCCAGCACGTGCGACGAACGGACAGCCCCCTCGGCCGGATCGAGGTCGGCAGCGACGGGGAATCGATCGTCTCCCTGGCGATCGAGAGCGGCGGCGCGCTCCCCCACGATCATCTGGCCGAGGCCGCCCTGCCGGTCCTCGACTCCGCGGTCGACCAGCTCGACGCCTACTTCGCCGGTGAGCGTCGCACCTTCGACCTTCCCCTGCTCCTGCGCGGCACTCCCTTCCAGCTCGAGATCTGGGGAGCGCTGCAGGGCATCGGCTTCGGCGAGATCACCTCCTACGGCGCCCTCGGTCTGGCGACCGGTCGAGCCCGCGCCGGGCGGCCCATCGGCGGTGCGATCGGCGCGAACCCGATCCCTATCCTCGTCGGCTGCCACCGCGTCCTCGCCGGGAACGGGCGGATCACCGGATTCAGCGCGGGCGAGGGGATCGTCACGAAGGCCTGGCTGCTCGACCACGAGGGGATCGCCCACCGATGACCGCGGACGACGGACTGATCACCGACGCGGACGGCGTCGTCCGCTGCGCCTGGAGCGGCGACGACGTGGAGTACCGCCGCTACCACGACGAGGAGTGGGGCGTCCCCCTGCACGGCGACCGCCCGCTGTTCGAGAAGATCTGCCTCGAGGGCTTCCAGGCCGGCCTCTCCTGGATCACGATCCTCCGGAAGCGCCCGCGGTTCCGCGAGCTCTTCCACGGCTTCGAGCTCGAGGCGGTCGCGGCGATGGACGCGGACGACGTGGACCGGCTGATGGACGACACCGGCATCATCCGCAACCGCGGGAAGATCCTCGCCACGATCGGCAACGCGCAGGCGGCCCTCGCCCTGCGCGATCGGGACGGCGAGGGGGCCCTCGACCGGCTCGTCTGGTCCTTCGAGGAGGAGGCACCCGCCGACCGCGTCGTCCGGCCGGCCGACGTCCCCGCGTCGACGCCGGCCTCCCTGGTACTCTCGAAGGCGCTGCGCGCGGCGGGCTTCCGCTTCGTCGGGCCGACGACGATGTACGCGCTGCTGCAGTCCGCCGGCGTGGTCGACGACCACCTCACCGGCTGCTTCCGCGCGCGCCGCTGATCTCCAGGCCGACGGCAGCGGGTCGACGTCCTCAGGCCGACGGCACCACGAGATCGAGCTCGCCGCTGTCGGCGTTGCGCTCCAGCTCGAAGCCGCGACCCGCCGACCACGCGACGAGCTCGGCGAGAGACGAGGCCTCGACGGCGTCCTCAGCGAGCGCGCGGACGAAGAGCCCCTTGCCCTGCTTGTTGAAGTGGGCGAGGTTCCGCAGCTGCCCCGACGCGTCCCGGGAGCGGACACGGACGAAGAAGCGCCCCTCGCGCGGCTCGAGCGGGCCGAGAGCCGCGTAGGACTCGCTGCGCAGATCCAGCACGAGACCGTCGAGCGCGGACAGCTCGCGTCCCGCGTCCGCCGCCCACCAGCGCTTCAGCGGCATGCCGGGGACGCGGGAGTCGTGCGACAGCCGGTAGGCCGGGATCCCGTCGAGGCCGCGCACCGGACCCCAGAGCGCCGACTGCACCACCACGATCCGCCCGAGGACCGCGCGCGCCGCCTCCGACAGCGACGCGGCGTCGAGAGCGTCGTAGAGCACACCGTCGAAGCGATCGACCGCGGCCATCGCGGGCGCCGAGAGCAGTGCCGCATTGCGATCGATCTCCCCGAGCTGGCGCGGCCCGAGCTTCAGCGCCTTCGCGGAGGCGTCCCGATCCCCCGCTAGCGCGACGAGTGCGTCCCGCAGGGCGTTCCGGCGCTCGAGCAGAGCCGGGAAGGCGAGGTCCTCGACCCGGAACTCGGCCGAGCCGCCGTCGCGCTTGGTCTCGGACGGGGGCAGCAGGACGTGCACGTGACTCCCTCGGGGATGCGGGCGCGCCGGACGGCACGCGGGACGGGCGCGGCACGGGTGTGCCGGACACGACGGAGGGGCCGGGTGATCGCGATGATCACCCGGCCCCTCCGGTCGCCGCTCGAGGCGGCGGGTCATCAGACGAGCGCGGCCTCGCGGGCCACGACGGTGACGACGTCGTTCTCGACGGACAGGAAGCCGTCGTCCGCCTGGGCGGTGATGCGGCTGCCGTCCACGGCCGTGACGCGGACCTCGCCCGAGGCGAGGATCGCGAGCATCGGCTCGTGACCGACCAGGATGCCGATCTCGCCCTCGACGGTGCGGGCCGAGATCTGCTTCGCCTCGCCCGCCCACACCTCCGCATTCGCGGAGACGACGCTGACCTTCAGGGTCCCGGCCATGATCAGCCGTTCTCCTTCTGGATCTGGGCCCACTTCTCCTCGACGTCCGTGATCGGGCCGACGTTGAAGAACGCCTGCTCCGCCACGTGGTCGAACTCGCCGCGGGCGATCGCGTCGAACGACTCGATGGTGTCCTTCAGCGGGACGGTCGAGCCCTCGACGCCGGTGAACTTCTTCGCCATGTAGGTGTTCTGCGAGAGGAACTGCTGGATCCGGCGCGCACGCGACACGGTGATCTTGTCCTCCTCGGAGAGCTCGTCGACACCGAGGATCGCGATGATCTCCTGCAGCTCCTTGTTCTTCTGGAGGATCTGCTTGACGTTCGTGGCCACGCGGTAGTGGTCGGCGCCCAGGTAGCGGGGGTCGAGGATGCGCGAGGTCGAGGTCAGCGGGTCGACGGCCGGGTAGAGGCCCTTCGACGCGATCTCCCGGGAGAGCTCGGTCGTGGCGTCGAGGTGCGCGAACGTGGTGGCCGGCGCCGGGTCGGTGTAGTCGTCGGCGGGGACGTAGATCGCCTGCAGCGAGGTGATCGAGTGTCCGCGCGTCGAGGTGATGCGCTCCTGGAGGACGCCCATCTCATCGGCGAGGTTCGGCTGGTAGCCCACCGCGGAAGGCATGCGGCCCAGCAGGGTCGACACCTCCGAGCCGGCCTGGGTGAAGCGGAAGATGTTGTCGATGAAGAGCAGCACGTCCTGCTTCTGGACGTCGCGGAAGTACTCCGCCATCGTCAGCGCGGAGAGCGCGACGCGGAGGCGCGTTCCCGGCGGCTCGTCCATCTGGCCGAAGACGAGGGCGGTCTTGTCGAAGACGCCCGCCTCCTCCATCTCGGCGATGAGGTCGTTGCCCTCACGGGTGCGCTCTCCGACACCGGCGAACACGGACACTCCACCGTGGTCCTGCGCGACGCGCTGGATCATCTCCTGGATGAGGACGGTCTTGCCGACGCCCGCACCGCCGAACAGGCCGATCTTGCCGCCCTGGACGTACGGGGTGAGGAGGTCGATGACCTTGATGCCGGTCTCGAAGAGCTCGGTCTTCGACTCCAGCTGGTCGAACGCCGGGGGCTTGCGGTGGATCGGCCAGCGCTCGGTGATCTCGAACGACTGGCCGTTGATCGTGCCGTCGGCGTCAGCGTTGAGCACCTCGCCGATCACGTTGAAGACCTTGCCCTTGGTCACGTCGCCGACGGGAACCGAGATCGGCAGGCCGGTGTCGTGGACCTCCTGGCCGCGGACGAGTCCGTCGGTCGGGTTGAGCGAGATGGCGCGGACGAGGTCGTCGCCCAGGTGCTGCGCGACCTCGAAGGTCAGCTTGGACGAGACGCCCTCGACCTCGACGTGCGTGTACAGCGCGTTGTAGACCTCGGGGATCGCGTCGTGGGG
Organism: Rathayibacter sp. VKM Ac-2856; assembly: GCF_013205055.1. Classification (GTDB taxonomy): domain Bacteria; phylum Actinomycetota; class Actinomycetes; order Actinomycetales; family Microbacteriaceae; genus Rathayibacter. The sequence goes on from NZ_JABMLF010000001.1 coordinate 851,786, forward strand.
GAACTCGATGTCAACGACGGGGCCGGTGACGCGGGCGATACGGCCGACGGCCCCGCCCGGAGTCCCGGTCGCCGCCTCAGGTGCGGTCAGTGTCATTGCTTCTTCCTTCTGTGGTCTCACCGCACCCGGAGGGCGGAGGCTTCGTGTCGGGGAGGTGCGCCGTCTACTTCGAGGACGACAGGGCGTCGGCGCCGCCGACGATCTCGGCGATCTGCTGCGTGATCTCGGTCTGGCGCGCGTTGTTGGCGAGCCGGGTGTACGTCTTGATGAGGGTGTCCGCGTTGTCGCTGGCCGACTTCATCGCCTTCTGGCGCGCCGCGTGCTCGGACGCCGCCGACTGCAGCATCGCGTTGAAGATGCGGCTCTCGACGTAGACCGGCAGGAGGCGGTCGAGGACCGTCTCGGGGTCGGGCTCGAACTCGTAGAGCGGGTAGAGGTCGGTGTTCTGATCCTCAGCGCCCTCGACGACCTCGAGCGGCAGGAGACGGACGACCGTCGGCTGCTGCGTGACCATGCTGACGAAGCGGTTGTACACGAGGTGGATCTCGTCCACTCCGCCCTCTTCGTCATCGAGGTTGTAGGAGTCGACGACCGCGTCGGCGATCTCCTTCGCGGTCTCGAACACCGGCTGGTCGGTGCCGCCCGTCCAGATCCGCACGCTCGGGCGCCGGCGGAACGAGAAGTACGCGTTCGCCTTGCGTCCGACCAGGTAGAAGACGACGTCCTTGCCCTCGCTGCGCAGCAGCGAGGCCAGCTCCTCCGCCTCCTTGAGCACGCTCGAGGAGAACGCGCCCGCGAGGCCGCGGTCGGAGGTGAAGATCACGATCGCGGCCGTGTCGAGCTTCTCGCGCTCGGTCGTGAGCGGGTGCTCCACGTTCGAGTAGGTCGCGACGGCCGACACGGCGCGCGTGATGGCGTTCGAGTACGGAGCCGCGGCGGCGACGCGGTTCTGCGCCTTCTGGATGCGCGAGGCCGAGATCAGCTCCATGGCGCGGGTGATCTTCTTGGTCGTCTGGGCCGAACGGATCTTCGACCGGTAGACCCGGAGTTGCGCTCCCATGTGTCTCCTGTAGTCCTTCTCTGAATCGTCGAGGGGTCGCTGTTAGCGACGGCCCTTGACGATCTTCTCCTGGCCGACCTCGTCGGCCGAGATCGCCTTGTGCTCCTCGCGCCCGACCGAGGCGAGCGGCTTGCCCTCACCGGTCTGGAACTCGAGCTTGAAGCCGTCGACGGCACGGTGCAGCTCGGCGACGGTGTCGTCGGAGAGCACGTTCGTGTCGCGCAGCGTGGAGAGGACCTGCGTGTTGCGGCCCAGGTAGTCGAGCAGCTCGCGCTCGAAGCGCAGCACGTCGGGGACGGGCACCTCGTCGAGCTTGCCGTTCGTTCCGGCCCAGATCGAGACGACCTGCTCCTCGACGGGGTACGGCGAGTACTGCGGCTGCTTGAGCAGCTCGGTCAGGCGGGCGCCGCGGGCGAGCTGGCGGCGCGAAGCGGCGTCCAGGTCGGACGCGAACATCGCGAACGCCTCGAGCGAGCGGTACTGCGCCAGCTCGAGCTTCAGCGTTCCGGAGACCTTCTTGATCGACTTGACCTGAGCGTCACCGCCGACTCGCGAGACCGAGATTCCCACGTCGACCGCCGGACGCTGGTTGGCGTTGAAGAGGTCGGACTGGAGGAAGATCTGGCCGTCGGTGATCGAGATCACGTTGGTCGGGATGTACGCCGAGACGTCGTTCGCCTTGGTCTCGATGATCGGGAGACCCGTCATCGAGCCGGCGCCGAGCTCGTCGGACAGCTTCGCGCAGCGCTCCAGCAGACGGGAGTGCAGGTAGAAGACGTCGCCGGGGTACGCCTCGCGTCCCGGCGGGCGGCGCAGGAGGAGCGACACGGCGCGGTAGGCCTCGGCCTGCTTCGACAGGTCGTCGAAGATGATCAGGACGTGCTTGCCGCCGTACATCCAGTGCTGGCCGATGGCCGAGCCGGTGTAGGGGGCGAGGTACTTGAAGCCGGCGGGGTCGGAGGCGGGGGACGCGACGATCGTCGTGTACTCCATCGCTCCGGCGTCCTCGAGCGCGCCCTTCACCGAGGCGATGGTCGAGCCCTTCTGGCCGATCGCGACGTAGATGCAGCGGACCTGCTTGTTCGTGTCGCCGGACTCCCAGTTGGCCTTCTGGTTGATGATCGTGTCGATCGCGATGGCCGTCTTGCCGGTCTGGCGGTCGCCGATGATGAGCTGGCGCTGGCCGCGGCCGACCGGGATCATCGCGTCGATGGCCTTGATGCCGGTCTGCAGCGGCTCGTGGACCGACTTGCGCGACATGACGCCGGGAGCCTGGAGCTCGAGGGCGCGGCGGCCCTCGGAGGCGATGTCGCCGAGTCCGTCGATCGGGTTGCCGAGCGGGTCGACGACGCGGCCGAGGTAGCCGTCGCCGACGGGGACGGAGAGGACCTCGCCGGTGCGGGTGACCTCCATGCCCTCCTCGATGCCGGAGAACTCGCCGAGGACGACGACGCCGATCTCGTTCTCGTCGAGGTTCTGGGCGAGGCCCAGGACGCCGTTGGAGAAGCGGATCAGCTCGTTCGCCATGACGCCGGGGAGACCCTCGACGTGGGCGATGCCGTCGGCGGCGTCGATGACGTAGCCGACCTCGGTGGTGGACGCCTTGCCCGGCTCGTACGACGAGACGAAGTCCTTCAGCGCGTCGCGGATCTCATCCGGGCTGATGGTGATATCTGCCATGGGAATTCCTATTCGTTGGGTCCGTGCGAGCCGAAGCGGTCGTCGGGGCCTGACCTGGGTGGTGCGGAGGTCGGAGGCGGCGCGAGCCGCTCCCTGAGGATACGTGCGTCCGTCAGGACGCGAGCTGGAGCTTCAGGTCGGACAGCCGCGCCGAGACGGTGCCGTCGATGACCTCGTCGCCGACGTTCAGTCGCATCCCGCCCAGGAGGGAGGGGTCGACCAGCACGTTGACGGAGACCGGGCGGCCGTACTGGCGCGTGAGCGCCGAGCGGAGCCGGTCGAGCTGCTCGGGGTGCAGGGGCGCCGCGACCGAGACCGTGGCGATGGTGAAGCCGCCCTGGTCGGCGACGATTCCCGCTGCGAAGCGGACGAGCTCGGGGACGCGGCGACCGCGCGGGTGCGCGATCAGCTGACGCAGGATGGCGAGCGTCTCCGCCGACGCCTTGCCCTCGAGGAGCCGCTGGATCAGCGAGACCTTCGAGTCGGCGGCGGCGAGCTTGCTGCCGAGCGCCAGCTCGAGGCCGGCGTCGGACGAGACGACCGCGCCGAACATCTGCAGCTCGCGCTCGATCGAGACGCCCTCGGGTGCGGAGGACGCGATCGCGCGGACCCCCACCTCCTCGATCCCGGCGACCAGGTCGCTCGGGCTCGACCAGCGGTGGCCGGCGATGACGGTGAGCAGGCGCTTGGCGGAGACGTCGAAGGGGGCGAACACGCGGGCCACCAGGGCACGCTTGCTCGCCGCCTCCACGCTCGGGTCCGAGAGGGCCGAGCGGAGCTGCGCCTGCGAGTCGATGACCCGGGCCGCTTCGAAGAGCTGCTGAGCCGCCTCGAGCGGGACGTGACCGCCGAAGGCGGACAGCTCCGCCTTCGCGGCGGTCAGGGCCTGTCGTGACGCGCTGCCCATCAGCTGTTCGCCTTCTCCGAGGCCTCGAGGTCGGCGAGGAAGCGGTCCACGATCGCGGACGCCTTCGCGTCGTCGTTGAGGCTCTCGCCGATCACGCCGGAGGCGAGATCGATGGCGAGGGTTCCGACTTCGGAGCGCAGAGCGACGACGGCGGCCTGACGGTCCGCCTCGATCTGTGCGTGCGCGTTCTGGAGGATGCGCTCGGCCTCGACCTGCGCCTGCTCCTTCTTCGCCGCCACGATCGCGTTGCCGTCGGCGTTCGCCTTCTCGCGGATCACTCCGGCCTCGGCGCGAGCCTCGGCCAGCTGAGCGGTGTACTTCTCGAGAGCGATCTCAGCCTGTCGCTGGGCCTCGTCGGCCTTCGCGATGTTCCCCTCGATCGCCGCGGAGCGCGCGTCGAGCATCGTCTGGATGCGCGGCAGGACCAGCTTCCAGAAGAAGAACAGCAGGATGAGGAAGATCACCCCCGACCAGAAGAAGTCGTAGAACTCCGGGATCAGAATGACCGCGGGGACGTCACCTTCTTCCGCAGCGATGTTCACAGCGGTGCTGAACACGACTACGCCGCGAAGATGAAGTAGGTGGCGAGGCCGATGAGCGCGAGCACCTCGGTGAACGCGATGCCGAGGAACATCGTGGTCTGGAGGCGGCCGGCCATCTCGGGCTGGCGCGCCATGGCCTCGACGGTCTTGCCCGCGACGATGCCGACACCGATGCCGGGGCCGATCGCTGCGAGGCCGTAACCGACCGTCGCGATGTTGCCGGTGAGTTCGGCGAGAACGGTGACTGAGTCCACGAGTGGGTCCTTTCAGTGGGGTGATCGTGTGAACGGGCGGGAGCCCGTGAGTAGTGGGGTCAGTGCTCCTCGGCGACGGCCAACTGGATGTAGACCGCAGCGAGGAGAGTGAAGATGTAGGCCTGCAGCACCGCGACCAGCAGCTCGAAGAGCGTGAAGGCGCCGCCGAAGGCGAAGGTCACGACACCGAAGAGCTTGAAGCCCGGGTCGATCTGCGAGCTGAAGAGGAAGAACTGCGTGGCGGAGAAGCACAGCACGAGGAGCAGGTGCCCGACGATCATGTTCATCACGAGCCGCAGCGCGAGCGAGAGCGGACGGATGATGAACGTCTGCAGCAGCTCGATCGGCGTGAGGATGAAGTAGATCAGGAACGGGGCTCCGGGCGGGAAGAGGGCGTTCTTGAAGAAGCCCATCCCCCGGTCCTTGATGCCGGCGTAGATGAAGGTGACGTAGGCCACCAGACCGAGGAAGAGCGGCATGCCCACGACCGACGTTCCCGCGATGTTCAGGAACGGGACGATTCCGGTGAGGTTCATCGCGATGATCGCGAAGAAGATCGTCACCAGGATCGGCAGGAACCGGCGCGCGTCCTTCTCGCCGAGGATGTCCTTCGCGATCGTCACGCGGACGAAGTCGAAGGCCATCTCCACGACGCTCTGGAAGCGTCCCGGGACGATGCGCATCTTGCGCGTCCCGAGGTAGAAGAACAGCATCAGTGCGATGACCGCGATGAAGCGGACCAGCATGACGCGGTTGATCTCGAAAGGGGTTCCCTCGAAGAGGAAACCGGGCGGGAAGAACTCGGAGATCGACGGGGTGTGGAAGTCACTCTCACCGGTCGAGGACGAGACCAACAGGGTCACAGCGTTAGCAAACAGCGCTAGCTCCTGGAATTCGGGGCGTGGCACGTGGCAGACGGACGACGTGAGTCGTACGGACACAACGCTCTCGCGACGACGAAAGGTGGGGTATTCCGCTCGGACGGCGTTCGCACTCGGCGATCGACATCAACGATGAGACGACCTGAGGACGGGCACACGTCGCCTGCGGGGATTTGACCCCACTGTAGCAACAGAACGGCCTGAGAGCCGAATCGTGATCCTCTCAGACACCGTTCGGGCGGCGCTCATCGAGCGATGTCGCTGACATTCGCCATGCGCGAGCGGGACACGACGAGCACGTCGATGACCAGGGATCCGAGCACCGCGGCGATGATCGTGACGAACATCGCGGTGCTGTTCAGCCACGGCTGGTCGCGCAGAACGAGCGCCGCGATCACGAACAGCACGAACTTGGCGAGCCAGGTGCCGAGCACCACGGCGAAGAAGCCGCCGATGTCCATCCGGTTGGCGACGAGGATGCTGGCGGCAGTGAGGGCCACCATCACTCCCCCGACGACCGCTCCGATCAGGGCGCCGATCGCGCCCTCGCCGCCGGCGGCGAGGAAGCCGATCACCGAGCCGACGACGGCGAGGACGAGGACGAAGACCCCGCCGACCACGAGCGTGCGCCGCAGGACGGGCACGGAGGCGGGCTGGGGGCGGGAGGCGGCCGGGGAGGCTCCGGTCATGATGCTTCTTTCCGCGCCGAATGCGGCGCTGTCGTGTCGCGTCCGAGCGGGAGCCCGATCGGCGACCGGTTCGCGTCCGTCTCGGACGCGCGATCGAGGGGGTCGAGGACGGGGGACGCCTCCGCCGACTGCGCCGCCGCCTCGAGCCGCTTGCGGCGGCTGAGCGGCAGGAGCGTGACGACGGTGCAGACGAGGAGCCCGACGGCGAGGAAGGCCAGCGGCACCCAGATCACGTCGACCACGAACATGAGCAGGCAGCTGAAGGCGACGACCGCCGTCCAGGCGTAGAAGATCAGCACCGCGTGCAGGTGCGAGTGGCCCATGTCGAGCAGGCGGTGGTGCAGGTGCTTCCGGTCGGCGCTGAACGGCGACTTCCCGGCGCGCAGGCGGCGGATCACCGCGAGACCGAAGTCCATCAGCGGGACGACCAGGATGGCGAACGGCAGGATGATCGGGATGAAGGCCGGCAGCAGCTCCTTCGCCCCGAGCTGGGACGGGTCGATCTGACCCGTGACCGCGATGGCCGACGTCGCCATCAGCATCCCGACGAGCAGCGCTCCCCCGTCGCCCATGAACATCTTCGCGGGCCGCCAGTTGATGGGCAGGAACCCGGCGCACGCGCCGACGAGGACCACCGCGATGAGCGACGCCAGGTTGAAGTAGTCGGTCGGCGAGGTCTGCTGCACCAGCAGGTAGCTGTAGAGGAAGAACACGCCGTTGGCGATCAGGGCGACGCCGGCGACGAGACCGTCGAGTCCGTCGATGAAGTTCAGCGCGTTGGTGACGAGCACGATCGCCAGGACGGTGATGATCAGCGACATCCAGGGCGAGCCGACGGTCAGACCGCCGATCGGGAGCGAGACGATCTGCACGCCCTTCCAGGCGATCAGACCCGCCGCGATCATCTGCCCGGCGAGCTTCGTCGTCCAGTCGAGGTCCCAGATGTCGTCGGCCACGCCGATCAGGACGATCAGGAGGCTCGCGCCGAGGATGGCGAGGATCGGCTCGGGGTTGGCGAACACCAGCCGGAAGTAGGGCAGCTGCGAGGCGATGCCGAAGCCGACCAGGATCCCGAGGAACATCGCGATCCCGCCGAGGCGCGGGGTCGGGCGGGTGTGCATGTCGCGGACCCGGATCGCCGGGTAGAGCCGGAACCTCAGGCTGAGCTTCCAGATGACCCAGGAGAGACCGCAGGTCACGACCGCGACGGCGAGCGAGACCAGGGCGAAGGTGATCATCGGCTACTCACCCGGGGTGGAGTCGGTGCGCGCGGTTCCGCTCGCCGCCGGCTCGTCCTGCACCTGGGCGCGCGACGCCCAGTCCGGCCGTGCCGTGGGAGCGGGGCGCTCCTCGGCGACGGGTGCCGCGTCGTCGTCCTCGACGGTCGGGTCGCTCAGCTCGGTGGAGGCGTCGTAGGAGGGGCTCGGCGTGGGGACCTCCGGCTCCTCGGCCGTGGCGATGCCGTCGAGCAGCAGGTCGCCGACGACCTCGCGGATGCTCTCGGCCGAGACGACGCCCTGGCGGAGGATGCGCAGGGTGCCGCCTTCGAAGCTGAGGGCGGTCGCGTCGACGATCGTGGAGGACTCGCTCGCGCCGGCGGGGCGGTCGGCGTAGCGGCTGCCTGCGGCACCGGCGTCGAGGTAGACGTCCACGGAGTCGCCGAGCTGATCGAGCGCCTCCTGCGCGGTGGTCGCGGACGGACGGCCGGTGCGGTTCGCGGAGGAGACCGCGAGCGGCCCCGTCTCGGCCAGCAGCTCGAGGGTGACCGGGTTGTCGGGCATGCGCAGCGCCACGGTCCCCCGGGTCTCGCCCAGGTCCCAGACGAGGGAGGGCTGGGCGTGCAGGACGATCGTGAGGCCGCCCGGCCAGAAGGCCTTCGCGAGCTCGCGGACCGCCTCGGGCACGTTCTCGGCGAGGGCGTCGAGCGCGGCGACGTCGCCGATGAGGACGGGCGGCGGCGACTGCCGGGTCCGCCCCTTCGCATCGAGGAGGCGCTGCACGGCGGCGGCGTCGAAGGCGTTCGCCGCGATCCCGTAGACCGTGTCGGTCGGCAGGACGACGAGCTCACCCCGGCCGATCGCCGTGCGCGCGAGACGGGTGCCGGTCAGGAGGTCCGTGTCGACGGAGCAGTCGTAGATGCGAGCCATAACGCGGCAATGATACGGGACCGGGGGTCGCGGGCGGCGGGAGGGCGCGCTGACCCGTCCGCGTGCGGAATCGGAGGGCGAACGGACGATTCCTCGAGAATGTCTCAGAGAGTACCGAGTCCTTCTCATCTTCCTCTGGCATCGTCCTGCTCGTCACCTGCGGGAACGCACCGCCTTGAGCGGTCATCCCGCGCCGCCGCACCACGACTCCAGAAGAGACCACCGCCATGCTCCGACGCCTCGACGGCACCACACCCAGGGTCATCGCCGTGACCGTGACCTCGGGGAGGCGCGGCGTGCCACTCGCCCGCGTCGTCGAAGCGGCTCTGCACGCCGGCGCCGCGTCGGTGCACGTGGTCTTCCGCGGGAACGGCGGCCAGGAGCGCGTGCTGCGCGAGCTGCTCCCGGCCGATCTCTCCGACCGGGTGAGCTCGACCGCCCTCCCCAACGATCTCGGAACCGCCGGCGGCTTCGGCGCCGGCATCGAGCACTGCCTCTGCCAGGAGCTCGACTACGCCTGGCTCCTCGAGGACGACACGGTCCCCCGGCCGGACGCGCTCTCCGTCGTCCTCAGCTCGCCGGAGGCGCTGGACCCGCGGGCCTGCCACGCGAGCCTGCGCGAGACCGACCTCTACCAGTCGCAGCTCGTCACGGGCCGGCCTGTGACGGAGGTGTTCCCGAGCCCCGGGCGCTTCCTCGACAACGACGTCCGCCGGATGCTCCGCCGTCCCGCCGTCGGCCGCTGCTCCGGCCGCCCCCGCACTCCGATCCGGATTCCGGTCGCGCCCTACGGCGGTCTGCTGGTGTCGCGCGCGGCCCTCACGACGACGGCGCCGCCGCGCCCGGAGTTTCTGCTCCAGGGCGACGACCGCGAGTGGACGCGGCGCATCACCATGGCCGGCTTCCCGATCCACCTGCATCCGCTGAGCCGGATCGACGACGTCGGCACGACCAGGACCGCGGGCGAGCGCGTCTCGGCCACCGATGCGCTCCTGCACAGCGCGAACACGCGCGAGCTCTACCTCTCCGTGCGGAACCGGACGTACCTGGACCGGGAGCTGGCACTGACGGACGGACGGCGCGGCAGCCGCGCCTTCGCCCTCAACCGCGGCCTCTACTGCGCCGCCCTCGCGGCACGGGGCCTGCGCTGGGGCCGGGTCTCGACGACCCGCACCGTCCTCCGAGGCGTCGTCGCGGGCAGCCGGGGGCACTTCCTCTCCGCCCGCTGATCCGCGGAGCGAGGCCCTGGTCGATCTGCAGAGGAGCCGGGGTCGGCAGTTGCCCGCGGCTCGGACCGACGCCGTCGGGTCCTCCGCCCGCCGTGCGGTAACGTCCCTGCTGGAAGCCCCAGGCCCCCCTCCCTCCCCTCACAGCAGGAGCACTCGTGCGAATCCTCGTCACCGGCGGCGCCGGCTTCATCGGCAGCAACTTCGTCCACCTCACTCTCCGAGAGCGTCCCGACGCGCAGATCACCGTTCTCGACAAGCTCACCTACGCCGGCAACCGCGCCTCCCTCGCCCCGGTCGCCGACCGGGTCACCCTGGTCGAGGGCGACATCGCCGACGCCGAGCTCGTCGACCGGCTGGTCGCCGATTCCGACCTGGTCGTGCACTTCGCCGCCGAGTCCCACAACGACAACTCGCTGAACGACCCGACGCCGTTCATCGAGACGAACATCATCGGCACGTTCACGCTGCTGCAGGCCGTGCGGAAGCACGACGTCCGCTACCACCACATCTCGACCGACGAGGTCTACGGGGACCTCGAGCTCGACGACCCCGCGAAGTTCACGGAACAGACGCCGTACAACCCCTCGAGCCCCTACTCGTCGACGAAGGCCGGGAGCGATCTGCTCGTGCGGGCGTGGGTGCGCTCCTTCGGCGTGAAGGCGACGATCTCGAACTGCTCGAACAACTACGGCCCCTACCAGCACGTCGAGAAGTTCATCCCCCGGCAGATCACCAACGTCATCGACGGCATCCGCCCCAAGCTCTACGGCGCCGGCGAGAACGTCCGCGACTGGATCCACGTCGACGACCACAACAGCGGCGTCTGGGCGATCATCGAGCGCGGCGAGATCGGCGAGACCTACCTGATCGGCGCCGACGGCGAGAAGAACAACCTCGAGGTCGTGAAGCTGATCCTCGACGAGTTCGGCCAGGGCGAGGACGCCTTCGACCACGTCACCGACCGCCCCGGCCACGACCTCCGCTATGCGATCGACTCGACGCGCCTGCGTACAGAGCTGGGCTGGGAGCCGCGCTACACCGACTTCGAGTCCGGGCTCGCGGCGACCGTGCAGTGGTACCGCGAGAACGAGGCCTGGTGGCGGCCGCAGAAGGCGGCGACCGAGGCGAAGTACGCGGCGACTGCGAGCTGAGGCCGGCGAGGGTCGCGCTCGCCTGGCGCGAAGCTTCCTGAGGGGGTGACGTGGCTGTTCGTTCGGACCGGTTCGGGCCGGTCAAGCATCGCCCGCCGCGCGTCCACGGCGGGCGGCGAGAACGGGACCCGCGACGCCCCGGAGCCCTCTCAACGGTAGTCATGTCCGCGATTCTGAGTATCGCGGCGGTCATCATCACTCCGATCGGTTCGTCAGTGCTTGGGCGACTGCTCTCTCTGATCGCACAGGCCGCGCACCTCGCACCGCCATCCTCCGGGGAGATCCTCGTCGGACAGCTGCTGATGCTCGTGGCCCCGATCGTCGGGCTCGGTGCTGTGCTGTCGGGGCGTCCACTGCTCCTTTCTCTGGGTATCGGCGCCCTGCTGGTCTCGACCAGTGCGCTGGTGACTGGAGGCTCTGCTCTCGTGACGCAGACCGCGGTCGTTATCGGGAGCCTGGTCGCGGGTCTGCTCCTGCCCGGAGCCCTAGGAGCACTGAACTCAGGCGCGCGCACCCGCCTCCGGATCGCCGCGACGAGGACCACAGCGGGGCTGCTCGCGCTCCTCGTGATCTGGACAGGCGCGACGCTGGCCGTGCTCGCGATGTCAGCTGACGATCCCCTTCCGGGGCGGATCGACGCCGTCATGGTTCTCGGACCCTCCGATCCTCGCAACGTCGCTGAGGGAGTACTGCTCGCGCGCCGGTCCTCCGGAGCCGTGCTCGTGCTGTCATCGAGCAAGGACGTAGACGGACGTTTCAAGAACAAGGAGTGCACCGCGGAGATGGACATCGAGGTCGTGTGCCTGCGTGCCGATCCGTTCACCACCGAGGGCGAGCTGTCCGCTCTGGATGAGCTCTCGGTCACCTCGCAGTGGAGCGGGATCGCCGTCATCACCTCCGTTCCCCACGTACCGCGTGCACGCTGGATCGCCGAGCGGTGCTTGAGGTCCGGGCACGCAGTTCTCGGCAAGTCGGCCCCGGACAGCATCTCGCTGTGGATGACCGCGGGTGCCTACCAGTCGGCGGCATGGATCAAGTCCCTGGTGCACCCCCCGTGCTCGTGACGCGGCCCGATCCGGCTCCAGACCACCGCCTACGATGGGGATCATGACGGCCACGAGGATCGCGTATCGCGGACAGTCGATCGCAGCGGCCCGGCCCACGATCTCGATCAGCCACCGGCTGCTACTCATCGCCATCGCTCTCTCACCACTGCAGAAGGCCCTCACCATCGAGGCGGGGTTCCCCCTCAAGCTGTGCGAACTCGCGATCATCGCAGCGCTCGTGCTCGCGCCGTTCAGCCGCGGAACGAGGAAGACGGGGCTCACCGTCGAGCGGACGCTGATAGTCGCGCTGCTCGTCGTGACCGTGCTCTCGACGGCGTTCGCACTGGTGACTCCCACCCCCGCAGGCCCCTTCTCCGGCTACGGACGCAGCATCGGCACCGATGCGGTGCTGTATCTCGGCTACTCCGCGATGGTGCTGCTGGCGTGGTTCATCATGATCGACATCGATCCCGTTCGATTCCGCAGAGCGGTCGGGGTAGCGGTGCGAGTCTGCGCGGCCTTCTGCGCGCTGCAGTTCGCACTCTGGAGCGTCGGATCGTTCGAGCTGCTTCGATTCTTCGGGTTCGAGCTCGTCCTCGGGTCCACCTTCGGCTCCCCGGTACCGAGGAACGGTCCTTTCATGGAGGGCAACTACCTCGGATTCTTCGCCGGTCTGGCGCTGATGATCTGCCTGCGGTCGAAGGACGTCCTCGGCGTCGTCCTCGCCACGGCATGCCTTCTCTTCTCGCAATCCACGAACGCCATCCTGGCCGTGGTCGCCGGTCTGATCCTGACGCTCCTGCTGCGCCCGCAGGTGCGATGGGCCAGTCTCTTCGGGTTCGTCGGACTCGTGATCGCGCTGGCCATCGCCGCGATCCCCCGCGTCCAGGCGGTCCTCGCCTTCCAGCTCAGCAAACTCGGTCTGGGATCGGAGTCGGCCGGAGCGGACACGAGCCGGTCGATCGCGATCCGCTCCGGCAAGTCCGCGACGGGCTCGGAGATCGCACTCGATCATCCCCTCTTCGGGGTGGGGCCGGGACGATTCGGCGTCTGGTTCGCCGAGTACGCCGATCCCGGAGCCTTCCCTCTGGGCTATCTGCCCCTTCGAGGCCGGGCGATCACCGAGAACGCCTACATCCAGATGGGCTCGGAGATCGGTCTGATCGCCTTGCTCGTCTTCGCGGCGCTCCTCGCCGTGCAGGCGTTCCGAGCCTTCCGAGCGAATCGTCTCGACTTCGCATTGGCGATCTACTTCGTGTTCGCGCTGAACGCTGCGCCCTCCTGGACGACTGTCACGATCTGGGTCGGCCTGGCTTATCTCGGCGTGGCCGCCCGCGAGAGCGCCTCCGACCCGGGGCCTGCCGAGACGGTCCGCAGGGACACGATCAGCCGCAGCGGAGGACTGTCGGACCGTGCGCCATCGATGTCACGTCGGGTTCCCCTGCGCGGCATGCGCTGACGGCGCTCGCTCTCGGAGCTCTCCGACGGCGTCACTCAGCTCTGCCGGAGGTATCCGGCGGTCACGAGATGAGCGATGAAGTGGTCGACGTCGTCTCGAACGGCGGGCGGCGCGACCCCGTAGTGTGCGGCGACGTCCGCGACCAGAGTCGCGCGGTCCGTGCTTCGAAGGGCGATCCGGAAGATGGACTGTGCCGTGCCGGCGAGCACCACCGGAAGGGCGCCGACGGCCTCGAGGTCGAGAAGCACCACGCGATCAGCGCTCTCGACGACGGCGATCGAGGTTCCGAGATTCCACATCGTGGTCATGGTACTGCGCTCCTTCTGCAGGTCCCCGGGTCGCCCTGCTCCCGGTGGAAGCACCGCCGACTCCGGAGCGGCGGCGGAATTCAGCGCTTGCGGAATCTTCTGACGACCCCGCGCAGGACGAGAAGCACTTCTCGGACGTGCTTCGAGAGAGCGCCTGCGATCAGCAGATAGACCGCGAAGGAGACGACACCGGCCACGACTGCGAGGATCGACGATCCGGGTAGCAGCAGTGCCGCCGCCGCGCCCAGCACGGCAGCAGGGAGCGCGAAGAAAAGAACATTGAGGATGCCCGAGCGGAACAGTGCCGCGACCGGCGTCGACGTCGCACGTCCGCACCACCAGAGCGCGATGACCCAGTTCAGCGTGTAGCCGACGGAGTGGCCGACGGCGACACCGACGGCGCCCCACGGAAGCCCCGCGAGAATGAGCAGGACGATCACCGGTTGGCTGATCAGATAGAACCGGAACTGCGCACCCGAGAAGCCCTTTGCGAGGAATATCCAGAACGACATCTGGACGAGCGCCCGGAAGATCCCGCCGACGGCGAGGATCTGGAAGATCGGCACCATCTCGGCCCACTTCGAGCCGAAGACGAGGTCGACGAGCGGGCCGCCGAGCCCGATGCAGAGGCCGTAGAAGATCCCGAGGCCGACCCCGCCGACGACCTGGCTCCGCAGCAGGTAGTCCTGGAACCGGTCACGATCGTCTTGCAGCCGGGTGAGAACCGGAACCATGACCCGGGTGAGTGGCGCGGCGACCTGGTTCAGCGGCATCATCAGGATCTGGTATGCGCGACTGTACAGTCCGAGAGGGCCGGTCCCCCAGACGAATCCGAGTGCCAGGTTGTCGATGTTCTTCGTGAAGTAGGCGACGAGCTGGGCGCCGAACAGCCCTGCACTGAAGCGGAAGAGGCGCCCCACGGACGCCGAGCGGGACGGCAGACCAGGCATCCAGCGGACCAGCGCGACGGCGAGCACCAGACCTCCGGCCGACGTCGCGAGCTGCTGCACGATGAGGACCGTGAAGTCCGCCTGGAAGGTCGACCAGATGATGGCGAGCACGAGGCCGGCGACCGCCGGGACGGTATCGACAGCACTCAGCGCCAGGAAGCGCAGCTGACGGTTGAGCTCGGCGCGGTACTGCGTAGCGAGGCCGTTCAGCACGAAGACCGAGGAGGTGATCTGGATGGCGACAGTGAGGTAGGGCTCGCCGAACAGCGCCCCGATCGGCGCTGCGGCGAAGAAGAACAGCGCACCGAGCGCAACGCCGAGGCCCGTGTTGATCCAGAAGAGATTCGACTTCTGACCTCGCGTCAGGCCGATCTCACGGGCGGACGCCGTCGAGAGCCCGAAGTCGCGGAACAGCTCCCCGAAAGCGACGATGCTGAGGACGATGGACATGAGACCGAAGTCGTCCGGAGACAAGATCCTGGCAAGCAGAACCGTGGAAGCGAGCAGGACGACGATGCGGATCGCCTGACCCGCAAGGGTCGACGCGGCGCCGCGGACGGCCCTCCCACCAAGACCCGAGTCGTCGCTCGTCGAGCCGCTCATCGAGACGGACTCGGGGCGCCCGAGGATCGGCTGATCTTCTCCGTCAGGCGACGCAGTTGCTCACTCGCCTCCGTGACCGAGCTCGACGTGCTCTGCTCCCAGATCGCGAGCTCCTGTTCTCCGATGCTCGGCAGAGCAGCGGACGCAGATCCCTCGTGCTCGCCGACGAACTCGAGGCCGACGGCGTCGAAGTGCCGCCCGATCTTGCCCGCGGAGCTCGGAACCCATCCCAGCGGCACGGCACCTTCCGTCGCCGCGACGATCAGACCGTGCAAGCGGTCTCCGATCGCGAGGCGGGTGCGGCGGTACGTGTCTCGCACCAAGCGCTCCTGCGTCTCGTGGGTGGACCCGTCCGAGAACTCGAGCACCTCTCCCCCGAGGCTTTCGGCGAGCCGCCGCGCGGCGTGCCCGTCCCTCTCGACCTGTACGACGACGACCGGTGTCAAGACGAGGTCGTCAGCGAGCCCACGTACCCACCGGATCCAGCCGGCGTCCGGGAAAGGCCGGTCCCCGCGCATGATCAGGGCGAGTACATCGCGCTCCGAGGCGGGCTCCGCCGCCGCGCCGCCGAGGGAGAACGCCCAATCGGGTGCCAGGCCCCCGACCTCCATCCGGGCGAGCGTCTCCTCGTCCCGCCATCGGGCGACATCGGCGAGACGAGCTGCGAGGCGGTAGACGGGGAGGAACGCTGACGCGTGCACGGGGACGCCGGCCCCTGCCCAGACGACAGTGCCGCCCGTGGCCCGGACCAACGTCAGCAGGGGGATCAGCCTCAGCAGCCGGAACGCCCCGCCGCGGGAGACCGGGACTTCACCGGCGTTGAGGGCCAGGAGGATGCGACCTCTCATCGCCGCGAGAAGCGCCGAGCGATACCAGGATCCGAAGTGAGCGACCGTCGAATCGGCCGCGCCGAGGCCGAGGCCGGAGAGGAAGCCGTGCGACGCGGCACCGACCCAGACCCTCAGAGGACCAGCCCCGCGCAGGGCGTCCAGATAGCCACGGCGGAGCAGCGAGTCGCCGATGTTCTCGTCCTGGCCGGTGGCCCAGACGAACACCGACGCGATGGGGCGATCAGAACGGAACAACGATTCTCCTCAGTCTTCGTAGGGCGCCTCGGGGATCCGTCGTGACGTATCGAAGACCTTCCCGACTGGCGGCGACGACGTCTCCGTTCGACAGGTGCGCCCGCGCCACCCGCACGTGAGCAGCAGCCTTGATCTGCTTCTGCGACATGAGATCGAGCGAGAGGCCGAACTCGTGCGCGTAGTGGCGTCGGATCTGCTCCTTCGCCTCGATCGCGGACGCTGCGGATGTGACGGACTTGCCTCCCGCCATGGAGTACCTGCACGTCGCCTCGTTCCGCACATCGACGGCGCCGACGATCGAGAGGCGGATGAGCAGCTCGTAATCGTCGGCGAACCGCAGATGCAATGGCACCGGGGAGATCGCAGAGGCCTCTCGCAGCGCGCTGACCCGAATGACCTCGGCCGCCGGGGGCCACGGACCGAATCCCCTGATGAGGAGTGATCGGGTGTCCACCGGCGAATACCGCACCGGGAACGAGGACTCGCGCCCGTCGCGGCCCACGCCGACCACGGTTCCCGCGGCGACGACCAGATCGTCCCGCTCCAGAAGGCGCTCGATGCTCCGCCCGACTGCGGGGCCCAGCAGCTCGTCGTCGGCGTCCAGGAAGGTGACGAAGTCGGTCGAGACGAGCTCGGCGCCCCTCGCCCGGGCGCGCGATGCGCCGGCGTTCTCCTGGCGAAGGACCTCGGCTCCAGCCGCCTCTGCTACGGCGGCGGTGCGATCGTCGGAGCCGTCGTCGATGACGAGGACCCGCTGCGCGCCTGCGCCGAACGCGGACTCGATCGCTCGGGCGATCGTCGACTCCGAGCGGTAAGCAGGGATCACCACGGTGTAGGACTGGGACGACATGTCCCCTCGCGGGGCAGCGCTCACCGCTCAGCCTTCACTCGCTGGCGAAGATCCTCGACGATGGCAGTCCGCTCGGCAGCCAGTCTGCCCCTCGCTGCCGAGATCCGCTGGTCGTAATCGCGGCGGGCGGCAGGATCGGTCCGAAGCCGATCCACCAGCGCCGAGATCTCATCCACGTCGAACCCGTTCACGGTGAAGACGTAGTCGGAGAGACCGAGGTCGCTGAAGGCGCCGAAGCCTTTCCGCTCGTAGGCGAGGTGGATCACCCAATGGCCGGCGGCGAGGCCCATCAGTGCAGCGTGCAGCCGGACGGCCACGACCACGCGACGGCTGCTGCGGTCGAGGTACTCGCTTCTGGAGAGGATCCGAGTCGGTTCGAGCGCCTCGACCACCCGGGTGTCGTCATTGCCCGCACCTGTGCTCTGCACGTATCCGTCGAAGTCGCCCAGCCGCCTCGCGAGCTCGACGACTCCGGGCGCCGTCCGTCCCCGGACCGCCCGAGCGGTCAGGACCACCTTCTCCGCGGGCGCAGTGTCGCGCCGATCCGCCCACTCGCCGCTGATGAGGGCCATGTCGGGCGACCGCCGCAGGTTCGCGAGACCGATCTCCGTCATGCTCCGATCGTCTCGAAGGTGCACGAGGTCGATACCCGCGAGCAGCCGTCGCAGCAGGGCGCGCGAGCCGAGCCTCAGCGGCCCGATGCTCTGCGGCAGGTAGACGGAAGGCACGGAGGAGCGGGCCACCGCGCGCAGCTGAGCCACATGGGCCAGCGCGGTCTTCGCCGCTTCGATCGGATGTCCGAAGCGGAGATATCCACCTCCGACGCCCACGAGAAGATCGAAGTCGCCGAGACGCCGCAGCACCGCGGTGAGCTCGCGCGAAGGCCCCCGCTTGCCGAACGACGCGTCGACCACCGTCTCAGGACGGTCGCGAAAGGTGTCGGGGTGCAGCGCGAGGACCGTCACGTCGACTCCGTCGGGAAACGCGTCATGCAGCATCTGCACGCCCTCGGCGACCAGCAGACCGTCTCCGGCGTTGGTCGCGCTGTAGCCGTGAAGGAGCAGTGCTTTCATCGGGCAGCCACCTTCTCGTAGACCCGCACATGGGCGTCGATGCTGTCGCTCCAGCGGAAGCGTCGCGCCCATTCAGGTCCCGTCCGGGTCGCGGTCTCGAGCCAGCTCGCGTCCGTCGCCGCCGAGACGACTGTCGCGGCGATCCCCTCGGCCGTCAGGTCCTCGATTGTGCGCGCCGGACCGGCGACCTCGGCGAGAGACCCCCGTCTCGACGACACGGTCGGCGCTCCGGCCGCCATGGCCTCGAGCACGGGGAGACCGAAGCCCTCGTAGAGGCTGGGGAAGACGAAGAGGGAGCAGGCCTGCATCAGTGCGATGCGGTCGGAGTCGCTGACGAAGCCGACATGCAGGACGTTCGGCGCAGCCTCGATCTCCCGCATCGCCTCCGCGAAGTTCCATGCGGGCTTCCCTGCGATCACGAGCGGCAGTCCCAGAGAGACGACCTCCGGAGTGGAGAACGCGCGCACGAGTTCCCGCAGGTTCTTCCTCGGCTCGATGTTGCCCAGGTAGAGGGCGAAGCGGGCGGGCAAGGCCGCGGACAACTCCGTGCTCAGAGGAGTCCGCGTGGAGAAGGCCGACGTGTCCATGCCATGAGGGATCACCGTGATCGACCCGCGGTCGAGGGCGAACACCTCGGCGATGTCATCGGCAGCCGACTCGCTGACGGTGATCAGGGCGTCCGTCGATGCGATCGCCCTTCGCACGCGTTCCCGCCACACCCACTCCTGGCGACTGGATCGGGCGACATCGATCCACCGGCTCGCGACGCCGTGGACGGTGACGAGCGAAGGCCCGGCCGTGCGGACCAGGGGCCCGGTATCCGCGGAATAGTGCAGGACGTCGGTCTTGTTGCGCCGACCGTATGCGGTCTCGGCGAGCATCGTCGCGACAGCGGAACCCCGCGCGGGGATGATGCCCGTCTCGATTCCGCGGGCGGCGATGCCGTCTCTCACCGCTCGGGCGTAGGTGGTGTTGCCGCCGACGTGACGATCGACGATTCGCTCGGGAAACAGGACCTTCACCGGATGGCACCTTCGATCAGGGACGAGTAGACCTCGCGCAGCGCCTGCGCCTGGCGGTCGGAGTTCATGGTCTCGAGCAGCTCCGCCGACCTCCGCCTGACATCCGCCTCGACCGCGGGATCGGAGAGGAGTTCGGTGACGAGGCGTCCCACCTCCGCCGCCGACGACGCGCGCAGCAGCGGAGTTCCGTCGAAAGCGGGGATGTCGCGGACGACGATCGGCAGACCGAACGCAGCGGCGTCGAGGACGGACAGGGGGAAGCCCTCGTAGCGCGCAGAGTGCACGTACACTACGCCGCGCGAAAGGATTTGACGGATACCCGCGCCGTCCAACCAGCCCGTCACCTGCACTCCCGCCGCCTCGAGCTGTGTTCGTGCTTCATCGTCGCCGTCACCGATCCAGGTGAAGACCGTACCGGGCCGCTCGGACCTGATGGTCCGCACGATGTCCGTGAAGTACGAGGGATCCTTCTGAGCAGAGATGCGCCCGATCATGACGACCTCGTCGGCGACCCGGACGCTCTCGCCGACGCGGTCCGGATGCACGGAGGGCGCGTTCGGCAGGTAGAAGCTCCGCACAGCCGAGCTCATCTCGCGTGTCAACCGTTCCTCGTGTGGCGACAGGACCACGACGGCCGCGGTACGGGGCAGAAGCACCCGCTCGCTGTTCCGATAGAACGTTCTTGTGAGCGCAGAGATCGCCGGATCGTCGAACTTGTAGCAGTGCGGTTCATAGATGATCGGAGCGCGCTGCGGGAGGACCCGGGAGTAGACCCCGGCCCAACTCGAGTGAGCGTGGACGACATCCGGATCGAGCTCGTCGATAGCGCGACGGGTCTCCATGATTCGCGAGAGGAATCTGCGTGGGAGCCTTCGGAGCGAGGCGAACGAGCCGTCGTTCGCGGGCTCCTCGTCTCCTTCCCAGAGCAGGTGATGCTCGAATTCCGGTGCGAGAGAGACGACTGTGTCGATCGCTCGACTCACTCCGCCTGCGTAGCACTCGGTCACATGGAGGACTCGCTTCATACCGGACGTGCACCCATCGCGCTGATCTCCTTCGGACTCGAAACTCATGACAACGTGCGGAGGACGGGGATCTCGACGGCGCTCTGCCGTGGCACCGGCTCCGCGGCGCAGCACTCCGAGCGCGGCTCCTGCGCCGCTGCGGACGGTCCGCACGGCACGATTCGAGGGCTGCCGCGTACGACGCCGACCCAGCTGAATCAGCCTATGGGACGGTCGTCCGGCGAATCGTTCGGAGCACCGCGCAGGACTGGAGCGAGCGCCCCCCGTCCGAGTCGCACCAAGATGAGACTCCCTTGACACCGGTTCGAGGGCAGGGCTGAGCACACTCGGCGAGCGATACGGTGATGCTCGACGCCGCGTTGCGGAACGTCGAGGTGGTCGAGCACAGGCAGGGACGAGGCAGGTGATGAGTCCGTCCGACGCCATCGCCCTGGAGGAATCCGTCGCTCTCGCGCATGCGCTCGCCGCTCATGTCGCAGTGGAGATCGGAGCACGGTACGTCGTGTTCAAAGGGCCCGTCGCGATCATGCAGGGTTTCCGCGACAGCAAGCCCTCCTCGGACGCCGACATCCTGATCGAGCCCGGGCGTCTCGACGACTATCTCGGCGCGATGTCCCTTCGAGGGTGGTCTCCTCGTCGAGAAGCCGCGGCGCCGCGGTTCTTCCCCGTGCACTCCGTCTCGCTCTATCATCCCGGCTGGGCGAGCGACATCGACGTCCACTTCCGTTACCCGGGCTTCTTCGCGTCCGACGCAGAGATCTTCGAGGGGCTGACAGCGGAGTGCGAGACGAGGGTCGTCGCCGGGCGTGGAATCCAAGTCACATCGCCCCGCGCCGGCGGACTGATCCTGGCCGTTCACGCGCTCCGCGATCCCCTCCGCGCCCAGAGTGTGCGCGATCTCGACGCCGTCGCGCGGATCTTCGCCGTGCGGTTCGAGGACGAGGACGAGAAGGCCGCCACCGTGCGCCTGGCATCGCGGCTCCGAGCGCGTCATACGCTCGCTCCGTTGTTCGACCGGCTCGCGATTCCCTCCGAGCCCAGCGACCTCACCCCCGGGGAGGCGCGAGCCTGGCGTCTGGTGGTGGCGGGGACCGGCTCCACGGCGTTCCACTGGTGGGTCGCGTTCCGTGATGCCTCCTTCAAGGAGCGCCTCGAGTTGAGTCCACCCGCTCTGCGGGCTGTCCTCGCTGCAGTGCGCTCGGGGAAGAAGCTGTCTGCAGGGCCGCGAAACGAGACGGGCGTCGTCGCTCGGCTGCGGCTCGCGGTTCACGACATCCGGCTGTCCAGACAGGCACTCCGCTCATCCGAGGAGACACCCGGAGATCCGCCGCCCTGACCCACTCGCCGCGCCCGACCGATCCTCCGAGCCCAGCACATCTCCGCGATTGACCCCCAACAGAGCCCTCGAACTCTGAGCATGCTTCAGGTGCGACGCCTGGGATGACGGCAGCCGCAGGATATCCGCATGACCTCCCTGGGCAGTGCGATGACGACTCGGCGCCGCGTGATGGCCGCGACGGGCGCGGGAGCTATGGCGGCGCTCCTCGCTGCACCGGCTGCCGAGGCGGAACCGGTCGACTCCTCCACCCTCGATGACCGACTCGCATCCCTGGTGCGAACACCGGCGGCGAGGACGAACGCCGCGCTGCGGCGGACTCCCGCGACGATCCTGGTCGAGGACTATCGACTGCCCACCGACGCCTCCGACTGGTACTGCTGGGATCGCGCCCTGACGGCGGCGAAGGCCGTCCCAGGGCCGACCATCGTCAGAGCCGGCGCGCGCGAGTACCAGTTGAGCAAGTCGTGCAGCCTCGCCGGCCACTCGCAGCTGACGATCGAAGGCGCCGGAATCGGCGCCACGGTGATCTCAGGAATGCTCCACGTCAAACTCGACGCAGCGTTCAGCCTTCGGAGCGGCACGGAAGCCGCCTCGGACATCACCATCCGCGGCATGACGATCAAGGGCAGCCTCACCAACTCGGACGCTCTCGGCACCGACTACGCCAGAGACTCGCGCGAATTCGTGATCGACTGGTCCAAAAGCGCAGGAATCATCTCCTCGGGCACGAGCGGGACGCGCGGGCTCCAGGCGGCGATCGAATTCGTCGGCGATCTGCTCCCCGGCGGGGAGTACCCGAGCATCAGGAACGTGACCGTGGATCGCGTCGAGCTGTGGGGATTCCGCTCGATTCCGGTGAAGCTCTACGGCATCCGCGGATACTCGCGAATGACCGACTCGACCGCTCACCGCTGTCTCGACATCGGCTTCCGCTCCAATCAGGCCGTGATCTTCTCGGGGAACCGCATCCGGTACTCAGCGGACAACGGCGTCTCGATCTCCCGGGGCTCCCAGCACGTGGTCTGCACCGGGAACGACGTGCTCGGGAGCTACTACAACGGCATCTGGGTGGGCGGCTGGGAGGACCAGTCGGGTCCGACCGGCGTCGTCGTCGTGGGGAACACGATCGATCGCTCTGCCCGCCACGGCATCTACGCCGCCGGAGGATCCAAGAGCCTGTCGATCGCAGGCAACGTCGTCACCCGGTCCGAGCGGCTCCGGGAGTGGTGGGAGGGCTGCGGGATCTTCGTCAGCGGACTCGACAGCACGACGGTGACCGACACCGACGGAGACGGGTCGACGGACGACGAGCGCCTGACCGGTTCCCTGTCCATCACGGGGAACACGGTCGCCGACAGCGACCGAGGGGGAATCCTGATCGAGCGACGCTGCAGCAACATCGTCGTCTCCGCGAACGTCGTCATGCGCCCGGGGCGGATCGCGAAGCCCAACGGCACGGCGCCGTCGATCGCCTACGGCAATGAGAGCTTCGGCATCTCGACTCCCGACGCATCGGGGACGACCTCGAACGTCCTCGTCACCCACAACCTGATCGTGGACGACCGGAACGGAGTGTCGGCACCGTCCGCTTCCGCACTGACGTCCGCCTCCTCGGCCGCGGAACCGGCCTCGATGGGCTACGGCGTCTTCCGCCCGGGTGGCGTCCCGACCTGGACCGCGAACGACAATGTCAGCAGCGGCGGGTCCCTGGTCGCCCTGGACACTGCTCCGCGGACCCTCGGAGATCGGATCGCGCTGGGTGCGCCCAGTGCGGAGGTCCGGATGAGGGTGGACAAGAGCCCCGGCGGCAGGTGCCTCCTGGAACTGCGCCGTGCCGGAGCCGTCCAGTGGACACTCACATCGAACACTGCTGCGGAGGTCGGAGCGAGCAAAGGCTCCGATCTCCAGGTGATCGCGGGCAGGGACGACTCTTCGACCGTCAAAGTGCTGACCGGGCGGCGGACGGACGGGCGCTTGACGGTGAACTCGTACGCCGTCGTCGCGCCCGCCGCTGTCCGGCCGGATCCGGCCTCAGCCGGCGTGGGCGCCATGATCTTCGACTCGACCCTCGCGCTTCCGCTCTTCTCCGACGGCACCGACTGGCGGACAGCGCGCGGGACGCTCGTATGAGACCTTCACCGTCCCTTCTGAAAGGACCACCGAGATGACGAGAACGACGGGGACGAGCGGCACTCGAGCAGGCGAATCAGCACCGGATCTCCGCGCCGCCAGCAGGAGGACGCTCTTGGCCACCGCGGCTACGGCGGCTGCGGCGATCGGCCTCGCCCCGCGGAGCGTAGCGGCACCGGTCGACTCCGCCGACCTCGATGCGCAGGTCGAGGCTCTGGTCAGGAATCCCGCGAGCAAGACGAACGACGCTCTGGTCGGCGGCACCTCCCTCTTCTTCGTGGACGACTACGTCCAGCCGGGCGACACATCCGACGTCCAGTGCTGGGATCGAGCACTCCTCGCGGCGAAGGCGTCTCCCGGCCCGTCCGTCGTCCGCGCCGGTGCACGCGCCTACGTGTTCAGCAGAGCGTATTCGCTGGTCGGCCACAGCGATCTCACCATCGAGGGCGCCGGCATCGGTGCCACCGTCATCTCCGGCCTGCTCAGCACGACCATCGGCGCGGCGTTCGTCATCAAGAGCGGGACGGCAGCGACGAGGAACATCGTGTTCCGCAACCTCACTTTCAGCGGGTCGCTCTCCAACGGCGCCGCGCTCACCGATGTCGCTCGGGACTCCCGCAAGTTCGTGTCGGGCTGGTCTGCTTCCGGCGGCGTGACGGCGACGAGCACGGCGGGAACGCGTGGACTGCAGTCGTCGGTCGACTTCGTCGGACGACGTCACGCTTCCTCGTCTCCCATCGTGTCCGACGTCGCGTTCGACAGCGTCGAGTTCACCGGCTTCCGCGGATGTGCCGTCAAGATGTGGGGCATCGACGGGGCGGTCTCCGTCACCGACTGCTCCTCATGGCGTTGCATGGACATGTCGTTCCGCTCGGTCGAGTCCGTGCTGTTCACCGGGAACCGCATCGAGCTGTCGGCCGACAACGGCGTGTCCTTCTCCAGCGGTGTGCAGCGTGTCGTCTGCTCCGGCAACAGCATCCACGGGAGCTACTACAGCGGCATCTGGTGCGGTGGGGCCGACGGGCTCCCGGGCCCGACCGGCGTGACGATCACCGGGAACTCGATCGACTACTCCACTCGCCACGGCATCGTCGCCGAAGGAGGCGCGACGACGCTCTCCATCACCGCGAACACCGTCACTCGTGTCTCGCGTCAGCGGGAGAACTGGGAGGGCTGCGGGATCTACCTCGCCCGGCTGGGCAGCGCCATCGACCTCGACGGCGACGGCAGCACCGACGACGAACGCCTCAGCGCGTCGATGTCGATCAGTGGCAACACGCTCGTCGACTGCGATCGGGGCGGCATTCTGATCGACGAAGGATGCAGCAACATCCTCGTCTCCGCGAACATGATCGTCAGGCCCGGCCGGTCGCGCCGTCCGGACGGATCCGCCCCCGACACCGCGACGGGCTCCGACAGCTTCGGCGTCTCCACTCCCGGAACCAGCACCGCGAACACGAACATCTTCGTGTCCCACAACATGATCGTGGACGACCGGAACGGCTCATCCGCACCGTCGGCCTCCACTCTGACCGACGATGGGTCACGTGGGGAGTCGCCGTCGCTCGCCTTCGCAGTGCACCGGCCGCAGACCGCGGAGTCGTGGTACTCGTGGGACAACGTCGCCAGCGGCAATCTCGTCCCTCATGAGGAGACGGGCGAGCGGCAGCTCGGACCGTACATGACCATCGGCTACCCGACGAGCTACCAATCGAGCCTGACGCTCGACAAAGCGGCCGGCGGAAGCTCGTCGATCGACCTCACTACGGCTGGAGCGTTGCGGTGGCAGTTCCGATCCGACGACGAGCCTCAGGCAGAGGGCTCCGAGACGTCGGAGCTTCAACTCCGCTACGGCCGCGATGACGGCAGCGTGGGTACCGCGTTCTCCGCCCGGCGTTCCGACGGTCGGATCACGTTCCAGTCCACTCTGCAGCTGAGCAGCGGCAGCACCGCGAACCGCCCGGACCCTGGGCTGGCCGGTCCGGGCGCCATGTTCTACGACACGACGATCAGACGGCCGATCTTCTCGGACGGCGCGCGATGGCGTACCTCGGAGGGCGCGACGATCTGACGCGCCTTCGCGCCTCAGCGCACCGCCACCGTCGACCGGTCGCGCCCCGTCAGGTCCCGCTGCGTCGTCGCCCCGCGCCAGCCGTCGGCGGTGAGCAGCGCACGGATCTCCGCCCCCTGCAGCTCGCCGTGCTCGATCACGAGCACTCCCCCGGGGCGCAACAGACGCTGCGCCGTGACGGAGAGAGCGCGCACGACATCGAGGCCGTCCTCTCCCCCGTACAGAGCCGCCGGCGGGTCGTAGAGGCGCACCTCCGGGTCGCGCGGGATCGCCGCCGCCGGGATGTAGGGCGGGTTCGACACGACCACCGAGACCGTTCCGTCGAGCTCCGGCAGCGCCTCCGCGAGGTCCGCGAACACGATGCGCGCGTTCTCCAGCCCGAGGCGGTCGCGGTTGCCGCGCGCCCAGATGAAGGCGTCGACCGAGTTCTCCACGCCGATGACGCGGGCGTGCGGCACCTCGTGAGCGAGGGCGAGCGCGAGACCGCCGCTGCCGGTGCCCAGGTCGACGGCGAGCGGCGACGGGTCCGCGACGGAGCGCAGGGCGTCGATCGCGAGCTGCGCGACGCCCTCCGTCTCGGGGCGCGGCACGAAGACGCCGGGGCCCACCGCGAGCTCGATGCTCCGGAACGGGGCGACACCGGTGATGTGCTGCAGCGGCTCGCGCGCGGCGCGGCGCTCGATGACGCGGTCGAACGCGTCGACCGTCGACTCCTCGAGGGAGAGGCCGGTGATCAGGCGCGCCTGCAGCTCGCCCCGGCCGAGGCCGAGGAGGTGGCCGAGCAGGAGCTCCGCGTCGACGGTCGGATCGGGGACGTGCGCCCGGCTCAGCCGCGCGACCGCGTCGGCCAGCAGGGAGCGGGCGGCCACGGGAGTCGTCACCGCGGTCACGACTCCTCGGAGCCGATGTCGGCCAGGCGCGCCTCCTCGTCGGCCTGGATCGCGCTCTCGACCACGGGGTCGAGCGCGCCGTTCATCACGCCATCGAGGTTGTACGCCTTATACCCGGTGCGATGGTCGGCGATGCGGTTCTCGGGGAAGTTGTAGGTGCGGATGCGCTCGGAGCGGTCCATCGTGCGGATCTGCGTCTTGCGCGCGTCGGAGGCGGCGGCGGCGATCTCCTCCTGCTGGCGGGCGAGGATGCGGGCGCGGA
This sequence comes from Rathayibacter sp. VKM Ac-2856, assembly GCF_013205055.1. Taxonomy (GTDB): domain Bacteria; phylum Actinomycetota; class Actinomycetes; order Actinomycetales; family Microbacteriaceae; genus Rathayibacter. The sequence continues at coordinate 878,439 of NZ_JABMLF010000001.1, forward strand.
GGACGCGCATGCCGGCCTCGCGGTTCTGCAGCTGGCTCTTCTCGTTCTGCATGGAGACGACGATGCCGGTCGGGAGGTGAGTGATTCGCACCGCGGAGTCGGTGGTGTTCACCGACTGGCCGCCGGGGCCGGACGAGCGGTAGACGTCGATCTTGAGGTCGTTCTGGTTGATCGCGACCTCCTCCGGAGCGTCGACCTCGGGGAAGACCAGCACGCCGGTCGTCGAGGTGTGGATGCGGCCCTGCGACTCGGTCACGGGGACGCGCTGCACGCGGTGCACGCCGCCCTCGTACTTGAGGTGCGCCCAGACGCCCTGCGACGGGTCGGTCGCGTTGCTCTTGATGGCGACCTGGACGTTCTTGTAGCCGCCGAGGTCCGACTCGTCGCGGTCGAGGATCTCGGTCTTCCAGCCCTTCGCCTCGGCGTAGTGCAGGTACATCCGGAGCAGGTCCGCGGCGAACAGCGCGCTCTCGGCACCGCCCTCGCCACCCTTGATCTCCATGATCACGTCGCGGCCGTCGTCCGGGTCGCGAGGGATGAGCAGACGGCGCAGCTTCTCCTGCGCGACCCGCAGCGACTCCTCGAGCTCGGGGACCTCCTCGGCGAACGCGTCGTCCTCGCGGGCGAGCTCGCGGGCGGCCTCGAGGTCCTCGCCGGCCTGGATCCAGGCGGCGTGGGCGGCCTTGATCTGGCTCAGCTCGGCGTAGCGGCGGTTGACCTTCTTCGCGCGCGCGGCGTCCGCGTGCAGGGCCGGGTCGGACAGCTGCGTCTGGAGGTCCTCGTGCTCGGCGAAGAGGACGCTGACGGATTCGAACATGGGGTTCCTGGTTTCCGGGTGGTGGTGGAGGGTGGGTCTCGATACGCCCGCTGCGCGGGCTACTCGACCAGCATGGGCGATCCGCTGCGCGGCCTGCTCGACCAGCATGGGCGGCCGCAGGCGCCGGATTCGGGACCCTGGACGCGAAAACGTCCGCGGCCGCCCCGGGGAGGGGCGACCGCGGACGTGAGGGCGCTAGTGGTGGCCGTTGCCGTGGTTGGCGGTGGTCGGGCCGACGGCCGACTTCGAGACCTGCATCAGGAACTCGACGTTCGACGACGTCTCCTTGAGGCGCGACAGGATGATCTCGAGCGCCTGCTGCTGGTCGAGCCCGGCGAGGGCGCGGCGCAGCTTCCAGGTGATCTTGACCTCGTCCGAGCTGAGGAGCATCTCCTCGCGGCGGGTGCCCGACGCGTTCACGTCGACGGCGGGGAAGATCCGCTTGTCGGCGAGGTGACGCGAGAGGCGGAGCTCCATGTTGCCGGTGCCCTTGAACTCCTCGAAGATCACCTCGTCCATCTTCGAGCCGGTCTCGATGAGCGCCGTCGCGAGGATGGTGAGCGAGCCGCCGTTCTCGATGTTGCGCGCCGCACCGAAGAACTTCTTCGGCGGGTACAGCGCCGACGCGTCGACGCCACCCGAGAGCACGCGGCCCGAGGGGGCGGCGGTCACGTTGTACGCGCGGCCGAGGCGGGTGATCGAGTCGAGCAGCACGACCACGTCGTGGCCCAGCTCGACGAGGCGCTTGGCGCGCTCGATGGCCAGCTCGGCGACAGTGGTGTGGTCCTCGGCCGGACGGTCGAACGTGGAGGCGACGACCTCGCCGCGCACGGTGCGCTGCATGTCGGTGACCTCCTCGGGACGCTCGTCGACGAGCACGACCATGAGGTGGACCTCGGGGTTGTTCTGCACGATCGCGTTCGCGATCTGCTGCAGGACGATCGTCTTGCCGGCCTTGGGCGGCGCGACGATGAGACCGCGCTGGCCCTTGCCGATCGGGGCGACGAGGTCGATGATCCGCTGGGTCAGCTTGCCCGGCTCCGTCTCGAGGCGCAGGCGCTCGGTCGGGTAGAGCGGCGTGAGGTCGTGGAACTCGACGCGCGCGGCGGCCTCCTCGACGGTCTGGCCGTTGATCGAGTCGACGCGGACGATGGCGTTGTACTTCTGGCGTCCGCTGCCCTCGCCCTCGCGGGGCTGGCGGATGGCGCCGACCACGGCGTCGCCCTTGCGCAGGTTGTACTTCTTGACCTGGCCGAGCGAGACGTAGACGTCGCTGACACCGGGCAGGTAGCCGGTGGTGCGCACGAAGGCGTAGTTGTCGAGGACGTCGAGGATGCCGGCGACCGGGATGAGGACGTCGTCCTCGCTGATCTCGGGCTCGAAGTCGTCGCCGACCGCTCCGCCGCGGCGCTTGCGGTCGCGGTAGCGGCTGCGGCGGCCGTCCTCGCCGTCGGCCTGCTGGCCGCCCTGCGAGGAGCCCTGGGCGCTCTGCCCGTTGCCGCCCTGGTTCTGGCCGCCCTGGTTCTGCGGCGCCTGGCCGCCCTGGCCGTTGCCGTTCTGGGCGCCGCCGTTCTGAGCGCCGCCGTTCTGGCCGTTGCCGCCCTGGGCGCCGCCCTGGTTGCCGCCGTTCTGGCCGTTGCCGTTCTGGCCGTCGTTCGCCTGGCGGTCCTCGCCGCGGCGGTTGCGGTTGCGGCGGTTGCGGCCGCGGCCGGTGCCCTGCTGGTCGCCGCCGTTCTGCTGGTCGCCGCCGCCCTGCTGGTCGTCCTGGCGCGCGCCGGAGTCCGACTCGTCGCCGGCGTCCTCGGTGGAGGACTCCACGGCGTCGGTCGACTCGGGCTGCTCGGTCTGCTCGGAGCTGCCGCCGCGGCTGCGACGGCGTCCGCGACGCTCGCGCTGGCCGCCCTCACGGGAGGAGTCGTCGGACTCCGGGCCGTTGGGCAGCTCGATCTCGATGACGGGACGCGGCGCCTGCTCGGCGTCGGGAGCCTGCTCGATCACGGGCGGGAGCTCCGGGATGAGCGACTCGACGCCGCTGCCTGCCGGGATGTTGACGTGCTCGCCCGCGGCGACGGTGCCGCTGGACGCGCGACGCGAGCCGCGGCGACGGGGCGCCCGCTCGGCGGCGGGCTCGGAGACCGGCTCGGCGGCCACGGGCAGCTCGAGCTCGACCGGCGCGGCCTCGGCGGCGACGGGCGCCGGCTCGTCGGTGGTGGTCGCCGCCTGCTCGAGCACGTCGGCGGTGTCCGCCTCCGTGCTCTCGGCGGGAGCCTGCACCTCGGCGGGAGCCTCGAGCACGGGAGCGCTCTGCTCGGCCACATCGGCGGGCTCGGCCTCGACGCTCGTGCCGTCGACGACGGCCTCGGGCTGCTCGGCGAACGCCTGCTCGCCGACGGTGGCGTCTGCGACCGCGGGCTCCTCGGCGGGAGCCGCGGGCTCGGCACCGGCGGGCTCGACGTCGGCGGACTCGGAGGCCGCACCGGCGCGGAGGTCCGAGATGGCCTGGACGAGCTCGCCCTTGCGGAGCTTGGAGGCCCCGCTGATGCCGAGGCTCGTCGCGAGCGCCTGCAGCTCCGCGACGCGGAGGCCTGCGAGATCGGCGTTGGTGTCCGCGGCGGAGCCGCGGGTGTTGACATCTGTCACTGGAGAGGGGTTCCTTCCCCCCGGGAACGATCGCTCACCGGGAGAGCACATCGACCGTGCGGGTCCATCGCGAGTTCTGATCCACGCGATGCTCTCGGCCGCCGGCTCGACCTGCCTCGGGAAGCGCAGAGAGGGCACGAGCGGCCAGGCGCTGGTCTGCGAGAGAAGCAGGGGCGCCCTTCACACGATGTGATGGCCGTGATTATCGGGACGATCCGTCGGACAGATTCCGCTCGTTACGCGGCTCCTCGGGATGCGATCCCCACTGTAGCACCCTTGAAGTCGACGGCCAGCATGTGCGCACGCCAGGGCGTGTGCGCCTCCTTCGCCACCAGATCCGCGGCGGCGAGGCGCTGCGCGGGGTCGCTGCAGAGCACGAGCACGCTCGGGCCGGCGCCGGAGACGACGGCCGCGTAGCCGTGCGAGCGCAGCAGAGCGATCAGCTCGGAGGTCTGCGGCATGGCCGCGGCCCGGTAGTTCTGGTGCAGCTTGTCCTCGGTCGCCGCGAACAGCAGCTCGGGGCTCTGAATGAGCGCCGCGATGAGCAGCGACGAGCGCGAGACGTTGAAGACGGCGTCCTCGTGCGGGACGCTGATCGGCTGGAGCGAGCGCGCCAGCCGCGTCGACATGGTGTGCTCGGGCACGAAGACGACCGGGGAGACACCGCGGTGCACCATCAGCTTCTTCGAGCGCGGGCGCAGCGGCGCCTCGGGTCCGCCCTCGGCACCGGGCTCTACCCACGCGATCGTGAGCCCGCCGAAGAGCGCCGGCGCGACGTTGTCGGGGTGCCCCTCCATCTCGGTCGCGATGCGGAGCAGGTCGTCGGAGTCGAGCTGGACGATGCCGTCGAGCAGGCCCTTCGCCGCCATGATCCCCGAGACGATCGCGGCGCCGGAGGAGCCCATCCCGCGGCCGTGCGGGATGATGTTGCGCGCGGTCACGTCGATGCCGGGCATCTCCTGCCGTTGATCGGCGAAGGTGTAGGCGATCGCCTGCACGACGAGGTTCGTCTCGTCGGTGGGCACCTCGCCCTCGCCCACTCCGTGCACCGAGACCCGGGCGCCCGTGGCCGTCACGGCCGTCACGTCGAGCTCGTCGTAGGACGAGAGCGCGAGGCCGAGCGTGTCGAACCCGGGGCCGAGGTTCGCCGAGGTCGCGGGGACCTTGACGTGCACGGTGCGGCCGACGGGAACCGCCGAGGTCATGCGCCGGCCAGCCCCAGCACGTCGGCGATCGCGGCGGTGTCCACGGGCACGACGGTCGGGGTGATGTCCTCGCCGTCGGCGGTGCGGAGGGCCCACTGCGGGTCCTTGAGGCCGTGGCCGGTGACGGTCAGCACGACGGTCGCGTCCTTGGGGATCGCCCCCGCCTCGGCGCGCTCGAGCAGGCCCGCGACACTGATCGCGGAGGCGGGCTCGACGAAGACGCCGACCTCGCCCGCGAGGATCCGGTACGCCTCGAGGATCTTCTCGTCGCTGATCGCGCCGAAGTAGCCGTCGCTGACGCTGCGGGCGTTGAGCGCGAGCTCCCACGAGGCCGGGTTGCCGATGCGGATCGCGCTGGCGATCGTCTCGGGGTGGCGGACGGGGGCGCCGTGCACGATCGGCGCGGAGCCCTCGGCCTGGAAGCCGAACATGCGCGGCAGCTTCGTCGACTCGCCGCGCTCCAGCTCCTCGGAGTAGCCGCGGAAGTAGGCGGTGTAGTTGCCCGCGTTGCCGACGGGGACGATGTGGAAGTCCGGCGCGTCGCCGAGGACCTCGACGACCTCGTAGGCCGCGGTCTTCTGACCGGCGATGCGATCGGGGTTCACCGAGTTGACCAGGTGCACCGGGTAGTTCTTCGCGAGGTCGCGCGCGATGTCGAGGCAGTCGTCGAAGTTGCCCTGCACCTGGAGCAGCTGCGCGTTGTGCGCGATCGCCTGGCTGAGCTTGCCGAGGGCGATCTTGCCCTCGGGGACGAGCACAGCGGCGGTGATGCCGGCGTGCGTCGCGTAGGCCGCGGCGGACGCCGAGGTGTTGCCGGTCGAGGCGCAGATGACGGCCTTCGCGCCGTGCTCGACGGCCTTCGAGATCGCCATCGTCATGCCGCGGTCCTTGAAGGAGCCGGTCGGGTTCATGCCCTCGTACTTGACCCACACCTTCGCGCCCGTGCGAGCGGAGAGGGCCGCCGCGGGGATGAGCGGGGTGCCGCCCTCGCCGAGCGTGATGACGGGGGTCGCCTCGGTGACATCCAGGCGGTCCGCGTACTCGTGCAGGACTCCGCGCCACTGCTTGGCCATCTCAGGCTCCTTCAACTCGTAGGACGGACGTCACGGCGCCGACGAACCCGTGGGATTGGAGAGCGGTGACGGTGGCCGCCAGATCGGACTCTGCCGCGGCGTGCGTGCCGATGACCAGGGTAGCGGTCGGCTCGCGCCGCTCCGCACCGGCTCCGGCCTCGGCGAGCGGGTCGAGGACGGGCGGGGTCTGCACCAGGGTCTCGACCGAGACCCCGTGCTCAGCGAAGACACCGGCGATCTGGGCGAGGACGCCCGGGCGGTCGAGCACCTCGAGGGTGACCTGGTAGCGGGTGGTCACGTGCCCGATCGGCAGCACCGGGAGTCCCGAGCTGGCGCTGGTGACGAGGCCGGGGCCGCCGACGACGTGGCGGCGGGCGGCCGAGACGACGTCGCCCAGCACGGCCGAGGCGGTCTCGACGCCGCCGGCGCCCGCGCCGTAGAACATCAGGCTGCCGGCCGCCTCCGCCTCGACGAAGACGGCGTTGTTCGCCCCGTGCACGGCGGCGAGGGGGTGCGAGCGATGCACGAGCGCGGGGTAGACGCGCGCCGAGACGCCCTCCTCCCCCGTCTTCGCGTCGACGAGCCGCTCGCAGATCGCCAGCAGCTTGATCACGTAGCCCGAGGCGCGCGCCTGCTCGACCTGCTCCTGGGTCACGCCGGTGATGCCCTCGCGGTGCACGAGCGAGACCGGGACGTCGGTGTGGAAGGCGAGGCGCGCGAGGATCGCCGCCTTCTGCGCGGCGTCGTAGCCCTCGATGTCGGCAGTCGGGTCGGCCTCGGCGTAGCCGAGCTCGGTGGCCAGCGCGAGCGCCTCCTCGAGCGTGGCGTGCTCGGTGTCCATCCGGTCGAGGATGAAGTTGGTCGTGCCGTTGACGATGCCGAGGATGCGGTGCACGCGGTCGCCGGCGAGGCTGTCGCGCAACGGGCGGATGATCGGGATCGCCCCGGCCACCGCCGCCTCGTAGTTGAGCTGGGCGCCGACCTGGTCGGCGGCCTCGAACAGCTCGTTGCCGTGCGCGGCGAGCAGGGCCTTGTTGGCCGTGATCACGTCGGCACCGGAGGAGATGGCCTTCAGGATGTAGCTGCGCGCCGGCTCCAGGCCGCCGATCAGCTCGACCACGATGTCGGCGCCGAGGATCAGCGCCTCGGCGTCGGTGGTGAGGTACTCCCGGGGGATGTCCGCGGTGCGCGGCGCGTCGATGTCCCGGACGGCCACACCGGCGAGCTCCAGCGGCGCCCCCACGCGCTGGGCGAGCTCGTCGCCGTGGTCGAGCAGCAGGCGCGCGACCTGGGCACCGACGGACCCGGCGCCCAGCAGGGCGACGCGGAGGCTGCGGTACTCGATCATCGGAGGATGGCCTTTCGTTCGATGCCGGCATCGCGGCGCAGGAGGTCGTCCTCGGTCTCGCCGTGCACGATGACGCGCGCGACTCCGTCTCGCACGGCGACGACAGGGGGGCGGCCGAGGTAGTTGTAGTTGCTCGAGAGCGACCAGCAGTAGGCGCCGGTCGCGGCGACGGCGAGCAGGTCGCCGGGCCGGACGTCGGCGGGGAGGAAGTCGTCGTGGACGACGATGTCGCCGGACTCGCAGTGCTTGCCCGCCACGCGCACGAGCGCGGGCTCGGCGTCGGAGACGCGGCCGGCGATCCGGGCCGTGTAGTCGGCGCCGTAGAGCGCGGGCCGGGCGTTGTCGCTCATGCCGCCGTCGACGCTGACGTAGCGGCGCACGCCGTCCGTCCCCACGGCGACGTCCTTGATCGTGCCGACCTCGTAGAGGGTGAGCCCGGCGGGCCCGATCAGCGAGCGGCCCGGCTCGATCGCGATGTGCGGGACGGGGATCCCGCGGCTCGCGCACTGCTCGCCGACGGCGTCCGCGATCGCAGCGGCGATCTCGTCGATCGGCGTCGGGTCGTCGGCGCTCGTGTAGGCGATGCCGAACCCACCGCCGAGGTTGAGCTGCGGGACGGGACCGTCGGCGAGGAGCGCCGCGTGCACCGCGAGCAGGCGCGACGCCGACTCGGCGAAGCCCGCCGATCCGAAGATCTGCGAGCCGATGTGGCAGTGCAGACCGAGGAAGCGCAGGCTCGCGTGCGAGCGGATCCGCGCGACGGCGTCCGGGCAGTCCTCGAGCGTGATGCCGAACTTCTGGTCCTCGTGCGCGGTCGCGAGGAAGCTGTGGGTGTGCGCGTGCACGCCGCTGTTCACCCGCAGCCGGACCGGCTGGACGCGGCCGTGGCGCTCGGCGGCCGCAGCGACCCGCTCGATCTCGAGGACGCTGTCCAGGACGATCGCGCCGATGCCGACCTCGACCGCCCGGTCGATCTCGGCGAGCGACTTGTTGTTGCCGTGCAGGCCCATGTGCTCGGCCTCGACACCAGCGGCGAGCGCGACCGCGAGCTCTCCCCCGCTGCACGTGTCGATGTTCAGCCCCTCGGAGCGCATCCAGCGCGCGACCTCGGTGGAGAGGAACGCCTTCCCGGCGTAGTAGACGGTGACGCCGGTGCCGATCCGGCCGAGCTCGCGCTCGAAGGCCTCCCGCGTCGCGACGGCGCGGCGACGGGCGTCGTCCTCGTCGACCACGTAGAGCGGGGTGCCGAACCGCGCCGCCAGCTCGGTCGCCGCGACGCCGGCAACCTCGAGACCGCCGTCCGGCGCGCGGACGACGCCGTCGGACCAGACGCCGTCGGCGAGCGCGTTCGCGTCGTCGGGCTCGTGCAGCCAGTCCGGTGCGAGGGGATGACGGGGGGCGCGGACGGGGGCGTCGGCGTGTTCCACGGGTGAGACCTCACAGAAGAGAGTGGGAGCGTCACTGCGTGGCGAGCGAGTCCGGATTGACCCCTGAAGCCAGCAAGATCCTTGAGAGTGCTGTCGATGAGCGTGCGCTCAGTGCGCTCCCAGCGGGGAGCACGGGCACAGGGCTCCGATCCTACCGGTCGAGCGCCGCGGGTCCGTGTCGCATCAGGAGCAGACGCCGGTCTCCTGCTGGGCGGGATCGCTGAGGAACGTCGGGGACAGGTCGAACGAGGCGTCGAGCGAGTCGGCCCGCACGGTGACGCCGGTGAGCGCGAGCCCCGTCGGCAGGGCGTCGGCGATGCAGACGGACCGGGCGGCGAGCAGGCCCTCCGCCACGGAGCCGAAGCGGTCCTCGACGTCGGCGGCGCTGATCGTCGTGCCGCCCGCCGTCACCTCGGACGGAGTCAGCTCGATCGCGCCGTCGGCCGCGCCCAGCTCGATGCCGACGCCCGCGGCGAGGGTGAGCCCGAGGACCTCGACCGAGGTGTTCACGCGCACCAGCGGCGGATCGAGGGTCACGCCGTCGATGGGCACCTCGCTCCGAGCGGCGACGAGCGTCTCGACCGAGTCCGGGTCGAGCGCGACGGTCGCGCGTCCCGCCTCGATCGCGCCGCTCCCGCTCGCCGGGACGCCCTCGAGGGTCGCATCGACGTCGCCGTTCAGATCGCCGAACGCGACGTCGGCGCTGCGGACGTCCAGCCGGTCGAGCGTGCCGCCGATCAGCTGCGGCAGCACCGCCCAGCCGGCGACCTCGACCTCGACGGGGTGGTCGGCGGGGAGGGACAGCGCCTCCCGGATGCTGGACGCGGCGGTGTCTGCGACGGCGCGACGCGCGAGCACGTCCCCGACGACGGCCGCCACGGCCAAGAGGAGGACGAGCACGATCACGACGATCGTCACGCGGCGCCCTCGGCGCGGCGCGGCGCCGGTGGCGGTCACATCCGGTCCGGAGCGGTGACGCCGAGCATCGTGAGCCCGTTGCGCAGAACCTGCGCGGTCGCCTCGTTGAGGCGCAGGCGGGTCGAGTGGACCGCCTCGATCGGGTCGTCGCCCTGCGGCACGACCCGGCAGTTGTCGTACCAGCGGTGGTAGAGGCCGGCGATCTCCTCGAGGTAGCGGGCGACGCGGTGCGGCTCACGCAGCTCGGCGGCGAGGGCGACGATCCGCGGGAACTCCTGCAGACCGCCGAGCAGCGCCGACTCGCTCGGGTGCACGAGCGTCTCGGGCGCGAACGGCTCGCGCGGCACTCCCGAGGCCTCCGCCTTCGCCGCGACCTGGCGGGTGCGGGCGTGCGCGTACTGCACGTAGTAGACCGGGTTGTCGTTGCTGCGCTTGGTGAGCAGGTCGAGGTCGATGTCGAGCGAGGAGTCGGCGGAGGAGCGCACGAGCGAGTAGCGCGCCGCATCGACGCCGACGGCCTCGACGAGGTCCTCCATCGTCACGACGGTGCCGGCGCGCTTGGACATCCGCACGGCCTGGCCGTCGCGGAGCAGGTTGACGAGCTGCCCGATCAGGATCTCGAGGTTGACGCCCGGGGTGTCGCCGAAGGCCGCGCACATCGCCATCATCCGGCCGATGTAGCCGTGGTGGTCGGCCCCCAGCATGATGATCGCCCGGTCGAAGCCGCGCTCGCGCTTGTCGAGGTAGTAGGCGAGGTCGCCCGCGATGTAGGCCGCCTCGCCGTCGCTCTTGATGATGACGCGGTCGCGGTCGTCGCCGAAGTCCGTGGTGCGCAGCCAGGTCGCGCCGTCGGCCTCGTAGATGTGGCCGAGACCGCGGAGGCGCTCGATCGCCCGCTCGACGGCGCGCGACTCGTGCAGGGAGTTCTCGTGGAAGTAGACGTCGAAGTCGACGCCGAACTCGTGCAGGCTCTGCTTGATCTCGCCGAACATCAGGTCGACGCCGATCGAGCGGAAGGTCTCGTCCAGCTCCGCCTCGGGCAGGACCGAGAGATCGCCCGGGTAGGCGGCGACGACCCGGTCGGCGATGTCGGCGATGTAGGCGCCGCCGTAGCCGTCCTCGGGGGTCGGCTCGCCGCGGTAGGCGGCCAGGACGCTCCGGGTGAAGCGGTCGATCTGCGCCCCGTGGTCGTTGAAGTAGTACTCGCGGGTCACCTCGGCGCCCTGAGCGATCAGCACGCGCGCCAGGCTGTCGCCGACGGCCGCCCAGCGGGTGCCGCCGATGTGGATCGGACCGGTGGGGTTGGCCGAGACGAACTCGAGGTTCATCCGCACTCCGGAGTAGACGGAGCCGGTGCCGTAGGCCTCGCCGGCGTCGACGATGGTGCCGGCGAGCGCGCCCGCGGCGGCCGCGTCGAGGCGTACGTTGAGGAATCCGGGGCCCGCGACCTCGACGGAGGCCACGCCGTCGACCGCGCCGAGTCCCTCGGCGAGCTCGGTGGCGAGCTCGCGCGGGTTCGCTCCGGCCTTCTTCGCGATCTTCATCGCGATGTTCGAGGCCCAGTCGCCGTGGTCGCGGTTCTTGGGGCGCTCGAGCACCACGTCGGCGAGCGCGACCTCGGCGTCGCTCCCTCGTCGCTGCACGGCGTCGAGGACGAGGGCGTGCAGGGAGGCGGCGAGCTGTTCGGGAGTCACGGGGAGCGATTCTACCGGCCGGTCCGCGCACCCACGGCGAGCGCCCGGCTCCCCGCGGCCCGCGATTGCTAGGGTGCCCCGCATGCGCCGCCCCGCCGCCCTCGCTCTCCTCGTCGTCGTCTCGGCCCTCGCCGGCTGCGCGCCCGCCGCGGACCCGGCGCCGAGCGCGAGCGACGCCGCCGTCACCGGGACTCCCGTGCCCGCAACCTGCGAGGAGCTCGTCCCCTCCTCCGCGCTGACCGGCCTGTGGGCGGACTTCACGCCCAGCGACGCCGTGGAGCCGACCGCGGTCTCCACCGAGATCGCCTCCTACGACGGCCTCGTCTGCGGCTGGGCCGACCCCGAGGGCGCCGACTTCCAGCTGGCGGTCGCGCAGCTGGAGCCGGCCGTCATCGAGGCGCTCAAGAACGAGTTCTTCACGACGAGCGAGGCCGTGCCCACCTACGGCAGGCCGCCGGAGATCGAGGGCTACTACGAGGTCGCCGACGGGCGCGGCGTCGCGGACGCCTTCATCGGCGACTACTGGCTCGAGGCGTCGAGCGCGTCGTTCGTGGAGCCGGGCGACCCCGAGCCGCTCGTGCGCGCGGCGCTCGCCGCCCTCGCCGGCTGACGCTCGCCGCTCGGACGGCGCCGTCCGCTCCGACGACGATGCTCAGCCGACGCCGCTCAGCCCAGGCGGACCGGCGAGACGTGGTCGTCCTCGATGACCTCGTCGCAGCTCGCCTCGACGCTCATCGTCTCGAGGCGCAGATCGGTGAGGTAGCTGCTGAGGAACGCCGTGTCCGCGGTGTCCCGGCCGGAGGAGATGCGGAGCATCGACGGGCGCGGAGCGAGCCGGGTCGCATCGACCGCGTGCCAGGCTCCGTCGACCCAGGCCTCGGAGACGGCGTGGAAGTCGCGCGGCTCGAGGCCGGGCGCGTAGACGGCGGTGACCCGCGCCGGGATGTCGAGCGCGCGGAGCAGCCCCACGACCGTGTGCGCGAAGTCGCGGCAGACACCCTGACCGCTCTCGATCACCTGCGCCGCTCCCCCGGTGGCGATTGTGGAGCCGTAGACGTAGGAGAGGTGGGAGTGCACCCACTCCTCGACAGCGGTGAGCGCCTCGAAGCCCTTCGCCCGCCCGAACTCACGGCGGGCGATTCCGCCGAGCGCGTCGGTCTCCGCGTAGCGGCTCGGTCGGAGGTACTCGACCAGCTCGAGCTCGCTCGGCTCGTCGGGGGTGCCGCGGCCCGAGACCCGCCCGCGGTACTCCACCTGCATCGCGCCGGCGTTCGCCGCCACGCGGTGCACGCGGGCGCCGTGCCGGGCCGGGAACTCGCGCACCGGAATGGGCTCGCCGTCCAGCGTGACGGCGAAGGAGTCCTCGAACGAGTCGCCCGTCGGCGTCGCCGCCACCAGGAAGACGAGGTCGGTCGGACCGTTCAGTCGCAGGCCCAGCGAGGCGGAGACGGTGCGCAGCATGCCCCCATCGTGGCACGGCCGCACGGCCCGCCAGAGCGTCCGGGGAGGCGCACCCCGGGTGCTAATGTTGACAGGCACTCCTGGCCCCCATAGCTCAGGGGATAGAGCACTGCCCTCCGGAGGCAGGGGCGTAGGTTCGAATCCTACTGGGGGCACCATCTCCGAAGGCCCGGGACGACGCTGCGAAGCGCTGCCCGGGCCTTCGTCGTTCCGGACGGCTCCAGCCGCGGCGGCGCCTAGCCCCGGTTCGACCGCGAGGCGGGACGCGCCGGCTCGGCCGGCTCCGCCGTGGCGTAGAGGCCACCGGCTGAATTGGCCAGATCGGTGAGCTCCGCGATCCACGCCGGGTTGATGCGCGGCATCCGACCGCCGAAGTAGGTGAAGCGGAGGGACAGAGCGGGGTGCAGCCAGATCGCGTTGCGGCCGTCGCCCGCGCCGGGATCGTTCCGCCAGCTCAGCAGGAACGCCTCGCTGCGGCGGAGCTTCGCGACGATCACGATCTGCAGATGGGCGAGCACGCGGTCCTCGACGTCGATCTCGGCGGACTCGTCGTAGTACAGCTTCCCCATCGGCCTCTCCCGCTAGCTCTCGGCCGACGTGCCGCCTGCCCCCCACCACTATTCAATGCGCGCCAGTGCCCATTTCTGGGGAACGCCGAATCGAGGGTGGCAGTGGTACGGGCGTCGCTGCATTCCTCCGGAATCGTGATCGGGAAGGGCCTCAGAGGCCGGCGGGGCACCGCCGGGCCGTCGGGCAGCCAGAGCCCAGGAGCACCTTCGATCCTTCTCCGCTCAGAGTCCCGCGCGATCACCGCTCCGGTCGAGCGGAGGCACTTCGTCCTTGCGCCCTGCCCTTCCACGCCCGTCGCTCTCGAGACGCTTGCGAAGTCGCGCGGCAGGTTGCTCGACAGCCCGGAAGATCAGCTCGGCCAGCGCGATCGTCAGTGCCAGCGAGACGATGTCGACCAGCGGAGCCACGGGAACGATCTCTGCGACGAGGCCGAGGACGAGCCTGTGCACCAGGTAGATCGAGAACGAAAGCACACCCAGGCGCACCGCGACGGGGTGATTGAGCACTCGACCGATCACCGAATCAGGGCGCGTGATGATCAGCCAGAAGATCGGGACGAGGCAGGCGTACTGGATCGAATGGCGAACGTGAGTCTCAGCGAATCGGGGAGGACGGCGGTCACCGCGAAGACGACGACAGCGATCGGCGCGAGCACTTTGCCCATCGTGTCGGCTCGGAGTCCGAACGGCGGACGATCCCCCAGCGCCGGATTCCAAGCAAGGGCGAGAGCCGCGCCGAGGATGAGCCCGTCGAAGCGGGTATCGGTGGAGACGTAGAGGCGGAAGAAGCTCGCGTCGAGCACGAAGAAGAGCACCACGCGCCAGACCAGGACAGCGACCGCTGCGGCGATCAGGACGAACGCGATACGCCGATAGGTGAGCCGCCTCCACAGCAGGAGGATGAGGGCGGCGGGAAAGATCAGATAGAAGTGCTCCTCGACAGCGAGCGACCACAGCATGCTCGACTCCGGGGGAAGTCCGTCGCGACCGGCGACGACGAGGTAGTAGTTCGTGTAGTTGAAGACCTCGGCCAGCACACCCCACCCGGTCGTGGTGGCCGGCAGCAGTCCAGCGGCACCGACCATGACGCAGAGGACGATGGCGATCAGCGCCGGCGGCGTGATGCGGAGCAGCCGCCGGAGGTAGAACCGGGACAGCGCGATCCGACCCGTCCGCTCGCGTTCGCGTCGCAGGAGCGTGGTGATCAGGTAGCCGCTGAGGAAGAAGAAGACCGTGACCCCGACATGACCGGGCCAGAGGCCGGGAGCGGTCGCTCCATGACCCACGAAGACGATCAGCACCGCTATCGCGCGGACTCCATCGAGAGATGGGATCGAGAACGTTCCGTGCACTCGTGTGGCAGTCATGGCCCCCCCCCGGCTTCGACCGCGACATTAGCGCGTGAAGCGCGCCTCCAGCGCGCACAGCGACCCGGATCAGGTCGACGATCGATGCGATCGACCGTCTCCGACTCCCCCACTCCTCGGGGCGCGACCGAGGCCCGCGGCCCTCACGTCATGTTCTGGGCAGAGGCAGGCGACGCCGACACGACGTCGGCGGGCACCTCAGTCGTAGTAGTGCACGATCCGAGCATGCTCGGGCGAGCACGTGGTCGACCGCGACCGCGCCGGAGCCGTGCGGCAGTACTCGCAGCGGCGGATTCCGGGCATCTCGTCCTCCGCGGAAGAGGGCGACGCGACCGGCATCGCCTTCTCACCCGCAGCCACCCTCTCGGGTCGCTCGTGCAGCAGGGAACGTCCTGCGATCAGGGCAGAGTCCCTCCACAGGAGGAACGGTCTTCTGGAGATGTTCATGAGCATCAGGGCACCGTAACCATGCGACTTTTCGGGTCGTCGCATATCGACTGCGACGTTCGGGTCGTCGCATATTGACGTACTCTACGGCCCCCATCCGGGTCTCAACAGAGCAAAATCCCGTGCAGAAGCTGGCAAGTGCGGCCCCTCCTGCATCGTTCTTCCGCGGGGATGCCCCCACTCCGTCCGGAGGTCGACGTCCTGCGCGGCGCAGGCGCGGTTCCTGAGAGCGGCGTCGTAGGGTGAGCGCGTGAAGATCCTTGTCGTCGAAGACGATCCAGCCATGGGCGAAGCGCTCGTGGGCGGCCTAGAAGACGCCGGCTACGAGGCGGTGCTGACCACGAACGGCATCGATGCGCTCGTCGCGTTCAGCAACGCCGAGTTCTCCGCCGCGATCGTCGACGTGATGCTCCCCGCGATGTCGGGCTTCGAGATCTGCCGGCGCATCCGCGAGCTCGGCCGCTCGACCCCGATCCTGCTGCTCACGGCGCGCGACTCCGTCGAGGACCGCGTGTTCGGCCTGGACGCGGGTGCGGACGACTACCTGACGAAGCCGTTCGCCTTCACCGAGCTGAACGCGCGACTGCGCGCGCTGCTGCGCCGCAGCCCCTCGCTGATGTCCACCTCGATCGAGGTCGGCCGCATCACCGTCGACGGCTCGAGTATCCGCCGCACCGCGGACAGCACCCGCATCCACGTCAGCCCGAAGGAGCTCGAGCTGCTGAAGCTGCTGATCTCGCCGGTCGGCTCCGTGGTCACCCGCCAGCGCATCCTCTCCGAGATCTGGGGCGGCGGCGAGATCGTCGACAACAACATCGTCGACCAGTACGTGAGCTACCTCCGCAAGAAGCTGCCCGCCGAGGACACCGGCGTGAGCATCGTCACCGTGCGCGGCAAGGGCTACTTCCTCCGCCCGGTCGAGTAGCCGCGTGGCCGCCTCGAGGCCGCTCGCCGCGGCGCGCGCCGCGACGCGGCGGACGGGAGCCCTGTCCATCCGCGCCAGGATCACGATCGGCTCGGTCGCGGTCGCGACGGTGCTCTTCGCCCTCGCGGCGATGCTCTTCTACCAGGTCGTCTCGGGCATCGTCGAGCGCAGCGAGCGGACCATCCTGGTCTCCATCGAGGACGAGATCCGGCGCGACATCGCCGTCGGCGACGTGCCGCGGGTCCGGGACTCCTCCACAGGGCAGCTCTACCTCGCGATCACCCCCGACGGCGTGGTCGAGGCGACCACCATGCCGACCGAGGTGCGGCGCTCCGTCCAGGCCGAGCTGCGCGATCATCCGGCGGACGCCGTCCCCCGCTACACCGAGGTCGCGACGGGCACCACCCGCTACCTCGTGCGCGTCGTCGCGGTGGAGGGCGAGGAGGGCACCTGGAGCGTCGCGACGGCCCGCGACCAGGCGGCGTCGCAGCTGGTGCTCGACGACTTCGCGCACGTGCTCGTCTACGCCGCGATCTTCCTCGTCGTCACCTTCGGCCTGGCCTCCTGGATCCTCACCGGCGCCGCCCTCGCACCCGTCCGGCGGATGCGGGCGCGGGCGGACCAGATCGCGGCCGCTCCCACCCCGGGCGACCAGCTGCCGGTCGTCGGCACGCGCGACGAGATCGACGAGCTCGCCCAGACGCTCAACGCGTTCCTCGCCAAGCAGTCGGCCTCCGTCGCTCGCGAGAAGCAGATGGTCTCGGATGCGAGCCACGAGCTCCGGACACCCCTCGCCGCGCTCTCGGCGCAGCTCGAGATCGCGCACCACCGCGTCGAGGACCCGGTCGCCGTCGACCGCGTCATCCTCGACGCGCAGAAGAGCGTCGACCGCCTCGTCCGCCTCGCCTCGGCGCTCCTGGACATCTCCCGCATCGAGAGCCGCTCGGCCAGGCCCGCCTCGCCCTTCGCCGAGCTCGTCGACGAGCTGGTCGGGGCGGTCGACCGCACTCGGCTGCTCGCGGCGGAGTCGGACGTCGAGATCGACTACGAGATCGACGAGCGGGAGCCGGCGCGCCTCTACGCCGTGGCGACCCAGGACTTCGGCCGGGTGATCGACAACCTGGTCCGCAACGCGATCCAGGCGATCGGGCACGGCGGGACGATCGTCGCGTCGCTCGGCCAGAAGGACGGCCGGCTGCTGCTTACCGTCTCCGACGACGGTCCGGGCATGCCGGCCGACTTCATCCCGGTCGCCTTCGACCGCTTCTCGCGCCCGGACGACTCCCGCACGATCGCCTCGGGCGGCAGCGGCCTCGGCCTCGCCCTCGTGCACACCACGGTGCTCTCGGGCGGGGGCACCGTCGCGCTGTCGAACCGGGACCCGCGCGGTCTCGCGGTCGACATCGTCCTTCCGCCGGTGGGGTCCGCGGCCCGCTGAGACCGCTGCACGCTCCCTCGAGGGCGCGGCGGGAACGACGAAGGCCCCCGGACTCCTCCGGGGGCCTTCGTGGCGATCAGCGCCGTTCGTCCTCGGGACGCACCGGCACCGGCTCCGCGTTCGCGGGCGGCGGTGACCAGACCGGGGCCTCCTGCTCGGCGGGGGTGCCGTCGAGGAGGTTGCGCGCCCGGTTCACCACCTCGGGGTCGACGAGCACGGAGTAGCTCGTGGCGATCACCTGCATCGTCGAGGTGAAGTCGCGGCGGCGACGGTTGACCGCGTAGGAGGCGAGGCCGAAGAGCATGCCGAAGCCGGCACCGAGCAGGACGGCGGCGATGAGGAACGACAACTCGGTCGACGGCGAGAAGATGATGAGCAGCAGCCCGAGGAAGACACCGAGCCATGCGCCGGAGGCGGCACCGGCGAGGGCGACGCGCCCCCAGGTGAGCTTGCCGGTGACGCGCTCGACGCTCTTCAGCTCGTTGCCGATGATGGCCAGCTGCTTGACGGGGAAGTCCGCCCGGGCGAGCACGTCGACGGCGCTCTGCGCCTTCTCGTAGGTGTCGAAGGTGGCGAGGATCTCGCCGCGCGGGATCGTCGGGGAGACGGCGCCCCGGCGGTTGTTCATGGGCATCTGCTGAGTCACACCTTGAGAGTGTCACAGCCGACTTGGAGCCTTCTGGGCGCGGATCGAGAGCTTCCCGAGCGCCGGCCGGGAGCGGCGGGGGTCGTGCTCGGGTTCCGCGAGGGCGGCCGGGTCTAGGTTGGTAGCCGTGAGTTCCGCCAGAGTCTTCGTAGCGCGCTTGGCCGGCTGCAGCGTCTTCGACCCGGCGGGCGATCGCGTCGGCAAGGTCCGAGACGTGCTGCTCGTGCACCGTCAGAACGACGCGCCGCGCGTGGTCGGGCTGGTCGTCGAGATCCCCGGCCGGCGCCGGGTGTTCGTCTCGATCGGCCGGGTGACGAGCATCGGCAGCGGGCAGATCATCACGACCGGTCTGATCAACGTGCGCCGCTTCGAGCAGCGCGGCGGCGAGGTCCGCGTGATCGCCGAGCTCCTCGGCCGGCGGATGAGCTTCGTCGACGGCTCGGGGGACGCGATCGTCGAGGACGTCGCGATCGAGGAGGTCGGGCCGGGCGAGTGGGAGCTCGCGCAGCTCTTCGTGCGCCGCCCCAAGACCAGCCCCTCCCCCTTCGCGAAGGGCGCCACGACCTTCGCCGGCTGGCGCGAGGTGCGCGAGAGCGTCTCCACCGAGGCCCAGTCGGCCGAGCAGTACGTGGCGAGCCTCTCCGAGCTCAAGCCCGCCGACCTCGCCAGCACCCTGCTCGACCTGCCGCAGCAGCGGATGCTCGAGGTCGCCGGCGAGCTCTCGGACGACCGTCTCGCCGACGTCCTCGAGGAGATGCCCGAGAGCGAGCAGGTCGAGATCCTCGGCCGCCTCGACGACGACCGCGCCGCCGACGTCCTCGACCAGATGCAGCCGGACGACGCGGCCGACCTGATCGCGCAGCTCTCCGACGAGCGCGGCGAGGCCCTGCTCGAGCTGATGGAGCCGGAGGAGGCGGACGACGTCCGCATGCTCCTCTCCTACGCACCCGAGTCCGCGGGTGGACTGATGACGACCGAGCCGATCATCGTCTCGTCCGAGGCGACCGTGGCCGAGGGACTCGCGATGATCCGCCGGCACGAGCTGGCCCCGGCGCTCGGCGCCGCGGTCTGCGTGACCCTTCCCCCGTACGAGCCGCCGACCGGCCGCTTCCTCGGCATGGTGCACTTCCAGCGGATGCTCCGCTACCCGCCGCACGAGCGCCTCGGCACCCTGCTCGATCAGAGCCTGGACCCGATCACCCCGGACACCTCCGCCGCCGAGGTCGCCCGCATCCTCGCGAGCTACAACCTGGTCTCGGTGCCCGTCGTGGACGAGTCGCACCGCCTGGTCGGCGTCGTCACGATCGACGACGTGCTCGACTACCTCCTCCCCGACGACTGGCGCAGCCACGACGGTGACGACGAACCCCGGACGCCCGTGCGCACGGCGACGCAGGGCATACCGGTCGTCCCGCCCGCCGCGGCGGCAGCGGCGAGGGGCAGATTCATCGCAGGACGACGAGGACGGAGGGGTGCGCGTGGCTAGGGACACCAAGCAGGACAGGCGCCTCGACGCCCCGAAGGGTCTGCGCACCCGGGTGCTCCCCCGGCGCAACCGGCAGAGCAGCGACCGCTTCGGCCGTCTGACCGAGTCGTTCGCGCGCGGCATGGGCACGCCCTGGTTCCTCGTCGGCATGACGATCTTCTGCGTGTTCTGGCTGCTCTTCAACACCTACGGCCCCGAGGACGCGCGGTTCGACTCGCAGGCCCTCGGCTTCACCGTGCTCACGCTGATCCTCTCGCTGCAGGCCTCCTACGCGGCTCCCCTGCTGCTGCTCGCGCAGAACCGCCAGGACGACCGCGACCGCGTGCAGATCGAGCAGGACCGCCAGCGCGCCGAGCGCAACCTCGCCGACACGGAGTACCTCGCCCGCGAGGTCGTCGCCCTCCGCCTGGCGATCCGCGACATGGCGAGCAAGGACTTCATCCGCTCCGAGCTGCGCAGCCTCGTGGAGGAGCTGGAGAAGGACCGGGCGGAGTCGATCGCGGCCGAGCGGCGCGATGGCTGACGCCGCGCTCGGTGCGGAGGAGTCCGCCGCTCTCGAGAGCGCGGTGCTCGCGGCCCTCGCGCGGGTCGTCGATCCCGAGATCCGGAAGCCCATCACCGAGCTCGACATGGTCGACTCGGTCACGGTCGGCGCAGACGGCGCGGTGCGCGTCGCGATCCGGCTGACGATCGTCGGCTGCCCTGCGGCATCGGCGATCGAGCGCGATGTGCGGGCGGCCGCCGAGTCGGCCGCCGGGGTCGGCGCGGTGCAGGTCGACGTCGGAGTGATGACGCCGGCCCAGCGCACGGCGCTGACCGAGCGGCTGCGCGGCGGTCGGCGAGAGATGCCCTTCGGTCCGGACTCGCTGACCCGCGTCTACGCGGTGACGAGCGGCAAGGGCGGGGTCGGAAAGTCGACGGTGACGGCGAATCTCGCGGTAGCGCTCGCTCGGCGCGGGCTCGCGGTGGGCCTCGTCGACGCGGACGTGCACGGCTTCTCGATCCCGGGTCTGCTGGGCCTCATGCACGACGGACGGGTCGCCGGGCCGACGCGCGTCGGCGAGCTGATGCTCCCCCCGGTCGCACACGGCGTGAAGGTGATCTCGATCGGCATGTTCCTCGAGGGCGACACCCGCGGAGCGGCCGTCTCGTGGCGCGGGCCGATGCTGCACCGGACGATCTCGCAGTTCCTCACCGACGTCTACTTCGGCGACCTGGACGTGCTGCTGCTCGATCTGCCGCCGGGCACCGGCGACGTCGCGATCTCCATCGGCCAGCTGCTGCCGCACGCCGAGGTGCTGATCGTGACGACTCCGCAGCCGGCGGCGGCCGACGTGGCGGAGCGCAGCGGTGCGCTCGCCCGGCAGTCGGGTCAGCGCATCGTCGGCGTGGTCGAGAACATGTCCGGGCTGCCGCAGCCCGACGGGTCGGTGCTGGACCTCTTCGGCAGCGGCGGCGGCGCCGAGGTGGCGCGCCGGCTCAGCGCGAGCGGTGAGGACGTGCCGCTGCTCGCGTCGCTCCCGATCAGCGTGGCGCTGCGCGCGGGCGGCGACGACGGGCTGCCGGTCGTCATCGGCGACCCGGAGGATCCCGCGGCCGTGGCGATCACGGAACTGGCCCGGACCCTCGCGTCGCGGCCGCGCGGCCTGACCGGCCGTCGGCTGCCGATGTCGGTCGGCTGAGACCCGACACTCGAGCATGGCGGGTCTCGATACGCCCGCTCCGCGGGCTGCTCGACCAGCATGACTCGGGCAGCGTGAGTCTCGAAACGCCCGCTCCGCGGGCTACTCGACCAGCATGACTCGGGCAGCGTGAGTCTCGATACGCCCGCTCCGCGGGCTGCTCGACCAGCATGCAGACCGGCACGCGGAAGGCAGCCGCCGCCGCTTTCGACATGCTCGCCGCACTCATGCTGGTCGAGTAGCCCCGCAGGGGCGTATCGAGACCCACCGTCGACGGCACGCGTGACGTCGTCCGCTCGGTCGACCCGGGAGGGCGCGGGTCAGGTCGCTTCGAGGTCGATGGGCGGCGGCGCCACCGTGGAGAGCTCGCCGGCGCCGGCCGAGCGCTTCATCGTCGTGTAGTAGCTGTCCGCGGTCGACGCGGCGCCGCCCGCGGTCACGGGCGCGGAGACCGCCGAGGGCGGCTTCACCGTGGGAGCGGGCTCGTCCTCGAGCAGGGCGTCCCGGATGATCCGCCGCGGGTCGTACTGCCGCGGATCGAGCTTGCGCCAGTCGACCTCGTCGAACTCGTCACCCATCTCGTCCTTCACGCGCTCGCGCGCCTGCGTGGCGAATCCGCGGACCTTTCGCACCAGCGCAGCGAGCTGCGAGGCGTAGTAGGGGAGGCGGTCAGGGCCCAGCACGAAGACGGCGATGACTCCGATGATGAGGAGCTTGTCGAACGTCAAACCGAACACGGGACAACACTAACCCGCCGCGCCTGCGCCGACGACCGCGCGCGCCCCCGTACCCTGGCGATGCACGGGCGCGATCCGCCCGCCGCGACCACCACCAGAGGAGTGCACCCGTGTCCGACAAGGATGCCAACTGGAAGTACGCCGAGGACGCCGTCGTCGAGCCCGAGGCGATCGCCTCCGCCCGCCGACTCGCCGTCGAGCTGGGCATCGACGCCATCGCGCCCTCGATCGGCGCGCAGGCCGCGCTCGTCGCCGCCGCAGCGCGCGCAACCTCGATCATCGAGATCGGCACCGGGACGGGCGTGAGCGGGCTCTGGCTCCTCGACGGCGCCCCCGAGGCGATGCTCACCTCGATCGACTCGGAGGCCGTGCACCAGCAGCACGCCCGCGCCCAGTTCCACGAGGCCGGCATCTCGCCGAACCGCCTGCGCCTCATCCCGGGGCGCGCCCTCGAGGTGCTCCCCCGGATGAACGAGAACTCCTACGACATCGTCTTCGTCGACGGCGATCCGCTCCAGGTCATCGAGAACGTCGAGCACGCGCTGCGCCTCGTGCGCCCCCGCGGCACCGTGCTCGTCCCGCACGCGCTCTGGCGCGGCCGCGTCTCGAACCCCGCGCAGCGCGACGAGATCGCGTCCGCCTTCCGCACCCTCGTCGCGGAGATCTGCGGCTCCCCCGCGGTGGTCAGCGTCCTCTCGCCGATCGGCGACGGCCTGCTGCAGGCCAACAAGCGCCGCGCCTGACCCGGCGCGCGTTCCCCTCGCCCGGGAACGAGGGAACGCCCGCCGCATCGGATGCGGCGGGCGTTCTCGACGGTGCTGGGTGGGTCAGGCTGGAGTGACCACCGACGCGAGAGCGTCGTGCAGTTCTTTCGCCTCTGCATCGTTGACCGAGACGACGAGGCGTCCGCCGCCTTCGAGCGGAACGCGCACGACGATGAGTCGCCCCTCCTTAACAGCCTCCATCGGTCCGTCTCCGGTCCTCGGCTTCATGGCCGCCATAGAGTTCCCCTTTCGTGACGTATCCGTCTATTATCGTGCATCCGCGCCTGGGACGAAATCGGCGGTCTCACGCGGTACGTCGGCACGAGAACGCGGACCGGATCACGGCGGAGTCCAGTCGTAGCCGTCGACGGCCCAGCCGATGCTGATCCAGACGATCTGACCCACGATCGAGACCGCGACGAGCGTCACCCGGAACAGCGGCGAACGCGGAACCGCCAGCGCCCCGACCAGCGGGAAGAGCGGTCCGAGCAGGCGGAACGTGCTCGACTGCGGGAAGAAGAACGCGAAGAGGTAGACGCCGTATCCGGCGATCCACGCGCGGCTGAAGAGGTCGAGCCGCCGCGTCCAGGGCGAGACGAGGATCCCGACGAACAGCAGCACCAGCACGACCACGATCGCGATGCCGACCATCGGGGCGCCGAACCACCAGCCGCCCCACCACGCGCCGCCCTGGAACCACGAGGTGAAGGGGAAGAGCTCCTGGTAGCCGATGTAGGACGAGCGCCAGGCCAGCTCGGTGTCGGTGTAGGCCGTCGGGGAGCCGGTGACAGCCCAGGCGACCGCCGGCCAGAGGAAGCCGACGACGAGGCCCCAGACCGTGAGAGCGACGGCGGGCACGGCGTCGGCCCGCAGGAACGGCTCCTTCGCGCGCCGGACGACGCGGTAGACGACGTAGAGGCCCATCGCCGCCGCGAAGGCGAGCCCGCTCGGACGCGTCAGCCCGAGCACGAGGACGACGGGGAAGACCCAGGCGAAGCGGCGCCGCACCAGCAGGAGCAGGACGATCGCGGTGAGCATCATCGCCATCGACTCGGCGTAGGCGATCTGGAGCATCGGCGAGGTCGGCGCGACGCAGAAGAAGAGGACGGCCACGAGGGACTGCGCCTCGCTCAGCGAGTGCCGCATCAGCCGGTAGAGGACGAGGCAGGCGACCGCGCCGCAGATCACGGAGACGGCGACGCCCGCCGTCGCCCAGCCGAGCCCGGTGAGCAGCATCACCAGCCGGACGACCACAGGGTAGAGCGGCATGAACGCCCAGGCGTTCTCGCCGATCTCGCCTGCCTCGGTCACGGGCAGCTCGGTCGGATAGCCGGCGGTCGCGATGATCTGGTACCAGCGCCCGTCCCACATCGCGGCGAAGTCGGCGTAGGCGGGCGACGGACCGGTCCAGGAGTTCGCCTCCTGGTTCGCCGCGAACTGCAGCATGATCACGGTCGTCACGAGCCGGGTCAGCAGGAAGACCGCGAGGACGCGCGCCCACCAGGGGACGAGCCGGAGCTGCGCGCGTCGGCGAGCCGGCGCCCGCCCTGTCGCGAGCGCGCTCACGCCGACGCGCTCAGCCAGCGGCGGAGGCCGTCGGCGCAGGCCGTGATCTCGTGCACGGCGACGCGCTCGTCGTCCGCGTGCGCCGTCAGCGGGTCGCCGGGGCCGTAGTTCACGGCGGGGATGCCCATCGCCGAGAACCGCGCGACGTCGGTCCAGCCGTACTTGGGCTTCGCCTCCGCGCCGACCGCGGCGATGAACGCCTGCGCCAGCGGAGCGTCGAGCCCGGGGCGCGCGCCCTCGGCCAGATCGACCACCTCGACCTCGAAGCCCTCGAACAGCTCGCGGAGGTGAGCGACCGCCTCCTCGCCGCTCCGGTTCGGCGCGAAGCGGTAGTTAACGTGCACGGTGCAGAGGTCGGGGATGACGTTGCCCGCCACTCCCCCGCTGATGCGGACCGCGTTGACGCCCTCGCGGTAGACGAGACCCTCGATCTCGACCTCGCGGGGCTCGTAGGCCGCGAGCCGGTCGAGGATCGGGGCGGCGGCGTGGACGGCGTTCTCGCCGACCCAGCTGCGGGCGGAGTGCGCGCGGACGCCGCGGGTGATGACGTCGACGCGCAGCGTCCCGTTGCAGCCGCCCTCGACCTCGCCCCGCGTCGGCTCGCCGAGGACGGCGAAGTCGGCGGCGAAGACGTCGGGGCGGTGCCGGGAGAGGCGGCCGAGGCCGTTGAGGTCGGACGCAACCTCCTCGTTGTCGTACCAGATCCAGGTGATGTCGACGACGGGATCCACGAGCTCGGCCGCGAGGACGAGCTGGACCGCGACGCCGGCCTTCATGTCGGTGGTGCCGCGGCCGACGAGGTGCTCGACGCCGTCGACGACCTCCTCGCGCACGGGCAGGTTGTCGTTGATCGGCACGGTGTCGAGGTGGCCCGCGATCACCACGCGCTGCGCGCGGCCGAGGTTCGTCCGGGCGACGACGGTGTGGCCGTCGCGGAGGACCTCGAGGTGCGGGTACTGCTCGAGCGCCAGCTGGACCGCGTCCGCGAGTGCCAGCTCGTCCCCGGAGACGGAGGGGACGTCGCAGATCACCCGGGTCAGGGCGATCGGATCGGAGCGCAGATCGAGGGGCGCGACGGGCGCCGGGGCGGAGGTCGGAACGGCCATGCGCCCAGGGTACCGGCCGGATCCGGCGCGCTAGCCTGGGCGCATGAGCCCCCAGAACACCGACGACTCCGCCGTGCCCGCGCCCGCCTCCGCCTGGGGATACGGACTCGCGACGATCGCCTCGGACGGCACGGTCCTCGACACCTGGTTCCCCGAGCCGCGGCTGGGCACGATCCCCGAGGGACGCGACCCGTGGATCGTGCCGGCGGACATCGAGGAGCAGGCGGGCGAGGACCCCCGGCGCGAGGTGCGGATCGACGTGGTGACGCTGCAGATCGACCTGCAGACCGCGCCGGCCTCGACCTCGGACGCGTACCTGCGGCTGCACCTGCTCTCGCACCTGCTCGTGCAGCCCAACACCGTCAACCTCGACGGGATCTTCGCGCACCTGCCGAACGTGGTGTGGACCAACGCGGGCCCGGTGGCGCCCGACTCGTTCACCCGCCTCCGCCCGTCACTCCGTCGCCACGGCATCCAGGCCGCGGGGATCGACAAGTTCCCGCGGCTGACCGACTACGTGACGCCGGCGAAGGTGCGCATCGCGGACACCTCGCGGGTGCGCCTGGGGGCGCACCTCGCTCCCGGGACGACGGTGATGCACGAGGGATTCGTGAACTTCAACGCGGGCACGCTCGGCAGCTCAATGGTCGAGGGGCGGATCTCGCAGGGTGTCATCGTCGGCGACGGCTCGGACATCGGCGGCGGCGCCTCGATCATGGGAACTCTGTCCGGCGGTGGCGTGCAGCGCGTGTCGATCGGCGCGCGAGCGCTGCTCGGGGCGAACTCGGGCATCGGGATCTCGATCGGGGACGACACTGTCGTCGAGGCCGGGCTGTACGTCACGGCGGGGACGAAGGTCGTCGTGGTCGGCGGGGCTCCCCGCGCCGACGGACGTCCGCAGACGGTCAAGGCGGTCGAGCTGTCGGGCGTGCCGAACCTGCTCTTCCGCCGGAACTCGCTCACCGGCGCGGTCGAGGTGCTCCCCCGCACGGGCGCGGGCATCGAGCTGAACACGGCGCTGCACGCCTGAGGCGGGCGGGTCTCGATACGCCCGCTGCGCGGGCTGCTCGACCAGCATGGGGCGCCCCCTACGCGGGCTGCTCGACCAGCACGGCGAGCGGCCGCGGCGGCACATGCTGGTCGAGTAGCCGCGGTACGCGGCGTATCGAGACCTGCCCGACGACGGACGCGGGGTCTCGATACGCCCGCGGCGCGGGCTACTCGACCAGCATGACGCGGCGCATCGAGACCGCCCGGCGTCAGTGGCCGGTGGGCCAGTGGCGCTCGGGGGCGCCCGTGTAGAGCTGCTGCGGGCGGCCGATCTTGGTCTGCTTGTCGGTGTTCATCTCGCGCCAGTGCGCGATCCAGCCGGGCAGGCGGCCGATCGCGAAGAGGACGGTGAACATCCGCGTCGGGAAGCCCATCGCCTTGTAGATGACGCCGGTGTAGAAGTCGACGTTCGGGTAGAGGCGGCGCTCCTTGAAGTAGTCGTCCTCCAGCGCGAGCGCCTCGAGCTCCATCGCGATGTCGAGCAGCGGGTCCTTGACGCCGAGCGCCTGCAGGACCTCGGACGCGCTCTCCTTCACGAGCTTCGCGCGGGGGTCGTAGTTCTTGTACACCCGGTGGCCGAAGCCCATCAGGCGGACGCCCTCCTCCTTGTTCTTCACCCGCTCGACGAAGGTCTGCACGCTCTCGCCGGACTCGCGGATGCGGCCGAGCATCGTCAGCACGGCCTCGTTCGCGCCGCCGTGCAGCGGGCCGAAGAGGGCGTTGATGCCCGCCGAGACGGAGGCGTAGAGGTTGGCCTCGGTCGAGCCGACCAGGCGGACCGTGGAGGTCGAGGCGTTCTGCTCGTGGTCCTCGTGCAGGATCAGCAGGCGGTCGAGCGCCTTCGAGAGCACCGGGTCGACCTCGAACGGCTCGGCCATCGTGCCGAAGTTCAGGCGGAGGAAGTTGTCGACGAAGCTCAGCGAGTTGTCCGGGTAGAGGAACGCCTGGCCGATCGACTTCTTGTGCGCGTAGGCCGCCATCACCGGCAGCTTCGCCAGCAGGCGGATGGTGGTGAGCTCGACCGCCTCCGGGTCCTTCGGGTTCGAGCTGTCCTCGTAGTAGGTCGAGAGGGCCGAGACGCCGGCAGCGAGCACCGACATCGGGTGCGCGCTGTGCGGCAGGGCGTCGAAGAAGCGCTTGAGGTCCTCGTGCAGCAGCGTGTGCCGGCGGATGCGCTCGTCGAAGCCCGCGAGCTCGTCCGCGGTGGGCAGCTCGCCGTAGATCAGCAGCCAGGCCACCTCGAGGTACGTCGCGTTCGTCGCGACCTCCTCGATCGGGTAGCCGCGGTAGCGCAGGATCCCCTGGTCGCCGTCGATGTAGGTGATGCTCGACTTGGTGGCGGCTGTGTTGACGAAGCCGTAGTCGAGGGACATCAGACCGGTCTGCTTCGACAGCGTGGAGAAGTCGATGCTCGAGGAGCCGTCGACGCTGCGCAGCACCGGGAACTCGGCGGTGCGCTCACCGAACGTGAGCGTCACCTTCTCGGGCAGGACCTCGGCCGCGGCCGGCGCACTCTCCGTGGCGGGCTCGGGTGTCTCCACCGTCGCGGTTCCGTCGCTCTGCGTGCCGGATTCGGTCACAACGCCTCCCAGGTCATCGGTCGCACCCGGGTGCGCTCGCGCGGAGCGGGCGGCGCCGGGGGCTGGAACTGTCCGGAATCCAGGGCCGTTTGTGGCGACGCTGACCGAACCCCATACAGCCTATGGGCAAAGCTCGGGCACTGTGACACCGCCCAGTGCTCGCCCCGGTCCGTTGTGGAGATCCTTCAGGATCCGGGCCCGACGAGGGTCAGAGTCCGCCGGCCAGGCGCTCGGCGGCGGCCGCGATGCGCTCGTCGGTCGCCGTCAGGGAGAGCCGGACGTGCTCGGTGAAGTGGTCGCCGTAGAAGACGCCGGGGCCCGCGAGGACGCCCAGGCGCGCGAGACGGTCGATCGACTCCCAGGCCGGCCGGCCCTCCGTCGCCCAGAGGTAGAGACCCGCCTCGCTGCGGTCGACGCGGAAGCCGGCGGCCTCGAGAGCCGGGCGCAGGAGATCGCGGCGGGCGCGGTAGCGCTCCTTCTGCTCGGCCACGTGGTCGTCGTCGCCGAGCGCGACGACCATCGCCTCCTGCAGCGGCGCGGGGACGATCATCCCCGCGTGCTTGCGCACCGTCACGAGCCGGGCGATCAGCGCGCTGTCGCCCGCGACGAAGGCCGCCCGGTAGCCCGCCAGGTTGGACTGCTTGCTCAGGGAGTAGACGCCGAGGACGCCGCGGCGGTCCTCGCCGACCACGCGCGGGTCGAGGACGCTCGGGATCGGCTCGTCGGCCCAGCGGCCGTCCCAGCCGAGCTCCGCGTAGCACTCGTCGCCCGCGACGACCGCGCCGAGCTCGCGCGCCCGCTCGACCGCGCGCCGCAGCGCCTCGACATCGAGGACGGCGCCGTCCGGATTGCCGGGAGAGTTCAGCCAGACCAGCCGGGTCTCGGCCGGCCACTCGTCCGGATCGTCGGAGGCCAGCACGGACGCGCCGGCGATCGCGGCGCCCATCGCGTAGGTCGGGTAGGCCGCGCGCGGGTGCACGACGACGTCGCCCTCGCCGAGGCCGAGCAGGAACGGGAGCCAGGCGACGAGCTCCTTGGAGCCGATCGTGGGCAGCACCTCGTCGGCACCGAGACCCGGGACTCCCCGCCGGCGCGCGTACCAGGCGGCGATCGCCTCGCGGAGGGCCGGGGTGCCGACGGTGGTCGGGTAGGAGTGAGCGTCCGTCGCGCGGGCGAGGGCCTCGCGGATCGGCGCGGGCGTCGGGTCGACCGGGGAGCCGATGGAGAGATCGACGATGCCGCCGGGGTGCGCGGAGGCGACCCGGGTGGCGGGGCCCATCAGGTCCCAGGGGTAGTCCGGCAGCGGTCCGAGAGCCACGGACGCGCGCTCAGTGGCTCTGCGGAGGGAGGACGGCGATGACCGGGTGGTCCTTCGCGATCACTCCGACCTTCGCGGCGCCGCCGGGCGAGCCGATCTCGTCGAAGAACTCGACGTTGGCCTTGTAGTAGTCGGACCACTCCTCGGGGAGGTCGTCCTCGTAGTAGATGGCCTCGACGGGGCAGACCGGCTCGCAGGCCCCGCAGTCGACGCACTCGTCGGGGTGGATGTAGAGCGAGCGCTCGCCTTCGTAGATGCAGTCGACCGGGCATTCGTCGATGCAGGCGCGGTCTTTGACATCGACGCACGGAAGTGCGATCACGTAGGTCACGGTCGTGGACGTCCCTTCGAACAGTGGTCTCTATCGTACGGGGAGCGGCGGGGCCTCGCTGTCAGCCGCCTGAGCCGCCGCGGCCGGGCGCGGCAGGGTGCGCACCCGGGGCCAGGCGATCACCACGAGGGCGATCAGCGCGGGCGCGAAGGTCCAGACGACGCCGAGGCCGTTGGCCGGGACGAGCACCGATCCGCCGGTGCTGCGGAGCGCGAGCAGCCCGATGGCGCCGAGCAGGCCCATCGCGGTGCAGAAGGCGACGAAGCGGTCGACCATCACGAGGCGGAGCCCGAGCAGCAGCAGGAGGACGGCGGCGAGCGAGACGGCCAGTCCGACGGGGAGGACGGCGTCGCCGACGGTGACCGTGCCCTGGTGCGCGACCGTGGTGATCGCGCCGACGACGGCGCCGGTGAGGACGGAGAGCACGCCGGAGACGACGCGCGTGGCGAGGTCGGGCCGCTCCTCCGCGACCGGCTCCGGCGGCGTCGGCGCCCCCTCGGGGCGGAAGCGCTCGACGCGGCCGATCGCGAACGGCGGACCGCTGGAGAGCCGGGCCTCGTCGCCCTCGACGACGATCTGGGTGCGGTGCGCCTCGAGTGCGGCGCGCTTCCTGGCGTGGTCCTCGTCGTCGAGCTCGATCACCACGTCGCCCGGCTCGGCGGCGGCCGCCTCCGGCAGCACCGCGAGGAAGCGGAGGCCGAGGCGCTCGGCGGCCGTCGAGGCGACGAGTGCGGCCCGGATGTGGTCCGGGTGGCCGTAGCCGCCGCCGGTGTCGTAGGAGAGGACGAGCGTCGCGCGGGTCTGGACGAGCACGGCGACGAGATCGGCGATCGCCTCCTCCTCCGGTGCCCAGGTGAAGGAGCGGGGATCGGCCGGCTCGAGCGGGACGGGGACGCGGCCGGGACCCCACTGCATGCCGGAGTCGCGGTAGATCCGCGGCGCGAGGCCCGCGGCACGGGCGGCGGGGTCGCCGAGGAAGCGGTGGTCGGCGACGCCGAGCGCGGTGAGGGCGACGACGAGCTCGGTGGTGCGGTGCGCGGCGAGCTCGTCCGAGCCCTCGAGGTGCGCGAGATCCGTCGGGATGACCTCGCCGCACTCGCCACGGGTGGCGGTGACGACGGTGACCGCGGCGCCGTCGGCGACCAGCCGGGCGAGCGTTCCGCCCATGGTGATCGACTCGTCGTCGGGATGGGCGTGGACCGCCACGACCCGCTCGTCGGCGCCGTCTCGCTTCGCGTCCACTCTCCGCCTCTCCTTCGTCGCGCGCTCTCGTCCGCGGCTCGCTCTCGTCCGCCGCACCGGCGACCGGATGCAGGACGTCCGCCTGCCGCGCGTCGCGCGTCCCGTCTGGACAGGCGCTCGGGCGGCCACTACAGTCGTCCTCGGGTTAGGCAAGGCTTACCTGAGGATGCGGTCCGGGGGCGGGAACCGCCCCGTCCTCCCGCGCAGACGATCAAGAGAACACACGTGCTCGCAAACTACCTCATCGGCCTCCGTGAAGGCCTCGAAGCCGGCCTCGTCGTGGGCATCCTCGTCGCGTACCTGACCAAGCTGGAGCGGCGCGACGTGCTCCCCCGGCTCTGGACGGGCATCGCGGCCGCGGTCGTCCTCTCCCTGGTCACCGGCGCGATCCTCACCTGGGGGCCCTACGGCCTCAGCTTCACCGCGCAGGAGCTCCTCGGCGGCGGCCTCTCGCTGCTCGCCGTCGGCCTCGTCACCTGGATGATCTTCTGGATGGGCGCCAACGCCCGCAGCCTGAAGGGCGAGCTCGAGTCCCGGCTCGACGCCGCCGTGAGCGGCTCCGCGCTCGGCATCGTCGTGCTCGGCTTCGTCAGCGTCGGCCGCGAGGGGATCGAGACCGCGCTCTTCGTCTGGGCGAGCGTGTCCTCGAGCAGCGCCGCCTCCGGCTCCGAGGCGTGGGTCGGCACGATCGGCGCGTTCCTCGGCATCCTCAGCGCCGTCGTCGCGGCGTACCTGATCTTCCGCGGCTTCGTGCGGATCGACCTCGGCCGCTTCTTCACCTGGACGGGCGGCTTCCTCATCGTCGTCGCGGCCGGCGTGCTGCTCTACGGCGTGGGCGATCTGCAGGAGGCCGCGCTGCTGCCGGGCTGGGGCACGCCGCTGTTCGACCTCGGCCCGATCCTGCCCGCGCCGGTCGTCGCCGTGCTCGGCGGGCTCTTCAACTACACCCCCGAGCCGACGGCGCTGCAGTTCGTCGCGTGGCTCCTCTACCTCGTCGTCGTCGGCGCGCTGTTCGTCCGCCAGGTCCGCTCGCGGCGGCCGCGTCGGGGCAGCTCGACCCCGGTCGCCGCGCCCGCCCCCGCCGCCGCCTCCGTCTGATCCCGCTCCGGCGCCGCCGGAACGACCTCCCACCACCAGGAGAACCATGCCCTCGCGCACTCGCCCCCGTCTCCCCCGCGTCGCCGCCGGCATCGCCGGAGCGGGAACCCTCGCCCTGCTGCTCGCCGGCTGCGTGCCGAACACGCCGGCCGCCTCCTCCGCCGCGGCCCTCGACGTCGCCATCGACGACGGCGCCTGCGCCGTGTCCGCCGCGACCGCCGAGGCCGGCGCGGTGACCTTCGCGCTCGAGAACACGGGCTCGGACGTCAACGAGTTCGAGATCCTCGCCGAGGACAAGCTCCGCATCGTCGGCGAGAAGGAGAACGTGACGCCGGGGCAGAGCGTGTCCTACGTCGCCCAGCTCGAACCCGGCACCTACTACACCGCCTGCAAGTTCCAGCAGGTCGGCGCCCCGATCGGCCTCGCCGAGTTCGTCGTGACCGGCGAGGCGACCGAGCAGTCGGCCGATGAGCAGGCCGCGACCGAGGCCGCCGTCACCAACTACGTCTCCTACGTGCAGTCGCAGTCCGGCGAGCTGCTGCCGGCCGTGACGGCCTTCGCGGAGGCGTACAAGGCGGGCGACGACGAGACGGCGCGCAGCCTCTTCGCCTCGACCCGCGTCTTCTACGAGCGCATCGAGCCGACCGCGGAGGCCTTCGGCGACCTCGACCCGAAGATCGACTACCGCGAGGTCGACGCCGTCGCCGAGGGCCTGGACTGGACCGGCTTCCACCGCATCGAGAAGGACCTGTGGGTCCCCGCCGCCGACGCGCTGAACTCCGACGGCACGAGCGCCTGGATGGACTGGGCTCCGTCGACCCCCGAGCAGCGGACCGCCTTCGCCGACGGCCTGGTCTCGGACGTGCAGGACCTCTACGACCTCGTCGCCGCGCCGGACTTCACCGTCTCGGTCGGCGACATCTCGAACGGCGCCATCGGCCTGCTCGACGAGGTGGCCGCGGGCAAGATCACCGGCGAGGAGGACTGGTGGTCGGGCACCGACCTGACCGACTTCGCCGCGAACGTGCAGGGCGCGGAGGTCGCCTTCGGCAACGTCGAGCCGATCGCCACCGCCTCCGGTGACGACGGAGCCGCGCTCACCGCCGAGATCGGGCAGCGCTTCGCCGAGCTCGACGCGATGCTCGCGCAGTACGGCTCGCTCGACTCCGGCTTCGTCGCGTACTCGAGCGTCACGGACGAGCAGAAGAAGGAGCTTTCGGACCAGGTGAACGCCCTCTCGGAGCCGCTGTCGCAGCTCACCCACACGGTGCTCGGCGTCGAGGAGCCCGCGGAGTAGTGGAGCCCCAGCAGAACGACGCCGCCCCCGCCGCTGCCGTGGACGCGGCCGACGAGCAGCCCCGCCGCCTCTCGCGGCGCGGGCTGCTCGGCCTCGTCTCCGCCGGGACGGCGGGGCTGGCTGCGGGGATCGGCGGGACGGTCGCCGTCGCCTCCGCGTCGAGCGCGACCGCCTCCTCCGCAGCGACCCGGGTCGTGCCGTTCTTCGGCGCGAACCAGGCCGGGATCACCACGGCGGCGCAGGACCGCCTGCACTTCGCGGCCTTCGACATGGCGAGCTCGGCGACCCGCGACGACCTGATCGAGCTGCTGCAGGACTGGACGCTCGCGGCCGCGCGCCTCGCCCGGGGCCTCGACGTCAGCGAGGAGGGCGCCGTCGGCGGCCCCGACACGGCACCGCCGGACGACACGGGAGAGGCGCTCGGTCTCGACGCGTCCTCGCTCACCCTCACCTTCGGCTTCGGCCCGACCCTCTTCGTCGACGAGTCGGGCGCGGACCGCTTCGGCCTCGCCGACCGCCGCCCCGCCGAGCTCGAGGCGCTCCCCCGCTTCCGCGGCGACGCGCTCGTTCCGGCCGCGGGCGGCGGCGATCTCTGCATCCAGGCCTGCGCCGACGACCCGCAGGTGGCCGTGCACGCGATCCGCAATCTGAGCCGCATCGCCTTCGGGCGGGCGTCGCTGCGCTGGTCGCAGCTCGGCTTCGGCCGCACGTCCTCCACCTCGACGGCGCAGGCGACCCCGCGGAACCTCTTCGGCTTCAAGGACGGCACGGCGAACATCAAGTCGGAGGAGCCCGACGCGGTGCAGGAGCACGTCTGGGTGCAGGACGCCGACGGGCCGGCCTGGCTCGCGGGCGGCAGCTACCTGGTGGCGCGCAAGATCCGCATGATCATCGAGACCTGGGACCGCAGCCAGCTCGGCGAGCAGGAGCGGGTGATCGGCCGGAGCAAGGGCTCCGGTGCACCGCTCTCGGGCGGCGACGAGTTCACCGAGCCCGACTTCGAGGCGGCCGGCGCGACCGGCGCTCCGCTGGTCGACCGGGAGTCGCACGTGCGGCTCGCGCACCCGACCGTCAACAACGGCGTCCGGCTGCTGCGCCGCGGCTACAACTTTGTCGACGGCAACGACGAGCTGGGGCGGCTGAACGCGGGGCTGTTCTTCCTCTCCTTCCAGCGCTCGCCGGCGCAGTTCATCGCGGTGCAGCAGAACCTCGCGACCGATGCTCTGAACGAGTACATCAAGCACGTCGGCTCGGCGGTCTTCGCCGTTCCACCGGGAGTGCGCGACGAGAGCGACTTCGTGGGATCGGGACTGTTCGCCTGATCGCCAGTGTTCCTGAGGGGATGCGCATGCCGGCTCAGGTCATCGGCGGGCAGCTCTTCGGCGACGGCGAGGACTGCTCGCTACCGTCGTCGACGATGTCAGGGAACAGTGCGAAGAACGGCCTCACCAAGCGCGAGCGGCAGGAGCTCGCCCGGATCGAGGCGAGGGAGCGGCGCGAGAGCGAGCGGCGCCGGAGGCGGCGGAACCGGCTGCTCGGCCAGGGCGGTGCAGCGCTGGGGGTGCTCGCGGTCGTGGCGCTCGTGGCGTGGAACGTCTGGTCGCAGCAGGAGGTCGCGAGCACCGGTCCGGCGAACATGCGGAGCGACGGGATCGTGCTCGCGGGAGCGGACTCGGCGGTGAGCGCCGTGACGACGGCGCCGATCGAGGCCGGCGAGCAGCCCGTGCCGACCGACGAGGCGGCGACCCGGGCGGGAGGCGTCGCCACGATCGATCTGTACGTCGACTACCTCTGCCCGTACTGCGGGCAGTTCGAGACGGCGAACGCGCCGACCCTGCGCTCGTGGCTCGAGCAGGGGGCGATCACGCTGGAGATCCACCCGGTCGCGATCCTCGACTCGTCCTCGGCGGGGTCGGAGTACTCGAGCCGCGCCGCGAACGTCGCGGCCTGCGTGGCGGACGAGGATCCCGATCGGTTCCTGGCCGTCCACGAGGCGCTGTTCGCGAAGCAGCCCGCCGAGGGGACGACCGGGCTGAGCGACGACGAGCTGCGGGCGCTCGTGACCGGGGCGGGTGTCACGGACGACGACGTCCTCGCGTGCATCACGGCGGGCGAGTTCCGGCCGTGGGTCGCCGCGGCCACGAAGCGGGCGACGAGCGAGCCGCTGGCGAACTCGTCGGTGGCGGAGCTGACCTCGACGCCGACGGTGCTCGTGAACGGGCAGCAGTACACCGGGGCGCCGGACGACGCGGACGCGTTCGTCGCGTTCGTCACCGCGACGCTGGAGGCGGAGGGCGCGGCGCCGTCGCCGGCGCCGGGCGGCTGAGGGGTCTCGATACGCCGCTGCGCGGCTACTCGACCAGCATGCAGGGGGCGCTGCGCGGCTCGTCGACCACCCTGCAGGGAGACGCTGCGCGGCTGGTCGACCACCACGCAGGGAGACGCATCCATGCTGGTCGAGTAGCCCTCGAAGAGGGCGTATCGAGACCTGACGTGTGCACGCGTCGGTCTCGATACGCCGCTGCGCGGCTACTCGACCAGCATGCAGGGGGTGGCGCTGCGCGGCTCGTCTATCACCATGCAGGGAGACGCTGCGCGGCTCGTCGACCACCCTGCAGAGGGCCGCGTCCATGCTGGTCGAGTAGCCCTCGGAGAGGGCGTATCGAGACCTGACGTATGCACGCGTCGGTCTCGATACGCCGCTGCGCGGCTACTCGACCAGCATGCAGAGAGACGCTGCGCGGCTACTCGCCAGCATGCAGCGCGGGCGGCAGCTCCATCGGGTGCACCCGGAAACGACGAACGACCGGCGGAGCGGGCTCCGGCCGGTCGTTCGTGCGGGGCGCCGTGGGGCGCCCCGGGTCAGCTCTGCTTCTTCATGCGGCTGGTCGCGCGGGCGCGGGCGTTCGCGTCAAGCTCGACCTTGCGGATGCGCACGATCTCGGGGGTGACCTCGACGCACTCGTCCTCGCGGGCGAACTCGAGGCACTCCTCGAGCGTCAGCTGGCGCGACGGCGTCATCGACTCGAAGGTGTCGGAGGTGGACTGACGCATGTTGGTCAGCTTCTTCTCCTTGGTGATGTTCACGTCCATGTCGTCGTTGCGCGAGTTCTCGCCGATGACCATGCCCTCGTAGACCTCCTCGGTGGGGTTCACGAAGAAGGTCATCCGCTCCTGGAGCGCGATGATCGCGAACGGCGTCACGACGCCGGTGCGGTCCGCGACGATCGAGCCGTTGTTGCGGGTGACGATGGCGCCGGCCCACGGCTCGTAGCCGTGCAGGATCGCGTTGGCGATGCCGGTGCCGCGGGTAGTGGTGAGGAACTCGGTGCGGAAGCCGATCAGACCGCGCGAGGGGACGATGAACTCCATGCGGACCCAGCCGGTGCCGTGGTTCGCCATGTTCTCCATGCGGCCCTTGCGGGCGGCGAGGAGCTGCGTGATCGCGCCGAGGTACTCCTCCGGGGCGTCGATGGTGAGGTGCTCGAAGGGCTCGTGCACCTTGCCGTCGACCTGGCGGGTGACCACCTGGGGCTTGCCGACGGTGAGCTCGAAGCCCTCGCGGCGCATCTGCTCGACGAGGATGGCCAGGGCGAGCTCGCCGCGGCCCTGGACCTCCCACGAGTCGGGACGGCCGATGTCGAGGACCTTGAGCGACACGTTTCCGATGAGCTCGCGGTCGAGGCGGTCCTTCACCATGCGGGCGGTGAGCTTGTGGCCCTTGACCTTGCCGACCAGCGGCGAGGTGTTGGTGCCGATGGTCATCGAGATCGCCGGGTCGTCGACCGTGATGGCCGGCAGCGGGCGGATGTCCTCCGGGTCGGCGATGGTCTCGCCGATGGTGATCTCGGGGAAGCCCGCGATCGCGACGATGTCGCCGGGGCCCGCGGTCTCGGCCGGGTAGCGGTCGAGCGCCTTCGTGATCAGCAGCTCGGTGATGCGCGCGTTGGTGTGCGAGCCGTCGTGGTGGACCCAGGCGACGGTCTGACCCTTCTTGATCGTGCCGTTGAAGACGCGGAGGAGGGCGAGGCGGCCGAGGAACGGCGACGCGTCGAGGTTGGTGACGTGGGCCTGCAGGGGCGCCTCGTCGTCGAACGTCGGCGCCGGGATGTGCTTGAGGATCGCCTCGAACAGCGGCTCGAGGTCCTCGGCGTCGGGCAGCGTGCCGTCCTCCGGCTTGTTCGCGGAGGCGCGGCCCGCCTTGCCGGACGCGTAGACGACGGGGACGTCGAGGATCGCGTCGAGGTCGAGGTCGGGGACGTCGTCCGCCATGTCTGAGGCGAGGCCGAGCAGGAGGTCCTGGCTCTCGGCGACGACCTCGTCGATGCGCGCATCGGGGCGGTCGGTCTTGTTGACCAGCAGGATGACGGGGAGCTTCGCCTCGAGCGCCTTGCGCAGGACGAAGCGGGTCTGCGGCAGCGGGCCCTCGGACGCGTCGACGAGGAGGCAGACGCCGTCGACCATCGACAGGCCGCGCTCGACCTCGCCGCCGAAGTCGGCGTGGCCGGGGGTGTCGATCACGTTGATCGTGATGGGGCCGTCGACCGCGTGCTTGCCGCTGTAGGACACAGCGGTGTTCTTCGCGAGGATCGTGATGCCCTTCTCGCGCTCGAGCTCGTTCGAGTCCATCGCGCGCTCGTCCACGTGGGCGTGCGCGTCGAAGGAGTTCGTCTGCTTGAGCATGGCGTCCACCAGGGTGGTCTTGCCATGGTCGACGTGGGCGACGATCGCGACGTTGCGCAGGTCGGAGCGGGTGGCACTTGCCATGTGAACGGACTCGTCTCGTGTTCTCGTGCAGTAAGGGGGACCCTCCATCGTACCGCAGGCGCGCGGTCCGACGGCGGAGGGCCCCGTTCCCGGTCGGCGACCCGATGAACATCGGGTGACGCCGGCCGCGGAACGGGGCCCTCAGCGGTGGTGGTGCGGGTCGATCAGACCGCGAACTCGATGCCCGCGCCGGGGATGGCGGCGAGCAGCTCGCGGGTGTACTCCTGCTGCGGCGAGTCGAACACGGTGTCGGTCGAGGCGTGCTCGACGATCCGGCCCTTCTGCATCACGCAGACGTCGTCCGCGATCACGCGGACCACGGCGAGGTCGTGCGTGATGAACAGGTAGGTGAGCCCGAGCTCGGCCTGGAGATCGGCGAGGAGGCGGAGGATCTGCGCCTGGACGAGCACGTCCAGGGCCGACACCGCCTCGTCGAGCACGACGATCTCGGGCTTGAGCGCGAGCGCGCGGGCGATCGCCACGCGCTGGCGCTGGCCGCCGGAGAGCTCGTTCGGGTAGCGGCCCGCGATCACGCGCGGGAGCGACACCTGGTCGAGCAGCTCGAAGACGCGCTCGCGCTGCGACGCGCGATCGCCCACCTTGTGCACCCGCAGCGGCTCCGAGATGGTGTTGCCGATGTTGTGCAGCGGGTCGAGCGAGCCGTACGGGTCCTGGAACACCGGCTGCATCGAGCGGCGCAGCGCCAGCATCTCCTTGCCCTTGATCTTCTCGGTGCGACGGCCGTCGATCGAGATCGATCCCGAGGTCGCCGTCTCCAGACCCAGGACGAGGCGCGCGATCGTCGACTTGCCCGAGCCCGACTCCCCCACGAGCGCCGTGGTGGTGCCCTTGGGGATCGAGAACGAGACGTCGTCGACGGCGGTGAAGTCCTCGGCCTTCAGCCCGCCGCGGCGGATCTTGAAGACCTTGGTGAGACCGTCGACCTCGATCATCGGCCGCGCGGTCGTGGTCGCACCGCCGTGGTGCGCGCCGGCCGCGCCGACCAGGTCGACTTCGTGGACGGACGCCGCCTCGCCGGGCACCGACTCCGTGGCCGCACCGGCCGTGGACTGGATGCGGCGGGAGGCCAGGCTCGGCGCCGCCGCGATCAGGCGCTGCGTGTAGGGGTGCTGCGGGTTCTGCAGCACCTCCACCGAGGCGCCGGACTCGACGATGCGGCCCTTGTACATGACGATCAGCTTCTCGGCGCGCTCGGCGGCGAGACCCAGGTCGTGCGTGATGAAGAGCAGCGCGGTGCCGTCGGTCTTCGTCAGCGTCTCGAGGTGGTCGAGGATGCGCCGCTGCACCGTCACGTCGAGCGCCGAGGTGGGCTCGTCCGCGATCAGCAGCTGCGGCGACGCGGCCAGGCCGATGCCGATCAGCACGCGCTGGCGCATGCCGCCCGAGAACTGGTGCGGGAACTGCTTGAGCCGCTTCTCGGCGTCCGCGAGCCCCGCGTTCTTCAGGACCTCGATCGCCTTGGCGCGGACCTCCTTGCGGCCGCTGGCGAGGCCGTTGGCCTTGATCGTCTCCTCGACCTGGAAGCCGACGGACCAGACCGGGTTGAGGTTGGACATCGGGTCCTGCGGCACGTAGCCGATGCGGCGGCCGCGGATGTCCTCGAGCTCGGCCCTGGTCGCCTTCGCCAGGTCCTTGCCGTCGAACAGCACGGAGCCGGCGGTGACCTGACCGCTGCCGGGCAGCAGGCCGATGATCGCCGCGGCGGTCGTCGACTTGCCCGAGCCGGATTCGCCGACGATCGCGACGGTCTGGCCGTGGTCGATCGTCAGGCTGACGCCCCGGAGGGCCTTGACGAGTCCGCTGCCGGTCTGGAAGCCGACCTCGAGGTCGGTGACCTCGAGCAGCGGGCCCGTCGGCGTGGTGGGTGTCGTGTTCGTCATCGGAGGGCCCTCGCCTTCGGGTCGAGCGCGTCGCGCAGGGCCTCACCCATCAGGATGAAGCTCAGCACGGTGATGGTCAGCGCGGCGGACGGGTAGATCAGCGTCTGCGGGTTGGTCCGCAGGTCGCGCTGCGCCTGGCTGATGTCGTTGCCCCACGACATCACGTCGCCCGGCAGGCCGACGCCCAGGAAGGACAGCGTCGCCTCCGCGGTGATGGCCGCGCCGAGGGAGATCGTCGTGACGACGATGACCGGGGCGATGGAGTTGGGCATGACGTGGCGGAACAGGATCGCCATGCGGGACAGGCCCGTGGCGGTCGCGGCTCCGACGAAGTCGGACTGCTTCACCCTCAGGACCTCGGACCGCAGGACGCGGGCCGTGGTCGGCCACGCGAAGGCTCCGATCGCCAGGGCGATGACGAAGACGTTCCGGTGGGCCGAGAAGACCGACATGATGACGACCGCGGCGAGGATGTAGGGGATCGAGAAGAAGATGTCGCCCGCGCGCATGATCACGGTGTCGACCCAGCCGCCGAAGAAGCCGGCGAGCGCGCCGCCGATGACGCCCGTGATCGTCGTGATCAGGATCACGATCAGGCCGACGGTGAGCGAGGTCGAGGCGCCGTGGACGATGCGCGCGTAGACGTCGCAGCCCTGCTTCGTGTAGCCGAGGAGGCTGCCGTCGCCGGGCCCCTGGTTGCTGAAGCCGAGGTCGCAGGCCCGGGGGTCGATCGACGTGAAGAGGTTCGGGAGCAGCGAGACGGCGAGGATCAGGACGATCATCGCGCCCGAGATCCAGAACATGGGCCGCTTGCGCAGGTCCTGCCAGGCGTCGGTCCACAGGTTGCTGGGCTTCTCGTCCAGGGAGACGGCGTCGATCGAGGCGATCGGCGTCTCCTCGAGCGGTGCCACGAAGTGATCGATGCGGCGCGCGGCGCCGCGGTTCATCTCATTTGGCATAGCGGATCCTCGGGTCGAGTACGGCATAGAGCAGGTCGACGAGGATGTTCACCACGAGGTAGAACAGCACCATGACCGTGACGAAGGAGACGACGGTCGGCCGCTCTCCTCGGATGATCGCCTGGTAGAGCGTGTTCCCGACTCCGGGAACGTTGAAGATGCCCTCGGTCACGGTCGCGCCGACGATCAGGAGGCCGAAGTCGGCTCCGAACTGCGTCGTGACCGGGATGAGCGAGTTGCGCAGGATGTGCACCGGGATGACGCGCTTGCGCGACAGTCCCTTGCTGTACGCCGTGCGCACGAAGTCCGAGCCGGCGGTCTCGATGACCGAGCCGCGCGTGAGCCGGATCGCGGAGGCGACCACGAACAGCGCGAGCACGATTGCCGGGAGCAGGAGCCGCTCGAACGTCGGCGAGCCGCCGACCGTCGGCGAGAACCAGCCCAGCTGCACCGCGAAGAAGGACTGCGCGATGAAGCAGAGCACGAAGATCGGCACCGAGACGAGCAGGAGGCTGACCACGAGCGCGCTGGCGTCGAAGAACGAGCCCTTCCGGAGTCCGCTGATGAGCCCGATCGTGAGAGCGACGACGATCTCGATGACGATCGCCATCATGGCGAGCGTGAGGGTGACCGGGAAGGTGCGGGCGAGGATGTCGTTGACGGACTGCCCCGAGAAGGAGATGCCGAAGTCGCCGCGGACGACTCCGCCGAGGTAGTAGAGGTACTGCACGATGAACGGCTCGTTGAGGTGGTACTGCTCCTCGAGGCGCGCGAGCAGGGCCGCGTTGGGGGTCTTGTCGCCGAAGAGGGCGAGGAGGGGGTTCCCCGGCATGGCGAAGACCATGAAGTAGATCAGGAACGTCGTCCCGATCAGGACGGGGACGGCTTGCAGGATGCGTCGGACGATGTAGGCGAGCACGTCAGCCCTGCCTGTTCCGGTGTCGCATGGTGGACCTCATTCGATCGTGACCCAACAAGGCGCTCCGCCCGTGGGAACGGTCGTGCCGTCCCCACGGGCGAAGCGCCCGTCGTGTCTGATGTCAGCTCTTGGTGATCTGGTAGAACAGCGGAACCGAGTTCCACCCGAACTCTACGTCGGAGACGTTCTCGCTGTAGCCACCGGTCACGTTGGCGTACCAGAGCGGGATCGACGGGAGGTCCTGCAGGAGGACCTCCTGAGCCTTCTGGTAGTCCTCGTTCGCGGTCGCGAGGTCGGTCTCGGCGGAGCCGTCGGCCAGGAGCTGGTCGAACTCGGCGCTGGAGTAGTCACCGTCGTTCGACGAGGCGTTGGTCGCGTACAGCGGTCCGAGGAAGTTGTACAGACCGGGGTAGTCGGCCTGCCATCCGGTGCGGAACGCGGTCTCGATCGAGCGGTCGACGATCTTGGTGCGGGCCTCGGCGAAGGTCGGGTAGGCCTCGCCGATGGCGTCGATGCCGAGGGTGTTCTTGACCGAGTTCATCACAGCGTCGACCCAGCCCTGGTGGCCGCCGTCGGCGTTGTAGGCGATCGAGAAGGTGCCGTCCCAGGGGCTGATCGCGTCGGCCTGAGCCCACAGCGCCTTCGCCTCGTCGGGGTTGTACTCGAGCACCTCGGCGCCCTCGAGGGAGTCGCTCCAGCCGTCGATCACCGGGGAGGTGAAGTCGGAGGCGGGGGTGCGGGTGCCCTCGAAGATGACGTCGGTGATCTGGTCGCGGTCGAAGGCCATCGAGATGGCCTGGCGACGCAGCTGGCCCTCCTCACCGCTGAAGTGCGCGAGGCGCTCCGGGATGGTGAAGGACTGGAACACGGCCGAGGCCTGGTTCACGGCGCGGTCGCCGAGGTCGCTCTCGAACGTGCCGAACGCGGAGTCCGGGATCTGGTCGATGACGTCGACGTTGCCCGCGAGCAGGTCGGCGTAGGACGCGTCCTGGGTGGCGTAGAACGTGATCGTGATGCCGCCGTTGACGGGGACGCGGGGTCCGTCGTAGTCGGGGTTCACGACGAGGTCGATCTGGACGTCGTGCTGCCAGGCGCCCTCGCCGTCGAGCATGTAGGGGCCGTTGCCGATCGGGTTCTCACCGAAGGCGTCCATGTCGTCGTACGCGACGCTGGGCAGCGGGTAGTAGGCCGAGTAGCCCAGGCGCTGCGGGAAGTCCGACTTGGGCGAGGACAGCGCGACGGTGAACGTCGTGTCGTCGACGACCTTCAAGCCGGTCAGCTCGGTGTCCTCGTCGTAGCTGAAGCCCTCGATGTCCTCGAAGAAGTAGCTCTGCAGCTGCTCGTTCGAGTACTTCGCGCCGTAGTTCCAGGCGTCGACGAACGACTGGGCCGTGATCTCCTCGCCGTTGGTGAAGGTCCGGCCGGACTGGATCGTGATCGTGTAGTTCTGCGCGTCGTCGGACTCGACCGACTCGGCGAGGTCGGGCTGGGCCGCGCCCTCGGCGTCGTAGTAGTAGAGACCGGCGAAGATCTCGTCGAGGATCTTGCCGCCGCCCACCTCGTTGGTGTTGGTCGGCACCAGCGGGTTCTGGGGCTCCGAGCCGTTGGTGAGGATGATCGCGGCGGAGTCTCCCGCGGCGTCACCCCCGCCCTCGTTCGAGCTGCTGCAGCCGGCCAGGACCAGGGTGCTCGCGGCGACGAGCGCCAGAGCTCCGAGGCCGAAACGTCTGATTTTCACAATTCCTCCAGTGATGTGGGGGCGCGCGAGAAGTGGTTTCCCTGACGCGTGGAGTGCCGTGCGCGTAGCGACGACGTCGGCGCGCGAGACTGGTGGCCACCGCGCGAATGCCTCAGACGAGACTATGTATCGACTGCCTATCGCCACAAAACGATGAGGAAACCGTTACACAGCGGTAACCGGGAGGTGTAATCCTTGCGCGGATTCGCACGAATCCTGCGTCTGGGCGCCGTTCGGCGCACAGCAGCGAATCCAGGAAGAGGCCCGCTCGTGTCCACCGCTCCCCCAGCGCCCGCCCAGTCCCGGCGCCGGATCGGGGTCGAGATCCTGCTGGTCCTCGGCCTCTCGCTCGGCGCCTCGGCCGTCTACTCCGTCGTCTCGATCACGAACAAGCTGACCCGCTCCGTCGCGCTCGGGCAGCAGTCGACGACGATCAACGGGGCGCTGAGCGACCGGCCGGCCTTCGACCTGATCTACCAGCTGCTGGCCCTGTTCTTCGACCTCGTGCCGGTGCTGCTCTGCGTCTTCCTGCTCTGGCAGAGCGGACCGCGTCCGCTCGGGCGGCTCGGACTGGATCTCCGCCGGCCGCTCGGCGACCTCGGGACCGGGACGGTGCTCGCGGTGGCCATCGGCGCGCCCGGCATCGGCCTCTACGCGCTCGGGCGGGCCCTCGGGATCACCGTCGCGGTCGTCGCGTCGCCGCTGGACGCCTACTGGTGGACCGTCCCGGTGCTCGTGCTCTCCGCGATCCGGGCAGGGGTGCAGGAGGAGGTCATCATGATCGGCTACCTCTTCGCCCGGCTGGGCGACCTCGGCTGGGGTCGCTGGCGGATCCTGTTCGCGAGCGCGCTGCTGCGTGGCAGCTACCACCTGTACCAGGGCATCGGGCCGTTCATCGGCAACGTGATCATGGGCGTGGTCTTCGGGCTGTTCTACCAGCGCTTCGGGCGCACGCTGCCGCTGGTGATCGCGCACTCGATCATCGACGTCGTGTCGTTCGTGGGCTATCCGCTCGCGGTCGCGCTCTGGCCGGAGCTCTTCGCGGCGCCGACCCCGACCGCGACTCCCTCCGTCACGCCGACGCCCTGACCCCGCTCCGCAGGGAGGCTGAGCAGCCGATCCGTCGCGTGCAGTCGTGTCGAGAGAGCGGACACGACCGTCCGCGACGGATCGGCTGCAGCGGGCGTCAGGCGCGGATCAGGCGAAGGCCTCGATCGGCGGGCAGGCGCAGACGAGGTTGCGGTCGCCGAAGGCCTGGTCGACGCGGCGGACCGGCGGCCAGTACTTGCCGCGCACCAGCGAGCGGACCGGGTAGACGGCCTCCTCGCGGCTGTACGGGTGCGACCACTCGGCGTCGACGAGGCACTCCGCGGTGTGCGGGGCGTTGCGGAGCGGGTTGTCGTCCACCGGCCACTCGCCCGCGCCCACGCGGTCGGCCTCGGCCTTGATGCCGA
Organism: Rathayibacter sp. VKM Ac-2856; assembly: GCF_013205055.1. Lineage (GTDB taxonomy): Bacteria > Actinomycetota > Actinomycetes > Actinomycetales > Microbacteriaceae > Rathayibacter. The sequence goes on from NZ_JABMLF010000001.1 coordinate 923,409, forward strand.
TCATCGCGTCGATGAAGCGGTCGATCTCGGCGAGGTCCTCGCTCTCGGTCGGCTCGACCATCAGCGTCCCCGCGACGGGGAAGCTCATCGTCGGCGCGTGGAAGCCGTAGTCGACGAGGCGCTTGGCGACGTCGTCCACGGTCACCCCGGTGGCCGCGGTGAGCGGGCGGATGTCGAGGATGCACTCGTGCGCGACGAGACCGCTGCCGCCGGTGTAGAGCACCGGGTAGTGCTCACGGAGGCGCGCGGCGACGTAGTTGGCCGAGAGGACGGCGGCGCCGGTGGCGGCGCGCAGCCCCTCCTCGCCCATCATGCGGGCGTAGGCCCACGAGATCGGCAGGATGCCGGGGCTGCCGTAGGGCGCCGCCGAGACGGGCGCGCCGCCGTGGACGACGCTCTCGCCGTGCTGGCCGACGGAGTGCTCGAGCCGCTGCGCGAGCGGGTGGCCCGGCAGGAACGGCGCGAGGTGCGCCTTCGCCGCGACGGGCCCGACACCGGGGCCGCCGCCGCCGTGCGGGATGCAGAACGTCTTGTGCAGGTTGAGGTGCGAGACGTCGCCGCCGAAGTCGCCGAAGCGGGCGAAGCCGAGCAGCGCGTTGAGGTTCGCGCCGTCGACGTAGACCTGGCCGCCGGCCTCGTGCACGAGGCGGCAGATCTCGGCGACCTCGTGCTCGTAGACGCCGTGGGTGGACGGGTAGGTGATCATCAGCGCGGCGAGGCCCTCGGCGTGCTCGGCGATCTTGGCGCGGAGGTCGTCGAGGTCGACGTTGCCGAGCTCGTCGCAGGCGACGACGACGACGCGCATCCCGGCGAGGACGGCGCTGGCCGCGTTCGTCCCGTGCGCGCTCGAGGGGATGAGGCAGACGGTGCGCGCCTCGTCGCCGCGCGAGCGGTGGTAGCCGCGGATCGCGAGGAGGCCGGCGAGCTCGCCCTGCGAGCCGGCGTTCGGCTGCAGGGAGACGGAGTCGTAGCCGGTGAGGTGCGCCAGCCAGCGCTCGAGCTGGTCGACCAGGGCGAGGGAGCCCTGGACGTCGGCCTCGGGCGCGAAGGGGTGCAGGTCGGCGAACTCGGGCCAGCTGACGGCCTCCATCTCGGCGGCCGCGTTGAGCTTCATCGTGCAGGAGCCGAGCGGGATCATGCCGCGGTCCAGCGCGTAGTCGGCGTCGGCGAGGCGCTTGAGGTAGCGCATCATCGAGGTCTCGCTGCGGTGCGTGTTGAAGACCGGGTGCACCAGGAACGGGGTGGTCCGCTCGAGCGCGCCCGGGATGCTGCGCGACGCGCCGGCGAGGACGCCGTGCTCGGAGTCCAGGTCGCCGATCGCGACGGCGACCGCGACGACCTCCTCCGGGGTGACGGTCTCGTCGAGCGCGACCGCGACGGTGTCGGCGTCGACGAGGCGCAGATCGAAGCCGGCCTCGCGGGCGCGGGCGACGGCGGCCTCCGCCCCCTGCGGGACGACGACCGCGACGGTGTCGAAGAAGTCGGCGTGCCGGAGCGCATGCCCGCGGTCGAGCAGGAGCCGCGCCAGCAGCGCCGCGCGGGAGTGCACCCGCTCGGCGATCCGGGCGAGGCCGTCCGGCCCGTGGTAGACCGCGTACATCGCGGCCATCACGGCGAGCAGGACCTGCGCGGTGCAGATGTTCGAGGTGGCCTTCTCACGGCGGATGTGCTGCTCGCGCGCCTGCAGCGAGAGCCGGTAGGCGGGGTTGCCGGCCGCGTCCTGGCTGACGCCGACGAGGCGGCCGGGCAGCTGGCGCTCGAGACCCTTGCGAACGGCGAGGTAGCCGGCGTGCGGTCCGCCGAAGCCCATCGGGACGCCGAAGCGCTGCGTGGTGCCGACGGCGACGTCCGCGCCCAGCTCGCCCGGCGAGCGGACGAGGGTGAGCGCGAGGAGGTCGGCGGCGACGATCGCGAGACCGCCGTGCGCCTTGACCGCGCCGAGGACGGCGGAGGGGTCCCAGAGGTGACCGGAGGCGCCCGGGTACTGCACGAGCGCGCCGAAGGACTCGGGGACGTCGTCCGCGTCGGTGCGCGAGAGCGGCAGCTCGACGATGCGGATGCCCACCGCCTCCGCCCGGCCGCGCAGCAGCGCGAGGGTCTGCGGCAGCGCGTCCGAGTCGACGACGAAGACGTCCGTCTTGGCTTTGGACGCGCGGCGGGCCAGCAGCATCGCCTCGACGACCGCGGTGCCCTCGTCGAGCATCGACGCACCGGCGGTGTCGAGCCCGGTGAGGTCGGCGACCATCGTCTGGAAGTTGATCAGCGCCTCGAGACGGCCCTGGGAGATCTCGGGCTGGTAGGGCGTGTAGGCCGTGTACCAGCTCGGGTTCTCGAGGACGTTGCGCTTGATCACGGCCGGGGTCAGCGTGCCGTGGTAGCCGAGCCCGATCAGCGGGCGGCGGACTGTGTTGCGCGCGGCGAGGGCGCGGAGCTCGGCCAGGGCCTCGGTCTCGGTGGCGGGCGCAGGGAGCACCGGCGCGAGATCGCGGACGTGGATCGACTCGGGGACGGCGGCCTCGACCAGTGCGTCGACGGAGTCGTAGCCGAGGGCCGCGAGCATCGTGCGCTGGGCGTCGGCGTCGGTCCCGATGTGGCGGGACTCGAACTCTCCGGGGGTGCGGACCGACATCTACTCCCCCACCAGCTCGCCGTAGGCGGCGGCGTCGAGCAGGCCGTCGGGCAGCGCGTCGAAGCGCACCTTGATCAGCCAGCCGTCGCCGAAGGGGTCGGCGTTCACCAGCTCGGGGCTGTCGACGACGGCGGAGTTGGTCTCGAGGACCTCGCCGTCGACGGGGGCGAACAGCTCGCCGACCGACTTGGTCGACTCGATCTCGCCGACGACGGAGCCGCCCTCGACGCGGGTGCCCGCCTCGGGAAGCTCGACGAAGACGACGTCGCCGAGCTTGTCGGCGGCGTAGGCGGTGATGCCGACGGTCGCGGTCTCGCCCTCGACCAGGATCCACTCGTGGTCGGAGGTGTACTGGAGCTCGGTGGGAACGGCCATGGTCAGTTCTTCTTTCTGGAGTAGAAGGGGAGCTCGGTGACGGTCATCGGGAGCCGGCTGCCGCGGATGTCGACGGACACGACGCTGCCGGGCTGGGCGGAGGCGGGCGCGACGTAGGCCATCGCGATCGGGACGCCGAGGGTCGGCGAGAGGACGCCGCTGGTGACGACGCCGATGACGTCGTCGTCGGGGCCGTGGACGCTGTACTCGGCGCGGGCGGCGCGGCGGCCCTCGCCGATCAGGCCGACGAGCACGGGGGCGTCGCCGGAGGGGCCCTCCTCGCTGGCCGCGCGGCCGACGAAGTCGATCGGCTTGCCGAGGGCGACGACGCGGCCGAGGCCGGCCTGCGCCGGGAAGACGTCGCGGGAGAGCTCGTGGCCGTAGAGCGGCATGCCGGCCTCGAGGCGGAGGGTGTCGCGCGCGGCGAGCCCGGCGGGGACGAGGCCCGCGCCGGCGCCGGTCTCGGCGAGCGCCTCCCAGAGCGCGGGCGCGGTGTCCGGGGCGACGTAGATCTCGAAGCCGTCCTCGCCGGTGTAGCCGGTGCGGGCGATCAGGATCGGGTGCGCCTCGAAGGTGGCGGGGACGGCGCGGTAGTAGCGCAGCTCCTCGAGCAGGCGGGCCGCGTCGTCGGTGTCGAGCACCGACTCCTCGCCCCGGTCGACCTCGATCGCGAGCCCCTGCACGTTCTGCAGGATCTCGAGCGAGCGCGGGCCCTGGATCGCGATCAGCGCGACGTCGTCGCTCTCGTCGAAGAGCTCGCACTCGAACATCGCGGTGCGGTCGCGCAGCTGCTCGGCGACGACGTGGCGGTTGGCCGCGTTCGCGACGACCATGAAGCGGTCCTCGCCGGTGCGGTAGACGACGAGGTCGTCGATCACGCCGCCGGTGCGGTCGAGCAGCAGCGTGTACTTCGCCCGGCCGACGGCGACGGCGGAGAGGTCGCTCGCGAGCGCGTAGTCGAGGGCGTCCACCGCCTCGGGGCCGACGACGAGGATCTCGCCCATGTGGGAGAGGTCGAAGAGGCCGGCCGCGGTGCGGACGGCGTGGTGCTCGGCGAGGTCGCCGGTGTAGCGGACGGGCATCCACCAGCCGGCGAAGTCGGTGAAGGAGGCGCCGGCGGCCACGTGCACGTCGTGCAGGGGCGAGCGGCGGGGCTCGGTGCTCGGCGCCGTGGCGTCGGGCGAGTCGATCTCGATGCCGCCGGACTCGGGCGCGCCGCCGTCGGCCGTGCGGGCGTCGACGGTGTCGTCGACAGGGGTCTCGTCGACAGAGTTTTCTTCGGACATGGGAGTTCTCCAATTCGTCGCAGTGCTGCGCACGCGCCCGCACAGGTCGGTGATGCGTGGCACAGCAGTGCCGTGGGAACTCCCCCTCTGTCGTGGTGCCTGAGAGATTCACGGCGCCCCTCGCGGAGCGCTCGCTTTCACCATCGGCGGATCCTCGAGCGGATCGCTTTCCAGAGTGGCCAGTTCGACGCGGTACAAGACCTGAGAGATTGGCGGGGAGGCTTGCTCCTTCGGTGCCGACCGGAGTCGGCTCTCCCGCGTCGCGTATGCGGCCCGGTATTCGGTTGTCCGCTCACCCTAGCGGTCGGGTGCGCGCGCTGTCCCCCCGCCGCGAGATGCCACTTGTGCTCGGATTCGTCGGCGTGTCGCGTGCACAAGTGGCATCTCGCGGCGGGGGAACGGGCGTGGGGACACAGGCGCGAGTCGGGTTGGTGTTCGGGTCGGGGTGACACTAAGGTGGGGCGTGCAGTTAGGGTCAGGACGACTTTTAGGGGGGGGCCGTGGAGGCAGCAGTGCCGCAGCTCGCGGTGTCGACCGTGATCTTCGCGCTGCGCCCGCACCCGGAGACCGGGGCCGCGACCGTGTGGATCCCCGCGGTCCGCCGCCTCCGCGACCCGTACCGCGGGCTCTGGGCCCTCCCGGGCGGCCCGCTCCGGCCCGACGAGGACCTCGCCGAGGCGGCCCGGCGGACCCTGCGCGAGACGACGGGCCTCGCTCCCCGCTACCTCGAGCAGCTCTACGCCGTCGGCGGCACCGAGCGCTCCCGCGGCGAGCGCCGCGTCGTGTCGATCGTCTACTGGGCGCTGGTGCGCACCTCCGAGGCCGACGAGGCGATCGTGGACGAGAACGTCGCCTGGCTGTGCACCGATCTGCTGCCGGAGCTCGCCTTCGATCACGGGCTGATCGTCGACTACGCCCTCTGGCGGCTGCGCAACAAGATGGAGTACTCCCGCATCGCGCAGGCCTTCCTCGGCGAGACGTTCACGCTCGCCCAGCTGCGCGAGGTGCACGAGGCCGTCCTGCAGAAGCCCCTCGACCCGGCGAACTTCCGCCGGACGATCGAGGCCTCCAAGACCGTGGTGCCGACCGAGCAGCGGCTGACGGGCACCCGTCACCGCCCGCCGCGCCTGTACCGCTACGACGGGTCCGTGGCACTCGTCGACAACGGGCCGCTGCCGGTCTAGCCCCGGCCGCCGCCCCCGTCCGCACCGCACCATCCGAGGAGACACCGTGACATCGGTCGACAGCACCAGCCAGCTCATCGAGCGCGGAGCGCCGGGCGAGACCTGCGCGCCCGAGCTCGCCGACGCGCCCTGGTCGTTCGACCTCGGCTTCCCCGCCTACGGCCCCGGCGCCTCCCAGGCCGACCCGATCCCGGCCGCGTCGCCGGTGCAGGGCCGGCTGCCGGACGAGTACACCTCGGCGAGCGCCGACGAGCTGCACCGCCGCATCCTCGCGGCCAAGGAGACGCTGGGCGAGCGCGTCGTCGTGCTCGGCCACTTCTACCAGCGCGACGAGGTGGTGCAGTACGCGGACTTCGTCGGCGACTCCTTCCAGCTCGCGAAGGCGGTCGCGAACCGGCCGGACGCCGAGGCCATCGTGTTCTGCGGCGTGCACTTCATGGCGGAGACGGCCGACATCCTCTCCCGCCCGGATCAGGCCGTGATCCTGCCGAACCTCGCCGCCGGCTGCTCGATGGCCGACATGGCGGACATCGACTCGGTCGAGGACGCCTGGGCCGAGCTGACCGAGCTCTACGGCACCGAGCCGGACGCCGACGGCCGAGTGCCGCTGATCCCGGTGACGTACATGAACTCCTCCGCCGCGCTCAAGGCGTTCTGCGGGCGGAACGGCGGGGTGGTCTGCACCTCGTCGAACGCGACGACGGTGCTGGAGGACGCGTTCGCGCGCGGTCAGCGGGTCCTCTTCTTCCCGGACCAGCACCTCGGCCGCAACACGGCGAAGGCGATGGGCGTGCCGCTGGAGCGCATGCCGATGTGGAATCCGCGGAAGCCGGGCGGCGGCTCGGACGAGGCGACCCTGCTCGACGCGCAGGTCATCCTCTGGCACGGCTTCTGCTCGGTGCACAAGCGCTTCACCGTCGCGCAGATCGAGCGCGCGCGCCTCGAGCACCCGGACGTCCGCGTGATCGTGCACCCGGAGTGCCCGATGGCGGTCGTCGACGCGGCGGACGAGTACGGCTCGACCGACTACATCGTGAAGGCGATCCAGGCGGCGCCCGCGGGCAGCACCTTCGCCATCGGCACCGAGATCAACCTGGTGCAGCGCCTCGCGGTGCAGTACCCGCAGCACACGATCTTCTGCCTCGACGACGTGGTCTGCCCGTGCTCGACGATGTACCGCATCCACCCGGGCTACCTCGCCTGGGTGCTCGAGGGGCTGGTCGCGGGGACGGTGCACAACCGGATCTCGGTCGACGACGCGGTGCAGGACCAGGCGCGTGTGGCGCTCGAGCGGATGCTCGCCGCGGTGCCGCCGGCCGGGCCGGTCGCCCCGACTCCCGCCGCGGGGGTCTGACGTGACCCGCACGGTCGTGGTCGGCAGCGGGATCGCCGGCCTGGTCGTCGCACTGCTGACCTCGCGCCGGCACGAGGTCGTCCTCGTCACCAAGGGCGCGCTCGCGGAGTCGAGCACGCGCGCCGCGCAGGGCGGGATCGCGGCCGTCACGACGGACGACGACTCGGTCGCGCTGCACGTCGAGGACACGCTGACCGCCGGCGCCGGGCTCTGCTCGCGCTCGGCCGTCGAGGTGCTCTGCGCCGAGGGTCCGGCGGCGGTCGCCGCGCTGATGGCGTGGGGCGTCGGCTTCGACCGCGACGGCGACCGCCTGGCGCGCGGACTCGAGGGCGCGCACTCGCGGCCGCGGATCCTGCACGCGGGCGGCGACGCGACCGGCTCCGCCATCGAGGAGGCGCTCGTCGCCGCGGTGCGCGCCGCCTCCGTCACCGTGCTCGAGGAGACCGTGCTGGTCGACCTCGTGCGGACGGGCTCCACCGTCACCGGCGTCGACGTGCTGCGGGAGGGACGGGTCGAGCGGATCGACGCCGACGCGGTCGTCCTCGCCACCGGCGGCGCCGGGCAGCTCTACCGGCACACGACGAACCCCGCGGTCGCCACCGGCGACGGGCTCGCGGCGGCGCTGCGGGCCGGTGCGCAGACGGCGGACCTGGAGTTCTACCAGTTCCACCCCACCTCGCTCGCCCTGCCGGGCGGGTTCCTGGTGTCGGAGGCGGTCCGCGGCGAGGGCGCGGTGCTGCGCGACGCCGCGGGCGAGCGCTTCCTCGTCGGCGTGCACCCGGACGCCGAGCTGGCGCCCCGCGATGTGGTGGCGCGCGCCATCGCCGACCGGATGCGGCTCCAGGGCGGACTGCCGGTGCACCTCGACGCGCGGGCGATCCCCGCCGACGTGCTCGCGCACCGCTTCCCGACGATCTCCGCCGCCTGCCGCGCGGGCGGGCTCTCGCTCGCTGACGACCTCATTCCGGTGACGCCGGCCGCGCACTACTGGATGGGCGGGATCGCCACCGACCTCGACGGGCGGACCAGCCTCCCCGGGCTCTTCGCCGTGGGCGAGGTCGCCTGCACCGGCGTGCACGGCGCGAACCGCCTGGCGTCGAACAGCCTGCTCGAGGGCGTCGTCTTCGCGCGGCGGGTCGCTGCGGCGCTGGACGACGGGTCTCGGTCCTCGTCCGCCTCGGACGACGCGCCGGCCACCGCCCTCGTGCCGCTCGCCCTCGATCGGGCTCTCCTGCAGGAGACGCTCTGGACGGGCGCCGGGCTCTCGCGCGACGCCGCGGGCCTCGAGTCGGCCCGCGCCGCGCTGGCCGCCGCCGGCTCCCCCGCGCCGCTGACCCGGGCGGCCCTCGAGGACGCGAACCTCCGCACCTCCGGACTCGCCCTGATCGACGCCGCCCTGGCCCGCGCCGAATCGCGCGGCGCCCACCGCCGCACCGACCACCCCCACCCCTCGGCGAGCGCCTACCGCGTCGCCGGTACGAGAAAGGTCGCCGTCCCGTGCTGACCCGTCAGAGCATCGAGCGCATCGTCACCCTGGCCCTGGAGGAGGACGCGCCCTGGGGCGACCTCACCTCCGACACCCTGCTGCCCGCCGACGCGACGGCCTCCGCGGCGCTCGTCGCCCGCGAGCCCGGCGTCTTCAGCGGGGGCGCGGTGCTGCTCGGAACGTTCCTGCAGGCCGACTCGCGGATCCGCGTGCAGGACGTCGTCCCGGACGGCACCGTCTTCGCGGCCGGCGACGTCCTGGCCCGGATCGACGGCCCGGCGGGCGGAGTGCTGCGCGGCGAGCGGGTGGCGCTCAACCTGGTGCAGCGGATGAGCGGGATCGCGACGCTCACGGCGCGCTACGTCGCGGCCGTCGCGGGCACCCGGGCGCGCATCGTCGACACCCGCAAGACCACGCCGGGGCTCCGCGCGCTCGAGCGGCACGCGGTGCGCAGCGGCGGCGGGCACAACCACCGGTTCTCGCTCTCGGACGCGATCCTGGCGAAGGACAACCACCTCGCGATCCTCGCGCAGCGCGGTCTCGACCTCACGGAGGCGCTGCTCGCCGCCCGCGCGGCCGTCTCGCACACGACGCACATCGAGGTCGAGGTCGACCGGCTGGAGCAGATCGGCGCGGCCCTGGCCGGCGGCGCGGACACGATCATGCTCGACAACTTCACGCCGGAGCAGCTGGCGCAGGGCGTCGTGCTGATCGGCGGCCGGGCCGTGGTGGAGGCCAGCGGCGGCGTGAACCTCGACTCGGTGCGCGCCATCGCCGAGGCCGGTGTCGACGTGATCTCCGTCGGAGCGCTGACGCACAGCGTCCGCTCGCTCGATCTCGGCCTCGACATCGCGATCGAGGCGCCGGCGGCGTGATCTATCTCGATCACGCCGCGACCTCGCCCGTGCGCCGGGAGGTGCTCGAGGCGATGTGGCCGTTCCTCACCAGCGAGTACGGCAATCCGTCGAGCAGCCACGCACTGGGCGACTCGGCGGCGCGCGCGCTGGAGGAGGCGCGGAGGCATGTGGCGCTCTTCCTCGGCGGGCGCGCCTCGGAGGTCCTCTTCACCTCGGGCGGGACCGAGTCGATCAACACGGCGGTCAAGGGCATCGCGCTGGGCGGTCTGACGGTGGATCCGTCCCGTCGGCACGTCGTGATCTCGGCGATCGAGCACGAGGCGACGGTGGAGTCCGCGGACCATCTGCGGCGGCTGCACGGCGTCGAGGTCTCGGTCGCGCCGGTGGACGCGGAGGGGCGGCTCGACCTCGACGCGCTCGCCGCGCTGATGCGGCCGGACACGGCGCTCGTCTCGGTGATGGCGGCGAGCAACGAGATCGGGACGGTGCAGGACGTCGCGGCGATCGCGGCGCTGTGCCGGCCGCTGCGGATCCCGCTGCACGTGGACGCGGTGCAGGCAGCGGGCTGGATCGATCTCGTCGGCCTGGGTGCGGACGCCGTCTCGATCTCGGGGCACAAGCTCGGGGCGCCGAAGGGCGTCGGCGCGCTGCTGCTGCGCAGCCGGGTGCCGTTCGAGCCGCTCGTGCACGGCGGCGGGCAGGAGCGGGCTCGGCGCTCGGGGACCGAGAACGTGGCGTTCGCGGTGGCGCTCGGCGTCGCGGTGCAGCTGGTGGATCCGGCGCGGGGAGCCCGCGTGTCGGCGGTGCGCGACGCCTTCGCGGCGCGGGTCGCGGCGGAGGTGCCCCGGGCCGTGCCGCTGGGGTCGGCGGAGCACCGGCTGCCGTCGATCGCGTCGTTCGTGGTGCCGGGGCGCAGCGGCGAGTCGATCCTGCTCGCCCTGGAGGAGCGCGGCGTCGTGGTGTCCAGCGGCTCGGCCTGCGCGGCCGGCCGCGACGAGCCGTCCCCGACGCTCCTGGCGCTCGGACTCGAGCCGGCCGTCGCGCAGACGGCGGTGCGCTTCAGCTTCGGCGCGGAGTCCACGCCGGCCGACGCGGACGCGGCGGCGGACGCGTTCGCGGCGGTGCTCGCACGGGCGTGACACCTGCCGATGTCAACCTCGTCGACCTCTTTCGCTGACCTCCGACGGCGTCATCAGTGGGCGATCGGGTGAATCCAGCTGGACACGACGACTGCGTCCGCGTGCTCGATGTCGAGCTCTGCCGCCGCATCCGCGGAGAGGGCGCGGACGAGCGCGCACACCCGGAGACGTCCGAAGGGATCGACGAAGCGACCGATGTCGAGCAGCTCGTCGCGGAGAGCCCCCGACTCGACGATCTCGTCGATGGCATCGAGATCGGCCTCCCCCCAGGGCGACCGTGTGAGAGCGAAGGCGTCACCGAGGAACGGCTGAAGCGCGTCTCGGGCTGCTGTCGAATCGGTCGCGCTCGCGACGCCGACCCAACCGTCCGGCAGCTGATGTGCGACGTAGGAGACGAGAACGTCGGCTCGCAGCCGATCGAGGGCGGCGAGGAGATCAGGAGCGAGCGCATCGGAGTGGGAGACGCGCCCGGTGGGAACGATCGAGCGATCGATCCGATCGCCGAGGTGCTCCGGAAGACGCACGGGATCGAGCGCCGCGACTACTCGAGCATCGGAGATCTGCTGGCCGTCCCAGTAGCCCTGCACGGTGGTGACGCCCTCCCGCTGGAAGCCGAGTGGAAGGTCGGTCAGGACTTCGATGCCGGCCGCGTGCTGCAGAACGTGGTCGTAATGCCCTCGGCCGATCGCCGCGAGGCGTACGCGCCCGCCGTCCGCCCGAACCCGACCAGTAGCGACGACGAGGTCATCGCGATCGGAGGAGACGCCCTCCTCCTGAGGGAGGCGTCGGGACTTCCCACTACTCCTGACGGAGCTCGACCGATCGCGATCCTCCACGTGAACCTCCTGGCATCGTTGCACTCGACGAGAGCCATGACGGCTCACCGTCTCGTCGATCACTTCTTGGAAGCGAAGATACTTCACTTCCGTCTCGAGGATAATACGCAGATGATGTCTTTGCCAGGACGTCTGATCGGCTCGTCGGATGCGCAGTGGGAGACGAGCCCTGGAAGCGAGCTGGCCGGTGCGCGCTCAGCAGCGCTCGATCGCCTGGGCGACGGAGCGCAGAGCGGGCCGACGACCGGACAGAGCGCGCCGATGTCCTCGAGTTCTTGCGCCGGGAAGGCTCCGGCTGTCGATCGTGATTAGGGTCCTCTACGGACCAGGACGACGACGATCCTGCAGAAGGACGATCGGTCGGTGTGCAGATGGTGATGCGCGAGCGGACGCAGTCGCCCTCCCGGTCCGGCGTCAGGGCGGCAACCGTCCTCGCGGTCGTGACCGCGGTCCTCAGCGGCTGCGCTCTCGGACTGCCGCCGATCGACGGATCCGCACCGCCGCCGCCCGCTCCGAGCGCCGTCCCGAGTGTCGACGGACCCGGTCCGGCCGTTCCTCTCGATCTCGAGACGTTCGATGCGATCAACCGGGAGACGGTCGCCTCGATCGGCGATCCGAGCGGGGCGGATCTGACCCGGGCGCTGATCGCCGGTGGCGTGGACCGGGCCGGTCTGGAGATCACGGCCGACATCACGTCCGCCGACAAGAGGGCCGATGCGGTCTTCGTCGCGGTGAGGGTCGGCGACTCCTGCCTCGTGGGTCAGTACCGGCACAAGGCCTCGGGCGAGGACGGCGGCCCGAGGTACCTCGGGGCGGTCCTCGCGCCGCTCGCGACCGGTCGGTGCCTGATCGGGGACCCGGTTCCCGTCGAGTGATGATCGCGCGGGTGTCATGCTGATCGAGTAGCCCGCAGAGCGGGCGTATCGAGATCCACCGACGGCAGACGAGAAGGCCGCAGACCCGCCCCGGTGGGGACGGCGGGTCTCGATACGCCCCTGCAGGGCTACTCGACCAGCATGCAGTCGCGGCAGGCCCCGGCAGGGCTACTCGACCAGCATGATGGGCGGCGGCGATCCCGAAGCGGCGGCGGCGCGCCGTCCCGTCACCGCTCGCCTCGCTCCCGACACGCCGGATGCGCGACGGATGTCGGCCGATCGGGAATGTCGGAGGTCACCGGCAGTGTTCTGGGACTCGTACGACCCGTCGCATCGACGTCACCCTGGCGATGCGCCCCCTCACGACGATCCCCTTCACGACCGGAGACGCACCTGTGACCGAGCGCACCCTTCCCGAGACCCGGCCCGCCGCCGCGGCCGACAAGCCCTCCACGGCGCTCGACCCGCGCAGCCGCCTCGTCATCAGCCTCCTGCTGGTCTCGGCCTTCGTCGTCATCCTCAACGAGACGATCATGAGCGTGGCGCTGCCCGATCTCATGCGCGACTTCGGCGTCGAGGCGCACGTCGGCCAGTGGCTCTCGACCGCGTTCATGCTGACGATGGCGGTCGTCATCCCGATCACCGGCTACCTGATCCAGCGCCTGCACACCCGCACGCTCTTCGCCGCTGCGATGACGCTGTTCAGCATCGGCACGCTCAGCGCCGCGCTCGCGCCGACCTTCGAGGTCCTGCTGGCCGCGCGCGTCGTGCAGGCCGGCGGCACGGCGATCATGATGCCGCTGCTGATGACCACCGTGATGACCCTCGTCCCGCCGGCGATCCGCGGCCGGATGATGGGCAACATCTCCATCGTCATCTCGGTCGCCCCGGCGGTCGGCCCGACGATCTCGGGCGTCATCCTCAACTTCCTCAGCTGGCGCTGGATGTTCTGGATCGTGCTGCCGATCGCGGTCGGCGCGCTCCTCCTCGGCCTCCGCAAGGTCGAGAACGTGACCGAGCCGCGGAAGATCCCGATCGACTCGCTCTCCGTCGTCCTCTCGGTCTTCGGCTTCGGCGGCCTCGTCTACGGGCTCAGCAGCCTGGGCGAGGGTGGCGAGGCGATCGTCGCGCCGTGGGTGCCCTTCGTCGTCGCAGGTGTCGGCCTCGCGGCGTTCATCGTCCGCCAGCTCCTGCTGCAGAAGACCGATCGGGCCCTCCTGGACCTGCGCACCTTCTCCTCGGGCAACTTCACCGTGGTCATCGTGATGATGGCGGTGAGCATGTCGGCGCTGTTCGGCACGCTGATCCTGCTCCCCCTCTACACGCAGAACGTGCTCGGCCTCACGCCGCTCGAGACCGGCCTTCTGCTGCTGCCCGGCGGACTGCTGATGGGTCTGCTCGCACCGTTCGTCGGCCGCGGCTACGACCGCTTCGGCCCGCGGGTTCTGCTCGTGCCCGGCTCGATCATCGTCGCCGGCGCGCTGTGGGGTTACACGACGCTCGATGAGAACTCCGTCTCGTGGTTCATCCTCGCCCTGCACGTCGTCCTGAGCCTCGGCCTCGCGCTCGTCTTCACCCCCCTGTTCACCGCCGGCCTCGGCTCCGTCCGCCCCGCGCTGTACTCGCACGGCAGTGCCATCATCGGCACCGTCCAGCAGCTCGGCGGCGCAGCGGGCACGGCCCTGTTCGTCACCGTGCTCTCGGTGCAGTCGGCCGCGCTCGCCCGCGACGGCGTCGACGAGGTCGTCGCCACCGCCGGCGGCATCCACGCCGCATTCGTCTGGGGAGCGAGCATCGCGACCGCCGCGATCATCGCCGCCTTCTTCGTGAAGCGCCCCGCGGAGTCGGACGTGCCGCGGCCCGTCGCCGCGCACTAGCGCCGAGCCCTCCCTCGGAGCCGGTGCCTCGCGGCGACGCGGGGCACCGGCTGTTCACCTCCACGACACCGGGTGCCCCTACCGTGACGCCCCGGTCGACCCGCTCCCGGACGCGCGACCGGGACGGAGAGCACTCGTGAGCACGGTCGCGCAGCCCCAGGACCTCCTCGACGCCGGCGCCCTCGCCCCGGCGCCGCGCACCCTGATCGACGTGCTCCGCGACACCGCCGAGCGCCACCCCGACGCCTCCGCGCTCGAGGATCCGGCCGGCGCCCTCAGCTACCGGGAGCTCCTCGCCCGCGTCGTCTCCGCGGCCGGCGAGCTGACCGCCGCCGGCGTCCGCCGCGGCGACCGGGTCGGCGTGCGGATGGCCAGCGGCTCGCGCGAGCTCTACCTCGCGATCCTCAGCGTCCTCGCCGCGGGTGCCGCGTACGTCCCCGTCGACGCCGACGACCCCGAGGAGCGGGCGCGACTCGTCTTCGGCGAGGCCGCCGTCCGCGGCGTCATCACCGGCTCCGGCCGCTTCGAGCGCGGCGACTCCGAGCCTGCACGGCTGTTCACCGGCTCCGCGCCGCATCCCAGCACCGCCTCGATCCCGCTGCTGCAGCCGCCCGCGCTCGACGACGACGCCTGGATCATCTTCACCTCGGGCTCGACCGGCACGCCGAAGGGCGTCGCCGTGAGCCACCGCTCGGCCGCCGCCTTCGTCGACGCCGAGGCGCGGATCTTCCTCCGGGCCGAGCCGCTCGGCCCCGGCGACCGCGTGCTGGCCGGCCTCTCGGTCGCGTTCGACGCCTCCTGCGAGGAGATGTGGCTGGCCTGGCGGCACGGCGCCTGCCTCGTCCCCGCACCGCGCTCGCTCGTGCGCAGCGGGATGGATCTCGGCCCCTGGCTGACCACGCACGGCATCACCGTGGTCTCGACCGTCCCGACGCTCGCCGCGCTCTGGCCCGCGGAGTCGCTCGAGAACGTCCGGATGCTGATCTTCGGCGGCGAGGCCTGCCCGCCCGAGCTCGGACAGCGCCTGGCCGTCGACGGCCGCGAGGTCTGGAACACCTACGGCCCGACCGAGGCCACCGTCGTCGCCTGCGCCGCTCCGCTCGGCGGTGCGGGACCGGTGCGGATCGGCCTGCCGCTGGACGGCTGGCGCCTGGCCGTCGTCGATCCCGAGGGCCGTCGCGTCGGCGAGGGCGAGGTCGGCGAGCTGATCATCGGCGGCGTCGGCCTCGCGCGCTACCTCGACCCCGCGAAGGACGCCGAGAAGTACGCGCCCGCGCCGACGCTGGGCTGGGAGCGCGCCTACCGCTCCGGCGACCTGGTGCGCTTCGAGAGCGCCGGGCTGGTCTTCCAGGGCCGCGCCGACGACCAGGTCAAGCTCGGCGGCCGGCGGATCGAGCTCGGCGAGGTCGAGGCGGCCCTGCAAGGGCTGCCCGGGGTCTCGGGCGCCGCGGCCGCCGTCCGCACCACCGGGGCGGGGATCCAGGTCCTCGTCGGCTATCTCGCCCTCGCCGACGGGCGCGAACTCGACCGCGACGCCGCCCTGGCGCGCCTGCGCGAGGAGCTGCCGGCCGCCCTCGTGCCGCTGCTGGCCGTCGTCGACGAGCTGCCGACCCGGGTCTCGGGCAAGGTCGACCGCGCCGCACTGCCCTGGCCGCTGCCCGAGAGCACCGCGGCCGACCCGGGGCTCGACGCGGAGACGGCCTGGCTCGCCGGGCTCTGGCGCGAGGTCCTCGGCGTCCCGGTCGACGAGAGGGCGAACTTCTTCGACCTCGGCGGCGGATCTCTCGCGGCCGCGCAGCTCGTCGCCCGGATCCGCGAGCACGACCCCGAGTTCACCGTCGCGGACGTCTACGCGCACCCCCGCCTCGCCGCGATGTCGGCCGAGATCACCAGCCGCGCGAACGGAGCCGGCGAGGTCTCGACCCACCGGATCGCCCCGGTCCCCCGGCGGATGCAGGTGCTGCAGACCCTCCTCGGTGCCCCGCTGCTCGTGCTCGGCGGCGCCCGCTGGACGACCGTCGTGCTGACGGCCTGCGCCCTGCTCGACCTGCTGCCCGGCTTCGACTGGCTGCCGACCGTGCCCCTGCCCGGGCTGATCCTCGCCTTCGCCCTCTTCTGCACCCCGTTCGGGCGGATGGGCCTCACCGTCCTCGCCGCCCGCACGCTGCTGCACGGCGTCCGCGCCGGCGACCACCCGCGCGGCGGCGGGGTGCACCTGCGGCTGTGGCTCGCCGAGCGGATCGCGCACCAGCTCGGCGCCGTCAGCCTGGCCGGCGCGCCCTGGGTCGCGCACTACGCCCGAGCCCTCGGCGCCCGCATCGCCGACGACGTCGACCTGCACTCCCTGCCCCCGCTGACCGGCATGCTGACCCTCGGCCGCGGCGCCGCGATCGAGCCGGAGGTCGACCTCTCCGGCTACTGGATCGACGGCGACGTGCTGCGGGTCGGCGCGGTCCGCGTCGGCGCCGGCAGCACGGTCGGCGCGCGCAGCACGCTGCTGCCCGGCACCCGCATCGGCAAGCACGCGCAGATCGAGCCGGGCTCCGCGGTCTTCGGACGGGTGCCCGCGGGCCAGCGCTGGGGCGGCTCGCCCGCGCAGCGCCTCGGCAAGGCGAGCGCCGGCTTCCCCGCCGAGCGCCCGCCCCGCGGCACCGCCTGGGTCTGGGCCTACGCCCTCTCCGCCGTCGGCCTCGCCGCGGTCCCGATCGTCTCGTTCGCGGCGGGCCTCGGAGTCGTCGCCCTGGCGACCACGGGATCCGCCGGCCTCGCGGAGGCGCTCCCCCGCGCCCTCGCCGCCCTCGTCCCCGCCGTCGCGCTCACCGGTGTCGTGCTGGCCGTGCTCGTCGTCCTGCTCGTGCGCCTGCTCGGCCGGGGCGTGGAGGCGGGCACCCACCCGGTCCGCGGCCGGATCGGCTGGCAGGTCTGGTCGACGGAGCGCCTGCTCGATCACGCCCGCACCCTGCTCTTCCCGCTCTACTCCGGGCTCTTCACCCCCGTCTGGCTGCGCCTGCTCGGCGCGAAGGTCGGCCGCGACGTCGAGGCGTCGACCGTGCTGCTGCTGCCCGCGATGACGACGATCCGCGACGGCGCCTTCCTCGCCGACGACACCCTCGTCGCGTCGTACGCCCTCGGTGGCGGCTGGATGCGGCTCGCCCGCGCCGAGATCGGCGAGCGCGCCTTCCTCGGCAACTCCGGGATGGCGGCGCCCGGCCACACCGTGCCGGCCGGCGGTCTGGTGGCGGTGCTCTCCTCCGCCCCGCGGAAGTCGAAGGCGGGCTCGTCCTGGCTCGGCTCGCCGCCGGTGCGGCTGCGGCGGACGGTCGTCGAGGCGGAGGCGGAGCGCACCTTCCGGCCGGCCGCGAAGCTGCGCGCCGCGCGGATCGGCTGGGAGCTGCTGCGCTTCGTCCCAGTCGTCGTCTCGGTCGCGATCGGGGTCGGCGTCGTCGTGGCGCTGCTGGCGCTCGTGCCCGTGATCGGCGCGGTCGCGACGGCCGTCGTCGGCGGGGGCGTCCTGCTCGTCGCGGGAGCGGTCGCCGCCGGCGTCTCGACCGCGGCGAAGTGGCTGCTGATCCAGCGCGTTCAGCCGAGCGAGCACCCGCTCTGGTCCTCATTCGTCTGGCGGAGCGAGCTGGCCGACACCTTCACCGAGATGGTCGCGGCCCCCTGGTTCGCGCACGCCGCGGCCGGCACCCCCGCCCTGGTCTGGTGGCTGCGCAGCCTCGGCGCGCGGATCGGCTCGGGCGTCTGGTGCGAGAGCTACTGGCTCCCCGAGGCCGATCTCGTCGATCTGGGCGACGGAGCGACCGTGAACCGGGGCTGCGTCGTGCAGACGCACCTGTTCCATGATCGAATCATGAGCATGGATCTCGTGAGTCTCGACGCCGGCGCGACCCTCGGCCCGCACAGCGTGATCCTCCCTGCGGCCACGATCGCGGCGCACGGCACGGTCGGCCCCGCCTCGCTCGTCATGCGCGGCGAGCTGGTGCCTGCGGGCAGCCGGTGGAGCGGGAACCCGATCGGTCCGTGGCGCGAGGTGCGCGTCGGCGACTACCACGCGCCCGTCGCGTGAGCACCGGGCAGACCGGCCTGGACACGGCGGGCGACCCGTACCTCCCGGGCCTCGGCAACACCGGGTACCGCGTCGAGTCGTACGACCTCGACCTCGACTACCGGGTGTCGAGCAACCGCCTCGCCGGTCGCGCGACGCTGCGGATCGTCGCGCTCCAGCCGCTGCGCCGCTTCTCCCTCGACCTCAGCCGCCTCCGCGCGAGCCGCGTCCGCGTCGACGGCCGGAAGGCCCGTGCCGACCAGGCCGCGCACAAGCTCCGGATCACGCCCGCGGAGCCGATCGAGGCCGGGGCGAGCGCCCTCGTCGAGATCGAGTACGGCGGGCATCCCGGCCCGCGCGCCAGCCACTGGGGCGAGCTCGGCTGGGAGGAGCTGACCGACGGCGTGCTCGTCGCCTCGCAGCCCTCCGGCGCTTCCACCTGGTACCCCTGCAACGACGACGTCACCGACAAGGCCGCCTACCGCATCCGGGTGAGCGCGGAGGAGGGCTACTCCGTCCTCGCCAACGGCGTGCTGCTCGAGACGAGCGAGCGCTCCGGCCGGCGCACCTGGCTCTACGAGCAGCTTGAGCCGACTGCGAGCTATCTCGCCTCGGTGCAGATCGGCCGCTACGTCCTCGAGGACCGGCTGCTCTCCGGAGTCTCCGTCACCCTCGCGCGCCCGGCCGCCCTGGCCACGCGCGCCGCCCGCGACCTCGCTCCCCTGGGCGCCATGCTCGCGTTCTTCGCCCGGGTGTTCGGCCCGTACCCGTTCGCGCAGTACACCGTCGTGGTCACCGCGGACGAGCTGGAGATCCCGCTCGAGGCGCAGGGCATGGCCGTGTTCGGCGCCAACCACGTCGACGGCCGCGGCGGCTCAGAGCGGCTGATCGCCCACGAGCTGGCGCACCAGTGGTTCGGCAACAGCGTCGGTCTCGCGCGCTGGCGGCACATCTGGCTCAACGAGGGCTTCGCCTGCTATGCAGAGTGGCTCTGGTCCGAGGAGTCGGGCGGGCTCACCGCCGACGCGCAGGCGCGCCGCCACCATGCGCTTCTCCGGCTGCAGCCGCAGGACCTCGTGCTGGGCGATCCGGGGCCGGTCGATCTCTTCGACGACCGCGTCTACAAGCGCGGAGCGCTGGCGCTGCACGCGCTGCGACTGCGCCTCGGCGACGAGTCCTTCTTCGGGCTCCTGCGCACCTGGACCGCCCGGCACGCCTCCGGCACTGCGACCGAGGACGACTTCCGCGCGCTCTGCGCCGAGGTAGCGGGCACCACTGCGGCGACCGGCGTCTCGGCGCTGCTCGACGCCTGGCTCGTCGACGTGCGGCTGCCGCCGCTACCGCCCGCCCGCTGAGACCAGCGAGTCCTCGAGCGCGTCGCCGTGCTCGCGGCGCCAGCCGATGATCGGTCCTGCACCGCCACCGACGTCGCCGAGGGCGACGCTCACCCGCAGCGACGGATCGAGATGCGGCTCGGCGAGGCGGAAGCGCGAGGCGTCGATCCGCGCCTCCGCGGCGAAGCGGGACTCGTGGATCCGGACGAGACGCGGATCGAGGTCGAGCCCGCGGCCGTCGGCCTTCAGGGCGGCCTCGATGCGGGTCCAGTGCAGGATCGGGTCGGCCGCGCGGATCCCGCCCGTGGCGAAGGGCGCACCCGCGATCCGGGTGATCGCGATCCCGCGCTCGGCGGGACCGGCGGCCGGCTCGACGTCGACCCCGACGACCCCCGCGCTGCTCGCCGCGACCACGACCGCTCCCCGGCAGTGCGCGATGCTCACCGAGAGGTGCTCGGCGCCCTCGATCCACGGGCGTCCGTGCGCGGCGCCGCAGCGGGGGCAGCAGGCGACGACGCGGACCGCGGTGGCCGGTCGCTCGAGCAGCTCGCCCACGAGCATCCGCAGCAGCACACGACCGAAGACGAACCGCTCGGCCACGGCCGCGGACATCGTGGCCCGGTAGCGCTCCTGCTCGGCCCGGCCCAGCAGCGGCAGCAGCCGCTCGGCGTCGAGGCTCTGCTCGTCGAGCGCCAGCCAGCGCAGGTGCACCCCCGGCAGATCGTGCGCGCCGCCGCTGCGCGCGACGCCGTTCCCCGCAGCACGGCTCCGCATCGTCCTGTCCCCCATGACACCGTCCCCCATGCCCCTGTCGCCCATGACCCCGTCCCCCGGTCTCGCGCTAGTCCGACGACCGCGCGGGCGCCCCGTGCTCGCCGCGCTCGTGGACGTCGGCCGCCGAGCCGACGATCAGCGGGTCGGGCCCGAGCGGCGAGACGACCTCGTCGTCGCGGCCGTCGTAGTCGTAGAGGCTCAGCACGTAGCGCATCGCCTCGAGCCGAGCGCGCTTCTTGTCGTTGCTCTTGACGATCGTCCACGGCGCGTCGGCCGTGTCGGTCGCGGCCATCATCGCCTCCTTGGCGGCGGTGTAGTCGCCCCACTTGTCGAGCGAGGCGAGGTCCATCGGCGACAGCTTCCACTGGCGCACCGGGTCGATCATGCGGATGGTGAACCGGGTGCGCTGCTCCTCGGCGGAGACCGAGAACCACAGCTTGACCAGGTCGATCCCCTCGCCGACCAGCATGCTCTCGAACAGCGGCGTCTGCCGGATGAACTCGTCGTACTGCGCCGGGGTGCAGAAGCCCATCACGCGCTCGACTCCGGCCCGGTTGTACCAGGAGCGGTCGAACAGCACGATCTCGCCCGCGGCGGGCAGATGCGAGACGTAGCGCTGGAAGTACCACTGCGAGCCCTCGCGCTCGGTCGGCTTCTCGAGCGCGACGACGCGGGCACCGCGCGGGTTCAGGTGTTCGGTGAAGCGCTTGATCGTGCCGCCCTTGCCCGCGGCGTCGCGCCCCTCGAAGACCACCACGAGGCGCCGGCCGTGCTTCTTGATCCAGTTCTGCAGCTTCAGCAGCTCGATCTGCAGCAGCCGCTTGCCCGCCTCGTACTCCTCGCGCGACATGCGCTCGTCGTAGGGGTAGCCCTCGCGCCAGGTGTCGACCTGCGTGCCGTCGCGGCGCAGCAGCACCGGATCGTCGTCGTCCTCGTCGAGCACGACGAGATCGCGGGCGTCCTCGAGTGTGAGCGTGCGGAGCAGCTCGGGCGAGGGCACGAGAGCGCCATCGAGCGGGGCGGCGGAGCGGAGGGGGTGATCGGAGACGGAGGGCACGGAGCGACGCTAGGGGTCGCGAGCGACGCCGGGGTGAACGGCGGATGTCCGCCCTCTCGCGCCCGCGCGCGCCCGGTCGTACCCTCGTCGCATGTGCCGGAACATCCACACCCTCCACAACTTCGAGCCCGCCGCGACCGATGAGGAGGTGCACGCCGCCGCCCTCCAGTACGTCCGCAAGATCAGCGGTGCGAGCGCCCCGTCCAAGGCCAACCAGGAGGCGTTCGACCGCGCCGTCGCCGAGATCGCCCACATCACCGGCCACCTGCTCGAGGACCTGGTGACGACCGCGCCGCCCAAGGACCGCGAGGTCGAGGCGGCGAAGGCCCGCGAGCGCTCGGCGAAGCGCTTCGCGACCGCGTGATGCGAGGGAGCACGCACCCCGCCGGCGCCGTCGGGGCACGCGCCTAGCCGATCAGGTAGGCGAAGCCGCGGCCCGAGCGCGCGACCCGGGAGGCGAAGTCCACCGCGCGGTCGAGGTACTGCCCGAGCTGCGCGCCCTCGGGATGCTCCGCGAGCCCCTCCTCGACCTCCGACCGCAGCGCGAGCAGGTCGTCGGCGATCTCGGCGACGTCGCCCGGAGGGACGGCGCGCACCCACGGGTCCCAGCACATCCCCCGCAGCGAGACCCGGCCCTCCAGCATGCGGTGGGCGGGCCGCGGCGGCTGCCCCGGCGAGCGCGGCGCGGTCAGCGCCTGCAGCCCTGACCACGCCCTGTCGAGGCAGAGCATGTCCTCCTCCGGCACGGGCGGCCGCAGGTCGGCGGCCTCGATCGCGCTGCCGTGCGGCATCCCCCAGGCGCCCGCGAGGACGTCGTCGTCGATCACGCTCCGCGGGTCGGCGAGCGCGCGCTCGGTCAGGTCGGCATCGAAGGCGTAGGCGTAATAACGGATTCCCATGCGTCGATCGTGACGACGGCGGTCACCGCTCGGGAGTCGGATCCCGGCTTCCGTGGAGGGACCGGCCGATCCGCGGCTGTGGAGGGGCGCGCCCGCCGTCGATCCCGCAGCGCCGCTAGGCGTCGAAGGCCGCGGGAGGCAGGTCCGTCTCGGCGTCCTCGACGGCGCGGACGATCCGCGCGGCGACCGACTCCGGCGAGTGCCCCGCGCCGAACCGCGGTGCCGTCCCCGCCAGCGGGTGCTGCGAGAGGGCGGTCTCGGTGTGCCCGGGGCGCGCGTCCAGCAGCAGGATCCCGGCCTTCTTGTACTCCCGCGCCGACGCCCGGACGAACGAGTGCAGGGCCGCCTTCGAGGCGGAGTACGCCGCGAGCCCGGCGGTCGGCGCCTCCGCGACCACCCCGCTGATCGTGACCGCGAACGGCCGTCGCTCGGAGGCGGAGAGAGCCGCGAACGCCGCCGTCAGCACGCGGATCGGCGCGAGGGCGTTCACGTCGACGAGCTCCTCCAGCACCGCCGCGTCGAGCTCGGCCGACGGGCCGAAGGCGACGACGCCGGCGGCGATCACGACGCCGTCCAGCCGTCCGTGCCGGCGGAGGACCTCGTCGACGAGGCGCTGCGGAGCGTCCTCGCCGAGCAGGTCCGCGACGAGCGGAGCCTCGCCCAGAGCGCCGGCGTCGCGGCCCGAGCGGACCACTGTCGCGCCGCGCTGCACCAGGTCCTCCGCGATGAGGCGCCCGAGGCCGCCGGAGGCGCCGAGGACGAGGACGACGGAGCCTTCGAATCGAGTCATCTCCGAAGACTAGACGGGGGGTCTGGCGCGAATCGCCTCTACCGGGAGGAGGGACCCGTCAATACCGTGGAAGCCATGCCGCGTCCGGAGACCTGCGCCGTGCTCCACCGGCTGGTGGAGGTCCTCGAGGACCCCGCCCCGATCAATCCGGGACACGCCCGCCACGTCAGCGGTCTCGTCGCCGACGTCCTCGACTCCGCTCCGTCGCTCGGCGACTGCGCCGGCGCCCCCGTGCAGCTCGTCGCCTTCGCGACCGAGGACCCGGCGGACGAGGACCCGGCCCTCTGAGCCGGACCCGACTCCACTCCACTCCGCAGAAGTCGCGGTAGTCGCGGGCGAGTACCGCGACTTTCGAGTAGTCGGCACGGTCCCGGGCGCGTCAGGGCACTCCGGCGCCCCTCGTAGACTCGATGGGCCGAGAGAACGGGGACCCGGTGGACGACGAACGCGCCGCACCTGCGGGCTGGTACAGCGACGACGCGCACCCGGGGACGATGCGCTGGTGGGACGGCACGGCGTGGACCGACGCCCGCCGCTCGACCGACGACGCGGCACTCCCCGCGGCGGACCGGGCAGCACCCCGCCCGGCGCCCGCCGCCGCCGAGCACGTCGAGTACCGCCTGCCGAACGCCGCCGGCGCCCCGACCGTCGACGCCACCGACGAGGCCGAGCGGATCGAGGAGATCGCCGCCGTCGCGGCCCGTCCCCTGCGCATCGGCGAGGTGTCGGACCAGCTCCTCGACGTCGTCCTCGTCCCCGAGCCCGACCACCCGACCGGCACCCCCGCCGTCTCCGTCCGCGCCGGCGGACGGGTGATCGGCTACCTCCCCGACGCCTACCGCACCGCGCCCGAGCGCACAGCACTCGACCGCGTGGTCGCCAGCGGCGCCGCCCCCACCACGACCGCCCGCCTGCGCGTGGAGCGGACGGAGGAGGGCCTGCGCGCCTCGGTCAAGGTGGCCCTGGTCGCCCCCGAGCTGCTCGTCCCGCTCAACGCGCCACCGGAGTCCCGCTACTCGATCCTCCCCTGGGGCCGCGCCCTGCAGGTGCAGCGCGAGGACGAGCACTTCGTGCGCCTGGCCGGGGTCGTCCCCGCCGGCGGCCGCGGCCTCCTCCTCGTGACGCTGCACCTCGTCGGCGGTCTCGTCGAGGTGCGCCTGGACGGCGATCGCGTCGGCGAGCTGACCACGGCGACGTCCGAGCAGTTCGCGCCCACGCTCCGGCACCTCGCCGGCCTCGGCCTGACCGCGGTCGCCTATTGCGCCATCCAGGGCTCGCCGCTGAAGGCCGAGCTGACTCTCCAGGCCGCCCGCGCCGCCGAGCTCCCCGCGAACTGGGTCGACGGCCGCCCGGTGACCCTCCCCCGCCTGATCCCGGGCGCCACCGAGGCCCCGCCCGCCTACGTCGCGCCGCTGCGGCCGACCCCGCTCACCTCGGAGGCCGCCGCCCGCTCGGTCCGGAAGACCGTCGCCTGGGTGGTCGTCGGCGTCTGCACGCTGGTCGGCCTCTCCAGCTGGATCATCGGCGACGTCCTGAACTGACCCGACGGAACACGGGCTACTCGACGGCCCGCGTCCACGATCCGAGCACGCTCGCCGTCTCCTCTGCAGTGACCGGGCCGGTGGCGACGCCGACGACGAGGTCGTACGCGTCGTCCTCCGGGGCGTCGAGTTCGAGTCCGTTGAGCCCGAGGAAGACGACGACGGGCATCCAGCCGAGCCGAGGAGACCACGATCGCGGGTGGGTGGCACCCCGGATCGTAGGGCCGAAGCGAGCAGGTCCTCGAGCCGCAGACATCGCACCTGTCGCGAGTCCCACGCCGAACTACTCAGCGAGTCGATCGAGCAGAGCCGCGTACCGCGCTCGCCCACGGGCGGACAGCGCAGTGACGTCGTCGCGGTGCGCGCGTCGATCGGCTGCCTCGAGGGTGGCGCGCACCGCCGCCTCCTGCTTGCCGATCCCCTGCGCCTCCGTCGGCCCAGTCGGAGAACTGTCCTGCGCGTCGGTCGGTCCAAGAGTCATGGCCATCACCTGATAATACCGAGGTGAGATCGCGCGCGCAGGGAAGTGCGCGATCCGCGAGCAACCGAGATCACCCGAACCCGAGAAGAAGAGACGTCAGCTCTGGCGATCGGTGTCGACAGACAGATGTCCAGCGAGCTCGCGGAAGTAGTCGTGCCCTCGCCACGCGTCGCGGTCGCCGATGACGAACAGTCGACGGCTGGCTCGACTGGCCGCGACGTTCACGAGGTTGACGGAGGAGGCGGCCCACGCGCGAGCCCCTGGCGAGCTCGGATCCCCGCCCAGGACCAGGAACACCACGGGCGCCTCCCTCCCCTGCGCCGTGTGGATCGTGCCCGCCGTGAGACCCGGATACTGCGTGGACAGCGCAGAGAGCCGATCGGCGACAGCGCGGAACGGCGAGATCGCGATCACCTGGCTCGGAGGGATCCCGAGCCCCTTGAGATACGACAGACCGCTCTCGAGGCGCGCGATCTGATTCTCCTGGAGATGTGTTCCCGGTGTCGGAGCCGCTTCGTCGATCCACCGGCTCGTGACGACGCGTGGGCCGGCTTCACTGTCGAAGAGATCGGGCTTCTCAGGGTGAGTGAGGTCGCGCTTCACGCCGTTCACCATGATGCCGCCGTAGGCGATCGCGTTGCAGAGGCTGAACATCGGGTCGTCGCAGCGGCGGTGCACGGTGAGCGGTGCACTCACCCACACCTGACGATCGGCCTGCGTGAGTGTCGTGCCGTGCAAGGAGACCCTGTCGGCCAGGGTCTGCACCGACGCCTGCGGAGGAATCCAGGTGTCGTCCAAGCCGAACGCGGAGGCGATGTCGCGCTGAGCCTTCCGCGGCATCGTCACGACGGGCTGGAGCTGGAGGGGATCACCGACCACGACGACTCGGCGCGCCCGCCAGATCGCTCCTGCGGCGTACTGCGGGCAGGCCTGGCCTGCCTCGTCGATGAGGAGCCAGCCGATGCTCTCCTGACCGACGTCGCCGAACATCCGCCCGAGCGAGGCGAACGTCGTCGAGACCAGCGGGACGACGAGGAAGAAGAGCTGCCAGGCCGCCCGCCGCTTGGCCGGCTCGAGCCCGCGCGGCCCTCCGCCCACGACGATGTCGAGCGCCGCCCGCAGCCCGGGGATCATCTCGGCCGCCGTGTTCGCGAGGAGATCCCTGTGGAGGTCCAGTGCAGCGAGGAAGAGATCGGACCGGGCTTCGTCCAGCACCGGGTCGAGCCAGGGGGCGCGCATCTCTCGGGCGTTCCCGGTCCACGCCTCGCCCGGGTACCCGGCACCGACCTGCTCCTCGTCGGCGGCGAGCTGCTGCCTCAGCCGGGCGAGGGACTCCGTCGCCTGCGCCCGCTCACGCCGAGCGCTCGCGAGGTCGCGGTCGAGCCGCTCTCCGCGGTCGTCGATCCCGGCGAGCAGGGATCGTTCCTCGTCGCGGGCGGCGCTCGCCGCACGGGCCGAGGCCTCGACCGGAGTCAGTTCTCTTCGCCAGTCGCGTCGTGACCGACCGAGGGACATGATCGTCGCGAGCACACCGGGCCTCCGGGCACGGATGCGCTCCCGGGCGACCTCGATGCTCGCGAGGAGAGCGCTCGCACCATCGACAGCGGCTTCGCGGGCGATCCGCTCCTCTTTCGCAGCGTCGAGGCGGGACCGGAGCGATGTGACGATCTCCGCGATCCGGTTCTGCTCCTCCACCGCGCGGGGAAGCGTCGAGTGGCGTGCCTGCTGCTCCCGCCGTTGTTCGAGCAGCGCCTCGACGCGCCGCTCCGCCTCCGCGAAAGCGTCCCGCGCAGCCTTCCACGAGCGAGGCGGGCCGGCGCCGTCGCGCCACTCCTTGAGCAACGCCAGCATGCCGCCGGCCGCGTCCGGTTCGTAGGCACCGCTCGCCGAGCCCCTTCCGCCGAACCAGAAGGCCGACTGGAACGCGCTGCGATTGCGCTTGTTGCCGAGTCGTGCCGCCACCAGGCCCCACGCATCGACAGCCTCATCACCGTCGCTCCGGGACGTGGAAGCAGCGAGCACCTCTCTAGCGATGTCGGCG
This sequence comes from Rathayibacter sp. VKM Ac-2856, assembly GCF_013205055.1. GTDB lineage: Bacteria > Actinomycetota > Actinomycetes > Actinomycetales > Microbacteriaceae > Rathayibacter. Next base: position 950,272 of record NZ_JABMLF010000001.1, read on the forward strand.
AAGTAGTCCGCCTCTTCGCTCCACGGGCGGTCGATCGCCGTTCGCGCCGGGATCTCCGCCGTCACGTTCTCCACGGCCGCGTTGTTGGCGGAGGCGACGACCATCTCGTAGCCGGTCAACTCCGGCCGCACCTCCCGCACGATGCGCGTGCGGCCGTCACCGGCCTTCCAGCAATGAGTCTTCGGACCGAACGCGTCCTCCGCTCGCTCGAGGGCGGCGAGGCGGCGGGCCCGCTCGACGACGTTGCCCGCCAGTATGTCGCGGAGCATCGTCGTCTTGCCCGTGCCGGGCGGTCCGTTCACGCCCATCAGTCCGCGTCCGGGCCCGAGATCGACCAGTGCCCGGTTCACCGCGAACTGCTGACGCAGGGAGAGACCGTGCTCGGGCGTGGACGGCCAGCGCCCGAGCGGAAGCCGCTCGACGACGACGCCGTCCTCGGTCGCCGCGTCGTCGAGCATGACATCGACGCGGGAGCTCTCGTCGAGCCGGCCCCCGCTCGTCAGATACTCGGTCAGCGCCTCGCCGCCGTGCCCCTTCGCGACCGCGGCGCGGACGGCCGCGAGGTCGTCGAGGAACAGGCTGTTGAGGAAGTCGATGTCAGCCGGGTCGTCCTGGCGCCGGACGGAGACGGCGACGGACTGGATGACCGCGACGGGCGTGGCGAGCTCCGGCCTTCCGCTCACCCCCTCCATCTCATGAGCGAGCCGTGTCAGCGCGGTCAGCGATTCGGAGTCCTGTGCGGGGGCGGCGTCGCCACGACCGCCCGGGCGCCCGCCCTCGTGCTCGTCCACCGCCTCTCGGAACGCCTTCACCGCCTCGGGGAAGCCCGCTGCCCACTCCGGATCATCGATGCCGTGTGTCCCGATCCGCCCGACCGCCCACAGCGCGGATGAGAGGACCGCGGAGTCGACCGCCAGAACGCCGTCGGCACCCACGAGAAGGCCGGCCGCAGCGCTACGGCCCGCCGACCGTTCGTCGTACGCGTCCGTGTCCTCCCCGAACGCGCGCTGAAGGCTGTCGTACGTCGATTCGAGGTCGTAGACGCCCAGGTACACCGTGTGTCGCCACGCACGCTCGGACCCGCCCACTCGCCGCGGAGTCGGCAGTACCTTCCACGGCAGCGGATCTCCCGGCCGCCACTCGATCACCTGCCTGTCGGCCGCCCCCGCTGCACGAGGTGTCGGCCGCGGCACGCTCTGCGGACTGAACAGCTCGAGGAGCCACCAGAAACGCAGGATCCGCTGTCGTTCTTCACCGCTGCTCATCGCACGCGTCCCCCTGAATCGCGGCTTCGGACGCCCGTCGCGTCAGAACCACCCCGCACCGACGACGACAGACCGTTTCCGCCCGGGCAGGTGCGCCCGGGCGGTCGCGCGTCTCGGACGACGAGTGGTCGCCGTGTTCACAAGAACACGGCGGAGGACTCAGACCACCGCGGGCGCCTCGACGCTGTCACGGCGCATCTCCTCGACACGCACTGTCGGCCAGCCCGGCGTCCCCAGCGACGCGGCGTGCGATGCGGCGCGGACGAGAGCCAGGGCCCAGGTGAGCGGATCACTCGTGTCGTCCTCGTCATCGACAGGGATCTCGAAGACGAGGGAGCGTGTCGACGCCGAGCCCGAGATCGCGACTCCGAGACCGCCTTCAAGGCGGGACATCTCGGTGGCCACGCTGCAGATCGCGTCATCGAACTCAGACTCCTCAGCTGCTCCGATGACGATGCAGCTCACTTCCACGTAGCCCTGCATCATCGGTCTTCCTCCTCGGTCGTACACGAGTACTTTTCCACCGACCGTCGTCGGATCTCAATCATCGGTCGGATCTCGGCCACGTTCTGCACGAGTTCACGGTGCCCGCAGGTCCCACCGCACCGACCGAGGAAGTGAGCGTCGCCGAGTACGACCGACCACCCGATGCTCTCCAACCACTGAAGGAACTGCTCGGCACGGGCATCCGGATGCGGTGGTCTCCCCGGCACGTCTTCCCCTCGTGTCGCACGGCGTTGCCCGAGTATGTCAGAGCTGGATCGTGGAGGAATGCCCGGCACCGACGCTGGCGCGCCATCCGACCTCGTCACCAGCGATTCGCGCCGAGCAGACCCGTACTTCCAGGCGCCTGCGCTGCGCGGTCCCCCCGCCGCCCGGCTCGCAGAGGAGAACCGCGTCACACGTTGAAGCGGAACTCCACCACGTCGCCGTCCTGCATGACGTAGTCCTTGCCCTCGATGCGGGCCTTGCCCTTGGCGCGGGCCTCGGCGATCGAGCCGGTCTCGACGAGGTCGTCGAACGAGATGATCTCGGCCTTGATGAAGCCCTTCTGGAAGTCGGTGTGGATCACGCCGGCCGCCTGCGGAGCGGTCCAGCCCTTGCCGATCGTCCAGGCGCGCGTCTCCTTCGGGCCCGCCGTGAGGTAGGTCTGCAGGCCCAGGGTGTCGAAGCCGATGGTCGCGAGCTGGTTGAGGCCCGACTCGGTCTGGCCGGTGGACTCGAGCATCTCGGCGGCGTCCGCCTCGTCGAGGTCGATCAGCTCGGACTCGATCTTGGCGTCGAGGAAGATCGCGTGCGCGGGGGCGACCAGCGCGGCCAGCTCGGCCTTGCGCGCCTCGTCGGTCAGCACCGCCTCGTCGACGTTGAAGACGTAGATGAAGGGCTTCGCGGTCAGCAGGCCGAGCTCGCGGATCGGCTCGAGCTCGATCGAGGACGCGGAGAGCGGCTTGCCGGTGTCGAGGAACTCGCGGGCCTTCTTCGCCGTCTCGAGGACGATCGGCTCGATCTTCTTCCCCTTGAGCTCCTTCTCGTACCGCGCCTCGGCCTTCTCGAGGGTCTGCAGGTCCGCGAGGACGAGCTCGGTGTTGATGGTCTCCATGTCGCTGGCGGCGTCGACCTTGCCGTCGACGTGCACGACGTCGGCGTCCTCGAAGCCGCGGATGACCTGCGCGATGGCGTCGGCCTCGCGGATGTTGGCGAGGAACTTGTTGCCCAGGCCCTCGCCCTCCGAGGCACCGCGGACGATGCCGGCGATGTCGACGAAGGAGACGGGGGCGGGGAGGATCCGCTCCGAGCCGAAGATGCCGGCGAGCACCTCGAGGCGGGAGTCGGGCAGGTTCACGACTCCGACGTTGGGCTCGATCGTCGCGAACGGGTAGTTCGCGGCGAGCACCGTGTTCTTGGTCAGCGCGTTGAAGAGCGTCGACTTGCCGACGTTGGGGAGTCCGACGATTGCGATAGTGAGAGCCACGGGCATCCATCCTACGGCGTGGTCGCGGGGGCCCGGGCGTGGGCCGCGGGGGCGCCGCGTGCCGCTCCGGGCGGCGTCGGAGGTGCGTGAGAGGCTGGAGCGTGCCCATCGACTTCACCGCCATCGACTTCGAGACCGCCAACTCGCACGGAGCCTCGGCCTGCTCGGTCGGCCTCGTCAAGGTCCGCGACGGCCGCGTCGTCGACCGTGCGGGCTGGCTCATCCGCCCGCCCTACGGCTACGACGACTTCCTCGAGTGGAACAGCCGCATCCACGGCATCCGCAAGCACGACGTGCACGGCGCCGCCTCCTGGGTCGAGCAGTTCGCCGACCTCGTCGCCTTCGCCGGCGAGGACGTGTTCGTCGCGCACAACGCCGGCTTCGACATGAGCGTCATCCGCGCCGCCTGCGCCGCGACCGCGCTCGAGCTCCCCGCCTACGACTACCTCTGCTCGCTCCAGCTCGCCCGCAAGACCTACGAGCTCGAGTCCTACCGTCTGCCGTCCGTCGCGTTCGCCGCCGGCTACGACGACTTCCGCCACCACGACGCGTCCGCCGACGCCGAGGCGTGCGCGGCGATCGTGGTGCACGCCGCCCGCCGCCACGGGGCCGCGAGCCTGGCCGAGCTCGGCGAGCTCGCCGGCGTCTCGGTCAAGCGCCTCCGCCCGAAGGCGCCGGTCGCCGCCTGACGCCCGCGACCCGGCTCACTCCCCGGGGCTCGGGTCGCCGAACCAGTTGCTGAAGATGCGCCAGAAGTTGCGGTTGCCGTAGGCGGAGCAGGCGTCGCCCGAGCCGTACAGGTTCGCCAGGGCCGCCGCGTTCGGCTGGTAGGGCGTGTAGTAGTAGAGACCCGCCGTCGCCGCGTTCTCGATCCGCACCGGGGCGGTCCCGCACGCCGCGTCCGGCGAGTACTGGATCTCGCTGGTCTCGCCCACCGGGTACCAGTCGAAGCTGCTCTCGGGGTTGCGGTAGCGCTGGAACTGCCAGGCCGCCCCGTAGACCTGGCCGAAGAAGCCGAAGTAGTCGCTGTCGCAGTCCGCCGTGTCCGGGCAGCCGTAGCCGGTGGCGCTGCGGAACTGGCGCTCGCTCGGCGCGCTGTCGGTGACCAGCGACTGCTCCTTCTGCAGCAGCGTCAGCAGCACGGCGGGGCTGACGTCGCAGGCCCCCGCGACCGAGCCGATGATGTCCGCGGCGGAGCGGTCCGCGCCGCCGCGGTAGGCGTCGCACTGCTCGTCCGCGGCCACGTCGCCGGTGTCCTCGGCGTAGTCCCGCAGGCACGGGACGTCCGTCCCCGCGCAGTCCGGCACGCGTGCATCGAGGAACGCCTGGATCGTCAGCGGGCCGAGGGCGTCGCCGTCGAAGAAGACCTCGTCCGAGACGATGTCGCCGGGATCGAAGCCGGACTCGTCGACGCCGCCCGCCAGATCGGTCCACATCCGGATGCTCGGCGGCTCATGCGCCGGGGCGGCCACGGCCTCGAGATCCGCCGCCGCGGGCAGCAGCAGCACGACCGCGAGGGCCGCCAGGGCCGCCGCCCCTCCCCGTCGGCGCCGCACGGCGGACCGGGAGGCGGCGGAGGGATCGGCCGAGCTCATCCCTCCACGCTAGCGGCCGTGCGGGGCACCGATCGGGCCTGCCGAGGAGTGTCGCCGCTCGGATGTCGGAGGTCCGTGGTCTCCTCGGCGCATGGAACTCAGCTTCGTCCTCGGTCTCGTCATCGGCGCCCTCCTCGCCGCCGTCGTCGCCGTGCTGCTCGCCCGCGGCCGCACTCCCGACACCGCGCTCGCCCTCGAGCTGGCCACCGCTCAGGCGCGCGCGGAGGGCCTCGAGGAGCGTCACGAGTCGGTCGTCGAGCAGCACCGCGAGCACCTCGGCTCCGCCCGCGACCAGATCCGCGAGCTGCAGGAGCAGCTGCGCGTCGTCGCCGAGCGCGAGCGCCACGACGCGCGGATCCTGCAGACCCTCTCCCCCGTGGCCGAGAGCCTGCGCGGGATGCAGGAGTCGGTGCGGCGCCTCGAGAGCGAGCGCGCCGCGCAGTTCGGCGCCATCACCGAGCAGCTGGAGGGGCAGCGCCTCGCCGGCGAGCGGCTCCGCTCCACGACCGAGACGCTCGCCTCGGCGCTGCGCTCGAGCGCCAGCCGCGGTGCGTGGGGCGAGACCCAGCTGCGCAACGTGGTCGAGGCCGCGGGGCTGACCCAGCGGGTCGACTTCGATGTGCAGTTCGGGCTCGAGGGCGAGGGCGGCCGGGGGCGCGCCGACATGGTCGTCCGCCTCCCGGGCGGCAAGGCGATCGCGGTGGACGCGAAGGTGCCGTTCGACGCGTACCTCGAGGCGAGCGCGATCCCGGCGGGGGCGGGCGCCGAGGAGGAGGCTCGGCGCGCGGGGCTGCTGCGGGCGCACGTCCGCGCGCTGCGCGGGCACATCGACGCGCTCGCGAACCGGGCCTACTGGACGGGGCTGCCGGCGAGCCCGGAGTTCGTCATCGCGTTCATCCCCAGCGAGCCCCTGCTCGCGAGCGCCCTCGACGCGGACCCGACCCTGCTCGAGTACGCCTTCCGTAAGCGGGTGGCTCTCGCCTCGCCGGTGACGCTGTGGTCGGTGCTGAAGACCGTGGCCTACACCTGGCAGCAGGACGTCCTGACGGACGACGCGAAGCGCCTGCTCGATCTCGGCAGGACCCTCTACACGCGCCTCGCCACCCTCGCCGATCACGCGGAGGGACTGCGCCGCTCCATCGAGAAGACCGTCGACTCCTACAACGCCTTCGCCGGCTCGCTCGAGACGCGCGTCCTCGTCACCGCGCGCCAGTTCGACTCGCTCGACGAGTCGCGCGTGATCGAGCCGGTCACCGGCGTCACCGTCTCCCCGCGTCGGCTCACCGCCGTCGAGCTCCTCGCCCCGGACGAGCGCACCGCCTGAGCGGCGGGTCTCGACCGACACCATGCTGATCGAGTAGCGCCCGCAGGGCGCGTATCGAGATCCACCGTCCATTGGAGGTGGGTCTCGATACGCCGCTCCGCGGCTACTCGACCAACATGGAGCGCCGCGGCTACTCGGCCGGCAGGGCGCAGCGCCGCTGCGCGCCTGCCCGCCCAGCAGGGCGGGAGATCGCTCCTAGACCCACTTCTCCGCGAGGTGCTGGGCCGTCACGCGGCGGATCGTGCCCGAGCGCGAGCGCAGGACGATCGACTCCGTGGTGATGATGTGGCCCTCCTTGCGGACGCCCTTGACCAGGCCGCCATTGGTCACGCCGGTGGCGACGAAGTAGGTGTTGTCGCTGCGGACCAGGTCGTTCGCGTGCAGAACGCGGTCGAGGTCGTGACCCGCGTCGATCGCGCGCTGGCGCTCGTCATCGTCCTTCGGCCGGAGGATGCCCTGGATCACGCCGCCGAGCGCGCGGATGGCGCACGCGGTGATGATGCCCTCGGGCGTCCCTCCGGTGCCCACGCACATGTCGACCCGCGAGTCGTGCCGCGCGGCGTTGATGCCGCCCGCCACGTCGCCGTCGAGCAGCAGGCGCGTCCCCGCACCGGCGGCGCGGATGTCGTCGATCAGCTGCGCGTGGCGGGGGCGGTCGAGCACCGCGATCCGCATCTCATCGACCGGCTTGCGCTTGGCCCGCGCCAGCGCGCGGATGTTCTCGCCGATCGGGCGCTGGATGTCGATGATCCCGACGCCCTCCGGCCCCGTGACGATCTTCTCCATGTAGAAGACGGCCGAGGGGTCGAACATCGCGCCGCGGTCGGCGACCGCGATCATCGACAGCGCGTTCTGGCGGCCCGCGGCGGTCAGCGACGTCCCGTCGATCGGGTCCACCGCGATGTCGGCGGCCGGCCCGGAGCCGTTGCCGACGTGCTCGCCGTTGTAGAGCATCGGGGCGTTGTCCTTCTCGCCCTCGCCGATGACGACGACCCCGTCGAAGTTGACGGTGCCGAGGAAGGTGCGCATCGCGTCGACGGCGGCGCCGTCGGCGGCGTTCTTGTCGCCCTTGCCGATGAAGGGGACCGCGCGGATGGCGGCCGCCTCGGTGGCGCGGACGAGCTCCATGCCGAGGTTGCGGTCCGGGTGGAGGTAGAGCGAGTCGTGGTCGATTTCGGTCACAGCGCGGAGTCCTTCGCGTTCGAGTTCGTGCAGACGGCGTCGTCGCAGGACCCGCGGAGCGGATCCCCATCCCGGGACCGAGCCTATCGGAGGCGTGCCCCGCGCCCGGGGGGACCGCCGCGGCCGCCTCGCTAGACTCGACGCCGACGCGGGCCTCGCCCGACCCCCTCCCGTTCATCCGTCAAAGGAGATGCCATGCCCGTCGCTACCCCGGACCAGTACGCAGAGATGCTCGACAAGGCGAAGAAGGGCGGCTTCGCGTACCCCGCGTTCAACGTCTCCTCCTCGCAGACCATCAACTCGGTGCTGCAGGGCCTCTCCGAGGCCGGCTCGGACGGCATCATCCAGGTCACGACCGGAGGCGCCGACTACTTCGCCGGCCACACGGTCAAGAACCGCGCCGCCGGAGCCATCGCCTTCGCGAAGTTCGCCACCGAGGTCGCCAAGAACTACCCGGTCACCGTCGCGCTGCACACCGACCACTGCCCGCAGAACGCGCTCGACGGCTTCGTCTACCCGCTGATCGCCGCCTCCGAGGAGGAGGTCAAGGCCGGTCGCGAGCCGCTGTTCCAGTCGCACATGTGGGACGGCTCGGCCGTTCCCCTCGACGAGAACCTGGCGATCGCCAAGGAGATCCTCCCCCGCGTCAAGGCGATCAACGCGATCCTCGAGGTCGAGATCGGCGTCGTCGGCGGCGAGGAGGACGGCGTCTCGCACGACATCAACGAGCACCTCTACACGACGCTCGATGACGCGATCGCGACCGTCGAGGCCCTCGGCTTCGGCGAGCAGGGCCGCTACATGGCCGCGCTGACCTTCGGCAACGTCCACGGCGTCTACAAGCCCGGCAACGTGCGCCTGCGCCCCGAGCTGCTCCGCGAGATCCAGGACGGCCTGCAGAAGAAGTACGGCACCGAGGCGCTCCCGCTCGACCTCGTCTTCCACGGCGGCTCCGGCTCGACCGACGAGGAGATCGCCGAGGCGGTCCGCAACGGCGTCGTGAAGATGAACATCGACACCGACACCCAGTACGCCTTCAGCCGCTCGGTCGCCGACACCGTGCTGAAGAACTACGACGGCTTCCTCAAGGTCGACGGCGAGGTCGGCAACAAGAAGGTCTACGACCCTCGCTCGTGGGGCAAGATCGCCGAGTCCGCCATGGCCGTCCGCGTCGCCGAGGCGACCCGTCAGCTCGGCTCCGCCGGCCACTCCGGGAAGTAGGGCACCGCTCCGTGACGAACGCACACGACCAGCCGGGCCGCACCGAGCGACCGGAGCCGCAGTACGGCGAGTACGCGCCGCCCGGCTGGTCGTGGACGCCTCCGGAGGACGCGGCCGTCGTCCCCGACCCGCGGGGCTCCGAGTCGGATCCGCGACCCGCGACCGCACCGGCCGCGACGGCCTCGGCCGCGCATCCCGTCGACCGCCTCATCACGATCATCCTGCTGGCGCTCGGCGTCTTCTTCGCCGTCCCGACCCTGCTCGACCCGTCGAGCTTCGCCACCACGCTCTCCGAGCTCTACACGAGCCAGGGCATCGGCACCTACGCCTCGCCCGACCTCGCCCGCACCCTCGGGATCGTCGTGGCGCTCGCGCAGGCGCTGATCGTCGCCTTCGCGGTCTGGATCGCGATCCGGCGCCTGCGTGCCGGGAAGCGCGCCGTGCTGGTGCCGATCATCGGCATCGCGGCGACGATCGTGCTCTCCCTGGCGGTCGCGGCCATCGCGATCCTCGGCGACCCGACCTTCGCCGACTACGTCTCGCGGATGTCCGCGGGCACCGGCACGGACGTGTAGCACCGGCACCCCTCCTTCAACGCGAGAAGGCCGCCCTCCCCTCGGGAGTGGCGGCCTTCTCGCGTATCGGACGCGAGGCGCCGGATGTGCGGAGTGTCTCAGGCGCGGACGGGAGCGCTGACGCGTCCGCCGGCACCGCGGGCGTCGCGCTTGCCGGCGACGTCCTTCCGCAGCTCCTTGGGCAGCGAGAACATGAGGTCCTCCTCCGCCGTCTTGACCTCCTCCACGTCGCCGTAGCCGGCGGCGGCCAGGTCGTCGAGCACCTCGCGCACGAGGATCTCGGGCACCGAGGCGCCGCTGGTGACGCCGACGGTGCGGATGCCGTCGAGCCACTCCTGCTTGATCTCGCTCGAGTAGTCGACGCGGTACGCGGCCTTGGCGCCGTACTCGAGGGCGACCTCGACGAGGCGGACCGAGTTGGACGAGTTGGCGGAGCCGACCACGATGACCAGCTCGGCGTTCTCGGCGACCTTCTTGATCGCGACCTGGCGGTTCTGGGTGGCGTAGCAGATGTCGTCGCTGGGCGGGTCCTGCAGGTTGGGGAAGCGCTCGCGGAGGCGGCGCACCGTCTCCATCGTCTCGTCGACCGACAGCGTGGTCTGGGAGAGCCAGACGACCTTGTCCGGGTCCTTCACCACGATGTTCGGGACGTCGTCGGGGCTGCCGACCAGGGTCACGTGATCGGGTGCCTCGCCCGCCGTGCCCTCGACCTCCTCGTGGCCCTCGTGGCCGATCAGGAGGATCTCGAAGTCGTCGCGCGCGAAGCGGACGGCCTCGCGGTGCACCTTCGTGACGAGCGGGCAGGTGGCGTCGATCGCCTGGAGGTTGCGGTCGGCCGCACCCTGCACGACCGCGGGCGAGACGCCGTGGGCGCTGAAGACGACGTGCGAGCCCTCGGGGACCTCGTCGACCTCCTCGACGAAGATCGCGCCCTGGCTCTCGAGCGTCGAGACGACGTGCACGTTGTGCACGATCTGCTTGCGGACGTACACGGGGGCGCCGTAGTGCTCGATGGCCTTCTCGACGGCGACGACCGCGCGGTCGACGCCGGCGCAGTAGCCGCGGGGGGCGGCGAGGAGCACCCGCTTGGCACCGTCGACGGGCTCGTCGCGCAGGCGCCCGGTAGCGCGGGGCATGCGCGGCATGGGCAGGCTGATCGGGGCTTCACTCACCCGTCGATTCTACGCGGTGCCGTGCGTGCTCCCGGCGGGAGCGGAGAACTCGCACAGGACCGTGGCGGCGCGCCCGCGGAACGATCCGCCGGACAGTGCCGTCGCGCGCCACCGCCGGGACATCGTGCGCCGCCTCCGCACGGACGCAGCCGAGGTGTCGGAGGCATCCCGTACCGTTGTCGTCGTGGGTCCGCCGCCCCCTCTCCCCCGCCCGCTCCAGCGAAGGCACCGATGACAGACGCCCCTCCCACCGCCGACGCCCCGTGGCCGGTCGGCCTGCTCGCGAGCAAGATCAAGGGCTGGATCGAGCGCCTGGGCACCGCGTGGGTCGAGGGCGAGATCACCCAGTGGGGCGTCTCGGGCGGCAACGTCTACGGCAAGCTGAAGGACCTCTCGGGCGACGCGACGGTCGGGTTCACCGTCTGGTCGTCGGTCCGCGCACGCCTCCCCGCCGACCTCAAGCAGGGCGACCGGGTCATCGCGCTGATCAAGCCGAACTACTGGGTCAAGGGCGGCACGCTCTCGATGCAGGTGTTCGAGATGCGCCACGTCGGCCTCGGCGATCTGCTCGAGAAGCTCGAGCGCCTGCGCCGGCAGCTCGCCTCCGAGGGCCTGTTCGAGGCGAGCCGCAAGAAGCCCCTCCCCTTCCTCCCGCACGGCATCGGCCTGATCACCGGCCGGGACTCCGACGCCGAGAAGGACGTCCTCCGCAACGCCCAGCTGCGCTGGCCCGCCGTCCGCTTCCGCGTCGTCCACGCCGCCGTCCAGGGCGAGCGCACGGTCTCCGAGGTCACCTCGGCGCTGCGCACCCTCGACGCCGACGCGAGCATCGACGTGATCGTGATCGCCCGCGGCGGCGGCGACTTCCAGAACCTGCTCGGCTTCAGCGACGAGTCGCTGGTGCGCGCCGTCGCGAGCTGCTCCACCCCCGTCGTCAGCGCGATCGGGCACGAGGCCGACCGCCCGCTGCTCGACGACGTCGCCGACCTCCGCGCCTCGACCCCGACCGACGCCGCGAAGCGGGTGGTGCCCGACGTGTCCGACGAGCTGCTGCGCGTGCAGCAGGCACGGCTGCGGATGACGACCCGGGTCAGCGGACTGGTCTCGCACGAGATCGACCGTCTGTCGCAGCTGCGCTCCCGGCCGGTCCTCGCCCAGCCCCGCGTGCTGGTCGACCAGCGCTCCGAGGAGCTGACCCGCTGGGTCGCCCGCGGCGCCGAGCTCGTCGAGCGGCGGATCGAGCGCGCCCACCTCGAGGTCGAGCGCCTTCACGGCCACCTCCGCGCGCTCTCGCCCCAGCACACCCTCGACCGCGGCTACGCGATCGTGCAGAACGGCGCCGGGCACGTCGTGCGCTCCCCGCGGGACGCGCCCGGGGGCGAGTCCCTCGTCCTGACCCTCGCCGAGGGCGCGGTCGCCGCCCGCTCCTCGGGACCGGCGGCCGATCCCGCCGGTCGCGGGTGATCGCGGGCCCTCACCTCCGCTCCACCCCCGCCGCCAGCGCCCTCCTCGCAGCCCCGATCGATAGGATCACCCCCATGGCCGACGCCCGCACCGACTCCCCCGCAGCGCGGTCGAGCGACCCCGCCCCGTCGGGCGACGCCGCGCAGTCGAGCGACTCCGACGTCTCCGAGTTCAGCTACGAGCAGGCGCGCGACGAGCTCGTCCGCGTCGTCTCCGAGCTCGAGCAGGGCAGCTCCACCCTCGAGCGCTCGCTCGCCCTCTGGGAGCGCGGCGAGGCCCTGGCGGCCCGCTGCGAGGAGTGGCTGATCGGCGCGCGCGCCCGGCTCGACGCCGCGCGCTCCGGCGGAACGAGCGCCGGATGAGCCGCGAGAAGCCGCCCCGGGTCGTCGCCGAGCTCGGCCGCCCCGAGACCGCGGCCGAGACCGCGGCGCGCAAGGCCGAGAACTCGCGCCTCTACCGCCAGCGCAAGACCGTCAACAACCTCGTCTTCTCCCTGCTCGCGACCGTCGGCGTCGTCGCGCTCATCGTCCTGATCGTGCCGCGCGGCGAGGGCACCGTCCGCGACCCGGTCGACGTGCCGGCGGTCGCCGCGCAGTTCCAGCTCGGCGAGAGCGAGACCCTCGCCGCGCCCGACATGCCCGACGCCTGGTCCTCGAACGCGGCGGAGCTGCGCGAGGACGGCGGGGTGGAGTACTGGTACGTCGGCCTGATCACGCCGAAGAACGGCTACATCGGCGTCAGCCAGGGCTTCGACGCCGATGAGCGCTGGGTCGCCGGGCAGCTCGACAGCGCCGCCGCCACGGGCGTCGAGGAGATCGACGGCCGCGAGTGGACGGTCTACGACCACCGCGACTCGGGCGACGACAGCGGCAACAGCCCCTACGCTCTCGAGACGACGGCCGGTGGCAGCACCTACCTCGTCTACGGCACGGCCCCGACGGACGAGATCCGCCAGGTGGTCGACGCCATCACCCCCCAGATCGGCCAGGAGGAGTCCCGTTGAGCTTCGATCCGTCGAGTCCCCAGCACGAGGTGCCGCAGAGCATCGCCGTCGCGCGCGAATCGCGCCCGCCGTCGTGGGTGTGGAAGGAGATGCTGCGCGGCAATCAGCGCTTCGTCGCCGGTGAGCCGCGCCACCCCCGCCAGGACGTGGAGCGCCGCAACGAGCTCGCCGCGGAGCAGAAGCCGCTCGCCGCGCTCTTCGGCTGCAGCGATTCGCGCCTCGCCGCCGAGATCATCTTCGACCTCGGTCTCGGCGACCTCTTCGTCGTCCGCAACGCCGGCCAGGTCATCGCCGACTCGATCATCGGCTCCCTCGAGTACGCCGTCGCGGTGCTCGGCGTGAAGCTGATCCTCGTGCTCGGCCACGACGAGTGCGGGGCGGTCAAGGCCGCGATCCAGTCGCAGGCACCGGGTGCCGAGCGCCTCCCGCCGCACATCGAGCACCTGATCGAGCCGATCATCCCCGCCGTCCGCCGCATCGTCGGCCCGCAGCCCGACGGCCGCGTCCTCGTCGACCCGTCGACGACGGACGCCCTGGCGGTCGGGCGCGAGCACCTCCGCGACACGGTCGCCGAGCTGCTGCAGCGCTCCCCGCTGATCGCCGACGCGGTCGCCGCGGGCGACCTCGCGGTGGTCGGCGCGAACTACCGCCTCGCCGACGGCACCGTGGACTCCGATGTGGTCCTCGGCATCGACCCGCCGCAGCTGAGCCCCTACCGCTCGGAGCAGGAGCGCACCTCCAGCCCCCTCCAGAGCGTCGCGACCCCCGACGCGGTCGTCCCGGACGCCCCGTAGCCCTCCGCGGGCGCGCGAGCACACCGAACCAGACCAGACCAGACCGAACCGTCGACTCGACGGACCGAACAGAACAGGACGATCACAGCGTGGTGGACAACTCCCCGACCGACCCCGGCGCGACCGACGCCTTCCGCATCGAGCACGACACGATGGGCGAGGTGCGCGTCCCGCGCGACGCGCTCTACGCCGCGCAGACGCAGCGCGCGGTCGAGAACTTCCCGATCTCCGGAGCCGGCCTCGAGACCGCCCAGATCGCGGCGCTCGCCCGGATCAAGAAGGCCGCGGCGCTCGTCAACGCCGACCTCGGCGTGCTCGACGGCGAGATCGCCCGCTCCATCGCGGACGCGGCCGACCTGGTCGTCGGCGGCGGCTACGGCGAGCACTTCCCGATCGACGTCTACCAGACCGGCTCCGGCACGTCGTCGAACATGAACATGAACGAGGTGCTCGCCACCCTCGCCACCACCGCCCTCGGCCGTCCGGTGCACCCGAACGACCACGTCAACGCCTCGCAGTCGTCCAACGACGTCTTCCCGACCTCGGTGCACGTCGCCGTGACCGGTGCGCTGATCCAGGACCTCGTCCCCTCACTCGAGCACCTCGCCGAGGCGCTCGAGACCAAGGCCGAGCTGTGGGCCGAGGTCGTCAAGGCCGGCCGCACCCACCTGATGGACGCGACGCCCGTCACTCTCGGCCAGGAGTTCGGCGGCTACGCGGCGCAGATCCGCCTCGGCATCGAGCGCGTGCACTCCGCCCTCCCCCGCGTCGCCGAGGTCCCGCTCGGCGGCACCGCCGTCGGCACCGGCATCAACACGCCCGCCGGCTTCCCGGCCGCGGTCATCGCCCGCCTCGCGGAGGAGACCGGCCTGCCCGTCACCGAGGCGCGCAACCACTTCGAGGCGCAGGGCGCCCGCGACTCGCTCGTCGAGGCGTCCGGCGCGCTCCGGGTGCTCGCGGTCAGCCTCACCAAGATCAACAACGACCTGCGCTGGATGGGCTCCGGCCCGAACACGGGTCTCGGCGAGCTCAGCATCCCGGACCTCCAGCCCGGCTCGTCGATCATGCCCGGCAAGGTGAACCCGGTGATCCCGGAGGCCGTCCTGATGGTCTGCGCGCGCGTCATCGGCAACGACGCGACCATCGCCTGGGCCGGCGCCTCGGGTGCGTTCGAGCTCAACGTCGCGATCCCGGTGATGGGCACGGCGCTGCTCGAGTCGATCCGCCTGCTCACGGCGTCGGCCACGCTGCTCGCCGACAAGACCGTCGACGGCCTCGAGGCCAACGTCGAGCACGCGCGGGCCCTCGCCGAGTCCTCGCCCTCGATCGTCACCCCGCTGAACAAGGTGATCGGCTACGAGGCCGCCGCCAAGGTCGCGAAGAACTCGGTCGCGAAGGGCATCACCGTCCGCGAGTCCGTCATCGACCTCGGCTTCGTCGAGCGCGGCGAGGTGACGGAGGCGCAGCTGGACAGCGCGCTCGACGTCATGTCGATGACCCACCCGGGCTGAGTGCTCGCGCGGGGCGGCGCGCCTCGAGACCGCCGCTCCGATCGGGGTGGATCTCGATACACCCGCTCCGCGGGCTACTCGATCAGCATGGAGGGCGCCCGCCTTTCGCGTGGTGCCATCGCGATCAAGATGGAAGGCGCCCGCCTTTCGCGTGGTGGGATCACCATCAGCATCGGGCGCCGGCCCACCGTGCGGGTGGATCTCGAGACGCCCGCTCCGCGGGGTACTCGATCAGCATGGAGCGCGCCCGCCCTCCGCGCCGGCGAGCGCGGAGCGGGGCGCCTCCTCTCGCAGGCGGCCCCTTGCTTGCTGGTCGAGTAGCCCCGCAGGGGCGTATCGAGACCCACGGTCGATGAGGCCCGGGGTGCCGTCACGCCCCGGCCAGCACGAGCCAGAACGCCGCGAGCTGGAACGGCCCGAACGGGATCCGCGCGGCCCCGCCTCGCAGCGCCGACGGCAGGCACCACGCCCCCGCGAGCAGGAACGCGAGCGCCGGCCCCGCGACCGCGAGCACCGGATCGACCGCCGCGAGCGGCACCGCCAGCCCCGTGCCGAGCTTCACGTCGCCGAGCCCGAGCCCGCCTGCGAGATGCAGCGCGAGCAGCGCGAGCGCGGTCGCCGCCACGGCGAGCAGCTCCTGCGGCATCCGCCCCGCGACGACGGCGCCGATCGTCGACGCAAGTCCCGCCAGCAGGAGCGGCGCCGTCAGCACGTTCGGCAGCCTCCGCTCGCGGACGTCCGCGAGGACCAGCGGCACCGTCACCGCAGCGACGACGAGGACGACCGCCGCCTCGCGCGGGTCGCTCCGCGCCAGCGCGATCGGTGCGAGCACCGCCGCTCCGCCGAGCGCCGCCACGAGGTCCCGGATCCGCTGCATCCGCAGACCCTAGAGCGGATCGCGTCGCTCCCGCCGGAGTTGTCCACAGCCCCGCCGGGCACCGGCGACCCCGGCCCCCGTCACTCCTGCGGCGGCACCGGCCCGAGCAGCGCGTTCGCGAACAGCCCGTGCGCGGACTCGTCGTCCGACGGGTGGAACAGCCCGGCGAGCACGTCGCGGTAGAGCCGCGAGAGCTCGGAGGTCCGCGAGTAGGACGAGCCGCCCGAGACGCGGACGGCGCTCTCGACGATGCGCAGCGCCGCCTCCGTCGTGCGGATCTTCACCCCGACGAGCGACGGGAACCAGTCCGCCCCGCGGTCCACCAGCCCGTCCACATCGGCCGCCGCGCTCGCGAGCGGCGCCCGCAGCCCGTCGAGCAGGATCGCCGCGTCGGCGAGCCGCCAGCGGATGTCCGGATCCTCGGAGAGGGGCCGCCCGCCGGCCCGGAGCGACGTCCGCTTCCGCGCCGCCGCGACGCCGAGCTCGAGCGCGCGCCGGGCGACGCCGAGGTACACCGACGCGATCAGCAGCTCGAAGTCGGCGAAGATCGCGAAGACGAGCGCATCGGCGGTCGGCCCCACCGGCAGCGAGCGGAACATCCGCTCCCCGGGCACCTCGACGCCGTCGAGCACCGTCGTGCGGCTCTGCGTCGCCCGCATGCCGAGCGTGTCCCAGTCGTCGTGCACCGTGAGCCCGGGCACGGGTGCGTCCGGCGTCGCGCGATCGACGAAGCCGTGCACCAGGCGCGGCTCCGGCCCGCTGTCGTCGCGGCCGAACACGCCGAGCCGTGTCCAGGCCGGCGAGAGCGAGGTGAAGATCTTGGTGCCGGTGAACCGGTAGCCGCCGCCCGGCAGCGGCTCGGCGCGGGTGAGCGAATCGGAGAGCACGAGGTCGTTGCCCGGCTCGCTGTTGCCGAAGGCGAAGACGTGGCCGGCCACCGCGTCGACGAGGACGTGCTCGAGCGAGGCGTCGCCGCGGGCTCGCAGAGCCCGCGCGATCCCGGTCCAGACCAGGTGCATCGTGGTCGCCAGCGCGGTGGCCGGAGCCGCCGTGGCGAGGCGGGTGTGCTCGGCCGTCGCCTGCTCGAGCCCGAGCCCGCCCCCGCCGAGCTCCCGGGGCACGAGCATCGTCAGGTAGCCCGCGGCCTTCAGCTCCTCGAGGTCCTCGGTGAAGAAGACGTTGCGCGCGTCGTAGTCGGCCGCGCGGAGGCGGAAGCGCTCGAGGAGCGCGTCGTCGAGGATGCTCACCCGGTCCACGCTACGCGCCGCGGCTCCGGACCACCTCCGGCTCGCGGAAGCACCTCCGGCTCGTGGGAAGCGAGGGATCCCACGAGCCGGAGGGCGATCCGCGAGCCGGAGGCCGGGCGGAGCCGATGGTCAGCCGAGCGGTCTCAGCCGCCGCCGATCAGCCGAGCACGCTCACGCCGACTCGTTCGACTCCAGCATCTCCGTCACCAGCGCCGCGATGGCCGAGCGCTCGGAGCGCGTCAGCGTCACGTGCGCGAACAGCGGGTGCCCCTTGAGCGTCTCGATCACGGAGGCGACGCCGTCGTAGCGGCCGACCCGCAGGTTGTCGCGCTGCGCCACGTCATGGGTCAGCACCACCCGCGAGTTCTGGCCGACGCGGGACAGCACCGTCAGCAGCACGTTGCGCTCGAGCGACTGCGCCTCGTCCACGATCACGAACGCGTCGTGCAGCGAGCGGCCGCGGATGTGGGTCAGCGGCAGGACCTCGAGCATGCCCCGCTCGATGACCTCGTCGAGCACGTTCTGCGAGACCAGCGCGCCGAGGGTGTCGAAGACCGCCTGCGCCCAGGGGTTCATCTTCTCCGCGGCGTCGCCCGGCAGGAAGCCGAGGTCCTGGCCGCCGACCGCGTAGAGCGGCCGGAACACCATGATCTTCTTGTGCTGGCGCTTCTCCAGCACGGCCTCGAGCCCGGCGCACAGCGCGAGCGCCGACTTGCCGGTGCCGGCCCGGCCGCCGAGCGAGACGATGCCCACCTCCTGGTCGAGCAGCAGATCGATCGCGAGCCGCTGCTCGGCCGAGCGGCCGTGCAGCCCGAAGACGTCCTTGTCGCCGCGCACCAGCGCGATCTGGCGCTTGCCCGTCACCCGGGCCAGAGCGGAGCCGCGGTCCGAGTGCACGACGAGCCCGGTGTTGATCGGGATGTCGGCGACCTCGTCGGTGAAGAGCCGCTCGCGGTCGTACAGCTCGCTCATCTGGTCTCCCTGCAGGGTGACGTCGTCCATGCCGGTCCAGCCCGACTCGGGGGCGAGCTCGGCGAGGTACTCCTCCGCGGCGAGGCCGATCGAGGCGGCCTTCACGCGCATCGGCATGTCCTTGGACACGACCGTCACGAGCGCGCCCTCGCTCTGCAGATTCATCGCCACGGCGAGGATCCGGGAGTCGTTGTCGCCCAGCTGAAGCCCGCTCGGGAGGATCGAGAGGTTGGAGTGGTTGAGCTCGACGCGCAGCGTCCCGCCCCGGCCGACCCGGATCGGGAAGTCGAGCCGCTCGTGCTTGACCCGCAGCTCGTCCAGGTGCCGGAGCGCCTGGCGGGCGAAGTAGCCGATCTCGGGATCGTTGCGCTTGCCCTCGAGCTCGCTGATCACGACGATCGGCAGGACGACGGCGTGCTCCGCGAAGCGGAACATCGAGGAGGGGTCCGACAGCAGCACCGAGGTGTCGAGGACGTAGGTGCGCTGGAGCTGCTCGGTGCGATCCGAGGCGCCGTGCTGCGCGCGGCGGTGGACCGCGCCCTGCGTGCCGTTCTGCGGATCCGTACCCTGGGGAACTGTCACGTCGACTCTCCACATTCCGGGGGCCGGAGCCCCCGACTCACTTCAGAGGATTCGAGTCGGCCGGTGGTGCGTCTCGGCACCGCTCAGTTCCTTCACTGGCAGGTCATCGAGCCGTACTTGTGTGGCCGACTCGACCAGGTGCGTCACCTGATGATCCGAACCTAACCCCGCGAATGACAATCGTGTGGTTCTTGCCGGAACGAGCGTGTAACGGCTATGTGAACTGTGGGCTCTGCACATCCCGCGGACGACCTCTTAAGGGGCCGCTCAGCTGCCGAAGCGGCGGTGCCGGCCGGCGTAGTCGCGCAGCGCCCGGAGGAAGTCGACCTCGCGGATGTCCGGGCCGAGCGCCTCCATGAAGTAGAACTCGCTGTGCGCGCTCTGCCAGAGCATGAAGTCGGAGAGGCGCTGCTCCCCCGAGGTGCGGATGACGAGATCCGGATCGGGCTGGCCGCTGGTGTAGAGGTGCTCGCCGATCAGCTCGGGGGTGAGCAGCCCCGCGACGTCCTCGATCGACGAGCCGCGCTTGCCGTGCTCGTCGAGGATGCTGCGGACCGCCTGAGCGATCTCGTGACGGCCGCCGTAGCCCACCGCGAGGTTGACGTGCAGACCGGTGTTCCTCGCGGTGCGCTCCTCCGCGCAGTCGAGCGCCGAGACCAGCGAGGCGGGCAGGCCGTCGTCGGAGCCGACGTGCTGCACGCGCCACTTCGGCTGCTGCGAGACCTCCTCGGCGAGATCGGCGATGATCGCGATCAGCTCGGTCAGCTCGGAGCTGTCGCGGCCGACCAGGTTGTCCTGGGAGAGCAGGTAGAGCGTGACGTGGCGGACGCCGAGCTCGTCGCACCACTGCAGGAACTCGTGCACCTTCGCGGCGCCGGCCCGGTGGCCGTGCGCCGCCGTCTCGAGCGCGCGCTGGCGCGCCCACCGGCGGTTGCCGTCGATGATCATCGCGACGTGGTTCGGCAGCGCGGCACCCTCGAGACTCGAGCGCAGGCGCTTCTTGTAGACGCCGTAGAGCAGGTCGCTCCCCAGGGGCAGTCTCGACTTCGGCACGGTGCCACGGTAGTCGAATCCGCGCCACACCACCGGACCCCCGCCCCTCCCCCGTCCGATCCGCCTCTCCCGGTCGCCCTCCGGCGGCGGGTCGTATCCTCGTGCGTATGAGCCACCGGCCGACCTCCCCCACGCCCGATCCGGACGCGCGCGCGCTGACGGACGACGACGCCGCGGGTCCCTCGCTCCCGCTGCTCGAGGACGAGATCGAGCACGGCCCGGTGGCGGAGGCGCGGCCGACCTGGCGCGGCTGGATCCACGCGGGCCTGTTCCCGCTCGCGATCGCCGCGGGGATCGTCCTGGTCTCGCTCGCGGACGGGGCGCACGCGAAGTGGGCGGCGACCGTGTTCGCCGTCTCGTCGCTGCTGCTCTTCGGCAACTCCGCGCTCTACCACCGCTTCGATTGGTCCCCGCGGACCAAGATCGTCCTCAAGCGGATCGACCACGCGAACATCTTCCTGCTGATCGCCGGCACCTACACGCCGCTGGCCGTGCTGGCCCTGCCCCCGTCGCAGGGCACTCTGCTGCTCGTGCTGGTCTGGGCGGGCGCGCTGCTCGGGATCGGGTTCCGGGTGTTCTGGATCTCCGCGCCGCGCTGGCTCTACGTGCCGCTGTACCTGCTGCTGGGCTGGGCCGCGGTGATGTACCTGGGGCCGCTGTTCGAGGCGAGCGCGGCGATGATGGTGCTCGTCCTCGTCGGGGGCCTCTGCTACACCGTCGGCGCCGTGATCTACGGACTGAAGCGCCCGAACC
Organism: Rathayibacter sp. VKM Ac-2856; assembly: GCF_013205055.1. Lineage (GTDB taxonomy): Bacteria > Actinomycetota > Actinomycetes > Actinomycetales > Microbacteriaceae > Rathayibacter. The sequence continues at coordinate 970,834 of NZ_JABMLF010000001.1, forward strand.
CGGTGCCCGGGGTCTTCGGCTTCCACGAGATCTTCCACGCGCTCACCGCGGTGGCGTTCCTCTGCCACTGGACGGCGGCGCTCATCGTCTGCCTGGACCCGACCTACAACGTCGGCTGATCGCGGAGCGGCTCGGCCGCGCACCGGCGCGGGCGGACCGGCGGGCAGGTGGACCGGCGGACCGGTGGACCGGGTCAGCGCCCGGAGGAGCCCTCGGCGCGCTCGCGCTCCTCGGCGTCGAGCTGCTCGCCGACCTGGGCGCGGTAGGTCGTCCGGCGCACCCGGCGGACCATGTCGAGCGCCAGGAGGACGGCGGCCAGCGCGATCACGAACATCGTGACGAAGCCGAACAGGCCCGGCGTCACCGTGTCCTCGTTGAACTCCGGCGGGGTCGTCGGCACCGGCGTCGCCTCGGCGGCGCGGATCAGGGCCAGGTGGGCGGCCTCGAGGACGGTCGCGGTGCTCATGCGGTCCGCTCCTCGCGGACGGCGGCGGGGACCGCGGGGACGACGGCCTCACCCGGAAGTGCGACGTCGATCCCGGCGAAGAGGTCGGTCTCCGGCGTCGGCGCGTCGACGCGGCTCTGCACGAGCTGGAAGTCGTCGGTCGGCCAGGCGGCGTCGATCGCGGAGTGCGGCAGGAAGAAGAACTTGTTGTCCGGAGCGACCTGGCTCGCGTGGGCGAGCAGGGCGGCGTCGCGGCGGTCGTGGAAGCCCGAGACGTCGACCTTCGTGGTGGCGAGGTAGGGCGTCTCCTCGTTCCAGCGCTTCATCTCCTCGAAGGAGGCGAGCAGCGGGTCCTCCGGGTCGATCGAGCGGATGTGCTCGGCGATCGCGCGCAGCTTCTGCGAGCTGAAGACGCGGTCGTAGTAGAGCTTCAAGACCGACCAGGCGGCTCCGGTGCCGGGGTACTCGTCGGCCTCGCCGGCGGCGCGGAACGCCTCGACAGCGACCTGGTGCGCGCGGATGTGATCCGGGTGCGGGTAGCCGCCGTTCTCGTCGTAGCTGATGATCACGTGCGGGCGGAAGCGGCGGACGAGGCGCACGAGCGGCGCCGCGGCGGTGTGCAGCGGCAGGCCGGCGAAGGAGTCCGCGGCGACCGCGCCGTCCTCGGGCATCCCGGAGTCGACGAAGCCGAGCCAGGTGTGCTCGACGCCGAGCGCGTCCCGCGCCGCGGCCATCTCGTAGCGGCGGAGCCCGGCCATGTCGCGCTCCGCGTGGGCGCGGGCGGCGAGGGCCTCGTTCAGGATCGAGCCGGCCTCGCCCCCTGTGCAGGAGACGACCATGACCTCGGCGCCGCGGTCGGCGTAGGAGGCGAGGGTCGCCGCGCCCTTGCTCGACTCGTCGTCGGGGTGGGCGTGCACGGCGAGGAGGCGCGGGGCCTCCGGGGCGACGCGCGACTGCGCGCCGGCGCGCGGCTCCGAATCAGCGGAGACCTGGACGGCCTGGGACACGATCGCTCGATTCCTCGGGGTTTAATGGGGTCGACGCGCGCGGATTCCACCGGGGCGCGTCATCCTCCAGAGTAGACGCTTCACCCCAGGGAGTTCCGTGGCCGCCCGAACGTCCGAGAGCGACGAGCGCGCGAGCGACCCCGCCCTCGACCCGGACGCCGTCCGCGCCGCCGGGCCCCTCGCCTCCCGCTACGGCCGCACCCCGCGCAGCCGCCGCGGCGACCGCCGCCTCTTCGCGCTCGTGGCCGTCGCGTTCGTCGCCGTCTTCGCCGCCTGGGTGATCTGGGCCGGCCTCGACGGCGCCCGCGACGGTGTCGACGTGCAGGACACCGCGCACGTCGTCGTCGACGACCGCACGGTCCAGGTCTCCTTCGACCTGACCGTGCCGACCGGCCGCGACGCCGCCTGCGCCGTCCAGGCGCTCAACGAGCAGTCGGCCGTCGTCGGCTGGCGGGTCGTCGAGTACCCGGCCTCGACCGACCGCTTCCGCTCCTACACCGAGACGGTGCGCACCACGGAGCTCGCCACGACAGGTTTGATCTCGTCCTGCTGGCTCCCGTAGGGTGTCGGGGTGCCCTGACGGACCCGTCGGGGCCTTGTCTTTTCCCCCGCCGCACGTCCTCGGTCGATCCGGTCGACGGGCGCAGGCGACCGACAGCACCGTCGGTCGCGCGCGGCCGTCACGTGAGGAGCCCACCATGGCCGACCAGCCTCAGGTCACCTGGATGACCCAGGAGTCGTACGACCGCCTCCAGGCGGAGCACACCGAGCTGTCCACCAACGGGCGCCTCGAGATCGCCAAGCGCATCGAGGTCGCGCGCGAGGAGGGCGACCTCAAGGAGAACGGCGGCTACCACGCCGCGAAGGACGAGCAGGGCAAGATCGAGGCGCGCATCCGCCAGCTCACCGCCCTGCTGCGCGAGGCCGAGATCGGCACGCCGCCCGAGAGCCACGGAGTGGTCGAGGCGGGCACGATCATCACCGCCGAGATCGCCGGCGACGAGTCGCGCTTCCTCCTCGGCAACCGCGAGATGGCGGGCGAGAGCGACCTCGACGTCTACAGCCCGCAGAGCCCCCTCGGCGGCGCCATCATGGGCCTGAAGGTCGGCGACTCGACCACCTTCGAGGCCCCCAACGGCCGCAGCATCACGGTCAAGGTCGTCGACGTCGAAACGTGGAACGGCCACTGACTCGTCCCCGTCCCGTCCCCCCCTTCGCGAGATGCCACTTGTGCGCCCGACACGCCGTGTCGGGACGTCACAAGTGGCATCTCGCGTTTCTGCAGGGCTAGCCGCGTGACAGGCGGGGTTGGTAGCCGGCGTCGCGGAGGACCTGGAGGACGCGGTCCGCGTGCTCGGGGCCGCGGGTCTCGACGCTGATCTCGAGCTCGACCTCGCTGATCTGCAGGCCGCGGCCGTGCCGGGTGTGCAGCACCTCGACGACGTTGGCGTTCGCCTCCGAGATGAGGTCCGCGATCCGGGCGAGCTGGCCAGGCCGGTCCGGCAGGCCGATGCTCATCTTGAGGTAGCGCTCGGAGGCGGCGAGCCCGCGGCTGATCACGCGCTCCATCATCAGCGGGTCGATGTTGCCGCCGGAGAGGATGACCGCGGTGCGGCCCGCGTTCCGGATTTTGCCCGTGAGGATGGCGGCGATGCCGACCGCACCGGCCGGCTCGACGACGAGCTTCGCGCGCTCGAGCAGCACGAGCAGCGCCCGCGCGGTGTCGTCGTCCTCGACGGTGACGACCTCGTCGACGACCTCGCGGATGATCTCGAAGTTCAGCTGACCGGGCTTCGCGACCGCGATGCCGTCGGCGATCGTCGGCGAGATCGTGATGGCGATCGGCTCGCCGGCCGCGAGCGAGAGCGGGTAGGGCGCCGCGTTCGCCGCCTGGACTCCGATGACGCGGAGCGTCCGCCCCTCCTGCGCGGCCTTCTGCTTCGCGGCCGAGGCGACGCCGGCGATGAGTCCGCCGCCGCCGATCGGGACGACCAGCGTCTCGACGCCGGGCGCCTGCTCGAGGATCTCGAGGCCGATGGTGCCCTGGCCCGTGATGACGTCGGGGTGGTCGTACGGCGGCACGAAGACGGCGCCGGTGCGCTCGGCGAACTCGGCCGCCGCGGCGAGGGCCTCGTTGAAGATGTGCCCGCTGAGCACGACGTCCGCCCCGTAGTCGCGGGTCGCCGCGAGCTTGGGCAGCGCGACGCCGATGGGCATGAAGATGGTCGCCTTGATGCCGAGCTCGCGCGCCGCGAAGGCGACGCCCTGCGCGTGGTTGCCGGCCGAGGCCGCGACGACTCCGCGCGCCCGCTCCTCCGCCGAGAGGTGCGAGAGCCGGAAGACGGCGCCGCGGATCTTGTAGGACCCGGTGCGCTGCAGGTTCTCGCACTTGAGGAACACGGGCGAGCCGAGCACCTCGGCGAGGAAGCTGCTCGTCTCCATCGGGGTGTTCGCGATGACGGGCGCGAGGACGGTTCGGGCCGCCTCGAACTCGCTCAGGGTCGGTCCGACGACGCGGCTAGTCTGCATGCTCTTCGGCAACTCTCTCGGGGGTTCGGGTCGGCGAGCGCCAGGCTCCGCTCGCGACGTAGTTGACCATGACGTTGAGGGTCGCGACCACGGGGACCGCGAAGAAGGCGCCCGCGATGCCGGCGACGATCGATCCGCCGGCGACCGCGAGGACGACGGCGAGCGGGTGCACCTTGACGGCGGAGCCCATGATGAGGGGCTGGAGGATGTGGCCCTCGAGCTGCTGCACGCCGAGGACGACGATCAGCAGGATGAGCGCGATGACCGGTCCGTTGTAGACCAGGGCGATGAAGACCGCGAGGGCGCCGGTGACGACCGCGCCGATCACCGGGACGAAGGAGCCGAGGAAGACGAGCACGCCGATCGGGATCGCGAGCGGGACGCCGAGGAAGAACGAGCCGAGGCCGATGCCGACCGCGTCGACGAAGGCGACCAGGATCTGCACCTTCACGAAGTTCGTCAGCGTGACCCAGCCCGCGCGGCCGGCGCCGTCGACGGCGCCGCGGGCGCGGTGCGGGAAGAGCCGCACGACCCAGCGCCAGATGTTCGGGCCGTCGATCAGGATGAAGAGGGTGGAGAACAGCGTCAGCAGGACGCCGGTGAGCACGTGGCCGACCGTCGAGCCGACGCTCAGCGCACCGCTGACGAGCATCCCCGAGTCCTGCTGCACGGCGGCGAGCGCCTGCTGCGCGTACTGGTTGATGTCGGTCTCGGTCAGGTGCAGCGGCCCCTCGAGCAGCCACGTCTTGAGGTCGTCGTACGACTCCACCGTCTGGCGGCTGAGGTCGTCGAAGCCGGAGTAGACCTGCGTGACGACCAGGAAGAGCAGGCCGCCGATCACGACCACGATGCCGAGCTCGGCCACCACGATCGCGAGCCACTTGGGCCAGTGGTGGCGCTGGAGGAACGTCGCGAACGGCACCAGGAGCGCCGCGATGACGATCGCCAGCAGCAGCGGGATGACGATCAGCCGCAGCTCGATCACGAGCAGGCCGATCACGGCGAGGGCGCCGGCCACCACGAGGATGCGCCACGCCCAGGCCCCGGCGATCCGCATCCCGGTGCTGACGAACGCCGCATCGGGGTCGAGCGGGCGGGGCTGCACGGGCTGCACGGGCCGCTCGGGAGCCGCGGTGGAGAGGGCGGCGTCGAGGGCGGCGTCGCGGGCGCCGGACGTGCGGCGGGACCGGCCGAGTCTCATCCGCCCAGACTAATCCTTGCCGCATTCCGCGGGCGGAATCCGCGACGACTCACGAGGCGGCGCGGACCGCGACCGGCCGCAGCGCCAGCGCGAGCCCGACCCGCTCCCCCGGCTCGAGCCGGAGACCGGCGGCGTGCTGGACGACGAGCTCCTCCCCCTGCTCGGTGCGGAGAGTCGAGCGCCGCACCGGCCCGAGGAAGCTGGTCGCGACGACGACCGCGGGCAGGGCGTCCGGAGCACCGCCCGGCACGATCTCGATGTCCTCGGGGCGGAGGAACGCCGAGACGGCGCCGTCGCCGGTCGCGGTGTCGACCAGAGGCAGGCGCGCGCCGAGCACCGAGACCCCGCCGCCGGACACGACGCCCGGGACCACGTTCGAGAGACCGACGAAGTGCGCGACGAACGGCGTCGAGGGCCGCGCGTAGAGGTCCTCCGGCGCTCCGAGCTGCTCGATCCGCCCCGCGTTCATCACCGCCACGCGGTCGGCGACGGCGAGCGCCTCCTCCTGGTCGTGCGTGACGAAGAACGTGGTGATGCCGATCTCGGACTGCAGGCGCTTGATCTCGTCGCGCAGCTGCACGCGGACCTTCGCGTCCAGCGCGGACAGCGGCTCGTCCAGGAGCAGGACGCGCGGGCGGGTGACCAGCGCCCGCGCCAGCGCCACCCGCTGCTGCTGACCGCCCGAGAGCTGGTGCGCGTAGCGGTCGCCGAGCGCGCCGAGGCCGACCAGGTCGAGCGCGTCCTGCGCGGCCGTCCGCCGCTCCCGGGCCGCGACACCGCGGGTGCGCAGGCCGAACTCGACGTTCTCGCGGGCGCGCAGGTGCGGGAAGAGCGAGTACGACTGGAAGACCATGCCCATGTCGCGTCGGGCGACCGGCAGGTCGGCGACATCGCGCTCGTCGACCAGGATGCGACCGGAGTCGATCCGCTCGAGCCCGCTGAGCGCGCGGAGCGCCGTGGTCTTGCCGCAGCCGGACGGGCCGAGGAGGGCGATGAACTCCCCCGGCGCCACGTCGAACGAGACGCCGTCGAGGGCGCGGGCCGCGCCGAAGTGCCGGGCGACGTCGAGGAAGCGGACGCGGGCGCCCGGGGAGAGGGGCGCGGTCACGAGATGCCTTTCGGGGCGCGGCGCCCGGTCGCGACGAGGCCGATCCGCGCGAGGCGGCCGATCCCGAGCAGCAGGGCGAAGGCGAACAGGAGGGAGAGGAGGGAGAAGATCACGGCCACGTAGGCGTCCTGCTTCGACACCTGGACGAGGCCGGTCTGCAGCGTCGTGCGGCTGAGCAGCGAGGCGATCGTGTACTCGCCGAGGACGACGGCGACGGTGATCAGCGCGGCGGCGACGAGGCCCCGGCGCAGATTCGGCAGCAGCACCCGGGTGAGGACGCCCACAGGGCCCGCACCGAGCGACCGGGCCGCCTCCGAGAGCGTGATCGCGTCCAGGCCCGCGAGGTCCGCGGCGATCGCGCGGTAGGCGTAGGGCAGCACGAGCACGCCGTAGGCGAGGGCGAGCGTCCACGGCGCCGAGCCGACGAGCCGGGTGATCACCGAGTAGACCGGCGCGAGACCGACGACCAGCACGATCGCGGGGACGGTCAGCGGGAGCAGGCAGACGAGCTCCAGCACCCGGCGCAGGCGCGGCAGGCGGATCTCGACCAGGAGCATCGTCGGCACGAGCAGCACGAGCACGATCAGGGCGGTGACCACCGCGAGGATCAGCGAGTTGCCGATGCCCTGGAAGAGCGCGCGGTAGCCGCGCTCGTTCTCCGGGTCGAGGATCGCCGTCCAGTGCGAGAGGTCGTAGCCGCCTGCGCCGCGGAGGGTGAACTCCGCCATCGCGATCAGCGGCACCGCGAAGGCGATCCCGGCGACGACGAGGACGATCCGGGACAGGGCTCGGGTCACCGCTGCCACCGCTGCGCGCGGCGCTGCAGCAGCGCGTAGCCGGACATCAGCACGATCATCACCACGAGCATCCCGAGCGCGAGCGCTCCGGCCAGGTTCTCGCGGCCGAGGACCGTCTCGCTCACCAGGGCCGCACGGATCTGCAGGGGCACGATCTGGGCGCCCTGGCTGATCAGCGCCGCGGCCGTGGCGAAGGAGGAGAACGCGTTGGCGAACAGCAGCAGCATCGAGCCGAGGAAGGACGGGGCGAGCACGGGCACCGCGACGCGCCACCAGTAGCTCGCGGCACCGCCGCCGAGCACGGCGTTCGCCTCGGCCCACTCGGGCCGCAGCCCCTCGAGGGCGGGCAGGAAGGTGAGCACCATCAGCGGCACCTGGAAGTAGAGGTAGGGCAGGATCAGCCCCGGCAGCTGGTAGAGCCAGACGCCGTCGGCGTAGAGGTCGACGCCCGCGCCCGCGAGGAGCGTCGTCACGAGGCCCTGCACGCCGATCGTCGCGATGAAGGCGAACGCCAGCATCACTCCGCCGAACTGCGCGAGCACGCTCGCGGCGGCGTCGACGATCGTCCGGAGCGGTCCGCGCGGGTCGGCGCCGAGCAGAGCGAGGCAGACGATCCCGCCGAGGACGGCACCGAGCACCGCGGTGAGCGCGGACAGGCCGAGCGAGGCGCCGAAGGCCGACAGGACGACGGGGTCGCCCAGCGCCGCGACGTTCGCGAGCGTGAACCGGCCGTCGCCGTCGACGAAGCCGGTGGCGACCGCGAGGACGGTCGGCACGGCCAGGAAGAGCAGGACGTACACCGCGAACGGAGCGACGCCCAGCGACGCGGGGAGACCGCGCCGTCCCCGGGCCGCGCGGGCCTCGGGGACGGCGCGGACGGAGGCGGTCGTCACTGGATCGCCGCGGCCCACTTCTCGGCCAGCAGCGCCGAGGCGGCCTCGGTCTGCTCGGTCGTGAACTGGACGAGGTCCTCCGGAGCGGCGCCGACGGCGTCGAGGGCCTCCTGGTCGACCGTGCCCGCGTCGACCATCGCCGCGAGGCGCACCGGGTAGGCACCGGCCGCGAGGTAGAGGTTCTGCGCGGCGTCGGAGTAGAGGTACTCCTGCCACAGGCGCGCGGCGGCCGGGTGCGGTGCATCGGCGTTGATCGCCTGGTTGTAGTAGCTGCCGACCGCGGTGCCGGGCAGCACGGTCGTCGTCCACTCGCGGGTGCCCTCGTTCGCGGTCGCGGCGGCGAGGTTGTTGTAGCTCCAGTCGAAGACGACGGGGGTCTCGCCCGAGGCGATCGTCGCGTCGGTCGGGTCCAGCGGCAGGAAGTTGCCCGCGTCGTTCAGCTCCGCGAAGAAGTCGATGCCCGGCTGGACGTCGTCCGCGGATCCGCCCGACTGCACCGCGGCGAGCTGCACCGCGGCGGCGGCGGCGCCGGCCTGGGTCGGGTCGCCGTTGATCGCGACCGAGCCGCGGTAGTCGGCGCCGAGGAGGTCCTCGAGCGACTCGGGGGCGGGCACGGCGTCGGCGTCGTAGCCGATCGACATCAGGCCGGTGTAGTCGTTCACCCAGAGGCCGGTCTCCTCGCGATTGCCCTCGGGGATGTCGTCCCAGGTCTCGACCTTGTACGGCGCGAACAGGTCGGTGTTGGCGAGCGCCACCGCGGCGCCGAGGTCGAAGACGTCCGGAGCGGTGTCCTGACCCGCCAGGTTCTGCGCGGTGCTGATCTCCTCGGCGGAGGAGACGTCCGGGTCCGCGGAGTTCACGGTGATGCCGTACTCGTCCTCGAAGCCCGAGATGAGCTCGCCGTAGTTGGCCCAGTTGTCGGGCAGCGCGATGACGTTCAGCTCGCCCTCGGCCTTCGCGGCCTCGATCAGGGCGTCGAGCCCGCCGAGGTCGGCGGCGGAGGTCGCGGTCGAGGCGTCGGCGGACGCCTCTCCCGAGGAGGCGCCGGCGTCGCCGGAGCAGGCGGTGAGAGTGAGGGCGAGGGCGGCGGTCGCGGCGGCGAGCACGCCGGCGCGCGGGAAGCGCTGGGTCGTCAAGGGTCCTCCAGGAGTCGGGTGGGCGGCCCCGGCGGGGCGCCTCGGGAAACGTAGGGTCGTCTCCCGACGCGCCGGGGCCGGGCGGGTGAACCGGACGGGAACACCCGGCGGCGGAGCGGCATCGGCACCGGACCGGCCGATGTCGGTGCCCTTCGCTAGCGTGGGGGCACCATGACCGAGCAGCTCAGCCCCGCGCTCGCGCGCCGCATCGCCCTGGCCGCCCAGGGCTTCGGCGCCGCGCCGCCGGCGCGGGTCGGCACGCGGCAGATCCTCGGCGTGATCGACCGCATCCGGCCGCTGCAGCTCGACTCGGTGAACGTCTTCGAGCGGAGCCACTACCTCCCCGTCCTCGCCCGCCTCGGCCCCTACGACCGCGCCCTCCTCGACGCGGTCGCGTTCTCGCCGAAGGGCCACTACCTCGAGTACTGGGCGCACGAGGCCGCGCTGATCCGCCGGGCCGACCTGCCGCTCTACCGCTGGCGGATGGAGCACTACCGCCGCGTGCGGCTGCCCGAGCACGAGGGCTGGGCGGCCGAGAACCGCTCCACGCTCGACTGGCTGCGCGCGGCGCTGGCCGACGGACCGCTGCGCGCCTCCGAGATCGAGCACGAGGCGAACACGCGCACGGGCCCGTGGTGGGGCTGGTCCGACATCAAGCGCGGGCTCGAGGTGCTCTTCCGCTGGGGCGAGGTGGTCACCGCCGGCCGCACGCGGTTCGAGCGCTCCTACGCCCTGGCCGAGCAGGTGCTCCCCCGCGAGGTGCTCGACGCCGACATCCCGTCGGAGGACGCGGTCCGCGAGCTGGTGCGCCGATCCGCGCTCGCCCTCGGCGTCGGCACGCTCGGCGATCTCGCCGACTACCACCGGCTGCTGCAGGCGCCGACCCTCGCGGCGGTGCGCGACCTCGTCGACGCGGGCGAGCTGGTGCCGGTCGAGGTCCGCGGCTGGGAGCGCTCGGGCCGGCCGCTCCCGCTCTGGCGGCACACCGCGGCCCGCCGACCCCGCGAGCTGCGGGCCGACGCGCTGCTCTCGCCCTTCGATCCCGTCGTCTGGCACCGCCCGCGCGCCGAGCTCTTCTTCGACTTCCACTACCGGATCGAGATCTACACGCCCGCGGCGCAGCGCGTGCACGGCTACTACGTGCTGCCCGTCCTGCTCGACGACGTCATCGCGGCGCGCGTCGATCTCAAGAGCGACCGGCGGAACGGCGTGCTGCTGGTGCAGTCCGCCTGGCGCGAGCCGGGGGCGCCGCCCGACACCGCCGAGCGGCTCGCCGCGCTGCTCGTCGCGGCCGCCCGGTGGCAGGGGCTCGAGAGCGTGACGGTCGTCGGCCGCGGCACCCTCGCGTCCGATCTCCTCAGGGCGCTGACCGCGAGCCACCGGGAGGTCCTCGCATGAGCGGCCCGCGGGAGCGGCAGGGCCCGATCGCGCTCGCCCTCTCCGAGAAGTGCGTCGCCCTGCTGCTCGAGCGCGGCACGACGAAGGGCGTCAGCTCGATGGACCTCGCGCACGCCGCCGGCATCTCGCTGCGCACCTTCCACCGCTACCTCGGCGGCAAGGAGGACTGCGTGCGCCCCGTGCTCTACGCGGCCATCGCCGCGATGGCGCGCGAGCTCACGACCCGTCCGGCGTCGGAGTCGCTGAACACGGCTCTCGGCGCCGCCTTCGCCGCCGCCGCCTCCGGCCCGCAGCTGGAGCGGACCCTGCGGCTGATGCCGCTGCTCACCGAGACGCCGGCGATGCGCGCCGTCTGGGCGCAGTCGCTGCACGACGGCGAGACCGCCCTGACGCCGAGCATCGCGCTGCGGATGGGCCTGCCCGCCGCAGACGAGCCGCGCGCGGCCGTGCTGGCGACGGTGGTGCTCGCCCTGGTGCGCCGCGCCCTCGTCGACGCCGTCGCCTCGGGGGCCGACCCGGCGCCCGTCTTCGACGAGTACCTGACCACGCTCGACGGCGGTCCGCTGGCCGCGACCGCGCCGGTCGCGCCGCCGGCGACCGCGCCCCCGGCGACCGCGCCCCCGGCGACCGCGCCCTCCGCGGACGACTAGAAGCGCGAGCCCATCTCGCCGAGCCGGCGGACGCGATCCGCGATCGGCGGGTGGGTGGCGAACATCCGGGCGACGGCACCGGGCTTCGACGGGTCCGCGATCCAGAGGTGCGCCATCGAGCTGTTCTGGCGCCGCATCGGCCGCCCGGCGGAGTCGAGCTTGAGCAGCGCGCTCGCGAGGGCGTCCGGGTGCCGCGTGGTGAGCGCTCCGGTCGCATCGGCGAGGTACTCCCGCTGCCGCGAGATCGAGAGCTGGACCACGGTCGCCACGATCGGTGCCAGCACGAGCGAGACCAGCCCGACCACCAGCAGGATCGGGTTGCCGCCGCCGTTGCCGTTGCGGTTGCCGCCGAAGAAGGCGAAGCGCAGGAAGACGTCGGAGAGGAAGCCGACCGCCACGACGAGCCCGAAGACGATCATCGACACCCGGATGTCGTAGTTCCGGACGTGCCCGAGCTCGTGCGCCATCACGCCCTCCAGCTCGGCGTCGTCCATGATCGCGAGGAGACCGGTGGTCGCCGCGACGACCGCGTGCTCGGGGTCGCGACCGGTGGCGAAGGCGTTCGGCGCGGGGTCGTCGATCAGGTAGACCTTCGGCATCGGCGTGCCCGTGGCGATCGAGAGGTTCTCCACGATGCGGTACAGCCGCGGGTCGTCGGACTTCTCGATCGGGACGCCGCCGCTGATCGCGATCGCCTGCCTCGCCGCGAAGAAGTACTGGAAGAGGGCGTACGCGGCGGCGACCACGAGGACCACCACGACGATCGCGGTGCTGCGGTAGATCGCGGCCGCGAGCGCGCCGAGACCGCCGATGATCAGGAGGAACAGAGCGAGGATCAGGACCGTGTTGCGCTTGTTCCGGGCGATCGCGCTGTACATCGCGCTCCGCTAGAACTGGACGCGCGGCGGCTCCGAGATCGCGGCGAGATCGCCGACCTCGAAGAACTCGCGCTCCGAGAAGCCGAGCCGGCGCGAGAAGAGCGTGTTCGGGAACACGGTCACCTTGGTGTTCATCTCGCGGACGCCGCCGTTGTAGAACCGGCGGGCCGACTGGATCTTGTCCTCCGAGTCGACCAGCTCGCCCTGCAGCTGGAGGAAGTTCTGGCTCGCCTGCAGCTGGGGGTAGGCCTCCGCCACGGCGAAGATCGACTTCAGCGCCTTCTGCATGTGGTCCTCGGCGGCGGACGCCTCGGCGGGGCTCTGCGCGGACAGCGTCTCGGCGCGGGCGCGGGTCACCGACTCGAAGACCTGCCTCTCGTGGGAGGCGTAGCCCTTCACCGAGTCGATGACGTTCGGGATCAGGTCCGCCCGCCGCTTCAGCTGGACGGTGATGTCGCTCCACGCCTCGTCGACACGGACGTTGAGCGTGACCAGCGAGTTGTAGGTGGCCCAGAGGTAGATCCCGAGGATCACGACGAGCACGACGACGACGATGAGCGGGACGAGCCATTCCATGCCGACAAGTGTAGGGAAGGACCGCCCGCCGATCGCCTCGGTCCGGCGCATTCGCAGCGACGGCGGCGGCGCTGCCCCGGCGGCGCCATCCCAGGGGGGCGGCGCTACTTCAGGGTCTTCTGCATCAGGACGGTGCTCAGCCAGCGCTCGAACTTGAAGCCGACCCGCCCCATCCGCCCGACCTCGACGAAGCCGTACTTCGCGTGCATCGTCAGCGACGCCTCGGCGCCCTTGTCCGCGATCACGGCCATCACCTGGCGGATGCCGACCGCCTTCGCCCGCTCGAGCAGCTCGGTCATCAGGGCCTTGCCGAGTCCCTTGCCGGTGGAGGCCGCCCGGAGGTAGATCGAGTTCTCGACGGTGAAGCGGTAGGCGCGCTTGGACGACCAGGGCGAGACCATCGCGTAGCCGAGGATCTGACCCGAGGGCGAGACGGCGACGATGAACGGCAGCCCGAGCTTCTGGTTCCGCGCGAACTTCGAGCGCCATTCCTTCAGCGTCGAGTCGTCCTCGTCGAAGGTCACGACGGTGTTGCGGACGTAGTGGTTGTAGATCTCCTGGATGTCCGGGAGGTCGGCGCTGCGCGCCTCGCGGATCTCGAAGGAGAACTCCGGCTCGGGGGCGGGCTGCCGGCGCAGGTGCGGCGGGAGGACCCGGCGCTGCTCGTACTCTTCCTCGAGCATCTCGCTCCCTTTCCGCGGTGGTGGTCGGCACGGTGGTGGTCGGCATCGGCGCTCCGGGCGACGGCGGAGGACCGGAGCCAGCGTATCCGGGGCGGCGGCGCGCCGAGGCGGGCCGCGCGGGTCAGGGCAGGAGCGCCCAGTCGACCGGCTCGGCGCCGCGCTCGGCGAGCAGCTCGTTCGCCCGGCTGAACGGCCGCGAGCCGAAGAAGCCCCGCGAGGCGGACAGCGGGCTGGGGTGGGCGCTCTCGACGACGCCCGAGTCGCCCAGCAGCGGGCGGAGCTTCGCGGCGTCGCGGCCCCAGAGGATCGCGACGAGGGGCTGATCGCGGGCGACGAGGGTGCGGATCGCGTGCTCGGTCACCCGCTCCCAGCCCTTGCCGCGGTGCGAGGCGGGCGCGCCCGGCGCGACGGTGAGGACCCGGTTGAGCAGCAGCACGCCGCTGCGGGTCCAGCCGCTGAGGTCGCCGTGCTCGGGGGCGGTGACGCCCAGGTCGTCACGGAGCTCGCGGTAGATGTTCTGCAGGCTGCGCGGCAGCGGCCGCACGTGCCGGTCGACGGCGAAGGACAGGCCGATCGGGTGCCCGGGCGTCGGGTAGGGGTCCTGCCCCACGATCAGGACGCGGACGTCCTCGAGCGGCGCGGCGAAGGCGCGGAGCACCTGCGCGCCGGCCGGCAGGTAGGGCCGCCCGGCCGCCGTCTCCGCGCGGAGGAAGTCGCCCATCGCGGCGATGTCCCCCGCCACCGGGGCGAGCTCCTCGGCCCAGCCGCGGTCGATCAGGCCGGCGCCGGCCAGCTCCTGCAGATCCATCCTCAGCTCGCGGCGAGGGTGGCGACGCTCACTCCGGCCTCGCCGGCGCTCGCGCGCCAGACCGAGCCGGCGCCGCGGACGCGCAGGGCGCCCGTCCCGACGGTGAGGACCGTCGACTCGTCGATCGCGACGCCGCCGTCCACGAGCCCGGCCTCGACGGCCGCGACCAGGCGGCCGAGCGTGCCCCACTGCGCGGCGTGCACGTCGATCGAGACGTCGACGAGGCCGATGCCCTCGAGCACCGTGACCTCGTCCAGCTCCTCGGCCGCGTGCTCCGGGGCCACGGCGACTCCGCCGATGCGCGAGCCGCCGATGATCGCGCGGTCGGCGGCGACCGCCGCGCCCGCCGAGAAGCCGGCGTAGGGCACTCCGGAGGAGACGAGGTCGCGCAGGCGCGGGAACGACGCCTCGAGCGCGTCGCGGTAGGCGGGGGTCAGACCGCCGCCGACGAGGATCCCGTCCACGTCGTCGAAGACGGCGGGGTCGATCCGGCCGCCCTCGGGCTTCATCACGGCCACGGGGACGAGCTTGCCGACCGTCGCGAGCGTCGCGGCCCAGGCGGCGTAGACCTCGGGGCCGAGGCCGTCGTGCACGATGACGATCGCGATGCGCGGGCCCTCGATGCGGCCGGCGTCGACGGCGCGGTCGTGCGCCTCCGCCAGGAACGCGCCGTAGAGCTGGGCGTCGTGCTCGACTCCGCCGCCGCCGCCGATCAGGTGGACGCTCACTCGTCGTCCTCCGCGAGGGCGCCCGCCACCGGCGGCAGCGCCGACCAGGGGAAGACGATCCAGCGCGGAGTCCGCCGCCAGAAGAAGTCGGGCTCGAGCACCGTGCGCGGCTTGGTGTAGAGCGTGACGGTCTGCACCTCGGCGCCCATCGCGCGGATCAGGTCGACCGAGAGGGCGAGGGTGTGCCCGGAGTCGGACACGTCGTCGACGAGGAGGATGCGCTTGCCGCGCACGGACGCCTCGTCCAGCAGCGGCGGCAGCACGACGGGGGCGGACAGGCGCGCCTCGACCCCGGTGTAGAACTCGACGTTCAGCGCGCCGCAGCTCTTGATGCCCAGCGCGTAGGCGACGGCCCCCGCGAGCAGGAGCCCGCCGCGCGCGATGGCGACGACCAGCTCCGGGCGGTAGCCGGAGGCGACGACGTCGTCGGCGAGATGGCGAGCGGCGTCACCGAACTCGAGCCAGCCGAGGACCTCCTTCTCCGTGGCGGCGAGGAGGGCGGCGGAGTCGTCGGCGTCGGAAACCATGAGGGACAGGCTAGAGCGTCGCGAGGCCCCGCGTCACATCACAGGACCCCGCGACCGGGTGCCGTCACTCCTTCGGGCTGAGCGCGCCCTTGATCACCTTGTGCGGCGCGGCCTGCGCCACCGGCTTGATCGTGACCAGATCGAGGTTGACGTGCGGCGGCAGCTCGACGGAGGAGACGATCGCCGCGGCGACGTCCTCCGCCACCAGCGGCCCGGGGACGTCGGAGTAGACCTTGTCGGCTCGCTCCCTGTCGCCGCCGAAGCGGACCAGCGAGAACTCCTCGGTGTGCACCATGCCCGGCGCGATCTCGATCACGCGGATCGGCTCCCCGGCGAGCTCGAGGCGGAGGACCGCGACCAGCGCGTGCGCGGCGAACTTCGCCGCGTTGTAGCCGCCGCCGCCCTCGTAGGCGACGTGCCCGGCGATCGAGGTGACGGTCACGACGTCGGCCGAGCCCTCGGAGCCGGCGTCGGCGATCCCGGCGCGCAGCAGCGGGAGCAGTGCGCTCGTGACGAGCTTGACCGAGAGCACGTTGATCTCGAACATCCGCGTCCAGTCGGCGGGGTCGGACGCCTCCACCGAGTCGAGGCCGAGCGCGCCGCCGGCGTTGTTGACGAGGGCGTGCACCGCGCCGGTCGCCGCGAGGTGGTCGCGCAGCGCGTCGACCTGGGCGGCGTCGGTCAGATCGGCGACGAACAGGCCGGCCCCCGTCTCCGCGGCGAGCGCCTCGAGCCGCTCACGGCGGCGGGCGACCGCCACCACGTCCCAGCCGTGCTCCCGGAACAGGCGGACCGTGGCCGCACCGATCCCCGAACTCGCCCCTGTCACCACGACGCGTCGAACCACGCTCGTCCTCTTTCCGTCAAGCCTCGGACACCATCGACTCCGTCGTCGGAGCCAACGCTAGCCTGGCGGCATGCAGCCCGCCGACCCGGTCCCCGCCACCGCCGGGTCGCCCACCGCTCCCAAGCGCCGCGTCCCCCTCTGGGACAACGCCCGCTTCGTCTGCGTCGCCCTCGTCGTGATCGGCCACGGGATCCAGCGGCTGACGGCCAACTCGGACACCTCGCTGATCGTCTACCTGACGATCTACGCCTTCCACATGCCGGCCTTCGCGATCATCTCGGGGTACTTCTCCAAGGCCGGGGCGCCGAGCACCCGGACCATGCGCCGGGTGCTCACCGACATCCTGCTGCCGTACCTGATCATGGAGGTGATCTGGACGCTGGTGCAGTTCGCCGTCGAGGGCAAGCAGGAGTTCAACCCGACCAAGCCGAGCTGGACCCTGTGGTTCCTGCTCGCCCTGGGCATCTTCCGACTGGTCCTCCCCTACCTGGCTCTGCTGCGCTGGCCGCTGCTGATCAGCGTGGTCCTCGCCGTCGGCGTCAGCTACTACGACAACATCGACTCGACCTTCTCGCTCGCCCGGGCGATCGGGATCCTGCCGTTCTTCGTGTTCGGCTGGCGGCTGCGCAGCTGGAAGGCCGGCTCGCGCCTGCTGGTGGACCGCTGGCTCGATCTCACCCCGCGGCAGATCCTCGTCTCGCGCGTGATCGCGGTCGTCCTCTTCGCCGCGACCGCGGTGGTGATGACGGTCAACATCGACGCCTTCCGCGCGGCGGATCTGCGCTACTGGTTCTTCTACGACCGCCCCTACGACGCGCTCGGCGAGACCGCCTGGTGGGCGGGCCTCGTGCGCCTGGCGCTGATGGCGACCGCTGTCGTGCTCTCGCTCGCCCTGTTCAGCCTGATCCCGCGCCGCCGCACCGCGATGACGGCGTGGGGCCAGTCGACGATGTACGTCTACCTGCTGCACAGCTTCGTCCTCTATCCGCTGCGCGAGTCGGGGCTGCTGTCGGCGACCGAGAGCACGGTCGCGCTGCTGCTGATGATCGTGTTCTGCATCGTCGTGGCGGTGGCGCTCTCGCTCGGCTGGACCCGCACGCTCTTCCACAAGATCATCGAGCCGCGGGCCGCCTGGCTGTTCGCGCCGGTCGCCGACGAGCGGCCCGAGCGGGCGAACCGCGCCGACCCGACCGGGTCCAAGCGCGACCCGCGGCCGACGTCCGGGAACCGCACCGTACGCTGACCCGGCGGGATTACCCCGTGTGTCGGGTGCTCTCGCCGCGCCCGCGGCCCGCGCCTAGGCTCGTCGCGACGGGGAACGGCCTCCGTTCCGAACCGACGATGCGATGGGATGCACCATGACCGACTCCGAGAAGTGGCAGTTCGAGACCAAGCAGATCCACTCCGGAGCCGCGCCCGATCCCGTCACGAAGGCGCGCGCGACGCCGATCTACCAGACCACCTCCTACGTGTTCGACAACGCCGAGCACGCGAAGAACCTCTTCTCGCTCGCCGAGTTCGGCAACATCTACACCCGCATCCAGAACCCGACCCAGGCGGTCGTGGAGGAGCGCCTCACCGCGCTCGAGGGCGGCTCCGGTGCCCTGCTGCTCGCGTCCGGCCAGGCGGCCGAGACCGCGGCCGTGCTCAACATCGCGCAGGCCGGCGACCACCTCGTCTCGTCCTCGTCGATCTACGGCGGCACGTACAACCTCTTCAAGTACACGCTGGCCAAGCTCGGCATCGAGACGACCTTCGTCGAGAACCAGGACGACCAGGAGGAGTGGCGCCGCGCGGTCCGACCGAACACGAAGCTCTTCTTCGCCGAGACCATCGGCAACCCCAAGATCAACATCCTCGACATCCGCGCCGTCGCCGACGTCGCGCACGAGGCCGGCGTCCCGCTGATCGTCGACAACACGATCGCGACGCCGTACCTGATCCGCCCGTTCGAGCACGGCGCGGACATCATCGTGCACTCGGCGACCAAGTTCCTCGGCGGTCACGGCACGGTCATCGGCGGCGCGATCGTCGATGGCGGCACCTTCTCGTGGACCGCGAACGCGGCGAAGTTCCCCGGGCTGACGACGCCCGACCACTCGTACCACGGCGCGGTCTACACCGATGCGGTCGGCGACTCGCTCGCCTACATCATCAAGGCCCGCGTGCAGCTGCTGCGCGACCTCGGCGCCTCGATCGCCCCGGCGAGCGCCTGGCAGCTGATCCAGGGCATCGAGACGCTGTCGCTGCGGATCGAGCGCCACGTGCAGAACGCGCAGGAGATCGCGGAGTACCTGGAGGACCACTCGGACATCGCGACGGTCAACTACTCCGGGCTGCCCACCTCGCCCTGGTACGCGGCGGCGAACCGCTACGCGCCGAAGGGCGTCGGCGCGGTGCTCTCGTTCGAGCTCAAGGGCGGCGTCGACGCCGGCCGCGCGTTCGTCGACTCGCTCGTGCTGTTCTCGCACCTGGCGAACATCGGCGACGTCCGCTCGCTCGTGATCCACCCCGCGTCGACCACGCACTCGCAGCTCACCCCGGAGCAGCAGCTCACGGCGGGTGTCACGCCCGGGCTCGTCCGCCTCTCGGTCGGCCTCGAGAACATCGACGACCTCCGCGCCGACCTCGCGCAGGCGCTGCAGGCCGCCCGCAGCGTCGTGGAGGCGTCCCGCGCGAACGCCTGACCCGGGTCGGCGCGACAGAGAGCGGCCGCGCCCCCCTTCCCTGCTGATCGAGTAAGCCGCGGAGCGGCCGTATCGAGATCCACCGTTCTGCAGAGGGCGGGTCTCGATACGCCACTCCGCGGCTACTCGACCAGCATGAGGGGACGCCTCTCCGCGGCTACTCGACCAGCATGAGGGGGTGCCGCTCCGCGGCTGCTCCACCAGCATGAACGGGGGGGGCACCGCGGGCTCCCCGCACGCACAGCGCCGCAGGCTCCGCACGCGGCGTAACAAAGGGCGGGCGTCCGCCGCACTCTGCGACGATGGACACCGCTATGGACTGGCAGCAGACACTCGAGGACACCGTCCCTTCGGCCTTCGTCACCGAGCGCCAGCTCCGCTCGGTGATGGGCAAGCCGCCCGCCACCGGCGCGTGGCGCGAGGGCGACCACCCCGGTGGCCGGCGCTTCGTCGAGATCGGCCCGTTCGCCTTCGAGGCCGGCGGCCGACTCCCCCACGTCCGCGTCGCCTATGAGAGCTGGGGCGAGCTCTCGCCCGCGCGCGACAACGCGATCCTGGTGCTGCACGCCCTCACCGGCGACTCGCACCTGATCGGCCGCGGCGACCCGGGGCACGCGACCGACGGCTGGTGGTCCGGACTCGTCGGCCCGGGTCTCGTCATCGACACCGACCGCTACTTCGTCGTCGCGCCGAACATGCTCGGCGGCTGCCAGGGCACGACCGGCCCCGCCTCGCTCGCGCCGGACGGGCACGAGTGGGGAGCGCGCTTCCCCTATACGAGCATCCGCGACCAGGTCGCCGTGCAGGCGCTCTTCGCCGACCGGCTCGGCATCGAGCGCTGGCACACCGTCATCGGCGGCTCGATGGGCGGGATGCAGGCGCTGGAGTGGGGCATCGACCACCCGGAGCGGGTCGCCCGGCTCGCGATCCTCGCCGCTCCCCCGCGCGTCACCTCCGACCAGATCGCGCTCAACTTCGTCCAGCTCGAGGCGATCAGGAACGACGCGGCCTTCGCGGGCGGCGCCTACTACGACGCCGGCGACGGCAAGGGTCCGTACCACGGCCTCGCGCTGGCGCGGCGGATGGCGCTGCTCAACTACCGCAGCCCGTCCGAGCTGAACAGCCGCTTCGAGCGCAGCTGGCAGTCCGGGCTCAGCCCCCTCGGCGGCGGCGGCCGCTTCGCCGTCGAGTCGTACCTCGACTTCCACGGCAACAAGTTCACCCGCCGCTTCGACGCGAACAGCTACATCACGCTCGTCGAGGCGATGAACTCGCACGACGTCGGGCGCGGCCGGGGCGGCGAGGCCGAGGCGCTCGAGCGCGTCACCAGCCCGACGCTCGTGCTGGGCATCGACAGCGACCGGCTCTTCCCCGTCGAGGGCCAGCGGATCATCGCGGCGCACGTCCGAGACAACATCGACGGCGACGGGGTCGCCGTCATCAGCTCGACGTTCGGGCACGACGGCTTCCTGATCGAGGACGACGCGGTCGGCGGGCACCTGGCGAGGCTGCTCGCCATCTGACCCGCGACGGTCGGCACCGGGCGCGGTCCGGAAGCCGACCGCGGCGATCCGTGAGCACCCCCGTTCGAGGGCCCCCCGGCACGGGGACGCACCCCGTCAGAGCCGAGTCCCCGCGGCCTCCCGGCCCGTCGTCGGCCAGTGACTATCGTGAGTCGGGGGTTCCGCCCCGCGCCGCCGTCGGAAGGAGCGTGACCGTGCCGTTGGTCCGCAGCGCTCGCGAGCGCGACCGCCTCCTCCGCCGATGCGCCTGCGGCATCGGGCTCCTGCTCGACGCCACGGCCGTCGCCATGGCCCTCGGGCCGGCCACTCTCCGGCTCGAGGCCACGCCGTTCGCCGTGGCGCTGATCCTCGGGATCGCCGCCCTGCACGTGCAGATCGGCCGGAGCGGGCGGACGCTGTGGGTGGTGCTCCTCGCCGTCGGCGGGCTCCTCCTCAGCGGAGGGCTCGCGATCGCGCTCGCCGGCGATCCGGAGGGCTTCGTGCTCGTCTCGATCGCCAACGCGGTGACCAGCACCGTCGCCGTGGTGCTGACCACGTCCGCACGGCGCCTGCTGGTGCTCCTGCCCGTCCTCGTCCCGAGCGTCCTGATCTGCGTCCTCGCCGCCGAGGAGGCGATGCTCCCCAACGCTCTCGTCCAGAGCCTGCTCCCCTGGGGCACGCTCTGCGGCTTCGCCCTCTGGATCAGCACCGCCGTCCCGCGGGTGGTGCGGCGCATCGACAGCATCGGCAACGCGCACCGCGTGGAGCGGCAGGCCAGCGAGACGGAGGCCCAGCGCCGGCAGGGCGCGCGGCTCCTGCACGACACCGTGCTCGCCACCCTCACCCTGCTCGCCCACTCCGGCCGTGGCGTCTCGGAGGACGCCCTGCGCCGCCAGGCCGCGCAGGACGCCCAGCTGCTGCGCCAGCTGCGCCTCGGCGGGACGCCGACGCCGAGCGCCTCCGGCTCGTACCAGCTGACCAGCGTCACCGCGTCGCCCGCCGCCACCTCCCTCGAGGACGTCAAGGACAAGTTCGGCCGGATGGGGCTCGACGTCATCTGGCACGGCTCGGGCAAGGTCGCGCTCGACGGCTCCGCGCTCGACTCCTTCCTCCTCGCCCTCGCCGAGTGCCTCGAGAACGTGCGGCGCCACTCCGGAGTGAACTCGGCCGACGTCACGATCACCGAGGACGAGCAGACCGTCCGCGCGATGGTCACCGACGCGGGGGCCGGGTTCGAGATCGCCACGGTCCCCGCGACGAAGCTCGGCTTCAAGGAGTCGGTCGTCGCCCGGCTCGCGGACGTCGGCGGGCGCACCCGGCTGTTCAGCTCCCCCGGCTCGGGCACGACCGTGGTCCTGGAGGTGCCCAAGTGACCGCCGGCATCGAGAGCACGTCCCCCCTGCTCGGCGGAGCCGGCGCCGACACCGGGCGCAGCGCGGGCTCGCCCCGCTCCGCCCGCCTGCGGAGGGGGCAGCAGGAGACCCTGGGGACCAGCTATCTCGGCAGCGGCCTCAACGGCATCGCCGCGGCGCTGATGGCCTACGAGTTCCTCGTCTTCATCGTCTCCTACGACGACCACCGCCGACCGGGACTCGTCATCGCGGCCTGGCTGCTCCTCGCTGTGTCCTTCGGGGCGGCCGTCGTCGCCGTGCACGCGGACGGGCAGCGGCTCCCGCAGGCGGCCTACCTCGGGCTGGTCGTCGGGGTCGCGGGGGCCGTGGCGCTGGATCTGGTCGCCGTCGCCGGCCACGGACCCTCCGCGGCCGTGCCGACCGCCGCCGTCGCCGCCGCGGTCGCCCACGCGGCGATGATCGTGCACCGGCGCAGCGCCGAGATCCTCGCCGTCGCGCTCGCCATCGCGGTCGCCGAGCTCCTCGCCTACAGCGCGATGGGCTCCGGCGAGCCGACCTCGTTCTCCGTCCGCGTCGGCGCGATGGCCGTCACCCTCGCCCCCGCCGTCGTCGCCGTGGTCATGATGCGGGGCTTCCGCCGCATGGTCCAGGTCGAGATCGACCGCGCCCTCGTGCAGAGCACCACGCTCGGCCCTCGCTACGCGGTCGGCATGCTCGCCTCGGAGGAGCTCGCCCGGCTCGACCTCGCCGCCGAGCGGCTGCTCGCCGAGGTCGGCGACGGCACGACCGTCCTCCCGCTCGATCCTCAGCGCGCCGCCCACGCCGCCGCCCTCGCCACCAGCCTCCGGCTGCACCTGATCGAGGGGCGCCGCGAGACCTGGCTGCACCACGCGATCCAGGAGTCCGAGCTCCTCTCGCCGCTCGTCGAGCTGCACGACCCGGAGGGGAACGCCGGCCTCCTCGGCCAACGCCAGCGCGACGGCCTGCTCTCCGCGATCTGGCTCATCCTCGACGGCGCCTCCGGGCTCTCCGTGGTGCTGCACGTGCACGCGGGCGCACCCCGCGAGCCGACCGGCGACGCCCCTGCCCGGACGCTGCTGGTGCCGCTCACGCTGCAGTCCGAGGGCGTGCCCGTGCGCGGAGTCGATCCCGCGACGTGGGAGGCTATCGCTCAGGTCGGGACGTTCCGCGAGACGTCCCACGACGACGAGCTCCGGATCGAGATCGACTGCCACGTCGAGAATCCCGCCGACCGATGATCGGCACCGACCATCCCGACCCCCCGCCGACCCGAAGGACACCGATGACCTCCACCGCCGAACCGAAGATCACGCTCGCCGTGGTCGACGATCACAAGATGCTCCTCGGCGCCCTGACGGAGTGGATCCGCGGGGCAGCCTCGGACATCCAGCTGGTCGCCGCGGTCGCCTCCTGGCCGGAGCTGCTCACCCACCCCGAGTTCCCCGTCGACGTCGTGCTGCTCGACCTCGACCTCAAGGACAACATCCCGATCTCGGTGAAGCTGTCGACGCTGAAGACCACCGGCGTCAAGACCGTGCTGATGAGCACCTACTCCGAGCCCGCCGTCGTCCGCGAGGCCCTCGCCTCGGGCGCCCTCGGCTACCTCGTCAAGACCGAGGACGCCGACATGATCGTCGAGGCGATCCGCGCGGCCAAGGACGGCCACTCCTACATCTCGCACGAGCTCGACATGGCGCTCTCCACCGGCGACTCGGACGGAGCCCCCAAGCTCAGCGCCCAGGAGCGCCGCGTCATGGCGCTCTACGGCGGCGGCGAGCCCGTCAAGTCCGTCGCCTTCGAGCTCGGCATCTCCGAGGAGACGGCGAAGTCGTACCTCAAGCGCATCCGCGAGAAGTACCGCGTCGTCGGCATCGACGTCGGCACCAAGGTCGCCCTGCGCAAGCGCGCCATCCACGACGGGATCCTGATCGAGACGGATTGAGTCGTTCTGCGGGGGCGGTCCCCGCCCGCCCCCGCCGCGGTCGGCTTCGCGACGTGGCCGGATACCGCAGAGCGGGTCGCGGCGGCTGCGGAGAATCCGCTGGCACGCGGATTTCCGTCGGCGCCTTGCGGGGGGCAGGGACGTCGGCTCACGTGGTCCGACGAGACGTGGCGGGCGCCCACCATGCCCGCTCGTGCTGGTCGAGCAGCGCCGCGGGCCGCGCGCTCCATGCTGGTCGAGCAGCGCCGCAGGCGCGTATCGAGACCCACCGTCGCAGACACTGCGGTCACGCACCCCGCCCCTCCATGTTGGTCGAGTAGCGCCGCAGGCGCGTATCGAGACCCACCGTCGCCGACCGGGCGGTCGCGCATCCCGCCTATGTTGGTCGAGTAGCGCCGCAGGCGCGTATCGAGACCCACCCGCATCGGCAGTGGCGGAGTGCAGAGTCGGCGACGCACGCTGTGGCGCCCGGCGCTCAGGCGCCTACAGGGCGTTGACGGGGACGCCGCCCGTGGCGGGGCGGGCGGGGTCGCGCGGCGGGTCGACGGTGCCGCGGGCGCGGTCGACGGCGATGCTGGCGAAGGCGAGCAGGATGCCCGCGACGGTGAGCACGACGCCGACCCAGATCGGCGACAGGTAGCCGAGGCCCGCGGCGATCGTCACGCCGCCGAGCGCGGCGCCGACCGAGTTGCCGATGTTGAGGGCGGAGTGGTTCAGCGCCGCGGCGATCGTCTGGCTGTCGCGGGCCACGTCCATCAGCCGGGTCTGGATCGCCGGCGACGCTCCCGCAGAGAACCCGGCCGCGAGGAACGTGAACGCGACCAGGCCCACGACCGTGGTCGCGGTCAGCGCGAGACCGATCAGCGAGACGAGCACGCCGAGGAACAGCACCACGAGCGCCACCTTCACGTTCCGGTCGGCCGCCCAGCCGCCGGCGAGATTGCCGACGGTCATGCCCAGGCCGATCACGACCAGGATCCACGGGACGGCGCCCAGCGGCAGCCCGGTGATCTCGGTCGACAGCGGCGTGATGTAGCTGTACATGGCGAAGAGCCCGCCGAAGCCGATCGCGCCGATCAGGAGGGTCATCCACACCTGCAGCCGGCCGAAGGCCTTCAGCTCGTTGCGCATCGTCGCCGCGGCGTTCCCCCGCTGGAACGGCACGAGCAGCCACACCGCGACCACGGTGGCCGCGAAGATCGCCGCCACGACGAGGTAGGCGCTGCGCCACCCGGCGTTCTGCCCGACCCAGGTGATCGCGGGCACGCCGATGACGTTCGCGATCGTCAGCCCCGAGAGGACGAAGGCGACGCCCTTGCCGCGCTTGCCGGGGCCCATCAGATCCGCCGCCACGAGCGAGGCGATGCCGAAGTACGCGCCGTGCGGAAGCGCCGCCACGAAGCGCGCGGCGAGCACGAGCGGGAAGGTCGGCAGCAGTGCCGACGCGACGGTCCCGACGGTGAAGGCGACCAGCAGGATCAGCAGGAGGCGCTTGCGCGGCCAGCGCGCCGCGGCCGCTGCGATGGTCGGTGCGCCGACGACGACGCCGAGCGCGTACGCCGAGATCAGGAGCCCCGCCTGCGAGTTGGCCTGCTCGGAGCTGGCCGCGTAGACGTCGGGGAGCAGATCCTGCGCGAGCTGCGGCAGCAGCCCCATCGCGACGAACTCGGTCGAGCCGATGGCGAAGCCGCCCATCGCGAGGGCGAGCAGGGCGAAGCGGGTCCGAGCGGGCGAGAGGGTCACCGGTCAACGATAGCGAGGATCCGGCGCCGATCGAAACGATTCGAGCAGGAGAGCGCTCCCCCGCGGCTCACTCCTCGAGTGCGCGGCCGAGCCGCTCGATCTTCGCGTCGATCTCGCCCGAGTAGCCGGGCCGGATGTCGGCCTTCAGCACCAGCGAGACCCGCGAGCCGTAGGCGCCGACGGCCTCGGTGGCGCGCTTGATCACGTCGAACACCTCGTCCCACTCGCCCTCGATCTCGGTGAACATCGAGGTCGTCCGATTCGGCAGACCGGAGTCGCGGACGATGCGGACGGCGGCGGCGACGGCGTCGTGGACGGAGGCGTCCGGGCCCTCACCGCCCGACGGTGCGACCGAGAATGCGACGAGCACGAGACGACCTCCCCGCGGGCCCGTCCATCGGGCCCGTCGACCAGCCTAGGCGCGCGCGCTGCCGCCGGCGCCGTCGACCGCGGCCCCGTCGACCACGGCGGACCGCTCGCGCTCCGAGCGGGACACCGCGCCGTCGCTCCCGCCGCGTGCAGCACCGCCGCCCATGCGCCACAGCTCGCGCAGCACCCAGCCGAGCAGCACCAGCAGCAGCACGTTGCGGACGGTGAGCGCCAGCACCATGCCCGCGTTCGAGTAGAGCAGGAAGAGGTAGAGGTAGGGGTAGACGATCTGCGTGAAGGCGGCGATCGCCAGCGTCAGCTTCGCGGGCGTCGCGAAGTCGCGCCCGGCGACGACGAGCCCCACGAGGACGGGCGGGGCGAGCCAGACGATGTACTGCGGCGACAGCACCTTGTTGAAGTCGATCAGCACCAGCACGAGGCCCAGGCTCAGCAGCGGCAGCAGCCGCACCGGCGACGCCTTCGCCCGCAGCGCCCGGAGTCCCAGGAGCACCGTCCCGACGACGGCGAGCGCGAGCGCCGGGTTCATCAGCTCCGCGGCGACGTCGGTGAACGGGCCGTGCATCTCGAAGGTGTTGATCTCGGCGGCGTACCAGACGTAGCTGCCGGCCCAGCCGCCGATGGAGAGCCACATCCAGACCGTGCTGATCGGCGCCTCGATCTGGAGGCCCCGCGTGGTCTGGTCGGTGACGAAGCTGAAGACGTACTCGCCCCCGCCGAGTGCGTAGACGGCGGCGACGATGGCGACCGAGAGGCCCGCGCCGACGACGATCATCCGGATCCGGCCGCGCAGCACCAGGACGGCGGCGCCCAGCAGCGCGGCGGGCCAGACCTTGATCCAGGTGGCGACGGTGAGCGCGAGCGCGGCGATCACCGGGCGGCTGGACACCCAGAGCAGCCCGGCGATGGCGAGCGGGACGGTGAACGCGTCGATCCGGCCGACCGCGATCGGCCCGAGGAGCACCAGGAAGAGCAGCCACCAGCGCGCCGCGGCGAGGCGGGCGCGGATCCCCCGGTGCAGGAGCAGCGCGAACGCGGCCGCGTCGACGGCGACGACGCCGGCGAGCCAGGTCAGGTCGTAGCCCGCCTCGCCGAAGAGCCAGGCGGCGCTGATCGGGACCAGCGCGAGGATCGGGTACACCCAGCCCGTGTCGAGGCCGACGATCCCACCGCCCTCGACGGCCGTCCTCATCCAGTCCTTGTAGACGATGCTGACGTCGCCCATCGGCAGACCCGGCGCGAACAGGGCGAGCAGCGAGAGCAGGACGTGCACGAGGGCGAACCCGGTCCAGAGCACGGCGGCGGAGTCGCGGTTCTCGCGCAGCCACGCGATCGGTCGCGCGGAGTCTCGGGAGGCGGTGGTCACTCGGGAGGCGGGGGTCGGCACCGCGTCAGTGTAGAGGGCCGCCCGATCGCCCCCCTGAGCGGCGCCCGCCCGCATCAGTAGCCCGCGAAGGCGTCGGTGCGGACCTTCTTCGCCCCCGCCGAGCGCAGGGCGCCGCGGACGGAGTCGACGAACGCCGGCGAGCCCGAGACGAGGCCGACGCGTCGCGGAGCGTCCGGCACGGCGTCCGCGAGGCGCTCGGCCGTGAGCCGACCGGGCACGTGCGTCCAGCCCTCGGGCAGCTGATCGGGCACCTCGGGCGAGACCAGCACGACGCGGGCTCCGGAGACGCGGAGCAGATCGCGGTAGGCGACGTCCTCCAGGCGCCTCGCCGCGTAGACGACGACCACGTCGCGCGCCGGGCCCGTCGCGACGGCCGTCAGCTGGCTCGCGAACGGCGTGATGCCGATCCCGCCCGCGACCAGGAGCAGCGGAGTCGCCGGATCGGCCGGCAGCACGAAGTCGCCGCCGACGCTCGTCGCCCGGACGACGGCACCGGGCTCGAGACCCGCGAGCGCGCGCTTGAAGCTGCTCGCCTTCTCGGGCAGGCGCATCGCCACGGCGATCTCGCCGTCCGCGGGAGCGGACGCGATGGAGAAGGTGCGCCGGCTCCCCCGGGCGTCGGCGCGGTGCGGCACTTCGAGCTCGAGCCACTGGCCCGCCTCGAAGCGCACCGGCGTCCGCGGCGCGAACCGGTACTCGGTGATGCCCGGCGCGATCACGCTCGAGGAGCGCAGCTCGAGCGACAGCCGCCGGCGCTGGCCGAAGAGGAAGGCGATCAGGTTGCCGGCGACGAGGCCGAGCTCCGGGCTCGCGTGCAGCGGTCCGAGCGAGAAGGGGACGGTGGTGAGCAGTGCCGCCACGACGGCGACGATCAGCTGCTGCGAGCGGCGCGGGGCCAGCGTCAGCGGCTCGGTCAGCATGAAGGCGCCCGCGAAGACGAAGGGGTAGGCGGTGAGCACGAGCGACAGCGCGGCGCCCGGCTCCTGCCCGTTCAGCACCGACTGCAGGACGGAGACGGTGCCGGCGACTGCGACGAAGACGATCACGATCGCCCAGCGGCGCACCCGGGCGACGACGACGATCGCGCCGAGCAGCACCCATGGCCAGAGCGCGCCCGTGGGCAGTGCCCAGGCCGCGGCGGTGAGGGAGCCGGCGAACGGCGTGTCCTGGAGCAGGCCCTGCGCGATGCCGACGATCAGGACGGCGACCGCGGCCGGGTTGAAGAGGTGCCGTCCGCGCCAGACCAGGACGTACTTGGAGGCCGCCGCGATCACGCCGATCAGCGCGACGACGAGCAGGGCCCGGGGCTCCGCGGTCGGGAAGAGCAGGAACGCGATCAGCAGACCGGTCACCAGCGAGGACTCCAGGTGCGCCGGCGAGCCGACCAGGCGGCCGATCAGCCAGGTCGCCCCGGTCGTCGACGCGATCGCGACGACGGCCGTCGCGGCGATCTCGATCGGCGTGAAGAAGATGAGCCCGGCGGCGGAGTAGCCGAGCGCGACGACGAGCAGCGCGGCGAGGGTCAGCCAGACCAGGCGGTACATGGTGATGCGCCCGAGTGCGCGATCGAGGGTGCCGATCATCAGAAGACCTCTCCGGGGAAGCGGGGCGAGTAGTGGAGGGTGCCGTCGCTGAGCACGCGGACGAACTCGAAGTCGAAGCGCTCGGCGAGCACCTCGGGCGGGCAGACGAACAGGGCGGTCGCGAGACCGTCGGCGACGAGGGCCGTGTCGGCGACGGCCCAGGTGGCGATGACCGTGTCGACGGGACGGCCGGTGCGGCCGTCGAGGACGTGGTGCAGGCCGTCCCCCCAGACCCGGCGGTTGCCGGCGGAGGCGCAGAGCGCGCGCTCGCCCGGCTCGGCGACGCCGATCGCGCGCCGGGCGTCGAACGGGTGCTCGAGGGCGACGCGGTAGGCGCCGACCCCGCGTGCGCGCAGATCGCCGCTCGCGTCGACGACCGCCCGGTCGACGCCGGCGAGGGCCAGCTCGTCGAGCACGAGGTCGACGAGCTGCCCCTTGCCGGCGGCGCCGACGTCGAGGACGACTCCGGCCCGCGTGCGGAGCGACGCTCCCCCGCTCTCGCGGGCGTCGGCCCAGGACGGAGCGGGCACGACCGGGCCGCGCGGCACGAGGGAGTAGGCGGGGTCGTAGCCGAGCTGCTCCAGCGTGTCGCCGACGAAGGGCGTGACGCCGCCGCCCGTCAGCTCGACGAGCGCGTCGTAGAGGGCGAACAGCTCCACGGCCTCGGCCGGGAAGACGTGCTCGCCCGGCTCGGTGCGCAGCCGCGAGGCGGCGGAGTCGCTGCGGAAGCGCGACCAGGTCCGGTCGTACTCGGCGATGCGGCTCTCGACCCGCGCACGCGCGGCGGCGCCCAGCGGGGCGTCCGTGTCGATCTGCCAGGTGGTGCCGATCGCGTCGAACCGCCACGCGCTGTCGAGGACGCGCAGGCCGCCGGACGCGGCCGGCCCGGCGCCGGCCGCCACTGGGCCGGTCGCCACCGGGTCAGGCAGCACCGGGTCAGGCAGCGGCATCGGCCTTGATCGTCTCGACGGCGTCGTTGAAGCCGCCGGAGGTGAGCGAGGAGCCCGACACCTTGCTCACGTCGAGCTCGTCGAGGCTCTTGCCGACGACCTCGCCGGAGATGCCGCTCGCGAAGCGGCTCTGGTACTCCTGGCCGGTCGGGTTCTCGGACTCGGGCGTGACGGTGACGGCGGTGACGATCCCGGACTCGAGGGTGAGCTCGACGCCGACGGACTCGTTGCCGCCGGGCGACGTGTAGGACCCGTCGGCCTCGTAGGTGCCGTCGGCGTAGGCGCCGGTCGCGGCGGAGCCGGTGGACTCGGTCGCCCCGGCGTCGGAGGTCGCGCCGGCGGTGGCCGCGGGAGCGCTGGTCGCGGCGGTGCCCGATCCCGCGTCGTCGGAGCCGGCGGTGGCGGTGCTCGAGCAGGCGGCGAGGGCGGCGAGGGTGCCGGCCCCGGCGAGGAGGGTGAGGGCGTAGCGGACGGGAGTCGTGGTCTTCGCGGTCATGTCTGTTCTCCTGTGTGGGGGGCGGCGCGGCTGTCGCCCCGACGCTAGGGCCGGGAGCTATGGGGTTCCGATGAGGCCGCCGTACGGCTCCGATGACCGGATCGCGCGGGGTGGCCGCCTCTCCTGGGACAACGGGGTGCCCGGGCGTTCGGTTCAGATCACCCCGTGGCCCGCTCCAGCAGGCGCGCGACGACGCCCGGCAGCTGCTCGGCGATGTCGAGGGCCGCGATCGGCCCGCCGCCGGAGGCCGCCGCACCGGCCCGAGCGTGCAGCACGGCCGCGGCCGCGGCGACGGTCGCGAGCGCCCCGTCGTCGAGCGGCGCTCCGTCGCCCTCGGCGTCCGCGGCCCGGCCCGCGAGCAGTGCGCCGAGGACTCCGCCGAGGACGTCTCCGCTGCCGGCCGTCGCGAGCCACGGGGTCGAGCCGGTCACCTCGAGGGCGACGCCGCCGGACACCACGTGGGTCGTGCTGCCCTTGAGCAGCACGCAGACACCGAACCGCTCGGCCGCGCGGCGCGCCCAGCCGGACGCGTCGGCCGCGATCGCCGCGGCGTCCACCTCGACCCCGGCGCGCGCGAGCACGCCCGCGAGCTCGCGGTAGTGCGGAGTGATGACGACCGGCCCGCGGGCCTCGTCGATCAGGTCGAGCGCGCCCGCGTCGAGCACGACGGGGACGCCCGAGTGCAGCTGCTCGAGCAGCGCCGCGCGCTCGTCCTCCGAGCGGTCGTCGGCGCTCGTCCCGGAGCCGAGGAGCCAAGCCTGCACGCGCCCGGCCGAGGTGACGACCTCGGGCCGCCGCGCCAGCACGAGCGCCGAGGGCCGCTCCGGCCCGAGGTAGCGCACCATGCCCAGCCCGGTGCGGACGGCCGCCTCGACGCCGAGCACGGCGGCGCCCGGGTAGCGCTCCGAGCCCGTGGCGATGCCGAGCACCCCGCGGCTGTACTTGTCGTCCTCCGCGCGCGGCACCCGCACCGCGAGCGCCGCCTCCGCGGGCCCGAACTCCCTCTGCCGATCCGTCATCCCGCCAGCCTAGGTCGCACCCCCGACAGCGGCCGGTGACTCCGGACCCGAGACGAGCTGTGCCGGCCGAGCAGCCTGCGACCATGCTGATCGAGCAGCCCTCGCAGAGGGCGTATCGAGATCCACCCGCCTCGGCCACGGTGGGTCTCGATACGGCCCTGCGGGCCTACTCGACCAGCATGTACTGCTGCCGCCGCCGCCCCTCCACCGCCGCGTGCGGCGAGCATGCAGTCAGCGCCGCGTCGCGTCGTCGACCTCGCCGACGAGCTCCTCGATGATGTCCTCGAGGAAGAGGACTCCCGTCGCGCGGCCCTGCTCGTCGAAGGCGCGGGCGAGGTGGGCGCCGGTGCGCCGCATGATCGCGAGGGCGTCCTCGAGGTCGGTGGCCTCGAAGATCGAGGCCAGCTGCCGGATCCGCTTGGCCGGGATCGGCAGGCGGAACTTCGGCCCCTCGGTGTCGCCGTCGAGGTCGAGGACGTCCTTGAGGTGGATGTAGCCCTCGGGCTGACCGTCGTCGCCGAGCACGACGTAGCGCGAGAAGCCGTGCTTCGCGACGGCCCGCTCGACGTCGGCGGGCGAGGCCCCGGCGGGGAGGCTGACGATCCCGTCCAGCGGCAGCGCCACGTCGCGCACCTTCTTCTCGGTGAACTCGAACGCGGCGAGGAGGGTGCCGTTGCTGCGCAGCGTGCCCTCGCGGGTCGACTGGTCGACGATCGTCTGCACCTCCTCGAGCGTGAAGGTGCTGTTCGCCTCGTCCTTCGGCTCGACCCGGAACAGGCGGAGCACGCCGTTCGAGATCGCGTTGAGGGCGACGATGATCGGGCTGATCACGCGGGCGATCGCGACGAGCGGCGGCGCGAGCAGCAGCACCGCGCGGTCGGGCATCGAGAACGAGATGTTCTTCGGCACCATCTCGCCGAGCACGACGTGCAGGAACGACACGATCACCAGAGTGATCACGAACGCGACGGTGCCGGAGAGCTCGTCCGGGATGCCGACCGCGTGCAGCGGCACCTCGAGCAGGTGGTGGATCGCCGGCTCGCTGACGTTCAGGATCAGCAGCGAGCAGACGGTGATGCCCAGCTGGGTCGTCGCCAGCATCAGCGTGGCGTGCTCCATCGCGGCGAGCGCGGTGATCGCGCTGCGGCGCCCGCTCTCGGCGAGGGGCTCGATCTGGGAGCGGCGCGCGGAGATGACCGCGAACTCCGCTCCGACGAAGAAGGCGTTCGCGGCGAGCAGCACCACGAGCCAGGCGATTCCTGCCCAGTCACTCATGGTCGGCCTCCTGGCGTCCTCGGTGCGGTCGTCCGACGTCGGCGAGCGGATCGGGGATGCCCTCGCCGGCCGCCTCGGGGTCGGGGGTGAAGCGGAGCCGGTCGATGCGGCGGCCGTCGAGCCGCTCGACGCGGAGCGCGCCGCCCTCGACGGCGACCTCGTCGCCGACGGCGGGCAGGCGCCCGAGCTCGCTCATCACGAAGCCGGCGACCGTCTCGTACGGCCCCTCCTCCGGGATGACGACGCCCGCGCGGTCGCGCACCTCGTCGGGGCGGAGCATGCCGGGGAACGTCGTCGAGCCGGGCAGCTTCACGACGTCGGGGCGGGAGCGGTCGTGCTCGTCCGCCACCTCGCCGACGAGCTCCTCGACCAGATCCTCGAGCGTCGCGACGCCCGCGGTTCCGCCGTACTCGTCGACGACGACGGCGAGCTGGTAGCCGCGGCCGCGCAGCTCGGTGAGCAGCACGTCGAGCTTCATCGTCTCGGGCACCCGCAGCGGCTCGGAGCGCAGCGCTGTGACGGGCACCTCGGAGCGCTTGCCGCGCGGCACGGCGACCGCCTGCTTGACGTGCACGACTCCGACGATGTCGTCGATGTCGTCGTCCGTGATCGGGAAGCGGGAGAGCCCGGTGGTGCGGGCGAGGTCGAGCACGTCCTGCGCGGTGCTGGAGCGCTCGAGCGTGGAGAGCCGCAGACGCGGGGTCATCACGTCGCCCGCGGAGAGGGCGGAGAAGCGCAGGGTGCGCCCGAGCAGGTCGGCCGTGTCCTCCTCGAGCAGCCCGGCGCTCGCGGAGTGCCGGACGAGGCTGGAGAGCTCCTCGGCGCTGCGGGCGCCCGAGAGCTCCTCCTTCGGCTCGATCCCGGCCAGGCGGAGCAGCGCGTTGGCGCTGCCGTTCAGCAGGGCGACGGCCGGCCGGAAGACCGTGGTGAACGCGGTCTGGATCGGCACCACCAGCTTCGCCGTCGCGCGCGGCAGGGCCAGCGCGAAGTTCTTGGGCACCAGCTCGCCCAGGATCATCGACAGCAGCGTCGCGATGACGATCGCGAGGACCGTCATGATCGGCGTGAGCACCTCGTCCGGCAGACCGAGGCCGCTGAACGGGACGCGCAGCAGCGTCGAGAGCGCCGGCTCCATCGTGTAGCCGGTGAGCAGCGTCGTCAGCGTGATGCCGAGCTGGGCGCTGGAGAGGTGCGTCGAGGTGACGCGGAGGGCGGCGATCGTCATCCCGAGGCGGGTCTCGCCGCGCTCGCGGCGGGCCTCGAGGTCGGCGCGGTCGAGATTGACCAGCGCGAACTCGCTGGCGACGAACACGCCGGTGCCGAGCGTCAGGATCAGGCCGACGCTCAGGAGGAGCCATTCAGAGCCCACGGGGATCACCGCCTGTCAGGGCGAGCCGGTGGGCGGGCGGATGCGCAGAAGGGGGGTCGTCCATCGTGGCGTCGAGTCTAGCGGGCGCACGCGCCGGGCAGGAGGGCCCCTAGAGCCACTTCTTGCGCTTGAACACCGCGTAGAGCACGAAGCCGAAGACCAGCATCAGCCCGATCGCCCAGGGGTAGCCGAGCCGCCAGTGCAGCTCCGGCATGTCGTCGAAGTTCATCCCGTAGATCCCCGCGACGAGCGTCGGCGCGAAGAGGATCGCCGCCCAGGACGAGATCTTCCGCACCACGTCGTTCTGGGCGAGCCCCGTCTCCGTCTGCCGGCGCGAGACCAGGGTCGAGTGCACGGTCAGCGCCTTGTCGAGGATCGCGCGGAGTGCGTCGACCGCCTCCGTCACCCGGATCGTGTGATCGAGCACGTCGCGGAGCGAGCGGTGCAGCTCGACGTGGTCCGGCGACGCGTCGGCGCCCGGGGCCGCATCGGGCGCCGAGGCGAGCTCGTGCAGCAGCGCCGTCAGCGGCTGCACCGAGCGCTGGAAGTGGATGACCTCGCGGGAGAGGCGGTAGATGCGCTCCGAGAGCCCGTCGCCGGTGCCGTCGCCGAAGAGCTGGTCCTCGATCTCGTCGACGTCGCCCTGCACGCCGTGCACGACCGGCGCGTACTCGTCGACGACCTGGTCGAGGATCGCGTAGAGCACCGCCTCGGGACCGCGCGCGAGCAGCTGCGGATCGCCCTCGAGCCGCTTGCGCACGGCCGCGAGGTCCGGCGAGTCGGCGTGCCGGATGGTGACGACGAAGTCGGGTCCGACGAACACGTGCAGCTCGCCGAAGACGACCGTCTCGGCGGAGTCGACGTAGCGCGCGGGCCGCAGCACCACGAACAGCCCGTCGTCGTAGCGCTCGAGCTTGGCCCGCTGGTGGCCGCTCAGCGCGTCCTCGACCGCGAGCGGGTGCAGCCCGAACTCCTGCGCGACCGCCTCCACCTCCTCGCGGCTCGGGCGGAACAGCCCGATCCACGCCATGCCGTGCTCGTCGCGCATCAGCTCGAAGGTGTCCTCGAGCGAGTCCGGGTTGCGGATGCGGTGACCGCCGACGTACACGGCGTTGTCGACGATCGTCATGGGCTCGGTTCTAGCACGCCCGCGCCGCTCACCAGCTGACCGGCAGCGCCTTGCCCTCCTCGTAGCCGGCCGCCGACTGCAGCCCGACCAGCGCGCGCTCGTGGAACTCCGCGACGCTGCGCGCCCCGGCGTAGGTGAAGGAGGAGCGCACACCCGAGGTGATCATGTCGAGCAGGTCCTCGAGCGAGGGGCGGAGCGGATCGAGGTAGATCGTCGAGGAGGAGATGCCCTCGGCGAAGAGCCGCTTGCGCGCGAGCTCGTAGGCGTCGAGGCGCTCGAAGCGCTCCTGCACCGCCTTGGCCGAGGCCATCCCCCAGCTCTCCTTGTAGACCCGGCCGGCCGCGTCGGTGCGCAGCTCCCCCGGCGCCTCGATCGTGCCGGCGAACCACGAGCCGATCATCACGGAGGCGGCACCGGCGGCGAGCGCGAGGGCGACGTCGCGCGGGTAGCGCACCCCGCCGTCGGCCCAGACGTGCGCGCCGAGCTCGCGGGCCCGCTCCGCCGTCTCCAGCACGGCCGAGAACTGCGGACGCCCGACCGCGGTCATCATCCGGGTGGTGCACATCGCGCCCGGGCCGACGCCGACCTTGAGGATGTCGGCGCCCGCGTCGACGAGGTCGTGCACGGCGTCGGCGGTGACGATGTTGCCGGCGGCGATCGGGACGCCCAGCTTCAGTGCCGAGACGGTCCGCAGCGCGCGCAGCATCCCCTCCTGGTGGCCGTGCGCCGTGTCGAGCACGAGCACGTCGACCCCCGCGGCGACGAGCGCGCGCGCCTTGGCCGCCACGTCGCCGTTGATGCCGACGGCAGCGGCGACCCGGAGGCGGCCGTGCCCGTCCAGCGCGGGATCGTAGATCGTCGAGCGCAGCGCTCCCGTGCGCGAGAGCGTGCCGACCAGAGCGCCGTGGTGCAGCACCGGGGCGAAGTCGAGGTCGGCCGCCACCATCAGGTCGAAGGCGGCGCGGGCGGAGGGGACGTCGTCGGCGTCGATCGACGCCGACGCGCCGTGCACGAGGTCGCCGAGCCGGGCGTCCTCGAGCGCCGTGGCCAGGCGCGAGGCGGGCACGCAGCCGAGGATCGAGCCGTCCTCCTCCTGCACCACGAAGCCGTGGCCTGCGACCGCCGGCAGGATCGCGAGCGCCTCCTCGACCGTCGTCGACGGCGAGGCGGTCAGCGCGCCCGAGAAGGCGACCGGCTGGTCCTTGACCCAGCGGATCGCCGCGTCGAGCTGCTGCAGCGGCATGTCCTGCGGGAGGACGCCGAGCCCGCCGCGCCGCGCGAGGGCGGCGGCGAGGCGGGGGCCCGTGACCGAGTTCATGTTGGAGGAGACGATCGGGATGCTGGCTCCGGTGCCGTCACCGGGGGCGAGCGACACGTCGAGCCGGCTGGTCACGGACGACCGGCCGGGAACGAGGAAGACGTCCGAGTAGGTGAGGTCGCCGGAGGGGGTTCCACCGTAGAAGCGCATGGAGACGACGCTACTCCGGCCCGACCGGGGACCGTCGCTGGAGGATCCGGGATAGGCTTGTCGACCGGGACGGGACCGGGCGACGACGCCCGCAGCGCTGTCGGACGCAATGCGTCGGAGCGCCTGCGCGTCGAGGGATGCGACGGTGCCGTCCGGATGATCGAGAACGAATCAACGGAGAGAGTGGGCGATCGGCTGTGTCGAGCCAGTTGACCGGAGCGGGAACAGATCAGGGCTCGGAGGACTTCGGGGCCAACGAGTGGCTGGTGGAGGAGCTGTACGAGCAGTACAGCGCCGACCGGGCGTCCGTGGACGAGTCCTGGTGGCCGATCCTGGAGCGCTACGGCAAGCAGCTCGGCGGTGCCGCACCCGCCGCGGCGGCGCCCGCCGCCGAGGCCCCGGCTCCCGCGAAGGAGGCCGTCGCCGAGCGCGTGTCGACGAGCGCGGGCGGAGCGGTGAGCCACCCGGCCACGTCCGCGACCAGCACGGCGAGGACCACCTCGAAGCAGCCCAAGCCGCAGCCGATCCCGGCGGACGCTCCCGTGAGCAAGCCCGCCGAGGAGACCGCCGCCGTCGAGGAGGACGTCGTCTCGCCGCTGCGCGGCATGGCCAAGAGCCTCGCGACGAACATGGACGCGAGCCTGTCGATCCCGACGGCCACGAGCGTCCGCACCATCCCGGCGAAGCTGATGATCGACAACCGCATCGTCATCAACAATCACCTGCGCCGCACCCGCGGCGGCAAGGTCTCCTTCACCCACCTCATCGGCTGGGCGCTGATCCGCGCGCTGAAGGACTTCCCGAGCCAGAACGTCTACTACGACGAGCCCGACGGCAAGCCCTCGGTCGTCGCCCCGGCGCACGTCAACCTCGGCATCGCGATCGACATGCCCAAGCCCGACGGCACCCGCGCCCTGCTCGTCCCGAGCATCAAGCGCGCCGACACGCTGAGCTTCACCGCCTACCTCGCCGCCTACGAGGACCTCGTCAAGCGCGCCCGCGGCAACAAGCTCGTCGCCGGCGACTTCGCCGGGACCACCCTCTCGCTGACCAACCCCGGCGGCATCGGCACCGTGCACTCCGTGCCGCGGCTGATGAAGGGCCAGGGCTGCATCATCGGCGCCGGCGCCCTCGAGTACCCGGCCGAGTTCCAGGGCTCCTCGGAGAAGACCCTCGTCGAGCTCGGCATCGGCAAGACCATCACGCTGACCTCGACCTACGACCACCGCGTCATCCAGGGCGCGGGCTCGGGCGAGTTCCTCAAGATCGTGCACGAGCTGCTGCTCGGCAAGCGCGGCTTCTACGAGGACATCTTCTCGGCGCTGCGCATCCCCTACGACCCGATCCACTGGTCGACCGACATCGCCGTCGACCTCGCCGAGCGCGTCTCGAAGACCTCCCGCGTGCAGGAGCTCATCAACTCGTTCCGCGTCCGCGGCCACCTGATGGCCGACGTCGACCCGCTCGAGTACGTCCAGCGCTCGCACCCCGACCTCGCCATCGAGAGCCACGGCCTCACCTTCTGGGACCTCGACCGCGAGTTCGTCACCGACGGGTTCGGCGGCTCGCGCCAGCTCAAGCTGCGCGACATCCTCGGCATCCTCCGCGACTCCTACTGCCGCACCGTCGGCGTGGAGTACATGCACATCCAGGACCCGGAGCAGCGCGCCTGGATGCAGCAGAAGCTCGAGCGCGGCTACGAGAAGCCGGGCCACGACGAGCAGCTGCGCATCCTCGGCCGCCTGAACGAGGCCGAGGCGTTCGAGACCTTCCTGCAGACGAAGTACGTCGGCCAGAAGCGCTTCTCGCTCGAGGGCGGCGAGTCGCTGATCGCGCTGCTGGACGCCGTCCTGCAGGGCGCCGCCGACGCGGACCTCGACGAGGTCGCCATCGGCATGGCCCACCGCGGCCGCCTCAACGTGCTGACCAACATCGCCGGCAAGACCTACGGCCAGATCTTCCGCGAGTTCGAGGGCACCCAGGACCCCAAGACGGTCCAGGGCTCGGGCGACGTGAAGTACCACCTCGGCACCGAGGGCACCTTCCGCGGTTCGGCCGGCGAGGAGATCCCCGTCTACCTCGCGGCGAACCCGTCGCACCTCGAGGCCGTGAACGGCGTGCTCGAGGGCATCGTCCGCGCCAAGCAGGACCGCAAGCCCATCGGCACCTTCACGACCCTGCCGATCCTCGTCCACGGCGACGCGGCGATGGCCGGTCAGGGCGTGGTCGTCGAGGGCCTGCAGATGTCGCAGCTGCGCGCGTACCGCACCGGCGGCACCATCCACATCAACATCAACAACCAGGTCGGCTTCACCACGCCGCCGCACGAGGCCCGCACGTCGATCTACTCGACGGACATGGCGAAGACGATCCAGGCCCCGATCTTCCACGTGAACGGGGACGACCCCGAGGCCGTCGTGCACGTCGGCCAGCTGGCCTTCGAGTACCGCCAGCGGTTCAACCGCGACGTGGTCATCGACCTCATCTGCTACCGCCGCCGCGGTCACAACGAGGGCGACGACCCCTCGATGACCCAGCCGCTGATGTACAGCCTGATCGAGGCCAAGCGCTCGGTGCGCAAGCTCTACACCGAGGCGCTCGTCGGTCGCGGCGACATCACCGAGGAGGAGTACGACCGGGCGCACCAGGACTTCCAGGACCGCCTCGAGCGCGCCTTCGCCGAGACGCACGCCGCGCAGACCGGCGCGATCCCGGTGATCACCGCCGACGGCGACTCCGTGGCCGACCTCGAGCTGCCCGATGCGCAGCAGGGCGAGGACTACCCGGGCGAGCCGGAGTCGACCGGCGTCAAGGCCGAGGTCGTCACCCGCATCGGCGACGCGTTCAACTCGCCGCCCGAGGGCTTCACCGTGCACCCGAAGCTGCAGCAGCTGCTGACCAAGCGCCAGGAGATGAGCCGCTCGGGCTCGATCGACTGGGCGTTCGGCGAGCTGCTCGCGCTGGGCTCGCTCCTGCTCGAGGACACCCCGGTGCGCCTCGTCGGCCAGGACACGCGCCGCGGCACCTTCGTCCAGCGCCACGCGGTGCTGCACGACCGCGAGAACGGCCAGGAGTGGCTGCCGCTGATGAACCTGTCGGACCAGCAGGCCCGGCTCTGGATCTACGACTCGCTGCTCTCGGAGTACGCGGCGATGGCGTTCGAGTACGGCTACTCGGTCGAGCGGCCCGACTCGCTCGTGCTCTGGGAGGCCCAGTTCGGCGACTTCGCCAACGGCGCCCAGATCGTCATCGACGAGTTCATCTCCTCGGCCGAGCAGAAGTGGGGCCAGCGCTCGTCGCTCGTGCTGCTGCTCCCGCACGGCTACGAGGGCCAGGGCCCGGACCACTCCTCCGCCCGCATCGAGCGCTACCTGCAGATGTGCGCCGAGCGGAACATGACGGTCGCGCGCCCCTCGACGCCGGCGTCGTACTTCCACCTGCTGCGCCGCCAGGCGTACTCGCGCCCGCGACGTCCGCTGGTGGTCTTCACGCCGAAGGCGATGCTGCGCCTCCGTGGGGCGTCGAGCGCCGTCGAGGACTTCACCTCGGGCCGCTTCGAGCCCGTGATCGACGACGCCCGTGTCCAGGACGCGTCGGCCGTGACCCGGGTGCTGCTGCACGCGGGCAAGGTGCACTACGACCTCAAGGCCGAGCTGGAGAAGAAGCCGGACGCCGGCGTCGCGCTGGTGCGCCTCGAGCAGTACTACCCGGCGCCGACCGAGGAGCTGCGCGCGATCGCCGCGCGCTACCCGAACGCGGAGTTCGTCTGGGTGCAGGACGAGCCCGAGAACCAGGGCGCCTGGCCGTTCATCGCGCTGAACGTCGCTCCGCAGCTCGACCGCCCGGTGCGCGTCGTCTCCCGTCCCGCTGCGGCCTCCCCCGCGGCCGGCTCGGCGAAGCGCCACGCCTCCGAGCAGGCCGACCTCCTGGCCCGCGCCCTGCAGCGCTGACCCGCGGCTCGGGCCGCCCACCCGGGCGGCCCGGCCTGCACCACGACCTCCGGCTCGTCGGATCCCCGGATCCGGCGGGCCGTTCGTCGTTCCGCCCCGACCCGCCGCCCCGCGCCGGCCCCCGACCACCTCCGGCACGCGAAACCACCCTTGGCACGCGAGAACAGCCCGATCCCGCGAGCCCGACGCCATTCCACGAGCCGAACCTCGACCGGCGACAGCGCAGACCACCTCCGGCACGCGAAACCACCCCGGGCACGCGAAAAGAGACCAATCCCGCGAGCCCGACGTCATTTCACGAGCCCGAGCTCACCCCGCGACGGCCCGGAGCACCTCGGGCACGCGAAACCACCTCCGGCACGCGAAAACAGGCCGATTCAGCGAGCCCGACGTCACTTCACGAGCCGAACCTCGACCAATAGCAGCGCTGATCACTTCCGGCACGCGAAACCACCCTTGGCACGCGAGAACAGCCCGATCCCGCGAGCCCGACGTCATTTCACGAGCCGAACCTCGACCGGTGACAGCCCGGACCACCTCCGGCACGCGAAACCACCTCCGGCACGCGAAAACAGGCCGATCCTGCGAGCCCGACGTCATGTCACGAGCCCGAGCTCACCCCGCGACGGCCCGGAGCACCTCCGGCACGCGAAACCACCTCCGGCACGCGAGAACAGGCCGATTCGGCGAGCCCAACCTCAATTCACGAGCCGAACCTCGACCAATAGCAGCGCTGATCACTTCCGGCACGCGAAACCACCCTTGGCACGCGAGAACAGCCCGATCCCGCGAGCCCGACGTCATTTCACGAGCCGAACCTCGACCGGTGACAGCCCGGACCACCTCCGGCACGCGAATCCACCCCCGGCACGCGAAAAGAGACCAATCCCGCGAGCCCGACGTCATTTCACGAGCCCGAGCTCACCCCGCGACGGCCCGGAGCACCTCCGGCACGCGAAACCACCTCCGGCACGCGAGAACAGGCCGATTCCGCGAGCCCGAGGTCACTTCACGAGCCGAACCTCACCTCGCGATAGAACGAGCCACCTTCGGCAGGTGGAACGACCTCCGGCTCGCCGGAATCCGCGGCTCACGGGAGCCGGACGGGATTCCGACGAGCCGGAGGTCGTCGAACGTGGGAGTGCGGTGAGCGCTAGACGCGCGCCGTCGCCGCGGCGGCGTGGCCGGCCTGCGCGTCACGCAGCATGCCGAGCACCTGGGCGCGCAGGTCCTCGGGCGCGGTCTCCTTGCAGGCGCGCTGGACCGCGACGGTCAGCACGACGCCGACCTTCGCCTCACCGGAGCAGTCGGGGCAGTTCGCCATGTGCTCGCGGATGTCGGCGGCGTCCTCCTTGCACAGCTCGTTGTGGAGGTACTCCTCGAGCTCGGCCTTCGCCTTCGTGCAGCCGCAGTCGGTCATTTCGTGCTCCCGGTGGTGAAAGCGGCGCGGAACCCGCGCTCGCGTGCGTAGTCGGTGAGTCGTTCGCGCAGCATGCGCCGGCCGCGGTGCAGCCGGCTCATGACGGTCCCGACGGGGGTCTTCATGATGTCCGCGATCTCCTGGTAGGAGAATCCCTCGACATCCGCGAAATAGACGGCGAGCCGGAAGTCCTCCGGGATCGCCTGCAGGGCCTCCTTGACGGCGGTGTCGGGGAGGTGGTCGATCGCCTCGGCCTCGGCCGAGCGGCTCGAGGTGGCCGTGGTCGACTCGGCGCCGCCCAGCTGCCAGTCCTCGAGCTCGTCGATCGCGCTCTGATAGGGCTCGCGCTGCTTCTTGCGGTACGAGTTGATGAACGTGTTCGTCAGGATGCGGTAGAGCCACGCCTTGAGGTTCGTGCCCTGCTCGAACTGCTTGAACGCGCCGAACGCCTTCGCGAACGTCTCCTGAACCAGGTCCTGGGCGTCCGAGGGGTTCTTCGTCATCCGCAGCCCGGCCGCGTACAGCTGGTCGATGAACGGCAGCGCCTGCTGCTCGAAGAGCGCGCGCAGATCGACGGGCGCATCGGGGGCCGCGGTGTCGTCGAGCGACTCCTCGACGGTCTCCTCGATCGTCCGCTCCGCCTCCTCGGCGGCCGACGTCGTCGTCGGCGCCTCGTCGGCGGTGCTGGGGCGTGTGCTGTCGTCGCGAGTCATCACACGCGATTCTAAGCCGCGACGCCGGATGCGGGTCGGTCGCGCCGAGAGGGGTCGCGCGAGGTCGATCGTCGCCG
Organism: Rathayibacter sp. VKM Ac-2856; assembly: GCF_013205055.1. Taxonomy (GTDB): domain Bacteria; phylum Actinomycetota; class Actinomycetes; order Actinomycetales; family Microbacteriaceae; genus Rathayibacter. The sequence continues at coordinate 1,013,515 of NZ_JABMLF010000001.1, forward strand.
CCATGATGCCTCTCCTCCCGCCTGGACCTGCCGCCGGCGCGTTCGCCGACTACTCTGACAACCGATGGTCTTCTCGCGTTATTCCGCTCCCGAGTTCGATCCGTACGGCGACGCCCGCGCGCTCCCCGGCGAGGAGGACTGGTCGGCGCCGTCCGCCGCCGGCGCCCTCGACGCCGTGGTCGAGCTGCCCGGCTCCAAGTCGCTGACGAACCGCGAGCTCGTGCTCGCCGCCCTCGCCGACGCCCCCTCCACCCTCCGGGCGCCGCTGCACTCGCGCGACAGCGCGCTGATGATCGACGGTCTGCGCTCCCTCGGCACGACGATCCGCGAGGAGGGGGCCACCGGCTCCTTCGGCGCCGATCTCGTCGTCGAGCCGGCCGAGGAGCTCCTCGGATCGACGACGATCGACTGCGGCCTCGCCGGCACCGTGATGCGCTTCCTGCCGCCCCTGGCCGGGCTCGCCCTCGGGCCGACCACGTTCGACGGCGACGCCTACGCCTACAAGCGCCCGATGGGCGCGACCATCGCCTCCCTCCGCTCGCTCGGCGTGGACGTGGCCGACGACGGCCGCGGCTCGCTCCCCTTCACCGTGCACGGCTCCGGCTCCATCCGCGGCGGCGACGCCGTCGTCGACGCCACCCGGTCGAGCCAGTTCGTGTCGGCGCTGCTGCTGGCGGGCGCGCGGTTCGACGAGGGCCTGCGCCTGCGGCACGAGGGCGGGGCGCTGCCGAGCCAGCCGCACATCGACATGACGATCGCGGCCCTCGAGGCCCGCGGCGTGCGCGTTGACGCGTCGACCCCCGGTGCGTGGACGATCGCGCCGCAGAGCATCGCCGGCGCCGACGTGCTGATCGAGCCCGACCTCTCGAACGCCGCGCCGTTCCTCGCCGCCGCGCTCGTCACCGGTGGCACCGTCCGGTTCCGCCACTGGCCGGCCGAGACGACCCAGGTCGGGGCGCACCTCGAGCGGATCCTGCCGATGTTCGGCGCGCGGGTCGAGCGCGACGGCGACGACCTCGTCGTGCACGGCGGCGACGAGATCCTCGGCGTCGATCTCGACCTCTCCGAGGGCGGCGAGCTCGCTCCCGCCCTGGCGGCCCTCGCCGCGCTCGCGAGCGGCCCGAGCACCCTCACCGGCATCGGCCACATCCGCCACCACGAGACCGACCGCCTCGCCGCGCTCGCGACCGAGATCAACGGGCTGGGCGGCTCCGTCACCGAGCTCGAGGACGGTCTGCGGATCGAGCCCGCGCCGCTGCACGGCGGTCGCTGGCGCACCTACTCCGATCACCGCATGGCGCACGCCGGCGCGCTGATCGGCCTCGTCGTTCCCGGCGTCGCGATCGAGGACATCGCGACGACGTCCAAGACGCTCCCGCAGTTCCCCGAGCTCTGGACCGCGCTCGCGGGAGGGGTCTGAGCCGTGTCGTGGTGGACGGACAGCGGGCTCGATGCCGACGGAGTGCTCGACGACTTCGACGGCTACGACGAGTCGGACGCGCGGGTGCGCCCGAACCCCAAGGGCACCAAGCCGCGGACGAAGAACCGCCCGGCCTACGAGGACGCCGAGGTCGCGATGGTGCTCGGCGTCGATCGCGGCCGCTACACGGTGATGATCGGCGACGGCACTCCGGAGGAGCACGAGTTCACGGCCGCGCGCGCGAGGGAGCTGCGCCGCCAGGCGATCGTCGCCGGCGACCGCGTCGACGTGGTCGGCGACTCCAGCGGCGACGAGGGCACGCTCGCGCGGATCGTCCGGATCCGCGAGCGCTCGACCCTGCTGCGCCGCAGCGCCGACGACACCGACGCGATCGAGCGCGTGATCGTCGCGAACGCCGACCAGATGGTCTGCGTGGTGGCCGCCGCCGATCCGGAGCCGCGCACCCGGCTCGTCGACCGCTACCTGGTCGCCGCCTTCGACGCCGGCATCACCCCGATGCTCTGCATCACCAAGACCGACCTCGCCGATCCCGCGCCCTTCCTCCGCAACTTCGAGGGGCTCGATCTCCGGGTCTTCCTCTCGAGCCAGGACGAGCCGCCCGTCGACGAGATCGCCGAGGCGCTCCTCGGCCACGAGACCGTCGTCGTCGGCCACTCCGGGGTCGGCAAGTCGACGCTCGTGAACAAGCTCGTCCCCGACGCGCACCGGGCGATCGGCCGGGTGAACACGGTGACCGGTCGCGGCCGGCACACGTCCTCCTCGACGGTGTCCCTGCGCGTCGAGCGCGGTGACCGGCACGGCTGGGTGATCGACACCCCGGGCGTGCGCTCCTTCGGGCTCGGGCACGTGAACACCGACAACATCCTCGGCGCCTTCACCACGCTCGCCGTGCTCGCCGAGGACTGCCCGCGCGGCTGCACGCACCTGCCCGACTCCCCCGACTGCGCGATCATCGAGGCGGTCGAGGGCGGGCTGCTCGGCGCGAGCGGGCCGGAGCGCCTCGACTCGCTCCAGCGCCTCCTGACCACCTTCGCCACCACCGACGGAAGCAGACGATGACCGACACCGCCCTCCCCCCGATCCCCGCCGACGAGCGCCTCTCCGCCGGGGACGCCGCGCCGGCCTTCACGCTGCCCGATCAGGACGGCCGACCGGTCGCCCTCGCCGATCTCCGTGGCCGCCGCGTCATCCTCTTCTTCTACCCGCAGGCCGACACCCCCGGCTGCACCACCGAGGCGTGCGACTTCCGCGACAGCACGGCGGCGCTCCAGGCGGCCGGCTACGAGGTGCTCGGCGTCTCGCGCGACACCCCGGAGGCGCTGCGCCGCTGGGCGGACGAGCACGGCCTCGCCTACCCGCTGCTGAGCGACCCGGACATGGCCGCCCACCGCGCCTACGGCGTGTGGGGCGAGAAGAACAGCTACGGCAAGACGGTCGTCGGTGTCCTGCGCTCGACCTTCGTCGTCGGGCCCGAGGGCGACCTCGAATTCGCGCAGTACAACGTGCGCGCCACCGGACACGTGCAGGCGCTGCGGAAGAAGCTCAAGCTCGCCTGAGCGGGCGGCTCATGCTGATCGAGTAGCCCGCGCCGCGGGCGTATCGAGATCCACCCGACTGCACGCGTAGGTCTCGATACGCCGCTTGCAGCGGCTACTCGACCAGCATGCGCGGGGGCCGCTTGCAGCGGCTGGTCGACCGGCGTGCGACGGTGGCACCCGCCGTCGCGGCGCACCCCTGCTGATCGAGTAGCCCGCGCAGCGGGCGTATCGACATCCACCCGACTGCACACGTCGGTCTCGATACGCCGCTTGCAGCGGCTACTCGACCAGCATGGGGGGTCAGAAGCCCTCGTTGAAGCGCGGGGCGTAGTCGCCGCCGAGTGACTCGAGCTCCTCCGCGGTGAGCTCGACGTCGACGGAGGCGACCGCGTCCTCGAGGTGCTGCATCTTCGTCGCACCGACGATGGGAGCGGTCACCGCCTCCTGCTGGCGCACCCAGGCGAGGGCGATCTGCGCGCGCGGGACACCGCGCTCGGTCGCGATGCGCTCGACGGTCGCCGCCGTGCGGCGGTCGGACTGCTCCTGCTGGTGGTAGAGCGTCTTGCCGTAGAGGTCGGTCTCGGTGCGGGAGGTCGTCTCGTCCCAGTCGCGGGTCAGCCGGCCGCGGGCCAGCGGCGACCACGGGATGACGCCGACGCCCTGGTCGAGGCAGAACGGGTGCAGCTCGCGCTCGTCCTCGCGCTGGATCAGGTTGTACTGGTCCTGCATCGAGACGAAGCGCGTCCAGCCGCCGAGGTCGGCCGTGTACTGCGCCTTCGCGAATTGCCACGCCCACATGCTCGAGGCGCCGATGTAGCGCGCCTTGCCCGAGCGGACGACGTCGTGCAGCGTCTCCATCGTCTCCTCGATCGGCACCTGCGGGTCCCAGCGGTGGATCTGGTAGAGGTCGACGTAGTCGGTGCCGAGGCGACGGAGGCTGTCGTCGATGGCGCTGAGGATGTGCCGGCGGGAGAGTCCGCCGCCGTTGGGCCCCGGACGCATCGTGCCGTGCACCTTGGTCGCGATGACGACCTCCTCGCGCACCGCGAAGTCGGCGAGGGCCCGGCCCACGAACTCCTCGCTCGTGCCGTCCGAGTAGACGTCGGCGGTGTCGAAGGTGGTGATGCCGAGCTCGAGCGCCCGGCGGAGGAAGGGCCGCGACTCCTCCTCCCCCATGCTCCAGCCGTGCGCGCCGCGGTCGGGGGCGCCGAAGCTCATGCAGCCGAGGATGATCGAGGAGACCTGGAGGCCGCTGGAGCCGAGTCGGGTGGAGTCCATCCTCCGACGCTAGTCGACGGGCGGACGCCGAGGGGCGATCAGGAGGAGGCGGGGTCCCGGCGGGTGGCGGCGACCGTGCTCGGGAGGAAGAGCAGCACCACCGCCACGAGGGCCGGCGCCAGCAGGGCCCAGCCGACGTCCGGGACGGCGTACTGCCCCTGGAAGGCGCCGAGGGCGACGGCCATCATCACGAGCTGGATGGTGAGGGCGGAGGCGCGGATCCAGCTGCGGCGCCGCGCGGTGCCCACGGTGGTCGCGGCGACCCAGGCGAGGGCGATGAAGGAGAGGACCACGATCGCGATCCCGCCACCGATCGTGTCGGCGCGGGTCGTGACGAGCTCGATGAGGAGCCACCCCGTGACGCACGCCACGGCGGCGGTCTCCAGCGCCAGAACGGCGACGAGGAGGAGCAGACCGAGGGGTCGAGAGCCGTTTCCGGGCCTGGTCGGAGGCCGGTTCCCGTCCATGATCACAGCTGCATCCCATCCAGCACTCTTGATTCGAGCCTGCCTCCGTGACAGGCTAGTGCAGTTCGTTTCACCGCTCACAGGGTCGTGGGTTACCGCCGATGTGAACACCCCGATCCTGCCGTGCCGTGAGGCACGCGTGCGAGCGGGGCGATCTCTCGGGAAGAACCGAGCACCGTCCGGTCCCGCACCCGAACCGCCTCGCGCAGCTGCGTGGGGTCTCGTGGCGTGCGCCGGTTCGGGCGCCCGGTGCATACCGATGGTCCAGGCCGTCGGTGTGACTCGATCATCCCACCCGAACACTGCGTGGTTCCTCCACGCACGCTGTCACACAAGGAGCACCCGCATGGACTGGCGCGACAAGGCCGCTTGCCTCACCGCTGACCCCGAGCTTTTCTTCCCGGTCGGCAACACCGGACCCGCCGTCGACCAGATCGAGAAGGCGAAGACGGTCTGCGGTCGCTGCACCGTCACGGAGGTCTGCCTCCAGTACGCCCTCGAGACCGGTCAGGACTCGGGCGTCTGGGGAGGCCTCAGCGAGGACGAGCGCCGCGCCCTCAAGCGCCGCGCCGCCCGCGCCCGCCGCGCCTCGTAGCGCCCGTCGCCGGCTCCACCCGGCATCGGCACCACCCCGACCCCCGCTCGCCCTCGGCAGCGGGGGTCGCGCCGTCTCCGGGGACGTCGGCTTCGGAGACGACGGACCGGAGCGCACCGGCCCCGAGCCGACGGCTCGCGTCAGACCCGCGGTCCCTTCAGCCAGCGCAGCGGCACCTCGATGGTGACCTCGGTGCCGCGCCCGACGAGCGTGTGCCAGTCGATCGTCCCGCCGAGCTCGCCCTGGATCAGGGTGCGCACGATCTGCGTGCCGAGACCCGAGCCGACCTTGCCCTCCGGCAGCCCGACACCCGTGTCGCGCACCTTGACGGTCAGCTCGTCGTCGCCGCGGGTCGCGACGATCTCGACGTCGCCCTCGCGCCCGGCCAGGCCGTGCTCGACCGCGTTGGTGACCAGCTCGGTCAGCGCCAGCGCCAGCGGAGTGGCGTACTCGCTCGGCAGGTCGCCGAAGCTACCGGTGAAGGTGGGGTGCACGGTGGTGTTGTGCGTCGAGGCGACCTCGGCGATCAGCAGCAGCACCCGATCGAAGACGGCGTCGAAGTCGACGTTCTGCGCCAGCCCCTCCGAGAGGGTGTCGTGCACGACCGCGATCGCGGCGACGCGGCGCATCGCCTGCGTGAGGGCCTCGCGGGCCAGGTCGGAGTGGGTGCGCCGCGCCTGGATGCGCAGCAGCGAGGCGACCGTCTGCAGGTTGTTCTTCACCCGGTGGTGGATCTCGCGGATCGTCGCGTCCTTGGTGATCAGCTCGCGCTCCTGGTGGCGCAGCTCCGTGACGTCGCGGCAGAGCACGACGGCGCCGACGCGCTCCCCGCGGTCGCGGATCGGGATCGCCCGGAGCGACACGGTGACGCCGCGCGCCTCGATGTCGGTCCGCCAGGGCGCGCGCCCGGTGACGACCAGGGGCAGCGACTCGTCGATGACCACCTTGCCGGCGACCAGGCCGGTGGTGACCTCGGCCAGCGACTCCCCCTCGAGCTCGTCCGCGAAGCCGATGCGGTTGAACGCCGAGAGCGCGTTGGGGCTGGCGAAGGTGGTGACGCCGTCGACATCGAGCCGGATCAGGCCGTCTGAGGCGCGCGGTGCGCCGCGACGCGGACCGGTCGGCGCGCCGAGGTCCGGGAAGTCGCCCGAGGCGATCATCGAGAAGAGATCGTTCGCGCAGTCGTTGAACGTCAGCTCCTGGCGGCTGGGGGTGCGCGTCTCGCTGAGATTGGTGTGCCGCGTGACGACCGCGATCGGCTGATCGTAGGTCGCGCTGTCGGAGCCGCCGAGGCGCCGGATGACGGGGACGGCGCGCACGCGGGTCGGCGTCTCCTCGAACCAGTCCGGCGCGGAGGTGTCGACGATGCGGGCGCTCTCGAAGGCCTCGGCCACCTGGGCCCGCCACTCCGCCTTAATCTTCTGCCCGACGAAGTCGCGGTAGAAGAGCGTCGCCGCACTCGAGGGCCGGGCGTGCGCGACGGCGACGAAGCCGCCCTCGGCGGTCGGCACCCAGAGCACGATGTCGGCGAAGGCGAGATCGGCGAGCAGCTGGAGGTCGCCGACCAGGAGGTGCAGCCATTCGACGTCCGCGTCCGTGGAGCGGCCGTGGGAGAGGACGAGGTCACTGAGGGTCGACACCCGACCAGCCTAAGTGCCGCCGTCTCACGCACCGCACCTGCGGCACCCCGCGCCCGGTTATCCACAGACCGGCGCACGACGCGACCTGAGCATGGCTCGACTGCTTCGATGAGGGCACTGTCGCACTCCCGCCCGCGCCAGAAACCACCCGAGCCGAGAGGTGACCCGATCGTGAGTCGCTCGTCCTGCCATTGGAGCACGCCCCATGTTGCACCCCACCACCGCGTTCGACTACCGCACACTGCCGCTGGAGACGGACGCGATCATCCCTGCGTCGCCGACCGCCGCCTTCTTCGCGCCGCAGCCGGCGACGCGCGCGGAGCTGCCCGACCCAGAACCGATCCTCGCCTGCCTGACACTGCTGGTGGTCGAGGTCCTCGCGGGCTCCCGCGAGATCGACCAGCTGGCGAGGTGGCTGAGCGACGACGTCTACCGCCACCTGCAGAAGCGGGTCGTGATGGCCGCTCGGGCGAGGAGCCTCAAGGGCCGGTCGGCGCAGCGGATCCCCTGCACCGTCGGCCGCGTCGTGGTCACCGAGCCGCGCGACGGGATCGTCGAGGCCGTCGTCCTCGTGCACAACCGGGTGCGGACCAGAGCGGTCGCCATCCGGCTGGAGGGCACGGACGCCCGTTGGCGGGCGACGGCGATCAACGTGCTCTGACGCAGAACGATGCGTGCCGGGCGGCACGTGCGGATCGGAGCGCGCCGGCCGACGCGTGCGCAGCAGCGCGCGCACGCCGGCGCTCGAAGCTCAGCGCTCGCGGGCGGGCGCCGCCGCGGGGAGCACCACCTGCACGCCCTTCTCCCGCAGCGCCTCCTCGAGCTCCGGCGGCGGCGGCGCGTCCGTGACGAGGTAGTCGGCCCGGCCGAGCTCCGCCACCTGCGCGAAGAGGGTGCGGCCGAACTTCGTCTGATCGGCGAGGATCGCCACCCGCTCGCAGCGCGCGATCATCTCGCTCATCATCACGCCCTCGGCGAGGTTGCTGGTGGAGTAGCCGTTCTCCGCCGAGACGGCGCCGACCGAGATGAGCCCGATGTCGCAGTGCAGGTCGACGGCGCCGCCCGGCTCGGCCGCCGCGAAGCCCACCGGCCCCACCGTCGACTGCCCGCCCAGGCGCACCGCGCCGCCGAAGACGAAGAGGTCGCGGCAGGTCTTCGAGCCGATCTCCGCGGCGACGCGCAGGTTGTTCGTCGCGATCGTCAGCTCGCGGTGGTCATTGAGGTGCCGGACGACGGCGAGCGAGGTGGTGCCGGCGTTCAGCATCACCACCGCCCCGTTGTCGACGAGTCCGGCGGCGAGCGCGCCGATCTTCTCCTTCGCCCCGCGCTGGATGCCCAGGCGGACGTCCAGCCGCTTCTCCGTGGCGGGCATCACGGTGAGGCTCACCGCGCCGCCGTGGGTGCGGACGAGATAGCCGTCCGCATCGAGCTGGTCGAGGTCACGGCGCACCGTGTCCGCCGAGACCGCAAAGCGGCGGGCGAGTGTGGTCACCGTGACCTCGCCCGCCTCGGCGACGTAGGCGGCCAGATCGGCCTTCCGGCCGGCGGGCAGCCGGGACGGAGCGTCGTGCGCGGAGGGGGTGTCGTCGGTGTCGGGCATGGGGGTTGTCTAACACCGCCGTGCCGGATCCTGCAACTTGTCGCACGCAGGGAGCCGCCTGGACTGCGGTTTGCCCCGCGTTCGTCGCACATCTCGGCAATTCCACGCCGGTTCTTGCAGACCCACGCACCGCCAGGTACATTCGCAGAACACAAGCGCAAGAATGCGCACACAACAGCAGATAACTGCAGAGTTGCAGGGAGTGACATGAGCAAAGGTGCTCGCATCAGAAGAGCCGTCGTCTTCACCGTCAGCGCGGCCGTCGCCGCGACGATGCTGACCGGCTGCAGTCAGGGTGGCGGCGACGCCGCGGAAGGCGGAGACGTCACCCTCGAGTTCGCCCAGTGGTGGGAGCCCGAGCTCTCGGACGGCGCCCTCCGCGGGCTGATGGACGACTTCGAGGCCGCCAACCCCGGCATCACGGTCGACCTCCTCAGCGGCCCGTACGCCTCGACCAAGGAGCAGCTGTTCGCGGGCGCCGCGGCCGGCACGATGTCCGACGTCGTCGGACTGGACGGCGCGTGGATCAGCGACTTCGCGAAGCAGGGCGCGCTGGCCGATCTCGGACCTCTGCTCTCGGACGCGGGCTTCGACGAGAGCCAGCTCTCCTCGACCGTGGTCGTGGACGGCAAGACCGCGATGGTCCCCGTCGTGAACTTCGTCTACCCGCTCTTCACGAACGACGCGCTGCTCTCCGAGGCGGGCGTCAGCGCTCCGCCCTCGACCCGCAGCGAGTTCGAGGCCGCGGCGAAGGCCGTGACGGCGCTCGGCGACAACACCAGCGGCTGGGTGCTCCCGCTCTCCAGCGACGCGCCCAACGGCATCCAGAACGACGTCATGTCGTGGGTCTGGGCCTCCGGCGGCAGCATGCTCGACGACGGGAAGCCCGACCTCACCAACGACGCCGTCACCAGCGCCGTCGACTACATCGCGCAGCTCGACGAGGACGGCGTGATCGCTCCCGGCGCCGCGACGATGAAGGAGCAGGACAAGGTCGAGGAGTTCACCAACGGCCGCGTCGGCATGATGATCGACTCGCTCTCGCACATCGCCACCATCCGGGAGTCCAACCCGGAGCTGACGTTCAGCATCTCGGCCATCCCGGCCGAGGACGGCTTCAGCGGCGAGCGCGGCATCCCCTACGCCTCCTGGGGCATCGGGGTCTCCGCCGCCAGCGAGCACCCGGCCGAGGCCGCGAAGCTCGTGTCCTTCCTGATGAGCGCCGAGACCAACTCGGAGCTGTCGACGCTGGCCAACGCCTTCCCGGGCAACACCGCCTCCACGCCGGACTTCTCGGACAGCGACCCGCTGTACCAGGAGGCCTTCGACATCTACTCGGCCGGCTACCCGGCCAACGAGTTCGTCGGCCTGCCCGTCGCCGAGCAGCTGATGCGCGACTTCGACGAGCAGCTTCAGGCCGCCCTCAACGGTGATCAGAGCGTCGACGAGGCGCTGGAGAAGTCCCAGGAAGCCTGGCTCGGCGAGTTCTGAGCCCGTGACCCGTCCGACTCCCATGGTCTCCCTGCTGAGCACGCCCCAGCGTCCCGCCCCCGCGCCGCCCACCCCGGCGGCGCGGCCGGGGCGCCGGTGGCGGCGCGACCTCGCGCCCTACCTCTACCTCTCCCCCACGGCGATCGTGATGCTCGTCCTGATGCTCGTGCCGGTCCTGCTGGTGATCGGGTACTCGTTCTTCGACAACGTCATCACGAACCCGCGGCCGGCCTTCGTCGGTCTCGCCAACTACCTCGAGGTCCTCGGCGATCCGAAGTTCCGCACGGCCACCGGCAACACGATCGTGTTCGTCGGCGTCAGCGTCGCCGCCCACCTCGTCCTCGGACTCGGCTTCGCGATGCTGCTGAACTCGCCGCTCGTGCCGACCGTCGCCAAGTCGCTCTTCCGGGTCGTCTACGTCCTGCCGTGGCTCTTCACGGTGGCGATCATCGCGGTGCTCTGGCGGCTGCTGCTCAACCCCAACGGCGTCGTCAACTACGCGCTGATCTCGCTCGGGCTGACCGATCAGGGGATCGAGTGGCTCGCCTCCCCCGCGACCGCGCTGCTCTCGGTCACCTTCATCAACATCTGGGCGGGCTACTCGTTCTACATGATCACGCTCCTGGCGGGTCTGCAGGGCATCCCGCACGACCTCTACGAGGCGGCGAAGGTCGACGGGGCGAGCGCCTGGCAGCGCTTCTGGAACGTCACGATCCCGCAGCTCAAGCCGATCATCATCAGCATGTCGGTGCTCGACATCATCTGGACCTCGCAGCAGTTCGCGCTGATCTGGATGACCACCGGCGGCGGCCCGATCGACGCGACCGAGATGCTCAGCACGTACACCTACAAGCTCGCGTTCAGCCGCTACGAGTTCTCGGTGGCCTCGGCGAGCGCCGTCCTGATCCTCCTCCTCACCATGGTCCTCGCGTTCTTCTACGTGCGGAACCAGAAAGCCAGGGACTGACGTGACCGCCACCGCCACCCGCCCGGCCGTCCGCACGCCGCGGCTCCTCGCCGCGAAGGCCGGGGTCTGGGTCCTCCTGCTGATCGGCGCCGCCTTCGCGGGCCTGCCGATCGTCTGGATGGCCGCCAGCTCGTTCAAGTCGAACACCGAGATCTTCGAGTACCCGCCGCGGCTGATCACGGACACGTTCTCGTTCGCGGCGTACGCAGGGATCCTGGGCGACCCGACCAAGGTCCGCTTCTTCATCAACAGCTACGTCGTCGCCCTCGCGGTGGTGGCGCTGACGCTGGTGGTCGCCATCCTCGCGTCCTACGCGTTCAGCCGCTACGAGTTCCGCTTCAAGCGGCCGATCAACATCATCATCGTCAGCGTCCAGGCGGTTCCGCCGATCACCCTGCTGATCCCGTTCTTCGGCCTGATGGTGACGCTGCGGCTCTACAACACCTACCAGGGCCTGATCCTCACCTATCTGGTCTTCACGCTGCCCTACGCGATCATCATGCTGACCGGCTACTTCAACACCCTCCCCCGCGATCTCGACGAGGCGGCGCGGATGGACGGGGCCGGCCCGATGACCGTGCTCTGGCGGATCCTGGTGCCGATCGCCATCCCCGGCATCGTCTCGGTCGGGGTCTACACCTTCATGATCGCGTGGAACGAGTACCTCTTCGCGCTCACCCTGACCCGCACCGACGACATGCGCACAGTGCCGATCGGCATCCAGCTGCTCATGGGCCAGAACTCCTACGAGTGGAACGAGATGATGGCGATGAGCATCCTCGGATGCGTTCCCGTCCTCCTCCTCTTCCTCTTCTTCCAGCGGTACTTCATCGGCGGCATGACCGCCGGGGCCGTCAAGAGCTGAGGCGCGCGACCGCGCGTCCGGAACACCACCACCACCACGAGAAGGACAGTCAGAGAATGCTTGTTTCCGGAAAAGACCTGCTGGACGTCGCCAATGCGAACGGCTTCGCCGTCCCGGCGTTCAACGTCAGCGACTACGCCATGATGAACGGCCTCTTCGAGATCAGCGAGGAGAAGGACTCCCCCCTGCTCATCGCGATCCACCCCGACGAGCTGAGCCACACCGGAGTGGACATCCTGCACGCGATCATCGCCCGTGCCCACCGCTCCAGCGTCCCCGTCACCATCCACCTGGACCACGGCGCCACCTACGAGCAGGTGCTGCTCGCGATCAAGTCGGGCTTCACCTCCGTGATGATCGACGGCTCGATGCTCCCCTACGACGAGAACGTCGCGATCACCAAGCGCGTCGTCGACGCCGCGCACGCCGTCGGCGTCTCGGTCGAGGGCGAGCTCGGCACCATCGGCAAGACCGACAACGAGGCCGAGGACGGCGCCGCGAACATCATCTACACCGAGCCCGACGAGGCGGTCGACTTCGTCTCCTCCACCGGCGTGGACAGCCTCGCGATCGCCATCGGCACCAGCCACGGCCTCTACCCGGCGTCGATGAAGCCCGCGCTCAAGCTCGACCTGCTCGCCGAGATCAAGAAGCGCGTCGCGGTGCCGCTCGTCCTGCACGGCGGCTCGAACAACCCCGACGCCGAGATCGCGGAGTCGGTGAAGCGCGGAGTGAACAAGATCAACATCTCCAGCGACATCAAGGCCTCGTACCACAACCGCATGCGCGAGGTGCTGGCCGACCCGTCCGTCCGCGAGCCGAACACGATCCAGCCGCCCTCCATCGCGGCGATGAAGGAGACGGCCGCCCAGAAGATCGACCTGTTCGGCTCCGCCGGCAAGGCCGAGCTCTACTAGGCCCGGAACCCGGACACGAGGGACGACGCGGTGAGCGAGAGGATCGTGCTCGGACTGGGCGGGACCGTGGACTACGAGATCGACTGGGACGGCGACGTCGTCCAGGCGCTCGCGGACGGCTACGGGATCCGCGCGGACGAGCTGACGAGGACGGCGCCGGTGACCACCGAGCGCGATCTCGTCGTGGCGCTCCTCGCGTTCCTCGCCGACGGTGCGGGAGGGGAGAGATTCGCCTCCTCCTCCCGCATCGTCGAGGAGTTCGCGCAGCGCTTCCCCCGGCGCATCACCCTCGGCGGGACGGGGGTCCGCGCCGGCTACGCGCTCGCCGTGCACGGCCTCGCCGCCGTGCAGCACCTGGTGAGCATCGACGACCACGTCCGCCGCCTGCTCCCCCCGGGCACCGAGTACGTCTCGAGCGCGACCGCGGACAGCACCGACCCGCACCTGATCGTGCAGTTCCCCCGCGGTGCCCGCGTCCGGCTCGGCGACGTGCTCCTGGTCGCCCCGCATCCCAACCGGGTGATCGTCTCGAACGACCCGCCCAACCGCGAGCTGCTGCTGGCCGAGGGGCTGGGCGACGTCCTCGCGGACGCGGACGTGTTCCTCGTCTCGGGCTTCAACAGCATCCAGGACGAGGCGGTGCTCACGGAGCGGCTGGCGACGCTGAAGCGGCACCTCGCCGCGCTGCCCCACTCCGCGGACGTGATCTACGAGGACGCCGGATTCCACCTCCCCGCCCTGCAGGACCGGGCCCGCGCGGCCCTGCTCGGCCGCGTCGACGTCGTCAGCATGAACGAGGACGAGCTGCAGGCCCTGCTCGGGCGCCCGCTCGACCTGCTCGATCCCGCCGCGGTGGCCGACGCGCTGGAGGCCGCGGCCGCGCTGCTGCCCGGCCCGGTGCTCGTCGTGCATACGCGGCACTGGTCGGCCGCGGTCGGGGCGGCGGCGGAGCGGTACCGCGCGGCGCTGCTCGGCGGCGTGACGATGGCGAGCACCCGCTACCTGCTCGGCGACGGCATCACCGCCGCCGACTACGACCGGGTCGCCCGGCTGCCCGCGCAGCCCGGCGGGGTCGCCGTCTGCGCGGCGGTGCAGGAGCGGCTGCCGGCCGTCTGCACCCCCGGGCTCGTGCTCGAGACCGACCGCCCCACGACGATCGGCCTCGGCGACACCTTCGCCGGCGGCTTCGTCTCGGCCCTGGTGCGCCACCGCGGCTGACCGGCCGCTCCCCCGACGACGAGGGCCCCGCACTCCGCAGCAGCGGAGCCGGGGCCCTCGGTCGTTCGATCAGCGGCGCTCGGGATCGGCGCGCCGAGCGATCAGCGGCGCTTGGTCTGTGCGCGGCGCTCCTGGCGGTTGTTCGGCGTCTCGTCCGAGTCGCCCGGCTGCTGGCCGAAGGCGCCGGTGGTGGACGCGTCCTCCGCGTCCGCCGGGCGCGCCTCGCGGGCGGCCGCGGCGCTGGCCTTGGCCGTCGCCGCCTGCTGCACCTGGCCGCGCTGGTTGCGCACCTCGACGCCGCCCGAGTCGCTCGGCGCGGAGTAGCTGAGCTTCTCGACCGGGGCGACCGGCTCCGAGAGGCCCTTCGCGGCGACGCCGGCGACCTCGCCCTGCTTCTGCGTGACCTCGACCTCGAGGTTGAAGAGGAAGCCGACGGTCTCCTCGCGGATCTGGCCCATCATCTGCTGGAACAGCGTGAAGCCCTCGCGCTGGTACTCGACCAGCGGGTCGCGCTGCGCCATCGCGCGCAGGCCGATGCCGTCCTTGAGGTAGTCCATCTCGTAGAGGTGGTCGCGCCAGCGGCGGTCGATCACCGAGAGCACGACGCGGCGCTCGAGCTCGCGCATGGCGGGAGCGCCGAGCTGCTCCTCGCGGGACTGGTAGGCCAGCTTCGCGTCCGAGAGGATCTCGCGGCGCATGAACTCCTTGTTGATCCGGCCGCGGCTGCCGGCCTCCTGCACGACCTCGTCGATCGAGAGGCTCACCGGATAGAGCGTCTTCAGCTCGGTCCACAGCGCGTCGAAGTCCCAGTCGTCGCCGTTGCCCTCGCCCGTGTGCACCTCGAGGATCTCGTCGATCACGTCGACGAGGAACTTCTGGGTGCGCTCGTGCAGGTCGTCGCCCTCGAGGATGTGGCGGCGGTCGGAGTAGATCGCCTCGCGCTGGCGGTTGAGGACGTCGTCGTACTTGAGGACGTTCTTGCGGATCTCGGCGTTGCGCGCCTCGACCTGCGACTGCGCGCTGCGGATGGCGCGCGAGACGACCTTCGACTCGATCGCCATGTCGTCGGGCACGTTGCCGCGGCCCATCAGGGCCTCCGCGGCACCGGAGTTGAACAGGCGCATCAGGTCGTCGGTGAGGGAGAGGTAGAAGCGGCTCTCGCCCGGGTCGCCCTGGCGGCCGGAGCGGCCGCGGAGCTGGTTGTCGATGCGGCGCGACTCGTGGCGCTCGGTGCCGAGCACGTAGAGGCCGCCGGCGGCCTGCACCTTCTCGGCCTCCTCGGCGACCTTCGCCTTGACCGCGGCGAACACGTCGTCCCAGGCGGCCTCGTACTCCTCGGGGGTGTCGACGGGGCTGAGCCGCTTGGCGGACATCTCGGCGACGGCGAGGAACTCGGCGTTGCCGCCGAGCATGATGTCGGTGCCGCGGCCGGCCATGTTGGTCGCGACCGTGACGGCGCCGAGGCGGCCGGCCTGGGCGACGATCGCGGCCTCGCGCGCGTGGTTCTTGGCGTTCAGCACCTCGTGGCGCACGCCCTTCTTGGCGAGCAGGCGGGAGAGGTACTCGCTCTTCTCGACGCTGGTCGTGCCGACCAGGACGGGCTGGCCCGCCGCGTGGCGCTCGACGATGTCCTCGACGACCTGCTCGAACTTGACCTGCTCGTTCTTGTAGACGAGGTCGGCGTTGTCGATGCGCTGCATCTTGCGGTTCGTCGGGATCGAGACCACGCCGAGCTTGTAGGTCGACATGAACTCGGCGGCCTCGGTCTCGGCCGTTCCGGTCATCCCGGAGAGCTTGCCGTAGAGGCGGAAGTAGTTCTGCAGCGTGACCGTGGCGAGGGTCTGGTTCTCGGCCTTGACCTGCACGCCCTCCTTCGCCTCGATCGCCTGGTGGATGCCCTCGTTGTAGCGGCGGCCGGCCAGGATGCGGCCGGTGTGCTCGTCGACGATCATCACCTCGCCGTTCAGGACGACGTAGTCCTTGTCCTTCTTGAACAGGGCGCGGGCCTTGATCGAGTTGTTGAGGAACGAGATCAGCGGGGTGTTCGCGGACTCGTAGAGGTTGTCGATGCCGAGGTAGTCCTCGACCTTCTCGATGCCGGGCTCGAGCACGCCGACGGTGCGCTTCTTCTCGTCGACCTCGTAGTCCTCGCCCTCGACGAGGCGCTTGGCGAGGTTCGCGAACTCGGCGAACCAGCGGTTCGCCTCGCCCGACGCGGGGCCGGAGATGATCAGCGGGGTGCGCGCCTCGTCGATGAGGATCGAGTCGACCTCGTCGACCACGGCGAAGAAGTGGCCGCGCTGGACCATGTCCTTCGCCTGCCACGCCATGTTGTCGCGCAGGTAGTCGAAGCCGAACTCGTTGTTCGTGCCGTAGGTGATGTCGGCCGCGTACTGCTCGCGTCGCTGCTCGGGGTTCTGCCCGGCGAGGATGACGCCGGTCGTCATGCCCAGGGCCCGGAACACGCGGCCCATCAGCTCGGACTGGTAGTTCGCGAGGAAGTCGTTGACCGTGACGATGTGCACGCCGCGGCTGGCGATGGCGTTGAGGTAGGCCGGGAGGGTCGCGACGAGGGTCTTGCCCTCTCCGGTCTTCATCTCGGCGATGTTGCCGAGGTGCAGCGCCGCGCCGCCCATCAGCTGGACGTCGAAGTGGCGGAGGCCGAGCGTGCGGCGCGACGCCTCGCGGACGGCGGCGAACGCCTCCGGCAGCAGGTCGTCCAGCGACTCGCCGTTCGAGTAGCGCTCGCGCAGCTCGACGGTCTCGTTCTTCAGCTCCTCGTCGCTGAGGTGCGTGAAGTCCTCTTCGAGGGCGTTGACGGCTTTCGCGTAGTTCTCGAGGCGGCGGATGACCCGACCCTCCCCGACGCGAAGGACCTTTTCGAGAACTGAGGCCACGGGGTACTCCAAAACGTAGAAGACAGGTGCCCGCTGCCGGAGCGCGGACTCCGCCAGCCTAGCGGCGACGGACTGTGCGGCGCCCGACAGGGCGCGAAGAGCCCCCCGGAGGAGGACCCCCGGGGGGCTCGGTCGCGCGGCCGGACGAGCCGGGGATCAGCCGGCGGCGGCCTCCGCCTGCGCGTCCGCCTCGTCGCCGAGGCCGATCACGCCGTAGTCCCAGCCCTTGCGGCGGTAGACGACGCTCGGGCGGTCGGTGTCCGCGTCGATGAAGAGGTAGAAGTCGTGGCCGACCAGCTCCATGTAGTCGACGGCGTCGTCGACGCTCATCGAGACGGAGGGGAAGACCTTCTTGCGGATGACGACGGGGCAGTACGGCTCCTCCACGTCGTTCTCGTCCGCGTCGACCGCCGGCTCCTCGGCGGCCGGCTCCTGCACGGGGACGACGCCCGTGCTGAGGCGCTCGAGCACCGCGGCGTCGGCGGGCTGGATCGCGACGACGCTGAAGTCGTCGGCCGCCGCGTCGCGCAGCGAGGTCGGCCGATGCTGGCCCCGATGGACCTTCTTCCGGTCCTTCGCCCGCCGGACCCGTTCGAGCAGGCGCCCGAGGGCGACGTCGAAGGCCGCGTACTTGTCGGCCCCGCTCGCCTCGGCCCGCACCACGGGCCCCTTGCCGATCAGCGTGAGCTCGACGCGGTCGCCGCCGGCGGCGCCCTTGCCCTCGCTGTGACGGCTCGCCTTGATCTCGAGCGCGAGCGCCCGGTCGGCGAGGTGGGCGATCTTCTCCGACTTCTCCGTCGCGTACGCGCGGAAGCGATCGGTGATGCCCATGTTGCGGCCTGTGATGTCGATGTCCATGACAACCTCCCAGTCGAGTACGGCGTGCCGCCTTTCTGAGGGCGGTCCGTTCGCGCCGTGCCCCGAGCGTAGACCCCGGTCACCCGATCGTCATCGGGAGTTCACTCAGGAAGTCGCGTTCCCGCGCCGGGGAGTGCCCGCGAGCGCGACGGCGCCGGCGACCTCTCCCCCGCCCGCGCGCACCGCCCGGCGCAGCTCCAGCAGGGTCGCGCCCGAGGTGACGACGTCGTCGACGAGCAGGATCCGCGTTCCGGCGAGCGGGCGCCTGGCGCGGAACGCGTGATCGAGATTGGAGCGCCGCTCGGCCCGGGCGAGTCCGACCTGGTCGCGGGAGAGCCGCGTCCTGGTGATCGGCCGGGAGGGGCGCCCGCCGGCCGCGCGCACCAGCAGGTCGACGGGGTCGAAGCCGCGCCGCAGGTGCCGCACGCGCGAGCGGGGCGGTCCGACCAGCGCCGCAGGCTCCCCGGCGAGCGCCTGCAGGAGGACCGGGCGCAGCAGCGCGCCGAGCGGGCGCGCCGCCGCGACCCGCCCCTCCGCCTTGAGCGCGAGGACGAGGCGCCGCACCGTGCCGGAGTACTCGGCCCCGACGAGCACCTCGAGCGGGTCGTCCGCCGGGCCGACGCGGCGGAGTGCCGGGCGCGCCTCCGCGGCGAGCGCCGACGCGCAGCCCGGGCAGGGCACCTGCACCGCCGGCAGCCCGCAGGCCGGGCAGTCCACCGGCAGGAGCACGGCGAGGGCGTCGAGGAGGTGATCGCGCAGCATCGGGCGAGTGTGCCCGCCCTCAGGACCCCATGCCCGTCTGCGTCGCGAGAAGGTCGATGCCTGTCGCGACCGTCTGCCACGCGGAGCCGCGCTGCTGGCGCAGCTCGCCGCCCTCGGCGAGGATCCGGATCTGCGTCGACGCGTTGCCCGCGGCGATCTGCACGGTGCCGGTCGTCGTCCCGAGCGGGGTGTCCGCTCCGCCGAGCTGGTTCATCGTCACGGTGTCCTCGCCCGTGGAGCCGCGCACGACCGAGACCACGTCGAGCTCGTCCGTCCACGCGGCGGTGACCGCCGTGCCGAGCGTCGAGCGGAGCACCACGGGCTCGCCGACCGCGATCGGGTCGCCGTTGGCCGAGCGGGTGATCCCGGCGACCAGCACGGTCGCCTGCTGGCCGTCCTGGGCGAGGGCGAGCATCCTCGTGCCGTCCCGGGAGAGCGCGAGCGAGGCGATCGACTCGATCTCGGGCCACGCGGTCGCGACCTGGAGCGAGCGGGAGCCGTCCGAGGAGTAGGCGACCAGCTCGTTGGGCGCGGCCGAGGGCACCGACCAGACGTAGCCGAAGGGGTCCATCCCGGGAGCGGCGAGGCCGGCGCGGGCGTCCAGCAGCACGTCGCCGACGCCGGGGGTGACGAGCGAGACGCCGGCCGCGGTGAGGACCGCCGCGGACGCGCTGGAGTCGGCGCCGCGCTGCTCGCCGAGCACCGCGGCCCGGGGCGAGAGGGCGGCGACCCGCTCCGAGACGCCCGTCGGGGCCAGCCCCGAGGAGCCGAGGAAGCCGAAGTCGCCGTCCGTCAGCACCAGCGGCCGGGTGTCGACCCGCGGCGAGGTCGGCAGCCCGGTCACCTCCGTCGGGATCTCGATGGGGTTCTGCTGCACCGAGAGCGAGACGCCCGTCACGTTCGAGACGTTGGCGAGGCTCCGGCCCAGCTGCAGCGCCATCCGGCGCCACTGCCGCTCGTCCGCCTCGAGCGCCGCCGAGTTCAGATCGACGACGGCCCGCTGGGCCTCCACGGGCACGGTCTCGGCCGCCAGCGTCGTCCCGGTCGGGAAGGCGGAGACGACGGCGCCCGAGTCGCGCAGCCACGCCGTCGGCCCGCGCAGCAGCTCGGTGACGATGGTGGTGCTGGTGGAGCTGTCGGCGCGGGAGGCGAACCAGCGCAGATCCGGCACGAGGTAGCTGTAGCTGGGGTCGAAGAAGTAGAGCGCGTAGGTGGAGAACACCTGCTCGAAGGTCGTCCGGTCGATCACGACCCCGCTCGGCGGCGCGCTGATCCGCCACTCGCCGTCCTCCTGGACGAAGCCGTAGTCGAGATCGAGGGCGGCGGTCGTGGCGACCTCGGAGTAGACGCCGGTCTCGTCGACCTCCGCCACCGGGGTGATCGTGAGCGAGAGCGTCGAGGCGCTCGGCTGGGTCGAGGAGCGCTGGCCCTCGTCGACCGTGACGTGCTCGCCCGGCGTCCAGTCCGCCCCGGTGGAGAGGAACTCCCGGGCGATCTTGTAGTTGTTCTGCGGGCTCGAGGCGGCGTCGATGAAGCCGGTGAGGATCTCGAGCTGGTCGGCGCCCTCCGCGGGGCCGGAGGGCAGGAAGTCGTACTGCAGGTCCTGCGGCGCCGTGTCGGGCCGCCCGACCCCGACGTCGCCGCCGCGCGGGATGCCCGCGCAGCCGACCAGGGCCGCCAGCAGCAGGGCCGCGGCCACGACGGAGCGGAGCCGCCTCATCGCAGCGCCCCCTGCTCGGGGACGCCGCCGAGCGGCAGCGGCGGGAGGACGATCGGCCCGGTGAAGGCCTGCTCGCCCGCATCGACCGGCGGCAGCGGGAGCGGCGAGGCGTCGATCCGCTGACCGCGACGTCGCGGGACGGTGAGGCGGAAGCACGCACCGCGGTCGGGCATCGACCAGACCTGCAGCCAGCCGTGGTGGAGCGCCGTGTCCTCCTGGGCGATCGACAGGCCGAGGCCCGTGCCGCCGAGGGTCCTGCGGCGCGACGGGTCGGCGCGCCAGAAGCGGTCGAACACGCGGATCACCTCCTCCGAGCTCATGCCGTGGCCGTAGTCGCGCACGGCGATCGCCACGGCGGTGGCGTTGCTGTCGACCGTCACCACGATCTCCCGGCCGTCGCCGTGCTCGATCGCGTTGCCGAGCAGGTTGCGCACGATCCGGCGGATCCGGCGCGCGTCCATCTCGGCGTCGAAGTAGCCGCCGGGGGCGGAGAGCGTCAGCCGGGAGCCGTTCGCCTCGGCGATCCCGCGCATGCCGTCGATCTCCTCGCCGGCCAGGCGCACGAGGTTCACGGGCTCGAGCTCGAGCTCGGCCGAGCCGGCGTCGTGCCGGGAGATCTCGAGCAGATCGGCGAGGAGGCTCTCGAAGCGGCCGATCTGGCCGTGCAGCAGCTCGACCGTCCGCTCGGCGACGGGCGGGAAGCCCTCGCGCTGGTCGTAGAGCACGTCGCCCGCGAGCTTCATCGTGGTGAGCGGGGTGCGCAGCTCGTGCGAGACGTCCGAGACGAAGCGCTGCTGCACCCGGCTGAGCGTGGCGAGCTCGCTGATCTGCTCCTGGAGGCTGTCGGCCATGCCGTTGAAGGAGCGGGCGAGGGTCGCGATCACGTCCTGGCCCTTCTCGGGGATCCGGACGTCGAAGTCGCCGGCGGCGAGGCGCTGGCTGGTCTCGGCCGCCACGCGGACGGGCGCGACCACGATCCGCACGACCACCCAGCTGACCGCGCCGATCAGGAGGATCAGCAGGATCCCGGCGATGTTGAGCACCTGCTGCACGAACTGCAGGGTCCGCTCGGCGTCCGCGAGCGAGTAGCCGATGTAGAGCTCGTAGCGCCCGGCGGAGCTCGGCAGCTCGAGCGTCGAGCCGACGACGATGCCGGGCAGCTGCTGATTCGACGTGCCGAGGGTCACCGACTGCCAGTACTGCCCGTCGGCGCCGGCCTGCACGCGCTCGCGGAGGTCGTCGCTGATCACGCCGTTCTGCAGCTCGCGGTTGTAGCTG
Source organism: Rathayibacter sp. VKM Ac-2856 (assembly GCF_013205055.1). Taxonomy (GTDB): domain Bacteria; phylum Actinomycetota; class Actinomycetes; order Actinomycetales; family Microbacteriaceae; genus Rathayibacter. The sequence continues at coordinate 1,035,047 of NZ_JABMLF010000001.1, forward strand.
TCCTGCGGGGCCAGCGAGGACGGCTCCTGATCCGGGGCGCGCACCACCGCGATCAGGGCGGAGGAGGAGGCGTCGCGCACCGCGGTGCGCACCGAGTTCATGACCTCCTCCATGTCCTGGCGGGTGGAGACCGTCGCCGCGTCCAGGTAGCCCTGCGCGGCCCGCGTCGCCCGCGAGGTGTCGCCGGTGACCTGGTTCAGCCGCGACTGGAACAGGTTGTCGCTGATGCTGTAGGAGAGGTAGGCGCCCGTCGATCCGATCGCGATGCCGCTCAGCAGCACCGTGATCGCGACGGCGCGGAACTGCAGCGAGCTCCGCCAGGCGCGGAGCACCCTCCGCGGCCAGCGCCGGAGCGCCGGCACCCCGAAGCGGCGGGCGAGGCTCACGTCAGCCCGGGAGCACGGAGCCGGCGCGGTAGCCGACCCCGCGCACGGTCGTCACGATGCGCGGGTCGTCCGGGTCCTTCTCCACCTTCGCGCGCAGGCGCTGCACGTGGACGTTCACGAGCCGGGTGTCGGCCTTGTAGTGGTAGCCCCAGACCTGCTCGAGCAGCATCTCGCGGGTGAACACCTGCTGCGGCTTCGAGGCGAGGGCGAGCAGGAGGTCGAACTCGAGCGGCGTGAGGCCGATGCGGGTCTCGCCGCGGCGGACCTCGTGACCCGCGACGTCGAGACTGAGGTCGCCGACCTGCAGCACGGCGTTGGCGGCGACCTGCGAGGGCCGCAGCCGCGTGCGGATCCGCGCGACGAGCTCCTTGGGGTCGAACGGCTTGACCATGTAGTCGTCGGCGCCGGACTCGAGGCCCTGGACGACGTCGGCGGTGTCCGACTTGGCGGTCAGCATGATGATCGGGACGCCCGACTCGGCGCGGATCAGGCGGCAGACCTCGATGCCGTCGATCCCCGGCAGCATCAGATCGAGCAGGACGAGGTCGGGCCGAGCCCGGCGGAAGGCCTCGAGTGCCCCCGACCCGTCGGCGCAGAAGGAGACGTCCCACTCCTCCGCGCGCAGGACGATGCCGATCATCTCGGCGAGGGCCGCGTCGTCGTCGACCACCAGGATTCGCGCGCTCATGGGCCTCAGGCTAACCGACGCACCCGGGAGCGGGACCGCACGCCGGACGCGAGGCTCGGGCGGGGCCTGTGACAGCATGGGGAGGGATGACCGACGCAGCTCAGTGGCCACCGCCCGCCGGGGCTCCGGAGGGCGACGACGCGCGGCCGCCCGCCGCGGCGGCGACGCCCTCGGCTCCCGTTCCCCCTGCCACGCCCGCGCCTCCTGCCGTGCCGGTGCCGCCGGTCGCCTGGGCGCCCGCCGCGCCGGTCGTCCCCACCTCCTGGGCGCCCGCCCCGCCGGTCGCGCCCGTCTCCTGGGCGCCGACCGCGGGACCCGCGGGGCCGCCGCCGCCCCAGGGCTGGACTCCCCCGCCGAAGCCCGGGCTGATCCCGCTCCGGCCGCTCGGCTTCGGCACCCTGCTCGGGGCGCCCTTCGCCGTGCTCCGCCGCAGCCCGCGCACCACCCTCGGCGTCGCGCTACTGGTGCAGGGCGTCGGCTCGCTGCTCGCCCTCGTGCTCTACGGCGCCGTCGCGATCTTCGCGATCGGGCGGATCACGCAGGCCGAGGCGGCGGATCGCGACGCCGTCGCCTCCGGATCGCTCGCGATCGTCGTGCTCTCGGCGCTGATCCCGCTGGCCGTGACCCTGGCGACCGGCGCGCTCGTGCAGGGCGTCGTCGTGCTCGAGGTCTCGCGCGCGGTCCTCGGCGAGCGGCCGACGCTGCGCCGCCTGCTCGTGCGGCTCCGCGGGCGCTTCTGGGCGCTGGTGGGCTGGACGGTCCTGCAGGGGATCGGCGCGGTGGTGCTGGTGATCGCCGCGTCCGCGCTCTCGGTGCCGCTGTTCCTCCTCGGCGCGCAGGACGCCGGGACGAGCGCGGTCGTCGGCGGCATCCTGGTGCTCGTGCTCTCCGGCCTCGGCGCGCTCGTCGTCGGCGCCTGGCTCGCGACGAAGCTCGCCCTGGTGCCGAGCCTGATCGTGCTGGAGCGCCTCCCGCTGCGCCGTGCGATCGGCCGCTCCTGGCGGCTCGTGACCGGCGGGTTCTGGCGGACATTCGGCGCGCTCGCGCTGATGCTGATCATCATCCAGGCCGCCGGACAGGTCGTCACGACGCCGTTCAGCCTGCTCGTCCCGATCGGCGGGGCGCTCGTCGCTCCGACCGACCCCGGAGCGCAGGTCGTCGCCGCCGTCGTCGTCGCCCTGCTCTCGGTCGCGGTCGGACTCGTCATCGGCGCGGTCGGCACGGTCCTGCAGTCCGCGGTGACCGGGCTGGTCTACCTCGACCGCCGCATCCGGCGCGAGGGCTTCGACCTCGTCCTGATGCGCCATGTGGAGGAGCGCGCCGCCGGCCGCGACTCCCCCGACCCGTTCCCCGCTCCGGAGCGGACCGCGCCGTGATCCGCCTCGCGCTCGCCGGGGCACCGCTCGATCCCGACGCCCAGGAGGCCCGGCGCCTGCTCCTCGAGGAGCTCGCCGACCCGCGCTACCGGGCCGCCGAGCCGAACTGGTTCGATCGCCTGGTGCAGGGCGTGCGGGACTGGTTCGCCTCGCTCACCCTGCCGGGCGACGGCGTCGGCCTGCCGGTCGCGGCGGTCATCGGCGTGATCGTGCTGGTGGTGCTCGTCGTGGTCGCCCTGGTGCTCGCCGGGCGTCCGCGCCTGCGACGCCGCGGGGCCGCGACCGGCGCCGTCCTGGCGGACGACGACTCCCGCTCCGCCGCGGAGCTGCGCGCGCTCGCCGAGGCGGCGGCCGCTCGCGGGGACTTCGGCGAGGCCCTGGTCGAGCGCTTCCGTGCGCTCGTGCGCGCCCTCGACGAGCGGACCGTGCTGAGCGTCTCGCCCGGGACGACGGCGCACGGCTTCTCCCGCCGGGCCGCCGCGGTCTTCCCCGCCTCGGGCGAGGAGCTGCGGCGCGCCGCGGACGACTTCGACCGGGTCCGCTACCTCGGCCTGCCCTGCGACCGCGCCGACTATGAGCGGGTCGCCGGACTCGACCGCGCGCTCGCCGCCGCTCCGGTGCCGCTCGAGGCCCTCCGATGACCGGGCCGACCACCTCCCGCTCGACCGTCGCTGGCGACGCTGGCGGCGCGCCGGTCGACACCGTCTCCTCGCCCACGCTCGGCGCCCTGCTGCGCCGGGGCCGCATCTGGCTCCTGCTCGCCGCGATCGTCGCCCTCGGCACGGTCCTGCTCACCGTGGCGACGGGCTCCCCCGTGCCGGCCGCCGACCTCGACGTCGACAGCGCCGCGCCGACCGGGGCCCGCGCCGTAGCCGAGGTCCTCCGCGACCAGGGGATCGAGGTGGTCCGCGCCGACGGCATCGACGAGGCCCTGCGCGAGGTCGATCCCGGCTCGACCCTCCTCGTCGACGATCCGACGTCGGCCCTCGACGAGGAGCAGTACGCCCGGCTCGCGGAGGACGCCGCCGCGGTCGTCCTCGTCGTGCCCTCCGGCGCGGCCCTCACGGCGCTCCTGCCGGACGCCGCCTTCGCCGGCGCTCCCCAGGACCGCGGGGTGCTCCCCGCCGCCTGCGCACTGCCGGCCGCCGAGCGCGCGCAGGCGATCCCCGCGGGCGACAGCACCTTCCGCGTCCTCGGCGGCGGCGCCGTCGGCTGCTTCCCCTCCGGCGACGACGCCTTCGCGCTGGTCGCCGGCGCCACGATCGAGGGAGCGCCGGTGGTCGCCGTCGGCGACGCGGATCTCCTCCGGAACGGGACGATCGCGCAGGAGGGCCGCGCCGCTCTCGCGCTCGGGCTCCTCGGCGGCGAGGACCGGCTGGTCTGGTACCGCGCCGGCTCGGCCGACGCGGTCTCCGCCTCGGTCGACCCCGCCGATCTCGCGCCGGGCTGGGTCACGCCGACGCTGCTGCTGCTCGTCGGGGTCTTCGTCGCCTCGGCCGTCTGGCGCGGCCGCCGCTTCGGACCGCTCGCCGTCGAGCCGCTGCCCGTCGTCGTGCACGCGAGCGAGACCGCCCGCGGCCGAGCGCGGCTCTACGCCCACGGCGCCACCCGCGTCCGCGCGCTCGACGCGCTGCGGATCGGCACGCTGCACCGCGCCGCCGCCGTGCTCGGCCTGGCACCGTCGAGCGGGGTGGACGAGGTCGTCGAGGGCGCCGCCGCCCTGCTCGAGCGCGACCCGCGAGCGCTGCGCCGGCTCCTCGTCGACGACCGGCCCGCCGATGACGCGGCGCTCGTCGCCGCCTCGGACGAGCTCCTGCGCTTCGAGCACGCGCTCCGCGAGGCGCGCGCACCGCGCATCGACCACGACGGCCCCGCCCAGCGCGGCGGGGCTCACGACCGCACCGACCACGAACGACCGGAAGGCCCCCTCCGATGAGCGACTCCTCCCTCCCCCCGATCGCGGACGACGAGCTCCGCCGCGAGCTCGACCGCGTCCGCTCCGAGGTCGGCCGCGCCGTCGTCGGCCAGGACGGCGCCGTCTCCGGACTGCTGATCGCCCTGCTGGCCGGCGGGCACGTGCTGCTCGAGGGCGTGCCCGGCGTCGCCAAGACGCTGCTGGTGCGGGCGCTCTCGGTCTCGCTCGGCCTCGACACCCGGCGCGTGCAGTTCACGCCGGACCTGATGCCGGGCGACATCACCGGCTCTCTCGTCTACGACGCCTCGACCTCGGGCTTCGCCTTCCGCGAGGGCCCGGTCTTCACCAACCTGCTGCTCGCCGACGAGATCAACCGCACGCCGCCCAAGACGCAGGCGGCGCTCCTGGAGGCGATGGAGGAGCGCCAGGTGAGCGTCGACGGCCGCACCCTCCGTCTGCCCGACCCGTTCCTCGTCGCGGCGACTCAGAACCCGGTCGAGTACGAGGGGACCTACCTCCTCCCCGAGGCGCAGCTGGACCGGTTCCTGCTCAAGCTGGTGCTCGACGTGCCGCCGCGCGATGTCGAGGTCGAGGTGCTCTCGCGGCACGCCGCGGGCTTCGACCCGCGCGACCTCGCGGCCGCCGGCGTGCACCCCGTGCTCGACGCCGGGCGGCTGCGCGCCGCGCAGGCCTCCGTCCGCCGGGTCGGCGCCGGCCCGGACGTGCTCGGCTACATCGTCGACGTCGCCCGCGCCACCCGGGAGAGCCCGAGCGTCAAGCTCGGCGTGAGCCCCCGCGGATCGACGGCGCTGCTGGCCGCGAGCCGCGCGTGGGCCTGGCTGAACGGCTACGGCTCGATCACCCCCGATCACGTCCAGGCGATGGTGCTGCCCGTGCTGCGGCACCGGATGCAGCTCCAGCCCGAGGCCGAGCTCGAGGGCGTGCGCACGGAGGCAGTCCTCGGCGGCATCCTGCAGCAGGTCCGCGTCCCGGTCTGAGTCGTGCACCTCACCGGACGCTCCGTCCTCGTCCTCCTCGTCGGCCTCGTGCCGGTCGTCCTGCTCGGGCGCCGCGCCGAGGTCGCCTTCGCCGTGCTCGGGCTCTGGCTGCTGGTCTGGCTGATCCTGGTGGGCATCGATCTGGTGGTCGCCGGATCCGCCCGCTCGGTCCTGGTGGAGCGCCGGGCGCCCGAGCGGATGCGGCTCGGGGAGCGCGCCGAGGCGACCCTGCTGATCACGAACACCGGCCGGCGCAGGATCACCGGCGTCGTCCGCGACGCCTGGGAGCCCTCCGCCGGCGCGCTGATCACCCGCTCGCCGCTGCGCCTGCCGCCGGGCGAGCGCCGCGCGGTCCGGACCGTGCTCGAGCCGCGCCGGCGCGGGGAGCGCCGCGCGCTGCACGCGACGATCCGCTCGAACGGCGTGCTCGGCCTGGCCGGCCGCCAGGCGACGATCGCCGCACCCGCGGTCGTGCGCGTGCTGCCGCCGTTCCGCTCCCGCCGCCACCTGCCGTCGCGCCTCGCCCGCCTGCGCGAGCTCGAGGGACGCACGAGCGTGATGATCCGCGGTCAGGGCACCGAGTTCGACAGCCTCCGCGAGTACGTGCGCGGAGACGACGTCCGCTCGCTCGACTGGCGGGCCACCGCCCGGCGCCGCGAGCCGGTCGTGCGCACCTGGCGTCCGGAGCGCGATCGGCGGGTGGTGCTCGTGCTCGACACCGGCCGCACCTCCGCGGCCCGGATCGACGACGAGCCGCGCCTGGACACGGCGATCGAGGCCTCCCTCCTGCTGTCCGCGCTCGCCGCCTCCGCCGGCGACCGCATCGACGTCCTGGCCTTCGACCGCGCCCGGCGCGCCCGCGTGCACAGCGCCACCGGCACCGAGGTGCTCGGCCGCGTGGTCGACGCGCTGGCCCCCGTGCAGCCGCAGCTGATCGAGACCGACTGGGCGGCGGTGCCGGCGCAGGTGCGCACCCTGGTGTCGCAGCGCTCGCTGGTCGTCCTGCTCACCGCGCTCGACTCCGTGGGGGCGGCGGAGGGCCTGCTCGCCGTGCTCCCCCAGCTCACCCGGCAGCACACCGTCGTCGTCGCCTGCGCGATCGACCCGGAGCTGGCGCGGATGGCCGGGGACCGAAGCGATCTCGGCGCCGTCTACACCGCCGCGGCGGCGGAGCGCTCGCTCGCGGACGCGGACCGGCTCGCGGCCGCCGTGCGCCGCCTCGGCGGCGACGTGGTGCTCGCCGCTCCCGAGAAGCTGCCGCCCGCCCTCGCCGACCGCTACCTCGCGCTGAAGGCGACCGGCCGGCTCTGACGCCCGCCCGGGCGCCGCCCGCCGGCTTCCCAGCCGAGAGCCGCAGCCGACTCCTCTAAGGAGCAGCCGCTCAGCCCTCGGCGATGCCGCGCGAGCCCGCGCCGAAGCGGTCGAGGTCGCCGGTCTCCCCCGCCCGGACGGCGCGACGGCCGAGCACCAGGACGTACGCGACGAAGGCGCCGAGGGCGAGCGCGCCGATGCCGATCTTCAGCCACCACGGCCACGGCGCCGGCGTCACGAATCCCTCGATCACGCCGGAGACGAGCAGCACGAAGACCAGCCCGATCGCGACGGTGAACAGGCTCCGCGCATCCTCCGCGAGCGCCTGCCCCCGGGGACGCGGGCCGGGCGCGATCCAGGCCCAGAAGATCCGCAGGCCCGCCGCCGCGGCGACGAACACCGCCGTCAGCTCGAGCAGGCCGTGCGGGAGGATGTAGAGGAAGAAGGTGTCGCCCTCGCCGACGTGGAACATCACGGCGACGGAGGTGCCGAGGTTCTGCGCGTTCTGCAGCAGGATGTACGGCACGTAGACGCCGACGATGCCGAACGCGACGCACTGGGCCGCGATCCAGGCGTTGTTCGTCCAGACCTGACCGGCGAAGGACGCGGCCGGGTTCTCGGAGTAGTAGTCGACGAAGTCCTCCTGCGCGAAGCGGCGCAGCTGCTCGTCGTCGCCGAGCGCGGCGAGCAGGCGCGGGTCGCCGAGGATCCAGACCGCGAAGAGCCCGGCGACCAGCACGGTCGCCAGCGCGACGGCGAGGGTCAGCCAGCGGATCCGGTACAGCGCCGCGGGGAGCGAGACCACCGCGAAGCGCGCGACGGCGGCCAGCGGCTCGCCCCGGGTGCCGGTGAGCCGCCCCCGCGCGCGCGACAGCGAGACGGCCAGGCGCGTGCCGACGGCGGTGGAGCCCGCGGTGGAGGAGATCGCGGCGAGGTCCGCCGAGGCGGACTGGTAGCGCTCCACGAGCTCGTCGGCCTCGCCGCCGGTCAGGCGGCGCTTGCGCGCCAGCTCGTCGAGGCGGGTCCACTGGGCGCTGCGCGCGGCCGAGAGAGCGTCGATGTCCATCTGCTGAGATGATAGCCGGGGCCACCGATCAGGGGATGAGGGACCATGAGCGACGACTCCGCCCGGGACGACTTCGCCCGGGACGACGCCGGCCTGATCACGGGCGAGGCGATCGCGCTCGAGATCCCCGTCACCTCGTTCGTCCTGCGGGCCGCCGGCGCGATCATCGACCTCGCCGCGGAGCTCCTGCTCGCGTTCGGCCTCTTCTACCTGGTCGCCGTCCTCGCCGGCGACGGCGGGCTCGACGCCGCGGCCTCCGCCGCCGTCGCGATCGCCGCCCTCGTCGTCTCGATCGTGCTCGTCCCCGTCGCCGTCGAGACCGCCACCCGCGGGCGCTCGCTCGGCAAGCTCGCCGTCGGCGCCCGCGTGGTCCGCGACGACGGCGGCGCGATCGGCTTCCGGCACGCGCTGATCCGCGGGCTCACCGGAGTGCTCGAGATCGTGATGACGGCGGGCGGGCTCGCCGCGGTGGTCGGCCTGCTCTCGCGCCGCTCCCGCCGGCTCGGCGACGTGCTCGCGGGCACGCACAGCCAGCTCGAGCGGGTGCCCGCCGCGCCCGCGCTCGTGGTCGAGGTGCCCGCTCCGCTCGAGGCCTGGGCCGCGACCGCGGACGTGGCGCGACTCCCGGACGCGCTCGCGCGGCGGCTCGCGCAGTTCCTCCGCCAGCGGGGCGGGATGACCGAGCCCTCGCGCTCGCAGCTCGCGGCCGCCCTCGCGCAGGAGGCCGCCGTGCACGTCTCGCCGCTGCCCGCCGCTCCCGCCGAGGACTTCCTGCTCGCCGTCGCCGCACTCCGCCGGCAGCGCGAGGAGCGGGCGCTGGAGCTCGCCGACCGGCGGCTCGCCCGGCTCGCACCGGTGCTGGCGGACGCCCCGCGCGGCTTCCCGGTGCGCGACGAGACGGCTCGTCGCCCGCAGGACTCGCCGCTGCGGCCGGCGGATCATTCCGCCGACGGCTCCCGGTAGCGCACCGCCTGCCAGCCCCGCGGCACCAGCAGCCGGCGGTCGTGCTCCGCGCAGAGGTCGTAGCCGTGCGGATCGGGCTGCGGGCTCAGCGGACCGACGGCCACGAGGGAGTCGCGGTAGTCGTAGGTCAGGGTGACGGCAGCGGGGAGGCTGCACCCGGTGCGCGAGCACTGCCGTCGGTTCATCGCGCCCACAGTAGCAACAGGCCCGTGACCGCGGGCTCCGGGCCATAAGCTGGTCCAATGCCCCGCGCACGCCGTTCCACCGCTCGACAGGCGAGCTCGGTGCGGGGCGGCTCGCGCGACCGGCACGGCCGGGGCATCCGCGGCGCCGTCACCGGACCGCACCTCCCGCCGCTGCAGACCCGCGCCGACTTCTTCGAGACGACGATCGGCTCCGCCATCGACTACCTCCGCGGCGCCTGGCCCGAGGAGCTCGCCGGCATCCGCGTCGACCTCGCGTCCACCCCGGACGTCGACCCGGCGCGACTCCAGGGCACCGGAATCGCCCGCTGGCGCGTGGACCACGCCGCCCGCCGCATCACGCTGTACCGCGTGCCGATCGAGCGCCTGGCGAAGCTGCACCGCCGCGACGAGTGGCACCAGCGGATGATGATCGAGAGCTACGTCTTCCGCGCCGTCGCCGAGCTGCTCGGCCGCGATCCGTGGGACATCTCCCCGGACCGCTACCGGGACCACTGAGGCCGGCCGCCCGGCCGACGGCGCACGGCCGCGCCGCGGGCCGCGCCGGCGGTCAGTGCGAGTAGACGGTGACCGGCGAGGACAGCGGGCCGGGCGGCACGATCGCGTAGGACGCGATCCGCCCCTCGTTCGCGATCGACACGGACGCCTGCACCGGCTGGTCGCTCGTGACGACCGCGGCGTCGACGCCCAGCTCCGTCGAGACCGACGCGAACGGGCCGATGTCGAGGGTCCGCGACCCCGCCGCCGACTCGACCAGCACCGACGCCGAGGAGTCGCTGCCGTTCGCGAGGTGCAGCACGGCGCCCTGCTCCTGCGTGTTGCCGACGCCGAACGGCACGTCCGTCGCCGTGCCGGACACGAACCAGGCGAAGTCCGTTCCGGCGGGGCCGGTGGAGGTGGTGCGGCCGGCCGCGACCACGGGCTGGTCGGAGGTCAGCGTGATGCGGTAGGAGCCGTCCGCGAGGCCGGAGAGCGGCACCTCGCCGACGCGGCCGGCGGGCACGACGACCTGGGTGGAGGTGCCGATCCCGCTCGGGTCCTCGTTCGCGACCTCGATCGAGACGGTGCTGTCCGCCTCGCCGGGCGCGAGGATCCGCAGGACGGGGGTGCCCTCGCCGCCGGTGCCGTCGTCGCCGGCCGTGTCGGCGGGAGGTGACGCGACGGTGAAGCCGGAGATCACGGTGAGATCAGACGGCGCGGCCGCCGGGCCGGTGGTCTCGACGCCCTGCGGGGTGAGACCCGAGATGGCGCTGCTCTGCAGGCTCGCCGCGATCTCGCCGCCGCGCGCGGTCATCCTCACCACGGGCTGGATCACGTCGGGGGCGAGTCCCGCGAGCGGGAGCGAGCGAACGGTGCCCGCGGGCACGACGATCCCCGTCGCGCCGGTCGTCGGGACGAGGCCGTTCTCGCCGTAGAGGGAGAGGTCGACGGTCGCCGCCACGTCGCTCGCGTTCGCGAGGACGAGCACGGAGGTCCGGCCGACGTCGGTCGAGCCGGCGACGAGCCAGCTGTCGGCCGACGGCTCGGCGCAGCCGAGGGCCGAGAGACCGGAGAGCTGCTCGGTCGCGATGGACTGGGTGGTCACGCCGCCCGGGGCGGGGTCGGACTGGGCGGGGACGGCGACCCGGGTGATCCCGGTGCCCGGGGAGGCCACATCGGTCTCCTCGAGCGTCTCCAGCGGGCCGGTCGCATCCCCGGGCGAGAGCGAGATGCCCGAGGCGTCGATGGCGACGAGCTCCTCGGGGTCCCCCGCGTCGACGAGGTCGCCCGCGCAGACGAGCGTGCCGTCAGCGGCGACGGGGGTGACGACGACGCCGTCGGCGGCGCGCGAGGCCAGCGGCGACGGGAGGAGCTGCGGCAGCACGATCGCGGCGGCGGCGACGGCGAGTCCCGCGGCTCCGACGGCTCCGCGCAGCACGGAGCGGCGGCGCCGGGCGGCCGAGACGGTCCGGTCGCGCTTCGGCGACGACTCGGCGGCCGGAGTCGCGGCGCCGCGCTCAGCGCGTCGAGCGGCACGCGAGGGGCGGGGCGGGGGCTGGATCATGCTCGTCTCCTGGTCGGCGGGATCAGGCATCGTCGGTCCCGTCGTCGAACTGGCCGGTCGCCTCGCCCGGCTCGTCGTCGATCCCCGCGACGGCGGCCCCGGAGCGGGCCCGCTCGAGCGAGAGCCCGGTGGGGACGGCCAGCAGCAGCGCGACGAGGAACACGATCAGCAGGGCGATCGTGTAGGCGACGCCGAACGGGCCGACGACACCCTGCGGCGCCGCGTCGATCCGCGTGCCCTCGGTATCGACGGCCGTCCAGAGCAGGCCGTACTGGGTGTCGCCGACCGCCGAGAACGCGGCGTTGCCGTCGAGGGAGACGGCGGCGCGCGCACTGACGGCCGAGGCGGCGTCGCCCGCGTCGGCGGTGGCCGGCGGTGCGAGCACCACGAACCGGACGCCGAGCTCCTGGAGCGCTGCGCCGATGTCGTAGCCGGTGCGCGAGACGAGGTTGCCGGCGAGCTCGTCGATCGCATCGGTCTGCTCGGTGCCGGTGGTCGCGAGCGTCGACTGCTGGTCGAGCGTCGCTCCCGCGCCGCGCTCGAGGCGGGCGAGGACGCCGCCGTCGGACTGCGGGACGAGCACGATCGTGCCGACGCGCGGCTCGTTCTGCGCCTCCGCCGCCACGTAGGCCGGCAGCGACCGGTCGGAGCCGGCGGTGCTGACGGCCGAGTCGCCGGTCGGGAACAGGATCGCCAGCGGAGCGACGGCGACGACCGCGGCGGCCGTCACGATCAGGGCCGGGACCATCCGGTACGACGGCAGCGCGGCGACCGACAGCGAGAAGCCGACGACCAGGCCGAGCCAGTACAGGCTGAGGCCGGTCCCGCTCCAGACGGCGACCGCCTCGGAGCCCGTGGTGACGACCTGGACGTCCTGCGCGAGCGCGGCCGTCAGCAGGCCGACGGCCGCCACGCCGACTCCGCCGAGCGCCGAGAGGTTGTTGGGGAGCAGGAGCGCCGCGAGCGCCGCGACCACCAGCGGGAGCACGAGCACGGCGGTGGCGACGCCGGCCGCCGACGAGGGGATGCCCAGCCCGGCGAGGAGATCGAGCCAGCCGGCGGTGAAGCTCGAAGGGAAGCCGGCGAGGAGCGCGAAGACATCGACCCGCGCGGAGGGCAGCGGCACACCGGGGTCGGCGAGGATCGCGAACCAGTCGCCGCGCTGGGCGTGCGCCACGATGATCGGGAAGAGCAGCGCGAGCGCCGGGATCGGCAGTCCGGCGAACCGGCCGATGCGGCGCCCGGACGTGGCCAGGACGACGATCCAGATCAGCGCGAGCGGCACCGCGAGGATCGGCGCGCAGGCGACGATCGCCGCGGCCAGGATCGACGCCGTGGCCGACGACGACCACGAGCGGTACGCGCCGAAGCCCGCGAAGAACAGCCACGGGAGCAGGACGTGCACGAGGATCGCGGCCGGGCGGCCCTCGGACTGCGCCGCGAAGAAGGCGGGCGCGAGCAGGTAGACGAAGGCGCCGGCGGCGCGGGCGATCGGCCGCGCCGTGAGGCGGGCGATCATCATCCACGCGCCCATCGTCGCGAGCGGCAGCGCCGTGAGGTAGAGGAGCACGATCGAGAAGCTCGGCGCCCAGAAGGTGAGCGAGCCGAGCACGGCGAGCACCGCGGCGAACGGATCGGCCGCGCCGATGAAGCCGGAGCCGAGGTCGCGCCAGCCGTAGGCCGCGTTCCGCCACAGCTCGCCGACCGTGGGCGAGAGGGTGAGCAGTCCGCCGCCGCCCATGGCGGTGGCCGCGATCAGGCGGGTGTAGAGGATCAGGCCGGCGAGAGCCGCGACCAGGACGATCCAGACTCCGCCGCCCTGGAAGAAGTGCAGCGGGTGCCGCTCGCGGCTCGCCTGCACTCGGACCGCGTCGTGCCGGACGGAGCGGAGCTGGCGGACCACGTCGAGCGGGATGCGCAGCGGCGCGATCGCCTTCCAGCCGACGTTCTTCGAGGAGCGGAGGACCTTCCTCGCGTGGAAGACCTTGGTGCCGCCGAACGCGACGACGAAGGCGGCGAGCAGCTCGCCGCCGACGAGGCCGGGCTGCTTGCGCAGGAGCCGGACGGCGGCGCGGCCGACGGCGAGCGGCACGAGCGACAGCCAGTGCACGACGAGCAGGGCGACCGGCGCGTAGGCGAGGCGGCGGTGCAGCTGGGCCGTGCGGTGCTGCCGAGCGCGCCGGCGCTCCCCTCTGTCGATCCGCCGGCCGTCGGGGCGCTGCAGGCCGATGCGGGCGGTGGTGACCCGCGAGTCGGGGACCCGGCTGACCCGGTGGCCGGCGAGCCGGGTGCGGATCGAGAAGTCGAGGGCGTCGTCGACGACGGGCAGCCCGGGGTCGAAGCCGCCGAGCTCCTCCCAGAGCGCGTGCCGGACGAGCATGCCGCCCGCGGCGACGGCGAGGACGTCGGGAGTGGCGTCGTGCTGGCCCTGGTCGAGCTCGTCCTCGACGAGATGGACGGTGGTGCCGTAGTTGGTGATCGACTCGCCGTAGCTGCGGATGTAGCCGGAGCGGGTCCAGTCCATCACCTTCGGCCCGGCGACCGCGACGGACGGCGCGACCTCGACCGCTCCGAGGAGCGCAGCGAGCGCGCCCGGCTCAGGGGCGGAGTCGGCGGCGAGCAGCCAGAGCCACTCGTCCTCCCCCGTCGGCGCCTGCATGACGCGGACGGCACGGGCGACGGCCTGGCCGAACGGGAGGTTCTCGGCGACCTGGACGAGCTGCGTGGGACCCCAGCCGGCGAGCAGCTGCCCGGTCTCGTCCTTCGAGCCGCCGTCGACGAACACGGTCGCGTCGGGCTGACGGGTCTGGGCCCGCAGCGCCGCGAGGGTTCGCTCCAGGTAGGCCGCGCCGTTGTGGGCGACCAGGACGGCGGTGACTCGTGGATACATCGCGGACCACCCTAAGCGATGGGCGCGCGGCGCCCTGCGGCGGCTCGCCGCCCCCGGGGACCGGCGGCGGTCACGCCCGGCGGCGCAGCTTGCGGCGCTCGCGCTCGGAGAGGCCGCCCCAGATGCCGAAGCGCTCGTCGTTCTCCAGCGCGTACTCGAGGCACTGGGCCCGGACCTCGCAGGAGGTGCAGATCTTCTTCGCGTCGCGCGTCGATCCGCCCTTCTCGGGGAAGAACGCCTCGGGGTCGGTCTGCGCGCAGAGCGAGTCGACCTGCCAGGAGAGCGCGCCGCCGGGCGCCTGCGTGTCGGAGTCGATGCCCTGCCGGACACCGGGGACGCCGAGCCGGACGGGATCGACGAACCAGTCCTCCGGGACCGCGCGCATCGCTGCCGCGCCGTCCGCCGGAGCACGATCGGCTCCGGAGATCCTGTCGTTCCTCGAGACGCTGTCCGGAATCGCCATACCGTCTCCTACCCCGCCCGCGAACATGATCGGCGACCGGCTCCTCCCGGAGCAACCGCCTCCGTAATTACACCGGTGTCATTCGCTGAGGTCAAGTCGCGGACCATAAACCCTCAACCCCCCGTGGAGGGTTCGCGACACACCGGCGTGTCGCGACCGTGTCGAAGCTCGCGACCGAGGGCGGACCCGGCGTCAGGACGTCGCGGCGCTCCGGGCGCGCCAGGCGCTCTCAACCATCTCGGCGACGCTGTGGCGCATCTCCCAGCCCAGGTCGCGGGCGGCCGTCTCGCCCGAGGCGACGATGCGGGGCGGGTCGCCCGGGCGGCGCGGCGCGACCTCGGGGGTGAAGGCGATGCCGGTGCTGTCGGCGATCGCGGTCATGATCTCGCCGACCGAGGCGCCGGAGCCGCTGCCGAGGTTGTACACGGGATCGATCGGCTCACCGGCGGCCAGTCGGCGCGCGGCCGCCACGTGGGCGAGCGCGAGGTCGGCGACGTGGATGTAGTCGCGGACGCAGGTGCCGTCGGGGGTCGGGTAGTCGTCGCCGTTGATCCGCGGCGTGCGACCGGCCAGCAGCGCCTCGAAGACCAGCGGGAAGAGGTTGTGCGGGCTGGTGTCGTAGACGTCCGGGTAGCCGGAGCCGACGACGTTGAAGTAGCGCAGGGAGGCGTGGCGCACCCCGTGCGCACGGCCGGCGTCGGCGAGCAGCCACTCGCCGATCAGCTTCGACTCGCCGTAGGGCGACTCGGGGCTCTTGGGCGTGGCCTCGGTGACGAGCTCGACGTCGACCGCGCCGTAGACCGCGGCGCTGGAGGAGAACACGATCGAGCGGACGCCCGCGCGCTCCATCGCGGCGAGGACGCGCACGGTGCCGGTGACGTTCTGCTCGTAGGTGTGCAGCGGGCGCTGCACGGAGACGCCCGCGTACTTGAAGCCGGCGACGTGGACGACGCCCTCGATCTCGTGCTGCGCGAAGACCTCGTCCAGCAGCGCCTCGTCGAGGATCGAGCCGCGGTGGAACGGGACGCCCTCGGGGACGAAGGCCTCGTGGCCGGAGGACAGATCGTCCAGCACGACGGGGTCGATGCCCTGCTCGGCGAACGCGCGCACCACGTGCGCTCCGATGTATCCGGCTCCCCCGGTGACCAGCCATGCCATGTGGATCCTCCTCGACGACGGGCGCCGCGCGCGCACCGTCGCAACCCTAGCGGCGGGGCGGCGCCCGCCACCTGGCAGGAAGTCGCAGTGTCGCGATATCCTGCCGGGATGCTCCGCTCCGTCGCCGTCCTCGCGCTGCCCGGGGTCGCCCCGTTCGAGTTCGGCGTGGTCTGCGAGGTGTTCGGGGTCGACCGGCGCGAGCACGGCGGGCCGGTCTTCGACTTCCGGATCGCGACCGCCGACCCGGGCCCGGTGCGCACCTCGCTCGGCTTCGACCTGCTGATCGCGGACGGCCTCGAGGCCGCCGAGGACGCGGATCTGATCGCGGTGCCCGCGCATCCGGTCGGCCCCGTCGACGAGCGGGTGCTCGCCCTGCTGCGCCGCGCCCACGAGCGGGGAGCGTGGATCCTGAGCGTCTGCAGCGGCGCCTTCGTCCTCGCCGAGGCGGGACTGCTCGAGGGCCGTCGGGCGACGACGCACTGGATGCACGCCGACGAGCTGGCGCGGCGGCACCCGGCGGTCGACGTCGATCCGGACGTCCTGTTCGTGCAGGAGGGGCGGATCATCACCGGCGCCGGGACCGCGGCGGGGATCGACGCCTGCCTGCACCTCGTCCGCGAGGAGCTGGGCGCCGCGGCCGCGAACGTGGTGGCGCGCCGCATGGTCGTACCGCCCCAGCGCCACGGCGGGCAGGCGCAGTTCATCCGCACCCCGATGCCCGAGGCGCGCGCGGACTCCCTCGCCGAGGTCACCGAGTGGATGCTCGACCATCTCGCGGAGGAGCTGAGCATCGACGTCCTCGCCCGGCGGGCGCTGATGTCGCCGCGCACCTTCGCGCGCCGCTTCCGCGCCGACCTCGGGACGACTCCTCTGGCCTGGCTGAACCGCCAGCGCCTCCTCCGCGCTCAGCAGCTGCTCGAGGAGTCCGACCTCACCCTCGAGGCGATCGCCGTCCGCGTCGGCTTCGGCACGGGCGCCGTGCTGCGCCATCACTTCGCCCGCGTGCTGCAGACGACCCCCGCGGCCTACCGCCGCACCTTCGCCCCGGCCGTCGCCTCTTGACGGCGGGTCTCGATACGCCCTGCGGGCTACTCGACCGGCATGGGCGGCGCAGGTGAAGGCCTGCCGCCTCCATGCTGATCGAGTAGTCCGCGGAGCGGACGTATCGAGATCCACCCGCTCCGAACTCCCGGCGACGACTGGTCTCGATACGCCCTGCGGGCTACTCGACCAGCATGGGCCCGCGCAACGGACGCAGCGAGATCGACGCGGTCAGACCGTGGCGACGAAGAGCGTGCCGCGCCCGGTCACCGCGAGGGCGCGCTCGGACGGCGTGACGTAGACGCTGGCGCCGCGCTCGATCGTCGTCTCGCCCTCCGCGCCGCGCACGGTGAAGGAGCCCTCCGTGGCGATCGCGATCGCCGGCCCGTCGAGCTCGACGCGCACCGGCTCGTCGGAGGTCGGCTGGACGACCGCGAGCAGGAAGTCGGGCACGTCCGGGCGGTAGACGCGCAGCCCGACCGCGGGCTCCTCGGCCGGCAGGTACGGCACCGGCAGCGGCGAGAACTCCAGCACGTCGACCAGCTCGGGCACGTCGATGTGCTTGGGCGTCAAGCCGCCGCGCAGCACGTTGTCCGACGCGGCCATCAGCTCGACGCCGGTGCCCGCCAGGTAGGCGTGGATGTTGCCGGCGGGCAGGTACAGCACCTCGCCGCGGGCGAGGCGCACACGGTTGAGCAGCAGCGAGAGCACGATCCCCGGGTCGCCCGGGTAGGCCTCGGCGAGCGAGCGCACCGTCCCGGTCTCGAGTCGCTCGTCGCCCTCGGACGCGCGCACCACCGCCGCGATCAGCGCCGCGACCTCCGCGCGGTCCCCGTCGGCGAGCAGCCAGGAGACGGCACGGCGGAGGACCTCCGCGGGCTCGCCGTCGAGCTCCGAGGCGAAGCGCGTGATCGCCTCCGCCTGCTCCCCCTCGACGCGGCCCGCCAGCTCGGCGAGCAGCGTCCGCGTGCCGCCGAGCTCGCGGAAGCCGCAGAGCGCGTCGAAGCTCTCGGTGAGCGCGTAGATGAGCTCGGGCTTGTGGAACGGGTCCTTGTAGTTGCGCTCGGCCGCGTCGCGCGGCACGCCGGCCTCGTCCTCCTCGACGAAGCGGCGCTGCGCCGTCGCGGACGACGGGTGCGCCTGCAGCGAGAGCGGCGCTCCCGCCGCGAGGATCTTCAGCAGGAACGGCAGCCGGGGCGCTCCCGACACCGGGTCGACCGAGCCCGCCACTCCGGCGAGCGCCGTCTCGGGCTCGCGGGCGATCCACTCCGCGAGGGTCGACGCGCCGACGGAGGCGGGGTCGAGGATGCGGGCGGGCGAGCCCGGGTGCGCACCCAGCCACAGCTCCGCCTCGGGGCCGCCGGACGGCGCGGTGCCGAGTGCGTCGGAGATGCCGGTGAGCGAGCCCCAGGCGTAGTCGCGGGGGGTGTTGCCGATCGGGATGAGCACGGCGGAGGCCTTCCGTTCCGGGGCGGGGTGCGGGGCGGCGCCGTCCGGACCCTGCCGGGGGCGGCCCGCCCCGACGCTAGCAGGATCTACAACAGCGGCCCCGGAGGACCGGCCGCCGCTTGGCGCCGATCGCCAGCGTCCGCGCCGCCGCGCCCGCCGCTTCGTACGCTGGCCTCAGCCGCACCGCCGCCGCTCCTGCGGGCCCCGTGGTGCGCACCCGAGCGATGGAGCGATGGACCATGGACAGCACGACCCTCGAGACCGGCGGCACCACGACCTCCGAGACCCGCGACGAGACCCGCGACGAGACCCGCGAGACCCCCGGCGCGGCCTTCCAGCTCCTCGGCGCCGACTTCTACGGCTTCGAGTCGAGGCTCTCCCCCGCCGAGAAGGAGCTCCTGGTCGGCGTGCGCGCGTTCCTCGAGGAGCAGGTCCGGCCGATCGCCGACGAGTACTGGGAGCGCGCCGAGTTCCCGCGCCAGCTCATCCCCGGGATCCATGCCACCGGCGTGATCGGCCTGTCCTGGCCGGAGACGCGCGCGATCGAGAACTCGTCGGTGTTCCGCGGCTGGGTCGCCCTCGAGTTCGGCCGGGTCGACGCGAGCATCGCCACCTACGTCGGGGTGCAGAACGGCCTCGTGATGGGGACGGTCGGCGTCGCCGGCTCCGAGGAGCAGCGCGCCGAGTGGCTGCCCAAGCTCGCCTCGGGCGAGGTGATCGGCGCCTTCGGGTTGACCGAGCCGCACTCCGGCTCCGACTCCGCGCAGGGCCTGCGGACCACGGCCCGGCGGGAGGGCGACACCTGGATCCTCGACGGTGCGAAGCGCTGGATCGGCAATGCGACGTTCAGCGACGTGACCGTGATCTGGGCGAAGGACGTCGCCGACGGCCAGGTGAAGGGCTTCCTCGTCCCCACCTCGACCCCCGGCTACCGCGCGACGGCCATCGCCCGCAAGCAGAGCCTGCGCACCGTGCAGAACGCCGACATCGTGCTCGAGGGGGTCCGCGTGCCGGAGTCGCTGCGGCTGCAGGGCGCGAACTCGTTCCGCGACACCGCGAAGGTCCTCCGGCTGACCCGCGCCGAGGTCGCCTGGCAGGCGATCGGCGTCGCGATCGGCGCCTACGACGCGGCCCTGCGCTACGCCCGCGAGCGCGTCCAGTTCGGCAAGCCGCTGGTCGGTCACCAGCTGGTGCAGGACCTGCTGGTCAAGAGCATCGGCAACATCACCGCCAGCATCGCCCTCGCCACCCGGGTGTCCGAGATGCTCGACGCCGGCGAGCAGCGCGACGAGCACTCGGCGCTCGCCAAGGCCTACACGACGGCGCGGATGCGCGAGACGGTCGCCTGGTGCCGCGAGGTGATGGGCGGCAACGGCATCGTCCTCGACTACGGGGTGGCCCGGTTCTTCGCCGACGCGGAGGCGCTCTACTCCTACGAGGGCACCCGCGAGATGAACACGCTGATCGTCGGCCGAGCGATCACGGGCAGCGCGGCGTTCGTCTGAGCGGCGGCTCCGCCCGTCCCGTGCCCGCCCGCTCCCTAGACTGTTCGCCATGATCCGACGCGCCGCGCCCGCCGCTCCCCGAGCGCTCGCGGTGGCCGTGCTCACGGTGATGCTCGGCGGTCAGGCGCTGCGGAACCTCGCCGGCTGGTGGGGCTGGGGCGTCGTCGTCGCGGCGCTCCTGGTCGGCGTCGTGGTGATGCTGGCGCGCGTGCGCCCGCGACTGCGCTGGAGCCGGACGCCCAAGGCGCTCGTCGCGTTCCTCGCCCTCGCGGTGCTCTCGCTGCTCTGGTCGGCCTACCCCGGGGCGAGTGCGATCGGCGTCGTCGCGCAGCTCGCCACCTCGCTCGGCGGCGTCGCCCTCGCCCTGACGCTCAGCACCGGGCAGTTCGTCACCGCGCTGGGCCGAGCGCTGCGGATCACCGCGGGCGCGTCGCTCCTCTTCGAGCTCGTCGTCGCCGTGATCGTCCGCGCCCCCGTGCTGCCGTTCGTCATCGACCTGCCGACGGGCCGCATTCCGGACGCCTTCTACTGGTCGCAGGCCGCCCTCTTCACCGGCGAGCCGATCCAGGGCGTCGTCGGCAACCGCAACCTCCTCGGCTTCATCGCCCTGCTCGGGCTCGTCGTCGTGCTGATCGAGCTGGCCGCGCGCACCGTTCGCCCGCGCTGGGCCGCGGTCTGGATCGTGCTGTTCGCGGCGACGCTCCTGCTCACCCGCTCCTCGACCGTGCTGCTCTGCGCCGTCGCCGTCGCGGCCGCCGCGGTCTTCGCGCTCTGGGCCCGGCGTCGCGGCGAGTCGGAGCGGCGACCCGTCTACCTCACGGCCGCCGCGACCGCGGTCGTGCTCGCGGGCGGCGCGATCGCCGGCTGGAGCACGCTGCTCGGCCTGCTCGGCAAGAGCGACGACGCGACCGGCCGCCTGGACATCTGGCGCTCGGTCTGGGCGCTCGCCTCCGAGCGGCCCGTCGTCGGCTGGGGCTGGGTCAGCTACTGGGCGCCCTGGGCCGCCCCCTTCGACACCCTCGCCGAGCGCAAGGGCGTGCTCTACCTGCAGGCGCACGACGCCTGGCTCGACGTCTGGTTCCAGCTCGGGATCGTCGGGCTCGTGCTCTTCACGGCCCTGGTCGTCTCCACGCTCTGGCGCGCCTGGTTCCGCGCCGTCGACCGCCCGCGCCGCAGCGCGACGAGCACGCTGCCCTACTCGGCCGTCTCGCTCGCCCCGCTCCTGGTGATGGCCGCCCTGCTCGCCCAGGCTCTGTTCGAGAGCCGGCTCCTGATCGAGAGCGGCTGGCTGCTGCTGGTCGCGCTCGCGGTCCTGACCAAGCAGCCCGCCAACGAGGAGGAGGACGCGCTCGCCGCCGAGCCGATCCCCCTCGCCGGGCAGCGCGCCACCCGATGACGGGCGGACGGCCGTCGGCGCTGCCGGCCGCCCTCGCGGACGCGCTGGCGTCCCCGCAGTTCGCGGCGGCCCTCGCGCAGACGTCGCTCGTCGTCGTGCTCTGCGCGCCGGCCGTCCGCGGGATGATCGGCTGGCCCGGCTACATCGCCGCGATCGCGACGCTCACCGCCCTCGCCGCCGTCATGCTCGTCCTGCGGCGCGAGCTGCTCGACTGGGAGGGGCTGCTGCCCACCAGCATCCTCGTCTTCCTCGGCTGGATCGCCCTCAGCACGCTCTGGAGCGGCTACCAGTGGGCGACCGCCTCGAGCGTGCTCTACCAGTTCGCGCTCGCCTTCCTCGCGATCGCGATCGGCCTGACCCGCGACATCATCCAGGTCATCCGCGCCGTCGGCGACGTGATGCGGGTCGTGCTGATCGGCTCGCTGGCGGTCGAGGTCCTCTCCGGGATCCTGATCGACCGGCCGCTGCGCTTCCTCGGCGTCGAGGGCCTGCTGGCGGCCGGCGGTCCGATCCAGGGCCTGGTGGGCACCCGCAACCAGCTCGGGCTCGTCTGCCTCCTGGCGATCGTCACGTTCTCCGTCGAGCTGATGACGCGCTCGGTGGCGCGCGGCCCGGCCCTCGCCTCGCTCGCCCTCGCCGCGCTCACCCTGGTCTTCACCCGCTCGGCCGTCAGCGCGGGCGTGCTGGTCGTCGCCGCGGTGGTGGCGCTCATCCTCCGCTGGGTGCGGCGCGGCACGGCCGAGCAGCGCCGGCGGCGGCAGTACACGACGCTGACGGTCGTCGCGGCCTCCGCGCTCACCGCCTGGCTCTTCCGCTTCCGGATCGTCGATCTGCTGAACGCGGGCAGCGAGTTCGAGTTCCGCGTCACGCTCTGGCAGCAGGTCTGGCGGTTCACCGACCTCGCGCCGATCATCGGCTGGGGCTGGGTGGGCTACTGGCGCACCGACCTCTATCCGTACAACGCGATCGACTTCCTCTCCGGCCGCCCGCACTCCTCCAGCCTCAACGTGCTGTTCGACCTGGCCCTGCAGGTGGGCGTCGTCGGCGCCGCCCTCTTCCTCGTGCTCGTCGGCCTCGCCCTCTGGCGCTCCTGGCTCATCGCCTCGGAGCGCAAGGCCGTCGTGCACGTCTGGCCGGTGATGGTGCTCACCGTGCTGCTCGTGACCTCGCTCGCCGAGAGCGCGCTGCTCGTCGACGCCGGCTGGCTGCTCCTGGTGATCTGCGCGATGCGCGCGGCGCAGGGCCTCAGCTGGCGGCGGCTCCTGCACCCCGCCGACCGGCCCGGCGGTCTGCCGCGACAGCCCGGAGCACCGCCAGGTGCTCCGCCCGGCAGCGCTCCCAGCTGAACCGGGCCGCGCGCTCGACGCCCTTCGCGCCGAGCTCGGCCGAGCGGTCGATCGCCTCGAGGATCCCGTCGGCGATCGAGCGCGGATCGAGCGGATCGACGAGCACCGCCGCATCACCGCAGATCTCGGGCAGCGAGCCCGCATCGGCGGCCGCAACCGGGCAGCCGGACGCCATCGCCTCGATCGGCGGGAAGCCGAAGCCCTCGTAGAGGCTCGGGAAGGCCAGGACCGCGGCGCGCCGGTAGATCTCCGCCAGGTCCTCCTCGCTCACGTGCCCGCGCCACTCGACGAAGTCGGGCAGCGGGCCGAGCTTGTCCAGGTCGCCGCCGGTGAGGACGAGGCGCAGATCGTGGCCGTCGGCGCGGAGGAGGCGCATCGCCTCGAACAGGCGGGCGTGGTTCTTGTGCGGCCAGGCGCGGGCCGGGTAGAAGACGAAGTCCTCCCGCTCGCCCAGGTGCGGGCGGAACCGCTCGGTGTCCACGCCGAGGTGCGAGACGTGGACGCGCTCCTCAGGGATGCCGAGCAGCTCGACGATGCGCCCCTTCGTGAAGGCGCTGATGGTGATGATCGCGTCGGCGCGGCGCGCGGTCGCCTCGTAGGCGATCCGCCGGAAGACGCGCTCGACGCGGGGGAAGAGCTGCGGCAGATCGCGGTGCTGGAGGTCGAAGACCATCTGCACGTGGCCCTGGCGCCGCGAGGGCCAGGGCAGCGGGACGGTGAAAGGGAAGTAGAGGATCTCCTCCGGTCCGAGCAGCCGCCGGAGCCGCAGGGTGCGCGCCAGCGCCTGCAGCATCCCGGTCGCGCGCCGGCGGTGGCCCGCCCCGCTGACGACGCCCTCGGCCACGATCTCCGGCACGCCCTCGCTGAAGCCGCGGGCGTTCTCGGGGACGAGCGCCTGCACGCGCAGCCCCTCCTCCCCCGGTCGCGGCACGAGCAGGCGGGTCAGGGCGCGGGCGTAGGTCTCGCCGCCGCCCATCCCGCCGGGGTCGACGGTGAGCACGGCGAGCGTGACGGGGAGGCGTTCCGGCATGGCGTCCAATCGGGTCCGGCGCTGCGATCGGGTCCGGGCCGGGTCAGGATACCCGCGCCCGCCCGCCGGCGCCCGCCTCCGGGTGGCGCTCCACGGCGGTGCTCCCCGGCCCGGCGGAGCCCGGTGGGTAGTATGTAGCCCGCTGTCACCGACCCCGACGAAACGGACCACCACGTGCCCCGCGCTTTGATCACCGGAATCACCGGCCAGGACGGCCTCTACCTCGCCGAGCTGCTGCTCGAGAAGGGCTACGAGGTGTTCGGGCTCGTCCGCGGGCAGAACAACCCGAAGTACGAGCTGGTGCGCCGCACCGTCCCCGAGGTGACGCTGCTCACCGGCGACCTGACCGACGTGTCGAGCCTCGTCCGCGTGCTCGCCGCCGCCCAGCCCGACGAGGTCTACAACCTCGGCGCGATCTCGTTCGTCGCCTACTCGTGGGAGAACGCCTCGCTCACGACCGACGTGACCGGCAAGGGCGTGCTGAACATCCTCGAGGCCGTCCGCCTCTACGCCGGCGACGACATGTCGCGCGTGAAGTTCTACCAGGCGTCCTCGTCCGAGATGTTCGGCAAGGTCCAGCAGGTCCCCCAGAGCGAGGAGACCCTCCTCTGGCCGCGCTCGCCCTACGGCGTCGCCAAGGTCTTCGGTCACTACATGACCATCAACTACCGCGAGTCCTACGGGATGCACGCCTCCTCGGGCATCCTCTTCAACCACGAGTCGCCCCGCCGCGGCCCGGAGTTCGTCACCCGCAAGATCAGCCTCGCGGTCGCCCGCATCAAGCTCGGCCTGCAGGAGACGCTGGAGCTCGGCAACCTCGACGCCAAGCGCGACTGGGGCTTCGCCGGCGACTACGTCGACGCGATGTGGCGCATGCTGCAGCAGCCCGAGGGCGACGACTACGTGGTCGCCACCGGCGAGACCCACGAGATCCGCGAGTACCTCGACATCGCCTTCAACCACGTCGGCATCGAGGACTGGACCCCCTACGTCACGCAGAACCCCGCGTTCATGCGCCCGGCGGAGGTCGACCTGCTCATCGGCGACCCGGCGAAGGCGCGCGACGTCCTCGACTGGCAGCCGAAGGTCTCCTTCCCCGAGCTGGTCTCGATGATGGTCGAGAACGACCTCGCCGAGCAGTCCGCACTGATCAAGTAGCCGCCGTGCCCGCAGCGTTCGTCACCGGAGCGAGCGGACAGGACGGGGGCTACCTCGTCGAGCGTCTGCTCGCCGACGGCTGGGAGGTGTCCGCGCTCGTGCGCGACGAGGACGCCTCCCTGCCCGAGTCCGTCCGCCCCTTCCAGGGCGATCTCCGCGACGCCGCCGGCCTCGGCCGCGTCGTCGCCCGGGCGGAGCCCGACGTGGTCTTCCACCTCGCCGGGATCTCGTCCGTGGCGCAGTCCTGGAAGGAGCCGGTGCTGACCGCCGAGGTCACCGGCACCGCGGTCGCCGCCCTGCTCGAGGCCTCGCTGGCCCTGCAGGAGTCGGCGGGCCGCGAGGTGCGCTTCGTGCAGGCCTCCTCCTCGGAGATCTTCGGCGCGGCCGTGGAGAACCCGCAGACCGAGTCGACGCCGATCCGCCCCGTGTCGCCCTACGGCGCCGCGAAGGCGTTCGCGCACCACCTGGTCGGCGTGTACCGCGGCCGCGGGCTGCACGCGTCCTCCGGGATCCTCTACAACCACGAATCGCCGCGCCGTCCCGAGAGCTTCGTCACCCGGAAGATCACGGCCGGCGTCGCCGCGATCGCCGCGGGCACCGAGACCGAGCTCTCGCTCGGCAACCTCGACGCGCGGCGCGACTGGGGCTGGGCGCCCGACTACGTCGACGCGCTCGTCCGCGCCTCGCGCGCCGAGGAGTCCGGCGACTACGTCGTGGCGACCGGCGTCGCCCACTCCGTCCGCGAGTTCGTCGCCGCCGCCTTCGCGGCCGCCGGCATCGAGGCCTGGGAGGAGCGGATCAGGATCGATCCGCGCTTCGCCCGCCCCGTGGACGCCCCCGAGATGCGCGGGGACGCGTCGAAGGCCCGGGCCGAGCTCGGCTGGGCGCCGACGGTCGCCTTCGAGGAGATCGTCGCCCGCATGGTCGAGCACGACCTCGAGCTCGCCCGCACCGCGCACTGATCGTCCGGCCCGGCCCCCCTCGGGGCCGGGCCGGATCGCTCCGCGTCGACGGCCTAGCGGCCGGTGACGGACGCGTCGGTGCTGACGTCGGTGGTTGCATCGACGCCCTCGGGCGCCTCGGCTCCCTCGACGAGGTAGTCCCAGACGCGCGCCGCGTACTGATCCCACGTCCCGCCGTCGATGGCCAGCGCCTCGGCGGTCAGCCGCTCGTGCAGCGCCGTGTCGGTCAGGAGCCGCTCGAGCGCGGCGGCGATGTCCTGGTCGTCGTGGGGATCGACGAACAGGGCGCCGCCCTCGGACGCGACCTCGAGCATGCTGCCGAAGCCGGACGTGATCACCGGCGTTCCCACGGAGAGCGACTCGACGATCGGCAGACCGTAGCCCTCGTTGATCGAGGGGAAGATCGTGCAGTGCGCCAGGCGGTACGCGCTCCAGAGCAGGGCGTCCGTGATGGAGGACAGCGAGCGCACGGGGCGCCCGAAGCCCTCGAGCACCTCCAGGCGGTAGAGGAACTCGGCGCTGTTCCACGCGTTGCCGCCGATGAAGACGAGGCTGAACTCCAGCCCGCGGCGCCAGAGCAGCTCGGCCGCGTGCAGCACGGCCAGGTGGTTCTTCCGGGGCTCGTGGCTGCCGACGCAGACCACCAGCGGCAGATCGTCGGTCACGAGCGAGCGGGCCGCGGTGGCCAGCTCCTCCTCGGTGACGTCCTCGGGCTGCGAGGGCAGGAGGATCGGCCGGATGTCCGGACCCGCCATGCCGATGCTGCCGAGCATGTGGCGCCAGCCCGAGTACTCGGTCGCGGCGGCCGACGAGATCGTCGCGATGCGGTCCATGTGCGACACCGCGACGAGCGTGCGCGAGAAGGCCGCGCTGATGCCGGTGCTCGCCGTCTCGGCGGTGGTCACCGGGACGCAGTCGAAGCCGATCGTGCCGGTGCGATTGCCGCTGAACTCGGCCAGTGCCGCGATGCGGGAGGTCCGCTCGTCCTCGACCGCGAGCTCGGGCAGGATGTACGTGCCCTCCCACGGGACGATGACGCGGGACCGGTCCTCCTCGGCGTCCCGGACGTCGCCCGCGACCGCGTTGCGGCTCTGCTCGGGCGTCAGCAGGACGAGGGACTCGTGCGTGCTGTCCCAGCCCGCCAGCAGGACCTCGTGGTCGCGGGACCACCGGGCGATGCTCTGCCGGACGACGCGCTGGATGCCGGTCGCGAGACCGGTCCGCGCGGTGTGGTGGACGTCGATCACGACGGCGCCGACGACCACCTGGACGTCGGGGTGGTGGAAGCGCGCGAAGACGCGGTCCGACGCGATCGTGGACGCCGCGTGGCGCAGCAGGCCCGCGGTGCCGCCGAGGCGCGCACGGCGGCGGCCGTCGACGACGTCCTCGCGGCGCGGCAGCGTGCCGCGGAGCACGGCCAGCACGAGCCAGACCTCCCGGTCGCTGGGGGCCGGCAGGAGGACGCTCAGCTGCCCGGTGAGCGCGTCGACGCTCGACAGCGGCTCGACCGAGGGGGCGAGGGTGCGGACGAGGGTCGCGAGACGCTCGACGAGGTACTGCTTACTGCGCACGACGCGCCTCCTCGGACTCGGTGGGCTCGGACTCGGCGGGCCGGGTCGCGACGGGCTCGGACTCGAGGAAGGCCGAGGGGGCGACCAGCGCCTCCCACAGCTCCGCGGCGTAGTCGTCCCAGGTGCGCGCCGGGCGCTCCACGGCCTCGCGGCGCAGGCGCTCGAGGAGCTCGGTGTCCGTGAGCAGGGCGCGCATCGCGTCGATCAGCTCGTCGTCGGACGCGGGGTCGATCAGGACGCAGCCGCCGTGCTCGGCGATCTGCGCGGTGCTGCCGAACTTCGAGGTGAGCACGGGCAGCCCGATGGAGAGCGCCTCGGCGACCGGCAGTCCGTAGCCCTCGTGCAGGGACGGGAAGGCGAGGAACCGCGCCTCCCGGTAGCTGCCGACGAGCACGTCGTCGCCGACCCCGCGGAGCACCTCGACCGGTCGGCCGTCCGCCACGAGCTCGCGCACGCGCGGGTCGAAGACCTGGTGCGACCACGGGTTCGCCCCGCCGATGAAGCGGAGACGGAAGCGCAGACCGGCGCGCCAGAGCACCTCGGCGGCGTGCAGCACGGCGAGGTGGTTCTTCCGCGGCTCCTGGCTGCCCACGCAGAGCACGAGGGGCAGCGACGAGGTCCTCTCGCCGACGGCGCGGATCCCGTCGGGCAGCTCGACCGGCAGCGGCACGGCCTGGACCGAGGGACCGGTGAGGCCCTGCGCCGGGAGCGCCTTGACGAAGCCGCCGTACTCGAGGGCGGCGGCGGAGCTCACCGTGGCGACGCGCGCGGCGTGCTTCACGACGGAGAGGAAGTTGACGTAGCGCACCGTCTCCTCGGGCGGGACCGTGTCGGCGCTGACGACGGGGATGGCGTCGTGGCCGAGGATCACGACCTCGTTGCCGGAGTGCTCCGCGAGCGCGGACAGCGGTCCGCACTGGTTGTACTCCGGGACGGAGGGGATCACGACGACGCTGCGGTAGGGCACCACGAACTCGGTCCGCTCGGGATCGCCGTGGCGCCAGGCGCGGCGGTCCGACGCGGCCCAGTCGACCACGCGCTCCCGCTCGATCGGGCTGAGGCGGCGGAAGGAGAGGGAGCCGTGCACCCAGGCGACGGGGATGATCTCGTGCGCCGCGTCCCAGCGGGAGACGGTCTGGCGCACGACGCGCTGCACGCCCGTGTTGTGGCCGTGCCGAGCGGGGAAGTCGACGTCGACGAGGACGGCGCCGGTGACGACCTCGACCTTCGCGTCGAGATCGGCGAAGCCGGTCGCGGTGCGCGATCCCGCCTCCAGGAAGATGCGCAGCGCCGCCTCCTCGGGAGCCAGCGCGATCGCGCGCCGGAACCACTGGAAGAGCCCGCTGGTCGGGTAGGCGGCGGTGAAGGCCACCAGCGCCACCCAGGTCAGCTCGTCGTCGCCGCGCCGGCGGATCTCGCGCGCCACCTCGTCGAGGTAGGGGCCCGGACCGCGGCCGAGGAGGGAGCGACGGGTGTCCTCGTCGAAGAGGAGCGCGCCGATCTGCTCGAGGCGCTGCAGCATCGCCTCGGACCGCTCCGCGCGGGCGGCGGCGGTGCTCTCGCTCATCGCGCCCGACCGGACAGCCGGCGCTTGGCGAACCGCGCCGTGTGGCCGATGGCGCCCGGCAGCCCGAGCTGCCGCACCCGGATCTGGAAGGTGCGGACCATGCGCAGCGGCTTGGTGACCCGCCAGGAGAGGGTCTGCTCGAAGCCGCTCGCGGTCACGCCGCCGACCTGGATCCGCTCGACCCACAGGTCGAAGGGGTCGTTCAGCAGGGCGTCGACCTGGCTGCGCAGGCGCCGGAGCTCGGTGGCCTCGTCGCCGGAGGACGCGTCGCGCGACGGGCCGCCACTCGAGGACTCGTCGGCCGAGACGAGGTCCTGCAGGCTCGGGTCGGCGGAGATCGGAGCCTCCTCGGCGGAGCCGCCGAGTTCGGGGACCGGGTCGCCGGCACTCTGGGCCACAGGCTCCAGGGGGACGTCGGATGGCTGCGTGGGCATGGCGAACACCTCGTTCGTGTCGTTCAGTCGGCGAGCGGAGACAAGACTACCGGCGATGCGGCCGCGGTCGACGCGCTCACCGGCCTCACCGCTCAGGTCGACACGTATAATGATGCGGTCCGTCGCACGGCGGAGGCCGAGACCTTGGAGTTCCATGCCCATCAGTCCAGTCGATCGCGCACGCTCGATCGCCGACGAGCCCTTCCAACTCGCCGGCACGACCTCCGCGGTGGGCGGGGGTTCCGGCGGCTTCGTCGCCTCGCTCCTGGAGATCCTCCGGCACCGCGAGCTCCTGCGGCTCCTGGTCGGCCGCGAGCTGAAGTCCCGCTACAAGGACAGCAGCCTCGGCTTCGTCTGGAGCCTCGTCCGGCCGCTGATCATGCTGCTGATCTACTACGTGGCCATCGGCCAGATCCTCGGCGCCTCGCGCGGCGTGCCGAACTTCGCCATCTTCGTCTTCTCGGGGCTCACGCTCTGGGGGCTGTTCAGCGAGATCGTCACCGCCGGCACGACGTCGATCCTCGGCAACGGCGGGCTGATCAAGAAGGTCTACCTGCCGCGCGAGATCTTCCCCGTCGCCGCGATCGGGTCCGCGCTCTTCAACTTCGCGGTCCAGTTCGTCGTGCTGATGGTCGGCGCGGTGCTCACCGGCTCGCTGGTCTTCGGCCGGAATCTGCTCTACATCCTCCCGGCGCTCGGCATCACCCTCGTCTACGGACTGGCGTTCGCGCTCGCATTGTCGGCGCTGAACGTCTACCTCCGCGACGTGCAGTTCCTCGTCGAGGTCGGCCTGCAGATCTTCTTCTGGCTGTCGCCGATCGTCTACGCCTGGAACTTCGTCGTGACCGCGACGACCGGCGCCGGACGCGGCTGGCTCGAGCAGCTCTACCTCTTCAACCCCATGTCCAACGCGATCCTCGCGTTCCAGCGGGCGATCTGGGGCGACGGCTCCCGCGTCAGCGTCATCGAGGGCAACGAGATCGCCCCGCAGGTCTGGCCGCCCGACATGGCGCTCCGCCTCATCATCGTCTTCGCCGTCGGGGTGGTGTTCGTCTGGATCGGGCACCGGATCTTCCGGCGCCTCGAGGGCAACTTCGCCCAGGAGATCTGATCGTGACCCTCACCAGCAAGGCGGAGTCGGCCTCGACCCCCTCCCCCAGCCCCACCGTCGTCCGCGTGCGCGGCGCGTCCAAGCGCTTCGTGATCCGCAAGGACAAGTCGTTCAAGGAGCGCATCGTCAACTTCGGCCGCGGGCGCAAGCACCGCGACGAGTTCTGGGCGCTGCGCGACGTCGACCTCGAGATCCCGCTCGGCTCCACCGTCGGGCTGATCGGCGCCAACGGCTCCGGCAAGAGCACCCTGCTGAAGCTGATCGGCGGGATCGTCCAGCCGACCACGGGCACCGTCGAGCGCCGCGGGCGCCTGGCCGCCCTGCTCGAGCTCGGCGCGGGCTTCCACCCCGACCTCACCGGGCGCGAGAACGTGTACCTTAACGGCGCGATCCTCGGGCTGTCCCGGGCGGAGCTCGACGGCAAGTTCGACGCGATCGTCGAGTTCTCGGAGATCGCCGAGTTCATCGACACCCAGGTGAAGTTCTACTCGTCGGGCATGTACGTCCGGCTCGCCTTCGCGATCGCCATCCACACCGACCCCGACCTCCTGCTGGTCGACGAGGTGCTGGCCGTCGGCGACGAGCCGTTCCAGCGCAAGTGCATGGACCGCATCCGCGCGTTCCAGCGCGCCGGCAAGACGATCGTCCTGGTCACCCACTCCCTCGAGCAGGTCGGCGAGCTCTGCGACCGCACCATCGTGCTCGAGAAGGGCAACGTCGTCTTCGACGGCGAGACGTCGGAGGGCCTGCAGGTGCTCCGCGAGAGCTTCGAGGACCGCCGTCAGGCCCGCCAGGAGCGCGAGGCGGCGGCCGCGGGCGCCGAGGACGAGCCCGCTCCGACCCTCATCGACATCCTCGGCTGCCAGCTGCGCGGCGGCTCGGTCGAGCACGGCGGCATCGTCGTCCGCAGCGGCGAGTCGCTCGAGTTCGACGTCACGGTGCGCACCAGCCGCCCGGTCGACGACTGGAACATCGGCATGGGCATCGACACCCCGCTCGGCCAGCGCGTCTTCGGCACCAACACCGAGCGCATCGGCACCCCGCTCTCGAGCGTCGACGGCGAGATGACCGTCACGTTCACCCTCCCCGACCTGCACCTCGGCGGCGGCAACTACGCCGTGCACGCCTCGGCCGGCACGTTCTCGCAGGGTGAGACCACGCGGACCCCGGTCGCGGCGACCTTCACGGTCGAGCGCTCCTCCGTGCACGACGGCGTCGTCGACATCGACTCCGAAGTCCGCGTCAGCCGGCCGTGAGCGCGGCGCGCGGCCGGCTCCTGGTCGACGCGACCGCACTCACCGCTCCGCGGCTGACCGGCGTGGGCCGGGTGCTGCTCGGGATCCTCCGCGCGCTCGACACGGACGAGGTCGCGGCGCGTGCCGAGGTGCTGCTCGTGGTGCCGGCCAGCGAGGCGCCCGCGCTGGAGCGCTTCGGCTTCCGCCGCCTCCGCATCCGGCCGGTGCGGCTCCCCCGCCGGCTGTGGAGTGCGCTCACCCGGCTCCCGGCGCCGGGGATCGACCTGCTCCTCGGGCGCGGCGGCTACTTCTTCCCGAACTTCCGCTCCTGGCCCCTCGCCCGCTCGCGCTCGCTCACCTTCGTGCACGACGTCTGCTTCGCGGTCCTGCCCGAGCTCGTCCCGCGGGAGCGCCGCGAGATGCTCGCACGCGAGGTCCCGCGCTGGCTCGGCCGCACCGACGTCGTGCTCACCGGGACCCCCTCGTCCGCACGGGAGATCACGACCTCGCTCGGGGTCGCCGCGAGCCGCGTGCGCGTGCTGCCGACCACCGTCGACGTCGAGCTCTTCCACCCCCGGAGCACCGCCGAGGTCGACCGGGTCCGCGCGGCGCAGTCGCTCGGCCGCTACCTCCTCTTCGTCGGCTCGATCGAGAAGCGGAAGAACCTCGCGACCCTCGTCGACGCCTACGCCGCGGCCGAGCGGCCGGCCGGGCACACCCTGCTCCTGGTGGGCGGGGACGGCTGGGACAACGCCGACGTGCACACGGCCGTCGGGCGGGCCGTCGCCGCCGGCGCGGATGTGCGCTTCGCGTCCGGGTACGTGCCGGACGAGGACCTGCCCGCGCTCCTGACCGGCGCGGACGCGGTCGCGATGCCGTCCTGGCACGAGGGCTTCGGCCTGCCCGCCCTCGAGGCGGTCTGCTGCGGCAGTCCGGTGCTCGCGGCCGACATCCCGGGACTCCGCGACGCGCTCGCGGGCCGCGAGGAGGACGCCGTCTTCGTCGCTCCGGCCGACCGCGCCGGCTGGGTCGCCGCGATCGAGGACGCCCTCGCGGCACCGCGGCGGATCCCCGCGAGGGCGGTACCGGGCTGGGACCGCACGGCGCAGCTGCTGCTCGACCTGGCGCTCGACGGAACCGTCTGAGCCGACCCGCACGGGCGGCGGATCAGCGCGGGCAGTGGATCAGCGCAGGCTCCGGATCAGCGCAGGCGCGGGATCCGGCCGGTGTCCGCCGCGGCGGCCTGATCGTCCTCGAAGAGGGCGGCGGCGGCCTGCTCGGCCTCGCGGTTCGCGACCACACCGCCGCTGCGGTGGTGGCCGAACACCCAGAAGCGGTAGAGCACGAAGCGGAACGCCGTCGCGAGCAGGAGGCCGATCACGTTGGCCGAGATGTTGTCGGCGACGAGGTTGTCGAAGCCGAGGACGTAGTGCGAGATGTAGAGCGGCAGCAGGTTGACCAGCATGCCCGCGACGGCGACGACGCTGAACTCGGCGAGCTCGAGCAGGTAGTTCGCCCGGCGGTGCTCGCGGAAGGTCCAGTAGCGGTTGCCGAACCAGGTGACGACGGTCGCGGCGGCCACCGCGACGACCTTCGCGCCGATCGGGCCGGAGAGGAGGTGCTCGCCGCCGATCCCGCCGACGCGCAGCAGGTTGAAGACGGTGATGTCGACGACGAGGCCGAGGATCCCGACGACGCCGAACTTCAGCACGTACGAGATCATGCCGCTGTAGAGCGCCTTCGCGAGCGCGACGGGACCCCTCCTCGCCATCGGGTCAGGCCCCCGCGGTCTGCGGCGGTCGGGTGCGGGAGCCCTCGCGGACGCGGATCTTGAGCAGGATCCAGAGCGCTTCGAAGCCGTCCTTGACGGTGATCTTCTTGCCCTCCTCGCGGGTGCGGGCCTTGTAGCTGATCCCGACCTCGTAGGGGCGGTAGCCGCGGGCCAGTAGCTTCGCGGTGACCTCCGCCTCCATCCCGAAGCCCTTCTCCTTGATCTGGAGCGAGCGGTAGAGGCTGAGCGGCATCAGCTTGAAGCAGGTCTCGACGTCGGAGACGTAGGCGTTGAACAGGATGTTCGTGATCAGGTTCACGCCCTTGTTGCCGATGACGTACCAGTAGGAGAACGAGGTGTGGCTGCCGAAGGTGCGGCTGCCGTAGACCAGCTGCGCCTCACCGTCGAGGACGGGCTGCAGCAGCGACGGGATCTCGCTCGGGCGGTACTCCTCGTCGGCGTCGCAGATGATGACGTAGTCGCCGGTCGCCTCCTGGACGGCGCGGCTGATCGCCGCGCCCTTGCCCTGGTTCACCGGCTGGTGGAAGACGCGGATGCGGGGGTCCTCGAGCGCGTCGAGGATCTCCTTCGTGCGGTCGCGGCTGCCGTCGTTGACGATGACGAACTCGATGTCGACGCCGTCCTGGAAGCGGACCGCGAGGACGCGGTCGACGGCCTTCTGCAGGGTCGCCTGCTCGTTGTAGACGGGCATGAGGATGGAAAGCTTCACGGCGGGATTCTCTCTCGTACGACACTCGGCGCGCTCGGCGCTCGAGGGATGCGGGGGCCCGTCGTGCGAGGGGCTCGGTGCGGGGCGGCCCGGCGCTCGGCGGGCGCGGGGCTAGGGCGCGGTGACCGCGGTGGACTCGAACCAGGCGATCGTCCGCGTGAGCCCGTCCTCGAGCGGGACCCTCGGCTGCCAGCCGAGGATCTCGCGCGCCTTCGTGATGTCGGGCTTCCGGCGCTCCGGGTCGTCGATCGGCCGGGGCTCGTAGCGGATCTCCGAGTCGCTGCCGATGATCGCGACGATGCGGCGGGCGATCTCGCCCAGCTCGAGCTCGTCGACCGAGCCGAGGTTGATCGGGCCCGAGTCCGTCGAGTCGGCCATCAGCAGGATGCCGGCGACGAGGTCGTCCACGTACAGCAGCGAGCGGGTCTGGGTGCCGTCGCCGTGCATCGGGATGGCCGTGCCCGCGAGCGCCGCCTTGACGAACGCCGGGACGGCGCGGCCGTCGTCGATGTCCATGTTCGGGCCGTAGGTGTTGAAGATGCGCACGACGCCGGTGTCGACGTCGAAGTAGCGGCGGTAGGCGAACGTGATCGCCTCGGCGTAGCGCTTGGCCTCGTCGTAGACGCTGCGCGGGCCGTTCGGGTTGACGTTGCCCCAGTACTCCTCGTGCTGCGGGTGCACGTGCGGGTCACCGTACACCTCCGAGGTGGAGGAGACCACGAAGCGGGCGCCGTCGCGCTTGGCGACCTCGAGCAGCGCCTCGGTCACGGTGGAGCCGGCGTGCAGCGTCTCGATCGGGTGGGCGAGGTAGCGCGGCGGGGAGGCCGGCGAGGCGAAGTGCAGGACGACGTCGAAGCGCCCGGGGACGGCGAGCGCGTTCGCAGCGTCGTCCTGGACGAAGGTGAAGCGCTCGTGCCCGCGGAGGGACTCGAGGTTGGCGGTCGAGCCGGTCAGCAGCGAGTCGATCACGACGACGGTGTCGCCGCGGCGGACGATCTCGGCCGCGAGATGGGAGCCGAGGAAACCGGCACCGCCGGCGAGGAGGAACGTACGGGTCACGGTCGAGGACCGCCTCCTCAGGGTGGGGAACGAAGGGGGAGAGCAGACCGGGAGCCCGGCGAAGCCAAATGAAAATACCATAGGGTTCCGGAGCGCCCCCTCCCCCCGCACCGTGCCCGCCCCGGTGCCCGATCGAAGGACGACCGCTCTGATGACACCCGAGGACTCGTCCGACACGCCGACCGCACCGGACGGGCGGCCCGCCCCCGAGGAGCAGCCGGCCCCGGACGAGCAGCCCGGATCGGACGAGCGGACGACGCCGGACGAGCAGCCCGACGCCGCCGAGCAGACGGCCCCGGACGAGCCGACGACGCCGGACGAGCAGCCCGAAGCCGCCGAGCAGACCGCCGCGGACGAGCCGACGACACCGGACGAGCAGCCCGAAGCCGCCGAGCAAACCGCCCCGGACGAGCTGACGACGCCGGACGAGCAGCCCGAACCCGCCGAGCAGACGGCCCCCGACGAGCAGCCCGAACCCGCCGAGCAGACGGCCCCCGACGAGCAGACGACACCGGTCGAGCAAGCGGCCCCGGCAGCGACCATCGCACCGGTCGGGAAGCCCGCCCCGGTCGAGCAGCCGGCACCCGCGAAGCGCCGGTCCCGTCGGCAGCGCGTCCTCGTCGACGCGGGACTGACGCTCGTCTCGGCGATCCTCGCCACCGTGCTCGGCATGCTCGCGCTCCGCGTCGGCGTCGATCAGCTGGGCCTGCGCTGGACCTTCGGCGGTGCCGACCAGGTCCTGCACTACACGATCTTCTCCAGCGCGCGCGACGTGCTGCCGTTCTTCCCGAACGACCGGCTCGGCTTCCCCGAGGCGCAGAACCTCTTCTTCGCCCCGCTGTTCGATCCCTGGTCGGCCGCGTTCGTCGCCCTCGTCGGCCCCTTCACGCCCGACGGCGTCTGGCTGTTCAACCTCTACAGCCTGGCCGGGTTCCCCGCCGCCGGCGCCACCGCGTACCTCTTCTACCGCGCCCTCCGCCTGCGGCGACCGACGTCGCTCGTCCTCGGCGTGCTGACCGCGATCCTCCCGTACCACTTCTTCCAGCTCGCGCTGGGGCACCCGTTCCTGGCCAACTACTGGTCCGTCCCGCTGATCGGCGTCCTGCTGCTCGTCATCGGCGGCGACGCCACCGACCCGCTGCGACGCTGGACCTCCGGGCTCGCGGGTCGGCGCCGCCACGTGCTCCGCGGTCTGCTCGTGCTGGTCCTGGCGGTCGCCGTCGCCTGGACCCAGTCGTACTACTTCGTCTTCGGCGCGATCGTCCTCGGGGCGGCCTGGGCCGTCGCGGTGGTGACCGTGCTCGTGCGCCGGGCTCCGCTGCGGACCCTCGCCTGGCCGACCTTCGCACTCGGCGCCCTCGTCGTCCTGATCGCGGTGCAGCTGCTCGCCCTCTCGAACGACCAGGGCGACCGCTACGAGAAGTACTTCCAGGGCCGCTCGGCGCAGGAGTCGGAGATCTACGGCGGGAAGATCCAGAATCTGCTGCTGCCCGCTCCCTTCAGCGGGTTCGGCCCGCTGGCCGCGCTGGCCCGGGGGTACGAGAAGTCGAGCGAGGTGGTGCCGACGTCGGAGAACCCCGTCACGGCGGTCGTCGTCTCGGTCGCCTTCCTCGTCGTCCTCCTGATCGTCCTCGTGATCCTCTTCAGCGCCGGTCGCCCCGCGCTCGAGCGCCGGTCGCGCCTCGGCGAGCTCGTCGCCGACGCGCGCGTGGGCCTGCTCTCGCAGGCCTTCGTCGTCGGGCTGCTGTTCTTCGTGGTGGCGGGCCTCGGCGCCGTCCTGGCCTATGTCGTCAGCCCGGAGATCCGCGCCTGGTCGCGCTTCTCCATCGTCCTCAGCGTCCTCGCCCTCGGCATCGCGGGGCTCGCGATGGAGGCACTCGCCTCCCGGCTGCGGGTCCTCCTCCCGGTCCTCGCCGTCGTCGCGGTGGTGGGCCTCGTCGACCAGGTCGGCGGTGCCTCGACGGGCATCGACGTCGAGGCCACGAGCGACACCGCGCTCCGCTCCTTCGTCGACGAGAGCGAGGCGGTGCTCCCGTCCGACTGCGGTGTCGTCCAGCTCCCGCTCAAGGACTTCCCCGAGACCGGCGCCATCGGCGACATGGGCGACTACGACGAGGCGCTGCCCTACGTCTACTCCTCGGACGAGGAGGGGCTGCGCTTCAGCTACGGCGCGGTCCGCGGGACCCTCTCGGCGGACGACTGGGACGACGCGACCACGACGCGGGCCTTCGAGCGCGAGTACGACGCCTCCGGTGCCTGCGCGGTCCTCGTCGACACGGCGGCCTACGTCGACGACCCCGACGGCTGGCGCGCCTTCGTCGACGCGGTCGCGGACCCGGACGCTCCGGCCGTCACCAGCACCGACCGGAACGAGCGCTGGCTGCTCTTCCGCTCGTGACCGGCGCTGCGGCAGGACGACCGCGTCCACCGGTCGGCAGCACTCGGCGGACGGCAGTGGTCAGCGCGCGACCGGGAAGACGAGCCAGCGGCCCGAGGAGGACTGCGCCGTCGGCGTGAGCGCGCCGCTCACCTCGACGACGTCGGCCTCCCACGCGCCCTCGCGCCCCACGTACGCGGCGGTGTCGACGGAGACGGCGCACGCGCCGCTCGCCCGCACGGCCGCGGCGAACTCGGCGGGCGTCCCGAGGTCGTCGAAGACCTCGTAGCCCTCGGTGCCGCCGACCGAGCCGTAGCTCCAGACGAGGTCCTCGCCCTCGGTCCGCAGATACGGGAGCGCCGGGTCGTAGTCGCCCATGTTCCCGATCGCCCCGCTGTCGGGGAAGCTCTTGATCGGCAGCTGCACCACGCCGCAGCCGTCCGGCAGGGCCGCATCGGCGTCGGCGACGAGCGCGGAGACCTCGGCGTCGTCGGTCGGCGCGATCGGCACCATCCGCGCGACGCCGGCGAGCTGATCCAGAGCGGCGACGCCGACGATGACGACGGCCGCTGCGATCCGCAGCCCGCGCCGGGTGATCCGGCCGAGGACGATCGCGACCGCGCCCAGCCCGAGCAGCATGATCACGATCGACAGCCGCGACCACGCGCGGATGGTCGGGTCCAGGAACAGCGCGATCGCCATGCCGAAGCCCGCGATGACGAAGAAGGCGAGCGTCCAGAGCGCCGCGATCGCGAGCACCCGCAGCCGCTCGTCCGAGAGGAGCCGGCCGACGGCGGTGAGGCGCAGCGCCCGCCCGCCGACGGCACCGGTGAGCGGCAGCGCCAGGAGCAGCAGGCACAGGCCCGCGATCGCGAGCACGGGCATTCCCGGGGGCTCGGTCGTGACGGCCACGGCGGTGCCCGTGGAGTAGAGGTTGGTCAGCGCGCCGATCTTCGGCAGCTCGGTGCCCTGCCAGGGCAGGAAGAGCGAGAGGAGCTTGCCCGCGAAGATCTCGGACTCCCCCACCCCGCGGCTCTGGAAGTAGGCCGAGGTGCGCTCGCCCCAGTCGCTGCCGAGGACGGCGATCTCGATCCCGACGAACAGCCCGAGGACGGCGAGCGGCAGTCCGCGGCCGAGGACCTCGCGCAGCGGCACCCGGCTGGCGAGCCCGGCGAGCGCGCACAGCGCCCAGACGCCCCCCAGCACGAGCACGCTGAAGACGTAGTAGTAGCCGCTGCTGGAGGCGATCAGCGCGGGCAGGACGACGACGGGCACGGCACCGCGCAGCAGTCGCGAGCGCCGGGACGCCGCCCGGGAGATCCAGGCGCGGAACGGGTCGGTCCGGTCGCCCGCGGCCGCGAGGACGAGGATGCCGAGGAGGGGAATCGACCAGTAGTTCGCGAGGAACGGGTGCCCGTAGCCGACCCGGAGGAAGTGGTAGGGCGCGAGGCTGAAGACGGCGGCCAGGAGCGCCGACGCCCACACCGGGGAGCGCAGGCACCGGAAGAACGCGTAGCCGGTCAGCGCGGCCGAGGCGAAGGTCAGCAGGGTGAACACGTTGAGCAGCAGCAGCCCGTCGCGGATCACCAGGCTCAGGGCGCCCGCCGTCACCGCGGAGGCGACGTCGAACTGCGCCGTGAAGAAGGCGTTGAAGCCGTCCGGGAAGCCCAGGGCCCCGTTCTCGAGGAAGGGGAACGCCTGCGTCGCGCTGCGGAAGAGCAGGTAGTGCAGCGTCTGATCGCCGCCGCCCACCTGCCAGCGCTGCGTCATCGCCGCCGGCGTCACGCCCAGCGCGATCACGGCGGCGAGGACGCTCCCGCCGGCGGCGGCGAGCGCCGCGCCGAGCTCGACGACCAGGCGCCTGCGCGTCGCTCCGCCGCCGCCCCGCGCCTCGGGAGCGGACCGCACCGGTCGCTCAGAGACCACGCTCGGCCTCCGCCGCCTCGATGCCGTTCCGGACGATCGTGTTCAGGACGGTCTCCCCCTCGGTCCCGGCGTAGTCGTAGACGTCGAAGGTCGGGCACGCGGTCACCGCGGCGGGCTCGCCGAGCGTGCCGAGCGCGAGGGCCGACCAGTCCGGATCCCGGTCGGCGAGCACGTAGCTGAAGGTCTTCGACCGGTACTCGGCCGCGTTGTTCATCCAGAGCTGCGGCGTGAAGTCGAAGTCGACCTGCTGCACGTCGACGGACGGATCGGCGTAGAGCGCCAGCGGCCGGGTGGTCCAGAACGAGCCGACCCCCGAGAGATCGCGACCGTCGAGCCACTGCTCGAGGCAGGCGCGCTCCGGGGTCGAGCCGGCCTGCGCAGCGGCGGCGCGGATCGGGCCCGCCGCGAGGACGGCGCCCACCGCGGCGACGAGCACGACCAGGGCGGCCGCGGCGGCGAGCACCGGCCGCGGCGGACGCAGCCGGCGCAGCAGGCCGGCCCCCGGCAGACCGGGCGGCACCCAGTCCTGGAGGGCGGGGAGCACCATGAGGGCGGGGAAGACCGCGAGCGGCAGCAGATACCGGCTGACCAGGCTGCCGGTCACGATCTGCCCGAGGACGAGCGAGGCGGAGGCGACCAGCACGAAGGTCGCGAGGACCACGCTCGAGTCGGCCACCGACCAGGGCGTCTCGGGCCGCACCTGGGTCGCGACCGCGACCACGAGGGTGAGCACCGCCACGAGCAGGAGCAGGACGACGACGAGGATCTCGACCTTGCCGAGCCGGGTGGAGCCGACGTCGCGCACCTGCAGCAGGAACCCGTCGACCGCGGCGCCCGCGCGCTCGAGGTGGAGGTAGGTGGCCGCGTCGACGGCGATGAAGCGCGCGAAGGCGCCCCGCACCGCGTAGCCGATCCCGGCGGCGGCGACGAGCACGGCGGAGATCAGCAGGGCCCGCCGCCACGCCATCCGCCGGAGGACGACGACGGCCAGCAGCGAGACCACGGCCGGCGCGGTGAACTGCAGGGCGAACAGCGGATTGGCGAGCGTCGTCGCCGCCGAGACGACCGCCGCCCCGATCAGCGCGAGTGCCGTGCGCCGGGCGCTCGGCAGGCGGGCCGGGTCGAAGCCGCCGCTCGCCTCGGCCGTGAGCGCCAGGGTCAGGACCGCGGAGAGCGCGACTCCCGAGTAGTAGGTCGTCAGGAGGATCCCGCTCGCGAACGCGCCGGCGTTGATGAGACCGCGTCCCTCCGTCGCCGCGAGCAGGAGCACGACGGCGGTGGCCGCGACGGCCGCGCCGATCCGCCAGGCCCGCGGACGCCCGGCGAGCACGCGCTCCGCCAGCCAGCGGACCGAGAGGTGCAGGACGGCGACGTTGACGAAGGCGTTGACGAGGAGCGCGCCGACCGCCGAGCCGCCGGCCAGCGCCAGGCTGAGCAGGTAGAGCGGGAGCTCCGGGAAGATCAGGAGCTGGCTCGTCATCACCCACTCGAACGGCTCGCCCTCGGCGACCGAGCGCACGAGGAGCGGGAGCGCGAGCGAGTCGCCGTCCGAGAGCAGGTACTCCCACCACGGCGTCGACGAGAGCCGGCCCAGCACGAGCGCGGTGCCCGCGAGGACGAGGAGCAGGCCCGACGCCTCGAGGAGGACCGCCCGGCGGCGGGAGAGAGCGGGGAGGACCGCCGTCATCGCGACCCGTCCCGGCCGAGGCGGATCCGCAGGACGAGGAGGAGGCTCCGCAGGAGCGTGTTGCCGGGGATCTTCGAGGTGCCCTCCGTGCGGTCGAGGAAGACGATCGGGATCTCGCGCACCCGCCGCGCCGCGCCGAGGGCGCGGTGCTTCAGCGCGATCTGGAAGCCGTAGCCCGTGGCGTCGACGGTCTCGAAGTGGATGCGCTCGAGCAGCGCGCGGCTGAAGAGGTTGAACCCGCCGGTCCAGTCGGTGAGGCGCGAGCCGAGGACGGCCCGCGTGTAGACGTTGCCGCCGCGGCTGAGGATCTTGCGGTCGAGCGTCCAGTCCGGAGTGCCGCCGCCCGGGATGTAGCGGGACGCGACGACGAGGTCGGCGCCGGCGCGGACCTCGCGGAGGAAGTCGGCGAGGTACTTCGGGTCGTGCGAGAGGTCCGCGTCCATCTGCAGGACGCAGTCCGGAGCGTCGTCGGCCTCGAGGATCCGCTCGAACGCCCAGAGGTAGGCCGCGCCGAGCCCCTCCTTCGTCGCCCGCTCCAGCACCTGCACCGAGAACGAGGGCGTCCGCAGCTCCTCCCCCAGGGCGCGCGCCTTCTCGGCGGTCCCGTCCGGCGACGAGTCGTCCACGACGACCGAGCGGACGACCACGTCGGACTCGCGGGCCACGGCGGCGGCGAGGCGGCGCAGCAGCTCGCCGATGTTGTCCGCTTCGTTGTACGTGGGGGTGACGATGGTGAGCGAGAGCATCTGGTTCCGATTCGGGCGGGGACGTGGACGGTCCGCCGGGGCGGAGGCGGTGGAACAGTATCAGCGTGCACCATGCCGTCCTGTGTGAGAGGAAGCGGGACGTCGCGTCGCGGTTCTCAGGTTCAGTTCTCCGGATGGAGGGCTCCAGTACAGATCGGCCGCGTACTGTCGCCCCATCGCTCCCGCCCGGGCAGCGAGTACCCCGGGGGAGCATCGTGTCGCGTCGGTTCGGATGGTCCCGTCGGCTGGAATCGCAGAAGCTGCGGTTCCTCGTCGCCGGCTCGCTGAACACGGCGCTCGACTTCCTGATCCTCAATGCGCTCGCCCTGCTCGTCGGCCTGCCCACCCTGGTCGCGAACGTCGCCTCCGTCACGGTGGGCATCTCGATCTCCTACCTCCTCAACCACTTCTTCGTCTTCCGGCACCCCGAGCGGCCGACGGTGCGCACCTTCGCGCAGTTCTTCCTGGTCACCGGCTTCAGCTCGCTCGTGCTCCAGTCGCTGATCATCTACGGCTTCGAGGTGTTCTTCGACACCCGGTTCGGCACCTCGCTCCTCTTCCTCCCCAGCGCGGGCGAGAAGGCGTTCCTCGCCATCAACGCCGCGAAGGCCGTCGCCGTGATGGTGGGTCTCGTCTGGAACTTCTGCCTCTACAAGTTCGTCGTCTTCCGCGCCCCGTCGGCGGCGATCGCCCCCGAGCTCGACGAGGTCGTCGACGAGGTGGAGACCGCCGCACGCTGAGCGCCGGAGCCCCGCTCGGGCCCCGTGCTAGCCTCGTCAGGTTCTTCCGACGGCGCCCCCTGCCCGTCGACGCCGCTCCCCCGGAGGCTCTCATCGCCCGCTCGACGTTGCCCATCGCGGTCGTCGTCGTCACCCACTTCTCGGGTGAGGTCCTCCGCGCCTGCCTCGAGTCGATCCCCGAGGCGACCGAGCACGACGTGCGCGTCGTGGTCGTCGACAACGCGACGACCGACGACTCGGTCCGCCGCGTCGTCGAGCGGATCCCCGAGGTCGTGTTCCACGAGACCGGTCAGAACCTCGGCTACGGCCGGGCGATCAACTACGCCGTCGACCGCCTCGGCCCGGAGATCGAGTGGATCCTGGTGACGAACCCGGACACGGTCTTCCTGCCCGGCTCGATCGACGCGCTCTACGCGGCCGCTGTCGCCGACCCGGCGATCGGCTCGATCGGCCCC
This sequence comes from Rathayibacter sp. VKM Ac-2856, assembly GCF_013205055.1. GTDB lineage: Bacteria > Actinomycetota > Actinomycetes > Actinomycetales > Microbacteriaceae > Rathayibacter. The sequence goes on from NZ_JABMLF010000001.1 coordinate 1,077,804, forward strand.
CGCATCCTCGACTCGGACGGCACGATCTACCCCTCGGCCCGCGCGCTGCCCTCGCTCGGCACGGGCGTCGGCCACGCGCTGCTCGCGCACGTCTGGCCGGGCAACCCGTGGTCGCGCCGGTACCGCCGCTCGCGCGCGGTCGAGACGATGCAGCACGGCAGCATGACGGCCGGCTGGCTGTCGGGCGCCTGCGTGATGGTGCGGCGCACCGCGTTCGAGCAGATCGGCGGCTTCGACGAGCGCTACTTCATGTACTTCGAGGACGTGCAGCTCGGCGACTCGCTCGGTCAGCGCGGCTGGACGAACGTCTACCTCGCCGACGCGGTGGTCTCCCACCTCGGCGGGCACTCGACGCGACTGGCGTCGGCGCAGATGCTCGCGGTGCACCACCGCAGCGCCTACCTCTACCTCGCGCAGAAGTACGACGCCTGGTACCAGGCCCCGGTCCGCGCGGCGGTCCGCCTGGGCCTCGGCGTCCGCGTCGCGCTGATGCGCCTGCGCCCCAGCCGCTGACCTCCGGGTCTCGCTGCGCCCGCTCCGCGGGCTAGTCGATCAGCAGGAGCGCGCAGCGCCTGCACCGCGCGGGATCTCGATACGCCCGCTCCGCGGGCTACTCGATCAGCATGGGTGCGGCGGGACCACATGCCGGTCGAGCAGCACCAGGGGGGGCGCCGCCTGCTGGTCGAGCAGCACCAGGGGTGTCCATGCTGGTCGAGCAGCCGCGCAGCGGCGTATCGAGACCAGCTCGCCGCGGCGTCAGCGCCCGAGCTCGAGCAGGCGCTTCAGGTACGCGCCGTAGCCGCTCTTCACCAGCGGCGCCGCGAGTGCGGCGAGCGCGTCGTCGTCGATCCAGCCGTTCCGCCAGGCGATCTCCTCGATGCAGCCGATCTTGAAGCCCTGGCGCTGCTCGATCACGCGCACGAACTCCGTCGCCTCGATCATCGAGTCGAAGGTCCCGGTGTCGAGCCACGCGGTGCCGCGGTCGAGGACCTGCACGTTGAGGCTGCCGGCCTCGAGGTAGCGCTCGTTCACCGTCGAGATCTCGAGCTCGCCGCGGGCGGAGGGCTCGATCGTCTTCGCGATGCCGACGACCGAGTTGTCGTAGAAGTACAGACCGGGCACCGCGTAGTTGCTCTTGGGCCGCTCCGGCTTCTCCTCGATGGAGAGCGCGTGGAACGCGTCGTCGAACTCCACGACGCCGTAGGCGCGCGGATCCGCCACCTGGTAGGCGAAGATCACCGCTCCCTCGATGTCGGTGTTCGCGGCGAGGGCCGTTCCGAGCGCGGTGCCGTGGAAGATGTTGTCGCCGAGCACCAGCGCGACGGAGTCGTCGCCGATGAAGTCCTCGCCGATGAGGAACGCCTGCGCCAGGCCGTCGGGCGACTCCTGCACCGCGTAGGACAGGCGCATCCCGAGGCTCGTGCCGTCGCCGAGCAGCGCGCGGAACTGGTCGTTGTACTCCGGGGTCGTGATGATGAGGACCTCGTCGATCCCGGCCATCATCAGCGTCGACAGCGGGTAGTAGACCATCGGCTTGTCGTAGATCGGCATCAGCTGCTTCGAGATGCCCTTGGTGATCGGCCAGAGCCGCGAGCCGGACCCGCCGGCCAGGATGATGCCCTTCACGAGTGCGCTCCGTCCAGCTCGGCGTAGAGCGCCTTCGCCTCGTCCCAGGTGGGCAGGATGCCCAGCTCCAGGGCCTCCGCCAGCGTCGGCGCATCGGTGTCCTTCGGCGAGAGCAGCGGCTCGCCCGCCTCGTCGGGGAAGCGCAGGCCGATCTGCTCGTCGAGCGGGTCGATGCCCTTCTCGCGGACCGGGTCGTAGGTGGAGGAGACGAGGTAGGAGACCACGGCGCCCTCCGTCAGCGCGACGAACGCGTGCGCGAGCCCCTCCGCGAGGTAGACCGAGCGGCGGTCCACGTCGTCGAGCAGGACCGAGTCCCACGTGCCGAAGGACGGCGAGCCGACGCGGACGTCGATGATGTAGTCGAGCACCGCGCCGGAGAAGCAGGAGACGTACTTGGCCTGCGACGGCGGGATCTGCGCGAAGTGGATGCCGCGGACCGTGCCGCGCTTGGAGACGGAGGTGTTGCCCTGCTGCAGCGACAGCGGGTGCCCCACCTTCTCCGCGAGGCGGTCGAAGCGGTAGAACTCGTAGAACACCCCCCGGTCGTCGGGGAACTGGCGCGGCGTCACCTCGTAGGCGTCGGGGATCTCGAGCTCTCTGATCTGCACGGTCACGAGTGTACTGAGCGCTCGGAGGCCTGCTGAGCCGCCGGTGCGCCGGAGTCCGGGCGTCGGGGGCCTCCGGCATGATGATCGGGTGACCTTCCTCCTCACGGGCGCCTCCGGCATGCTCGGCACCGACCTCCGCTCCTCCCTCGGCGATCGCGCCGTCACGGCGCTCGGCCGCGCCGACCTCGACGTGACCGATCTCGACGCCGTCCGCGCGGCCGTCGCCGGCCACGACGCGGTGCTCAACTGCGCCGCGTACACGCGCGTCGACGACGCAGAGGGCGACGAGGAGGCGGCCCGGCGCGTCAATGCGCTCGGCGCGCAGAACCTCGCGATCGCCACCGCCGAGATCGGCGCCGCGATCGTCCAGGTCTCGACCGACTACGTCTTCGACGGCTCGGCGACGAGCCCCTACGCCGAGTCGCACCCCCGCCGGCCGATCTCCGCCTACGGCCGGACGAAGGCGGAGGGTGAGGAGCTCGTCCTCGCTGCGAACCCCGGACGGGGCTACGTCGTCCGCACCGCCTGGCTCTACGGGGCGCACGGCGGCAACTTCGCGAAGACCATGGTCCGCCTCGCCGCGGCCCACCCCACCCTCACCGTCGTGGACGACCAGCGCGGCCAGCCGACCTGGACCGGCGACCTCGCCGACCGCCTGGTCGAGCTCGTCGACTCCGGCGCCCCGGCCGGCGTCTACCACGGCACCAACGCCGGCGAGACGACCTGGTTCGGCTTCGCGCGCGCCGTCTTCGAGAAGGCCGGGCTCGACCCGGAGCGGATCCGCCCGACCGACAGCGGCAGCTTCGTCCGCCCGGCTCCGCGGCCGGCCTACTCCGTGCTCGGCCACGACGCCTGGGCCGCCGCCGGCCTCGCGCCGATGCGCTCCTGGCAGGACGCGCTGGCCGCCGCCCCGCTCGAGGCGGTCACGCCGTGACGACGACGCTCCGGGTGGTCGTCGACCAGATGCTCGCCCGCGTCCCCGGCGGCATCGGCCGCTACACCGAGGAGCTCACCCGCGAGCTCATCCGCACCGCCCCGCGCGACTGCGACGTCGAGGCCGTCTTCTCGGCGCACCCGCCGGAGAAGGAGGAGGAGCTGCGGCTGCGCCTGCCCGGTCTGGCCGGTCTGCACCGGCTGCACCTCGGCCGCCGCGAGCTCTCGCGCGCCTGGCAGTACGGCATCGCGATCCCCTCGGGCGGCGGCATGATGCACGCCCCGAGCCTCTTCGCCCCGCTGCGCAGCCACGACGGCCGCGAGGGCGAGCAGATCGCCGTCACGATCCACGACACGGTGCCGTGGACGCACCCCGAGACCCTCACCCCGCACGGCGCCAAGTGGCACCGGGCGATGGCGAAGCGCGCGCAGAAGTTCGCGGACGCGGTCGTCGTGCCGACCCACGCGGTCGCCCAGCAGCTCTCGCAGGTCCTCGACTTCGGCGACCGGATCCGCGTCATCGGCGGGGCGGTCGGCTCGGGCCTCGTGCTGCCCGACGACGCGGACGAGCGCGCGGCGGCCCTCGGGCTGCCGGACGAGTACGTCCTCAGCGTGGGAACGCTGGAGCCGCGGAAGGGCCTGGTCTCGCTGATCGCCGCCTTCGGCGAGGCCTCGGCACCGCAGGTGCCGCTCCTGATCGTCGGGCCGACCGGCTGGGGTGAGCTCGACATCGCCTCCGTCGCGGACGAGCAGGGCCTCGGCGAGGACCGCGTGCGCGCACTGGGCGTCCTCAGCGACGGCGATCTCGCGCTGGTGCTCAGCCGGGCGACCCTCTTCGTCTACCCGAGCATCGCCGAGGGCTTCGGCCTGCCGGTCCTCGAGGCGATGCACTTCGGGGTGCCGGTCGTGCACTCGGACGACCCGGCGCTGCTCGAGGTCGCGGCCGACGCGGGCGTGGCCGTCGAGCGCGGTGACGCGAAGCACTACCCGGAGCGGCTCGCCCTCGCGATGAGCAGCGTGCTCTCGGACACCGCGCTGCGCGAGCGCCTGTCGGTCGCCGGCCGCGACCGCTCCCGCGCCTACAGCTGGCGCGACTCCGCCGAGCGCGTCTGGGCCCTGCACGCCGACCTCTGAGCCTCGGCAGGCGGGATCTCGATACGCCCGCTGCGCGGGCTACTCGATCAGCATGAGTCCCGCGAGCATGCTGGTCGAGTAGCCCCGCAGGGGCGTATCGAGACCGACGCGCGTGGATCTCGATGCGCCCGCTGCGCGGGCTGATCGATCAGCATGCCGCGCCGGCTACTGGGCGGTGTCGTCCGGGAAGAGGCCGTCGTGGACGAGGGAGCGGACGACGTCGTAGTCCGGGTCGCGGTCGACGTCGACCGTCGGCGGGATCAGCTCGACGGTGCCGACCGGCTGCGACTTCGTCTTCAGACCCAGCTGCACGAAGTAGCCGAGCATGCCCTGCGGCACGTCGGTCTTGATGACCTGCGACCCCGCCGCGGCGACGTCCTGGAACTTCGACAGCACGTTCGCCGGCTCGAACTGCTCGAGGAGCGCCGTCTGCACCTGGCGCTGGCGCGCCATCCGGTCGTAGTCGCTCGTCGTGTAGCGCGAGCGGGCGTAGGCGAGCGCCTGCTCGCCGTTGAAGTGCCAGGGCCCGGGATCGATCCACTGGTTGACGCCCTGCATCACGCCGTCGGAGTCCGGCAGGCCGCCGAGCGGGAGCGGCTCGGTGCCCTGGTAGTCGATGTCGATGCCGCCGAGCGAGTCGATCAGCTGGGCGAAGCCCTCCATGTCGATCAGCGCGTAGTACTGGATCGGCAGGCCGAGCATGCCCTCGACCGCGTCGCGGGTCGCCTCGATGCCGGGCTCGCTGCCCTCGGCGACCGCGTCCGGGTAGAGCTCGGGGTGCTTCAGCTCGACCTCGGTGTAGATCGAGTTGAGCTTGCAGACGTCGACCGCGCAGTTGGTCGTCGTGTAGCCGTCGGGGTAGAGCTCGTGCATCGGGCTGTCCTCGGGGAACGGGATGTTCACGAACTCCCGCGAGACGCCGATCGTGGTCGCGGCACCGGTCGACGCGTCGATGCTGACCACCGAGATGCTGTCCGGGCGCAGGCCGTCGCGGTCCTCGCCGGCGTCGCCGCCCAGCAGCATGATGTTGTAGCGGCCGTCGATCGGCTGCTCCATCGCGCCGCCGCCGAAGATCGAGGACAGCGTGCCGCGGGTGATCCCGATGAGGTAGGTCCCGTAGGCGGTGGAGCCGACCGAGACCGCCATCAGCGCGATCGTCGCGAAGGCGAGCACGGCCCGCATCCGCGGTCGCGCCCGCACCAGCCGGATGAGCCGGAGCGTGTCGAGGGTGAGCACCAGCCAGACCACGCCGTAGACGACCAGCGCCGCCTGCAGGGCGAGCATCGAGAGGTCGAACGTCGCGAGCGTGTAGAGCCCGGTCGGGAAGACGAAGTAGAGGATCACGGCGACCAGCAGCGCGATCCAGAGCCCGAGGGTGAACCCGAGACCGAGACGGCCGAGGCGGCGGTTGCCCGCGAGCACCTGCGCCGAGCCGGGCACGAGCAGGTTGCCGATCAGCAGCCACCAGGCACGGCGGGTCATGAACGTGCTCGAGCGCACGTCCGGGTGCCGCAGCGGCAGCGTCATCGCCGTCACAGGCCGGCCACCAGCGCCGCGTTCTTGGCGGCGACCTGCGCCTCGAGATCGGCGGCGAAGGCGTCGAGGCGCTCGGACAGCGCGTCGTCGCCGATGGCCAGCATCTTCACCGCGAGCAGTCCCGCGTTGCGGGCGCCGCCGATGGAGACGGTCGCGACGGGGACGCCGGCCGGCATCTGCACGATCGAGAGCAGGGAGTCGAGGCCGTCGAGGCGCGCGAGGGGCACCGGCACGCCGACGACGGGGAGGGAGGTGACCGCGGCCAGCATCCCGGGCAGGTGAGCGGCTCCGCCGGCACCGGCGATCACGACGCGCAGGCCCCTGGCCCGGGCTCCGCGGCCGTAGTCGATCATCGCCTGCGGGGTGCGGTGGGCCGACACCACGCGGACCTCGTGGGCCACGCCGAACTCGGCGAGGGTCGTCGAGGCGGCCTGCATCACCGACCAGTCGGAGTCCGAGCCCATCACGACGCCGACGAGCGGGGACGGCCCGTTCACGAGCGCGTCGGCGCTCACAGGGCGGTTCCGGCGGGGGCGGCGGGGGTCGTGTGGCGGGTCACGGCCACCATGGTACGTGTCAGTCCGTGAGAACGGCGGCCGCGGCACGCGCCTCGTAGACCACGAGCTCGAGCTCGTCGCCGACCGCGTTCACGTGCCCGACCTTGCGGCCCGGGCGAGGCTCCTTGCCGTAGTTGTGCACCTTCACCGCGGGGTGCTCGGCGAGGACGCGCGGGTAGCGGTCGGTCAGCGACTCCCCCACCGGACCGCCCAGGACGTTCACCATCACGGTCCACGGGTCGCGGCAGCCGGTCGCACCGAGGGGCAGATCGAGCACCGCGCGCAGGTGCTGCTCGAACTGCGAGGTGGTGGAGCCGTCCATCGTCCAGTGCCCGCTGTTGTGCGGGCGCATCGCCAGCTCGTTGACCAGCAGGCGGTCGTCCGTCGTCTCGAACAGCTCGACGGCGAGCACGCCGGTGACGCCGAGGCTCTCGGCGATCGTCTCGGCGATGTCGGCGGCCGCGTCCGCGAGGCGGCCCGCGGAGGCGGGGGCGGGGGCGAGCACCTCGGCGCAGACCCCGTCGCGCTGGATCGACTCGACCAGCGGCCAGAGCATGCTCCGCCCCGAGGGGCGGCGGGCCACGAGCTGCGCCAGCTCGCGCCGGAAGCCGACCAGCTCCTCGACGAGCAGCGCGCCGCCGCGGCCGTCCTCGGCGAGCGCCGCGAACCAGTCGTCGGCCTCGTGCGCACCGCGGACGACGCGGACGCCCTTGCCGTCGTAGCCGCCGCGCGCGGTCTTGACCACCGCGCGGCCGCCGTGATCGTCGAGGAACGCGGCGAGCTCCTCGGCGGAGGAGACCGCGGCCCACTCGGGCACGGGCACGCCGAGCTCGGTGAGGCGCCGGCGCATCATCAGCTTGTCCTGCGCGTAGAGCAGCGCGTCGGGGCCCGGGTGCACGGGCACGCCCTCCGCGACGAGCCGGCGCAGGATCGCCTGGGGCACGTGCTCGTGGTCGAAGGTGACGACGTCGACCGTGCGGGCGAACCCGAGCACCGTCTCCTCGTCGCGGTAGTCGCCGACGCGGGTCGCGGCGAGCGACGCCGAGGCGCCCTCGCTCTCGGCCAGCACCGCGATCTCGACGCCGAGCTCGACCGCCGCGGGGATCATCATCCGGGCGAGCTGGCCGCCACCGATCACACCGACGCGCATGGCGATCCTCCTGGTTCCGCCCGCAGGCGCGGGGCGGCTCCATGGTACCGAGGGGCGCGGACGGGGCGGGGCCGCGTCGCGCGGACGGGGCGCCTCGGCGGGATGCGCGCTCAGAGCGGCTCGGGCGCGGGCCACTCCGGCAGCGGCGCCGCCGCGATCGCGTCGCGCAGGAGGTCGGCGACGAGGTCCGGGTCCTCGACGTCGCGGAGCACGAACAGCTCCGCGCCGTCCTGCGCGATCCGCACATCGCCGCAGCGGGCGATGCGCTGGCCGAGACTGCGCGAGACGGCGACCGTCATCCGCCGGTCGAAGTCGAGGTCCGCGCGGCGCACCGACAGGACCCCGCGACGGGCGTGCAGCCCGCGCCGCGTGATCCGGTAGCGGATGCTGGCCCAGGCCGCGATGCCGGGCACGCAGAGCAGGAGCACGAGCACCGCGGTGCCGAGGGCGATGATCCAGCGCTGCAGCTCCAGCTCGAACTGCGCCGCGAAGTAGAAGCCCGCCCAGGTGAGCAGGAGGAAGCCGGCCACCGGGGCGACGGCGCGGCGGGCGCGCGGCGTGAGCCGGGCGAGCTCGCGGTCCTCCACTACTGCGCCGCCCCGCCCGCCGCCGATCACTGGCGCAGGTGGGTGACGTCGCCCGCCGAGAACGAGCGCCGGACGCCGTCCCGCTCGAGCACGAGCGAGCCGTCGGCGTCCAGCGCGACCGCGGTGCCCTCCTCGACGGAGCCGTCGGGCAGCTCGACCCGGACCGGGCGGCCGAGCGTGCCGCAGTGCGCGCGCACGACGGCGGCGGTGCCGGAGTCCTCGGCGTCGCCGAGGGCGAGGAGCGGGACGAGCAGCGCCGCGAACTCGGTGAGGAAGCCGGCCAGCACCGCATCAGCGCCCGTCGTCGTCGCGCCGGCGAGCGCGAGGGAGGTCGCCGTGGGAACGGGCAGCTCCTCCTCGCTCAGGAGGAGGTTGACGCCGGTGCCGACGATCACCCGGCCGTCGGGGAGGCGCTCGGCGAGGATCCCCGCCGTCTTCCGCCCGTCGAGCAGGACGTCGTTGGGCCACTTGACCTCGACGGCGCTCGCGACGAGCGGAGCGAGCGCCCGGGCGAGGGCCGCGCCGGCGAGCAGCGGCAGCCAGCCGACCGCGGCGGCCGGCAGCGGCGCCGCGTCCACGAGCGTGGAGGCCGCGAGGGTCCGCCCGGCGGGCGCCTGCCAGACGCGGCCGAGGCGGCCCCGGCCCGCGCGCTGGTCGTCGGTCGCCACGACAGAGAGGTGCGGCCAGGCACCGGGCTCGGCCGTCGCGCGGTCGCGGAGCTCGTCGTTCGTCGATCCCGCGCTCTCGAGCCAGAGGACCTGCGGCGACACGGAGCGGGAGAGCGGGAGCTGCATGCGGCCACGCTACCGGGGGGCCCCCGCGAGAAGCCCCCGAGCCGGACGCGCACCCCGCCGCTTGTGCGGACCCTCCCACCGGAGCGCCCGCTCCCTGTGCGCCTGCGACAACGGAGGGGTCCATCCGCGCCGATAAGGTGGGCGGGTGACCGCGAACATCGAACGTCCCGCGCCCGATCTCTACACGACCGCGGGGAAGATCGCGGACCTGAAGGCCCGCTACCACGAGGCGGTCACCGCCAGCGGCGAGGCCGCGATCGAGAAGCAGCACGCCAAGGGCAAGATGACCGCCCGCGAGCGGATCGACACCCTCCTCGACCCGGGCTCGTTCGTCGAGCTGGACGAGTTCGTCCGCCACCGCACCCACGCCTTCGGCATGGAGAAGAAGCGCCCCTACGGCGACGCCGTCGTGACCGGCACCGGCACCATCCACGGCCGCCAGGTCGCCGTGTACTCGCAGGACTTCACGATCTTCGGCGGCTCGCTCGGCGAGGTCGCCGGCGAGAAGATCATCAAGGTGATGGATCTGGCGCTGAAGACCGGTGTCCCCATCATCGGCATCCTCGACTCCGGCGGAGCGCGGATCCAGGAGGGCGTCGTCGCCCTCGGCAAGTACGGCGAGATCTTCCGCCGCAACACCGCGGCCAGCGGCGTCATCCCGCAGATCTCGATCATCTGCGGCCCGGCGGCCGGCGGCGCGGTCTACTCCCCCGCCCTCACCGACTTCGTGATCATGGTCGACAAGACCAGCCAGATGTTCGTCACCGGCCCCGACGTGATCAAGACCGTGACCGGCGAGGACGTCGGCATGGAGGAGCTCGGCGGCGCCCTGACGCACAACAAGATCTCCGGCGTCTCGCACTACCTCGCGAGCGACGAGAACGACGCGCTCGACTACGCGCGCACCCTGCTCTCCTTCCTCCCGGACAACAACCTCTCCCCCGCCCCGGTGTTCGACAACGAGGTCGACCTCGAGACCACCGACTCGGACCGCTTCCTCGACACCGTCATCCCCGACAGCCCGAACCAGCCGTACGACATGCGCGCCGTGATCGAGCACATCGTCGACGAGGGCGACTTCCTCGAGGTGCAGCCCCTCTTCGCGCCCAACATCGTGATCGGCTTCGGCCGGGTCGAGGGCCGCTCGGTGGGCATCATCGCCAACCAGCCCAGCGCGATGGCGGGCACCCTGAACATCGAGGCGGGCGAGAAGGCCTCGCGCTTCGTCCGCTTCTGCGACGCGTTCTCGCTGCCGATCCTCACCCTCGTCGACGTCCCCGGCTACCTGCCGGGCACCGACCAGGAGTGGACCGGCGTCATCCGCCGCGGCGCGAAGCTGCTCTACGCCTACGCGGAGGCGACCGTCCCGCTGGTCACCGTCATCCTGCGGAAGGCCTACGGCGGCGCGTACATCGTGATGGGCTCCAAGCAGCTCGGCGCCGACATCAACCTCGCCTGGCCGACGGCCGAGATCGCGGTCATGGGCGGCCAGGGCGCGGTCAACATCCTCTACCGCAACGAGATCCGGAAGGCGGAGGAGGCCGGCGAGGACGTCGCCGCCGTCCGCACCCGCCTCGCGAACGAGTACACCTACAACGTCGCGAGCCCGTTCCTCGCCGCCGAGCGCGGCGAGCTGGACGGCGTCATCGAGCCGTCGGCGACCCGGGTGTCGGTGATCAAGGCGCTGCGCGCGCTGCGGACCAAGCGCGCGAACCTGCCGGCCAAGAAGCACGGCAACATCCCGCTCTGAATCGCGGTCAGCCGGCCGTCGGCGCCTTCGCGGGTGCCGACGGCTTCTCCGCGCCCGGCTTCTCGGCGGCCGGCTTCTCCGCGGCGGGCTTGTCCGCGGCCGGCGCCTTCTCCTCGGAGCGCGCGCCGAGGGCCCGGGCGAAGGCGAGGGCCTCGCGCGGGGACACGTCCGGCAGGTAGGCGCGGCCGATCGCAGCGCCGATCCGCGGCAGCTGCAGCGCGTCCGGGTAGGCCATCCACAGTCCCGCGTAGCGCGGGTGGAACTTGGCCTTGAAGCGGAACAGCGACGTGAAGCCGTAGGCCGGCTCGAGCGTCCGCGCCAGGAACTCGAGCAGACCCGAGAGCGCGGTCGGCTCGGGCGGCTCCTGCCCCTCCGGCACCGGCGCCGTCGCGAGCGGCGCCCCGGACAGCGAGACGAACTCCGCGCCCTGCTCCTGCGCGCGGAGGGCGGCGGAGGCGATCAGGAACTCCATGATCCCGGGCATCGCGTCGTCCGAGCGGCGCATGAAGTCGAGCGTCCAGCCGACGATGCGGCCGTCGCGGTGCACGGGCAGCCAGCTGGTGACCCCCTGCAGCACCCCGTCGGGGCCGACCGCGAGCAGCAGGGCGACATCGGCGTCGCGGGCCTCGTCGATGCCGCCGAGGGTGAAGCCCATCTCGGGCAGCGCCTTCTCGGAGACCCACTTCTCCGACAGGTCGACGATCTGGCTGGCCATCCCCAGAGACAGCTCCGGCCAGGTCGTCCAGACCGGCTCGATGCCCAGCTTGATCGCCCGGGTCAGCGGGTAGCGCACCTTCTGCCAGCGCTTGCCCGTCAGCTCGAAGCCGCCGAGCTCGATGATCGTCTCCTCGCCCACCGAGATCCGCGACCAGCCCAGCCCGTCGAAGACCGGCAGCAGCTCGTCGTGCACGCTGTAGAAGACCGGCGTCCAGCTGCGCTCGTCGCAGAACGCGACGAAGCCGGCCACGACCTCGGCGCGCTGCTCGGGCGCGCAGGCCGGGTCCGAGAGCGTGATGGCGACCCCGCCCACGACGCGGTAGGCGACCCCGCCCTCGCCGTCGGGGGCGATCCAGTGCTCGTTGCCCTGCCAGGTGCCCTGGTGGCCGAGGCTGCCGGCGCCGTGGCGCACCAGCAGCGAGCGGTAGACCGCCTCGTCGCCGCGCACGCCCTGCACGTCGGTCGCCCGGAGGAGGGCGACGACGGCCACCACCACGAGGAGCCAGAACACCGGCCCGACCCACTCGAAGCCGAGCCGGGCGAGCGGCTCGCGCGGCACCGCGAGCAGGCCGTGCCCACCGAGGAAGCCGGACGGCACGAAGCGCAGCAGTCCGTCGAGCAGGAGCCGGCCGATCCCGAGCACCGGCTCGAAGCTGGTGCGGGTCGAGGCGGAGAGCGCGAGATAGCCGCCGAGCGACGCGACGAACCCGATCGCCACGACGAACGACCAGCGGCGCGCGGACGCCCGCGGCGCGCGGATCCGGAAGTGCCTGCTGCTGACCGCGAGCAGGACGATCACCCCGACCGGGACGATCACGGTGGTGGCGAGCCAGAGCAGGTACTCCGCGTAGTACTGGAAGTCGGGGTGCCGGGCGGCGCGCTGCAGCAGGACGATGTCGAGGATCGCGATGGCCGCGTTGACGCCGATGGCGAGCAGCAGCCCGAGCCGGCGCCCGGAGCGCAGGCCGTAGGCGGCGACGAGGAGCAGGATCATCGGGACGAAGGTGAGCAGGATCGGCCCGGGCGAGATGAGGTTCAGCCGCACGTGGTGCGCGCAGTGGCGCACGGTGGCGCCGCAGGGGTCCTCGAGATCGGCGGCACCGGTGAAGGCGCTCTGCAGCAGCCGTCCGAGGAACGAGAACGGCCCGTAGCCCGAGTCGGAGAGCACCGCCACGAGCGGGCCGATGGCGGTGACGGCGACGACGGCCGCGAGCAGCGCGCGCGACTCCCGGTGCGAGCTCGGAGCCGGGCGGCGCGGTCGCAGTCCGCTCGTCCCGTGCGCCATCACGGCGCCGACGGCGAGGCCGGCAGCGCCCGCGAGGAGGCGGTAGACGTCGGCGGAGTCCCCCGCGTAGAGGACGAACATCAGCACGACCGCGAAGACGGTCACCCGCAGGCGGCGCCGCCAGAGCCCGCCCATGAAGGCGGTCGCGGCCAGCAGCGCGCCGACGCCGCCGATCAGCGGGTCGAAGGTGTGGTCGCCGACGGTGTCGCCGGTCCACCACTCGCCCGCCGCGGCGCCGACGCTCTGGAGGACCGCGCCGATGCCCGTGCCGAGCGCCCCGGTGACGAGGAAGGCGACGACGAGGCGGCGCGACCCGAGCCGGTGCTCCGCGGCGATCAGCAGCGGCAGCAGCAGCAGGACGGCGAGCAGGAGCGCCGCGGGCCCGGAGGCGATCAGCAGGCCGGTCACGGCGGCCCAGGGGCGCCCGTCGAGGATGGTGCCGGCGCCCGCCGCCCACCACGCCTCGGTCGCCTCGCTCGCCGGGCCGGTGAGGGTGCCGGCGGCCGCGCTGGCGAGCAGGACGACCAGGGTCGTGGCGAACGCGGCGGGCGAGGAGCGCACCGCCACGGCGATGCGGCGGGCGGTGGCGCGGCCGTGACTCGGGGACCACGACGGCATGCGGGGACACTCCTGTTCGGACGGGACGGGCGTCGCTCCGGCGGCGTCCGGCGTCAGCATAACCACGTGCGCGGACGCGGGACCGTGAACGGCATGCGGTACCGTCGCGGGATGAGCGCAGCCGACTCCGCCCCCTCCGCCCCGGCCTCTCCCTCGGTCGTCATCACGACCCCCGGTCTGGACGCCCGCGAGATCGCCGCCGTGACCGCCGTCGTGACCGCGCTCGCCGCGCAGTCGCACCCGGTCGCCGAGGTGCCCGTCGTCCCGAGCGGCGGCTGGAGCGACCGCGCCGCGGCGGTCCGATCGCCGCTGCGACCGGCGCCCGGCGCCTGGCGCTCCTTCTCCGGCTGAGGGCTGCGGGCGGGCGCTCCGGCGCCGCCGAGGACCCTCCGGGACGCCGAGCGGCGCGGATCATCGATTTTGTACCCCGATTAGTCCCCTAAAGTGCCGACTACCTGGCCCTCGCAGTCCTGGGCATGATTATCCGTGTTAGGTGTTCACTCCTCGGAGGGGGCACCGCCAATCACTCGCCGACCAGGGTAAGTAGGCGGGTGTTTTGGGGGCGAGTGAGGGTGACATTCGGGTTGTCACCCTCACTCGGGGTTTGACGGCGGGCTGGGCCCCCTCTTCGGAGGAGTGGACAGCCCGCCGCACTCTTTCAACCGGTGTGTCCGTCGGATGGCCGTCGGGTTCGTCGGTCCCGACCCGCCGGTGCCGCTTCGTCGGTACCGCTGCGCCGCGACCGCTCAGTCCTCGCGGTCGCCCCGCTCGTCGCGGCGGATCTCGACCCACGCGTCGACCTCGTCGCCCGCGTCGTCCGAGCCGAGCGCGCCCGCGCTGCCGTCGCCGTCGGTCCGCAGGCCCACGACCGTGACCGCGGACGGGGAGTCGGCGGACGCGGTGCGGACGACGACCCGGTCGACGCCCTCGCCGATCCCGCTCAGCGCATCGGCGAGCTCGCGCAGGACGCGCCTGCTCTCCTGCTCCGAGGTCCGGTCCAGACCGCCGTCGTCGAGCACGGACACCGTCACGCCGCGGCGCCGCGCGTCGAGCACGAGCCGGCGGACGTCCGCGTCGAGCAGCCGCCTCCCCCGGATCTCGTCGCGGACGGAGGCCTCCAGCAGCGCGCACTCGCGGCGCTCCTCGTCGGTGAGCCCGCGGGGACCGGTCGCGATGCGCAGCAGCATCTCGGAGGCGATGGCACGGGTCTGCTCGAGGCGGACCTCGCGCTCGGAGAGGTGCGCCTCTTCCGCCGCCCGCCACGACGCCGCGGCGCGCTCGGCCGCCTCGAGCACGCGCGCCTCGGAGCCGGCGCGGCCGAGCTCGATGATCAGCAGCTGGGCGATGGCCACCCACGCGATGCCGCCGACGACGCCGAGGGTCGCCAGGGCGACGGGGCCCGCCCAGACGATCGTGTGCACGATCAGGAAGGCCATCCCGGCCCACGCCGCCAGCGGCCGGCGCCGGGCGCAGACGATGGTCATCAGGGTGCCGACCGCCGCGATGTACCAGGTGGAGTAGCCGTTCGAGGCGTCGGGGTCGAGCGAGGGCGACACCAGCAGCGGCAGCGCCACGGCCACTCCCGCCATCACCGCGGCGACGACCGGGTCCATCCGCGTGGCCGAGCTCGGCAGGAGGGCGATCACGGTGGCGCCGATGTAGAGGGTGACGGCGATGAGGTCGGCCGGCGTCGGGGGCGTCAGGCGGTAGGAGAAGAAGGCGAGGACGACGTGGTAGAGCGAGAAGCCGCCGCCGAGGGCGTAGAGCAGCGGACGCGGGTAGGCGATCACGGGCGGCTCCCTCCGGTCGGCCAGTGCAGGAGGACGCGGGTGCCGCGGCCGGGCTCGGTGTCGATGCGGGCCGAGCCCTGCACCTGCTCCACGCGGTCGAGGATCGAGAGGCGGATGCCGAGCCGCTCGCGGGGCACGTCGGCGAGGAGGAAGCCGCGGCCGTCGTCCTCCACCACGACGTCGACGGAGCAGGCGGAGATGCGCCCGCGGACCGAGCGCTCGACGGTGCCGCGGGGGCCCGCGTGCTGGACGCTGTTGGTCAGCGCCTGCCAGACGGCGCCGAGCACTGCCTCAGCCACCGGACGCGGCATCGTGGTGGTCCGGGGATCCGCCGACTCGTCGAGGACGACCTCGAAGTCGGCGAAGAACGTCGAGGCCGCATGGGTCAGCTGGCGCTCGAGGAGCTCCAGCGGCACCTCGCCCACGTCCAGATCGGACTCCTCGTCCGGCAGCAGAACCGAGAGGGTCTTCCGCGCCATCGAGGAGACGAGCGCGCGCTCGGCCTCCGTCTCGGCCGTCGCGGCGGCGAGCAGCGTCGCGAGCACGTTGTCGTGGACGAGGGCGTCCACCTCCACCCGCTCGAGCTCGCCGGCGTGCTGGCGCATCGCCGCCTCGTACTGCTCCATCGCCGTGCGCTGGGCGCGATCGACCCGGTCCGCGGACTGGCGGAGGACGGTGATCAGCACGAGCATGACGAAGCCGACGATGCCGACGTAGACGGCGTCGAGGGCCGCACGGGTCGGCGACGCTCCGCCGCCCGAGGGCAGCACGCGGAGGACGCCGAACAGGAGCGTGGTGACGCAGGCGTAGGCGATCGCGAGCCGCAGCGGAGCGACGATCGTGCAGAAGGCCGTGCCGATCGTCAGCAGGTACCAGATCCACGGAGTCTCCTGGGCGACCGCGTCGGCGCGGATCGTGAGCGGCCAGGTGAGCAGGGCGAGCAGGAGCGAGAGGGCCACCAGGGCCCCGCTGACCTGCGTCCCGCGGCGGACGACGGCGGTGATCACCGAGCCGGCGAGCGAGCCGAAGACGACGATCAGGACGGGCCAGGCGACCTCGGGACGCAGGACCGGCAGCTGATCGAGGATCGGCGGGACGGTCTGCAGCGCGAAGCCGAAGCCGAAGAAGGAGACCACCGTGCTGATGATCCGGTCAATGCGCTCGCGGTTCGCCGTCGCGCGCGCGGGGACGACCTCAGCGGCCGGCATCGCCGTCGTCCGGATCGATGCCCGGGAGGATGCCGTCCTCGACGGCGCGGCGCAGGAGGTCGACCTTCGTCGGCGCGGGCCGCCCGATCTCGACGTACTTGTCGCGGATGCGGTCGAGATACTCCTTGGCCGTGGAGACCGAGATCTGCAGCCGGTCGGCGACGAGCTTGAGCGGGAGGCCGGAGGCGTAGAGGTGCAGGACGTCGCGCTCGCGCCGGCCGAGCACGGCGCGGGCGAAGTCGTCGTCGGCGTCGATCGCCGAGGCCCACTCGAGGTTGTTCAGCACCTCGCCGCGGGCGACCGTGAGGATCGCGGCGATCACGGTGGACATCGGCGAGGACTTCGGGATCACGCCCGCGGCGCCGGCGGCGAGCGCCTCCCGCACCGCCACGACCCGGTCGGCGATGCTGTGGACGAGGACGGCCGAGCCGCGCACCTGGCCCCACTTCACGTTCGCGGTGATGCTCGAGCCGTCGTTCAGGGAGAGGTCGAGCACGAGGACCTCGATCTCGGTGCCCCCGAGCACCTCCTCGAGCCCCCGCACCGTCTCGGCCGCGGCGACCACCTGCATGCCCGCGCTCTCGATGGCGGCCGCGACGCCGAGCCGGACCGACTCGTGGTCGTCGACGATGGCGACGCGCACCCTCGGCGCACCGGCGGACTCAGCGATCATCGGTGGTCTCCATCGGGCTCATGCTAGCGACGCGGCGGGCTCAGTCGGCGCGTCGGACGAGGCGGGCGACGGCCTCCACGTGCGAGGTGTGCGGGAAGAGGTCGAACCCGTCGAGCCGCTCGAGCTCGTAGCCGCCGGCCGAGAGGGCGCCGACGTCGCGGGCGAGCGCGACCGGGTCGCAGGCGACGTAGACCAGCTGGGCGGGCGCGAGCTCGATCAGGGCGTCTGTGACGGCGCGTCCGGCTCCCGCGCGCGGCGGATCGAGGACGACGGTCGCGGCCCGCCAGCGCGCGCGCTCGCGGGCGTCGGCCTGGGCGAGGGCGTCGCGGAGGTAGCGGTCGACCCGGGCGGTCACCGCGCGCGCGCCGACCTGGTCGGCGAGGTTCTCCAGGGCGTGCTCGGTGGCGCGGGAGTCGCTCTCGACGCTCGTGACGCGGACGCCGGCGCCGAGGTGGTCGGCGAGCGCCGCGGCGAGCAGGCCCACTCCGCCGTAGAGGTCGTGGTTGGCGGCGCGGACGTCGGCGATCGCGGGGTCGACGGCGGTCTGCACCGCGTCGAAGAGGGTCGCCGCGGCTCCGCGGTGCACCTGCCAGAAGCCGGAGCGGTCGACGCGGAAGGTGCGGTCGGCGACGAACTCGGAGACGACCGTGCGGTCCCTCCTGGCGCGCTTGTCGGACGGGTCGTGCACGAGCACGGCGGCGCCCTCCGAGCCGGCGGCGTCGACCAGGTCGACGACCGAGCCGGGGGCGAGGCGCTGATCGAGCGGGGCGGCGGCCGAGGAGGCGGCGGTCGCCAGCGGGAGGGCGTCGACGTCGACGACGTGGTGGCTGCGGGCGGCGTAGGGGCCGACGCGGCCGGAGTCGTCCACGTGCAGGCGGTTGCGGGTGCGCCAGCCCAGGCCGCCCGACTCGTCGTCGCCGGCGACGGGCGCGACGACGACGTCGACCTCGCGCCGGGCGAAGCGGGAGAAGGAGTCGACCAGCACGGCGCGCTTCAGCTCGCGCTGGTACTCGAGCGCGGCGTGGCCGAACTCGGCGCCGCCGACGCGCTCCTCGGGCCGGCGGTCGATGCCCGCCTGCGCCCAGACGTGCTCGACGCGGTGCGGCGACGCCTCGAGGACCTCGAGCGCCTCGCCCCGCCAGAAGCTGTCGTGGCGGACCTCGCTGATGCGCACGCGCACCCGCTCGCCGGGGAGCACGTCGGGGACGAAGACGACGCGGCCCTCGTGCCGGGCGACGAAGACGCCGCCGTGGGCGACGTTGCTAATCTCGAGCTCGACCTCGGTGCCGAGTGCTCCGTCGGTCCCCGCGGCTCGTTCGGACGTGCGGGGCGGGGTCTGTGCCATCCGTCGAGCATCCCACAGCGTGGGCCCGATCGCAGGGAGCCCCCGTGCGCCTCCACCTCGCCTCCACCTCCCCCGCCCGCCTGGCGCTGCTGCGCGCCGCCGGGATCGAGCCCGTGGTCGTCCCCTCCGAGGTCGACGAGCCCGCCGCCGTCGCACGGGCCGAGCAGGAGCGCGGGGCGGCGCTGGACGCCGACGCCACCGTGGCGCTGCTCGCCCGGGCGAAGGCGACCGCCGTGCTCGGACCGCACCTCGACGGACTCGTGCTCGGCGGCGACTCCGCCTTCGTGCTCGACGGCGTCGTGCACGGCAAGCCGCACGAGCCCGAGCGCGCCCGGGAGCGCTGGCGGGCGCAGCGCGGCCGCACCGGGCGCCTGCACTCCGGCCACTGGCTGATCGACCACCGCGGCGGGCGGATCGTCGCCGAGGTCGGCGCGGTCACCTCCGCCGCCGTCACCTTCGCCGCCGACATCGAGGACGACGAGATCGACGCGTACGTCGCGACCGGCGAGCCGCTCGAGGTGGCCGGCGCGTTCACCATCGACGGCCGCGGCGCCGGCTTCATCACGGCGATCGAGGGCGACCCCTCCACCGTGATCGGGATGTCGCTGCCGACCCTGCGCTCGCTCGTGCGCGAGCTCGGGGTCGCCTGGCCGTCGCTCTGGAACCGCTGAGCCCGCGCGGGGCGCTTGTGCGGAACCGACGAAGCGCTCGCTCTTCTTTGTGGTGAGCCGCGCCGGGCATCCGCGGGCCGACCTCTAGGGTTGGGGACCATGCCAGGTATCACGAAGGTGCTCATCGCCAACCGAGGCGAGATCGCCGTCCGCGTCGTCCGGGCCGCCCGCGACAGCGGCATCGCCTCCGTCGCCGTCTACGCCGACCAGGACCGCGATGCGGTGCACAGCCGCCTCGCCGACGAGGCCTACGCGCTCGGCGGCACCACCAGCGCCGAGACCTACCTCGTCATCGAGAAGCTGCTCTCCGTCGCCCGCCGCTCCGGCGCCGACGCCGTGCACCCCGGCTACGGCTTCCTCGCCGAGAACGCCGACTTCGCCCGCGCCGTCATCGACGCCGGACTGGTCTGGATCGGCCCGTCGCCCGAGGCCATCGAGCGCCTCGGAGACAAGGTCTCGGCCCGCCACGTGGCCGAGAAGGTGGGCGCTCCCCTCGCCCCCGGCACCCTGAACCCCGTCTCCGGCGCCGCCGAGGTGCTCGAGTTCGTCGACCAGCACGGACTCCCCGTCGCGATCAAGGCCGCGTTCGGCGGCGGCGGTCGCGGCCTCAAGGTCGCCCGCGAGCGCGACGAGGTCGAGGAGATGTTCGCCTCCGCCACCCGCGAGGCCGTCGCCGCGTTCGGCCGCGGCGAGTGCTTCGTCGAGAAGTACCTCGACCAGCCGCGCCACGTGGAGACCCAGTGCCTGGCCGACTCGGCCGGCAACGTCGTCGTCGTCTCCACCCGCGACTGCTCGCTGCAGCGCCGGCACCAGAAGCTGGTCGAGGAGGCGCCCGCGCCGTTCCTCACCGACGAGCAGAACACCGAGCTCTACCGGGCGTCGAAGGCGATCCTGCGCGAGGTCGGCTACGTCGGCGCCGGCACCTGCGAGTTCCTGATCGGCAAGGACGGCACCGTCTCCTTCCTCGAGGTGAACACGCGCCTGCAGGTCGAGCACCCCGTGTCCGAGGAGGTCACCGGCATCGACCTCGTCCGCGAGCAGTTCCGGCTCGCCGAGGGCGGCCTGCTCGACTACGAGGACCCGCAGCCGCGCGGCCACTCCTTCGAGTTCCGCATCAACGGCGAGGACGCGGGTCGCGGCTTCCTGCCCGCCCCCGGCCCCGTGCACGTCTTCAAGGCGCCCGGCGGTCCGGGCGTCCGCGTCGACTCCGGCGTCGTCGCCGGCGACGTGATCTCCGGCTCGTTCGACTCGCTGCTGGCCAAGCTGATCGTCACCGGCGCCACCCGCGCCGAGGCGCTGGAGCGCTCGCGCCGCGCCCTCGCCGAGTTCGAGGTGACCGGCCTGCCGACCGTGCTGCCGTTCCACCGCGCGATCGTCGACGACCCCGCGTTCGCCCCCGCCGGCGACGCGCCCTTCTCGATCTACACGCGCTGGATCGAGACCGAGTTCGACAACACCATCGAGGCGTGGAGCGGCGAGCCCGGCGCCGTCGACGGGCCGGCCGCCCGCCAGAGCGTCGTCGTCGAGGTCGACGGCCGCCGCGTCGAGGTGACCCTCCCGGGCGACCTCGTCGGCTCCGGAGGCTCGCGCGGCCCCGCCGCAGCGGCCCCCAAGCGCCGCGGCGCCGGCTCGGTCAGCACCGTCACCGGCGACTCCGTCACCGCGCCGATGCAGGCCACCATCGTCAAGGTCGCCGTCGCCGAGGGCGACACGGTCGTCACCGGCGACCTCGTCGTCGTCCTCGAGGCGATGAAGATGGAGCAGCCCCTCACCGCCCACAAGGACGGCGTCGTCCGCGGCCTCAACGCGGAGCCCGGCAGCACCGTCTCCTCCGGCCACCTCCTGCTCTCCATCGAGGGCTGACCCCGCGCCGGTCCCGCGCCGGACGTCTGCGCGCGCCGGATCTCGATACGCGCGCTCCGCGCGCTACTCGATCAACATGGACGGGGCGCCCCCGGATCATGCCGGTCGAGTAGCCGCGCAGCGGCGTATCGAGACCCACCCCGGCAGACACGAGCGCCGCAACATCAGCCAGGATCGACTCTCATCGCTCATCAGCGCTGACCCCGCCTGCCAGCCGATGCTGTGCGGATCTCGATACGCGCGCCCCGCGCGCTACTCGATCAACATGGGGGTGAGCGCCCCTATCTGTCTCTCCAGCGGGGCGGTGGTTCCCACCCTTCTCCCCCGCGCAGACCGCGCCGGCGTCCCGACCATGCTGGTCGAGTAGCCGCACAGCGGCGTATCGAGACCACCCCGGCAGACACGATCGCCACAACATCAGCCAGGATCGACTCTCATCGCCCCACCAGCGCTGACCCCGCCTGCCAGCCGATGCTGCGCGCGGATCTCGATACGCGCGCTCCGCCCGCTACTCGATCAGCATGGCTGGGGCGCCCCGGCTCATGCTGGTCGAGTAGCCGCACAGCGGCGTATCGAGACCACCCCGGCCGACACGATCGCCACAACATCAGCCAGGAGCGACCCTCATCGCCCATCAGCGCTGACCCCGCCTCCCAGCCGATGCTGCGTACGGATCTCGATACGCGCGCTCCGCCCGCTACTCGATCAGCATGGCCGGGGCGCCCAGCTGGACGCCCGGCCGCGCGCAGAGCGCCGCGACCGGGAAACGCGTGCCAGCGTTTCACGGCAGCGCGACGCGAGACGCTCTGCGGAACGCACCACGTCGCGAAGCCGACCGCGCTGAGCCGCGCAGGGAGCGGCTCAGAACCGAGCACCGCACATCGTCAGCTTTCAGCTGACGATGTGCATGGCGCGCGCCGCCTCGGAGATGGAGCCGGTGAGGCTCGGGTAGACGGTGAAGGCGCGGGCGACCTGGTCGACGGTGAGGCGGTGCTCGACGGCGAGGGCGAGGGGGAAGATGAGCTCGCTCGCCTTCGGGGCGACGATGACGCCGCCGATGACGGTGCCGGAGCCGGTGCGGGCGAAGACCTTCACGAAGCCGTCGCGGATGCCCATCATCTTCGCGCGCGGGTTCGCGGCGAGGGGGAGCTTGTAGATCTCGCCCTGGGCGAGGCCCTCCTCGATCTCCTTCTGGCTCCAGCCGACGGTCGCGATCTCGGGCTGGGTGAAGATGTTGGCGGCGACGTTGCGCACCTCGGTCGGGTTCACGGCGTCGCCCATGGCGTGGAAGACGCCCGTGCGGCCCTGCATCGCGGCGACGGAGGCGAGCGGCAGGAAGGTCGTGCAGTCGCCGGCCGCGTAGATGGAGGGGACGCTGGTGCGAGCGACGCGGTTGACGCGGATGTGGCCCGACTCGGTGAGCTGGACGCCCGCCTCCTCGAGGCCGATGCCGGCGGTGTTCGGGATCGAGCCGACCGCCATCAGGCAGTGCGAGCCCTCGACCACGCGGCCGTCGGAGAGCACGGCGCGCACGCCGGTCTCGGTGCGCTCGACCCGGTCGGCGCGCGACTTGGACAGGACGACCATGCCGTTGCGCTTGAAGACGTTCTCGATCACGGCGGCGGCGTCGGCGTCCTCGCCGGGGAGGACCTGGTCGCGCGAGGAGATCAGGGTGACCCGCGCGCCGAGGGCGCGGTAGGCGGAGGCGAACTCGGCACCGGTGACGCCGGAGCCGACGACGATCAGGTGCTCCGGGACGGTCTTCATGTTGTAGAGCTGGGTCCAGCTCATGATCCGCTCGCCGTCGGGGGCGGCGGAGGGCAGGATGCGCGGGCTCGCGCCGACCGAGACGACGATCGTGTCGGCCTCGATGCGATCGAAGTCCATGCCCTCGTTGCCGGGGGCGGTGGCGACGATGAGGGCGTTCGAGCCGTCGAGGCGGCCGTCGCCCTGCACGATGCGGACGCCGTGGTGCACGAGGTTCGCGCGCATGTCCTCCGACTGCTGGCGGGCGAGCCCGAGGAGGCGCTTGTTGACCGTCGCGAGGTTGACGGCGACCTCGGGGCGGACAGGCTTGTTGGTCTGCTCCGAGCGGGTGAAGAACTGCACGCCCAGGTCGGCGGCCTCGCCGATCGCGTTGGTGGCCTCGGCGGTCGCGATGAGCGACTTCGACGGCACGACGTCGGTGATGACGGCCGAGCCGCCCACTCCGACCCGCTCGACGAGGGTGACCTCGGCGCCCAGCTGGGCTCCCGCGATGGCGGCCTCGTACCCGCCGGGTCCCCCTCCGAGGACGGCGATCCGCTGCGTGCGCTCGAACTCGTAAGGCATGCCTCCCATTGTCCTCCCGCGCTGGGAGTTCGCCCAATCGACGGCGGCCCGGGAGGGGCCGCGGGCGGCACCCGCGCCCGCGCGCGGCGTGGATAAGGTGGGGGAATGGCTGACCAGACCCCCAATCCGCTCGACTCCGCCGACGCCGATCCCTTCGCGATCGCCGCAGAGGCCGCCACGCAGATCGCCGAGGCGACCGGGGTGGAGAGGCACGACATCGCCCTCACCCTCGGCAGCGGCTGGGGCAAGGCCGCCGACGCGATCGGCGAGACGACCGCCGTGGTCCCGGCGACCGACATCGTCGGCTTCACGAAGTCGGCCGTCCACGGCCACGGCGGCAGCCTCCGCTCGGTGCTGCTGCCCACCGGGAAGCGCGCGCTCATCATCGGCGCCCGCACCCACTACTACGAGGGCCACGGCGTGCGCCGGGTCGCGCACAGCGTCCGGGTCGCCGCGGCGACGGGCGCCTCGGTGATGATCCTCACCAACGGCGCGGGCGGCATCAAGGAGCACTGGACGCCCGGCACCCCCGTGCTGATCAGCGACCACATCAACCTCACCGCCGACTCCCCGCTCGAGGGCGCGACCTTCATCGACCTCACCGACCTCTACTCCGCCCGGCTGCGCGCACTCGCCCGCAAGACCCGCGAGGACCTCGACGAGGGCGTCTACGTGCAGTTCCGCGGCCCGCACTACGAGAGCCCGGCCGAGGTGCAGATGGCGCGCATCATCGGCGGCCACATCGTCGGCATGTCGACCGCGCTCGAGGCGATCGCCGCGCGCGAGGCGGGCATGGAGGTGCTCGGCATGTCGCTGATCACGAACCTCGCGGCCGGCATCCAGAAGACGCCGCTGAGCCACGAGGAGGTCCTCGAGGCCGGCCGGAACGCCGAGGACGACCTCGCGCGCCTGCTCACCGGGATCACGGGCGCGCTGTGACGGCGGACGTCCGCGCCCGCGCCGAGGACTGGCTCGCCCAGGACCCGGACCCGGAGACCCGGCAGGAGCTCGTCGATCTGCTCACCGCCGACGCGGCCGGCGACCCCGCCGCCGCGGCCGAGCTGGAGGACCGCTTCCGCGAGCGCCTCGCCTTCGGCACGGCCGGGCTGCGCGGTGCCATCGCGGCCGGCTCGAACCGGATGAACCGCGTCCTCGTCTCGCAGGCGGCCGTCGGCCTCGCCGAGCACCTGCTCGCGCAGGGCCTGGAGCGCCCGCTGATCGTCATCGGCTACGACGGCCGGCGGAACTCGCGCGTCTTCGCCGAGGACTCCGCCGCGCTGATGGCGGGGGCCGGCGCCGATGCCGTGCTGCTCCCCCGGCTGCTGCCGACCCCGGTGCTCGCCTTCGCGGTGCGCCACCTCGGCGCGGACGCCGGAGTGATGGTGACCGCGAGCCACAACCCGCCGCAGGACAACGGCTACAAGGTCTACCTCGGCGGCGACGACGACGGCTCGCAGATCGTGCCGCCGGTCGACTCCGCGATCGCCGAGCGGATCCTCGCCGTCGCGACCTCGCGCCGCGTCACCGAGCTGCCGCGCGGCGAGCACCGCATCGCCGACGAGTCCGTCGTCGACGCGTACATCGCCGCCACGGCCGCCGTCGGCCGGCAGTCGGCCCCATTGCGCGTCGTCTACACGGCGATGCACGGGGTGGGCTGGGAGACGGCGCACCGGGTGCTCTCGGGCGCGGACTTCGACGAGCCCGCGGTCGTCGTCGAGCAGATCGACCCGGACCCCGCGTTCCCGACCGTCGCGTTCCCGAACCCGGAGGAGGCAGGTGCCCTCGATCTGGCCTTCGCGACGGCGCGCTCGGGACGCGCCCAGCTCATCGTCGCCAACGATCCCGACGCGGACCGCTTCGCCGCGGCGATCCCGGACGCGTCGCTCGAGGAGGGCTTCCGCCGTCTCTCCGGCAACGAGGTGGGCGCCCTCCTCGGCTGGCGCGCGGCAGAGCGGGCCCGCAGCGCGGGACGGACGGGCGGCGCGCTGGCCTGCTCGATCGTCTCCTCCCCCGCCCTGGGCGCGGTCGCCCGCGACTACGGGCTGGACTTCGCCGAGACGCTGACCGGCTTCAAGTGGATCTCGCGGGTCCCGGACCTCGTCTTCGGCTACGAGGAGGCGCTCGGCTACCTGGTGAACCCGGAGACGGTCCGCGACAAGGACGGGATCTCGGCGGCGCTCGCCTTCCTCGACCTCGCCTCGTCGCTCGCGGCCGAGGGCCGCACGATCGCCGACGAGCTCGACGCGTTCGCCGAGCGCTTCGGCCTCTTCGGCTCGGAGCAGATCTCGCTGCGGGTGACCGACCTCTCGGAGATCGGCCGCATCATGGCGGGGCTGCGCAGCACCCCGCCCACCGCGATCGGCGGTCTGCCCGTGCAGCGCACGGAGGACCTGCTCGCGGCGGACGGAGCGCTCCCGCCGACGGACGCGCTGCGGTTCACCCTCGACGGGGCCCGCCTGATCGCCCGGCCGAGCGGCACCGAGCCCAAGGTCAAGCTCTACCTCGACGCGTGGTCGCACGAGGCGGACGGCGACGCCCGGCGCGGGGCTGTCGCCGCCCGCCTCGACGCCCTGCGGGCGGGAGCGGCCGAGCTGCTGCGCTGAGCGGGCGTCAGCCGTTCCCGGGCTCGGTGACCGGTCCGGGGGCGGCGGCGTCCGTCTCCAGACCCGGGTCCTCATCGCCCAGGTAGACGGGCTGCGCGCGATCGAGGAGGAAGTCGGACACCGCGGCGATCGTCCGATCGTGCTGCAGCGCCCACGGGGCGTGCTCCGCTCCGGGGATGTAGACGGTCTGCGAGTCGGGAACCGCCCCGGCGAGCAGGTGCTGACCGCGCCAGTCGACCGAGTCGTACTGCGACCGGACCAGCAGCGTGGGCATCCGGAGCGCCGCGAGCTGCGAGAGCACGCCGTCCCAGTGCGCCTCGAAGTTCTTGTTGAGAACGACGTTGGCGTAGAGGTTGAGGCCGCCCTGCGATCCGGTCGCGACCGCCGTCGCCTTCTTGGCGTCCTCCTGGGAGAGGAGGGCGACGGCGGCGTCCGGTCCGACGGTCTCCAGCAGCGTCGCCGCGGCGGAGAGGCGCAGCTGCGCGCTGAGGGGAAGGGGAGCGGGCTGCGGGGCGCCGGGGTCCGCGCTCGGCCGCGCAGCGGACGCCTCCTGCGCCGCCGCGGCGGCGTCACGCCCCTCCGCGGAGGTGTCGTAGGTGCCGGGAGAGACGAGGACGGCCCTCTCGACGTGGTCGGGGTGCGCCGCGGCGTAGGCGGCCGCGAGGAAGCCGCCTGCGGAGTGGCCGACGAGGATCATGCGGTCCGCGCCGGTCTGCTCGCGGACGGCGTCGATGTCGGCCAGGGACCGCTCGAGCGTGTAGTCGCCGATCGGCAGATCGGAGGAGTAGCCTCCGCCGGGCTGATCGAACATGTAGACGTCGTGACCGGTCTCGGCGAGCGCAGGGACGAAGTCGAAGTCCCCGGGGAAGATGAACCCGCCCGGTCCGCCGTGGAGGTAGACGATCGGGACGTCGGAGCCGCCGGGCGCGGGGGCGTCGGTCTTCCAGTACGCGACGCGGGAGCCGGTGGAGAGGTCCCAGAACTGCGGGGCGACCGGGCCGAAGCCGACGGACGTGCCGCCGACCGGGGCGAGGACGGTCCCTCCGAGCAGTGCGCCGACGACGGTGGTCGCAGCGGCGGCGATCACCATCGGGCTGCGCAGTCGCGCCCATCGGCGGGCCGGTGCCGCGCGACGCGGGAGGAGCCGGCGCACCGCCGTGACGAGCGCGGCGATCAGGAGCAGGGACAGGACCAGCCAGACGACGACCGCGAGCGGAAGCGAGGCGCGGAGGGCGAACGCGGCGGCGATCGTCGCGACGACGAGGCCGAGGACGACGGCGGCCGCGGTCGCGGCTGCGGGCAGGACGCGCCGGAGGAGGCGGAACGGCCGGGAGCGGCGGAAGCGCGCTCGCGGAGTGGAAGTCGTGGGAGTGGGGGTCGTGGGAGGGGGCGGGGTAGCGGACACGGCGTGAGAGGACTCCAGGGAGAGGGACGGTGGCGCGGGCGGCGGGACGGATCGGTGACGATCGATCTCGGGCGCCCGCGGGCCGCCGAGGAGAGGCTCCTCGAGAACGGCCGAGTCGGAGGATGCCACCGCCCCGCTCGCGCCTGCCGCCGTGGCGCGGGCGCTGGCGTCGGACGTCGTCAGCGGGAGGGACGGCCGCCCAGCTGCTCGCCGCGCTTCCAGAGCCACTCGACCGGGCCGACCGGGAAGCGGCGGAGCCAGAGGTGCGCGGCGAGCACGACGATCGCGGCGACGAGGACGAAGGCGCCGATCGTCACGGGCACCCGCCACTCGGCCGCGGTGACCGCGAGCCCGAGACCCCAGCCGTAGAAGAGCGCGCCGCCGAGCAGGTTCTGCAGCAGGTAGGCGCTGAGCGCGACGCGGCCCACCTCGCGGGCGCGCCGCGCGATCCAGCCGTCGCTGCCGCGTCGCAGGCCGAGCTCCGCGAGGATCGCGAGCAGGCCGAGGGCGACGAGCGGGGCGAGGAGGTAGCGCTCGGCGAGCAGGCCGGCCGCGCTGCCGGTGAGCCCGAGCACCAGGTCGACCGGAGCGGCCAGAGCGCCGAGGACCATCAGCCGCCGGCGGAGCCGACGCCCCTCCTCCGCGAACAGCCCCGCGCGCAGCAGCTGGGCGCCGAGGAGGAACATCGCGAGGCTGAGGAACGCGATCAGGACCGGCTCCGCCCGGAACACGCCCACGTTCTGCAGCCGGAACAGCGCGAGGCCGAGGAAGGAGGCGTCCGCGTAGCGAGAGCGACCGGCGGGTCCGGCTCCGGTGCTGCCGGGCTGGGTCGCGACGAGCGCCACGAGCGCCGAGATCAGCAGGACGTGCAGGGCGCCGAGGATGATCACCGTGCGGCGCTGCGTCCGCGGCCGGGTGAGCAGCAGCCAGGCGACCACCGCACCCGTGACCGCATACCCCATCAGCACGTCGAACTCGGCGATCAGGACGTAGTTGACCGCGCCGTCGAGCAGGAGCAGCGTCGCCCGCCACAGGTAGCGGCCGGGCCAGCGCCGGCCGCGCCGGACGGCCGACGCGTGCTGGATCGCGAGGCCGATGCCGAAGGTCAGGGAGAGCAGGGCGAGGAACTTGCCCTGCGCGAGGGCCATCAGCAGCAGCTGCGCGGTCTGCGCCGGCGCCGACGTGCCGGGCGTCACCGGGTCGGACAGCATCCCGAGCAGCCCCCACGGGTGCGAGAACAGCCAGATGTTGGTGCCGAGCGTGCCCAGGATCGCGACGCCGCGGACCACGTCGAGCGACGCGATCCGCCGGCCGGTGAGCTCGTTCTCGGGCAATACAGTCGTATTGGTCATGTCAGGGAGCGTAGCCTGCTCGGGCGGACGGATCGAGAGGAGCCCGGATGGCCGAGCGGCGCGAGAGCAGGAGCGACATCCTCTCGGCGGTCGTCACCGTCCTGTCGACCCGCGGAGCGGAGCAGCTCAGCATCCGGACCGTCGCCGCGGAGGCGGGAGTGTCCGTCGGCGCGGTCCAGCACCACTTCCCCACCAAGCAGGCGCTGCTCACCGGCGCGATGGCGCGGGTGGAGCAGCGGTTCCGGGGGCGGATGCGGGAGCTCGCCGAGCAGGAGCCGTCGGCCGAGCGGCGGCTGCGCGCCTTCTGCGACGCGATCGCCTGCGTCGAGGACGCGGACGTCGCCGACGCCGTCGTCTGGACCGCCTTCGCGTCGCGGGCCGGCACGGATCCCGCGATCCGCGCGCTGCACACCGACGGCTGGTCGCGCACCGAGGGCGTCGTCCTGGACCTGCTGCGCGCCGCTCACCCCTCCGCCTCGTTCGGCCCCGACGACGCCGCCCTCCTGCTCGCCGTCCTCGACGGCATCGCCGTCGCCCGCGCCGCCGAGCAGCCGACCCGCCTCCCCCCACCCCGGGCCCGCGCCCTGATCACCCGCACCCTCACCCTGCTGACCCCCTGACCCCCGCCCCCGTCCGTCCCCCCTCCGCGAGATGCCACTTGTGCCCGCCTCCCCCGGCGTGTCGCCCTCACAGGTGGCATCTCGCGAGCCTCGACACCCCTGGGGCCCCGAGCACCGCAGGGCAGAGCGCGCGATCGAGAATCGCGTATCAGCGATTCGAGACAGCGCGACGCGACCCGCTCTGCGGAACGTGCCATCCCATGAAGCCGACCGCGCTGAGCCGCACAGGGGGCGGCTCAGAAAGGCACCCCTGCCGACCGCGCTGAGCCGCACAGGGGGCGGCTCAGAAAAGGGCACCCCTCGCGTGCCAGCGATTCTCGACAGCGCGACGCGACCCGCTTCATGAAGCCCACCACCCGAGAGCGCCGACCACGCTGCGAGCAGGGCAGAGCGCGCGATCGAGAATCGCGTGCCAGCGATTCGAGACAGCGCGACGGGACCCGCTCTGCGGAACGCGCCATCCCAGGAAGCCGACCGCGCTGAGCCGCACAGGGGGCGGCTCAGGAAAAGGCACTGATCCGCCTCCGGCGGATCATCAACCGAGAGCGCGCTCGATCTTCTCCGTGATCTCGGTCTGGTCGAGGTAGTTGTCGATGACGACGACCTCGGCGAAGGTCTTGCCGATCCTGTCGATCAGCTCGCGGGAGGTGAGGATGACCTGCGCGTCGGCGGCGAGGGCGTCGACGGAGGCGAGGTCGGAGGCGACGACGTCGGCGTCGAGGTCGAGGGCCTCGAGGGCGCGCTCGGCGCCGAGCTTGAGGATGGCGGAGGTGCCGATTCCGGCGCCGCAGAGGGTGACGATCTTCATGCGCTTCTTCCGTGGTGCGGGGTGTCGTCGGTGAGGACGGCGTTGATGCTGCGGACGGTGCGGGCGGCGGCGAGGGCCCCGACCGCGTCCGGCCTGGTGAGGACGTCGGCGAGGCCGGAGACGAATCCGACGTGGCCGTGCGCCTGGGTGGCGGCGATGCCGATGACCACCGACACCGGGTCGTTGGTGCTGTGGCCGAAGGCGACCGGCTCGGCCAGGGTGACCACCGAGATGCCGTCCTCGAGCACGTCGTTGCCCGGCCGGGCGTGGGCGAGGGCGAGCCCCGGAGCGATCACGATGTAGGGACCGAGCACGTCGACCTGCTCGACCATGCGGCGGGAGTAGGCCGGGTCGACCGCGCCGCTGCGCTCGAGGGCGCGTCCCGCCTCCAGGACCGCCTCGCGCCAGCTGGCGGCGGGGTGGCGCAGGGCCACCGCGGCGTCCGAGAGCGGGTCGAGGGGCATGCTCAGGCCGCCTCGAAGCCGGCGCTGATCGTGTCGATCAGCTCGCGGCGCTCGTCCAGGGGCAGGAAGCTCGCCTCGGCGGCGTTGATCTGGAACGCCTCGAGGTCGTCGAGGTCGTAGCCGAACGCGTCGGACAGCAGCGCGAGCTCGCGGCTGAGTGTCGTGCCGCTCATCAGCCGGTTGTCGGTGTTGACGGTGACGCGGAAGCCGAGCTGGTAGAGCAGGTCGAACGGGTGGTCGGCGAGCTCGGTGCCCCACGCCGCGACGGCGCCGGTCTGCAGGTTCGAGGAGGGGCTGAGCTCGAGGGCGATCCGGCGGTCCTTGACCCACTCGGCGACCTCGCCGAGGGTCACGTAGCTGGCGTCGTCGTCCTGCCGCTCGATGCGGATGTCCTCGGCCAGCCGGACGCCGTGCCCGAGGCGGAGCGCGCGGCCGTCGAGCAGCGCCGAGCGGATGCTGTCGAGGCCGGCCGCCTCGCCGGCGTGCACCGTGGTCGGGAAGTGGGCGGCGGCGAGGAGCTCGAAGGCGGGGCGGTGCCGCGACGCGGGGAAGCCCGCCTCCGCTCCGGCGATGTCGAAGCCGATGGCGCCGCGCTCGCGGTGGCGCAGGGCGAGCTCGGCGATCTCGAATGACCGGTCGGTGTGCCGCATCGCGGTGATCAGCTGGCCGACGCCGAGGCGCGAGCCGTGCGCGGCCGCCTCCTGGACGCCCTGCTCGAGGCCCTCCTGCACGGCCTCGACGGCCGCGTCGAGGGTGAGTCCGGCGCGGAGGTGCTGCTCGGGAGCCCAGCGGATCTCGCCGTGCACGACGCCGTCGGCAGCGAGGTCGAGCACGAACTCGCGGGCGACCCGCTCGAGCGAGTCGGCGGTCTGCATGACGGCGATGGTCGTCTCGAAGGTCGCGATGTAGTCCTCGAGCGAGCCGGAGTCCGCCGTGCCGGTGAACCACTGCGCGAGGGCCTCGGGTTCGTCGGCGGGGAGGGGGACGCCCGTGCGCCCGGCGATCTCGATGATCGTGGCGGGGCGGAGTCCGCCGTCGAGGTGGTCGTGCAGCGAGACCTTGGGGAGGTCGTCGATGAGGACGCCCTCGCCGGGGAGGAGGTACTCCTCGGCGCTGCTGCCGATCTCGGTGCTGTCGGTCACGGTGCTCCTCCGGTCGGACGACGGTTCGCGCACCACCTTACGGTGCCGCCCGCGCGACCCTCCGGCGCGTCGGCCACCCCGTCCGGGTCTGCTCGCGCACGACCCCGGGCCGACCGCCCTCCGGCACGCGGAAACGCCTCCGGCACGCTGGAAACCGCGGATTCCACGAGCCGGAGCCGGAACCACGAGCCGGAGATCCGCCCGGCAGACCTTCGGCACGCGGAATCTGTCTCGGCACGCCGGAAACCTCGGATTCTACGAGCCGGAGCCGGAATCACGAGCCGAAGATCCACCCGGCACACCTTCGGCACGCGGAATCTGCCTCGGCACGCCGGAAACCTCGGATTCCACGAGCCGGAGCCGGAACCACGAGCCGGAGATCCGCCGCGCACACCTCCGGCACGCGGAACGAGCCTCGGCACGCCGCAACCCGCAGATTCCACGAGCCGGAGCCGGAATCACGAGCCGAAGATCCACCCGGCACACCTTCGGCACGCTGAATCTGCTTCGGCACGTCAAAAACCGCGGATTCCACGAGCCGGAGCCGGAACCACGAGCCGGAGGTCGGCGACCTCAGCGGCCCGAGGGCGACGACGACGGCAGTCGGCGGGGCGGCCGCCGCCCCGTCAGGCGATGCGCTCGGCGACCAGGGGGCCGCCGTCGAGGATCTCGTCGCCCTCGTCGCCGATGCGGTAGGCGCCCTCGAGCGCCTCCAGGGCGCGGTCGAAGCGGGACGGCTCGTCGGCGGAGAGGGTGAGGAGCGGCTGGCCGGCGCGGACGCGGTCGCCGGGCTTCGCGTGCAGGTCGATGCCGGCCGCGTGCTGCACCGCGTCCGTCTGGCGGGCCCGCCCCGCGCCGAGGCGCCACGCCGCGATGCCGAAGGGCAGCGCCTGCTGCTCGACGAGGACGCCGTCGCGCTCGGCCACCACGACGTGCGTCTCGCGGGCGACCGGGAGCGCTCCGTCGGGGTCGCCGCCCTGCGCCCGGATCACCGCGCGCCAGGTGTCCATCGCCGCGCCGCCGTCGAGCGCGCCCTCGACGTCCGCATCGGGCAGGCCGGCCAGCGCCAGCATCTCGCGGGCGAGCGCTAGGGTCAGCTCGCGCACGTCCGACGGCCCGCCGCCGGCGAGCACCTCGACGGACTCGCGGACCTCGTTGGCGTTGCCGATCGCGAGGCCGAGCGGCACGTTCATGTTGGTCAGCAGCGCCGTGGTGCGCACGCCGGCGTCGTTGCCGAGGTCGACCATCGTGCGCGCCAGTTCGCGGGAGCGCTCGATGTCGACCATGAAGGCGCCGGAGCCGAACTTGACGTCCAGGACCAGGGCGTCGGTCCCCTCCGCGATCTTCTTCGACATGATCGAGGAGGCGATCAGCGGGATCGCCTCGACGGTGCCGGTGATGTCGCGCAGCGCGTAGAGCTTCTTGTCCGCCGGGGCGAGACCGGAGCCCGCGGCGCAGATCACTCCGCCGACCGTCCGCAGCTGCTCGAACATCTCCTCGTTGCCGAGGTCCGCCCGCCAGCCGGGGATCGCCTCGAGCTTGTCGAGCGTGCCGCCGGTGTGGCCGAGTCCGCGGCCGGAGAGCTGCGGCACCGCGACGCCGAAGGAGGCGACCAGCGGCATCAGCGGCAGGGTGATCTTGTCGCCCACGCCGCCGGTGGAGTGCTTGTCGACCGTCCGCTTGCCCAGGCCGTCGAAGCTCATCCGCTCGCCGCTCGCGATCATCGCCAGCGTCAGATCGCGGACCTCGTCGCGATCCATCCCGTTGAGCAGCACGGCCATCGCGAACGCGGCCATCTGCTCGCCCTGGACGTAGCCGCGGGTGTACGCGTCGATCAGCCAGTCGATCTGCGCGGTCGACAGGGTGCCGCGGTCGCGCTTGGTGCGGATGAGGTCGACGGCGTCGAACGCCTCGACGGGGGTGGGCGGGGTCATGCGGGGTCCTCGGTTCAGGAGTGGGAGCGGGAGGCGGCGGCGCGACGGCGCCGCGGAGGGTGACGGGGCTGCCGAGCGACGCGGACGCGCCGCGGCTACTCGGCCGCGTAGGCCTCGAGGGTGCGCGGACCGAACGCGTCCGGGATGACCTCGTCGATCGTCTTCACCCCCGACACGGTCTGCAGGAGCATCCCGTCGGCGGAGTGCTCGAAGAGCAGCTGGCGGCAGCGCCCGCACGGCATCAGCACGCCGCCCCTGCCGTCGACGCAGGTGAAGGCGACGAGCCGGCCGCCGCCCGTCATGTGCAGCGACGAGACCAGCGCGCACTCGGCGCAGAGGGTGAGGCCGTAGGAGGCGTTCTCGACGTTGCAGCCGGAGATCACGCGGCCGTCGTCGACGAGTGCGGCGACCCCCACGGGGAACTTCGAGTACGGCACGTAGGCCTTGCCCATGGCCTCGAGCGCAGCGGTGCGCAGCGCGTCCCAGTCGATGTCGGTCATCGGATCCGTCCTCACGATTTGAGACTGCATTCAGGATTTGAGATAGGGCTTGCCGGCGGCGGCCGGCCCGCGCGACTGCCCGACGAGGCCGGCGACCGCGAAGATCGTCACCACGTACGGCAGCATCAGCATGAACTCGCTCGGCACCGGCGAGCCGATGACGCCGAGAACGTTCTGCAGGTTGGTCGCGAAGCCGAAGAGGAGCGACGCGAGGGTCGCCTTGATCGGGTCCCAGCGACCGAAGATGACCGCGGCCAGGGCGATGAAGCCCGCACCCGCCGTCATCTCCTTGCCGAAGGCGCCGACCGCGTCGAGCGTGTAGTACGCGCCGCCCATGCCGGCGATCGCGCCGGCCAGTGAGACGTTCCAGAACCGGGTCCGCGCCACGTTGATGCCGACGGTGTCCGCCGCCTGCGGGTGCTCGCCGACGGCGCGCAGGCGCAGGCCCCACTTCGTCTTGAACAGGCCCCACCACACCGCGAAGATCGCGAGGTACATCAGGTAGACGATGACCGTCTGGTTGAACAGGACCGGCCCGAGGATCGGCACCTGGCTGAGCCCCGGGATCGGCAGCCGGTCGAACTTCACCGGCGAGTTGAAGGTCGCCGCGTCGCTGGTCAGCACCTGCGAGTAGAGGAAGCTCGTCAGTCCCGTCACGAGGACGTTGAGGACGACGCCGACGATCACCTGGTCGACCAGGTACTTGATCGCGAAGGCGGCGAGCACGAACGAGACCAGCACGCTCGCGACCATCGCGGCGAGCAGGCCGAGCACGGGCTGGCGCGTGAGCGAGCCGACCATCGCCGCGGTGAACGCGCCGGCGAGCAGCTGGCCCTCGATCGCGACGTTGACAACGCCGACCCGCTCCGAGATGACGCCGCCGAGCGAGCCGAAGATCAGCGGAGTGGCGAGGCCGACGGTGCCCAGCAGCAGACCCGGCAGCGGCAGCGTGGCCCCCGCGGAGGCCCAGACCAGGAAGCCGACCAGGAACACCAGCGCGAAGAGCGCCGAGAGCCAGAGCGGCAGTCGCCGGGCCGCGCGGGTGAACGCGACGGCGACGGCGGTCAGGGCGACCAGGACGACCGCCACGACCACGCCGGTGGCGCGGGTCGGGAAGGGCAGATCCGGCAGGGCGAAGAAGTCGTTCCCCGAGGCGAGGCGGAACGAGCTGGTGCCGTCGCGGCCCAGGGCGACGAACAGGATCACGGCGAGCAGCGCGAAGATGCCGAACGCGATCGGGGCCTTCCAGCTGCGGACGGCCACCCGGGACGCGGTCCCGGGAGCTCGGGAGACTGCGGTGGTCATGCGGACACCTCCGTGGTGCGGCGCGTGCGGCGCTTCGGGGCGACCCCGGGCGTGGGGAGGCGGAAGATCGCGCGCACCAGGGGCGGCGCAGCGATGAAGAGGACGATCAGCGACTGGACGACGAGGACCACGTCGATCGGCACGCCCTCGGCCGCCTGCATCGAGTAGCCGCCGGCCTTGAACGCGCCGAAGAGGATGCCGGCGAAGAAGACGCCCCACGGCCGCGACCGGCCCAGCAGCGCGACGGTGATCGCGTCGAAGCCGATGCCGGCGTCGATCCCGGCCGTGAAGCCGGTGGTGACGGTGCCCATCACCTGGGCGCTGCCTGCGAGGCCGAGCAGACCGCCGGAGAGCAGCATGGCGTAGACGTAGCTGTTCTTGACGTCGATGCCGGCGACCCGGGCGGCGTGCGGGTTCTCGCCCACCGCGCGGAACTTGAAGCCGATGCTCGAGCGGTTGAGCAGCCACCAGACGAAG
This sequence comes from Rathayibacter sp. VKM Ac-2856, assembly GCF_013205055.1. GTDB lineage: Bacteria > Actinomycetota > Actinomycetes > Actinomycetales > Microbacteriaceae > Rathayibacter. The sequence goes on from NZ_JABMLF010000001.1 coordinate 1,113,590, forward strand.
ACGGTCGCGAGGATCGCGAAGACGAAGCCGAGGTTCAGCGAGTAGCCGGAGCCGAGGAGGTCGGGGAAGACCGCCGTGTCCTTCATCCCGGGCGCCTTCGGGTTGTTCGAGCCCGGAGCCTGCAGCGCGCCGGGCGTGCGCAGGAGGTAGGAGACGAAGTAGAACGCGACGTAGTTGAGCATGATCGTGAGGATCACCTCGTGCGCGCCGGTCCGCGCCTTCAGGAGGCCCACCAGCCCGCCCCAGAGCGCACCGCCCAGGACGCCCGCGGCGAGCGTGATGATCAGGTGCACGCCGACCGGCAGGTCGAAGGAGAAGCCGACCCAGCCGGCGCAGGCCGCAGCGATCAGCATCTGGCCGCGGCCGCCGATGTTGAACAGGCCGACGCGGAAGGCCAGGGCGACGCCGAGGCCGCCCGCGATCAGCGGCGTCGCGAAGGCGAGCGTGTCGGTCAGCGGCTTGATGCCGTTCGCGAAGCCCTCGCGGCGGAAGTTGTAGACCGAGCCCTGGAAGAGGGAGGAGTACGCACCGGCGACGGACTGCCAGATCGCCTGCAGCGTGTCGAGCGGCCGGGCGAAGAAGTAGCCGGCCGCCGCCTGGACGTCGGTGTCGGTCGCGGCGATGAGCACGCCGCCCGCGATCAGCGAGAGCACGACGGCGAGAACCGACATCAGCGCGGTGCCGGAGAGGATCTCGCGGAGGACCCGCGAGGCGCCGCTCTCGATCGGACCGGGCCGCGCCTCCTGACCCGGCTTCTGGCCCGGCTCGAAGCCGGTCGCCCTCTCGGACTCGGCGTCCGGATCGACGGCGGGCAACTGCGCGTCGCTCATGCGGCCGCACCCTTCTCGGCGGGCGACTGCCCGGCCATCATGAGCCCCAGGACCTCCCGGGGCGTGTCGGCGGGGACGATCCCGATGATGCCGCCCTTGTACATGACCGCGATGCGGTCGGCGAGAGCCGCCACCTCGTCGAGCTCGGTCGAGACGACGATGACGGGCACGCCCGTGTCGCGGGTCTCGACGATGCGCTTGTGCACGAACTCGATCGAGCCGACGTCGATGCCGCGGGTCGGCTGGGCGGCGATGAACAGCCGCAGCTCGCGGCTGAGCTCGCGGGCCAGGACGACCTTCTGCTGGTTGCCGCCGGAGAGGCGGCCGACGTGGGTCGTGATGCCCTGCGCGCGCACGTCGAACTCGCGGACGCGCTCCTCGGCGAACTTCTCGAGCTCCTTCAGCCGCAGGCCGAGGCCCTTGACGAAGGGACCGCTGTCGCTGCGGTCGAGCATGAGGTTCTCGGCGATGGTGAACTCGGCGACCAGGCCGTCCTCGGTGCGGTCCTCGGGCACGAAGCCGACGCCCGCGTCGAGCACGCGGCGGACGGACAGCCCGTCGAGCCGGCGGCCGTCGAGGGTCACCGAGCCCTCCACGCGCTCCTGCAGCCCCATGATCGCCTCGGTCAGCTCGGTCTGGCCGTTGCCCTGGACACCGGCGATCGCGAGGATCTCGCCGCGGCGCACCTCGAACGAGACGTCGTCGACGACGGCCTGGCCGTTCGCGTCGCGGACCGTCAGGTTGCTGACGACGAGGGCCTCGTCGCCGGCGCGGGCCGGCTCCTTCTGCACGGTGAGCTCGACGGCGCGGCCGACCATCAGCGAGGCGAGCTCGGCGTTGCTCGCCGTGGGCGCCGCCTCCCCCACGACCTGGCCGAGGCGGATGACGGTGATGCGGTCGCCGACCTCGCGGACCTCGCGCAGCTTGTGGGTGATGAAGACGATCGCCGTCCCGGAGGCGCGCAGCTGCCGCATGATCGCGATCAGCTCGTCGGTCTCCTGCGGGGTCAGCACCGCGGTCGGCTCGTCGAAGACGAGGACCTTCGCGTCGCGCGAGAGCGCCTTGATGATCTCGACCCGCTGCTGCACGCCGACGGGCAGGTCCTCGACGATCGCATCGGGATCGACGTCGAAGCCGAAGCGGTCGGAGATGTCGCGGACGCGGGCGCGCGCGGCGGCGAGGTCCAGCCGGCCGCCCGACTTCGTCTCCTCGTGCCCGAGCATGACGTTCTCGGCGACCGAGAAGACGGGGACGAGCATGAAGTGCTGGTGGACCATCCCGATGCCCGCCTTCATGGCGTCACCCGGGCCGGAGAACCGCTGGACCACGTCGTCCAGCAGGATGTCGCCCTCCTCGGCCTGGTAGAGGCCGTACAGCACGTTCATGAGCGTCGACTTGCCCGCGCCGTTCTCGCCGAGAAGGCAGTGGATCTCACCGGGTTCGACGGTGAGGTCGATGTGATCGTTGGCCACGAGGGCGCCGAAGCGCTTCGTGATGCCCCGCAGTTCGAGCTTCATGAGTCCAATCTAACTTTCGGTGCGCCGCCCGGGCGCCGGAGCCGGCGGGACAGCCGACGAAGAGGCCGGTGAGCCCGAGCAGAGCTCGGGCCCACCGGCCTCTTCGTCAGTGCGCTGCGATCGATCCGGAGATCAGGACGCGGCGGGAGCGGACGGCGACTCGACGGTGATCGAGCCGTCGATGATGCCCTCCGTGATGGTGTCCAGCTCGCCCTGCAGGTCGGGCGAGACCTTCGACTCGAAGTCGTGGAACGGCGCGATGCCGACACCGTCGTTCTCGAGCGTGCCCACGTACGGGGTCGCGTCGAAGGCGTCGGCGCCCGCGGTGGAGGTGACGTCGGTCGTGCCGGCCTCGATGCCCTTGAGGATCGAGGTCAGGTACAGGTCGCCGCCGTCGGGGTAGGTCTCGTACAGGTCGGCGTCGACGCCCACCATCGCGATGTCCTTGCCGGAGTCGCGGATGGCCTCGATGGCCGACTGGAAGATCGGACCGCCGACGGGGAGGATGACGTCCGCGTTCTGGTCGATCAGGGACTGCGCGGCCGACTTGGCCTCGACACCGGCGGCGAAGCCTCCGGTGAAGGAGCCGGTCTGCGCGGCGACGTCCCAGCCGACGACCTTGACGTCGGTGCCCTTCTGCTCGTTGTGGTAGGCGACGCCGTCCGCGAAGCCGTCCATGAAGATGGTGACGGTCGGGAACTGCATGCCGCCGTAGGTGCCCACGACGCCCGTCTTCGAGTACGACGCCGCCGCGTAGCCGGCGAGGAACGCCGACTGCGAGGTGTCGAAGGTGATCGGCTTGACGTTCGGCAGGTCGATCGACGCGTCGTCGATGATGGCGAAGTCGATGTCGGTGTTCTCCTCCGCCGCGGCCGAGGTGGCCTCGGCGAGGGCGAAGCCGACGGTGATGATCAGGTTGCAGCCCTGGTCGACGAGGCTCGTGAGGTTCGGGGCGTAGTCCGTCTCGGACTCCGAGGTCACGGTCTTCGGGGTGACGCCGAGGTCCTCGGACGCCGCGACCAGGCCGTTGTAGCCCAGCTCGTTGAACGACTTGTCGTCGAACCCGCCCGCGTCGGAGACCATGCAGGGCAGGAAGTCGCCACCGGCGGCGGCGGTCGAGCCGCCCTCCTCGGGGGCGGAGGCGCAGCCGGCGAGAAGCGCGGTGACGCCCAGAGCGGCGAGACCGCCGAACGCGGCCTTACGCGTGGTGATAGTCAAGATTCGTCCTCCAAGATTCGGCCCCGCGCACGATCGGCACTGCAGGGGCATCGATGCCCTCACGTTACCCAAGGTGTCGGAACGCTCAGCCGCCGCGGAGGGCCAACTCGGGAAGCGTTACACAGTGTTGATCTTGGGGAGGAGCCGCGAGCGGCTCCTCCCCCGCGGTCGGCTGTCAGGGGTGGTGCGTTCCGCAGAGCGGGTCGCGTCGGGCTGGCCGGAATCGCTGGCACGCGATTCCGGCTCGCGGCCCTCGACCCTTCGGGCGAGCGCTCGGCCCTGCGGGCGAGAACCCGGGGTGGCTCGACCCTGCGGGCGAGGACGTGCGGCGCACATGCTGATCGAGTAGCGCGCGGAGCGCGCGTATCGAGATCCACCCGGGCAGAGACGGGGGTCTCGAGACGCCGTTGCGCGGCTGCTCGACCAGCAGGAGGAAGGAGCACTGCGCCCGCTCGGCGACGAGCGGTCGGCATCGCCGGCGGGGTGCGGCGCACATGCTGATCGAGTAGCGCGCGGAGCGCGCGTATCGAGATCCACCCGGCAGAGACGGGGGTCTCGATACGCGCGGGCGGGCTAGAGGACGTCCGTGCGGCCCGAGAGGCGGAGGGCGTCGACGACGCCCTTGACCTTCTGCGCGTTCTCCGTGGTGGTGACGAGGAGGGCGTCGGGGGTGTCGACGACGACGATGTCCTTCACGCCGATCAGCGCGATGGTGCGGTTGCCGCCGCTGACCACGATGCCGGTGGCCGAGTCGGCCAGGACGCGGGCGTCCTCGCCGAGGATGGCCAGGTCGGAGCGCAGACCGCTCGCGTGCAGCTTCGCGATCGACGCGAAGTCCCCGACGTCGTCCCAGGAGAAGTGCCCGGGGACGACGGCGAGCTTGCCCTCCGCCGCGGCCGGCTCGGCGACCGAGTAGTCGATCGCGATCTTCTCCAGGCCCGGCCAGATGCGGTCGACGACCGCGCCGCGCTCCGGGGTGTCCCACGCCTCGGCGAGCTCGAGCAGGCCGGCGAGCAGCTTCGGCTTCGAGCGGCCCAGCTCCTCGAGCAGGCGGTCGGCGCGGGCGATGAACATGCCGGCGTTCCAGAGGTACTGACCGCTCTCCACGTAGGAGCGGGCGGTCTCGGCGTCGGGCTTCTCGACGAAGGAGTCCACGGCGAGCGTGTGCGCGGCGCCGTCGATGGCGAGGTGGTCGCCGGTGCGGATGTAGCCGAAGCCCACCGCGGGCTCTGTCGGCGTGATGCCGATCGTGGCGATGTAGCCGGCGTCGGCGGCGACGACGGCCTCGGCGACCGCGTCGTGGAAGAGGTGCTGACCGCTGATCACGTGGTCGGCCGCGAACGAGCCGATGATCACTCCGGGCTCGCGGCGCTCGAGGATCGCGGCGGCGAGGCCGATCGCGGCGGAGGAGTCGCGCGGCTCGCTCTCGAGGACGACGTTGAGGTCCTCGAGGCTCTCCAGCTGGCGCTCGACGGCGGCGCGGTGCGCGCGACCGGTGACGACCATGATGCGGTCGGCGCCGGAGATCGGGGCGAGGCGGTCCCAGGTGTCGCGGAGCAGGGTCTGGCCCGAGCCGGTGAGGTCGTGCAGGAACTTCGGGGCGTCGGCCCGGGAGAGCGGCCACAGCCTCGAGCCGATCCCGCCTGCCGGGATCACGCTGTAGAAGCGGTCGAGCGGGGCGCGGCCATCGGTCTCAGGTGATGTCATGTCCGCAGGATACAAGGGAGGCCGCCCGTGTCCGTCCGTTCACCCGGGCGCGCTCCCGCGTTCACGCGGCACCCGTAGCGTCCGCAGGGTGAGAGTCGCGGTCGTCACGGAGAGCTTCCTCCCGTCGTTGAACGGTGTCACCACGAGCGTCCTCCGGGTCCTCGACGAGTTCGCGGAGCGGGGCATCGAGGCCCTCGTCGTCTGCCCCGCCGCGGGGGCGCCGGGCCACTACGCCGGGCACCGCGTCGTCGAGCATCCCGCTCTCGCCTACCGCGACTTCCCCGTCGGGATCCCCACCCTCGCGCTCACCCGCGAGCTGGCGGACTTCGAACCCGACGTCGTGCACGTCGCCTCGCCCTTCCTTCTGGGGGCGCGGGCCATCGCCTCGGCGAACCGGCTCGGCGTCCCGAGCGTCGCGATCTACCAGACGGACGTCCCACGCTTCGCCGCCCGCTACGGCATCCGCGGCGCCCGGGCGCTCGCCTGGCGGGTGATCCGCCAGATCCACGCGGGCGCCGACCTCACGCTCGCCCCCTCGACCAGCGCGCTCGACGACCTCGCCGCCGCCGGGATCGAGCGCACCGCGCTCTGGGGGCGCGGCGTGCAGAGCGACCGCTTCCACCCGCGGATGCGCTCCTCCCCCTACGCCGCCGAGGTGCGGGCACCGCTGGCCGACGGCGACGCGCTCGTCGGCTACATCGGCCGGATCTCGCCCGAGAAGCGGGTCGAGCGCCTGGCGTCCCTCTCCTCTCTCTCCGGTGCGGATCTCGTCGTCGGCGGCTACGGCCCCTCCTCCACCCGGGTGGCGGCCGCGCTCGGCTCCCGGGCGCGGATGCTCGGGCGACTCGACGGCGAGCGCCTGCCCGCGGTGTTCGCCGCGCTGGACGTCTTCGTCCACACCGGCACCGAGGAGACCTTCGGGCAGACCGTCCAGGAGGCGCAGGCGTCCGGCACCGCGGTCGTCGCCCCGCACGCCGGCGGCCCGACCGATCTGATCGAGCACGGGGTCGACGGGCTGCTCTACGCGCCGGAGAGCGACTCCGATCTGCGCCGCCAGGTCGAGCGGCTCCTGCGCGACCCGCAGCTGCGCGCCCGGCTCGGCGAGGCCGGCCGCAGGAGGGTGCTGCACCGCACCTGGAGCGCGCTCACCGACGAGCTCCTCGCGCACTACGCGACAGTCGGCGCGCCCGTCTCCGCGGCCCGCGGCAGCTAAGGCTCGCCTAAGCCGCGGCGATCCTGCGCGGCGCTTAGAATCGTCGAGCGAGTTTCTCGCCGCTCCCCCGCCCCGCCCGCGTCCTCGAGTCGCGGGTCCGGTCAGGCCGACGGAGCAGTCAACCAGGGAGGGTTGTTCGTGTCAGTTCAAACTGCTCAAACCCTCGCACCCCGGAAGCAGGGGAAGATCCGCCGTCCGGCCGGAACCCTCTACCGCGGTCGCGAAGGCATGTGGTCGTGGGTGCTGCACCGGATCACCGGTGTCGCCATCTTCTTCTTCCTCCTCGTGCACGTCCTCGACACGGCGCTGATCGCCGTGAGCCCCGAGGCGTACAACGCGGTCATCGGCACGTACAAGAACCCGGTCATGGGCCTCGGCGAGACGGGGCTGGTGGGCGCCATCGCGTTCCACGCCCTGAACGGCCTGCGCATCATCCTGGTCGACTTCTGGAGCTGGGCCACCCGCAACCAGCGCGTGCTCTTCTGGGTCGTCATCGGCCTGTGGGTCGTGCTGATGCTCGGCTTCGCGCCCCGCCACCTCATGTTCGTCTTCAGCGAGGGAGGTGCCCATTGAGCACCGTGGCCGCACCGCGCACCCCGATCGTCCCGACCCGCTCCTCCGGCACCAACTGGGAGAAGTGGGGCTGGATCTACATGCGCGCCTCCGGCGTCGTGCTGATCGTCCTGATCTTCGGGCACCTGATCTTCAACCTCCTGCTCGGCGAGGGCATCAAGGCCATCGACTTCGGCTTCGTCGGCGGCAAGCTGGCGAACCCGTTCTGGCAGTGGTGGGACGTCGCGATGCTCTGGCTCGCGCTCATCCACGGCGGCAACGGCATGCGCACGCTGGTCAACGACTACGCGACGTCGCCGCTGCTGGCCCGCGTCTTCAAGGGCGGCATCCTCGTCTCGGTCGTCGTGCTGATCGCGCTCGGCACCTACGTCGTCTTCGGCTTCAACCCCTGCCCCACCGGCGGGGACCCGAGCCTGCTCCCCTCCTTCTGCGCCGCCTAGGCGCCCGGTGCCGCGCGGTCCATCCGCGCGGCACCGTCACGTCCCCGGGAGCGCGCCTCCCCCACTCCCGCCCTTCCACCCCGTTCAACGGAGCAGTCACCCAGTGAGCACACCAGGCCACGTCCACAGCGGCGGCGCAGAACAGAGCGCCTTCACCAAGACCGTCGGAGACGACGGCGTCCACTACCACCAGTTCGACGTGGTGATCGTGGGAGCCGGCGGCGCGGGCATGCGCGCGGCGATCGAGGCCGGGCCCAAGGCGAAGACCGCCGTCATCTCGAAGCTCTACCCCACGCGCTCCCACACCGGAGCGGCGCAGGGCGGCATGGCCGCCGCGCTCGCCAACGTGGAGGAGGACAGCTGGGAGTGGCACACCTTCGACACCGTCAAGGGCGGCGACTACCTCGTCGACCAGGACGCGGCGGAGATCCTCGCGAAGGAGGCCATCGACGCGGTCATCGACCTCGAGAACATGGGCCTCCCCTTCAACCGCACCGAGGACGGCAAGATCGACCAGCGCCGCTTCGGCGGCCACACCCGCGACCACGGCAAGGCGCCCGTGCGCCGGGCCTGCTACGCGGCCGACCGCACCGGCCACATGATCCTGCAGACGCTGTTCCAGAACTGCGTCCGCCTCGGCATCAACTTCTACAACGAGTTCTACGTGCTCGACCTCGTGATGACCGAGGTCGACGGCGTGCAGAAGCCGTCCGGCGTCGTCGCCTACGAGCTCGCCACCGGCGAGCTGCACGTCTTCCAGGCGAAGGCGATCATCTTCGCCACCGGCGGCTTCGGCAAGATCTACAAGACGACGTCCAACGCGCACACCCTCACGGGCGACGGCGTCGGCATCATCTGGCGCAAGGGCCTCCCGCTCGAGGACATGGAGTTCTTCCAGTTCCACCCGACCGGCCTCGCCGGGCTCGGCATCCTCCTCACCGAGGGAGCGCGAGGAGAGGGAGCGATCCTCCGCAACGCCTCGGGCGAGCGCTTCATGGAGCGCTACGCCCCCACCATCAAGGACCTCGCGCCGCGCGACATCGTCGCCCGCTGCATGGTCCAGGAGGTCGCGGAGGGCCGCGGCGCCGGTCCGCACAAGGACTACGTGCTGCTCGACTGCACCCACCTCGGCGCCGAGGTCCTCGAGACCAAGCTCCCGGACATCACCGAGTTCGCCCGCACCTACCTGGGCGTCGACCCGGTCGTCGAGCCCGTGCCGGTCATGCCGACCGCGCACTACGCGATGGGCGGCATCCCGACCAACGTGAAGGCCGAGGTCCTCTCGGACAACAGCACCGTCGTCCCCGGCCTCTACGCCGCCGGCGAGTGCGCCTGCGTCTCGGTGCACGGCTCGAACCGCCTGGGCACCAACTCGCTGCTCGACATCAACGTCTTCGGCAAGCGCAGCGGCAACAACGCCGCCGACTACTCGCAGACCGTCGACTTCACCCCGCTGCCCGAGAACCCGGCCGGCGCGATCCGCGACATGCTCGCCTCGCTCCGCAGCGCCACCGGCACCGAGCGGATCGCCTCGATCCGCAAGGAGCTGCAGGACGAGATGGACAAGAACGCGCAGGTCTTCCGGACCGACGAGTCGCTCGAGCAGGTCACGGGCACGATCCAGCGCCTGCGCGACCGGTTCCGCAACATCTCGGTGCAGGACAAGGGCAAGCGCTTCAACACCGACCTCCTGGAGGCGGTCGAGCTCGGCTTCCTCCTCGACCTCGCCGAGGTCGTCGTCTACTCCGCGCGCAACCGCAAGGAGAGCCGCGGCGGCCACATGCGCGACGACTACCCCAAGCGCGACGACGAGAACTACATGCAGCACACGATGGCGTACCTCTCCGGTGACGCCCACTCCTCCGATGCGGGCGACCACATCCGCCTCGATTGGAAGCCCGTCGTGATCACCCGGTACCAGCCGATGGAGAGGAAGTACTAGCCGTGTCGACCGCCACTCTCGAGCAGCCCCCCGCCGCACCCGCGGCCCCGGAGGCGTTCACCGTCACCTTCATCATCCGCCGCTTCGATCCCGAGCAGGACACCGAGCCGCGCTGGCAGGACTTCGACGTCGAGATGTTCTCGACCGACCGCGTCCTCGACGCGCTGCACCGGATCAAGTGGGACCAGGACGGGTCGCTGACCTTCCGTCGCTCCTGCGCGCACGGCATCTGCGGCTCCGACGCGATGCGGATCAACGGCCGCAACCGCCTGGCCTGCAAGACGCTGATCAAGGATCTCGACATCTCGCAGCCGATCTACATCGAGGCGATCAAGGGCCTGCCCCTCGAGAAGGACCTCGTCGTGGACATGGAGCCGTTCTTCGCCTCCTACCGCGAGGTGCAGCCGTTCCTGATCGCGAACACCCCGCCGACCAAGGGCAAGGAGCGCGTGCAGTCGGTCGCCGACCGCGCCCGCTTCGACGACACCACGAAGTGCATCCTCTGCGCCGCGTGCACGTCGTCCTGCCCCGTGTTCTGGACCGACGGGCAGTACTTCGGCCCCGCCGCGATCGTGAACGCGCACCGCTTCATCTTCGACTCGCGCGACGACGCCGGCGGAGCCCGCCTGGACATCCTCAACGACAAGGAGGGCGTCTGGCGCTGCCGCACGACCTTCAACTGCACCGAGGCCTGCCCCCGCGGCATCCAGATCACCCAGGCGATCGCCGAGGTGAAGCAGGCCGTCATCCGCGGCCGCGCCTGATCACCCGGGACTGAGCGGGCCAGTGCGGCTCGCCTCCCCCGTTCGGCCCGTCGGTTCCTCGGATCCGGCGGGCCGTTCGTCGTCCCTGGGGTCCGCTGCGCGCGCCGCGCGGGTGAGGAGGGGCGGCGCGCGGTCTCCGGCACGCAGGTCCAGCTCGGTCACCCGGGCGCCACCTTCGGCACGCGAGAAGACCCTCGGCACGCGGAAACCGTCCGATCCCACGAGCCGAAGCGGATTCCACGAGCCGAACCTCACCCCGACTCACCTCCGGCACGCGAAAACACCTCCGGCACGCGAAAATCTGCCGATCTCACGAGCCGAAGCTCACTCCACGAGCCGAACCTCACCCCGACTCACCTCCGGCACGCGAAAACACCCTCGGCACGCCAAAATCGGCCGATCTCACGAGCCGAAGCTCACTCCACGAGCCGAACCTCACCCCGACTCACCTCCGGCACGCGAAAACACCTCCGGCACGCGGAAACCCGCCGATCCCACGAGCCGAAGCTCACTCCACGAGCCGAACCCCACCCCGACTCACCTCCGGCACGCGAAAACACCCTCGGCACGCCAAAATCGGCCGATCTCACGAGCCGAAGCTCATTCCACGAGCCGAACCTCACCCCGACTCACCTCCGGCACGCGAAAACACCCTCGGCACGCGGAAACCCATCGATCCCCGAGCCGAAGCGCTTTTCGCGAGCCGAATCCTGCCCGCTGTCGCCACCGGCACGCGAGAACCCACCGGTGCGCTGACGCGGACAGAGTCGGTGCGCCCGAGCACTGTCCACCGACGACTCCCCTCGAGACACCATCCGCGACAAGGGTCGTCTCCTCCACAGGGGTCCGTCCTGCGTGGCTGTCCACCGAACGAAGAGACGGCTCACTCCGCCTCGACGCCGCGCGGCAGAGTCGGCGCATGCAGTACGGAGTTCACCACATCGGCTACCTTCACGCGATCGGCGTCGACGCCACGGCCGCCGTGCGCTCGGGCGCGCTGCGCCGCATCCGACGCGGCTGGTACGCGACGCCGCACGCGTCCGAGGAGGAGCTGAGGGCGGCAGAAGCGTGCGGGTCGCTGTCCTGCATCTCCCTGCTCGCCGAGGCGGGCGCCTTCCGCCCGCCTGACTCCCGCCTCCATCTCGCGGTCACGTCGAGTTCGCGGCCCCGTCCGCGTGAACTCGGCGACGGCGTCGTCACGCACTGGAGTCGCCGGGCACGGCGGACGGAGTACCGCTCCATCCGGGCGACACGGGTCGAGGCGCTGACGCAGGTGTTCCTCTGTCAGCCACTCGAGTACGCCGTGGCCGTGGCCGACTCCTGCCTGCGACTGCGCCTGGTCGGACCGGAGGCCCTCGCGCAGATGCGGACCGCTCTGCCGCGGCGCTTCGCCGTCGTCGCCGAGCTCGTGAACGCTCGCGCGGAATCGGGAACCGAGTCGATCACGCGGGTGCGCCTGCATCTGCTCGGACTCGTCTGCGACGTCCAGGTCGAGATCGACGGGGTCGGCCGGGTCGATCTGGTCATCGACGGGTGGCTGATCATCGAGGTGGACAGCCGCACCTGGCACGACGACCCGCAGTCCTTCCAGCGCGACCGGGACCGCGACCGCGCCGCCGCCGAACGCGGCTACACGACCCTCCGCTTCACCTACGCCGACGTGATGCACCACTGGCCGCGCACGCGCGACAGCATCCTCGCGGTCCACGCCCGCGGCCCTCAGCGCTGAGCCCGCGCCGCCGCGGCAGCCGCTCGCCCCCGCGGCACCCGCTCTGGCCGGCATGACCCGCTCCGACCCGTCCGCACGACGCGATCTCAGGAGCCCGAGGCTCACGCCCCGAACCGGAGAGCGCCGCAGCCCAGGTCCGGCACGTGGAAACCCGTCCGGCACGCCGGAAATGAGCGAGTCCACGAGCCGAGGACCGCTTCACGAGCCGGACGGTCCGAGGCCGCCTCTCGGGCACGCGAAACCGACTCCGGCACGTCAGAAGTGAGCCATTCCACGAGCCGGCGTTCTTCTCACGAGCCGGAGGTGGGGCGGACGAACGTCGGGCTCGCGGAGACAGGTCCGGCACGCGAGGAACGAGCGGAGTGACGAGCCGAGGGCCGTTTCACGAGCAGGAGAGACCGCGGCCGGCCGTTCGGCTCGCCAAATGGACTTCGGCACCTCGAAAGTACATGATTCCACGAGCCGGAGGTGGTTCCACGAGCCGGACGTGGGACGGACGACCAACCGGCGAAGTCCGGCTCGCGAAATCGACCCGGCACGTCAGAAGTGCGCGATTCCACGAGCCGGAGGTGGTTTCACGAGCCGGACGTGGGACGGACGACCATCCGGCGACGTCGGGCTCGCGAAGTCGACTCCGGCACGCCAGAAGTGCGCGATTCCACGAGCCGGAGGTGGTTTCACGAGCCGGACGTCGGACGGACGACCAACCGGCGACGCCGGGCTCGCGAAGTCGACTCCGGCACGCCGGAAGTGGGCGATTCCACGAGCCGGAGGTGGTTTCACGAGCCGGGGGTTCGGCGGAGGCGTCGCGGGAGTCGGGTGGAGGCCAGGGGCAGGCGTGCCCGAGGGCGCGGCGGGCGCGGGGGGCCGCCGTGCCCCGGGGCCCGCGGGCGCCCCTACGCTGGAGGGCATGACGGAGGCGGCGACCGAGGCACCGCGCGGCATCCCGGCGCTGTTCGAGCGGATCATGCGGACGCGGCCGGTGCGGGTGATGCTGCACTACTCCGAGAGCGGGGGGCCGCTGTTCGCGTCGGGGCTCGCGTTCCAGGCGCTGTTCGCGATCTTCGCGGCGCTGTTCGTGTTCTTCGCGGTGTTCGGGTTCGTGCTGCGCGACAACGCGGCGCTGCGCGACTCGCTCCTGCAGCTGCTCACCAGCTCGGTGCCCGGGCTGATCGGCGACGAGAAGAACTCGCTGGTGTCGATCGACACGCTGCTCGACTCGTCGATCCTCGGCTGGACCGGAGCGATCGCCGCCGCGGGTCTGCTCTGGACCGCCCTCAACTTCCTCGGCAGTCTCCGCCAGGCCGTGCGGATCCTGTTCTCCCTGCCCGGTCCGACGGTCCTGTTCGTCCTGCTCAAGCTCAAGGACGCGGGGCTCGCGCTCGTCTTCGGCGCGGTGCTGGTCGTGTCGGCGGCGCTCTCCGTCTTCTCCACCTCGTTCGTCGACGTCGCGTTCGACCTGCTGGGGATCGGCAGCGACTCGACGCTCGGCCGCGTCACCGGTACCGTCGTCGGTCTGCTGATCATGCTCGCGCTCGACACCGCGACGCTCGCCGGGTCGTTCCGGATCCTCAGCGGCATCCCGATCCCGTGGAAGAACCTGTGGGTCGGCTCCCTGATGGGCGGCATCGCGCTCGGGGCCCTCAAGATCCTCGGGACGCAGCTGCTCGGCGGAGCGTCGCGCAATCCGCTGCTCGCCTCCTTCGCCGTCCTGATCGGTCTGCTGATCTGGTTCAACCTGGTCTGCCAGGTGATCCTGATCGTCGCCTCCTGGATCTCGGTCGGCATGAGCGACGCGGGCATCTCGGCCCGCAAGCGCACCCCGGACGAGATCGAGCGCGAGCGGGAGGAGCAGCTGCGCCTCGCCCGCCGCACCCTCGCCGAGGCGGAGCGCGAGCGCCTGCGCGCCGCTCTGCCCGACGCCTCGCTGCTCAAGCGCCGGCGGCTGGAGAAGCAGCTCTCGCGCCTCGAGGACGAGCTGGAGAAGTCCGCCGCCTAGACCGCGGCGCCCTGCGTCCCGCCCCTGCATCAGCAGCCGGCCGGGCGGTCGTTGCACGACGCCTGTCGGATATGTCCGTTTCTGTTGACATCGGACACGAACGGGTCTAAAAAGATGTAAACGCAGATCCGAGGTCGGCATCGACACCGCGGACGAGGCGCACGATCACGCGAGACGACGGAGTCCACATGTACGCACCGGAGCGGCACCAGGCGATCCTGGATCGCGCCCGCACCGACGGGCGGGTCGAGGTCCGCGACCTCGCGCAGTCCCTCGCGGTCACGCCCGAGACGATCCGCCGGGACCTCACCAGTCTCGAGAAGCGCGGTCTGCTGCGCCGGGCCCACGGCGGAGCCATCCCCGTCGAGCGCCTGGGGATCGAGCCCGAGGTCGCCGCCCGCGAGGGCCACCTCGCCGGCGAGAAGGACCGCATCGCCACCGCCGCGCTCGCCGAGGTGCCCGACGGCGGCTCGATCGCCATCGACGCGGGGACCACCACGGTCCGCCTCGCGGAGCTGCTCCCCCTGGACCGCCGGCTGACGGTCGTCACCCATTCCCTCCCCGTCGCGATGGCGCTCGTCGGCCGGCCCAACATCGACCTGCACTTCATCGGCGGGCATCTGCGCGGAGTCACGCAGGCCGCCGTCGGACCGTGGGTCGCCCAGGTGATCCCCACCGTCTCGGTGGACGTCGCCTTCATCGGCACCAACGGCATCAGCCGGGAGCGCGGGCTCACCACCCCCGATCTCGACGAGGCCGTCGTCAAGACCGCGCTCATCGCCGCCGCGCGCCGGGTCGTCGTCCTCGCCGACCACTCCAAGTTCGGCCGCCAGGACTTCGGGCACGTCGCCCCGCTGTCCGCGGTCGACACCGTCATCACCGACCGAGAGGTCGACGACGAGCTCGCCGACGACATCGAGTCGGCCGGCCCCGAGGTGGTCCGCGCATGATCGTCACCGTCACCGCCAACCCGAGCATCGACGTCACCCTCTCCACGACCGGCTTCGCCGTCGGCGAGGTCAACCGCGCCCACGACGTGCGACGCGACCCGGCCGGCAAGGGCGTCAACGTCGCCCGCGCCCTCGCCCGCAACGGCGTCGACGCCACGGCGATCTACCCGGCCGACGCCTCCACGGGCCTCGATCTGCGCACCATGCTCGAGACCGCCGGGGTCGCCTCGGCCAGCGCGGCGATCGCGCAGCCGATCCGCACCAACATCACCGTCGTCGACGACGCGAGCGGCCGGACCACCAAGATCAACGAGCCCGGCCCGGCCGTGAGCGCCGACGAGGCGAAGGCCCTCTCCGCCCTGATCTGCGACCACGTGGTCGCCGCCCCCCGCTGGCTCGTCGCCTGCGGGAGCGTCCCGCCCGGACTCGGCGACGACTTCTACGCGCAGCTCGGCCGTCTCGCCACCCACTTCGGCGTCCCGCTCGCCGTCGACACCTCCGGAGCACCGCTGACCGCGATCATCGCGGCCGGCACCGCGACGCTGGTGAAGCCCAACCTCGAGGAGCTCGAGGAGCTCCTCGGCCGCTCCCTCGCGACCGTCGGCGACGTCGTCGACGGAGCCCGCACACTCCTCCGCCTCCCGGACGCGCGAGCGCTCGTGAGCCTCGGAGAGCACGGCGCCCTCCTCATCACGGCGGACTCGTCGTGGTGGGCGGGCGCACCCCCCGTCGTGCCCCTCAGCACCGTCGGCGCCGGCGACAGCACCCTCGCGGGCTACCTGTCGGCGACCGACGCCTCGGAGGCGGAGCGTCTGCGGACGGCCGTCGCCTGGGGCACCGCCGCCGTCACCCTCCCGGGCAGTGAAGCCCCGGGTCCCGACTCCCTCCGCCTCGACGACGTCTCCGTCGTCGAGAACCCCGATCCCACCCTCCCGATTGGAGAACTGAGCGCATGACTGCTCTCACCGAGGCGTCGACGGTCATCGTCGACCTCACCGCCGCCACGAAGGACGAGGCCACCGCGCAGCTCGCGAAGACGCTCGCCGACGCCGGCCGCGTCACCGACCTCGACGGCTTCCTCGCCGACGTCCGCGACCGCGAGTCGCAGATGGCCACCGGCATGCCCGGCGGCATCGGGATCCCCCACGCCCGCTCCGCGCACGTCGTCTCCCCCAGCGTCGCGGTCGGCATCGCGAAGTCCGGCGTGGACTTCGGCGCTCCGGACGGCCCCGCCGACCTGATCTTCCTCATCGCCGCCCCCGACGGCGCGGACCAGGCCCACCTCAAGATCCTCGCCCAGCTCGCCCGCAAGCTGATCCACGAGTCCTTCACCGGTTCGCTCCGCGCCGCCTCCAGCGGCCAGGAGGTCGCGGACATCATCGCCCGAGAGGTCGTCGTCTCGTGAAGATCGTCGCCGTCACCAGCTGCATCGCCGGCATCGCCCACACCTACATGGCGGCCGAGGCCCTCGAGCAGGCCGCCAAGAAGAAGGGGTACGAGATCCAGGTCGAGACCCAGGGCGCGGCCGGCTCCGACCCGATGTCGGACCAGACGATCGCCGACGCGGACGTCGTGATCCTCGCCGCCGACCTCGAGGTCCGCGGCAAGGAGCGCTTCACCGGCAAGCCGACCCTCGAGGTCGGCACCTCGGAGGCGCTCGCCAAGGCCGCCGAAGTCATCGATCGCGCCGCCGCGAAGGTCCAGGACGCGCCCGCCGCCGCCGCGACGACCGGCCCGCGCTTCGTGGCCGTCACCAGCTGCATCGCCGGCATCGCGCACACCTACATGGCCGCCGAGGCGCTCGAGCAGGCTGCGAAGAAGCGCGGCTACCCGATCCACGTCGAGACGCAGGGCGCCGCCGGCTCGGACGAGATGACCGCGGGCGACATCGCCGCCGCGGACGTCGTCATCCTCGCCGCCGACCTCGAGGTCCGCGGCAAGGAGCGCTTCGCCGGCAAGCCGATCCTCCAGGTCGGCGTCGCCGAGGCGCTGTCGAAGCCCGACGAGGTGCTCGACCGGGCGCTCGCCCTGCGCGGCACCGGCACGGCTGCTGCCGCCACCCGCTCGACCCCGGCCGCGGCCCCCGCCGCGCCCAAGAAGGTGGGCGTCGGCACGCGCATCCGCCAGAACCTGATGACCGGCGTCTCGTACATGATCCCGTTCGTCGCGGCGGGCGGTCTGCTGATCGCGCTGTCGTTCCTCTTCGGCGGCTACCAGATCGTCAGCTACACGCCGCAGCAGATCATCGACAACGGCTTCGACATCGCGAACATCACCGACTGGGCCGGAGTGATGTTCCTGATCGGCGGCGCGACCTTCGCGTTCCTGGTCCCCGTGCTCTCGGGCTTCATCGCCTTCGGCATCGCGGACCGCCCCGGCATCGCGCCCGGCTTCCTCGGCGGCGCCGTGGCGGTCACCGTCGGCGCCGGCTTCCTCGGCGGCCTCGCCTCCGGCTTCATCGCCGGCTACGCGGCGCTCTACATCTCGCGGATCAAGCTGCCGGCGGCGTTCAAGTCGCTGATGCCGGTCGTCATCATCCCGCTGATCGCGACCTTCATCACGGGCTTCCTGATGTTCGTCGTGCTCGGAGCGCCGCTGCGCGCGCTGAGCGAGGGACTGTCGGCCTGGCTCTCGGGTCTCACCGGCGGCAACCTGATCATCCTCGGGATCATTCTGGGCCTGATGATGGCGTTCGACATGGGCGGCCCGGTCAACAAGGTGGCCTACGCCTTCGCGACCACGGGTCTCGCCTCCGTCCCCGCGGACGGCGACCCGAACTCGGTGCAGTTCAAGGTGATGGCGATCGTGATGGCGGCGGGCATGACCCCGCCGCTGGGCCTCGCGCTCGCCACGTCGCTCCGCAAGCGCCTCTTCACCGACGCCGAGCGCCAGAACGGCAAGGCGGCCTACCTGCTGGGCGCGTCGTTCATCTCCGAGGGAGCGATCCCGTTCGCCGCGGTCGACCCGCTGCGCGTGATCCCCTCCGCGATGATCGGCTCGGCCGTCACCGGTGCGCTCGTCGCGCTGTTCGGCTCGACGCTCCGCGCCCCGCACGGCGGTGTCTGGGTGACCGGACTGGTGGGGCAGCCGCTGCTCTACCTGGTCGCGATCCTCGTCGGCATGGTCGTCACGGCGGTCTGCGTGATCGTCGCGAAGAGCATCAAGCGGGCCCCGGTCGTCGCCGAGGTCCCGGAGCCGGCCACGGCCCGCCCCGTCGCCGTCTGATCCCGGCGCCCACCGACCGACCGTCCTGAGCGGTCCCGCCGGCGGTCCCGATCCCGCGTCGCCCCCTCCTCCGAGGGGGGCGCCGCGGACGGGGCCGCCGGCTTCCGCGTACCCGGGGACCTCGCCGCCGCCTGCCGCTCGCCTGTCGCCGGTCCTCCGTAGACTGCTCCGGTGACTCGAAAGCCGCTCCGCATCGCCTCCGTCAACGTCAACGGCGTCCGCGCCGCCTTCCGCAAGGGCATGGGCGACTGGCTCGCCGCCCGCGACGTCGACATCCTCGCCCTGCAGGAGGTCCGCGCCTCCACCGACGACCTCACCGGCCTCCTCGGCGACGAGTGGGATGTCCTGCACGACGAGGCGACGGCCAAGGGCCGCGCCGGAGTCGCGCTCGCCTCGCGCCACCGCGCCTCGATCCACCGGGTCGCCCTCGGCGCCGACGACTTCGACTCGGCGGGCCGCTGGCTCGAGGCCGACTACGAGGTCGACGGCCGCACCGTCACCGTCGTCTCGACCTACGTGCACTCGGGCGGTGTCGGCACGCCGAAGCAGGACGAGAAGATGCGCTTCCTCGACGCGATGATCGAGCGCCTGCCGCAGCTGCAGGCGCACAGCCCGCTCGCCGTCGTGATGGGCGACCTCAACGTCGGCCACCGCACCCTCGACATCAAGAACTGGAAGGGCAACGTCAAGAAGGCCGGCTTCCTCCCCGAGGAGCGCGCCTACTTCGACCGCTTCGTCGGCGCCGAGGGCGAGGAGGGCTACAACGCCGGAGCCGGCCTGGGCTGGGTCGACCTCGGCCGCCGCTTCGCCGGCGAGGTGCCCGGGCCCTACACCTGGTGGTCGCAGCGCGGCCAGGCCTTCGACACCGACACCGGCTGGCGGATCGACTACCAGCTGGCGACGCCCGAGCTCGCCGCGCTCGCCCGCAGCTACGAGATCGACCGCGCGAGCGCCTGGGACACGCGCTGGTCCGATCACGCGCCCGTCGTCGTCGACTACGAGCTCTGAGCTCCCGGGCTCGCGCCGCGCCGAGCCCGCCAGTCCCTCCTCCCCCTCCCCCGCGCACACCGCGCGACCGCACCGCATTCGAGGCCACACCATGACCCCCAGCACTCCGGGCGCGAAGCCCGTCATCTTCTCCGGCATGCAGCCCTCCTCGGGCTCGCTGCACCTCGGCAACTACATCGGCGCCCTCACCCAGTGGGTCGCGATGCAGGACGGCTTCGACGCCTACTTCTGCGTCGTCGATCTGCACGCGATCACCGTGCCGCAGGAGCCCGCCGAGCTGCGCGCCCGCACCCGCGCGACCGCCGCGCAGTACATCGCGGCCGGCATCGACCCGGAGCGCTCGACGCTGTTCATCCAGTCGCACGTCCCCGCGCACGCCGAGCTGGCGTGGATCCTCAACACGGTCACCGGCTTCGGCGAGGCCAGCCGGATGACGCAGTTCAAGGACAAGTCGGCGAAGCAGGGCACGGAGGCGGCCTCGGTCGGCCTCTTCACCTACCCGATCCTGATGGCGGCCGACATCCTGCTGTACCAGACCGACTCGGTCCCGGTCGGCGAGGACCAGCGCCAGCACCTCGAGCTGACCCGCGACCTCGCGAACCGCTTCAACACGCGCTTCGGCGGCACCTTCCGCATCCCGGAGCCGCACATCGCGCGCGAGACCGCGAAGATCTACGACCTGCAGAACCCCGGCGCGAAGATGTCGAAGTCGGCGGAGTCGGACGCGGGCCTGCTCAGCGTGCTGGACGAGCCCAAGGTCACCGCGAAGAAGATCATGCGCGCCGTCACGGACACCGAGTCCGAGGTGCGCTTCGACCGCGAGGCCAAGCCCGGCGTCTCCAATCTGCTGACCGTGTACTCGGTCCTCGCCGACCGCACGATCGAGTCGCTCGAGCAGGAGTACGCCGGTCGCGGGTACGGCGATCTGAAGAAGGGCCTCGTCGAGGTCGTCGCGGCGACCTTCGACCCGATCCGCGAGCGCACCGCCGAGCTGCTCGCCGACCCGGCCGAGCTCGACCGGGTGCTCTCCCGCGCCGCCGACCGCGCCTCCGAGACGGCCGAGCGGACGCTCGCGACCGTGTACGAGCGCGTCGGCTTCCTCCGCCGCAGCCGCTGAGCGCGATGATCCGGCTCGCCCTCTTCGACCTCGACGACACGCTCTTCGCGCACGCCCGCGCGGTGCGGGAGGGCATCGTCGCCTACGCGGCGACCCTGGGCAAGGCGTACCGGGGCGACGCGGGCGCGCTCCAGCGGCGCTGGTACGCACTGGAGGAGGAGCACTACCACCGCTACCTCGCCGGCGAGCTGGACTACGAGGGGCAGCGCCGGGCGCGGGCGGCGGCCTTCGCGGCGGACGCGGGCGTCGTGCTCGATCCGGAGCAGGCGAGCGCGTGGTTCGCGAGCTACCTGGGGCACTACGTCGCGGCGTGGACGCTGCACGACGACGCGCTGCCCGCGCTCGACCGGCTCGACGCGGCGGGCGTCCGGATCGGCGTGATCACCAACGGCGACCTCGACTTCCAGACGGGCAAGACGGACGCGATCGGCCTCACGGAGCGGATCGAGCACCTCGTCGCGTCGGGCGAGGTCGGCGTGACGAAGCCGGACGCGCGGATCTTCCACGTCGCCTGCGAGCGGTTCGGCGTCGCTCCGACTGACGCGCTGTACGTGGGCGACCGGCTGGGCACCGATGCGATCGGCGCGGCGCGCGCGGGCCTGCGCGGGGTGTGGCTCGACCGGGTCGGCGGGCCCGAGCACGGGCGCGAGCTGCCGGCGGAGGCCGTCGAGCTCGGCGTGCGGCGGATCGGCTCGCTGGACGAGCTGGACGCGGTCGCGGAGCTCGCGGGCTGACCGGTACGGTCCTGCGTTCCGGCGGAGGCGGGACGGCGGGCCGGTCGAGTGCCGCTGCGGCCGGGTGTCGCTGCGGCCGAGTGTCACCCGCGACGGAACAGCGAGACGACGGCGACGGCGGAGGCCAGGCCGCAGACGACGACGGTCACGGTGTCGTAGGGCGAGTCGATGCCCCTCAGGGACGTCGCCGCAACGGCGGCAGCCATGACCACCGCGAGGAGTCCGTGCCAGACCGGCCGCCGGCGTTCTTCGTCTCTCGTCGTCGTCATCATCCGGAGACTCTGGCACGACCCTGCCCGGACCGCGGAGCCGCGGCGCGCAACGCAGGCCGCCGTCCCGCGCCGTGACGAATCGGGCTTGACAGGCGTGAGCAACCGTCGCTTACCATCTGCGTATGGCACACCTCCCCACACCCTCCCCCGGCGCCAGCGCCGACACCGCCCCCGATCCAGAGGATCGGCGAGGCGTCGCGGCGGCCGTCCGGCAGTGGGTGACCGGCGACCCGAGCGGCGAGGGCGCGGGGCGCGTGCTCCGCGTCGCCGACGCTCGTCTGCAGGGAGCGGTGGAGCAGCTCCTCCGTCCCGGCGACGTCCTGCTCGTCCCCGACGACCGCGCAGCGGACGACGACCGCACGCCTCCTCCGAGCCACACCGGAGCGACGGTGGCCCCCTACCGCGGAGGACTGGACGAGCCGGGGGACGAGGCGTGGTTCAGCGGGCTGCGGGTGCAGGTCGAGGACTACGCCTCGATCGCCTTCCTGCCGCTCACGGGAGCGACCATCGCGCGCCTCCGGGACCTCGACGGCTGGCGTGCGTACCTCGAGGACGCGGATGCGGCGCGGAACAGCGGTCGCCTGCTCCCCCAGCTCCTCGGCGCGACCGTCGCGGTGAGCGGAGCACCGCTCGTCGACGCCGGCGATCCCGTCCCCGTGGCCGCCGTCGACGTCGACCGGGACGGTGTGGCGCGACTCGGCCAGGACGGCGCCGTCCTCGGGGACCTCGGCGATCCCGGCCCCCTGGCGGCGGCGCTGGACCGGTCCCACCCGCCGCTCGCCCGGCTCGCCGGCCTGGGCGGCGACCTCGCCGCGGACGTGACCGATCGTCCCTGGCTGGGTCTGTACCGCGCCGCTCTCGCCTTCGCGGCCCCTCAGGACGACGGCCCGGCCAGGTCGGTGTCCGGCCTCGGCACGACGGTCGCTCCCGGTGGCGACGCGTCGAGGATCACGCGCTCCGACCTCCTCCTCCTGCACCGGGGCGAGGAGCGGGTGCTCGTGCAGCCTCGATCCCTGCGGCGCTTCGCACTGACCGCCCGGGCCGCCGTCGTCGTCGAGCACCTGCTCGGCGGTGGGACAGGGGGCGCGGAGGGGCGACTCCCCGAGGAGGACGCGGTGGACGCCTCGTTCGTCGAACGGATCATCGGGGGCTTCGAGCGCGAGGGCGTCGCTCTCCGAGGAGAGGCATGAGCGCCTCCGCGGTCCTCCTCCCGCTCGTCCCGCCGTCCGTCGCCGCAGCGACTGTGGCCGCCACGGGTGCGTCGGGCGCCAGGATCCTCTTCGCCGACGGGGTCGAGGCGATCGACGTCGCGAGCGGCCTCTGGAACGTGCCGTTCGGGCACGGACGACCCGAGTTCACCGCGGCGATCGCGGATGCACTGGCGGCGGCGTCCTACCTCCCCCTGTTCCGGCGCGGTCACCCCTGGGCGGAACGGGCGGCAGCCGCCCTCCTGTCGGCGGTCGGAGGGTCCTTCCCGCACTCCTCCTTCACCCGGGTCTTCTTCACCACCTCGGGCGGCAGCGCGAACGACGCGGTCATGAAGCTGCTCCGTCAGCGGGCCGCCCTCCTCGGGCGACCGGACCGGCGTCTGGTCGTCGGCCTGTCCGGCAGCTACCACGGGCTGACCTACGGCGCCCACGCCCTGAGCGGCGACCGGCTCGCCCAGGACCTCTACGGCGTCGACCGGTCGGGCGTCCGCCATGTGGCGCACGACGACCCTGGCGCCCTGGAGTCGCTGCTGCTCCGCGAGGGGCGGCGGATCTGCGGGATCGTCGTGGAGCCCGTCCTCGGATCCGGTGCCCTCGAGCTGTCCGACGACGTCCTGGCGGTGCTGCAGCGCGCCTCGCGCGACGGTGTCCCGGTCGTCGCCGACGAGGTGGCGACGGGCTTCGGCCGGGCCGGCCCCTTCCTCGCCTCCTCCCGCTGGCCGTTCGTGCCGGACGCGGTCGTCCTGTCGAAGGCACTGACGAACGGCACGCTCGCCGCGGCCGCCGTCGTCCTCGGTGAGCGGCTCCTCGCGGAGATCGACGCGGCGGACGCTCCCTTCGTCCACGCCGAGACGCAGGCCGGGACACCCGCCGTCTGCGCCGCCGTGCTGGAGAGCCTGGCGCGACTCCCCGAGCTCCTCGGACCCGACGGATTCCCCCGGGTGAGTGCCGGCCTCGACCGGGTGATCGACACCCTCGGCGCTCACCCGCGGGTGCTCGGGCACTCCGGAGTCGGCTGCTTCCGAGCTCTGCGGATCCGGGGAGTCGCCACCTCGGCCGAGGTCCTCGGCCTGGTGGAGGAGATCAGGCGGCGCGGAGCGGTCGTGCACCCGGCGCCGGGCGGCATCCAGTTCCTCCCCGCCGCCGTGGTGAGCGACGCGGACCTGGCGGTGCTGCCCGGCATCGTCGGTGCGGCGCTCGACGCATGAGCGGCCTCAGCACGGATCTGCGCACAGGGCTCGACGCGGACGCTGCGACGAGCGGTGCGCGGCGGACGCTGGTCGTCCTCGACAGCGCTCTCCTCCGGAACGGCCTCGTCGATCCGGAGTCCCTCCCCGGCACGCTCGCCGTCCTCGACGTGACGGAGGAGCAGGGTGCGCTCCTCGACCGCGTCGATCGCGCCCTCCGCGCGGTCCGTCCGGACCGCCTGGTCGGCATCGGCGGCGGCAGGCTGCACGACATCGCGGCGCTGGCGCGGCTCTTCGCCGCGGACCGCGCCCACCGTCCGCGCATCGACACCCTGCTCGGCCGGCACGGCGGGCTCCTCGCGCCGGTTCCGCCCGCGTCGGCCCGGCTCCCCCGGCTCGTCCTGGTCCCGTCGACGATCGGACCGGGCAGCGAGACGAGCGCCGCGGCCTGCCGGGAGATCGACGGCCTGCGGTCGGTCGTGGTCGGCGATGCGCTCCGAGCGGACGCGGCACTGCTCGACGCCGATCTCACCGCGACGCTGCCCCGGTCCTCCGTCCTCGAGGGAGCGGCGGAAGCGGCCCTGCGGCTGATCGGCTCGCGGTCCGGGTCGCCGGCGGATCGCTCCGCCGACGCTCCGGCGCGACGACTCCTCGAGTCGCTCGCGGACGCCGGCGGCCGCGTCGCCGGGGGCACCGGAGTCGTCCACCGGGCCGACCGCGCCGCCCTCGGCTCGGCGAGCGCCGCCAGCCACGACGTGCTGCGGTCGGCGACGGCCGATCCCTTCGCGGCGACGCACTGGTACCTGGCGAACGAGGTGAGCAGCCGCGCCGGCCTGCGGAAGGTGCCGGCGACGATGCCCCTGCTGCCCGTCCTCTGGAGTCGTGACTCGGCCGAGCGCCGCGCGCGGCGACGAGTCGTGTGGCACTGGTTCGCCGCTCCCCTCGAGCTCCACCCCGATCCCGTCGTGGGCAGCGCCCAGTGGTCCGAGCGGTGGGGGATCGCCGTGCCCGCCGTCGAGGACCGCGCACTCCTCGACGCGGCCCCCGCGATCGTCGCTCGATGGGGCCGCTCGGCACTGCCCGGCCTCGCGATCGACGACGCCCTGAGACTCCTGCGCGCGGCGTTCCGCCCGCGCAGGTCCACCGAACGGATGAGGGAGGTGAACACATGATCACGCAGAACGAGCTCGCCTTCCAGGAGCTGGAGCCGGCGGTCGCTCCCGACTGGGAGTCGGCGCGCCAGGGCTTCGGCACGGGGATCCTCGTCGCGGGGCTCTTCCTCGGTCTCCTCACCTGAGCCGCGGCACCGCTGGGATCGGCCCCGCGACCGCGAGGCCGACACGACGAGAGAGCAGGAGAGGAGGAGAAGACATGCACGCATCCGCAGACCTGCGATTCGAGGAGATCGAATCGATGTCCGCACCGGATTCGGACTGGTACATCGCGACGAAGCTCGGGATCGCCGTCGGGCTGGGACTCGGCGCGATCGTCCTGACCTAGCGCAGACGAACCCTGTCCTCTCATGAAGGAGGTGAGAAATGGAGAACAGCACTCTCTTCGAGGAGATCGAGCCGGCCGTCGCTCCCGCCGACGGCTGGAGAACCGCCGATTGGGGCCTGAGGGTCATCATCGGGCTCGGCGGCATCGTCCTGCTGGCGACCTAGGCGGCTCCGCCGTCCGAGCGGTTCCGGGTGCCTCGCGCCCGGAACCGCTCCCCCAAGACCATCCCCACCCCGCAGCCCTGCCCGAGAACCGGAGCGACCATGCACCAGCACGCGGATACCCCGCAGCCCACCGCCGCGAGCGCCGCGCTCCTCAGCGCACTCTCCGCGGAGCCCGTCGCGCCGGAGGACCTCTACGGCCCCGACGGGTCCGTCGTCTACGAGCACTTCACCGCCGACGACCGCAGCGAGATCAGCCCGCTGCTGGCGGCGGTCCGCCGCACCGGGGGACCGATCCTCGAGCTGGCCAGCGGCGGCGGACGCCTGACCGTGCCGCTGCTCGGTCTCGGCCGCCCCGTCGTCGCCGTCGATCTCTCGCCGACGATGATCGACATCCTCCGCTCGCGGATCGCGACGCTCCCCGCCGCCCGGATCGCCGCAGGCTCCCGGGCGCTGGTCGGCGACATGACCTGCTTCCACCTGCCGGAGCGCTTCGGCGCCGTCGTGCTCGGGGCCACGTCCATCGCGCTCCTCGACCGAGCCGGACGGCAGGCCTTCCTCCGGGTCGCCCGCGCGCACCTCGCGGACGGCGGGGTCCTGCTGATCACCGCCTCGACGGCCGGCCACGCCTACGTCGCCGGCAGCCGGAGCTCGCGGGTGCGCGCCGTGCCCGGCCCGTGCGGCGGACCGGGAGCGGCCGTCGTCACCTCCGCCGTCACGCCCGACGGGCTGCACCGCGACGTCGAGGTCGTGCAGCTCGGCGCCGACGCGGACGGTCGGGCGATGGCGCGCCTCTTCCACTCGCGGGTGAACGTTGTCGATGCCGACGAGGTGTCGGAGGAGGCCGCGCTCGCGGGGCTGCGCGTCGCCGGGCGCACCGAGCTGGCGGAGACCGAGGACTCGACGCTGCTGCAGCTGGTCCGGTCGTGAGCGGCCGCGCGCCCCGGCTGGCGGAGAGCGTGACGATCGATGCGCCGATCGCGCCCGGCGCCCCCTGGATCCTCTCGGTGCACGGCGTTCCGCGGGCCCGGGTCGGGCCGGCCGTGGCGACCTTCGCCGCGGGGCTGCGCGCCGGTGGCGGCGACGTCGGCGGGGCGGGAGCCGGTGGCACGACCCCCGGCGGCACGACCACCGGCGGCGCCGAGACGGCGTCCCGGTCCGTCGAGTCCCTCACTCAGGAGGAGGCCGACCGCCTGCTCCGCGAGTTCGCGACGGCCGGGCTCCTGGCCGGTTCCGAGCGCCGCGAGCCGAGGTCCGCGCGGCTGCGGTTCCGCCCGCCGGCGAGTCTCGAGCTGACCCTGCTCGATGCGACGCGTCCGGCGCTCGCCCTCGCGCGGCTCCTGCGCCGTCGGCCGATCCGGCTGCTCGCCGGCGCCGCGGTCGGCGCAGTGCTGCTCCTGGGCGGCGTGAGCGCGATCGTCCACGGCACCGAGATCGGCGCGGTCCTGAGCGAGCCGCTGCCGCTGCCCTCGCTCCTCGTGGTCTCCGCCGCGTTCCTGCTCGCGGGAGCGGTGCACGAGGCCGGTCATGCCGTCTCCCTCGCCGCTCTCGGCGGACGACCCCGCAGGGCCGGGGTGATGATCTTCTACCTCGCCCCCGCGTTCTTCTGCGACGTCACCGACGGCTGGCGCCTCGGCGACCGGCGCTCCCGCGCGGCGGTCGCGCTCGCCGGCCCGGCGGTGCACCTCGTCCTCGCGGCGAGCGCCGCCACCGCGCTGCTGTGGGCGCCGACGGGCAGGGCCGCCCTCTCCTGCTTCGTCGTCGCGGCCGCGCTCAGCGCGCTGACCAATCTCCTCCCGCTCGTGCACCTCGACGGCTACCTCGCCCTGGTCGCGGTCCTCGACCGGCCGTTCCTGCGGAGAACCGCGATCCGCGCCGCCGGCGACGCCGTCCTGCGCCTGCTGGGCGGCACCGCTCCACGCAGCTCCCCCTGGCTCGTCCTGTTCGGAGTCGGCTGCCGCGCCTTCGCCCTGCTCCTGATCGGCTGGGCCTACCTCCGCAGCGTCCCCGTCCTGACCCTCACCGAGCCGGGGGCGGTCCTCGCGCTGGTGTTCGCCGCGGCGCTGCTCGGCGTGCTCGCCGTCGCCGTCGTCCGGTTCGCCCGAGCCGCGAGGAGGGGCGGCGTGGGAGCCCTCCGGGTGGTCGGCGCCACCGCAGTCCTCGCCGCCACTCTCGCCGGGGTCGGCGCCCTCCCCCTCGAGGAGCGCATCGAGGGCGGCTACGTCGTCCGCGCCGGCGAGACCCTCCTCGTCCGGACCTCGGCCGATCCGAGGATCGTGCCCGGCACTCCGGTGCGGCTGACCAGCAACGGGATCGCCGTCCGCTCCCCGCGGTCGACGGCGGTCGTGGACGGCCCCGCGGAGTCGCTGGACGCCCCCGTCGCGGCGCTCGCGCCCCTCAGCGGGCTCGGCGACGTGCCGGCCGTGGGCTACCGCCTCGCCCTGCCCGAGGGAGCGGATCCCGCCGAGGTCGGCGGTGCCTCGATCGCCCTCGGTGACGGGACGGTCGGCGGCGCGGTGCTCGACCTCGTCGCGGGCGCCGCGCTGCGGCGCCTGGAGGTCGGGCGATGACCGCCGCCACTGCGCTCGACACCGCCTTCGCGCACGCCCTCCGCCTGCTCGCCGTCGCGAGCGACGGCCGCACGGTCGCGGGCTGGCGCGGCCGGACCCTCTCCGGTCCCGTCCGGCGCGGGGCCGAGCGGCTCTGGCTCCGCCTCGTGAGCTCTCCCGCCGGGCTCGCCCAGGGGATGTGGTGGACGGGCACGGCGGACAGCGGCGTCCTGCCCGCGCTCCCGAAGCCCGACGTCCTCGCGGTCGAGGAGTGGGACCTGCCCGAGGTGGGCGGGTACCGCCTCCGAGCCGAGCTGATGACCCGCCTCCCGGGCCGACCCCTGTCGCCCACCCCGGAGCTCGCGCCCGGCACCGCCGTCGATCCGGCGGTGTGGGTCGAGCTCGGCCGGGTGCTCGAGCGTCTCGCCGTCGTGCCGACCGAGCGGGAGTCGACCGTCCCGGCGACGGTGGACCGCCTCCTCCACAGCTTCTTCGGCGACCGGTTCCCGCGCGGTACGAGCCGATGGACGACCGCGCACGGCGACCTGCACCCCGGCAACCTGCTCGTCGCTCCACTCGGGATCGCGGACTGGGAGGCCTGGGGCCGGGGCCCCGAGCACCTCGACCTCGCGACCCTCTACGTGCACTGCCTCGCCGCTCCCGACGCCCGGCGGTCGCTCGTCGAGGTGCTCGGCGAGCGCCTGCACTCCGACGAGGCGCGGCCCGCCCTCGCCTTCGCCGCCGCGAAGGTGCTCGCGCGATCGGTCTCCGGCGACTACCCGACCCTCGTCGACCCCGTGCACAGCCTCCTCGACGACCTGTCCGCACGACCGGTCGGCGCCGGCGGGACCACCGCACGACGACGATGACCCTCCCCCCACTCCCTCCCCCACCGGAAAGGTCCGCCATGAGCCCGGCTCTCGACTTCCTGCACTTCACCAAGGCCTTCCGCGGGCGCCGCGTCGTGGACGACCTCAGCTTCTCCGTGCGGCAGGGCTCGGTCGTCGGACTGCTCGGCCCGAACGGGGCCGGCAAGAGCACGGCCCTCCGCGGGCTGGTCGGACTGCTGCGCCCGGACGCGGGTGAGGCCCGGGTCGGCGGGCGCCGCTTCGCGGATCTGCGCGAGCCCGCCCGGGTCGTCGGCGTGCACCTCGACGGCCTCGGCTTCGAGAACGGGATCACCGGCCGACGGCACCTCGCGATCCTCTGCCGCGCGGTCGGGGCGCCCCTCTCCCGGGTCGACGAGCTGCTGGAGCGGGTCGGGCTCGCCGAGGCGGGTCGTCGACCGGTCCGGGGCTACTCGACGGGCATGCGCCAGCGCCTCGGTCTCGCGTCGGCCCTCGCGGGCGACCCGGAGATCCTGGTCCTCGACGAGCCGGCGAACGGGCTCGATCCCGAGGGGATCCGCTGGCTGCGGCGCCTGATCCGAGCGGAGGCCGAGCGCGGGCGCACGGTCCTCGTGTCGAGCCATCAGCTCGCCGAGCTCGAGCACACCGTCGACGAGGTCGTGGTGCTGCGGCGCCGGATGCTCTTCCACGGGCCCCTCGACGAGCTCACCCGCTCGGGCGGGCGGAGTCTGGAGGACGGCTACTTCGACCTCGTCGAGGGCGAGGCCGGCCGATGAGCCGCGCGGTCGCCCTCGCGCGCGCCGAGATCCTCCGTTCGCGCAGCGGCTCGTCGTTCCCTGTCCTGCTCGCCTACGCGATCCTGATCCCCGCGTTCGGCCTGAACGCGCCCGGCACCGTCGACCGGCTCAGCGGACTCGACGACGCCCAGGCGACCCGGTTCGTCTTCGGCTTCGCGGCGTGCGCCGCCCTCGGCGCGTGCTTCTACGGGGCGTACGCGTACACCCGGGAGACCTACTACCACTCCCTCGAGCGGACCCTCCTCCTCGGCAGCCGGGACGCGATCCTCGTCGCGAAGGCGCTGGCCGGCACGATCTCGGGAGCGGTCTTCGGGCTCGTCGCGGTGGCGGGCTGGTGGCCGATCACCGCGGTGGTCCTGGCGACCGCCGATCGCCGCCTGACCACGGACGCCTCGCTCCTGTCCTCCTCGGTCGGAGTCGTCCTCGCCTGCGCCCTCTGCGGCGCTCTCGGCGTCGGCGTCGGCTACGCGGTGCGGAACTACTACGCGTGCATCCCGATCGTGCTGGTCCTGCCCGCCGCCCTCGCCGTACCGCTCCTGACCGTCGCCCGCGACGTCGGGCGGCTGCTCCCCATCGGGGCCGTCGCCGGAGCCACCGGAGCGCCGGTCGAGGGGATGCTCCCGCCGCCGCTCTCCCTCGCCGTCCTGGCCGTCTGGGCGATCCTGGCGCTCCTCGGCGCGCGGATCCTCGAACGGCGGCGCGCCCGATGACGGAGCCGGCAGCGGCAGGACCCCTCCTCCGCGCCGTCGTCGCGGAGCTGCGACGCGTGGTCGCGAGCCGGACGCCGCTCTGGGGTCTCGTCTTCGGGCTGCTCCCCGTGCTCCCGCTCCTCCTCGCCGTGGCGCCGGTCGATCTGCGCGCACTCCCGCCCGGGGAGTCGGAGTCGCTCGAGCACGCGATCACGGCGGCGCTGCTGCAGGGCGGTGCGGTCGGCGCGGCCGCGTTCGGCGCGCTGCGCACGGCCGCCGCGTTCGAGAAGGGGATCCTCGCGCGCGACGTGCTCTCGTCGGGGCTCCGGTCCGCCCTCGGCGCGCGGCTCCTGACGGCGGCGACCGTCGGCGCGGTGCTCGCGACGGCGTCCGTCGCGATCGGACTCGGCGGCGTCGCGGTGGTCTCCGCAGGAGAGGTCGCTCCCGATCCGGGAGCGGCGGCTCTGATCCCTGTGGTCGGCGTCGCAGGCGCGATCTGGGGCGCCCTGATCGGCACGATCGTCCGTGCACCGCTGTTCGTGCTCTTCGCGGCCCTCGCTCCGCTGAGCGCCGCGACCCTCACGAGCGGCACCGCGCTCGAGGACGTCGCGCCCCTCGCCGCCCTGTCGGCGTCCACTCCACCCACGGCCACGGCCGTGCTGGCGGGTCCGGTCTGGCTGCTGGTGCTCGCAGTGGTCGCCGTCGCGACGGGTCGCCGCCGCCCGCTGCTCTGACGGAGCTCGGCGGGGTCTCGATACGCGCTGCGCGCTGCTCGACCAGCAGGGACCGCGCATGCCGCTGCTCGACCAGCAGGGACCGCGCATGCCGCTGCTCGACCAGCAGGGACCGCGCAGCGGGCGCATCGAGATCCGCCGCAGACGCACGAGGGCCCGCGCACATCGCGTGCGCGGGCCCTCGTCGTTCGGCGGTGCGGTGACTACTGCACGTCCTCGTCGACCCAGTCGAAGGTCTTCGTGACGGCCTTCTTCCAGAGGCGGTACTGGCGGGCGGCCTCGTCCTGGTCCATCGAGGGGGTCCAGCGCGAGTCCTCCTGCCAGTTCTGGCGCAGGTCGTCCAGGTTCTCCCAGAAGCCGACCGCGAGGCCCGCGGCGTACGCGGCACCGAGCGCGGTGGTCTCCGCGACGACCGGCCGGACGACCGGGACGCCGAGGATGTCGGCCTGGAACTGCATCAGCAGGTTGTTGGCGATCATGCCTCCGTCGACCTTGAGCTCCTGCAGCGGGACGCCGGAGTCGGCGTTGACCGCGTCCAGGACCTCGCGGGTCTGGAAGGCGGTCGCCTCGAGCGCGGCGCGGGCGATGTGGCCCTTGTTGACGTAGCGGGTCAGGCCGACGAGCGCACCGCGCGCGTCCGCTCGCCAGTACGGCGCGAAGAGACCGGAGAACGCGGGGACGAAGTACGCGCCGCCGTTGTCCTCGACCGTGGCGGCCAGCGCCTCGACCTCGGGAGCCGAGCCGATGAGACCCAGGTTGTCGCGCAGCCACTGGATCAGCGAGCCGGAGACCGCGATCGAACCCTCGAGCGCGTAGTGCACCTCGCCGTCGCCGAGCTTGTAGCCGATGGTCGTGAGCAGCCCGTTCTTGGAGTGCACGATCTCGGTGCCGGTGTTGAAGATCAGGAAGTTGCCGGTGCCGTAGGTGTTCTTCGCCTCGCCCGGATCGAACGCCGCCTGGCCGAAGGTCGCGGCCTGCTGGTCGCCCAGGATGCCCGCGATCGGGACCTCGCGCAGGAGCGACGAGGACTCGACGTGGCCGTAGACCTCGGAGGAGGAGCAGACCTCGGGGAGCATCGACTTCGGCACCCCGAAGGCCTCGAGGATGTCGTCGCGCCACTCGAGCGTCTCGAGGTCGAGGAAGAGGGTGCGCGAGGCGTTGGTGACGTCGGTCTTGTGCACGCCGCCGTCGACTCCGCCGGTGAGATTCCAGAGCACCCAGGTGTCGGTGGTGCCGAACATCAAGTCGCCGGCCTCCGCCTTCTCGCGGGCGCCGTCGACGTTCTCGAGGATCCAGACGATCTTGGTGCCGGAGAAGTAGGTCGCCAGCGGGAGGCCGACGATCGACTTGAAGCGGTCGGGGCCCTCGTCGCCGGCGAGGCGGTCGACGATCGACTGGGTGCGGGTGTCCTGCCAGACGATCGCGTTGTAGACGGGCTTGCCGGTGGTCCGGTCCCAGACCACGGCGGTCTCGCGCTGGTTGGTGATGCCGACGGAGGCGATGTCGTGGCGGGTCAGGTCGGCGCGGGAGAGCGCCTGGCCGATGACCTCGCGGACGTTGTTCCAGATCTCGATCGGGTCGTGCTCGACCCAGCCCGCGCGCGGGAAGATCTGCTCGTGCTCCTTCTGCCCGGTCGAGACGATCGAGCCCTTCTTGTCGAAGATGATCGCGCGGGACGACGTGGTCCCCTGGTCGATAGCGATGACGTAGTCAGCCATGAATGAGTACTCCTTCGTAACGGGGTGAAGTGGAGTGGGCCTGAGAGCGTGACGGTCCCGGGGACCGTCGGCCGTGAGGACCGGCTAGAGGATCGGCAGCAGCGCGGTCGACGCGAGGCCTGCCAGCACGCCGCCGACGATCGGGCCCGCGACGGGCACCCAGGCGTAGCTCCAGTCGCTCGAGCCCTTGCCCTTGATGGGGAGGATCGCGTGGGCGATGCGGGGGCCGAGGTCACGGGCGGGGTTGATGGCGTAGCCGGTCGGGCCTCCGAGCGAGGCGCCGATCGAGATCACCAGGATCGCGACGGGCAGGGCGCCGAGCGCCGCGAGTCCGCCGTCGCCCTGGCGTCCGCCGCCGAAGCCGATGACGACGAAGACGAGGACGAAGGTGCCGATGACCTCGGTGACGAAGTTCCAGCCGTAGTTGCGGATGGCCGGGCCGGTGGAGAAGACGCCGAGCTTGTTCGCCGGGTCGGGCTCCTGGTCGAAGTGCTGCTTGTAGGCGAGCCAGACGAAGACGGCGCCGATGATCGCACCGATCATCTGGGCGAGGATGTACATCAGGATCGAGACGATGTTGACCGGGACGCCCGAGCCGAACTCCGTCGCTCCGCTGGCGGCGAGGCCGAGCGTGACGGCCGGGTTGAGGTGCGCGCCCGAGTTGTAGGAGACGATCACACCGGCGAAGACCGCGAAGCCCCAGCCGAAGTTCACCATCAGGGTGCCGCCGTTGAGGCCCTTGCTCTTGACGAGTGCCACGTTGGCGACGACGCCGCAGCCGAGGAGCACGAGCATCGCCGTCCCCACGACCTCCGCGAGGAACACCACTCCGAGATTGTCCACGTTG
This sequence comes from Rathayibacter sp. VKM Ac-2856, assembly GCF_013205055.1. GTDB lineage: Bacteria > Actinomycetota > Actinomycetes > Actinomycetales > Microbacteriaceae > Rathayibacter. The sequence goes on from NZ_JABMLF010000001.1 coordinate 1,147,066, forward strand.
ACCATTTCCTTTGCATCGAGCGGACGCGCCAGCGCGCCCGAGGCGGGCATCGGTGCCCGCCGTCTGTGAAGTTATCGGCGCCCTGTCCGAGGGACAAGGAACGCCGCGTGCACGTTTGTGCGTTGTCACGACGGAAGTCCCGGCCCGAGAACTCTCTCGAACCGGGACTCCCGTCGATCCGCGCCGTCCCGCCGGCTAGGAGGCGGCGACCGCCGTCGGCGCCTGCATCGAGGTGCCGCCGACATCGACGCCGTTGTACGTCTTGAGGTGCTCGATCGTCGCGTCCACCTCGCGAGCGCGGGTGGCGTCGTCCCAGCCGAGGACCTCGCCGGTGTGCTGCGCGAGCTCCTCGAGCAGCTCGCGGCTGAGCCCGCCGGTGAAGGCGTGGTTGGTGCGGCGCATGACCAGGTCGATCAGGTGCACGACGCTCTCGCGCTGGGCGAGGTAGCGGATCTCACCGGTGGTGAAGTCCTTGTCGAAGTCGAGCGCCTCGTCGTGGCCGTCGGCCAGGGCCTCGATGACCTCCTGCGCGCGGGTGCCGTAGCGCTCGAGCAGCTGGCCGGTGCGGGCCGAGGACAGACCGGAGCGGTGCTGGCTGATCCACTGGGCGCGCGAGGCGTCCGTGCGCGGGTAGCCCTTGCCGCCGCCGATCGCGGTCTTGACGGTCGAGACGCGCCGGGTGACGCCGATCCGCTTGAAGACCTCGTTCGAGAGGTGCTCGGACAGGGCGCGGAACGTCGTCCACTTGCCGCCGACCAGGCTCAGCACTGGGGTCTTGCCGCCGGGCAGGGTCGAGGGCTCGATGCGGTAGTCGCGGGAGACGAAGCCGGGGGTCTCGTCGTCGTGACGGGGCAGCGGGCGGATGCCGGAGAACTTGAAGACGATCTGCTCGCGGGTGACCGGGATCGAGGGGAAGACGTGGTTCACCAGCTCGAAGAAGTAGTCGATCTCCTCCTCGGTGCAGACGGCCGGCTCGTTCGGGTCGGCCTCGATGTCGGTGGTGCCGACCATGACCCGGCCCTTGAGCGGGTAGATCAGGACGATGCGGCCGTCGCTGTGCTCGAAGAACATCTCGCGGCCCTCGCAGGCCTCGACCAGCTCGGGGTTGTCCAGCACGATGTGCGAGCCCTTGGTGCCGCCCATGAACTGCGTGGTCGTGCCGAGCGCGGTGTTGGTGAAGTCGGTCCACGGTCCGGAGACGTTGACGACGACGTCGGCCTGGAAGGCGAACTCCTCGCCGCTCTCGCGGTCGCGGAGCAGCACGCCGTTCTCGGAGGTGCCGACGGCCTCGACGTAGTTGGCCGCGCGGGCCTTCTTGCCGCCGACGAGCGCGTCGCGCAGCACGTCGAGCGCCAGGCGCTCGGGCTCATGCACGGAGGCGTCGAAGTAGGTGGCCGTGTACTTGATCTTCGGGTCGAGCTTCGGCAGCTCGTTCAGCGAGCGCTTGCGCCCGTGGAACTGGTGGCGCGGGACGACGCCGCCGTCGCGGGAGAAGAAGTCGTACAGGGTCAGGCCGACCTTGATCAGCAGCGCGCCGCGCTCCTGGGGCTTGCCCGACTTGTGGGTGAGGAAGCGCAGCGGCGCGGCCAGGATGCCCGAGAACGTCGAGTAGATCGGGATCGTGGTCTGCAGCGGCTTCACGTAATGCGGAGCGATCTTGAGCAGCCCGTTGCGCTCGTGCACACCCTCGTTGACGAGACGGAACTCGCCGTTCTCGAGGTAGCGGATGCCGCCGTGGATCATGTGGCTCGAGGCGCTGGACGCGCCCGAGACGTAGTCGCCGCGCTCGACGAGGGCGACGTCGACGCCGTTGAGCGCGAGTTCGCGGAAGGTCCCGATGCCGTTGATGCCACCGCCGATCACGAGAACGGTCGCGCGGGGAGTGTCCCGCAGGGCGGAGACGCTCTCGCGGAGGGAGGAGCTTCCGGGAGTTCCGACAGACTGTGCCACTTCGTACTCGCCTTCGTGTCGTAGGTGTTTCGTCGAGTGCCTCGTGCGAGTGTGGCCGCCCCAGATGGACGGTTGATATCGCGAGGGAATACAGCCATCCTTGACCCGACAACACATCCGGTCAAGACGGGTGGAAATACGTGCAAGGAGTGCTGATGACCCCTGTCCGACCGGTCGTGGAACTGGACGAGACGACGCACGCGACCCACCCCGACAAGACGCGCGATGCGCTCCGGGCCGCGCAGCTGTACTACATGCAGGACCTGACGATGGACGCCATCGCGCACGAGCTGCACACCTCGCGCTCCTCGGTGTCGCGGCTGCTCTCGCACGCCCGCGCGACCGGGCTGGTCGACATCCAGATCCGCTCCCCCCTCGACCGGGCGAGCGCGCTGTCGGCCGAGGTGCGCGCGCACTTCGACATCACCGCGCACATCGTCCCGGTGCCCGACCACACCAGCGAGATCGACCGGCTCGAGCGCGTCGCCCTCTCGGCCGCGCGCATCCTCGGGCCATTCATCGACTCGAACATGATCGTCGGCATCGCCTGGGGCTCGACGATGAGCGCGATGAGCCGCCACCTGATCGCCAAGGAGACGCACAACACGCAGATCGTGCAGCTCAACGGCGCGGGGAACACCGAGACCACGGGCATCAACTACTCGAGCGAGATCCTGCGCCGCTTCGGCGACGCCTACGCCGCGAAGGTGCAGCAGTTCCCGGTGCCGGCGTTCTTCGACGACCCGATGACCAAGAAGGCGGTCTGGCGCGAGCGGTCGACCAAGCGGGTCCTCGAGCTGCAGCAGCGGATGGACGTCGCGCTGTTCGGCCTCGGCTCGCCCTTCGCGGCGGTCCCCTCGAAGGTCTACATCGGCGGCTACCTCGAGCCGAGCGACTTCACCTCGCTCAGCGCCTCGGGCGTCGTCGGCGACGTCGCCACGGTGTTCTACCGGGCCGACGGGACCTGGGACGACATCCCCATGAACGAACGTGCAAGCGGTCCGGACCTCTCCACCGTGCGCCGCGCGTCCCGCCGCATCTGCGTCGTCTCGGGCGCCTCGAAGCTCCCGGGCCTGCGCGGAGCCCTCGCCGCCGGCCTCCTCACCGACCTCATCCTCGACGAGGGCACGGCCCGAGCCCTCATCTCCGACTGACCCCCCTTCCTCTTCCGCGAGATGCCACTTATGAGCACGACACGCCGCGCTGACTCGTCATAAGTGGCATCTCGCGGAGGGGGTCAGAGGCCGAGGGCGCGGCGGACCCGGGCGGCCGTGGCCTCGGGGTGCTCGAGGAGACCCGAGAGGCGCACGCGGATGTGCCGGTAGCCGAGCGCCTGGATCGCCTCGCTTCGCGCGATGTCCCGCTCGTACTGCCGGATGTCCGTCCGATGCTGGTCGCCGTCGTACTCGACGACGACCCACTGGTCGCGGTAGAGCAGATCCACCCGGGCGACGAAGACGCCGTCCGCGTCGTAGAGCTCGACGTTGAGCTCCGGCTCGGGAAGCCCGGCGCGGATCAGCAGCAGCCGGAGGAGCGTCTCCTTCGGCGATTCCGAGCCGACCCGGACGAAGCCGATCGCCTCGCGTGCACGTCGGCCGCCGCGACCCCGGTACCGTGCCGTCCTGGCCGCGAGGATCTCGAGATCGACGCGGAGGCCGTGTCGGCGCCCCTCCTCGTCGGGTCGCACGAGCGCGTCGCCGAGCACGACGAGCTCGTCGAGCGACCGCGAGTCGGCGAGATGGCAGAACGTGGACGCGGGATCCGTCGTGGGGTAGCCGGCGTCGACGACGGAGACGCCCTCATCCCAGAGATGGTGCGCCTTCACCCCGACGCGCCGCGCGGCGCGCATCGGGGGCGCGACCGAGACGTGCAGAGGAGTCGTCTCCGTCGCCCGCCGGTCCGGCAGTCGGAGCAGATGGGCGGCCGTGGCGTGCGAGAAGAACTCCCCTGGTCGCATCACCGCGGCGAACGCCGCGATCCTCTCGCCGTAGGTCGCCGGCTCGACCTCGGCGCGGGCCCCGCGGAACACGGCGACCGGGTACTCCGCCACCAGCCGGTGCCGCGCCAGCTCGCTCGTCGACGCGTTCACGATCCGGGTCTCTCGTTCCTCCTGCATCCCAGGAGGCTGCCGCACTCGCCGATCCCCCGCGTCCGTTGTCCACAGCCCCCTTCATCGAGATGCCACTTATGAGCTCGACACGCCGAGGAATCACCTCATAAGTGGCATCTCGCGGGAGGGGGACGGGGGTGTGGAGGAGCGAGCGAGGGGGTCAGGACTCGCGGGCGTGGGTGTCGAGGAACTCGTAGACCTCGGCGTCGTCGATGCCGGGGAAGGTGCCGGAGGGCAGCGGGGCGAGGACGTGCGCGTGCAGGCGGGCGCTCGGCCAGGCGTTGCCGTCCCAGCGCTGGGCGAGCTCGGCGGGGGCGCGGCGGCAGCAGGACTCGTCGGGGCAGCGGGACTGCTCGCGGCGGTCGGTGTCGCGGCCGCGGAAGAAGCGCGCCTCGGCGAAGGGGACGCCGACGGTGATCGAGAACTCCTCCGTCGCCGTGGTGCCGGTCTGCGACGCCGACCAGAAGGTTCCGGCCGGGGTGTCCACGTACTGGTAGTACTCCGTCGTGCGGTTGGTGCGGGTGAACGCCGACCTCGCCGACCAGTAGCGGCAGACGATCTGCCCCTCCACGGCCCCGGTCACGTCGGTCGGCAGCGGCAGGCCGTCGTTCTCGTAGGCCTTCTGGATCGAGCCGTCACCGAGCACGCGGAGGAAGTGCATGCGGATGTCGAGGTGCGAGGTCAGCAGGTTGGTGAAGCGCAGCGCCGCCGCCTCGTGCGTGACGCCGAAGCCGTCGCGGAAGTCCTCCACCGAGATGTCGCGGTCGCGCTTCGCCTCCTCCAGGAACGCGACGGCCGGCTCCAGCGGCATCAGGCAGGCCGCGGCGAAGTAGTTGATCTCGAGCCGCTGCCGGAGGAAGTCGGCGTAGGTGACCGGGCGCTCGTGACCGAGCAGGCGGTGCGCCATCGCCTGCAGCGCCAGCGCACGCAGTCCGTGCCCGCCGGGGATGGAGGCGGGCGGGAGGTAGATGCGTCCGTTCGCGAGGTCGATCACCGATCGCGCCGAGTGCGGCAGATCGCCGACGTGGATGATCTCGAAGCCGAGGTGGCGCGCCATCTTCGAGACCGAGCTGTGCGTCAGCGCGCCGCCACGGTGGCCGACCGTGCGGAGCATCTCGCCGGCGACCGCCTCGATCTCGGGCAGGTGGGCGTTGCGCTCGCGCAGCTGCAGACGCTGCGCGGTGTTGGCGCGCCGTGCCTCCTCCGGTGTCGCACTGGCCTCGCTGCGACGGCGCGCCAGCTCGCGGTAGACGCCGAGGAACGCCTCGAGCACCGGGGTCGTCAGCCCCTTGTTCACCTTGAACTCGGGCAGTCCGAGCGAGCGGTAGAGCGAGCCCTTCTGCACCCGCGCCAGCTCGATCTCGAGGGCGGCGCGCTCGCTCGGCGGCTCGTCCGAGAGCAGCGCGGCCAGCTCGACGCCCAGCGCGGAGGCGAGGCCCTGCATCAGCGAGAGGCGCGGCTCGCGTCGCCCGGTCTCGATCAGCGAGAGCTGACTGCCCGAGACGCCGACGCGCTCGGCGAGCTGCCCGAGGGTCAGACCGCGCCGCGTGCGGAAGTGCCGGATCCGCTGCCCGAGCAGCGCGGCGTCGGTCCCGGACGAGGGGGCGGTGGTGTCGGTCACGGCGAGCTCCAGCGATCGGTTGTGACGGAGGAGCAAAAAGAGCCGTTCTTGACGGCTTCAGCCCCGCAAATACCCTCCGATCCTCCTCCATCCTGGCTTCAGGCGCCAGAGAGCGCCCCTCGAGATGTCGGATCACGACCGCCACGAGGACCGACTCCCCACCCCGTCGACGACGACTGCACTGAAAGCGGAGCCAGCATGAGCATCTACAGCAACACCCTCCTCCTCGAACCGCGCACCCTCACCGCGCCGACCCCGGTCGCCGCGCCGGTCGTGCCGCCCGCCCCGCTCGCCCTGCGCCGCTGGGTCCGCGAGACCGCCGCGATCCTCCAGCCCGATGCCGTCGAGTGGTGCGACGGCTCCCCCGCCGAGTGGTACCGCCTCACCGCCCGCATGGTGGCCGAGGGCACGCTGATCCCGCTCAACCCGGAGTGGCGGCCCGGCTCGTTCCTCGCCCGCACCGACCCCGACGACGTCGCCCGCGTCGAGGACCGCACCTTCATCTGCACCACCGACGAGGCCGACGCGGGCCCGACCAACAACTGGCGCGAGGCCTCGGCGATGAAGGAGGAGCTCGCTCCCCACTTCACCGGCGCCATGCGCGGCCGGACCCTCTACGTCGTCCCGTTCTCGATGGGGCCGGTCGGCGGTCCGCTCTCGCAGCTCGGCGTCCAGCTCACCGACTCCCCCTACGCCGTGCTGAACATGCGGATCATGGCCCGCGTCGGCTCCGCGCCGCTCGCGGCCTTCACCGAGGAGACCGACTTCGTCCGCGGCGTGCACTCCGTCGGGTTCCCGCTCCGCGACGCCGACGGCACGACCCGCGCGGACGTCGCCTGGCCGTGCAATCCGACGAAGTACATCACCCAGTTCCCCGAGACGCGCGAGATCTGGTCGTTCGGCTCCGGCTACGGCGGCAACGCGCTGCTGGCGAAGAAGTGCTTCGCCCTGCGGATCGCCTCGACGATGGGACGCGACGAGGGCTGGCTGGCCGAGCACATGCTCCTCATCCGGATCGTCTCGCCCGAGGGGCGCAGCTACCACGTGGCCGCCGCGTTCCCGAGCGCCTGCGGCAAGACGAACCTCGCCATGCTGCAGCCGACGATCCCCGGCTGGCGCGTGGAGACGCTCGGCGACGACATCACCTGGATGCGCAAGGGCACGGACGGCCGCCTCCGCGCGATGAACCCCGAGACCGGCTTCTTCGGTGTCGCACCCGGCACGGGGCTGAGCAGCAACCCGCACGCCGTGCAGACGCTCTGGGGGAACACGATCTTCACCAACGTCGCTCTGCGCGAGGACGGCGACGTCTGGTGGGAGGGACTCACCGACGAGGTGCCCGAGCGGCTGACCGACTGGCGCGGCGAGCCGTGGACCCCCGCCTCCGGGACGCCGGCGGCGCACCCGAACGCGCGCTTCACCTCGCCGATCGAGCAGTGCCCGACGCTGTCGGACGACTGGGACGCCTTCGAGGGCGTGCCGCTGGACGCGATCGTCTTCGGCGGCCGGCGCGCCAGCAACGTGCCGCTGGTGACCCAGGCGACCTCGTGGCAGCACGGCGTCTTCCTCGGCGCGACCATCGCCTCGGAGAAGACGGCCGCAGCGGAGGGGACGGTCGGCGAGCTGCGCCGCGATCCGTTCGCGATGCTGCCCTTCTGCGGCTACAACATGGCCGACTACTTCGCGCACTGGCTCGCGGTCGGCGCGGACCTCGGCGAGAAGGCGCCGGCGATCTTCCAGGTCAACTGGTTCCGCAAGGGCGCCGACGGCTCCTTCCTCTGGCCCGGCTTCGGCGACAACGCGCGGGTGCTGCAGTGGATGGTGCGGCGGCTGGAGGGGCTCGCGGAGTCGCGGCCGAGCCCGATCGGCGACCTGCCGCTGTCGGTGAACACGCACGGGCTGAACCTGTCGGCGGCCGCGAAGGAGGAGCTGCTCTCGGTCCCGGTGGACGCCTGGCTCGACGAGTGCGCGCTCACCGAGCAGTTCTTCGCCCGCTTCGGCGACCGGCTGCCGCCCGAGCTGGCCGCGGAGCTCCGGGCGCTGCGGCTCCGGCTGCTCGCCCAGGACGCCCAGGCGGCCTGACCCCCGATCCCGCCGGCCCCGCGCCGGCGCCCATCGTGGCCCGCGGAGGGGATCATCCCCTTCTTCGCATCCCCCTCCGCGGGTCCACTCCCCCTGGCCCCCATGCTGATCGAGTAGCCCCGAAGGGGCGTATCGAGATCCACCGTCGGCGCACGCGAGGTCTCGATACGCCGCTGCCGCGGCTACTCGACCAGCATGGTGGGGCCGCTGCCGCGGCTACTCGACCAGCATGAGACGGGGGCCGCCCGCGCAGCTCCTCCTCGACCAGCATGAGACGGGGGGGCCGCCCGCGCAGCTCCTCCTCGACCAGCATGAAACGAGGGCTGCCCGCGCGGCTCCTCCTCGACCAGCATGATCTCGGCGGCGCCCCCGCGGCTCCTCGACCCCACACCCCTCCCTCGCGCGACCAGACGGGCACCATGAACGACCGCATCACCCTCCGCTTCCTCGCCGCGCCGCAGGACGCGACCGCCGACGGCCGCAGCGTCCAGGCCGGCCGCGTGCTCGAGTGGATCGACAAGGCCGGTTACGCCTGCGCCGTCGGCTGGAGCGGCGGCTACTGCGTGACCGCGTACGTCGGCAACGTGCACTTCACCCGCCCGATCACCGTCGGGCACCTGATCGAGGCGAGCGCCCAGGTCATCCACACCGGCCGCACGAGCATGCACGTGCTGGTGCGCGTCGCCCAGGCCGACCCCCGTACCGGGCGCTACGCGGACGCGACGCACTGCCTCCTGATCTTCGTCGCCGTCGATGAGGAGAAGCGGCCGCGCCCGGTGCCCGAGTGGACCCCGCGCACGATCGAGGACCTGGCCCTCGCCGAGGGCGCCGCCGCCCGCATCGACGGCCGCCGCGCCCTGCACGACGTGATGCGCGCCCAGGAGTACACCGAGGCGGGCACCGGCCCGCGGATCGTCTTCCGCTTCCTCGCCGCGCCCGGCGATGTGAACTGGGGCGGCAACGCCCACGGCGGCATCGTGATGCGCTGGATCGACGAGGCCGCCGACGCCGTCGCGCAGCGCTGGAGCGGCCGGGACGCGGTCGCCGTCTACTCCGGCGGCATCCACTTCTACCGCCCGGTCCGCATCGGGCACCTCGTCGAGGTGGAGGCGCGGCTGATCCACACCGGGCCGCGATCGATGCACCTGGCGATCCACGTGCGCTCCGGCGACCCGCGGACCGGCGCTCTCGAGCTGACGACCCAGTGCATGAGCGTCTTCGTCGTGCGCGGCGCGGACGGAGCGGCCGACGCCGTGCCCCCGCTCGCCCCGCAGAGCGACGAGGACCGCCGGCTCGACGAGCACGCACAGGAGCTGATCCGCCTGCGGGCGCAGCTGCCGGCCCTCCCGGTGGGCGTCGCGGCGACGCTCGCGTGACCGGCCCACGCCCGCGGACCGGCGCTAGGGTCGGAGCGTGAAGATCCTCGTCGTCAACGGCCCGAACCTGAACCTCCTCGGCACCCGCGAGCCCTCGGTCTACGGCTCCGACACGCTCGCCGACGCCGACGCGCTCGCCACCCGCGCCGCGCAGGGGCTGGGCCTCGAGATCGAGTTCTTCCAGAGCAACTCGGAGGGCGCGATCATCGACCGCCTGCACGCCGCGCGCGGTGACGCCGCCGGGCTCGTGCTGAACGTCGGCGCCTACACGCACACCTCGATCGCGATCCGCGACGCCGTGCTCGCGACCGAGCTGCCGCTGGTGGAGGTGCATGTCAGCAACGTGCACCGGCGCGAGGAGTTCCGCCGGCACTCCTACCTGTCGGACATCGCGGTCGCCGTGATCGTCGGCGCCGGGATCGCGGGCTACGGCTACGCGGTGGACGTCCTCGCGCGGACCCTGGGGGCGACGACGCCGGACGCGTAGCGTCGAGGGCATGACGCCCTCCGACTCGATTCCGTCCGACCCCTCCGCCGACCTCGGCCGCTCGTTCGGCTCCGCCGTCGACGCCTACGATCGCGGTCGCCCGGGCTACCCGGACGACGCCGTGGACTGGGTCGTCGCCCACGCACCCGCCCGGGTGGCCGGCGCCTTCGTCCCCGAGCGCGCGCGGGCCGCCGGAGCGGACGCCTCCGACCGGGTGCGCGCCGCGGATCTCGGGGCCGGCACCGGCAAGTTCACCGCCTCGCTCGTGGCGCGCGGGCTCGACGTCGCGGCCGTCGAGCCCGACGCGGCGATGCTGGCGCGGCTGGCCGCGCAGCTGCCGGCGGTGCGGACGCTGGCGGGGACGGCGGAGGAGATCCCACTGCCGGACGCCTCCGTCGAGCTGGTCACCGCCGCGCAGTCCTGGCACTGGGTCGATGCCGGGCGGGCGAGCGCCGAGGTCGCGCGGGTGCTGGTCCCGGAGGGCGTGCTCGCGCTGGTCTGGAACATCCGCGACGAGTCGGTGCCGTGGGTGCGGCGCCTCGGCGAGGTCGCCGGCTCGTCCACGGCCGAGCGCTTCGAGACGGTGCAGCCGCCGCTCGGCTCGGCGCTCGAGCGCGTCGCGTACGCGCAGTTCGAGTGGGAGCACGAGCTCGACCGGCCGGCCCTGCTCGACATGTTCGCCTCGCGCAGCTACGTCATCGCGATGCCGGAGCAGGAGCGCGCCGCGGTGCTCGCCGCCGTCGCCGAGGTCGTCGACGCCCTGCCCGGCGACCGCCTCGCCATGCCGTACACGACCCGCGTCACGATCGCCCGCCGCGCGGCCTAGCGGACGCCCCAGCCGTTCCGGCGCGTGGAGTGCCTGCAGTCGAGCGGAGCACGCGGTCCGTGGGCGCACCATGCTGGTCGAGTAGCCGCGAAGCGGCGTATCGAGACCCACGTCTGCAGAACGGTGGATCTCGATACGCCCGCTGCGCGGGCTACTCGATCAGCATGAAGACGCGCGCTGCTCGATCGGCATGGATACGTGCGGAGCATGCGGGCGGCGGGCCCACCACCATGCTGGTCGAGTAGCCGCGCAGCGGCGTATCGAGACCCGCGTCTGCAGAACGGTGGATCTCGATACGCCCGCTGAGCGGGCTACTCGATCAGCATGAAGGCTCGCGGAGCACGCGGGCCGCCAGCCCACCACCATGCTGGTCGAGCAGCCGCGCAGCGGCGTATCGAGACCCCGCGGTCAGACCTCGTTCGGGTCGCCGCCGACGCGGCCGGCGCGCTCGAGCGCGGTGATCGCGTCGCGCTCGTCGTCGGTCAGCTCGAAGCCGAAGACGTCGATGTTCTCGATGATGCGCGCCTTCGTCGACGACTTCGGGAAGACGATGTGCCCGCGGTCGAGGTGCCAGCGCAGCACGACCTGCGCGGGCGTGACCCCGTGCGCCTCGGCCGCGCCGGTGATCACCGGCAGCTCGAGCAGCGGGTACTTGCTCTGCCCGAGCGGGCCCCAGGCCTCCGTCGCGATGCCGTGCTGCGCACCGAACGCGGTGACCGTCGGCTGCTGGTGGTACGGGTGCAGCTCGATCTGGTTGACGGCGGGCACGACCTCGGTCGCGCCGAGCAGGCGCTCGAGGTGCGGCACGAGGAAGTTCGAGACGCCGATCGAGCGGGTGCGGCCGGCGGCCTGCAGCTCCTGCATCGCCTCCCAGCTCTCGACGTAGCGGTCCTGCTGGGGCTTGGGCCAGTGGATGAGGTACAGATCGACAGCGTCGAGGCCGAGCTTCTCGAGGCTCGCGTCGAGCGCACCGGCGGCGGTGTCGCGGCCCTGGTCGTCGTTCCACAGCTTCGTCGTCACGTACAGCTCGTCGCGCGCGAGACCGGAGGCGGCGATCGCCCGGCCCACGCCCTCCTCGTTGCCGTAGATCGCCGCGGTGTCGATGTGCCGGTAGCCGGCCTCGAGCGCCTCGGCGACGATGCGCTCCGTCTCGGCGGGGTCGACCTGGAAGACGCCGAACCCGAGCTGCGGGATGCTCGTGCCGTCGTTGAGGGTGAGGGTGGGGATGCTGGTCATCGCTCCACCCTGCCACCGGCCTCCGACACCGCGCACCCGCTTGCGCCGAGCGGCCGGCGTCGGTGCGGACGACTACCCTCGAAGGGCGCTGGCGACAGCGCACCGATTCGAGGAGGACCGCACGTGAGCATCATCGCCGCCGCAGACGGATCAGCGCTGGGCAACCCCGGCCCCGCGGGCTGGGCCTGGTACGTCGACGACGAGCGCTGGGCGGCCGGCGGCTGGTCGCACGGCACGAACAACATCGGCGAGCTCACCGCGGTGCTCGAGCTCCTCCGCGCCACGGCGCACGAGAGCGAGCCCGTGCACATCCTCTGCGACAGCCAGTACGCCATCAAGGCCTGCACCGAGTGGCTCCCGGGCTGGAAGCGGAAGGGCTGGCGGAAGGCCGACGGCAAACCCGTGATGAACGTCGAGATCATCAAGGCGCTCGACGAGGAGCTGCAGGGCCGGGCCGTCACCTTCGAGTGGGTGAAGGGCCACGCCAACCACCGGATGAACGAGGCCGCCGACGTGCGCGCCCGCGCCGCGGCGACCGCCTACCAGCGCCGCACGGCCGTCGACGCCGGCCCGGGCTGGCCCGGCGCGGCGCCCGCGCAGACCCCCGCCGTCGAGACCGAGGACGCGCCCGCCACGCTGTTCTGATCCCGCGGACGCGGACGTGCGCCGCGGCCCGCTCAGGGCAGCCGCAGCAACCCGGTCGCGACGAGCTCGCGCACCCGCGGCAGCACGGACTCGCGCACAGCCGTCTCCTCGACGTGCAGGAGCGACGCCACGGCGGCCGCGATCGCCGCGACGGACAGCTCGCCGTCGCAGGCGCCGACGACCGCGGCGAGGGCGGTGTCCGCCTCCTCGACCCGGGCGAAGCCGCCGCCCTGGCGCAGCCGCAGCACCGTCGGATCGTCGTTGCCCGGCCAGTAGTGCCGCTCCTCGGTGACGTCGCCGGCGACGACCAGCGCGAGCCGGGCCAGCTCCTCGTCGTCGAGCGCCGAGAGCGCCTCGAGCGCGTCGAGGCAGTGCGCCAGGTGACCGCCGAGCCCCGCGGTCGCGACGGCCGCGTCGAGCCGCTCCAGGCGCCGGATCGGCGGGCGGGCCGCGGCGGGGAGCCGCAGGGTCACGTAGCCGAAGCCGACCCCGGTGACGCCGCGCCGCTCGAAGTCCTCGAGCCAGGCGTCGACGAGCGCGTCCGACTCCGCCCCGCGGGTGGTGCCGCCGTCGCGGATCCAGGTCTCGGCGTAGATCGCCGGGTCCTGCTGCTCGCGCTCGACGATCCAGACGTCCAGCGGCGACGCGGTGCCGTCCATCCAGGCCGCGAGCCCGGCGGGTCCGCGCTCGAGCGCCTGCTCGAGCGGACTCCGGCCGTCGGCCAGCCAAGCGCGGACCCGGTCGAACGCGTCCTCCCCGGCCCGGTACTCCCAGTTGCCGAGGAGCTGGGCGACGCCGCCCGGCACCAGGTGCTCGGCGGCGCCGACGATCACCCGGCGGACGATCTCGTCGCCCTCGAGTCCGCCGTCGCGGTACTCGTAGGACGGAACGCCCGCGGTCCGCGGCGTGATCACGAACGGCGGGTTGGTGACGATCTGGTCGAACCGCTCCCCCGCCACCGGCTCGTAGAGGCTGCCGTGCCGGAACTCGATCGAGTCGATCCCGTTCAGCGCCGCGTTGAAGGCGGCGATCGCCAGCGCGCGGTGCGAGACGTCGGTCGCGACGACGCGGTCGGCGTGCCGGGAGGCGTGCAGCGCCTGGATCCCGCAGCCGGTGCCGAGGTCGAGCACGCTGCCGACCCGGCGCTGGATCATCAGCCCGGCCAGCGTGAGGCTCGCGCCGCCGACGCCGAGCACGTGGTCCTCGTCGAGCGGCCGGCCGAGCGCCAGCTCGCCGAGGTCGGAGGCGATCCACCAGGAGGCCGCGCCGTGCAGGTCGACGAGGTCGTAGGGCCGCAGGTCGAGGGCGGCGGTGACGACCGCTCCCGCCTCCGAGCGCACGAGCCCGAGCTCGAGGGCGCCGTCCAGGCCGAGGGTCGGGAACGCCGTCTCCGCCTGCTCCGTCGGCACCGGATCGGCGAGGAGGAACAGCCGGGCGAGCGTGGCCAGCGGACCGCTGTCACCGCCGCGCTCGAGGGCGCGGCGGGCCGGGACGCGGTCGCCGCGGTGCAGCGCGTCCCCCGCCGCCTCGCCCCAGAGCTCGCGCACGGCGTCGACGCGGTAGCGGGCACGGGAGAGATCGTCGCCGAGGAGCGCGATGCGGGCTCGGTCGAGCTGGTCTGCTGGCTGCACCGCTCCATCCTCGTGCACGCCCCGAGCGCGCACGACGCAGCGGCCGTGCAGAACATCAGCGGAGAGCAGGGTTCATCCCCGCTCGGCGATGAAGCCCCCTGCCCGCTGATGTCCTGCGCGCCTACGATCGACTCATGCCCCTCATCGGAGAATACGAACCGAGCACGTCCGCCTGGGCCCGCGAGCAGGCGGAGCTCTACGAGGCGACCGGCGGAGCGGAGGGCAATCTCCTCCGCGGCAAGCCGATCATCGTCCTGACCACCGTCGGCGCCCGCAGCGGCAAGCTCCGCAAGACGGCGCTGATGCGCGTCGAGCACGAGGGCTCCTACGTCGTCGTCGCCTCCAAGGGCGGCGCCCCGGAGCACCCGGTCTGGTACCTGAACATGGTCAAGGAGCCGCACGTCGAGCTGCAGGACGGACCGGTGAAGAAGGACTACACCGCGAGCGTCCTCGAGGGCGACGAGCGCGCCGCCTGGTGGGAGCGCGCGGTCGAGGCCTGGCCCGACTACGCCGAGTACCAGACGAAGACCGACCGGCAGATCCCGCTGGTGCTGCTCACACCCTGGTCCTGACCGGACCGCGCCTCAGTCCGCGTCGGCGGGAGCGGCCGGTTCCTCGGATCCGGGCGCCCCGCCGTCCGCGGGCGGATCCACCCGCGCCGCGATGAGCGCCAGCACCCGCGGGTGCGACAGCAGCACGAAGTGCCCGACCACCGACACGGCGATGTTCTCGCGCGCGCCGGCCAGCCGGCTTCCCCCGGGGATGTACTGGTCGCGCATCCCGTAGATCGAGACGATGCGCCGGTCGGCGTCGCGCTCGGCCAGCAGCGTCCGGATGACCGGCCGGTGCGGCCCGAACTCGCGCAGCGCCCGCGCCGGTGCGATCCGCGCCAGCGGTGAGCCGTTGAACGGCGTCGAGACCGCGATCATCCGGTCGATCCGACCCTCGTCGCGGTCGTCGACGACCATCATGTGCTTGCCGATCAGCCCGCCCTTGCTGTGCGCGACGACGACGACGCCGCGCAGGTCGTGCTCCCGCAGGTACTCCTGCCCGAGCGCGGCAGACGCGACGATCGGCCGCGTGTTGTAGCCGAGCGCGGGCAGCACGTGGATCGGGTGCCCCGCCGCGTGCAGCCGGTCGGCGATCGGCCGCAGGAACTGCCAGGTCTCGTAGATGCCCGGGATCAGCAGCACCGGCGCACCGTCGCCCGAGGCGTAGCGGGAGACGTCCCAGCCCTCGCGCAGATGGGTGAAGCGCGACCCGTAGGCGTAGCGGTAGTCGCGCAGGTACGCCGCGCGGAGCGAGGAGGAGGAGCGCCGCGGGCGCCCCCGCTCACGCCCCGGCATACGCGGCTTCGAGGGCGGCGACGTCGATCTTCGACATCCGGAGCATCGCCTGCAGCGCGCGCGCCGCACCCTCCCGGTCCGCCCCGCCGAGCACGGTCGCGAGGGCGGTCGGCACGATCTGCCAGGACAGCCCCCAGCGGTCGCGGAGCCAGCCGCAGCGGCTCTCCTCGCCGCCGTCCGCGATCAGCGCGCTCCACAGCCGGTCGACCTCGGCCTGGGTCTCGACCGAGACCTCGATCGAGACGGCCTCGGTGAAGGGGAAGCGCGGGCCGGCGTTCATCGCGCGGAAGAGCTGCCCGTCGAGCTCGAACGTCACGACCGTGACGGTGCCCGGCGCGGGCGAGCCGTCCGGCAGCACCTCGGTGCTCAGGATCCGGGAGTTCGGCACGAGCTCCGTGTAGAACTCCGCCGCCTCCTTCGCCTGGTCGTCGAACCACAGGAACGTGCTGACTGCACCCATGCCGGCCTCCTCGTCGATCCCCAGTGTGCCCCTCCGCGCCCCCGAGGGCAGGAGCGAGCGATCCCCCGCAGCAGCCGGGTCAGAGCGGGTTGACGCCGAACGCGGTCGCCAGCTTGTCGATCTTCTTCGCCCGGCCCAGGCGCGGCAGGTCGCTGCCGTCGCGGATGACGCGGCCGCGGGCCTCGAAGTCGTCGAGGAAGTCGCGCGCCCACGCCACGTCGGACGGGGTGGGGCTGATGACCTCGTTGATGACGGCGAGCTGCTCGGTGTCGAGGCAGAGCTTGCCGGTGAGGCCGAGCGAGACGGTGAGCGCGGACTGCTCGCGCAGCACGGGGTGGCTGTTCGAGACGGTGGGGCCGTCGATCGGGCCGGGCAGGTCGCCGATGCGCGAGGCGACGACGAGGCGCGAGCGCGGGTAGGCCATCGCCAGGTCATCGGCGCTGGTGCCGGTGTCGCGGCGGTAGTCGCCGCTGCCGAAGGCGAGTCGGAAGGTGCCGCGCGCGCGGGCGATCGAGACCGCCTCCTCGATGCCGAGGGCCGACTCGACCAGGGCGAGCACCGGGGTCGAGCCGCCGAGGCGGTCGAAGGTCTCGGTGACGTGCTCCCCCGCCTCGGTCTTCGCGAGCATGACGCCGGCGAGGCCGGGCAGCCCCTTCAGCGCGTCGACGTCGTCGGACCAGAACGGGGTGGAGTGGTCGTTGATGCGCACCCAGGCGCGCTTCTCACCGGTGAGCCAGGCGGCGACGTCGGCGCGGGCCTCGGGCTTGGCCTTCGGGTCGACCGCGTCCTCGATGTCGAGGACGACCTGGTCGGCGCGCGAGGCATGCGCGGCGTCGAAGGTGTCGGTGCGGGTCGCGTTGACGAGCAGCCAGGAGCGGGCGATCTCGGGGGCGACGTCGCGCCCCTTCCGCTTGAGGCCGGTCTCGCCCGAGGGGGTGGGGGCGGGGGTGGTGGGCAGCGTCACGTGAGCAGGTCCTTCCGGTGGCGCGGTCTTCGCACCGCGAGCCCCGCCGCTCAGCGACGGTGCCGGGGTCCAGGGTAACGGCTCGGCGCGGAGCGGCGGCGTCAGCGGCGCTGCCAGAGCGTCGTCGTCGCGGTGGGCACGGTCGTGGCGGGACCCGCCTCGAAGCCCTCGTCCGCGAGCCAGTCGAACGCGCCCGGGTCCGCGGCGGGCGCGGCGGCCCAGACGCGCTCCTCGCAGGCGAGGGCGGCCCGCAGCGCGTTGCCCTCGAGCAGGACGTCGGAGTAGGTGCCCGTCGTCGCGTAGGACCGCTCGAGCGCGACGTCGTCGAGGCCCGCGAACGCCGCCGGGTAGGCCGCGAGGGCGATCCGCGGCCGCAGCGACACGGTGCCGCTGTCGCCGAGCAGGAACGCGTCGCCCGGGCGCGCGCCGTCGCGGACGGTCTGCGCGAGGGCCCGCAGATCCTGCCCGGCCGGCTTGCCCGTCTCCGTCCGCATCAGCACGAGGGCGGGCAGTGCGGCGACGGCGAGCGCGCCGACCAGCACGGCCGCGGTCACCGGCCGCCAGGAGGCGAGGGCCAGCCCGAGCGCCATCGCCAGCGCGGGCGAGCTGAGGCTGAGGTAGCGCGGCGTGAACATCGGCTCGATCAGCGCGGTGCCCAGCAGCAGCACCGCGGCGGGCAGGAGCAGCCACACCGCGAGGACGGTGACGAGCACAGGGCCGAGCGGCGAGCGGAGCGTCGGCGAGCGGCGCCCCTGCCCCCGTCCGGCCCGGACCGCCGCGACGACCAGCAGCCCCACGGCGAGCGCCGCCAGCCACCAGGCCGAGCCGAAGAACGACTCGACGACGACCGTGTAGGCGTTGACCGGCTGGGTCCGCAGCCAGCCGATCTGCCCGCTCTGACCGGCCGCCGTCAGGATCACCGGACTCGCGACACCGATCGACAGCACGGCGCCGAGCAGGCCGGCCCCGAACCCCCGCCCGCGCCGCGGCGCGACACCCGCCGCGAGCAGCACGAAGGCCGGCAGCACGAGCACGCAGTAGAGGAAGACGGCGTTCGCGAGCCCCGCGACCGCGACGAACGCGACCCAGCGCAGCACCCCGCCGTCGCGCGCCGCGCGGACCACCAGCACCGCCGCCCAAACGACGAGGGCCGTGGCGAGCGCCGAGGAGCGCGCCTCCGTCCCGTTGAACGACGTCCGCGGCAGCAGCACGAACACGGTCGCCGCGAGCAGCGCGGCCCGGGGCCGGCCGAGCGAGCGGAGGAGCACCAGCACCCCCGCCGCCCCGGCCCCCGCCGCGAGAGCGGACGGGGCCCGCACGGCGAGCTCCGACTCCCCCGCGATCGCGATCCAGCCGTGCATCAGCAGCGCGTAGACGACGTGCACCGCGTCCTTCTGCTGCGCGAAGGCGAGCAGCTCGGGCAGCGGCAGGCGCGCGAGGCGCAGGGTGGCGGCCTCGTCGTTCCAGTAGGAGGGGATCCAGGAGCCGAGCAGCGTCAGCAGCGTCGCGACGACGAGCACCGCGCCCACCGGGACCGATGCGGCCCGAGTCGATGCGGCCAGAGTCGAGGCGGCCCGCGCCGACTCCGCCCCGCTGCCCCTCGCCCACCGCACCGTCCCACCGTAGAGGCGACGGGCGCGGCTCAGAGCCCGGCGCGCTCCGCGAGGCCGACCGAGAAGGCCGCCTGTCCCGCGTGCTGGGTGTCGTCGTCGATCACCGAGACGAGCCGGACCGCGAGGGTCACCGGCGGGTCCCAGTCCTCGTCGACGACGCGGGCGAGGTCGGCGTCCTCGAGCGTGCCGAGGTAGGCGAGCGTCTGCTCGTGCACCGCGTCGTGGTACTCCGCCAGCAGCGCGGCGGGCACCGCGGCGAGCGCCGCGACCTCGGCCGGCTCCATCCCGTAGCCGTTGGTCTCGGGAGGGAACGGCAGGCCGGAGCGCTCGTGGAAGCCGCCGGAGATCCAGATCTGCTCGCGGCCGGCCAGCGGCGCGAGGTGGTCGTCCTGCACCCGGGTGAGGTGCCAGACGAGCCAGGCGGCCGAGTTGGCCTGGGCGTCGGCGCGGAAGCCGAGCCGCTCGGGGGTGCTGTCGTCCAGAACGGAGTGCACGGTGCCGTGCACTCGGTCGAAGGCGTCGCGGAGGAGGTCGATGGCTGCAGTCATCCCGCCAGTCTCGTCGCCCCGTCCGCCGGGCGGCACCCCCTGAGAGCGCTCAGAGCATCCCCGGAGGCGGGTGCCGGATACTCGCAGCGTGACCCCCGGAACCTCGAACCTGGCGATGAAGCCCTGGCTGTCCTCCTACGCGGAGGGCGTCCCGGCCGAGATCGACACGCCCACCCAGACCCTCGTCGATCTGCTCGAGGACTCGGTGGCCCGCTACAGGCGCGGCATCGCGCTCGAGTTCTTCGGCGCCGAGACGAGCTACGCCGACCTCGGCGAGAAGGTGGCGCGGGCCGCGGAGGGGCTGCGGCGCCTCGGCGTGCGCGCCGGCGACCGCGTCGCCCTGGTGCTGCCGAACTGCCCCGAGCACGTGATCGCGTTCTACGCGGTGCTGCGGCTCGGCGCGATCGTCGTCGAGCACAACCCGCTCTACACCCCGCGCGAGCTGCGGCGGCAGTTCGAGGACCACGGCGCGCGCGTGGCGGTGGTCTGGAACAAGACCGCCGACGTGATCGCCGCCCTGCCCGCCGATCTCGGCGTCGAGCGCGTCGTCTCCGTCGACCTCACCGAGTCGTTCCCGCTCGCCAAGCGCCTCGCGCTCCGCCTGCCGCTCGCGAAGGCCCGGGAGGCGCGCGCCAAGCTGACCACGACCCCGCGCACCCGCTCGCTGATCCCCTTCGACCGCCTGCTGAAGAACCGCCGCATCGCCCGCTCGCACCCGCGCCCGGCACTCGGCGACACCGCGCTGCTGCAGTACACGAGCGGCACCACCGGCACCCCGAAGGGCGCGATCCTCTCGCACGCCAATCTCCGCGCGAATGCGCTGCAGGGCCAGGCGTGGGTGCCGGGGCTCCGCGAGGGCGACGAGACCTTCTACGCGGTCCTCCCCCTCTTCCATGCCTACGGGCTGACACTCTGCCTCACCTTCGCGATCAGCATCGGCGCGAAGGTCGTGCTCTTCCCGACCTTCGACGTCGGGCTCGTGAAGGCGGCCGCGAAGACCTCGCCGCCGACCTTCCTGCCGGCCGTGCCGCCGGTCTACGACGCTCTGGCCCGCGCCTCCGAGCGGCACGAGCTCGACCTCCGCGGCATCCGCTTCGCGATCTCGGGGGCGATGAGCCTGCCCGTGGCCACCGTCGACCGCTGGGAGCGCGCCAGCCGCGGACTCCTCGTCGAGGGCTACGGGATGACCGAGAGCTCGCCGGTCGCGCTGGGCAACCCGGTCGGCCCGAGCCGCCGACCCGGCACCGTCGGCGTCCCCTTCCCGAGCACCCGGATCCGCCTCGTCGATCCCGCCGATCCCTCCGTCGACCGCGGGCCGGGCGAGTCGGGCGAGCTGCTGCTGCAGGGGCCGCAGGTGTTCCAGGGCTACTGGAAGCGCCCCGACGACACCGCCGCGACCCTGCTGCCCGACGGCTGGCTCCGCACCGGCGACATCGCCACGGTCTCGGCCGACGGCTTCGTCACGATCGTCGACCGGGCGAAGGAGCTGATCATCACCGGCGGCTTCAACGTCTCGCCGTCCGAGGTGGAGGGCGTGCTGGAGTCGCATCCGGACGTCGTGCGCGCCGCGGTCGTCGGCCTGCCCCGCGCGGAGGGCGGCGAGAGCGTCGCCGCGGCCGTGGTGCTGCGCGCCGGGACGGTCGTCGAGACCGAGGCGCTGCGCGACTTCTGCCGGCTGCACCTGACGGCGTACAAGGTGCCCAAGCGGGTGGTGACCGTCGACGCGCTGCCGACGTCGCTGATCGGCAAGGTGCTGCGCCGCGAGGTGCGCGAGAACCTGCTCGGCTGAGCGGTCCCGCTCCCCGCGCGAACCGATGAAGGAGGACGACATGGCCAGGATCGTGCAGTACGCCCGGAACGGCGGACCCGAGGTGCTCGAGGTCGTGGAGGTCCCCGAGCCCGAGGCGCCGGAGGGCGGTGTGGTCGTCGCGATCCGCGCGGCGGGCGTGAACCCGATCGAGTGGAAGATGCGCTCGGGGGTGCGGCCGGGGCCGCCCTTCCCGCGCCGCCCCGGCTCGGACGGCGCCGGCGTGATCACGGCCGTCGGCTCCGGGGTCTCCGGCTGGAGCGTCGGCGACCGGGTGATCGTGAGCGGCGCGAGCGGCACCTACGCCGACTCCGTCGTGGTCGCCCCCGAGAGCCTCGACCGGCTCCCCGAGGGCCTCGGCTTCGAGGAGGCCGCCGCGCTCGGCGTCCCGATCAGCACGGCCTACCAGGCGGTCGTCTCGCTCGGTGTCGCGGAGGGCTCGGTCCTCCTCGTGCACGCGGGAGCCGGCGCCGTCGGCCAGGCCGCCGTGCAGTTCGCGGTGCAGCGAGGCGCCCGGGTGATCGCGACGGCGAGCCCGGGCAACCACGACCGACTGCGCGAGCTCGGCGCCGAGCCCGTCGCCTACGGGGAGGGACTCGAGGAGCGCCTGCGCGCGGCCGCTCCGGGCGGAGTGGACCGCGTCCTCGACGCCGCGGGCACCGACGAGGCGCTCGCCGCCTCCCTCGCCCTGGTGAGCGACCCGCAGCACATCGGCACCGTCGTCGTCGGCGCCCGGGCAGCCGAGCTGGGCATCCGCGCCTGGATGGGCGGCAGCCCCGTGCCCCTGACGGAGGAGGAGAAGGCGCTGCGCCGCGAGGGCATCCCGCGCGCCGCGCAGCTCGCCGCCGACGGCCGCTTCTCCCTCGAGCTCGGGCCGCGCTTCGCCCTCGAGGACGTCGCCGGGGCCCACCGCCTCAGCGAGGCCGGCCATCCCCGCGGCAAGATCCTCCTCGTCCCCACCCCGCCGACCGAGTAGCCCGCGCAGCGGGCGTATCGAGATCCCCGCGCCGGCGAGACCGACGTCCCTGGGGTGGTGGGTCTCGATACGCCCCTGCGGGGCTACTCGACCAGCAGAGTCTGCGGACGTCTCCCTCAGGGCGACCCGCTCCAGCATGCTGATGCATGCTGATCGAGTAGCCCGCGCAGCGGGCGTATCGAGATCCCCCCGACGAAGGAGTCCGGCCATGCCACTCGACGACACCACCCCCGTCATCCTCCACGGCGCCCGCACCCCCTTCGCCCGCTTCCGCGGCGCCCTCGCCCCGCTCTCCGCCGTCGAGCTCGGCGCCGTCGCCGTCCGCGCCGCCCTCGAGCGCTCGGGCGTCCGCCCGGAGGACGTCGACGCCGTGATCCTCGGCCAGGTCATCCAGGCCGGCGCCGGCCAGGGCCCCGCCCGCCAGACCGCGATCCGCGCCGGCCTCGGCTGGGACGTCCCCGCCACCACGATCAACAAGCTCTGCCTCTCCGGCCTCACCGCCGTGATCGACGCCGCCCGCCTGATCCGCACCGGCGAGGCCTCCGTCGTCGTCGCCGGCGGCCAGGAGTCGATGACGAACACCCCGCACCTGCTGCTCGGCGCCCGCTCCGGCCTGGGAGTCGGCGCGCAGCCCCTCGAGGACGCGCTGCTGCACGACGGCCTGCTCGACCCCTTCGACGACCGGATGATGGGCCGCGTCACCGACGACGGCAACGCCGAGCGCGGGATCCGCCGCGAGCGCCAGGACGCCTTCGCCGCGCTCTCGCACCAGCGCGCCGCCGCCGCCCGCGCCTCCGGAGTCCTCGCCGAGGAGATCGCGCCGGTCTCGGTCGCGCAGCGCCGCGGCCCGGACCTCGTGGTCGCCGAGGACGACGGCATCCGCCCCGAGACGACCGTCGAGATCCTCGCGGGCCTCCGCCCCGCCTTCAGCCCCGAGGGCACCATCACCGCCGGCAGCTCCTCCCCCATCACCGACGGCGCGGCCGCCCTCGTCGTCGCGAGCAAGGGCTGGGCGCTCTCCCGCGGCCTGCCCTGGCTGGCTGAGATCGCCGAGCACGGCCAGGTCGCCGGCCCCGACAACTCGCTGCACTCCCAGCCCTCCGCCGCGATCCTCCGCGCCCTCGCCCGCCGCGGCGGCACCGTCGCCGACCTCGACCTGATCGAGATCAACGAGGCCTTCGCCTCGGTCGTCCTGCAGTCCGCCGACGACCTCGGCGTCGCTCCCGAGGCGGTCAACCTCGACGGCGGAGCGATCGCCCTCGGCCACCCGGTCGGCGCCTCGGGCGCCCGCCTCGCCCTGCACCTCGCCCTCGCCCTCCACCGCCGCGGCGGCGGCCTCGGCGCCGCGGCCCTCTGCGGCGGCGGCGGCCAGGGCGAGGCCCTCCTCCTCCGCGCCTGACCGGGCCCCCGCGAGATGCCACTTGTGCACGCCTCCCACGGCGTGTCGCGTGCACAAGTGGCATCTCGCGGAGGGGATCAGGCGGCCGGGATACCCTCGCGGGATGAGCATTCTCAGCGCCGACGGCCTCGAGTTCGTGACCCAGCGGCACCTGGCCACCCTGTCGACCCCGTGGCAGCAGGGGCGCCTGCACGTCGTCGCCGTCGGCTTCACCTACGAGGACGGCGTCGTCCGCGTCATCACCTCGCGCGAGAGCCAGAAGGTGCTGAACGTCCGCCGCGGCGGCACCGCGACCGTGAGCCAGGTCGACGGCATCCGCTGGCTGAGCCTCGGCGGCCCCGCCTCGATCGAGGAGGACCCCGAGTCCGTCGCGCACGCCGTCGAGCTCTACTCGCAGCGCTACCGGACGCCCCGCGAGAACCCGCTCCGCGTCGCCATCCGCATCGACGTCGACTTCGCCCTCGCCTCCTCGGGCCTGCGCGCGGAGTAGCCCCGTGCACCCCCCCGCCGCGCTGAGGGCCGACGGGCCCCCGTCGTCGCTGCGGACCTACCGCTACGTCCGCGTCTCGTTGGTGGCCGCCGTCCTGCTCCTCGCCGTGGGAGTGACGTGGCACCTGGTCGCGGTCGGCCCGCTGCGCTCGATCAGCGCCGCCTACTACACGCCCGTCCGCTCGCTCTTCGTCGGCGCGCTCTTCCTCGTCGCGCTCGGCCTCGTCGTGCTCGCCGGGCGGAGCGTCCGCCGCGCTCTGCTCGTGGTCGCCGGGTTCACCGCCCCCGTCATCGCCCTGGTGCCCGCGCCGATCCCCTCCGACGAGCTGGAGCTGCTGACGCGCACCGGCTGCCTCGACGGCGCCGTCCGCTGCAACGTCCCCGGCAGCGGGGACGAGATCGCCGTCGGGATGCTCGCTTACCTCGTCGTCGCCGCCGCGATCCTGGTGGCCTCGCTCGCGTTCCTCGCCCACGACCGCGCGCTCGATCGCGGCGCACGGTGGCGGGCCGCCGGTACCGGTGCGCTGCTCGCCGGACTGGCCGCCTTCTCGACCACCCCGGCCTTCGCCGAAGTCGCCCACTACGCCGCCGCCGCGCTCTTCTTCCTGCTCAGCGCCGTCGTCGCCGGCATCCACGCCCACGCCGTCCGCTCCCAGGGCGTCCGCGGGCCGGGCTCACCCCGCGGCTACGCGATCGCCTACTCCGCGCTCGCCGTCCTCCTCGCCGCGGTCGACGCCGCCGCCGTCGTCCTGCTGCTGACCGGCCGCGCCTCCGCGCTCCTCGGCGAGCAGTGGCTCCTCATCGTCGAGGCCGTCGCCCTCGCCCTCTTCACCGCCTTCTGGATCCTGCAGACCGCCGAGAACTGGCGCGACCCGGACCCGACGGCCCGCTGAGTCGGTCGCCGAACTCGTACATATGGCTGACCAAACGCAATTGGGCAGTCAGTAGGCCTGCCCTCCGCGGCGTGTCGATGCCGTTGCCGCGTCTAGACGAGAAGCCTCCGCACCCCAGGGCCCGCGGGCAAGCGCTGCAGAGGCCAGAACGAGCCGGTGGGGAACAGCATTCCACTGGTGCACTCCAATCATTGGGTGCACACCCAGACGCAGCGAGGACGACAAGGGCAATCAGGCCCAAAACTCAGGCGATCGCAAGACGGACGGCGCTCTCGAACAAACGCCACACGACACGCGCCAGTTCGAGCATGTCGCCCTGGAGCACGAAGGCTCCTTCGACTCGGCGAAGGAACCAACGGCTGCTCTGAGCGCGACGCCCATCGCTGCCGCGCTGAAGACGGCGCTAAGAAATGTCTCGGCGCGGACCACCTCATGCCCTCCGGATGCTCACCGTTGCGGGGTTGCATACTGCCATCGATAGACTCGCCGCAACCGCGTTGAACAGGGAGAACCGCGCGGGCGACTAGATAATCCGGGGGACCATTGCCAATATTTGTTGTTTCCCGCAGCGCACCCGATCATCACGCCGACGCCACCCAAGGGGAACGAAAGCCGAAGTTCACGGCGCGCCTTAACCCGCTCCAAGCGTTGTCTCGCGCTGAGCGCGAGGATCGGGGCTGGAGGCAGTGCATCCGGCAGCAACAGTTGCACCGCCGGTCCGATTCTGGAGATGTAATTTTCGCCGACCAGTGCGGGCGCTGTGGGCACCTGGGCGAGGTGAGCCCGCTCGTGCGCTTGACTTCTCCGTCGACGAACACCGTTACTGCCACCCCGCTGGAAACACACAAAACTTGGTCGACGACGTGCAGAAAAAGGCTGCCCCCTCCGTGTCTCGCGGTCTCTCTTGCAGTACCGTCGATCCCGTCGTCGCATTTAAGCAACACTCAGAGTGGAGAGCACGATGCCCGTAAATGACGATGAGTACAGCAAGGATTCGGTCAGAAGCTGGCTCGACGATTTCACCATCCGCGAGGATGCCGCGTCTGAAAGTGACGTCGTCGCGGCGGCGCGCGAGGTAATGGTTTACCTGCGTCGCGCGGTCCATCGCCCGCGAGCGTCCCTGACGAAGCTTGCGGTGACCATTGTTACCTTCGACGTCTTTAATCGCCTCAATCGAGGAGTCGCAGTCGCTGACTCTCGCCGGACTTCTGCTGCTGCGCTCGCAGTATTAGGCATTGTTACTAGGGGTTTCAGCTCAGCAGAAGGAGACCCCGATAGCGATCAAACAATAATCCTGCGCGAATGTAAAGCTCACATTGAGAAATCGATTGGAGATGATTCAAGTTGGCGAGAGGTTTGGTCTGAGGCAACTCGCCTGGGAGGCATCATCGGGTTTGAGTTCGCCGCCGAGACCCGCCGAGGTTCACGATTGTGGACGCAACTGGCGCTACTTGCCAGCCAAGAGACCAAGCTGCTTCTTGAGAAGGTACCTGAAGAAGCAATTCAAGAAATTCGCAATGCCGAAACAAGCTTCCGCAAAACGCCCACCTCCACGATCATTGGTGCGTTTTCCGATCCTCGTCCCGGCGATTTTGAATTGATCGATGACGGCAAGCACAAGTCACCAATCTTCACCTCCGAACTGGATCCGCTCGATACGAGCGACCTGACTACCCTGCAACATCAGCTCAACCCTTCCGCAGCAAAGCGTTTAAACGTGTGGTTTGGCACCAATCGAAAGCCTCTTCGAACCAAAGACTCACAAAGCGATTTCACAAATACGCTCTCGCACACAACTTCTTATGGAGTTTGCGCCGTCAATATCCCACGACCCGAAATGCCAGTGGGCGGAATACTTGGACCGTATTTTTCAACGTGGTTTCGCATCGGATCAGAACGTGGAGCACCGCGCTTGGCGGCGGTGCGCAGATTCGACGATAGGCAAAGCTTCATCGACGCATTCGACGGCCAGGTGAGCGCCACGCCGGATGAACGATCCTGCCTCGTTTTCGTCCACGGATTTAACACTTCTTTCAAGCAAGCGGCGGTAGCAACAGCGCAGATCTCCTGGGCGATCAAGCATCAAGGCCCTACTGCGATGTTCAGCTGGGCCTCGCGCGGGAACGTATTGAACTATAGCACCGATGAAAAAACGATCGATAAAAGTCGAGAGAATTTGGTTGAGTTCCTTGAGACTTTGAGAACTTGTGCGAGTATCGAAAAGATCGATCTAATCGTTCATTCATTAGGCAATCGACTGGTACTACGCGCGTTCTCCGATTGGTTCAGTATAAAGAAGCCCACCTCGCCTCCCTTGCGAAATCTTTACCTTGGAGCACCAGACGTCGCAGTAGAAGAGTTTTTTGAGGGTGCACCGGTTTATAAAGCGGCTGCAGAAAAAATCACGATGTACGGATCGAACGCGGACACGGCCCTATTAGTATCCAGCGCCATGCACCGGGGAACTCTACGAGCTGGGCAGACGCCTCCTGGCAAAACGGTCGTCGGGATTGACACCATCGAGACCAGCCATGTCGATCGATCGCCAGCTCGACACTCCTCGGTTATACATGAGGGCACCGTAAGATCTGACATCTATTACATCCAAGCAGGCGAATACGACCCAGCAGCTCGCCCGAACCTTAACCAAGCGTTTTCTACCTACTCCCCGGACTACTGGCGCTTCGGTTAGATCTTTATCAATTAAGGTCAAAGCAGGAGTAACGAGATAACCAGGGGTAGTCGAGGAAGGTAGACACGCTGGCGCATTCCACCGCTGTTGGTCAGTGGACAATCCATTTTCGGCCGACTCGACTTCCGACGGCTCCATAGAAACCATGGATTCTCGCGCTGCCCCGCGATCGTCTCTTTCTCCATTCGCGACGGTCAGCGCCCGGGCTCAGAATCGGCGAACTCCGACGCCCGTGGACCGCTGGATGCGGGGTCTCCACTAGCGGGAACAGGGCCGACCGGCGGGGGTGACGGGCTCGCGCACGCGGCCAGCACGACGGTCACCACCGCGCCCGTCAGCAGGAGCGACGTGCGCCGGGCAGCCCCCGCCCCTCGGCGAGAAGGTGCTGCGGTGGTCCTCGAGGCAGCGGAGCACCGCGGAGCCCTCTGCGCGAGACGGCGGATCACTCGTCACCGACCCGCTCGAACTGCGCACGGACGTACCGGGGACGGAGAAGCTCGCGCCATGCCCAGCCGAACCAGGAGACCTCCGGGTCCGGAATCAGCGACGACCAGACGGTGGCGGCGTACGCCGTCGAGCCGAGGATCGCAGCGGCGCGGGCGAGCACGGCGTCACCGAGGGCGGACGCGTGCAGAGCGACCGCCCCGATGATCACGGCGAGGAGGGCGACGCCCGCGACGAGAGAGCCTGCGCGGCGTCTCGGTGCACGACCTCGTCCGAGCAGGAGACCCGCGGCGAGTCCCCCGACGAGAGCTGCCCTCGTCACCACGTCCTCATCTGCCGTCCGCGGCGGCAGCGGACGCATCGACGACCGGCACCGATGCCGTACCGGGAGCGGTGCCGGCGCCGCGAGTCCGATCGAGCGCTCTCGACGCGCGATGCGGATCGCGAAGGTCTTCCTGGGACTGCATGCTGCGACCTCCTCGAGGCCGCCCGGGTGAAGGCCCTCGAGGATCATCAATACCAGTATTGGGCAGATCGCACGGCCCTGGCGCGTGACGCCCGCGTCCACGCCGCGGGACCGCTCCCCTCGGGCGATCCCGCCCGGAAACGCAGAAGGCCCGCTCTTTCGAGCGGGCCTTCCGATGGTGGTGGATCCGAGGGGATTCGAACCCCTGACCTCTTCATTGCGAACGAAGCGCGCTACCAACTGCGCCACGGACCCGTGCCTTTCGAGCCGTCACCGGCCCGAACAACTCGTCCACACTAGCACGTGGCCGAGGGGCGGAAGACCGCTCAGGCTCCGCGGCGGCGCTGGAGCGCCTGGTCGAGGTCGATCGCGTCGACGCCCTCGACGACGCCCATCGCGGCGAAGCGCGAGGACGGTCGCGGCGCCTCGGGGACGGGGACCGGGCCGGTCGCGCGCGGCGAGCGGATCGGTGCTACCTCGGGGGCGGAGGCGGCGGCGCGCTGGGCGATCTCGGCGTCCGCGGCGGCGGCGCGGAGGCGCTCGACTGCGTCGATCGAGGCCATGGCGCTCGCGGCGACCGTGCCGCGGGACAGGTACAGCGGCTTCGGCAGCGGCTGCGGCGTCCAGCGCGACTCCTCCTCGGCAGCGGCCTCCTCCTCGGGGGACGCCTCCTCCTCGGCCAGCTCGGCCTCGAAGACCTCGGCGCGGCGGCGGGCCACCTCGGCGGTGCTGGTCGAGACGGTCGCGGGAGCGGCGCTCTTCCGACGTCCCGGAGCGAGCATGATCAGGATGCCCAGCCCGGCGGCGAGCACCAGCACGCCGACCAGCGGCACCACGCCGGCGCCGCCGAGTGGCAGCATGACCAGCCCGACGAGGGCGACGACCAGGCCGATCAGTACCGTCAGAGCCGCGCCGCGGCGCCAGCGCATCACGCCGGGCGCCGTCCGGGTGCTCTGCCGCGTGCTCGCGGCCGCCCGCCGCAGCGCTTCGCGCGCCGCCTTCTCCGCCTGTGCCAGCTCCATCGCCTGTGCCTTCTCTTCGGCTCGTTGTCGGGTCTCGGTCGCCCGGAGGGTGCGCTGCTGCAGCGCGACCTCGCGGGCCGTCGCCTCCGCACGCACGTGCTCGGGCACCTCGGCGGTCTCGGCGAGGATCCGCAGGGTCTGCTGGAGCCTCACCGCGTTGCGCTCGGTCGCGTAGAACGACCGCCGGCGCATCCACGCGGGGATGAGGTAGGCGACCCACAGAACGGCGGCGAGCGCCCAGACGACGCCCCCGCCCAGCCAGTCGCTACTCATGCGACCAACGCTAGGAGCACGGGGCGCTCCCTTCCGTCATTACGGGTAGGTGTGTCCGTGCGGATCGCGGATCAATCGGCTCCCCGTCGGGGGGACACCGGCGCCGTCGGGAGGCCCGGAGAGGCCGGATCGGTGGGAGGCGCGCTGGTCGGCGTCGGTGGGCACGCCGACGTCGGACGGCACCTGGCCCTCGAGATAGCGGCGCAGGACGCCGCGCGGCACCTCCTCCGCCACCAGGGCGAAGCAGAAGTGGTCGCGCCAGTCGCCGTTGATGTGGATGAAGCGGCGGCGCAGGCCCTCGTAGCGGAAGCCGAGCTTCTCGACCACGCGCAGGCTCGGGCGGTTCTCGGGGCGGATGCAGATCTCGATCCGGTGGAGTCCCAGGTCGAAGAAGGCGTGATCGGTCGCGAGGGCGACGGAGATCGGCGTGATGCCGCGGCCGGCGTAGCGCTCGGAGACCCAGTACCCGATCGAGCCGGAGGAGAGCGAGCCGTAGCCGATGTTGGAGATGTTGAGCTGACCGGCGAGCTCGCCGTCCCAGTCGATCAGGAACGGGACGCCGCCGCCGGCGCGCGCGTTCTGCTGCAGTGACCGGATGCTGGCGCGGACGTCGAAGGCGGCGCCGCCGCGGGGGTCGGACGCCTCCCACTGCCGCAGCCAGGCGCGGTTGGCGATCAGCTCCCGCTCGAGAGGGCGGGCGTCCCGGACCCTGATCGGGCGGATGGTGACACGACCCTCGGTGAGCGTCGGGATCGGCAGCGGCATGTGCTGACCCTACTGCGCGCCCGGAGCCGTCGAAGGGGGTGGACCCGGGCGGCGGAACGCGGCAGGGGGCGCGCCCGCGACCGGCACCGTCACCATGCTGGTCGAGTAGCGCCGCAGGCGCGTATCGAGACCCACGCGCACCGAGCTCCGGCGAGGGTGGATCTCGATACGTCCGCTGCGCGGACTACTCGATCAGCATGGAGAAGAGGTGCGGAGTATGCGATCAGCATGGAGAGGCCGGTCGCCCATGCTGGTCGAGTAGCGCCGCAGGCGCGTATCGAGACCCACGCGCACCGAGTTCGGGCGACGGTGGATCTCGATACGTCCGCTGCGCGGACTGCTCGATCAGCATGAGGGGGGCGCGGATCGCCGGGTCGACGGCCCCGCAGGGCAGGAGCAAGCGCGACCCGCGGCTCAGAGGCCCGCGACGAAGTCCTTCAGCCAGGGCTTGAGGTCGGAGCCGAGGTCCTCACGGTCGGAGGCGAGCTGCACGATGGCCTTGATGTAGTCGAGCTTGTCGCCGGTGTCGTAGCGGCGGCCGCGGAAGACGACGCCGTAGACGCCGCCGAACTCGGCCGGGTCCTGCGCCATGCGCTCGAGGGCGTCGGTCAGCTGGATCTCGCCGCCCTTGCCGGGCTCGGTGTGCTCGAGCACGCCGAAGACGTCGGGCTTCAGGACGTAGCGGCCGATGATCGCGAGGTTCGAGGGCGCGTCCTCCTTGGAGGGCTTCTCGACGAGGCCGGTGATGCGCACCACGTCGTCCTCGTCGGTCGTCTCGACCGCGGCGCAGCCATAGAGGTGGATCTGGTCGGGGTCGACCTCGAGGAGGGCGACGACCGTGGTGTCGCGCTGCTCCGCGACCTCGATCATGCGGGTCAGCAGCGGGTCGCGCGCGTCGATCAGGTCGTCGCCGAGGAGGACGGCGAACGGCTCGTCGCCGACGTGGCGCTGGGCCCGCGAGACGGCGTGGCCGAGGCCCTTCGGCTCGCCCTGGCGGACGAAGTGCACGTCGGCGAGGTCGCTCGCGTACTGCACGTGGGCGAGCTTGGCGTCGTCCAGCTTCTTGGCGAGGTTCTGCTCGAGCTCGGGGACCGAGTCGAAGTGGTTGGCCAGCGCGTTCTTGTTGCGCCCGATGATGACCAGGACGTCCTGGAGACCGGCGTCGGCCGCCTCCTCCACCACGTACTGGATCGCCGGCTTGTCGACGACCGGCAGCATCTCCTTGGGGATGGCCTTGGTCGCCGGCAGGAAGCGGGTGCCGAGACCGGCGGCGGGGATGACGGCTTTGCGGATACGAGTGCCCATGGGGCGCCATACTAGCGGCGGCCGTGGTCCGGCACGTTTCGGCCCTGACAGGGGCTTGCCAAGCGTGCACCGCACGCGGGAGTGCGGGTTGCGGGAGGACTCCTCAGCACGGCGATCGGGCCCGGGGAGGCCGCGGGACACCCCCGATCTAGACTGTGGCCATGCCAGCCGACATCAGCCACGAGAAGCGGGCGCTGCGGGCCGAGCTCCGTGAGCGCCGACGCACGCAGACCGCGACGGCCCGCGAGCAGGCCACCCTCCACCTCACCCAGCACCTCGTCGACCTCGCGACCCGCCTCGGCGTGCGATCGATCGCCTGCTACCTCTCCGCACCGGACGAGCCGAGCACCCGCCCCTTCCTCGGCTGGGCCGAGAGCCGCGGCATCCGCGTCCTCTTCCCCATCTCCCGCCAGGACGGCCTGCTCGACTGGGCGGTCGGCGACGGCCACACCGAGACGCAGGGGCTGTTCGGCATGCCGGAGCCCGTCGGTCAGCTGCTCGGCCCGATCGCCATCAACGACGTCGACCTGATCATCGTCCCGGCCGCCACCGTCGACCGCTCGGGCATGCGGATGGGCTGGGGCCGCGGCTACTTCGACAAGACGCTCGGCTCGATGGAGAAGTGCCCGCCGGTGTACGCCGTGATCTTCGACAGCGAGTTCGTCGACCACGTGCCGAGCGAGGTGCACGACCAGGCGGTCGACGGCGTCGTCACCCCGTCCGGCGTCGTCGACATCGGCCGCTGAGCCGCTCCCCTCTTCCCCTCCCCCTCGCCACCACCCCGCCTCAGGAGCACCAGTGCCCACCTACTCCTACCGCTGCACGCAGTGCGGCAACGCCTTCGACATCCAGCAGAAGTTCACCGACGATACGCTCACCGAGTGCCCGAGCTGCCAGGGCGCGCTGCGCAAGGTCTTCAGCGCGGTCGGCGTGACCTTCAACGGGTCGGGCTTCTACCGGACCGACTCGCGCGCGTCGGGGTCGGGCTCGGGCTCGAAGGAGTCGAAGGGCGAGTCGGGCGGCGGCTCGTCCACCCCGGCGACCGCCGGTGCGGGGTCGGGCGGCTCCGGCTCGTCGAGCTCGGGGTCCTCCGGCTCGGGATCCTCCGGCTCGTCGTCGTCCTCGTCGGGCTCGGGCTCCTCCTCGTCGTCCTCCTCGTCCGGATCCTCGGGCTCCTCCTCGAAGCCGTCCTCCGGGTCGGGCTCCTCCTCCTAGGGCGGCGCTCCCCCGGGAGCCCGCCCGCCTCCGCGCACGACCTCCCGCCCGCCGGCAGAAACGGAACAGATCATGATCAACGGCTTCAAAGAGTTCATCCTCCGCGG
Organism: Rathayibacter sp. VKM Ac-2856; assembly: GCF_013205055.1. Taxonomy (GTDB): domain Bacteria; phylum Actinomycetota; class Actinomycetes; order Actinomycetales; family Microbacteriaceae; genus Rathayibacter. The sequence goes on from NZ_JABMLF010000001.1 coordinate 1,179,814, forward strand.
CAACGTCATCGACCTGGCTGTCGCCGTGGTCATCGGCGCCGCGTTCACCACGATCGTCAACGCGCTCGTCACCGGGATCTTCAACCCGATCATCGGCGTGATCTTCGACGCGTCCTCGCTGGAGGCGCTCGGCTGGACCCTCCGCGCCGGCGAGAACGGCGAGCCCGACACCGTCCTCGCGTACGGCGCCGTGATCTCCGCCCTGATCCAGTTCGTCATCGTCGCGTTCGTGCTCTACTTCGCGTTCGTGCTGCCGATCAACCACCTCAAGAACACCGCGTTCAAGAAGAAGATGGACGACGCTCCCGCCGCCGAGGACAAGGCGCCGACCGAGCTCGAGCTCCTCGCCGACATCCGCGACCTGCTCGCGAACGGCGGCACCGCGACCACCGCGAACTCCGGCAAGCACGTCGACTGACGCGTCCCGGAGCGGACGGAGGGGCGGCGACCGACGGGTCGCCGCCCCTCTCCGCGCGCCCGTCGATGTGCGCGCAGCGCACTCCCCAGCGTGCGATCACGTCAATTCTTGTTAACGGTAACAAAGTGCTCGCGTGTCGCCGCCGCGAGCCTTTAGTGTGTGGATCCTCACCACCCGTGCGACGGAGCACCGGCGCCCTCCTCGCAGGGTCCGCGCCTCGTCGCCCTCTCGATGACGAGGAATCCTGCATGAGACGATCACGCTCGACGTTGCGGACCGCCCTGGCGACCACGACGATCGCCGCCACCGCACTGCTCGGAGCCGCGCTGCCGGTCTCCGCCTCCGGAGCCACGGCCCAGCCGCTGCTCCACTACACCTTCGACACCGCCCCGACCGGCACGACGGTCGCCGACTCCAGCGGCAACGGCTACAACGGCACCCTGCGCGGCAGCGGCGCGACCGTCGCCGGCGGCGCGCTCAGCCTCCCGGGCGGATCCGCCGCCGCCGCGCCCTACGTGGACGTCCCGACGGCCGGCCTCGTCGGCAAGAAGGACCTCACGGTCTCGACCTGGCTGTCGAACCGGACCGGCCCCGCGAACACCGCGGCCGCCTTCCTCGGCGCCCCGGTCGCGGCCGGCGCCTCGTTCTCCTCCGGCTACTACCTGCTGAACCCGACCAACCCGGCGGGCTACGTCAAGTCGGTCGTCACCAACGGCACGAACGCCGGCGCCCCGTGGTCCACCGAGGTCGGTCCCGGCTCGACGAACGCCGCCAGCACGGGCCTGCGCACCCCCGCCGGCTACTCGCTCTACACGACCGTCATCGACGGCACGAACGGGACCCTCTCGGTCTACGTCAACGGCACCCGGATCGGCCAGAACGCGATCACGCGCAACGTCTCCTCCTTCGGCGCCTCGCTGGTCGGCTATCTCGGCCGCTCGACCTACAACGACGCCGGCTGGAACGGCCTGGTCGACGACTTCGCGGTCTACGACAGCGCGCTCACCGCCGACGCCGTCACCGCCCTGTACTCGTCGCAGGCGATCGACCGCGCCGTCGCCTCCGTCTCGATCCCGACCACCGCGACCGCCGGCTTCGCGCTGCCCACCAGCAGCGCCGGTGTCGCCGTGACCTGGCGCTCGAGCAGCTCCGCGATCGCCGTCTCGGGAGGCAGCGCCGTCGTCACGCGACCGGCCGCCGGCTCCCCCGACGCCGCCGTGGTGCTCACCGCGACCTTCACCTCCGGCAGCGACACGCGCACCGTCGACTATCCCGTGACCGTCACCGCCGAGCTCGCCGACGCGGACAAGGTCCAGCGCGACCTCGACGCGGTGACCGTCGCCCAGGCCGGCGACGTCCGCACGAACATCTCCGTGCCGACCCGCGGCGCGCTCGGCTCGAGCATCGCCTGGACCGTCGTCGGCTCGAGCGCCGCGACGATCCGCGACGGCAGCAGCGCCGACAGCCGCACGATCGTCGTCGAGCGCCCCGCCGCGGGCAGCCCGGCCGTCGACGTGACCGTCCGCGCGACCGCGACCAGCGGAGCGGTCGCCCGCACCCGGGACTTCACCCTCCGCCTCCAGCCCCTCCCGACCGGGAAGGACGACACCGAGGCCTACGTCTGGGCCTTCTTCACCGGCGAGGGCGCCGGCGCCGAGCGCGTCAGCCTCGCCGCCTCGAAGGGGAACGACGCGCTCGACTGGAACACGCTGAACGGCGGCGAGCCGGTCTTCACCTCCGACCAGGGCACCAAGGGCCTGCGCGATCCGTTCGTGATCCGCTCGCACGAGGGCGACAAGTTCTTCATGCTCGCGACCGACCTCAAGATCGACGGCCTGGCCGGCGGCTTCGACACGGCGCAGAAGTCGGGCTCCACGTACATCGAGGTCTGGGAGTCGACCGACCTGGTGACCTGGTCGGCGCAGCGCCACGTGAAGGTCTCGACCGACTTCGCCGGCAACACCTGGGCGCCCGAGGCGTACTGGGACGACGAGCTCGACACCTACGTGGTCTTCTGGGCGTCGAACATGTACCCGACCGCGAACGCGGCCGACCGCACCGCCGTCACCTACAACCAGATGATGTACGCGACCACCGACGACTTCGTCACCTTCTCGGAGGCGAAGCCGTGGATCGACGTCAAGCGCGGCACCGGCCGCGGCACGATCGACTCGACCATCGCGAAGGACGGCGACACCTACTACCGCTTCACGAAGGACGAGGCGTCGATGACGCTGCGCGAGGAGAAGAGCACCGACCTGCTCGCCAGCATCAGCGGCACCCTGCCCGGGACGTCCGGACCGGCGGACGAGTGGACGCTCGTCAAGGAGCGGGTCGCCTCCGGCCTGCCCAACGGCGAGCCGAACGGCACCTTCACCAGCGGTGAGGGCCCGAACGTCTTCCCCGCCAACGAGGGCGACGTGAACGGCCTCGACTGGTTCCTCTTCATCGATCAGCCCGACTACCACGCCGGACCGAACCACTACATCCCGTTCGGCACGGACGACCTCGCCGCGGACGCCTGGCAGCCGCTCGGGTCGAAGCTGCGGGAGAACCTGCCGCAGAACTCCGACGGCGGCAAGCCCCGTCATGGCACGGTCATCCCGGTGACCCGCGCCGAGTACCAGCGGATGCTCGAGGCGTACGCCCCGGCCGTCGCCGTCGCCTCGGTCGCCCCGATCGCGGTCTCGACCGCGGCCGGCACCGCGCCCGTGCTCCCCGGCGCCGAGCTCACCACGGTGGACGGCGCGAAGCGGACCGTCGCCGTGACCTGGGACGCCGTCGCCCCGGCCTCCTACGCCGCCGCCGGGACCTTCACGGTCCGCGGCGTCGCGCAGGACGACTCGCGGATGCCGGTGACCGCCACCGTGACCGTGCAGTCCTCGCTGAAGGTGACGGCCGCGGCGAGCACCCGCTGCGTCGCCGGCAAGGTCGTGCTGACGGTCGTCGCGACCAACGGCGACACCGTGCCGATGGACGTCACGGTCACCTCCGCGGCGGGCACGAAGTCCTACGCCGCAGTCAAGCCGGGCGCCAACGCCTCCGCCGCCTTCACCGTCCGGGCCGCCCAGCTCGCGGCGGGCGAGGCGACGGTCACCGCGACCGCCACGGTCGCGGGCGCGCCCGTCACCTCCACCCTGAAGGCCCCGTACGCGGCCCGCACCTGCGGCTGACCCGGGGAACGCCCTGACGGCGGCCCGTCGCGCTCCGGCGCGGCGGGCCGCTGCCGTGCGTGCCGTCCCCTCCCGCGAGATGCCACTTGTGCACGCGACACGCCGTGGAGAGCGTGCGCAAGTGGCATCTCGCGGAGGGCGACGGGGTCAGTAGTGCGGGGGGACGTCCTGGCGGAGGCGGGCGTCGTTCGGGCCCGTGTCGGGGCGCGCGGCGGGCGCCTCGCGGTCGGGGATCACGGCGTCATGGGGGGACGGGTCGGTGCCGGGCTTCGCGGGCAGGGTCGCCCGCCGGCCGCCTCGCGAGCGCCGGAGCGGTCGGTCGGCGCCGGCGGGCGAGGCGTCCTCGGGCACGCTCAGTCGGCGGGCAGCGGCGTGATCGGCTGCGTCTCGCCCGAGGCCGGCGCGGCGTCCGGCGTCTCGACGATCGGGGCGCCGGCTCCCACCGGGACCTCGATCGGACCGGTCGACGTCTCGTCCTGCGGTGCTCCGATCAGCCCGGACACCCGCGCGGCGACGGCCTCGGGGTCGGCGAACAGCTCGAAGTTGTGCACGCGGAGGTAGTGCCAGCCGAGGCGGCGCAGCAGCTCCGGACGCAGCCGCAGCGAGACCCGCAGGCTCTGCGTACTGACGTCGCGATCGGTCTCGACGACGACGGCACGGGTGCCGTGCGCCGCGACCAGCGCGAGCTTGCCCTTGTGGCCGATGTTGACCCGCAGTCCGCGGCGCTCGAGGCGCGCGGCCAGGTCGACCAGCATCGGCTCGGAGTAGTCGTCCCGGTCGCTCGGCTGGACGCGGTCCTCCGCCTCCTGCAGCACCTGGGCGAGCGCGACCATGCCGTGGCGCATCCGCGACTCGTCGATGTCGCCCGGGCGGAAGCACGAGACGATGTCCATCGAGCGGCGGGCGCGGGTCATGCCGACGGCGAGCAGTCGCTCCCCGCCCGGCTCGGCCAGCGCACCGAAGTTGGAGAGCAGGCGCCCGTGCGGCGTCCGGCCGTAGCCGATCGAGAAGATGACCCGGTCGCGGCTCTGCGCCACCGACTGCTCGAGCGTCACCACGGCGAACGGCTCGGGCCGGTCGCCGAGGATGAAGTCGTTGAGGTCCGCGCGCTTGGCGAACGCGGTGAGCACGGCCTGCTGCACCCGGACGGCGTGCCGCGGGCTCGCGGTGATCACCATCAGCGACTCCCGCGGGCGGATGACCGCGTGCTCGAGCACGAGCTCGACGACCTTCGCGACCTCGGCGTCGACCGACTCGACCGCTCCCGAGTCGTTCTCGGGCATGCCGTGACCGCTGGCGATGTAGTGGAAGCGGAGGGAGTCGTGCCCGAGGAACGAGCCGGCCCACGGCAGCGAGTCGATCCGGCCGCCGTAGAAGCGGCGGTTGACGAGCTCCGCGAGGTCCTCGCCGCCCGCGCGGTAGCTGCGGGTGAGCGTGACGGTGTTGAGCAGCTCGCCGAGGCGTGCGAGCGCCGACTGGGCGTGCAGGGCCTCGACGTCGGTGCGCGAGGCGGCGTTGCCGAACTCGACGGTCTCGTCGACCCGCAGCGAGAAGGGCGTCGGCGTCTGCGTGACCGGGTCGCCGAACGCGACGACCTGCTTGGCGCGGCGGATCGCTCCGACGTTCTCGGCGAGGGTCGTGGCGCCCGCGTCGACGAGGAAGACCGCGTCGAAGGTGGTCTCGGTGCCGATGCGGTGCACCTCGTAGGGCGAGGCGAGCCAGGCCGGGGCGAGCACGCGCGAGAGGTGCGGCGCCGCCTTCTGCAGCTCCTGCGGAGTGGTCGAGGCCTCGGAGCGCAGCAGCGCCCGGAGCGCGTCGCGCTCGAGCTGCCAGTCGACGAGCCCGATCTTCCAGGTCTCCGAGAGCTTCCAGGCGAGCAGCTCGGCGCTCGAGGCGGCGTGCGCCTCGTCGACGAGCTTGAAGTCGGCCTCGAGCCGGTCGAGGACGCTGGTGTTGCCGCCGAGCAGGGCGCGCTCGTCGGTCAGCATGATCTCGAGGGCGGAGCGCCACCAGGCGAGATCGAGCTCGATCGCGACCAGCTCGGCCGGCACGTGGCGGCGCGAGAGGTCGGTCAGCAGCGGGTCCAGGCCCCACTCGCGGAGGGTCGAGAGCAGGGTCGTGCGCTCCTGCAGGTTCGCGAGCACCTCGCTGTCCTCGGCGAGGCCGGAGACCATCGAGACCAGCTCGGCGAGCGGGAGGGACGCGAGCGGAGTGCTGCTGCCGCGCCGGCCCAGCGGCTCGTCGAGCCGTCCGAGCTGGTCGGACACCTGCTGGAACGCGACCTGCACGTCGGCGACGCCGACCGGCACCTCGGGGACGGTGCCCGCGACGGCGTAGCGCTGCCAGAGCGTCCGCTGCTGCTGCACGCGGCGCAGCGACGCGTTGAGGTCGGTGACGTGGGCGCCGGGCCGCATGTACTCGCGGGCGAGCTTCTTCAGGCGGCGACGGTTCGTCGACGACATCTCGGCGGCCTCGCGGCGCGGCGAGGTGGCGACGATGAGGTCCTGGATCGAGCGGTCGAAGACGGCCGGCTGGAACTTGTCGAGCGTCTCGCGGACGTCCTGCAGCAGGCGGAGGTAGATGCCGAGCTCGGCGACCGACTCGAACGGGCGCATGCGCGTCTGCGCGATGACGTCCTGGGCGCGATCGAGCAGGCGCGGCAGGTCGCGCAGGTGCAGGCGCTTGGCCAGCTCGTGCGCGGCCTCGGCGTCGGCGGTGGAGTCGAACTGCGCGCCGTACCAGGGCGAGTCGCCCGGGCCGTAGCGGAACTCGCCGAGGCGGGCCGACTCGATCAGCATCCGGGTCGCCTCGGGCCGGCTGTGCGCGAGGGCGGTCACGGCGCGGCGGTCGAGGCGGGCGGCGGTCGAGGGGGGCGTGCGCAGCTGCGAGAGGCGCGCCAGCTCCTCGAGGGCCTGCAGCGCCGAGACGCCGAAGCTGGGGTCGCGGCGGGAGAGCGCGCCGCGGTAGTCGAGCAGCACCTTGCGCAGGCGCAGCAGCGCGTCGTCGATCTCGCTGACCGAGGGGCGCGCGGCCTTCTCGTTGCGGCCGATCGACTGGATCAGGTCGCGGCGGAGCGTCCGCGGGCTGACCGCGATGCCGCCCAGGCCCGCGGAGAGCAGCCGCTGGTGGATGCTGTCGAGGCTCGAGCGGCGGGCGCCGACCACGAGGACGCGCTTGTGCTGCGCGGCAAGCGCGCCGATCGCGTTCACGATCGTCTGCGTGCCGCCGGTGCCCGGCAGGGTCTTCACGACGAGGGAGTTGCCGGCCGCGATGTTCGCGATGACCTGCTCCTGCTCGGCGTCGGCGTCGAGGAGGAGGTTGTCGGTCGCCGGCGGACGCTCGTCCTGCGGGATGATCGACGCCACCTTCTGCGACTGCTGCAGGGCGCGCTTGGCGGCGGGGTTGCCGGCGACCGCGTCGAGGACGGGGTGCTCGAGCATCCGGGCGTCGCGGAGCATGTCGCCCGCGACGTCGGCGAAGCTCGACACCACCAGGCGGGGGTGCACGGCGAACCAGGGCAGGTGCGAGGTGAGACCGCGGAGCTGGTCGATCACCGGCTGCGGCTTGAAGACGCCGCTCTGCACGGCGAGCTCGACGAACTGCTCGGGGTCGATGGTGATGCCGAACTGCTGCTTCAGCGCGCGGGCGAGCTGCGGGTTGAAGTAGGGCTGGCCCTTGAGCTTGAGCTCGAAGTCGCGGCCGTAGCGGCGGATCGCGAGCGGGCGCAGCAGCACGGGAGCGGTGAACTCCGTCTCGCCCGCGCGCCACTGGGCGAGGCCGATCGCGAGGTGCACGCCCTCGATGCCGCGCACCGAGCGCAGCTCGATCCCCTTGTCGGTGATGGCGGCGGCGGCGTTCTTCGCCGTGCGCAGCGCCAGCTCGTCGCGGATCAGGGAGGACAGCAGCGTCGTCTTGCCGGAGATGAAGGGGGGCAGTCCGCCGGGGTGCGTGGTGGACAGCTCGATGCGCGTCCGCGGCGAGTCGACGAAGTGGAGGAGGGGCGAGGGGCCGCCGACCTTGGCGAGCTCCTCCCGCCAGGACTGCCACACGGGGTCGGCCGCATTGCCGCCCTGGTAGCCGGCCTCGCCGCTCGTCACCTGGACGGGCGTCGTGGCGTTCGAGGGGAGCTGGAGGGCGGACGCCTCGCGCGGGTCACCGGACTCGGGGGAGGTCGCCACCGGTCCGGCTCCTGGGAAATCGTCGACACGTTGCACACGGACACCCTAAGCCGGGGATCTGCGAAAGGTCGTAGCGACGCGGATCGGCCAGGAGGCTGCGGCGGCACCCGCGTCTGGGGGGCGCCGCCGATCAGACCGCGCAGGCGGGGCGACCGCGGCGGGAGTCCCGCTCTGGCCAGGCGGCGAGCGGGGGCACGCTGTCGACGCGGCGCTCGCCGTCGACGACGACGATGCGGCTCTCGACGCGGTCGTGACCGCCGGCGGAGGCGACGGCGATCATGACGGCCTCGGCGTGGTCGCGGGTGAGGTGCCCGAAGGCCGAGCGGAGGTCGACCGGGCGGCCGGTCGCGAGCGACAGCGCGATCCGGGCGACCGCCTCCTCGGAGAGGTCGAGCAGGTGGGCCCCGCGCTCGAGGAGAGCGAGGTCGATCGCGGGGCCGGCGGCGCTGTCGCGCACCCAGGGCAGCCCGGGGCGGGCGCAGCCGGTGCGCAGGAGGAGCTCCTCGGCGAGGGCGACGGCGGGCGCGGCCGCGGAGGGCGCGGCGAGCACGGCGCTCACGAGTCGGCTCCGGCCGGGGCGGCTCCGGTCGGGGCGGCTCCGGTCGGCGCCGCTCCGGTCGAGGCGGCTCCGGTCGAGGCTGCTCCGGTCGGCGCCGACGGGCGGCGGCGGCTCTCGCGGCGGGCGGCGCGCACCGCGACGGAGACCACGGCGGTGACGAGGCAGAGCAGCCCGGCGAGCGCCGGCGCGAGCCAGCCGAGCACGCTGGCCCGCTCGATGACGGCTCCGACGTAGCGCCACTCGGTGATGCCGTGGATGAAGAGGGCGAAGAAGCCGAGGGTGACGCCGGTCAGCGCGGTGACGAGGTCGGCGGGCTGGACCGGGGAGGCGTCGTCGTCCACCGGGACGGGGCGGCCGGAGGGTGCGGGGTCGCTGCTCGGCAGCGCGAGAGTGCCGGTGAACGGAGTGGGCATGCGATCAATCGAAGCAGCCGTCGGGGGTCTCCGACGTCCTCCGCAGGCATGACGACGCGCTCCGTTCGGCTCATGTCGCCCGGCGCCGCCCGAGCGAGGACTGGAAGCGGAGGAGGTAGCCGTCCGGGTCGGTGACGAGGACCTGGCGGACACCCGCCTCCTCCTCCCCCGTGCGGTACCAGCGGGTCTCGGCGGGGGCGAACAGCGCCACTCCCGCCGCGTCGAGGGCCGCCGCGACGGCGTCGGCGTCGTCGACGCGGATCTGCAGGTTCAGGCCCCGGCCGAGCGGGTGCTCCAGCGGGGCGGTGATCCAGTCACGGGTGCTGCCGATCCGGTCGAGCATGACCTGCGCGCTGCCCCGGACGAGGTAGGCGAAGCCCTCCTCCGGCCGCGCGTAGCGGATCGCGAAGCCGCAGGGGCCGCACCAGAAGGCGAGGCTGCGCTCGAGGTCCGTCACGAGGAGCTCGGGGACGAGGTCGGGCTCGAGGGCGGGGTCGATGGCGGGGTCGATGGCGGGGTCGGGGACCTGGTCGGCGGCGCTCACGGCGCCATCGTGCCACGCGTCCGCAGCCGCGCAGCGGCGCGGGGCCCGGGCTAGGGTCGACGGCATGGGGACGGGGAGCACGGCGTTCGGGGACGACGGGAACGACACGGACGCCCCGCAGGCGACCGGCGGGCGACCGGACGGCGATGCGGACCGGGAGCACCTCCGCCCGGGGATCGACGGTCCCCCGCGGTTCCCGTTCGGTCTCGCCGTCGTCGTGCCGGTGGTCCTGCTGGTGGCCGGCTCGCTCCTCGGCGGCATCCTCTTCCTCGGCACGCCCTGGCTGCCGCTCGCGCTGACACGGGCGGGGCTGCCCTACGCGGTGCTGGCGCTCGCCGTCGCCGCCGTGCTCCGGATCAGCGCCGTGCGGGCTGTGCGCCGGGACCGTGCCGAGCCGCTGGACCCGGTGATCGCCTCCGGCCGGAGCCGCGCCCAGCGGGCGACCCGGGCGAGCGCCGTCACCCTGCTCGTGATCTGGCTGGTCACCGCCCTGGCGATCGCCCTGCAGATCGTGCCGGGGATCGCCGTCCTCGCCGGCGGGCCCGTGCTCCTCGGCGCACTGCTGTCGATCGTGGTGAACGCACCGCTGATCTACTCGAAGCGGATCGCGCGCTCCGAGGTGGCCGTGGTGCTCGCGCACGCGGACGGCCGTCGGCGGATCCTCGCGACCTGGATCCTCGCACCACTCTCCTGGTTCGCCTACGCGATCACGGTGCCGATGCTCGGTCTCTGGCCCGGCGCCTAGCGGGTCGCGGCGCTCTCCTGCGCCGGCTTCGTGCGGCCGGGCAGCAGCAGCAGGCCCGAGACGCCGACGACGATCAGCAGGATCGCCGCGACGGTCACGAAGGCGGACAGCGCGAGCACCGGCATGATGATCGTCAGGACTCCGGCGATCACCGAGGCGATGCCCGCGGCGATCGGCAGCCAGGCGGGCCCGGCGACGGTGCGGCCGCTGGTGATGCTCGAGACGCCGTCGAGGATCCAGCCCAGGCCGATCACGAGGCCGAGGATGCTCAGCGACTCGAACGGGTTCGAGAGGCAGAGGATGCCCGCGACCAGGATCAGCGCGCCGAGGAGCCCGGCGAGCCAGCGCACCCGCGTCTGCAGCCGCGTGGCGGTGAACGCGAGCAGGAGCCGGAAGACTCCGGCGGCGATCAGGTGGATGCCGAAGACGATCGCGACGGTCAGCAGGGTCGGGCCGGGGATCAGCACCGCGATCACGCCGAGCGCGATGGCGATCAGCGAGACGCCGATGATCCAGCTGCGCTCGACGGCGGTGCGGGAGAGGGCGGGAGCGGCGGAGTTCTCGACGGTGTTCTCAGACATGGCGGTTCTCGGTCATGGCGCTTTCCTTCTCGTCGGGGGCGGACCCCTCGAACGCTAGGGCACTTCGCGCCGCGGCGGACAGGACACGGGGGGACGGTCGCCCTCGGCGCGCGCGCCCGCTACCCTCCGGCCGCGGGCGCGCCCGGGTCAGTGCCGCGGGCCCGTGCGGGTCAGTGCCGGCGGCCCGTGTGGGTGCCGCGGGCGGCGCGGTGGCGGCGGATGCTGCGCACGACGAGCAGCAGCACGAGGACGCCGATCGCGCCGTAGATGATCGCGTCGAGCACCCCCGCGTACTGGTCGACCAGCTCGTACTGCGTGCCGAGCGCCGCGCCGAGGCCGATCAGCAGGCCGTTCCAGACGCCGGAGCCGAGGATCGTGAGCCCCGAGAACAGCAGCAGGTTCATCCGCTCGGCGCCCGCGGGGAGCGAGATCAGGCTCCGCACCCCGGGGATGAGGCGGCCGAAGAGCACCGCCCAGGTGCCGTGCCGGCGGAACCAGCCCACGGCCTTCTCGAAGTCCTCGCGGTCAACCAGCGGCAGCTTCGAGAGCAGCCGGATCGAGCGCTCCGTGCCGATGCGGTACCCGAGCCAGTAGAGGATCAGGCCGCCGAGGTAGGCGCCGAGCGTCGCCGTGATCACGACGAGCACCAGGTTCATCCGGCCCTGCTGGGCGAGGAAGCCGGCCAGGGGCAGCACCAGCTCGCTCGGGATCGGCGGGAACACGGTCTCGATCAGCGTCAGCAGACCGACGCCGACCTCGCCGAGCGCCGCGATCACGCGGGCGGCGACGCCGACGAGACCGGAGAGCTCGTCGATGCTGTCGGTGGAGGAGGCCGCCGTCACGGTGGCAGGGGCGAGGGCGAGGGTCGCGATCGTCATGACTGAGAAGCTACTCAGTCCTGGGACCCCGCACCTGGGAGATCGGGCTCGGCGCCGGACCCCGCGTCAGGGGCTGCCGGTGAGGACGACCTGGTCGGAGCCCTGCAGGCGCACCTCGACCGAGGCGATCTCGGCCAGCGGGAGCCCGGTGGACAGACTCGGCTCGACCGTCGAGCCGGGCGTGCTCGTCCACGAGCCGATCGCCTCGGACGAGCCGGCGGTGTCGGTCACGTACATCACGTACCCCACGGACGCGGGGCCGACGGACGAGCTGTCGGCGGGCGTCGTGCCGCCGGCCGGCTCCTGGCCTGCGTCCTCCTGGCCGCCGTCCCCCCAGCTGCAGTCCATCTCGATCCGGGTGCCCCACTGCTCCGGCACGAAGCGGACCGACGCCTCGACCGGCACGCCGGGGGCCGCGGCGAGCGCCACCGTGTTCTCGACGACCGTGGGCGGTGCGCCGACGACGAGAGGGAGGGCGACGGCCGCGGCGGCCGAGACTCCGGCGGCGGCGAGCACGAGGCCCGCGATGCGGAACCGGGTGCGGCGGCGCACGGCGTCGGTGGCGCGGGCGAGGCGCGGGAGCAGGGCGGGCGGGGCGGACTCCTCGGCGCGCTGCTCCGTCTCGAGCAGGCCGAGCGCGTCCTCCTTCGGCAGGTGGGCGAGCAGGCCGGGGATCGCGACGAACTCGCCGAGCGCCTCGCGGCAGTCGGGGCAGCCGCGCAGGTGCTGCTCGTAGGCGCGGCGGTCGGCGGGCGAGAGGGCGCCGAGGAGGTACGCCGCGTCCCAGTCTCGGAAGGCGTCGTCTCGGAAGGCGTCGTCGCGGGTCGGATCGGTGCTCACGGCTCGGTCACGCCTTTCTCCTCCAGGGCGAGCTTGAGCGCCCGCATTCCGTAGTGCATCCGCGATTTGACGGTGCCGGGCGCGATGCCCAGCAGCTCGGCGATCTCGCCGACGGTGCGCCCGCCGTAGTACGCGTGCACGATCACCGCGCGGTGGTCGTGGCTGAGGGTGCTCAGCGCCTCCGAGAGCAGCCAGGCGTCGAGCACCTGGTCGGTGCGGTCGCCGTGCGCGCGCTCGGGCACCTCGTCGGTGCCGAACTCGCGGTTGTGCCGGGCGCTCCTGCGGTCGTCGATGACGATGTTGCGGGCCACCGTGTAGAGCCAGGAGCGGGCCGCGGCCTCGCCCTGCGCCAGGATCTCCGGGTGCTTCCAGGCGCGCAGGAGCGCCTCCTGCACCACGTCCTCCGCCAGCTGGCGATCGCCCGTGAGCCGGAGGACGAACCGCCACAGCGCCGCCGAGTGCTCGTCGTGCAGCGCACGCAGCATCTCGGCCTGATCCTCGGACATCTCCACCTCTCCCCCTTCAACGTAGAGGGGCGGCGTCCGGTTCACTCCGGTCCCCGGTTCGCGCCCGGCCCCGCACTCTGGTACTCCGGAGCGGTGACCTTCCCCGATGCCGCCGACGCCGCCCGTGTCCGCACCTTCCTCCGCGACCACCGCGCGCGCATCCTCGACGACGTCCGGCACCTCGTGATGACGGAGAGCCCGAGCGACTCGCTCGACGCCCTCGACGAGCTGCACGCGTACCTGGTGCACTGGGTCGGCGAGCGGCTCGGGCACGCGGGCGAGGTCGAGCACCAGCGCGAGCAGGACTGCCCGAGCGCCTCGAGCTGGACCTTCCCGGGCAGCGCCGCCGGCCGAGGTCCCCGGGGCTCCCGGCCGTTCGTGGCGCTGCTCGGCCACTACGACACCGTCTGGCCGCTCGGCACCACCCGCGGCTGGCCGTTCGCGATCGACGGCGACCGCCTCAGCGGTCCGGGCAGCTACGACATGAAGGTCGGCCTGGTGCAGATGGTCTGGCTGGTGCTGGCGCTGCGGCACGCGCGCCTGGCGCACCCGGCCGTCCGGCTGGTGATGAACGGCGACGAGGAGGTGGGCAGCCTCACCTCGCGGAGCTTCCTCGAGCACCAGAGCCGCGGGGCGGAGGCGGCGCTCGTCTTCGAGGGGGCCATCGGGACCGCGGTGAAGACGGCGCGGAAGGGCATCGGCAACTTCGTCGTGGACGTCGTCGGCCTCGAGGCGCACGCCGGAGTGGAGCCGGAGAAGGGCGCGAGCGCGATCCACGAGCTCGGCGCGCTCATCCCCCGCGTGCTCGGGATCGCCCGGCCCGAGGCGGGGACGACCGTCAACATCGGCGTGGTCCGGGGCGGCAGCCGCGTGAACGTGACGACCGCGAAGGTGCGGCTCGAGCTGGAGGTGCGGATCCGCGGCGCGGCCGAGGCGGCCCGCGTGGAGGCCGAGATGAACGCGCTCGAGGCCTCGGACGAGCGGATCCGGATCGAGGTGCGCGGCTCGTGGCAGCGGCCCGTGTTCGAGCGGACGGCCGCGGTCGGCGCGCTGTACCGCCGCGCCGAGCGGATCGCGAAGACGATGGACCTGCCGCTGACCGAGACCGCGGTGGGCGGGGCGAGCGACGGCAATCTGATCGCTGCGCTCGGGATCCCGGTGCTCGACGGGCTCGGCGCGCCGGGCGAGGGCGCGCACGCCCGAGGAGAATCGGTGAGCATCGAGGGAATGCTCGAGCGGACGGCGCTCGCGGCACTGCTGGTGGCGAGCTTCGCCGCGGAAGGAGACTGAGATGGTCCTGTACGAGTCGCGCCCGGTCGGCGTCGTGATCGACGCCCCGGCGGACGAGGTGTACTCCTTCGTCGTCGACCCCTCGAACCTCTCGCTCTGGGCGGCGGGGCTCGCGCAGGCCTCCGTCGAGGAGGTGGACGGCCGCTGGTTCGCCGAGTCGCCGATGGGCCGGGTCGAGATCGTCTTCGCACCGCGGAACCCCTACGGCGTGGCCGATCACCGGGTGATCACCGCGGACGGGCGGGTCTTCGACAACCCGCTGCGGATCCTGGCCAACGGGGACGGGGCGGAGATCGCCTTCACCGTCCGGCGGCACGACGGGATGACGCCGGAGCAGTGGGACGAGGACTGCGACCGGGTCGCCGCCGACCTCGAGACGCTGCGCCTGCTGCTGGAGCGTGCGGAGGACTGAGCGCGCCGGGGGCTGAGTCCGCGGAGGACTGAGCTCGCGGGCCGCGGGGCTCCTCCCCGGGCCCGGTTCGCGGGCGTCCTCCACCGGTCCGGCCGCCGACCGCGATCGGGCGCCGATCCTGCACTACATTCGACTCGATCCGGCGTTCGCCCGGGCTGTCCGCGCGAGAACGAGGGATGCGATGACCTCTCCCGACCCCACCACCGCCCGGCCCGCCGGCGGGATCGAGCTGAACGGCCTCGACACCATCCAGGAGTCGGAGCGGCACGGCCGCCCGCGCGACCTGTTCTGGCCGTGGTTCGCCGCCAACGTCTCGGTGCTCGGGCTCAGCTACGGCTCGTTCCTGCTCGGCTTCGGCCTCTCGTTCTGGCAGGCGACCGCCGTCGCCGTGATCGGCATCGTCGTCTCCTTCCTCTTCTGCGGCTTCGTCGCGGTCGCGGGCAAGCGCGGCTCGGCGCCGACGATGGTGCTCAGCCGCGCCTCCTTCGGCGTCGACGGGAACCGGCTGATCGCGGTGATCTCCTGGCTGCTCACCGTGGGCTGGGAGACGGTGCTCGCCTCCCTCGCGGTCCTCGCGACTGCGACCGTCTTCGAGGAGTTCGGCTGGGACGGCGGCGTGCTGACCAAGGTCGTCGCGCTGATCGTCGTCGCCGCGCTGATCGTGATCGCGGGGATCGCCGGCTTCCGGCTGATCATGCGCCTGCAGCTCGCGATCACCGTCGCGACCGCCGTGCTGACCGTCGTCTACGTCGTGCTCGTGCTCGACCGCATCGACCTCGCCGCCGTCGGCAGCCTGCCCGCGGGCTCCGCGGGAGCCGTCATCGGCGGACTCGTCTTCATGATGACCGGCTTCGGACTGGGCTGGGTGAACGCGGCGGCCGACTACTCGCGCTACCTGCCGCGCACCGCCGGCACCGCCGGGGTCATCGGCTGGACCACGATCGGCGGCGCGGTCGCCCCCGTCGTTCTGGTGGTCGTCGGCCTGCTGCTCGCCGCCTCCTCGCAGGAGCTCTCCGACGCGATCGCGGCCGACCCGATCGGCGCGCTCGCGAGCATCCTGCCGACCTGGTTCCTGCTCCCCTTCATCGTCGTCGCCCTGCTCGGGCTGATCGGCGGCGCGGTGATGGACATCTACTCCTCCGGCCTCGCGCTGCTCAGCACCGGCCTCAAGGTCTCGCGACCCGTCGCCGCCGGCATCGACGGCGTGCTGATGGTGCTCGGTGCGATCTACGTCGTGTTCGTCGCGGGCGACTTCCTCGGCCCGTTCCAGGGCTTCCTGATCACCCTCGGCGTGCCGATCGCGGGCTGGCTCGGCGTCTTCCTCGCCGATCTGCTGCTGCGCCGCCGCGACTACGACCAGGAGGCGCTGTACAGCTCCCGCGGACGCTACGGGAGCGTCTCGCTCGCACCGGTGCTGCTCGTCGTCGTCGGCGCCGTGATCGGCTGGGGGCTCGTCGTCAACTACTCCCCCGGCTTCGAGTGGGAGGGCTACCTGCTCGGCCCCCTCGGCGGCCGCGACGGCGAGTGGGCCGGCGCCAACCTCGGCGTCCTGGTCGCGCTGGCGATCGGCTTCGCCGGGACCCTTCTGCTCTCGCGCTCCGCCGTGCGGCGCCAGGAGGCCGGCGCGTGAGCCTGCTGGTCGCGATCGACCTCCAGCACGTGTTCGCCGACGCGACCTCGCCCTGGGCCTCGGCGGAGTTCGCCCGCGCGGCCGAGGGGACGGCCCGCCTGCTCCCCCGCTTCGGCGAGCGCGTCGTCACCACCCGCTTCGTCGCGCCGGCCGAGCCGAGCGGGGCCTGGGTGCCGTACTACCGCGAGTGGCCCTTCGCGCTCGTGCCCGACGAGGACCCGCTCTACGAGCTCGTCCCGGGCTTCGAGGGGCACCGCACCGTCACCGCGCCCACCTTCGGCAAGTGGGGCGCCGAGCTGGAGGCGCAGCTCGACGCGTCCCGCTCGCTCGTGCTCACCGGCGTCTCGACCGACTGCTGCGTGATCGCGACGGCGCTCGCCGCGGCCGACGCGGGCGTGCAGGTGCGCGTGGTCGCCGACGCCTGCGCGGGCGCCTCCGAGGCCGACCACGCGCGCGCGCTCGACGCGATGGCGCTCTTCGCACCGCTGATCACGCTGACCACTGTGGACGAGGTGCTGGCGGGAGCCGGCGACCGCGACTGACCGCGGAAGGGCGCCGGCCGGGAGGCACCGCTCAGTCTCGCAACGGAGGAGCGCGGACCGGCATGATGTCGGCATGTCCTCCATCGACGACCGCGACCGCGCGGCGCCCCGCATCCTCGTCATCGGCGAAGCCCTGATCGACATCGTCGAGCGCGACGGCGAGAGCACGGAGCACGTGGGCGGCTCGCCCGCGAACGTCGCGCTCACCCTCGCCCGGCTCGGGCGCGACGCGACGCTCGTCACCGACATCGCCGACGACGAGCGCGGCCGGCGCATCGCCGAGCACCTCGGCGCCTCGGGAGTGACCGTGCTGCACGGCGACGCCGAGCGCACCTCGACCGCGCGCGCGGTGCTCCGCGAGGACGGGTCGGCGGAGTACGTCTTCGACCTCTCCTGGAACCCGCCGGCCGCCGATCCGACGAGCGCGACCCACGTGCACACCGGCTCGATCGCCGTCTACCTCGAGCCCGGCGGCTCCGCGATCGTCGAGCTGCTCGAGGCGCTGCCCGCCGGCGTGACCGCGAGCGTCGACGCGAACATCCGCCCCGCCCTCGTCGGCCGGCACGGCGACGCGCTCGCGCGCTTCGAGCGGGTCGCCGCGAGCTGCGAGATCGTCAAGCTCAGCGACGAGGACGCGGAGTGGCTGTACCCGACGATGCAGCTCGACGAGGTGCTCTCGCGCCTGCTCGAGCTCGGCGCGCAGCTCGCGGTCGTCACCCGCGGCGGCGAGGGCCTGCTGCTCGCGTCGGCCGTCGCCCGGGCGACCGTGCCCGCCGCGCGCATCGTCGTCGCCGACACCATCGGCGCGGGCGACTCCGCGATGGGCGCGATCCTCGACGAGGCGTTCCGCCAGGGCCTCGGCGCCCCGAACGGCGCGCTCCTCGACGAGCCGTCCCTGCACGCGATCGGCCACTGGGCCGCCCGCGTCGCCGGCATCACCACCTCCCGCTCGGGCGCCAACCCGCCCACCCGCGCCGAGCTGTAGCAGCGGACCCGCCCGGACGCGGATCTCGATACGCCCGCTCCGCGGGCTACTCGATCAGCATGAAGGCGGTCCGCTCCGCGGGCGGCTCGACTGACAGGGACGGCCGCTGCGCAGTCGGCTCGACCTCATGACGGGGCCGCTGCGCGGACTGCGGACGCGGCAGTCGCACCATCCCTGCTGGTCGAGTAGCCGCCACCGGCGGCGTATCGAGACCCACCCCTGCCGGACGCGTGGATCTCGATGCGCCCGCTCCGCGGGCTACTCGATAAGCATGGCGCGCCCGCTCCGCGGGCTGCTCGTTCAGCAGGGGGCGCCCGCTCCGCGGCCGTTGCCGGGGAGGCGCCGGCGGGTCGATACTGGGGCCCTCCTCGACCAGGAAGGCGCGTCATGTCCACGAGTCTCAGCCCGTACATCGGCTTCCGCGACAACGCCCGCGAGGCGATGAAGTTCTACCACTCGGTCTTCGGCGGGGAGCTGAGCTCGAGCACCTTCGCCGACTTCCACGCGAGCGAGGATCCCGCCGAGCAGGACCTGATCATGCACTCGCAGCTGGTCACCCCGAACGGCCTGATCCTGATGGCGTCCGACACTCCGAGCTCGATCCCGTTCGAGGAGGGCGCGCGCATCACCGTCGCGCTGTTCGGCGACGACGACGCCGAGCTCAGCGGCTACTGGGACGGACTCGCCGCCGGCGGCACCGTCGCCGAGCCGCTGACGGCGTCCCCGTGGGGCGACCGCTTCGGGATGCTGACCGACCGCTTCGGCGTGCACTGGATGGTCAACATCTCGGCCGCGTCCGACTGAGCGTCCCGATCGCCGTCCGCGCGGGCGCAGAATGGAGGGACCGCCCGGTCACCCGAGCGGTCCCTCCCTCTGACGAAGGCGGCACTATGACGATCACGCTCGGATACAAGGCATCGGCGGAGCAGTTCGGGGCGCGCGAGCTCGTGGAGCTGGCCGTCTCGGCCGAGCGGCACGGCTTCGAGAGCGCGGTGGTCTCAGACCACTTCCAGCCCTGGCGCCACACCGGCGGCCACGCGCCGTTCTCGCTCGCCTGGCTCGCCGCGGCCGGCGAGCGCACCTCGACCATCCGGCTCGGCACCTCGGTGATGACGCCGCACTACCGCTACAACCCCGCCGTGATCGCGCAGGCGTTCGGCACGCTCGGCGTGCTCTACCCCGACCGGATCATGCTCGGCGTCGGCACCGGCGAGGCGCTGAACGAGATCGCGACCGGCTACCAGGGCGCCGGCGAGCAGACCTGGCCGGACTTCAAGGAGCGCTTCGCCCGCCTCCGCGAGGCCGTGCGCCTCATGCGCGCCCTCTGGGCCGGCGACCGCGTCTCCTTCGACGGCGAGTACTACTCCACCCACGAGGCGTCCATCTACGACAAGCCCGAGAACGGCGTCCCCGTCTACATCGCCGCGGGCGGACCCGTCGTCGCGAAGTACGCCGGCCGCGCGGGCGACGGCTTCATCTGCACGTCCGGCAAGGGCATGGAGCTCTACACCGAGAAGCTCCTCCCCGCCGTCGAGGAGGGCGCCGCGGCCGGCGGACGCGACTCCGCCGCGCTCGACCGGATGATCGAGATCAAGCTCTCCTACGACCCCGACCCCGCTCTCGCCCTCGAGAACACGCGCTTCTGGGCGCCGCTCTCTCTCACGCCCGAGCAGAAGCACTCCCTGACCGACCCGGTCGACATGGAGCGGGCCGCGGACGAGCTGCCGATCGAGCAGGTCGCCAAGCGCTGGATCGTCGGCTCCGACCCGGACGAGACGGTCGCGCAGATCAAGCCCTACGTCGATGCGGGCTTCAACCACCTGGTGTTCCACGCGCCCGGCGACGACCAGCAGCGCTTCTTCGACGCGTTCGAGCGCGACCTCGCACCGCGCCTGCGCGCCCTCTGACACCGTCGCGAGCGGCCGCCCGACCGCCGCGACCCCCCGCACCAGCGACCCGTCGGCAGCCCGCCGACCGACCCCTCCGGAAGAGCCGCCTCCGCATGACCGTGCCCACCCTCCTCGCCCGCCTCGCCGACGGCGAGCCGATCACGCGCGAGAGCGCCGAGGTGCTCCTCGAGGCCCGGGGGGACGACCTCGACGCGGTCCTGCTGGCGGCCGGGCGGCTGCGCGACGAGGGGCTCGCTCGCCGCGGCCGGCCCGGGGTCATCACCTACAGCCGCAAGGTCTTCGTGCCGCTGACCAAACTCTGCCGCGACCGCTGCCACTACTGCGTCTTCGTCGAGACCCCCGGCGGCCTCGCGCTCAAGCGCGAGTCGACCTTCATGGAGCCGGAGGAGATCCTCGAGGTCGCCCGCGCCGGTGCCGCGCTGGGCTGCAAGGAGGCGCTGTTCACCCTCGGCGACCGGCCGGAGGACCGCTGGCCCGTCGCCCGCGCCTGGCTCGCCGAGCACGGCTACGCGTCGACGCTGGAGTACGTGCGGGCGATGGCCGTGCTGGTGATGACCGAGACCGGCATGGTGACCCACCTCAACCCCGGCGTGATGTCGTGGGCCGAGCTCCAGCGCCTCCGCCCGGTCGCGCCCTCGATGGGGATGATGCTCGAGACGACCGCTGAGCGGCTGTGGTCCGAGAAGGGCGGCGTGCACTACGGCTCGCCGGACAAGGACCCGGCGCTGCGGCTGCGGGTGCTCGACGACGCCGGGCGCAGCCGGATCCCGTTCACCACGGGGGTGCTGCTGGGCATCGGCGAGAACACGGCGGAGCGGGCCGACGCGCTGTTCGCGATCCGGGAGTCGCACGCGCTCTGGGGTCACGTGCAGGAGTGCATCGTGCAGAACTTCCGCGCGAAGCCGCGCACCGCGATGCAGAACGAGGTCGACCTCGAGCTGCAGGAGTACGTCGCGAACGTCGCCGTCGCCCGCCTCGTCCTCGGCGCCGATATGACGATCCAGGTGCCGCCGAACCTCACGGACGAGCAGGAGCTCGGCCTGCTGCTGCGCGCCGGGATCGACGACTGGGGCGGAGTGAGCCCGCTGACCGCGGACCATGTGAACCCCGAGCGGCCCTGGCCGAACATCGACGACCTCGCGCGGCTGACCGCCGACTCCGGCTACCGGCTGCACGAGCGCCTCACCGCGCACCCGCGCTACCTCGCCGACGCGGAGACCTGGATCGATCCGCGGGTCGCGCCCTACGTCCTGGCGCTGGCCGACCGCGAGTCGTGGCTGGCCGACGAGGAGGCGCCGATCGTGCCGCGCGAGTACCGCGAGGAGCTCCCGCCCGCCCCGCGCCCGGCCGCGCCGACCCTCGCCGCCGTGCTCGAGCGCGCCGCTGCCGACCCGGCCGGTCTCGACGACGCCGACTGCCTGGCCCTGCTCGCCGCCGACGGCGACGACCTCGACGCGCTGGCCGCGCTCGCGGACGACGTCCGCCGCTCCGCCGTGGGCGACACCGTCACCGTGGTGGCGAACCGCAACATCGACACCTCGCTCTGGGGCGCCGGCGGGCTCACGGTCGAGTCCCTCGAGCAGCTCGCCGACGAGGCCGTCGCGCTCGGCGCCACCGAGCTGTGCCTGCAGGGGCCGCTCGCGAGCCCGGGTGAGGACCACCTGCGGATCGTGCGCACCCTGCACGCGCGGCACCCGTCCCTGCACCTGCACGCGTTCCGGCCGGGCGAGATCCTCGACGCGGCCCTCGCCACCGGGCGCACGCCCGCCGAGATGCTGGCCGTGCTGCGCGAGGCGGGCGTCGACTCCGTCCCCGGCACCGCCGCGCGGATCCTCGACGACGAGGTGCGCGCGATCCTGAGCGAGGGCGCCGACCCGAGCGTCGCCGAGTGGCGCGACTCGGTGACGACCGCGCACCGCGGCGGCCTCCGCTCGACCGCGACGATGGTCTACGGCCACGTCGAGACCCCGCAGCAGCAGATCGACCACCTCCGCGCGCTGGCCGCGATCCAGGACGAGACGGGCGGCTTCACCGAGTTCATCGCGATGCCGTTCGTCCCGGCCGAGGCCCCGCCCGCGGTCGTCGCGCAGACCCGCGGCGGACCGACCCGGCGGGAGACCCGCGCGGTGCACGCCGTGGCGCGGCTGCTGCTGCACGGGCGGATCGACCACGTGCAGACGGCCTGGACGAAGCTCGGGCTGGAGCTGTCGCAGGAGCTGCTGCGCGGCGGAGCGGACGACCTCGGCGGGCTGCTGCTCGACGGCGCGATGAGCCCGGAGTCGGGCGCCGAGGCGCACCGCTCGCTCGACATCGCCACCGTGGCGCGCCTGACGGCCGAGATCGGCCGGCCCTGGCGCCAGCGCACCACCGACTACGGGCACGTCGATCCCGAGCGCGCGATGACGGTGCCGGCCCCCGGCCGCACGGCGACGCACCGGCTGCGCCTCCCGGTGCGCGCGGCCGGCCGCGCCTCGTGACGCGGTCGGCGGCGTACCTCGAGCGCCAGGCGGCGCTGATCAGCGAGTCGACGATCACGGTCGGCGACGACGCGGTCCGCCTGCACTCCGGCGGCGAGCTCTCACCGGCGGTCGTGCTGCTCGTGACCGGGCCGGGCCGCGGGGCGCGGGCCGACGGAGCCCTGCTGCTGCCGATGCTCGCTCGTCGGCACCGGGTGGCCGCGCTCGAGCTCGCCGACCTGCACGATCCGCTGCAGGATGCTGCCCGGGCGGTCTCCGCCGCGCTCGACGCGCTCGGCACGGAGCGGGCCGTGGTCGTCGGGGTGTCGCTCGGCGCCTGGGCGGCCGTCACGGCGGCGGACGCGGACCCGCGGGTGCGCGCGCTGGTGCTCGCCGCCGGCTGGCTGCGCCCGACCGAGCGCCTCGTCGCGTTCTCGCGGCTCTGGGAGTCACTGGCCGAGCGTCCCGCGGACCGCGCGGACCTCGCACGGCTCACCGGAGTGCGCGCGCTCGCCGACCTCGGACCCGAGCGCGCGGCTCCGATCGCCGCGGACGCCGCGACGGCCGCCCTCCTGACCGCGGCCGCCCGCGCCGACGCGACCGGCGCCGCCGGGCGCCTGAGCATCCCCGCGCTCGTGATCGGCTGCACCGCCGACTCCGTCGTCGGACTCGACGGGTCGGAGGCGCTGCTCGGTGCGATCGACGACGCCCGCTACGCCACGATCGACGCGGGGCACTGCGTGCTGGCCGAGCGACCGGCCGAGCTGCTCGCGCTGATCGAGCACTTCGCCGCCGATCCGCACCGCCACCCGGCCGGCTCCGTGCTCCCCCGGATGATCGTCTGATGGCGATCTCCGTCGACGTGGTCGTGGTCGGCGCGGGCTTCGCCGGCATCGGAGCGGCCGCCCGCCTCGCCCGCCGCGGCGACGTCTCCTTCGCGCTGCTCGAGCGCGCCGAGAGCGTCGGCGGGACCTGGCGCGACAACCGCTACCCGAACGTCTCCTGCGACATCCCCTCGCACCTGTACTCGTACTCGTTCGCTCCCGAGCCCGACTGGTCGGCCTTCTACGCGCCGGGCGCCGAGATCCAGGCCTACCTCGAGCGCGTCGTCGAGCGCGAGCGGCTCGCGCCTCAGCTGCACCTCGGCACCGACGTGCTCGAGATGACCTTCGACGAGACCGCCGGTCGCTGGCGGGTGCGCACCTCCCGGGGGGACTTCGATGCGGCCGTGCTGGTGGTCTGCGCCGGTCGGCTCTCGGAGCCGCGGCTGCCCGACGTGCCCGGGCTCGACGGCTTCGACGGGCCGGTCTTCCACTCCGCCTGCTGGCGGGACGACGTCGACCTGGACGGCGCGCGCGTGGGACTCGTCGGCTCCGGCGCCTCCGCGGTGCAGATCCTGCCGCACCTCGCCGAGCGGGCGGCGGAGGTCGTGCTGTTCCAGCGCTCGGCGCCGTACGTCGTCCCGCGCCGGAACCGCGCGTACCCGCCCGAGGAGCGCCGGACGCTCGCTCGCGCGCCGGGCGCCGTGGAGCGGCTGCGCTCCGAGCTGTTCTGGCGCGCCGAGCTCGGCTTCGCCGGCCGGGTGGGCGTGCCCGACGCCATCGGCCGGCTGCGCGCGGAGGCCCTCGGCCATCTCGCCGCGCAGGTCGCCGACCCGGCGCTGCGCGCCGTGCTCACTCCGGACTACGAGATCGGCTGCAAGCGGGTGCTGCTCTCGGACGACTACTACCCCGCGCTGGCACAGCCGCACGTGCGCGTCGTGCCGAGTCCGCTGCGCCGGGTCGAGGGGTCCGCGGCGCTGGGGGACGACGGAGTCGCGCACGACGTCGACGCGCTGGTCTTCGCGACCGGCTTCCACGCCACGCGCCCGCCGTTCGCGCGCCGGATCCGCGGCCGCGGCGGCGAGCTCCTGGCCGACCGCTGGAGTGCGGGGATGTCCGCCTACGACTCGACCGCGGTGCACGGCTTCCCCAACCTGTTCGTGATCAACGGGCCGAACGCGAGCCTCGGCCACAACTCCGCGGTGCACATGATCGAGTCGCAGATCGACTACGTGCTCGCCGCGCTCGATCACCGCGAGAGCGCCGGCGTCGAGCTCCTCGAGGTGACCGCGGAGGCCGAGACCGCCGCCCTCGCGCGTCTCGACGCACTGAGCGCCGACACGGTCTGGACGAACGGCGGCTGCGAGAGCTGGTACGTCGACGCCGCCTCCCGCCGCCTCACCCTGCTCTGGCCCGACTTCGCCTTCGCCTTCCGCGAGGAGCTCAGCCGCTTCGACCCGGCGGCCTTCGCCCGCTGACGACCCGCGCGGCGGGCCCGACCATGCTGATCGAGCAGCCCGCGCCGCGGGCCCCTGCATGCTGATCGAGCGGCCCGCGCAACGGGCCTCCTTCATGCTGATCGAGTAGCCCGCGCAGCGGGCGTATCGAGATCCACCTACGCCGACGCGGGGATCTGCACCCGCCCCCGCGATGGCGGCCGGGTCTCGATACGCCCCTCCGGGGCTACTCGACCAGCATGGAGGTGGCGCGCGAGTGGACGCGGAACGGTGTCCGGCGCATGTGCAGGGCCCGGTACGGGTCCACTCACGCGAACACGCGCTCCTGAGCTCATGCTGATCGAGTAGCCCGCGCAGCGGGCGTATCGAGATCCACCTACGCCGACGCGAGGCTCTGGTCCCCGCGTCCACGGACGCGACCGGGTCTCGATACGCCCCTCCGGGGCTACTCGACCAGCATGAAGGCGGCATGCCCCGCGGAGCCACGACCGGCAAGGAGGCGGCACGCCCCTCGACGCGCGATCATGGACGCACCCGCTCCCCGCTCGACAGGACCCCGCATGCCGTCCGACGCCGCCCCGCCGCCGCCGCCCGCCCTCGACCACGGGGCCGCCGCGGCCCTGCTGCGCAAGCGCTACCGGCTGAAGGGCGCGCTGCGCGAGCTCGGCAGCAACCAGGACCGCAACGTCCTCGTCGACACCGGCGACGAGCGGCTCCTGCTCAAGATCGCGAACCCGGCGACGCCGGTCGGGCGGATCGAGGCGCAGACGGCCGCCGTCGCGCGCCTCGCCGACCGGCTCGAGGGCGTGCGGCTCCCGCGCGTGCGCCCCGACCGCAAGGGACGCACGCTGCACGAGATCGACCTCGGCGGAACGACCGCCGTCGCCCGGGTGCTCGACTTCGTCCCCGGCCGCACCCTCTCTGGCTCCGGCTACCTCTCCCCCGCCGTCGTCCGGGCGATGGGCGAGCTCGCCGCCCGGGTCGACGTCGCGCTCGCCGAGCAGCCGCTCGATGGTCTGGAGGAGACCGACCAGTGGGATCTGCGGCGGGCCGGGCAGGTCGTCGAGGCGCTGCTCGGCGGGGTGCCGCGGCGCTCCGCGCGGGCGATCCGGACGGCCGTCGACGCCGCACGGGCGGTCGTCGATCCGCTCGCCCCCGCGCTCGCGGTGCAGCTGGTGCACGGCGATCTCACCGATGACAACGTGGTGGTCGACGCGGGCGTCCTCCCCGACGGAGTGATCGACTTCGGCGATCTCGGTGCGGGCTGGGCCGTCGGCGAGCTCGCGATCACGCTGTCCTCGCTCCTGCACCACGCGGACGCCGACGCGGCCACGGTGCTCCGCGCCGCCGCCGCCTACGACTCCGTGCGCCCGCTCGAGGACGCCGAGGTCGAGGCGCTCTGGCCGCTCGTGGTGCTCCGCGCGGCGGTGCTCGTCGTCAGCGCCCACGACGTCCTCGCGGGCGACCCGGGCAACGACTACGCGCGCGAGAACCTCGAGCACGAGCGGCTGATCCTCGATCGGGCGACCGCGGCGCCGCTCCCGGTGCTGCAGGCGCTGGTCCGACGCGCCCTCGGTCGCCCGAGCGCACCGGCCGCCCCCTCCGCCGCACACGCCTCCGCCGTGCCCGCCCTCGGCGGCCTGGACGCGGTCGTCGTCGACCTCTCGCCCGAGAGCCCCGCGCTCGACGCCGGCCCCTGGCTCGACGACGACGCCGAGACCGCCCTCGCCCGGGAGGCCCTGGCCGGCGGCGCGCAGGCCGCCGTGCTCCGCTGCGGCGAGCGCCGCCTCACCCGCGCCCGCCCGCACACCGCGCTCGAGCCCGCGACGACCGCGCTGGTGACCGAGGTCCACCTCGCCGCCGCGACACCCCTGGTCGCGCCGTTCGACGCGGAGGTCGGCGACGGCGTCCCCGGCGGAGTGACCCTCCTCGGCGACGGCGTCCGCCTGCGGCTCGACGGGGTGGAGGAGGCACCGGCGCCCGGCACCCGGGTGTCCGCGGGCATGGCGCTCGGCTCGGCGGCGGGGCTCCTGCGCGCCCAGGCCGCCCCGCGCCTGCTCGACGCGGTCGAGCTCCCGCCGTTCGCGACCGCCCGCTGGGCCGACGCCTGGCTCGACGTCCTCGTCGACCCCACCCCGCTGCTGCTCGGGCACGCGCTTCCCGCTCCCCGCCCCGACCCGTCGGTGCTCGAGCGCCGGCTGGCGCACGTGGCGGACGTCCAGGAGCACTACTTCGAGACCCCGCCCACGATGCTCCGCGGCTGGCGCCAGCACCTCGTCGACGACTCCGGCCGCGTGCACCTCGACGTGCTCAACAACGTGACCTCGATCGGCCACGCCCACCCGCTGCTCGTCGAGCGGGTCGCGCGGCAGTGGCGGCTGCTCAACACCAACTCGCGCTTCTCCTACCCCGCGATCGGCGAGTTCTGCGAGCGGCTCGCGGCCCTGCTGCCGGACGGTCTCGACACGGTGCTGCTCGTCAACAGCGGCACCGAGGCGACGGATCTGGCGCTGCGCATCGCCCGCGCCTGGTCCGGCCGGGACGACGTGCTGGCGGTCCGCGAGGCCTACCACGGCTGGTCGGGGCTGTCCGACGCGGTCTCCACCTCCGTCGCCGACAACCCCGAGGCGCTCTCGACGCGGCCGCCGTGGGTGCACACCCTCGACGCCCCGAACAGCTACCGCGGCACGCACCGCGGCGCCGAGGCGCACCGCTACGCCCCCGAGGCGGTCGCCCGGATCGAGGAGCTGGCCGCCGCCGGCACTCCCCCGGGCGGACTCATCGCCGAGACCTTCTACGGCAACGCCGGCGGGATCCCCCTGCCGGACGGCTACCTCGCCGCCGTCTACCCGGCCGTCCGCGCGCTCGGCGGTCTCTGCATCGCGGACGAGGTGCAGGTCGGCTACGGCCGCCTCGGCGACTGGTTCTGGGGCTTCGAGCAGCAGGGCGTCGTGCCCGACGTGGTCGCCGTCGCGAAGGCGATGGGCAACGGCCACCCGCTCGGCGCGGTCGTGACGACGCGCGAGATCGCCGACCGCTACCGCTCGCAGGGCTCCTTCTTCTCGTCGGCGGGCGGCAGCCCGGTCAGCTCCGTGGTGGGCACGACGGTGCTCGACGTATTGGCCGACGAGCGGCTGCAGGAGAACGCGCGGACGACCGGCGCGCACCTGCGCCGGAGGCTCGAGGAGCTCGCCGAGCGCCACCCGCTGATCGGCGCCGTGCACGGCAGCGGGCTGTACCTGGGCCTCGAGCTGGTGCGCGACCGCGAGACGCTGGAGCCCGCGACGGCGGAGACGCGCGCGATCTGCGAGCGCCTCCGCGAGCGCGGAGTGATCGTGCAGCCCACCTCCGACCGCCAGTGCGTGCTGAAGATCAAGCCGCCGCTCTGCTTCACCGTCGAGAGCGCCGACTTCTTCGCCGATCAGCTCGACGAGGTGCTGACGACGGGCTGGTGAGCGGCCGCGGCCTCACCCCCGCGCCGCGCCGGCCAGCACTCGCCGCACGATCACGCGCTCGCACAGCGTCCACGTGGTCGTGATCGTCAGGTACAGCGTCGCCGCGAGCGGCACGAACGCCGCGAAGACCACCGTCAGGAACGGCATCCAGCTGAGCACGCCCGTCAGCTGCGCGACGGCCGCCGGCGTCCCCTCGGGCACCGGAGTGAGCGCCGCCTGACGCAGCGCGACCCGCCGCGCCAGCCAGGAGACGAGCGCGATCACCCCGAGGAGCACCGCGAACACCGCCGTCTGCGCGGGCTCGCCGCCGCCGAGCGCCGCGACGAACGACCGCCCGAGCGGCACGTCGAGCAGCTGCGCGTCGAGCAGCGCGTTGCCGTGCCCCGCGATGTCCGGATGCACGAACAGGCCGTAGAGCAGCGAGACCACGGGCGCCTGCAGCAGCACCGGCAGGCAGCCCGCGAGCGGCGAGGCCTTCTCGTCGGCGTAGAGCTTCATCGTGGCCCGCTGCAGCGCCTCCGGGTTCTTCGCGTGCTTCCGCTGCAGCTCGCGCAGCAGCGGGGCGAGGCGGCGCCGGGTGATCTCGGCCCGCCCCTGCGAGATCCCGACCGGGATCAGCAGGGTGCGGACGAGGAGGGTCACCAGCACGATCGCGGCGGCGGCCGAGGCGCCGCCCGCGAGCGGCTCGAGGGCCGAGGCGAGGCCGGTGACGAGGTGGGAGGCGGCGTCGAGCGCCGCCGCGAGGGGCGGGAGGTCGTAGGGGTTCATGGGAGTCCTGTCGTCGGGAGGTGAGCGCGATCGCATGCGGTCGCGCCTCCCGGGCAGAACTCGGGCTACGTGACCGGTCCCGGCAGACCCGGCGCCCGCGAGCGCACCCGTCCCGCGGTGCGCGGGTGCTGCGGCGAGGGCTGCGCAGCGAGGCCGAGCCGGTGCTCCCGGGCCCGGCGCCCGATCGACAGCACGGGGCGGCGAGCGCCGACGGCGAGGTAGCGCGCCCCGAGGACGAGGGCGGCGACCGCCGTGGTGGTGACCACCAGCACGACGGCGGCGTCGGGACTCGACACGAGCGCGAGCAGCAGCAGGGTCCCGCTCAGCAGAGCGAGGAGCTGCTCGAGGTGCGCGCGCACGGGAGTCCTTCCGACCCGTCCAGGCTAGCGGGCCGCCGCCGACGGAGTGCGGTCGGGCAGGGTAGGCCCCTCGCGCCGACGCGGCCAGCCGTCGCCGCGCCCCGCCGGGGCCGACGATAATCGGAGGATGCGTGAAGACGACGATGTCGATCTGGTGATCGACGCGTGGGCCGACGCCCTGCCCGATCTCGACTTCGCCCCGCTCGACGTCCTCTCCCGCCTGCGCCGGCTGAGCCCCCGGGTGCAGGAGGTGCGCCGCCTGTCGTTCGCGGCCGGCGAGCTCGCGCCGTGGGAGTTCGAGCTCCTCTCGCTGCTGCGGCAGAACCCGGCCGGGACGATGACCCCTTCCGTCTTGTCGACGCGGCTGGGCATCTCCAGCGGCAACCTCGCCAGCCGAGTCGACCGGCTCGGCGCCCGCGGCCTCGTCGTCCGCGAGCAGAACGCCGCCGACTCCCGCAGCAAGATCGTCTCGCTCACCCCCCGCGGCACCAAGCGGGTCGACGACGCGATGCGGCACCTGGTCGCGGCCGAGGGCGAGGTCCTCGCGGACCTGGACTCCCGCCAGATCGGCGTCCTCATCGAGTGCCTGCGCACCATCAGCGCGACGCTCGACCGTCTCGACTGAGGGCTCGCCCGGCCGGTCCCGTGCACCGGCCGCGCCGCCTCGGCGATACTCGACGGGATGCGCATCCTGGTGGTCGACGACGAGGCGGTCTTCGCCGACGGCGTGCGCCGGGGCCTCGAGGCGGAGGGCTTCTCCGTCGACGTGGCCCACACCGGCGTCGACGGCCTGTGGCGCGCCCGCGAGGTCGTCTACGACGCGATCGTGCTCGATCTGATGATGCCGGGCCTCAGCGGCTCCGCCCTCTGCCACACCCTCCGCGACGAGGGCGACTGGACCCCGGTGCTGATGCTCACCGCGAAGGACGGCGACCGGGACCAGATCGAGGGCCTCGACGCCGGGGCCGACGACTACGTCGTGAAGCCGCTGGAGTACTCCGTGCTGGTGGCGCGCCTGCGGGCCCTGGTGCGGCGAGGCCGACCGGAGCGGCCGACCGTCCACCGGTTCGGCGACCTGGTCGTCGACCCCGCCCTGCGCGAGGTGCACCGCGGCGCCGTCGCCATCCGGCTGACCTCGCGCGAGTTCGCCGTCGTCGACTTCCTCGCCCGCAACCGGGACCGCGTCGTCTCCAAGCGCGAGATCCTCGAGGGCGTCTGGGACGACGCGTTCGACGGCGACCTCAACATCGTCGAGGTCTATGTGGCGCGGCTGCGGGCCAAGCTCGACCGCCCGTTCGGCACGGAGTCGATCACGACCCTCCGCGGCGCCGGCTACCGGCTCGGCGAGGGCTGAGGACCGATGATCCGCCGCCCGCCCTGGAGCATCCGCGTGCGGCTGACCGCCCTGGTCTCCGCCGTGATCCTCGCGGTCCTGCTCGCCGGGTCCGTCGCCTTCGCCGCGCTGCTGCGCCAGTCCCTCGTCGACGCGGAGGCCTTCACCGCGGATCAGCAGGCCCGCCAGATCGCGACCGACACCGAGAGCGCCGGGCGCCTGCCGCCCTTCGACAGCGACGAGGTCGTGATCCAGCTGCAGCGGGAGGGGGAGGTCGTCGCGGTGTCCGACGACGACCGGATCGACACCGCACCCCTGCCCGTCGCGGACGAGCCCCGGATCGTCTCACTCGACGGCACCCGCTTCGTCGTCGGCTCCGAGGATCTGCAGCTCGGCGGCGACCCGGGCGAGACCGTCGTCGTCGCGCGCACCCTCGCGGGAGCCGACGACGCGGCAGGCTCCGCCCTCCGGCTGCTCGCGGTCGCCGTCCCGCTCGTCACGCTGGTCGTCGGCGTGCTGGTCCGCTTCGTCGTCGGCCGCTCGCTGCGACCGGTCGAGCGGATCCGCGCCGACGTCGAGGCGATCGAGGCCGCCGACCTCGAGCGGCGGGTGCAGGAGCCGCCCGGGAGCGACGAGCTCGCCCGCCTGGCCCGCACGATGAACGGGCTCCTCGACCGACTGGAGCGCTCGCAGGCGGCCCAGCGCCGCTTCGTGTCGAACGCCTCGCACGAGCTGCGCTCCCCCGTCGCCGCGATCCGCCAGCACGCCCAGGTCGCGCTGCGGCATCCCGACGCGGTCCCGCTGGCCGACCTCGCGGGTGTCGTCGAGGACGAGGGCGAGCGGATGCAGCAGCTGGTCACCAGCCTGCTGCTGCTCGCGCGGATCGACGAGGGCGACCCGGTGCCGGAGGAGGACGTCGACCTCGACGACCTCGTCCTGGCCGAGGCCGCGCGACTCCGAGCGCTCGGGGTGGAGGTGCGGACCGGTTCCGTCGGCCCTGCGCAGGTGCACGGCGCCGAGCCGCTCCTGCGCAGTGCCGTGCGGAACGCCGCCGAGAACGCACGGCGGCACGCGGCGTCGGTCGTCGCGTTCACCGTGCGCCAGGAGGCCGGCACCGCGGTGGTGCTCGTCGACGACGACGGACCGGGCGTCCCGGAGGAGGACCGCGAGCGGGTCTTCCACCGCTTCGAGCGCCGTGACGACGCCCGTGCCCGCGACACCGGCGGCTCGGGCCTCGGACTCGCGATCGTCGCCGAGGCGGCGCGGGCCGGCGGCGGCAGCGCGCGCCTGATCGAGTCCCCGCTCGGCGGCGCCCGCCTCGAGATCCGGCTGCCGGCGCTCGACTGACCGCACAGCATCAGCTGGATCGCCCTCTCATCGCCCATCGGCGATGACGGACCCTCTCGGCTGATGCTCTGCCGCCGAGCGCCCTGTTCAGGCTGGCGAAAGGCTCCGCCGGTCACGCTGGAGCAGTGGAACCGCCGACCTATCTCCTCGTCCTCTGGCGCTGCAAGCTCCTCGTCGTCGCGAGCGCCGTCCTCGCCGTGCTCGTCGCCACCGCCGCGCACTTCACGGTCACCGACGACGGGCTCGTGTACCGCGGCGACCGCGACCACAGCGCCGCGGTCACCGTGCTGCTCGGCGGCGGCCCGAAGACCCCCTACGCCGCCGAGATCCCCGGCGCCGAGCGCGCGCCCGGTGTCGAGGAGGACCGCCTCGCCGATCTCGGCAATACCGCCGCCCTCTACGCCTACCTCGCCAGCGGCGAGGAGGTGCGCGCCGCCGTCACCGCCCAGGCCGGCCCGCTCCAGGAGGGCGACGGCGTCGGCGCCGTCCGGCGCACCACCCAGCCGCGCGGCGACGAGTCCAGCGGCGGCCGCTTCACGCTGCCGATCCTGTCCGTGATCGGCTCCTCCTACGACCCGGCCCGCGCCGTCGAGCTCTCCCGCCTCGCGACGTCGGCCCTGCTCGAGCGGATCGCCGCGGAGCAGGACGCGCAGGGCGTCCCGGAGGCCACCCGCGTCACCCTCACCGTCACGGAGGAGGGCGACGCCGTCCCCGGCTCCCTCGGCACCGTCGCGATCCCGATCGCCGGCACCGGCCTGGCCGTCCTCCTGCTCGCCCTCGCGGGGATCGTGATCGGCCACCGCTCGCGCGTCCGCCGCGGACTCACCGCCCCGATCCCGCGCCGCGGCGACCAGGAGGAGGACCCGTCCCACCCCGACGAGATCGAGTCGACCCTCAGCGACGAGATCGAGTCCGCCCTCGCCGACGAGGCGTACGACACGGTGTCCCGTCGCTGACTACGCCTGCGTACCTGAGAGGTCAACCCCGTTCGGGAACCGCCTCCCCGGTCCTAGCGTGGTGACGCACGGTCGAGGCGACAGCCTCCCGAGCACGACGCACGCGAAAGAGCACCATGACCCAGATCCCCATTCTTCAGCCCGCACGATGGAGTCGTAACGGAGTACGGATCGTCGTCGTCCCCGGGGCGGAGCTGCCCCGGTTCCGACTCGAGATCGAACCCGGACGAGCCGTCCTCACCGGAGCCTTCACGGGCCCTTTCTCGACCGTCGAGGAGGCCGAGCGCGCCGCCGAGGCGATCACCTCGGCCGCCGACCGCAAGCTCTCGGCCTGACCGCCGCTCTCGGCCCGACCGAAGCCGGCGGCCTGACCGGAGGGCTCGGCCCGACCCCTCAGGAGATGAGCTCGTCCAGCCGGCACGTCGGCAGGGCGATCCAGCCCTCCGCCTCCGCAGCGGCCCGGAGCTCCTCCGGTACGGGCACTGTCCGGCCGAGCGCGTGCGCCCGGGCGTTCAGCGCCGCGATCACCGCGTCGAACGCATCGTTCGACCGCGCCATCAGCGCGGCGGCTTCCGGCGGCAGCACCAGCCACGGCGCCGCCCCGCGCAGCACCTCCACGGCGAGCGCCACCGCGTCCGGCCGCGTCTTGTAGCCCGTCGTGTCCACGCCCCAGAGCCGCAGCGCCGCAGCGGGGTACGCCTCGACCAGCCGGCCGCCGCCCGAGCGGTCGACCTCCTCGCCTGCGGCGGCGAACGCCTCGAGCAGCTCCGCGCAGCGCATCGCCGTCATCCCGAGGCGGTCGGTGGACACGCTCAGCGGCCACCGACCCGTCACCTCGCGCGCGGCGCGGTCGGTCTCCCGGTAGGCGAGACGCCGCCGCCAGTCGCGTCCGGCGAGCGTCCGCGGCGCGATCTCGCGGCGGGTGTGCGCGGACACGAACGCCGCGAACTCGAGCGGCCAGCCGAAGGCGCAGTCGATGCCGATGCTCGTCGCTCCCCGCGAGGCGGTCACGACATCCTCGTCGGAGGCGCCGAGCACCAGCGCGCGGACGACCGCCCGTCCCTCGCCCCACTCCAGCGTCGCGACCGCCGTCCGCACGGGCTCCGCGGCGAGATCGACACCGATGGTGAGCATCCGGTCAGGCTACCCGCCGGGCGCGCCCGTCCTCGCGCTCGCTACGCTCGTGCGATGACGCCGATCTCCCCCACTCGAGGGCCGCGCGCATCGCGGGTCCTCGTCGCCGTCCTGCGCCTCGCGGTCGCCCTCGTGGTGCTCGCCGCCGTCGCCGCCACCGCGATCGACTCCGCATCGCGCACGCCGCTGATCCCGGTGAACTTCTTCGGCTACTTCACCATCCAGGGCAACCTGCTGTTCGCCGCGGTCCTCCTGGTCACCGCCGTCCGCTCCCTCTCCGGCCGGGAGGAGGGAGCGCTCCTGTCGCTCGTCCGCGGCGCGACCACGAGCTACATCATCGTCGTCGGCCTCGTCTACAACACTCTGCTGGTCGGGCTCGCGGGCGGAGTGGCACTGCCGTGGGCCAACACCGTGATGCACCTGCTCTTCCCGGTCTACGGCCTCCTCGACTGGATCTTCGTCACCGACCGGCCGCCGCTGCCCTGGCGCCGCCTCTGGGTCGTCACGATCTACCCGATCCTCTGGCTGGTCGTCGTGCTGATCCGCGGCGCGACCGACGGCTGGGTGCCGTACCCCTTCCTCGACCCCTCCATGGGCTACGACCGTGTCGCGGTCTACGTCCTGATCATCGCCGCCGGGTTCGTCCTCTCGGGCGCCGTGGTGTGGGCGCTCAGCCGCCTGCAGGCTCCGCGCGACCGAGGCGACCGACGCGACTGACCCGGCGCAGATGATCCGATCCGGCCCGGGTGGTCCGGCGCGGACGATCCGGCCCCCTTCTGGGGCCACGCCCGCAGGACCGGCGGAGAACCCGCAGGCCTAACGTCAGGATCGGCGGCCCCCACCGCTGTCCCCCGACCGAGAGCGGTTCCCCCTCATGCGCCTCCCCACCTCCCTCCGCCCGCGCCGCATCGGGAGCCGCCGCGTGCGCGCGCTCGCCGCCGGCGCCGTGCTCGCCCTGGCCGCCGCGGTGGTGCCCGCGGGCGCCGCCTCCGCCGCGACCCCGACCCTGTCCGTCCTCAGCCTCGGCGACTCGATCACCCAGGCCTACGGCACCTGCGGCCAGTTCGCCGACTGCCCGCGCAACAACTGGTCCACCGGCACCAACGCGACCGTCAACTCCTTCGCCAGCCGCCTGCGCACCGCGAACCCGGGCACGACGGTGACCACCGCCAACTTCGCCCAGACCGGCGACCTGGTCGCCGGCGTGCCCGCGCGGATCGACGCCGCCGTCGCCGCGGGCGTCCGCCCCGACGTCGTCACCCTGCTGATCGGGGGCAACGACCTCTGCTCCGCGAAGAACCCGGTCGCCGCCGACGGCTACACGATGACCACCGCCGCCGCCTTCAGCACCGGAGCGAGCACCGCGATCACGAAGATCCGCAGCACCTGGCCCGCCGCGAAGATCGTGCTGTCCTCGATGCCGAACGTGGCCGCGGAGTGGGCGGTCGTCAAGGGCGGCTTCGGCTCGGTGATCTGGGCCTCAGGCAACCTCTGCCGCACCACCCGCGGGGTCAGCGCGACCGGCGGTCGCCTCAGCACCACCGCCGCCGCGGCCTCCGCGACCGCCGCGAAGACCCGGACGACCCAGTACAACACCGCCCTGCAGAGCGCGTGCTCGGCGGCGGGGACCCTCTGCGACTGGGACGGCGGCGCGCTGACCGCGACGCCCGTCACCAGGGCGCTGATCGGCACCACCGATTACTTCCACCCCAGCATCGCGGGCCAGGCGAAGATCGCCTCGGTGCAGTGGTCGGCGTCGACCTTCGGAGCCGCCGGCTAGGCCGGGCGCGGCCGCTCGGCGCCTCAGGCGTCCTGCGGCCGCTCGCCCTCGCGGAGCCGGCGCTGCTCCTCCGCGAGCCGCGCGTAGTGCGCCTCCTCGCGCTCGAGATCCGCGAGCTGCTCCTCGGTGCTCTTGGTCGGCGGCCGCACGACCATGGTCGGCGCCGGGGGCGTCTTCGACCGGCGCGGCCGCTTCGGCCGTCCGCCGGGCACGAAGGAGGCGCCCTCGCCCTTCTTCCAGTCGTGCCCGAGCAGGAACCAGATCGTCACGCCGATCAGCGGGATGAACACGATCAGCAGGATCCAGACGATCTTGGGCAGATTGCGGACCACGTTGTCCGGCTGACGCACGACATCCACGAGCGCCAGCACCATCAGCACGACGGTCAGCAGCGAGAACAGAACACCCATGCCCCCGAGGGTACGTCGCCGAACCCCTGAGCATCCTCGAAGTCGCGGTTCGTCCGCGTCGGGCGCCCTGCTCCCCCTCACCGTCACCGGGTACGACCCGCGGATCTTCCTGCTCGCGGTCGGTCTGGCGACCGCGGCGCTGCTGCTCGCGACGGCCCTCCGGCTCGCGGGTCACCGGCTCTGAGGTCGCGCTCGCGCCTGCCGCCCGTCCGATCTGCAGGTGAGCCGCGGCGCCCGGGACGGCGCGCACGGAAGAACGCGCTCTCTGCTCGGGATCACCGGCAGAACGAACACGCACCCCGCCTCCCAGCCGCCGCATGACACCATCGACGGATGAGCGCGCCGACCCCCGCCCCCGCGAGACGCCGCCTCCTCACCCCGCGCCGCGTCGCGCTGATCGCCGCGCTGACCGCGCTGGTCGTCGGCCTCGCACTCCTCGGGCTGGTCGCCCTGCAGTACTCGACCCTCGCCGCGCAGGGCTTCGACGACGTCTGCCTCGCCAGCGTCGGCCGCGTTCCGGCCGAGGAGGGATCGCTCGTCGTCGGCTCCTGGTCCTGGTGGCCGCTCGGCGGCACCTGCCGCTGGGAGCTGCTGGACGGCACCGTCGTCGAGAGCGCGCCCGACTGGTCCACGACCGCCGTCGCGATCGTCGGCGCCGCGCTCTCGCTCCTGGGAGTGGTGGGCACGGCGCTCGCACTCCTCGTGCGGCGCCGCGCCCGCTGACTCAGCGGTCGAAGAGGTTGCCGAGCCCGCCGAGGTCGGGCATCTCGAAGTTCGAGCCGAAGTCCGAGACCTGCTCGCCGAGCCCCGACACGTGCTCGCCGGCACCGGAGACGAACTCGCCCGCCCCGCCGGTGATGTCGCCGAACTCGCCCAGGTCGCCGAACTCGCCCAGCCCGCCGGCCAGGTTCTCGAAGTCGACGCCCATCCCCGCCGCCTGCGCGAGCAGCGGGCCGGCCACGCTGCTCAGCACCGCGCCGCCCGCGACGGCTGCGAGCAGCCCGCCCGCGGCACCGAGTCCGACGCCGGCGACAGCACCCACGCCGGCACCGGCCAGCGCGCCCTTCGTGCCGGGCTTGGAGAACATCTTCTTGAGGAAACCGGGGTTGTGCGCCTCACCGCGCGTCGCCGCCCGGGCGAGATCGTCCGGAGCGGAGGAGCGCGGCTGCTCGTTCGCGGGCAGCTCGTCGCGCAGGCGCCCCTCGACCTGGGCGCGCTGCGCCGGGGTCAGCTTCGCGAACGCGTCGCGGTGCACCTGCTCCAGCTGCTCGGGGTCGGCGGTGCGGAGGAGGTAGTCGTAGCGCGCGATCGCGGCCCGGTCCTCCGGCGCGACGGCGGCCGACGGGCGGGCGTCCTGCGGCCGCCCCGAGGACTGCGGCGATCCGTAGGCGGGAGTGGGGGTGCGTGGTGCGGAGGTGCTCGGCGAGGGCGTGCGGGAGTCGCCCGTCACCGCGTTCGCGGCCGAGCGGACCATGTCGCGCCAGTCCGTCCCTCCGCCGCTCGAGGACGCGGGGCGCGAGGAGGAGCTCGACGAGCTCTTGGAGTCGAGCGCCTTCGACGCCATGCTGATGATGCGCTTGAGAGTGCTCACAGGGGACCTTCCGTCGGGTAACAGCTTCGATAGTGTCGGGCCCTCCTGAGCGAAGCCCGGTGGAACGCCCTCCAGCAGCCGAGAACGTCCGCTCCGACGCGAGGAGCACCGATCCGCTCCGCTGTCAGCGGACGCGGGCCTCCGGTGCCGCTCCGGAGAAGCGCCGCCCGAGGATCGAGGGCAGACTCCTGCCATGGAACTGCTCTTCGTGCACGGCGCCCTGGTCCGCGACGGCGACTGGTGGTGGCACCGCACCGCCGAGCTGCTCCTCGAGCGCACGGGCGTGGAGAGCCGCGCGGTCGCCCTGCCCTCCTGCGGCGAGTCGGCGGCGGACCGCGCCGACAGCGGCCTGGTCGAGGACGCCGCCACTCTGCGCGCCGCGCTCGACGACATCGAGGACGACGAGGCGATCGTCGTCGGCCACTCCTACGGTGGCACGGTGATCGCCGAGGCCGGAGCGCACGCCGCCGTCGCCGGCCTCGTCTACATCTCCTCCTACCTCCCGGACATCGGCTCGGCCCAGGGCGACATCATGGCCGGGGAGACGGACCCCGTCTCGATCGCGCCCCACGACGACGGCACGCTCGGCGTCGCCGGCTACGACGCCGCCTCGTTCGGCCGGCGCTTCCTCCAGGACGCCGACGAGAGCGCGCAGCGGGCCGCCTGGGAGCGCGTCACGACCCAGTCGATCGCCGCCTTCACCACCCCGACCTCCGTCGCCGGCTGGCAGGGCGTCGACTCCACCTACCTGGTCTGCACCGAGGACGGCAGCACCTCGGTCGGCCTCCAGCGCGTGCACGCCGAGCGCGCCACCCGCTCGGTCGACCTGCCGACCGGCCACCACCCGTTCCTCTCCCGCCCCGACCTCGTCGTCGCCGAGCTCGAGGCGATCCTGCGGTCGTAGCCGATCTGATCCGGCCGCCCGAGCCCGAGAGGACGTCGTCCACCGAGCCGCCCGACGATCCGACGGTCGCCAGCGCGAAGAGGTGTCGCCCGCGAATCGTCCAGGGGACCCGGCCGATCGCCCATTCCTCCGCCCTCGCCGGGCTCCCTACCCTCGTTCCATGCCCGTCACCGCAGAAGCACCGCAGCTCATCGCGCCCCCGCAGGCGGCCGCCGACCTCCTCGCCCGCGGTGGCGCGGCGGCCTGGGAGACGACGCTCACCCTCCCGACCTACACCCCCGAGGAGCCGCAGCGGCTCCCGATGTTCCTCGATCGCCGCGTCTACCAGGGCTCGAGCGGCCGGGTGTATCCGCTGCCGTTCATCGACCGAATCGCTTCCGACCCCATCGACCACGACTGGCGCGTCGTCGTGCTCGAGAACGAGTTCGTCCAGGTCGTCGTGCTGCCCGAGCTCGGCGGGCGGATCTACTCCGGCTACGACAAGACCACCGGCTACGACTTCTTCTACCGCAACACCGTCATCAAGCCCGCGCTCGTCGGGCTGGCCGGTCCGTGGATCAGCGGAGGCGTCGAGTTCAACTGGCCGCAGCACCACCGCCCCGGCACCTACCTGCCGACCACCTGGAGCCTCGAGCACTCCGACGACGGCTCGGTCGTCGTCCGGTGCAGCGATCACGACCCGTTCAGCCGGATGAAGGGGATGCACGGCGTGCGCCTGCGCCCGGGGTCCAGCCTGGTCGAGCTCGACGTCCGCCTGCACAACCGCACCAGCGAGCGGCACACCTTCCTCTGGTGGGCCAACGTCGCGGCGCGCGTGCACGACGACTACCAGTCGTTCTTCCCCCGCGACGTCCGCTACGTCGCCGACCACGCCCGCCGCGCGATCACGGCCTTCCCCGCCGCCGACCGGCCCTACTACGGCGTCGACTACCCCGCTCTCGCTGCCGCGCGGAGCGACGGCCCGGCAGCCGACGCCCCGCCCGCCGACCGCCTCGACTGGTACCGCAACATCCCCGTCCCCACCTCCTACATGGTCGTCCGCACCGACGACTCGTTCTTCGGCGGCTACGACCACCGCGCCGGGGCCGGCTTCGTGCACTGGGCCGACCGCCGCTTCGCCCCCGGCAAGAAGCAGTGGACCTGGGGCGACGCCCCGTTCGGGCACGCCTGGGACGGCCTGCTCACCGACGCCGACGGCCCCTACGTCGAGCTGATGGCCGGCGTCTACACCGACAACCAGCCCGACTTCTCCTGGCTGATGCCGGGCGAGACCAAGACCTTCTCGCAGTACTGGTACCCGATCAGCGGCATCGGAGTGGCGCACCAGGCCACCCGCGACGCCGCCGTCCACCTCGACGTCGAGGCCGGGAGCATCCGCGTGGGCGTCGCGACGACCCGCCGGTTCCCGGGGGCGACCGTGACCCTGCGCGCCGAGGGCGCCGTTCTGCACGAGTGGACGCTCGACCTCGCCCCCGGCGAGCCGCTCCTCGCCGACCTGCCGACGACCCGCACCGGTCCGGAGGGTCTGGTCCTCACCGTCGTCGCCCAGGGCTCGACCGTCCTCGCCTACGAGGTGCCCGCGCAGTACGACGAGACCGAGCCGGAGGTCGCGACCGAGCCACCCTCCCCCGCCGAGACCGCCTCCGTCGACGAGCTCTACCTCGTCGGCGTCCACCTCGCCCAGTACCGGCACCCCACCCGCTCGCCGCTGCCCTACTGGCAGGAGGCGCTG
Source organism: Rathayibacter sp. VKM Ac-2856 (assembly GCF_013205055.1). Classification (GTDB taxonomy): domain Bacteria; phylum Actinomycetota; class Actinomycetes; order Actinomycetales; family Microbacteriaceae; genus Rathayibacter. Next base: position 1,219,921 of record NZ_JABMLF010000001.1, read on the forward strand.
CGGCGCGACCCCGGGGACGCGCGCGTGCTGCTCGCCCTCGCCGACCACGCCTACCGCCGCGGCGAGTACGCGGAGGCGCTCGACCGGCTCGACGCGTCGATCCGGCGCCTCACCGCACGCAACGGCAACCCCGCCGACGCCGAGGCCCTCCACCTGCGCGGGCTGATCCTGCGCAGGCTCGGCCGCACCCGCGAGGCCGCCGCCGCCTTCGGCAAGGCCGCTTGGGACGGCAAGTGGGCGCACGCGGCGCTCTTCGAGAGCGCCCGGCTCTCCGCCGCGGCCGGCGACCACGCCGCGGCACTGGAGGATCTCGCGACCTCCCTGCGCCTCGACACCGACGATCTCCGCGCCCGCGCGCTCCGGGTGGTCTGCCTGCGCGCGCTCGGCCGCACGGACGAGGCCGAGCAGGTCCTCCGCGCGACCCTGCGCCTCGACCCGCTCGACCAGCTCGCCCGCACCCTCACCGGGACCGACCCGAGCGACCCGCACGAGTGCATCGACGTCGCGCTCGACCTCGCCTCCTTCGGCGAGGAGGAGGAGGCGGCCCGCCTGCTCCGCGCCGTCGTGCACGGCGACGGGGGCGCCGTGGGAGCGGGCAACGCCGCGCCGATCGCCGCCTGCCTGCTGGCCCGATGGGGCGAGCCCGTCGACGTCCGCGCCCTCGACTTGACCCGCGCCTTCCCCGCCGGCCTCGACGCGCACGACGCGCTGACCGCCGCGGTCGCCGCAGACCCCGCCGACACCACCGCGCACGCGCTGCTCGGGATGCTCCTCTACGGCGCCGGCCGCCGCACCGAGGCCGCCGAGCACTGGCGCTGGGCGATCGACGGCGGGAGCACCGACGCCGTGACCCACCGCAACGCCGGTCTCGCCGCCTACAACGACGAGGCCGACGACGAGGCGGCCTGGCGGCACTACCTCCGCGCCCGCGAGCTCGCTCCGCGCGACGCCCGGCTGCTCTACGAGCTCGACCAGCTCGCCGCGCGCCTGGGCCACTCGGCCGCCGACCGGCTGGAGCGCCTCGACAGCGAGCGCGCCCTCCTGCTCTCCCGGGACGACCTCACGGCCGAGTACGCCGACCTGCTGCTCGAGGCGGGCCGTGCGCAGGAGGCGCTGTCGCTGCTGGAATCGCGCCGCTTCCAGCCCTGGGAGGGCGGCGAGGGCCGCACTCTGGCCGCCTGGGACGCGGCGCGCACGGCGCTCGGACTCGACACCGCGACCCCGCCGGCCTCGCTCGGCGAGGCGCGACCCCTCGTCCAGGCGCCGCAGGCGACGCTCGACGACGGCTCGACCGACTACTTCGTCACGAGCCTGCCCGCGCGGCTCCTCTTCCACCGCGACTGACAGGTGCGGCGCGCTCCCGAGAGAGCGCGCCGCACCGGCGTTCCGGGGCCGGCCCCGCGCGCAGCCCTCTAGGCGGGCGGACCGCCGATCGGAGCGGGTCCGGTGAAGAGTGCGTTGCACTCCCGCTGCAGGTCCACGTCCTCCCACATCGGGTGCTGCGGCGCGCCGTTCGAGCAGACGATCGACCCGCGCGCGCCCACCCGCCGCGACTCGCGCATCGCGAGCCGGCAGTACTCCGCGCCGATCGGCCCCTCCTCGAAGCGGCCCTCGAGCGGCGTGTAACCGACCCAGCCCTCGCCGAAGACGAGGGGCACCCCGCGTAGCGCGGCGTGATCGGCCGCGACGGCGATCCAGGTCTTGAGCGTCGAGCGCATCTCGAGGTGGTGCGCCCCGTAGTGCTCGAGCAGCCAGCGATCGATCTGCTCGGCGTCGCCCCAGTCGTGCGCGTAGATCTCGCCCCTGCCGACGATCGTCGCCGTCAGCTTCCACTGGTCCTCGGCCGGCAGCGTCCACTCGGCGATCGGCGGCGCACCGTCCAGGAGGAACGTCCGGGCCGCGAGCTCCTGCGCGAAGTCCTCGATCGGGCCGCGCAGCCCGAAGTCGGCGATGAGCTCGTTCAGCACCCCGTAGATGTAGGGGTGCAGGACGAGCACGTCCGAGTTCCACGGGATGCCGCGCATGCCGCCGACCGGCACGTGCGCGTAGTTGACGGAGCACGGCACGCCCTCGGTCAGCTCGTGGAACCGGTCGATGCCGCGGGTGAGCCGCGGAGTGAGCGCGAGCGTCGCCGCATCGAGGTCGGCGCGGTCGTAGTCGAGCCCCTCGGTGAGGTGGCCCGCCTGCACCTCGTTGTGCAGCTCGACGAAGGCGATCCGGTCGTCGAGGCCGTGCTCCGCGAGGAAGCCGACGAGCGCCGCCTGCGCCTCCGCCAGTCGCTCGGCCCGCTGCTCCGGCGGCACGGCCATCAAGCCGTCGAACCAGTCGCGCACGAGAGCGAAGGACGAGGACTGCTGGTACTCCCACGAGGAGAGGATGACGAAGACCCCGTGCCGCTTCGCCGCCGCGAACAGCGCGAGGAGGTGGGCGCGGCCGTCGATCACGGTCGGTCCGGCCACGTCGTACCAGCGCACCCGCTGCGCGTAGTCGCCGCCGAGCGGACCGAGGCGGAGCTCCCGGGTGTCGAGTCCGGAGCCGAAGAGGAGGAACGGCATCGCGCAGATCCGGATCGTGTTGTAGCCGCGGTCGACGGCACCGGCGAACGCGGCGTCGAGGTCCTCGAACGGCTCACCCGGCCCGGTGCGGACGTACCAGGAGAAGTCCCAGAGAGTGATGGTGAGGCGCTCGGGGAGGTGATCCGCGAGCGGTACGGGCTGGTAGGAGGACGTCTCGGCTGTGAGCATTCCGCCAGCCTAGGCAGGTGCGGAGCGCCGGTGAATGAAACGTTCTACGCCATCGCTGGACGATCCTCCGCTCCTGCGTATGCTCGTCGGCATGCTCATCCCGGAAGGCTTCCTCGGCCAGCGGCTGCGGGTGCTCCCGAGGCCGCGGGTGAGCGAGGCGCTCGCGGCGCCGATCACCGGCCGGCTCCTCGTGACCGACGCCGGGCACTTCCCGCACGCGGCCGAGCACGGCCGCAGCCGTCCGCAGGGCGCGCGGGAGGCCGTCGTCATCCTCTGCACGGCCGGCCGCGGCTCGGTGCGGGTCGACGAGCGCACCGACGCGATCGGCCCCGGCGAGGTGGCCGTCCTCCCCGCGGGCGTCCCGCACCGGTACTGGGCCGACTCCAGCGACCCGTGGACGATCTGGTGGCTGCACGTCACCGGAGCCGACGCGCCCGCGCTGGTGTCCGCCGTCCTCGACGACCCGACGTCCCCCGTCGTCCCCGCACGCGACGCCTACTCCGCGAGGGCCCTGATCGAGAACGCCGTCGTCGCTCTCGAGCGCGACGAGACCGACGCCAGCCTCTACGCCGCGAGCGGCGCCGCCTGGCACCTCCTGGCCCAGCTCGCCGCGGACCGGGCCCGCGGCCCCCTCGTCTCCGGCGACCGCATCCGCACCGCCCAGGACCACCTCCGCGAGCACCTGGACTCCCCCATCAGCATCACCGAGCTGGCGACGCTGGCCGGCATGAGCACCTCGCACTTCTCCGCCCTCTTCAAGCGGGCCGCCGGCATGAGCACCGTGGAGTACATCAAGCGCCTCCGCAGCGCCCGCGCCCGCGAGCTCCTGATCACCACCGACATGCCGATCGCCGAGATCGCCCGCGCCGTCGGCTACTCCGACGCCTTCTACTTCTCCCGCCAGTTCCGCGCCGTCAACGGCACGAGCCCCTCGGAGTACCGCGCCGAGTCCCACGGCGAGACGCTGCGGTGAGCCCGACGCCGGGCCGCAACTGCGTCCGGGAAACGCCGTCTTCAGCTGAACTCGTCTGGACGAACAACGGGTCATGCAGGCAGCGCTCGAAGGTCTTCTCCAGTGACGAGTGACATTCCTCGCCCGGCAGGCGCTGAGAACTCAGATCGACGGGAGGGTGACGTCAATCCGCGGCGCTGACCGCATCTGCCGACGATGCGCGAGCCCGCGCGCACAGGTCTCGCGCGCATGAGCTCCGAGCGGCCGAGCGCGTCTCCGCACCGCGTGAGACGTGCTCGCAGACCGCGGAAACGTGGTGCCCCTGGAGGGACTCGAACCCCCAACCTGCTCCTTAGGACGGAGTCGCTCTTCCATTGAGCTACAGAGGCCGGTGCCGACCAGTGTACCGACCGCCCGCGCCCCGCACGCTTGACACGGCACGACCCGCATGGTTGGTTAGTTACTGCACCAACTAACCAACACACCAGGTCGCATCACACCGTGCGGACCACAGGGAAGGAGCCCCATGGACGACTCCCGCCCGATCTTCCTGCAGATCGCGGAGCAGATCGAGAACGACATCATCGCGGGCGCGCTGCCCGAGGAGGACCAGGTCCCGTCGACGAACGAGTTCGCCGCGTTCCACCGCATCAACCCGGCCACGGCCGGCAAGGGCGTGAACCTGCTCGTCGACCAGGGCGTCCTGTACAAGAAGAGGGGGATCGGCATGTTCGTCGCCGAGGGGGCGCGCGACCGACTGGTCGAGAAGCGCCGCACGCAGTTCCGCGACCAGTTCGTCGCGCCGCTCCTCGCGGAGGCCGCCAAGCTCGGCCTCACCCGCGAGCAGCTCTCCGCCATGATCACCGACATCGAAGGAGGATCGCGATGAGCGCGGTCATCGAGGTCGCCGGCCTCAGCAAGCACTACGGAAGCATGCACGCCGTCACCGACGTCAGCTTCGCCCTCGAGGAGAACCGCATCCACGGCCTCCTCGGCCGCAACGGCGCCGGCAAGACCACCCTGATGTCGCTGCTCACCGGCCAGGAGTTCGCCAGCACCGGCAGCATCCGCGTCTTCGGCGAGACACCCGTCGAGAACGCGGCGGTCCTCTCCCGCACCTGCTTCATCAAGGAGAGCCAGAAGTACCCGGAGGACTTCAAGGTCAAGCACGTCCTCCGCAGCGCCCGCTGGTTCTTCGACGGCTGGGACGAGGACTTCGCCCAGGAGCTCGTCGTCGACTTCCGCCTCCCGCTCGACCGCCGCGTCAAGAAGCTCAGCCGCGGCCAGCTCTCCGCGATCGGCGTCATCGTCGGCCTGGCCTCCCGCGCGCCGCTCACCTTCTTCGACGAGCCCTACCTCGGTCTCGACGCGGTCGCCCGCCAGCTCTTCTACGACCGCCTGCTCGCCGACTTCGCCGAGCACCCGCGCACCGTCGTCCTCTCCACCCACCTGATCGACGAGGTCAGCACCCTGCTCGAGCACGTCCTCGTCATCGACGACGGCCGCCTCCTCGTCGACAGCGACACGGAGGAGCTGCGCGGCGCCGCGGCGACCGTCACCGGCAGCCGCGCCGCGGTCGACTCCTTCACCGAGGGCCGCGAGGTCCTCTCCCGCAGCGGAGTCGGCGGTCTCGCCACCGCGACGCTCCCCCGCCTCGACACCGCCGACCGCGCCGAGGCCCGTCACCGCGGGCTCGAGCTCGAGCCCGTCTCCCTCCAGCAGCTCGTCGTCCAGCTGACCACCGGAAAGGCCGCCTCATGACCGCCCTCGCCCCGCAGCGCTCCGGCGCGCGCCACCGCCTCCTCAGCATCGTCCGCCTGCACCTCGCGAACCCCGCGACGCTGCTCGCCACCCCGCTCGCGATCCTCGGCGCGATCTTCGCCGGCAGCCTGATCATCTGGCTGCTCGTGCTGCGGATGGTCGGCGTGCCCGAAGCGGGCGGCGACTCCGGCGTGCAGATCACCGGCGGCACGACGTTCATCTTCATCTACATGCTGGTCGTCGCCATCCAGGCCACGAACGTCACCTTCGCCCTCGCACTCGGCTACGGATCGACCCGGCGCGACTACGTCCTCGGCAGCGCTCTGACCTTCGTCGGGCTGTCCGCGGGCTGGACCGTCCTCTACTCCGCGATGTCCGCTCTCGAGCAGGCGACGAACGGCTGGGGGCTCGGCGGCTACATGTTCCGCGCGATGGCCTACGAGGACGTCTCGTGGCTCGCCCAGACCTTCGCGACCTTCAGCCTGTTCCTCTTCTTCTTCTTCGCCGGCACGGCCGTCGCCGCGGTGTACGTCCGCTGGCGCGCCACCGGGACGACCGTCTTCTTCCTCGGCCTCGGCGCTCTGATCGTCGGCTTGATCGCCCTGTTCACCCTCACCGAGAGCTGGGACGCCCTCTGGCGGGCCGCCGAGGCGATCGGCTTCACGGGCGCCGCCGCTCTCCTGCTCGTCCCGACGGCGCTGTCGGCGGTCATCGGCTACCTGCTCCTGCGCCGAGCCACCCCGCGCGGCTGAGCCCGCCGCACACCATCAGCTGAGACGAGGGGGCGTCCTCCGAGGAGCGACGCCACCCTCTCTCAGCTGATGTTCCGCGGCGACGAGCGAGGATCGGCCGGAGCACCGCTCCCCGCAAGGCCCTTCCGCCCCGCACTCTCTCCTGCGAGCGTTGCCCCATGGCCGCATCCTTCAGCTCTCCGCCCGCCCCGCACACCTGGGTCGCCCGCGACACGGCGATCGACCTCGACGCCCCGCTCGACCCCGCAGCCCTCGAGACCATCGACGCCTGGTGGCGCGCCGCGAACTATCTCGCGGTCGGCCAGATCTACCTGCTCGCCAATCCGCTGCTGCGCGAGCCGCTGGCCCGCGAGCACATCAAGCCGCGCCTGCTCGGCCACTGGGGCACGACCCCCGGTCTCAACCTGATCTACGCGCACCTCAACCGCGCGATCGCCGAGCGCGCGCAGCCGACGCTCTACATCACCGGCCCCGGCCACGGCGGCCCGGGCATGGTCGCCAACGCCTACCTCGACGGCACCTACAGCGAGATCTACTCGCACATCGACGAGACGGAGGACGGCCTGCGCCGCCTCTTCCGCCAGTTCAGCTTCCCCGGCGGCATCCCGAGCCACGCCGCCCCCGAGACGCCCGGCAGCATCCACGAGGGCGGCGAGCTCGGCTACGCCCTCAGCCACGCCTACGGCGCCGCGTTCGACAACCCGGACCTGCTCGTCGCCGCGGTCGTCGGCGACGGCGAGGCCGAGACCGGCCCGCTCGCCACCAGCTGGCACTCCAACAAGTTCGTGAACCCCGCGACCGACGGCGTCGTCCTGCCGATCCTGCACCTCAACGGCTTCAAGATCGCCAATCCGACCGTCCTCGCCCGCATCCCGCACGAGGAGCTCGAGAGCCTGATGCGCGGCTACGGCCACGAGCCCTTCACCGTGGAGGGCGGCTTCGACGGCGAGGACCCGATGCGGGTGCACGAGCGCTTCGCCGCGGTCCTCGACACGGTGCTCGACCGTATCGCCGCCATCAAGGCGCGCGCGGCCGAGGGCGACCTCACCCGTCCCGCCTGGCCGATGATCATCCTGAAGACCCCGAAGGGCTGGACCTGCCCCGCCGAGATCGACGGCGTCCAGGTCGAGGGCACCTACCGCGCCCACCAGGTCCCGCTCGCGAACGCACGCGACACCGAGGCGCACACCCGCCTGCTCGAGGACTGGCTGCGCTCCTACCGCCCCGAGGAGCTCTTCACCGAGGAGGGCGGCGTGGCCGACCGCGTCCGCTCGCTCGCGCCCGAGGGCGACCTGCGGATGAGCGCGACCCCCCACGCCAACGGCGGTCTGCTCCGCCAGACGCTCCGGCTGCCCGACTTCCGCCGCTACGAGGTCGTCGTGCACGAGCCGGGCGGCACCATCGCGGAGGCGACGAAGGTGCTCGGCGAGTGGCTCGCCGACGTGATCCGCGAGAACCCGACGAACTTCCGGATCTTCGGCCCCGACGAGGTCGCGAGCAACCGGCTGCGGAGCGTCTACGCCGCCACCGACAAGCAGTGGAACGCCGAGACGAGCCCGCTCGACGACCACCTCGCCCGAGCGGGCCGCGTGATGGAGGTGCTCTCGGAGCACCAGTGCCAGGGCTGGCTGGAGGGCTACCTCCTCACCGGCCGGCACGGTCTCTTCACCTGCTACGAGGCCTTCATCCACATCATCGACTCGATGTTCAACCAGCACGCGAAGTGGCTCGACGGCACCCGCGACATCGAGTGGCGCCGACCGATCGCGAGCCTGAACTACCTGCTCTCCAGCCACGTCTGGCGCCAGGACCACAACGGCTTCAGCCACCAGGACCCGGGCTTCATCGACCACGTCGTCAACAAGAAGCCGGAGGTCGTCCGCGTCTACCTGCCCTTCGACGCCAACACCCTGCTCTCGGTCTACGACCACTGCCTCCGCAGCGTCGACTACGTGAACGTCGTCGTCGCCGGCAAGCAGCCCGCCCCCGCCTGGCTCACCATGGCGGAGGCGGTGAACCACTGCACCCGCGGCCTCGGCATCCTCGAGTGGGCGAGCAGCGAGCGCAGCGGCGAGTCGCCGGACGTCGTGATGGGCTGCGCGGGCGACGTCCCGACGCTCGAGACCCTCGCCGCCGTCAGCATCCTGCGGGAGGCCCTCCCCGACCTGGCGATCCGCACCGTCAACGTCGTCGACCTGATGCGGCTGATGTCCGAGTCCGAGCACCCGCACGGTCTCTCCGACCGCGAGTTCGACGCGATCTTCACCCCCGACCGGCCGGTGATCTTCGCCTACCACGGCTATCCGTGGCTGATCCACCGCCTGACCTACAAGCGCACCGGCCACGGCAACCTGCACGTCCGCGGCTACAAGGAGAACGGCACGACGACCACGCCGTTCGACATGGTGATGCTCAACGACCTCGACCGTTACTCGCTGGTGATCGACGTCATCGACCGCACCCCGGGTCTGGGCGCGAAGGCCGCCGGCCTCCGCCAGGAGATGCAGGACGCCCGGATCCGCGCCCGCGCGTACACCCGCGAGCACGGCGAGGACATTCCCGAGGTCGCGAACTGGACCTGGTCCGGCACCCGCTCCGGCAACGCCTCGACCGCCACCGGCGGCGACAACGAGTAGCCCCCGCCCCTCCCCCCTCCCCCTCTTCGCGAGATGCCACTTGTGCACGCGACACGCCGTGTCGGGCGTGCACAAGTGGCATCTCGCGGAAGGGGTCAGGCGGCGGAGGCGCCCAGGTAGTCGTCCCACTCGGGCTGGGTGCGCTCGGCACCGCGGACGAGCCAGGAGCCGGCCCGCGGCATCCGCGGCACGGAGCGCAGCTGCCAGCCCATCTCGAGCGGCGTCCGGTCGCTCTTGAGGTTGTTGCAGCGGTGGCAGCAGGCGACCAGGTTCTCCCACGAGTCGCGGCCGCCCCGCGACTTGGGCTGGATGTGATCGATCGTGTTGGCGTGCTGCCCGCAGTAGCCGCAGCGGTGGTTGTCGCGCCGCAGCACCCCGCGGCGCGAGACCGGCACGCTGCGCGAGCTCGGGATGCGGACGTAGCGCGTCAGCACGATCACCGAGGGCCGCACGTAGTCGCCGTTCGCACCGTGCACCGGGTGCTCCTCGTCGGCGACGATGATCATCGCCTTCTCGCTCATCAGCAGCACCAGCGCCCGCTTGAACGACACCACGGCGAGCGGCTCGTAGCCGGCGTTGAGGACGAGTGTGCGCATCAGTGACCTCCGTGCTGTCGCACGCCGCCGCGCCGATCCGCCGCGACGACGACGAAGGGCGCCGTCGTCATGACGGCGCCCTTCGAGGCCGCGGCGCGGAGCCGCACGGAGTCGTGGTGCCGTATCCGAGTGTCGGCGGAGTGGAGAGCGGCGAGGAGGACCCCCGCGCGGATCGCATCGGTCCGCCGCACGCGCGAACGCAGCCCCACGCAGTGGTACCCGTTCCGCTCGGCCATCCGGCACTCCGTCCCTCGACGAATCGATCCGCTCGCCACGCGAGCGGACTGAGGTTCAGATTAACCCTTCGCGCCCGGAACACCAGAGGAACCGGGGATTTCGTCATCCGCAGTTCACACGTCGCCGCCGCGGACGGCGCCGCCCGGGAATGCGGAGGAGCCCGCCCCGGGATCGGGACGGGCTCCTGGGAGCGCAGGGACTCGAGCGTCAGCCGGAGATGCGGACGATCGTGTAGTTGCTCGTCCAGATCGGCTGCACGCGGACGCTCGCGCCCTCGTACGGCGCGTGCAGGATGTTGCCGTTGCCCGCGTAGAAGCCGTCGTGGCCCGGCATGATCACCAGGTCGCCGGGCTGCGCCTCGGACAGCGGGATCTGGGTGCCCATGGCCGCCTGGCCCGCGGCCGAGTGCGGCATCGAGATGCCGTACTGCGCGAAGACGTACATGACGAGCCCGGAGCAGTCGAAGCCGCTCGGGTCCGCGCCGCCGAAGACGTAGGGCACACCCTGGTACTGGAGCGCCGTGTTGAAGACGGCTGAGAGGCTGTAGCTCGTGCTCGGGGCACTGGCCGCGAGCTCGCTGGCCGAGGCGCCCTCGTAGGAGGTGAAGCTCTCGGCGGTCTCGGCGCGGGCCTCGGCGACGTCGGTGGTGTCGACGACGGGCTCGACGACCGGCTCCGGCTCGGGCGGCGGCGGCGGCGGCGGCGCGGCCTCGGCGGTGAAGCCGTCGCGCGCGATCGCGGCCTGGACGACACCGCCGGCGACCGCGACGCTCTGGGCGTCGCCCTGGCGAAGGCGGTCGGCCTGCGAGGCGGCGAAGAGACCGTCGCTCTCGGTGCCGGGCGAGAAGGCGTAGGCGGGCAGCGCCATCGTGGCGACGAGCGCCCCCGCGAATCCGACGATGGCGACCTTGCCGATCGTGCGGCCGCGGCTGCGCTTGCGCGGCGAGCCGGCGGGCGTCGGGACGAAATCGGTGACGTCGGCCTGGCGCGACGGCGCCGTCGGCACCGCCCGGCGGGCGACGGGCGCCTCGTCGGTGTAGCGGGCGCGGATCACCGGCGGCCGGTCCTCGAAGGAGGACGCGTTGCGGGGGCTGTCCGGGTGGGTGGAGCGGAACCGGTCGGGGGAACCGGCGGGGGTGGTGGGGTTCTGGGGCAAGGGGGAGGACCTCCGACGTCCCGCCAGCCCAGGCAGCTGTCCCGTCTCGCGTGCGCGAAGCATCGGCGTTCACGGAGTCCGAGACGGGAAGGGACGTCGGACCCCGCGCCTCACGACCGGGGTTCGGGCGCAGGGCTCCACAGAGCGTAAGCGACCGTTACCGATTTGTCACCAACCGGAGAGGAGATCGTGACCCTTTCGGCCGGTCCGATGCGCTAGTGCGCGTGGAGCGGACGCTCAGCTGACGAGGAAGATGTGCGCAGCCACCTCGTTGGGCAGCTCGATCCCCGCCTCCGCACCGTCGATGCGGACGAGCACGTAGCCGTTCAGTGCCGAGAACTCGCCCTCGGCGCCGGGCACGACGCCGGCCTGCTTGAGCTGGAGCAGCAGCTCGGGGTCGACCTGCGCGGGCTCGCCCAGCCGGCGCACGACGCCGCGCTGCGGCTCCGCCGATCCGGCGACGAAGCGGGGGATGCTGATGACGCCGTCCGCGAAGCGCGACGCCGGGGTGTCCCCCAGCTCGTCGAGCCCCGGGATCGGGTTCCCGTAGGGCGACTCCGTCGGGTGGTCGAGCATCTCGAGGAGGCGGCGCTCCACCTGCTCGCTCATCACGTGCTCCCAGCGGCAGGCCTCCTCGTGCACGAACTCCCAGTCGAGCTTGATGACGTCGTGGAGGAGCCGCTCGGCGAGGCGGTGCTTGCGCATGACGTGGATCGCCTTGCGGCGTCCGTCGCCCGTGAGCTCGAGGTGGCGGTCGCCGGAGACGACGACGAGCCCGTCGCGCTCCATGCGGCCGACGGTCTGCGAGACGGTGGGACCGGAGTGGCTGAGCCGCTCGGAGATGCGGGCCCGGAGGGGGACGATGTTCTCCTCCTCCAGCTCCAGGATGGTGCGCAGGTACATCTCGGTCGTGTCGATCAGATCCGTCATCTCAGCCTTCCGGTCTCAGCGCGCACAACCATACTGGGCACCGTGTCCCATCGTCGTCGACGGGGCAGGGCGCAGGGCCTCCGATGGTCGAAGGCGGGGCGGGCCGGGAACCCTAGTATTAACGCATGCCGGACGTCACCATTCCTCGCGAGCTCCTCCCCCACGACGGGCGGTTCGGCTGCGGCCCGTCCAAGGTGCGGCACGACCAGCTCGCGCACCTCGCGACGCAGGGCGCGCACCTCCTCGGAACCTCCCACCGGCAGGCGCCGGTGAAGAACCTGGTCGGCTCCGTGCGCGAGCACCTCGCGACGCTCTTCCGCATCCCGGAGGGCTACGAGGTGCTGCTCGGCAACGGCGGCTCGACCGCCTTCTGGGACGCCGCCGCCTACTCGCTGGTCGACCGCCGTGCCGAGAACCTCACCTTCGGCGAGTTCGGCCAGAAGTTCGCCAAGGCCGCCTCCGCGCCCTTCCTCGAGCCCGCGCACGTCGTCGCGGCTCCGGCCGGCTCGCGCAGCGAGGTCGAGATCCTCGAGGGCGTCGACGTCTACGCCTGGCCGCACAACGAGACGTCCACCGGAGTCATGGCGCCCGTCCAGCGCGTCCACGGCGACGACGGCGCGCTGACCGTGATCGACGCGACCAGCGCCGCGGGCGGCATCGACTTCGAGGCCGCCGAGGCCGACGTCTACTACTTCGCCCCGCAGAAGAACTTCGCCTCCGACGGCGGACTCTGGTTCGGCCTGTTCTCGCCGGCCGCGATCGAGCGGATCGAGCGGATCGCCGCGAGCGGCCGCTACATCCCCGAGTTCCTCAGCCTGCAGAACGCGGTCGACAACTCGCGCCTGAACCAGACGCTGAACACTCCCGCCCTCTCGACGCTGCTGCTGATGGAGTCGCAGCTCGAGTGGATGAACTCCAGCGGCGGCCTGGCCTGGGCCTCGGCCCGCACGCTCGAGTCCTCGTCGGCGATCTACGAGTGGGCCGAGGCCTCGCCGATCGCGACCCCCTTCGTCGAGGTGCCGGAGCACCGGTCGCAGGTCGTCGCCACGGTGGACTTCGACGCCTCGGTCGACGCCGCGCTGGTCGCGAAGATCCTCCGCGCCAACGGGATCGTCGACACCGAGCCGTACCGCAAGCTCGGCCGCAACCAGCTGCGGGTGGCGACGTTCGTCGCGATCGAGCCGGACGACGTCCGCTCGCTGCTGAGCTGCATCGACTACGTCGTCGAGCGCCTGGCCGTCTGATCGATCCGGCGGAGCGGGGAGGCGCGGGATGAGGCTCTGGCTCCGACCCGATGAGCGCCGCCCCGCTCCGCCGCCGTACGCGTCCGACGACGCGACGGCGCTGCTGGTGGGATGCCTCGTCTGGGTGCTCGCCCTGGTCGTCGTGCTGATCGCCGTCGCGGCGGGCACGTCCGTGCCGCCGCTCGTCCTGTCGACCGTCGTGATCGGCGTCGTGCTCGGGACGATCGGCCTCTTCTACAGCCGCAACCGCCGTTGAGCGCAGCCGCCCGGCGCGGCTCGCTCCGGCGTGCGCTCGTCAGCGCGGCCGGGCGGGGAGACCCCCACCCGGCCGGTGCGGGTCAGCGGCGACGGCGTCGACGACCGCGACCGCTGCCGCCGCGGCGGCCGTCGCCGGAGCCTCCCTGGGCGGAGCCGCCGCGCGGAGCGTCGTCGGAGTCGTCGTCCGACTCCTCGTCGTCCTCATCGGAGTCGTCGTCGTCATCGTCGTCGTCCGAGTCGTCGTCGTCCGAGTCGTCGTCATCGGAATCGTCGTCGTCCGAGTCGTCCTCGTCCGAGACGTCGTCGTCGTCCGCCTCGTCGTCGTCGTCGAGGATCTCGTCCTCGTCGACCTCGGCCGTGTCGTCGACGACGGTGTCGTCCTCGTACTCGTCGTCCTCGGTCTCGTCGCGCTCACCGCTCGCGTCCTGCGCGGCACGGTAGTCCGCGAGGCGGACCGACCACGGGACCCAGTCGGGCGCCAGCACGGCGCCCTCGCCCGGCAGCAGCTCGACCTCGAGGACGTTCACGGCCTCGGACTCGTCGATCCTGGACAGCGTCGCCGTCCAGAGCCAGCCCGGGTAGCCGCGCATCAGGTTCGCGAACTGCAGCGAGACGACGTGCTCGCCCTGCGCGATCGTCGCGACCAGCTCGCCGATCGTGTCGGCGGGGGTGATGTCGGCGAGCGCCTCGCGCGCGCGGTCCTCGGAGCCGGCGAGCACGGTGTCGAGCTCATGGACGGGCTCGGGCTCCGGCGCGACGGCGGCGGTCGCCGTCTCCGGGGCGGGAGCGTCGTCCGACTCGGAGTCGTCCTCCTCGTCCTCGTCGACGTCGTCGATCTCGTCGCTCCAGACCGCCGCCGATCCGGTCCTCACCGCCGGCTCGCCACTAGCGGGTGCGACCTCGGTCGACTCGGTCTCGGTGGCCGCGACGTCGTTCTCGGTCGTCGGCTCGCCGGTCGTCTCGCCGGCGTCAGGCATCCAGCTCGTCCGCAACCCGGCGCAGCAGCGTCGCGATCGTGCGCCCGTGCGCCTTGTCGGGGTACCGGCCGCGCTTCAGGCCCGTGCCGATGCCGTCGAGCAGCTTGACCGTGTCCTCGACGATGACCGACATGTCGTCGGCCGACTTGCGGTTGAGCTTGACCATGCTGGGCGGGGTGTCGATGATCCGGGCCGACAGGGCCTGCGCACCGCGCTTGCCGTCGGCGATGCCGAACTCGAGGCGGGTGCCGGCCTTCACCGCGGTCCCGGAGGGCAGCGCGGAAGCGTGCAGGAAGACCTCCTGGCCGTCATCAGTGCTGATGAAGCCGAAGCCCTTCTCCTCGTCGTAGAACTTGACCTTGCCGGTAGGCATGCAGAACCCCTCCTGGAAATGAAGCAGCCATCAGTTTAGTGGACGGCACCCGCCCTATCCTTGACCCGTGAAGCCACAGCAGCCTGCGGGCATCGGACGCGCAGAGCGCACCCTCGCCTACATGTTCGTCGCGATCATCGTCGTGACGGTCCTCGCGTTCATCGCGGTCCTGGTCGCGCCGATGATGGGCGTCCGCGACTACAGCGGCGCGCTGTGGCAGTTCGTGATCGCGCTGCCGCTGGTCGGCCTGCCGATCGCGTTCCTGATGATGATCGCGATGCTGATCGTGGGCGTCCGGCGCCGCCGGACCTCCTAGCGCGGACGTCCTTCCGTCGGCGTCGGGTCAGCGGAGAGAAACCGGTCACTCGACTCCCAGACTTCGTCCAGGCCACGCGCAGATACTGTCCGCATGGACGGACCCCGCATTCTCATCGTCGACGACGAGCCCAACATCCGCGACCTGCTCACCACGAGCCTCCGCTTCGCCGGCTTCGCCGTGCGCGCGGTCGGCAACGGCGCTCAGGCGATCTCCGCAGTGCTCGAGGAGGAGCCGGACCTCATCATCCTCGACGTGATGCTGCCGGACATGAACGGCTTCGGCGTCACCAAGCGCCTGCGCTCGGCGGGCTACACCTCGCCGATCCTCTTCCTCACGGCGAAGGACGACACCGAGGACAAGATCACGGGCCTCACCGTCGGCGGCGACGACTACGTCACGAAGCCGTTCAGCCTCGACGAGATCGTCGCGCGCATCAAGGCGATCCTCCGCCGCACGATGCACGCCGAGGAGGACGCGGTCATCCGCGCCGGCGAGCTCACGATGGACCAGGACACCCACGAGGTCCTCGTCGGCGACGAGCCGGTCGAGCTCAGCCCGACCGAGTTCAAGCTGCTGCGCTACCTGATGCTCAACCCGAACCGGGTCCTCAGCAAGGCGCAGATCCTCGACCACGTGTGGGAGTACGACTTCAACGGCGATGCGGGCATCGTCGAGTCCTACATCTCCTACCTGCGACGTAAGCTCGACACGCATTCGGAGGAATCGCTCATCCAGACCAAGCGAGGATTCGGATACATGCTGAAGGTCGCGAAGGTCTGACCTCCGCCGCCCCGGCGCCGGCCCCGTGAGGGAGCCGGTGCCCGCACGACTTCGAGGGAGTTCCACCGCCATGCACCAGGGTCTGGCCGAGCGGTGGAACTCCATCTCGTTGCGCACCAAGATCACCGCCGTCACCGTCCTGCTGCTGACACTGGGTCTGCTCGTGTCCGGCATCGGCACGATGACACTGCTGAAGCCCCAGCTGGTCACCCAGCTCGACGTCGATCTGCGGGCGAAGGCCCAGGAGACGGCGAACCTCCTCGTCACCGAGCGCGAAGCCGGGATGGACGACACGGACAAGCGCTACGTCGGCGCGCTCTACGACTCCCTCGGCCGGCAGCAGGACACGACCGCGGTCGGCCCGAACGACCCGGTGTTCCCGGCGACGTTCTCGCTCGAGGACGCTCTCGGGCTCGGTGACAAGTCGGCCACCATCTACAGCGCGAGCGGCAAGGTGGAGTACCACTACGTCGCGACGACCTATTCCGACGGCAGCCAGATCACGACGCTGCTCCTCGCGACCTCGACGCGCGACATCGACAACATCATGACGATCTACCTGACGATCTTCCTCGGGTTCGGCGTCGCGATCGTCGTCATCGGCGCGATGCTGACGCGCCTGCTCGTCACCACCACGTTCGCACCGCTGCGCGAGGTCGAGCAGACCGCCGCCGCCATCGCCGACGGCGACTTCAGCCAGCGCCTCGACGGCACCACGCCGAACACCGAGGTCGGCCGCCTCAACCGCTCGCTCAACGCGATGCTGGTGCGCATCGACAGCGCCTTCCGCGACCGGGCCCGCACCATCGACCAGATGCGCCGCTTCGTCGGCGACGCGAGCCACGAGCTGCGCACTCCCCTGGTCTCGGTCCGCGGCTACGCCGAGCTCTACCGGATGGGCGCTCTGCAGACGCCCGAGGCCGTCGGCCAGGCGATGGAGCGCATCGAGAAGGAGGCGATCCGCATGGGCGGCCTCGTCGAGGACCTCCTCGAGCTCGCCCGCCTCGACGAGACCAAGCCGCTCGCCCTCTCCCCCGTCGACCTGATGCCGCTCGCCCGTGACGCCGCGATGGATGCGATGGCCTCCTGGCCCGACCGCGACTTCGGCGTGGAGACGCGCGACGACACCCCCGTCGAGACCCCCGCCCTCGAGATGGACGAGCCCTCGGGCACGCCGACCCAGACGATGGAGATCCTCCCCGCCGGGCTCACGGGACCGATCGCGGCCGCCGGCGCCCGCCTGGCGCGCTTCCGTCGCCGCCCGCGTCGCGTCGTCATGGCGGAGGACATCGCGGCCGGCACGGCTCCGGAGCCGGAGCAGGAGGGCGTCCCGGCACTCGTGATGGCGGAGGAGAACAAGATCCGCCAGGTGCTCACCAATCTGATCGGCAACGCCGTCCGCTACACCCCCGAGGACACGCCGATCGAGGTCGGCGTCGCCGTCGACCGCGCGCGCCGACTCGCCTTCCTCGAGGTCATCGACCACGGCGAGGGCATCCCGCCGCAGATCCGGGAGAAGATCTTCCAGCGCTTCTGGCGCGCGGACACCTCGCGCACGCGCGAGACCGGCGGCAGCGGCCTCGGCCTGGCGATCGTGTCCTCCATCGTCGCCGCCCACAAGGGACGCGTCGACGTCGTCGAGACCCCGGGCGGCGGCGCCACCTTCCGCGTCGCGCTGCCTCTCCTCACCGTCGACCAGAGCACCGAGTCCTCCCCAGCCTCGGCCTGATCCGCCGCGCGGCAGAGGCCGCCCGGCGTACGTTCTCTCGCACCCGCCGACCGGCGGAGACGAACGAGAGGACCTCCCATGACCCACTTCCAGACCGACGTCGACGCGATGACCACCGCCACCGGATCGCTCCAGGGCTACTCGGAGCGCATCCGCGCCGAGGTCGCCGGCCTGCTCGGCCTGCTCACCAGCCTCGAGGGCTCCTGGACGGGCCAGGCCTCGACCGCGTTCCAGGGCGTCGTCGGGCTCTGGCGGACGACGCAGGGCCAGGTCGACGACGGGCTCGAGTCGATCGGGGTCGCCCTCGGTGCGGCGAGTCGGCAGTACGCCGAGACGGAGGAGGCGAACGCGCGGCTGTTCGCGATCTGAGCGGGCGGCGACGGCTCCGTGGGCGCTGTCCTCCGACGAGGCCGACTGCGGAGCGCCGTCGACTGTGCGCCGGGAGCGTTGACCGAGCACCGCCCCCGGAAACGCCGAAGGCGGCTCCCCCGGAGGGGAACCGCCTTCTGCGTTGTTCGGGTCGGACTAGAAGTCCATGCCACCCGTGGGGTCTCCGCCTGCGGCGACGGGGTTCCGCTCGGGCTTGTCGGCGACGACGGCCTCCGTGGTGAGGAACAGACCGGCGATCGAGGCGGCGTTCTGCAGAGCGGAGCGCGTGACCTTGACCGGGTCGATGATGCCGGCGGCGATCAGGTCGACGTACTCGCCGGTCGCGGCGTTGAGGCCGTGTCCGGTGGGCAGCTCGCGGACCTTGGCGGCGACGACGCCCGGCTCGAGACCGGCGTTCAGCGCGATCTGCTTGAGCGGCGCGTCGATGGCGACCTTGACGATGTTCGCGCCGGTCGCCTCGTCTCCGACCAGCTCGAGCTTCTCGAAGGCGAGCTTGCCGGCCTGGATGAGGGCGACGCCACCACCGGCGACGATGCCCTCCTCGACGGCGGCCTTCGCGTTGCGGACGGCGTCCTCGATGCGGTGCTTGCGCTCCTTGAGCTCGACCTCGGTCGCGGCTCCGGCCTTGATGACCGCGACGCCACCGGCGAGCTTCGCGAGGCGCTCCTGGAGCTTCTCGCGGTCGTAGTCGCTGTCGGTGTTCTCGATCTCGCCGCGGATCTGCGCGACGCGACCGGCGATGGCCTCGGCGTCGCCGGCACCCTCGACGATCGTGGTCTCGTCCTTGGTGATGACGACCTT
Organism: Rathayibacter sp. VKM Ac-2856; assembly: GCF_013205055.1. Classification (GTDB taxonomy): domain Bacteria; phylum Actinomycetota; class Actinomycetes; order Actinomycetales; family Microbacteriaceae; genus Rathayibacter. The sequence continues at coordinate 1,238,555 of NZ_JABMLF010000001.1, forward strand.
GCGGGCCGAGCCGAGCAGGTCGAGGGTGACGTTCTCGAGCTTGAGGCCGACCTCCTCGGAGATGACCTGGCCGCCGGTGAGGATCGCGATGTCCTGGAGCTGCGCCTTGCGACGGTCGCCGAAGCCGGGGGCCTTGACGGCGACCGACTTGAAGATGCCGCGGATCTTGTTGACGACCAGGGTCGCCAGCGCCTCTCCGTCGACGTCCTCGGCGATGATCAGCAGCTGCTTGCCCGCCTGGATCACCTTGTCGACGACGGGGAGGAGGTCCTTGATGTTCGAGACCTTGGAGTTGACGATCAGGATGTACGGGTCCTCGAAGACCGCCTCCTGGCGGTCGGGGTCCGTGACGAAGTACTGCGACAGGTAGCCCTTGTCGAAGCGCATGCCCTCGGTCAGCTCGAGCTCGGTGCCGAAGGTGTTCGACTCCTCGACGGTGACGACGCCCTCCTTGCCGACCTTGTCGATCGCCTCGGCGATGATCGCGCCGATCTCGGGGTCCGCGGCGGAGATGGAGGCCGTGGCCGCGATCTCCTCCTTGGTCTCGATCGCCTTGGCGCCGGCGACGAGCTCGGCGGTGACGGCCTTGACGGCCTTCTCGATGCCCTTCTTCAGGCTGATCGGGTCGGCGCCGGCCGCGACGTTGCGCAGGCCTTCGCGGACGAGCGCCTGGGCGAGGACAGTCGCGGTGGTCGTTCCGTCGCCGGCGACGTCGTCGGTCTTCTTGGCGACCTCCTTGACGAGCTCGGCGCCGATCTTCTCGTACGGCTCGTCGAGCTCGATCTCCTTGGCGATCGAGACGCCGTCGTTCGTGATGGTGGGGGCGCCCCACTTCTTCTCGAGCACGACGTTGCGGCCGCGCGGGCCGAGGGTCACCTTGACCGCATCGGCCAGGGTGTTGAGTCCACGCTCGAGGCCGCGGCGGGCTTCTTCGTCAAAAGCAATGATCTTGGCCATGTGTGTTCTTCGTCCCTCCCGGACGTCAGGGGAATTCCGTCGTTGGCACTCGACTGGAGCGAGTGCCAACAGCGATTCTGGCACTCACCCGGGAGGAGTGCAAGTGACGCGGACCCCTGGCGCAACGGAAGGAGCCGCCGCCCGCGGGACGCGGACGACGGCTCCAGGACGGGCGGCGGCCTCAGACCACGCGCACCGATTCGGCCTGCGGACCCTTGGATCCCGTGCCGACCTCGAACGCGACGTGCTGGCCCTCCTCGAGGACCTTGTATCCCGACATGTCGATGGCGGAGTAGTGGACGAACACGTCCTGTCCGCCGCCGTCGACCGTGATGAAGCCGTAGCCCTTCTCAGAGTTGAACCACTTGACGGTTCCGTTCGCCATCTCTTACTCCCAAAGTGCTGAATGCCTGCGACACGAGCGATGCGCAGGTGCCTGGTCAGGAATCCTAATCGAGCGTTTCGCGCCGGAAAACGGTGGAATGCGCCTGCGGGAAAGAGTTGCCCGGGATTCAACATGAATTAAACGTGCCGGAAACAGAACACCCCCGGACAGCGGCTCGGAGGCCCTGTTCCGGGGGTGCGCGAGGGGGCCGCCCGTCCTACTGCGTCGGATAGTCCGAGCCGAGCACGACGACGACGGGGCCCGTCTCGACGAAGTCCGAGGTGAGGGCGGTGACCCCGACGCCGAGCGACTGCGCGACGCCGAGCGCCGCTCCCTCGAGTCCCGGGTCGGTGTAGTAGACGGTGGTGGTCGCCTCGTCCTCGGTGTTCGCGTTCGCGACCGTGGGCACGCTCCAGCCCGCCTCCGCGAGGGCGTCCCCGGCGCTCGCGGCCAGTCCCTCCGTCGCCGTGCCGTTCAGGACGGCGATCGCGAGCGCGGGGTCCACCGTCGGAACGACCGCCGGGGCCTCGGTCTCGGCGAGGCCGGACGGCGGGGTGAAGACGTCGTTGAACTGCACGCGGTTGTCGATGACGAGCAGACCGATGAAGCCGAGCAGCACGATCACCCCGGTCGCGAGCGCCGCCCAGGCCAGGGCGATCGCCCGGGCATGCGGAGCGGGCGGGCGGCGGTGCGCACCCACGCGCCCCTCGGTGGCCGGGATCTCGTCGAAGCGGTCCTTCGGAGCGGTGGTGGTCATCGTCGGTACGGCCGGCCTTCCGTTCGTGGGCCCGAGCAGCTCGTCTACTCGGGGCGCCCGAGGCGTCGTGCGGCGCGTGCGCCGGCGCGACCGTCGCGGATGCGCTGCAGCCGCTTGACGAGCATCGGGTCGTGAGCGAGGGCGGCCGGGGAGGCCAGAACCGCGCTGAGCACCTGATAGTAGCGGGCGACCGAGAGACCGAACCGCTCGCGGATGGCGTCGTCCTTGTCGCCGGAGCGGGCCGTCCACTCCGCCTCGAACTCCAGGACGCGGCGGTCCCGATCGGACAGGGCGGAGCCCGTCGTCCGCTCGAAGTCCGTGGCGCCGCTCATTCCTCCACAGTAGGCAGGCCCGCGCCGCCGACCGGGGAGGCGCTCCGGTACATGCCGATGTGCGGGATGCCCGCCTCCTCGAACTCGTCGCCGAACGGCTCGAAGCCCGACCGCGCGTAGAGCCCCGCGACGTAGGTCTGCGCGTGGAGCAGCATCGCCTCGTCACCGTGGCGCGCCACGACCGCCCTGACGAGCAGGTGGGCGAGCCCCTGCCCGCGTCGATCGGCGCGGGTCACGACGCGGCCGATGATCCGGTGCGCGTCCCGGTGCTCCGGCCGCTCGTCCCGGAGTGTGCGCAGGTACGCGGCGACGCCCCGCTCGTCGGCGATCCACCAGTGCGTCGTCGACGGCTCCAGGTCGCGGTCGTCGAGCTCCTCGTCGTCGACCCGCTGCTCGCGGAGGAAGACGTCGGTCCGCAGCCGCGCGAACGCGTGGACCTCCTCCGTCGTGAGTTCGCTCCACGCCTTCGAGATCACGGAATTCAGCTGCACGGCGGAGAGTTTACGAGAGGAGAGGGGGAGCGCCCTCCCCCGTACACTGACGAGGATTCCTAGGGAGACCCATGTCGTCGTATTCCGTGAACAAGACCGACGCCGAGTGGCGCGAGGAGCTCGACCGCGAGCAGTACTCGGTGCTGCGCCAGGCCGCCACCGAGCGCCCGTGGACCGGCGAGCTGCTGGACGAGCACCGCGAGGGGCTCTACACCTGTGCCGCCTGCCACGCCGAGCTGTTCAAGAGCGGCACCAAGTTCGACTCCGGCTGCGGCTGGCCGAGCTTCTACGAGTCCATCCGCCCCGATGCGGTCCAGCTCATCGAGGACAGCACCCTGGGCATGGTCCGCACCGAGGTCCGGTGCGCCAACTGCGGCTCGCACCTCGGCCACGTCTTCCCCGACGGCTTCGGCACGCCGACCGGAGACCGGTACTGCATGAACTCGATCGCGATGAACTTCACCACCGAGGGCGAGTGACCGTGTCCGCGACTCCCGTGCTCGAGGCCGTCCTGGCCCGGCGCTCCCGCTCGAAGGTGACCGCGGAGGCGCCGGGGCACGAGGAGATCGCGGCGTACGTCTCGGCCGCCTCGCGGCTGGCGGACCACAGCTCGCTCCGGCCCTGGCGGGTCATCGAGATCCGCGGTGCCGCTCGCGATCGCATCGGCCGCAGCTTCGCCGCCGCGTCCGGTGACAAGAAGGACGCCCGCAAGCACATCGAGAAGACGCACCGCGCCTCCCTCCTGCTCGCGGTCGTGGTCAGCGTGAAGAAGTCGAAGGTCCCGGCCTGGGAGCAGGAGGCGGTCGCCTCGGGCGTCGCGCACCTGCTCAGCCTCCTCCTCGACGAGGCGGGCTGGGGCGTCTTCTGGCGCACCGGCTCGTACACGCGCGCCAAGGCCGTGCGCAAGGCGCACCGCCTGGAGAAGGGCGAGGAGCTGCTCGGCTGGCTCTACGTGGGCCGTCCGGACGGCAAGATCGGCGGGCCCAAGCGGCCCACCCCGGCCGAGCGGCACCTGAGCATCCTCGAGCCGTGATCCGCCCGCGCGGGCCGGAGCCGAGACGGCTTCCGGCCCCGCGATAGGGTGGCCCGGTGCGGCGAGGCACCTGCCGACGTGGCGCAATTGGTAGCGCACCCGACTTGTAATCGGGCGGTTACGGGTTCGAGTCCCGTCGTCGGCTCCACTCCTCTCCCGTCCGCTGCGGCGGGCGACGGCTCTCGGGCCGGCACGACGAAGGGCCCCGGTCTCCCGGGGCCCTTCGTCGTCGTGCGCCCCGGAGTGCCGGGGCGGCCGCTCAGCCGGCGGCGGGGGTGGGCGTCGGCGTCGCCGACGAGTAGGTGTCGGCGGCGGCCGAGAGCACGAACGAGCTGAACGCGTCAGCGTCGGTCAGGGAGCCGGTGTAGGCCTCGCCGTTGACGAGGACGGTCGGCGTGCCGGAGACGGAGGCGACCTCGGTGCCGGGCAGCGGCCCGGCCGTCGCCCGCTCCGTCGCCGCGCGGACCCAGCTGACGAACGACTGGTCGTCGATGCAGGTGTTCACCGCGGCGGTGTCCTCGACGCCCGCGTCCGCGGCGGCCTGCTTGAGCTGGTCGTCCGAGAGGCCGTCGGTGCCCTCGGCGGGCTGCTCGGCGAAGAGCGCGGAGTTGAAGTCGAAGAACGAGTCGGGCGAGGAGTCGGCGACGCAGGCGGCCGCGTTGGCCGCGCGCTCCGAGTACTTCGTGCCGTTCGAGCGGGTGGTGAGGATGGCGATCGGGTGGATCTCGACCGTGGCGGCGCCGCTGGTCACCCACTCCTTGATCTGCTCGCCGTTGGTCTGCTCGAACTGACCGCAGTAGGGGCAGAGGTAGTCGAGGTAGACCCGGATGTCGACGGTGCCCGTCGAGGTATCGACGGTGCTCGGGGTGGGCGTGCCGTCGGCCGGGATCGCCGCAGAGGTGGACGCGACCAGGCCCTCGGTGACCAGGACGCCGTCGCTCGCCATGTTGGCGGGGCCGGGGCCGGCCGGGCGGATGCTCGAGGTCACGGCGAAGACGACGATCGCGACGACCGCGATCACGACGACCGCGAGACCGCCCTGCAGCGCGAAGCGGCTGACGCGGTCGCGGCGCTTCTGCTGCTCGCGGAGTCGGCGGGCCTTCTCGCGCGCGGCCTCTCGACGCTGGTTCTTCGAGAGACGGTCGTTGGCTCCGCCGTTGGTCATGACAAGAACACTCCGAATGAGAGGGGAAGACGTGTCGCCGGGCTGCGACTCGCCGGAATCCTACGCGCGAGCCCTGGGAAACCTCCAAACGACGGATACCACCCGCCCCGGGTGCGCGGCCTCGGGGACGCGCACCCCACTCGGGTGCCGCGTGGCATACTGTGACGGTTGGTCGGAGTCGCCCACGCGACGACGACCGTCACTTCCATTCACTCGGATCGTCCGGCACGTACCTGCCGGTGAAGGAGCAAGAACAATGGCGTCCGTAACCTATGACAACGCGTCCCGCGTCTACCCCGGGGCCACGCGTGCCTCGGTCGACAAGCTGAACCTCGAGGTCGGAGACGGCGAGTTCCTCGTCCTCGTCGGCCCCTCGGGCTGCGGCAAGTCCACCTCCCTGCGCATGCTCGCCGGCCTCGAAGAGGTCAACGAGGGCCGCATCCTGATCGGCGACCGCAACGTCACGGACGTGCCGCCGAAGGACCGCGACATCGCGATGGTGTTCCAGAACTACGCGCTGTACCCGCACATGTCCGTCGCCGAGAACATGGGCTTCGCGCTCAAGATCGCCGGCATCAACAAGGACGAGCGCGCCGCGCGGGTCCTCGAGGCCGCGAAGATGCTCGACCTCGAGCCCTACCTGAACCGCAAGCCGAAGGCCCTCTCCGGTGGTCAGCGCCAGCGCGTCGCGATGGGTCGCGCCATCGTCCGCAAGCCCCAGGTCTTCCTCATGGACGAGCCGCTGTCGAACCTCGACGCCAAGCTCCGCGTCCAGACCCGCACGCAGATCGGCACGCTCCAGCGCCGTCTGGGCATCACCACCGTCTACGTCACCCACGACCAGACCGAGGCGCTCACCATGGGCGACCGCATCGCGGTGCTCAAGGACGGACTGCTCCAGCAGGTCGGAACGCCCCGCGACCTCTACGAGAACCCGAACAACGTCTTCGTGGCCGGCTTCATCGGCTCGCCCGCGATGAACCTGTTCCACGCGGACGTCACCGACGGCGGCGTCAAGTTCGGCGACACGGTCCTCCCGATCGCCCGCGAGGCGCTCGCGAAGACCACCCAGAAGGTCGTCACGCTCGGCGTGCGCCCCGAGGACGTCACCGTCTCGACCCAGCCCGGCGGACTGCCGATCGAGGTCGACCTCATCGAGGAGCTCGGCTCGGACGGCTACCTCTACGGCCACACCGAGGTCGAGGGTCGCCGCACCGACATCGTCGCGCGCGTCGACGGCCGCGTGCACCCGACCGCGGGCGACCGCGTCTACGTGACCGCGAACCACCGCGTGCACATCTTCGACGGCGAGTCGGGACTGCGCCTCTCCTAGGCTCCGCCCCCGTGCACACGCTGCCGCCGTCTCCTCCGAGGCGGCGGCAGCGTTCGTTCGGGCCCCTCCACCGTCCGATCCACGACACGAACGGCGCGCCATGTCCGGCTCCCTGAACATCACCTCGGCCACGGTCGATCCGGCCCTCCTCGATCTGCCGTGGAACCTCCGGCTGAACGACTGGCCCGACGAGTACATCGCCGCCCTGCCCAAGGGCATCTCCCGGCACACGGTCCGCTTCGCGCACCTCTCCGGCCACGTCGTCGCCGTCAAGGAGACGACCGCGGAGATGTCGCGCCGCGAGTACGAGATGCTGAAGACGCTGCAGCGCCTGGACGTCCCGTGCGTCGTGCCGGGCGCCGTGATCACGAACCGCACAGACGACGAGGGCGACGAGCTCCCCGCGGTGCTGGTGACCCGGCACCTGAAGTTCTCGCTCCCCTACCGCGCGCTGTTCTCGCAGACGCTGCGTCCGGACACGGCCACGCGCCTCGTCGACGCGCTGGCGCTGCTCCTCGTGCGCCTGCACGTGATCGGCTTCTTCTGGGGCGACGTCTCGCTCTCCAACACGCTCTTCCGGCGCGACGCGGGCGCCTTCGCCGCGTACCTCGTCGACGCCGAGACCGGGCAGCTCTACTCCGGCGGCCTCTCGAACGGCCAGCGCGAGAACGACCTCGAGATCGCCCGCGTGAACATCGCCGGCGAGCTGCTCGACCTCGAGGCGGGCGGGCGCGTCGACGACGACCTCGACCCCATCACGGTGTCCGACGGCATCGTCGCCGCCTACCGCAGCCTCTGGAAGGAGCTGACGGGCGCGGAGTCGTTCTCGACCTCCGAGCGCTGGCGCATCAACGACCGGGTGAACCGGCTGAACGAGCTCGGCTTCGACATCGAGGAGCTCGCGATCAAGACCGACGAGGCGGGCTCGACGGTGCGGATCCAGCCCAAGGTCGTCGACGCGGGTCATCACCAGCGCCGGCTGCTCCGGCTCACGGGGCTGGACGCGCAGGAGAACCAGGCGCGCCGACTGCTGAACGACCTCGACTCGTACACGGCGACCTACGACAAGCAGGGCCTGGACGAGGAGATGGTCGCGCACGAGTGGCTCGCGCAGGTGTTCGAGCCGGTCATCCGCTCGATCCCGCGGGATCTGAAGGGGCGCCTGGAGCCGGCGGAGATGTTCCACCAGCTGCTGGAGCACCGCTGGTTCATGTCGCAGCAGCAGGCGCGCGACGTGCCGCTGGCGGAGGCGGTCACCGCCTACGTGAACGACATCCTCCGCCACCGTCGCGACGAGGCGACCGTGATCGCGCCGCCGACCGAGGCGATCACGCTGCCGAACCTCGTGCTCGACGACGCGGGCGACGCCGAGCTGACCGACGAGGACGCCGACGTCGACTGGATGAAGAACGTCTGACCCCGGCCCACGAGCCTGACGCCCCCATGCTGGTCGAGTAGCCCCGCAGGGGCGTATCGAGACCCACCATCGGCCGTGGTCGAGCCCGCAGGCCCGACCTCGATGCAGGCGGATCTCGATACGCCCGCTGCGCGGCCTACTCGATCAGCATGATGCGCCGCACGGCCAGCAGAGGCCGACGCCTCCGCCGGTGGATCTCGATTCGCCCGCTCCGCGGGCGACTCGATCAGCAAGCCCACCGGCTCGCCGAAGGCGGCCCACCTCCTCCCCCGGCTCCCGCGCGGCGCGGGTGCCGGTGCGGTGAGCTGCAAGGCGGAGGAGGAAGCGATACCGGCGGTATCGCGCCCGACGACAACGCCGCAGATCGCCGTACCGGCGCCCGCGCGGTGAGCTGCAAGGCGGAGGAGGAAGCGATACCGGCGGTATCGCGCCCGACGACAACGCCGCAGATCGCCGTACCGGCGCCCGCGCTACTCGGAGGCGGCGCGGAGTTTGGAGATCTCGTAGAGCGCGACCGACGCCGCGATGCCGGCGTTGAGCGACTCCGTGGCCGCGCTGATCGGGATGGAGACGACGGCGTCGCACTGCTCGGTGACGAGGCGTGAGAGGCCCTTGCCCTCGCTGCCGACGACGACGAGGAGGGGGCGGTCGGCGAGCTCGAGGCCCGGGAGCATCGTGTCGCCGTCGCCGTCCAGGCCGATGACGAAGACGCCGTCGCGCTTGTAGTCCTTGATCATCGCGGTGAGGTTGGACGCCATGGCGACCGGCACGCGCGCGGCGGCGCCGGCCGAGGTCTTCCAGGCGGCGGAGTTCAGGCCGACCGAGCGGCGCTGGGGCACGATGACGCCCTGGCCGCCGAACGCGGCGACGGAGCGGATGATCGCGCCGAGGTTGCGCGGGTCGGTGATGCAGTCGAGGGCGACGAACAGCGGGACGACTCCGCGCGAGACGCTGCGCTCGAGCAGGTCGCTCGGGTGCGCGTACTCGTACGGCGGCACCTTGAGCACGAGGCCCTGGTGCACCGAGTCCGGTCCGGCGAGGCGGTCGAGCTCGGGGCGCATGACCTCGAGCACGGGGATGCCGCGGGCGGTGGCGAGCTTGAGCGCCTCCTTGACCCGGTCGTCCATCTCGATGCGCGTCGCGAGGTAGAGCGTGGTCGCGGGGATCTTGGCGCGCAGCACCTCGAGGACCGAGTTGCGGCCGGTGACCATCTCGGACTCGTCGCCGCTCTTGGGCTTGCGCGACGGGGCCGGGCGGCCCTGGCCGCGGGCGGCGCCGGTCAGCGCCGCTCCCGGTCGCCCCTTGCCGCCGGCGGCGACGAAGCGCTCGCGCGCCGCCTTCGCCTTGCCCGCGGGATGGTACGGCCGGTCCTCCGCCTTGGGCGTGGGCTTCTTGCCCTCGAGGGCCTGGCGGCCCTGACCGCCGGATCCGACGGCCTTGCCCTTGCTCTTCTTGCGGACCGCTCCTGGGCGGCCGGGCTTATTCGCCATCGAGACTCCAATGCGCACCCGTCTGGGTGTCTTCGATCGTGATTCCCGCAGCAGCGAGATCGGTTCGGATGCGGTCGGCTGCCGCCCAGTCGCGCTGCTCTCGCGCGGTCTGGCGCTCGGCGACCAGGCGGTCGACGAGCACGGTGAGGGCCCGGTAGGTGGGCTCGTCGTCGGAGCGCGCCCACTCGGGGGCCTCCGGGTCGATGCCGAGCACGGAGGCCATCGCGAGCACCTGCGTGCGCAGCGCGGACACCGTGCCGAGGTCCTCCGCGTCGAGCGCGGCGTTGCCGGCCCGCACGGTCTCGTGCAGGACGCCGATGGCCTGCGGGACCGAGAGGTCGTCGTCCATCGCCTCGGCGAACTCCTCGGGGACGACCGGCTCGCCCACGGCGGCGAAGCGGGTGCCCTCGAGCCGCCGGCGGGACCGGTCGAGGAAGCCCTCGATCCGCTCGAGGGCGGCCTCGGCCTCCTCGAGGGCTCCGTCGTGGAACTCGAGGGTCGAGCGGTAGTGCGCCGAGCCGAGGTAGTAGCGCACGACGAGCGGGCGGGCGGAGTCGAGCAGCTCGGAGGCGAACACGCTGTTGCCGAGCGACTTGCTCATCTTCTGGCCGGTGACCGAGACGAGGCCGTTGTGCAGCCAGTAGCTCGCGAAGGCGTGGCCCGCCGCGCTGGACTGGGCGAGCTCGTTCTCGTGGTGCGGGAAGCGCAGGTCGAGTCCGCCGCCGTGGATGTCGAACTGCGTGCCGAGGTACTTGGTCGACATGGCGGAGCACTCGATGTGCCAGCCCGGCCGGCCCCTCCCCCAGGGCGAGGCCCAGGAGGCGGACTCGGGCTCGTCGGGCTTCATGCCCTTCCACAGGGCGAAGTCGTGCGGGTCGCGCTTGCCGCGCGGGTCGGCGTCGGTCGCCGCCTCCATGCTCTCGAGGCGCTGGTGGGTGAGCGCGCCGTAGTCGGGCCAGGAGCGGGTGTCGAAGTAGACGTCGCCGGAGTCGTCCGGGGCGGGGTAGGCGTGCCCGAGCTCGATCAGGCGCTGCACGAGAGCGATCATCTCGGCGATGCTCGCCGTCGCGCGCGGCTCGTAGGTGGGCGGGAGGATCCCCAGCGCCGAGTACGCGGCGGTGAACTCGAGCTCGACGCGGTAGGCGAGCGCCCACCACTGCTCGGAGGGCTCGCCCTCGCCGGCCGCGCGCCGCGCCTGCTCGGCGATCGCGAGGATCTTGTCGTCGATGTCCGTCACATTGCGGACGAGGGTGACCCGGTAGCCGCGGTGCGCCAGCCAGCGGCGCAGCTGGTCGTAGACCAGGGCCGAGCGCAGGTGCCCGATGTGCGGGGACGACTGCACCGTGGGTCCGCAGACGTACATCCCGACCTCGTTCTCGCGGAGGGGGACGAAGTCGACGAGGGCCTGGGCCTTCGAGTCGTGCAGTCGCAGAGTCACGCGGCGAGTTTACCGGGCGGGGGCGGCGCGCCCGGGCGGCCGGGCGGTGCGGTGGATCAGCGGCCGGATCCGGGGGTGGGGAGGACGAGTGCGGTCGCGGTCGCCGCGACCCCCTCGCCGCGCCCGGTGAAGCCCAGCGCGTCCGAGGTCGTGGCGGCGACGCTGACCGGGGCGCCGAGCAGGCCGGAGAGCAGCTGCTGCGCCTCGTCGCGCCTCGGGGAGAACTTCGGCCGGTTGCCGATCAGCTGGACGGAGACGTTGCCGATCGTGAACCCCGCCGCCTCGACGAGCTCCCTCGTCGCGCGGAGGAAGACCTCGCCGTGGGCGTCCTGGAACCGCGGGTCGGCCGTTCCGAAGCGGGAGCCGATGTCGCCGAGGTTCGCCGCGGCGAGCAGCGCATCGCAGATCGCGTGGGCGACCGGGTCTCCGTCGCTGTGGCCGGACAGGCCGCGCTCCCCCGGCCAGTGCAGGCCGGCGAGCCAGAGCGGCGACGCGTCGTCGAAGGCGTGCACGTCGGTGCCGATGCCGACGCGCGGCACCGCGGCCGCGAGTGGCGGCGCCAGGAGCTGCTCCGCGCGGGCGAGGTCCCACGGGGTCGTGATCTTGAACGCGAGCGGGTCGCCCGGGACGACGACGGACCCGCGGCCGTGGGCGGCGAGCAGCGCGGCGTCGTCGGTGAACTCGCGGCCGGCGGCGGCGTAGGCCTCGTCGAGCAGGTGCCGGGGGAAGCCCTGGGGCGTCTGCACGGCGGCGAGCTGCGCGCGATCGACGGTGTCGAGGATCGCCGAGTCGGCGTCGATCCGCTTGATGGTGTCGGTGACGGGCAGCCCGGGGATCGCACCGCCGCCGGTCGTGCGGACGGCGGCGAGCACGCGCTCGAACTGCGCGACGGGGGTGAGGGCCCGGGCGGCGTCGTGGACGAGGACGGTCTCGACGCCCGCGGCCAGGAGGGCCAGTCCGCGTGCGACGGAGTCCTGCCGGGTGGCCCCGCCGGCGGTGACGAGGACCTCGACGCTCCCGGCGGCGCGGCGGCAGAGCTCCTCCGTCTCGCGGACAAGAGCCTCCGGCGCGACCACCACGACCTGCACCGGCTCGGCGAGGGTGAGCACCGTGCGGAGGCTGCGCTCGAGGATCGTGACGCCGGCGCACTCGACGTAGGCCTTGGGGAGCTCGCGGCCGAGGCGGGTGCCGCTGCCCGCGGCGACGATGACGACGGCCGCGGTCGGCGCCGGTCCGGTGACGGTGTTCAACGGGACGTCCTTTCGCCGCCGGTCAGAGTAGCAGCGGGTGGGCGGAGGGGGCAGCCCGGCCGGGACGCGGGCGAGGCTGCGCTATTCTTTTGGCGGCTCCTGCACCTCGAATCCGCCCTGTCCGGGGTGGGCGGAGCCGATGATCTGGAGGAACCCGTGAAGGCGCGCATCGCTGCATCCGTCGTTCTCGCGGTCGGCGTCGCTCTCGCCACCGCCGGCTGCAACCTGGTCGCCCCGCAGGCGACCCGGGCCATCTACGACCCCAGCGACGGGGTGGGTGCGACGGTCGGCGACCTCGACATCCGCAACGCGATGATCATCTCGGAGGACGGCGAGGTCGGCACGCTCGTCGTCTCGCTGATCAACGACACCGACGAGACGCTCAGCGTCGAGGTGCAGTACGACGCGAGCACCGGCCGCACGAGCGACACGGTGGACGCGGTCCCCGGTCGCACGGAGATCCGCCCGGACAGCACCGAGTCCGTCCTGATGGAGGGCCTGGACACGCTGCCGGGCAGCCTCTTCCCCGTCTACTTCCAGTACGGCTCGGAGGAGGGCGCGGAGCTCCTCGTGCCGATCCTGCGCAACGACCTCGAGGCGTACGCGACGCTCACCCCGGCCCCGTCGGCGACCCCGACGCTCGCGCCGACGCCGGACCCGGCGCAGACCGCGCTGCCGACCCCGACGGCCGAGCCGGGCGTCGACACCCCCGCCGCCGAGTAGCACTCCCCCCTCGAAGGCCCGTCCACCCCGGTGGCCGGGCCTTCGTCGTCTGCGCCGCCGCCCTCGCTCGTCGCGCAGCGACGGCCCCACCCCCGGCTCGTCGCGCAGCGACGGCCCCGTCTGCACTCCGCATGCACTGACACGGTGGGTCTCGATACGCCTCCTCCGGCGGCTACTCGACCAGCATGATCCGCCGCCCCCTAGCTCGTCGCGCAGCGACGGCCCCGTCTGCACTCCGCATGCACTGCCACGGTGGGTCTCGATACGCCGCCTCCGGCGCCTACTCGACCAGCATGGGCCGCCGCCGCCCTCGCTCGTCGCGCAGCGACGGCCCCACCCCCGGCTCGTCGCGCAGCGACGGCCCCACCGACCGCTGTCAGAAGTGGATCGCGGGGCCTGGTGGGGGTGGCTGCAAGGCGGAGGAGGGCGCGATACCGGCGGTATCGCAACCGACGACAACGCCGCAGACGCCTCCGCCAGGCCCCGCGATCGCGATCAGGCGTCGAAGCGGTAGCCGAGGCCGCGGACAGTAACCAGGAGCACCGGCTCCTTCGGCGTCTTCTCGATCTTGGAGCGGATGCGCTTCACGTGGACGTCGAGGGTCTTGGTGTCGCCGAAGTAGTCGCTGCCCCAGACGCGGTCGATCAGCTGACCGCGGGTGAGCACGCGGCCGGCGTTGCGGAGCAGCATCTCGAGGAGCTCGAACTCCTTGAGCGGCATGGGCGTCTCGACGCCGTCGACCTCGACGGTGTGGCGCTCGATGTCCATGCGGACGGGGCCGGCGACGACGATGCGCTCCTCCCCCGGGTCCTCGGTGCGGCGGCGGAGGACGGCGCGGATGCGGGCGAGCAGCTCGCGGGTCGAGTAGGGCTTGGTGACGTAGTCGTCGGCGCCCAGCTCGAGTCCGACGACGATGTCCACCTCGGAGTCCTTCGCGGTGACCATGATGATCGGGACCGCGGAGCGGGTGCGGATCTCGCGGCACACCTCGGTGCCGGGCATGCCGGGGAGCATGAGGTCGAGCAGGATCAGGTCGTAGTCGCCCTCGTCGAAGGCGGAGACGGCGCGCAGGCCGTCCTCGGCGACGGTGACGTCGTAGCCCTCGCGTTCGAGCAGGTAGCTGAGCGGCTCGCTGAGGGCGCTCTCGTCCTCGACGAGCAGGATGCTGGTCACGCGGTGTCTCCTATCGGGGCGGAGGACGCGAACGGCGTCCTGGCCGGGTCTACTTCGGGGAGTCGGATGGTGAAGGTGCTGCCGCGTCCGGGCTTGGACCAGACGCGGACGTCGCCGCCGTGGTTCTGCACGGCGTGCTTGACGATGCTGAGGCCGAGACCGGTGCCGCCGGTGTGGCGCGAGCGCGCCTGGTCGACGCGGTAGAAGCGCTCGAACACCCGGTCGAGGTCCTCCTCGGGGATGCCGATGCCCTGGTCGGTGACGGCGATCTCGACGACGCCGCCGGTGGAGCGGACGCCGATCCCGACGCGGGAGCCGGGAGGCGAGTACTGGATGGCGTTCGCGAGCAGGTTGTGCAGCGCCGAGACGAGCATCTTCTCCTGGCCGGCGACGTACGCCTTCTTCATCCCGCCCTTGACGAGGGTGACGTCGTGCGACTCCGCCAGCACGTGCGTGGTCTCGAGTGCGGCGACCACGATGTCGTCGACGCGGACCACCTCGGCGGATCCGGCGACGTCGGCCGACTGCAGGCGGGACAGCTCGATGATCTCGCGGGTGATCTTCGCGAGGCGGTGCGACTCCTGGGTCAGGCGGTGCGCGAAGCGGCGGACCTGCACCGGGTCGTCGGCGGCGGAGTCGAGGGCCTCGGCGAGGAGGCCGACGGCGCCGATCGGGGTCTTCAGCTCGTGCGAGATGTTCGCGACGAAGTCCCGGCGCACCGCCTCCAGCCGCCGGGCCTCGGTGTGGTCCTCGGCGAGCACGAGGACGAAGCGGGAGCCCAGGCGCGTGGCGTGCACGACCAGGGTGACCGCGGCGTCGGAGAGCGGGCTGGTCGCGAGCTCCAGGTCCTGCTCGATGTCGTCGCCGAAGCGGCGCACCCGGTCGACGATCGCGACGAGGTCCGGGTGCAGCAGCGTGTCCTGCGAGACCAGGCCGAGCGAGATCGCCCGGGCGGACGCCTTGAGGACGTTGTGGGACGGGTCGGTCACGAAGGCGGGGGCGCCGACGGCGTCGATGATCGCGCCGATCCCCTCGGGCAGGCCGACACTGACGACCTCCGTCGCGATCCGCCCCTGGCGCGCCGCGAGCATCACGACGCTGGTGACGACGATCCCGATGACGATGCCGAGAACGAGCGACAGCACGACGATCAGGCCCGGATCCACGCACCCAGGCTAACCATCCACCGGACGTCTCCCTACCGGATGCCCGGCGACGGGTCGCGGGTCGAGTACTGTTCAAACGCTCGGCACCGTTCGTTAACCTGTCGTGGTCATCATTGCTGCGCCTGCGCCGACCTGGCGCAGTCACAGCGTCGTGCGCGACGCGGAACGGCACCGGCCTCCGAGCGTGCCGCAGAGAGGGTCGAGAAGAAGATGCGCGAAGTTTTCCAGCAGGAGCTGGCCGAGGTCCAGGATCGGCTCGTCGAGATCTCCGGACTCGTCGAGATCGCGATCGAGAAGGCGACCCAGGCGTTCAACCACTCCGACGTCTCCCTCGCCGAGGAGGTCATCGCGAGCGACGCCCGGATCGACGAGCTCGCCATCAGCCTCGACGAGCTGGCGATCGACATCCTCGCCCGCCAGGGACCGGTCGCCCGCGACCTGCGGACCGTCGTGTCCGCGCTGCGGATCAGCGCGTCGCTCGAGCGGATGGGCGACATCGCCGAGCACATCGCCCAGCTCTCGCGCTACCGGTTCCCCGACAAGGTCGTGCCGAAGTCGCTCCGCCCGACGTTCGTCGAGATGGGCCGCCTCGACGTGGTCGTCGCGCACAAGCTCACCGAGCTGCTGCGCTCGCAGGACCCCCGCATCGCCGAGGAGATCCGCGACGAGGACGACAAGATCGACGAGCTGCACGTCAGCGTCTTCGACAAGGTCCTCAGCGAGGCGTGGAAGGGCCAGGCCGCCGACACCGTCGACGCGACCCTCGCCAGCCGCTACCACGAGCGCTTCGCCGACCACGCCGTCTCGATCGCCAAGAAGGTCCAGTACCTGGTCTCGGGCGACTGGGGCTGAGCCTATTTGTCGATGTCGCGCGAGCGCGATATCGACCGCGGTCGGCAGGGCGCGGGGTGCGTTCCGCAGAGCGGGGGGCGTGCGGCTAGGGCGAATCGCTGGCACGCGATTCACCCGTTCGCCTCGTGGGGGGCGGCTGGTCTCTGCGCTCAGCGTCCCTGCTCATCGAGTCGCGCGCGAGCATGCAGGCGCGGGGTCTCGATGCGCCGCGTGCCGCGGCTACTTGCAGGGGCGCGTGCCGCGGCCTCGTCGGACCACGCTGATCGAGTAGCGCGCGCAGCGCGCGGACCATGCTGATCGAGTAGAGCGGCCACAGCGCGGACCATGTTGATCGAGTAGCGCGCGCAGCGTGCGTATCGAGATCCACCGTCGTGCGGGCGCGGGGTCTCGATACGCCGCGTGCCGCGGCTACTCGACCGGCATGGGGAGGGGCGCGTGCCGCGGCCTAGTCGAACCAAGGGGATCGAGTGTCGCGCGGACGCGGACCATGTTGATCGAGTAGCGCACGCAGCGCGCGTATCGAGATTCACCGTCGTGCGGGCGCGGGGTCTCGATACGCCGCGTGCCGCGGCTACTCGATCGGCATGGGCGGGGGCGCGTGCCGCGGCCTGCTCACGTCATGGTGATCGAGTAGCGCGTGTGTCGCGCGAACCATGCTGATCGAGTAGCGCGCGCAGCGCGCGCATCGAGATCCACCGTCGTTCGGGCGCGGGGTCTCGGGACGCCGCGTAGCGCGGCTACTCGACCAGCATGGGCAGGGGCGCGTACCGCGACCTGCTCACGTCATGCTGATCGAGTAGCGCGCGCAGCGCGCGTATCGAGATCCGCCGGGGTGCAGGCGCGGGTCTCGAGACGCCGCGCAGCGCGGCTACTCGACCGGCAGGGGACGTGCCGGCTACTTCTTGGCGCCCTGGGCCGCGACGGCGGCGGCGCCGGCGGCGGCGGCCTCGGGGTCGAGGTAGCGGGCCTCGCCGATCGGCTCGAAGTCCTCGTCGAGCGTGTAGACCAGCGGGATGCCGGTGGGGATGTTCAGCTCGGCGATGTCGGAGTCGGAGATGCCGTCGAGGGTCTTCACCAGCGCGCGCAGCGAGTTGCCGTGCGCGGTGATCATCACGGTCTTGCCCGAGGCGAGGTCCGGCTTGATGTCCGACTCCCAGTAGGGCAGCATCCGCTCGATGACGAGCTTGAGCGACTCGGTGCGGGGCAGGTCGTCGCCGAGGTCGGCGTAGCGCTCGTCGTGCGCCTGCGAGTACTGGTCCTCGTCGTCGATGGGGGGCGGCGGCACGTCGAACGAGCGGCGCCAGGTCATGAACTGCTCGGGACCGTACTCGGCGAGCGTCTGCGCCTTGTCCTTGCCCTGCAGCGCGCCGTAGTGGCGCTCGTTGAGGCGCCAGGAGCGCTTCACGTCGATCCACAGGCGGTCGGCCTTCTCGAGCGCGATGTTCGCGGTCTGGATCGCCCGGGTCTGGCGTGAGGTGTAGACGACGTCGGGGTGCAGCCCCGCCTCGACCAGCAGCTCGCCGGCGCGGGTGGCCTCCGCGACGCCCTGCTCGGTGAGCCGCACGTCGACCCAGCCGGTGAAGAGGTTCTTCTGGTTCCACTCGCTGTTGCCGTGGCGCACGAGGATGAGGGTGTAGGTCTCGGACATGCGTCCAGCTTAGAGGCGGCCCCTGCGCCCCCGGATACGCTGGGAGCCATGCCGATCGGAGCCGTCACCCGCGGCACGACGGGCACCAACCGCCTCCGCCGCGTCGATCGCCGGCTGGCCGAGCTGCCGGTCCTGCGCAGCACCGCGGCGCCCGTCGTGGTCGATCTCGGCTTCGGCGCGAGCGCGGTGACGACGCTCGAGCTGCACCACCGGCTCGTCCGCGCGGCACCGGGCGTCGACGTGGTCGGCTTCGAGATCGAGCCGGCGCGCGTGGAGACGGCGCGGCAGCAGCTCGAGCAGGTCCGCGCGGGCGGGACCGCCTTCCCCGCGGACGCCCGGGTGCGGTTCGAGCGCGGCGGCTTCGAGGTCCCCCTGCCCGGACGGCAGCGCGCGAGCGTCGTCCGCGCCTTCAACGTCCTCCGCCAGTACGACGAGTCCGCCGTCGCCGAGGCGTGGCGCATGATGACCGACCGGCTCACGCCCGACGGAGTGCTGGTGGAGGGCACCTGCGACGAGATCGGCCGGATCTGCACCTGGATCGAGATCGGGCGGGAGGGTCCGCGCTCCCTCACCCTGTCGCTCCGGCTCGGCGCCGTGCCCTCGCCGATGATCGCGGCGGAGCGGCTGCCGAAGGCGCTGATCCACCGCAACGTCGCCGGCGAGCCGGTGCACGCGTTCCTCCTCGCGCTCGAGCGGGCCTGGGTGCACGGCGCCCCGCTGGCCGTCTACGGGCCGACCCAGCGCTGGATCGCGGCAGTCGAGTCCCTCCGCGGCGAGTGGCCGATCCTCGGCGGGCGGCGGCGGTGGCGGCTCGGAGAGGTGAGCGTCGCCTGGGACGCGATCGCGCCGCTCGAGGCGACCCCGTCGCTCCTCTGATCTCTGCACCGCCGGACTCTGCACCGCCGGGCTCTGCACCGCCGGGCTCTGCACCGCCGGGCTCTGCACCGCCGGGCTCCTGCGAGCCGGGCTCTGCGCCGGGCCCGCGACGAGTCAGGCGAGCTCGGGCAGCGCGGCTCGCGCGTCGGCCGCGGTCGCCCCGGTCGCCGTCAGCAGGTCGACCACGAGCGGGCGGAGGATGACGAGCAGCGTCTTCTCCGCCAGTCGCGCCTCCGGGATCAGCGACTGCGGGTCGAGGGTCGTCGCGAGCAGGACCAGGTCCTGACGGGCGAGGGCGAGCACGGCGGGCTCGGTGACGGCCCGGCCGAGGAGCGAGACCCCGGGTCCGAAGCCCGCGACGACGTCGGCGAGCGCCGGGCGCGGCACGGCGTCCCCGACCAGGAAGTCGGTGCGCCGCGCGACGATGCGGAGGTTGCGGGTCGCGAGATCGAGGGCGGCGAGCATCGTGCGCTGGCGCTCCAGCTCGGCGCGGTGCCGCCGCACGAACGGCGAGATCCGCGCGACGCCGATCGCCGAGTCGAGGGCCGCGGTCCAGCCGTCGATGACGGGCTGGGTGGAGCGGACGCGCTCGAGGGCGGCGGCGGACGCCGACGGGTCGCCCCGGCGGAGCGCGTCGGCCAGCTCGTCGATCGTCTCGGCGAGCGCCGAGACCAGCCACCGCGCCTCCCCGCGCGCCGCCCGGAGCGGGTTCCGCGGCACGATCGCCGTGCACAGCAGCGCGGCGAGTCCGCCGACCAGCCCGTCGAGGCTCCGCGTGAACACGCCGCCGTCGGGCGCGGGCAGGATCATCACGAGCATCGCCTGGGTGCCGGCCGCCACCGCGAAGCCGGGGGACGGCGAGAGCGCCCGTCCCACCGTGAAGACGATCGCGAGGACGACGGCCAGCTGCCAGACCCCGGTGCCCCAGAGCAGGAGCAGCACCTCGCTCGCGGTGATCCCGATCAGCATGCCGATCGCGGTCTCCGCCACCTGCCGGGGCCGGGTGTCGCGGGCGATGCCGAGACTCGAGATCGTCGCCGTCAGCGAGAGCACGGGCGCCGGGTGCCCGAAGACGAAGCGCGAGACGGAGTAGGCGAGGACCGCCGCGACGACGATCTGCAGCACCGCGGGCAGCGACGCCACCGCGCGGGCGACGCCGCGGCCGGGCCGGACGTCGTCGAGGCGGACGAGGCCGCGGATCCGCGAGGCCGCCCGACCCCGCCGAGCGGGTCCTGCGGCCACCACGGCGTGGCCTACCTGGTCGCTGCCCCGAGGCGGGGCAGGCGGGGCACTCCCGCCTCCGCTCCCGCACCGGGCGGGACGACGACCTCCTGCGCGGCGGCGACGCGGACGTCGCCCGCGAGCACGGTCAGCTCGAGGTCGACGGGGACCGAGCGCTTCACCACGGCGAGCGCGACGGGACCGTCCTCGTAGTGCCAGGCGCTCGCGGTGACGGTGCCGACCTCGACCGGCTCGCCGCCCTTCAGCGCCGTGACGACGTCGCCGTGCCGGGGCAGGGCGGAGTCGGAGCCGTCGAGCTGCAGCAGCACGAGGCGGCGGGGCGGGTGGCCGAGGTTGTGCACCTTCGCGACCGTCTCCTGCCCGCGGTAGCAGCCCTTCGCCAGGTGCACGGAGGAGCGGAGCAGGTCGAGCTCGTGCGGGATCGACCGGTCGTCGACCTCGGTCGCGTGCCGGGGGCGCCAGGCGGCGATGCGGAGCGCCTCGAGGGCGTCCGCGCCGGCCAGGGCGACGCCGGCGGCGCGGGCTCGCGCGGCGAGCTGCTCGAGCGCGTCGCGCGGCACCAGGGTCTCGCGCGCACTCCAGCCGCTCGCGGGATGCGCGGGGGCGGTCGCGTACTGCCAGCCGCCGGGCTGCACCTGCGCCCACGGGTCGAGCCAGCTGATGCCGGACTCCCCCGCGAGCTCGAGGGCCAGCGCGGTCGCGGGGCCCTCGCCGAGGGTCGCGAGCGTCGCGAACTCCGCCGTGCGGTCGGCGACCTCGACGCGGAGCATGAAGCGCATCCGGTCGAGCCAGGCCGCGAGCCCGGCGGTCTCGTCGCGGTCGAGCAGGAGCCACGCCGTCTCGCCGTCATCGACGACGCGGATGAGGTGCTCGATCCGGCCGGACGGGTCGAGGAGCAGGGTCTCGGCGGAGCCGCCGGGCGCGAGGCGGGCGAGCGCCTGGCTGGTCAGCGAGTCGAGCCAGGTGAGGCGGTCGGGACCGGTGACGGTGACGACGCCGCGGCCCGAGAGGTCGACGATCGCGGTGCCCGCGGCGAGCGAGCGCTGCTCGCGGAACGGCTCGCCGTAGTGCGCGGCGACGCCGGGCTCGGCCGCGCTGGTGCCGACGACGGCCCCGGGGACGGAGAGGAGCGGGGAGACCGGCGGCAGCGCGGTGGACGCGGCGTCATTCGACACGGGCGAGCCTTCCGGAGGAGTGGGTGCGGAGCCCCTGGCCGAGCGCGGCGATGTCCCAGGCCCAGAGCAGGTGCTCGTCGACGAGCCCGTAGAGGCGGGTGGCGGCGGCGTAGTCCTTCGCGGCGGCCGTGCGCATGACGGCGTCGGTCGCGAGGTCGATCCGCGGGCCCTTGACCTGGCCGAGGTACAGCTCGCTGACGCCGTCGGGGTGGACGAGCGACACCTCGATGTCGAAGCCGCCGGCGCCGTTGCGCAGCGTCTCGACGGACTCCGCATCGGGGAAGGCGGGGGCACCGCGGCCGGGCAGCATCCCGGGGCCCGCGTCGGCGTCGGTCAGCGGGCGGCTGAGGCGCCAGTAGCCCGTCTCGCTGACGAGCGGGCGGTGGCCGGCCTCGCTGTCGTCCTCGATCAGCCAGGTGTAGGAGCTGTAGTTGAGGTACGGCAGCCCGTCGTAGCTGAAGCTGACCCGGTGGCCGAACTCCGCCTGCACGGAGTCGTCGCCGACGGCGTAGTCGATGACACCCGATCCCTCCCAGACGCCGAGCAGCCAGGAGAGCGGGACCAGCTCGGGCGGGAGTCCCGTGGGGAGGGAGATCACATCTGCTCCGGCGGCGGTCAGCGCTGGCCGCGGTAGAGCTTGTAGACGACCACGCCGGAGACCCACGCGATCGCGAGGGAGGCGAGCCCGAGCAGTCCGAGATAGAAGAGTTCGAGGGCGAGAAGCATGGCTCCATCCTATCCGCGGTCACCGACACGGCGGGGTGGAGGAGGCCCGATCAGAGCGAGGTGAGCGCGGCGATCCCGCTGGCGAGGGCGACGACGATCATCGCGCCGACCACGCTCGTCATGGTGCGGACCAGGTAGCCGCTCGCCTTCGCGACGGCGAGCTGCACGGCGAAGGTCGCGAGGACGCAGCCGCCGAAGGTCAGAGCGAGCCAGAGCTGCTGCGAGCCGGACGGGGCGAGCACGAGCGTGACGACGGAGCCGACCAGCGCGAGCGCCCAGACCGCACCCACCCCCGCGCGATCCCTGCCCATCCCCCAATTGTGCCTCAGGGAATCGGCCTCTCCGACCCGCCGCTAGTATTGCCGGAGACCAATCCTGGAGGATCCGTGGCGCAGTTGTTGATACTGACCTCAGCCGGTGGCTCGGAGGTCCTCCCCGCGCTGGGCCTGCTGAGCCACAAGACCCGGCAGATCCCCGCCGAGCCGGCGCACCTCGTGAACGCCCCGAGCTGCGACCTGATCTTCGTCGACGCCCGGCAGGACCTGGCCAGCGCGAAGTCGCTCTGCAAGATCCTGACCACCACCGGCATCAACGTCCCGCTCATCCTCATCCTCACCGAGGGCGGCCTCACCGCCGTCTCGGCGGACTGGGGCGTGAACGACGTGATCCTCGACTCCGCCGGCCCGGCGGAGGTCGACGCGCGCATCCGGCTGGTCATCGGCCGTCTCGCGCAGGAGCAGTCGACGTCGCGCATCCAGGCGTCCGGCGTCGTGATCGACGAGGCGAGCTACTCGGCGAAGGTGCACGGTCGTCCGCTCGACCTCACCTTCAAGGAGTTCGAGCTGCTGCGCTTCTTCGCGACGCACCCGTCGCGCGTCTTCACCCGCGAGCAGCTGCTCAGCGAGGTCTGGGGCTACGACTACTTCGGCGGCACCCGCACCGTCGACGTGCACGTGCGGCGCCTGCGCGCCAAGCTCGGCGACCTCGAATCGCTCATCGGGACCGTCCGCAACGTCGGATACCGCTTCAACGTGTACGAAGAGGACAATGAACGAGTCGCTCAATCTCTCGGTTGAGAACCTGGCCGAGCCCGCCGTCGCCGCGGGTCTCGAGCACCTGATCGGCCGGGCCGCCTGGTTCGACGGCCGGCCCCCGTTCAGCGATCAGACCCTGATCGACGCCCGTGCGGGGTCGCGGACCCTGCTCGTCGGCCTCCGCGCCGACGTCGTGGTGGCGGCCGCGATCCTCGGGCAGGGCGAGCTCGAGTTCGTCGTCGATCCGGAGTGGCGCGGCGTGGGCTTCGGCCGCGCCGTCCTCGACCAGGTGCTCGCGAGCGGGCGCACCGGGCTGCTCGCCTGGGCGCACGGCGACCACCCGGCGGCGAGGGCACTCGCCGCCTCGCACGACTTCGCGCCGGTGCGGACGCTGCTGCACCTCGCGCTCGATCCGCTGGTCGCGCCCGAGGTGGTCGTCCCCGAGGGCTTCTCGCTGTCGGACGGCCGCGACCTCGACCCGGCGGAGTGGGTCGCCCTCAACGCCCGCGTCTTCGCCGCGCACCCCGAGCAGGGGCGGATCACCGAGGAGGACCTGGCCGCGCGCCGGGCCGAGTCCTGGTACGACGACGGCGACTTCCTGCTGCTCCGTGACGCGGCGGGTGCGCTCGTCGGCTACGACTGGCTGAAGATCGAACCGGAGGCGACCACGGGCGAGATCTACGTGCTCGGCGTGGCACCGGAGACGGCGGGACGCGGCCTCGGCCGCACGCTGCTCGGCGCCGGCCTCGCGCGGATGGTGGAGCGCGGCTGCACGATCGCGGATCTCTACGTGGAGGCCGAGAACCGCTCCGCCGTGGCGCTCTACCGCTCGCTCGGCTTCACCGACGCCGCCGTCGACGTGCAGTACCTGCACCGCCGGCCCGCGGTCCGCTGACCCCGCCTCTCCTCCCCAGGCCGGGTTCACCCGGCATTCACCACGGGCGGCGCGAGCGCGTCCGACGCGGTGCCAGGATGGTCGCATGGACGGCGACAACCTGATTCTCGAAGACGGCCTGAGCGACGACCTCGACGACGACTTCGACGAGGAGGAGGAGGGCCACTCCGACCCCCTGCTGCCGGACGACCGCTACCTCGACCGCGAGCTGAGCTGGCTGGCGTTCAACCAGCGCGTGCTCGAGCTGGCCGAGGACCCGCTGGTCCCCGCGCTCGAGCGGGCGAACTTCCTCGCGATCTTCTCGTCCAACCTCGACGAGTTCTTCATGGTCCGCGTCGCCGGGCTGAAGCGCCGCATCCTCACGGGGCTGGCGCTGCCCACGAACATCGGCCGCGTGCCGGTGGACGTGCTCACCGACATCTCGGAGAAGGCGCACCTGCTGCAGCAGCGGCACTCGCGCGCCTTCAAGGAGCTCGTCGAGCCGGCCCTGCGGGACGCCGGCATCGACATCGTCCGCTGGAGCGAGCTCAGCGACGCCGAGCGCGAGGTGCTCGACGACTACTTCTCCGCGCAGGTGTTCCCGGTGCTGATGCCGCTGGCCGTCGACCCGGCGCACCCCTTCCCCTACATCTCCGGGCTCTCGCTCAACCTCTCGGTGCGGGTGCGGAACCCCAAGACGCAGAAGACCGAGTTCGCCCGCCTGAAGGTGCCGCAGATGCTGCCGCGCTTCGTGCGGATCGCCGGTGTCGCCGCTCCCGGCGAGCCGATGCGGTTCATCTCGCTCGAGGACCTGATCGCGAACCAGCTCGACGACCTCTTCCCGGGCATGGAGATCCTCGACCACCACGTCTTCCGGGTCACCCGCAACGAGGACGTCGAGGTCGACGAGGACGAGACCGAGAACCTGATCAAGGCCCTCGAGAAGGAGCTGCTGCGCCGTCGCTTCGGCCCGCCCATCCGCCTCGAGGTCACCGACGACATGGACGACGAGACCCTCGGGCTCCTCGTCCGCGAGCTCGACATCACCACCCAGGAGGTCTACAAGCTGCCCGCGCCGCTGGACCTCGGCGGTCTGTTCAGCCTGCAGAAGATCGACCGGCCCGACCTCAAGTACCCCAACCACGTCCCGACGACGGCGGTCCAGCTCTCGCCGAGCGAGCCGAACCAGCGCCAGGACATCTTCAAGGCGGTCTCGCGCGGCGACGTGCTGCTGCACCACCCCTACGAGTCCTTCGCGACGAGCGTCCAGGCGTTCCTCGAGCAGGCGGCGGCCGATCCGGACGTGCTGGCGATCAAGCAGACGCTCTACCGCACCTCGGGCGACTCCCCCATCGTCGAGGCGCTCATCGACGCCGCGGAGTCGGGCAAGCAGGTGCTCGCGCTGGTCGAGATCAAGGCGCGCTTCGACGAGAAGGCCAACATCTCCTGGGCCCGCAAGCTCGAGAAGGCCGGCGTGCACGTGGTCTACGGCCTGGTCGGGCTGAAGACCCACTGCAAGCTCGCGCTGGTGATCCGCCAGGAGAAGGGCGGCGTGCTGCGGCACTACTCCCACATCGGCACCGGCAACTACAACCCGAAGACCTCGCGCATCTACGAGGACCTCGGCCTGCTGACCGCCGACCCCGAGGTCGGCAAGGACCTCACCCGCCTCTTCAACGAGCTCTCGGGCTACGCCATCGAGAAGAAGTTCAAGCGCCTGCTGGTCGCCCCGCGCCACCTCCGCAAGGGGCTGCTGAAGCGCATCGCGACCGAGACCGAGAACGCGCGGGCCGGCCGCCCCTCGGGCATCCGGATCAAGATGAACTCCATCGTGGACGAGTCCGTCATCGACGCGCTCTACCGGGCGAGCCAGGCCGGCGTGCCGGTCGACGTCTGGGTGCGCGGCATCTGCGGGCTGAAGCCCGGGCAGGAGGGCCTCTCCGAGACCATCCGGGTCCGGTCGATCCTCGGCCGCTACCTCGAGCACTCGCGCATCTTCAGCTTCGTCAACGGCGGCGAGCCCGAGGTCTTCATCGGCAGCGCCGACATGATGCACCGCAACCTCGACCGCCGCGTCGAGGCGCTGGTGCGGATCATCGAGCCGGCGCATCTCAGCGAGATCGCCGACATGTTCGACCGGGCGATGGACGAGAAGACCGCCTCGTGGTGGCTCGGCCCGGACGGGATCTGGACGCGGCACCACCTCGACGAGGACGGCGCGCCCCTCTCCGATCTGCAGAACCGGCTGATGGCGCACATCACGCATCGGAAGCGCACTGCGACGCGCACCGGCTCCCGAGCCTCCACCCGCTGACGCCGTGACGGGCACCGTCTACGCGGCAGGCGCCGTCTGCTGGCGGGTGATCGAGGGACGCCCGCACGTCCTCGTCATCCACCGGCCGCACCGGAGGGACGTCAGCCTGCCCAAGGGCAAGGTCGACCCCGGCGAGTCCCTGCCGGAGACCGCCGTGCGCGAGATCCGCGAGGAGACCGGGTTCCGGGTCGCGCTCGGCGTCCCCCTGGGATCCGTCGAGTACACGCTGCCCAACGGGCGCCCGAAGGCGGTGCACTACTGGGCCGCGCGGGTGACCGAGAAGGCCGTGCTCGCCTCCGACTTCGTGCCGAATCACGAGGTCGAGGCGCTGGAGTGGGTCACGATCAAGCGCGCGCGCAGCTACCTCACCTATCCGCACGACGTGGAGATCGTCGACGAGTTCGCCCGGATCGTCGCGCGGGGCACGCACGACACCTTCGCGATCGTGGTGCTGCGGCACGCCAAGGCCGTCCCCGCCTCCTCCTGGGACGGGCGCGACTCGACCCGGCGGCTCAACCGCCGGGGTGTCGAGGAGGCGGCCGCCGCCGGTCGCGCCGTCGCCGCCTGGCGACCCCGCCGGCTCGTCTCGAGCACGGCCAAGCGCTGCCGGGCGACGATCGCGCCGCTCGCCACCCTGATCAAGCGGCCGGTCCGCCTCTCCGAGGACCTCAGCCAGGAGGCGAACGAGCACGGCGGTGCCGACGTCCGCTCCCTCGTGGGCAAGCGGGTGCGGGCGCGCAAGAGTGCCGTGCTCTGCAGCCACCGGCCGGTGATCCCCGTGATCCTCCGCGAGCTGGCGCTGGCCACAGCCACGCCGATCGGCCCGTACCTCGAGGAGGCCTCCGATCTGCCCACCGGCGGCTTCGCCGTGGTGCACCTCTCCGTCGAGCATCCGGGCTCGGGGATCGTCGCGATCGAGACGCACGCACCGCTCGAGTGAGCCCGCGGGGGCGACGCCGGAGTGCCGCGCGAATACTGCTCCTGCGCGCTCCGCTCCGCCTGGGGGCGACCCGTCGTTCACCCCGCGTTCACCGAGCGGACGGGGCCAGGACACGACCTCTCCGTACGCTCGCTCGCGGGCCGCACCAAGCCCGTCCATCCCCCTGCTTTCCTACCCGAAAGGGATACTTGTGCGTTTCTCGCGTCTCGGCCAGGCGGCCGTCATCGCCGCCGTCGCAGCCATCACGCTGACCTCCTGTGCTGCCAACGAGGGGGGTGCCGCCGCTTCCGGCGACTCGTCCTCCTCCGCCAGCACCCTCGAGGGCACCCTCAACGGCATCGGCGCCTCCTCCCAGGGCTCGGCCCAGGAGGCCTGGGTCTCCGCCTTCCAGCAGGCGAACACCGGCGTCACCGTCAACTACTCCCCCGACGGCTCCGGCGCGGGCCGCGAGGCGTTCATCGCCGGCGGTGCCGACTTCGCCGGCTCCGACCGCGCGCTCAAGCTCGAGGAGCTCGACGGCTCCTTCGGCAAGTGCGTCGAGGGCACCTCCGCCATCGACGTCCCGGCCTACATCTCGCCGATCGCGATCGTGTTCAACGTCGAGGGCGTCGACGAGCTGAACCTCGACGCGGCGACCATCGCGGGCATCTTCAAGGGCACCATCACCACGTGGAACGCGCCCGAGATCGCCGCGCTGAACCCCGACGCGACCCTCCCCTCGGCGAACATCACCGCCGTGCACCGCTCGGACGACTCGGGCACCACCGAGAACTTCGCCGCGTACCTCAACGCGACCGCGCCCGACGTCTGGGACGCCGAGCCCGACGGAGTCTGGCCCTACGAGGGCGGCGAGGCGGCCCAGGGCACCTCGGGCGTCATCGACACCGTCACCAACGGCCAGAACACCATCGGCTACGCCGACGCCTCGCGCGCCGGCAGCCTCGGCACCGCCAAGGTGAAGGTCGGCGAGGACTTCGTCGCCTACTCGCCCGAGGCCGCGGCCGCCATCGTCGACGCGTCCCCCGAGGCGACCGACCGCCCCGAGAACGACATCGTCTACGAGATCGACTACGCCTCCGAGGAGGCCGGCGTGTACCCGGTCGTCCTGGTGAGCTACCTCATCGCCTGCCAGGAGTACCAGGACGCCGCGACGGGCGAGCTCGTCAAGGCGTACCTCGGCTACGTGACGAGCGAAGAGGGCCAGGCCGAGGCCGCCACCTCCGCCGGCGCCGCGCCGCTCTCGTCCGAGCTGTCGACCCAGGTCGCGACGGCCATCGAGTCGATCAAGTAATCTCCCCCTCATGACGCGGCCCCGGACCCCCGCCGGTCCGGGGCCGCGCCACGGCTCGGCCCCCTCCCCCACACCGAACGCAGGGACACCCACATGACCACCGCAGAGCGGCCCGTCGGCGCCATCAAGGCGAAGCAGCGGCCCGCAGACCGGATCTTCTCCGGAACGGCCGTCGCCTCCGGCGCGCTGATCCTCGTCATCCTCGCCGCCGTCGCCCTCTTCCTGGTCGTCCAGTCGGTCCCCGCCCTCACCGCCGCCCCGGACTCGATCTCCGGCGGCGCGGGCTTCTGGGCCTGGGTCGGACCTCTGGTGTTCGGCACCGTCTACGCCGCGGCACTCGCGATGGTCATCGCCGTGCCGATCGCGATCGGCATCGCGCTCTTCATCTCGCACTACGCTCCGCGCAGGCTCGCGCAGGGCCTCGGCTACGTGATCGACCTGCTGGCCGCTGTGCCGTCGGTCGTCTTCGGCCTCTGGGGCATCACCGTCCTGGCCCCCTTCGTCCAGCCGTTCTACGCGTTCCTGACGGACGCCTTCGGCTGGTTCCCGCTCTTCAACGGCCCGGTCTCCGGCACGGGCCGCACGATCCTCACCGTGGCCCTCGTGCTCGCGGTGATGATCCTGCCGATCGTCACCGCCATCTCGCGCGAGGTCTTCCTGCAGACTCCGACGCTGCACGAGGAGGCCGCCCTGGCCCTCGGCGCGACGCGCTGGGAGATGGTCCGCACCGCGGTCCTGCCCTTCGGCCGCCCCGGCATCATCTCCGCGTCGATGCTCGGCCTCGGCCGCGCGCTCGGCGAGACGATGGCGGTCGCGATCGTGCTCTCGCCGTCCTTCGTCGTGAACTTCGCCCTGCTGCAGTCGACGAACTCGAACACCGTCGCCGCGAACATCGCGCTGAGCTTCCCCGAGGCCTACGGCCTCAAGGTGAACGAGCTCGTCGCCTCCGGCCTGATGCTCTTCGTCATCACGCTGCTGGTCAACATGCTCGCCCGCTACATCATCAACCGCCGCAAGGCCTTCTCGGGAGCGAACTGATGGTCACGATGACTCCGCCCCGCCAGCGCCGCGTCGAGGACGCGGTCCCTGCGCCGGTCAACACCCTCACCAGCGGTCAGCTGCCCAAGTGGGCGCCCGCCGCACTGCTGCTCGGCAGCATCGCCCTCATGGCGCTCGTCTACGGCCTCCTCGCCGCCACGGGCACCACCCAGGGCTTCGACGTCGTCGGCACCGTCTTCTTCGGCGCCGTCCTCTACACGGTCGCCGTCTTCGTCCTCGCCCGCCTCGTCGAGGGTCCGCGCCGCGCCACGGACCGGGTCGTCACCACTCTCGTCACCGCTGCGTTCGTCATCGCGCTGATCCCGCTGATCTCGCTGATGTACACGGCGGTCTCGGCCGGAGCCGCGCGCTTCGACATCACCTTCTTCACCTCCTCGATGCGCAACGTCGTCGGCGAGGGCGGCGGCGCGCTGCACGCGATCACGGGCACGCTGATCATCACGGCGCTGGCCGCGGTCATCTCGATCCCGATCGGCCTGATGACGGCCATCTACCTCGTCGAGTACGGCCGGGGCGCGCTCGCCCGCGGCATCACCTTCTTCGTCGACGTGATGACCGGCATCCCCTCGATCGTCGCCGGCCTCTTCGCCTACGCGCTCCTGGTGCTGCTCTTCGGCGACGGCGTCCGGATGGGCTTCGGCGGCGCGATCGCGCTGTCGGTGCTGATGATCCCGGTCGTGGTGCGCTCCACCGAGGAGATGCTGCGGCTGGTCCCGAACGAGCTGCGCGAGGCGTCCTTCGCCCTCGGTGTGCCGAAGTGGCTCACCGTCGTGAAGATCGTCCTGCCGACCTCGATCGCCGGCATCGTCACGGGCGTCATGCTCTCGATCGCCCGCGTCATCGGCGAGACCGCCCCGCTGCTCATCGTCGCCGGGTTCACCCAGTCGATGAACTACAACCCGTTCGACGACCGGATGATGACCCTCCCGGTCTTCGTCTTCCGCCAGTACGCGGATCAGGGAGCGGACGCCGCCGCGTACATCGATCGGGCCTGGACCGGCGCGCTGGTCCTCATCCTGATCGTCATGCTCCTCAACCTGCTCGCACGCCTGGTCGCGCGCATCTTCGCCCCCAAGCTCGGCCGCTAACCCTAAGGATCTCCGTTGTCCAAGCGCATCGAAGTCAACGACCTCAACGTCTACTACAGCAAGTTCCTCGCGGTCGAGGGAGTCGGTCTCACCATCGAGCCCCGCACCGTCACGGCGTTCATCGGGCCCTCCGGCTGCGGCAAGTCGACCTTCCTCCGCACGCTCAACCGCATGCACGAGGTCATCCCCGGCGCGTACGTCGACGGCGAGGTCCTGATCGACGGCAACAACCTCTACGGCCCGGGCGTCGACCCGGTGCTCGTCCGCCGCCAGGTGGGCATGGTCTTCCAGCGCCCGAACCCGTTCCCGACGATGTCCATCCGCGACAACGTGCTGGCCGGTGTGAAGCTCAACAACCGCCGCATCTCGAAGTCCGACGCGGACGACCTCGTCGAGAAGTCGCTCCAGGGCGCGAACCTCTGGAACGAGGTGAAGGACCGCCTCGAGAAGCCGGGCTCCGGTCTCTCCGGCGGCCAGCAGCAGCGCCTGTGCATCGCGCGGGCGATCGCGGTCTCCCCCGACGTCCTGCTGATGGACGAGCCGTGCTCGGCCCTCGACCCGATCTCCACGCTCGCGATCGAGGACCTGATCGAGGAGCTCAAGAACGAGTACACGATCGTGATCGTGACCCACAACATGCAGCAGGCCTCGCGCGTCTCGGACCGCACCGCGTTCTTCAACATCGCGGGCACCGGCAAGCCCGGCAAGCTGATCGAGTACGACGACACCGCCACGATGTTCTCCCGCCCGTCGGTCCAGGCGACCGAGGACTACGTCTCGGGCCGCTTCGGCTGATCCGCCGACGTCCGTCGAAGAGCCGCACTCCTCCGGGGGTGCGGCTCTTCTGCTGTCCGGGGAGTTCCGGGCGCCGTCGGCTCTCGTCCCGAGAACGCAGAAGAGCCGCACCCCTCGTCGGGGTGCGGCTCTTTCGTGCGTGCGCCGTGCTGCCGACGCGGAGGCGGGGTCAGGCGGTCTCGATGGCCAGGATCGGGTCCGTGGTCGGCGTCGTGGAGCCGCCCGCGTCCTCGACGGTCACCGCGACGACGGCGCCCTCGGCGAGCGTGCCCTCCAGCGGCGCGACCGTGCGGCCGTCGCCCCCGTCGAACGTGCCGGCGGCGACCGGACCGGACGCCCCGATGTACCAGAGCTCGTAGGTCTTGTCCTCGGGCAGGGGTGCGAGGTCGTCGACGACGAGTGCGGAGCGGCCGAGCGAGGCCGACCAGACGAGCGTCGCGGTCTCGCCGGTGGCGACGGAGCCGACCGTCTCCTGAACGTCGGGAGCACTGCGGATCTGCTCGAGCGCGGTCAGCTGCTGGCTCTGCCCGGCGTCGGGCGAGAGCAGCGGCGGGAGCGCCACTCCCCCGACCACGAGGACGGCGGCAGCGGCGGCGGCCGAGAGGTAGACGGCGGGGCGCGTGAACCAGCGACCGCGGGCGCGGGCCTCGGCGCCGTGGCGACCGGAAGTGGGAGCGGCGGACGGGGTCGCAGCGGCGGACGGAGTGGACGCCGCGGTCGTCTCGACGGCACGGAGCCTCGGAGCAGCGTCCTGGTGCTCGACGGCCTCCTCGGCCGGAGCGTCGGAGGTGTCGTCACGCGGGAGCTGAGGTGTGGTGGCGATGAGCGCCATCAGGTCTGCGCGCAGTCCCGGCGACGGTGCGACCGCCGGAGCGTCGGCGGCGAGCGCATCGGCCACCGCGGAGAAGGCGTCGGCCTCGCCGCGCGCCTCCGGATCGTCGGCCAGGAATCTCTCGTACCGGGCGGTCTCGTCCGGGGTGAGGATTCCGAGTGCGTGTCCTGCTGCGAGTTCGCGCGGATCTTCGGGGATTTGCACGTCGTTCACAGGGCCACCCCCATCTCTTCTCTCAGTCGTATCATCCCGTCGCGCAGGCGCGTTTTTATGGTACCGACGGGGCAGTTCAGGATCCCGGCGATCTCGCTGTGCGAGTAGCCGCCGTAGTACGCGAGCTGGAGCGCTTGCCGCTGCAGCTCGGTCAGCCGTCCCAGGGCGGCGGTGACCTTCTCGTGCTCGAGAGACACCTCCGCCTGTTCGGCGACCTGGTCGTAGTCGCGACCGAGGTCGCGGATTCCTATGCGGACGTCCCGATCACGGCCCGCTTGGGCCGCGCGAACCCGATCGATGGCCCTGCGGTGTGCCATCGTGAGGATCCAGGTCGTCGCACTTCCCTTATTCGGAGCGAAGCGTCCAGCGGTTTGCCAGATCTCGAGGAAGACCTCCTGGGCCACCTCCTCGGACTGCGCCCGGTCGACGAGGACCCGGGTGATCAGACCGAGGACGCGCGGGGCGACGAGGTCGTAGAGCTGGGCGAACGCGGCCTGCTCGCCTGCGGCGATCCGCTCGAGGAGGGCGCCGAGATCGGGGGCCGCGCCGAGTTCGCCGGTGGTGTCGTCGGTCATGCGCTCTGTCCTGCTCGCGTGCGGGTCTTCAGATTCCTCGTCATCCAGAAGGCTGTCACGGCGAGCCCCGCGACGACGACCGACACTTCGAGCGGCAGGACGACGAATCGCACGTCGAGGGCGAACGCACCCACGTCGAGCAGGGCCGCCGCGCCCATCCGCGGGGCGAGCCACAGGCCGATCACGCCCGCCAGCGCCGCGGTGAGGCCGGCGTAGCTGCGCGGACGGATGAGGACCCAGAGCGCCGCGGCCGTGTCGATCACCGCGAGGGTGCGCATCAGCGCGCCCTGCGAGAAGACGACGCCGTTGCCCAGGAGCGCGCCGATCTCGTCGTCCACGCCGGGCGCGGAGAGGAAGAGGAGGACGGCGATCACCAGGAGGCCGAGGCCGGCCCACCAGCGCGCGAGGATCCGGAGCGCTCTGCGGTTCTTCATGCCGGATGCCGCCTGTCTGTCGGGGACTCTGCCGGGAGAAGAGGACTCGAGAGCCGTCGACCACCCGTCACTGGGCCCTCGCTCGCCGTCGGGATCCGCGGGCGGATGCTGTCGAGAGGAAAGGGGCCGGACCGCAGAAACGCCTCTCGGCGCGAGGCCGCTCGAAGCGGCTATAAGTGGAGCCCGGGGTTACTGCGATCCGGCTTCCACCAGTGTAACCACTGTCCCCCGGGGGCCCGCGAGGGGCGTTCGCGGAGCGAGAACGCGGGGTGCCGCGCCCCCGGGTGATCGGGTAGCGGCCCTACTCGAGGGAGTCGCTGCGCCAGAGGCGGGCGCAGCTGACCAGCTCGGCGGCGGTGGTCGAGAGCCGGAGGGCGCGGGTCGTCAGCTGGCTCGCGCGCGGCCCGTCGATCAGCTCGACGTCGTCGGCCACCGAGGCGGCACCGGAGGCGCTGACCCGGCAGAAGGCGGCGGCGCGGTCGAGGGCGACGGCGAAGTCGCCGTCGAAGACACCGCGGAGGATGCGGTCGGCCAGCTCGGTGATCTCGGCCGGGCCGGTCGGCGCGACGGCACCGGCGACGACGGGGTCGATGGTCGCCGAGAGCTCGACGCCGCGCTGGTAGAGGAAGCTCGTGCTCTCCGGATCCTGCCGGATCACGAGCCGGAGCAGGTAGATGCGCCAGAGGGCACCGGGGAGGCTGGACGGGCTCGAGCGCGCCCACAGCTCGGCGAGCGCGTCGATGCCGTGGTGGTCGGTGTACTCGACCAGGCGATCGATGACGACCGGGTCCGGATCCTCCCGGACGCGACTGAGCAGCGCGATCGCCGTCTCGTGGGCCACCCGGCTGATCTGCGCCGGGTCCTCGCCTCCCTGGAACGCCTCGAAGACGCGGGAGGGGAACTTGGTCGGCTTGTGGAAGCCGTCTGTCATGGGGCCGCCTTCCGCGGTCGGGCAGGGCACGCGGACGCGTCCTGCTTCATGGGGGTTCGAGGAGGGTAACGCGCGCGCCTGTGCGGGTATGCCCGACGCGGGTGCCGGCGCGCGGGGGCGCTACCCTGGATGCCGCGGGCCTCTAGCTCAGTTGGCAGAGCAGCGGACTTTTAATCCGCGGGTCGTCGGTTCGAGCCCGACGGGGCCCACTTCCCGCTCCTGCACAGCCTTCTCCTCGCGCGGCTTCGCGCCGAGGCGCGCTGCGCGGATCTCCTCGCGGATCGGCCGGAGCTCAACGGCACGACGGCTCGACGGCGCGACGGCGCAGCCGCTACTCGTGGCAGAGGGACCAGTCGGAGTCGGGGTACTCGCGCGGGGCGTCGTCCTCGGTGTCGAGGAGGCGCCAGACGCCGTCGCGGTGCTCGAGGAGGCGGCCGCGGACGACCTCGGAGCGCCAGCCGTCCTCGGTGCGGACCCAGCGGACGAGGCGGACGGTGACGCTCTGGTGGGCCTGGAGGCGGTGGGTCATCGGTGCGGGTCCTGTCTGGTGGGGCGAGGGCGGGGCGCTCGAGGGAGCTGCTCGGTCGGCGGGTGGGTCTCGATACGCCGCCAGAGGCGGCTACTCGACCGGCGTATTCGGCGGGCAGCGGAGTCGCTGCCCAGCGGAGGTGGCCGCGGGGCGGGGCGACCGGCGGAAGGGGACACCGCCGGCCGCCCCTGCGGATCAGCGCGTGGGGTCGTCGGCCCAGAAGCAGACCATCGTCATGGTCGAGCGGTAGAACAGCGTCTTCGCGTCGACCTTGTCGACCGCGCGACCGGGATCGTCGAGGTACTCCTCTCCGGCCGAATCGACGCCCGGCGGCAGACAGGCGTCCTGAGCCACGTAGCGGGTCGGCCTCTTCGGGGCGTACCAGTCCCCGCCGTCGCCTTGCTCGGTGCCGGGGATGAACGACGGGATCCCCGTGTAGGAGCAGAGCAGCGTCAACGAGGCTCCGGTGCGGACGAAGCGGTAGCTGGTCGTCGAGAGGCTGATGTCGGGCGAGCCCGCGAGGAGGGCGCCGTAGTAGCAGGAGCCGTTCGACGAGACGTCGGTCGAGGCGTAGCCGTCGAGATTGGCGCCGGCGTTGTGGTCGGCGAGTGCGGGGGTCGCTGCGGCGCCCACGAGGGCGACGGAGGCGGCGAGGGCGAGAAGAGTGGAGCGGAAGGACGGCATGACGGTCTCCTCATCGAGACGGCGTCGGCGCTGAGCGTCGGCAGGAGGGGCGCTCGTCGAGCGAGCGGACGGCGGGCCCGGCACGGGAGGCGTCGTCGCCTCGGTGCGCGGTTCCGCGGGCGTCCGGCGGACCGGATGACCCGAACTCTAGACCGCGCGGAGAGCGCTGTCTGCCCCCAGCGAGGTCACGACGGTGTTGCGACCCGCTCCTCAGACGAGGCGACCCGCGCGCAGCCTGCGGGAGCGGCGGCGCAGTGTGCGATCGCTCGGGCCGAAGCTGTCGGACTCGAGCAGCAGGCGCAGCGAGAGGGAGACCTGGCGGGCGAGACGCGGGTCGATCCCCGAGGGGATCCGCACCGCGTCGATGAGATCGAGAGCCGTCTGCGTGGTACGGGAGATCGTCATGCCCGTGACCCTAGGGAGGGTCAGGACTGCGCGAAGGCCCCGGCACGGGGGCGCACGACAGCAGCAAAGCTCAGTCGTCGTGCGCCGCCCGCAGGGGTGGCCCGAAGGTCAGTTGCTGCCGTCGCCGCGACCGGTCGAGGACTGCAGGCGGTCGATGTGCTCGGAGGCCTGCGCCTTCGTCAGGTCGGCCGGGAGGGTCTCGCCGGCCTCGCGGGCGAGGGTGTCGAGGTAGCTGCGCTGCGGGCCGGTCATCGGCTCGTCGCCGGTCACCCAGTCGGACGGGTCCTTGCTGGCGCTGGTGTCGCTGCCGTCATCGGCACGGGCGCCGAGGACGTCGCCCTCGGTCTTGACGTCGGGATCGGTGGTGTTGGGGATGTCGTCGCTCATGCTGCGACCGTACGCCCGACCACCGACACCGGCGAGGGCTTGCGGAGCGGGCCCGCGCGACCCGTTCCTGGCGCGCCTCGCCGGCCGGCGCCTCCCCGGTCAGGAGCCGAGGAGCGCGTGCGCGACGGTGAAGATGACCAGACCGGCGAGCGAGCCGACGACGGTGCCGTTGATCCGGATGAACTGCAGGTCCTTGCCCACCTGCAGCTCGAGCTTCTCGGAGGTCTCCTGCGGGTCCCACCGGCTGATGGTCTCGCCGATGATGCTGGCGATGTCACCGCGGTAGCGGTCGACGAGGTTCGCGGCGACGGTGCCGATCCAGGTGTCCACGGTCGCGGCGAGCGCCGGATCGGTCGAGAGCCGGCGACCGAGGTCCACGACGATCGACTCGATGCTCGCGCGGAGCGGGCTGGCCGGGTCGTCCATCGCGCCGAGCAGCGACGCCTTCGTGGCCTCCCAGGCGTCCCCCGCGAGCTCGCGCACCCGGGGGCTGTCGAAGGCGCGGTTCTTGATCTCCTCGACGCGGGCGATGAGGTCCGGGTCGCTGCCGAGGTCCGTCGCGAGCGTCGCGAGGTAGCCGTCCACCGCGAGCCGGAAGGGGTGGCCCTGATCGCCGCGGACGGTCTCCACGAGCACGAGCGCCTCGCGGTAGAGCCGCTCGTCGACCGCGCGGCTGACGGCGGAGGGCAGCCAGCTCGGCAGTCGGCCGCTGACCATCCTCGTGAAGCTCTCCGGATTGGCGATCAGCCAGGCCTCGGCCTGCTCGACGAGCGTGTCGACGAGCCGGCGGTGGTGCCCCGCCTCGACGACGCTGCCGACGAGCGAGCCCAGCGGCGGACCCCACTGCGGGTCGAGCAGGTGCCGCCGGGCGAGCGCCTCGATCACGCGCTGCACATCGGAGTCGTCGAGCAGCGCGATCGCCGAGCGCACCGCCGCGGCGCTCTCGCCGCCGATGCGGTGGGCGTTCTCGGGCTCGGCGAGCCAGAGCCCGGCGCGGCGGGCGATGCCGAAGGAGTCGAGCTTCTCCCGCACGATCGCGCCCTGCAGGAAGTTCTCCTCCACGAACTGGGCGAGGCTCGCGCCGATCTCGTCCTTCTTCGTGGGGATGATCGCCGTGTGCGGGATCGGCAGCCCGAGCGGTCGCCGGAAGAGCGCCGTGACGGCGAACCAGTCCGCGAGCGCGCCGACCATCCCGCCCTCGCTCGCCGCCCGGACCCACTGCAGCCACGGGTAGCGGTCCTGCAGCGCGAACGAGACCGCGAAGACGATCGCCATCAGCACGAGCAGCCCGGTGGCGAGCCGCTTCATCGCGACGAGGGCGGCGCGCTTCGCGTCGTCGTCGCGCCCGGCGGCGGTGCGGACGGCGGCCGCGCTGCTGGTCGTCATGCGGAGGTGGGGAATCCCTCGTGGCGGATGCCCCAGGCGACGCTCCACTCCTCGCCCGGCTCGAGCCAGCGCAGGCCCTGGCCGGAGTTGAGCGCCTCGGCGGGGGCCGTCATCGGCTCGACGGCGATGGCGGTCTTGACGTCGTCGCCGTCGGGGAAGATCCGGGTGATGAAGACCTGGACGAAGTTGTGCGAGGCGTCGGCCCAGAGCAGCACGCGGCGGCCGTCGGCGGCGCGGAGGCCGTGGACGCTCTCGCCGTCGACGATCGTGACGTCGGCCCAGGCGTCGTCGAGCTCGAGGTCGCCGATCCGGCGGCCCCCGCGGAGGTCCCAGTCGGTGCCGTCGACCGGGCTCTGGCCGGTCGGGTTGAGCCGCTCGTCGACCTCGATGTGCACGGCCGCGTCGACCGTGATCACGAGCTCGTCGGTCGGGACGTCGCCGATCGCGAGGAAGGGGTGGGTGCCGATGGCGACGGGCGCCTCGTCGGCGCCGACGTTGACGACGCGGTGGACGACCTTCAGGCCGTCGGCCTGCAGCTCGTAGCGGACGGTGGTCCCGAGGTGGAACGGGTAGCCGCTCTGCGGGACGACCGGCGCGGCGAGCTCGACGAAGGAGGGGCCCTGCTCGACGACGCGGTAGGACGCGCTGCGCAGCAGGCCGTGGATCGCGTTGTGGTACTTCGGCTCGGTGATGTCGAGCTGGAGGGTGCGGCCGCCGTGGTGCCAGCGGCCGTCCTTCACCCGGTTGGGCCAGGGCATCAGGACGATGCCCGAGCCGAACGGCGGGACGACGGTCTCGGGGTATCCGGCGGTGATCTCGACGCCGTCGACGGAGAGGTGGCGCAGCCCTGCGGCCACCTCCGTGACGACGGCGTGCAGGGTGCGTCCCTCGGCGGTGAGGTCGAGGGCGAACTGGCGCCCGGTTGCGGGGGCGGGAGTGAAGTCGGCCATTCCTGAATCCTACGGACCGGCGCCGACGACGGCGTGCCCGCCGAGCGGGGCCGAGCCGCAGCGGGTCACGGCGAGCCCCGCCGCCTCCAGGAGCTCCACGGCGGAGTCGCTCGCCTGGGCTCCCGTGAGGAGGCGGTCGAACTCCTCGGTGCCGGCGACCCGGCCCAGGTCGACGACGCCGAGCTTGCTCGAGTCGGCGACGACGACGCGGCGGGCGGCGGCGTGCAGCATGCGGCGCTTGAGCGTCGCCTCCGGGAGGTTGACGTTGGTCACGCCCGCCTCGGCGTGCACGCCCGTGCAGCCGACGAAGACGACGTCGGCGCGGATCCGCTCGAGCACCTCCGAGGCCAGCGGCTCCACCAGCGAGTGCTGCAGCGGGCGGAGGGTGCCGCCGGTGACGACGACGGTGAAGCGCGGGATGGCGGGCTCGAGCGCGAGGGCGATGGTGAGCCCGTTGGTGATCACGGTGACGTCGTGGAGGTCGTCCCGCGCCACGAGCGCGTGCGCGATCGCGAGCGGCGTGGTGCCGACGTCGAGGATCACGCTCTCGCCCGAGGCGACGGACGCGGCGGCCTCGCGGCCGATCGCCGCCTTCTCGTCGGAGGCGGAGGCGAGTCCCTCCTCGAAGGACCGCTCCCCCGGGCGCTCGCCGACCGGGACGGCGCCGCCGCGGACGCGCTGGACGGCGCCCTCGCCGGCGAGACGATCGAGGTCGGAGCGGACGGTGACGACGGAGACGCCGAGGCGGTCCGCGAGGTCGGCGACGGAGACGAAGCCCTGGCGGTCCGCGAGCAGCCGCATCTCGAGTCGGCGCTCGAGCGCCGAGCGGCTCTCCTGCTCGCCATCCGTCCTCATCGCTCCATGCTCCCCTGCGCGCCACGGACTTGTCAAAGGGAAAGCAGGCTTTCCTTTCCGAAGATCGGCGGCTATCGTGGGCGGTGCCATGAACGAAGCGATCCCCCTCTCCGCCGGCGTCGTCAAGCGCCCGCACGTCCTCGCCGACGGCCGCGACCTCATCTACTTCGATGACGCGGACACGTCCCTCCCTCCCGAGCGCGCGGCGGATGCCCGCGTGCTCGATCCCCGTCCCGCGACCGCGCGCATGCGCCAGGACGTCCTCACCGGGGAGTGGGTGTCGATCGCCGCCTCCCGGCAGAACCGCGTCTTCCTGCCGCCGGCCGAGCTCGACCCGCTCGCCCCGGCGTCGCCCACGAACCCGTCGGAGGTGCCGAGCGACTACGACGTCGTCGTCTTCGAGAACCGGTCGCCGTCCTTCGGGCCCCTGCTCGAGGATGCGGACGCACCCGCCTCGCTCGAGGACCTCCGCACGCTCGGCCTCGGCCGCACGCTGACGAGCGTCGGCCGCTGCGAGGTCGTCTGCTTCAGCCCCGAGCACGAGGGCTCGTTCGCGACCCTCTCCGCCTCGCGGGCCCGCACCGTCGTGGAGGCGTGGGCCGACCGCGTCGCCGCGCTCTCGGCGCTGCCCGGCGTGCAGCAGGTCTTCCCGTTCGAGAACCGCGGGGAGGCGATCGGCGTCACCCTGCACCACCCGCACGGCCAGATCTACTCCTACCCCTACGTCACGCCGCGCACGACGCGACTGCTCGCCTCGCTGGACGCGTACGGGCCCGGCATGTTCGCGGACGTCCTGGCGTTCGAGCAGGCCGGCGAGCGCGTGCTCGTCCGCGGCGAGCACTGGACGGCGTTCGTGCCGTTCGCCGCGCGCTGGCCGATCGAGGTGCACGTGCTCCCGCACCGCCACGTGGCCGACCTCAGCGAGACGACGCCCGAGGAGCGCGACGAGCTGGCCGTGATCTACCAGCGGCTCCTGCGCGGCATCGACGCCCTCTACGACTCGCCCACCCCGTACATCTCCGCCTGGCACCAGGCGCCGGTGCACGAGCGCCGCGACGAGGTGCGGCTCATGCTGCAGATCACCTCGCCGCGCCGTGCGGCGACGAAGCTCAAGTACCTGGCCGGCAGCGAGGCAGCGATGGGCGCCTGGATCGGCGACATCGCACCGGAGACGAGCGCCGCCGCCCTGCGCGAGGCGATCGAGCGCGCCGACGCCGCCACCCTGGCCGCCGAGACGGCCGCGCGCCCCGACGCGTCGCTGCCCACCGCCGACACCGCTCCCGAGGAGAACCGATGACCACGCCCACCGCCGCCCTCGACGCCGTCGCCGAGCGCGCCGCACAGGACTTCGAGCGCGCCTACGGCCACCCCGCCGTCGGCGTCTGGGCCGGACCCGGCCGGGTCAACCTCATCGGCGAGCACACCGACTACAACGACGGCTTCGTGTTCCCGTTCGCCATCGACCGCGCCACCGCGATGGCGGTCTCGCCGCGCGAGGACCGCGTCGTCCGCATCTCGAGCGCCTTCTCCCCCGAGCACGTGGAGATCTCGCTCGACGACCTCGGCCCGGACGCGATCGGCGGCTGGTCGGCCTACCCGCTCGGCGTCGTCTGGGCGCTCACCGAGTACGGCGTCGACCTCGGCGCGCGCTCGGGCTTCGACGCCTACGTCGACTCCGACGTCCCCGTGGGCGCCGGTCTCTCCAGCTCGGCCGCGCTGATGTGCGCGATGGCCGTCGCGCTGAACGAGCTCTGGGAGCTCGACCTCGACCGGGCGACGCTCGCCCGCGTGGGCCGTCGAGCCGAGAACGTCGCCGTCGGCGCCCCGACCGGGATCATGGACGAATCCGCCTCGCTCTTCGGCGAGCGCGACGCGGCGGTCTTCCTGGACTGCCGGAGCCTGGACACCGAGGTCGTCCCCCTCGGCTTCGAGGAGGCGGGGCTCGTGCTCCTCGTCATCGACACCCGTGTCGAGCACGCGCACGCCACCGGCGGCTACGCCGAGCGCCGCGCGTCCTGCGAGCTCGGCGCGGCGACGCTGGGCGTCGAGTCGCTCCGCGAGCTGTCGGTCGACGATCTGCCCCGGGCGGTGGAGCTCCTCGACGACGTGACCTACCGCCGGGTCAAGCACGTGGTGACGGAGGACGCCCGCGTCCTCACCACCGTCCGCACCCTCCGCGAGCAGGGGCCGCGCGCGATCGGCGAGCTCCTCGACGCCGGGCACGTCTCGCTCCGCGACGACTTCGAGATCTCGATCCCGGAGCTCGACACGGCCGTCGAGGCCTCCCGCGCCGCCGGCGCGATCGGTGCCCGGATGACGGGCGGCGGCTTCGGCGGCTCGGCCATCGCCCTCACCCCGGTCGAGAAGGAGGAGGAGGTCCGCGCGGCCGTCCTCGCCGCCTTCGCCGAGAAGGGCTTCCGCACCCCCGAGCTGTTCCTCGTGACCGCGGCCGACGGCGCGGGTCGCGTGCGCTGACCGGTC
Source organism: Rathayibacter sp. VKM Ac-2856 (assembly GCF_013205055.1). Lineage (GTDB taxonomy): Bacteria > Actinomycetota > Actinomycetes > Actinomycetales > Microbacteriaceae > Rathayibacter. The sequence continues at coordinate 1,280,241 of NZ_JABMLF010000001.1, forward strand.
CGCCGGCGCGGGATCGCGAGACCCCGCGCCGACCCCTGCCGGTCGAGTAGGCGCGCAGCGGCGTATCGAGACCCCGCGCCTGCACACGTCGGATCTCGATACGCCCGCTCCGCGGGCTACTCGATCAGCAAAGGTGGCGCAGCGCTCCGCCGCTCCGGAGTGGGCGCAGCGCTCCGCTGCTCCGCTGCGCGGAGCGCCCTTCAGTCGGCGGGCGGGACGACCGGGCGCAGCGCGCCTCCGGTGACGCGGACCAGCTCGGCGGCGCTCGTCGGGTAGACGGTGTGCGCGTGGCCGGCGGCCGCCCAGACGGTGTCGTACTCGGCCAGCGCCGTGTCGACGACGGTCGGCAGCGGGGCCGGGTGGCCGACCGGCGCGACGCCGCCGATGGTCTGGCCGGTCGCCGCCTTCACCACGGAGGCGGACGCGCGGGTGATCGCCCCGCCGAGCTCGGCGCCCAGCCACTCCGTGTCGACGCGGTGCGCCCCGCTGGTCAGGACGAGCAGCGGGGCGCCGTCGAGCAGGAAGACGAGCGAGTTCGCGATCTGGCCGACCTCGATCCCGAGGGCCGCCGCGGCGAGCGCCGCCGTCGACGCCGCGTCGTCGAGCCAGCGGATCGGCGGTCGCACGCCGTGGACGTCGAGATCGGCCAGGACGCGGTCGACCGCGGGGTGGCTCCGTTCGCTCATGCGAACGACCGTAGCCCTCCCCGCGGCCGCGGAAGGCGCTACTTCGTCAGCGTCGCGATGTCGATGACGAAGCGGTAGCGCACGTCCGAGGCGAGCACGCGCTCGTAGGCCTCGTTGATCTGCGACGCCGAGACGACCTCGACCTCGCTCGCGATGCCCTTCTCGGCGCAGAAGTCGAGCATCTCCTGGGTCTCGCGGATGCCGCCGATGCCCGAGCCCGCGAAGGAGCGGCGGGCGCCGAACAGCGTGAACACGTGCAGCGGCAGGGCCTCGGCCGGCGCGCCGACGTTGACCATGGTGCCGTTGCGGCGGAGCAGCCCGAGGTACGCGTCCAGGTCGAGCGGCGCGCTCACCGTGTTGATGATGATGTCGAAGTGGTTCGCGAGGGTCGAGAACGTCTCCTCGTCCTTCGTCGCGTAGTAGTGGTCGGCGCCCAGACGGAGGCCGTCCTCCTTCTTGCTCAGCGACTGCGAGAGCACGGTGACCTCGGCGCCCATCGCGTGCGCGAACTTGACGGCCATGTGGCCGAGTCCACCGAGACCGACGACGGCGACCCGCTTGCCGGGGCCCGCCTCCCAGTGCGAGAGCGGCGAGTAGGTGGTGATGCCGGCGCAGAGCAGCGGCGCCGCGGCCTCGTAGGGGATCGACTCCGGGACGCGGAGCACGAAGTCCTCGACGACGACGACGTGGGTGGAGTAGCCGCCCTGGGTGACGGTGCCGTCGCGGTCGACGGAGGCGTAGGTGCCGGTGTTGCCCTTCAGGCAGTACTGCTCCTCGCCGGCGAGGCAGTTCTCGCACTCGCGGCACGAGTTCACCATGCAGCCGACGCCGACGCGGTCGCCGACCTTGTGCTTGGTGACCTCGGAGCCGACCTCGGCGACGACGCCGACGATCTCGTGGCCGACGGTGAGGGGGTACTGCACGGGGCCCCACTCGCCGCGGACGGTGTGGATGTCGGAGTGGCAGATGCCCGAGTAGGCGATCTCGATGAGCACGTCGTGCGCTCCGACGTCGCGGCGCTCGATCGTGGTGGGGACGAGCGGCTCGGTGGCGGAGGGGGCGGCGTAGGCGTTGACGGTCAGCATGGGTTCTCCTTCGTGGGGGCGCGCTCGTGCCGTGGTCCAAGTGGGGGGTGGGAACGCGAGCGCGTCTGCCCACGCTAGCGACCTCCGCCTGGACGCCGACCGTAGGCTCGGAGGATGCGGAGCACGATCGACCTGAACGCGGACCTCGGCGAGGGCTTCGGCGTCTGGTCGCTCGGCGACGACGACGCGATGCTCGGCATCGTCTCGAGCGCGAGCATCGCCTGCGGCTTCCACGCCGGCGACCCCTCGATCATGCTCGCCACCTGCCGGAGCGCCGCCCGGCTCGGCGTCGCGATCGGCGCGCACGTCGCCTACCGGGACCTCGCCGGCTTCGGGCGGCGCGACCTGCCCGTCGACCCCGACGAGCTGCACGCCGACGTCGTCTATCAGCTCGGCGCGCTGCAGGCCGTCGCGCGGGCGGCCGGCACCCGCGTGCGCTACGTGAAGCCGCACGGCGCCCTCTACAACCGGATCGTGCACGACGACCGGCGGGCGGAGGCGGTGGTCTCCGCGGTCCGCGACGCGCTGCCCGGCCTTCCCCTGCTGGGGCTCGCGTCCTCGGCCGTCGAGCGGGCCGCGGCGAGCGCAGGCCTGCCGTTCCTGCGCGAGGCGTTCGTCGACCGCGGCTACCGCGCCGACGGCACCCTCGTGCCCCGGGGCGAGCCGGGCGACCTGCTGGGCGACCCGGCCGAGATCGCCGCCCGAGCCGTGCGGATGGTCCTCGACGGCCGGGTGACGGCGGCCTCCGGCGAGGGGCTCCGGCTCGACGTCGACTCCCTCTGCCTGCACGGCGACACCCCGGGCGCCGTGGCGATGGCGGAGGCGGTGCGCGCCGCCCTCGCCGACGCGGGCGTCGGTCTGGCGAGCGCCGCACCGTGATCCCGGTCCGCCTGCTGCCCTCCGGCGACCGCGCGGTGCTGGTGGAGGTCGCCGGTCTCGACGACGCCCTCGCCCTCGCCGGCGCCCTCGACCGCTCGCGGCCGCCGGGTGTCGTGGATCTCGTCCCCGCCGCGCGGACCGTCCTCGTCGTGCTCGACGCCGCCCTGCCGATCGCCGCGGCGTCGCAGTGGATCACGAGGACCGCGGACGCCTCCGACCCGGCCGGAGCGGGGTCCGCCGGTCGTCGGCACGACATCGCCGTCCGCTACGACGGCGCCGATCTGGCCGACACGGCGGCCGCTCTCGGCTGGAGCCCGGCCGAGCTGGTGCGCCGCCACACGAGCACCCCATGGCGCGCGGCCTTCGGCGGCTTCGCCCCGGGATTCGCCTACCTCGTCGCGGTCGCCCCCTGGCCGGAGGTGCCCCGCCGTGCCGCGCCGCGCACCCGCGTCCCCGCCGGCTCCGTCGCGCTCGCGGCCGGCTACTCCGGCATCTACCCGCGCTCCTCCCCCGGGGGCTGGCAGCTGATCGGCTCGACCGACGCGGTGCTCTGGGACGCCGCGCGCGTGCCGCCCGCGCTGCTCGCGCCCGGCGACGAGATCCGCTTCCGGGCCCTGCCGTGACCCTGCGCGTGCTCGACCCCGGCCCCCTCGCTCTCGTCCAGGACGAGGGCCGCCCGGGCTTCGCCGCCGTCGGCGCCGGACGCTCGGGCGCGATGGACCGCGGCGCGCTCCACCTCGCGAACCGCCTGCTCGGCAACGCCCCCTCCGCCGCCGCGCTGGAGCTGCTCGGCGGCGGCTTCACCGCGCGCGTCGGGGCGCCGACCTGGATCAGCCTGACCGGAGGCGCCGGAGCCGCGACCCTCGACGGCGCCGTCCTCGACCGCGTGCTGCCCGTCCTCGCGCCGGCCGGCACGGTGCTCCGACTCGGACCGATGACGACCGGACTGCGCCGCACCCTCGGCGTCCGCGGCGGCATCGACGCCGCTCCCGTCCTCGACTCCCGCTCCCGCGACACCCTCTCCGGCCTCGGCCCGGAGCCGCTCCGAGCCGGTGACGTGCTCGCCACCGGCTCCCCCGCCGGCCCGGTCCTGCTCCCCGACTGGTGGCCCCTCGATCCGCCCCGGGACCCCGTGCTGCGCCTGCACCCCGGCCCCCGGCTCGACCGCCTGCCCGCCGGCACCTGGGAGCGCCTGCTCGCGGGTCCCTGGCACCTGAGCCCCTCCGCCGATCGCATCGGCCTCCGCCTGGCCGGCACCCCGCTCCCGACCGGCGACGCCCCCGAGCTGCCCAGCGAGGGCCTCGTCCACGGCTCGATCCAGCTGCCGCCCTCGGGCCTCCCCGTCGTCTTCGGCCCCGACCACCCCGTCACCGGCGGCTACCCCGTCATCGCCGTCGTCGCCGCCGCCTCCCTCGACCTCCTGGCCCACCTCACCCCCGGCACCGAGCTCCGCTTCCACCCCTGACAGCCGGTGCCTGGTCCCCGGTCCCTGTCTCAGGTTCCTGATCTCCAGATTCCGGCCCTCAACGACTCGAACCTCCTCGGCCGGCTAAGCCCAGTCCCCACTCGCGCCCCTCCCCCCGCCGACACCCCCGGCAGCAGACCGCGGAAGGACCCCCGCTAGAGCAGAGCCCGCTCCGCCGCCCCCACCACGTTGTGGATCAGCATCGCCCGCGTCATCGGCCCGACCCCGCCCGGCACCGGCGACAGCCACCCCGCGACCTCCGCGACGTCCGGCGCCACGTCGCCGGTCAGCTTCGCCTTCCCCGTCTCCGGGTTCTCGACCCGCGTGATCCCCACGTCGAGCACGGCCGCGCCCGGCTTCACCCAGTCCGCCGCGATCAGCCCCGGCACGCCGACGGCAGCCACGACGATGTCCGCGCGGCGCACCTCGGCTGCCAGATCGGTGGTGCGGGAGTGGGTCAGGGTCACCGTCGCGTCGAGGCCCTTGCGGGTCAGCAGCAGCCCGAGCGGGCGGCCGACCGTCAGGCCGCGACCGACGACGACGACGTGCTTCCCCGAGATCGGGATCTCGTGGCGCTTCAGCATCTCGACGATGCCGTTCGGCGTGCACGGGAGCGGGCTGTCGAGCTCGCCCTCGACGCCGAGCACGAGGCGGCCGAGGTTGGTCGGGTGCAGTCCGTCGGCGTCCTTGCCCGGGTCCATCAGCTCGAGCATCGCGTTCTCGTCGATGCCCTTCGGCAGCGGGAGCTGGATGATGTAGCCCGTCACCGAGTCCGACTCGTTGAGCTGGCGGATGGCCGCGCGGATGTCGTCGGCGGAGGCGGTCGCGGGCAGGTCCACGCGGATCGACTCGATGCCGACCTCGGCGCAGTCGCGGTGCTTGCCCGCGACGTAGGAGCGGGAGGCCGGGTCGTCGCCGACCAGCAGCGTGCCGAGGCCGGGCACGACGCCCTTCTCGCGCAGCGCCGCCACGCGCTCGGCGATCTCCGCCTTGACTGTCGCTGCGGTCGCGACTCCGTCGAGTACCTGTGCCGTCATCGTCATCTCCTCGTTCACCGGCGCGTCGGAGCGCGCGTGTCGTTCGGGGTGTCGTCCCGCTGTGTCGTTCGGGGCATCCGCGGGGTCCAACGGCACGAGGCGCCGGGACCCCGCGGGTGCGGGTGCGCCCGCGGGCGCGGTGCGGACTACAGCCCGGGGTAGAGCGGGAAGTCGTCCGTGAGCCCCTTGACGCGCGCGCGCAGCGCCTCGAGGTCGGCGGAGGGCTTGAGCGCCTCGGCGATGACGTCCGCGACGACCGCGAACTCGGCGTCGCCGAAGCCGCGGGTCGCGAGGGCGGGCGTGCCGATCCGGAGCCCCGAGGTCACCATCGGCGGCCGCGGGTCGAACGGCACCGCGTTGCGGTTGACCGTGATGCCGACCTCGTGCAGGCGGTCCTCCGCCTGCTTGCCGTCGAGCGGAGAGTTCCGCAGGTCGGCGAGCACGAGGTGCACGTCGGTGCCGCCGGTGAGGACGTCGATGCCCTCGGCCTTCGAGTCGGCGGCGGTGAGGCGCTCGGCGAGGATCTGCGCGCCGCGGATGGTGCGCGCCTGGCGGTCGGCGAACTCCTGCTCGCCCGCGAGCTTGAACGCGGTCGCCTTGGCGGCGATGACGTGCATGAGCGGCCCGCCCTGCTGGCCCGGGAAGACGGCGGAGTTGAGCTTCTTGGCGTACTCCTGCTTGGCCAGAATGAGACCGGAGCGCGGACCCGCGAGCGTCTTGTGCACGGTGGTGGTCACGACGTCGGCGTGCGGGACGGGCGAGGGGTGCAGCCCGGCGGCGACGAGTCCGGCGAAGTGCGCCATGTCGACCCAGAGCTTGGCGCCGACCTCGTCCGCGATCGCGCGGAACGCCTCGAAGTCGAGGTGGCGCGGGTAGGCCGACCAGCCGGCGATGAGGACCTGCGGGCGGACCTCGAGCGCCTTCTCGCGGACCGCGTCCATGTCGATGCGGAAAGTCTGCGGGTCCACTCCGTACGCCGTGGCGTTGTAGAGCTTGCCCGAGAAGTTGAGCTTCATCCCGTGGGTGAGGTGGCCGCCGTGCGCGAGCTCGAGACCGAGGATGGTGTCGCCCGGCTGGACGAGGGCGGCGAGCGCCGCCGCGTTCGCGGTCGCGCCCGAGTGGGGCTGCACGTTGGCGAACTCGGCGCCGAAGAGCGCCTTGGCGCGGTCGATCGCGAGCTGCTCGGCGACGTCGACGTACTCGCAGCCGCCGTAGTAGCGGCGGCCGGGGTAGCCCTCGGCGTACTTGTTGGTGAGCACCGAGCCCTGCGACTCGAGGATCGCGCGCGGCACGAAGTTCTCGCTCGCGATCATCTCGAGGTAGCCGCGCTGGCGGTCGAGCTCCTGCTGCAGGACGGCGGCGATCTCGGGATCGACGACGGAGACGGGTTCGTTGAACGAGGCGGAGACTGCACTCGGAGTGGAGGAAGAGGACACGGGCGCTCCTTGGCTGCGAAACGGATGGCGTCCGCGCGAGGAGACGAGCTCGCTCGGGCGCGCGGACCAACGGTATCCGTTCCGGCCCAGGCGAGCGGCAGGAAAAGTGTCCGGAGGATCGACTCCGGAGGAGGTGCCGCTCCCTGATGGTCACCCATCCGAACGCCAGTCGCGACGCGGCCAGTGTAGCAACGGGCGGCCGATATCCTGAGCGGATGCAGACCGACTCCGCCGCGCCCGCCCCCGACCGGACCGCCGCTGCGGCCCCCCTCGCGGACGGCGGCGCCGACGGCGGTCCCGGCAACCACTGGACGCTCACCTTCGCCTGCCCCGACCTGCCCGGCATCGTGCACGCGGTCTCGGGGGCGGTGGTCCAGGCCCGCGGCAACATCACCGAGAGCCAGCAGTTCTCGAGCGCGGACACCGGGCGCTTCTTCATGCGCCTGCAGGTGGAGTCGCCCGTCACCCGCGACGAGTTCGAGGCCGCGCTGCTCCCGGTCACCGAGCACTACGGCATGACCTGGCGCCTCGACGTCGTCGGCCGGCCGCTGCGCACGCTGGTGCTCGCCTCCACCGCCGGTCACTGCGTGAACGATCTGCTCTTCCGCCAGCGCGCGGGCCAGCTCGCGATCGACGTGCCGCTGATCCTCTCGAACCACAGCACCCTGGAGGGTCTGGCCGGGTTCTACGGCGTGCCCTTCGAGTCGCGGGCGGTCACCTCGCCCGAGTCCAAGCGCGCGTTCGAGGAGCGCGTCGTCGAGGTCGTCGATGAGCACGACGTCGAGCTCGTCGTCCTCGCCCGCTACATGCAGATCCTCTCGCCCGAGCTGTGCGCGCGGCTGGCCGGCCGCGCGATCAACATCCACCACTCCTTCCTCCCCGGATTCAAGGGCGCGAACCCGTACAAGCAGGCGCACGCCCGCGGGGTGAAGCTGATCGGCGCGACCGCGCACTTCGTGACCAGCGACCTCGACGAGGGCCCGATCATCGAGCAGAACGTGGTGCGGGTCGACCACTCGCACTCCCCCGCCCAGCTCGTCGCGATCGGGCAGGACGAGGAGAGCCGCACGCTCACCCAGGCCGTGAAGTGGTTCGCGGAGGACCGCGTGCTGCTCGACGGGGCGCGGACGATCATCTTCCGCTGACGCCGGGCGCTGCGCCGCCGCTGAGACGCCGAGTCGCCCGGAACGGCTGCCCGTGGGGCGGGAGAACGAGCCCTCTCGGGCGACTCGCCGCGGGCGGATACGATGGTCCGCGTGAATCGAGCGACAGCGGGCCAGGCACGAACCGATCTCAAGGTCGGGCCGAACGACGTGCTGCGCTTCGTGCTCGAGCTGTTCGCCTTCGTCAGCCTCGGGCTGTGGGGCTTCCTCGCGTGGGATCTGCCCTGGAGCATCGTGCTCGGGATCGGCGCGCCGGTGCTGGCGATCCTGCTCTGGGCGCTGTTCCTGTCGCCCCGCGCGGTGCTCGCGATCGACGTCTACGGCCGCTCGCTGATCGAGCTGCTGATCATGGGCGCCGCCGCCCTCGCCTGGCTCGACCTCGGCCAGCCCATCGTCGCCATCGTCTTCGGCGTCGTCGCGGTCGTCTCGGGTGTCGTCTCCGGACGCCGCGCCCTGAGCTGACGCCGCGGGGCGGTCCGGAGCCCGCGCGATCCTGCTGATCGAGTAGCCCGCACAGCGGGCGTATCGAGATCCACCAGCTGCAAGACGACGGCCTACAGACCGACCTGTCGGCGACGGTGGATCTCGATACGCCCGTGCGGGGCTGCTCGACCAGCATGGTGCCGAGAGCCGCGCGCGACGAGCGACGGCCGCCCCGCCGCCCCCGGAGGGGCGAGCGGGACGACCGTCGCGACGGTCGGCGGAGGACTACTCCGCCGCGCCCGCCTCACGCTGCGCGAGGGCGCGGCGTCGCAGGCCCGTGAGGACCGCTCCGGCGCCGATCAGCGCGAGGGCGCCGGCTCCGAGCAGTCCGCCGCCGAAGCCGGTGGAGGGCAGGCCGCCCGAGCCGTGGCCGGGCGCGCCCGGTCCGGCGGTGGGCGTGGACGTCGGCGCGGGAGGCGCGGTCGGTCCGGCGGTCGGTCCGGCGGTCGGCGTCCCGGTGGGAGCCGGCGTCGCCGTCGGTCCCGCGGTCGGGGTCGCCGTGGGCTCGGCCGTCGGGGTCGCCGTCGGCGTCCCGGTCGGAGCCGGCGTCGAGGCCTCCGTCACATCCACGCTGACCAGGGTCGAGAGACCCGAGTCGGCGTAGGCGATGCTGCCGAGGTACTGCGCCGGGCCGGCCAGGCCGGTCCAGGAGACGGAGTAGCTCGTCGGCTCGCCCAGGACGGCGTCGACGGTCTCGGGCGCGGTGCTCAGCGAGCCCTCGCCGCCCTCGGCCGAGATGAGGAAGCTGCGGAGGTCGAAGGTCGCCTCCGGGTCCGCTCCCACCGCGTAGATGTCCGCCGAGACCAGGTACTCCCCGGCCTCGGGCGCGGCCAGGTCGACCCGCTCGTCGGCCGAGCCGGTCGCGCTGGTCGCCGTGGCCACCGGCTCGCCGTCGACGATCCGCGAGACCGTCAGGTCGAGGTCGGCGGTGTCGTCGAGCGAGTCGAGGTCGAAGCGGGCGAACCCGGTGCCCTCGGGGACGGTGACGGTCGTCTCGAACGTCTCGCCCTCGGGCAGCGTGCCGGTGTGGCCGTCCGCCGCGGTCTCGTCCTCGGCGAGGACTCCCACCGCGAGACCGCTCGGCGTCAGCGGCAGCGCGCCGTCGATGCCGGGGACGATCTCGACGCTCGTCGAGCCGGTCGAGCCGGAGCCCGACACCTCGTACGGCGCGTCCAGCAGCACGGGGCGCACGGCCACGGGGCTGCGCACCTCGTGGTCGGCGCTCGACCAGGTGAGGTAGCCGGTCGCGAATTCGGCGAGCTCGGCGTCCGTCCGCGTGAAGGTCACCGTGTACTCGGCGGTCTGACCCGCTCCGGTGAAGGAGAGCGTCGACGGCGAGACGACGGCGTCGACTCCGGGGATGTCGAGGTCGGCGGTGTAGCTGCCGGCCTCGGTCGAGGTCACCGTGCGGGTGACCGTCTGGGTGCCTGCCAGGGCGCCGATCGCGATCGAGGCCTGGTTGAGGTCGGACGGGTCGATCGCCTCGACGGCGTTGAGCTCGGGGTCGGCGAAGACGTAGCCGGCGCCCTTGAGGAACGCGATCCAGTCGCTCGGGCCGCTCTCGTAGAGCAGCCCGGGATCGAGGAACGCGGTCGGGTCGACGTGTCCGGCGCCCTGGGCGAAGACGTCCTCGGACGCGGCGCCCGACTGGTCGACGCTGTCGTAGGAGGTCGTCATCATGGCCGACTTGACCGACGACGGCGACGCGTTCGGGGTCACGCCGAGGATGAGCGCGGCGAGGCCCGCGATGTGCGGGGAGGACATCGACGTGCCGGACTCGAACGCGAAGGCGGGGTCGTCGCCCTCGGCGTTGAAGCTGTCGGCGAGGATCGCGACGCCGGGCGCCGTGATGTCGGGCTTCAGCACGTCCGCGCCGTCCGCCTCAGCGGGTCCGCGGGAGGAGAAGCCCGCCACCTGCGGGACCGGGATCTCGGTGCCGGTGGCGTTGCCCTCGGTCAGCGTCGCGGTCGCACCGGCGGTGCCGGCGTACGCGGTGATCGCGTCGTAGGCCTGCGAGTCGATCTGGATGCTCGGGACCGAGTGGTCGTCGACGTGCAGGGCGTTCGGGAACGGGTTGAGCAGCAGCATGCCGATGCCCCCGGCCCGGTCGACCTCGGCCGACTTCGAGACGCGCGCGGTCGTGCCGGCGGTGCAGGCGACGATCTTGCCGGCGACCTTCGCGGCGTCGAGCGAGCCCGGCGCGCAGATGTCGGGGTTCTCGGTCCCGGCGACGACGACGTCGGCGCTGTTCACGAGGGGTCCGGTGACGTCGTCGTGCACGGAGATCGATCCGCCGACGAAGGCCCGGCCGTCACCGAGGGTGGCGGTGGCCGTGTAGGTCGGGATCGAGGAGGCCGCGACCGTGGTGTACCACGGCGAGGCGTGGTCGAGGGTCGAGTCGCCGGGGCCGGAGTTGCCGGCCGAGGCGGCCACGAAGACACCCGCGGCCGCGGCGTTCAGGAACGCCTGGTCGTAGGGGGTCAGCGTCGAGACGGCGGAGCCGCCGCCGATCGAGAAGTTGATGACGTCGACGCCGTCCGCGACGGCCGCGTCGATGGCGGCGAGGATGCCGGTGCCCGAGCAGTAGTCGTCGTCGTCGGTGCCGTTCACGTCGCCGTTCCAGCAGACCTTGTAGGCGGCGACCTTGGCGGCGGGAGCGACACCGGAGATCATGCCGTAGTCGTAGCCGTCGACCGAGGCCTCGACGTCGGCGTTGCCGGCGGCCGTGCTCGCGGTGTGCGAGCCGTGGCCGTCCGCGTCGCGCGGCGAGCGGTACTCGGGGTTGTCCGGCGAGCCGGCCTTCTCGTTCGCGCCGAGGAACCAGCGGGCGCCGATCAGCTTCTGGTTGCACTCGTCGCCGTCCCACTGCTGGGCCGCGGCGAGACCGGGCGAGCAGGAGCCCGCGAAGGTGGTGCCGTCGGACTTGCGGTAGGTGACGGTCGTGCCGTCGGTGTACGGAGCGGCACCCGCGGAGGTGGCGAGCGGAGCGCCCGCGAACGACGGGTTCTCGGGCGCGATGCCGGAGTCGATGACTCCGACGACGACGCCCTCGCCGGCCTCGTCGACACCGCCGACGGTGTCCCAGACGCCGCCGTCGCCCTCCAGGCCGAGGAAGCTCGTGGACGACTCCTGACCGGTGTCGGGGACGGGGATGCCCGCGTCCGCCGCGGCGGGAGCGGCGGTCGTCGACGCGGTGGCGCGGTCGAGCTTCAGATCCTCGACCTCCTGCACCTGCGCGACGTCCTTGCGGGCGGCGAGCTCGCCGGCCTGCGCGGCCGTGAGCGAGGCGGAGAAGCCGTTGAGGGCGACCGTGTAGTGGTAGCCGATCGCGGCGTCGACGGCGGCGGCGACGTCCTGCTGCCGCTGCTCGAGGTGCGCGGAGTAGTCCTCCACCGGTGCCGAGCGGGCCTGCAGCTGAGCGCCGGCCTCCGGAGCGGTGCGGGCGAAGCGGGCGTCGGTGCCCTCGTAGACGGCGGCGGACGGCTCGACGAGGGTGACGACGTAGTCGCCGTCGTCGAAGGTCTGCGGGATCGAGAGTCCGCCGACGAGAGCGGCCCCGCCGACGAGCGGGGCGGCCGATGCTCCCTGGACGGCGAAGGCGCCCGAGGCGGCGATGCCGAGGGCGGCGAGGCCGGCGAGGATGCGCTTCTCAGCGCGGCGGACGGGTGGACGGTGGGACAAGTGAAGCGGCAATCGATGTCCTTTACTCACAGTGGCTGGGAACCGGATCGGATCCCGCACAGAGTCGACCCTACGATTTCGATCGCTCGGCTCTGTTACGAACAGGTAACGAAGTCCTCATTCGGGGGACAGCGCCGTGCGATCCCCGGGGATCCCGCTGCCCCCATTTCGGGGACCGCACCCGCCCGGTCCTACGCTGGCGGCATGCGCACCCCGAATCCCGACGCCGCCGTCGGCGTCATGCTCCCCCGCGACCTCCCCGCCTCGGCGGTCCTCCCCTACGCCCGCCGCGCCGAGGCGCTCGGCTTCGACGAGCTGTGGGTCGTCGAGGACCTCGGCTTCCGCGGCGGGATCGCCCAGGCCGGCGCCGTGCTCGCCGCGACCGAGCGGATCGTCGTCGGCATCGGCATCCTGCCCGCCGCCGTCCGCACCGCAGCCTTCACCGCGATGGAGCTCGGCACCCTCGCCGAGCTGTTCCCCGGCCGCGTGCACGCCGGCATCGGCCACGGCATGCCGGGCTGGATGCGCGGACTCGGCGTCTGGCCGAAGAGTCCGCTGACGCTCCTCGCCGAGCAGTTCGACGCGATCCGCGCACTGCTCTCGGGCGAGGAGGTGACCCGCGACGGCCGCTACGTGCACGTCGACGGGCTGCGGCTCGAGTCGCCGCCGAGCACCGTGCCGCCGCTGCTGGCCGGTGTCCGCGGACCGCGCTCGCTCGAGCTGGCCGGCCGCATCGCCGACGGCGCGATCCTCGCCGAGCCGGTCGCGCCGGAGTACCTCGCGCGGGCCCGGGAGCAGATGGGGACGCCCGGCCGCGTCGTCGCGTACAACGTGGCCGCGGTGGCCGACGACGCGGGCACCGCGCGCGCGGCCGTGCGGCCCGGACTGGAGTGGATCGGCGAGCCGGACTGGGCGCCGCACCTCGAGCCGCTGCCCTTCGCCGAGGAGTTCGCGCAGCTGCGCGCCCGGAGCGCCGACCGCGCCGCCTTCGTCCGCGACCTGCCCGACGAGTGGGTCGACCGCCTCGCCGTGGTCGGCACTCCGGAGACGGCTCGCGCGCGGATCGACGAGCTGCACGCCGCGGGGGCGGCCAGCACGGTGCTCGTGCCGATCGGCGACGATCCCGCCGCGGCGATGGAGCAGCTGGCCCGCGTCCTCTGACGCGCCCCGCACGCGGAGACGGCTCCGGCCCGCGGGATCCGAGGATCCCCGCGAGCCGGAGCCGTTCGTGCGAGCGGGAGGTCAGCCCGCCATGCGCGCCTTGAGGTTGGCGTCGAGCGTGGCGAGGAACTCCTCGGTGGTCTGCCAGGCCTGGTCGGGGCCGACCAGCAGGGCGAGGTCCTTCGTCATGCTGCCGGACTCGACCGTCTTGATGACGACGTCCTCGAGGGTCAGCGAGAAGTCGATGAGCTCCTGGTTGCCGTCGAGCTTGCCGCGGTGCGCGAGGCCGCGCGTCCAGGCGTAGATCGAGGCGATCGGGTTCGTCGAGGTGGGCTTGCCGGCCTGGTGCTGGCGGTAGTGGCGCGTGACGGTGCCGTGCGCCGCCTCCGCCTCGACGACGCTGCCGTCCGGCGTGGAGAGGACGGAGGTCATGAGGCCCAGCGAGCCGAAGCCCTGCGCGACGGTGTCGGACTGGACGTCGCCGTCGTAGTTCTTGCAGGCCCAGACGTAGCCGCCCTCCCACTTCATGGCCGAGGCGACCATGTCGTCGATGAGGCGGTGCTCGTAGGTGAGGCCGGCGGCCTCGAAGCGCTCCTTGAACTCGGTCTCGAAGATCTCCTCGAAGATGTCCTTGAAGCGGCCGTCGTAGGCCTTGAGGATCGTGTTCTTCGTGGAGAGGTAGACCGGGTAGTTGCGGGTCAGGCCGTAGTTGAGCGAGGAGCGCGCGAAGTCGCGGATCGAGGCGTCCTGGTTGTACTGGACCTGCGCGATGCCGTCGTCGGGGGCCTTGTAGACCTCGAACTTCATCGGCTCCGAGCCGTCCTCGGGCGTGAACTCGACGGTGAGCGTGCCCTTGCCCTTGAAGACGAAGTCGGTCGCGCGGTACTGGTCGCCGAAGGCGTGGCGGCCGATGATGATCGGCTTGTTCCAGCCCGGCACCAGGCGCGGGATGTTCGAGATGATGATCGGCTCGCGGAAGATGACGCCGCCGAGGATGTTGCGGATGGTGCCGTTGGGCGACTTCCACATCTTCTTCAGGCCGAACTCCTCGACGCGCGCCTCGTCGGGCGTGATCGTCGCGCACTTGACGCCGACGCCGTGCTTCTGGATGGCGTGGGCCGCGTCGATCGTGACCTGGTCGTCGGTCTGGTCGCGGTACTCCATGCCGAGGTCGTAGTACTCGAGGTTCACGTCGAGGTACGGGTGGATCAGGGTGTCCTTGATCTTCTGCCAGATGATCCGCGTCATCTCGTCGCCGTCGAGCTCGACGACCGTTCCTTCAACCTTGATCTTCGACATTGCACTCCCAGGGTCTCGTTGCACCGCCCCGCTGCTGCGAGGGACGGGTGGCTCCGCGGCCGCTCCAGACGGCCTCGACCAGCCTACCCGAGGCCGGAACTGTCTCGACGTCGAGACAGTTCTGCGCGAGGCGGCGCCCGGCGCCGTTCACCGCGCGACGCTCGTCCGAGAGGAGGATGACCGCCCCCGGGCCGGGCCGCTAGATTGGCCGCATGAGTGACCTCCGCCTGGAAGAGCTGTCGGCCGCGAACATCTCCGCCGTGAACGGACTGAGCCTCAAACCGGGTCAGGAGCAGTTCGTCGCCCCCGAGTCCTACTCCGCCGCCGCCGCCGTGATCGATCCGGGCGCCGCCTGGCAGCGCGCGGTCCTCGACGGCGACGAGCTCGTCGGCTTCATCCACGCGCACTTCGACACCGAGGCGCCCGAGGAGTTCCGCAGCTGCATCTGGCGGATCAACATCGACGCGGCGAAGCAGGGCCGCGGCGTCGGCACCTTCGCCGTCCGCGCCGCCGCCGACGAGGCGCGCGCCCGCGGCTTCGACACCCTCACCGTCATCTGGGAGTCCGGCGTCGACGGTCCCGAGCAGTTCTTCCGCTGGATCGGCTTCGAGGTCATCGGCGAGACCCCCTACGGCGAGAACATCGGGGCGCTGAAGCTCTGAGTTCCGAAGCTCCGAGTGCTGAAGCGCCGAGCGGTGAAGCGTTGAGCGATCGCCCTGCGGACGGCCCGGCCGACGCGGACCCCGCGGACTTCGTCTCCGCGGTGCTCGCCGTCGTCGAGGCGATCCCTCCGGGTCGCGTGATGGCCTACGGGGAGATCGCCGCGGTGCTCGGCACCCGGGCGGCCCGCGCCGTGGGCACGGTGCTCGCCCGCTACGGCTCCGACGTCGCCTGGTGGCGCGTCGTCCGCTCCGGAGGCGCCCCTGCGATCGGGCACGAGGACCGCGCCCGCGAGCACTACGACAGCGAGGGCACGCCCCTCGTCACGACGGCGGGCGGCTACCGCGTCGACGTCCGCGCGGCGCGCTGGACGCCCTGACCGCGGCAGCCGCTCCGGCTCAGACCAGGGAGTCGCGCCAGGCCGCGTGCAGCGTGGCGAACCGGCCCTCGCCCGCGATGAGCGCCTCCGGCGTCCCGTCCTCGACGATGCGGCCGTGCTCCATCACCAGCACCCGGTCGGCGATCGCGACCGTCGAGAGCCGGTGCGCGATGATCACCGCGGTGCGGTCGGCGAGCAGCGTCTGCAGACCCGTCTGCACCAGGCGCTCGCTCGGGATGTCGAGCGAGGACGTCGCCTCGTCCAGGATCAGCACCGCCGGGTCGGCCAGGAAGGCGCGGGCGAACGAGATCAGCTGGCGCTGGCCCGCCGAGACCCGGCCTCCGCGCTTGTTCACGTCGGTGTCGTAGCCGTCCGGGAGCGCCTGGATGAACGCGTGCGCGCCGACCGCCTTGGCGGCGTCGACGATCTCGTCGTAGGACGCGGAGGGCCGGCCGATCGCGATGTTGTCGGCGACGGAACCGGAGAAGAGGTACGCCTCCTGGGTCACCATCACGATCGCGCGGCGCAGATCCTTCGGGTGCAGCTGCCGGAGGTCGACGCCGTCGAGCGTCACCACGCCGTCCGTCGGGTCGTAGAAGCGGGAGATCAGCTTCGCCAGGGTCGACTTGCCGGCGCCGGTCGAGCCGACCAGTGCGATGGTCTGCCCGGCGGGGATCCGCAGGTCGAAGCGCGGCAGGACCTCGCGGTCCGCCGTGTAGGCGAAGCGGACGCCCTCGAAGCCGAGCGCCCCGCGCGCCTCGCGCAGATCGACCGGGTGAGCCGGATCCGGCACGCTCTGCTCCTCCGCCAGGACGCCGGAGATCTTCTCGAGCGCGGCCGCGGCCGACTGGTAGGAGTTGTAGAACATCGCCATCTCCTGCACCGGCGCGAAGAAGCGGCGGGTGTAGAGCAGCACGCCCAGCAGAGCGCCGATCTCGAGACCGCCGTCGAGCACCCGCATCCCGCCGAAGAAGAGCACGGCCGCCATCGTGACGTTGCCGATCAGGACCAGTCCGGGATCGAACGTGCCGAAGACGCCGAAGACCTTCTTGTAGGCGACCCGGTAGCGCTCGACGACGACGCCGAAGGCCGACTCGTTGCGCTCCTGGGTGCGGAACGTCTGCACGGCGCGGATGCCCGTCATCGTCTCGACGAACTGCACGATCAGGCGGGAGGAGGCGACGCGGGTGCCGCGGAAGAGCGACTGCGACCGCTTCTGGAACCAGCGGGTCAGGATCGCGAGCGGCACGAGCGAGCAGGCGAGGACGAGACCGCTCACCCCGTCGAGCGAGACGAGCGCGATCGCGACGAAGCCCATGTAGAGCGCGCCCTGCACCAGCTGGTTGATGCCGGAGTCCAGCAGCTCGCGGATGGAGTCGAGGTCGCTGGTCTGGCGGGAGATGATCCGGCCGGAGGTGTAGTTCTCGTGGAACTCCAGGCTCAGCTTCTGCGTGTGCAGGAAGACGCGCTTGCGCAGATCGATCAGGATCGCCTGGCTGACCCGCGCCGAGAGCACCGTGTACCAGGCGACGAGGACCGCGCCGATGACGCCGGTGAGCACGTAGGCGACGACGGTCAGGGCGAGCGGCGTCGCATCGCCGTCGAGCACGGCGGGCAGGCCGTTGTCGATCCCGAGCGCGATCAGCGCCGGCCCGGCGACCTGGGCGGCCGTCGAGACGACGACGACCACCGCGGTCAGCACCAGCCGCATCCGCAGCGGCCGCAGCAGCGAGCCCAGCAGTGCGAGCGAGCGGCGGCGCAGGGCCGCGGACTCGGCGCGGGTGAGGTCGTCGCGCTCCTCGGTCGATCCGAGCGTGCTCATGATCTGGTCTCCAGCTCGGTCAGGTCGGTCAGGTCGGTCGTCGCGATCCCGGACGCATCGGTCCGGTCGCCCTCCGCGCGCGGGCGGGAGCCGACGCGCTCGGTGCCGCGGGGGCGGGTGAGCTCGTCCTCCTCGAGGCTCGAGATGACGAAGCGGTAGTGCGGGCTGCGCGCGAGCAGCTCGGTGTGCGTGCCGACGGCCGTGACGCGGCCCTCCTCGAGGAGGGCGACACGGTCGGCCAGGGCGACGGTCGACGGCCGGTGCGCGACGATCAGCGCCGTGGTGTCGCCGAGCACGCGCCGCAGGCCCTTCTCCACCCGCGCCTCGGTGTCCACGTCGAGGGCCGACAGCGGATCGTCGAGGACGAGGACCGTGGGCCGCGCGGCGATCGCGCGCGCGAGGGCGAGCCGCTGGCGCTGGCCGCCGGAGAGGCTCATCCCCTCCTCGCCGACGGTGGTGTCGAGTCCGTCGGGCAGCGTGTGCACGAAGTCGGCCTGGGCGATCTCGAGCGCCTCGAGCAGCTCCGCCTCGGAGGCGTCGGGCCGACCGAGCAGCACGTTCTCGCGCACCGAGGTGGAGAAGAGCGTCGCGTCCTCGAAGGCCATGCCGACGTGCGAGCGCAGCTCGTCGCGCCGGAGCCGACGCACGTCCACGCCGTCGATCTCGATCGCTCCGCCGGTCACGTCGTACAGCCGCGGCAGCAGGGCGGTGAGCGTCGTCTTGCCGGAGCCGGTGAGGCCCACGAGCGCCATCGTCTCGCCGGGCTCGACCTCGAGGTCGACACCGTCGAGGAGGTCGGGGAAGCGCTCGGGCGCGTCCTGGTAGCCGAAGTGCACGTCGCGGAACCGCACTCTGCCGAGCGGCCGGGCGATCGTCTCGGGCGACTCCGGGTCGGTGATCGTGTTCCGGCTGTCCATCACCTCGAAGTAGCGGTCGACGGCGGTGCGCGCGTCGAACGTCATCGAGAGGAGGAAGCCGATCGACTCCACCGGCCAGCGCAGCACGGTCGCGGTGGCGAAGAACGCGAACAGCTCGCCGACGCTGAGCTGCCCGTCGGCCGCGAGCCAGACGCCGGCGAGGAGGCAGAGCGCGAAGGCGATGTCGGGGATGAGCAGCAGGACCACCCAGATGCCCGCGATGGCCTTCGCCTTCTCCACCTCGGTGCCGCGCAGCCGCTCGGCCTGGTCGGCGAAGCCGGCGAGCGCGTGCTGGTGGCGGCCGAAAGCCTTGAGGACGCGGATGCCGTGCACCGACTGCTCGACGGTCGTGGCGAGGTCGCCCGCCTGGTCCTGGCTGCGGCGGGCGATGAGCGAGTAGCGCTTCTCGAAGGCGAAGCCGTAGATCCAGACCGGGATCGAGCAGACGACGAACAGCGCGCCGAGGATCGGGTTCCAGTAGACGAGGACACCGAAGCCCACGACGATCGTCAGCGCGTTGACCACCAGCAGCACGAAGCCGAACGCGATCCAGCGGCGGATGAGGCTGAGGTCGGTCATGGCGCGCGAGAGCAGCTGCCCGCTCTGCCAGCGGTCGTGGAACGAGACGGGCAGGTCCTGGAGCTGGCGGTAGAGCGCGGTGCGCATCCGCGCCTCGACGCGCGTGCTCGGCGTGAGCACCATCCGGCGGCGCAGCCCGATCGCCACGGCCTCGAGCACGCCGAGCAGCAGCACGACGACGACCGGGCCGATCAGCGGGCCGAGGTCACCCGAGCCGGCCGCGGTCGCTCCGTCGCCGAGCGGACCGTCGACCAGCTGCTGCAGCACGATCGGGATCGCGAGCGAGACGAGGCTCGCCACGAGCGCGACCGCGATGCCGCCGGTCAGGCGCGGCAGCGCGTCCCCGACGAAGGGGACCAGGCGCAGCAGAGTCCGGAGCGTGTTCGGACGCTTCGGCGCGGTGGACGGAGAGGACTGTGCGAGCACGGTGCAGGGCTTTCGCGACGGAGGACGGAGCCCTCGCGCGGAAGCACTCGGGGGCGGGGATGCCGTCGGCCCGTGACGGGCTCGGGACAGCCTTGCAGGCTATACCCGGTCGGTCGACGACGTCCACCGCCCTCCGCCGCGACGCTCCGATCGCGCGTCCTCACCCCGCTGCGCCTGGACGGTGCAGGGTCAGCGGACGCGGACGGAGAGGCAGGTCACGCAGCCCTCGAGCTTCTCGAACTCCGAGACGTCGACCGTGACGACGCGGTAGCCGAGGTCGCGGAGCAGCTCCGCGCTCCGGGGTGCGGACGCCGCCATCAGCAGGGTGTCCGGGTCGAGCACCACCACGTGGGCGCCGCCCTCCTCCGGCATCGGCAGGAAGGACGGGAACAGCCGCGGCTCGTCGACGACGGGCTCCCAGCCGATGACGGTGCCGTCCGGGAGCGCGGTGACGGCGCTCTTGAGGTGCAGCGCGCGAGTGAGCGGCACCGCGACGACGCGCAGGCCGAGCGGGCGCAGCAGGCCCCGCAGCTGGGCGACGCCCTCCGCGTTCGTGCGGCCGCCGCGGCCGACGTAGACGGTCGAGCCGACGCGGAGGACGTCGCCGCCCTCGAGGGTGCCGGGCGCCTCGATGCGGTGCACGGTCAGATCGAGGGCGCGAGCGGCCTCCTCGGCACCGGCGACCTCGCCGCGGCGCGACTCGGCGCCCGGACGGGTGAGGATCGCGTGGCCGTCGACGACGAGCAGCGCGTCCTCGAGGAAGACGGAGTCGGGCATCGCGGGCGCCGTGGGGACCTGGACGGTCTCCCAGCCGGCCTCCTCGAGTGCGTCGACGTACTCCTCCCACTGCTGCAGCGCCGTCACCCGGTCGACGGGGACGCGCTCGAGGTGCGTGAGCTCGCCGGCGTCGAGGTCGTCCGCGGGCTGGCGGATGAGGGCGATGCGGCGCTCCCGGCGAGCGGCGGCGGAGCGCGGGGTGGTCGCGGTGTGCCTGCGGGGCGTCGAGGCGACCGCGATCCGGTGGCCGAGGGTGGCGGCGGCGATCACGAAGGCGAGCAGGAAGACGAGGTTGAGGCCGCCGAACGTCGCGACGATCGAGCCCCAGACCTCGCCGGTGATCGGGGTGCCCGTCGCGCTGGCCTGCACGAGGGTCCCGAAGACGGCGCCGACGAGGCCGGCGATCAGGCCGACGATCGCGGCCGTCCAGGCGCGTGCGAGCAGGCCGGCCGCCGCGAGGACGAGCACCACGACGAAGGCGAGGACGCTCGAGAGCAGGAAGTACGCGTTGACCTGCGGGATCGACGTCGGCTGCAGCTGGTTGCCGATGAAGAAGGCGAGCAGGTTGGCGAGGTGGGCGGCGATCGCCGTGGCCGCCGCTGCCGCGAGCGCCGTCAGCAGCCGCCGCCCCACGGTCGGGCCGGTGGCGGGGTTCGGGTCGATCCGGGCGTTCGGCGCGTCTTGCATCGAGTCGTTGGGCACCCCGAGACCCTACGCGCCCGCACCCTCGCGCCCCCTGGCCACCCCCTCGCAGCCGTCTGAGAGCCGCGCCGCCGCCCCTCCCCCGCCGACCCCGCACAAGTTGCGGTACTCGCCTCCCACTACCGCAACTTCCGGAGGATGGCCCCGCGTCCACCCGCGTCCTCTCGAGTACGCAGAAGTTGTCGTAGTCGACGCCCGAGTACGACAACTTCTGGAGACTCGCGCAGCGCGTTCGCCCAGACGCCCACCGACTCCGCAGAAGTCGTCGTCTTCGACACTCGACTACGACAACTTCTGGGGACTCGCGCAGCGCGTCCGCCCCGACGCCCACCGAGTCAGCAGAAGTTGCGGTACTCGCCCCCGACTACCGCAACTTCCGGAGGATGGCCTCGCGACCACGAGCTCCCTCCCCGAGTACGCACAAGTCGTCGGCCTCGACGCTCGACTACGACAACTTTCGAGGACTCGCGCAGCGCGTCCGCCCCGACCCCGACGGGCTCCGCAGAAGTTGCGGTACTCGCGCCCCACTACCGCAACTTGTGGAGAATGGCCTCACGACCACGAGCTCCCTCCCCGAGTACGCAGAAGTCGTCGTCCTCGACGCGCGACTACGACAACTCCTGGAGACTCGCGCAGCACCGACGCGCCCACCGCCACCGACTCTGCAGAAGTTGCGGTACTCGCGACCCACTACCGCAGCTTCTGGAGGGTGGCCTCGCGACCACTCGCTCCGTCCTCGAGAACGCAGAAGTCGTCGTCGTCGACGCTCGACTACGACAACTTCTGGGGACTCGCGCAGCGCGTTCGGACCGACGTCCACCGACTCTGCAGGAGTTGCGGTAGTCGCGCCCGACTACCGGGACTTCTGGAGGGTGGGACCCTCGACTCCGACTCCCGAAGGGAGAGGCCGCGCGGCGGGGATCGCGTGCCAAGCGATTCCCGCGGCGGCCGACGCGCCCCGCTCTGCGGAACGCACCACCCCGAGAAGCCGACCGCGCCACGCCGCGCAGGGAGCGGCGTGGAAGACAGCGCCCACTGAGCGCCTGCGGCGCTCAGTGGAAGAAGTGCCGCTCCCCCGTCGTGTACATGGTGACGCCGGCGCGCTTCGCGGCCTCGATCACCTCGGGGTCGCGGACGGAGCCGCCGGGCTGGACGACGGCCTTGACGCCGGCCGCGAGGAGGACCTCGAGGCCGTCGGCGAAGGGGAAGAACGCGTCGGAGGCGGCGACGGAGCCGGGGGCGCGGTCACCGGCTCGGGAGACGGCGAGGTGGCAGGAGTCGACGCGGTTGACCTGGCCCATGCCGACGCCGACGGAGGCGCCGCCCTTGGCGAGCAGGATCGCGTTGGACTTGACGGCGCGGCAGGCCTTCCAGGCGAACTCGAGGTCGAGCATCGTGTCGGCGTCGGCGGGCTCGCCGGCGACGAGCTCCCAGCCGGAGCTGACCTCGCCGGGGCCGCCGACGAAGCGGTCCGGCTCCTGCAGCAGGATGCCGCCGGAGATCTGCTTGAACTCGGTCTCGACGGGGGCGTAGAAGTCGGGCAGCTGCAGCAGGCGCAGGTTCTTCTTGGTCTTCAGCACCTCGAGCGCCTCGGGCTCGAAGCCGGGGGCGACGAGGACCTCGGTGAAGATCTCCTTGACCGTCTCGGCCATCGCGAGGGTGACGGTGCGGTTGGCCGCGATGACGCCGCCGAACGCGGAGACCGGGTCGCACTCGTGGGCGCGGCGGTGCGCGGAGGCGATCGGGTCGATCGCCTTCGCTCCGGCGATCGCGATGCCGCAGGGGTTGGCGTGCTTGATGATCGCCACGGCGGGGAGCACGAAGTCGTAGGCGGCGCGGACGGCCGCGTCGGCGTCGACGTAGTTGTTGTACGACATCTCCTTGCCGTGCAGCTGGCGCGCCTGGGCGATGCCGGTGCCGTCGGGCGAGACGTAGAGCGCCGCCTTCTGGTGCGAGTTCTCGCCGTAGCGGAGCACCTGCTGGCGAGTGCCTCGGATCTCCACCGAGCCGGGGAACTCCGACTCGCCGCCCGCCTCCTGCCCGGCGAACCAGGCGGCGACGGCGGAGTCGTAGGAGGCGGTGTGCGCGAACGCGCGCGCGGCGAGGGTGCGGCGGGCGGCGAGGGTCGTGCCGCCGGTGCCGAGCGCGGCGACGATGCCGGAGTAGTCGGCGGGGTCGACGACGATCGCGACGTTGGCGTGGTTCTTCGCCGAGGCGCGGACGAGGGCCGGGCCGCCGATGTCGATGTTCTCGACCACGGTCGCGGCGTCGGCACCGCCGGCGACGGTCTCGCGGAACGGGTACAGGTTCACGACGACGAGCTCGAACGGCGCGATCTCGAGCTGCTCGAGCTGCTCGCGGTGCGAGGCGAGCCGGACGTCGGCGAGGATGCCCGCGTGCACGCCCGGGTGCAGGGTCTTCACCCGGCCGTCGAGCGACTCGGGGAAGCCGGTGACGGCCGACACGTCGGTCACGGAGTGGCCGGCCTCGCGGATGGTCGCGGCGGTGGAGCCGGTGGAGACCAGCTCGACGCCGGCGCCGGCCAGCGCCGAGGCGAGCTCGAGCAGTCCGGTCTTGTCGCTGACCGAGATCAGCGCCCGGCGGACGGGGACGACGTCGCGGTCGTCGTAGCTGCTGGGGTCGTGGGCGGTGATGCTCATGCGCGGGCGAGCTCCTCGAGATCGACGGTTCCGTGGGCGATGTCGAGCACCGTCTGCACCAGCAGACGACGCTCGATGGTCTTGATGCGCTCGTGCAGCGCGGTCTCGCTCTCGCCGGGGAGCACGGCGAGGCTCTCCTGGGCGATGACCGGGCCGGTGTCGACGCCGGTGTCGATGACGTGCACCGTCACTCCGGTCTCGGTGGCGCCGGCGGCGAGCGCGTCGCGGACGGCGTGCGCGCCGGGGAAGAGCGGCAGCAGGGCGGGGTGCGTGTTGATCATCCGCGGGCTGAGCGCGTCGACGACGACGGGCGGGAGGATGCGCATGAAGCCGGCGCAGACGACGAGGTCGGGCTGCCAGCCGCGGATCTGCTCGAGGAGCTCCGCGCCCCAGGCGTCGCGGGACGCGAAGGCGCCGGGGGCGACGACGAAGGACGGCACGCCGTGCACCTCGGCGTGGCGCAGGCCGTCGGCATCGGTGTCACTGCCGACCGCGACGACGCGGGCGGGGAAGCGGTCGTCGCGCGTCGCCTCGAGCAGCGCGCGGAGATTCGAGCCACCGCCGGAGATGAGGACGACCAACTTCAGCACTGCGCAAGTCTAGGGGGACGCCCCGGCGGCGACCACCGGCGCTCAGCCGCGACGGACGCGGCCCGAGGCCAGGCCGAGACCGGCGGCGAGCGCCAGCTCGAGCGCGGCGAGGGCGCCGACCAGGAGCGGATCCGGGCCGACCTGGGCGAGACGCCCCGGCCCCGCCGCTCCCGCCGAGAACCAGGCGAGCAGACCGAGCAGCAGACCGCCGACCAGGCCGATGCCGCCCGCCGCGGCGGCGCCCCAGCGCAGCAGCGACCGGCCGTCGAGGCCCTCGACGACCGCGGCGCGCAACCGCCAGCCAGCCGCGAAGCCCGCCAGCAGCGGCACCAGCAGGCCGAGGAAGGCGAAGGCGAGCTCGCCCTGCGGCAGCGCGGCGAGCACCGGGATGGACGGGATCGGCCCGAGCAGTGTCCCCGCCGGCGCGACCGACGAGCCGGCGCCGAGCGCGAAGCCCGGCCCGATCAGCCAGCTCGCCGCCCAGATCACGAGGTTCGGGAGGATCGCCAGCTGCCCGAGCGTCAGCGCGAGTCCGCCCAGGGCCTCGCCGCCGAGGCCCTCGTAGAGCGCGACGACGGCGGCGTAGTCGACCAGCAGCAGCACCGCCACGAGCACTCCGGCGGCGCCGACGACCGCGGTTGCCGCGAGGGTCCCGCCGCGCAGCGCCACGAGGATGAGCGGGGCGGCCGGCTCGGGCAGGCGGTGCAGCGACCGCTCGGCGAAGTCGCCGATCGGATCGCGCTCGCCGCTGCGGGCCGAGTGGGTCGCCGCCCCGATCACCACGCCGAG
Organism: Rathayibacter sp. VKM Ac-2856; assembly: GCF_013205055.1. Lineage (GTDB taxonomy): Bacteria > Actinomycetota > Actinomycetes > Actinomycetales > Microbacteriaceae > Rathayibacter. Next base: position 1,304,917 of record NZ_JABMLF010000001.1, read on the forward strand.
GGCGAAGACGAGCGGCGGCAGCAGCGTGCCCTGGAGGACGTCGATCCGTGCGACGTCGGCGGTCGCACCGAGGGTCACCAGCAGAGCGACGAGGAGGTAGGTGGCGATCGCCGAGCCGATGCCGAGGAGCCGGTAGGGCGACTCCTGCGCGCGCCGGCCCGTCCGGGCCCCGAGCAGGACCGCGAGGAGCGCGAAGGCGAGCGGGGCGAGAGTGATCGCGAACGGCTGCCCGCCGCCCGGCAGCCCGAGCGCGAGCGGGGAGTCGGGGGCGAAGGCGGCCTGCAGGTCCGCGCCGTGGCCGAGCAGCCAGGCGTCGGCGGCGACCCGCCAGAAGACGCTCCAGTCGACGGCCGTGTCGTACTGGACGGCCCAGAGGATCGTCAGCGGCACGAGCGGGATCGCGAGGCCGATCAGCGCCGAGAGCGCGGCGTCGAAGGCGGCGAGGAGTGCGACGGTGATCCGGTTCATGAGCCTGTCGAGCCTATCGGCGGCCCCGCCCGCGGCGGCTCAGCGACGCCCCGGGCGAGCGCGGACCGGCTCCTCCTCCGTGCCGAGGTGGGCGGGTCTCGATACGTCCCTCCGGGGCGGCTCGACCGGCATCGGAGCGGCCGCTCGATCTGCGCGGCCCGTCGGCACGCGGGTGCCTCCTGCTGATCGAGCAGCCCGCACCGCGGGCGCATCGAGATCCACCGGAGCCGCCGGCCGTGCCGTCCCCTAGGGTCGAGCCGTGACGACGACCGGCGACCGCACCGAGCGCGGCCTCGATCGGCTGGTGAACTTCACCGACGCCACGGTCGCCATCGCCATCACCTTCCTCGTCCTCCCCCTCGTCGACGTGGTCGAGGAGGGCGGCGCGAGCGATCTCGGCGCGCTGCTCGCCGGCCACTGGGGCACGCTCTCGGCGTTCGTCATCACCTTCGCCGTGATCGGCCGGCTCTGGCTGGTGCATCACGCGGTCGTCGAGGGCGTGGCCCGGTACTCCCCCGCGCTGGTCGCGGTGAACTTCGTCTGGCTCGCCTCGATCGTGCTGCTGCCGTTCGCGGCGAACCTGCTCTCGAACGCGTTCGACACCGATCCGACCGTGTTCGCGCTCTACATCGGCACGATGATCGTCGCGAGCACCGCGACCCTGGCGATGCAGCTGGTCCTGCGGCGCGACCCCGCGCTGCTCGCCCCCGGGATCGCACCGCAGCGATCCTCCGCGCGATCGCTGATCGTGATCTCGATCCTGCTCGTCGCACTCGTGCTCGCCGTCGCCGTGCCCGCGGTGAACATGCTCGCGCTGCTGCTGCTCCTGCTCTCCGGTCCGATCGAGCGCCTGGTGCACCGCGGACGCCGGAGCGAGGCGCGCCGGCCCACGCGCACCGAGCGGGGCCTGGACCGCATCGTGAACTTCTCGGACGCGACCGTGGCCATCGCGATCACGATCCTGGTGCTGCCGCTGGTCGAGCTCGCCCCCGAGATCGGCCGCGAGGGCGGCGGGGTGGGCGCGGTGCTCGGCCAGCACCTGGACTCGGTGCTCGCCTTCGCCCTCTCCTTCACGCTGATCGCGGTGTTCTGGATGCCGCACCACCGGATCTTCGAGCTCGCCGGTGATTACGACGCGGGGCTGGTCTGGCTCGACCTGCTCTGGCTGATCGGGATCGCGTTCCTGCCCTTCGCGACGAGCGCGATCGCGCTGCTGCCCGACTCGCGCGCGACGGTCGGCCTCTACATCGGCACGATGATCGTGATCAGCGGCGCGCTGCTGCTGATCGAGCTGCGGCTGCGGCTCCGTCCGGAACTGCTGCGCGAGGGCGCCGGGCCGGTCCGCCTCGCCCCGGCCGTCGTCCCCGTCACGCTCCTCGTCCTCGCCCTCGCGCTCGCGCTGCTCGTGCCGTCGGGCGGGCTGTGGTGGCTGCTGCTGCTCCTGCTCCAGCGGCCTCTCCTGCTGCTCGCGCGGCGCGTCCGCAGCTAGGCCGCGGGAGTCCAGCCGAGTCGCGGCGCGATCTCCTCGGCGACGACCTCGAGGATCCGCCGGTGCGACTCGACCCCGCCGACCGCGGGGAGCGTGATCGTGAGCGCGTCCGCCTCGGCGAGCGCCGGGTCGGCGGCGAGCGAGGCGACGATCTCGTCGGCCGTTCCGAGGTGGAGCGGGCTGAAGCGCATCGGCGCCGCGATGATCGAGCGGTCGGCCGTGCGGGGCCGGCCGTCGTCGTCCATCCGCGCGAGATAGCCCTCGACGAAGGGGCGGTGCGCCTCCTCGTCGGCGGGACCCGTCAGCGGCAGCACGATGCGCCCCGCCGTGACGCGGGACGTCCGCTCGGGGTGGGCGGCGGCGAAGGCCGCCCGATACGCGCGGATCTGCGCGGCCTGCTGCTCGGCGAACGGCAGCCCGGTCTCCTCCGTGTTCAGCGTCGAGACCTGGAGGTGCATGCCCTGCTCGCCCGCGCGCACGGCGGACGCGGTCGTGCCGGCGCCGTACCAGAGCCGGTCCGCCAGGCCGGGCGCATGCGGCTGCTGGACGAGCGGATCGCCGACCGGCACCGACATCAGCGCCGACTCGGCGATGCCCAGCACCGAGCCCGAGAGGGCCTCGCGCAGGCGCTCGATCCGCTCCTGCGCCTCGGCGCGGAACTCGCGCTCGGCCTGGCCGAAGACGCCGTCGAACACGGAGGCGAGGTGCGCGAAGCCGCTGCTGACGCCGAGATCGAGCCGACCGCCCGAGAGCAGGTCGACGGTCGCCGCGTCCTCCGCGAGCCGGACCGGCGACTCGTAGCGGGCGCCGATCACCGCGGTGCCCAGCCGCAGGCGGCGAGTGCGCTGCGAGGCCGCCGCGAAGAAGGTCATCGGCGAGGCGAGGAAGCGCTCGAAGTGCCGCACGCGCACCCAGCCGGTGTCGTAGCCGAGCCGCTCGGCGAGCTCGAAGAGGGCGAGTCCGTCCTCGAGGCTGCGCGCCGCGTCGTCCGGCCGCTCGGGGCCGTCCGGGTAGGGCACGAAGGTGAGGAAGTCGAGTCCGAGGCGGCGGGTCACGACTGCACGCTACCGCTCCCCCGGCCGGAGACGACGGAACGGACGGGACCCCCGCGTGAGGCGGGCGATCCCGTCCGTTCCGGACGCGCGGCGGACTAGAGCGCCGCGTAGACCTCGCGCAGCAGGTCGGCCGTCTCGGAGGGCGTCTTGCCCACGCGGACGCCGGCGGCCTCGAGGGCCTCCTTCTTGGCCTGCGCGGTGCCCGCGGAGCCGGAGACGATGGCGCCGGCGTGGCCCATGGTCTTGCCCTCGGGAGCCGTGAAGCCTGCGACGTAGCCGACGACCGGCTTCGTGACGTTCGCCTTGATGAAGTCGGCCGCGCGCTCCTCGGCGTCGCCGCCGATCTCGCCGATCATCACGATCGCCTTGGTCTCGGGGTCGGCCTCGAACGCGGCGAGCGCGTCGATGTGCGTGGTGCCGATGATCGGGTCGCCGCCGATGCCGATGGCGGTCGAGAAGCCCAGGTCGCGCAGCTCGTACATCATCTGGTAGGTCAGGGTGCCCGACTTGGAGACGAGGCCGATCGGGCCCTTGCCGGTGATCGTCGCGGGGGTGATGCCCACCAGCGACTCGCCCGGCGTGATGATGCCGGGGCAGTTCGGGCCGATGATCCGGGTCTTGTTGCCCTTCTCCTGCGCGTAGGCCCAGAACTCGGCCGAGTCCTGCACCGGGATGCCCTCGGTGATGACGACGAGGAGGCCGATCTCGGCGTCGATCGCCTCGATGACGGCGTCCTTCGAGAAGGCGGGCGGGACGAACGCGATCGACACGTCGGCGCCGGTGGCCTCGATGGCCTCCTTGACGGTGCCGAAGACGGGCAGCTCGACGTCGCCGTGGGTGACGGTCGTGCCGGCCTTGCGGGCGTTGACGCCGCCGACGACGTTCGTGCCGGCCTTGAGCATCAGCGCGGTGTGCTTGGTGCCCTCGCCGCCGGTGATGCCCTGGACGATGACCTTGGAGTCCTTGTTGAGGAAGATCGACATGCTTGTTCTCTGATTCCTTGAGTCGAGGGGGTCGTTACGCGGCGGCGAGAGCGGCGGCCTTGTCGGCGCCCTCGTCCATCGTCGCGGCCAGGGTGATGAGCGGGTTGGCGGCGGCCTCGAGGATCGCGCGGCCCTCCTCCACCTTGTTGCCGTCCAGGCGCACGACGAGCGGCTTGGTCGCCGAGTCGCCGAGGATCTCCAGCGCCTGCAGGATGCCGTTGGCGACGGCGTCGCACGCGGTGATGCCGCCGAAGACGTTGACGAAGACGCTCTTGACCTGCTCGTCGCCGAGGATCACGTCGAGGCCGTTCGCCATCACCTGGGCGGAGGCTCCGCCGCCGATGTCGAGGAAGTTGGCGGGCTTGACGCCCTTGTGCTTCTCGCCGGCGTAGGCGACGACGTCGAGCGTGGACATGACCAGCCCCGCGCCGTTGCCGATGATGCCGACCTCGCCGTCGAGCTTCACGTAGTTGAGGTCGTTCTCCTTGGCCTTGGCCTCGAGGGGGTCGGCGGCGTCCTTGTCCTCGAGCGCAGCGTGCTCGGGGTGGCGGAAGCCGGCGTTCTCGTCGATCGAGACCTTGCCGTCGAGCGCGACGATGTCGCCCTCCTCGGTGAGCACGAGCGGGTTCACCTCGACGAGGGTCGCGTCCTCGCCGGTGTAGACGTCGTAGAGCTTCACGAGCACGGGGGCGACCTTGGCGATCAGCTCCTCCGGGAACTTCGCCGCGCGGGCGATCTCCTCGGCCTTGGCCTGGTCGATGCCCTGGCCGGGGACGACCTCGACGCGGGCGAGGGCCTCGGGGCGCTCGACGGCGAGCTGCTCGATCTCCATGCCGCCCTCGTACGAGGTGAGCGAGAGGTAGGAGCGGTTGGCTCGGTCCAGCAGGACCGAGAAGTAGAACTCGCGGTCGATCCGCGCGCCGCCGGCGACCATGACGCGCTTGACGACGTGGCCCTTGATGTCCAGGCCGAGGATCGACTTCGCCGCCTCGAACGCGTCGTCCGCGGTCTTCGCGACCTTCACGCCGCCCGCCTTGCCGCGGCCGCCGATCTTGACCTGCGCCTTGACGACGGTGACGCCGCCCAGCTTCTCCGCCGCGGCGCGCACCTCCTCCGGCGTATCGGCGACGATGCCGGGGAGCACGGGCACGCCGTACTTCTCGAACAGATCACGGGCCTGGTATTCGAAGAGATCCACGCTGCATTCCCATTCCGCGCCGAGCGCGCTTGCGTTCCGAGTCCGAGTGCGGCCCACGGCGCCGGAGGTCCGTGCTGTCCGGATCCGCGCCGTCGGAGGGTCGCGCTGTCCGGAGTCTCGGCACGGTTCTGTGTCGGCACTCTTTCTGGGCCGCGCCAACTCTACTCCGGACCCCGCGAGCCCTCGCCGTGCCGCGGCTGGAGTGTGCAGGGATGCGCGCATCGCCGGCTGGGGAGGGACGCCCGCGCCGCGTACCGTGGAGGGATGCCCCTGCGCGCCCCCGCCGACCGCGACGTCTTCCGCGAGGGCGTCTTCCTCGTCGCGGGAGCCCGCGCGATCCTCCTGCAGATCGCGCACCCCGCGGTGGGCGCCGGCGTCGCCGAGCACTCCGACTTCGTGCACCGCGCGCTCGGCCGACTGTACGGCACCCTCTCCTACCTCTACGCGCTCCAGTTCGGCAGCCCCGAGGACCTCCGGACCGTGCAGCGCCGGGTGAACCGCGCGCACGGCCCGGTCCGCGGCCCGGGCTACACCGCCTTCGACCCGGAGCTGCAGCGCTGGGTGGCCGCGACGATCACGCAGTCGATGCTGCAGCTCCACGAGGGCGCCTTCGGCCCGCTCGGCCGGGAGGAGGCGGACGAGATCGTGCACCGCTCCCGCGTCGTCGGCACCGCGCTGCAGATGCCCGAGGAGCTCTGGCCGTCCTCGCGCGCGGCGTTCGACGCCTACTGGGAGCGCGAGCTCGGCCGCCTCGAGGTCACGCCCGCCGCGCGCCGGGTCGCCCGCGATCTGCTCGGCGGCGGACTCGCGGCCTGGTGGCTGCGCCCGCTCGGCCCGTATCTGCGCCTGATCACCGCGGGGCTGCTGCCGGCGGAGCTGCGCGCGCCGTTCGGCTTCCGCTGGAGCGCGCGGCAGCAGGCGCGCTTCGACCGCGCACTGGCCCGCACGTTCGCCGTCTACCGCGCCCTGCCCACGGTCGTGCGCACCGCGCCGAGCCGCTACTTCCTGGCCCGCGTGCGCGCCGAGACCGAGCGCGACGCCGCCCGCCTCAGAAGCCGGGCGTGATCGTCCACCCCGCGTAGGCCGCCAGCTCGAGCCCGAGAGCCTGCGCCGCCGCCCGCGCCTCGTCCTGCCCGCGCTCGTCGCGGACGTCGACGGCGATCGGCACGCTGTCGCCGAAGCCCGCCACCGAGACCCGCGCGCTGGTCGGTCCGCTGTAGAGCGGCACGTGGGCGTCCGCGGTGCGCGCGCCGACCACCCGCGAGCCGGTCGCCTCGGCGATCACGGCCAGCGCGAACGGCGCCGTCGCGATCGTCTCGGTGTAGAGCGTCGCCTCGCCGCGCATGAGCGCCTCCTCGATCGTCGGACCACCGCCGTCCCGGACCCTCGCCGTGGTCGGGTCGGCGTGGTCCGATCGACTGTACGGGCGGCCGCCGGCCCTCGCAGGCACTTGCGCCGCGCGGTGCGGGCCCCCTCGTCCACCCGCCGCGCCGGGCCGCACACTGAGCATCCGGTGCGGAGCGCTTGAACGGCGCCCCCGCCGGATCTACCGTGTGGAGCACCCGGCACAGCGCCGTGGCGGTCAACGACGACTGGAGCCCCCGATGAGCATCACCGAACCGCGGACCGCCGAGGCACCCGCCGCACCCCCGCCCGCGACCGGGTACGGCAGCGTCTCGGTCGCGGCGATCCTGGCGGAGGCGGCGCGCCGCACGCCGACGACGGTCGCGGTCCGGGTGGGCCCGCTCGCCCTCGACTACCGCACCCTCTGGGACCAGACCCGCGCCTACGCCGGCGCCCTGCACGCCCAGGGCGTCGGGCCGGGCGACCGGGTGGCGCTGCTGATCCCCAACGTCCCCGACTTCCCGCGCGGCTACTTCGCCGTCCTCGCCCTCGGCGCGGTCGTCGTGCCGGTGCACGCGCTGCTCAAGCACGACGAGATCGCCTACGTCCTCCGCGACTCCGGGGCGACCGCGCTGATCTGCGCCGCCCCGCTGCTCGCCGAGGGCGCCGCCGGAGCGGCCCTCGCCGGCGTCCCCGTGCTGAGCGTCCTCGTGCCCGACGGCACAGAGAGCCCCTTCCCGCGGCTCGAGGACCTCGCCGCGACGGCGACGCCGATCGACACCTACGTGCCGCGCTCGCCGTTCGACACGGCCACGATCCTCTACACCAGCGGCACCACCGGGCGTCCGAAGGGAGCGGAGGGGACGCATCTCGCGATCGTCTCGCAGTCCGACGTGCTCCTGATGAACACCTTCGATCTGCACCAGGGCGACGTGGTGCTCGGAGCGCTGCCGCTCTTCCACACCTTCGGCCAGGTCTGCGCGATGAACACCGCGTTCCGCACGGCGGCGACCGTGGTGCTCGTGCCGAAGTTCGACGGCGACGCGGCACTGGAGGCGATGATCGCGCACGGCTGCACCGTGTTCGAGGGCGTCCCGACGATGTACGTGGCGCTCCTGGACGCCGCGTCCCGCCGGGCGGACCGACCGCCGCTGCGCTACGCGGTCTCGGGAGGCGCCGCGCTGCCGGTCGCGGTGATCGAGCGCTTCCGCGAGGTGTTCGGCGTCGAGATCTACGAGGGCTACGGCCTGACCGAGACCTCCCCCGTCGCGACCTTCAACCACGTCGGCGTCCCGCCGCGCGCCGGCACCGTCGGCACGCCGATCTGGGGTGTGGACGTCGAGGTCGCCCGGCCCGATCTCGCCGACCGGATCGAGCTGCTCCCTCGCGGCGAGCTGGGCGAGATCGTGGTCCGCGGCCACAACCTGATGAAGGGCTACCTCGGCAACCCGGAGGCCTCGGCCGCGGCGGTCGTCGACGGCTGGTTCCGCACCGGCGACCTCGGCACCAAGGACGACGAGGACTACATCCGCATCCTCGACCGGACCAAGGACATGATCATCCGCAACGGCTACAACGTGTACCCGCGCGAGGTCGAGGAGGTCCTGATCGGGCACCCGGACGTCGCGAACGCCGCCGTCTTCGGCGTCGCCGACGAGAAGCACGGCCAGGAGATCATGGCCGCCGTGGTGCTGCTGCCGTCGGCCTCGGCGACCGCGGAGGAGCTGATCGCGTACGCGAACGAGCACCTCGCCGCCTTCAAGTTCCCCCGCCGCATCGAGCTCGTCGAGGCGCTCCCCCTCGGCCCCAGCGGCAAGGTCCTGAAGCGCGAGCTCGTCGCCCAGTACTCCTGACGCCCTGCTCGCTCGTCCCCTCCTCCGCGAGATGCCACTTGTGCACGCCCGACACGGCGTGTCGCGCGCACAAGTGGCATCTCGCGGCGGGGGAACGGGCGGGCGAGCAGGAGGGTCAGCCCTGTTAGGGGGACACGGGGGAGGGCGCGGGTGAGGCATGCTGAGGCGTCCCGCCGCGCCACCAGGAAGAACCGTCGATGAGCTCCCGCCCGCACCACTCCCCGCCCGATCTGCCGGACCGCGCTCGACGCAACCGCCGCTCCGCAGATCGGCGGCCCGCTCCGCGTCCTTTCGCACGCAGGGTCCAGGACAGCCGGCCCGCCGATGTCAGCGCCGCTGACCGCAGCCCCTCCGGGCGCCGGCCGCTGCGGGCGGGGTCGCTCAGGCTCACCCGTCTCCGCCTCACCCCGCTGCAGTGGGTCGTCGGCGGCATCACCGCCTTTCTCGCCCTCGTCGCCTGGCTGACGGGAGGGCCCTGGTCGGCGCTGATCATGGTCGCCCTCGTCGTGCTGATCACGGCCGCCTACGGCGTGCTCCTGCGTCGGCCGACCTGGCTCGGACTGCCGCGTCGCCGCCGAGCGTCGGCGATGACGGGAGCCGCCGCGATGCTCGTCCTCGTCCTGAGCACCTCGGCGCTCGGATCCACGACCGCGCCGGCACCGGCCGACGAGCAGGCCGTGGCGTCCGGCACCGAGAGCCCGGCGTCCTTTGCCGCCGCACCGACTCGCACGACCACGCCGACGCCGACGCCGACGCCGACGCGGACGGTCGTGATCACGACCGAGACGGTGACCGAGACCGTCGCGATCCCCCGCTCCTCGCGCACCGAGGACGACCCGGGCGCGGCCCAGGGCACGAGCACCGTGATCGCCGGCGTCGACGGCGTGCTCACCCGCACCGTCGAGGTCGTGAAGCACGACGGTGCCGAGGTCTCCCGCTCGCAGCTGTCGGAGTCGGTCACCACGCCCCCGGTCGACGACGTCACCCGCGTGGGCACGCTGGTGCCGGCCCCCGCGCCGGTCGCCGAGCCGGCCGGCGCCGGCTGCCACTCCAGCTACGCCGGCGAGTGCGTCCCGATCGCCTCCGACGGCGACTGCGCCGCCGGCAGCGGCAACGGCCCCGTCTACATCCTGGGCCCGGTGACGGTCGTCGGCCCCGACGACTACGACCTCGACAACGACGGCGACGGCATCGCCTGCGACGCCTAGCCTTCCCTCCCGCGAGATGCCACTTGTGCACGCGACACGCCGTGGAAGGCGTGCACAAGTGGCATCTCGCGGAGGCGGGTCAGCCCAGCAGGGACCAGACGACGGAGGCGAGCACGCCGCCGACGAGGGCGCCCGCGGTCACCTGCGCGGGCGTGTGCGCGCCGAGGCGCACCCGTGACCAGCCGGTCCAGAGCGCGATCGGCACGGTGATCAGGAGCGACCACGGTCCGTAGGCGATCAGCACCACCACGGCGCAGGTCGCGACGACGGCCGCGTGCCCCGACAGCTTCCAGCCGAGGTTGACCAGGCCGATCACGACGAGCACCGCCACCGTGACGACGCCGAAGGTCGTGACCGCCCGCGGCGCCCCGAGCACCGCGAGCAGCACGAGCCCGACGACGATCGAGACCAGCGCGAGCCCGATCGGCAGCGCCCGCTCGCGCCGGTCCGGCACGTGGTGATCGCCGCGGATCCGCCCCGCGCGCATCAGCAGCCGGACCACGAGGTACGGCAGCACCCCGACGAAGAGCGCCGCGAGCGCGCCCCAGGCCACGCCGAGCAACGGAGGGTCCGCGACCCGGGCGCCGACGATCAGCGGCACCACCATCGCCAGCACCGGCGGCGCGAACGCCTCCGTCGCCACCCGCGCCGCGATCGGTCCGCGCCAGCCCGCCGCGCCCGCCTCAGGCGCTCTCGACCGGCTCACGACCACTCGAGCGGCTCACTCACGAGCGACTCGGACACGAACGGCTCACTCACGAGCGACTCGGACACGTACGGCTCAGACACGACCGGCTCAGAGCTTCTCGATGGGCGCGACCTTGATCAGCAGCTTCTTGGCGCCGACCTGGTCGAAGAGCACGTGCGCGACCCGCTTGCTGCCCTCGCCGGTGACCGCGTTCACGCGTCCCTCGCCGAAGTCGGTGTGCCGGATCCGGTCGCCCGCGATCAGCTCGAGGTCGCCGTTGTCGCGCACCATCCCGGTGATCCGATTGGGGAACTCGCCCTTCGCCTTCGGCGCCGCGGCGAGCGCCTGGCGGAACTCGGTGTTCGCCTTCGAGCGGCCGAAGCCGGGGCGCTGGGCATTGAGCGCCCGCGGCTGCGTGCCGCCGCGCGAGGTCGCGGCGCCCGGCGACTGGCGCCACTGGATCAGCTCGGCCGGGATCTCCTGGAGGAACCGGCTCGGCATCGCCACCGAGGTCTCGCCGTACTGCGCCCGGGTCATCGCGAGGGACAGGTAGAGGCGCTTGCGCGCCCGGGTGATGCCGACGTAGAACAGCCGCCGCTCCTCCGCGGGGCCGCCCGGCTCGTTCGCCGAGATGCGGTGCGGGAGGAGGTCCTCCTCGATGCCGGTGAGGAACACCGCGTCGTACTCCAGCCCCTTCGCGGTGTGCAGCGTCATCAGCGACACGGTGCCGGAGTCGTCGTCGAGGTCGTCCGCCGCCGCGACGAGCGACACCTCGGTCAGGAAGTCGACCAGGCCGCCGTCGGGGTTGTTCCGGGCGAACTCCTTCGTCACGGCGATCAGCTCGTCGACGTTCTCGGCCCGCGCCTCGTCCTGCGGGTCGCGGCTGGCGCGGAGCATGTCGATGTAGCCGCTGCGCGTGAGCAGCGCCGTCAGCACCTCGTGCACCTTCGCCTCGCCCTCGGGCCGCGCCGGGTCGAGCATCAGCGCGCACTCGTCGAGCAGCGTCGCGAGGTCGACGATCGCCTTCGTCACCTTGGGCCCCATGCCGAGCGACCCGGCGTTCCGCATCGCCTCGCGCAGCGTCACCCCGTTGGTGTCCGCGAAGGACTGCAGCTGCGCCTCGGTCGCCGGGCCGATGCCGCGCTTGGGCGTGTTCATGATGCGCCGGAGCGCGAGCACGTCGGCCGGGTTCGCGACGGTGATCAGATAGGCGAGCGCGTCCTTGATCTCGGCGCGCTCGTAGAACTTGGTCCCGCCGAGGATGCGGTACGGCAGCGCCGAGCGGATGAAGATCTCCTCCAGCGCGCGGGTCTGCGCGTTGGTGCGGTAGAACACCGCGATCTCGTCGTACCCGGTGCCGGCCGCGTGGATCCGCGCGATCTCGTCGACGACGAACTGCGCCTCGTCGTGACCCGAGTACCCCGTGTAGCCGATGATCTTCTCGCCCTCGCCGCTGGCGGACCAGAGGTTCTTCGCCCGGCGGTCGAAGTTGTTCGAGATGACGGCGTTCGCGGCCGAGAGGATGTTCTGCGTCGAGCGGTAGTTCTGCTCGAGCAGGATGACCCGGCAGCCCGGGAAGTCGCGCTCGAACTCGACGATGTTGCGGATGTCCGCCCCGCGGAACGCGTAGATCGACTGGTCGGAGTCGCCCACGACCGTGAGCGAGGCCCCGGGGATCGAGCCGTCGGCCGTCACCGGGCCGCGGTAGGGCCGGTCGAAGGCGGCCGCCGCGATCGTGGCCGGCGGGACGGGCCGGGTCAGCTCGTGGATCAGCGAGTACTGCGCGTGGTTCGTGTCCTGGTACTCGTCGACCATCACGTGCCGGAACCGGCGCTGATACTTCGCCGCGACGTGCGGGAAGGCGCGGAAGAGGTAGACCGTCTGCGCGATCAGGTCGTCGAAGTCGAAGGCGTTCGCGCTCTCGAGCGCGCGCGAGTAGGCGCGGAAGACCTGGAGGAACATCTCCTCGTTCGGGTCGCTCATGTTCGCGGTGCGGGCGTAGGAGTCGACGTCGGCGAGCTCGTTCTTGAGCTTCGAGATCTTCGCCGAGGCGCTCGCGACCGTGATCCCGAGCGAGTCCGCCTCGAGGTCCTTCACGATCCGCTTGAGCAGCGCGCGCTGGTCGCCCGAGTCGTAGATGGTGAACGACGAGGTCATCCCGAAGTTCTCGGCCTCGCGGCGCAGGATCCGCACGCAGGCGGAGTGGAAGGTCGAGATCCACATCCCCTCGGCCGCCTGGCCGACGATCTTCTCGACGCGCTCGCGCATCTCGGCGGCCGCCTTGTTGGTGAAGGTGATCGCGAGGATCTGGCTCGGCCACGCCTCCCCGCTGCCGAGCAGGCTCGCGATGCGCCGGGTGAGCACGCTCGTCTTGCCCGACCCCGCGCCGGCCACGATGAGCAGCGCGTCGCCGCGGTACTCGACCGCCTCGCGCTGCTGCGGGTTCAGCCCGGCCACCAGCCGCTCGTGCGCGGGGTCGGTGCGCGCGGAGTCGTCGGAGGGCCCGCCGGGCGCGCCGACGATGACCGGGGTGGCGCGGGAATCGCTCGGATCGAAGAGGAGGCTCATGTCCCTCCGAGTGTAGATCGCCCCTCCGACACCCGGCGCGGGATGCGGCCCGCTCGCGAGGCCCGGCTCTAGGCGGTGCGCTGCCGCCGCGCCGGGGCGGCGAGCGGACCGCCGATGTCGAGCCCGCGCCAGGCCAGCGCGAAGCCCACCACCGCGACCGTCGAGGTCGCCACCGCGAGCACCTGGAGCAGCCCGAACGCGACGAGGTCCTTCGTGTCGTCCGGGTAGTACTGGATGCCCTGCACGGCGAGCGCCGCCAGCGTCAGCACCAGCACGATCGAGCAGACGAGCAGCACCCGGAGCACCGCCCGGCGCGGCGGCTTCCGCGGCGCCCGGCCCACCTGCGCGCGCGTCGAGAGCCAGGCGCAGGCGAGCGAGGCGGAGGCGAGCGCGACCAGGTCGGCGCCCAGCACGTCGCTCGCGCGGTGCCAGGAGGCCGCCATCGTCAGGTTCCCGACCAGGACCACCACGGCGCCGCCGATCGCCAGCACGACCGTGCGCCCGCGCCCCGGGACGACCATCGCCAGGGCGAACACCACGGAGACCGCCGCCGCCGTGTGCCCGCTCGGGAAGCTGCCGCCGGTGTACCAGGAGTCGGTCTCGACGAGCAGCGGCCGCTCGAGCACCACGTTCTTCAGCAGCTGCGTCAGCCCCGCCGTGACGACGATGGAGCCGACGGACGCCAGCGCCAGCGCCGGCCGCCGGCGGATCAGCGCGATCGCGGCGACCAGCAGCGCTCCGCCGATCATCGACACCGGAGTCACGTCGGCGAGCGCCCCCGCGGCCGTCCCGGTCGCGCGGCCGAAGACGAGGTCGGCGCCCCGGAGCCCGGAGTTCTCGGCCGCCTGGCCCTGCGGGGTCAGCACGGCGAGCCAGTACACCGCGGCGACGCCGAGAGCCGCGAGCACGGCGAAGCTGATCCAGCGGCGGGTGATGCGGGCGCGGGTCTTCACGGTCGGACTCCTCTCGGCGGGTCGGGGTCGGTGGCGGACAGCGGTGACGGCGGGCGGCGGCACGGAGCGGGGACGACGGTCGGAGCCGACGGACGCCGCGTCGCGAGGAGCCGCCCGGACGCGAGCACGTGCGCCGATGATGCCAGCGGTTGCTCCCGGTTCGCTCCGCACGCGCCGGAGCGGGCGGGGACGCGTCAGCCGGTCGGCCCCGCCCAGGCCTCGTCCTCGGCGGCGCGCGCCTCGATCGCCAGGTCAGGCTGGTCGGCGAAGACGCCGTCGATCCCGGTGCGCAGGATCGCCCGGAACTCGTCCTGCCACGCCCCGTACGCCTCCGGCTCGCGGCCGATCCGATGCACCTTCTCGAGGAAGCGGTTCTCGGCCCGGAGCGTCCAGGTGTAGACCTGCAGGCCGACCGCGTGCGCGTCCGCGACCAGGGAGTTCGTCCCGGTCGCGCGCCCCGCGCCGTCCCGGCTGAAGAGCATGCTCTTGTCGACGCTCACGCCGTCGACCGTCCCGGCCAGGCCGCGCAGCCCGGCGGGGGTGACGAAGTCGGCGTAGGGCGTCGCCCTCGAGCCGTGCGCGGCGACGAGGTCCGGCGGCGTCCCGCGCGACTCGATCAGGTAGACGCGCCGCGTCCCCACCCCGCGGACGGCGAGGCGCTCGAGGACGGTCTTCTCGAAGCTCTCGATCGTCAGCCGCGGGTCGGTCCGCGCCCAGCCCGCCGCCGCGAGCTCCTGCTCGAGGAGCACGTCGAGCGGCAGCCCGAGCGCGTCGAAGTACGTCGCGTGCTTGATCTCGGCGACCAGCCCCGGCGGCGACTGCGGTGCGTCCTCCCCCGCCCGGTCGAGCAGGGCGAGCAGATCGCTGAAGCGCAGGATCGGGAACTGGCCGTCGAAGGTGGCGCTGGAGGCGCGCACCGCCGGCAGCCGCTCGCGGGCCCGGAGCGTCGACAGCTCGGCCCAGGTGAAGTCCTCGGTGAACCAGCCGGAGATCTCCTTGCCGTCGACGCGCTTCGTCGTACGACGTTCCGCGAACTCGGGGCGACGTGCCACGTCAGTCGTGCCGGAGATCTCGTTCTCGTGCCGGAGCACCAGGACGCCGTCGCGGGAGGCCACGAGATCCGGCTCCACCGCGTCGGCGCCGAGCGCGACGGCCAGCTCGTAGGCGGAGCGCGTGTGCTCGGGGCGGTAGCCGCTCGCGCCGCGGTGGCCGATGACGAGCGGAGCGGAGGTCGGCATGCGGCGATACTACGGGCGGCGACCGACGACTCCGGGCGGAACCTCGGCTCCCGAGAAGGGAATAGCCAGACTCTGAGAGATGTTCTCAGATACTGTGGACGCACCGCCCGAGGTCCGAGAGGTCCCCGGCGGCTCCCGCAATCACAGCGACTCAGATCCGCGAGTCCCGTCGGACGTGTCCGTCACCGCCCAGCGCACCTGAGAGAAGAGGAACCATGGCAAGCAACAACCCGGCGTTCGGTCGTCCGGAGTTCAGCAACCGGGGCTACGCCGGCCGCGTGCAGGACGTCCCGGACGTGTCGCCCGGCACGCTCGACCAGATGTACAACCGTCCGGCCGCGGGCTCGGCCGACACCAACCGGATGACCGTCGAGGACACCCTCGCGAAGACGGCCCTCGCCTTCGTCGTGCTCCTCGCGGGTGCCGCGGTGGGCTGGTTCGTCCCCGGCCTGATGCTCCCCGCCGTGCTCGTGGCACTGGTCCTCGGCATCGTCAACGCGTTCAAGAAGGTCCCGTCGCCGGGCCTGATCCTCGGCTACGCCGCCTTCCAGGGCGTCGGCGTCGGAGCGATCTCGCGCTTCTTCGAGAGCGCCTACGAGGGCGCGGTCGTTCAGGCCCTGCTCGCGACCGTCGTCGTGATCGGCGTCACCCTGGCGCTGTTCATGAACGGCAAGATCCGCACCTCGCCGAAGCTGAACAAGATCTTCTTCATCGGCATGATCAGCTACGCGGTCTTCTCGCTGGTGAACCTCGGCCTCGGCCTGTTCGGCGTCGGCGGCGGCTTCGGTCTGCGCACCGGCTTCATCGGCATCGTGATCGGCCTCATCGCCATCGCGCTCGCCACCTACTCCCTCGTGATGGACTTCGAGTTCATCCAGCAGGGCGTCCGCAACGGCGCCCCGCGCATCTACGGCTGGACGGGCGCCTACGGCATCCTCGTCACCGTCGTCTGGATGTACCTCGAGCTGCTGCGACTGATCTCGATCTTCCGCCAGTAGTCCTCGCACTCGATCGACCGGAGCGATCCGGACGCGATCGGCCTCGACGGGCGCTCGACCTCACCGGTCGGGCGCCCGTTCGTCGTTCCGCGGCCACTCACCGTCCGCTCGACTCCGGCTGACACGATGGAGGAATGATGGCCGATGCACCGACCCGCGTCGTCGGCCTCGACGTGGCCCGTGGACTCGCCGTGCTCGGCATGTTCGCGGCGCACCTCGCCCCGCTCGAGCAGGAGGCGGCCTGGGACGGCCGCAGCTCCGTCCTCTTCGCCGTGCTCGCCGGCGTCTCGATCGGCCTGATGTCCGGCGGTGCCGGGCGCTCGACCCGCCCGCTCCGCGACACCGCCTCGATCCTCCTGCGCGGTCTGTACCTCCTCGTGATCGGCGCGGGGCTGAATCTGCTCGGCACGCCGATCGCGGTGATCCTGCCGCACTACGGCCTGATGTTCGCCGTCGCGGCCCTCCTGATGCTCCTGCCGCGCGCGGTGCTCGCCGTCCTCGCCGTGGTCTTCGCGGTGGGCGGACCGCTCGTCGTCGACCGGATCGTCGTGGCCGGGAACGACTGGATCGCGACGCTCTCCCCCGCGGACGCCCTGCTCGCGCGGATGCCGCTCACCTGGCTGACGGAGTACTACCCCGTCCCCTCCTGGCTCGCCTACGTGATGCTCGGACTGCTGATCGCGCGCTGCGACATCCGCTCGCCCACCACCCAGCGCTGGCTGGTGATCGGCGGCGCCGTCGCCGCACCGCTCGGCTACGGCATCGGGCTCGCCCTCGGCGGACCGGTCGCCGTCGAGGCGCACTCGAGCACGACCGCCGAGATCGTCGGCGCCGGCGGCATCGCGGCGATCGCGATCGGAGCGCTCACCGCTCTCGCGCAGCGCCTGGCCGTCGTCCGCACCGTCACCGCGCCGCTGGCCGCGGTGGGGGCGATGCCGCTGACGATCTACTCCGTGCAGCTCGTCGCCCTGGCCGTCTACCTGACCCCGTACGAGCCCTTCGACTTCGCCGCCTGGCAGAGCTGGACGCTGCTCGCGTCCTTCGTCGTCGCCTCCGTCCTGGGCGCGCTGCTCTGGCGCCGCTTCGTCGGGCAGGGGCCGCTCGAGTGGCTGATCGCGCGGGCCTCGCTCCGCCCGCAGACCCGGGCTGCGCAGCCGGTGCTCGGCTAGGGTGATCCGATGATCACGCGACGTGAGGCCGCCCAGCGCCTCGACATCCCCGTCGAGATGGCGACGCGGCACGGGCTGCCCACCCGGCTCTCCGAGGAGGAGGTCGTCGCCCTCGAGCAGGACCCGCCGGCCTGGCTCGCGCAGTCGCGGGAGAACCGCACGGGGAAGCGCCCGGTCTGGGTGACCCTCGAGTGCGCGATCTGCGGCCGCTCCGAGGCCGCCCGGCCGAAGAAGTGGTGGCCCGAGTTCACCTTCCTCGTCTGCGAGGACCACTCCCCCGACGAGTGGCCGCACCATCCCGAGGGCCGGCGCCGCGACGAGTACGACGGCATCGGCACCCGCTTCGTCGGCGTCCTCGACACGCCTGTCTGACCCTCGAGTCCGGCCCGCCCCCGTCCGGTCTGCATGCGATCCGGCTACCGTCCGATCTGCAGGCGATCCGGCCGCTCCGCTGCGCCCGACGCGGATGAGCACGCTCTCCCGCCGGGATCACCTGCGAATCGGACCGCGCGCCCCCAACGAGGAACGGGCCCCCTGCGGAGGCCCGTTCTCATACCGCGGTCGCGGCTACTCCCATTCGATGGTTCCCGGGGGCTTGGACGTCACATCGAGCACGACGCGGTTCACGCCGCTCACCTCGTTGGTGATGCGGTTCGAGATGCGGGCCAGCAGGTCGTAGGGCAGTCGCGTCCAGTCGGCCGTCATCGCGTCCTCGGAGGAGACGGGGCGCAGCACGATCGGGTGACCGTAGGTGCGGCCGTCGCCCTGCACGCCGACGGAGCGCACGTCGGCCAGCAGAACAACCGGGCACTGCCAGATCTCGGTGTCGAGACCGGCGGCGGTGAGCTCGGCGCGGACGATCGCGTCCGCCTCCTGGAGCAGGTCGAGCCGCTCCTGGGTGACCTCGCCGACGATGCGGATGCCCAGGCCCGGGCCGGGGAAGGGCTGGCGGCCCACGATGGTCTCGGGCAGCCCGAGCTCGCGGCCGATGGCGCGCACCTCGTCCTTGAAGAGGGTGCGCAGCGGCTCGACGAGCGCGAACTGCAGGTCCTCGGGGAGGCCGCCCACGTTGTGGTGCGACTTGATGTTCGCGGTGCCGGTGCCGCCGCCCGACTCGACGACGTCGGGGTAGAGCGTGCCCTGCACGAGGAAGTCGATCGACGTGCCCTCGCCCTGCGCCTCGAGGACGAGCGCCTCGGCGGCGCCCTCGAAGGTGCGGATGAACTCGCGGCCGATGATCTTGCGCTTCTGCTCGGGGTCGCTGACGCCGGCGAGCGCGTCGAGGAACTGCTCGCGCGCGTCGACGGTGACCAGGCGGACGCCGGTGGCGGCGACGTAGTCCTCCTCCACCTGGCGGCGCTCGTCCTTGCGCAGCAGGCCGTGATCGACGAAGACGCAGACCAGCTGGTCGCCGACCGCGCGGTGCACGATCGCCGCGGCCACGGCGGAGTCGACGCCGCCGGACAGCCCGCAGATCACACGGCCGGTGCCGACCTGCTCGCGGATCAGCGCGACCTGGTCGTCGATGACGTTCGAGGAGTTCCAGTCGGCGGGGATGCCGGCGGCGCGGTGCAGGAAGTTCTCGATCACGGCCTGGCCGTGCGCCGAGTGCTTGACCTCCGGGTGCCACTGCACACCGTAGAGGCGGCGCTCGTCGCTGCCGAACGCCGCGACCGCGGTCGAGCCGGTCGAGGCGAGGACGTCGAAGCCGGCGGGGGCCTTCGAGACCTGGTCGCCGTGGCTCATCCACACGGTCTGGTCGACGGGCTGGTCGCCGAGGAGCACGCCGCCGTCCGCCGACACGGACGCGTCGGTCGCGCCGTACTCGCGGAGGCCGGTGTTCGCGACCTCGCCGCCGAGCGACTTCGCCATCACCTGGAAGCCGT
The DNA here is from genome assembly GCF_013205055.1 of Rathayibacter sp. VKM Ac-2856. Classification (GTDB taxonomy): domain Bacteria; phylum Actinomycetota; class Actinomycetes; order Actinomycetales; family Microbacteriaceae; genus Rathayibacter. Next base: position 1,324,015 of record NZ_JABMLF010000001.1, read on the forward strand.
AGCAGATGCCCAGCACGGGGATCCCGAGGTCGAAGATGGCGGGGTCGAGCTGCGGCGCCCCCTCCTCGTAGACGCTCGAGGGCCCGCCGGAGAGGATGATGCCGACGGGCGACTTCGCGGCGATCTCGGCGGCCGTCGTGTTCGACGGGACGATCTCGGAGTACACGTTCGCCTCGCGGACGCGCCGCGCGATCAGCTGCGCGTACTGCGCGCCGAAGTCGACGACGAGCACGGGCTGGGCGGCGAGATGCGGCTGCGCGCCGGACTGGGGCGCGCTGGTGCCGGACTGCTCACTGATGGGGGGCCTCCACGGAGTCGGTCGGGGTCGTCGGATCGAGTGCGGCGGTGCGCCGCTCGAGGTACTGCTCGACCTCGCGGGCGATGCGGGTCTCGACGAAGAAGGACAGGGTCGGGATCACGCCGCCGAGCGCGATGAGCACGAACCGCGAGAACGGCCAGCGCATCAGGCTCCACAGGCGGAAGTCGGCGAAGAGGTAGACGACGTAGAACCAGCCGTGCGCGATGAGGATGCCGGTGGACAGGTTCGCGCCCGTCCCGCTCGACTTCCACTCGCCGCCCGGCACCTCGTACATCGGGGCGAAGTGGGCGATGCCCTGCTGCCCGAAGACGAACAGCTCGAGGTGGAACACGTACTTCAGCAGCATCTCGGCGCAGAGCAGCAGCAGCATCACGCCGGTGATGATCGAGGTCACCCGGTAGAAGCGCAGCGCGCTCCTGATCGCAGGGAACTGCGCGGGCTTGGGCTCGAGGGGCATGGGGTCCAGTTTACGGGGCGCGGGAGCCGACCGGGCCCTGCGCGGCCTCGGCGGCCTCGAGCGCCTCCTCCGTCTCGCGCTCCCAGGCGTCGCGGACGAGGCGGTACCAGAGGTAGAGCGCGAAGCCGGCGAAGACGACCCACTCGATCGCGTAGAAGACGTTGAGCCAGTTGAGCGAGACGTCCGTGACGCGGGCCGGCGAGTCGATCGCCTCGAGGCCGGCGACGGGCTGGTCGAGGACGACGTAGCCCTGGTAGACGTCCTGCGGCGGGTCGGGCCAGCGGTTGATCAGCGCGGGGATCGAGAGCGCGGTGAGCGTCATCGGGTCGGTGCCCTCGGCCGGGACCTCGGCGGCCTCGTTCGCGACGAGGCGGCCGGTGAACGCGGCCGGCGCCGCCTCGGCGCCGTCGTTCAAGCGGTCCGCGACGGCCTGCGCCTGCGCGCGGTCCGCGGTCCAGCCGTAGGCGACCACGAGGTCGGCGGTCGCCGCGCGGGTGCGCGCGATGACCCACCAGCCGGGCTCCTCGGCGTTCAGCCGGCCGCCGAGGATCTCGGCTCCGCCCGGGACGAGATCGGACGCGCCCTCGACGCGCTGGCCGTCCGCCGTCGCCGTGATCGGGCGCGACGGCGCCGCGACCTCGTCCAGCGGCAGCACGGTCTCGGAGATCCCGGAGTCGGGCGCGGCGGCCTCGACCGCCCGGCCGACCTGCCACTGGCCGAGCGCGGCGAAGAGCCCCGCGATCACGAGGGCCAGGACCAGCGCGGCGAGCCAGCGCGGGCGCCGGGCGACCTGCCAGACCGTGCTCTGCGTCGGGGCGCTCTGCGTCATGCGTTCCTCGTTCGGGGGCGGATCCGCTCGGCGACGACGGACCCGAGAAGCCTAGCCAACCAGGGTGGGAGGACCCTCGGATCGCTGCCCCTCCTGCTGGTCGAGCAGCCCCGCAGGACCCCCTGCTGGTCGAGCAGCCCCGCAGGGGCGTATCGAGACCCACCGTCATGAGCACGGCGGGCCTGCAGACTCGACCTCCCGACTGCGGTGGATCTCGATACGCCGCGCGCCGCGGCCTACTCGATCAGCATGGGACTTTCCGCCGTCCACGGTGACTCCGCGAAGGAGACCGGAGTCCACGGATCAGTAGTCGGGCTCGCGCGGGCGCCGCGGGCGGTCGGAGTCGATCCCGTCCGACTGCTGCATCGCCTGGTCGATCAGGGCCTGCCGCATCGGATCGGGGAACTCGTCGTCCAGCTCGTCCGGCTCGACCGGGCGGCGCGGGCGCGGCGTCGGCTCGGCGACCGGCGTCTCCGCGGTCTCGATCTGCGGGCGCTCCTCCGGCGCCCCGTCGGCCATCGCCGCCTCGACCAGGGCGAAGTCCTCCTCCGCCATCGCGCCGCGGGCGCTCGGCGCAGGGCGGTGCCGCCGCCGGGAGAGGAACTGCCCGATGCTCTCGGACCGCGAGGCCAGGATCGGGCCGACGATCGCCATCACCAGGACGTAGAGGCCGGCGAAGGGCTGGATCCGCTCGTCGAGCCCCGCCGAGAGCGAGAGCGTCGCGAGGATGAGCGCGAACTCGCCGCGGTTGTGCAGGATGAACGCCGCGTTCAGCCCGGCCCGCGGACCGAGCTTGTTCAGCCAGGCGACGAACTGGCCGGCGCCGAGGTTCAGCACGATCGTCATGACCGAGGCCGCGACGACCGGCAGCACCACGTCGGGGAAGGCCCCGGGGTCGAGGCCGAGACCGAAGTTGACGAAGAAGAAGGCGCCGAAGACGTCGCGGAGCGGGATCGCGATCCGCTCGACCCGCGCGCGGAATCGGGTGGCGCCGATCACGAGGCCGATGAGGAACGCGCCGATGGCGTCGGTGACGCCGAGCACCTCGCCGATGCCGCCGAAGAGGATCGCGAGTCCGAAGAACAGGATCGTGAAGAGCTCGTCGTCCCGGGTCCGGAAGAACCGCGACACCACGCGGCCGCCCCAGCGGGCGATCGCGAACATCACCACGAGGAACGCGAAGGCGATCACGAGCTTCAGCACGACCGGCCACGGCTCGGTCTCGCCCGAGAGCACGACCGACACGATCGCCAGGTACACCGCGATGAAGATGTCCTCGACCACGGTCACGCCGAGGATCATCGGCGTCTCCGGATTCGCGAGGCGCTTGAGCTCGATCAGCAGCTTCGTCACGATCGCGCTCGAGCTCGTCGCCGTGATGCCCGCGATGATCAGCGCCTCGCGGCTCCCCCAGCCCAGCAGGAAGCCGAAGGCGAGCCCCACGGCCATGTTGACGGCGATGTAGGAGCCGCCGGAGAGGATCAGCCGCGCCGCGTTGCCGTAGAACTCGTCCTGGTCGAACTCCAGCCCGAGATTGAACAGCAGCAGGATCAGCCCGAAGACGGCCGTCAGCTCGATGTAGGACGACTCGAAGTCCAGCGGGAACAGGTGGAAGTTCGGGCTCGCCAGCAGGCCGACGACCATGTAGATCGGGATGGCCGGGAGGCCGATCGTGCGCCCCAGTCGCCCGAGGACGTAGGCGACGACGAACAGGACACCGAGGACGATGAGGTCTTCGCCGTGGTGCATCCTCAGGCTCCGGGCGGCGTCTCGGGAGCCTTGGCGAAGACGCCGGAACGGAAGAACGCGAAGGCCTTGGCGACCTTCTCGGGGCTGCCGGCGACCACGAGCGTGTCGCCGGGGAACACCCGGAAGTCGGGGGCGGGAGCAGGGTTCGCCGCGTCGCCGCGCACGACGGCGACGACCGTCAGGCCGACGATGCCGCGGTCGGCGGGCTTGCCGAGCTGCTGGCCCGCGATGTGGTCGTCGTAGTCGACGGTGAACCAGTCGATCGAGAGGCCGGGGATCTGATCGAGCGCGGTGAGCGACTCGGTGATCTGGGTGCCGCCGAGCAGCTCGGCGAGGGTGTGCGCCTCGTCGTCGCTGAGGCGGAGCGAGACCTTCGCGCCGTCCTGATCGCCCTCGGCGAAGGTGATGAGGTCGCTGTGACCGGAGCGGTGCGCGATCACGCCGACCTTGCCGCCGTCCGCGGTCAGGAAGGTGTGCAGAACGCCGACACCGGGCAGCTTGACCCTGCGGACCTCGACCATGCGTGCTCCATCCGCGCCTGACAGCGCTCCGACCTCGGGGATGCTCCCAGCTTAGGCGCGCCCCGCGCTCCCCCGGCGGCCGTTCGCCCACGGAGGACCGCCTCCCGTACCCCGTGAGGCCCTCGACGCCGATGCGTCCTCGAACGGTCGAGGCGTCCTGTAGTTGCGGGACGTCTCGACCGCGCCGGGACGCCTCGCTGTCCACAGGGCGTCGCGCGCCGTCCACAGATGCCGAGGGGGCCGGTCGGGGACTGCTGCGCGGTGAGAGGGTTCCGGGATGACACGGTTGGAGCTGTTCCGGGGCGGGGCCTGCAGGAGATCGGCGGAGTTCGTCCGACTCCGCCGCGGAGTGCACGTGCGAGCCGCCGAGTGGAGGAGCGCCTCGGTCGACGTGCGCCACCGTGCCTGCATCGAGGCGGTGGCCGCGACCTGGACGAGTCCCGTCCTCCTCCGCGAGTCCGCCGCCGCGGTCTGGGGCCTGCCCCTCGTCGAGCCGCTCGACGGAACGGTCCACGTCGCCGCGTCGCCGTCGGTCGGCAGCCGGACCCGCAACGGCGTAGCGGAGCACCGGGGCTCGGCGTCCGGCCGAGTGGTGGTCGTCGACGGCCTGGCCGTCTCCGATCTCGCACAGACCGTGCTCGATCTCTGCCGGTTCTCGTCGTTCCGGCGCGCCGTCACCGCCGCGGACCACGCCCTGCGGATGCGGGACCGCCGCGGCGAGCGGCTCCTGGGGCCGGAGGAGCTGCGGAACCGCGTCGCCGAGCTGCCCGCTGGGACGCGCGGCCGTGCTGCGGCGGCCCGGGCGGCCGAGTTCGCCGACGAGCGCGCCGACTCGCCGCTCGAGTCGATCAGCCGGGTCGCGATGCACGAGGCGGGACTGCCCGCACCCGTCCTGCAGCGGGTGCTCCATGACCAGGAGGGCCTGATCGGTGCGGTGGACTTCTTCTTCGAGGACGCGGACGTGATCGGAGAGGCCGACGGCGCCCACAAGTACACCGACCCGCGCTTCCTCCGAGGACGCACCCCCGAGCAGGCGCTGCTCGAGGAGAAGCGCCGGGAGGAGCGCCTGCGCGCCCTCGTCAGCAGCGTCGTCCGCTGGCGCTGGCAGGACGCCTACTCCGCGCACCCGCTGATCGCCCGGCTCGCGCACGCCGGCGTCCGCCCGACCGAAGCGTCCGCGAGCGGTCGAGGCGTCCACCTGCTGCAGGACGCCTCGACCGTTCGGGGACGCCTCGCGCCGGGGAGGGAGGGAGGAGGGACGGAGGGTCAGCTGGGCTGGTAGGGGGCGACGACGACCTCGACGCGCTGGAACTCCTTGAGGTCGGAGTAGCCGGTGGTCGCCATCGAGCGGCGGAGCGCGCCGATCAGGTTGGCGGTGCCGTTCGCGTCCGTCGCGGGGCCGTAGAGGACCTGCTCGAGGGTGCCGACGGTGCCGACCTGCACGCGGCGGCCGCGCGGGAGCTGCTGGTGGTGCGCCTCCGCACCCCAGTGCCAGCCGCCGCCGGGCGCGTCGGTCGCCCGGGCGAGGGCCGAGCCGAGCATGACGGCGTCCGCGCCGACCGCGACGGCCTTCACGATGTCGCCGGAGGTGCCGAGGCCGCCGTCCGCGATGACGTGCACGTAGCGTCCGCCCGACTCGTCGAGGTAGTCGCGGCGAGCGCCGGCGACGTCGGCGACCGCGGTCGCCATCGGCGCCTGGATGCCCAGGGTCGTGCGGGTGGTCGAGGCAGCGCCGCCGCCGAAGCCGACGAGCACGCCCGCGGCGCCCGTGCGCATGAGGTGCAGAGCGGCGGTGTAGGTCGAGGCGCCGCCCACGATGACCGGCACGTCGAGCTCGTAGATGAACTTCTTGAGATTCAGCGGCTCGGTGTCCCGCGAGACGTGCTCGGCGGAGACGGTGGTCCCGCGGATGACGAACACGTCGACCCCCGCGTCGACGACCGTCTGGTACAGCTCGGCGGTGCGCTGCGGCGACAGGGCGCCCGCGACGGTCACGCCGGCCGCGCGGATCTCGGCGAGCCGCGCCGTCACCAGCTCCGGCTTCACCGGCTCCGAGTAGATCTCCTGCATGCGCTGCGTGGCCCGCTCGGCCGGCAGCTCGCGGATCTCCGCGAGCAGCGGCTCCGGGTCCTCGTATCGCGTCCACAGCCCCTCGAGGTCGAGGACGCCCAGCGCCCCCAGCCGTCCCAGTGTGATCGCCGTCGCCGGCGACACCACCGAGTCCATCGGAGCCGCGAGGATCGGGGTAGCGAACTGGTACGCGTCGATCGCCCACTTCACCGAGACCACCTCCGGGTCGCGGGTCCGGCGGCTCGGGACCACCGCGATGTCGTCGAAGGCGTACGCGCGGCGGGCGCGCTTGGCGCGCCCGATCTCGATCTCCATAGCCGCGAGTTTACTGTGGCCCGCGCCCACCTCCAGCCGCGGCGGGCGCAGCCCGCTCGCGCTGCCGCCAGCAGCCGCAGTCGCGGCGGCGCCTCAGCGCCGCTCGCGCTGCCGACAGCAGTCGCAGTCGCGGCGGCGCTTCAGCGCCGCTCGCGCTGCGTCCCCCGGTCTCTCCCAGGGACCGCGCGGTCCGAGTGGGAGGCGGCGGAGCGTGATGGCGGCCCCTCCGGTGTGGTGGGCGTATGGGCCGAAGGCCCATCGGGCAGAGGGGCCGCCATCACGCTCCGCCGCCGACCCCCACCCACACCAGCAGAGAAGAGCCTCAGCGCCGGTAGTTCGGCGCCTCGACGACCATCTGCACATCATGCGGATGCGATTCCTTCAGCCCCGCAGCCGTGATCCGCACGAACCTCCCGCGCTCCTTCAGCTCCGAGATCGTCCGCGCCCCGACGTAGAACATCGACTGCCGCAGCCCGCCCGCCAGCTGGTACGCCACGTTCGCGAGCGGCCCGCGATACGGCACCTGGCCCTCGATGCCCTCGGCGATCAGCTTGTCGTCGGTGGGGACGTCGGACTGGAAGTAGCGGTCCTTCGAGTAGGAGGTGCGCTCCCCGCGGGTCTGCAGCGCGCCGAGCGAGCCCATCCCGCGGTAGGTCTTGAACTGCTTGCCGTTCTGGAAGACCAGGTCGCCGGGGCTCTCCTCGCAGCCGGCGAGCAGCGAGCCGAGCATGACGGTGTCCGCGCCGGCGACGAGCGCCTTGGCGATGTCGCCGGAGTACTGCAGGCCGCCGTCGGCGATCACGGGGACGCCGGACTCGCGCGCCGCGAGCGACGCCTCGTAGACGGCGGTGACCTGCGGCACGCCGACGCCGGCGACGACGCGGGTGGTGCAGATCGAGCCGGGGCCGACTCCGACCTTGATGGCGTCCGCGCCCGCGTCGACGAGCGCCTGCGCGCCGGAGCGGGTGGCGACGTTGCCGCCGATGACGTCGACCCCCGCGAACGCGGAGTCGGACTTCAGGCGGCGGATGATCTCGAGCACTCCCGCGGAGTCGCCGTTGGCCGTGTCGACGACGAGGACGTCGACCCCGGCCTCGAGGAGCGCGGTCGCGCGCTGCCACGCGTCGCCGAAGAAGCCGATGGCCGCGCCGACGCGCAGGCGCCCCTCCTCGTCCTTCGTCGCGTTGGGGTACTGCTCCGACTTGTCGAAGTCCTTGACCGTGATGAGGCCGGCGAGCTTGCCCTGCTCGTCCACGAGCGGCAGCTTCTCGATCTTGTGCTGCGCGAAGAGGGCGATGACCTCGCTGTCGGGGATGCCGACGCGGCCGGTGATGAGGCCGCGGCTGGTCATCACGTCGCGGACGAGGGTGGACGCCTTCTCGAACGGCGAGACGAAGCGCATGTCGCGGTTCGTGATGATGCCGACGAGCACGCCGCTCCCGTCGACGACGGGGAGTCCGCTGATCCGGTACTGGCCGCAGAGCTCGTCGACCTGGGCGACGGTGGCGTCGGGGCTCGTGGTGACCGGATTGGACACCATGCCCGACTCGCTGCGCTTGACGCGGTCGACCTGGTCGGCCTGGTCGGCGATGGAGAGGTTGCGGTGCAGGATGCCGAGACCGCCCTGGCGGGCCATCGCGATCGCCATCCGCGACTCGGTGACGGTGTCCATCGCTGCGGAGAGCAGCGGGGTCGCGACCGTGATCCGCTTGGTGAGCCGGGAGGCCGTGTCGGCCTCGCTCGGGATGACGTCGGTGTGCCCGGGGAGGAGCATGACGTCGTCGTAGGTGAGTCCGAGGAATCCGAAGGGATCCGGCTGGTCCATCAATGCCCCTTAGCAGGTCGAGCGGGTGGCCCGGTGGTGGAGGTGGCGCGTCCGGTCACGGGTGTCCCGGATGCTCAATCTTAAGCGCGCGGACGCACCCGGTATTCCTGCTCGCGGGGCCCCCGGATGTCCCGCGGACGCGCGGGCTACCCGTGTGGGGGACGCTGGAGCGCTCTCCGCCCCTCATAATGTCGTCACGCAGTAGTTCTGGCGGGAAACACCGCCGACACATGCGGAACGTATGGTCAACCAACGTTGTTTGACGACGGCGATCCGGGCCTGCCCGAGGACCCCATCCGTCTGTGCACCCTGACGAGAGGTAGACGTCTTGCTCACAGCCAGCCGTTCGACGTGCCACAAGCGCGCGACGACCCTGCATCCGACGGACCGGGAGGCCCCCCGTGCCTAGGAGGCTCCCCCCACTGCGCACGCTCCGCGACTCCCTCGTCGCGCTGGGCCTGCTCGCGGCGACCCTGACCGGCGTCGCCGCCGCGGCCCCCGCCGCGACCGCCGAGACCACGGCGGACCAGTCGATCATCGCCTGGGTCCGCGTGCAGGGCACGAACGAGAACCTGACGGGAGTCACCGTCGAGCTCGGCGGCGACGCCACGGCGACCCTCACCACGGGCGAGGACGGCCGCGCCGTCTTCCCGCTCGAGGAGGCCGGCACGTTCAGCGTCACCGTCGACGAGGAGACGCTCCCCGCCGACAAGGGCTACCCCGCCGCGGGGCAGAACCCGAAGCAGGTGACCATCGTCTCCTCGCAGAACCAGATCGTGAACTTCATCGTCTCGACGGCGAACCCGATCGGGACGGGCGCCAGCGCTCCGGTCCCCACCGACTCCGCTGCCCCGACGAACCCCGCCACCGAGGGCACCACCGGGAACGACGCGACGAACCCCGACGGGACCTCGACCGCGGCGAACCAGCCGGTCACAGCGAACACCTTCTGGATCATCTTCTGGCCCAAGGTCGTCACCGGCCTGATCTTCGGCCTGCTGATCGCCCTGGCGGCGATCGGCGCCTCGCTGATCTACGGCGTCACCGGACTGAACAACTTCGCCCATGGCGAGCTGGTCACGTTCGGCGCCCTGATGGCGTACCTCTTCTCCGGGGTCTTCGGACTGCCGGCCCTGCTCGCGATCCCGATCGCGGTGATCCTCGGCGGGGCGTTCGGCTTCGTGCAGGACGGACTGCTCTGGAAGCCGCTGCGGAAGAAGGGCATCCAGCTGATCCCGCTGATGATCGTGACGATCGGCCTCTCGCTGGCGCTGCGCTACGTCTTCGTCTTCTTCTTCGGCGCCGACCGGCTCTCGCTGCCCAACAGCACCGCTCCGTTCTTCACGGTCCCCGAGCTCGGCATCAGCCTGAAGTTCACCGACCTCGTCGGCGCGGCCGTCGGCGTCGTCTGCATCGTCGGCGTGGCCCTCCTGCTCACGAAGACGAAGATCGGCAAGGCGATGCGCGCGGTGTCCGACAACCGGGCGCTCGCGTCCGCCTCGGGCATCAACGTCGAGCGCGTCATCCGCGTGGTCTGGGTGCTCTCCGGAGCCCTCGCCGCGCTGGCGGGCGTCTACATCGGCTACTACCAGTCGCTGCGCTGGGACACCGGAGCGTCGATCCTGCTGCTGATCTTCGCGGCGATCACACTCGGCGGCCTCGGCTCCGCCTACGGAGCGCTGGTCGGCTCGCTCATCATCGGCCTGATGATGAACATCTCGACGATCTGGATCCCGGAGAACCTCAAGTACGTGGCTCCGCTCGTCCTCATGATCATCATCCTGCTGGTCAGACCGCAGGGCATCCTCGGTCGCAAGGAACGGATCGGCTGACACCATGAACCTCAACTTCATCTGGCTGGCGATCGGGCAGATCGTCGACCCCACCGTCGCCGCCTACGCGCTCGCGACCATCGGCCTGGTCATCCACTTCGGATTCACCGGTCTCCTCAACTTCGGACAGGCCGGCTTCATGGCGGTCGGCGGCTACGCCTTCGCCATCACCTCGGTCAAGTTCGAGTGGCCCGTCTGGGGCTCCCTGCTCGCGACCATCGTCGCGGCGACCCTGTTCGCCCTGATCCTCGGCGTCCCGACGCTGCGGCTGCGGGCGGACTACCTCTCGATCGTCACCATCGCGGCGGCGGAGATCGTCCGGCTCTCGGTCAAGACACCCGAGTTCTCGGCGGTCACCGGCGGCTCGGAGGGCATCAACGGCGCGGCGCGGGCCTTCAACGACCTGAACCCGCTGCCGGAGGGGCGCTTCGGCATCGGCATCCTCACCTACAACCAGGACCAGTGGTGGGTCCGCATCGTCGGCTGGAGCCTCGTGCTGCTGGCCTGCCTGCTGGTCTTCCTGCTGATGCGCAGCCCCTGGGGCCGCGTCATCAAGGGCATCCGCGAGGACGAGGACGCCGTGCGCTCGCTCGGCAAGAACGTCTTCTCCTACAAGATCCAGGCGCTGATCCTCGGCGGCGTGCTGGGCGGCCTGGCCGGAGCACTGTTCATCCTGCCCCGCTCGCTGCAGCCCGACAACTACGGCACCCAGCTCACGTTCTTCCTCTACACGATCATGCTGCTGGGCGGCGCCGCGACGGTCTTCGGCCCGGTCGTCGGCTCGATCATCTTCTGGGTCGTCCTCGGTCTGACCGACGGACTGCTCACGCTGGGGATCGACACCGGGGTCCTGAACAACGACCTCATCAAGCTCACGACGGTGCAGACCGGACCGATCCGGTTCATCGTGGTGGGTGTGGCCCTCATGCTCCTGGTGATCTTCAGACCACAGGGCATCTTCGGCAAGAAGAAGGATCTGCACTTTGCCTAAAACGCCGGTCTCGGACATCACCGAGCAGGAAATCGTCCCCGGGGTCACGAAGAAGGACCCCATCCTCGTCGCCGACGGCGTCAGCCGCCGCTTCGGCGGCCTGACCGCGGTCGACGTCGCCCACGTCGAGATCCCGCGCGGCTCGATCACCGCCCTGATCGGCCCGAACGGCGCCGGCAAGACGACGTTCTTCAACCTGCTGACGGGCTTCGACAAGCCCAACACCGGGCGCTGGAACTTCAAGGGCAAGAACCTCGCGAACGTCCCCGCCTACAAGGTGTCGCGGATGGGCATGGTGCGCACGTTCCAGCTCACCAAGGCCCTCGGCGGCATGACCGTGCTCGAGAACATGCTCCTCGGCGCCAAGGGCCAGAAGGGCGAGAACATCCTCACCTCCCTCATCCGGCCGCTGTGGTCGAAGGAGGAGGAGACGATCGAGGCCCGGGCCATCCGGCTGCTCGAGAAGTTCAAGCTCGACACCAAGAAGGACGACTACGCGTCGAGCCTCTCCGGCGGCCAGAAGAAGCTGCTCGAGATGGCGCGCGCCCTGATGTCGGAGCCCGAGCTGGTCATGCTCGACGAGCCGATGGCGGGCGTGAACCCGGCGCTGACGCAGTCGCTCCTCGGGCACATCGTGAATCTCAAGGCCGAGGGCATGACCGTGCTCTTCGTCGAGCACGACATGCACATGGTCAACACCATCGCCGACTGGGTGATCGTGATGGCCGAGGGCAAGGTCGTCGCCGAGGGCCCGCCCTCGACCGTGATGAACGACCCCGCGGTCATCGACGCCTACCTCGGCGCCCACCACGACACCGACCTCGGCACGATCGAGGGCCAGCTCGAGGTGGCTGAGGAGATGGACTCGGACCTGGTCCGCGAGGACGTCGAGCACCGCGCCGAGGCGGCCGGCGTCGACGTGCACCACACCCACGGGGAGCACGCCGCGACGGCCACTGCCGACGCGCCCCCGGCCGACGGCGCGACCGCCGGCACGACCGCGACGGCCGCCCCCGCGGACGCCGCCCCGACGAGCATCGCGCCGACCACCGACGCGCCCGCCGTCGACTTCGGAAAGGACGAGAAGTGACCTCCAACACGCTCGAGACGCACGACCTCCACGCGGGCTACGTCCCCGGGGTCAACATCCTCAACGGGTCGAACGTCTACGTGAAGAAGGGCGAGCTCGTCGGCATCATCGGCCCCAACGGCGCGGGCAAGTCCACGCTGCTGAAGGCGATGTTCGGGCTGGTGAACATCCGCCAGGGCACCGTGCTGCTCAACGGCGAGGACATCACCGGCTTCAAGGCCGACAAGCTGGTCTCGAAGGGCGTCGGCTTCGTGCCGCAGAACAACAACGTCTTCCCGTCGCTCACCATCGAGGAGAACCTCGAGATGGGCATGTACCAGAAGCCGAAGATGTTCAAGGAGCGGCTCGAGTTCGTCACGGAGCTCTTCCCCGAGCTGACGAAGCGGCTGAAGCAGCGCTCCGGCTCGCTCTCGGGCGGTGAGCGGCAGATGGTCGCGATGTCGCGGGCGCTGATGATGGACCCGTCGATGCTGCTGCTCGACGAGCCGAGCGCCGGTCTCTCGCCGATGCGCCAGGACGAGACGTTCGTCAACGTCCAGCGGATCAACCGCGCGGGGGTGTCGATCATGATCGTCGAGCAGAACGCCCGCCGCGCGCTGCAGATCTGCGACCGCGGCTACGTGCTCGATCAGGGCCGGGACGCCTACGAGGGTCCGGGCCGCGAGCTGATGAACGATCCGAAGGTGATCGAGCTCTACCTCGGCACGCTCGCGACGACCAACGAGGTCACCACGAGCACGCCCACCGTCGGCGGCTGAGGCCGCCGCACCGTCCGGGGCCCGTCGTCCGCCGAGAGGCGACGGCGGGCCCCGTCGTCGTCCAGGAGGAGGACCGGATGCGCCGCAGCATCGCGCTGCTCGTCGTCGCGGTCGCGGCGGGGCTCCTGGCCGGCTGCGCGCCCGGACCGGTGTCCGAGCTCCCCGCCGGCGTCTCGATCGCCGTGCAGCAGAACCGCGACGACTACGGTCCCCGCCGGATCGAGGTCCTGGTGACGAACGACGCGGACGAGCCGCTCGACGTCTGGGAGGCGCGGCTGGACTCGCCCGCCTTCACCGACCCGGCCGTCACGGACGGGCCCACCACGATCCGCCCGGGCACGACGACCGCGCTCCGCCTGCAGCTCGCCCCGCCCGACTGCGCGGGGACCGGCTCGGACGCCCGGGTGCGCCTCGCCTTCACCCGGGGAGCCGTCTCGGGGACGGCCGTGATCGCCCCGGCCGACCCGCTCGGCACCCTCTCCCGCGTGCACTCCGAGGACTGCCTGGCGCAGCGGGTGGCCGAGCTGGTCTCGATCGTGCCCGGGGACGCCGTCACGGTCGCCCAGGAGGGCGGGGAGAGCGTCGCGCACCTGGAGGTCGCCCTGAGCCCGACGGGCGCGGAGGGCGGCGTGAGGATCGACTCGATCGGACGCACGATCCTGCTCCGGCCCGCGTCCGGCGAGGACGCCTGGCCGGTCGGTGTCCGCGTCGACGCGGCCTCCCCGTCGACCCGCGTCGACCTGGCGATCGTGCCGAGCAACTGCAACACGCACACGGTGTCCGAGGACAAGCGCGGGACGTTCCTGCCGGTCGCCGTCGTCCTCGACGACGGCACCTCGGGGGTCGTCTTCGTCGGAGTCGACGACGCGGTCCGCGGGGCGATCTACCGCTTCATCGCCGAGGACTCCTGCCACTGGGAGTGAACCCGCCGGCCCGAGGACATCGAGTCTCTCTCTGCGGGGGCGTCCCCCATCCGAGGGCCGGGGAGAAGGTCCGTGTGCCGTAATTTTGGTGACACGAAACGTCGGCGCCACCGGCTCGGCCCTCCGCTCCTCCCCCTCGAACACGGGGCGGACACCGGCCCTTCCGGCACCGATTCCTTCCCCTTCCGCGGCCCTCTCGGGCGCCGCGATCCCCGTCCTCGAAGGAGCCGTCCCATGAAGAGCTACACCCCCGCGCCCGTCGCCCTCGGCGCGACCTTCGGCACCGGCGCGATCGGCGACTACGAGCGCTGGTCGGTCGTCGGCGTCTACGCGCAGGTCGTCATCGCCGAGACCACCGGCGGCAAGCGGCGCAACTACAGCCGCTCGTTCGTCACCTACCGCCTCGCCCAGGAGGCGGAGCTGCTGCGCGCCTCCTGAGCCGCACCGAGCACTCCGCGAGCGCGCGTCCCCCCGGGGGCGCGCGCTCGCTGCGTTCGGGCCCGTGCACGTCCACGGGATCTCGATACGCCCTCTGCGAGGGCTACTCGATCAGCATGACCGCGCCTGACCCTGATGGTGCCGATCGAGCCGCCGCCCTCTGCATGCTGGTCGAGTAGCCGCGCAGAGGCGTATCGAGACCCACCGAGCACACACGTGCCGGTGGAGGAGAGGCGTCAGGACCCGCGCCGCCCGGGCACGACGAAGGGGCCCGGTCGGATGACCGGGCCCCTTCGCGCGTCGCGGCCGGAGCCGCGGGCGTGGTGCTAGTTCAGCGAGCCGTCGACGGTCTCCTCGAACGAGGTGACGTTGCCGGGGCCGTACTTGTAGATCGACACCGACGCCTCGGTCGGGTCGCCGTTCTCGTCCCACGAGATCGGGCCGGAGAGGCCGTCGTAGTCGATGTCCTCACCGTCGGCGAGCATCGTGGCGCAGTCCGCGAACGTGGTGCACTTGGTGCCCTCGGTCGAGACGTCCTGCAGGTTGTCGCGGATGGTCGCTCCGTCCGTCGCGCCGCCCTTGAGCGCCGCGAGAGCGGCGAGCACGGTGGCGTCGTAGGACTCGGGCGCGTAGCTGAACACCGTCAGCGCGTCGTTGCCCTGCTCCTCGACGAGAGCCTGGAGGTTCGACTGGAACTCGTCCGACGCCTGCACACCGGGGTTGGTGAACTGCGCGCCGTCGATGTCGACGTTCGTGTCCGCGTCGGTGATGACGCCGTAGTTGCCGTCCGTGCCGTAGAGGTTCGCGAAGTCGAAGCCCTTGGCCGCGAGCTGCTCGGCGATCGTCGTGATCTCGTCGAACGAGATGACGACGAGCGCGTCCGGGTTCGGAGCGAGCAGCGTGGTCAGCGCCGAGTTGAAGTCGGTCGAGGCCGGCTCGAAGATCTCCTCGGCCGCGACGGTCGCGCCGCCCGCCTCGAGGGTCTCCTTGATGTTCGACTCGAGGCCGGTGCCGTACGCGTCGTTCAGGTACAGGATCGAGACGTTGGTCTTGCCGTCGCCGAGGATCTTGTTGCCGAGGATGCGGCCCTGGAGGACGTCCGACGGGGCGGTGCGCCAGTAGTAGCCGTCGTCCTCGTAGGTGGTGAAGTCCGGCGAGGTGTTGGCCGGCGAGATCTGGACGACGCCCGCCTGGGTCACCTGGTCGATGAACGTCTTCGAGACGCCCGAGGAGGCCGCGCCGATGATGACGCTGGCGCCGTCGGCGATGAGCGACGTCGCGGACTGGGTCGCGATGTCGGTCGTGGTGTCGCCCGAGTCCTTCTGCTCGACGTCGACCGTGATGCCGGCAGCGGCGTCGTTGATGTCCTTGACGGCCAGGTCGACGCCCGCGATCTCGGGCGGGCCGAGGACGGCCAGGGTGCCGGTCTGCGGGAGGATCGTGCCGATCTTCAGGGACAGGTCGCCGGACTCGCCGCCACCGGTGCCCGCGTCTCCGCCGCCGCCGCTGGCGCAACCGGCGAGGACGAGAGCGCTGGCGCCCAGGAAGGCGACTCCGCCGAGGGTCGCCCGGAGGGATCGCGTACGGGCCGTCCCGGCCTTCGCGTGAACGCGCATGTTTCTCCTTGAGAGGTTCTGTCGTGGGAGCGGAGCCGGAGGCAACCGCTCGGCCAACCTAACCTTCGGAGAAGCCGTGAACAATACGGGGGTGTTTCAGATGCGTTTCGCGACCTGATCGTTACTTTCCGTCGTCGGAGCGCTCTCCCGCGACGCGATCCGCACGTCAGACCGCCAGACGACGCCTCCGGCGCTCGGCCGAGACGAGGTCGACTGAGAAGATCGCCAGGGCCGCCCAGACGAGCGCGAAGCCGATCCAGCGCTCCGGCGGCATCTCCTCGTGCAGGACGAACGCGCCGACGACGAACTGCAGCACGGGCGTCAGGTACTGGATGAAGCCGACGATCGACAGCGGGAGCCGCCGGGCCGCCCCGGCGAACAGCAGCAGCGGGACCGCCGTGACGATCCCGGCCGAGGCGAGGATGAGGGCGTGCCCCGTCCCCTCCGTGCCGAGCGTCAGCCCGACCATCGAGCCGACCACCAGCAGCTGCACGATCGCGAGCGGCGTGAGCCAGAGGGTCTCGAGCGTGAGACCGCTCACCGCGTCCAGGCGGCCGCCGACCCGGCTCTTGACCAGGCCGTAGAGGCCGAAGGAGAAGGCGAGCGCCAGCGAGACCCAGGGGAAGGCGCCGTAGCCGACGGCGATGACGAGGACGGCGACGGCGCTGATCGCCATCGCGACCCACTGCGCCGGGCGCAGGCGCTCGCGCAGGACGATCACGCCGAGCAGCACGGTCACCAGCGGGTTCATGAAGTAGCCCAGCGCCGCCTCGATCACGTGACCGGTCGTGGTCGCGATGACGTAGACCTGCCAGTTGATGTAGATCAGCACGCCCGCGATCGCCATGACGCCCAGCAGCCGCGGGTCGCGGAAGAGCGCCGTGAAGCCGCGCCAGCTGCGGGTCACGGTCAGCAGCAGCAGGCAGAAGACGAGCGAGAAGAGCACCCGCAGCGCGACGATCTCGAACGGGGAGGCGGGCGCCATCGCGATGAAGTAGAGCGGCATCGCGCCCCAGAGCAGGTACGCGGAGAAGCCGAACCACAGTCCGGTCGACGACAGGGCCCCGCCGGCTCCCTTCACGGGGAGCGCCTCGACGCCCTCGCCGGCAGCGGCGTCGCCCGCGGTGGGCGAGGCGGGGGCGGAGTCGGAGGGGACGCGGGAGATCGGCACCCGATCGATGCTACGCAGCCCCCGCACCCGGAGACCGCCCGGAACGGCCACCCGGCGTCGGGATCAGGCCACCGGTCGCGAAGGGGACCGGAGACCGCGGCGGGCCGGGCGACTTCCCTCACGGAGACGACCGCCGGGAACGACGAAGGGCCCGGCGACTCCCCTCACCAGGGCCCACCGCCGGGAACGACGAAGGGCCCGGCGACTCTCGTCGCCGGGCCCTTCGGGGATCCGTCTCTAGCGGACCACGACCGCGAGGACGTCGCGGGCGGAGAGGACCAGGAGGTCGTCTCCACCGAACTTGACCTCGGTTCCGCCGTACTTGGAGTAGATGACCTTGTCACCGACGGCCACGTCGAGCGGGACGCGGTTGCCGTTGTCGTCGATGCGGCCGGGGCCGACGGCGACGACTTCGCCCTCCTGGGGCTTCTCCTTGGCGGTGTCGGGGATGACGAGTCCGGAAGCAGTGACCTGCTCGGCCTCGACCTGCTTGATGACGATGCGATCTTCGAGCGGCTTGATGGACACCGACACGGTTGACCTCTTTCTTGACGACGACGGGGGCGGAGCGCCGCCGTTGGCAGACACGCTCCGAGAGTGCTAGCTCCACTGTAGAGGCTCCGCTGGCACTCGTGCAATCAGAGTGCCAGACAGGCGCGCCGCGACCGGCGGAGGCCGTGGCCTAGCATGGCCGGATGCAACGCGCCGAGCTGGTCGAGCTCCTCTCCCCCGAGGGGCTCCGGCTCCTCGACTCGCTCGACGGCTACCGCGCGGACGACCTCGTGCGGGCCGTCGCCTCGCTCCGCTCCGCCGGGCACTCGCCGGGACTGGTCTCCGCCGTGCTGACGCAGGCGCGGCTGCGGGCCAAGGCGACCGCGAAGTTCGGCGAGTTCGCCCGGTCGATGCTCTTCACGGACGCCGGGCTCGAGCAGGCCACCCGCCTCCGCGTCGCGGCGCTGCACGCCGGCCGCTTCGCCTCCGCCGGCCTGACCCGGATCGCCGACCTCGGCAGCGGGATCGGCGGCGACGCCCTGGCGATGGCGGCGATCGACCTCGAGGTGACGGCCGTCGACGCGGACGAGATCACCGCCACGCTCGCGAGCTTCAACCTCGCTCCCTTCCCCTCTGCGCAGGCCGTCCACGGCGACGCCGAGTCGTTCGATCTGGGCGGCGTGGACGCCGTCTACCTCGACCCGGCCCGCCGCACCGCCGGCCACCGCGAGACGCGCCGCCTGGACGACCCGGACGACTACTCCCCCTCGCTCGACTTCGCCTTCGGCCTCGCGCGCGAGCGGCCCGTCGGCGTCAAGGTCGGCCCCGGCTTCGATCGCGAGCGGATCCCCGCCGACGCGGAGGCGCAGTGGGTGTCCGTCGACGGCGAGCTCGTCGAGACCGGCCTGTGGTTCGGCGCTCTCGCCCGGCCGGGCGTCCGCCGCTCCGCGCTCCTGCTCCAGGCCTCGGGCGCCGTCGAGCTGACCGCGCCCGCCGACAGCGAGGACGAGGAGGTGGGCGACCTCGGCGCCTACGTCCACGAGCCCGACGGGTCGGCCATCCGCGCGCGCCTGCTCGGCGAGCTCGCCCGCGCGAGCGGATCGCGGATGCTCTCGCCCGGGATCGCCTATCTCACCGGCGACGAGCCGTCCGCGTCGCCGTTCCTCCGCAGCTTCCGGGTGCTCGCGGAGCTGCCGCTCGACGAGCGCACGCTCGCGCGCGAGCTGCGCGCCCGCGGCATCGGCGTGCTCGAGATCAAGAAGCGCGGGGTCGACGTCGATCCGGCGCGCTTCCGCAGGAAGCTCGGACTGGCCGGACGCGGCAGCGCCGTCCTGATCCTCACCAGGATCCAGGGGCGCCACCGCGCGCTGCTCGCCGAGCGCGTCTCCTGAGCAGCGGCGCGCCGAGCGGGCAGCCGGTCGCTCAGCCGCCCGAGGAGGCGACCGCGTCCAGGGCGACCACGAAGAGCACGATGGTGACGGCCAGGTAGATCAGCGAGACCAGCACGCCCGCGATGCCGGTGATGATCGCCGTCAGCGCGAAGCCGCGGGCCCCGGGCTCGCGACGGCGGCCGAGGACCCCGAGCACGATCGCGGGCGCGGACAGGATGAAGCCGAACCCCCAGCCGAAGATCGAGATCACCAGGCCGACGATGCCGAGGATCATGCCGGTGAGGCTGAGCGTCTTGGGCACGGTCGTGGGCGCCGGGACGTACGCGTACTGCGGCGGCACCGCGGTGGGCGCCGGGGGCAGCGGCGTGCCGTAGGCGGGCGGCACGGCGTCGCGGGCGTCCTCGCGGGGCGCCGACGACGGGCCGGCGGAGTACGCGGGCGGCGCCGGGGGCACGGGAGGAGCAGGGGGGACGGGAGGGCGGCCCGGGCGGTCGTCGGGACCGGGCTGGCTGCTGTCGCTCATGCCTGGAAGTCTAGGACGAGGGCGGTGCCGGCCTCAGGAGGGCAGGTAGCCGTCCGTCCGCAGACCGCCGACGAAGGCCGTGTACAGGACGACGCCGAGCACCAGCAGGACGAGCGCGAGGTAGCCGAGGAGGAAGCCGGCGATCGCGAGCCCGCGACCGCGCTGACCCGAGCGGCGCGCCTGCGCGAAGCCGACGTGACCGAGCACGATCGCGGCGGGGGCGAGTCCGAGGATGCCGCAGATCAGCGCGGCGACGGCGAGGCCGTTCAGCGGCGGACGGGGTGCGGGCGCGCCCGGGTGGCCGTAGCCCTCGGCGTACCCGTCCGACGGGACGGCGGAGCCCGGTTCCCCGGGTCCCGCCGCCTCCGCCGGCTCCGTCGGGGGCGCGTACGTCGGCGACGGCGGTCCGGAGGGCGGCGCGTACCGCGGCGGCGGTGCCGCGGACCCCGCTGCCGGATCGCCGGTGGTGTCGTCGTTCACGTCGCCCTCCTCGAGCCCCGCACGCCCTCGCCCCCTGCGGCGGGCGTGCTGTCGATCAGTAGTTCGTCGTCGTGCTCGCCAGGCCGGCGAGGGAGAAGAGGGCGACGGCGGAGATGATGGTGATGATGATCGCGACGAAGCCGATCACGACGGCGGCGATCGCGAGACCGCGCCCGCGCTCGCCGGTCCGCTTGATCTGCGACAGGGCGATGAAGCCGAGGACGATGCCGACGATCGAGACGAAGAACGAGGCGATGAAGCCGATGATCGCCAGGATGTTGTAGCGGTCGGAGGCGGGCGTGTACGGAGTGGTCATGGCGGATCCCCTTGATCAGGAACGGGTGAGTGCGCTCAGCGTGGCAGTGCCGTCGGAGGGCTGTCAAAAGGCTGGACGGCGCTTGTGACGCGGAACGTCGCTGCGCTAGAGAGCTAGCGGACCTGGATCTCGGTCACCGGCAGCGTCGAGTCGGCGCCGAAGGACAGGCTCGACGGTGCGTGCCCGGCCTCGATCAGCTGCGCGCCGAGCGCCGCGATCATCGCGCCGTTGTCGGTGCAGAGCGAGAGCGCGGGGATCCGCAGCGTCACCCCCGCCGCGGCGCAGCGCTCCTCGGCGAGCTCGCGGACCCGCGCGTTCGCGACCACTCCCCCGCCCAGCAGCAGCCGGGGCACCCCGCGGTCGACGCACGCGGCGATCGCCTTGGTCAGGAGGACGTCGGCCACCGCCTCGCGGAAGCTCGCGGCGACGTCCGCGATCGGGACCTCCTCGCCGGCGTCCTGCCGCTTCTCCACCCAGCGCGCGACCGCGGTCTTCAGCCCGGAGAAGGAGAAGTCGTAGCGGTGCTTCTCCCGGTCCTTCGGCAGGGTGAGACCGCGCGGGAAGCGGATCGCCCGCGGGTCGCCGTCGGCGGCGACGCGGTCGATCTGCGGACCGCCCGGGTAGGGCAGGCCGAGCACGCGGGCGACCTTGTCGAACGCCTCGCCCGCCGCGTCGTCGATGGTCTCGCCGAGCAGCTCGACGTCCGAGACCAGATCGCGCACGTGCAGGAGCGAGGTGTGCCCGCCCGAGACGAGCAGCGCGATGGTGGGCACCTCGACCGGGCTGCCCGCGCTGCCGTCGGCGCGCAGGACGTCGGCGCCGACGTGTCCGACGAGGTGGTTGACGGCGTAGAGCGGCTTCCCCAGCGCGAGCGCCAGCGCCTTCGCGGCGCCGACGCCGACCATCAGCGCCCCGGAGAGGCCCGGGCCGCTGGTGACCGCGATCGCGTCGAGCTCCTGCAGCGAGACCCCCGCCTCGGCGAGCGCCGTCCGCAGCGTCGGCTCGAGCGCCTCGAGGTGGGCTCGGGCGGCGACCTCGGGCACCACGCCGCCGTAGCGCGCGTGCTCCTCCATCGAGGAGGCGATCGTGTTGGCGAGCAGCGTCGTGCCGCGGACGATGCCGATGCCGGTCTCGTCGCAGCTGGTCTCGATGCCGAGGACGAGCGGACCGGCGGTCATGGCGACTCCTGTCGAGGGGCGGGGAGCGGGGCGCGCATCACGAGCGCGTCGACTCCGTCGGGCTGGTAGTAGGCGGGGCGGACGCCGATCTCCTCGAAGCCCTCCGAGCGGTAGAGCGACTGGGCGGCCGGGTTGTCGGCGCGGACCTCGAGGAAGACCTCGCGGGCGCCGCGCTCGGCGGCCGCGGCGACGAGCGCGCGCAGCAGGCGGCGGCCGAGGCCGGCGCGACGGGCGGTGGCCAGCACCGCGATGGTCTGGACGTCGCCCTCGTGCGCGCCGACCGGGCAGAGCAGCCCGGCGTAGCCGACCAGCTCGCCCGCGTCCTCGGCGACGAGGTAGCGGGTGTGCCGGCTCCGGATCTCCTCGCGCATCATGGTGCGCGACCAGGCGTCGCTGGTGAACTCCGACTCCTCGATCGCCATGATCGCGTCGAGGTCGTCCACGGTGGCCTCGCGCAGCTCGGCGCTCACGCGGTGACCCGCTTCGGGCCGGCGGAGAGCGTCACGTCGGGCGAGCGGAGGTAGAGGGGCTCGTCCTCGGCGGGGGCGCGGCCGGCGGCGCGGGTGAGCGCGGCGACGACGCCGAGCTCCGCGGCCGACACGGTCTCGGCGTCGAGACGCGGGAGCTCGGGGAAGGGCAGCGCGGGCGGCTTGTCGAGACCGGGGCCGGCGGTGCGGACGGGGAGGCCCTGCTCGTCGAGGCCGGCGTAGGCGCTCCAGTAGAGCTCGCGCCGGCGCGCGTCGGTGACGACGAGGAAGCCGTCGGCGCCGCCGTGGCGCAGCGCGGCGAGCGCGATCGCGTCGTGCGAGACGACGGGGAGGACGGGCACCTCGCGGCCGAAGGCGAAGGCGCGGGCCGCGGCGATCCCGACGCGCAGGCCCGTGAAGGGCCCGGGGCCCATGCCGACGGCGACGGCCTCGATCGCGTCCGGGCCGACGCCCGCGGCCTCGAGGGCCTCCTGGATCAACCGGCCGACGACCTCGGCGTGCCGCATGGTGTCGGTCTCGGTCCGCTCGGCGCGCACCGCGCCGTCGAGGCCGACGACGGCGACGGAGGTACCGGAGGAGGTGTCGATCGCGAGCAGCACCCTGACAGGCTACCCGCGGGCGGCGACGCAGCCTGCGGTGGAGCCCGCGGCGCAGCGGCCCCTCCATGCTGGTCGATCAGCCGCGCAGCGGCCCTTTCATGCTGGTCGAGTAGCCGCGCAGCGGCCCGTTCATGCTGGTCGAGTAGCCGCGCAGCGGCGTATCGAGACCCACCCACCGAACGACGGTGGATCTCGATACGCCCTCTCCGAGGGCTACTCGATCAGCATGAGAGGGCCCTCTCCGAGGGCTGCTCGATCAGCATGCAGCGAGCCCACCCACCGACGACGCTCGGCCGTCAGGCCCAGCCCGTGCCGCGGAAGCGCACCGTGCGCGGCTCGATCGGCTCCACGCCGTCCTCGGCGTCGGAGCCGCCGGTCGGGCGTTCGAGGACGACGTCGAGCCACGACTCCGCGACGCCGTCGAGCAGCCCCGCGCCCCACTCCACCACGACGACCGAGTGCTCGAGGTCGAGGTCGAGGTCGTCCAGCTCCACCGCGGAGCCGACGCGGTAGGCGTCGACGTGCACCAGCGGCGGGCCCCCGTGCAGCGAGGGGTGCGTCCGTGCGATCACGAACGTCGGGCTCGTCACCGGCCCGCGGACGCCGAGGCCCTCGCCGAGACCCCGGGTGAACGTCGTCTTGCCCGCGCCCAGCGGCCCGGTCAGCACGAGCAGGTCCCCGGCGCGCAGCACCCGGCCGAGGGAGCGGCCGAGCTCCTCCATCGCGTCCGGATCCGCGACCTCGACGGTGCGGTCGGCGAACCAGGCGCGCTCAGGCACGGACGGCGCCCGCCGGGCCGCCGACCGTCCGGCGCGGGACCCGGTGCCCGATCCGCGTGACGAGCTCGTAGTTGATCGTCCCGCAACAGCGCGCCCACTCGTCGACGGAGGGGACCCCCGTGGTCGGGTCGCCCCACAGCGTCACCGGATCGCCGACCTCGACGGGGGCGTCGCCCACGTCCACGACGAACTGGTCCATCGCGACGCGGCCCGCGATGCGGTGCCGACGCCCGCCGATCGCCACCTCGGCGACCCCCGAGGCCGACCGCGGGATCCCGTCGGCGTAGCCGAACGGCACCAGCGCGAGCGTCGTCTCCCCGGCGGCGCGGTAGGCGTAGTCGTAGCTGACGCCCGTCCCGGCGGGCACCCGGCGCACTCCGGCGACGCGGCCCTGCAGCGTCATCGCCGGCACGAGGCCGAGGCCGAGGGAGGTCTCGTCGTCGAACGGCGAGAGTCCGTAGACGCCGATGCCGGTGCGCACCTGGTCCAGCCGCGCCTCCGGCAGCCGGAGCGCGGCGGCCGTCGCGGCGAGGTGCACCATCGGCGCCGGCGTGCCGTGGTCGCGCAGCACCTCCTCGGCCCGGCGGAGCACGGCCAGCTGCTCCAGGTCCTCCTCGCGGGAGGTGTTCGAGAGGTGCGAGAACAGCCCCGTCAGCAGCAGCGAGCCGCGCGCCGCGTGGTGGGCGAGGCTCTGAGCGAGCAGCGGCCACTCCGCCTCCGCCGCGCCGTTCCGGCTGAGACCGGTGTCGACCTTCAGCTGCACGGCTCCGCGGACACCGCGATCCTCGGCGGCCTGCGCCAGCCGGTCGAGCTGCGCGACCGAGGAGACGGCGACGTCGATCCCGTGCTCCAGGGCCGCGTCGAAGTCCTGCTCGGGGTCGTGCAGCCAGCAGAGCACGGGCGCGAGGATCCCGGCCTCGCGCAGCGCGACCGCCTCCTCGAGGTCCGCGGTGCCGAGGGCGTCCGCGCCGCCGGCGAGAGCGGCCTGCGCGACCGGGAGGGCGCCGTGGCCGTAGGCGTTCGCCTTGACGACCGCCATCAAGCGCGGGGCCGCCGTCAGCGCGCGCAGCCGGGCCGTGTTCGCTGTGACGGCGTCGAGGTCGATCAGGGCCTCGCGGTAGGCCAGCGGAGCGATCACGACTCCACCACCACGAAGGCGCAGGCGACACCCGCGTCGTGGCTCATCGAGACGTGCACCCGGGCGATCCCGCGCGCCTCGGCCGCGATCCGCGCGGCGCCGTGCAGGGCGAAGGAGGGGTTCCCGTGCTCGTCGCGCTCGATGACCATGTCGTGCCAGCGCGCGCCGGCCGAGTCGCCCAGCGCCTTGATCAGCGCCTCCTTGGCAGCGAAGCGCCCGGCCAGTGACGCCGTCGGGAGGTCGCGTTCGCTCTCGGCGAACAGCCGCTCCCTGAGGCGTGGGGTGCGGCTGATCGCCCGCTCGAAGCGCGCGAGATCCACCACGTCCACGCCGATCCCGACGATCACGGCAGGGTCACTCGACCGTGACCGACTTGGCGAGATTGCGCGGCTGGTCGACGTCCAGGCCCTTGGCCGAGGCCAGCTCCATCGCGAACATCTGCAGCGGCGTCACGGCGAGCAGCGGCTCGAACAGCGGGTCGGCCAGCGGGATCGGCACGACCTCGTCGGCGATCTGGATCGCGGCCGCGTCGCCCTGCTCCGCGATCGCGATGACCCGGGCTCCGCGAGCCTTGATCTCCTGGATGTTCGAGATCACCTTGCGCTGCAGCTCGTACGACTCGCTCGGGCTCGGCACGATCACGAAGACGACCTGGCCCGGCTCGATCAGCGCGATCGGGCCGTGCTTGAGCTCGCCGGCGGCGAAGCCCTCGGCGTGGATGTAGGCGAGCTCCTTGAGCTTCAGCGCGCCCTCGAGCGCGACCGGGTAGCCGACGTGGCGGCCCAGGAAGAGCACCGCGCGGGTGTCCGCCATCCAGCCGGCGAGCTGGGCGATCGCCTCGGAGGCGTCCAGCACCCGGGAGAGCTTCTCGGGGATCGCGGCGAGCTGCGCGGCCTGCGACGCGATCAGCTCGGGCGAGGACGCCCCGCGCACCGCGGCCAGGTGCAGGCCGAAGAGGTAGAGCGCCGCGATCTGCGCGACGAACGCCTTGGTCGAGGCGACGGCGACCTCGGGGCCCGCATGGGTGTAGAGCACCGCGTCGGACTCGCGCGGGATGGTCGCGCCCTGCGTGTTGCAGACGGACAGCGTCTTGGCGCCCTTCTCGCGGGCGTACTTGACGGCCATCAGCGTGTCCATCGTCTCGCCGGACTGGCTGATCGAGATCACCAGGGTGCGCGGGGTCAGCACCGGGTCGCGGTAGCGGAACTCGTGGCTGAGCTCGACCTCGACGGGCACGCGGGCCCACTGCTCGATCGCGTACTTGGCGACCATGCCCGAGTAGGCGGCGGTGCCGCAGCCGATCACGGTGATGCGATCGATCTCGGCGAGGGTCGCGTCGAGCGCCTCGAGCTCGGGCAGCGCGACGGCGCCGTCGTGGAGGCGGCCGAGCAGCGTCTTGGCCACGGCCTCCGGGCCCTCGCTGATCTCCTTGGCCATGAAGCTGGACCAGCCGCCCTTCTCGGACGCGGACGCGTCCCAGGCGATCTCGAACGGCTCCGTCTCGACGGCGTTGCCGAAGAAGTCGGTCACGGTGACGAGGTCGGGGGTGATCGTGACGATCTGGTCCTGCCCGATGGCCACCGCGCGGCGGGTGAACTCGACGAAGGCGGCCACGTCGGAGCCGAGGAAGTTCTCGCCGTCGCCCAGCCCGATGACGAGCGGCGAGTTGCGACGAGCCCCGACGACGACGCCGGGCTGATCCTGGTGCAGCGCGAGCAGGGTGAACGCGCCCTCGAGACGGGCCACGACGGCCTGGAACGCGAGCACCAGGTCGCCCGTGCGGCGGTGCTCCCGGGCGATCAGGTGCGCGGCGACCTCGGTGTCGGTCTCGCTCTCGAAGACCGCGCCCTCGGCGAGCAGCTCCTCCTTGAGGGGCTGGAAGTTCTCGATGATGCCGTTGTGGATGACGGCCAGGCGCCCGTCGTCCGCGAGGTGCGGGTGCGCGTTGCGGTCGGTCGGGCCGCCGTGGGTCGCCCAGCGGGTGTGCCCGATGCCGGTCGTGCCCTGCGCGATGGGGTGCGCCTCCAGGTCGTCGACCAGGACGCTGAGCTTTCCGGAGCGCTTGCGGCTGTCGATCGCGCCGTCGGCGTCGATCACGGCCACACCGGCGGAGTCGTATCCGCGGTACTCCAGTCGCTTCAGGCCCCCGAGCAGCACGGCCAGGCTGTCGCGCGCGCCGACGTATCCAACGATTCCACACATGGGCTCGATCCTAATCGCGCGCGGGACCGCTCCTGCGGCGACGGGGCCGAACCGCACCGGCCGCTAGGATCGGTCGAATGTCGTCGTCAGCTCGCGAACCCGGGCGCGAGGCGCACCCCTCCCCGTTCGTCGAGATCGTCCGCTCCGACTGGGCCGAGCTCGCCCGCAGCACCGACCTGCCGCTGAGCGAGACCGAGGTCGTGCAGCTGCGCGGGCTCGGCGACCGGCTGAGTCTCACCGAGGTCGCCGAGGTCTACCTGCCGCTGTCGCGACTGCTGACCCTCTACGCCGGCGGCGCGCGTCAGCTGCACCGGGCGACGAGCACGTTCCTCGGCGAGCGGGCGCAGCCGACCCCCTTCGTGATCGGCGTCGCCGGCTCGGTCGCCGTCGGGAAGTCGACCATCGCGCGCCTGCTCCGCGAGCTGCTCGCGCGCTGGGACGACACCCCCCGCGTCGAGCTGGTGACGACGGACGGCTTCCTCCTGCCGAACAGCGAGCTCGAGCGGCGCGGGCTGATGAGCCGCAAGGGCTTCCCGGAGTCGTACGACCGGCGGGCGCTGCTGCGCTTCGTCTCGGAGGTGAAGGGCGGGGCCGCCGAGGTCCGCGCGCCGTTCTACTCGCACCTGTCCTACGACATCGTGCGCGACGCGGAGATCGTCGTGCGCCGTCCCGACGTGCTGATCGTCGAGGGGCTGAACGTGCTCCAGCCGCCCGCTCCCGGGCACGGCCTCGCGGTCAGCGACCTGTTCGACTTCACCGTCTACGTCGACGCCCGCACGAGCGACATCGCGCGCTGGTACGAGGAGCGCTTCCTCGCCCTGCAGCAGGGCGCGTTCGCCAGCCCGAACTCGTACTTCCACCGCTACGCCTCGCTGACGCCCGACGAGGCGCGCGCCCGGGCCCGCAGCATCTGGTCCTCGATCAACGAGCCGAACCTGCTGCAGAACGTGCGGCCGACGCGCTCGCGCGCGAGCCTCGTCCTGCGCAAGCAGGCGGACCACACCGTCTCCTCGGTGCTCCTCCGCAAGATCTGACGCGGGGTCTCGATACGCCCCTGCGGGGCTACTCGACCGGCATGCCGCGCAGGCGGACCGCACACCCCATGCTGATCGAGTAGGCCGCGCAGCGGCCGTATCGAGATCCACCCGCATCGATCACGTGGGTCTCGATACGCCCCTCCGGGGCTACTCGACCAGCATGGACGGGACTACGCCGCGACGCGCAGCTGCTGCAGCACGACCGCCGCGAGCGACTCCGCCAGGCGGTCCGCCGTCTCCTTGGTGGAGGCCTCGACCATCACGCGGACCATCGGCTCGGTGCCCGAGGGGCGCAGCAGCACGCGTCCACCGGTGCCGAGCTCGCGCTCGGCGTCGGCGATGGCCGCCGCGATGACGGCGTCGTCGTGCACGCCCTCGCGGTCGACGCCGCGGACGTTGACGAGCGTCTGCGGGAACACGCGCATCACGGAGGCGAGCTCCGCGAGCGTCCGCCCGGTGCGCGCGACCTCGGCCGCGAGCTGCAGACCGGTCAGGACGCCGTCGCCCGTCGTGGCGAAGCGGCTCATGATGACGTGGCCGGACTGCTCGCCGCCGAGGGAGTAGCCGCCGTCGTTCATCGCCTCGAGCACGTAGCGGTCGCCGACCCCCGTCTCGATCACGCGGATGCCGGCGTCGGCCATCGCGGTCTTGAGTCCGAGGTTGCTCATCACCGTGGCGACGAGCACGTTGTCGCGGAGGACTCCGCGGCGCGCCATCGAGGTGGCGAGGATCGCCATGATCTGGTCGCCGTCGACGACGCGCCCCTCGGCGTCGACCGCGAGGCAGCGGTCGGCGTCGCCGTCGTGGGCGATGCCGAGGTCGGCGCCCGCCTCGCGGACCGCCTCGGCGACGTGGTCGAGGTGGGTCGAGCCCACCCCGTCGTTGATGTTGATGCCGTCGGGGTCGTTGCCGATCACTGTGACGGTCGCGCCCGCGTCGGTGAAGACCTCGGGAGAGATGCCCGCGGCGGCGCCGTGCGCGCAGTCGATGACCACGTGCAGTCCGTCCAGGCGGGTGCTGCCGAGCGAGCCGAGCAGGTGCAGGACGTAGCGGTCCTCGGCGTCGGCGAAGCGGCGGATCCGGCCGACGTCCGCACCGAGCGGCGTCAGCGCCGGGACGCCGAGGGCCGCCTCGATGCGGTTCTCGAGCTCGTCCGGGAGCTTGCGGCCGCCGGCCGCGAAGAACTTGATGCCGTTGTCGGCGGCGGGGTTGTGCGACGCCGAGATCATCACGCCGAAGTCGGCGCTCTCGTCGGCGATGAGGTAGGCGGCGGCCGGAGTGGGGATCACTCCCGCGTCGAGCACGTCGACGCCGGCGCTGGCGAGGCCCGCCGCGACGGCGGCCCCGATGAACTGGCCCGAGATCCGAGGATCGCGGGCGAGCACGGCGAGAGGCCGACGGCCCTCCGCCCGGGCGGCCGCACCGAGTACACGGGCGGCCGCCTGGGCGAGGCCGAGGGCCAGGTCGGCCGTGACGTCGCGATTCGCGAGGCCACGGACGCCATCTGTTCCGAACAGGCGCGGCATGGTGCCATTCCCCTTCTGAAGCTGCTGATCGGCGGCCGCAGGGGCCGCAGCGACTAGCGCTTCGAGAACTGGGACGCCTTGCGGGCCTTCTTGAGACCGGCCTTCTTGCGCTCGATGACGCGAGCGTCGCGGGTGAGGAAGCCGGCCTTCTTGAGGATGGCGCGGTTGTTCTCGCGGTCGATCTCGTTCAGCGCGCGGGCGATGGCGAGGCGCAGGGCGCCGGCCTGGCCGGAGGGGCCGCCGCCGGTGATCTTCGCGACGACGTCGTACGAGCCGAGGAGGTCGAGGACCTTGAACGGGTCGTTGATCAGCTGCTGGTGCAGCTTGTTGGGGAAGTACTCCGCGAACTCGCGGGCGTTCACGGTCAGGCTGCCGGAGCCCGGGACCAGGCGCACGCGGGCGATGGCCTGCTTGCGACGGCCCACGGCTGCGCCGGAGACGTTGAGGACGGCGCGAGGCGTCGAGGACGCCTCGGTGGCCGGGCTTTCGGTGGAGTAGCTCTCGGGAGCCACGTCGATCTGGTCTGCGATCTTCGCCACGGTGTAGGTGATCCTTTGTCTTCGAAGTCTGGGGTGTCGGGGAGGGCCGGAGCCTACTGGGCGACCTGGGTGAAGGCGTACGCCTTGGGCTGCTGAGCCGCGTGAGGGTGCTCGGTGCCCGTGTAGACCTTCAGCTTGCGCAGCTGCGCACGACCGAGGGAGTTCTTGGGGAGCATTCCGCGGATGGCCTTCTCGACGGCGCGGATCGGGTTCTTCTCGAGGAGCTCGGCGTACGTGGTGGCCGTGAGGCCGCCCGGGTAGCCGGAGTGGCGGTACGCCTTCTTCTGGAGGAGCTTCTGGCCGGTGAGGGCCACTTTCTCGGCGTTGACGATGATGACGAAGTCGCCCATGTCCATGTGCGGCGCGAACGTCGGCTTGTGCTTGCCGCGCAGGAGCGCAGCGGCGTGGGTGGCCAGACGGCCGAGCACGACGTCGGACGCGTCGATGACGATCCAGTCGTGCTGGACGTCAGCCGGCTTCGGAGAAAAAGTGCGAGTCACGTGAGTGCTGCTTTCTGATCGGAGTGAGGAGTTCGTGAATCCCGCTCCGTGGCCGTTCGACCCGCGAGGGGGCCGAACCGATCCGGTGGAGGGCTCAACTTCGGGTGCCGGCACACGGCCGAGAACACCAAGGGTCGACGCTACAGCAAACGGGCCCGGAGCGGAAGCTCGCGAGCCCCCGCCGTCGCCCGCCGAGGCGCGCGAGCACTCAGAGCGACTCCTGCTCCAGCGCGGTCAGGACCTCGGTGGCGAGCGACTCCAGCGCCGCCTGCCCGCCCACCGCCGAGCGGATCGAGAGCAGCCGGTCCCCCGCCAGCACGACGAGGGTCGCCGCGGGGTCGACGGCCGGGTCGCCCGCGCGGAAGAAGGCGTCGTCCCCCAGGTCGCTCGGCACCGCGGAGCCGACGGACTCCTGCGCCTCGAACGCGCCGGCGACGTCGCCGGTCGCCGTCTGCAGGACCAGCGCCGCCGGGTTCCCCGCCATCGCCCAGGCGCAGCCGGACCCCTGCTCCGAGGTCGTGACGAAGCCCGCGGGCAACTCGAGCACCGCCTCGATCGATGTGATCGGCAGCACGGCGGCGCAGTCGAGCGACTCCACGTCGGCGGCCCCCGGGGTGGGCGCCCCCTCCCCCGCGGTGGGATCGGTGCTCGGCGCGACGGTCTCGACCGGGGTCGCGACCGGCGGAGCCTCGTCCGGCACGTCGAGCGCCGCCGAGGAGCAGCCCGCGAGCAGCAGAACCGCGGGCAGGACGAGCGCGGCGGCGAGACCGGCCGCGCGGCGGCTCCGGCGGGTCACGCCTCGTCCTCGCTCTCGTCAGCCGTCCCGGGCAGGGTCCGCTTCACCCGGGTGAGCGCGGCCCGCTCCGCCAGCTCGGAGTCCTCGGGGTAGTCGACCTCGCGCAGGATGAGGCCCCGCGCCGGCATCACGGCGAAGGCGTTCGTGCGCCGGGCGGACTCGCGCAGCAGTGGCAGCTCTCCCGCGCCGAGCTTCCCGATCCCCACCGCCACGCAGGAGCCGACGAGCGCCCGCACCATGCTGTGGCAGAAGGCGTCGGCGCGCAGGTGCGCGTGCAGGACGCCGTCGTCATCGCGCTCCCAGGTGAAGTCGAGCAGGCTGCGGATCGTGGTGGCGCCGACGCGGGCGCGGCAGAACGAGGCGAAGTCGTGCAGCCCGAGCAGGGACTCGGCCGCCCGCTCCATCAGGCTCTCGTCCACCGCCTCGTTGATCCACGTCGTGTAGGTCCGCTCGAGGGGCCGGCGCAGGGACGACCGGTCGGCGAGCCGGTACTCGTAGCGGCGCCAGCGCGCCGAGAAGCGCGCGTCGAAGCCGTCGGGCGCCCGGCTCACCCGATGCACGGAGACGTCCGAGTACTGGCCGAGGATGCCCTGGAGCTTGCGCTGGAGCACGACCTCCGGCTCGACCGCCTCCGTCCCGGCGCGGGGCCGGCCGTTCAGGCGGGACCACTGCTCGGGCGTGAGGTCGAGGTGCGCGACCTGCGCACTCGCGTGCACTCCGGCGTCGGTGCGTCCCGCGACGGTGACGACCGTCCGCTCCTCGGAGCGCAGGACGAGGCCGAGCGCGTCCTCGAGGACCCCCTGCACGGTGCGGAGCCCGGGCTGGAGCGCCCAGCCGTTGAAGTGGGAGCCGTCGTAGGCCAGATCGAGGCGGACGCGGTGAAGCACCCGACGAGTCTAAACCTGCCGCGGGACGCGTCCCGGGTGCTCCGGTCAGCCTGCGGAGAGGCGCACGCCGAGCGAGTCGAGGACCGCGACGGCCCACTCCGCGAGCAGGTCCTGGTCGCCGACGAACGACTCGACGCGGAGCTCGTATCCGCCCGCCAGCACGGCGAGCTCGGACGGCGCGGTGGCCGACCCCTGGATCCGGTACGCGGCCTCGCCGAGCGGTACGGGGACGGCGCCGACCGCCTCCCCCGCGCCCTGGAACGTCTCGGCGAGCCGTGCGGGCCCGACCGTCACGACCACGGCGGCCGGGTTGCCGGCGATGCCGTAGGAGCAGGAGTCCCCGCTCTGCACCAGCGTCGCCGTCTCCGCGGGCAGGCCGACGCCGGTCTCGACGACCGCCGCGGGCAGGGCCGCCGCGCAGTCGAGCTCCGGCCCCGCGGAGGGAGCGACCGTGGCGGTCGCGGTCGGCGAGGGGGCGACGGCGGCGCTCGGCGAGGCGGAGACCGCGGACGCCGGCACGTCGACGACGGGGGTGGAGGAGCATCCCGCGAGCAGGGTGACCGCGGCGAGGAGGAGGACCGGGTGGTGCGAGCGGACGGGACACCTCCTGCTGGACGACGCCGGCGAGGGTGCCGGCGAACCGGCCACGACCCGTCCGGGCGTCGGACGATTCCGCCATCGTAAGCGACGTTCCGCGACACGCGGAAACGACGAGAGCCCCCCGTCCCGGTGGGGGCGGAGGGCTCTCGACGAGTGCGCGGGACTACTTGGTGGTGCTGGTTCCCTCGACCGGGGCGTCCTCGACGGGAGCGTCCTGGACGGTGGCGTCGGCCTCGGTCGTGTCGGCGACGGGCGCCTCCTCGACGGTGGCGTCCTCGGTCGGCGCGGTCTCGACGGTCTCGTCCTCGACCGGAGCCGAGACGGGAGCGGCGGAGGTGCGCGACTTCTTGACCTTCGGGGTCACGGGCTCGAGGACGAGCTCGATGACCGCCATGGGCGCGTTGTCGCCCTTGCGGGGGCCGATCTTCGTGATGCGGGTGTAGCCGCCCTCACGCTCGGCGACGAGCGGCGCGATCTCGGTGAAGAGCTCGTGCACGACGCTCTTGTCGCCGATGGTCGCGAGGACGCGGCGGCGGGCGTGCAGGTCGCCGCGCTTCGCGAACGTCACCAGACGCTCGGCGAGGGGGCGCAGGCGCTTGGCCTTGGTCTCGGTCGTCTTGATGCTCTTGTGCGTGAACAGGGCCGCGGCCAGGTTCGCGAGCAGCAGACGCTCGTGTGCGGGACCGCCTCCGAGGCGGGGGCCCTTCGTGGGCTTGGGCATGGCTTTACTCCAGTACTAAAGGGGTGTCAGAAGGTCGAACGCCGGAGCGGGAGACCTAGATGCTCTCGTCGTCGTAGCTGTAGAAGTGGGCGCCGTCGAACCCGGGGACCGAGTCCTTCAGCGACAGGCCCAGCTCCGTCAGCTTCTCCTTGACCTCATCCACCGACTTCTGACCGAAGTTGCGGATGTTCATGAGCTGCGTCTCCGAGAGGGCGACGAGCTCGTTGACGTTGTTGATGCCCTCGCGCTTGAGGCAGTTGTAGCTGCGCACCGAGAGGTCGAGGTCCTCGATGGGCATGGACAGCTCGGTCGAGAGGACGGCGTCGACCGGCGCGGGGCCGATCTCGATGCCCTCGGCCGCGTTGTTCAGCTCGCGCGCGAGTCCGAAGAGCTCGGTGAGCGTGCGACCGGCGGACGCGATGGCGTCGCGCGGCGTGATGGCCGGCTTCGACTCCACGTCGACGACCAGGCGGTCGAAGTCGGTGCGCTCGCCGGCACGGGTGGCCTCGACGCGGTAGGTGACCTTGAGCACGGGCGAGTAGATCGAGTCGACCGGGATCTGGCCGGCCTCGGAGAACTCGCTGCGGTTCTGGGTCGCCGAGACGTAGCCGCGGCCGCGCTCGATGGTGAGCTCGAGCTCGAACTTCGCCTTGTCGTTCAGGGTCGCGATGACGAGGTCCGGGTTGTGGATCTCGACACCGGCCGGAGCCGAGATGTCGGCGGCGGTGACCTGGCCGGCGCCCTGCTTGCGCAGGTAGGCGGTGATCGGCTCGTCGTGCTCGGAGGAGACGACGAGTCCCTTGATGTTCAGGATGATCTCGGTGACGTCCTCGCGGACGCCCGGGACGGTCGTGAACTCGTGCAGCACTCCGTCGATCCGGATGCTGGTGACAGCGGCGCCGGGGATGGAGGACAGCAGGGTGCGACGCAGCGAGTTGCCGAGCGTGTAGCCGAAGCCGGGCTCGAGGGGCTCGATGACGAAGCGGGAACGGAACTCCGAGATGTTCTCCTCGGTGAGCGTCGGACGCTGTGCGATAAGCACTGTTGATTCCTTTCGATCACGTGTCCGCTATATGACACGTGCGTTTGCGAGTCTGAAGTTGTGAAAGAAATGCGCGATCCGCCGGTCGGCCCCACGCCGCACCCGGGGGTGCTCCGTGCGGCCGACCGACGGCTGCGAGTGCTGCGTTAGACGCGACGGCGCTTCGGCGGGCGGCAGCCGTTGTGCGCCTGCGGGGTGACGTCGTTGATCGAGCCGACCTCGAGGCCTGCGGCCTGGAGCGAGCGGATCGCGGTCTCGCGACCCGAGCCCGGGCCCTTCACGAAGACGTCGACCTTCTTCATGCCGTGCTCCTGCGCCTGGCGCGCGGCCGACTCGGCGGCGAGCTGGGCGGCGAACGGCGTCGACTTGCGCGAGCCCTTGAAGCCGACTCCACCGGACGAGGCCCAGCTGATGACGGCCCCGGCGGGGTCGGTGATCGACACGATGGTGTTGTTGAACGTCGACTTGATGTGGGCCTGGCCCACAGCGATGTTCTTCTTCTCCTTGCGGCGCGGCTTGCGCGCGGCCGACTTGGGGGTAGCCACTTGTTATCTCCTCTAGGTCCGTGTCGCCCGCGTTACTTGCGGCCGGCCTTCTTCTTGCCGGCGACGGTGCGCTTCGGGCCCTTGCGGGTGCGAGCGTTCGTCTTGGTGCGCTGTCCACGGACCGGGAGGCCGCGACGGTGGCGGATGCCCTCGTACGAGCCGATCTCGACCTTGCGGCGGATGTCGGCGGCGACCTCGCGGCGGAGGTCTCCCTCCACCTTGTAGTTGCCCTCGATGTAGTCGCGGAGCGCGACGAGCTGGTCGTCGGTGAGGTCCTTGACGCGGATGTTGCCGTCGATCCCCGTGTCGCTCAGCGTCTTCAGCGCGCTGGTGCGGCCGACTCCGTAGATGTAGGTCAGTGCGACCTCCACGCGCTTCTCGCGCGGGATGTCTACTCCTGCCAGACGTGCCATGGTGGCTTCTCCTGTGAGTGAGTGGAGGTGTGAAGCAACGTCGGTGCCTCGGCCTCCGACCGAAGGTGTCCTCGCCGTTCACCCCGGGAGACCCGGGGTGCTGCGCGATTTCTGACGTTGCGGGGTGGTGTGTTGCCGTGCTGGGCGGTTTCCCGCCCGCGCTCCTCGCAGGAGCGCCGGGAGTCCCGGAGGACTAGCCCTGACGCTGCTTGTGGCGGGGGTTGCTGCTGCAGATGACCATCACGTTGCCGTGGCGGCGGATGATCTTGCAGTGGTCGCAGATGCGCTTGACGCTGGGGTTGACCTTCATTGTTCTGTTCCTTGTTTTCGCTGGCGTCGTGCTCCCGGCGGATGCCGGGGCCGTTCCTTACAGGACACGCACGTCGCGAACTGGGCGGAGCGAACGTCTACTTGTAGCGGTAGACGATCCGGCCGCGGGTCAGGTCGTAGGGGCTCAGCTCCACGATCACGCGGTCCTCCGGGAGGATGCGGATGTAGTGCTGACGCATCTTGCCCGAGATGTGGGCGAGAACCTTGTGTCCGTTGGTCAGCTCCACGCGGAACATCGCGTTGGGGAGCGCCTCGACAACCGCACCTTCGATTTCGATGACACCGTCTTTTTTGGCCATAGCCTCACTGTCGTTCGGAAGTAGTGTGTGTACTGGTCGTGCGAATGCTTCCGCGACGATCCTCCCCCCGGGCGGAGCCCGGAAGGCGGTGCGCGGGCGTGCCGGAGCACGCGCAAACACCAAGGGTCGATACTACGCGAATCACCCCTTCTCCGCCAGCCCGGGCGTGTCGCCTCCGCTCGGGTCCCGCCGCTCGCCGCGGAGCGCCACCGGGTCGCGGCGCGGGCGGCGGGCGAAGCGGCCTCCGCCTAGGCTCTCCCACGTCGAAGGGACCGCGGATGGCGCGCACAGAGAAGACGACGGACGGCGGAACGAGGGGCCGGCGGAGCTGGTACTCGCACCCCCTGGTGACCGTGCTCGTCGCGATCGTCGTGATCGCGCTCGTCCAGACCTTCTTCGTGAAGGTGTACACGGTGCCCACCGGCTCGATGGAGACCACGCTGCAGGGCGGCGGCTTCTTCGGCGACCGCATCCTGGTCGACCGCACGGCGGCGCTGCACGGCGAGCCCGAGTCGGAGCAGATCGTCGTCTTCTCCCGCGACGCCCGCTGGGGCGCCACCGACGTCACCGGGAATCCGCTCTCCGAGGCCGTGAAGTACTTCGGCGACGTCACGAGCATCGGCCCGTCGCACGAGGAGTTCCTCGTGAAGCGCGTCATCGCGACCGGCGGCCAGACCGTCTCCTGCTGCGACGCGGAGGGCCGCGTGCTGGTGGACGGGCAGCCGCTCGAGGGCGACTACGTCTTCGAGGACTTCCCGTTCGTCCCCGGCACGCAGGACTGCGACTCGCAGCCCGCCTCCGTCCGCTGCTTCGCGGAGTACACCGTGCCGGAGGACACGCTCTTCGTCCTCGGCGACCACCGCTCCAACTCCAACGACTCGCTCGGCGACTGCCGCGGAGCACCCGGACCGATCGACTCGTGCGTCAAGACCGTGCCGATCGAGCGCGTCGTCGGCCGCGTCTTCGCGGTCGCCTGGCCGTTGACCCGCTGGCGCCTCTTCTAGCAGGACCCCGCGGGACCCCGCCCGGCCGGCGCCCCGGGAACGCCGAAGGGCGGGCCGGATGCCGGAGCATCCGATCCCGCCCTCAGGGGGTCGACTCGCGGAGGATCAGCCGCGGACGACCGCGACGACCTGCTCGAACAGCGGGTGGTCCGCGCCGAGCCCGGTCACCTCGGCGACGAAGTCCTCCGGCGACAGGGCCGCCAGCTTCTCCTTCAGCTCGACGCTCTGCGGGTCCTCCGGCACGTCGAAGCGCAGGGCCGCGCCGATCGCCGTGAGCAGCCCGGTCGGGACGTGCCCGCGCTCGGCCAGCTCGGCCGCCGGACCGATGAAGCGCTCGTGCCGCGAGAGCTTGCGCAGCGGCTGGCGCCCCACCCGGTCGACCGTGTCGGTCAGTCCCGGGTTGGCGAAGCGCTTCAGCGTCTTCTGGAGGTAGGCCTCCTGCTCCGCGTCGCTGAAGCCGTGCTTCTCGACGATGAGCGTCTTGGTGTCCTCGAGCGCGGCCTTCACCGCGTCGTGCACCTCGGGCAGCGCCAGGGCGTCCGAGAGCTTGTGCGCGCCGGCCGCGAAGCCGACGTACGCCGCGGTGGCGTGCCCGGTGTTCACCGTGAAGAGCTTGCGCTCGATGAACGGCTCGAGGTCGTCGACCCAGGTCGCGCCGGGGATCTCGGGCTCGGAGCCCTCGAAGGGCGTGCGGTCGACGACCCACTCGAAGAAGCTCTCGACCGTCACGTCGAGCCCCTGGCCGGCGGCCTGGTTCGGGACGATGCGGTCGACCGCGGTGTCGGCGAAGACGGCGCGGGTGCGCAGGCGCTTCCACTCGTCCGAGCCGAGGCTCGCGGCGACCTCGGTCTGCAGCAGGCGGGTCGCGTTGATCGCGTTCTCGCAGGCCATCACCGCGAGCCGGGGCGCCGACTCCGCGCGGGCCGCGAGGCCCTTCGCGATGACCGGGGCGACGAAGCGCAGGATGTTCGGACCCACCGCGGTGGTGACGATGTCGGCGGCGGCGATCTCGCGGACGAGCGCCTCCTCGTCACTGCCGGAGTTGATCGCGCGGAAGCCGTCGACGACGTGGGTCGCCGAGGACTCCCCCACCTCGTGCACCTCGTAGCTGTCGGCGGCGGCGAGCTGGTCGATCAGCGCCGCGTTGACGTCGGCGAAGACGAGCTCGTAGCCGGCCCCGTGCAGGATCAGCCCGACGAAGCCGCGGCCGATGTTGCCGGCGCCGAAGTGGACGGCGGTGGGCATCAGGAGTTGACCTCGCCCAGCAGCGCGTAGAGCGACTGCGCGTCCGGGGCGTCGAGGAGCTTCTGGACCTCGTCCTCCTCGGAGAAGATGATCGCGATCTTCGAGAGGATCTCGAGGTGCTCGTTGTTGACGCCGGCGATGCCGACGACGAAGCGCACCTCGTTGCCGTCCCAGTCGATCGGCTGGGCGTAGCGGACGAAGGACAGCGCGGACGAGCGGATCTCGTCCTTCGCGTCGTTCGTGCCGTGCGGGATGGCGAGCAGGTTGCCCATGTAGGTGGAGACGGTCGCCTCGCGGGCGAGCATCGCCTCGTGGTACGCGGGCGTGACGGCGCCGACGCCGACCAGCATGTCCGCGGCCTCCTTGATGGCGGCCTCCTTCGAGGTGGCGGTGCCGGAGGCGTTGATCTGTCCGATGGTGAGCACATCGCTCATGGCGTGCGTCCTTTCCGTGGAGTGGTGAACGAGTGAGGGAACCCGCAGGGCGAGCGGAGCGTCTCCGCCACGTCGCACCCTACGGGTTCCCTCAGAGGTCTTTCCGATTACTTGCCGTGCTGCTCCGCGACGAGCGAGACGACCTCGTCGTACTTCGGGCTGTTCATGAAGTTGTCGACGGAGACGTGGATCGCGCCCGGCGTGCGCTGGCGCGCCCGCTCGGTCAGCTCGGCCTGGGTGATGACCAGGTCGACGTCGTCCTCGAGGGCCGCGATCGCCTTGTTGGTGACCGTGACGTCCTCGAAGCCCGCCTTCTTCATCTTGTTGCGCAGGACGGAGGCGCCCATGGCGGACGATCCCATTCCGGCGTCGCAGGCGAAGACGATGTTGCGCACCTGGGTGGCGGTGGCGGTCGCCGAGGCGCCGTCCTGGTTGGAGGCGCCGCTCGCGTTGAGGAGCGAGCCGACGGCGCTCTCCTTGCCCTTGTTCGACGAGTTGGCGGCGACCGCGGCGGCGAGCTGGTCGTCACCGGCGGCCATCGCGTCGAGGTCGCGCTTGCGGCTGCCGCGGATGATGAACGAGGCGACGAGGAACGACACGGCCATCGAGAGCAGGACCGAGAGGATCACGCCGAGGTAGCTGTCGCGCGAGGTCTGCAGGAGCACCGCGATGATCGATCCCGGGGAGGCCGGGGCGACGAGTCCGGAGTCGAACGCGACGTTGGTCGCGACACCGGTCATGCCGCCGAGGATGACGGCCGCGATCAGGGCGGGCTTCATCAGGACGTAGGGGAAGTAGATCTCGTGGATGCCGCCGACGAAGTGGATCAGCGCGGCGCCGGGGGCGGAGCCGCGGGCGATGCCCACGCCGAAGATCGCGAAGGCGAGCAGCACGCCCATGCCGGGGCCGGGGTTGGCCTCGAGCAGGAACAGGTACGACTTGCCCTGCTCCTGCGCCATGACGGTGCCGAGCGGGGTGAGGACGCCCTGGTTGATGGCGTTGTTGAGGAAGAGGATCTTCGCCGGCTCGATGAAGATCGAGGTCAGCGGCAGCAGGCCCGCGTTGACCAGGAGGTCGACGCCGTCGCCGAGGATCCGGGTGAGGAACGAGATGATCGGGGCGATGCCGAAGAACGCGCCGAGCGAGAGCAGCATGCCCAGGATTCCGGCGGAGAAGTTGTTGACCAGCATCTCGAAGCCGGGCTTGATCTTGCCGTCCCAGATCGAGTCGACCTTCTTCATCAGCCACGCGGCGAGCGGGCCGATGATCATGGCGCCGAGGAACATCGGGATGGTGGCGCCGACGATGACGCCCATGGTGGCGATCGAGGCGACCACGCCACCGCGCTGGCCGTAGACCATGCGGCCACCGGTGTTCGCGATGAGCAGCGGCAGCAGGTAGGTGATCATCGGGGCGACGAGACCGACGTACTGCTGGAAGGTCGCGCCGTCCTCGCCGGCGGCGAGCTGGGTGCGAGCACCCTCCCAGCCGATCTGGGCCGCGTCGCCGAAACCGCCGAGGATGCCGTTGGGCAGCCAGCCCGCGGCGATGAAGAGCGAGGTGATGAGACCCCACGCGATGAAGGCCGCGATGTTCGGCATGACCATCCCCGAGAGGAAGGTGCCGAAGCGCTGGACGTGGACGCGCGTGCCTCCGCGCGTCGACGTCGCTGACGTCGTTGTCATGTGGTGTGTTCTCCGATTCTGAGGGTGGGAGATCCGGTCGCTCCTGAGGCGGCCGGGCTCCCGCGGGGCGGGTCGTGACGGGGTGGTTCGGGTGGTGCGGGGGCGGTGCCGGGTGGTGCGGGGGGTGGTGCTGGGGAGGATCGCGCGGATGCGGCCGCGCGACCCCCGGTCTCAGGAGGCGGCGATCGCCTCGGTGACGGCGGACCGGGCGTCCGCCGCGCTGTCGGCCGCGAGGGCGAGCTCGGCGTAGCGCTTCGCGTCCTCGAGGGTGTGCTCGGCCAGCTCGGCGCGGACGTCGGCCAGGGCCGACGGCGACATCGAGAGGGTCGTCGCGCCGAGGCCCACGAGGACCACGGCGAGCAGCGGATCCGCGGCGGCCTCGCCGCAGATGCCGACGGGCTTGCCCAGAGCGGCACCCGCGCGGCCGACCTCGCCGACGAGGCGGAGGACGGCGGGGTGCCACGGGTCCTGGAACGCCGACACGGTGCCGAGCATCCGGTCGGCGGCGAGGGTGTACTGAGTCAGGTCGTTGGTGCCGATGGAGGCGAAGTCGGCGACTCCGAGGATCCGGTCGGCCAGCAGCGCGGAGGAGGGGACCTCGACCATCACGCCGGCGGTGCGGATCCCGAGCTCCTTGGCCATGGCTGTGAAGTACCGGGTCTCGTCGACCGTGGCGACCATCGGCGCCATGACCCAGAGGTCGGCGTCGGTCGCCGCGTCGGCCTGGGCGAGCGCGGTGAGCTGATCGCGGAGGATCTGCTCGCTCGCCCGGAGGGCGCGCAGGCCGCGGAGTCCCAGCGCGGGGTTCTCCTCGTGATCGTCGTTGAGGAAGGCCAGCGGCTTGTCGGCACCGGCGTCGAGCGCGCGCACCACGACCTTGCGGCCGGGGAAGGCGGCGAGGAGGCGGGTGTACTGCTCGGCCTGCTCGGCGACCGAGGGCGCCTCCTTCGCGTCGAGGAAGAGGAACTCTGTGCGGAACAGGCCCACGCCCTCCGCTCCGAGCTCGACGGCGTTCGCTGCGCCGTCGGCCGAGCCGAGGTTCGCCAGGAGCGGCACCGCGTGCCCGTCGGCGAGAGCGCCGGGGACGACGGGGGCGGCGAGCATCTCGGCGCGGGCCGCGATGGACGACTTCGCGTCGCCGATCTCGACGTCGGACGGGTTCACCGTCACGACGCCGGAGGTCGCGTCGAGGATGACGAGCTGGCCGTCGCGCAGGTCGAGCGCGCCGGTCGTGCCGACGATGGCGGTGATCGACTTCTCCCGGGCGAGGATCGCCGTGTGCGAGGTCGGTCCGCCGTCGCTGGTGATCAGGCCGAGCACCTTGTCGAGGTCGAGCAGCGCGGTGTCGGCGGGCGCGAGGTCGCGGGCGACGAGCACGAACGGCTCGTCCGACTCGGGGACGCCGGGGGCCGGCACACCGCGCAGGTGCGCGACGACCCGCTGCGACACGTCGTCGAGGTCGGTCGCCCGCTCGGCCATGTAGCCGCCCATCGCGACCAGCAGGTCGCGGAAGCCGGCGAACGCCTCGTGCACGGCGCGCTCGGCGGTCTTGCCGGAGGCGAGCCGCGTCTTGACGTCGTCCGCGAGCGATGGGTCCTCGGCCATCAGCGCCTGCGCGTCGAGCACGTCCTTCGCCGAGCCGCCGGCCCGGTCACCGCGGTGGCGGATCGTCGCGGCGGTGGCGGAGAGCGACGCGACGGCGCGCTCCTCCTCCTGGGCGACGGTGCGGGTGCTGGCGGTGTCCTCGGGCTCGGGGAGCGGGTCGGGCATGCGCAGGACCGGCCCGAGGGCCAGGCCGCGGCCGACTCCGGTGCCCTGGAGCTTCGCGGAGGCGTAGGCGGTGGAAGGAGTGGACAGCGTCATGGGTTCCCGGTTCCTGTCGTGCGTCTCGTCGGTGAGAGTGCGGTGGGGCTCAGGCGTCGTGGTCGGTGCCGAGGAACTCGGCCAGCTCGTCGAGGACGGCCTGCTCGTTGTCGCCCTCGACGGAGAGGGTGAGCGAGTCGCCGTGCTCGATGCCGAGCGAGATGATGCCGAGGATGGAGGCCGCGTTCACCGCGGTGCCCTCGCCCTTCTTCACCAGGACCTTCTGACCCGACTTCGCCGCGGCCTGGCTGAAGAGCGAGGCGGGGCGGGCGTGGAGGCCCTTCGACGATGCAACCTGCACGGTGCGCTCGACCATGAACGTTTCTCCTTGATCCTGCAGTCGGAACTGCGTCAGTGGTTCCCGGCGCCGGGCTCGAGACCCGGTGCGGGCGGTGGAGCGTCCCCGTCCGTCCCTGCGACGACCGCGCGAGCGGCGAAGAGGACGGGAAGGGTGTCGAGCACGGCATCGGCACCGTGCGCTCCGAAGACGTCGTGCGGGAGGAGGGCTGTCGCGGCACCGACGTGCACCGCGCGCTGGCGGAGCTCGTCGAACTGCGGCTCGAGATGCGGTCCGACCAGGAGGACGTCCGCCGAGGGCAGGGCGTCCGCGAGACCCGTCAGGGTCTCGGATCGGAAGACGGCGTCGATGCCGCGCTGCTTCGCGCCCGCTCGCAGCCGATGGGCCAGGAACGTGCTCGACGCGCCTGCACCGCAGACGATCAGGATCGTGCGCACCTCGTTCGCCTCCTCGCGTCCGGGTCTTGCCTCATCCAAGCATCTCGGGGGCCGCGCGTCCCGTCCGCCAGCCAATCTTCCGCGGGGGCGGAAGAGCGCTCCCAGGCGGTTCGGCGCGGGTCCGCCCCCGTCGAGCCGGAGATGGTTGACTGGAAGACCGATGCCTGACAACCGCGAACGACTGCTGGAGTACCTCTCCCGCGCCGACGGCTGGGTGACCGCGCACGAGCTGGCCGACCGGCTGGGGGTCACCACCCGCAGCGTCCGCAGCTACGTGACCGCGGTCAAGGCCCAGGCCGCGCCGCTCGAGCCCGTCGAGTCGTCGGCGAACGGCTACCGGCTCGCGCGCGACGCCTACACGGCGTTCCTCGAGAGCCAGCGCGTCCGCGACGTGGAGCCGGACACTCCGCGGGACCGGCTGTACAGCATCGTCCGGCGCCTGGTCGACTCCGACGACGGACTCGACTCCGCCGTCCTCGCCGAGACGCTCTCCGTCAGCGAATCGACCATCGACGCCGATCTGCGCCGCGTGAAGGCTCTCGCGGACGAGGCCGGACTCGCGCTCGCCCGCCGCGGCGCCACCGTGCGGCTCGAGGGCAGCGAGGAGGCGCGGCGGCGCCTGATCTCGCGCATGTTCCGCGACGAGAGCGCCCAGGGCGTCTTCACGCTCGACGACGTGCAGCGCGAGTTCGCCTCTCCCGGTCTCGGCGCCTTCAAGACGGAGCTCCTGGCCGAGCTCGAGCAGCGCGGCTACTACATCAACGACTACGGCGTGAACAGCGTGCTGCTGCACATCGCCATCGCTGTCGACCGGGTGTCGCGGGGCATCGGCGACCCGTCCGGCGCCCGCCCCTCCCCCGCGGTCCACGGCGAGCTCGCCGCCCTGCTCGCCGAGCTCGTCGAGCGCCACTTCGCCACCCGGCTGACCGACGCCGAGCTCGCCCAGCTGGCGATCCTGATGACCACGCGGGTGGCGACGCCCGGCCAGAACGAGCCGGTCGCCGCCGTCGTCGAGAACTACCTCGATCCGGAGGACGTCGCGGTGGTGCGCGCGCTGGTCGCGGACGTGAACGAGGCGTACCTCGTGGACCTCGACGACGAGGGCTTCATCGTGCGCCTCGCGCTGCACGTGCGGAACCTCGTCGCGCGGGCCGCGGAGGGCGGCTACTCGCGGAACCCGCTCACCCGCTCGATCAAGACGAGCTTCCCGATGACGTACGAGATCGCCGTCTTCCTGGCGAGCGGACTCCAGCGGCTGCGCGGCATCACCGTCAACGAGGACGAGATCGCTTACATCGCCCTGCACGTCGGCTCGTTCCTCGAGCGGGTCTCGCGACGCGAGGAGCGGCTGTCCTGCGTCATCGTCTGCCCCAACTACTACGACCTCGCGCACATGCTGCGCCTGCGGGTCGAGCGCTCGCTCGGCACCGAGGTCGAGGTGCGGTCGCTGATCACCCGCAGCGACGTCGACTGGGACCGCCTCACCGCAGACCTGGTGATCACCACCATCGACGAGCGCCCGGCCTCGGACGCGGTCGTCGTCGTGCAGCCGTTCCTCACCGACAACGACGTGGAGGCCGTCCGGCGCGCGATCGCCCGCGTGCGCCGGCACCGCCGCCGGGCGCGGATCAAGGACGAGCTGCTGCAGTTCTTCGACGAGTCGCTGTTCTTCCGGAACGAGCACGCGCGCGACGAGCCGGCGATGATCCGGCGCCTCGGCGAGCGGATGATCGCCGACGGCATCATCGACGAGGACTACGTCGACGGGGCGATCGAGCGGGAGCGGATGAGCTCGACCGCCTTCACCGACAATCTCGCCGTGCCGCACGCGATGGCGATGAGCGCACGGCGCACGGCGATCGCGATCGTCGTCAACGACGTGCCGATGGCGTGGGGCGAGCAGCGGGTGAACGTCATCGCGATGATCGCCTTCGCCGCCGCCGGGCGCAGCAGCTTCCAGTCGGTGTTCGACCAGTTCGTCGAGGTGTTCGCCGATCGCGCGGAGGTGCAGCGCCTGATCCGCCGTTCCACCGACTTCGGCGGCTTCATTGAAGAGCTCGTCCGCGTCATCGACAGCTGACACGGGTCTCGATGCGCCGCTGCGCGGCTACTCGACCACCATGCATCGGCGCACTCGCGCGCTCATGCTGATCGAGTAGCCCGCGCAGCGGGCGTATCGAGATCCACCGTCGCAGACACGCGGACCCTCCGTACGCCGCGCCTACGCGATAGGCGTCGGCACGACCCCGTACGCCGCGAGCCCGGCGGCTCCG
This sequence comes from Rathayibacter sp. VKM Ac-2856, assembly GCF_013205055.1. GTDB lineage: Bacteria > Actinomycetota > Actinomycetes > Actinomycetales > Microbacteriaceae > Rathayibacter. The sequence continues at coordinate 1,368,979 of NZ_JABMLF010000001.1, forward strand.
CCGTCGGCGAGCGTCGTCACCCAGATCCCGTCGCGGTGCACCGCCACCGAGTGCTCCCAGTGCGCGGACATGCTGCCGTCGATCGTAGCGACGGTCCACTCGTCCTCGCGGACCACGGTCTCGGCGCTGCCGGCCGTGACCATCGGCTCGATCGCGACGACGAGGCCGGGCTTCACCTCCGGTCCGCGCTGGCGCACGCGGTAGTTGAAGACCGGCGGCGCCTCGTGCATCGTGCGGCCGATGCCGTGGCCGATGTAGTCGGTGAGGATGCCGTAGACACGGCCCGAGGCCACCGCCTCGTCCTCGATGTACTCCTCGATCGCCGCGCCCACCTCGTTGAGATGCCGCGCGGACGCCAGGGCCGCGATGCCCCGCCAGAGCGAGCCCTCGGTGACGCGGGACAGCTCCGTCCGCAGGGCGACCTCGTCCGGACGGTCCGCGTCCGGCAGCACGATCGTCATCGCCGAGTCGCCGTTCCAGCCGTCGATCTCGGCGCCGCTGTCGATCGAGACGATGTCGCCGGGCTCGAGCAGGCGGCCACCGGGGATCCCGTGCACCACCTCGTCGTTCACCGACGCGCAGATCGTGTGCCGATAGCCGGGCACGAGCTGGAAGTTCGAGTGACCGCCGAGTGCCACGATCGCGGCCTCGGCGATCGCGTCGAGCTCGAGCGTGCTGATCCCGGGTCGGATCGCGGCCCGCACCGCGTCGAGGGAGGCGGCGGTCGCCAGCCCCGGCGCGATCATCGATCGCAGCTGGGCCGGCGTCTTGTAGAGGGAGGAGCGCAGTGCCACGGGTCAGGCGGCCGGCGAGTCGCCGACCAGGCGGCCGACCCGGTGGCCCTCGAGCGCGACCACGATGCGGTCGGTGACCTCGTCGACCGGGCCGAGCCCGTCGACGACGATCACGAGTCCGCGCGCGGCGTAGATGTCGATCAGCGGCGCGGTCTGCTCCTCGTAGAGGGCGAGCCGGTGCCGGATGACCTCCTCCGTGTCGTCGCTGCGACCCTGCTCCGCGGAGCGCTTGAGCAGGCGCTGGACCACCTCGTCGGGGTCGGCGGTCAGCTGCACGACCGCGTCGAGCCGGTTGCCGTCGGCCGCGACGATCCGGTCGAGCTCGTCGACCTGCTCCGTCGTCCGCGGGTAGCCGTCGAGCAGGAAGCCCGTCGAGACGTCGGCCTCCTGCAGCCGGTCGTGCACGATCGCGTTGGTCAGCTCGTCGGGGACGTAGCGCCCCGCGTCGAGGTAGGACTTGGCCTGCAGGCCGAGCTCGGTCTCGTTCGCCACGTTGGCGCGGAAGATGTCGCCCGTGGAGATCGCGGGGACCTTCAGGACCTCGCTGAGCCGAGCGGCCTGGGTCCCCTTGCCGGCACCCGGAGGGCCGATCAGCAGCAGACGGAAGCCGACCGGGGTCGAGGTCATCGGAGGAGCCCTTCGTAGTGGCGCTGCTGCAGCTGGGAGTCGATCTGCTTCACCGTCTCGAGGCCGACTCCGACGATGATCAGGATGGACGTGCCGCCGAACGGGAAGTTCTGGTTGGCGCCGACGAGCGCGAGGGCGACGAGCGGCACCAGGGCGATGAGACCGAGGTAGATCGAGCCCGGCAGCGTCACGCGGGTCAGCACGTAGTTCAGGTACTCGGCCGTCGGGCGCCCCGCGCGGATGCCGGGGATGAAGCCGCCGTAGCGCTTCATGTTGTCGGCGACCTCGTCGGGGTTGAAGGTGATCGCGACGTAGAAGTAGGTGAAGCCGACGATCAGCAGGAAGTACAGCGCCATGTAGAGCGGGTGGTCGCCCTGCGTCAGGTAGTTCGTGATCCAAGTGACCCAGAACGGAGCCTCCTGGCCGGCCGCGGGCTGGTTGAACTGCGCGATGAGCGCGGGCAGGTAGAGCAGCGACGAGGCGAAGATGACGGGGACGACGCCGGCCATGTTGACCTTGATCGGGATGTACGTGTTGTTGCCGCCGTACGTTCTGCGCCCGACCATCCGCTTGGCGTACTGCACGGGGATCCGTCGCTGCGACTGCTCGACGAAGACGACCGCGACGACGAGGACGAGGCCCACGGCGAGGACGAGCAGGAAGGTCTCGAAGCCGCGCGACTGCGCGATCGACCAGAGCGAGGTGGGGAACTGGGCGGCGATCGAGGTGAAGATGAGCAGCGACATGCCGTTGCCGATGCCGCGCTCGGTGATGAGCTCGCCCATCCACATGATGATGCCGGTGCCCGCCGTCATGGTGATGACCATGAGGAGGATGGAGTACCACTCGTCCGTGATGATGAGCGCCGAGCACTCCGGGACACCGGAGTTGCCGAACAGCGCGCCCGAGCGGGCGACGGTGATGAGGGTGGTCGACTGCAGGACGCCCAGCGCGATCGTGAGATAGCGGGTGTACTGCGTCAGACGGCCCTGGCCCGACTGGCCCTCCTTGTAGAGGGTCTCGAAGTGCGGGATGACCACGCGCAGGAGCTGCACGATGATCGACGCCGTGATGTACGGCATGATGCCGAGCGCGAAGATCGACAGCTGGAGCAGGGCTCCACCGCTGAAGAGGTTCACGAGCTCGTACAGACCGGAGGTGCCCTGGTTGCCGGCGAGGCAGGCCTGGACGGCCTCGAAGTCGACGAACGGAGCAGGGATGAAGGATCCCAGCCGGAAGATCGCCACGATCGCGAGGGTGAAGCCGATCTTGCGGCGGAGGTCGGGGGTGCGGAAGATCCGCGCTACGGCGCCAAACACTACCTAGGGTCTCCTGCTCAGTTCTGGGTGCGGGATACAGGTCGAGCTTGCCACGCGCTCTCCAGGGGTGGTGTTCCCGTGGGGAGTCGTCGTGGCAAGCCCGACCGACAAGCTGCTGGTGCTACTTGATGGATCCGCCCGCGGCGACGATCTTCTGCTCGGCAGAGCTGGAGACCTTGTCGACCGCGACGTTCAGCGTAACCGCAATGTCCCCGTCGCCGAGAACCTTGACCTTCTCGTTCTTGCGAACGGCACCCTTCGCGACCAGGTCGCTGATGGTGACGTCGCCGCCCTGAGGGTAGAGCTCCGCGAGAGCGGACAGGTTCACGACCTGGTACTCGACGCGGAACGGGTTCTTGAAGCCGCGGAGCTTCGGGGTGCGCATGTGCAGCGGCATCTGCCCACCCTCGAAGCCGACGCGCACCTGGTAGCGGGCCTTGGTGCCCTTGGTGCCGCGACCCGCGGTCTTTCCCTTGGATCCCTCACCGCGACCGACGCGAGTCTTCGCCTTCTTGGCGCCGACTGCGGGACGGAGGTGGTGGACCTTGAGCACGTGCTCCTTGGTCGAGGCCTGCTCGGGAGTCGTGGACTCCGCGACGGCCTGGTTCTTCTCAGCCATTAGTCAATCTCCTCGACCTTCACCAGGTGGGCGACGGTCTTCACGTATCCGCGGTTCTGAGAGTTGTCCTCGCGGACGACGCTCTGACCGATCTTCCTGAGGCCGAGCGAGCGCAGCGTGTCGCGCTGGTACTGCTTCTCGCTGACCTTCGACTTGATCTGGGTCACCTTGAGCTGGGCCATCAGGCACCTGCCTTCGACTTGGACGCGGCGGCGAGGGCGTCGGCCTCGGCACGGACGAGCCGGGGCGGCGCGACCTGGTCGAAGTCGAGCCCGCGACGAGCTGCGACGGCGCGCGGCTCCTCGAGCTGCTGCAGGGCCGTCACCGTCGCGTGGACGATGTTGATGGTGTTCGACGAGCCGAGCGACTTGCTCAGGACGTCGTGGATGCCGGCGCACTCGAGCACGGCGCGGACGGGACCGCCGGCGATGACACCGGTACCCGCGGCGGCGGGGCGCAGGAGCACCACACCGGCAGCGGCCTCACCCTGGACGGGGTGCGGGATGGTCGACGCGACGCGGGGGACGCGGAAGAAGTTCTTCTTCGCCTCCTCGACGCCCTTGGAGATGGCGGTGGGGACCTCGCGGGCCTTGCCGTAGCCGACTCCGACGAGCCCGTTGCCGTCGCCGACGACGACGAGCGCGGTGAAGCTGAAGCGACGACCGCCCTTGACGACCTTCGACACGCGGTTGATGGTCACGACGCGCTCGAGGAACTGGCTCTTCTCGGAGTCGCGGCCACCGCGGTCGCGGCCACCCTGGTTGCGGTCACGGCCGCCACGACGGGGCTCGCGAGCCTCCTGCTGGGGCTGCGTGGACGCAGCGGTCTCGACGGGGGCCTCCGACACGGCGGCGACCTCGGGTTCCTTGCTCTCTGCGGCGGTCACAGGTTGAGCCCTGCCTCTCGTGCTCCATCGGCGATCGCGGCGACGCGACCGGCGTACTTGTTGCCTCCGCGGTCGAAGACGACCGCCTCGACTCCTGCGGTCTTCGCGCGCTCGGCGAGAAGCTCGCCGACCCGGCGGGCCTTGGCGGTCTTGTCACCGTCGAACACGCGGAGGTCGGCCTCGAGGGTCGACGCGGACGCGAGGGTGCGACCCTGCGCGTCGTCGACGATCTGCACGAAGACGTGACGGGCCGATCGGTTGACGACGAGACGGGGGCGCTCGGCGGAGCCGACGACCTTCTTGCGCAGACGGTCGTGACGACGACCGCGCGCAGCGGACTTGCTCTTTCCTCTGGTTCCGAGTCCCATGATCACTTACCGCTCTTTCCGGCCTTGCGGCGAACGACCTCGCCGGCGTAGCGCACGCCCTTGCCCTTGTAGGGCTCGGGCTTGCGGATCTTACGAATGTTGGCGGCCACTTCGCCGACGGCCTGCTTGGAGATGCCGTGCACGGTGACCTTGTTGTTGCCCTCGACCGTGAACGAGATGCCCGCGGGAGGGGTGACGACGACCGGGTGCGAGAAGCCGAGGGCGAACTCGATGTCCGAGCCCTTCACCAGCACGCGGTAACCGGTTCCGACGACCTCGAGGCCCTTGGAGTAGCCCTGCGTGACACCGACGATGTCGTTCGCGATGAGCGTCCGGGTGAGGCCGTGGAGCGAGCGCGACTCGCGCTCGTCGTCGGGGCGGGACACCAGGACCTGGCCGCCTTCGACGGCGACCTGGATGGGGCTGGCGACCGGGACGGTCAGCTCGCCCTTGGGGCCCTTGACGGTGACGACGGATCCGGCGACGGAGACGTCGACGCCCGCCGGGATCTCGATGGGGAGTCTTCCGATTCGCGACATGGGGTTACCACACGTAGGCGAGGATCTCCCCACCCACGCCCTTCTTCTCGGCCTGACGGTCGGTCAGCAGACCGCTCGACGTGGACAGGATGGCGACGCCGAGGCCACCGAGGACGGTGGGGATCTCGGTCGACTTCGCGTAGACGCGCAGTCCCGGCTTCGAGACGCGCTTGATGCCGGCGATGGAGCGCTCGCGGTTCGGTCCGTACTTGAGGGAGATGGAGAGCGTCGTGCCGACGCGCGCCTCCTCGACCTTCCAGTCGGAGATGTAGCCCTCGCGCTTGAGGATCTCGGCGATGTTCGCCTTGAGCTTCGAGCCGGGGAGGGCGATGGAGTCGTGGTGCGCGGAGTTCGCGTTGCGGATTCTGGTCAGCAGATCTGCGACCGGATCAGTCATGGTCATGGCTGATGGTGCCTTTCTCGCCTGGTTTCGGCACCCTTTACAAGAGTGACGACCTGTGGTGTGGGACGGCGCCGACGACGTCGACGCCCATGCGGCCGCGCGAGCGCAGGCCAACGAGCCATGGTACACGGCTGGAGGCCGGCGGTCGAGGGCCGACTGGCCGATCCGCCCGGAGACGGATCGGAGCTCTGAGGTGCAGCGGCACCGGTGCGGGGCACCGGTGCGCGGGTGCACAGCGAGGCCGGAGGGCGGGTGATCCGCCCTCCGGCCTCGGAGGTCGTGCTACGCGTTGTCCGCCGACTTGAACGGGAAGCCGAGCTGCTTGAGCAGCGCGCGACCCTCGTCGTCGGTCTTCGCGGTGGTGACCACGGTCACGTCGAAGCCGCGGACGCGGTCGATGCGGTCCTGGTCGATCTCGTGGAAGATCGACTGCTCCGTGATGCCGAAGGTGTAGTTGCCGTTGCCGTCGAACTGGCGGTCCGAGAGACCGCGGAAGTCGCGGATGCGCGGCAGCGCCACCGAGAGCAGGCGGTCCAGGAACTCCCACGCGCGGTCACCGCGAAGGGTGACGTGCGCGCCGATGGCCTGGCCCTCGCGCAGCTTGAACTGCGCGATGGACTTGCGGGCCTTCGTGACCAGGGGCTTCTGGCCCGTGATCGCGGTGAGGTCCTTGACGGCGCCGTCGATGATCTTGCCGTCGCGGGCAGCCTCACCGACTCCGGTGTTCACGACCACCTTGACCAGGCCGGGGACCTGGTGGATGTTCGAGAAGCCGAACTGCTCCTTGAGAGCGGGGATGATGTCGGCCTGGTACTTGGCCTTGAGCCGCGGCTGAACCTTCGCAGCCACTGCGGTGGTGTCAGTCATTACAGTTCCTCACCCGACGCCTTCGCGTAGCGCACGCGAACGGTCTTGGTCACGCCGTCCTTGGTGACGGCCACGTTGCGGTGGCCGACCCGGGTCGGCTTCTTGGTCTTCGGGTCGACGATCGCGACGTTCGAGATGTGGAGCGGGGCCTCGATGGTCTCGATGCCGCCCTCCTTCGAGCCGCGCTGCGACTGGCCGACGCGGTTGTGCTTCTTGACGAAGTTCACGCCCTCGACGACGACGCGGTTCTTCTCGACCAGGACCTCGAGAACCTTGCCCTGCTTGCCGCGGTCTCCGCCGCGGGCCTGGGTCGCGCCCGAGATGACCTGCACGAGGTCACCCTTCTTGATCTTGGCCATGACTAGATAACCTCCGGTGCCAGCGAGACGATCTTCATGAACTTCTTGTCGCGGAGCTCGCGACCGACCGGTCCGAAGATGCGGGTGCCGCGGGGGTCCCCGTCGTTCTTCAGGATCACGGCGGCGTTCTCGTCGAACTTGATGTACGAGCCGTCGGGACGACGGGTCTGCTTGATGGTCCGGACGATGACGGCCTTGACCACATCGCCCTTCTTGACGTTTCCGCCGGGGATCGCGTCCTTGACGGTCGCGACGATGATGTCACCGAGGCCGGCGTAGCGGCGGCCGGAGCCACCGAGGACGCGGATGGTGAGGAGCATCTTGGCGCCGGTGTTGTCGGCGACCTTGACTCGGGATTCTTGCTGAAGCATGTGTCTCTCCTGCTAACTCAAGCGGGCCGCGGCCTACTTGGCCTTCTCGAGGATCTCGACCAGGCGCCAGCGCTTGGTGGCGCTGAGGGGACGGGTCTCGCTGATGACGACGGAGTCGCCGATGCCGGCGGAGTTCAGCTCGTCGTGGACCTTGACCTTGGACGTGCGGCGGATGACCTTGCCGTACAGCGGGTGCTTCACCCGGTCCTCGACCTCGACGACGATGGTCTTGTCCATCTTGTCGCTGGTGACGTAGCCGCGACGGGTCTTGCGGTAACCGCGAGCGCCCGCCTCCTTGACGTCGTGGGCGGCCGACTCGTGGCCGGCGCTGTCAGTGACGGTTGCCATTACTTGGCCTCCTCGTTCGACTCGGTCGCCTCGACCTCGGCCTTGGCGGCCTTCTTGGTCTTCGGCTTCTTCTCCGCCTTGGCCGGGGCCTCGACGGGTGCGGGGGTGGCGCGAATGCCCAGCTCGCGCTCACGGATGACCGTGTAGATGCGGGCGATGTCGCGCTTGACGGCACGCAGGCGGCCGTTGGTGTCCAACTGGCCGGTGGCCGACTGGAAGCGGAGGTTGAACAGCTCCTCCTTGGCCTTCTTCAGCTCCGTGACGAGACGCTCGTCCTCGAAGGTGTCGAGCTCGGTGGGAACGAGCTCCTTGGATCCGATCGCCATTATGCGTCTCCCTCCTCGCGCTTGATGATGCGTGCCTTGAGGGGCAGCTTGTGGATGGCACGGGTCATGGCCTCGCGAGCGAGCTGCTCGTCGACGCCGGCGACCTCGAAGAGGACGCGGCCCGGCTTGACGTTCGCGACCCACCACTCCGGCGAGCCCTTGCCGGAACCCATGCGGGTCTCGGCGGGCTTCTTGGTCAGCGGGCGGTCGGGGTAGATGTTGATCCACACCTTTCCGCCGCGCTTGATGTGGCGCGTCATGGCGATACGAGCGGACTCGATCTGACGGTTGGTCACGTAGGCCGGGGTGAGGGCCTGGATGCCGAACTCACCGAACGACACCTTGGTGCCACCGGTGGCCTGGCCGGAACGGCCCGGGTGGTGCTGCTTGCGGTGCTTGACTCGACGCGGAATCAACATGGTTATGCCTCAACTCCTGCTGCGACGGGCGCCTCGCTCTGCTGGCGGGGGGCGCGACGCGGACGGTCGCTGCGCTCGGGGCGCGACGACTTGCTGTTCGCCTGCTCCCGCGCGAGCTCCTTGTTGGTGATGTCGCCCTTGTAGATCCAGACCTTCACGCCGATGCGGCCGAAGGTGGTCTTCGCCTCGTAGAAGCCGTAGTCGATGTTCGCGCGGAGGGTGTGCAGCGGCACGCGTCCCTCGCGGTAGAACTCCGAGCGGCTCATCTCGGCGCCGCCGAGGCGGCCGGAGACCTGGATGCGGACGCCCTTGGCGCCGGCGCGCTGCGCGCCCTGCAGACCCTTGCGCATCGCGCGGCGGAAGGCCACGCGGGCGGAGAGCTGCTCGGCGATGCCCTGCGCGACCAGCTGAGCCTCGGCCTCGGGGTTCTTCACCTCGAGGATGTTCAGCTGGATCTGCTTGGCGGTGAGCTTCTCGAGGTCGGCGCGGATGCGCTCGGCCTCGGCGCCGCGGCGACCGATCACGATGCCCGGGCGGGCGGTGTGGATGTCGACGCGGACGCGGTCGCGGGTGCGCTCGATCTCGATGCGGGCGACGCCCGCGCGGTCGAGCTGCGTGGCGAGGAGCCGGCGGATCTTGACGTCCTCAGCGAGGAAGTCGCTGTACCGCTGGCCCTTCTTGGTGCTGTCGGAGAACCAGCGCGACACGTGGTCGGTGGTGATTCCCAGACGGAAACCGTAGGGGTTTACTTTCTGACCCATTACTTGGTCCCCTCCTCAGGAGTGGCCAGCACGACGGTGATGTGGCTGGTGCGCTTGTTGATGCGGAAGGCACGACCCTGAGCACGGGGCTGGAATCGCTTGAGGGTGGTTCCCTCATCGACGAAGGCGCGGGACACGAACAGGTCCTGGTCGTCGAGGTACTCGTTCGAGGCATCGGCCTTGACGCGAGCGTTGGCCATCGCCGAGGCGACGAGCTTGTAGACGGGCTCGGACGCACCCTGCGGGGCGAACTTGAGGATGGCCAGGGCCTCCTCCGCCTGCTTCCCGCGGATCAGGTTCACGACACGGCGAGCCTTCTGGGGGGTGACGCGGATGTGTCGCACGCGTGCGATCGACTCCACCATTTCTCTCCTCCTTCTCGTCGCCGCGTCAGCGGCGACGGCCCTTCTTGTCGTCCTTCTCGTGACCGCGGAAGGTCCGAGTGGGGGCGAACTCGCCGAGCTTGTGGCCGACCATGGTCTCGGTCACGAACACGGGGATGTGCTTGCGACCGTCGTGGACCGCGATGGTGTGACCCAGCATCGCCGGGATGATCATCGAGCGGCGCGACCAGGTCTTGATGACGTTCTTGTTGCCGGCTTCGTTGGCCGTGAACACCTTGCGGAGCAGGTGGTCGTCAACGAAGGGGCCCTTCTTGAGACTGCGAGGCATCTTCTACAACTCCTACTTGCGCTTCTTACCGGCGGTGCGGCGGCGAACGATGAGCTTGTCGCTCTCCTTGTTGGGGCGACGGGTGCGTCCCTCGGACTGACCCCACGGGCTGACCGGGTGGCGTCCACCGGAGGTCTTGCCCTCTCCACCACCGTGCGGGTGGTCGACCGGGTTCATCGCGACACCGCGGACGGTCGGGCGGACGCCCTTCCAGCGCATGCGGCCGGCCTTGCCCCAGTTGATGTTCGACTGCTCGGCGTTGCCGACCTCGCCGATCGTGGCGCGGCAGCGGGCGTCGACGTTGCGGATCTCGCCCGACGGCAGGCGGAGCTGCGCGTAGGGGCCGTCCTTGGCGACGAGGCGGACCGAGGTGCCGGCCGAGCGGGCGAGCTTCGCGCCGCCGCCGGGCTTGATCTCGATCGCGTGGATGACCGTACCGGTCGGGATGTTGCGCAGCGGCAGGTTGTTGCCGGGCTTGATGTCGGCACCCGAGCCCGACTCCACGACGTCGCCCTGCGAGAGCTTGTTCGGAGCCAGGATGTAGCGCTTGGTGCCGTCCACGAAGTGGAGCAGCGCGATGCGCGCCGTGCGGTTGGGGTCGTACTCGATGTGAGCGACCTTGGCGTTGATGCCGTCCTTGTCGTTGCGACGGAAGTCGATCAGACGGTACTGGCGCTTGTGGCCACCACCGATGTGACGCGTCGTGATGCGACCGGAGTTGTTGCGACCGCCGGTCTTGGACAGCGGGCGAAGGAGCGACTTCTCGGGCGTCGATCGGGTGATCTCGGCGAAGTCGGCAACGCTGGAGCCGCGGCGACCGGGGGTCGTGGGCTTGTACTTACGAATAGCCATTGTCTGTTTCCTCTACGCTTCTTCGGCTCAGCCGACGCTCGTGAAGATGTCGATGGAGCCGGACTTCAGCGTGACGATCGCGCGCTTCGTGTCCTTGCGCTTGCCGGTTCCGAACTTCGTGCGGCGGGTCTTGCCCTGACGGTTCAGCGTGTTGATCGACGCGACCTGCACACCGAAGATCTTCTCGATCGCGAGCTTGATCTCGGTCTTGTTGGAGCGCGGGTCGACGACGAAGGTGTACTTGCCCTCGTCGATCAGGCCGTAGGACTTCTCGGACACCACCGGGGAGATGATGACGTCGCGGGGGTCCTTGTTGAACGCGGCGGACTGGCTCATGCGTTCACCTCTTCCTTCTTGGCGCCGGACTTCGCGGCGACGAACGCGTCGAGCGCAGCCTTCGTGAAGACGATGTCGTCGGAGACGAGCACGTCGTACGCGTTGAGCTGGTCGGACGGCAGGATGTGCACGAACGGCACGTTGCGGAGCGAGAGCTCGGCGATGTAGTCGTCGCGCTCGAGGACCACGAGGACGTTGCGCGACACCGAGAGGGCGTCGAGCAGGACGAGGACGTCCTTCGTCTTCGGGGTGTCGCCGAGGGCGAGGGACTCGACCACGTGCACGCGCGAGCCGCGAGCGCGGTCCGAGAGAGCGCCGAGCAGAGCCGCGGCGATCATCTTCTTGGGAGTGCGCTGCGCGTAGTTGCGCGGGTTCGGTCCGTGGACCACGCCACCGCCGGTCATGTGGGGGGCGCGGATCGAGCCCTGACGAGCGCGACCGGTTCCCTTCTGCTTGAACGGCTTGCGGCCGGCTCCCGAGACCTCGCCACGGTTCTTCGTGGAGTGGGTGCCCTGGCGCGCCGCGGCGAGCTGCGCGACGACGACCTGGTGGATCAGGGGGATGTTGGTCTGGACGTCGAAGAGCTCGGCGGGGAGCTCGAACGCGCCCGACTTCTTGCCCTGGACGTCGATGATGTCGACAGAGGTAGCCATGGAACTACGCTCCCTTCACGGCGTTGCGAACGAACACGAGGCGACCGCGCGCACCGGGGACGGCGCCCTTGACGAGCAGCAGGCCCTTCTCGGCGTCGACGGAGTGCACCTTGAGGTTGAGCACGGTGACGCGCTCGCCACCCATGCGACCGGCCATGCGCATGCCCTTGAAGACACGGCTGGGGGTCGAGGAGGCGCCGATGGAGCCGGGCTTGCGGTGGTTGCGGTGCGAACCGTGCGAAGCCGAGACGCCCTTGAAGTTGTGACGCTTCATGACACCGGCGAAGCCCTTGCCCTTGGAGGTGCCGACGACGTCGACCTTGGTGCCGGCTTCGAAGACGGCGTCCACGGTCAGCTCCTGGCCGGCCGAGTAGTCGGCGGCGTCGGAGGTGCGGACCTCGGTGAGGTGGCGGCGGGGGGTGACGCCCGCGGCGTCGAAGTGACCGGCAGCGGGCTTGTTCACCTTGCGCGGGTCGATCGCACCGGCGGCGAGCTGGACGGCGGTGTAGCCGTCCTTCTCCTCCGTGCGGACCTGGGTAACGACGTTGGGGCTGATCTCGATGACCGTGACGGGGACGAGCTTGTTGTTCTCGTCCCAGACCTGGGTCATTCCGAGCTTGGTGCCGAGGAGGCCCTTGCTGGTCTTCAGCGTGGGGGAAACAGTGACAGACATGGTGGCACTCCTCCTTAGAGCTTGATCTCGATGTTGACGTCGGCCGGGAGGTCGAGGCGCATCAGCGAGTCGACGGCCTTGGGCGTCGGGTCGATGATGTCGATGAGGCGCTTGTGGGTGCGCATCTCGAAGTGCTCGCGGCTGTCCTTGTACTTGTGGGGAGAACGGATCACGCAGACCACGTTCTTCTCCGTCGGAAGCGGCACGGGGCCGACGACCGTTGCACCGGCACGGGTCACCGTGTCGACGATCTTGCGCGCCGACGTGTCGATGACCTCGTGGTCGTACGACTTCAGTCGGATGCGGATCTTCTGTCCCGCCATGTGTGATCTCTCACTCTCTTGTTATTGCGTCGTACGCCACTCCCCCGGCCGGAGCCGGACTCGTGTCGCATAGGACGCGCTCGCGAAGGAACATCCGGAGAACCGGAGAAGTGCACCAGTGTTCTTCTGTCAAAAGCACCGCGCTCGAGGCGCTCTGAGAGCCGTGCAGAACGCACGACGCACGGAGAGCCCGTTGAGTTGTCGGTTGTTGTCGTTCTGCTACCCGCCGCCTCGACGTCGCACTCGCGGGGCCGCCCTCTCGGGTCGAGCCGCTGCGGCGCCGTCTCGGCACTGCCTGGCAGTGTTCGCCCCGCGCGGCCCTGGTCGAGTGGACGCAGCGTCGTGCGGGAGGAAATTTTGAACTAGAAGAGTCTCTCACGGAACAGCGACCCGTGCAACCCGGGCGTGTCGCGTTGCACGCCTCCTCCGCCGCCGCCGGTCCGCCGCGGGATTCCGGGCCGCGAGGGGCCCGGACCCTGGGCACCGCTCACTCGAAGAGCAGGGCGCGCAGGGTGGTCTCGGCCGACCCGGGCCGCGACGGATCGATGGTCTCGCCCGCCCGGAAGTGGTCGAGGACGCGGGGGTCGACGTAGCTCGCCCTGGCGACCGTCGGGGTGTTCCCGAGGACCTCCGACGCGTCCTTCATCGCCTGCGAGATCGCCTTCGTGCGCAGCCGCTGCGTGGGCTGCGGACCGGTCCGCGCGAGGCTGAGCGCCGCGGCGACCGTGCCGTGCAGCGTGCGGAAGTCCTTCGCGGTGAAGTCGTCGCCGGCGCGCTCGCGCACGTAGTCGTTGATGTCGGCGGCGGACACCGGGCGCCAGACCCGGCCGTCCTTCCAGGCCAGGAGCCGGGCGTTCGGGCCGCGGCGCTTCAGCGCCCGCACGACCCGGGCGAGGTCGTGATCGAGGATCTCGCTCGTCCAGGCCTGGTGGCTCTTGCCGGGGAAGGCCAGCGCGACGCGATCGCCGTGGGTCGTCGCGTGCGAGCAGAGCAGCGTCGTGAGGCCGATGCTGCCGTGCTCCTTCGCGTACTGCTCGCTGCCCACGCGGAGCGAGCCGGTGTCGAGCATCCGGAAGCCGGTGGCCAGGGCGCGGTCACGGGTCGGACCGTCCTCGCGCAGCGCGACGGTGACCCGGCGGCGGGCGGCCGGGAGCGCCTCGGCCAGGCGGAGCGCCCGGTCGAACTTGATCCGGTCCTTCTGCTCGCGCCAGGTCGGGTGGTAGATGTACTGCCGGCGGCCGGCGCCGTCGACGCCCGTGGCCTGGATGTGGCCGTTGGGGTAGGGCGCGATCCAGACGTCCTGCCAGGCGGGCGGGATGCCGAGGTGCTCGAAGCGCTCCCGCAGCTCCGGGTCCGTGACGGTGACGCCCTTGGGGTCGCGGTAGCTGAAGCCGGAGCCCGAGCGCACCCGGGTGTACCCGCGTCCGCTCGAATCGGTCCTGCGGAGTCGTTGGGTCAGCGCATCAGCCATCGACCCGACGATAGGACGGGGGCGCCGTTCCCGGCACAGGGTTGACGGGCGCCCCCTCGGTCCTGAGCTACTCGTTGCCGATGCGCTTGTCGGCCTGGCGCTTGAGGTCCTCGATGCGGTCGTCGTACTTGCCCTTGGTGAGGCGGCTGGCGATGTCGCCGGTCTTCTCGAGGACCTGGTCCGAGACGCCCTCCGCCTTCTCGCTGCGCAGAGTGTCCTGGACCTTCTTGCTGTTGAAGAGCTCGCCGGCCTGTCGTCCGAGCTTGCCGAGATCCACCATGGTTCCTCCTTGATCCGTGCGGGCAGGGGCCTCGCGAGCATCAGTGTGGCGACACCGCCTGGACGAACGGTGCGGGACGCGCCGGGAGCTCAGAGCGCGAGCACGCGCGACGCCGCCTCGCCCAGCGCACGCCCGTAGGAGGGACCGTGCCCGGCGGCGTGCACCGCGAGCGGGTGGAGCTGGTGCAGCGGCACGCGATCGGCGGCTCCCGAGCGCAGCGGGTGGACCTCCTCGTAGCCGGCGAGGACGTCGTCGAGGTGCGGCAGCCCGAACAGCGCGAGCATCGCGAGGTCCGTCTCGCGGTGGCCGCCGTGCGCTGCCGGGTCGATGAGCACCGCTCCCCCGTCCGACCAGAGGACGTTGCCGTTCCAGAGGTCGCCGTGCAGGCGGGCCGGGACGTCGTCGTCGTCGAAGGTCCCCGCCGAGACGAGCTCGAGGGCGCTCTCGACCGTCGCCGCGTCGCGGGCGGAGAGGTTCCCCGCCTCGACGGCCGGACGGAGGAAGGGCCGGACGCGCTGCTCGGCGTAGAACCGGCCCCAGGACTCCTCGGGGGTGCAGGGCATCGCGCGGCGGCCGATGAAGGCGGGGCCGGACCAGCCCGTGGGCGGCGCGCCGTAGGTCTCGGCTCCGGAGTCGTGGGTGCGTGCGAGGGCGCCTCCGAATCCGCGGGCCGTCTCGCGCGTCGGTCGCGCGGGCGCGATCTCCTCGAGCTCGATCCGACCGTGACGCACCTCCAGCACTTCGGCGCAGCGCACACCCCCGGCTCCCTCGGCGTCAGCCAGCCAGCGGAGCCCGGCCGCCTCCCACTCGAAGAAGTGATCGGGCGCGGACGGGTTCGACTTCACGAAGGGCATGCCTCCACGCTAGCCAGACGCCGGCCCGGGAACGACGAGAGGGGCCGCCCGCCGAAGCGGACGACCCCTCTCGAGAGATCAGTAGGAGAACCTACTTGACGATCTTGGTGACCGTTCCGGCACCCACGGTGCGGCCACCCTCACGGATGGCGAAGCCGAGGCCCTCCTCCATGGCGATCGGCTGGATCAGCGCGACCGTCATGTCGGTGGTGTCGCCGGGCATGACCATCTCGGTGCCCTCGGGCAGCGTGATGACGCCGGTGACGTCGGTGGTGCGGAAGTAGAACTGCGGGCGGTAGTTCCCGTAGAACGGGTTGTGACGCCCACCCTCGTCCTTGGACAGGATGTACGCGGTGCCCTCGAAGTCGGTGTGCGGCGTGACCGAACCCGGCTTGACGACGACCTGGCCGCGCTCGACGTCCTCGCGCTTGGTGCCGCGGAGGAGCAGACCGCAGTTCTCGCCGGCCCAGGCCTCGTCGAGCTGCTTGTGGAACATCTCGATGCCGGTGACCGTGGTCTTCTGCGTCGGGCGGATGCCGACGATCTCGACCTCGGAGTTCAGCGAGAGGGTGCCGCGCTCGGCGCGACCGGTGACGACGGTTCCACGACCGGTGATCGTGAAGACGTCCTCGATCGGCATGAGGAACGGCTTGTCCTTGTCGCGGACCGGGTCCGGGACGGAGGCGTCGACGGCGTCCATGAGGTCGAGGATGGACTGGGTCCAGGTCTCGTCGCCCTCGAGGGCCTTGAGGCCGGAGACGCGCACGACGGGCGCGTCGTCGCCGGGGAAGCCCTGCGAGGACAGCAGCTCGCGGACCTCGAGCTCGACGAGCTCGAGGATCTCCTCGTCGTCCACCATGTCGGCCTTGTTCAGCGCGACGAGGAGGTAGGGGACGCCGACCTGCTTGGCGAGGAGGACGTGCTCACGGGTCTGAGCCATGGGGCCGTCGGTGGCGGCGACCACGAGGATCGCGCCGTCCATCTGCGCCGCGCCGGTGATCATGTTCTTGATGTAGTCGGCGTGACCCGGGGCGTCGACGTGCGCGTAGTGGCGCTTCGGCGTCTCGTACTCGACGTGCGAGATGTTGATCGTGATGCCGCGCTGGCGCTCCTCGGGAGCGGAGTCGATCGACGCGAAGTCACGCTGAACGTTGGTCGCGGACGGGTACTTGTCCGCCAGAACCTTCGAGATCGCCGCGGTGAGGGTGGTCTTTCCGTGGTCGACGTGACCGATGGTTCCGATGTTGACGTGCGGCTTGGTCCGCTCGAACTTGGCCTTAGCCACTGTGGGTCCTCCTCAGGACTTAGGTGCAAGCATCCGCATCCGACGCCGCACGGGGCGGCACGAGGACAGGAGGACTTGCGGGGGTTTTGTGTAGGTATGTTACCGGCAGTGGTCGCGCGGGCCATCCGATGAGGATCCGAGGCGCGCAGAACGCGGCAGCAAACCCGCACGACACTACCAGGCCCGCCGCGGTTCCGCAGAACCGCGGCGGGATGGGGACGAGTGCTACTCGCCCTTGTTCTTCTGGACGATCTCCTCGGCCACGGCCTTGGGGACCTCGGCGTAGGTCTCGAACGTCATCGAGTAGACCGCGCGGCCCGAGGTCTTCGAGCGCAGGTCGCCGATGTAGCCGAACATCTCGGACAGCGGGACGTTGGCCTTGATGACCTTGACGCCCGCGGCGTCCTCCATCGACTGGATCATCCCGCGACGCGAGTTGAGGTCGCCGATGACGTCGCCCATGTACTCCTCGGGCGTGCGGACCTCGACGGCCATCAGCGGCTCGAGGAGGACCGGCTGCGCCTTGCGCGAGGCCTCCTTGAACGCGATGGAGCCGGCGATCTTGAACGCCATCTCCGAGGAGTCGACGTCGTGCGCCGCGCCGTCGGTCAGCGTGGCCTTGATGCCGACCATCGGGTAGCCGGCGAGGACGCCGACCAGCATGGCGTCGCGGATGCCCGCGTCGACCGAGGGGATGTACTCGCGGGGGACGCGACCACCGGTGACGCCGTTGACGAACTCGTAGGTCTTGTCGGCCTCGACCTCCATCGGCTCGATGGAGATCTGGACCTTCGCGAACTGGCCCGAGCCACCCGTCTGCTTCTTGTGGGTGTAGTCGTACTTCTCCACCGTGCGGCGGATCGTCTCGCGGTAGGCCACCTGCGGCTTGCCGACGTTGGCCTCGACGTTGAACTCGCGCTTCATGCGGTCCACCAGGATGTCGAGGTGCAGCTCGCCCATTCCCTTGATGACCGTCTGACCGGTCTCCTGGTTCTGCTCGGTGCGGAAGGTGGGGTCCTCCTCCGCGAGCTTCTGGATCGCGGTGCCGAGCTTCTCCTGGTCGGCCTTCGTCTTGGGCTCGATGGCGACCTCGATGACGGGCTCCGGGAAGGTCATCGACTCGAGCACGACCTGCGCGTTCGGGTCGCTCAGGGTGTCACCGGTGGTGGTGTCCTTGAGGCCGATGACGGCGTAGATGTGGCCGGCGGTGACCGAGTCGACCGGGTTCTCCTTGTTGGAGTGCATCTGGAAGATCTTGCCGATGCGCTCCTTCTTGCCCTTGGTCGAGTTGATGACCTGGGCGCCGGAGTCGAGCTTGCCCGAGTAGACGCGGACGTAGGTGAGGCGACCGAAGAACGGGTGCACCGCGACCTTGAACGCGAGCGCCGAGAAGGGCTCGGTCGAGTCCGCGTGGCGCATGATGACCTTCTCCTCGTCGCGGACGTCGTGCGCCTCGATGGCGGGGACGTCGAGCGGGGAGGGGAGGTAGTCGACGACCGCGTCGAGCATCGGCTGGACGCCGCGGTTCTTGAACGCGGAGCCGCAGAGCACGGGGTAGATGTCCGAGTTCACGGTCAGCTTGCGGATGGCGCCCTTGATCTCGGCGACCGTGAGCTCCTCACCGCCGAAGTACTTCTCGAGCAGCTCGTCGGAGGTCTCCGCGACGGTCTCGAGCAGCTTCTCGCGGTACTCGGCGGCCTTGTCGGCCAGATCCGCGGGGATCTCCTCGATCTCGTACTTCGCGCCCAGCGCGACGTCACCCTTCGAGTCGCCGCGCCACGTGAGCGCGCGCATCTCGACGAGGTCGACGACGCCCTCGAAGCTGGACTCCGCGCCGATGGGCAGCTGGATGACCAGCGGCTTGGCGCCGAGGCGGTTGATGATCGTGTCGACCGTGAAGTAGAAGTCGGCGCCGAGCTTGTCCATCTTGTTGACGAAGCAGATGCGCGGGACGTCGTACTTGTCGGCCTGACGCCAGACGGTCTCGGACTGGGGCTCGACGCCCTCCTTGCCGTCGAAGACGGCGACGGCGCCGTCGAGGACGCGCAGCGAGCGCTCGACCTCGACCGTGAAGTCGACGTGACCGGGGGTGTCGATGATGTTGATCTGGTTCTTGTTCCAGAAGCACGTCGTCGCGGCCGACGTGATCGTGATGCCGCGCTCCTGCTCCTGCGCCATCCAGTCCATCGTGGCGGCGCCGTCGTGGACCTCACCGATCTTGTGCGTGATACCCGTGTAGAACAGGATGCGCTCGGTGGTGGTGGTCTTGCCGGCATCGATGTGGGCCATGATGCCGATGTTGCGGACCTTGTTCAGGTCGGTGAGCACATCTTGTGCCACGGAGTTCCTCCGATAGGTGATGGAGCCAGCGCAACGGGTTCATGGCCGATCGGCTGGGTTCTGGTGGTGGCGGTCGCCCGTCCACGTCGGATCCGAGGATCCGCCGCCGGGTCCGGGCCGCGGCGCACGCGCGAAGGCGCGCGCCGCGGGACCGGGGGTCGCGCTCGCCCGGGGGCGGGCGCGGGGTGCGCTACCAGCGGTAGTGCGCGAAGGCCTTGTTCGACTCGGCCATCTTGTGGGTGTCCTCGCGACGCTTGACAGCGGCGCCCAGACCGTTCGACGCGTCGAGGATCTCGTTCATGAGACGCTCGGTCATCGTCTTCTCGCGACGGGCCTTCGCATAGCTGGTGAGCCAGCGGAGGGCGAGGGTGTTGGCGCGGTGCGGCTTGACCTCGACGGGGACCTGGTAGGTCGAGCCGCCGACGCGGCGGCTGCGGACCTCGAGGGTCGGACGGACGTTGTCGAGCGCCTTCTTCAGCGTGACGACGGCGTCCTGGCCGTTCTTGGTCGAGACTCCCTCGAGGGCACCGTAGACGATGCGCTCGGCGAGGCCCTTCTTGCCGTCCAGGAGGATCTTGTTCACGAGCTGGCTGACGACCGGGGCGCCGTAGACGGGGTCTGCGACGACGGGGCGCTTAGGAGCGGGTCCCTTACGAGGCATTACTTCTTCTCCATCTTCGCGCCGTAACGGCTGCGAGCCTGCTTGCGGTTCTTGACGGCCTGGGTGTCCAGGGCGCCGCGAACGATCTTGTAGCGGACACCGGGGAGGTCCTTCACACGACCGCCGCGCACGAGCACCATCGAGTGCTCCTGGAGGTTGTGGCCCTCACCGGGGATGTAGGCCGTGACCTCGGTGCCGTTGGAGAGCTTCACGCGGGCCACCTTGCGGAGGGCCGAGTTCGGCTTCTTGGGCGTGGTCGTGTAGACGCGCGTGCAGACGCCGCGCTGCTGGGGGTTGGCCTTCAGGGCGGGCGCCTTGGTCTTGGTGACCTTCGGCGAGCGTCCCTTTCGGACCAACTGCTGAATCGTTGGCACTGATTTGCTCCTTGAATGCTGCACGGTGACAGCGGATCGATGGTCGACATTCGGCCTGCCCGTCTCCGGGACGGCCGAGTTCATCTGGACCCGACTCCCTCTCGGCACCGACGTGCGGAGACCTGGAGGGGGAGGGGTATGCCGTGGGGGCCGCCCGATCGGACGAACCCGCGGGTCCTCGCGGACCCGGTGGAGCGAAGCGGCACCCGCGCCGACCCGGAGGCACGACACAAGCGCACGCCAAAGCGCACACCCGAAGAATATTACGGGGAGTGACGGGGGCGGTCAACCGAGCGGCGTTCGCCCTGGGAGAGAACGGCGCCCGGGGCCCCGCTCGCGGCAGGCCCCGCTCGCGTCGGGCCTCACTCGCGCTCGTCGCCCTCCCAGCCCCAGTGCGGGGTGCCGCCGCCGGCGTCGCGTCGGGCGAGCATCGCGAGGAAGAGGATCTGCACCGCGGCCGCGAGCACCCCGGCCGCGATCGCGAAGGGCGTCGCGGCGTGGTCGAGGACGAAGCGCAGGATCGCGCCCGGCTCCCCCACCCCCAGACCGTAGATCGCGCCGCCGACCAGCAGGAAGAGCGCGTACACGACCACGCCGGTCAGCAGCGACGGGCCGACGAGGCGGGTGACGCCCGGACGGGCGGCGAGCACGATCATCGAGACGAGGACGGCGAGGACGCAGACCGCGACGACGACCGGGCCGAGAATCGGACCGGCGTCGCGCTCGGGGACGACGTCCTGGTCGAGCAGCAGGCTGAGCACGCCGAACGCGCAGACCACGAGGGCGAGGTAGAGGAAGGAGGCGAAGGCGGCGAGGGCGATGCCGTAGCCGAGGCCCGCGCCGCGACCCTGCTCCCCCGGGCCCGCGGGCGTCACGACTGCGCGGCGGCGTCGCGCTCGGCGTTCCGGCGCGTCACGCGACGTCCGCGAGCCGCGATCAGACTTCCGCCCCAGACGCTGACCTCGCGGGCCAGCACCGCCGCGGCGGCGACGGCGAGGAGCGTCGCCGGATCGCGGAGGAAGTCGACGACGGCCGCGCGGTCCTGCGGCACGGCGAAGCCGCCCACGGCGGACCAGGCTCCGACCAGGGCGGCCGCACCGGCGAGGAGCGCGATGAAGAAGCCGCCGAGCACGTAGGCCCACCAGCCGGCTCGGTTGACGACGAGGACGATCAGGCCGAGTCCGACAAGGAACGCGGCGACCGGCAGGAGGAAGACGGCCGTCGGACCCTGGGCGAGCGCGACCGCCACCGGGTCGCCCTCGACGCCGTCGATCAGCAGGCGGATCGCGGTGAGGGCGACGAGGAGGAGGGCCGCGAAGACCGCGGTGGTGAGCAGGGCGATCGCGAGACCGGCCAGGCGGTTGCCCTTCCTGCGGACCGGCTCGATCTCGGGCTCGACGGGGCCGAGCGGGGAGGCGGCGGCGGGCTGCGACTCCTGCACGGCCGTCGCGCCGGTCACCGGGTGGCGGCCGCCGGGCTCCGGCTCGGGCCAGACGTACTCCCGGGTCGGCTCGGTCCCCCGGGTCGGCTCGGAGCCGTCGGTCGTCCCGGCCGCGGTCGGCATCCGCGTGGTCTCGGCATCGCTGTTCCCCGTCACCTGAACAGCTTAGGCACGGGTCCGCGCGGGGTGAGCGACCGCCGCGCGGCTCCTGGCGACGCGGTCGAGCGGGCGGCGGCCTACTCGAGGGGGTTCAGCAGGCGGTGCAGGAACTGCCGTGTGCGCGGCTCCTGCGGGTCGCGGAGGATGTCCGCGGGGGCTCCGCGCTCCACCACCACCCCGTCCGCCATGAAGACGACCTCGGAGGCCACGCGCCGGGCGAACTCGAGCTCGTGCGTGACGACAAGCATCGTCCAGCCCTCGCCCGCCAGCTCGCGCATCAGCGTGAGGACCTCGCCGACGAGCTCCGGGTCGAGCGCCGACGTCGGCTCGTCGAAGAGCAGGAGGTCGGGTCGGAGCGCGAGCGCGCGGACGATCCCGACGCGCTGCTGCTGCCCGCCGGACAGCTCGAAGGGGTAGGCGCCGCCGCGGCCGCCGAGACCGACGCGCTCGAGCAGCGCCTCCGCCTCGGGGACCACCTCGGACGCGGGCCGGCGCTGCACCCGCAGCGGGCCCTCCGTGACGTTCTGCAGGACGGTGAGGTGCGGGAAGAGGTTGAAGTGCTGGAAGACCATCGCGGACCGGTCGCGCAGCGCCGTGAGGGCGCGCTTGCCGACCGCGGCGTCGAAGTCGAGCCTCGAGCCGTCGGCGAGCTCGAGGACGCCGCCGTCGGGCACCTCGAGGCTGTTCAGCGATCGCAGCACGGTGGTCTTGCCGGAGCCGGACGGCCCGATCAGCGCGACGACCTCGCCGCGGCGGATCTCGAGGTCGATCCCGCGCAGCACCTCGACGCCGCCGAACGACTTGCGCAGCCCCGTGGCGCGCAGGACGGTGGCGGCGTCGGCCGGGCGGCCGGCGGCGTCGGAGGGAGCGTCAGCGGGCGACATAGCGGTCCAATCGCTTCTCGAGGAGGCTCTGGCCGCTGGAGAGAACGAGGCAGATGAGCCAGTAGATGAGGGCGGCCTCGAGGTAGAGCAGCATGAACTCGCTCGAGGCGGTGGCGATCTTCTGCGCCTGGCGGAAGAGCTCGGTGACGAGGATCAGCGACGCGAGCGAGGTGTCCTTGACCAGCGAGATGAAGGTGTTCGAGAGCGGGGGCACCGAGACGCGCGCGGCCTGCGGCAGGATGATCCGCCGCAGTGCGAGACCGCGGCCCATGCCGATGGTGTGCGCCGCCTCCCACTGCCCCTTCGGCACGCTGAGGATCGCGGCGCGGATCACCTCGGCCGCGTAGCCGCCGACGTTCAGCGCGAAGGCGATGATCGCACTCGGCCACGGATCGATCTTGAGGCCGAGGCTCGGCAGGCCGTAGAAGATCACGAACAGCTGCACCAGGAGCGGCGTGCCGCGGATCACCGAGATGTACGCGCGTGCGATCCACGCGAGCACCCGGACGCGCGACAGGCGCATCAGCGCGACGGCCAGCGCGAGCGCCAGGCCGAGCACGAAGCTCGACAGCGCCAGCGGGATCGTCCCGACGATGCCGCCCGACAGGATCGGCCAGAACGACCGGAGCAGTAGGTCCATGTCTTCTCCCGCCGGGGCGGGAGAAGACCGCGGTCGGCTTGTCGAGGTGGATGCGTGGGGCGGAGCGTGTGGCGCCCGCTTCCGAGAAATGCTGGCACGTGACGGTGGATCTCGATACGCCCGCTGCGCGGGCTACTCGATCAGCATGGTTGCGGGGCGGGCAGCCGACATGCTGGTCGAGTAGCCCCGGAGGGGCGTATCGAGACCCACCGATGCAGAGACGGCGGTCTTCAGGCGCCGTCTCGGCGACGGTGGATCTCGATACGCCCGCTGCGCGGGCTACTCGATCAGCATGACGCGGGCCGCTCGATCGGGGCTACTGGGAGACGTCCGCGCCGAAGTAGCGCTCGGAGATGGAGGCGAGGGTGCCGTCGGCGCGCAGCTCGTCGAGCGCGTCGTCGACCGCGGCGACGAGGTCGTCGGAGCCCTTCGGGAAGGTGAAGGCGCTCTCGGAGCTGTCGTCGGTGGTCACCGCGACCTTGAGGCCGGCGGCCTGGTCGGGGTAGGTGGTCGACCAGTCGAGCCAGGTGAGGCGGTCGTTCAGCGTCGCGTCCACGCGGCCCTGCTCGACGAGCGCCACGGCCTGGGCCCAGCCCTCGACGCCCTCGACGGTCGCGCCGCTGTCCTGCGCGAGCGTGTACCAGTTGCTCGACAGGGACTGCGCGGTCGTCTTGCCGGAGAGCGACTCCAGCGAGGTGATCTCGGTGTCGTCGGCCGGCACCACGACGACCCCGGGGCTGACCGAGTACGGCTCGGAGAAGTCGTACTTGGCGCTGCGCTCGTCGTTGATCGAGACCTGGTTGGCGATCACGTCGAAGCGGCCGCCGTCCAGACCCGCGAACATCGCGTCCCACTGGGTCTCCTCGAACTCCGGCTCGACGCCGAGCTTCTCGGCGACCGCGGTGATGACCTCGACGTCGTAGCCGGTGAGCTCGCCGGTGCCGCCGTCCGCGTGGAACGAGAACGGCGAGTAGGTGCCCTCGGTGCCGATGGTCAGCGTGCCGGAGTCCTGGACCTCGGCGAGCGTGAGCCCCGACGCGGTCGACGCGGTGCTGTCGCCGCCGGAGCCGGAGACGACGTCGTCCGTCGAGGCGGGGGCGCAGCCGGCGAGGACGAGGGCGGCGGCGGCCGCGGTCGTGCCGAGCAGGACTCGCAGCGAGGTGCGGGCGGGGAGGAGCGTCACAGTGTCTTTCCTTCGGTGCATCGCGGTGTCCGACGACCGGGAGCGGCCGCAGCCGCGCACGGTTCGGGGGGGGGTGGGGAGGAGCGGAGGCGATCGATCGCGCGATTCCCGCTCCCTCCACCCAACCAGGACGAGGGGGACGCCTATTCCCGGATGTCGCCGTGTGTCGTCGACTGGGCGCCGAGCCCCGCGAGGAAGGCCTCGGCTCCGGCGACCTCGTCCGCGGTCAGTCCGGCGGCCGACTCCGGCACGACGAGATGGAAGGGGATCTCCTGCTCGCGCGCCCAGTCGACCGCGTCGCCGCGCAGGTTGTCGTCGATCCAGACGACGGCGTCGATGTCGAAGCGCTCTCCGGCCCGCTCGAGCCAGACGGCGACGGGCTGCAGCTTGCCGGTCTGGCCGGGGAAGCGGGGGTCGCGCGGCAGCCCTCCGCCGAAGACGATCGCCTCGGTGCCCGCCGGGAGCCCCAGATCGTCTGCCAGCACCGAGGTGAGCTTGGGCGGCCAGGTGGTGGCCCAGACGATCGTGCCGACCGCGGCGAGGCGGTGGACCAGCTCCTCGCGCTCGGGCTCGAGCATCAGCCGATGGCTGCCCAGCGCGCGATCGCTCGAGACGGAGGGGTTCAGGACGCCGTCGACGTCGAGCAGGATGAGGGCGGCCATGGCTGCAACCGTAGCCGCGGGTGCGACCCGGCGCGAGGCGTCCGCGCGCTAGCGTGAGCGAATGCCGCCCACGGTCCGCCTCCCCGACGGGGCGGTGGTCTCGCTCGAGCCCGACCCGATCCGGACGGGATCGCTGGTCCTGGAGATCGACGGCTCGGAGCAGTCGCTGATCGATCTCCGCGCCCCCGGCCGGCTCGGTCTGGAGTACCTCGCGCGGCTCGGCGCCGCGGTCGACGCTCTCGCGCCGGCGGGAGAGCCGGTCTCGGTCCTGCACCTCGGCGCGGGCGCGCTGGCGCTCGCGCGCTACGTCGCCGTGACGCGTCCCGGCTCCGAGCAGACCGTCGTCGAGCGGGCGGCGGGACTGGTCGAGTTCGTGCGGGAGCACGCACCGCTGCCCACGGGGACCCGGCTGCGCAGCGTCACGGCCGACGCGTCAGGCCCCCTCGCCGTGGCGCCGGCGGACCTCGTCGTGCTCGACGTGTACGACGGCGACGAGATCCCCGAGCCCTTCTACCGCGCCGACGTGCTCTCGCGTCTCGCCGGGCTGGTCGCCGCGGGCGGGCTGCTGGCGGTCAACGTCGCCGACGACGCCGACCACCGGCGGCTCCGGCGCCTGCGGAGCGGACTGCGGCCGCTGCTCCCGGTGCTCGCCGCGGTCGGCTCACAGACGCTCGCCGAAGGGCGCGGCAGCGGCAACGCGATCCTGCTCGCCTCTCGCGGCGACGCCGCCTCGCGGGCCGCCCACCGGCTCCTGCAGGCCGGTCCGCACCCGGTCGCGGCCGTTGCGGACGGCGACGTCGTGGCCGTCGAGGTGGCGGTAGAAGTCGACCCGTGACTCCAGGGCGATGCCCGCCTCGAGGTACTTGGCCTTGATCCGCTTGATGTAGGTCCGCACGGTGTGCTCCGCGATGCGCATGTCGAGCGCGACGTCCTTGACCGCGGTGCCGCCGCCGTAGGAGCGCATCACGCGGCTCTCCTGCCGGCTGAGGACCGGCCGGCGGTGCTCCCCGGCGGCGAGGAAGCGGTGCCGGGCCGCCTCGGAGATCCAGGAGCGTCCGGACGCGACCGAGACGACGGCGGCGACCAGCTCGCCCGGCTCGTCGCCCTTCCAGACGAACGCGGTCCGCTCGAGGCGGAGCACCGCGCGGACGGCCTCGAGGGAGTCCGACGCCGACAGCACGACCAGGCCGCGGTGACGCGCGCCGACCGCGGCGAGGGTGCTCGCGAGCGTCTCGGGCGGGACGCGGTCGAGGTCCAGCACGGCGATGGTGTCGGCCGCCGCGTCGTCGTCGCCGGCGACCCGCAGGCGCGGGACGACCTCGGCGAGGAGGGCCAGGAGCGCGGCGCGCTCGATCGTCAGGCCGCCTACGACCGTCACAGCGAAGTGATCGAATTCCGCCACGGAAACCCCTTGCGAGGACGGTCGGGTCCGTCCTGGATCGAACCGTAGCGAACGCGCGCCCGCCGGGGCGACGCATGGGACATTCCGTCTCTTCACGGATCCGGTCGACGCCGTCGCGGCCGATCCGCTCTCCCGCGACGGGGTCGGAGAGGGCTAGTCTCCGTGACGATGAACGACTCCGAGGACACCACGACCCGCTCGACCCGGATCCCCGCCGACCAGGTGCGGACCCGGATGCTCGCCGCTGCCCGCGAGGTCATCTCGGTCAACGGGCTCACCGTCGGCTTCGCCCACCTGCCGATGGAGGAGTACATCCGCCTCGCCGCCGTGCCGCGCAGCTCGGTGTACCGGATCTGGAGCACGCGCGAGGAGTTCGTCGCCGATCTCATCGGCGAGATCTTCGTCGCCGATCGGTTCGCCGACGGCGCCGATCCGGACGCCCAGCGCGCCATGACCGAGGTGTACGAGCGCTCCGCGGATCGTCTCGGCACCGCGGCGGGCCGGCGCGAGGTCGCCTGGGAGATGATCCGGATCGGAGCGAACTCGAGCGTCGAGACGCTGCGCTCCTCGGTCGACTGGTCCTCCTACAACGCGCTGCTGGCCTGCACCTTCTCGATGGAGGAGGGCCCCGCCCGGGACGCGGTCCGCGCGACGGCTCAGCGGCTGGAGAGCATGCTCACCCAGCGGATGCGCGACTACTACCAGGAGATCCTCGATCTCTTCCGCTCGTCGCTCAAGCCCGGCTTCACGACGCTGCAGCTCGCGCATCTCACCGCGATCGTGACCGACGGGCTCGTGCACCGCGGCCGGCTGCTCGACGACGAGCTGGACGCCGTGATCACGGCGCCGGGCCCGGACGGCGAACCGGTCGAGTGGACGCTCACCGCCTGGACGATCCGCTCGATCGTCGAGGGGATGCTCGTGCCGGTCGGGGAGGACGAGGACGGTGCCGGGGAGAGCGGTGCCGGGGAGAGCGGCGCCGAGGACGACAGCGCCGGGGACCGCGGCACCGGCCGCTAGAGGACCGGAGCGTCCTCCGCAGGAACCGGGCCGGCCGGCACCGGCTCGCAGAAGCCGTCGATGAGCATCAGCGCGCCCGCCACCACGAGCGACGGCGACTCCGGCCGATCGGCGTCGAGCGGACCGGTGACCAGCTCCGGAGCCGCGATCCTGGCGATGCAGAGGCCCTCGACGAAGGCGCAGATCGCGGAGGCGAGGACGGCGTGGTCCTCGTCCCGCCCGGAGCGCAGCTGCAGTCCGGCCTCGGCGAGGGTGTGCCGGTAGTACTTCGCCATGTTCTCGATGAAGTGGATCTGGCGGGAGCGCAACGCCTCCCGGATCGCGGTGCGGGCGGGCTCCGCGTGCGAGTCGACGGCACCGACCAGGGCGACGAAGTTCCGCCAGTGCTGCGAGGAGAACACGTTCTCGTAGTTCGCCTCGATCGCCACCGAGACCGAGGCGACGAGGATCTCGCGCATCTGCTCGGCGGTCGGCGGCTCGGAGAGGCGGCGGTGGAGGTAGGAGTCGCCCGCGGAGAGCGAGGTGGGATCGAGCCGGGCGGTGAGGATCCGCTCCGGGATCGCCGCGACCAGCTCGTCGTAGAACGCCTGCCGGGTGGGCCAGATGCGGTACACCGTGCTGCGCGGCACGCCGGCGGCGCGGATCACGTCCTCGAGCGGCAGGTGCGAGACGCCGACGCGCAGGCCCTCCGCTCGGACGACCGCGAGCGCGGCGTCGAGGAGCCGGGTCCGGACCTGCTCGCGGCTGAGGCGGGCCGGGCGCGGTGGGACCTCGGGCGGGGTGTCGTTGCCCATCGTGCCTCCGGAGGCGGGTGAGCGGGGCGGCTTCGGGGTCCCCGGTGCACCCGAGCGTAGACGATCGCCGACAGTCGTCGCGCACGTCGAGGCGGTCGGCGGCGACTCCGCGTCGCGTCGGGCGCCGGCGGACGGGCGCGGCTCGCGGTCGACTCCAGAGTCGCGCGAGCCGCGCTGCCTGTCCCCCAGGCGGCCGCCCCATCGGCCGAGTCGACCGTAAGCGCTCGATCCCGGCGGCGTCAAAAGCACCGGACATGATGTCCCTTAGGCGGTGACAGGGAGGGCGGCAGCGGCCCCCTGAGTCAGTGGCGGAAGGGACGCCGCGGCTCGTCCGCCGGCGGCAGGGACCGCTGGCCCGCACGGACGCCGTCGGCGCGCGGGAGGCCGAGCTCGTCGGCGACGGCCCGGGCGATCTCCGCCTCGGCGTGTCCCGCCAGCTCGACGTTGCGCATCAGCTTGGCGTGGTGGCAGGGGCTGGCGTCGATCGCCACGACCATCGCGGAGAAGCGCATCGCGTCGCCCAGCCGCGCCATCGGGCTGAGCTCCGCCAGGACGGACGGGACGTCGGGCATCGAGAGCATCGTGTAGTAGCAGGTCGAGACGACGTACTCGTCGACACCCGCCTCGGCCGAGGGCGGCGCGACGATGATGTCGCCGAGCGAGACGGAGCCCGTCCGCGCCCCGAGGACCGACGCGATCGTGACCCGGATGTCGCCGGCGAGCGACACCACGCGGACGCTCGCCGGCCACGGCGGCAGGGCGGCGAGCTCCGTCGATCCGGTGCGCATGGCGATCCCCGCCTGCGAGGACAGCGCGTCGATCATCGGCATCCCGGTGCACTCCCCCGCCTTCGAGGCGTCCTCGGAAGCCGCCTCCCCGCAGGAGGCGAGCAGCGCGGAGATCCCCAGGCGCGACTGCGGCTCCAGCCCGCTCACCACGGCGGGACTGATGGGGCCGGTCGAGTCGATGATCTCGCCGAGGCGGAGGGCGAGGTCGGAGCCGGTGTTCGGGGTGCCGAAGGTGACGACCTCGCGCACCATCGACTCGACCGGGACGCCGTCGACGCTCTGGCTGAGCGCCTGGCGCGCGGCGAGCCCGCCCATCGAGTGCGCCACGACGACCGCCTGGTGCCCGGTCGCCGCGGTCAGGCAGGCGATCGAGGAGGCCAGCGCGTCGGCGATCCCGGGATCGGTCACCCAGCGCGCCGCGAGATCGCGGTAGTCGAAGGTGTAGACGACGGCGCCCTCGGTGTCCTGGAACGCACCGATCAGCGAGCGCTGCGAGGTGGTGACGGGCTGGTCGACGCCGTCGGTCGCGATCAGGTCGACGAGGTGCGAGAAGGCGCCCGTCCGCGACTCGTCGTGCGTCGCGGTGCCGAGCCAGCCGTGCAGCACGAGGATCGGGACCAGGGACGCGGCCGTCGTCGCCTCGACCTCGTCACCGGGCAGCACGGGAGCGAGCTCGGCGATGCCGCAGCTCGCGGGTGGGGCCGCCGGGGCCGCCGTGGCGCGACCGGCGGGGACGACGACGGCACCGACCGCCACGAGCAGGGCGGACAGCACGACGATCAGGACTCTCATCCGCACGTTTCCTCACCGCCGCGACCCCTGCTGAGCGGGTTCAGGGGATCGACCGGACGAACGTCACAGAAGTCAATCATCCGCGCGCCCCCCGTTGTGCGCCTGGCGGGAATCTACCGACCCCCCGTGAGGGTGCCCTTACCGCGTGTCCGCTTCCCGAGTGCCCCTTCCCGGGGGTCGCGGCACCGGGCGGTCCCGGCCCGTCCCTCCCGGGCGGGGGGCGGGGACGACGAAGGGCCCCGCCGGTCTCCCGGCGGGGCCCTTCGTCAGTCAGAGCGTGCTCAGCTGTAGTTGCCGGGCTCGTATCCGTCGCTCGAGAACGAGTCGAAGTCGACGAACGAGAGGTCCGCGTCGCTGAACGCGGCGTCGTCGGCGAAGATGCGGTTGGGGTACCGCTCGGCCTTCGCCTCCTCCGTCGCCTCGACCGACACGTTCCGGTAGCGGGGCAGACCCGTACCGGCCGGGATCAGCTTTCCGATGATCACGTTCTCCTTGAGGCCCATCAGCGGGTCGCGCTTGCCCTCCATGGCCGCCTGCGTCAGGACGCGGGTGGTCTCCTGGAAGGACGCGGCCGACAGCCACGACTCGGTCGCGAGCGAGGCCTTGGTGATTCCCATGACCTCCTGGCGGGCGGACGCGGTCCGCTTGCCCTCGGTCAGAGCCGCGCGGTTGACCTCGCTGTAGCGCGAGCGGTCGACGAGCTCACCCGGCAGCAGGTCGGTGTCGCCGTGGTCGACGACGGTGACCTTGCGGAGCATCTGCCGGACGATGACCTCGATGTGCTTGTCGTGGATCGGAACACCCTGCGAGCGGTAGACGCCCTGGACGCCGCCGACGAGGTGCTTCTGGACCTCGCGGACGCCCAGCACGCGCAGGACCTCCTTGGGGTCGACCGTTCCCACGTGCAGCTGCTGACCGAGCACGACCGACTGGCCGTCCTCGACGAGGAGCTGCGAGCGCTTGAGCACCGGGTAGATGACCGCCTCGTCGCCGTTGTCCGGCTGGAGGATGACCCGGCGGGCCCGGTCGGTGTCCTCGATCGTGATGCGACCGGCGGCCTCCGCGATCGGCGACGCACCCTTGGGGGTGCGGGCCTCGAAGAGCTCCTGCACGCGGGGCAGACCCTGCGTGATGTCGTCGGCCGAGGCCGATCCACCGGTGTGGAAGGTGCGCATCGTGAGCTGCGTGCCGGGCTCGCCGATCGACTGGGCCGCGATGATGCCGACGGCCTCTCCGATGTCGACGAGCTTGCCGGTGGCGAGCGAGCGGCCGTAGCAGGCCGCGCAGACGCCGACGGCCGACTCGCAGGTCAGGACCGAGCGCACCTTGATGTGACGCACCTCGGCGCCGACGAGCTTCTCGATGAGGACGTCGCCGACGTCCTCGCCGGCCTCGGCCACGACCTCGCCGGCCTCGTTCGTCGCCGCGGTGGCGAGCGAGCGGGCGTAGACGGAGTTCTCGACGTTGGAGTCCTGGATCCAGGCGCCGGAGGCGTCCTGGAGCATGATCGGCAGGTCGAGGCCCTTGGTCGTGCCGCAGTCGTCCTCGCGGATGATGACGTCCTGCGAGACGTCGACGAGTCGACGCGTCAGGTAGCCCGAGTCCGCGGTGCGGAGCGCGGTGTCGGCCAGACCCTTGCGGGCGCCGTGCGTGGCGATGAAGTACTCGGCGACCGACAGTCCCTCGCGGTACGAGGAGATGATCGGACGGGCGATGATCTCGCCCTTCGGGTTGTTCACCAGACCGCGCATGCCGGCGATGTTGCGCACCTGCAGCCAGTTACCACGGGCACCGGAGGTGACCATGCGGTTGATCGTGTTGTCGATCGGGAAGTTCGCGCGCATCGCCTTGGCGACCTCGTCGGTCGCCTCGGTCCAGATCTTCACGAGCTCCTGGCGGCGCTCCGCCTGGGTGGTCAGACCCTTGTCGTACTCGGACTCGACCTTGGCCGCCTTCTTCTCGTAGCCCGCGATGATCACGGGCTTCGAGGGCGGGGTGAGGATGTCCGAGAGGGCGACGGTCACACCGGACCGGGTGGCCCAGTAGAAGCCGGCGTCCTTGATGCGGTCGAGCGAGGCGGCGACCTCCACCTTCGGGTAGCGCTCCGCGAGGTCGTTGACGATCCCGGAGATGGTCGTCTTGTCGGCGACCTGCTCGAAGTAGGGGTAGTCGACCGGCAGCGCCTCGTTGAAGAGGGCGCGGCCGAGCGTCGTGTCGAGGAGGACGGGCGCGGTGACCTTGCCCTTGTCGTCGATCTCGACGCCCTCGGGGGCCTGACCCTGGGCGAAGTACACGTCCGACATGCGGATGCGGACCTTCGAGTTCAGGTGCAGCGAGCCCTGGTCCTTCGCGAGGATCGCCTCCGAGACGGAGGAGAACGCGCGGCCCTCACCGGCGCCACCCTCGCGGATGGTCGTCAGGTGGTGCAGGCCGATGATCATGTCCTGCGTGGGCAGGGTGACCGGGCGGCCGTCCGAGGGCTTGAGGATGTTGTTCGAGGCGAGCATCAGGATGCGCGCCTCGGCCTGGGCCTCGACCGACAGGGGCAGGTGGACGGCCATCTGGTCGCCGTCGAAGTCCGCGTTGAACGCGGCGCAGACGAGCGGGTGCAGCTGGATCGCCTTGCCCTCGACCAGCTGGGGCTCGAAGGCCTGGATGCCGAGTCGGTGCAGGGTGGGCGCGCGGTTGAGCAGGACGGGGCGCTCGCGGATGATCTCCTCGAGCACGTCCCAGACCTGCGGACGCGAGCGCTCGACCATGCGCTTGGCGGCCTTGATGTTCTGCGCGTGCGACAGGTCGATCAGGCGCTTGATGACGAACGGCTTGAACAGCTCGAGCGCCATCTGCTTGGGCAGACCGCACTGGTGCAGCTTGAGCTGCGGTCCGACGATGATGACCGAGCGGCCCGAGTAGTCGACGCGCTTGCCCAGCAGGTTCTGGCGGAAGCGACCCTGCTTTCCCTTGAGCATGTCGCTCAGGGACTTCAGGGCGCGGTTGCCGGTTCCCGTGACGGGACGGCCGCGACGGCCGTTGTCGAAGAGGGCGTCGACCGCCTCCTGGAGCATGCGCTTCTCGTTGTTCACGATGATCTCGGGGGCACCGAGGTCGAGCAGGCGGCGGAGGCGGTTGTTGCGGTTGATGACGCGGCGGTACAGGTCGTTCAGGTCGGAGGTGGCGAAGCGGCCACCGTCGAGCTGGACCATCGGGCGCAGCTCCGGCGGGATGACCGGGACCACGTCGAGGACCATCGCGGCCGGCGAGTTGCCGGTGGCGAGGAACGAGTTGACCACGCGCAGGCGCTTGATGGCGCGGATCTTCTTCTGACCCTTGCCCTCGGCGATCTGCAGGTGCAGCGTCTCGGCCTCGGCCTGGAGGTCGAACTGCTCGAGGCGCTTCTTGATCGCCTCGGCGCCCATGTAGGCCTCGAAGTAGACGCCGTAGCGGTCGACGAGCTCGTTGAAGACGGCGTCCTCGGGCTTGAGGTCGCCGACCTTCAGGGTGCGGAACTGCTCCCACACGCTCTCCAGTCGCGCGATGTCCTCGTCGAAGGACTTGCGGATCTGGCCCATCTCCTTCTCGGCGCCGTCCTTGGTGCGGCGCTTCTGGTCGCTCTTCGCGCCCTCCGCCTCCAGGGCGGCGAGGTCGGTCTCGAGGCGCGCCAGGCGGTCCGCGATGCGGGAGTCGCGCTGGTCCGAGAGGGTCTTGATCTCGAGCCGGAGCTCGTTCTCGAGGCCGGGCATGTCGGCGTGACGGCCGTCGTCGTCCACGTCGATGATCATGTACGCCGCGAAGTAGATGACCTTCTCGAGGTCCTTCGGCGCCATGTCCAGCAGGTAGCCCAGGCGCGAGGGGACGCCCTTGAAGTACCAGATGTGGGTGACGGGGGCGGCGAGCTCGATGTGGCCCATCCGCTCGCGGCGGACCGAGGACTTGGTGACCTCGACGCCGCAGCGCTCGCAGACGATGCCCTTGAAGCGGACCCGCTTGTACTTGCCGCAGGAGCACTCCCAGTCGCGCGAGGGTCCGAAGATCTGCTCGCCGAACAGACCGTCCTTCTCGGGCTTGAGGGTGCGGTAGTTGATGGTCTCGGGCTTCTTCACTTCACCGTGCGACCAGCGACGTATGTCATCGGCCGTCGCGAGGCCGATGCGCAGCTCGTCAAAAGTTGTTACGTCGAGCAATGTTTTCTCCTTGTCGGAAAACAGGGTGTCTCGTCAGAGACGGGGAGTCGTCAGATGCTGGCGCGGGATCAGATGTCGTCGACGGAGGACGACTCGAACCGGGAGGAGATGTTGATGCCGAGCTCCTCCGCGGCGCGGTAGACCTCGTCATCCGTGTCGCGCAGGCTGACCGCGGTGCCGTCCGCCGAGAGGACCTCGACGTTCAGGCACAGGGACTGCATCTCCTTGATGAGGACCTTGAAGGACTCGGGGATGCCCGGCTCCTGGATGTTCTCACCCTTGACGATGGCCTCGTACACCTTCACGCGGCCGAGGATGTCGTCCGACTTGATGGTGAGGAGCTCCTGCAGCGCGTAGGCGGCACCGTAGGCCTCGAGGGCCCACACCTCCATCTCGCCGAAGCGCTGGCCGCCGAACTGCGCCTTACCACCGAGCGGCTGCTGGGTGATCATCGAGTACGGGCCCGTCGAGCGCGCGTGGATCTTGTCGTCGACGAGGTGGTGCAGCTTCAGGATGTACATGTAGCCGACCGAGACCGGGTCCGGGAAGGGCTCTCCCGAGCGGCCGTCGAACAGCTGCGTCTTGCCGGACGAGCCGATGAGGCGCTCGCCGTCGCGGGTCGGGGTGGTGGAGTCGAGGAGCCCTGCGAGCTCCTCCTCCGCCGCGCCGTCGAACACGGGGGTGGCGACCTTGGTGCCGGGCGCCGCCTCGCGGGCGTGCTCGGGCAGGCGCTTGGCCCACTCGGGCTTGCCGTCGACCTTCCAGCCCTGCTTGGCGATCCAGCCGAGGTGGATCTCGAGGACCTGGCCGAAGTTCATCCGGCCGGGGACGCCGAGCGGGTTGAGCACGATGTCGACCGGGGTGCCGTCGGCGAGGAACGGCATGTCCTCGACCGGCAGGATCTTCGAGATGACGCCCTTGTTGCCGTGGCGGCCGGCGAGCTTGTCGCCCTCGGTGATCTTGCGCTTCTGGGCGATGTAGACGACCACGCGCTGGTTGACGCCCGAGCCGAGCTCGTCGTCGCCGTCCTGCGCGTCGAACACCTTGACGCCGATGATCGTGCCCTGCTCGCCGTGGGGCACCTTCAGCGACGTGTCGCGGACCTCGCGGCTCTTCTCGTTGAAGATCGCGCGGAGCAGGCGCTCCTCGGCCGACAGCTCGGTCTCGCCCTTCGGCGTGACCTTGCCGACGAGGATGTCGCCGGGGCGGACCTCGGCGCCGATGCGGATGATGCCGCGCTCGTCCAGGTCGGCCAGGAGCTCCGGGCTGACGTTGGGGAGGTCGCGGGTGATCTCCTCCTTGCCGAGCTTGGTGTCGCGGGCGTCGACCTCGTACTCCTCGATGTGGATCGAGGAGAGGACGTCGTCCTTCACCAGGTTCTGGCTGAGGATGATCGCGTCCTCGAAGTTGTGACCCTCCCACGGCATGAACGCGACGAGCAGGTTCTTGCCGAGCGCGAGCTCGCCGTTCTCGGTCGCGGGACCGTCGGCGACGATCTCGCCGACCTCGATGCGCTCACCGGCGGAGACGACCACGCGGTTGTTGTACGAGGTGCCCTGGTTCGAGCGGTCGAACTTGCGCAGGAAGTAGGTCTGCGTTCCGCCCTCGTCCAGCTGGACGGTGACGGAGTCGGCGGAGACCTCCTGGACCACGCCGGCCTTGTCGGCCGTGATGACGTCGCCGGCGTCGATGGCCGCGAAGCCCTCCATGCCGGTTCCGACGACGGGCGACTCGCTGCGCAGCAGCGGGACGGCCTGACGCTGCATGTTCGCGCCCATGAGCGCGCGGTTCGCGTCGTCGTGCTCGAGGAACGGGATCAGCGAGGTCGCGACCGAGACCATCTGGCGCGGCGAGACGTCCATGTAGTGGACGCGCTCGGCGTCGACGAGCTCGACCTCTCCGCCCTTGGGGCGGACCAGGACCTTGCCCTCGGCGAAGCGCATGTCCGAGGTGAGGGGGGCGTTCGCCTGGGCGACCAGGTACTCGTCCTCCTCCGACGCGGTGAGGTAGTCGATCTGCGCGGTGACGACGCCGTCGACGACCTTGCGGTACGGGGTCTCGATGAAGCCGAACGAGTTGATGCGCGCGAAGGACGCGAGCGAGCCGATCAGGCCGATGTTCGGGCCTTCCGGGGTCTCGATCGGGCACATGCGGCCGTAGTGCGACGGGTGGACGTCGCGGACCTCGACGCCGGCGCGCTCACGGGAGAGACCGCCGGGGCCGAGCGCCGACAGGCGGCGCTTGTGGGTCAGACCCGCGAGCGGGTTGTTCTGGTCCATGAACTGCGACAGCTGCGAGGTGCCGAAGAACTCCTTGATCGCGGCCACCACGGGGCGGACGTTGATCAGGGTCTGCGGGGTGATCGCCTCGATGTCCTGCGTGGTCATGCGCTCGCGGACGACGCGCTCCATGCGGGACAGGCCGGTGCGGACCTGGTTCTGGATGAGCTCGCCGACCGCGCGGATGCGGCGGTTGCCGAAGTGGTCGATGTCGTCCACGTCGAGGCGGAGGTCGACCGAGGCGCCGTCGCGCACACCGGGCAGGTTGGTGCGGCCGTCGTGCAGCGCGACCAGGTACTTGATGGTCGCGATGATGTCCTCGACCGTGAGCACGGAGTCGGACAGGGCCTTGTCGATGCCCAGCTTGCGATTGATCTTGTACCGGCCGACCTTGGCGAGGTCGTAGCGCTTGGAGTTGAAGTAGAAGTTGTCCAGCAGCGCGCGGGCGGCCTCGGCGGCGACCTGCTCGCCCGGACGGAGCTTGCGGTAGATGTCGCGGAGGGCGTCCTCCTTGGTGAGGATGTTGTCCTTCTCGAGGGTCAGCTCGATCGAATCGTAGCCGGCGAACTGCTCGAGGATCTCCTCGCTCGTGAGGCCGAGGGCCTTGAGGAAGACGGTGACCGACTGCTTGCGCTTGCGGTCGATGCGGACGCCGACCTGGTCGCGCTTGTCGATCTCGAACTCGAGCCAGGCACCGCGGCTGGGGATGACGCGCGCCGAGTAGATGTCCTTGTCGGACGTCTTCTCCTGCTGGCGCTCGAAGTACACGCCCGGGCTGCGGACGAGCTGCGACACGACGACACGCTCGGTGCCGTTGATGATGAACGTGCCCTTCTCGGTCATCAGGGGGAAGTCGCCCATGAAGACCGTCTGGGTCTTGATCTCACCCGTGAGGTGGTTCATGAACTCGGCCTCGACGTACAGCGGAGCGGCGTAGGTCTTGCCGCGCTCCTTGCACTCCTCGATCGTGTACTTCTCGGGCTCGAGGTACGGGTTCGTGAAGCTCAGCTGCATCGTCTCGCTGAGGTCCTCGATCGGCGAGATCTCCTCGAAGATCTCGTCGAGTCCGGAGTTGGCGGGGAGATCCTCCCGGCCGACGGCCTTCGCCTCGGCGACGCGGGTCTTCCACGCCTCCGAGCCGACGAGCCAGTCGAAGCTCTCGGTCTGCAGTGCGAGCAGGTCCGGAACCGTCAGGGTGTCGCTGATCTTGGCGAACGAGAGACGCGAAGCTCCGCGTCCGTTCTTGGGTGAGGTGGTGGTTGCGTTGGGCGCAGCAGCCAAGGAAGGAACCTCCGTAGACCCTCGCGGGTCTCAATCTGTGGGATGTGTGGAGTGGGCTCCCGCCGGGCGGGCCGACACGTCCTGCTCCCCGAGGACGAACGCGGTGACGCGGCCGGTCTGACGCGGCGACCGGTTTGACGCGGCCTTCGGAGCGGGGGCTAGAGTGTGGCATCGGCATCCACCATCTGATGCCGGGTTCCGATGGCTGGTCGACCGCAATATGACGACTCGGCACTCGGGAGCGCAAAGTACAACTATAGATGCCCTGCGCCACGCCGCGCAAGTGCAGGTGCTTGCGTCCCGGTCGGGGCTCCGGTATAGGCCGGCTTCCTCCGCCCCCGCCGTCGCGCGGCACGGCAGACTGGACGGATGGCCGAACGCACCGGTCGCCGACGCGGCGACGACTCCGAGCACCCCCGCGCCGTGCTCGCCAGCGGGTTCCTCGCGCAGATCGAGCCCGACCGCCACCTGGCCGACGCGGCCGTCCTCGTCGTCGACGGCACGCCGCAGTCGCACGTCGACCTCGCCGACCCGACGCACCTCTCCTTCGAGTACGTGCGGCGGATCGGCCACGCCATCGACCTGCTCGCGCCCGAGGGCGAGGCGGTCACGGCGCTGCACCTCGGTGCCGGCGCGCTGACCCTGCCCCGCTACGTCGCCGCGACCCGGCCGGGCTCGCGCCAGCAGGTCGTCGAGATCGAGGCGGCCCTGGTCGACCTCGTCCGCGAGTCGCTCCCCCTGCCCCGCGGGGCGCAGATCCGGATCCGCCAGGGCGACGCCCGCGAGGTGCTCGGCAAGCTGCCGCCAGGACTGCTCGGCACGGTCGACGTCGTCGTGGTCGACATCTTCTCCGGGGCCCGCACGCCCGCGCACGTGACGAGCGCCGAGTTCTACCGCGCGATCGCCCCGCTGCTCGCCCCGGGCGGCGTGGTCGCGGTGAACGTCGCCGACGGCGGCGCGCTGGCCTTCGCCCGGGCCCAGGCCGCCACCCTCGCCGCGGTCTTCGCGCACACCGCGATCATGACCGACACCCAGATGCTCAAGGCCAAGCGCTTCGGCAACGTCGTGATGCTCGCCTCGCCGTCGCCGCTGCCGGTGGACGGCCTGCCGCGGCGGCTCGCCTCGGACCCCGCCCCGGCGAAGCTCGTGCAGGGCCGCGAGCTGGAGAACTTCCTCGGCGGCGCCTCGGTCGTCACCGACGAGACCGCCACCCCCTCGCCGCTGCCGGCCCGGAGCATCTTCCAGGTGCGCCGGGGCTGAGCAACCGCGCGTCCGGGTCCTCACGGCCCTGTTGCCCGTACAGTGGTCGGGGGCCAGCGCCCCCTCCGTCCTCTCGCCGCCGCGTGCGCCGATCCGGATCCGCATCCACGAGGAAGAACCGCTCTGAGCATCATCATCCGCCATGACCCCTCGACGCTCCGCGAGGAGGTCGACGCCGACGCCGCCCAGGAGCGCCTGGAGGAGATCGGCGCCCTCCGCTCGCTCGCCGCGCTCACCGAGAAGGCCGAGCTGCTCCGCCTGCTCGGCCGCCTCGACGAGGCGTGGGAGATCGCCACCGAGGCCGTCCGCCGCACCCGCTTCTCCGGCGACCGCGCCGAGCTGCTCACCGCGCGCGTGCGCCGCGCCCGCCTGATGCAGCTGCGCGGCCGCTCCGACGAGGCGCTCTCCGAGCTCGCGCTCTGCGTCGAGGAGGCCCGCACGCACGAGTGGCACCTCGAGCACTCGTTCGCGCTCAAGCACCGCGGGCTCGCCCTCTTCGAGAGCGGCGAGTACAGCCAGGCCGCTCGCGACTTCGACGCCGCGACCGCCCTCGGCGAGCGCGTCGGCCTGGAGGAGGAGGAGCTCGAGGTCGCCCGCCTGGGCTTCGCCGCCGCCTCCGAGTTCCAGGACGAGTCGACCCGCGGACCGCGGGCGGACGGTGCCGTGCGCGGCCGCCGCCGCGCCGACGGCGACGAGGCCTGAGCCCCGGACCCGACGCGATCGATGGCTGAGCTCGACCAGGTGGCCCGCTGGGCCGACGCGCTGCTGCGCGAGCACCTGGACGACTCGTGGAGCTTCGCCTTCGACCACGCCCGCACCCGCGGCGGCGCCTGCCACTGGTCCGACCGGCGCATCACCGTCTCGCGGCACCTCGCCGCGCGGTGGAGCGACGAGGAGGTGCACCAGACGCTGCTGCACGAGGTCGCGCACGCCCTGGCCGGCCCGAAGGCCGCGCACGGGCCCGCCTGGCGGCGGATCTCCGCCGCGATCGGCTACACCGGCGCCCGGACGCACAGCAATCCGACCGCGGACGAGCTCGCGCCGTGGGTCGGCGCCTGCCCGAGCGGGCACCTCTTCTACCGGCACCGCCGGCCGAGCAGGCCGCTGGCCTG
The DNA here is from genome assembly GCF_013205055.1 of Rathayibacter sp. VKM Ac-2856. Taxonomy (GTDB): domain Bacteria; phylum Actinomycetota; class Actinomycetes; order Actinomycetales; family Microbacteriaceae; genus Rathayibacter. The sequence continues at coordinate 1,408,637 of NZ_JABMLF010000001.1, forward strand.
CGGTCGGTGCGCGCGGCGCTTCGAGGCGGCGAACGCGATCGAGTGGCGGCGCCGCGAGGTGCCGGCCCGGCCGGCCGCGACCGAGCGCTCGGCGTGAGCGACAGCGAAGGAGCGTCTGCGCTCGGAGTGAGCGACAGCGCGGGAGCGGGGCACCGCGTCGTCCGCGGCCGCGTGCCGAGCACGGGGCAGTGGCTGGTCGACGCGAGCGGACTGCGCTGGTGGTTCGACTCCGGGAGCCTCGCGCTGGACTTCGCCTGCACCGGGCCGCTGCGCGGGATCCCCGGCGAGCGCCTCGACTCCGACGAGGCCCTGGCCGCCTGGCTCGCCGAGCGCTTCGACGCGGTGGACGCCGGAGCCCGCGACGTGCGGCTCGACGACGCCCTGATGCTCCGCGGCGCGATCTCGCGGCTGGCGGTCGCCGCCGAGCGCGGTGCGGCGGGAGAAGCGGCGGACGTCGACGTCGTCAACCTGTTCGCCGCGATGCCCGACGTGCCGCCCTCGCTCTCCGGCGGCTCCCGCCAGGCCGGGCGCTCGCAGGCGGCGGCGCGGCAGGCCCTGTCCACCCTCGCTCGCGAGGCCGTCGACCTGCTGGGCGGCGGCACCCCGGGCCGGCTGCGCCGCTGCGACGCGGAGGACTGCCGGATCCTCTACCTGGACACCTCGCGGGCCGCCTCGCGCCGGTGGTGCTCGATGCAGCGCTGCGGCAACCGGGCGAAGGTCCGCGCGCATCGGCGCCGGAGCGCCGAGCGCGCGGACCGCGCCGCGGATTGACCGGGTCCTCGACGAGGAGCACCGGCCGACGGGCGTCAGTCGACGACCTTCACGTCCTTCCAGAACGCGACGTAGCCGGAGAAGTCCTTGCCGACGCGGTCGAACGCGGTCGGGTAGGGCGTCGGGTACGACCAGGCGCGGTCCTTCAGCATGCCGTCCTCCGACTTGACGTCGTAGTACTGGGCCTCGCCCTTCCACGGGCAGGTGTAGGCCGTGCTGCTGGGGACGAGGTAGTCGGGGTTCACGCTCGTGGGCGGGAAGTACCAGTTGCCCTCGATCGAGATGAGGTCGGAGTCGGGGGCGTCGGCGATGACGACGTCGTTGAGGACGGCTTTCATTCGGGCCAGCTTTCCTGTCGCGGGAACGGCGGAGGCGGTCCTCCGCTCCCGGGGAACGCTACGCCGCCGCGCCCCCGCCGGTCGAGCACGGCCGGACCCCTTGCGGTGCGGCGCCGCGCGGGGCAGAGCGCGGCGGGGCGGATGCGGGTCGGCCGTGACCGAGCGCGCGGACCGGTCAGCGCAGCGAGCGCAGCACGGTCACGGTGTCGACGGTGTCCACCCGCGCGGCCGCGCGGACCTCGCTCCCCCGCCCGCGCGCGGTGAGCAGCCGGCCGGTGGCGGACGCGGTGAGCAGGTGGCCGCAGGCGCGGCGCAGGCCCTCGTAGGAGGCGGAGGCGACGGCCGCGTCGGGCGAGACGTGGTCGATGCCGAGCCCGATCAGGGCGTCGATCAGCGCGCCGGCGGCGAGCTGGTCCTCGACCGCGAAGCGCTGCTCGCCCGCCGCGTCGACGTCGCCGACCGCGACGACGTTGACGCTCGTCCGGCCGCCGTTCTCGTGCTGGCGCTCGAGGATCCAGCGGGCCACCGCGGTGCGGTCGGCGAGTCCCGCGCGGACCACGTGTCCCTCGACCTCCGTGGGGGCGAGCGCGTCGGCCGGTCCGTCGCCCGTGCTCGGCAGCGCGTCCACCAGGACGGTGATGTGCGCGGGGGCGAGGGCACGCAGGCCCCGCACTCCCCAGTCGAAGCGGATCTGGTAGGTGCCCTGGTCCGCGGCGGCGCGCGCGGCCTCGGTGTCGGCGGGCACGGGGGCGGTGTCGGGCACGGCGGCGGCCGGGGCGGCGGGGCGGTCGGAGTCGGGGAGCGCGGCGTTCACCCCTCCACGGTACCGAGCGCTCCCGGCGCCTACACGTCCGAAGCTCGGCGCGCACCCGGTCCCCGCCCAGCGCGACCCGCGGCAGGATGGTCCGCGTGAAGGTGATGCTCAAGCACGTGCTCGACACCGACCCCGACTCCGCCTGGCGCGCCCTGCAGAGTCCGGCCGTGTTCCGCGAGGTGATGTCCCCGCTCCTGACCGCCGCGTCGCTCGACGAGGGCGGCTTCCGGCCGACGTGGGGCCTCGGCCCGCACGACGTCGCGATGGACGCCCTCGGGATCGTCCCGATGGGGGCGCAGGAGATCGACCTCTCCTACCGCCGCGTGCCGTCGATGCCCGACGCGCGCATCCTGCGCGACAGCGGCGCTCCGCTCTCCGGGGCCCTGCGGCTGATCACGGCGTGGGACCACCGGATGGCCGTGGCTCCGCTGCCGGACGGGCGCACGCTCTTCCGCGACCGGCTGGAGTTCAGCGCCGGGCTCGCCTCGCCCGCGCTCTGGCCGTCGATGTGGGCGTTCTGGCAGTGGCGCGGGATCCGCATCCGCGCCCTCGCGCCCACCTGGCGCCACGACATCGGCGCCGATACCCGCCCCCGCGGGGAGGACGCGCCGTGAGCCCCGACGGATCGGCCGAGGAGGCCGTCGAGCTCTCCCGCGCGGACCTGCTGCGCTTCCGCTGGCCCTCCGGCGAGGACGACGGGACCGAGGACGAGGACGCCGTCTCGCCGCGGCGCCGGCTCGCCTCCGCCATCGAGGTCGCCGACTGGCGCCGGCACACCCAGGCGATGTACGCCGAGGTCCGCCGTCTCTCGAACGTGGACCTGCTGGCCGCGCACGCCTCGTGGATCCGGGCGCGCAACGCCCTGTTCGACCGCCACCCCGCCACTCCCCTGCTGCCCGCCGACCGCGCGCACTTCCGCTCGCTGCCGATCGCGCCGTACGACGCGGCCTGGCGCTTCGAGCTCGAGGTCGCGCCGGCCGAGGAGGCGCAGCGGATGGACGTGGAGACGGGTACCGACGGCACCGTGCCGTTCGAGCTCGTCGGCACGGTCGCGGTGCCCGACGCGGGGACGCTCGACGTCTGGCGGCTCGCCTCGTACGGCGGCGGGCTCTTCGTCCCCGTCAAGGACGCGCTCGCCGGCACCCCCGGCGGCACCTACGGCGGCGGTCGCTACCTGCTCGACACCGTGAAGGGCGCGGACCTCGGCACCGGAGCGACGCCGTCGACGCTCGTGCTCGACTTCAACTTCGCCTACAACCCGTCCTGCGCGTACGACCCGGCGTGGGCCTGCCCGCTCGCGCAGCCGGGGAACACGCTCGCGGTCGAGGTGCCGGTGGGCGAGCGCTACAAGGGCTGACGCGGGCCGGTCTCGCAGCATGCTGATCGAGTAGCCCTCGCAGAGGGCGTATCGAGATCCCCGCGTCCGGCAGGGCGGGTCTCGATACGCCGCTCCGCGGCTGCTCGACCAGCATGGGTCGGGCGGGTCTCATACGCCGCTGTGCGGCTGCTCGACCAGCATGTGCCCGCGGATCCTGACCGGGCTCGGAGGCTCCGCCGATAGCCTCCGAGCGGCGCGCCCGTGCGCCGGAAAGCAGGAACCAGCATGCCCCGATCCGTCCTCCTCGTCACCGGCACCTCGACCGGCATCGGCCGCGCGACCGCGATCGAGGCGGCGCGCGCGGGCTGGCAGGTGGTCGCGACGGTCCGCGACGTCGAGCACGCCGACGGGCTGCGCGAGGCGATCGGCGGCGCCGGGGTCGAGCTCGACGTGCAGCAGCTCGACATCACCGACGCCGACGCCGTCGCCGCGTGCATCGAGCGGATCCAGACGGTGCACGGCGGCCTGGACGTGCTGGTGAACAACGCCGGCGCGGGCCACATCGGCATCACCGAGCTCGAGGACCCGGACGCGCTGCGCCGCGTCATGGAGGTCAACTTCTTCGGCACGGTCGCCGTCACCCGGGCCGCGCTGCCGCTGCTGCGCTCCTCCCGCGGGCGCATCGTCACCGTCTCGAGCGTGGGCGGCGCGATCGGCCAGCCGTTCAACGAGGACTACTGCGCCGCGAAGTTCGCGATCGAGGGCTTCTTCGAGGCGCTCGCCCCGGTGGCCTCCGCCGTCGGCGTGCACGTCTCGCTGATCGAGCCCGGCGCCGTGCGCAGCAGCTTCGTCGAGAACGTCGGCATCGACTCCTCCGCGATGATGGCCGAGGCGGGCCCCTACGCCGGCGCGCTGGGCGCGTACCTCGACCGCACCGCGTCCGCCTTCTCCTCCACGCACGCCCAGGAGCCGGCCGACGTCGCCGCCGTGATCCTGCAGACCCTGCGCGACCCGGAGCCCGCGTTCCGCGTGCAGACCTCGGACTGGGCGCGCGAGTTCGTGGGCGTCAAGCTGGCCGACCTGGACGGATCGCGGGTGCAGTCCGCCATGCGGGGATGGATCGCCACCCACTAGGGTGGGAGGGTGCGAGCGCGACGACTGCGCTCCCCCGCGTCGTAGAACGCCCATTTTCCGTTGAGGGTCCCCGGATCCCGACCATCTGGCGCACGTGCATGAGGCCCCCGGCCGCGCGCACCCCTTCGTACGGCGAACGGATGTGACCACCGTCACCTTCGCCCGAACAGCCGATCACCCGCGCCCGCCCACCGGCCTGCGCTGTCAGATCGGCATGATGCCCCGAAAGGCACCATCCATGTCGACCACCTCCTCCTTCGCCGCCCTCGGCGTCCCCGCCCCCCTCGTCACCGCGCTGACCGCGAACGGCATCACCGAGCCGTTCCCGATCCAGGTGGACACGCTCCCCGACACCCTGAACGGCCGCGACGTGCTCGGCCGCGGCAAGACCGGCTCGGGCAAGACCCTCGCCTTCGCCATCCCGATGGTCGCCCGCCTCGGCGGCGCCCTCTCCGGCGGACGCCGCCGCCCCGGCCGCCCGCTCGGCCTGATCCTCGCGCCGACCCGCGAGCTCGCGACGCAGATCACCGCGGCGATGCAGCCCCTCGCCGACGCCTACGGCATCGTCACCACCACGATCTTCGGCGGCGTCTCGCAGCAGCGCCAGGTCGCCGCGCTCAAGCAGGGCGTCGACATCGTCGTGGCCTGCCCCGGCCGTCTCGAGGACCTGATGAAGCAGGGCTTCGTCAACCTCGACGCCGTCGAGATCACCGTGCTCGACGAGGCCGACCACATGGCCGACCTGGGCTTCCTGCCCGTCGTCACGCGCATCCTCGACAAGACCCCCCGCGGCGGGCAGCGCCTGCTGTTCTCGGCCACGCTCGACAACGGCGTGGACAAGCTGGTCAAGAAGTACCTGCAGAACGAGGTCCTGCACTCGGTCGACGAGGCGAACTCGCCCGTCGCGCTGATGACCCACCACGTCTTCGAGGTCGACGGCCTCGACGCCAAGAACGCCCTCGTGAAGACCCTCGCGTCCGGCACCGGCCGCCGCATCCTCTTCATGCGCACCAAGCACCACGCGAAGAAGCTCGCCAAGCAGCTCACCGGCCAGGGCATCCCCGCCGTCGACCTGCACGGCAACCTCTCGCAGGTGGCCCGCGACCGCAACCTCGCCGCGTTCGGCGCCGGCACCGTCAAGGTGCTCGTCGCCACGGACGTCGCGGCCCGCGGCGTGCACGTCGACGACGTCGAGCTGGTCATCCACGTCGACCCGCCGATGGAGCACAAGGCGTACCTGCACCGCTCCGGCCGCACCGCCCGCGCCGGCTCCGAGGGAGACGTCGTCACCGTCGTCCTGCCCAGCCAGCGCGGCGACGTGAAGACCCTGCTGCGCAAGGCCGCCATCCAGGTCACCCCGCAGCTCGTGTCCGCCGACTCGGCCGCCGTGTCGAAGCTCGTCGGCGACGTCGCGCCCTACGTGACGCCGACCGCCGTCGTCGAGCCCGTCCGCGGGCAGTCGCAGGGCGGCCGCTCGCAGGGCGCCAACGCCCAGCGCAAGCGCGCTGCGCGCTCCGACGACGCCGCTCCCCGCGGTGGCCGCGGTGAGCGCTCGGCGACCGCCGGCTCCGGCTCGGACCGTCCCCGTCGTGGTGGCGGCTCGACCGACGGCGCGGCCCGCGGCGGACAGCGAGGTGGCCGCGGCCGCTCCGCCGCCGCAGCGACCACCTCGGGCGGCTCGCGCTCGTTCTACAGCACCGGATCGGGCTCCAGCAGCAGCTCCTCCGCGCCGGCCGGCGAGCGCCGTCCGTCGCGTCGCGCGCAGGGCTGAGTTCGATTGCGCGCCGCGGGGCGGCGCGCCGCGGTCGGCTGAGTAGACGGTCGCGTTCTGCAGAGCGGGTCGCGAACGGCTACGGCGATTCGCTTCGCACGCGAATCGCCGCTCCGCCTCGTGAGGGGCGGCTGGTCCGGGGGCGCAGCGTCTGACGACGTGCGCCTCCGTCGACTACTGCACGAGATCACATGAGGAAGGCCGGGAACCCTCCCGCGACAGCGTCGCGGGTCGGGCTCCCGGCCTTCGTCGTGTCTCGCGTGGACGCGCCTCGCCCGGCGGCGGAACGGGAACGACGACAGACGCTGCTCCGGCTGTCGTCAGCCGGCAGCTTCTCGTTCCCAGTCGAGAGCTTCAGCGAGTCGCTCGGCGTCGGGGAGGACGGCTCGTTCCTCGGCCGGCAGAGCGTCGTACGAGTAGGTCGACACAGCGATCGGAGAATCGGCGCGTCCCAGCGAGTATCGGACGGTGTGCTCGTTGCGGCTGCCGCATATCAGGATCCCCACCGTCGGAGCGTGCACCGGTCGTCTGAGTCGGTCGTCGACGAGGGCGATGTAGAAGCCGAGCTTGCCCGCGTACTCGGGCTGGAATCTGCCGGTCTTGAGCTCGATGACCACGTACCGGAGCTGGTCGACGTGGAAGAACAGCAAGTCGAGGTAGAAGTCGTCACCGTCGACGTCGAAATGCACCTGGCGGCCGACGAATGCGAAGCCGGCGCCGAGCTCGCGGAGGGTGTCGACGATGCGATCCGTGAGGGCCTGCTCGAGGTCTCGCTCTGCGGCGTCCTGGGAGAGGTCGAGGAAGTCGAACACGTAGGGATCCTTCGCGAGCTCCCGCGCGAGGTCCGAGTCGGACAGCGTGAGTCGGTCCGCGAAGTTCGTCGGTGCCGCGCCGATCCGATCGCGGGTGCGGTTCATGATCTGGTTGGCCAGCATGTTCCGTGACCAGGCCCGCTCCACCGCCGTCGCGGCGTACCAGTCGCGTGCATCTCGTTCGTCGAGCCGGTCGAGGAGCACGGTGACATGGCCCCAGGGCAGTCGTGCAACAGCCTGTTGCACGATTCCCGGCTCAGGCCAGCTGGCGGCGAATGCGCGCATGTAGAGCAGGTTGCGACGAGAGAAGCCCTTCATCGCCGGGAACTCCGCTCGCAGGTCGTTCGCGAGACGCTCGACGACCCCGCTCCCCCACTGCTGGGTCTCCTGCTGGCGCAGAATGGTCTGTCCGATGTGCCAGTACAGCTCGACGAGCTGAGTGTTGACGACCCGCTGCGCTCGCAGTCGCGTCTCATGAACCTGCTTCTTCAGCCCCTCGAGCGTGCTGGCGTAGTCGTCGGGCAGTGACAGTTCAGAGCGCGCCATCCCACGATCCTCCCGCGGGCTCGCCCCCTCACTCGAACGCGGCGCGTATTCGCCAGTCGCCTGCGAGACGGCGTGACATGGTCTTCCGCCTCTGTCGCCGCGCGCGGCAGGTGCGCAGCTCGCCTCCCATGGGCGTGCCCGCACGAGAGCGCACCCCGCCCAGGACGAATGCCACTCGGACCCGAGAACCGTCGCCGACTCCGAGCGCTCCTGCGCGAAGCTCTCTCGCGCCTCGAGTCTCGGCGCAAGGGCGCGCTTCGAGCCGCAGGCGGAATTCGCGTGCCAGCGAATTCCGTGAGGCGAACGCAGGACGCTCTGCGGAACCCGGCCACGTCACGAGGCCGACCGCGGCGCGCCGCCTCGCGGCGCGCAAACGGAACGCTGCGCGCCCTACCGGAGCTTCCCCACCGAAGCGAGTGCAGCGCGCAGCAGGGCGCCGCGCCCGCCCTCCATCTCGGCGGAGACGGCGTCGGAGCAGGCCTCGTCCGGCGTCATCCAGGTGAGCTCGAGAGCGTCCTGGCGGGGGTCGCAGGTGCCGGTGACGGGGACGACGTAGGCGAGCGAGACGGCGTGCTGCCGCTCGTCCGTGAAGGGGCCCATCCCGGGCATGGGGAAGTACTCGGCGACGTGGAACGGCAGCGGGCTGGCCGGCAGCAGCGGGAACGCCATCGGACCGAGGTCCTTCTCGAGGTGGCGGAAGAGCGCGTCGCGGAGGGTCTCGCCGTACATGACGCGGCCGGAGACGATCGTGCGAGTGATCTGACCCGAGGCGGTCGCCCGAAGCAGCACCCCGACCTCGGTCACCTGGCCGAGACCGTCGACGCGGACGGGCACCGCCTCGACGTACAGCAGCGGGAGCCGACGGCGGATCTCGGCGAGTTCATCGTCGGACAGCCACCCGGAATTGGGATCAGGGGTACGCACGCTCATAGGGCCATTCTTACCCGACGTTCATGTCCGTCCGGTGTCGGCTCGCATGCGGCGGGCTCGGCGATGATGGTCGGATGGGAATCGACGCGAACGCGGTGCTGTGGTCCTCCTCCGCGAAGGACCGGGTCGGACGCCCCCTGCTGGTGCTCCTGCACGGCTACGGATCGCACGAGGGCGACCTGTTCTCGCTCGGCGCCTACCTGCCCCTGGAGCCGGTGCTGGCGTCGCTCCGCGCCCCGCTCGCCCTGGACGGCGGCGCGAACGCGTGGTGGCCGCTGCGGGTGCCGCTGGACCCGGATCAGCCGCGGGTGGACCCGGCGGCCGTCGAGGCGGCGGCGCAGGGGGTCCTCGACTGGCTCGACGCGCTGAATCACCCGGGGCCCGTGGGGCTGCTCGGCTTCTCGCAGGGCGCGGCGCTGGCCGTGCAGCTGCTGCGGCGGGCGCCCGGGCGGTTCGCGTTCGCAGTGGCGCTCTCGGGCTTCGTGGTGCCGCTCGCGGAGGGCGACACCGCCGACGAGGTGCTCGCCGCCGAGCGGCCGCCGGTGTTCTGGGGGCGCGGGACGCTCGACGCCGTGATCCCGGCCGAGCTGGTCGCCGACGCCGGGGAGTGGTTCCCGGCGCACACGGCGCTCGACGCGCGGGTCTACGAGGGCGTCGCGCACGGCGTGAGCCAGGCGGAGCTCGCCGACATCGGGACCTTCGTGCGGCTCGGCTTCGCCTGATCGGACCCGTCGCCGGGGGCCCGTGCGGCCCGCGAGCCGGCCGTCAAGGGCTCGCCACCGGAGCCGGGGCACGGCAATGTCGGTGGCGGCAGGGAGGATGAACGCATGCCGAACGTCCTCGATCGCTTCAGCCCCGCCACGCGGGCCTGGTTCGAGGGCGCCTTCCCGGCGCCGACGGCCGCCCAGGAGGGTGCGTGGTCGGCGATCTCGAGCGGGGCGCACGCGCTCGTCGTCGCCCCCACCGGCTCGGGCAAGACGCTGTCGGCCTTCCTCTGGGCGATCGACCGGCTCGTGCAGGGCCCGCCGCCGGAGGACCCGCAGCACCGCACGCGCGTGCTCTACGTCTCGCCGCTCAAGGCGCTCGGCGTCGACGTGGAGCGCAACCTCCGCTCGCCGCTCGTCGGCGTCACCCAGACGGCGCTCCGGCTGAGCGCCGAGGGCGTCGGCAGCGCGCCGTCGACGGTCACGGTCGGCGTGCGCTCGGGCGACACCCCCGCGGCCGAGCGGCGGGTGCTGCAGAAGACGCCGCCGGACATCCTGATCACCACCCCCGAGTCGCTCTACCTGATGCTCACCTCCGCCGCGCGCGAGTCGCTGCGCGGCGTCGAGACGGTCATCGTCGACGAGGTGCACGCCGTCGCCTCCACCAAGCGCGGGGCCCACCTCGCGGTGTCGCTCGAGCGGCTCGACGCGCTGCTGCCGAAGCCGGTGCAGCGCATCGGCCTGTCGGCGACGGTGCGGCCGCGCGAGGAGGTCGCGCGGTTCCTGGCCGGCCGCTCCCCCGTCACGATCGTCGCCCCCGTCTCCGAGAAGCAGTGGGACCTCAGCGTCGTCGTCCCCGTCGAGGACATGTCCGAGCTCGGCTCCACGGCCTCGCAGGACGGCTCGACGATGGGCGCCACCGGCCCGCAGAGCGGCTCGATCTGGCCGCACGTGGAGGAGTCGATCGTCGACCGGGTGCTCGCGCACACCTCCTCGATCGTCTTCGCGAACTCGCGGCGCCTCGCCGAGCGGCTGACCGCGCGACTCAACGAGATCTACGCGGAGCGGCGCGAGGCCGAGTCCGAGCGCGCCCGCGAGGCCGGCGAGCCGGTCGCGGTCGGCGCGCTGCTCGAGGGGGCGGTCGGCGCCTCCGCCCGGCGGACCCCCGCGGCGAACATGGGCGCCGCCGGAGCGACCAGCGGCACCGGTCAGGCCGCCCCGGAGGACGAGCCGCTGCTCGCGCGCGCGCACCACGGCTCGGTCAGCAAGGAGCAGCGCGCGATCATCGAGGACGACCTCAAGTCGGGTCGCCTGCGCTGCGTCGTCGCGACCTCGAGCCTCGAGCTCGGCATCGACATGGGCGCGGTCGACCTCGTCGTGCAGGTCGAGACGCCCCCCTCGGTCGCGAGCGCGCTCCAGCGCGTCGGCCGTGCCGGCCACCAGGTGGGCGAGGTGTCGCGCGGCTCGTTCTACCCCAAGCACCGCGCCGACCTCCTGCACTCCGCCGTCACGACGGAGCGGATGCGCTCCGGTCTGATCGAGGCGATCACCGTGCCCGCCAACCCGCTCGACATCCTCGCGCAGCAGACCGTCGCCGCCACGGCGCTCGAGTCGCTCGACGTGGACGAGTGGTTCGACACCGTCCGGCGCAGCGCTCCCTTCGTCGCGCTCCCGCGCTCCGCCTACGAGGCGACGCTCGACCTGCTCTCGGGGCGCTACCCCTCCGACCAGTTCGCGGAGCTGCGGCCCCGCCTGGTCTGGGACCGGGACGAGAACACACTGACCGGCCGCCCGGGAGCGCAGCGTCTCGCGGTGACCAGCGGCGGGACGATCCCGGACCGCGGGCTCTTCGGCGTCTTCATGGTCGGCGAGCCCGGCTCCACCGGCAACCGGGTCGGCGAGCTGGACGAGGAGATGGTGTACGAGTCGCGCGTCGGCGACGTCTTCGCGCTCGGCGCCACCAGCTGGCGGATCCAGGAGATCACCTACGACCGCGTGATCGTGACGCCCGCCTTCGGCGAGCCGGGCCGGCTGCCGTTCTGGAAGGGCGACTCGCAGGGCCGCCCGGCCGAGCTCGGCGAGGCGATCGGCGCCTTCACCCGCGAGATCGGCGGCGCCGTCGTCGAGACCGCGCGCGAGCGCTGCACCGCCGCGGGGCTGGACGAGTACGCGACGAACAACCTGCTCTCCTTCCTCGACGAGCAGCGGCTGGCCACCGGCCGCATCCCGGACGACCGCACGCTCGTGCTCGAGCGCTTCCGCGACGAGCTGGGCGACTGGCGGCTGGTGCTGCACTCCCCCTACGGGATGCAGGTGCACTCGCCCTGGGCCCTCGCCATCGGCGCGCGCGTCCGCGAGCGGCACGGGGTCGACGGAGCGGCGATGGCCGGCGACGACGGCATCGTCGTGCGGATCCCCGACACCGAGTCGGAGCCGCCCGGCGCCGAGCTCTTCCTCTTCGAGCGCGAGGAGCTCGAGCAGCTGGTGACCAGCGAGGTGGGCGGCTCGGCCCTCTTCGCCGCCCGGTTCCGCGAGTGCGCGGCGCGGGCGCTCCTGCTCCCCCGCTACAACCCCGGCAAGCGCTCCCCGCTCTGGCAGCAGCGCCAGCGCGCCGCCCAGCTGCTCGACGTCGCCCGCACCTACCCGACGTTCCCGATCATCCTCGAGACCGTGCGCGAGTGCCTCCAGGACGTCTACGACCTGCCCGCGCTGCTGCGCCTGGCCGCGCGGCTCGAGGGCCGCGAGCTGCAGATCCTCGAGGTCGAGACGCCCACGGCGAGCCCGTTCGCCCGCTCGATGCTCTTCGGCTACGTGGCCGCGTTCATGTACGAGGGCGACAGCCCGCTCGCCGAGCGCCGCGCCGCCGCGCTCTCGGTCGACGCGACGCTCCTCGGCGAGCTGCTGGGGCGCGCCGAGCTGCGCGAGCTGCTCGACCCGCTCGTGCTCGCCCAGATCGAGCGCGAGCTGCAGCGGGTCGAGCCGGAGCGGCGACTGCGCGGTCTCGAGGGCGCGGCCGACCTGCTCCGCCTGCTCGGCCCGCTCACCCTCGACGAGCTGGGCGAGCGGCTCGTCGACGAGGCGATCGCCTCGGCCGACGTCGCGAAGGCCGAGCCGATCGCGCGGGACACGCTCGAGGCGGTCGTCGCCGAGCTGGTCCGGGTCAAGCGCGTCCTGCCCGTCGGCCTCGGCGGGGAGCAGCGCTACGCCGCGATGGAGGACGCCTCGCGCCTGCGCGACGCCCTCGGCGTGCCGCTGCCGATCGGCGTCCCCGTCGCCTTCATCGACCCCGTGCGCGACCCGCTCGGCGACCTGGTCGCGCGCTACGCGCGCACCCACGGCCCGTTCACGGCGGTCGCCGTCGCCGCGCGGCTCGGCCTCGGTGTGGCGGTCGTCAACGACACCCTCCGCCGGCTCTCCGGCGAGCGGCGCGTCTCCGAGGGCGAGTTCCGCCCGAACGGCACCGGCTCGGAGTGGTGCGACACCGAGGTGCTGCGCCGCCTGCGCAGCCGCTCGCTCGCCGCGCTCCGCAAGGAGGTCGAGCCGGTCGACGCCGCCGCCTACGGCCGCTTCCTCCCCGCCTGGCAGCACCTCGGCGGCTCCCTGCGCGGCATCGACGGCGTCGCCTCCGTGATCGACCAGCTCGCCGGGGCGCCCATCCCCGCCTCGGCCTGGGAGTCGCTCATCCTGCCCGCCCGGGTGCGCGACTACTCGCCCGCCATGCTCGACGAGCTGACCGCGACCGGCGAGGTGCTCTGGGCCGGTGCGGGCACGCTGCCCGGCAACGACGGCTGGGTCAGCCTGCACCTCGCCGACACCGCCGGCCTCACGCTGCCCGTCCCGGCGCCCGAGGCGGTTCCGCTCGGCGAGCTGCAGCAGGAGATCGTCGGCGTGCTCGGCTCGGGCGGCGGCTACTTCTTCCGCCAGCTCTCCGACGCGGTCGGCTCCACCGACGACAAGACGCTCGTCGAGGCGCTGTGGGAGCTGGTCTGGGCCGGCCTGCTGACGAACGACACCCTGGCGCCGCTGCGCACCCTCGTCGGCTCCACCGGCGGCGCGCACCGGCAGCCGCGCGCTCCCGCACGCGCGCGGGCACCGCGCGGCCGGATGACCGCCCGGCCCACGATGGCCACCCGCGTCGGACCGCCGACGGCGGGCGGGCGCTGGTCGATCGTGCCGCTGGCCGAGTCGGACCCGACGATCCGCGGGCACGCCCTCGGCGAGACGCTGCTCGAGCGCTACGGCATCGTCACCCGCGGCTCCGTGCAGGCGGAGGGCGTGCTCGGCGGCTTCGCGCTCGCCTACAAGGTGCTCAGCGGCTTCGAGCAGCAGGGCCGCGCCCGCCGCGGCTACTTCATCGAGAAGCTCGGCGCCGCGCAGTTCGGCACCGCGGGCAGCGTCGACCGCCTCCGCACCTTCGCCCCGCAGGACGAGGCCCAGCAGCGCGCCCGGCCCGTCCACGCGCTCGCGGCGACCGACCCGGCGAACCCCTTCGGAGCGGCGCTGCCGTGGCCGCAGGGCGAGGGCCACCGTCCCGGCCGCAAGGCGGGCGCCCTGGTCGCCGTCGTCGACGGCGAGCTGGCGGTCTACCTCGAGCGCGGCGGCAAGACCGCCCTCACCTTCAGCACCGACGAGACCGTCCTCGCGGATGCGGCCGGAGCGCTCGCGCAGCTGGTCCGCTCCCGCGGAGTGGAGAAGCTCACTGTCGAGAAGATCGACGGCGTCTTCGCCCTGGGCACGCCCCTCGGTGACGCCCTGACCGCCGCCGGGTTCGTCGCGAACCCGCGCGGCCTGAGGCTGCGCGCGTGAGCGCCGGCCGCCACGAGAGGGGCGCCCGTGCCCGAGGGTGACACCGTCTACCGCTCCGCCCACAACCTCGCCGACGCCCTCGACGGCCAGGTGCTGACCCGCTGCGACGTCCGCGTGCCGAAGTTCGCGACGGTCGACCTCACCGGCGAGACCATCGACTCCGTCGTCCCGCGCGGCAAGCACCTGCTGATGCGGATCGGCGACGCCGTGATCCACTCGCACCTCAAGATGGAGGGCAGCTGGCACCTCTACTCGCTGACCGGCGACCGACCCAAGTGGCACCGGCCCGCGTTCCAGGCCCGCATCGTCCTCGAGACGGCGGAGTGGCAGGCCGTCGGCTTCGAGCTCGGGCTGCTCGAGATCGTGCCGCGCATCGCGGAGGAGGACGTCGTCGGCTACCTCGGCCCCGATCTGCTCGGCGCGGACTGGGACGCCGACGAGGCGCTGCGCCGGCTGAGCGCCGACCCCGAGCGGCCCATCGGCCTGGCGCTCCTGGATCAGCGGATCATGGCCGGGCTCGGCAACGTCTACCGGGCCGAGCTCTGCTTCCTCCGCGGCGTGCTGCCCACCCGCCCGGTCGGCGAGAGCGGCGATCTCCCGAGGACGATCGCCCTCGCCAAGAAGCTGATCACCGTGAACCGCGAGCGGATCGAGCGCACGACGACCGGCAATCTCCGGCCCGGCCAGCAGCTCTGGGTGTACGGCCGCGACCGCAAGCCGTGCCGCCGCTGCGGGACGGCGATCCGCCGCGGCGAGCTCGGGGACGACGAGCTGCAGCTGCGCGTCACCTACTGGTGCCCGCGCTGCCAGACCTGACGCCGCGGGAGCGCCGAGCGGGCGGCTACTCCTCGACGGCTGCCGAGCGGTGCCCGGGGACGTGCTTGACGTGCAGTGCGACGTCGCTGAGGCGCTCGATCCGGTCGACGTGGCGCGCAGCGTTCGCGTCCTCGGCGACGATCCAGCTGCCGACGAGCAGATACGGGTCGCGGCCGCCGGCGGTGAGCGGCCCGGTCACCGTGAAGGAGCCGATCGTCGGCGTGGAGAAGGTCACCCGCACCGGATCCCCGTGCGAGAGGCCCTCGACGGAGCGGTCCCCGTCGGCGCCCGGCTCGGGCTCGGGGGCGAGCGCGATGCTCTGGATCTCGGTCCCCGTGTTCAGGAAGACGTCGGCGACGACGAGCTCGCCACCGACCGCCTGCCGGACGACGCCCTCGATCCCGTACAGGCCGTAGCGGGCCGAGCGGACGAGCACGCGCACCGTGTCGCCGATGGAGACCTCGGCGAGGGCCCCGCGGATCGACGCGACGTCCCGCCGGGCGGGAGCTGCGGACAGGGCCTCGAGGATCGCACTGGACATCCCGCCAGGCTAGCCGGTCGCCGACCGGCCGTGCGGACGTGACGGCACGCACCGGAGACGGAGGGGATCCTGCGTTCGAATCCGGCAGCAGACACCCGACGTCGACCGCCATCGGGCGCGACGAGGAGGAGCGAGGCTATCGTCGGGCCCGATCGAGGGGGCACCGTGCACATCATGTTCGTCGACGAGAGCGGAACGCCACCCTCACCCTCACGAGCTGTAGAGGATCCGGTGTTCGTCCTCGGCGGGATCATCATCCCTGAGGACGTCTGGGCATCGATCCGCTCGGACCTCGAACGATCGAAGTCGACGTTCGGCGTCTCCGGAGAGATCAAGTGGCGGTACTTCGCACCGTCGCGAGCCGGCTCGAAGCGCACCTCGCTCACGCAGCTGACCGGTGCCGAGCGGAACGCGCTGCGCGAAGAGCTTCTGGGCGCGATCGTCGCGCACACGTCCGTGCAGCTCATCGCGGCGATCGTCGACACTGTCGCGGCGTACGGCTCCGGGGGCGCCTCCACCTCCGACGATCTCTACCACGACGCCTTCAGGACCCTGAGTGAGTGCTTCCAGGACTTCCTGAGGGACCTCGAACGGAGCCGGGGACAGCGAGTCAACGGGATGATCGTCTGCGACAACCGCAACAACGACCAGGACGACCGCCTCAAGGACTTCCACCAGGCCCTGCTGGACGACGACCGTCGGGAGCCCTCCCGCCAAAATCTCATCGAGGGGCTCTTCATCGCGGCGTCCCATCAGAGTCCTGGGACTCAGCTCGCCGATCTGGTCGCGGGAGCGGTGTTCCGAGCGGAGGCGAGGTCCGATCGCCGTTTCGTCGACATCCTCGAGCCCTCGTTCCGACGGTCGCCGGCCGGCTGCGTGGACGGCTACGGGATCGTGAGGATTCCCGGACGATGAGGCAACGCTCGGCCGGACAAGAAGACGCCGTGTCGAGCTCTCACTCGAACCTGCAAGCAACGGCGCAGTCACGGCGTAGGGCGATGGTAGCCGAAGACGACACAGCGCACCCGGTGCGGCGCAGACGGCGCCGTCGGACGACGGTCCGATCGAGAAGATCGGTAGGACCGGCAACGTGGCGCAGGCCCGTGAGAACCAGGGCCTTCGAGGAGTGCGGAGACGGTGGGATTTGAACCCACGGAACCCAATAAAGGGTTCTCCACCTTAGCAGGGTGGTGCACTCGACCGGACTATGCGACGTCTCCTGAGCGCCCGCCGGGCGAACGCACGACGACCATCATAACCGCACGCGGGAGCCGGGCGTGACACCCGGCGCGGCGGCGCTACTGCTCGTCGAGGGTGCGGCCGACGGTGCAGGTCTGCTGGTCGGCGGTCTGGCCCGAGACGTCGCTCGGGAGCGCGACGGCGGTGCCCTCCGGAGCCGGGGTCGGATCCGCCGTCGCGGCGGGGTCGGCGGTCTCGGCGGGATCCGCGGTCGCCGCCGGATCGGTCGCGGCCGGCGTCGAGCCGTCGACCGACTCCGAGCCGCCGCCCGTGGTGCCGGTGAGCGCGATCGGCTGGTCGGCCAGGAGCGCCGCGTTCAGCGTCGCCGCCGCCTCCTCGCTGGGGTAGACGCCGTCGCCGTCGATGAAGGTCGGGTACTGGACGAAGACGACGCTGGCGAGGTCGACGTCCTTCACCGCGAGGCCGATCGACACCAGGGTGTTCACGTTCTCGAGCGAGGTGGAGAGCTGCATGTTCGAGACGGCAGCCTTGCCGAGGCCGTAGAGGGCGACGGGGTTCGAGAGCGTGGACGCGCTCTTGACCTTCCGCACCAGCGACGAGAGGTAGACCTGCTGGCTCGAGATGCGGGTCAGGTCACTGCCGTCGCCCACGCCGTGGCGGGTGCGCAGGAAGGCGAGCGCCTCCGCGCCGACGAGCGTGTGCGTGCCGGCGTCGAGGGTGAGTCCCGTGTACTCGTCCTCGATCGGGGTGGCGACGCAGACGTCCACTCCGCCCACCGCGTTCGACATCTCGATCACGCCGTCGAACTGGATCAGCGCGGCGTACGGGATGTCGAGGCCGGTGAGCTGCTCCACGGTCTGCACGGTGCAGGCGAGTCCGCCGTAGCTCAGCGAGGTGTTGATCTTCGCGGAGCGCAGCGGATCGGACACGGTGCCCGTCGCCGGGTCGGTGCAGGACGGGATCGGCACGTACATGTCGCGGGGGAAGCTGACGACCTCGACCGTCGAGTGGTCCTCCGAGATGTGCATCAGCATCGTGACGTCGTTGAGGTTCTCGGTGCGGTCGCCGTAGGCGCCCTCCGCGGAGCCCTCGGCGCTGTCGCTGCCAGCGAGGAGGATGTTGACCCCACCCTCGATCGCCCCGATCTCGGGCACGGCGGAGTCGGTCGAGCCGATGCCGAGGTCGACGGAGGGCCGCGCGCTGCCGGCGATCATCGAGAGGGCGATCGCCACGATCGAGATCGTGCTGAGCACGCCGACGCCGACGCAGGCCGCGAGGATCCGACCGGCGAAGCGCAGCCCGCTGCGGGGGCGCAGCCGGCCGTGACGGGCTGCTGTCCTGCGCGAGGCGACGGGTGCGCTCATCGGTTCCGCCCCGGCGTCAGCCGAAGAACCCGACGGAGCAGGTCTGCTGGTCGGCGGGCTGGCCGGTGATCGACTCCGGCAGCTCGACGGGTCCGCCCGCCGCGGGAGTGCCGGGAGCCGCGGTGGCGCCGGGCGTCGCCTCCGCGGTCGCGACAGGATCGGTCGTGGCGGGCCCGGCAGCGGGCGCCTCGGTCGCCGGGGGCGCCTCGGTCTCGCCGGTGGTCGTCGCGCCGGCGCCGGTGCCGCCGGTGAGGGCGATCGGCTGGTCGGTCTGCAGGGCGCTGGCGAGCACGTCGCCGGCCGCGCGGTCGGGGACGACCCCGCCGGAGGCCGCGCCCGTCGGGTACTGCGCGAACACCACGTTCGCGATGTCGACGTCCTTCAGCGCGAGGCCCATCTGCACGAGGGTGTTCACGTTGTTCAGCTCGTCGGAGAGCGTCATGTTGCCCAGGGCCGCCTTCGCCAGGCCGTAGAGCGCGACGGGGTTCAGCAGCGTGTCGGCGCTCTTCACCTGGCGCACCAGTGAGGAGAGGAAGACCTGCTGGTTGCTGATCCGGGTCAGGTCGCTGCCGTCGCCGATGCCGTGGCGGCTGCGCAGGAACTGCAGGGCGGCCATGCCCTCCAGCGAGTGCACGCCGGGCTCGAGATAGGTGTTGGTGTAGGGGTCGGCGATCTCGGTGGCGACGCAGACGTCGACTCCGCCGATGGCGTTCGACATCTCGATGACGCCGTTGAACTGCACGACCGCGCCGTAGTCGACTCGGACCCCGAGCAGCTCCTCCGCGACGCCGGCGACGCAGCCGAGGCTGACGTCCTTGCCCATCGCCTCGTTGATCTTGGTGTCGTACCGGGCGGGGATCGTCTCTCCGGTCGCAGCGTTCACGCAGGACGGGATGTCGACGTACATGTCGCGCGGGAAGCTGACGACGGTCGCGTTGCTGTGGTCGGCCGAGACGTGCATCAGCATGTTGACGTCGTTGAGGACGCTGGTCTCCTCGTCGGGGTCGCCGTAGGCGTCGCCCTGACCCTGGCGCGAGTCGCTGCCCACGACGAGGACGTTGAAGCCGCCCTCGAGGGCGCCGATCTCGGGGACCGAGCCCGCCGCGACCCCCGAGCCGGCCGCGACCGGGTGCAGACTGACCGACGGCTGAGCCGACTGCACGAGCAGGGTGGCGGCGATGGCGACGATGGAGATCGAGGCGACGACGCCGACTCCCGAGACGGTCGCGGCGGCCTTGACGAGGGTGCGCGGCAGGCTGTGCCGCTTCTGCCGCCCGTGCCGGACGTGGGGTCGCGGCGTGCGCGCCGACTCGTCCGCGGCGGAGTGGTCCGTCGAAGGGCGCGTCGTGCGCATCCGTCTCCCGTTCGTCTCGATGCTGGGGGTGGTGGAGCTGAGTGGGGCGGCGTGCGCTGCCCGCGGGCGCGGAGGAGGTCGCTCCGACCGCGTCGGGACATAGTACCCAGACCGCTCCGGAAAGCCACCCGTCGCGAGGAATCCGTGGAGGAGACCCGGAGCGGCCGCTCGGGGCGGCCGCCGGGCCCCGCTCAGCCCTCCTGCGCGACGACGCTGATCGCCCAGACGACGCCGAAGCGGTCGGTGAGCATCCCGAAGCCGGGCGACCAGTCGGACGCCGCGAGCGGCTCGAGGACGCTCGATCCGTCGACGAGCGCCGCCCAGTGCGTGGTCGCCTCCTCGAGCGTCGTGGCCTGCAGCGCGAGGAAGAAGGGACGGTCGGTGATCGTCGTGCCGTTCTCGCGGCGCGTGGAACCGGCCTGCAGATCGGCGTCGCTCGAGGGCACGTCGTACGCCATCACGCTGACTCCGCTCGGGCTGACGACCTGCCCGTGGACGACGCGCTCGGCGTCGGGCAGACCGGCCGGCATCCCGAAATCACCGTAGCTGCGGATGATCGCCTGCCCCCCGAAGGCGGTGGCGTAGTACTCGAGGGCGGCGCGGGCCCGGCCGGTGAAGGTGAGGTGGGGGACGACTGCTGCGGACACGGTGTGCTCCTTCGACGTGCGGCGGGTGGGCCGCGGTTCTCCCGGTTCTTCCGGGGCGGACACCACGGTCCCGCCCGTACCGGTCAGGGATCGTCCGCATCGTGCGCGATCATCGAACCCGTGCCGACGTCCTCCTCCCCCTCCACCTCGAAGCGGCTGCTCGCCCTGCTGTCGCTGCTGCAGTCGCGCCGCGACTGGTCGGCGCCGGTGCTGGCGACGCGGCTGGAGGTGAGCGAGCGGACGGTCCGGCGCGACGTCGAGCGGCTGCGCGAGCTCGACTACGTGATCGAGACCACGCGGGGTCCGGACGGCGGCTACCGCCTGGCCGCCGGCACCGAGCTGCCGCCGCTGCTGTTCGACGACGAGCAGGCGGTCGTGATCGCGCTGGCGCTGCGGACCGCCGGCGCTCTTGGCACCGACCTCGACGACGCGGCCGAGCGGGCACTGCGGACCATCGGACGGCTGCTGCCGAGCCGCCTGGCGCACCGGATCGACGGGCTCGCCGCGAGCGCCGGATCGACGGCGGGCTCCCCCGGCTCCGGCGGGTCCCGCGCCGACTCCGGCGTGCTGCTGCGGATCGGCGACGCGATCCGCGCGTCGCTGACCCTGCGGTTCGACTACGACTCCCCCATGGGAGCGGCCGACTCCCCGGCAGGAGCGTCCGACACCCCCGGAGGAGCGTCCGCCCCGCCCGCGGTCCGATCGACCGAGCCGCACCACCTCGTCCTCGCCGGCGGCCGCTGGTATCTGATCGGCTGGACCCCCGACCGCTCGGACTGGCGCACCTACCGCGTCGACCGGATCCGGCCCCGCAGCCACACCGGCGCCGCCTTCCGCCCGCGGACCGTGCCCGGCGGCGACCCCGCGGCGTTCCTCTCCGCCCGCTTCAAGGGCTCGACCGGCACGGACACCTGGCCCTGCTGGGGCTCGGCGTCGATCGACGCCGACGCCGCGCAGCTCGCGCCCTACCTCGGCGACGGCACGCTGACGGTCGAGCCGGACGGCCGCTGCCGCATCCGCGTCGGCTCCTGGTCCTGGCTCGGCCTCGCCGCGTCCATCGCCCGCTTCGACGCGCCGATCAGTGGCGTCGAACCCCGCGAGCTGCGGGAGGCGTTCGCGCGGCTCGCGGAGCGGTCGGCGCGCGCGGCGCGGTCCGCAGCCGACGCCCCCTGAGGGCCGCACACCTCAGGGGCGCAGGGTCCGCCGGAGGAACCGCACCTGGTCCTCGAGACTGGCGCGCGAGACCGCGGCGTCGGGCACGAGCTGATCGAACACGTGGTACGTCCCCGCCCAGAGTCGCAGATCGACGGGCACCCCCTGCTCGAGGAGCCGTGCGCCGAAGTGGAGCGCCTCGTCGCGCAGCGGGTCGAGCTGCGCGACGAGGAGGTACGTCTCCGGCAGCCCGGCCAGCGACTCGCGGCGCGCCGGTGCCGCGTACGCGTCGGCCTCCCTCCCGCCGAGGTAGAGCCGCCACATCACCTCGGCGTTGCGGTTGTCCCAGACCGGCGTGTCGTCGAACTCCCGCATCGACGTCGTCGTGAGGCGGTCGTCGAGCACGGGGAACAGCAGCAGCTGCGCGCGTGGCACCCGCTCGCCCTCGTCGAGCGCGAGCATGCTCACCCCCGCCGCCAGCGCGCCGCCGGCACTGACTCCGGCGACGGCGATCCGCGCGGGGTCGATCCCGAGCTCGGCCGCCCGCTCGATGATCCACCGCAGCACCGCCCGGCAGTCCTGCAGGCCCTGCGGGTAGGCGTGCTCGGGAGCGAGGCGGTAGTCGACGGAGACGACGAGGCAGCCCGCGTCGCCGGCGTAGCGCAGGCAGCGGGCGTTCTCGGAGAGGAGGTCCCCCGCGACGAACGCACCGCCGTGCAGGAAGATCAGGGCGGACCCGACCGACGCCGACGGCCGATAGAGCCGCAGCGCGATGTCGTGACCGTCGAGGCGCACCGAGCGCGCCTCGATCGCGACCGACCCGCCGAACTCCACCTCGGCGGAGGACGGCTGCATCGTCGACGAGCCCATCAGCAGCCGTGTGCCCTCGACGTCGTTCAGGTCCGGCCGCACCATCAGCTCGGTGGCGGCGGCGAGCTCAGCGTCCACGGCGGCCACCCCCGGCCGTGCCGAGGGGCCTCACGCTTCGTCCGGCTCCGCCTCGGCGATCCGCAGCAGCTGCAGCGCGAGCCACACGTCGTTGCGCTGCGCGGCCACGAACACATCGATCCCCAGCTTCGTTCCCACGTTCTTCAGCCGGTGCCCCAGGGAGCTGTGGTGCAGCAGGAGCTCCGCCGCCGCCGCGCGGACGTTCGCGTGGCGGCAGTACGCGTCCAGGGCGAGGATCTCGCCCAGGCCGACGGGCGTGCGCACCAGGAGCTGCATCCGCTGCACGAGCTCCGAGCCGGCGGCCTCCGCCGGGGAGACCCGGGCGAGGCAGCGGAGGGAGCCGAGCGCCTCGTGCGCGAGCGCGCGCGGCCCGAGCGTCGGCGAGCACAACCGCAGCGTCCGCAGCGCGGAGAGGTAGGAGTCCCGCGGCGACAGCGCCGAGGCGCTCGCTCCGACGGCGACGATCTCGGCGCCCTCGGGGAGCGCTCCGGGCAGGGTCCCGGAGCCGTGCACCAGCACCGCGTGCACCGTCCCGAAGCGCACCGGAGCGGTGCAGCGGTGCTCCGGCCCGCACCACTCCCGCCAGGTGCGCGGGTCCGAGAGAGGTCCGCCCGAGCCCCGGGCGAGGACGACGCGGAGGCGCCAGTCCGGCCGGAAGCCCAGCCGCCGCAGCGCCTCCTCCCGGTGCTCGGTGATCGAGGGCAGCGCCTCTATCAGCATCCGAAGCGGCTCGCCGTCGCCCAGCCGGGCCGCGTCGGCCTGCCGGATGAGGATCGTGGCCGCGGTCAGCGACATGCGCTCGAGGATCAGCTGCGCCATGTCCGCGTCGCTGCTCGCGGGCACCACCCAGACCAGGCCGGCGCCCGCGGTGCCGCCGCCGATCCCGGTGCTGATCGCCCCGGCCGGCGGCTCCTGCGGCCGCGCGCGACCGAGGCTGTCGAAGCCGCAGCCGCCGCCCGGACCGGCGAAGCCCGCCTCGGTCCCGATCAGCATCGCCGTC
This sequence comes from Rathayibacter sp. VKM Ac-2856, assembly GCF_013205055.1. GTDB lineage: Bacteria > Actinomycetota > Actinomycetes > Actinomycetales > Microbacteriaceae > Rathayibacter. The sequence continues at coordinate 1,431,603 of NZ_JABMLF010000001.1, forward strand.
GACCGCACCAGCTCGTCGATCCCGGCCCGGAACTGCTGGAGCTTGTCGAAGAAGCTGACGACGCGCAGCGCGTCCCGCCCGCACTCGCCGCCCTCGGACAACCGCCGGAGAAGTCCCTCCACAGGTCACAGCCTCACTCGTCATCGCGTGCTCGCAACCGGTCGATCGCCAGGGCGAGCACCAGCACGGTCCCCGTCGCGATGCCCTGCCAGTAGGACGATACATTCAGGATCACGAGGCCGTTGCTCAGCGTCGAGAGGAAGACGATGCCGAGCGCGGTGCGCGGAATGCTGCCGCGGCCGCCGAAGAGCGAGGTCCCGCCGAGGACGACCGCGGCGAAGATGTCGAACTCGGCGCCCTGCCCGTTGTTCGCGGAGCCGGAGCCGAGCCGCCCCGCGAGCAGCACGCCCGCCACCGCCGAGAGCGCCCCGGCGACCACGAAGACCTGCATCGCGTGCACGTTCACCCGGAGCCCTGCCACTCTCGAGGCCCGGCCGGAGGAGCCGATGGCGTACGAGCGCAGCCCCCAGGTCGTCGTGCGCATCACGAACCACGCGACGACGTAGAGCACGGTCACCAGCACCACCGCGACCGGGAGCGGACCGATCGACCCGGTGCCGACCCAGAGCAGGAGATCGAAGCCCTCGACGACCGGGGCCGCGATCGACTGCCCGCTGGTCCAGACCTGTGCGGCACCGCGGACGACCAGCGCCACCGCGAGCGTGGAGATGAAGCCGGGGATCCGGAGGGTCTCGGTCAGCACGCCGTTGACGAGCCCGAGCAGGGCCCCGAGCGCGATCGCGCCGAGGACGGCGACGAGCGGCGGCAGCCCGACCTGAAGCAGCGATACGCAGGTGATCCCGGACGCCGCGATCAGCGCGCCCTGGCTGATGTCGAGCCGGCCGGCGATCAGGATGATCGTCGCTCCGATCGCCGCGACGCCGAGCACCGCCGACTGCCGGAGCACGACGAACAGGTTGTCGACGGTGAAGAACGTCGACGAGCTGACGGCGAAGACGACGATCATCACGGCCAGCGCCACGGGGAGGACGATCGTGGCGAGGCGCTCCTGATCGATGCCGCGGCGCGGAGCGCGGGCGAGCTCGGCATCGGGAGTGTCGAGGCGGGTCATGAGACGCCTCCGGTCGCTGCGGACATCAGTTCTCCTTCGGTGGCGGTGGTGGCCGGGAGCTCCCGGACGACGGCGCCGTTGCGGACGACGATGATCCGGTCGCAGGCGGCGCGCAGCTCGGCGATCTCCGAGCTGATCAGCAGGACGGCGACGCCCTTGCCGGTGAGATCCCAGACCGTGTCGATCAGGTCGGCCTTGGCTCGGACGTCGATGCCGTGGGTGGGCTCGTCGAGGACGAGCAGGGACAGGTCCTCTGCGAGCAGGCGCCCGACGAGCACCTTCTGCTGGTTGCCCCCCGAGAGCGAGCGGATGTCGAGGGCGTCGCTCGCGGCCTTGATCCGCAGGCGGGACGTCATCTCGCGGATCAGCGCGGTCACCGCGCGCCGGTCGAAGACGCCCCCGCGAGCGACGTCCCGCGGGGCCCGGACGATCATGTTCTGCCGCACGCTGAGGTGTGGCAGGATCCCCTCGGTGCGGCGGTCCTCGGAGAGGTATGCGACGCCCCGGGCGAAGCCGGCGGCCGCGGAGCGCGGGCTGTAGGGCCGGCCGGCGAGCTGCATCGAGCCGGACTGCAGGGTCTCGAGGCCGGCGATCGAGCGGCCGATCGAGGACTTCCCCGCGCCGACGAGGCCGAAGACGCCGAGCACCTCGCCTCGCCGGATCGCGAGGTCGACGGGCGGGCGGCCCTTGATCACCATCGCTCCGCCGACGAACGCAGGCTCGCCGAGCGACGGGGCCCGGTCGCCCCGGACGACGGCCGCGGAACCCGGCACCATGGCGTCGACGACCTGCGGCAGCACGTCCACCGTGGCCGCGAACTCGCCGGCGACCCGGCCGTCCCGCAGCACGACGATGCTGTCGCACAGCTGCACGACCTCGTCGAGCCGGTGCGAGATGAAGACCACCCCGACGCCCTCGTCGCTGAGCGAGCGCATGACGCGGAAGAGGCGCGCCTCCTCGAACGGCGTCAGCGAGGAGGTCGGCTCGTCCAGCAGCAGCACGGACCCGGCGCTGCGCAGCGCACGGGCCGCCGCGACCAGCTGGCGGTCGCCGATCGACACGTCGCGCACCAGCTCGTCGACGTCGTTCTCCAGCCCCATCCGGCGCAGCAGCGCGCGGGCGGCCTCCCGCATCTGCCGGCGGTCGAGCTGCAGGGCCCGCTGGAACGGGCGCTCGTCACCCAGGAAGAGGTTCTCGGCGATCGTGAGATCGGGCACGAGGTCGAGCTCCTGGCGCACGACGCCGATCCCGTGGCGCTGCGCCTCGCGCGGGCTCGAGAACGAGACCGGCTCGCCGCTCACCCGCAGCTCGCCGGTGTCGGGCGGGAGCTGGCCGGTGAGGATGTTGATCAGGGTCGACTTGCCGGCCCCGTTGGCGCCGGCCAGGCCGAGGATCCGTCCCGCGTGGACCGACAGGTCGACGCCGGTGAGGGCGGCCACCCCGCCGAAGGCCTTGCTCACTCCGCGGACGGTGAGGACGGCGGCGGGCTCGAGCGGTGCCGTCATCCGAGGGAGTCCAGGATCCCCTGGGCGTTCTCCGCCGTGACCAGCTCGACGGGCACGATCTGCTCGCGCTCGACCTCTCCGCCCGAGGCGAGCTCGAGGACCGCGCGCGCGATGATCTCTCCCTGCTGGAGCGGGAAGAGGCCCACCGTGGAGACGACGTCGCCGGAGAGGACACCCTGCAGGATGCGCGCGTCCTCGCCGCCGGTGACGATCCCGACGTCCTCGCCGGGGGTGCGTCCGGAGGCCTTGACCGCGGAGATCGCGCCGAGCGCGCTGGAGTCGTTCAGACCGACGATGAGGTCGAGATCGGGGTGCGCCTGCAGAACGGTCGAGGTCTGCGCGTTGCCGGTGTCCTCCTGGTACGCCTCGACCTCGCTGACGAGGGTCCACTTCCCCTCACCGAGCACGGCGTCGATCCCGGCGATGACGCCCTCGTGCCGGGCGATCAGCGGCTCACCGCCGGAGTCCTGGTGCAGGATCGCGACGGTGGGCACCTCGTCCACGCGGTTCGCCGCCAGCCAGCCGCCGGCGCTCTCGCCCTCGAGCTCGCCGAAGGCGCGGTCGTCGAGGTTGAAGACGACGTCGGCCTCGGGGATGTCGGTCGCCAGCCCGACCACGAGGACGTCCTGCCCGGTCAGGCGGCGCGCGACCGGCGAGATCGCCTTCGGGTCCGTCGGGCACACGATCACGGCCTTCGCACCGGCCGCGACGAGGTTCTCGATTCCGGACACCTGCTCGCCGGACTCGCCGTCGGGATCGGAGGTGACGACGTCGATGCCGCAGTCGGACAGGACGCCCTCCAGCCCCTTCTCGACCAGCGGGAAGTACCCGCCGGTGTTGGAGTAGGGCGAGTAGCCGACGCGGGTCAGGTCGACGCCGTCGCACTCGGCGGGGCGCTCTCCGGCCGGCGTCGTCGATGCGCTCTGGCAGCCGCTCAACGGGAGCAGCACGACCGCGGCAGCGGCCAGTGCGACGGCCGTGCGGCGCAGTCGGGTGGTGGGTCCGTGGACGTGCATCGTGTCTCCTTCGACAGGAAGTGCGGATGGGGCGACTCCCCGGGGAGGGGCTCGGCGCCACCCGTCACTCTGCCGACGCGCGGCCCCGGAGTCATCCGGTCGCCGACGCACATCCGCCCGCCATCTGGCGGATGGCAGCGCCACCACGACCTCCACGCGGACGGGTGACCGAGCGCGGATCCCGGTCACCCGTTCAACCGAGAGGCGGGCCCGACGGCGACCGGCGCAGAGTCGAGGAGACGCCTCGGGGATCGACCCGGGCGCGACGCGCACCGAGCGAAGGAGAAGAGACCATGAATGAGAAGCACCTGACGGACGTCCGCGACCTGCCGATGACCGTGTTCGAGGTGGCGGACCAGGGCGGGGTCGTCGAGTCGCTCACCGCCGGTCACGGCATGAAGGAGCTCGCCGACTCCAACTGCGTCTGCTACATCTGCTGCGGCGGCCCTGCCGCCTGACCGCCGAGTGCACGCCGCTCACCCCCTCGACGCGGCTCGCGAGCACGCGTCCCTCCGCGTGCCGCACCGGGCTCCCGTCCCGCTTCACGCAGGACGGGAGCCTTCTGCCGTCCGCGGCGACGCCGGCGGAGGAGTGGTCCAGCGGCCCTCCGGGGAGACCGTCTCGGCGACCGCCGCCGCGTGCTCGGCGTGCCGATCGTGGGCGGGCTGCCCGAAGGACCGCTGCAGGACCGTGCCGAGCAGCCGGGCGCAGTCGCCGTCCCGGTCCGCGTCGCCGGCGCCCTCCGGCTGGAGCACGAAGCCGCCGATGACCGCCCCGATCGCCAGCCGACCGGACTCCGAGCGCGCGTCGCCGAGCACGAGGTGGTGCCGGCTGAGCGCTGCGAGGTAGCCCGGATCGGAGAGCCGGGAGACGAGCGAGAGCCCGAGCCGGTCGGGCGTCCCCGGCCGGGCGCCGCGCGTGCCGAGCACCGCGCCGTCTCCGCGGTTGTAGGCGCAGAGCAGCGGCACCGCCATGGTCCCGTGGAAGAGCATCGCCGCCGTGAGGCCGAAGGCGACCAGCTCCGGCCGGCGCAGGAGGGCCGCCCCGAGCTCGGCGTCGATCCGGCCCGCCTCGCGGAGGAGGACCGCGTCGAGGAGCTCGTCCTTGCTGCTCCAGTGCAGGTAGAGCGTGCCCTTGCCGACGTGCGCCGCGTCGGCCACGTCCTGCATGCAGACCTTGCGGTATCCCCAGCGGAGGACGAGATCGCGCATCGCGTCGAGGATGCGCTCTCGTCGCTGCGGGTCGGCGTGCTCGGGGCGATGCGGACGGGCGACCTCCGAGCCCCGGCGGAGACCCGGGTCGCTCCGCGCGGGTCCGCTCCCTGATGCGGACATCACGGGAACGGGTGCGGGTCGGGGTTCAGCTCGGCCGGGAGCAGGTCGCGGTCGAGCCGGCCGAGGCGCCGTGGCAGCTCGAGGAGCCGGGGAAGCCCGTCGATCCGGCGGTTGCGGTGGCCGAACGTCATCGGCACGGCGCCCGGCACGAGCACCTTCACGCAGGCGAATCCCCCCACGCGGTGCTCCGGCGTGGTCTGGTCGACGACGAGGACCTCGCCGATCCGCTCGACCGCGGCGCGGAGGTCGACCGCCAGGTCGGCGGCGTCCGGGCGCACGCGGTCCGCTCCGCCGATGTCGTCGGCGCGGATCGTCGGACCGCCGCGCAGGAAGTCGAGGCGGTGGCGGGCGTCCGGATGCGCGTCCAGGGCCGAGTGGTCGAGCATCGTCCGCACGGCGGAGGGGTCGCGCACCATCGCCGCGGCGTGCGCCTCCTCGCCCGGGTAGCGCCGGAGGAGGTCCGCCAGGATCGGGCCGAGCTCGCTCAACGCGCCGAGCAGAGCGCGCTCGGGGTCCAGGCCCGCCCCGGCGGTGCAGAGCGCGGCCGGTCCGGAGTCACCCTGTCGCGTCGCCAGCAGCCACACCGCCGGGATGCCCCAGTCCGTCGTGACATCGAAGGCGGCGACGTCGTAGCCGGTGGCCGCGCTGATCGCCGCCGCCTGCGCCGCGACGAGCGGGTCGCGGCAGCTGGTCAGGTCGATGGCGGCGGGCGTGGTACGGGTGTACCAGGTGCAGAGGAACGCGTCGCGCTCGACCGTCTCCAGCAGGCCGTGCAGGGCGGCCTCCTCCCAGGAGGAGCCGAGCGCGCAGCCGTTCGAGACCTCGTAGTACGAGACCGGGTCGTCCCCGCGCAGTCGCTGCGAGAAGTAGTAGGCGAGGGCCTCGGGGACCAGGCGCGCGCGGCCCTCGGCGAAGGAGTGCGCCCAGACCCACTGGATCGGGACGTCCTCGTCGAACCGCCGGTAGCGGAAGGCCGGATCGTCGTAGGACTCGTCCGGATGCCGGCCGAAGACGTCGGGATGCACGGCCTCGGCCGCGAGCTCCCGGAGGCGTCCGCGCACGGTCGACCGGCGCCCGCCCGGGGCGACTCCCCCGTAGCGCTCGAGCGCCTCCAGCACCGCGGTGACCTCGGCGGACCGGTAGTCGCGGCCGCGCCCGTAGCCGGGCTCGACCAGACCGTCCACGCGCATCGGCATCGGCGCGGCCGCCATGATCAGCCCGCCCTCGTCCCCGCGGCGCGTGGCGGCGATCGTGCCGCAGAACGGATCGATGTAGAGGGAGCGGAGGGCGTCGGCCTCGCGGACGACGTCGCGGATCCGTGCGCCGAACGGAGCCGACTTCGGCTGCGGCGCGAGGACGTGCTGAGCGGCCGCGGCGGTGTCCTCCGGGAGGTCCCCGCAGAGCTCGCAGAGGGGCTCCGGGAGGAAGGCGCGGCTCTCCACCTCCAGGGCGTCGAGGCGGACCACCGCGACCCGGCGCTGAGCGCCCGCAGCCTCGCGCTCCCGGGCCAGGAGGCGCTCGAGCGCGACCGCCGCGACCTCGGCCGCCAGCTCGTCGAGCGCCTCGGGGCGCCGGCACTCGAGCTGCTCCGCGTACTCCGCCCGCAGCCGCAGCCGCCACGGCTCCGCGCCGCCCAGCCGTTCCCGCCGGAGCGCCAGGCAGCGCGGACAGCCCGGGATCCCGGGGCGGACGAGGGGCCCGATCACGATGCGGTTCACCTCGACGTGCACGGGCAGCCACGGGACGTCCGCCGCGGGACGACTCGGGATCCGCCAGGTGTCGGACGCCCGGACGGCGACACCGCTCGCCGCACCGATGCCCGCCAGCGTGCGCTGGAGCAATCCGTCCTCAGGGGCGCCCGCCGTGTCGACCGCGCTGGTGCTCACGGCAGGATCACCACCTTCCGGACGACGAGCCCGAGTCGCGCGACGACGGGGTCGTGGTCGAGGTCGACCACAACGGCTCGCGGATCGGAGGCGGGAGCTGCGTCGAGGGCGAGCCTCAGCGCCTCCTCCTCCGCGGCGGCGACCCCGAGGCCGCCGGTCGCCGGCTCGGCGTCCGAGCAGCGGAGGGCGAGGGAGACCGGGACCCGGACGGTCGCGCTGTCGGCCAGCCGACGGCCCGGCACGGTGTGCTCCGCGGGCGCGGCGACGATGTCGCGGACCGCCGCGCGCAGCTGCTCGGGCGTCGCGGTCGGCGCGGCGACGGCGCGTCCTGCGGCGTCGAGCACCCGGCGCGGATCGAGGACCGACTCCGCGCGGACCGCGAGCGCCCGGCGCACGGTGTCCGCCCGTGCCTCGGCGAAGTCCGCGCCCTCGCCGACGACCTCGACGTCGCGCCGGTCGACGACCGCGTCGCAGGAGACGAGGGCTCGGGAGTGGTGACGCGGCACCTGCGGCAGGTCCGCCTCCTCGATCAGCCGGACGACCCCGAAGTCGGGATCGACGATCGTCATCGCGCGCTCCTCGAACGGACCGGTCGCCTCCGGCTGCCCGGCCTGCCACGGGTGCGGGCTGATCCGGGTGAGCGCGGTCCCGTCCGCCGTCACCGTCCTCGCCCGCCACGGATCCGTGCGACCGGACGCGGCCCGACGGACCAGCTGGGCGACGGCGAGCCGGAGCACGTCCTCCTCGGGCCTGCCCGCCGCGACCCCGCGCTCCGCCACGGCCACCAGCACCGGGAGCAGCTCGGCCCCGATCGCCGGGCCGACGACGAGCGCAGCACCCTCGCGAAGCAGCACCGCCCCGTACGTCCGCTCCGGGTGCTCGCGGACCTCGTCGATCAGCCACCGCCCCTCGACCGGACCGACGGCGAGCCAGGACTCGGGGAGTGCGGTGCCGCTCCGCGCCATCGCGCGCTGCAGGAGCTCCGTCTCGCCGAGGAGGCGGACGCGACCGGCGACGGGAACCTCGCGCAGGAGGCCGAGACGCAGCATCGCGCTCCGCACGCGCCGGACCTGGTCGGCCCGGGCGGGATCGAGTGAGCGCGCCCGCTCCTCGACGTCGTCCCCCGCGAGGACCCAGGCAGCGATCACGCGGATCCAGCCCGCGACCTCGCCGGTGAGCTCGATGTCGCCGACGGCGGTGATGCCGTACGTCCGGCCCTCGTGGTCGATCACGCAGGCGCTGGTGTCCACGGTGAGCGTCATCGTGTCACCGCCGCCACCGGTCGCGGACTCGACCCGACGATGAACTGGCCCACGCTGCACTCGAGGAGCGGGTCGCGACCGGTCGCCTCGGCGAAGGCGACGGGGTCGTCGGTGCCGAGCGGGCAGCCCGCCAGCCCCATCGCGCTGCACGCCCCGGCGAGGGCCTGGTAGAGGACCCCGGTGTCCTTCAGCACGAGCTCGAACCCCATCTTCTGGTACTTCCCCATCACGCGGCCGACACGCGCGGAGACGACGATCAGCACCTGCGGAGCGACCCCCGTCGCCGCGACCCCGCTCGCGACCTGGACCATCCGGCGCACGGCGGGAGCGCCGATGCCGCACACCTCCTCCAGCTCGTGGCGGTGCGCGTCGTAGTGGTAGAAGGCCGGCTCGAGCCCGGCGCAGCGCGAGACGGCCAGGTACAGCTCGAGCTCCGCGAGCGAGCCGCCGGACGGACGCGGCGAGTTGACCACCTCCGTCCCGTGGTCGACGCGCACCCCGCGGACCCGGGCCGTCCGGTACAGGAGCTCGCCGAGCTCGGCGACGTCGATCGGCGCGGCGTCGTCGTGCTCGCGGAGGGACGCCCGGCACTCGACGACCTCGGCGTAGGGCGGGTCGCTCGCGCGCAGGGCGGCGAGATCGACCGGGGGGAGGGCGACGCGGCGGCCGCCGAACGAGACCGGGGCGGCGCGCTCCGGGGCGAAGCCCGCCGTCCCGCCCCACCAGGTGCCGCCGAAGTCGTCGGCCGGGCCGCGGTGGCCCTGCCGGCTGCGGTCGTGGAAGAGCAGCTCGTGCGGTGCCCACTGCCGGTAGCGGAACTCGGTGTCCTCCGGGCCGCCCGGCAGCGCGAGGAACCCGTGCCGACGCAGCTCGCGGCGCAGGGCGGCTGCGAGACCGCCGGTGCCCGAGAGCGCGTCGGCGAGCAGCGACCGCCGGTGCAGCACGATCTCGGCGCTGGCCAGCGGGGACTCGACGAGCAGGTCGGCGCCGTCGCGGCGGATCACGGCGAACCGCGAGAGGTCGAGGTCGGCGGACGATGCAGCAGCGGGCTCGACCGCGGCCCGCAGCGGACGGACGGCGAAGCCGGAACCGTCGTCGTCCTCGAACTCCTGGACGAGCCAGCCGTCCTCGCGCAGTCGGGCAGTCACGGGATCGTCGACACCGCCCGGCCCGCCCTCGACGAGCTGCCGGAGTCGCGCATCGACCGCCGCGCCGTCGCCGAGCGCCAGTGCTCGCGGCCACGCCATCACGGTGACGCCGCTGCCGTCCCGTGTCGCGTACACCCCCGGTCGCAGGCGCTCAGTGCGAGGTCCCGGCACGTTCTCGTCGCTCATGACGGCTCCTTCTCGATCGAGAGAGGGCGACCCGCGGATCAGAGGTGCGTCTCGGCGCAGACGGCCTGTCTCGAATATCGACAGAACGTCACTTTAGCGTCCGGGCCCGACGGCGAGGTCGCTGCGCGCCAGGGACACGCAGCAGGCCCTCCGTGCTGATCGAGCAGCCCGCGCAGGGGGGCGCAGGGGGATTCACCCGCAGCAGAAGGACGACTGTGCCGACCCACCCTGCTGATGACGGTGGGTCTCGATACGCCCCTGCGGGGCTACTCGACCAGCATGCGCGTCCCTGTGGGCGGCTCAGCCCGCCTGCGCACCCCTCCGGGTGACTCGACCAGCATGCGCGTCCCTGCGGGCTGCTCGGCCGGCATGACGGGAGGATCTCGTTCTCGTCCTCGTCGCCGGAGGGGACGGCGTCGACGCTCGATCGCGGTGGCGGAGGGCTAGGGATTCGAACCCTAGAGACATCTCTGCCCACCAGTTTTCAAGACTGGCTCCATCGGCCGCTCGGACAGCCCTCCCTGCCGCTCCCCGCGGGGAGAGACAGTCGATGGTAACCGACGGTCGCGCAGTGGCGGGCGGCGTGGCGTCGGGCCGGCGACCGCCGCGCGACGTCAGCGCAGCGCGGAGAGCGCGACGGCGACGCCGTCCTCGTGCACGCCGGGGAGGATCTCGGAGGCGACCGCGAGCACCTCGGCGGGCGCCTGGCCCATCGCGAGGCCCGCGCCGTGCTCGGCGGCCCAGGTGAGCATCTCGATGTCGTTGCGGCCGTCGCCGAGCGCGACCACGTCGCTCCGCTCGATGCCGAGGCGGTTGCGGACGAGCTCCAGGGCCGTCGACTTGTTGACGCCGTGCGGGGCGATGTCGAGCCAGGCGGTCCAGCCGATCGCGTAGCTGACCTGGTGCAGGCCCATCCGCTCGACGAGCTCGGTGAACTCCTCGATGCCGGTCTCGGGCGAGATGACGACGACGCGGGTGGACTGCGTGCCGAGCAGCTCCTCGAACGGGACGCGCAGGGTCTCGGCGCCCATCACCGCGCCGCCCGGGAACGCCTCGGTGTAGGAGAAGGCGCCCTCGGCGTCCTCGATCGCGTAGTGCGCGTCCGGCAGGTGCCGGCGGATCGTCTCGAGGACGTCCGTCGGGTCGAAGGTCTCGACGACGTCGGGGCGGTAGCCGCCCTCGGCCTCGGGGTCACGGCGGAGGGTGACGGCGCCGTTGCAGCAGACGACGAACTCCGGGGCGATGCCCAGGCGCGCGATGACCGGCAGCGTCGTCGACGGCGAGCGGCCGGTGGCGAGCATGACCTCGTCGCCCTGCGCGACGACGCGGCCGATGGCCTCGATCACGGCGTCGGTGATGGTGCCGTCCTCGTGCATGACGGTGCCGTCGATGTCGAGCGCGACGAGGCGGCGGCCGGCGGGGCGCTCCGCGCTCATGCGGTGCGGACCGGCTCGAGGACCTCGAGGCCGCCCAGGTGCGGGCGCAGCGCCTCGGGGACGAGCACCGAGCCGTCGGCCTGCTGGTGGGTCTCGAGCAGCGCGACGATCCAGCGGGTGGTCGCGAGCGTGCCGTTCAGGGTGGCGACGGGCGCCGTCTTCCCGGACTCGGTGCGGTAGCGGGTGTCGAGGCGGCGGGCCTGGAAGGTGGTGCAGTTCGAGGTCGAGGTGAGCTCGCGGTACGCGTCCTGGGTGGGCACCCAGGCCTCGACGTCGAACTTGCGGGCGGCGCTCTGGCCGAGGTCTCCCGCGGCGACGTCGATCACGCGGTAGTGCAGGCCGAGGCTCTGCAGCACGCCCTCCTGGTGGGCGAGCAGGCGCGCGTGCTCCGCCTCCGCGTCCTCGGGCAGCGTGTAGACGAACATCTCGAGCTTGTTGAACTGGTGCACGCGGATGATGCCGCGGGTGTCGCGCCCGCCCGAGCCGGCCTCGCGGCGGTAGCAGGTGCTCCAGCCGGCGTAGCGCTTGGGCCCGCCCGCGAGGTCGAGGATCTCATCGGCGTGGTAGCCGGCGAGCGCCACCTCGCTGGTGCCGGTGAGGTAGAGGTCGTCGTCGCGGAGGCGGTACACCTCGTCGTCGTGCTCGCCGAGGAAGCCGGTGCCGTCCATGATCTCGGGGCGCACGAGCGTCGGCGTGATCAGCGGGGTGAAGCCGGCCTCGAGGGCGCGCTCCAGGCCGAGGTTCATCAGGGCGATCTCGAGGCGGGCGACGAGGCCCTTGAGGAAGTAGAAGCGCGCGCCGCTGACCTTCGCGCCGCGCTGCATGTCGATGCCGTCGAGCAGCTCGCCGATCTCGAGGTGGTCGCGGGGCGCGAAGCCGAAGACGGGGCGCTCGCCGACGGTGCGCACCAGCTCGAACTTGTCCTCGCCGCCGGCCGGGACGCCATCGATGATCGGGTTGGCCAGCCGCTTCACCAGAGCGCCGAAGCGCTCGTCGGCCTCCGCGGCCTCCTGCTGCGCCTGCTTGGCGGCGGCGGCGAGGCGCTGGGCCTCGGCGACCAGGGCCGCCTTCTCGTCCTTCGGCGCCTTCGCGACGGTCTTGCCGAAGGCGTTCTGCTCGGCGCGGAGGCGCTCGGCCTCGGTGATCGCGGACCGGCGGACGCGGTCGGCCTCGAGGGCCTCGTCGACGAGCTCGACGGAGTCGCCGCGCGCCTGCTGCGAGCGCTTGAGGACGTCCGGGTTCTCGCGGAGAAGTACGGGATCAATCACCCCAGCAGTGTAGACGGGCCGGGAGGCGCGCCTGAGGATCGGCCGGGCCGGGAGGCGCGCCTGAGGATCGGCCGGGCGGGGCGATCCGGTGGGCGCAGGGCTGCGAACGTCTTCATGCGCCACCTGACCCGACGGCAGGCGCCGACCCCTCCGCTCCCCGGGCGCGAGGGCGCCGCTCCCCGACCTCACCCCGAGAGGCCCCGCCATGACTCCCCAGCCCCCGACCGTGCGCGTCGAGCGCACCGGACCCGTCGCCCGCCTGGTGCTCGACCGGCCCGACGCGCTCAACGCGCTCGACCTCGACACGGCGCGGCAGCTCGTGCGCGCCCTGGTCGCGCTGAACGCCGACCCGGGCTGCTCCGTCCTCGTCGTCGAGTCCTCCGGTCGCGCCTTCTGCACCGGCGGCGACGTCTCGGCGATCCTGGGCGCCGCGAGCCCGGGCGACTACCTCCGCGAACTGGCGACGACCGCGGGCGAGGCCTTCCGCCTCCTCGGCGAGAGCAGCGCCGTCGTCGTCTGCGCGATCGACGGCGTCACCGCGGGCGCCGGGATCGCCTTCGCCCTCGCCGCCGACATCGTCGTCGCGACGCCCGCCGCCACCTTCGTCAGCGCGTACGGCGACGTGGGGCTCGTCCCGGACTGCGGCGTCACGGCCACGCTCCCCCGCACCATCGGCCGCCGGCGCGCGCTCGACTTCGTGCTGTCCGGGCGCCCGGTGCGCGCCGCGGAGGCGCTGGAGTGGCAGCTCGTCACCGAGGTCGTCCCGCGCGCGGAGCTCGCCGGCCGGGTGCAGGAGCGGGTCCGGGTGCTCGCCGCACGGCCGCCGCTGATGACCGCCGCCGCGAAGCGGCTCCTGCGCACCGACCCCGTCGACCTGGGCGAGCGGATCGAGGAGGAGACCGAGACGCTCGTCGCGCTGCTGGCCACCGAGCGCACCCGCGCGCTGCTCGACGCCGAGCACGAGCGCCAGCAGCGCCGCCGGGCCCGCGGCATCGTCGCGGCCTGACCGCCCGACCGCCTGACCGCCCGACCGCCCGACCGCCGGACCGCCGCTGCCTCAGACCCGGGCGACGAGCCCGTCGAGGTCGCGGATCGACGCGGCGCCGGACTGCCGCAGCATCACCCGGAACTCGGCGTCGATCAGCGCGAGCAGCCCGGCGACCTCGTCGGTCCCGCCCACGGCGAGCGCCCACATCAGCGGACGCCCGACGAACACCGCGCGGGCCCCCAGCGCGAGGGCCGCGAGCACGTGCCGGCCGGTGCGGACCCCGCTGTCGATGTAGACCTCGGCGTCGCCGCCGACCGCCTCGACCACCTCGGCGAGCGCGCCGACCGCGGTGATCGAGCCGTCCATCCGCCGTCCGCCGTGGGTCGAGACGACCACTCCGGAGGCGCCCGCGTCGACCGCGCGGCGCGCGTCCTCGCCGCGCAGCACGCCCTTCACCAGGACCGGCAGCCCGCTCACCGAGCGCAGGCGGCCGATGTCGTCGAGTCCCGGGTTCGGCACGGGTCGCCCGAGCACGAGCGCGCGCTCCTGCTCGGTGAGGTTGCCCAGCCGCGTCTTCCCGGGGATCTCCGGCCAGCCGAGCGGCTCGATGCCGGGCCGGTCGCCGCGCAGCACCGGCATCTCGACCGTGAGCATCAGCGCGCGGGCGCCGTACTCCGCCGCCCGCTCGACGAGGGAGTGCGTCACGTCGCGATCCGCGAGCAGGTAGACCTGGAACCACCACGGCGCACCCGCGGCCGCGATGCGCTCGAACGGCAGCGCCGTGTTGGTCGAGACTCCGAGGAGGGTGCCGGCGCGCGCCGCCGCCTCCGCCATCGCGATCTCGCCCCGCGGATCCGCGGCGTTCTGCTGCGCCATCGGCGCGATCATCACCGGGCCGCTGATGCGCGTGCCGAGGACGCTGGTCGTGGTGTCGCCGTCGAGCTCGCCGCGCAGGGCCGCGGGTCGGAAGCGGATCGCGTCCCAGGCAGCGAGGTCGGCGTCACGCTCGGTCCGGCCGCCCGCGACGGCGCCGTAGTAGTCGGCGACGAACCAGGGCAGCGCCTCGCGGGCGCGCTCCTCGAGCTCGCCGATGAGGCGGCGGGTCGGTGCGCTGTCGGCGGTCATGGGCGGGCCTCCACGTCGAGGGGCGCCGGGGGCGGCGCGGGGGCGGGCCGGGGCGCTCCGCCGGCCTCCCACGCTAGCGCCGTGCGTCGCGGCGCGATCGGAGGGGCGCGGCGCGGCCCGGTCGGCTACGGTGGTCCCTGCGAAGGGGAGTAGTTCCCACCGCCCGCCGAGCGGGCGACGAGGCGCGTCGACATGCTGGCCCGGAACGTCCCGGACCCGGCGCGCCACCCGGATCCTCGCGGAACCGGGCGAACGAGACCTTCGGCCAGTCGACACGCGTCCTGGCCGGTCCTCTCGCGCGGGTCGGCCGGGCTGCCGGAACCAGGAGATGCCATGGCGACCCTCGCCCGCGACACCCCTTCCTCGCCCACTCCCGTGCAGATCCGCCGCTGGCGGCGCTACCTCGCCGACGAGCTGGCCGAGGCGGCGAGCTACCGGGACCTCGCGCAGCGCCGCTCCGGTGAGGAGCGCGAGATCCTGCTCGCCCTCGCCGCCGCCGAGGGCCGGCACGAGGAGCACTGGCGCGAGCTGCTGGGCCCGGCCGCCGACCCGCAGCCCCGGCCGGACCTCCGCACGCGCCTGCTCGGCTTCCTCACGCGGCAGTTCGGCTCCGTCTTCGTCCTCGCCCTGATCCAGCGCGCCGAGGCCCGCTCGCCCTACGCGGACGACGACGACGCGACGGAGGCGATGGCCGCCGACGAGCGGATCCACGGCGAGGTCGTCCGCGGTCTCGCCGAGCGCGGTCGCAACCGCCTCTCGGGCACCTTCCGCGCCGCGGTGTTCGGCGCCAACGACGGCCTGGTGTCGAACCTCGCCCTCGTCCTCGGCGTCGGCGCGAGCGGCGTCGGCACCGGAGTCGTCCTCTTCACCGGCATCGCCGGACTGCTCGCGGGCGCCCTCTCGATGGGAGCCGGCGAGTTCGTCTCGGTGCGCTCGCAGCGGGAGCTGCTCTCCGCCTCCTCCCCCGACCTCGACACCAACCACGTGGTCCCGGACCTCGACGTGGACGCCAATGAGCTCTCGCTCGTCTACCGCGCCCGCGGGCTCTCGCAGCAGGACGCCGACGCGCGGGCGGCCCGGGTCTTCGCGGGACTGCGCGGAGGAGCGGTGCCGACCTCGCCGATCACGCTCGGCGGTCCGAAGGCCGACCCGTCGGTCGACGAGCACGAGTCGATCGGCACCGGCATGGGCGCGGCGCTGTCGAGCTTCTGCTTCTTCGCCTCGGGCGCGATCATCCCGGTGCTGCCCTACCTGCTCGGGATGTCCGGGCTGGCCGCGGTGGTGCTCGCGTCGGTCCTGGTCGGGCTGGCCCTGCTCGCGACCGGCGCGATCGTCGGGCTGCTCTCGGGGGCGCCGCCCCTCGCGCGGGCGCTCCGCCAGCTGGGCATCGGCTACGGAGCGGCGCTGGTGACGTACCTGCTCGGCCTGCTGTTCGGCGCGTCGGGGGTGTAGCTCATCGCCTGCTGATCGAGTAGCCGCCCAGCGGACGTATCGAGATTCATCGACGGTCGTGTCTGCGATGGTGGGTCTCGATACGCCCCTGCGGGGCTACTCGACCAGCATGCTCGCGGGCGCATCCCTCTGGCGACCGGGCGGTGGCACTCCATGCTGATCGAGTAGCCCGCACAGCGGGCGTATCGAGATCCACCGACGACGGACGTGTCGGCGACGTGGGTCTCGATACGCCCCTGCGGGGCTACTCGACCAGCATGGCGGGGGGAGGGGGTGACGTCAGTCGGCGGTGACCTCGAGGGCGGGCGACGGCGCCGCGGGGCGGCCGCGCCAGCGCAGGGCCGCGACGCCCATCGCGAGGAGCAGCGCGAACGGCAGGCTGCCCAGCAGCGGGATCGAGGCGTAGTAGGTGATCTGCCGCTGGATCCACTCCGGCGACGGGGTGTCGGTGTCGCCGTAGTACGACGCGGGCGGCGAGGAGTAGCCGCTGTAGAGCAGCACGACGCCGAGCACGCTGCCGGCGAGTCCCGCGAGCAGCAGGGCGAGCAGCCACGGGTTCCGCAGGAGCGGCGCCGAGGGCTCCGCGGCGGCCTCGGCGCGACGGGCGGGCGCGTCCTCCGACGAAGGGTCCGCGAGCTCGTCCCGGGCGGGCGCCGCATCGGCGTCCGAGGGCAGGCGCACCGGCGCGGAGGCGGGGGCGACGGCCTCGGCCGCCCGGCGCGAGCGGCGGCTGTCGGCCGTGGTCGCGATGTCGGCGAGGGCCGGCGGGCGCCTCCGGGCGATCCCCTCGGGCGCCGAGCCCGGCCGGGCGTAGGCGCGCTCGTCGCCGCGCACGCGCTCCACTCCCCCGGCGAAGCCCCGCTGGAACGCGGGGTCGTACCGCGGATCGACGCGCTCGCGCCCGGCTCCGCCTCGTTCAGTCATCGTCGACCTCCGGTTCGCTGCCGAGGATCCCGCGCAGCCAGTCGCGGGCCTCGATGAACACCTCGTCGTCGTAGCGTCGCACGTACGAGACCGGACGGCGATCCGCCCGCGGATACGAGCCCAGGAAGATCACTCCCGGGCTGAAGCGGCGAAGCCCCAGCAGGGCGTCCGCGACCCGCTCGTCGTGCACGTGCCCGTCGAGGTCGATGACGAAGCGGTACCGGCCGAGGGCGTCGCCGATCGGCCGCGACTGGATCATGCTCAGGTTCACTCCGCGGGTCGCGAACTGCTCGAGCATGTCGAGCAGCGCGCCGGGGGCGTCGGACGGCAGCTCGACGATGAGGCTCGTCTTGTCGGCGCCCGTCGGCTCCGGCAGCACCCGCGAGCGCGACACGTGCACGAAGCGGGTGACGGCGTTCGGGTTGTCGCCGATCCGCTCCGCGAGCACCTCGACGTCGTGGTGGGCGACGATGCCGGGCGGCGCGATGGCGGCCTGCGCGGGCGAGCCGGCCAGCAGATCGATCGTGGCCTGCACGTTGCTCGACGCGGGGAGGTGCTCGTGGCTCGGGATCGAGCGGTCGAGCCATCCGCGGCACTGCCCGTAGGCGACCGGGTGGGCGGCGACGATCCGCACGTCCTCGAGCCGCCTGCCCGGGCGGCCGACCAGGATGAACGACACCGGCACCAGGTACTCGCCGACGATCCGCACGCCCGGGATCCGCGCCAGCGCGTCCTGCGCGGCCGTCACTCCGCCCTCGACCGAGTTCTCGATCGCGATCACCGCGCCGTCGCTGCGCCCCGAGACGAGGTCGTCCAGCGCCTCGCCGACGTTGCCCACGCTGCGCCAGACGTGCCCGCGCGCCTCGGGCACCTGCGCGAGCGCCGCCTCGGTGAACGTGCCGGAGGGCCCGAGATAGCTGTAGGTGCGGGGGGAGGAGGCGGTGTCGGGGACACCGTCGAAGGCGCGGTCGGGCATGGCGGACAGCCTAGCCAGCGCCTGTCCAGCCGGTTCCGCGGCCCCGGCGCGACTGCCACTATGGACCCCATGACCGATCGCGCAGGGAAGCCGGCAGAGGCCTCCGATCTCATCGACGTCGAGGCCCTCGTGAGGGCGTACTACGAGAAGAAGCCGGACGTGTCCGACCCCTTGCAGAAGGTGGTCTTCGGGACGTCCGGGCATCGCGGCTCGTCGTTCGACACCGCCTTCAACGAGGACCACATCGCGGCGGTGACGCAGGCGATCGTCGAGTACCGGACGGAGCAGGGCGTCACGGGCCCGCTCTTCATCGGCGCCGACACCCACGGCCTCTCCCGCCCGGCGCTGACGACCGCGCTCGAGGTGCTGGTGGCCAACGAGGTGCGCGTGCTCGTCGACGAGTTCGACGACTTCGTGCCGACGCCGGCGCTCAGCCACGCGATCCTCCGCTACAACAACGACCCGTCGCACACCGACCGGGCCGACGGCATCGTGGTCACCCCCTCGCACAACCCGCCCCGCGACGGCGGCTTCAAGTACAACCCGCCGCACGGCGGACCCGCCGACTCCGACGCCACCTCCTGGATCGCCAACCGCGCGAACGAGCTGATCGCCGACGGCAACCGCGACGTGAAGTCGGCCGAGCCGAGCGCCGTCGAGACCTACGACTACCGCACCCGCTACGTCGCGGACCTCGCGAACATCATCGACCTCGACGCGATCCGCAAGGCCGGCGTGCGGATCGGGGCCGACCCGCTGGGTGGCGCCTCGGTGCACTACTGGCAGCTGATCGCCGAGATGCACCAGCTCGACCTCACGGTCGTCAACGGCGAGGTCGACCCGGCCTGGGGCTTCATGACCCTCGACTGGGACGAGAAGATCCGGATGGACCCGTCCTCGCCCAGCGCGATGGCCTCGGTCGTCGCCCGCGCCGGCGACTACGACATCCTCACCGGCAACGACGCGGACGCCGACCGCCACGGCATCGTCACGCCCGACGGCGGCCTGATGAACCCCAACCACTACCTCGCGGTCGCGATCGACTACCTCTACCGCCACCGCTCCGGCTGGCGCGAGGACGCGGCGATCGGCAAGACGCTGGTCTCCTCCTCGATCATCGACCGGGTCGCCGAGTCGCTCGGCCGCCGCCTCTGGGAGGTGCCGGTGGGCTTCAAGTGGTTCGTCCCGGGGCTCGTCGACGGCTCCGTCGGCTTCGGCGGCGAGGAGTCGGCGGGCGCGTCGTTCCTCCGCTTCGACGGCACCGTCTGGACGACCGACAAGGACGGCATCCTGCTGGCGCTGCTCGCCTCGGAGATCGTCGCCGTCACCGGCAAGAGCCCGTCGGTGCTCTACCGCGAGCTGACCGAGCGCTTCGGCGACCCGGTCTACGAGCGCGTGGACGCGGTCGCGACGAAGGCGCAGAAGGCGGCGCTCGGCAAGCTCGACGGCGACGCGATCACCGCGACCACGCTGGCCGGCGAGGAGATCGTCGCCAAGCTCTCCAAGGCCCCCGGCAACGACGCGGCCGTCGGCGGCGTCAAGGTCGTCACCGAGAACGCCTGGTTCGCCGCGCGCCCCTCGGGCACCGAGGACGTCTACAAGATCTACGCCGAGTCCTTCCGCGGCCTCGACCACCTGCACGAGGTGCAGGCCGAGGCCCGCACCATCGTCGACGCCGCCCTGGGCTCCTAGCCCGCACGCCGCCCGCGCCCCGCGGCCGTTGAGTCGCCCGAGAAGGCTCGTTCCCCACCCCGGGAACGAGCCTTCTCGGGCATCTCAGCGTTGCCTGTGGACAACTTCGGGCGCTGATGGGCCGCAGGCGCGAGCATGGCGCGGTGACGGGTGACCGGCCGGAGGGCGTTCTCAGCGTGGCGGAGGGACGCGCCGCGGGGCTGTCGCGGGCACGGATGCGGTCCGCGGAGTTCGCGACGCCGGCGTACGGGGTCAGGTCCACCGCGCCCGTGCTCACGCTGGCGGACCGCTGCGCCGCGGTGCTGCACCGGCTCGGCGACCACGTCTTCGTCTGCGGGCCGACCGCGGCGCTGCTGTGGGGCGCTCCGCTCGACCAGCGGTGGGAGCTGCGCGGCCTTCTGGACGTCGCCGTGGTCGCGCCGGCGCGCGCTCCCCACGCGAACGGACTCGCCGGGCGCAGTCTCACCCTCGACCGGACGGCCGACCTCGTGACCGGGCGCCGGGGCGCGCTCACCACGCCGGCCCGCACCTGGTGCGACCTCGGCGCCGTGCTCGAGCTCCCCGACCTCGTCGCGGTCGGCGACGACCTGCTCCACCGCGGGCTGGCGACGGAGGCGACGCTGGCGGCGGCTGTCGGCCGCTATCCGGGTCGGCGCGGGCTCACGCGGCTGCGGCGCGCCCTCGCTCTGCTCGACGGGCGCGCGGAGTCCCGACCGGAGTCGCTGGTGCGGGTGGCGCTGGTGCTCGAGGGCGTCACCGGCATCGAGGCGAACATCGAGATCCGCGACGAGGCCGGCGCCTTCCTCGGCCGAGTCGATCTCTGCGTCGCGTGGGCGCGCCTGATCATCGAGTACCACGGCGACCACCACCGCTCCGAGCCCGGCCGATGGCGGAAGGACGTCGCCCGCGCCCGCCGCCTGCGCGCGGCCGGCTGGACCGTGATCGAGCTCACGGGCGACGACCTCCGCGACCTCGGCGCCGTCGTCCGCCAGGTGCGCGCCGCCCTGCAGCACTGAGATGCCCGAGAAGGCTCGTTCCCGGGGTGGGGAACGAGCCTTCTCGGGCGAGTCAGCGGCGGCGGGCGACGGGGATCTCGATACGCCCGCTGCGCGGGCTACTCGATCAGCATGTGGGCGCGGGGGCTACCAGCGGGGGTGGACCGTGGGGCGGAAGTGGGTGTCGTAGAGGGCGTTGACGGCCTCCATGAAGGCCGGGCCGAGGGGGGCGGCGTCGGCGGCAGTGGCGTTCGCCCGAGCCTGCTCGACGGAGCGGGCGCCGGGGATGACGGCGGTGACGCCGTCCTGCTGGATGATCCAGGCCAGCGCGGCCGCGGCGGGAGCCAGGCCGTGGTCCGCGGCGAGGCGCGAGAACTCCTGCGCGGCCTCGACGCCGGTCGCGAAGTCGACGCCCGAGAAGGTCTCGCCGACGTCGAAGGCGGAGCCGTCGCGGTTGTAGTTCCGGTGGTCGTCGGGAGCGAAGGTCGTCTCGGTCGTGTAGCGGCCGCTGAGCAGGCCGCTCGCGAGGGGCACCCGCGCGAGGATCCCGACGCCCGCCTCGCGCGCCGCGGGCAGGACCGCGTCGAGCGGCTTCAGGCGGAACGCGTTCAGGATGATCTGCACGCTCGCGACGTTCGGCCGCGCGATCGCGGTGAGCGCCTCCTCCGTGCGCTCGACCGAGACGCCGTAGTGCGCAATCGCGCCCTCGTCGACCAGAGTGTCGAGCGCGTCGAAGACGGCGTCGTCGGAGTAGACGGCGGTGGGCGGGCAGTGCAGCTGGACGAGATCGAGGGTGTCGACGCCGAGGTTCGAGCGCGAGCGGTCGGTCCAGGCGCGGAAGTTGTCGAGCACGTAGTTCGCGGGGATCTGCTCGACGCGACGGCCCATCTTCGTCGCGACGAAGACCTGCGCGTCGGGGTGGGCGGCGCGCCAGGCGCCGATCGTCCGCTCGCTGCGGCCGTCGCCGTAGACGTCGGCCGTGTCGAAGAGGGTGACGCCCGACTCCGCGGCGGCGTCGAGGATGGCGAGGGCGTCGCTCTCGGCGACGTCCCCCCAGTCGGCACCGAGCTGCCAGGTTCCGAGGCCGACGACGGAGACGGGCGCACCGGTGCGTCCGAAGATTCGAGTTTCCATACCTCCACCGTAGGTGCGGCCGGAGGATGCGAGCAGCCCCTTGCGCGTGCCCTACCGTCGGAGCATGAGCCTCGTCGTCCTCGGAAGCGCCAACCTCGATCACGTCCACCGGGTCGCCCGGATCCCCGCACCCGGCGAGACGGTCCTCGCCCTCGATCACAGCACCTTCCCCGGCGGCAAGGGGCTGAACCAGGCGGTCGCCGCCGCCCGCACGGTCGCGGGGAGCGTCTTCGTCACGAGCCTGGGCCGCGACGCCACCGGCGACGAGCTGGCGGGACTGCTGGCGCAGGAGCCGCTCGAGCTGCACGCGCGCCGCGGCGAGGAGCGCACCGGCACCGCGCAGATCACCGTCGACGACGCGGGCGAGAACGCGATCGTCGTCGACTCCGGCGCGAACGCCGCCTTCACCGACCTGACCGCGGAGGAGTCGGAGCTGATCGCCGGCGCCACGGCGCTCCTGCTCCAGCTCGAGATCCCCGTCCCGACCGTGCTGGCCGCGGCGCGCGCCGGCCGGGCGGCGGGGACCACCACGATCCTGAACGCGGCGCCCATCGGCCCGCTGCCCGAGGAGCTGCTCGCCGAGCTCGATGTGCTGATCGTCAACGAGCACGAGGCGCGCGAGCTCGGCGCCGAGCGCGGCATCACGGCGGAGGACGACACGGCGCTCGCCGTCGCCCTGACCGCCCTGGTCCCGCTGGTGCTGGTCACCCTCGGCTCCGACGGCGTCGTCGTCGCCGTCCGCGACCGCGAGCCGGTGCGCGCCCCGGCGTTCCGCGTCGCCGTCGTCGACACGACCGGCGCGGGCGACACCTTCTGCGGCGTGTTCGCGGCCCGGCTCGCGAGCGGCGGGAACCGCCTCGACGACCCCGCGGCGCTGGTCGAGCTCGTGCGCTGGGCGACGGCGGCCGCGGCGATCTCGGTCACCCGGGCCGGCGCGGCGGTCTCCACGCCGACGGCGGCCGAGACCGAGGCGTTCCTCGCCGAGCACGGCGCCTAGCGGGCGACGGGGCGGGCGTCGTCGGGGCGCCCGACCCCGCTCAGCTCAGCCGACCCGGCTCAGCCCTGCCCGGCGGGCTCAGTCGACGGAGGCGATCCGGATCGCGACGCGCGCCCGGCGGGCGGGGTGCTCGCGCCGGCACCACTCGCGCACCGCGGAGCCGACCGCGCGGGCGACGTCGGGCGCCGAGGACTCGGCGGCGACGCAGACCTCCGCGGACACCGACACCTCCTCGCCGAGGACCCGGACGAGCACCGGCTCGGCGAGCGTGCCGCCGGACACCGCGCCGAGCGGCCCCTCGACGGGATCGACGGAGGAGGGGGTCAGCGCGCCGGCGGCGTGCGCGAGCACGTCGCGCACCTGGGCGCGCGCGGGGACGACCATCGCGACTCCGGGGAGCGCGCGGATCTCGGCGGTCAGGACGGCCGCCGCACTCGGCGCGGACCCGCCCGGAGCGACCGCGGGGACCAGGACGACCGGTGCGTCGGGCAGCTGCTCGGACCCGCTCACGACTCCTCCCCGCCCGGGACGTAGACGTCCTCGACGCGCACGTCGATGGTGGAGACGCGCAGCTCGGTCTGGGTGAGCAGGCGGGAGTGGATCCGCTCGCGCACCTGCTGGGCCGCGTCGGCGATCGGGACGCCCCAGAACACCGAGATCGTCACCTCGACCGCGACCTCGGCACCGGGATCGGCGATGTCGCCCTGCAGTCGGCACCGGCCGACGAGGACCCCGGACACGCTGTCGCCGGCCTCGCGGACGATGCCGCGGACGGCGCCCTCGGTGATGGTCAGCGCGACGTCGGGGTCGGTGCTCGCCAGCGGGATGTCGCGGCCGGCCCGGGCCTCGCGCCGCACCTGGGTGAGGATCGAGCCGAACCAGTTCTCGGTGGGCGCCGGCAGGTGCGCGGCGTCGTCGTCGATCAGCGCGCCGGAGAGCGCGCGGACCCGCTCGAGGGCGCGGAGGGTGCGCCGATGCTCCGGCGACTCCTCGATGGCGGGGTCGTAGGGCAGGCGGCCGCGGTCGAGGTAGTCGCCGAGCTCGTCGATGCCGATGCCGTCGCCGTCGGGGCCGTCGCCGTCGGTGCCGTCGCCGTCGAGGATGTCGGGCTCGAGGCCGGCGCCGTCCTCCGCGCCGGAGACCAGCGGAACACTCAGGGGCAGCACGGCGTCCTCGCCGGGGCCCGAGCGGTCGGGCGTCTCGTCCGGGGTCATCGCGCCGACTCCTTCATCGCGCCGACTCCTTCATCCCAGGCCCTCATCGCCAGTCCTCCATCGCCACGACCAGCGACTCCCGAGCCCGGGCGAGCTTGCCGCGGACGGCGGTGGCGGTGATGCCGAGGTGCTCGGCGATCTCACCATACGACTCGCCGCCGACCTCGCGGAGCAGCCAGCACTGCCGCTGGGTCTCGGGCAGCTCGGCCAGGGCCGCCGCGAGGGCGCGCATCGCGTCGCTCTGCTCGGCCGACTCGAAGGGGCCCGGCTCGCGCGCGGGCGGGTGCTCGACGGCGTCGACGTCGTCGACGGGCCGGCGCTGGCGCAGCAGATCGACGCTGGATCGGCTCACGATCCGCATCATCCAGCTCCGCACGCTCGCGGGCTCCTTCAGCTGCGGGAGCTGGGCCCAGACCGTGATCAGCGCGTTCTGCACCGCGTCGGACGCATCGGCCTGCGAGCCGGTCAGCCGCCAGGCGTAGGCCCGGAGGATCGACTGGTGGCGCTTGACCAGCACCTCGAACGCCCGGACGTCGCCCTCGGCGGAGCGCTCGGCGAGGAGCGCATCGCTCGCCGTCTCCAGACCGGGCATGACGCTCCTCCAGCGCTCACCGGCACGCGCCGGATCGACCATCAGGTGACTCCCAGGAAAAACTCCGGATCCCACCGTGACGAACCCCCGTCGGGCTCCGTCTCACTCATGAAAGCACAGCCCGACGGGAAATCCGCCGGACTCCCCGACCCCGGCCGCGCTCGACCAGCGGCCGACGACACGCACAGGAGTCACCATGAGCGACAGCACGCGCACCCCCGCCACCCCCACTGCCCCCACCACCCCCCGCGTGGACAAGAAGCCGGTGGACACCGTCACGAGCCTGGGCAACAGCGCCGTCTCGGGCACCGCCCAGGGCCGCACCGTCATCGACGACGCCGTCGTCGCCAAGGTGGCCGGCATCGCCGCGCGCCAGGTGCCCGGCGTCTTCGCCCTCGGCAACAACGCCGCCCGTGCCTTCGGCGCGATCCGACAGGCCGTCGGCGGCAACGACCACGCCCAGGGCGTCAGCGTCGAGGTCGGCGAGCACCAGGTCGCCGCCGACGTGACCCTCGTCGTCGAGTACCCGGTGCCGATGCAGTCCGTCGCCGACCAGGTCCGCGCCGCCGTCTCCGAGGCCATCACCGAGCTCGTCGGCATGTCCGTCGCCGAGATCAACGTCGCCATCGTCGACGTGCACATCCCCGGCGAGGACAAGGGCGACACCGAGACCGAGAGCCGCGTCCGATGAGCGACCCCCGCACCCCCGCTCCCGCCCCGGCCGGCCGCAGCACCACGCTCGGCCTCGCCGTCGGCGCGATCCTCGCCTTCGCCGCCCTGCTCTTCGGCTTCTGGGGCTTCGTCCTCACCGCCGTGTTCATGGCGCTCGGCGACCTGATCGCGCGGATGCTGGACGGCTCGCTCGACGTGCGCAGCCTCGTGGACGTGTTCCGCGGCCGCACCACCTCCCGCTAGGAGTCGCCGTGACCGCACTCGACCAGCGTCCCGCCGACCGCACCGCGTCGACGGAGCCGGGGACCGTCACGATCTCCGTCCGCTCCCTCGAGC
Organism: Rathayibacter sp. VKM Ac-2856; assembly: GCF_013205055.1. Taxonomy (GTDB): domain Bacteria; phylum Actinomycetota; class Actinomycetes; order Actinomycetales; family Microbacteriaceae; genus Rathayibacter. Next base: position 1,456,873 of record NZ_JABMLF010000001.1, read on the forward strand.
GGATGGCGGTCGCGATCGTCCACGAGGAGCTGGGCGTCGAGGTCTCCGCGATCCGCGTCCGGCTGTCGGACGACAGCGGCGGGCTCGCGCTCGCCGTCAGCGCTCCCGTGGCGGCCGAGCCCTCGGGCTCCGGCGCGGCCGAGGGCAGCCTGCTCGACCGCCTCCACCGCGATCGCGCGGCCATCGCCTCCCGCATGGGGGCGCTCACCGGCCGCACGGTCAGCCGAGTCGACCTCCGGGTCACCGGCACCCGCACCCCCAGCCGAACCCCGAGGAGGGTCGCATGAGCCCCGCAGCCCCGCAGCGCGACGCCGCCCCCGACGCGCGCTACCGCCGCTACCTGCGGCGCGAGACGCACAGCTCGCGCTCCGTCGCCCAGATCGTCGTGCTCGTGGTGATCGCCCTGATCGCCGCGTACGTCGGGACGGAGGCGGTGCTCGCGATCCTCGGTGCGGCCCCGCTCCTGCTCGCCCCGTCGGCGCTCCTCGGAGCGATCGTCGGAGTGACCGGTCTCACCTCGGGCGCGATCATCGGGATCGCCGTCGGCACCGCGGTGCTCGCGCTGATCCTGCTGGTGCTCGCCCTCGCTCCGGGCGCCCGCGCCCGCCACACCGTCGCGGACGACCGGCTCGCCGTGGTCCTCGACGACGGCGTGATCGCGTCCTCGCTCGCCCGGTCGGCCCGCACGGCCGCCCACTCCCGCCGCGAGGACACCCGCGCGTCGATCGGCCGCCGCACCGCCGTGATCGAGGTGACCCCCTCCTCGGGGATCAGCGTCGACCGCGACGCCGTGCAGTCCGCCGTCGACGACGAGCTGAGCCGCATCCAGGCGACGCCCGCCCCGCGCGCCACCGTCCGCATCTCCGAGTCCGGGAGGATCTGATGACCACGAGCAACCGGTTCGTGAACCGCCTGATCCTCTTCCTGGTCGGCCTCGTCCTCGCCGCCGTCACCGCCGGCCTGGTCCTGATCGCCGTCTCTCAGCCGGTCCGCGACGCCGTCGCCGATGTCGCGGACGGCCGGGGCGCGGCGCTGGTCTCCCGCATCTCGCCGGAGGACGGCACCGCCTGGAGCGACGCCGCCGTGCTGTGGCCGCTCTACGCGATCGTCGGGATCTGCCTGCTGGGCATCGTCCTCGCGATCGTGCTGATCTCCGCCCACGGCCGGGGCCGCACGAGCACCGTCCTCCGGGACTCGGGCTCGTCGAGCGGGGTCGCCGGTGAGATCGAGATCGCCACCGGCTTCGCCGAGGACGTCCTCGAGAACGCCCTGGCAGGCCGCACCGATCTGCTGGACGTCACGGTCTCGGCCTACCGGCACGGCTCGTCGACGGCCCTCAAGGTCCGGGTCCTGCCCCGCGGCGGGGTCTCGCCCCGCACGGTCGTGGACGCGGTGCACCAGGAGGTCCTCGCCCTCGACCGCCTGCTCGGGGCGCGACTGCCCGTCGTGCTCGAGGTGGCCTCGAGTGCCCGGGCCGGGTTCTCCAAGGAGGACCGGGTCGCCTGACCCGCGAGCGCTCGCGCTCGCCCACCACCTTCCTCCGGCGGACGTCGCCGGGGGACGACATGAATCGAACGGAAGGAGCCCCTCATGGGTGCTGACGACAAGATCCGCAACGCTGCCGAGAACCTGCTCGGCAAGGCCAAGGAAGCGGCCGGCAAGCTGACCGACAACGAGAAGCTCGAGGCCGAGGGCCAGGCCGACCAGACCAAGGCCCACACCAAGAAGGTCGGCGAGGACGTCAAGGACGTCTTCAAGAACTGACGCCGATCCCGCACCACGAAGAGGCCGCCTGTCGCTGATGCGACGGCGGCCTCTTCGGTGTCTGCGGCGGTGTCACGCGCCGGGGTGTCCCAGGCTCTCCCGGTGCGCCGTTCGAGCGGGCTGCCGGCGAGTGCTCAGATGCTCCAGGACTCAGATGCTCCAGAACATGATGCGACCGGCGGAGGCCGAGTCGATGCTCTGGTCGAGGTTGTCCGCGGTGTGCGAGGAGTAGAGGACGACGTCGCCCTTCACGCTCGTGACGACGCCGGTGTGATCCCAGTCGCCCGAGCCGTCCCAGTCGAACTGCACGACGTCGCCGGGCTTCACCTGCGAGCGCTGCGCGTTCGTGAGCGGCGTCGCCCGCTCCGGGTGCGCGGCCAGGTAGGAGTTGAAGGCGGTGGACGAGGCCCAGGCCGAGCTGTAGCCGCCGGTGCGCGAGTAGCTCCACTCGCCGTCCATCTCCCAGCCGCGGGCGATCAGCGACTGCGAGGTGAAGTTGACGCAGTCGTTGCCGCCGATGACGCCGTACTGGGCGGAGTTGTAGTCGGACCAGTAGGTCTGCAGGTAGTCGAGCTGCGAGGCGAGGCGGCTGGCCTCGAGCGCCGCGGCGGCCTTCGCGGCCTCGATCGCCGGGTCGGGCGTGTAGGCGAAGGTGATCGCGGAGGCGACGACCTTGGTGGTGGCGAGCACGCCGGTGGCGGCCGGGCTCGGCGTCGCGGTCGCGGTGGGGGCGACGAGCTCGGCGGGCGACGCCTCCGCGGCGGTCTGGGCGGGAGCGGTTTCAGCAGGAGCGGTCTCAGCGGGAGTGGACTCGGCGGTCGGAGTCGCGGTGGCGCCGGCGACGGGAGCGGCGGCGTCCGTGGTCGCAGTGAGAGGCTCCTCGGCCGGGGCCGTGGTGTCGACGGTGGGCTGCACCGTCTCGGCGGGCGTGCCGTCGACAGTGGCGGCGGCGACGGAGTCGGTGACCGCGTCGAAGGTGATCGGGGCTCCCCCGGCGTCGAAGAAGGCGACGGGGACGACGCCCTCGGCCTCGCCGTTCGAGGGCGGCGCGGTGACGGTGATCTGGTCGGGGTTGTCGACCGTGACGCTGCCCTCGGCGTCGCCGAAGCGGACCGTCGCGACGGAGTCGAGGTTCGAGCCGGCGATCGTGACGCTCGTGCCGCCGGCGACGGTGCCGGAGGTGGTCGAGACGCTGCTGAGCACGACGCGGGCGTCGACGGTGGTGGCGGGCAGGACCGTGACGGGGGCGGCGGTCGCGGTCGGGGCGGCGGCGGATGCGGCGGCCGACTCGGCGTCCGCGGTGGCGCCGACGGTGAGGCTCGCGCCGGTGGCGACGGCCACGACGACGAGGCCGCCCGACATCGCCAGCACGAGGTGCCGGCGGGAGGGACGGAAGAAGGAGGAGCCGCGGCGGGCGGGCTCGGTGCGCGGGCGGTGCCCCTCGGCGGCCCTGCGGTCGCGGCGGGACGGGAAGGCGTCGCCGCCGGCGGGGTGCAGCGGGGCGGGGGCGGAGGGGCGGATGCCCTCGGCGGCCGGGGCGAGCGCCGCGGGAGCGAGGGCGGCGGCGGGCCGGGCAGCCGGCTCGGCAGCGGCGGCCGGAGTCGCGGCGGGCGGGGTCGCGCGGACGCGGCCCTCGCGCTCGCGCGCCTCACGGCGGGTCAGCGGGGGCGCGAGCTCAGCGTCGGCGGGGGCGACCTCGGCTGCGGCGGGCAGGGTGGAACGGGTGGAACTGTGGGGCACAGGGGAACTCACGGGTCGGTGCGCACGGGGGCGGGGGCGTGCGGATCATCGGGGGGAAGCGGCCATGTCACCACGCGGGAGTCGGAGAGCCCTAGGGGCTGCCTCCGAAAGCACTCCGAGTAACGGTACGGTAACAACGCCCGTCTGTCACATCCGATTCTGATCGCAGCGCCCTCCGCAACCCCTTGCGGCCCGACTTTCGGACGGATCCGGATGTCCGACCGGACATCGCGTCCGTCCCGCAACCGCTCGATCCTGCGCACCACACAGGCCCGGATGACGAAGCGGGTTCACCCCCTGTGCCGCTCGATCCTGCGCAGGGCGGCACGCCGCCGATTGTGCAGCCACCACCAACTCGGCCAGCTCCGCACGTAGAAGAGCCCGATCCTGTGCAGCTCAGGCAACCCCTCCCCCGCGAGTCTCGCGCTGATCAGGTCCTTGTCTCCCTCGCCCTGCTCGATGATCGCCTCGATGCGCTTCGTCCGCTCCGAGGAGAGCACGTGCGCTGCGATGGCGGCCTCGGCCGCGTCGAGGTCCCGCTGAAGCCTCTCGCGCGAACAGCGGCGGAACATCACGTCCTCACTTTCCGGTGAGACACGCGGCGATCGACTTCGCCAGAGCCGCACCGATCGAACCCGGTAGACCGGATGTCGCGGCGAGGCCGATCTGCGCCCCGTTGAGCCCGAGTCCGACGAGGCACTTGAGCACCAGGGGCGCCAGCCACGCCGGGTCGGCGACCACCGGGTAGGCGACTCCAGGTGCTGTGTGGTCGACCGTCTGAGTGAGCGTCGAGCCGGACACCGAGTACTGCGTCGGCATCCGATCCCCGTCCGCGTCGATCGCCCACGCCGCACCGACGACCATCGCGATGCCGCCGTCCGCGTCGACGACCGCCGTCCCGTCTCCGAGCAGCTCGAGCCGCTGTCCCTCGGCGAGGGTCACGTCGTAGGAGTAGTCGGTGGGGGCCTGAGCATCCGCGATCGTCGTCAGCATCTGCACACCGCGATCGCCGACCAGGACGGTGGTCGCGCTGTGAGGCGCGGGGTACACGACTCCGCCGTCCGCGAGAGTGACGGCCGGAGCCGCGCTCGCCGCATCGGGCAGGTCGACGCTGACGGTCCGATCACCGTCGCTGATCCGCACTCCGAGGGCGGGGTCGGACGGGACGATCACCGAGCCGGACCCCGGGGAACCGAGCCCGGATCCTCCGGCGTCTGCGTCGTGCACGAGAGTCGGATCGATCCTCTCGACGTTCGCGAGAGCGTCGGCGACCGCCCCGGCGGCGAGCGCCGGCGGACCGGCGTCCTCCGCGGCCGCGGCCGCTGGGGCGGTCAGAGCGGAGACGACCAGCAGGGCCGTCAGAGTCGAAGCGGACGCGTGCCTCCGGGAGGCGAGCAGCGGGGACGTCATGGGATCTCCTTCGATCGCACGCGAGAGAAACTCGTGTTGCAGGAGAGGTTAGGAAAGTGCCCCCGCCGAAGGAAGGCCTGACGCCGGACGTCCCGTTCGGCGCGCGACGGATCCCCGTCCGCAGGGCGCCAGGGGTAGCCCCGCGGAGCGTCACGGGCGGCCCCGCGGAGCGTCAGCAGACGCGCAGCAGCCTGCCGCGTGTCGCAAGAGGGCCGGTCGAAGACCGCCGGCAGGAGGCCGCTGCTAGGAGGTCGTGCCCGCCGCGTAGTCGGGGGCGTCGGGGAGGCCGAAGAGGCGCTCGAGGGTGGGGATGCCTGCGTCCCGCAGGTGCTGGGCGAGCTCCACTCCGATGTAGCGCAGGTGGTACGGCTCCGACTCGTAGCCGGTGATCGGAGTGGTGTCGGGCTTGTAGCGGACGAGGAAGCCGAAGCGGTGCGCGTTCTCGCCGACCCACCGGCCCTCCGGGGTGTCGCCCCAGCAGATCTCGAGCGCGCAGGTGCCCGAGGAGCCGACGACGTCGACCGCCCAGCCGGTCTGGTGCTCGCTGTGACCCGGGCGGGCGCTCGTCGCGTCCGCTCCGGCCTGCCCGCGCGAGGAGACCCAGCCGGCGTAGACGCTCACCTGGGTGTCGTAGGAGCGGTACGCGCTCTGCACCGCCAGGGTCAGCCCGGCCTCGCTCGACGCCGCGGCGAACATCGGCACCAGCGCGTCCGCCGTCGCCTGGCGCATGGGCTGGCGGTTCACGTAGGGGACGGCCGGGTAGACGAGGTCCGCCGGGACGTAGTCGACCGGATTCAGGGTCCGGAGCTTGTTGACCACCACCCAGATGCTGGCCGGATCGTCCACGGAGTGGGCGGCGAGGTCGATCCCGGGGGTGGGAGTCGGCGTCGGGGTCGGCGTCTCGACCGGCGTCTCGACCGGTGCGGCGCTCGCGGTCGCGGAGGCGCTCGGCGTCGCACTCGGCGAGGGGGTCCCGGTCGCCGTCGGAGCGGTCGGGCGACCGGCTCCGAGCGCCGCGTTCACGCCGACAGCGGCGACTCCGGCGGCCACCGCCACTCCCCCGATCACCAGTGCTCGGCGGCGCAGGGGGCGCCCCTCCGGAGTCCGGTTCTCGTCCGACGTCATGCTCCGAGCCTACGGGCGGGCCTGCCCGTAGACCGGCCCCGGAGTGCGGAAGCATCGGTCGAGGGATCTGTCCACCACTGCTCCTCCACGCGGGTGTCGAATATCCTCAAAGGATTCACATAAGCGAACCCCCTAGCTTGAGTGACAGCCTCGGTGACCGCGCGCCTCCGCCCCCTCGGAAGCGCCGCCCCCGGTCCCGAAGACGAGAGGACCCCATGCTGCGCCCCCTGCACGTCCGAGCAGTCCCCCTCCCCGCCCTCGCCCGCGCGCTCGAGCTGCCCGACGGCGACGTCCCGCCCGTCGAGGTCTCGGGGATCACGCTCACCGCGTCGGACGTCGAGCCCGGCGACCTCTTCGTCGCGCTCGCCGGCGTGAACCGCCACGGCTCCGACTTCGTCACCGAGGCCGCCGAGCGCGGCGCCGCCGCCGTCCTCACCGACGCGGCCGGCGAGTCCGCCTCCCGCGCCACCGGCCTGCCCGTGCTGGTCGTCGACGACCCGCGGTCCCGCCTCGGCGCCGCGGCGGCGGTCGTCTACGCGACCACGGAGCGCGCGCCCCTGCTGCTCGGCGTCACCGGGACGAACGGCAAGACCTCCACGGTGCACATGCTCGAGGGCCTGCTGCGCCAGCTCGGCGTGAAGCCGGGCCTGAGCTCCACGGCCGAGCGCCACATCGGCGACACCTCCGTCACCAGCGGGCTGACCACTCCCGAGGCCACCGAGCTGCACGCCCTCGTCGCGCGCATGGCGGAGGAGGGCGTGGGCGCCGCCGCGATCGAGGTCAGCGCGCAGGCCCTCACCCGGCACCGGGTCGACGGCGTGGTGTTCGACGTCGCCGCCTTCACCAACCTCAGCCACGACCACCTCGACGACTACGGCGACATGGACACCTACTTCGCCCAGAAGGCGCAGCTGTTCCAGCCGGACCGCTCGCGCCGCGCGGTCGTATCACTCGACTCCCCCGCCGGGCACCGGATCGTGGGCACCGCGGGCGTGCCCGTCACCACGATCACCTCGCTGCCGGACGTCGACGCCGACTGGCGCGTGAGCATCCTCGAGCAGGAGTTCGGCCGCACGCACTTCCGCGTCGAGAACCGGGAGAAGCGGGCGATCACGACGTCCGTCCCGATCATCGGCGCGCACATGGCGGCCAACGCCGCGCTGGCGATCGTCATGCTGATCGAGGCGGGCCGGCCGATCGGCGAGATCCGCGCCGCCCTGCACCGCGACGGCGGACTCGACGTCTCCCTCCCCGGCCGCACCGAGCGCGTCTCCGGCGAGCACGGCCCCACCGTCTACGTCGACTTCGGCCACAGCGCCGACGCGTTCGCCCGCACGCTCGAGGCGGTGCGCGAGGTCACCCCGGGCCGCGTGATCATGGTCTTCGGCGCGGACGGCGACCGCGACGCGCTCAAGCGGCCCGCGATGGCCGAGGCCGCGGTCTCGGGCAGCGACGTGCTGGTGATCACCGACCACCACCCGCGCTTCGAGGACCCGGCGTCGATCCGCAGCACCCTGATGGCGGCGGCCCGCGCGGCGCGGCCGGACGGCGAGATCCACGAGGTCGACGACCCCAAGCGCGCGATCCGCGTCGCCGTGTCGCTGGCGCAGGAGGGCGACTCGATCCTCTGGGCCGGACCGGGCCACCAGAACTACCGCGACATCCAGGGCGTGCGGACGCCGTACTCGGCGCGTGCCGAGGCGCGGGCGGCGCTCCGCGAGGCGGGCTGGACCGAGGCGGCCGTCCCCGCGCACAGCTGAGCCACGGCGGCGTCGACCCCCTCGCAGGCGGCGCCGGACCCCGGATCGGGTGGGCCCCTCTGAGATCCTCCACAGGCTCGCCGGAAGCGGTGGAGCGGACTCCGCACGCGGTGTAACTTTGCGCAGCACGCAACGTTTGCGGCGGTCCGCCGTGCCCTGGCGGCGTCCGCCAGACAAGGGGACCCCCGTGACCGATTCCGCCCGCCCGCCCGCTCCCGCCGCCACCCCGTCGGGCGCGATCATGTCCCACCGCCAGATCCTCTTCGTGATCTTCGGCCTGATGGCGGGGATGTTCCTCTCCTCGCTCGACCAGACGATCGTCGGCACCTCGATGCGCACGATCGCCGACGACCTCGACGGCCTCTCCCAGCAGGCCTGGGTCACCACCGCGTACCTGATCGTCTCGACGATCGCGACGCCGATCTACGGCAAGCTCTCCGACATCTTCGGCCGCCGCCCGCTCTACCTGATCGCGATCGTGCTCTTCCTGATCGGCTCGCTCCTGGCCGGCTTCGCCACGTCGATGCTCGGCCTCGCCGGCTTCCGCGCGGTGCAGGGCCTCGGCGCCGGCGGACTGATGTCCCTCGCGCTCACCGTGATGGGCGACATCCTGCCGCCGCGCGAGCGCGCCAAGTACCAGGGCTACTTCCTCGCCGTCTTCGGCGTCTCCAGCGTCGTCGGCCCGCTGATCGGCGGCCTCCTCGCCGGCACCCCCGAGATCCTCTTCATCACCGGTTGGCGCTGGGTCTTCCTGATCAACCTGCCGATCGGCGCGGTGGCGCTGTTCATCGTCGTCCGGTTCCTGCACCTGCCCAAGCCCGCCGCCCGCCGCTCGGTGCGGATCGACTGGTGGGGCGCGGCGCTCGTCGTCATCGCCGCCGTGCCGCTGCTGCTGGTCGCCGAGCAGGGGCGCGAGTGGGGCTGGGGCTCCTCGATCGCCTGGGTCTGCTACATCGTCGGCGCGCTCGGCATCGTCGGCTTCATCGCGGCCGAGCGGATGATGGGCGACGACGCGCTGATCCCGCTGAAGCTCTTCCGCTCGCCGACGTTCTCGATGGCGACCGTGCTGGGCGTGCTCGTCGGCTTCGGCATGTTCGGCGGCATGATGGCGCTCCCGCTGTACCTGCAGCTCGTCAACGGCGCGACGCCGACCGAGTCCGGATTCCTGATGCTGCCGATGATCCTCGGCCTGATGATCGCCTCGATCGTCTCGGGCCAGATCATCTCGCGCACCGGCCGCTACCGCGCCTTCCCCATCCTCGGCACCTTCCTGATGTCGGCCGCGTTCTTCTCCCTGTCCTTCGTCTCGATCGACAAGCCGGTGATCTTCGTGATGGGCGGGATGCTGCTGCTCGGCCTCGGACTCGGCCAGATGATGCAGACGCTCACCCTCGCCTCGCAGAACTCCGTCGGCACCGCCGACATGGGCGTCGCGACCAGCGCCTCGACCTTCTTCCGCCAGATCGGCGGCACCCTGGGCACGGCGGTCATCTTCTCGGTGCTCTTCAGCCGCATCCCCGACACCATCGCCGCGGCCTTCAAGAACCCGGCCATCGCCGCGGACCTGCAGGCCGCCACCGCGGATCCGGCCGTCACGGGCGACCCGGCCAACGCGGGCATCCTGAAGCTGCTGCAGTCGCAGGACACCTCCGCGATCGGCTCGGCGCTCGACGGCGACACCTCGTTCCTGAACACCGCGAACGACGCGCTCTCGGCACCGTTCCTCACCGGCTTCAACGACGCGACGGTCACCGTCTTCCAGGTGGCGCTCGGCGTGGTGCTGCTCGCCTTCGTCCTGTCCTGGTTCCTCAAGACCCCGCCGCTGCGGGCGAAGTCGGCGATGCAGGAGGCGCACGACCTCGCGAACGAGGACGCCGCGGCCGAGCTGCGCCGGACCGATCCGCAGCTGGCCGCTCGAGCCGGCGCGGACCTCGCCGCCGGGAGCATCGAGCCCGACGTGCGGACCGACTCCGTCGCCACCGCGCCCCGGCGCACGGAGGACGGCGGCCGGCGGGGCTGACCCCTCGCCGTCCGCTCCCGCCGACCCTCGACGGCCCGGACGCCTCGGCGTGCCAGGCCGTCGGCGTTCTCCGGCGCGGTGCGCCACGGCGGCGAGAGAGCGCTCCACGGAGGTCATAGGATGACGGGACAGCCGCCGAAGGAGTCCGCAGTGACCGTTCCCCCCTCCCCCGCCACGCCCGCCCTCTCCGAGCAGATCGCCCGGGCCGACCGCCTCGCCGCGCGCGACTGGCCCGCCGGATTCCTCTGGGGCTCCGCCACCGCCGCCGCCCAGATCGAGGGCGCCGGTCACGAGGGCGGCAAGGAGGACAGCATCTGGGACGCCTTCTCCCGCGTCCCCGGTGCCGTCGCGAACGGCGACACTCCCGAGGTCGCCGTCGACCACTACCACCGCATGCCCGCCGACGTGAAGCTGATGAAGCGCCTGGGGCTCGACTCCTACCGCTTCTCGGTCAGCTGGTCGCGGGTGAAGCCCGGCGACCGCTCGGTCAACGCCGAGGGACTCGACTTCTACTCCCGCCTCGTCGACGAGCTGCTCGACGCGGGCGTGCTGCCCTGGCTGACGCTCTACCACTGGGACCTCCCGCAGGCGCTCGAGGAGCAGGGCGGCTGGACGAACCGCGACACCGCCGAGCGGTTCCGGGACTACGCCGAGGCCGTCCACGCCCGCCTGGGCGACCGGGTCGAGCACTGGACCACCTTCAACGAGCCGTTCTGCTCGACCCTGCTGTCCTACGGCGCCGGGATCCACGCGCCCGGCGTGATCTCGCAGCAGGCCGCGCTCGCGGCGGTGCACCACACCCACCTCGCGCACGGCCTCGCGGTCTCGGCCCTGCGCGAGCTCGGCGCGCAGAACCTCGGCATCACGCTGAACCTCTCCAACGCCGTCCCCGACGACCCCGAGGACGAGGTCGACCTCGACGCCGCGCGCCGCTTCGACGCGCTGCAGAACCGCATCTTCCTCGACCCGCTGCTGCTCGGCGAGTACCCCGAGGACCTCCTCGAGGACGTCGCGGGCCTCGGCCTCGACGAGCTGATCCTCGACGGCGACCTCGCGACGATCGCGCAGCCGCTCGACTTCCTCGGCGTGAACCACTACCACGACGACAACGTCTCGGGTCACCCGCTGCCGGCCGGCGCCGAGGACTTCGCCCAGGCCACCGAGCGCGAGGTCGGCTCGCCGTGGGTCGGCTCCGAGTCGATCACCTTCCCCTCCCGCGGCCTCCCCCGGACCGCGATGGACTGGGAGGTGCACCCCGACGGGCTGCGCTACCTGCTCACCCGGCTCGGCCTGGAGTACGAGAACCTCCCGCCGCTCTACGTCACCGAGAACGGCGCCGCCTACAACGACGTCGTCGAGGACGGCCGCGTGCACGACGCCGACCGCACCCAGTACGTGCTCGACCACGTCGAGAAGGTCGCCGACGCGATCGACCAGGGCGCCGACGTCCGCGGCTACTTCGTCTGGTCGCTGCTCGACAACTACGAGTGGGCCTGGGGCTACGAGAAGCGCTTCGGCATCGTCCGCGTCGACTACTCCAGCCAGGAGCGCCTGATCAAGGACTCCGGGCTCGTCTACTCCCGCCTGATCGGCGGCACCGCGGCCGAGGCGCTGGACTAGACCGTGTCCGAGGGCATCAGGGGAGGCGGGCGCTCGCCGACGCTCGAGGCGGTGGCCGCGCGGGCCGGAGTCTCGCGCGCCACCGTCTCGCGGGTCGTCAACAACGCGCCGCAGGTCGCCGCCGAGATCGTCACCGCGGTGCAGAAGGCGATCGCGGAGCTCGACTACGTGCCCAACCGGGCGGCGCGGATGCTCGCCTCCCGCCGCACGCAGTCCATCGCGCTGATCGTGCCGGAGTCGACCGCGCGCGTCTTCGCCGACCCGTTCTTCGCGGCGATCGTGCAGGGCGCCGCGATGCGCCTGGCCGACACCGACTACACGCTCTCGATGCTGATCGCGTCGGAGACGAGCGGCGAGAAGACACGCCGCTACCTTCTCGGCGGCAACGTGGACGGGGCTCTGGTGGTCTCGCACCACTCGGGCGACCACTCCTACGCGGCGCTCTCGAACTCGCTGCCGATCGTCTTCGGCGGGCGGCCGCTCTCGCCGGACGAGCGCGACTCCTACTACGTCGACGTCGACAACGCCGACGGAGCGGCCGTCGCGACCGCGCACCTGATCGCGGGCGGCCGCCGCCGCATCGCGACGATCGCCGGCCCGGCCGACATGCCGCCGGGGGTCGACCGCCTGATCGGCTGGCGCAGCGCCCTGACCGACGCCGGCCTGGACGACTCCCTCGTCGAGTGGGGCGACTTCTCGCCCGAGAGCGGCACCGACGCGATGCGCCGCCTCCTCGAGCGCGACCCGTCGATCGACGGCCTCTTCGCGGCGAACGACCAGATGGCCGTCGGCGCGTACGCGGCGCTGCGGGAGGCGGGCCGCCGCGTCCCCGAGGACGTCGCCGTGGTCGGCTTCGACGACGACATCTTCGCCCGCTCCGCCGTCCCCGCTCTGAGCACCGTCCGCCAGGTCCCGGTCGACCTCGGCGCCCGCATGGCCGAGCTGCTGACCGCCCGCATCGAGGGCGTCGACGTCGACCACCGCACCCTGATGCCCACCGAGCTGGTCGTCCGCGCGAGCTCCTGACGGCCGCTCCCACCCTTCCCACCCCTCCCGCCCCTCCCACCCCTCCCACCCCTCGAAAGTTGTCGTACTCGACGATCGAGTACGACAACTTCTGAGGAGTGGACGGCCAGGACACGCGCTGAGCGACAGCGGCGCGCTCACGGGCGCCAGCCGTGAGCCATGAGGGCGGCGCGGATCTCGGCGACTGTCCGGGCGCTGTCCCGGCCGAGCCCGTCGGCTCTGACCACCACCTGGATCCAGCCCGCCAGCTGGAGCGCCAGGGAGCGCTCGCGATCGCGCGCGTACTGCGCATCGCTCGTCTGGTGCTGGCGGCCGTCGTACTCCGCGAGCACCTTCCACTGCCGGAAGACGAGGTCGCCGATCGCGATGAGGTGGCCGCCGACCCTGATCTCGGCATTGACCTCCGGAACCGGAAGTCCCGCCTCGTGGGCCAGCGACCGCAGCTCCGTCTCCTTGCGCGAGGCCGCAGCGGTCGAGACGAGACGCAGCAGCGCGTCGAGCCGCCGGCGTCCCCTCCCGTGGTACCCGTCCACTCGATCCTGCAGTTCGGAGAGTTCCGTGTACGGCCGCGGGTCGGAGCGGTCCGGGTAGCGGGGGACGAGGAGGAGGTGATCGGCCGCCGCGAGGAGGTCGCGATCCGGAAGGAGCATCGCGAGGGAGACCCACGTCGACGCCGCGTCGGCGACCGGCAGGCCGAAGCGGCGCACCACGTCGACGTGCTGCGGCAGGAGGACGTGCCCGACGACTCCTCGGGTGCGGGGCGGGCGACGCGGCGAGAAGGCGGCGACGTGGATCTGGTCGTCCTCGAGCCTCCTGAACGGGAGCGGAACCGTCCAGGCCTCGGCCGCGGTGAGGTGCGAGAAGAACTGACCGGGCCGAAGCCGCGGCCGGTACGCCGTCGCCCGCTCGAGGTGCGTGACCGGCACGACCCGCGTCCTCACTCCGTGGAACGGACTGGCCAGCCGCGGCGAGCGCAGCTCGCCGTCCGTCGCTCCTCCGCGGAGGGCTGAGCGCCGGGTGAACTCTCCGAGATCCATGTCTGTCATGCGCCGATGGTGCAGCACCCGACCGGACCGCGGGGCGCCCCTCCCCCTCACCCGCGGACAACTCCCGCCACTCCCCCCTGTGGAGGACCCTCGCCCCCTCGAGTCCGCAGAAGTTGTCGTAGTCGACGCCCGAGTACGACAACTTCTGGAGAGTGGCGGGGCGGGGCGGACGGGCGCTCAGAGGAAGAGGGGCTCCGGGTCGTGGGCGGCGAAGCGGCGGCGCATGACGGCGATGGCGTCGGCGTGCTCGTCGACGAGGACGAAGCGGCGGCCGAGGGCGTGGGCGACGGCGCCGGTGGTGCCGGAGCCGGCGAAGAAGTCGAGGACGGCGTCGCCCTCGCGGCTGGAGGCCTGGACGATCCGGCGGAGGACACCCTCGGGCTTCTGGGTGGGGTAGCCGGTCTTCTCGCGGCCGGTGGGCGAGACGATGGTGTGCCACCAGACGTCGGTGGGCCGCTTGCCGCGCTCGGCCTTCTCGGGGGTGACGAGCCCGGGCGCCATGTACGGCTCGCGGTCGACGGCGGCGGAGTCGAAGTGGTAGCCGCGCGGGTCCTTCACGTAGACGAGGATCGTGTCGTGCTTGGTCGGCCAGCGCTTGGTCGCCTTCGCGCCGTAGTCGTAGGCCCAGATGATCTCGTTGAGGAAGCACTCGCGCCCGAACAGGGCGTCCAGCAGCACCTTCGCGTAGTGCGCCTCGCGGTAGTCGAGGTGCAGGTAGAGCGTGCCGTCGTCGGCGAGCAGGCGCCAGGCCTCGGCCAGCCGCGGCTCGAGGAACGACCAGTAGTCGTCGAAGCGGTCGTCGTAGCGGAGCAGGTCGCCGCGGATCCGCTCGTAGCTGCGCCCCTTGAAGCCCGAGATGGTCCCGGTCGCCGAGCGGACGGAGGTGGTCGACGTCCGCACCTGCGCGCGGCCGGTGTTGAACGGCGGATCGAGGTACACGACCGTGAACGCCCCGTCCGCGAGCAGCGGCAGGACCTCGAGGTTCTCGGCGTGGATCACCGCGCTCCGGGTCTCCGGGACGCCGTCCGCGATCTGGATCGTCCTGGGCACTCCGCAATGGTGCCACGGGGTCGGCGGCCCCTCCGACACGCCCCGGCGAGCGCGTGCCCGGACCGCCTCGGGCCCCGGCGTAGAGTGACGCGATGATCTCCGAGGTGCGCCACGACGAGGACCGGTCCCAGTACACGCTGTGGGTCGACGGCGAGAACGTGGGCCTGGCCGACTACGCGGTCCGCGGGGCCGACGTGGTCTTCCTGCACACCGAGATCGCCCCCGAGCACCGGCACGAGGGCCTGGGCGACCGCCTGGTCGAGGCGGCCCTGGACGACGCGCACGAGCGCGGTGCGCACGTGATCCCGCTCTGCCCGTTCGTCGCCGACTTCATCGCCGAGCACCCGGACTACCAGGAGCTCCTCGCGAGCTGAGCCGCGGCCCGAGGACTCCGCAAGCGCAGCCGCCGACGCCCGTCAGGGGACGCGGCGCAGCCACTCCGGCGTCGAGTACTTCGACGCCACGAGCTCCTCGGCCTCCGCGTACTCCTGGGCCGTCAGATCGCCCGCGGTGCCGCCGTGCAGCTGGACGAACGTCGCCTTCATCCGCTCGATGATCTCGGCGCGGCTGAGCCCGGTCTGGCTGCGCAGCGGATCGACGCGCTTGACCGCGGAGGCGATGCCCTTGTCGGAGAGCTTCTCGCGCCCGATCCGCAGCACCTGGACCATCTTCTCGGCGTCGATGTCGTAGCTCATCGTCACGTGGTGCAGGACGGCGCCGGAGCCGAGGCGCTTCTGCGCGGCCCCGCCGATCTTGCCCGAGGGCGAGGTGATGTCGTTGAGCGGCTGGTAGACCGCGTCGATGCCGAGCGACTGCAGCGCGCTGACGGCCCACTCGTCGAGGAAGGCGTAGGAGTCGGCGAAGGTGAGGCCCTGCACCAGGTCGCCCGGCACGTAGAGCGAGTAGGTGACGACGCTGCCCGCCTCCATGAACATCGCGCCGCCGCCGGAGATCCGGCGGACGACCTCGACGCCGAACCTCTCCGCGTTCTCGAGGTCGACCTCGTTGCGCAGCGACTGGAAGCTGCCGATGACGACGGCGGGCTGGTCCCACTCCCAGATCCGCAGGGTCGGCTCGCGGCGCCCCTCGCCGACGGCGGCCGTCAGCACCTCGTCGAGCGCGAGGTGCATCGACGGGGAGACCGCCTTCGCGTGCACGATCCGCCAGTCGTAGTCGCGCCAGCTGGTCGCCTTCTGCAGCGAGCGCCGGATCGCGACGGCGACGGCCTCGGGGGTGAAGCCGAGCAGGACGGCGTCGGCCGGCAGCGCCTGGCGGATCGCCGCGGCGATCGTCTTCGCGTCGCTCTCGGCCGGCAGCCCGACCACCGCGCGGTCGATGTCGTCGAGCGCCGTGTCGGGCTCGAGGAAGAAGTCGCCCGCCAGCCGGAAGCCCGCGAACCTCCCGTCGACCACGTCGAGGTCGACGACCACGAGCTTTCCACCGGGGACCTTGTACTCGCCATGCATGACGTCAGCCTAGGCGGGAGGGGCGTCCTCACCCGTCGGAGCGGGGAACCTCTCGTCGAGCCAGTCGACCAGGTCGGCGGTGACCTCGACACGGTTCAGCTCCTGGAACAGCTCGTGCCGCGCCTCCGGGTACACCCGGACGCTGACGTCCGTGTAGCCGGCGCGACGGCGGTAGGCCTGCGCGAGCGCGCGCACCGAGCGCTCGCCGCCGAGCGTGTCGTCGGCGCCGACCACGAGCAGCAGCGGGAGCGGGTGCTCGGGGTGCCGGGCGGGCCGGCCGACGAGGCGGAGCGTCTCGCGGAGCCCGATCCGCTTCGCCAGCGGAGTCGTGAAGGTCAGCGGATCGTCGTGGAAGAGCTGCCAGACCTCCGGGTCGCGCGAGAGCCACTCGAGCCCGAGGCCCCCGGGCACCCGGTGCCGCCGGGTCAGATCGCCGGCGTTCATGTAGCCGGGGAGCCGGTAGGCCGTGCCGCTGAGCACGAGCGCCGCGTAGTCGGCGGAGCGGTGGTCGACGATGCGCTGCGCCATCAGCGACCCCCAGGAGTGGCCGAGCAGGACGATCGGGACGCTGCAGTTCTCGCCGGCGAGCTCGCGGGTGAGCCGGTTGACCGCCTCCTCCGCCGCGCGCAGGCCGCCCGGCCCGAGGCGCCCGAGCTCGGCGGTGTCGCCGCCGTGCTGCTCGAGCCCGGTCTGACCGTGCCCCCGGTGGTCGTCGGCCGCGACGGCGTAGCCCGCCGCGACGAGCGCCTCGGCGAGCTCGACGTAGCGGCCGGAGTGCTCGCCCACCCCGTGCGCGATCTGCACGATCGCCCTCGGGCTCGGGTGCGCCCACCAGCGCCAGTGGATCGTCACGCCGTAGGCGTCCTGGAAGGTCCTGTCGACCGCGGTGCCGGGCATGGGACCAGTGTGGCCCTCCAGCCGCGGAGCGCGAAGAAGCGCGCGAGAACTGAGAAGATACTCACGATCCGTCGGACAGGGGTCCCGCCCGCCCGCGGGATCGCTAGCGTTCAACCGCCGTGCGGAGTCCCCACGACCGTCCCCACCCCCTTCTCGAGCGAGGCCAGCCCCCCATGACCGTGTCGCCCCTGATCTGGACCCTGACGATCGTCTTCATCGTCCTGCTCCTGCTCTTCGACTTCTTCTTCCACGTGCGCAAGGCGCACGAGCCGACGCTCAAGGAGTCGGCGATCTGGTCGGCCCTCTACGTCGGCATCGCCGTGCTCTTCGGCGTCGGCGTCCTCGTCTTCGGCGGACCGACGCCCGGCTCGGAGTACTTCGCCGGCTACATCACCGAGAAGGCGCTGTCGGTCGACAACCTCTTCGTCTTCCTCATCATCATGGCGAGCTTCAAGGTGCCGCGCGCCGACCAGCAGAAGGTGCTCCTCTTCGGCATCGTCTTCGCGCTGATCGCCCGCACCGGCTTCATCTTCCTCGGCGCCGCGCTGATCAACTCCTTCGCCTGGATCTTCTACCTCTTCGGCCTGATCCTGCTGCTGACCGCGTTCAACCTGGTGAAGCCCGGCGACGAGCACGCCGGCGACAACGTGATGGTCCGCCTCGCCAAGCGCGTCTTCAAGACGAGCGACCAGTACGACGGCGACAGGTTCTACACGCACATCGACGGCAAGAAGGTCCTCACGCCGATGATCCTCGTGATGGCGGCGATCGGCGGAACGGACATCCTGTTCGCCCTCGACAGCGTCCCCGCGATCTTCGGCCTCACCAGCGACGTCTTCCTGGTCTTCACCGCGACGGCGTTCTCGCTGCTCGGACTCCGCCAGCTCTACTTCCTGATCGACGGCCTGCTCGACCGCCTCGTCTACCTCAGCTACGGCCTGGCCGCGATCCTCGCCTTCATCGGCGTGAAGCTGATCCTGCACGCGCTGCACGAGAACAACCTGCCGTTCATCAACGGCGGCGAGCACGTCGAGGTCTTCGAGATCGGCACCGGCCTCTCGCTCACCGTCATCATCGGAGTGCTGGCCGTCACGGTCATCGCGTCGCTGGTCAGCCCCAAAGGCCGCCGCATGGCCGCCGAGGCCGCCGAGCGCAAGCGCGTCGCCGCCGCGGCCGGCGCGGACACCGACGCGGGGCACTGAGTTCCCGGGTGCGCCGCGTGGCGGCGCACCGCAGTCGGCTCGCGCAAGCGGTCGCGTCCCGCAGAGCGGCGAACCATCGGCCAGCACGATTCGCTGGCACGCGAATCGCACGTTCGCCTCGTGGAGATCGCCGATTCTGAAGGCCCCTGGAGGTGATCCGGGGGCCTTCTCCCTTGCGCCTACCTCGCTCGGTACCTGTGCTCCGGCCGGCCCGTCGTCCCGTAGCTGAGGGTCATCTCGACGAGGCCGCGGCCGGCGAGGCCCGAGAGGTAGCGCTGGGCGGTCGCGCGCGAGATGCCGGCCCGCTCCGCGACCTCGAGGGCCGACAGCTCCGCGCCGGACTCGGCCAGCCGGGCGAGCACGAGCTGCTCCGTCGCCGAGCGCGACGGCTGCGTCGCCGCGGCGTCGCCCGAGTGCAGGATGCGCAGCGCCCGCTCCACCGCCTCCTGGTCGGCGACCCGGTCCTCGCGCAGCACGTTGCGGAAGCGCACGTAGGCGTCGAGGCGCTCGCCGAGCAGCCGGGCGTCGAACGGCTTGATCAGATAGCCGAGCGCCCCCGCGTGCAGGGCCCGCCGGACGGTCGCGCCGTCGGAGGCGGCGCTCACCACGAAGGCGTCGGTCTCGAGCTCGCGCAGCAGCGAGATGCCGCTCTGGTCGGGCAGGTGCACGTCGAGCAGGAGCAGGTCGGGCGCCTGCTCGAGCACCGCGGCCCGCGCGGCCCGGGCGGTGTGCACCGGCGGCAGCGCCCGCAGCCCCTGGCGGGTGTCCACCAGGTCGGCGTGCAGCTGCGCCACCCGGAAGTCGTCGTCGACCACGAGCACGGTCCGCTCCTGCTGGTCCGGGGTCATCGGTCCTCCTCGCCGTGCGGCTCCTCGCCGGGCAGTTCGTCATCGAGCGGTTCGTCGTCGGCCGGCTCGTCCTCGAGCGCCGCCTCGTCGGGCGGCCGCACCGCACCCGGCAGCCGCGCGCAGAGCACCGCGCCCGTCGCGGCACCGCCGGCGTCCGCCAGCCAGACCTCGCCACCGCGCCGCGCCGCGACCTCGCGGCAGAGCGGCAGCCCGAAGCCGCGGCCGTGCACGCGGTCGTCGTCCTCCGCCACCGCGCCCGGTCCGCGCGCGAAGAGCGAGTCCGGATCGGCGACGCCGTCCCCCGAGTCGGCCACGGTCACGAAGAGCGTGCCGCCGTCGTCGAGCAGCTCGACCTCGACGAAGCGCACGTCGCGCCGCCCCTCGACGGCGGCGCGCACCGCGTTGTCGACCAGGTTGCCGACGACGGTGGCGACGTCCTCCGGCTCGATCACCGTCCCGCGCACCAGCGTCTCCTCGCCCAGGGTCAGCAGGACGCCGCGCTCGGCCGCCTCGATCCCCTTCGCGCCGACGAGCGCCTGGAGGTAGGGCTCCTGCAGCCGGTCGGCGTGCTGGACCGGGTACTTCAGCGGCCCGCGGGTCAGCACCTCGTCGAGGTACTCGCGGGCGGAGCCGGTGCGCCCGGCGTCCAGCAGCCCGGCCACCACGTGCAGCCGGTTGGCGAACTCGTGCCGCTGCACCCGCAGGGCGTTGGTCATCGCGCCGACCGCGTCGAGGCGGCGGCTGAGGGCCGCGAGCGCCGTGCGGTCGCGCAGGACGACCACGACGCCGAGATCGCGGTCGCCCCGCGTCACCCGCCGGATGTCGACGTAGACGATGCGCGAGCGGACGACGAAGCCCTCCTCGCCGGCGCCGGGCGGGAGCTCGCCGGCGAGGGCCGTCGAGATCGCGTCGGCGAGCGGCTGCGGGAGCGCGAGATCGGCGAGGGCCCGCCCGTGCAGCGCCCGTCCGGTCGGGTCCTCCGAGCCGAGGATCGCGGCGGCCCGGGCGTTGCAGACGCCGACCCGTCCGTCGCGGTCGAGCGCGAGCACCCCCTCGTCGACCCCGTCGAGGACGGCGGCCTGATCCTGCACCAGCGCGGTGAGCTCCTCCGGGGCGAGCCCGAGGGTGAGGCGCAGCAGCCGACGGCGGATGAAGACGGAGGCGATGACCGCGAGCACGAGTCCGGCGAGCGCCGCCGCGAGCACGCCGAGCAGCGCGGTCGGCAGATCCGTGAAGACGCTCGAGCGGGCGAAGCCGATGCTCACCTCGCCCACCACGCGCGTCGCGTCGTCCGGCGCGTACACCGGCACCTTCGCGCGGGCGGACTCGCCGAGCGTGCCGGTGCCCCAGGAGACCGACTCTCGCCCGGCCAGCGCCTCCTCCGGACTCGTCGAGACCACCTCGCCGAGCCGCTCGGGGTCGGGGTGCGCGAGCCGGATGCCGCGGTCGTCCGTGATCACGACGAAGAGGGCGCCGGTGCGCTCCTCCACGGCCTCGGCGGCGGTCTCGAGCGTCCCGCCCTCCAGCTCCGCGCGCGAGGGGACGGCCGGATCGAGCGAGGAGGCGGTCACGGCCTCGCGCACGTCGGCGTCCTCGGCGACGGTCCGGGCGATCGCGAGCGCCGTCTCCTCCGCCTCGCCCTGCAGCTGCTGCACGCTCAGCGCGGTCACCAGTCCGGCGCAGACCAGGACGGCGGCGGCGACGGTCGCGAGCTGCAGCACGAGCACGTGGGTCGCGAAGCGCATGGGGCCTCCTCGCCGTCGAGCGGACCGGACGGGCCGGATCGGGACGGGCCGGGCCGTGCCGGGTCGGGATGATCCGGGTCGGGATGCGCAGAATGCGCAGAACCCACACTATGCGCAGATCCCGCGCTTATGAGCGATACCCGGGCCGCACCGCCCGCCCTGCCTAGTGTGTCCACGACCTGGAGAGCCCGCCGCGGGATCCCGGACGCACGACGACGAAGGAGTCAGCAGTGTTGGTAGTACTCGGATTCACGATGATCCTGGCCTTCATGGCCCTGATCATGACCAAGCGGCTGACGCCGATGGTCGCCCTGATCGTCGTCCCGACGATCTTCGGGCTCTTCGCGGGCGCCGGCCTCGGCATCGGCGACATGGTGCTGGAGGCGATCGGCAGCCTCGCCCCCACGGCCGCGCTGCTGATGTTCGCGATCATGTACTTCGGCATCATGATCGACGTCGGCCTGTTCGACCCGCTGATCCGCTTCATCGTCCGCGCGCTCGGCGACGACCCGGCCAAGGTCGTCCTCGGCACCGCCCTGCTCGCCGGTGCGGTCTCGCTCGACGGCGACGGATCGACCACGTTCATCGTGACCACGGCCGCGATGCTGCCGATCTACCTCCGCCTCGGGATGAACCCGGTCGTCCTCACCTGCGTCGCCGGCCTCGCCAACGGCACGCTCAACATCGTCCCCTGGGGCGGCCCGACGGTGCGCGCCGCCGCCGCCCTGCAGGTCTCTCCGAGCGAGATCTTCGTGCCGATGCTCCCCTCGCTCGCCGTCGGCCTCGCCGTCACGCTGGTCTTCGCCTGGTTCCTCGGACTCGGCGAGCGCCGCCGCCTCGGCTCGCTCGCCCTCGCGGAGCCGATGCTCGAGCAGGAGCTCGTCGGCGCCGGATCCCGCGGCGGCTCGGCCCGCTCCGGAGCCCGCACCGGCGGCCTCGCCGCCCTCACCGGCGGCATCCGCACCGTCGCCCGCGAGCGCTTCTCCTTCCTCCGCGGCCCGGAGTCGCTGCGCGGCGCCCAGGTCGCCGTCGCCGCCCGCGTCCAGGCCGACGACGCCGACACCGCGATGGCCGACACCATGCTCGACCCGGAGCGCGAGACGCTGCGCCCGAAGCTGATCTGGGTCAACCTCGTGCTGACCCTCGCCGTGATGACCCTGCTGGTCGCCGACGTCCTCCCCCTCCCCTACGTCTTCATGGTCGGCTCCGCGGTCGCGCTGCTGATCAACTTCCCGAAGATGAAGGACCAGGCGGCCGAGATCGTCAAGCACGCTCCGAGCATCGTCGGCGTCGTCTCGATGGTCCTCGCGGCCGGCGTGCTGATCGGCGTCCTCAACGGCACCGGCATGGTCGACGCGATGGCCGAGTGGGTCGTCGACGTCATCCCGCCCGCGCTCGGCCCGTTCCTCGCCGTGATCACCGGCGTGCTGAGCATCCCGATGACCTTCTTCATGTCGAACGACGCCTTCTACTACGGCATCCTCCCGGTGCTCTCCGAGAGCGCCGCGCAGTACGGCATCGACCCGGTCGAGATGGCCCGCGCGTCGATCACCGGTCAGCCCGTCCACCTGCAGAGCCCGCTGGTGCCGGCGATCCTGCTGCTGGTCTCGCTCGCCGCGGTCAACCTGGGCGACCACCACCGCAAGGTGCTCTGGCGCGCGGTGGTCGTCTCGCTGGTGATGCTGGCGGTCGGCGTGCTGGTCGGGGCGATCCCCTTCGGCTGATCCGACGCCCACCGAGCGCAGAGCATCAGCCGGGACAGGTCCTCATCGCCCATCGGGGATGGCGACCCCTCCCGGCTGATGCTCTGTCGGAACCGGCCCGCCGTCAGCCCAGCAGCGGTGCCAGGTTCTCCGTCCAGACGTCGAATCCCAGCTTCACGATCAGCGCCCCGACGACCACCAGGAACGCGATCCGGATGAAGCGGCTGCCCTTCGCGACCGCCATCCGCGAGCCGAGGTACGCGCCCGCCACGTTCGCCAGCCCCATGAAGAGCCCGAGCACCCAGATCACGTGCCCGCCCGGCACGAAGTAGAGCAGGGCGCCGAGGTTCGTCGCGACGTTGACGATCTTCGCCTTCGCGCTCGCGAGCAGGAAGTCGTAGCCGAGCGCCGTGATCAGCGCGATGATCAGGAACGTCCCGGTGCCCGGCCCGATCAGGCCGTCGTAGAACCCGATCACGAGCCCGAGCACCCCCGCGGTCACCAGGTGCCGCCGCCCGGCGTGCTTGAGCGCGGTGACGCTGCCCATCGCCGGCCGCGCGATCGTCACCACGGCCACCACGATCAGCGCCACCACGATGATCGGCTTGAACACCGACGCCGGCAGCAGCCCCGCGAGGTTCGCGCCCCCGTAGCTGCCGGCGAGGGCGACCGCCGCCATCGGCAGCGCCGTCCGCAGATCCGGCTTCGCGCGCCGATAGTAGGTGACGGCGCTCGTCGTCGTGCCGAAGATCGAGGCGAGCTTGTTGGTCGCGAGCGCCTGCACGGGCGAGATGCCCGGCACGAGCAGCAGGGCGGGGAGTTGGAGCAGGCCGCCGCCGCCCACCACCGCGTCGATCCAGCCGGCGGCGAACGCGGCCAGGATCATCAGCAGGATGACGGGGAGGGCGAGGTCCTCGGTGAACGTCAGCATCGGTCGGAAGCGTACGCGGCCACCGCCACCCCCTCGACCGCCGAGGCGCGCCACCCTAGGGTCGGCGGCATGCGATTCGGACTCTTCATCCCCCAGGGCTGGCGCCACGACCTCGTCGGCATCGATCCCGCCGACCAGTGGCGCACCGTGCGCGACCTCGCCCAGCACGCCGACGACGGCCCCTGGGAGTCGGTGTGGGTCTACGACCACTTCCACACCGTCCCGGTGGTGACGGAGGAGGCGACGCACGAGGCCTGGACGCTGATGGCCGCGTTCGCCGCCGCCACCTCCCGGGTGCGGCTCGGCCAGATGTGCACCTGCATGAGCTACCGCAACCCCGCCCACCTCGCCAAGATCGCCACCACCGTCGACATCGTCTCGGGCGGCCGGGTCGAGATGGGCATCGGCGGCGGCTGGTACGAGCACGAGTGGCGCGCCTACGGCTACGGCTTCCCGCCGATCGCCGAGCGCCTCGGCCGCCTCGACGAGGGCCTGCAGATCATGCGGCAGGCCTGGACCGAGGGCGTCGCGACGCTCGACGGCCGCTGGTACCAGGTGGACGGTGCGGTGAACCGCCCGCTGCCCCTGCAGCAGGGCGGCATCCCGCTGTGGGTCGCCGGCGGCGGTGAGAAGGTGACGCTCCGCATCGCCGCGCAGTACGCCCAGTACACGAACTTCGCGGGCGCTCCCGAGGCGTTCGACCACAAGAGCGCCGTCCTCCGCGGGCACTGCGACCGCCTCGGCACCGACTACGCCGCCATCACCCGCAGCTCCAACTACAACGTGATGATCGCCGAGACGGAGGCGGAGGTCGAGAAGGGCCTGCAGCGCCTGGAGGAGCGGGTCACTCCCGCTCTCGGTGCGGAGGCGGCGGCCGCCTTCGTCGCCGAGTACCGCGGCCCCGACGCCCTCGCGGTGGGCACCCCCGCGCAGATCGTCGACCGCCTCGGCGACATGCGCGAGCGCGGCATGGACTACGCGATCACGTACTTCCCGGACGCCGCGTACGACCGCTCCGGCATCGAGCTCTTCGAGCGCGACGTCGTGCCGCACCTGTCCTGACCACGCCGTCGATCCGTCACGAACGGCTGTCGCCCACCGAGCAGCACGACCGTCCGTGACGGATCGACGCGGGCACCCGACGGAGCGCCTACGCCTCGCCCGCGCGGTTCGCAAGTCCCTGCGTGAGGCCCGGTCGCGCACCTACGGTCGAGGCATGGACGCACAGGACATCCGCTGGAACGACGAAGCCCGCGACAAGATCCTCGAGGACTCCGACAGGGTCCTCCGCGAGGCGGTGCTCGACCTCGCGAAGACCAAGAAGGGCGAGCCCTGGGAGGACGTGTTCGCCGAGCTGAACGCCCGCCTCAAGGACCGCTTCATCGACTTCGAGCCCGGCCCGGACCTCCGCAAGTACGCCGAGGCCGTCTCGGCGGGGGAGATCGACTCGTGAGCACCGACCGCACCGGCGACGACCCGGCCCTCGCGGACGAGCTCGCCTCGATCCGCGCGGTCGGCGAGGGCCGCCGCGGCGACGCGGCCGGCCCTGAGGACGTCGAGCACGGCGACCCGCAGACCGTCGAGCAGGTCGAGCAGGAGCTCAAGGGCGGCCTCGACCTCGACTGACGCTTCGAGATGCGGAAGGCCCGCTCCCCCACCGTGGAGCGGGCCTTCCGCGTTCTCCGGCGTCCCGGGCCGCCGCTCGACGCGCTCACTCCGCCGGTCGCGCGCACGTCCGGTCCGCCGCGGTCTGCCCGGTGATGCCGGCGAGCGGGTCGGGCGATGCCGCGGCGGGAGCGGCGGACTCCGGTGCCGCCTCGTCGCCGCTCTGAGGAGCGGTCGGCGCCTGCGCGACTGCGCCGTCCTGGCCCTCCGCCCCCGCAGGCGTCGGAGCGGCGAACGGCACGTCCCCCCGCACCTTCGCCATCAGCTCGGGGCCGAGCGACGCGTCCGGAACGACCTTCCCCGGGAAGTCCGGATCGCCGGTGCTGCCCGGGTACTGCACGAAGACCATCCGGTCGAGCTCCACGTCCTTCAGGGCGAGCGCGAGGGCGATCATCGTCCGCGGCTCGGTCATCGACGTCGACAGGTGCATCGCCCGCGACGCCGCGTGCGCCAGCGAGTACAGGGCGCCGACGTCCGAGAGCGTGCCGGAGGACTTCACCTTCCGCATCAGCGAGGACAGGAACTGCTGCTGCGACGAGATCCGCGCCAGGTCGCTCCCGTCCCCCACTCCGTGCCGCGTCCGCAGGAAGGCCAGCGCCGTCGCGCCGGAGACCGTGCTCGTCCCGGCGGGGAGATCCAGGCCCGAGTCCGTGTCCCGCACCGGGCCGGACACGCAGATCTCCACCCCGCCGACCGCCGTGCTCATCTCGATGACGCCCTCGAACGAGATCCAGCCGGCGTAGGGGATGTCCAGGCCCGTCAGCTGCTCGACCGACCGGTTGACGCAGGCGAGCCCGCCGGCCGAGAAGGTGGAGTTCAGCGGCACGTCCTCCTCGCCCGCCGTGACGATCCCCGTCTCCGGATCGACGCAGTCGGGCCGGTCGACGATGAGGTCCCGCGGGAAGGAGACCACCGTCGCGCTCCGGTGATCACGCGCGACGTGCAGGAGGATGTTCACGTCGTTCAGCGTCGCGTCCCGGCCGCCGTACCGCTCCCCCTGCGCGGCGTCGTTGTCCGCCCCGACCACCAGCAGGTCGAAGCCGCCCGCCACCTCCGCCGGGGGCGGCGGTCCCGCTGATTCCGCCGGGCCGATCCCCACGTCGAGGTCGACGGCGTTCTCCGCCACGGTCCGCCCGATGCTCGCCGCCGCGATCACTCCCACCGAGGCGCAGCTCACGACGAGCACGCCGACGACGGACACCACGGCCCTCGCCACATCCCGCGCCGCGGACCTCCGCCGCAGACGCCCGTGCCGGATCGGCACGGCAGTCGGGGGCCTCACAGACGGCTGCTTCGACGCTTCGCCTCGAACCCGAACGACCGCCCGTCGAGGACACCTGCCTCCCAATCGGGGTCACCCACGACGGTCCGGTCGGCGGGGAGTGTCCACCTCATGCTCCGTACTTGTTGTTCAGCGCCTGGGCGATATCGCGGTAGTCCTCAGGGCCGAGCGAGCCATTCACCGTCGCTCGGCCGCTGCCGTAATGACCGCCGAAACGCTCAAGACCGCGGGTCGTCTCCTGATCCAGCGCGCCAGGGAAGGAACCGGCGAAGTAGAAGAGCTGGCCTTTGAGGTGCCTCTCCACGCCGACCCAGCTGTTGCGCCCGAGATCTCCATCGATGGGGCCGCTGTACCCGCCATCGGCGGCGTAGCACTGAAGGAGCTTCCAGAAGTTCGTTCCGGGGACGCCGTCAGATTCCGTCGACGTCCTCGGAAGTTGACGGTTGCAGACCGATGGCGCTGCTTCCGCAGGTGTGCCTGCAGCGACGGGGACTGCCACGGCGATGATCGCGGCGAGAATGGCCTTCTTGAGCGGTGAACGAAATGACATCTCTACCCGATCCTGGTCAGCAGCCGGCGGGGTCGAGTCCTCTCCCGCCACGGGAGAAGCTCCCGTTCAAGAAGGAATACCATCTCGGTATGGTCCCCGAGAGTTCTGGCGTGAAACGAGGTTCGGGAGAACCCCGCGCTGGGAGCGACTCGCGCCAGAGGCGAGAACGGGAGCGCACGAAGGCCCGCTCCCCCGTGAGGGAGCGGGCCTTCGTGCCGTGCCGGGAGGCGACTACGCCGAGAGACGCTCGTAGTCGGTGTAGCCCTCGGCGCCGCCGCCGTAGACGGTCTCCTGGACGAGCTCGTTCTCGGGGTGGCCGCCCTGCCAGCGCTCGACGAGGTCGGGGTTGGCCATGACGGGCCGGCCGACGGCGACGGCGTCCGCGTGGCCGTCGGCGATCAGCGAGGTCGCCTCCTCGCGCGAGGTCGGGCTGCCGAAGCCGCTGTTCGCGACGAAGACGCCGCCGAAGCGGGTGCGCAGGTCCTGGACCAGCTCGCCCGCGGGCTCGGCGTGCAGGACGCTCAGGTAGGCCAGGCCCAGCGGAGCGAGGCCGTCGACGACCGCCTCGTAGGTGGCGCGCACGTCGGCCTCGTCGGTCTCGACGACGTCCTGGATGTTGTGCGCGGGCGAGAGGCGGATGCCGACGCGGCCGGCGCCGATCTCCTCGGCGACCGCGCGGGTGACCTCGATCACGAACGCGGCGCGGGCGGCGGGGCTTCCGCCATAGGCGTCGGTGCGGACGTTCGACACCGGCGAGAGGAACTCGTGCAGCAGGTAGCCGTTGGCCCCGTGCACCTCGACGCCGTCGAAGCCGGCGTCGACCGCGCGGCGCGCACCAGCGACGAACTCGTCGCGGACGGTGGCGAGCTCCTCGGTGGTCAGCGCGTGCGGGACCGGGAACGGCTTCTTCTCGCCGCTCGGGACGCGGACCTCGCCGTCGATGGCGACCGCGCTCGGCGCGACGATGCGGTCGGTGCCGGTGACGTCGGTGTGCGTGACGCGCCCGCCGTTCATGACCTGCATGACGATGCGGCCGCCCGCGGCGTGCACGGCGTCGGCGACGCCCTTCCAGCCCTCGGCCTGCTCGGCGGTGACGATGCCGGGCTGGCCCGGGTACGCCTTCGACTCGGCGCTCGGGAAGACGCCCTCGCTGATGATCAGGCCGAGGGAGGCGCGCTGGGCGTAGTGCTCGGCGATGAGGGCGCCGGGGACGCCGTTCTCGTCGGCGCGCAGACGCGTCATCGGGGCCATCACGAGGCGGTTCGGCAGCTCGAGGTCGCCGGCGGAGAGGGGGGAGAAGGGATCCACGGATCGCCTTTCGATCGGAGTTCGGGGGAAGGCGCGTCACCGTTCCCGGGACACGCCTCCGGAGGCAACGGCGCCCGCTCCCCGCGCATTCCGATTCCCGGCGTTCTCCCACCCGCGATGCGCCGGGCGGCTACAGGTCGAGAGGAGCGTCGTCCGCACCAGGCCCGCGTCACCGCACGCGAATCATGCTGGTCGAGTAGCCGCGCAGCGGCGTATCGAGACCCGCGCCGTCGACACCGCGGAGGGACGGTTCGCGACGCGACAGCACTTCGCGCCAACCCGGACTGCCACGAGTCGACCGGCTCACGGTTGCGCCGTGCTCCGCCCGGATCGACGAGGAGTCACGCAATGAAACGATCGACCGTCCTCTGTCTCACCGCGGCCCTGGTCGTCGCGGGTGCAGCAGCCGTTCCCACCGTGATGAGATCCCTCCAGCGCTGGGAGGTCGAGACATCCGTCGACGCCCGCATCCACACGGCGAATGTGAAGTGCCAGCTCGTGCGCATCAGGCCGAA
This sequence comes from Rathayibacter sp. VKM Ac-2856, assembly GCF_013205055.1. Taxonomy (GTDB): domain Bacteria; phylum Actinomycetota; class Actinomycetes; order Actinomycetales; family Microbacteriaceae; genus Rathayibacter. The sequence continues at coordinate 1,485,546 of NZ_JABMLF010000001.1, forward strand.
CGAGACGATCGGCTACATCGAGGGCTACGGCGAGGGGAACACCGAGGAGTCCGCGAGAGCGAGCGCTCTCAAGGACGTGGACAGCCGCGTACCCGAGGGACACTACAAGCGGCACTGCGGACCCCCCGAGACGGGCCGCCGCGGAGGCGGGGGTCGCTTCTGACGGATCCGCGTCCGCCCCTTCGATCACGCGTCTGCGATCCGCACGGTGCAGACGCGACTCCTGACCTCGACTCCCACTCCCGCATCGCATCGCTCCTCGACCGGCACGGACAGCCCTCCCTCGGGGGACACCCCGGCTGTCTACACTCAAGAGGCGAACGACGAGGGAGTGCGCGATGCCGAACGAATCATCCCCGACGAGGGCCGCGGCCGGCCGTGGCGCCCGCCGATCGCCCGTCGCAGCGCTGCTGGCCCTGCTCGCCGCCGTCGCGCTCGTGGTCGTCCCGGCCGCCGGCGCCGCGGCCGAGCCGCCGGCGACGCTCGGATCCTCCGTCGTCCTCGACTCGGCCGGGGTCCTCGACTCCGCGGAGATCGCCGACATCGAGGCCGCGTCCGCGCAGCTCTACCAGGAGCACGGCGTCCAGCTCTTCGTCGCCTACGTCGACACCTTCACCGGCACGAGCGGCGACGCCCGCTGGTCGGACGCGACCGCCGACCTCAACGGCCTCGGCACGGACGACGTCCTGCTGGCCGTCGCGGTCGAGGCTCGGCAGTACCAGGTCTCGGTCGCCGACGACTTCGCCCTCGACGCCGGCCAGGTCTCGGCCCTGGAGACCGACGACATCGAGCCGCAGCTCGTCGACGGCGACTGGGCGGGTGCCGCGGTCGCGGCCGCCCAGGGCATCGGCGCCCGCCTGGACGCGCCGAGCGCGGGCGAGACGCTCGGCTCCGGCCTCCTGATCACCCTCGCCCTGCTGGCCGGCCTGGTCGTCGTCGGCGTCATCGTCTGGCTCCTCGTCCGCCGCGCCCGCCGCCGCAGGGCCGCCGCCGCCGAGGAGGCGTCCATCGACGAGCTCGCCACCCGCGCCGGCTCCGCCCTCGTGCACGCCGACGACGCCGTGCGCACCAGCGAGCAGGAGGTCGGCTTCGCGGAGGCGCAGTTCGGCTCCGACGCGACCGGCCCCTTCCGCGAGGCGCTAGTCACCGCGAAGCGACTTCTCGGCGAGGCCTTCGCCCTGCAGCAGCGCCTCGACGACGCCCAGCCGGAGACCGACCAGGAGCGCCGCGACGGCTACGGGCGGATCCTCCAGCTCTGCGCCGACGCCGAGCAGGTGCTCGACGAGAAGGCGGCGGCGTTCGAGGAGCTCCGCGCCCTCGAGAAGAACGCGCCCGAGGTGGCCGCGACCCTGACCGCGCGCACCGCCGAGGTGAGCGGGCGCCTCTCCGCCACCCGCGCCCTCCTGGCCGACCTCGCGAGCCGCTACGCCCCGACCGCGGTCGACGACGTGGATGACGACGCCGACCAGGCCGAGGACCGCCTCCGCTTCGCCGGCGACCAGGTGACCGAGGCGCGGACGGCGATCACCGGCGGCGACTCGGGCCGCGCGGCCGTGCTGCTGCGCGCGGGCCAGCAGGCGGCCGAGCAGGCGTCGGGCCTCCTCGACGCCGTCGCCACCCGCTCCGCCGACCTGCAGGAGGCGGAGCGCACCCTCGCCGGCCGCGTCGCCGAGATCCGCGCCGACGTCGCCCAGGGCCGCGCGATCGTCGCCGCCGGCGACGCGGGCGACCCCACGAGCGCTCCGCTCGTCGCGAACGTGCGGAGCGCGGTGGCCACGACGGAGGAGGCCCTGGACGCCGTCGAGCGCGACGCCGCCGCGAGCCCGCGCGACCCCCTCGCGCTGCTGGAGCGCCTGACCGCGGCCGACGCCACCATCGACGCGGCCGTCGGCGGCTATCGCGACGCCCAGGCGCAGGCCGAGCGGCAGCGGGCCGCCTTGGCCACCGAGATCACCACCGCCCGCAGCCGCGTCGCCGCCGCGGAGGACTTCATCGCGGCCCGGCGCGGCGCCGTCGGCTCCGAGGCGCGCACCCGCGTCGCCGAGGCGGCGCGCTCGGCCGAGTACGCCGCGCAGCTCGCCGCGACCGACCCGGCGGAGGCCCTCGCCTCGGCCCAGCGCGCCTCCGCCCTCGCGCAGCAGGCGCTGAGCGCCGCCCGCTCGGACGCGAGCGCTTACTCCGCTCCCGGGATCGGCGGTGGGAGCGGCTACGGCGGCAACACGACCGGCGCCTTCCTCGGCGGCATCCTCGTCGAGTCGCTGCTCGGCGGCGGCCGGCGCTCGGGCTACCGCTCGGGCGGCTTCGGCGGCGGCGGCTTCGGCGGCGGATTCGGTGGCGGCGGACGCAGCGGCGGCTTCGGCGGCGGCGGCTCCTCGCGGCGCTCCAGCGGCGGCGGCTTCGGCGGCGGCGGCGGTCGTCGCGGCGGCGGCGGCCGGTTCTGACCCGCCCCTCCCACTCCCGGGCCCGCATCCGCTCGGCCCCTTCCCGCAACCACCTCACGCAAGGAGAGACAGCATGGCTCAGAAACAGTCGATCTTCGGCCGCATCGCGCAGCTCGCGAAGGCCAACATCAACGCCCTCCTCGACCAGGCCGAGGACCCGCAGAAGATGCTCGATCAGATGGTGCGCGACTACACCGACAGCATCCGCGACGCCGAGGCCGCCATCGCGCAGACCATCGGCAACCTGCGCCTGCTCGAGGACGACTACCGCGAGGACGTGCGGAACGCGGACGAGTGGGGCGGCAAGGCGCTCGCCGCCAGCCGCAAGGCCGACGAGCTGCGCTCCTCCGGCTCCACCGGCGACGCGGACAAGTTCGACGCGCTGGCGAAGGTGGCGCTCACCCGCCAGATCCAGTCCGAGAAGGAGGCGAAGGACGCCGAGCCGACCATCGCCTCGCAGACCGAGGTCGTCGACAAGCTCAAGTCGGGCCTCAACCAGATGCGCGAGAAGCTGAACCAGCTCTCGTCCAAGCGCGACGAGCTGATCGCCCGCGCGAAGACCGTCGAGGCGCAGTCGCAGGTGCAGGACGCGATCAAGAGCATCGACATCATGGACCCGACCAGCGAGGTCAGCCGCTTCGAGCAGAAGATCCGCCGCGAGGAGGCCCGCGTCCGCGGCGCCGAGGAGCTCGCCTCCTCCAGCCTCGACGCGCAGTTCGAGTCGCTCGAGGACCTCGGCGAGATGACCGAGGTCGAGGCGCGGCTCGCCGCCCTCAAGTCGGGCCGCCCGCAGGACTCGATCGGCTCCTGACCGCGAGGAGGGCTCCGGACCGACGAACGGCCGGTCGGCCCGGAGTTCTCCTCATCGCATGCCCCCTCCGGCATGCCTCTCGAAGACTGGCAATCCTCCTGGTGCGGGGTCGAACAGCACCCCCTAGTGTTGGTCTCGGTCGCCCCGGAACCCGGTTGACTGATGCCTCGTCCGGCCCCTACCGACGCGGTGAACCATGAGCGGACCCGGACCTCCCGGGGATCGCTCACCGAGCGGCCGTCGATGCTGACGGCCACCCCGAACGAGCGAGGCGCCGATGAGCACCCCCACCGCACTGTCCGACGGAAACACCCCCACCGCCCCCCGCGTCGAGGCCTCCCCCCGGGTCCAGGCCTCCCCCCGCGTGATCCGCACCCGCCCCCGCGGTGAAGGCGGATCGAACCCCACGACCGAGTACTCGGGCCTCCTGAGCACCGTCCGCGACGCCGGCCTCCTGCGCCGCCGCCGCGGCTACTACTACACCCTCTTCTCCGTGCTGACGCTGGCCCTCGGCGGGATCGTCACCGGCTTCGTGCTGCTGGGCGACTCGTGGTTCCAGCTGCTGCTCGCCGCGGCGCTCGGCATCGTCCTCACCCAGTTCGCCTTCCTGGCGCACGAGGCCTCGCACCGCCAGGTCTTCGAGTCCGGCAAGGCGAACGACATCGCCGGCCGCACTCTCGCGAATCTCGTCGTCGGCATCAGCTACTCGTGGTGGATGCACAAGCACAGCCGCCACCACGCCAACCCGAACGTGCTCGGCAAGGACCCGGACATCGTCCGCGACGTCGTGTCGTTCACGCCGGAGGACGCGGCCCGCTCGCGCGGCGCCTACGCCTGGCTCACCCGCCGCCAGGGCTACGCCTTCTTCCCGCTGCTGCTGCTCGAGGGCGTCAACCTGCACCTGCACGGCTTCCGCACCGTCTTCGGCAAGGGCAAGGTCGACAAGCGCTGGGTCGAGATCACGATGCTCGTCGCCCGTGTCGGCCTCTACCTCGCCGTCGTCTTCTGGGCGCTGCCGCTCGGCATGGCGTTCGCCTTCGTCGGCGTGCAGATGGGCGTCTTCGGCCTCTACATGGGCGCCTCGTTCGCGCCGAACCACAAGGGCATGCCGATCCTGCCGAAGGAGGCCCGCGTCGACTTCCTGCGCCGTCAGGTCCTCACCTCGCGCAGCATCCGCGGCAACTGGTTCAACGACTACTTCATGGGCGGCCTGAACTACCAGGTCGAGCACCACCTCTTCCCGAACATGCCCCGCCCCGCGCTCCGCGAGGCCCAGGTCATCGCCAAGGAGTACTGCGCGACGCACCAGATCCCCTACACCGAGACCTCGCTGCTCGAGTCGTACGGCATCGTCGTCCGCTACCTGAACCGCGTGGGACTCTCGGCCGGCGGCGACCCGTTCGACTGCCCCGCCGCCACCGCCTACGGGCGCTGAGCCGCCGCTCCGCACCGCTGCACGACGAAGGCCCTCCCCTCCGAGAAGGAGGAGGAGGGCCTTCGTCGTCCACGCGTCAGTTCGCGGAGCAGAGGATGAGCGTGCTCGACACGTTCGCCGCGGTCTTCGCGCCGGTGCCGACGTAGCCGGTGGGGAGCGTCGCGACGGCGTTGAGCTGGAAGGCCACGGTGATCGAGAGCGTCGTGCGGATGGCGATGGTCGCCCCGGCCGGGACCTCGGACGTCAGGACGATCTGGCGAGAGGTGCCGCTGAGGACGTTGACGGTCGCCGTCCCTCCCGACACCGAGAAGACGCCGATGTTGGCGATGCCGGAGCCGGTGATGGTGACGGTCGTGCCGATCGGCAGCGGCGCCGTCGGGCCGGCCTGAAGGGTGAAGCCGGGGCCGAGCAGGCCGAGGGTGCCGCAGCTGCCGCGGAGCGCGTAGGCGCCGATGTCGACGATGGAGGCCGCGGCGGACGGGGTGGCGACGGCGACGGCGACGACCGGCACGGTCCACGCGGCGGCGGCCGCGACGGAGCGGCGGCTGACGAGGCGGTCGGAGTCGAGGCGGTCGGAGTCGGAGCGGGGCGAGGAGTCGTGGGTCACGGTGTGGCCTTCCGGTCGAGGAGTGCAGGTGCGGCACCACGCCGGCGACAGTGGCGGGTGGGGCCGGCTCGATCGTCGCGAGACGCGACGCGGGCCGCCACCGCGGAGAGCCTGTCCCCCGTCAGAGGGAGTGGGGCCGAATGCAAGGGGTTCCCGGAGGGATCGGAGGCGGCCTACCGTGGCTCCATGAGCAGCTCCGAGAACGAGAACGAGACGACCCGGGTCGAGTACGAGAAGACCTCCGGCACGGCCGGATCCTCCGACACCGGGACCACCGCGGGCCTCGACCAGGTCGCCGGCGCGTCCCCCGACGGGACCGACGGCGTCGATGCGTCGGGCGAGGCGCCCAACCCGCCCCTGCCCGACTGGGGACCCACCGACGGCGTCCACGGCACCGACGCGGAGACCGAGGACGACACCGACGCATCGGGCGCCGCAGGGCACTGACGTCACCCTCCCGGGGCCCCCGCACGTCCTCGCCGACCCCCCGTCGGCCGGGAAGCGCGGGGGCCCTCCGTCGTCCCTCCGTGTTCGCCGGAACGTCGCCGGGAGCCTCCGCCTGCGGCCCTACACTGGCGCAATGCAGCCGAACGAACGCGCCCTCCGGGTGATCTCCTACAACCTCCGGGAGCACAGGGCGCACGGCGAGATCGCTCCGCTCGCCGCCCGGCACGACGTCGACGTCCTCTGCCTCCAGGAGTGCGACACCACGAAGCTCCCCCAGGAGCTCGGCGATCTGCGGCTCGCCTCGGTGACCGCGCGCAACCGCCTCGGGCTCGCCGTCTACTACTCGCACGCCCGCTTCGACCTCGTCGGCAGCGCCGCGTTCGAGCTCAGCAAGTCGATGCACGACCGCGTGATGTCCCCCGCTCACGAGCGCCTGCTCGCCGTCCGGCTCGAGGACCGCGAGGGCGGATCGATCGCCGTCTCGTCCTTCCACGCGGCCCCGCTCTCGGCCGGCAACGCCCTCCGCCGGAAGCAGATCGGCGAGGCGCTCGACCGCCTGCGCGACTACGCGCCGGACACCCCATCGCTGATGGTGGGCGACTACAACTACCCCTGGTTCTTCCGCGGACTCGATCGGAAGATGACGCGGAACGGCTACCTGGTGTCGCGGAGTGATTCGCCGACCTATGCGCGCTACCGCTACTTCAGCGGCCACTTCGACTTCGCGATCAGCGACTCCGTCCGGATCGAGCGGGTCTCGACCCTGCCGCAGGGCGTGTCCGACCACCTGCCCGTCCTGGTCGACGCGCACTACGACGTCCGCGCCGCATGAGCGGTCGGTCTCCCAGGGGCCTCCTCGGTAGGCTCGTCGAGTGACGACCCTGATCCTCGCCCGGCACGGAGAGACCGTCTGGCACGCCGAGAACCGCTACGCGGGCTCCTCCGACATCGCGCTGACCCCGCTCGGCCAGGACCAGGCGGCGACGCTCGCCTCCTGGGCCGTCGACGCCGAGCTCGACGCGGTGTACTCCTCCACCCTCGTCCGCGCGGTGCGCACCGCGGTGCCCGCCGCCCGCGCCGCCCACCTCGAGGTGCAGCTCGATCCCGCTCTCGTCGAGGTCGACTTCGGCCAGGGCGAGGGACTGACGAACGCCGAGATGGAGAAGCGGTTCCCGGACGCGTACCGCGCCTGGGTCGCCGCTCCCGCCATCCAGCCTATGCCCGGCGGTGAGTCCGGCCTCGACGCCGTCGCGCGCGCGAACGCGTCGCTCGCCCGCATCCACCACGAGCACCCGGAGGGGCGCGTGCTCGTCGTCGCGCACGGCACCCTGATCCGGCTGCTGCTCTGCGCCTACCTCGGCATCAACCCCGAGACCTACCGGCACACCTTCCCGTCGGTCGACAACGTCTCCCTGACGACGCTGCTCTGGGACGAGACCGGTGTCGGCCTGCTCGGCTACAACGTCCCGCCCGTGCAGAAGCAGCGGCGCTCGAGCTGAACGCCGTCCCGCCCGCCCGGGCGAGCGCGGGGTCGATCGGACTCGTGCTCGGCTCGATCGCGAGCGTGCAGCTCGGGGCGTCCTTCGCCGTGCTGCTCTTCCCCGCCGCCGGGCCGATCGGGACGGTCACGCTGCGCCTGGTCTTCTCGGCGCTGGTGCTCCTCGTGGTCTGCCGCCCGCGGATCCGCGGCTACTCGCGCTCGGACTGGGCGACCGTCGGCGCGTACGGCCTCGCACTCGGCGGGATGAACGCCTGCTACTACGAGGCGATCGCCCGCATCCCCCAGGGTGCGGCGGTGACGCTCGAGGTGCTCGGGCCGCTCGTGCTGTCGGTGATCGCGGGGCGCAGTCTCGTCAGCCTGCTCTGGGCGGCCCTCGCGCTCGCCGGCGTCGTCACGCTCTCGCAGGGCGGCTTCTCGTCGCTCGACCCCGTCGGCGTCGCCTTCGCGCTCGGCGCCGCCGCGCTGTGGGCCACCTACATCGTCTTCGCCGGCCGCACCGGCGGGCGCTTCCCGCGACTCGACGGTCTCGCGCTCGCGCTGACCGCGGGCGCGATCGTGTCGCTGCCCTTCGGCATCGCGACGGCCGGGCCCGCGCTGGTGCTGCCGCCCGTGCTGCTGCTGGGCCTCGCGGTCGCCGTGCTGTCCTCGGCGCTCCCCTACGCGCTGGAGCTGCTCGCCCTGCGGCGGATGCGCTCGTCGACCTTCTCGATCCTGATGGCGCTGGCGCCGGGCGCCGCGGCGCTCTCGGGCTTCCTCGTGCTCGGCCAGCGGCTGACCGTGGTGGAGGCGATCGGCATCGCCCTCGTGGTCGCGGCGAGCGTCGGCGCGGTGCGGACGGCCCGGCGCGCCTGAGCCGCTGGCCCGTTCCGGATCCGCAGCTGTCGCGGATCGTCGGGCGGTGCGGACCGGGCCGGGGCGCGGGAGCCGCCCTTTCGGGTCGGGCGGCTGGTCGGACCAGGTCACCGTACGCGATGGTGTCCCCGGCCCGGTCCGATTCCGACGGTACTGAGCGCCGACTCCCCCGCCTAGGTGTCGGGAACGGCGCGGCCACAACGGGGGCCAGCGGTGGGCGATGGGGGGTCTCGATACGCCGCTGCGCGGCTACTCGACCAGCATGAGCGCGCGCCGCCTACGCCGCCCGTGCAGCGGCCCTCACGGCGCGGCGCGCCCTCCATGCTGATCGAGTAGCCCTCGAAGAGGGCGTATCGAGATCCATGCGGGCCAGTTCTTTTGTTAGGCTAACTATGTGACCTCCCCCGACGCCGATCTCCCCGCCCTCGCCGGCGCCACCCGCATCGCGGTGGGCCGGCTCGGCCGGCGACTGCGCCAGGAGAAGGCGGAGCACGAGCTGAGCGACGCGCAGTTCGGCGTCCTCGCCCTGCTGCACCGCGAGGGCCCGCGCACGCTCGGCGAGCTCGCCGAGGCGGAGCGGGTGCGGCCGCCGTCGATGACCCGCACCGTCGGCTGCCTCGTCGACGACGGACTCGTCGAGCGCCTCCCCGACCCGAGCGACGGCCGGGTCACCCGCATCCGCGCGACGGCACTCGGCTCCGAGCTCGTGCTCGACGTCCGCCGCAGCCGCGACGCCTGGCTGGTCGCCCGACTCCGCGAGCTCGACCCCGCCCAGCGCCGGCTGTTGCAGGACGCGGCCGCCCTCCTCCGCGAGGTGGCGGACCGATGAGCGCGATGTTCCGCTCGCTCGCCGTCCCGAACTACCGGATCTGGTTCGCCGGCGCGATGGTCTCCAACATCGGCACCTGGATGCAGCGCACGGCCCAGGACTGGATCGTCATCAACGATCTGACCGACCACGACGCGACCGCGCTCGGCGTGACGATGGCGCTGCAGTTCGGGCCGCAGCTGCTGATGGTCCCCTTCTCCGGCTTCATCGCCGACCGCTTCGACCGCCGGAAGCTCCTGATGGCGACGCAGGCCGCGATGGCCGTGCTCGGCCTCGGGCTCGGCCTGATCGTGGTGACCGGGATCGTCCAGCTCTGGATGGTCTACGTCTTCGCCCTGCTCCTCGGCTTCGCGGCGGCGATCGACGCTCCGGTGCGCCAGACGTTCGTCTCCGCCCTCGTCGAGGAGCGCGACCTCTCCAACGCGGTCTCGCTGAACTCCGCCTCGTTCAACTCCGCACGGATGATCGGCCCGGCGCTCGCGGGCGTGCTGATCGCGGCCGTCGGCTCGGGCTGGGTCTTCCTCCTCAACGCGGCCAGCTTCGTCGCCGTGCTGGTCTCGCTGCGCTTCCTGCACCGCGACCAGCTGCGCTCCGCCCCGCGCGCGACCCGCGGACCCGGGGCGCTGCTCGAGGGGTTCCGCTACGTCTCCCGCCGGCCGGACATCCTCGTCGTGCTCTCGATCGTGTTCCTGATCGGCACCTTCGGCCTCAACTTCCCGATCTTCGCCTCGACGATGGCGACGGTCGAGTTCGACATGGGCGCGAGCGAGTTCGGCCTGCTCTCCTCGGCGATCGCGGTCGGCTCGGTGGTCGGCGCCCTGCTCTCCGCGCGCCGCGACCGCCCGCGCCTGCGCCTGATCGTCGGCGCCGCGGCCGCCTTCGGCGTCGCGCTCGCCCTCGCCGGCCTGATGCCGACCGTGTGGGCGTTCGCGATCCTGCTCCCCTTCGTCGGGATCGCCGCGCAGACGCTGATGACCTCGGCCAACGGCTACGTGCAGCTGTCCACCGCTCCGGAGATGCGCGGCCGCGTGATGGCGCTCTACATGGCCATCTTCATGGGCGGCACCCCGATCGGCGCTCCCCTGATCGGCTGGGTGGCGAACACCTTCGGCCCCCGCCCGGCGATGCTGGTCGGCGCCGCCTCCGGCGCGGTCGCCGCCGGCGTCGGCCTCGGCTGGTACCTGCGCACCCGCCGCCGCGCCCGCGCCGGCGAGCCCGCGGCCCAGGAGGAGGTCGCCCCGGCGCGATCGCACCCGACGAGCGCGGCCACGCTGCACTGACCCGGCGGGCTACCCTCCCCCCGCGGGATGGACGTGAGCGGTGGAGTAGGCGGTGTGGAAGTGCCTCGTGACGCCGTTCTCGTAGTGGACGCTGAAGGGGACGTCCTCTCCGATGAGCGTGTTCGCGAGGATCAGGTCGAACGAGAAGGTGCCGTCGCTGTTCAGCCGGACGTGCCGCGGCAGGGTGATCCACGGGTTGTCGCGGGTGTACTTCGTGCCTTCGTATCGCACGGTGATCTCGCCGCGCGTGAACTGCGAGTCGACGACCCGCCCCGAGACGAGCACCGTCTGCGTCGAGGCGTCCGGGACGGCGACGCTGCGGGTGGGCAGGTCGATCGCGACAGCCCCCTGGGTCGTCGTCGCGACCTCCGCTCCCGTGGCCGGCAGCACCGTCACCGGGGTCGTGACCGTGAACTCGGTCCAGTCGCCGTACGCGTTCCAGCCGCGCACGCGGACACCCGTCTGCTGCACCCCCTGTCGAGCGGGGTTCAGCGGGAGCGTCGCGGTGAAGGTGCCGTCCGGAGCCACGGCCACACCGGCGGACGGCAGCGTCGCGGAGCCGAACGCCGTGCCCTCGCCCGGTTCCGGCGTCACCGCTCCGTCCTTCGGGAGGCGCGTCAGCCGGCCCTTCAGCACGACGCTCGTCGACCCGGACGGCACCGGATCGACCGCGTCCAGCGTCGCCTGAGTGTCGACAGGGGCCGACGAGTACGGCTTCGAGGCCAGCAGCGGCGTCCCGCCCGCGGCGGCCGGCCGGAGTTCGAGGACGTCGGTCTGCCCGCCCGGGATTGCGTGAGCATCCGGAGTGCACCGCCAGTACCCGCGCTCGTTCACGATCGCCGAGCAGAGCACAGCGGAATCGCTGCGCCGCACCACCGTGATCGACTGCCCGGCTGCGCCCGTCCCCGTCAGGACACCCGTCCTCTCGATCGTGCGGGTCACCGGATCCTCCGCGAGCGCGAGCGCCCACGGCAGCACCCGGTCCGTCACCGGCGTGTCCTCCGGGATCGCGGCCGGCCGGAACGACGCCGCCGCCCCCGCCTCGACGAGGGCCGCGACAGTGGGGCTGTCCATCGTGATCGGCGTCTGATTCGCCGCCAGCATCGCGTCCATCCTCCGCGTCTGGTCGTCGTCGCTCCGGCTGTGTCCGCCGACGGTGTAGTAGTTCCCGACCAGGGTGATCAGCCCGTCCCGCACGAACGCCTGGTAGGTGTCTCCGCCGTTCAACGGCTCCAGCAGCTTCTCGACCGCGGCGCGCGCTCCGTCCTGGAAGCCCTTCGACAGCGACACCAGATTCAGCGCCGCGGCGTCCCGGATCCTCTGCTTCGCGTCCGCCGTGACCGCCGGGTCCTCTCCAGTGCGTGCGGCGTGCTCGCTCACGAGCGACTGCGCCACGACCGCGTTCCACACGATCTGCTTCTGCGCCGACTCGAACCGGTCCTGCAGGGCGGAGAACACCCTCGGCACCGATGCCTCCGCATTCTTCAGTGCCTGCGGCGCCCACTGCTGCGAGACGTACCGGATCTGCTCCTCCTGGGACCAGTTCTTCGGATTCGCCGGATCCGGGAAGGCCTCCTTGAACGCCTGAACCACCGGAGCCACCGTGCCGAACACCATTGCCGCAGGCGCCAGCTGCGGTACGGCCAGCGACGCCAGCCCGAAGGAGTCCGACAGCAGATTCATCACCGCCGCCGCGAGGGCGAGGTCGTTCCCGGACTGCGCGGCGTTCGCCACCCCCAGCGACGACCCCAGCAGCGGCACGTTCATCAGTCCCCGCAGAGCGCCGTCCGACTCCGTCGAGGCCTGCACGAACCAGTGGAGCAGGGTGAAGAGGTAGGTCGCCGCGTTCCCCCGCAGGTCCTCCACCAGCGTCGGCACAGACGCACGCGCACTCTCGGGGCCGATGAAGTTCAGGTCCCCCGCCGACACCGACCTCGCCTTCACGCCTGCGACGTCGTCGAAGACCGGGCCCGAGAGAGCGTCGCCGGTCGCCTGGGAGGCGACCCTCGAGATCTCATCCAGGGTCAGGGCCGGATCCACCGGCCTCGGGCTCTTCGCGGACATCGGCTCCCCGCCGGCGACGTTCTGCGAGCCCGGGCCGTTCCCCTCGGCCGGGCCGCTCGGAACGGACCCCGCCGCCCCGAGCGGCCTCTCCCGGCAGCCGGCGCAGATCTCGGCGGACGGCGCGACACCGGTGTGCATCGGGACGAGGGGCCTGCGGGTGGGATCCTGCCTCCCGGCCAGGATCTCCTCGAGAGAGCCGTCGAAGCGCAGGCCGGCCGATTCGAGGGGACGCAGGAGATCCCCCGCACCCACCGGACCGAGCCGCGCGAACGGTCCGACGGAGCCGATCAGTGCGCGGGTGGTGATCCGCCGGACGGCCGAGATGTACTCCTCGCGCGCCGGGAGGCCCAGCGCCGCCACGATCCTGACCTCCGTCGGCTGCTGCGCCACCAACCGCTCCAGGGCCCGCGCTCGAGCGGCGAACATGCTCCGCCAGGGTTCGGGCTCCCGTGCCGTGATCACGATGTCGGCCTCCGCCCGTCGGAGGGCGTCGACGAGGAACGGGTTGCCGCCCCGCTCGAAGAAGGACTCGTCGAAGTGGTCCGTCCCCGGGGGCCTCTCCCCGGCAGGGGCGCTGTCGCTGCCCGAGTCGCTGCCCGAGTCGTCGCCACTGCCCGAGCCTGCGTCGCCGCCTCCGCCGGCCTCGCCGCCCGAGAAGCCGTCGCCGTCGCTGTCGCTGTCGCTGCCCGGCACGCTGACGCTGTCCATATCGCTGTCCCCATCGGCGTCATCCGCAGGCGAGGGGAGGAACCACTCCTTCACCGCCTCGAGCCCGCGGGGTCCGCCGTTCGTCAGCAGCTCCGCCACCTTGACCTCGACACCCAGGTCGTTCGCGCGGACCCCTGGTGAGCCCAGCTCTCCCGTGAACACCGGAGTGGGGACGCTCAGCCAGTACTGAGGAGGGACCGCTGCGCCGGCCAGGTCCTGAACCGCGTGGTAGAGCTCGTGGGCGAGACTCCCCACCGGGGGGAAGGCGCGGATGTCGCCGGCCCCGGCGCCGAAATACGAGTTGACACGATCCGAGCTCGCGAAGACCCACGCGTCGGAGCCCAGCCCCTGCCGGGCGTTGGGAGGGCTCACCGCGTGAGCCCCCCAGTCGCCGGCAGGAGCGATGACGATCCGGATCGGCGAGGTCCTGCCGTCCAAGGAGAGGAATCTGTTGTACCAGTGCAGCCCGCCCGGGAGGAGGTCCGGGACGGTCTCGACGAGGGTCCTCGACGGCTCGTGCGCCAGGAGCTCTCCGATGAGCGACTTCACGACCCCCCAGGTACGGAGTGCCTCCGGGGTGATGACGTCCTCCTCGACGCCCGCGCGCCGGCTCGACACCGCGATCCCGGGCGCCACCTCCCACGTCCGGTAGACGATGTTCGTCGTGGGATCCCGCAGGAACCTCGTCGACGAGGCCGACGGTCCCTCGGCCTCGGGAGCGCCGGGGCCGGCTGCACCTCCGCCCGGCATGGCCGACGCGCCGGTGGCTGCGAGGAGGGCGCCGATCACGACGGCAGCCGTGATCGCGAGGCGCGACCGGGCGGACCCGGGCCGGCCCCGCCGCGCGCGAGGAAGCACGATCGCCGCGAAGAGCCGACCCGCCGTCGATGAGAGAAGTGACATGCCCTCATTATCGAGACGGCCGGAGCCGCTCGTCCGGCGATGGCGCTCTGCGACCGGCCGAGCTCTGCGCCCCCGGGCTCAGGCCTCGCGCGTGATCTCCACCCGGACGAAGAGCTTCGAGGAGTGCGGGCCGGCCCGAGGCTAGGGCCTCCCCCGCTCGGCCGCGCGCTCCGCAGCCTCCCTCATCAGCCGGTACTGCTGCGGGCCGACCGCGTCGACGATCCTCCGCACTCCGTCCCTTCCCGCGAGTGGACGGACGGCGGAGAAGACCGCCGCACCGTGCAGGTCGTCGTGGGCTCCGCTGTGGACATGCAGCTTGGACTCCCGCGTGAAGACGCGCCGGAGAGCCGGGGACAGGGTCGGCGGGATCCACGCGTTCCGCTCCACTTCGCTCACCAGCAGCTGGCGCTCGACTGCGCGAGACACTGCTGCGGCGATCCAGTCGGCGAACTGGATGTTCGCACTCAGCGCGCTGTCGACATGCATGGGAGGCTCCACGATCCGCCTCATCTCGGCATGGCCGTCGGCTCGCCCGAGGATGTGCTCGTACATGAGCGGCAGCCGCTTCGCTCGATCCTTCTCGTTGATCTGGTCGATCATGACGAGGAGATGCTGGTCCTCGCGATCGGCGTGCGTGCACAGCCGGTTCAGGGCTTCTCGCATCGCCCTGGTCTCGCGATCGTCCTTGTCGAGCCGCGTCTGCTTCGGCGTTCCGACCGGCTTCTCCTCGGCGTAGTAGAAGAGAGCACCGCCGAACCTCTCGCAGAGGAGCCTGACCAGGCCGTTGAAGACGCGGAGCTGCTCCGGATGGTGCTGCGCGGTGAACGAGTGGAAGAGCTCGGATCCCTTCTTCTCCCACCGACCGGGATGCGCCGCGCGCGCCAGCTCCGGTGCGAAGACGGTGCGCTTCTCCCGATCGAAGAGCTGCCCGAAGCGCCGAGCCGCGCCGTCCGGCACGACGAAGCCGGCGTAGCCGAAGGCGGGACTGGTCCTGAACCGCGGGTCCGTCTTCGAGACGAACGCACCGGTCTCGCCGATCTCGTCGATGTAGGCCAGAAGCATCCGACGAGTATCCGCCAACGCAGAAACCCACGCGCGAGGCGTGGGTTTCTCGGATCGGCGCTCTGAGGAACTCTTCCATCCCCCGCTACCGGTGATCACGCTAGCACTCGCGGTTCGGGCCTCGCCACCGGGCCCCGTCACTGTCCTCGCGGCCGATCCGAACTGGCGCGGAACACCGCCTGCGAACGCCCCGCACTTAGGCCTCGCGCGTGATCTCCACCCGGACGAAGAGCTTCGAGGAGTGCGGGCCGGCGTAGACGCCGCGCAGCGGAGCGATGTCGTTGTAGTCGCGGCCGCGGCCGACGATGACGTGCCGGTCGCCGATGTCGATCAGGTTGGTCGGGTCGTAGCCGCGCCAGGCGCCGCCGCAGAACCACTCGACCCAGGCATGCGACTCGCCGACGACGGTCTCGCCGATGACGGCGCTCGGCTTGGGGTGCAGGTAGCCGGACACGTAGCGCGCGGGGATCCCCGTCGAGCGCAGCGCACCGAGGACGATGTGGGTGATGTCCTGGCAGACGCCCTCGCGGGCGGTCCACGACTCGGTCGCCGTCGAGTGCACGCCGGTGACGCCCTGGCGGTAGGTCATCTCGCGGCCGATGGTCTCGGCGATCGACAGGGCCGCGTCGCACGGGCCCTCCGCGGCGTCGGCGAGCCCGCGGGCCAGCTCGACGAGGTCCTCGGGCGGGGCGGTGCGGTGGGTCTGCTTCAGCTGCTCCACGTACTCCGTGAGCGTCTGCACCTGGTCGTCGAGCTGCTCCCAGCCGACCGGGTGATCGGGGTGCGCCTTGGGCCGGATCTCGACGAGCGAGGTCGCGGTGAGCGAGAGCTCCTGGTGCGGGTCGAGCACGTCGAACGAGGACACCCGGGTGCCCCAGTAGTCGGTGTAGGTGTGCGCGGAGGTGACCGGGCGGATGACGAGGTTCGACGAGAGCACGAGCTGCCCGTCCGAGGACGCCGGCAGCATCCGCGCCTCGTTGTAGGAGGCGACGACGTCGCCCCGGTAGGTGAATCCTGTCGTGTGCGTGATGCGCAGCCTGCTCACAGCGCCTCCCCGATCCAGCTCGGCATGACGTTCGTGGGGAAGTAGCGCTGGCGGATCGCCTCGGAGGCCGACGAGGTCGCCTCCTGCACGCTGTCCATGTGCCGCGGGAGGTCCTCGAGGATCTCGGCGATGGGCCGGTACTCGAGCTCGCTGCGGATCTGGCCGAGCACCCGCTGGGCGTCGCCGGTGTGCCCGACGCGGCCGGTGCGCGGCTCGATGTCGCGCATGCACATCTCGGCGCGCGAGACGGAGAAGAGGATCGAGCGCGGGAAGAGGCGGTCGAGGAGGAGGAACTCCGCCGCGTTCCGCGCGCTCGGCACGCCGCGGTACGTGCGCAGGTACGCCTCGTACGCGCCGCAGGAGCGCAGGATCGTGGTCCAGGAGGGGCCGCTCGCCTCGGTCAGCGACCGCGTCGCCAGGAGCCGCGCCGTCATGTCCGCCCGCTCGATCGAGCGGCCGAGCGTGAAGAACTGCCACGCCTCGTCGCGCGAGGTGGCCGACTCGATGATGCCGACGGCGAGCGCCGAGCGCTCGCGCACCCAGCCGAAGAACTCCGACACCCGCTCCCCCGTGACCCGGCGCGGCATGCGCGTGCGGGTGGTGTTGAGGCACTCCCACAGCTCGGTGGAGACGATCTCGCGGGCCCGCCGCGCGTTCTCGCGGGCGGCGCCGAGCGAGTAGGCGATGGACGCGGGGTTGGTGCGGTCGATCGCGAGGATCGTCAGCACGTCGGCGCGGGTGACCTCGGCCATGTCGTCGGGGGCGGTCGATCCCATCACCGACAGCAGGGAGCGGCAGGCCGTGTCCTCGTCGATCCACGGGTCCTCGAGCAGGAGCTGGAGGTGGACGTCGAGGATGCGGGCGGTGCCGTCGGACCGCTCGATGTAGCGGCCGATCCAGAACAGCGACTCGGCGATCCGGGAGAGCATCAGTCGTCCTCCCCCGCCGCGAGCGTCTGCTGCTGCTGCTGCTGGTCCTGGTCGTGGTTCGCGGCGTCCTGCGGCGACTGGTCGGGCGTGTGGTTGAGCGGGTAGACGATCGGGATCGAGCTGGTCACCGCGGCCTGGTCCTCGACGAGGCCCGAGATGTCGTGGGCGTCGGACTCCGTGGCGGTCTGGCCCTCGAGGCCGACCACCCAGGTGTCCTTCGATCCACCGCCCTGCGACGAGTT
The DNA here is from genome assembly GCF_013205055.1 of Rathayibacter sp. VKM Ac-2856. Lineage (GTDB taxonomy): Bacteria > Actinomycetota > Actinomycetes > Actinomycetales > Microbacteriaceae > Rathayibacter. The sequence continues at coordinate 1,502,702 of NZ_JABMLF010000001.1, forward strand.
CACGACGAGCTGGCCCTCGGGCAGCGCGACCCGGGTGAGTCCGCCGGGCAGGACCCAGACGTCCTTGCCGTCGTTCACCGCGAAGGGGCGGAGGTCCGCGTGGCGGGGCCGCATCCCGTCGTCGACGAGCGTGGGGATGGTCGAGAGCTGCACCACCGGCTGCGCGATCCAGCCGCGCGGATCGGCCTGGAGCCGCGAGCGCAGCTCGGCCAGCTCCTTCGCCGACGCGGCGGGACCGACCACTAGCCCCTTGCCGCCGGAGCCGTCGACCGGCTTCACGACGAGCTCGTCGAGGCGGTCGAGCACCTCCTCGAGCGCGCCCGGGTCCTCGAGGCGCCAGGTGTCGACGTTCTTGATCACCGGGTCCTCCGAGAGGTAGTAGCGGATCAGGTCCGGGAGGTAGGTGTAGACGAGCTTGTCGTCGGCGACGCCGTTGCCGACCGCGTTCGCGATGGTGACGTTGCCGAGGCGAGCGGCGAGCATCAGTCCGGGCGAGCCGAGCATCGAGTCGGCGCGGAACTGCAGCGGGTCGAGGAACTCGTCGTCGACGCGGCGGTAGATCACGTCGACGCGGGTGGGCCCGGAGGTGGTGCGCATGAAGACCTTGCCGCCGGTGCAGAAGAGGTCGCGGCCCTCGACGAGCTCGACGCCCATCAGGCGGGCGAGCAGCGTGTGCTCGAAGTAGGCCGAGTTGTAGACGCCGGGGGTGAGCACGACGACGGTGGGGTCGTCGACGCCCTCGGGGGCGGAGGCGCGCAGGGCCTGGAGCAGGCGGTTCGGGTAGTCGCCGACCGGCCGCACCCGCATCGAGACGAACAGCTCGGGCAGCGTCTGCGCCATCACCCGACGGTTGGAGATGACGTAGGAGACGCCGGAGGGCACGCGGACGTTGTCCTCGAGGACCCGCCAGTCGCCGACCTCGTCGCGGATGAGGTCGATGCCGGACACCTGGATCCGCACGCCGTTGGCCGGCTCGATCCCGGCCGCCTGGCGGTGGAAGTGGCTGGAGCTGGAGAGCAGGGCGGCGGGGATGACGCCGTCCTTCACCGCGTTCTGCGGACCGTAGACGTCGGCGAGGAAGGCCTCGAGCGCACGGACGCGCTGCTTGACGCCGCTCTGCACCTGGTTCCACTCGGCGCTCTCGATCACGCGCGGGACGGCGTCGAGCGGGAAGGGCCGCTCCTCGCCTGCGAAGTCGAAGGTCACGCCCTGCGCGAGGTAGGAGGAGGCGAGCGCATCGGTGCGACCGCGCAGCTCCTCCTGCGTCATCCGCGCGAGCGAGGAGTAGATGTCGCGGTAGGAGTCGCGGACGCCGGCGGGGCCGCTCGTCGCCGCGACATCGGCGAACATCTCGTCCCAGGGTGAGGCGCCCGTGCGGGGCCGCTCGACCTTCTGGGACCCGTATCCGTCGAAGAGGTCACCCATGGCACGACTCTAGTGCGGGGCAGATTGCGGGGATGTTTCGTCCGGCCGGAGGGTGAGGATGCCCCCCGTCACTCGATGACGAGGGCCCGCCGGCTCGATCGTCAGACCGATCCGCCCGCTCCGAGGATCGCGTCGATGCGCGCCCGTGCCGTCTCGCTGCGGTAGGGGTCAATGGCCTGCACGAGCGAGTCGGCGATGCCCAGCGCGCCGAGGACGGCGACGACGCTGTCCAGGCGAGCGGAGCCGTCACCCGCCTCGAGTCGGCGGAGCGTCTCCCGGGTGACACCGGCCCTGTCGGCCAGCGAGGACGCCGTCATCCCGTTGACCGCCCGCCAGCGCCGGATGTTGGCGCCGATCTCGGCGAGCTGGAGGGAGCGGCGGGGAGAGCGTCGCGCGACCACGCGAATCCTCCTGACCTTTGGAACATCCAGTTTAGCGCTCTGTGGCATGTATAGCTTCCACCCGGTGTCCCGCCGACCGTGCCTAGGAAGCCCTCTGACCTCTGGGGTCGTCACCGCCCGGGCACGAGCGGTTACACCACGAGTAGTACCTGAAGGGTTACAATTCGATGTGTAGCCGTACGGTTACACCGCGGAGGGGGCGAACGATGTTCAGTGGAGTGAACGATCTGAGGCAGCTGGTGGTCTCGATGCGCGAGAGCGCGGGCCTCAGTCAGGCCGAGCTCGCCCAGCGCGCGGGACTCTCCAGGAAATGGGTGAACGAATTCGAGCGCGGCAACCCCAATGCTCGTATCGGAGCGGTGCTCGACGTGCTCCGAGCGCTCGGCTACGGGCTCGAGGAAAGGGCGCTCGATGCCCGCCGCACGTGAGCTCGTCGCGTACCTCGACGGCAGAAGAGCCGGAAGGTTCCTTCAGGAGAACACGGGCGACACCGTCTTCGTCTATGACGACGAGTACAGGCGAGACCCGCTGAGCACGCCCCTCTCGTTGTCGATGAGCACAGCGGTGGAGCGCCACAGCAAGCGGAAGGTCCTGCCCTGGCTCAACGGGCTCCTCCCCGACAACGACGCAGCGCGAAGCGCCGTGGCTCAGCGCTTCGACGTCAATCCCAGGAATCCCTTCGCCATCCTCGAGCACACGGGGGCGGACACCCCTGGGGCCGTTCAGCTCCTTCCTCCTGGCGCAGAGTCCACTGACGCGGACGGCGACCGGACCGCGGTCGAGGCACTGGCGGACGAGGACGTCGCCGAGCAGCTCCGCCTCGTCATCGACGAGTACCGCGACGGGACTGCGGACGCGCGCCTCGATCAGCGCTTCTCGCTTCCCGGAGCGCAACCCAAGATCGCGCTCGTCCACGATCGAGGCGGATGGGCACGTGCCCTGGGTGCGACGCCGACGACCCACATCCTCAAGCCCGTCGCGCCGGACGGGTTCAGGCGCGTCGATGTCGTCGAATACGTGACACTGACCGCGGCGAACACGCTCGGTCTCGCGACCGCCGAGTTCTGGATTCAGCAGATCGGGTCGCACCGGGTCTTCGTCTCGAAACGCTACGACCGAGAACCGGGATCAGACGGAATCATCCGGCGGCTGCATCAGGAAGACCTGGGTCAGGCGCTGTCGACTGATCCGGCCAAGAAGTACCAGCGACGGGACGGAGGACCGGGGATCGGCGCCGTCGCCACCCTCATCCGCGCTCTTGCACTCAGCGAGAGCCAGAGAGTGCGGATCGGATGGGAGTTCTTCCGCGGAGTCGCCTTCAACAGCGTCGCGTACTGCACCGACGCGCACATCAAGAACTACTCGATGATGCTCGACGGCGCCGACTCCCGGCTCGCGCCCCTCTACGACCTGAACACCATCGCCCCCTACCTCGACGATCAGTCGCGATTCGGCGCCCGGGGTGAAGCGCCACTGGCAGCGATGTCGATCGACGGCGAATACCGCTTCGACGCGATGTCCGAAGCAGGCTTCGCGAAGGAAGCGAAGAAGCTCGGGGTCGACGGCGGTCGAGCCGTCGACGAGATCCGCCGGCTCCGCCGCGACCTGGTGGGAGCCTTCGAGAACGCCCGAGACTCCCTGGTGGCTCTCGATGACGACACGACCGGCTTCGCCCGGGAGGTCGTGGACGGGGTCGCCCGCATCCCTTCCCTGACGCGCTCCTGAGCGGTCGAGCAGGCGCGGGAATAACGTCGGCTCCACGTGGTTGAATGAGGATGTACATGCAAATGCATGGATTAGGTCTCGCCAGGACGGGGCCACGGAGAGAAGGAGCGCCTGATGCAGTTCGGCATCTTCACGGTCAGCGACATCACCACAGACCCCACGACCGGCCGCACGCCGACCGAGTCCGAGAAGATCGCGGCCACCGTCGCGATCGCCGAGAAGGCGGAGGAGATCGGCCTCGACGTCTTCGCGCTGGGCGAGCACCACAACCCGCCCTTCTGGTCGTCCTCGCCCACGACGACCCTCGCCTACATCGCCGCGAAGACCGAGCGCCTCCAGCTCAGCACCGCGATGGCCCTGATCACCACGAACGACCCGGTGAAGCTCGCCGAGGACTACGCGATGCTCCAGCACCTCGCCGGCGGCCGCGTCGACCTGATGCTCGGGCGCGGCAACACCGGCCCGGTCTACCCCTGGTTCGGCAAGGACATCCGTCGCGGCATCGAGCTGACGATCGAGAACTACGACCTGCTGCACCGCCTCTGGACCGAGGACTTCGTGGACTGGGAGGGCCAGTTCCGCACGCCCCTCCAGGGCTTCCAGTCGACCCCGCGCCCGCTCGACGGCGTCGCGCCGTTCGTCTGGCACGGCTCGATCCGCTCCCCGCAGATCGCCGAGCAGGCCGCGTACTACGGCGACGGCTTCTTCGCCAACCACATCTTCTGGCCCGCCTCGCACACCGCGAAGATGGTGCAGCTCTACCGCCAGCGCTTCGAGCACTACGGCCACGGCAGCGCCGACCAGGCGATCGTCGGACTCGGCGGCCAGATCTTCCTCGCGAAGAACTCGCAGGACGCGGTCTCGCAGTTCCGCCCCTACTTCGACAACGCCCCGGTGTACGGCCACGGCCCCTCGCTCGAGGACTTCAGCGAGCAGACCCCGCTCACCGTCGGCTCGCCGCAGGAGATCATCGACCGCACCCTGGGCTTCCGCGAGTACGTCGGCGACTACCAGCGCCAGCTGTTCCTGATGGACCACGCGGGCCTGCCGCTGAAGACCGTCCTCGAGCAGATGGACATGCTCGGCGAGATCCTCCCCACCCTGCGCGCCGGCTTCGCCGAGGGCCGCCCGGCGCACGTGCCGGACGCCCCCACCCACTCCTCGCTCGTCGCCGCCCGCGCCGAGCAGCCCGTCCCCGTCAGCGCCTAGGAGGCGACACCCATGGACACCCGCAGGATCACCGTCCTCTCGGCCGGCCTCAGCACGCCGTCCTCCACCCGCCTGCTCGCCGACCGCCTGGCCGACGCCGCGGAGGCCTCGCTCGCCGAGCAGGGCTTCGCCGTCGAGCGCAGCGTCGTCGAGCTGCGCGACCTCGCGCACGACGTGACGAACGACCTCCTCACCGCCTTCGCGAGCCCCGCGCTTCAGACCGCGCTCGACGCGGTGGCCGGTGCCGACGGCCTGATCGCCGTCACGCCGATCTTCACCACCAGCTACAGCGGCCTCTTCAAGTCGTTCGTCGACGTGCTCGACACGGAGGCGCTGCGCGGGCTGCCCGTGCTGCTCGCGGCGACCGGCGGCTCGCCCCGCCACTCCCTCGCGGTCGACTACGCGATGCGCCCGCTCTTCACCTACCTGCACGCGGCTCCGCTCTCGACGACGGTGTTCGCCGCGACGGAGGACTGGGGCGGAGCGACCGAGGACGGGCGGGCGCTGCCCTCCCGGATCGAGCGCGCGGGCCGCGAGCTCGCGACCGAGGCGGCGCGCACCTCCCGCGCACCCGCGGACCCGTGGGCGCTGGACGGCTCGTTCGAGGGGATGCTCGGCCGCCGGCCGTGAGCATCGCCCTCTCACAGGAACGCGGATCCGTCCAGTAGCGGCGCCCGCAGGAGCCCGCGGCTAGCCTCCCCTCGGAGGGCCCGTCGGTGGCCCCCGTAGGGGAGGCCGTGATGGCTCTGGACAGGATCTCGCTCGGCAGGAGCGCCTTCGATCGGGTGACGCTGGATCGGCGCCGCTTCCTCAGCGCCCTGGGCGTCGCCGCCTCGGTCCCCGTGCTCGCGGGCTGCGGCTTCGCCCCGGCCCGCCCCGCGGCGAGCGCCGACAGCGGCACGCTCACCTTCACCACCTGGGGCACGGACGCCGAGCTCGCCGGCTTCCAGCGCGCGATCGACCGGTTCCAGGAGGCGAACCCCGGCTCGACCGTGGCGCTGAACTCGGTGCCGTACGAGCAGATGTTCACCAACATCGACGCGCAGCTGCAGGCGGGCAACCCGCCGGACGTCTTCCGCGTGCCCTATTACACCTTCGGCAGCTACGCGGGTCGCGACCAGCTGCTCGACCTCACGCCGCACCTCGAGGCCGATGTCGCCGAGCGCTTCACCGACCCGGCCTGGGCCGCGGTGCAGAGCGGCGGCAGCCCGTTCGGCGTGCCGCACCACACCGACACCTCGCTCATCCTCTACAACACCGAGGCGCTCGCCGCCGCCGGCGTGACCGAGTTCCCGTCCTCCCCGGAGGAGGCGTGGACCTGGGAGGAGTTCACCGAGGTCGGCCGGAAGCTGCGCGCCTCGCTGCCCGCCGAGCGCTACCCCTTCGCCTACAACTGGCAGGGCAACGGCGTGACCCGCTGGCTCAGCCTGCTCTTCCAGGCCGACGGCCGCTTCCTCACCGAGGACCTCTCCGCTCCGGCCATCGACTCGGACGCCGGCCGTGCGGCGATCGACTTCAGCCGCAGCTTCTTCACCGACGGCCTCGTGCCGCCGAGCAGCTCGATCCAGGCGACGACCTACGCGAGCGACCTCTGGTACTCGCAGACGACGGCGATGACCTTCGGCGGCGCCTTCCTGATCCCGGACGCGGAGTCGACGCTCGACTTCGAGTGGGGCGCGACCTACTCACCGCGGAACGTGCGCGGCGGCGGCGACTTCGGCGGCAACGCCCTGGTCGCGACCAAGGCCACCGCGAACCCGGAGCTCGCCGCGGCGTTCCTCGCCTTCGTCACCGAGGAGGAGTCGATGCGCGACTTCTGCGCCGGAGCCTCGCTCCTGCCCACGCGCCGCGACCTGACCGAGTCCGGCATCGAGTTCGAGGTGCGCCCCGAGCTCGCCGAGGTGTTCCTCGGCCAGGCGGGGACCGTGCAGGCCGAGGACGCGGCGCAGGTCGCCTCGCCGGACATGGCGGCGATCATCGCGGTGCTGAAGGACCAGCTCGAGCAGGCGTTCGTCGGCGGCCAGAGCACCGAGGACACGATCGCTAACCTCACCTCCGGCATCGCCACCGCCGTGCAGTGAGCGGCGCGACCCCGTGACCCGCACCCTCCCCGCGCCCGAGGAGGTGACGGCGCGGCCGCGCCGCCCCTCCCGGGCCCCCGCCGCGCGCGAGACCGTCGCCGCCTACGGGTTCCTCGCACCGAACCTGCTGATGCTCGGGCTGTTCGTGTTCGTGCCGCTGGTCGGCGCGTTCCTGATCAGCTTCCAGCGCACCAACGGGTTCGGCGACGGCGTCTTCATCGGCCTGGACAACTACGCCCGGCTGCTGTCCGACCCGCTGTTCTGGCGCTCGACGCTGAACACCGCGCTCTTCACGCTGATCGTCACGCCGCTCTCGATGGCGCTCGGGCTCGGCGCGGCCGTGCTGCTGAACTCCGTGCTGCCGGCGCGGGCCGTCTTCCGCTCGATCCTGATCCTGCCGATGGCGGTGTCCGGCGTCGCGACGGCGCTGATGGGCGTGCTGATCTTCGACGAGAACAGCGGCGTGCTCGACGGGCTGCTGCAGACGATCGGCCTGCCGCGCATCGCCTGGCAGTCGGGCGGCGCCGCGGCCTTCGCCTCGGTCGTGCTCGTGACGCTGTGGTGGCGCACCGGCTTCAACATGCTGATCTACCTGGCCGGGCTGCAGGGCGTGAACCCCGCGCTCTACGAGGCGGCGCGGCTGGACGGCGCGAACGGCTGGCAGCAGTTCCGGCACGTGACGGTGCCGCTGGTCGGGCCGTCGACGTTCTTCCTGCTCATCCTCAACGTCATCTACTCCTTCCAGGTCTTCGACATCGTCTTCGTCCTGACCGGCGGCGGGCCGCAGAACTCGACCTCGGTGCTGGTGACCTACGCCTACGACACCGGCTTCGTCACCCGCGACCAGGGCTACGCGGCGGCGATCGGCATCGTCCTGCTGATCCTGACGATGATCTTCACCGCCGTGCAGTGGCGGACGAACCGCTCGAGGGACCTCGTCGAATGAACCGCGTCTCCCGCTCCACGACCGCCCTGCGGCTGGTCCTCGCGATCCTCGTCTCCCTGGTCATCCTCTTCCCGCTCTACTGGATGCTCGTCGTGGCGTTCTCCTCGCGGGCCGAGCTGCTCGGCGGCACGCTGCGGCTCTGGCCGCGCGAGTTCACCCTCGTCAACTTCGAGCGGGTCTTCGACTCGTTCCCGGTCGCGACCTGGTTCGGCAACTCGCTCGCGATCAGCCTCGTCACGGCGCTGATCACCGTGGCGATCAACCTGCTCGGCGGCTACGCCTTCGCGCAGCTGCGCTTCCGCGGCTCGGGCGTGCTCTTCCTGCTGGCGCTGTCCACGCTGACCCTGCCCGTGCAGGTGATCATGGTGTCGCTGTTCCGGCTGGTCACCGATCTCGGCCTCTACGGCAGCTACTGGGCGGTCATCCTGCCCACGGCGGCGTCGGCGTTCGGGCTCTTCCTCGCGCGGCAGTTCATCCTCGCGATCCCGCGCGATCTGATCGAGGCGGCCCGGATCGACGGGGCCGGCCACTTCCGCGTGTTCACCCGGATCGTGCTCCCGCTCTCGAAGCCGCTGATCGCCGTCCTCTTCTTCATGACCCTGCTCGGCTCGTGGAACGACTTCGCCTGGCCGCTGATCGCGCTCAAGGAGAACGCGCTCTTCACCCTGCCGATGGGGCTGCTCTACCTGCAGGGCCAGTTCGGCAGCGACTACGGCGGGACGATGGCCTTCGCGCTGGTCAACGTGGTGCCGATGGTCGTGCTGTTCCTGATCTTCCAGCGCTACTTCGTGCAGGGCTTCTCCCGCAGCGGACTGCGCTGACGATGCCGTCCGGGGCGGCGGATCGACTGCTTCTATCACGTCGGTCTGTCAATCCCGGACAGTCCGGCCCCTTGCGCGGCGGCGCCGCGGTACCGTCTACCCAGGAGCTCGCCCTGAGCGCCGTGGAGCGGTTCGCTCGAGCAGAAGGCGGGTCGTCGTGAGCACCATCGCCGCCAACGCCGCGCAGCAGCGGGTCGCCGGTCGCTACTACCTGATCGAGCGCATCGGCTCGGGCGGGATGGGGTCGGTCTACCGCGCGCGCGACGAGACCGTGCAGCGCGAGGTGGCCGTGAAGGTCTTCCGCGCGGAGGCCTCGAACCCCGAGGACGTCGCCCGCCAGGAGCGCGAGGTGCGGATGCTCAGCTCGTTCGCGCACCCGGGGATCGTCAACCTCTTCGACGCCGGCCTGCACAACTTCGGCGGCGAGGTGCGCCGCTACGTCGTGATGGAGCTCGTCGCCGACCCGACCCTCGAGGCGCGGCTGGAGCCGGGCCCGATGGCGCCGGACGAGGTCGCCGCGATCGGCACGCAGCTGGCCGAGGCGCTCGCGTACCTGCACGAGCGGGGCGTCGTGCACCGCGACGTGAAGCCGGCGAACATCCTGGTCAGCGAGGTCGCCTCCAGCGGCTACGCCCGCACCGCCAAGCTCACCGACTTCGGCGTCGCCCACTTCATGGACGGCTCCCGCCTCACCAGCGACGGCATCGTCATCGGCACCGCGAGCTTCGTCAGCCCCGAGCAGGTCGCCGGCGAGCCCATCAGCGGTGCGAGCGACGTCTTCTCCCTCGGCCTCGTCCTGCTGGAGGCGATCACCGGGCACCGCGAGTACTCGGGCACCGTCCTCGAGGCGGCCATCGCGCGGCTCAACCGCTCACCCGTCGTCCCGGCGACGCTGCCCGCGCCCTGGCGTGCGCTGCTGACCTCGATGACCGACCGCGACCCGGCGAAGCGGCCGACCGCCGACGAGGTCGCGCACCGGCTGCGCGCGGGCATGACCGCGTCGTCCGTCGCGGCGCCCGCCGAGGCCACCGCTCCCGACGGCCGCCGCGCGCGCCTGCGCCGCGCCGTCATCATCGGCTCGAGCGTCGTCGGCGTCGGCGCCGTCGCCGCCCTCTCCTGGATGCTCGGACTCCTCGCCGGCCGCTGACGCCCGGCGGCCTCGCCTCGTCGACGGCGGATCTCATCCGCTGGTCGACCAGCCACGCAGCGGCACCCGCAGCTGGTCGAGTAGCCGCGCAGCGGCGTATCGAGACTGACCCATTCCGGCCCGCGCGCCGGCGGCCCTCACCCGACACCCGACGACCAGCGGGTGAAGGCGAATCGAGCGCCAATGAACGAGCAGCGAACGACACCCTCTTGTGAGTCGACGAAGTCTCACTTACCGTCTCTTCTCGTCGGCCGCAACGGCTCGGCCACCACACGGTGATGATCCGATCAATGGAGAGGGAGCATGAAGAGAAGATATGGGGCACATGTCGCGTCTTTCCTGGCCGCCGCAGCGCTCGCGTTCGGAGGCGCGACGACCGCGTCGGCATTTCCGATCTATGAGAATGCGGACTACGGCGGATACGTCTACGGCGCAGCGTGGGCGGAGAAGGACGGCCTCGGCACGATGAACAGGGAGGCGTCGTCGCTCAAGGCTCCTCCGGGTGGCAAGACCTTCTACGAGGACCGTGGGTACACCGGTGGTTCGGTCCGTCTGAGTGGAGACGTATCGGCTCTGACGCATGTCACGACCGGACTGTCGTGGCCGTTGAACTGGAACGACCGGATCGAGAGCTACCGCTAGTGAGCCATCGACGACGGCGCCCCGGGGGACGTCACCTTCGGGGCGCCCTCGGCGCAGTGGCCTCTGTTGCATTGCTGAGCGCCTGCGCGATCAGCTCGGCCGGACCTGACGAATCCGCTCGCGCGAACCTGGACTCGGCCAGCGGGGAGATCGTCATGCCGCTGGACGAGTACGCGTTCTACGGGCGTCACTCAGACCAGCAGGTCTTCGAGGCTGCTGCGGAGGCGGTGCTCGCGGAGTGCATGAGATCGAAGGGATTCACGTATTCAGTCGCTCGAGCACCGGCCGACCCGTCGACCGACCTCGATGATCGGACCTTCGGGATCTGGGACGAGCCGCGCGCGGCCCGCTACGGCTTCGATTTCGCACCATCGCCGCTGGACATCGCGATGAAGAACGCTCGAACGGCCGGAGGGCTGCAGTGGTCGGCGGCGTACGACGGCTGCGCTCAGGACGACGAATCGGTGACGGCGGCGATGGACACCGTCACTCCCCCGCAGGACGAGTACCTGAACAGTCTCGTCTCCCGCTTGGAGAGCGAGGCGCGGACGAAGGCGCGGAAGGACGAGCGCTGGCAGCGGGCTCGCGAGCCCTGGGAGCAGTGCCTGCAGGAGGCCGGACTCACTCCTCAGACCGGTGAGAGCTACCTGTCTCAGCAGTCGTACGACCTGCTGGAGGAGGAAGGAGCGGGCAGCAGCGAGGAGGGGATCCGGCTCGCCTCGATCGAGGCCCGCTGCAACACCGACACCCGCCTGACGCAGACGCTCGCGGACCTCGAAGCGGCCTACCAGCAGCCCTTGATCGACGCGAACCAAGCGGCGTTGAACGAGGAGAAGGAGCGCAAGCAGGAACTCCTCGACGCCGCGCGCGCGTACATCGCCGCGCATGGTTGACGGCGACGTCACCGACGGAGAGGGTGCGGTCGAGAGCCGCGGACGCCTCCGGCGCATCGAGCACCCCCTCCGAGCGGTCGTCGCGGCCGGTGTCCTGATCGGGTCGATCGCGGCCTCCTTCCTGACGGGGCTCCTGGTGCAGGCTCCGGACCGCGGACCCGGAGAGCAGGCGCGGCAGACGATCCGGGTCACCGTGCCGGTGGAGAGGCGAGTCGTCGACTCCCGCACGGCGTTCGCCGGGATCGTCGTCGCAGGGAGCGAGCAGACGCTCAGCACGATCCCCGCGGGGGTCCCGGCCGTGGTCACGAGGCGGACCGTCGACGTCGGCGAGGCGATCGGACCGGGAAGTCTCGTCGGTGCCGTCTCCGGCCGACCCGTCTTCGTCCTGCCCGCGCCGCTGGCGCTCTACCGCGATCTGCGCACCGGCGACGAGGGCGACGACGTCTCATCCCTCCAGCGCGCGCTCCGCGCGATCGGAGCGGACGTCGAGGTGACCGGCTGGGTGGACTGGCGGACCACCGCCGCCGTGACGGAGCTCTTCGTCGACAACGGCTTCCCCGCGCCGACCGCCGCCCCCGACGCGGTGGAGTCGTCGCCTGCCGATCCTGATCCGTCGGAGCCCACGTCCTCCCCGACGCCCGAGGGGCAGCAGCCCCTCGTCGTCCGTCCCCCGGGTCCGCTCATCCCCTTCGCGAGCTTCGTCGCGCTGGCGGAGGCCGAGGCGACCGTCACAGGCGCCCTACCGCTCGGCGCGACCGTCACGAGCGAGGCTCCGCTGGTCACGGTCCGCACCTCTCCGAACACCGTCTCGTTCCGGGCCGACGCGGTGAGCGCTGCGACGCTGACCGTCGGACAGGAGGTGGGCGTTCAGGCCGACACCCGGCAGCTCGCGGGCACGATCACGACGATCGGGGAGTTCGTCGAGGCCTCGGACGGCAAGGCGCCGGGACGGGACGTCACGGTCGCCTCGGCCGATCCCGCCTTCGCGGGACTCTCGCCCGGCCTGAGCGTCACCGTGCTGCCGCAGGCTCCGCACGAGGAGTCCCTCGCGGTGCCGACGGTCGCCCTCCGGCAGGACGCCGAGGGGACCTTCGTCCTCGTGCCGGACGATGCCGAGGCAGGAGCGGAGCAGCCGGCACCCCGGCGAGTGCCTGTCACCGTCGACTACTCGGGGAACGGCTGGACCGCGATCGCCGGCGACGTCCTCGCGCCCGGCAGCGAGGTGATCCTGCAGTGACCGTCACCCCGTCCTCGGACGAGACGGCGGGTCCGCCGGCCGCCCTCGAGCTGACCGGGATCACCCGGATCTTCGGCGCCGACCCCGCGACCGGCATCCGGGACATCGGCATCACCGTGCGGCAGGGGGAGTTCGTCGCGATCGTCGGTCCGTCCGGCTCGGGCAAGAGCACGCTGCTGAACGTCCTCGGCCTGCTCGACACTCCTACGGCGGGCAGCTACCGCGTCTACGGGACGGAGGTCGCCTCCCTGCGCGAGCGCGAGCGCGACCGCCTCCGGTCCCGGGTCTTCGGATTCGTCTTCCAGCAGTCGTTCGTCCTCGGCGACGTCTCCGCCCTGCACAACGCGGCCCTCGGACTCCGCACGCAGCGCGTCCCGCTCGCGGAGCGCGGCGAGCGGGCGCTGGACGCCCTCGCCCGGCTCGGCGTGGAATCCAGGGCGCACGCCGCCGGGCGGGTCCTCTCCGGCGGTGAGCAGCAGCGTCTCGCCCTCGCTCGCGCCATCGCCACCCGGCCGCAGATCGTCCTCGCCGACGAGCCGACCGGCAATCTGGACCGGGCCAACGGGGCGGCGGTGCTCGACTGCCTTCGCGATCTCCATGCCGGCGGAGTCACCGTCGTCCTGATCACCCACGACGAGTCGATCGCGGCGGCCGCGGACCGCACGATCCGCATCGTCGACGGCACTGTCGACCCGTCGACGGCCACCTCACCGCCGGCCGGTGCACAGAGGGCCGCCGAGGGGGCGGGTGTCGAGGAGGCGGAACCGTCGCGCCGGAGTCCTCTCCGCCGGGTCACGGCGCTCGCCGACGACCTCGGCGACGCCCTCGACGTCGTCACCACCCGGCTGGCGCGCACCCTGTTCCTGCTGCTCGCCTTCGCGCTGGGGATCGGCGGTCTGGTCGCGTCGATCGGGGTCAGCGAGAGCGCCTCCAGCAGCGTCGCGGACAGACTGAACGCGGCCGCCCTCGACGACGTGCGCGTCTCGGTCCCCGGCGGCACGGGTCTCCTGCGCGACGACGACCGTCGCCTCTCCGGATGGATCGCTTCGGCGTCGTCTCTGCCGAGGGTCGCCGGAGTCGGCTCCGCGTCCGTGGCGTCGGGAGGCTCCGCCTCGATCCAGCGCCTCTCGCCCTCCGAGCCGGAGAGGGGATCGCCGCTGAGACTGATGTCCGCGTCCTCGGGCTACCTGCGGCTCACGGGCGCATCGCCCGTGGGCCCGGACACCTTCGGACTCCTCGACGACCGATCGGTGCGCGGGATCGCGATCGTCGGTCGCGACGCGGCGGTGGCACTCGAGCTCCCACCCCCGGGCCCCGGCTGCCGGCTCTGGGTGAACGGCCGAACGGTCGACGTCGTCGGCGTGCTCGACGCCGGGCCTCGGCAGGCCGACCTCACCGACTCGGTGATCGTCTCCTCCGATGTCCTGCAGGGCTCGTCCGACGTCACGACGGCGCTCCTGATCCGCACCGAGCCCGGGTACCCCGCCGCCGTCGCGGAGGCGGTCCCCCTTCGGCTCGATCCCGCGAACCCCGGACGGTTCGGCGTCGAGACCGTCGCCGACCTCCGCGATCTCCGGACGGGTATCGGCAGCGACCTCGGCGCCCTGATCGCGCTCATCTCCCTCATCCTTCTCGTCCTCGCCACCATCAGCGCCGCCACGACCCTGCACCTCTCCGTGCAGGCCCGGGCGCATGAGATCGCACTGCGCCGGGCCGTCGGCGCCGGCAGGACCGCGGTCGGACGCCTCTTCCTCGCCGAGGGCCTCCTCATCGGCCTCCTCGGCGGAGCGGTAGGCGTGGCCGTCGGGAGTGCCGCGACGCTCGTCATCGCCGTGCTGCAGGGCTGGACCCCGGTCCTCGAGTCCTGGCTGCCGGCGGCGGGGCTCGGCGTCGGACTCCTGACGGGGCTCGCCGCCTCGACGATCCCCGCCTGGACGGCGAGCCGGCAGGACCCGGCGCTCGCGCTGCGCGCCCGGTGATCCGTGCCGGTCGAGTAGCCGCGCAGCGGCGTATCGAGACCCGCCGACGTCAGACGCCGGCCAGACGACTCAGCTGTCGGTGACGGTGGATCTCGATACGCCCGCTGCGCGGGCTACTCGATCAGCAGGGGGCGCCCGCTTCGCGGGCTACTCGATCTGTAGGGGGCGCCCGGTCAGGCCTCGCCCGGGAGGGCCTTGCGGAGGACGATTCGGGTCCAGGCGCCGACGTAGACGCGGTCGCCCTCCTCGATCTCGCGGCGCTGGCCGGTGGGGATCGGGGTCTGCGGGAGCGGGGCGCCGGCGGCGGCGAGGTAGGTGCCGTTCGCGGACTGCAGGTCCTCGACCCACCAGCGGTAGCCGTCGGTGTTGAGCTGGCAGTGGCGGCGGGAGACGCCGGAGTCGGTGCCGCAGTCGATCTGCGGGGAGATGCCGCGCGAGACGGAGGGGCGCCCGACGAGCAGCGAGCGCTCGCGCAGCACGACGATCGTGGGCGGTCCGGCGGAGGGCATCGGGTCCTCGGCGCGCTGCTCGGCGTACCAGTCGGGGTCGACCCAGATCTCGGCGATCCAGGGGTCGTCCTCCTCCTCGGGCGCGGGCGTCGCGACCGGCGCGGCGGTCGGCGTGCTGCCGGTGACCTCGGCGAGGACCTCGGTCGCGGGAGCTGCGCTCTCGGCGGGCGGCGCCGTGGCGACGGGCACGTCGAACCCCGCCTCCTCCTCCGGGACGAGCCGGGCGGGAGCACCCGGGGCGCCGGGAGCACCCGGCGCGGGCGCCTCGCCGACGTGCGCGGCCGGGTCGCCGGCCGCCGTCGCGGAGCCGCCGACCTCGCCGGGTGCGCGGACGGCGCCCGGCTCGGTGAACGAGTCGGCCTCGGGCAGCGAGCCGGTGGTGAAGTCGTAGCCGCAGTTCTCGCAGAACAGCGCTCCGGCCTCGTTCGGGTAGGAGCAGTTCGGGCAGACGGCGGGACCGGTCGGGATCGCCTCCGTGGGGGCGGCGGCGCTCGGCCCGGGCGCGGACGGCGCGGCCGGCGCGATCGGGGCGCCACAGACGTCGCAGTAGTCGCCGGACGCGGAGGCGTGCCCCTCCGGGCAGCGGTAGCTCACTTGCGCACCCGCGTGGTCTTCGTCGAGGCGGTGTCGAGCGCCATCTCGTCGAGGCGGGCGACGCCGCGCTTCAGCCGGACCGTGCCCTCGTTCGGATCGTCGATCTCCACCACCTTGCGCAGCTTCGCGGTCGCCTCGTCGTTGCCGGTGGCCGCGGCCAGCTGCACGGCGCGGCCGAGCTTGACGGTCGCGGTGGCGTCGTCGCCGACGGCCTTCGCGGCGAGGCCGTCCTGGATCGCCGAGGCGAGCTCCGTCTGGCCGGTGTAGTGCGCGACGGCCGGGTCGATGCGCGCGGTGAGCGCCGAGTCGTCGGTCCAGCGGGCCTTCACCAGGGCGGAGGCGACCACCTCGTCGCGCACGCTGAGCTGCACGCGGGCGGCCAGCTGCTCGGCGCCGACCGGCTTCGAGGCGACGCGGACGGCGACGTGGTACTCCCGCGACTCGTCGCCCCAGGCGCCGGTCGGGTAGCTGCCGGTCAGCGGGTTCACCGAGGTGCGGCGGGAGCTGAGGTCCTCGAGGTTCGGCGCGACCTGGCGGACGAAGAGCAGCTGGGAGCCCTGCGGCGTCCAGACGCGCAGCTCGCCGTCGGCGACGCCGCGGCCCATCGACGCCTGGATCAGCTGCTCGAAGTCGGCGGCCATGTCGGCCGGGTTCGCGATGAGCCCCACGGTGCCCAGCAGCGCGCTCGCGATGGTGCGCGCCTCCTCGACGACCCAGCGGGAGCCGACGCCGCGCACGTCGCACTGGAAGACGCCGCCGGCCGCGCGGATCGCGGCGTCGAGCTGCATCCGCGACTCGTGCTCGTTCTTGCCGTCGGTGAGCAGGATCGCGTGCCGCTGCTTCGCCTCGGGGACGCTGGAGAAGAGCTGGCGCGCGAGGGTCAGCCAGGTGCCCATCGCGGTGCCGCCGTCGGCCTGGAGGTAGCCGATGGCCTCCTTCGCCGCGGCGCGGGCGCCGGGCTCCATCCGCACCATCGACACGGAGGCGTTGGGGTACGGGAAGGCGCGGTCGGCGCGCTCGGACCCGGCGATGACGGCGAAGAAGGTGCCGTCGAGGATCTGGTCGACGGCCACGGCGGCGGCGCGCTTGGCCGCGGTCATGTTCTCGCCGGTCATCGACCCCGAGCAGTCGACGATGATGAGCTCGGCGGCCGCTCCGTCGCTGCCGGCCGCGCCGGTGCCCGAGGCGGTCACCGTCACGATCGCGTGCACATCCGTCGCGCCGTCCGAGAGGAACTCGTTCTGAAAGACACTCGCGCTGAACTCCGCCATTCGGCCAGTTTATTGTGCTGCCTCGCCGCGACCGCCCTTCTCCTCGCCGGATGCGCAGCAACCGTCGGGCAACCGGCCCTCCCTCCGGCGGGCGCGAGCTTCGACTACCAGCTCGGCGGCGCCTACCCGCCGGCGGAGGGGACGGACCTCGTCGTGCGCGACCGGACCGCGGAGCCCGAGCCGGGGGTGTACTCGGTCTGCTACGTCAACGCGTTCCAGACCCAGCCCGGCGCGGAGGCGGAGTGGGCGGCGCATCCCGAGCTGCTGCTGCGGGACGCGGACGGCGAGCCCGTCACCGATCCCGACTGGCCGGACGAGACGCTGCTCGACGTGTCGACGGAGGCGAAGCGGGCGGCGCTGCTCGACGTGGTGGGACCGTGGCTGGCGGGCTGCGCCGAGAGCGGCTTCGACGCCGTCGAGGCCGACAACCTCGACTCCGCGACCCGCTCCGACGGCCTGCTGACCGACTCCGACACCGCTGCCTTCGCGCGGGAGCTCGTCACCGAGGCGCACCGGGTGGGCCTGGCGATCGGCCAGAAGAACGCGGCGGAGCGGGCCGAGGAGATGCGCGGGCTCGGCTTCGACTTCGCGATCACCGAGGAGTGCGAGGTGTTCACGGAGTGCGACGCGTACACGGACGTGTACGGCGAGCGGGTGTACGAGGTGGAGTACACGGACGTCGAGGACGCGGACGCGGTGTTCGCCCGGGCGTGCGCGCGCGGCGACGGCATCGGCGTGCTGCTGCGCGACCGCGACCTGCTGACGCCGGCGGACGAGGGCTACGTCTCGGAGCGGTGCTGAGGAGCGGGTGCTGACGAGTCCCCTGCCGATCGACTACCGCCGTCAACCCCGGGTCGGCGGGTGCCGCCGCCTGCCAGGCTGGGCGCCGTGCCTTCCTGGTCCCTCGCCCTGCTCAGCGGCGTCCTCGGCGGAGCGACCCTCCTCATCGGAGCGGCGCTCGCCTGGTTCGTCCGCGTCCCGCCCAAGCTGACCGCCGCCATCTCGGCGTTCGGCGCCGGCGTGCTGATCTCCGCCCTCGCCTACGAGCTGGTGCAGGAGGCGGCCGACGACGGCGGGCTCCTGCCGACAGTGCTCGGCACGCTGGTCGGCGCCGTGGTCTTCGTCGGGGCCGACGCGCTGCTGACTCGCGCCGGGGCCGGGAACCGCAAGAGCGCGAAGGGCTCCGGCTCCTCCGGCGGCGGCACCGCGATCGCCGCGGGCGCGCTGATCGACGGCATCCCCGAGTCGATCGTGCTCGGGCTCTCGGTCGCGCAGGGCGGGGCGGGAGCGGCGATCAGCGTGCCGATCGTGGCTGCCGTCGCGATCTCGAACCTGCCGGAGGGGCTCTCCTCCACGGTCGGCATGAAGGCCGACGGCCGCTCGGCGCGCTACGTGTTCACCGTCTGGGGAGGCATCGCCGCGCTCTCCGCGATCGCCGCGCTCGTCGGCTTCCTCGTCTTCGCGAGCGCACCCGGAGCGGTCGTCGCGTTCGTGACCACGGTCGCGGCCGGCGCGATCCTCGCGATGATCTCCAACACGATGATCCCCGAGGCCTTCGACCGCGACGACGTGCTCACGGGGCTGTACGCGGTGCTCGGGTTCGTGACGGCGTTCGCGCTGCACTCCGTTTCTTAGGACGCCGCGGGGCGGCGTCTCGCGGTCGGCGGAGTGGGTGGTGCGTTTCGCAGAGCGTGGTGCGGTCGCCGACGGGGATCCGCTGGGACGCGGATCCCCGGATACGGCGTGCGGGTGGCCGGGTGGTTCGGAGAGGTCCCCGTCGATCGTCGGCGGGGGCCGACCATGCTGGTCGAGTAGACGCGGAGCAACGTAGCGAGACCCGGCGTGTGCACGACGGTGGATCTCGATACGCCCGCTGCGCGGGCTACTCGATCAGCATGAAGGGGCGCCCGCTCGGGACGCGGCCCACCCATGCTGGTCGAGTAGCCGCGCAGCGGCGTATCGAGACCCCGCGTCAGCCGCTGAAGGCCGTCAGGGCGTCGTCGAGGAGCGCGAGGCCGCGGGCGACCTCGGCGGGGGTGACGACGGCGGGCGGGACGACGTGGATGCGGTTGTCGGCGGTGAAGGGCACGAGGCCGCGGGAGAGCAGGTCGGCCTTCAGCCGGCCGACGGCCGCGGCGGGCAGCGGCTCGCGGGTGGCCCGGTCGGTGACGAGCTCGAGCGCCCAGAACACTCCGGAGCCGCGGACCTCGCCGATCAGGTCGTGCTTCGCCTCGAGGGCGGCCAGGCCGGGGGCGAGGTGCTCGGAGCCGATCGACTTCGCGTTGTCGACGATCCCCTCCTCCGCCATCGCCTCGAGGGTCGCGACGACGCTCGCCGCGGCGAGCGGGTGGCCGGAGTAGGTGAGCCCGCCGGGGAAGACGCGCTCGTCGAAGTGGTGCGCGATCGGGTCGTCGATGATGACGCCGCCGATCGGGACGTAGCCCGAGTTGACGCCCTTCGCGAAGGTGATGAGGTCCGGCCGGACGTCGAAGGCGTTGAACGCGAACCACTCGCCGGTGCGGCCGAAACCGGCCATCACCTCGTCGAGGATCAGCAGGATGCCGTACCGGTCGGCGAGGGCCCGCACGCCGGCGAGGTAGCCGGGCGGCGGGGTCAGGATCCCCGCGGTGCCGGGGATCGTCTCCAGCAGCAGCGCGGCGATCGACTCCGGACCCTCGGCCTGCACGACGCGCTCGAGGTGGTGCAGCGCGCGCTCGCACTCCTGCTCGGGCGTCTCGGCCCAGAACTCGCTGCGGTAGAGGTAGGGCCCGAACGCGTGCACGTGCCCGCGGGCGTACTCGTTGGGGATGCGGCGCCAGTCGCCGGTCGAGACGATCGCCGCGCCGGTGTTGCCGTGGTACGAGCGGTAGAAGGAGACGATCTTGTCGCGCCCCGTGTACAGACGGGCCATCCGGATCGCGTTCTCGTTCGCGTCGGCGCCACCGTTGGTGAAGAAGACCTTCTCGAAGCCCTCGGGAGCGCGCTCGGTGATCAGGCGCGCCGCCTCGGCGCGGGTCTCGTTCGCGAAGGCCGGGCCGACCGTGGTGAGCACCGCGGCCTGCGCCTGGATCGCGGCGACGACCTTCGGGTGCTGGTAGCCGATGTTGACGTTCACGAGCTGGCTGGAGAAGTCGAGGTAGCGGGTGCCGTCGACGTCCCAGACCTCGGCGCCGAGGCCGCCCGCGAGGGGCAGCGGGTTCAGCGCCCCCTGCGCGGACCAGGAGTGGAACACGCGCGAGCGGTCCGCGGCGGTGACGGAGGCGTTGGTGCTGACAGAGGGAGTCGTGTCCGAGAGCGTCATGCTTCCATCGTGCCGCTCGACGCCGATGCGCGGGCTCCGCATTTCGTCGAAGACCGCGCCCTACGATGGACGGAACGTCGAACCGACCCGAGTGGAGCCGCCCGTGCCCGCGACCGTCCGCGATCTGCTCGCCGAGCCGGCCTTCCGCCTCCGCGTCCTCGCCGGGGTGCACGACGAGGCCGCCCTCGACGCCCCGCTGGTCTGGGCGCACTCCTCCGACCTCGTCGATCCGACGCCGTGGCTCGAGTCGGGGCAGCTGCTGCTCACCGACGGCGTGCACTTCGAGCAGAGCCCCGGCGCGCAGGGCGCCGACTTCTCGGAGGCGTACGTCGCGCGCCTGCGCGGGCGCGGCATCCGGGCGCTCGGCTTCGCGATCGGCATCGTGCACGACGAGGTGCCGGGGCCGCTCGTCGCGGCCTGCGCCGGGCAGGGACTGCCGCTGCTCGAGGTCGCCGCCACGACGCCGTTCATGGGGATCATCCGCTTCGTCGCGGACGTCATCTCGCGGGAGCAGCGCGAGCGGCTGGAGTGGTCGCTGGAGGCGCAGCGGCGGGTCGCGCGGGCGGCGCTGCGTCCCGACGGCCTGGCGGCGATCCTCACGGAGCTCGAGCGGCAGCTGGACTGCTGGGTGGCCCTCTATGACGCGGTCGGGCAGCGCGTGCACCTGCCCACCCGGCTCGACGTGCCGGAGGCGGCGGAGCGCTCTGTCGAGGCGGCCGTGCGCCAGGCGCTCGCGCGCGGCAGCCGGGCGGGGCTGCGCCTCGACGACGGCGGCGGGGTCACCCTGCAGACGCTCGGGCAGCGCGACCACCTGCGCGGGGTGCTCGCGGTCGGGACCGGCACTCCGCTCGATCCGGCCGGCAACGACCTGGTCGCGAGCGTGATCGGGCTGGCGAGCATCGCCCTGGAGCAGCGGCGCGCCCTCGACACCTCGCGGCGGCAGCTGCGCTCGGGACTGCTCGAGCTGCTCGCCGCCGGCGCCTTCGACGTCGCGGCGCGCACCGCGCAGCAGCTGTGGGGGACGCTGCCCGCCGCGCCGATCCGGGTCAGCGTGCTGAGCGCGCCGGTGCGCGGCGACTCGCTGCTCGACGAGCTGGAGGTGTTCGCGGAGGAGAACGGGGCGCGGCTGTTCTTCGCCGAGCGGGACGACGCCCTCGTGGTGATCACCGGCGCGGACGATCTGGGGCTGATCGCGGGAGTGCTCGAGCGCCACGGCGTGCAGGCGGGGGCGTCGGCGCCGATCGGGTGGTCGGAGCTGGACCGCGGACTCGTGGAGGCGCGGCGCTCGGCCGAGCGGGCGACGGCGGCGCTCCCGCTGCTGCGCTTCGAGGACGTGAGCGCGCAGGGCATGCGCGGGCTGCTCACCGCGGCCGGGGCCGAGCCGCTCGCCCGGCGGATGCTCGCGCCGCTGCTCACGCCCGAGGGCGCGGTGCTCCTCGAGAGCGCCCGCGTCTGGCTCCGCTGCCACGGCGCGTGGGAGCCGGCCGCCCGCGAGCTGGGCGTGCACCGGCACACCCTGCGGAACCGCATCACCGCACTCGAGCGCGCCCTGGGCGTCGACCTCGACGACGTCGACGCGCGCACGGAGCTGTGGACGGCGCTCGGCTTCCTCTGAGTGGACTGCGGTGGGTCTCGATACGCCGCTGCGCGGCTACTCGACCAGCATGGAGTCGGCTACGCCCAGCATGGGCGCGTGGGTCTCGATACGCCGCCTGCGGCGGCTACTCGACCACCATGGAACGGCTGCGCCGGCATGGGTCGCGTGGCCGGCGCGCTCCATGCTGATCATGCGGGGCGCGCCGCCCCCGCCATGCTGATCGAGTAGGGCGCGCAGCGCCCGTATCGAGATCAACCCCTCCCGGAGCAGTACCTCAGTTCTGGGGGAAGCCCAGGTTGATGCCGCCGTGGCTGGGGTCCAGCCAGCGCGACGTGATCGCCTTCTGCTGCGTGAAGAAGCGCACCCCCTCCGCCCCGTGGGCCTTCGTGTCGCCGAACAGCGACGACTTCCAGCCGCCGAACGAGAACGTCGCCACCGGCACCGGGATCGGCACATT
>NZ_JABMLF010000002.1:0-375089 GCF_013205055.1 Rathayibacter sp. VKM Ac-2856
CACCTCCGGCACGCGAAAACAACTCCGGCTCGTGAGAACCCGGCCGTTCCACGAGCCCGACTCCGTTCCACGTGCCGGACGTCCGACCTCCTCACCTCCGGCACGCGAAAACAACTCCGGCTCGTGAGAACCCGGCCGTTCCACGAGCCCGACTCCGTTCCACGTGCCGGACGTCCGACCTCCTCACCTCCGGCACGCGAAAACAACTCCGGCTCGTGAGAACCCGGCCGTTCCACGAGCCCGACTCCGTTCCACGTGCCGAACGTCCGACCTCCTCACCTCCGGCACGCGAAAACACCTCCGGCACGCGAAAAGCGCCGGATTCCACGAGCCCGGCGCGATTCCACGAGCCGAAGCTCCGGCCCGGTCTCCGGCGGCGCGCGCGACGAGCCCCGGCACTCGACACGACCTCCGGCACGCGAGAACAGCCCCGGCACGCCGGAATCGCTCGATCCCGCGAGCCGGACGCCGATTCACGAGCCGAAGCTCCCACCGAGCCGACTCCTGCAGGCGGGACCATCTCCGGCACGCGGAAACGGCTCCGGCACGCGAAAATCGCCGGATTCCACGAGCCCGGCGCGATTCCACGAGCCGAAGCTCCGACCCGCCTACCTCCGGCTCGCGGAACCGTCCCCGGCACGCCGGAACCGCGCGATCGCGCGAGCCCGACCCGGTTCCACGAGCCGAACGTCCCGACGTCCCCGCCTCCCCCTGGGAGGGGAACCCGCCCCCGGGAGACGTAAGGTGTGCTCACACGCGCCCGCGGACGGGCGGGCCCCGCATCGCAGCGGCACCCGCGTCCCTGCGACGAAGCGCCGCCCGATCACAGGAAGCCACGGTGCCCGATGCCGGAAGACAAGCCCGCGCCGCGGGCCCCGAGCATCTACGACGTCGCCCGGGCGGCCGGAGTCTCGCACCAGACCGTCTCCCGCGTGCTGAACGACCACCCGAGCCTGCGCGCCGAGACCAAGAAGCGCGTGCTCGACGTGATGGCCGAGCTCGACTACCGGCCGAACCTCGCCGCCCGCGCCCTGGTCACCAGCCGCACCCGCACCATCGGCGTGCTCTCCTCGCAGAGCCTCCAGTTCGGCCCCGCGTCGAGCATCCAGGCGATCGAGGTCGCCGCCCGCGACGCCGGCTACCTGGTCGTCACCGCGAACGTCGACGGCACCGACGGCGACTCCATCCAAGCCGGGATCCGGCACCTGCTGAACCAGGCGGTCGAGGGCCTCGTGGTCATCGCGCCGCAGATCCGCGTCTTCGACATCCTGTCCGGCGTCGCGATGCGGATCCCCAACGTCACCCTGCAGACCACCGACGCCGAGCGCGGCGATGCGCTCTACGTCGACCAGATGGCGGGCGCGCGGATGGCGACCGCGCACCTGATCGAGCTCGGCCACACCGAGATCCTGCACCTCTCCGGACCGCAGGACTGGATCGAGGCCGAGGCGCGGATGCGCGGCTACCTCGTCGAGCTCGGCGACCGGAATCTGCCGCTGCGCCCGCCGATCCTCGGCGACTGGAGCGCCGAGCGCGGGCACCACGTCGGCCTCGAGCTCAGCCGCCTCCTCGACGTCACCGCGGTCTTCGCCGCCAACGACCAGATGGCGCTGGGTGTGATGAGCGCGTTCCACGAGCGCGGGATCCGCGTGCCCGAGGACGTCAGCGTCATCGGCTTCGACGACATCCCCGAGGCCGCCTACTACTGGCCGCCGCTGACCAGCGTGCGGCAGGACTTCGCCGAGCTCGGCCGCCGCTGCGTGGCCACCCTGCTGAGCCTGATCGAGGGCGAGCGCCCGGAGGCGTCCCCGCCGATCGACCCGCAGCTGATGGTCCGCGGCTCCACCGCCGTTCCCCGCTCGCTCACCGCCGCCGTCCGCGCGGCGCACCGATGAATCGCGCCGTTATCGAGTCGAGACCTGCACGGTGGCATGATGACCGCCGACAGGTCTAGCATCACTCCATGTGATCGCTCACATGAGCGTCCCGCCGCCGCCGGCACCCCGCGGCAGCCCAGCACCCGCTGCATTCAATGACGAAGGAATCACAGTGACCACAATGAAGCGCGCACTCATCGCCGGCATCGCCGGTGGCGCGATGATCCTCTCCCTCGCCGCCTGCTCGAGCGGCTCCGGCGACTCGGGCTCCGGCTCGGGCGACGGCGGCCTCGTCGGCGTCGCGATGCCGACGAAGTCCTCCGAGCGCTGGATCGCGGACGGCAACAACGTCAAGTCGCAGCTCGAGGAGGCCGGCTACCAGGTCGACCTGCAGTACGCCGAGGACGACATCCCCACCCAGGTCTCGCAGCTCGAGAACATGATCACCAAGGGCGCCAAGGCCCTGATCGTCGCCTCGATCGACGGCACCACCCTCACCAGCGTCCTCGAGGAGGCCGCGGCGAACGACATCCCCGTCATCGCCTACGACCGCCTCATCCGCGACTCCGAGAACGTGGACTACTACGCCACGTTCGACAACTACAAGGTCGGCGTCCAGCAGGCCACCTCGCTCCTCGCGGGCCTCGGCCTGACCGACCTCGAGGGCGCCGCCGCTGCGGACGCCCCCGCCGGTCCCTTCAACATCGAGCTCTTCGCCGGCAGCCCCGACGACAACAACGCGACGTTCTTCTTCAACGGCGCGATGGACACCCTCGAGCCCTTCATCGACGCGGGCACCCTCGTCGTCGCGTCCGGCGAGACCGAGTTCAACACCGTCGCCACGCTGCGCTGGGACCCCGAGGTCGCCCAGAGCCGCATGGAGGACATCATCACCAAGACGTACTCCGACGGCTCGAAGATCCAGGGCGTCCTCTCGCCCTACGACGGCCTCAGCCGCGGCATCATCTCCGCGCTGACCGACGCCGGCTACACCGTGGGCACCGACTTCCCGATCATCACCGGTCAGGACGCCGAGCTCGACTCGGTCAAGGCGATCATCTCGGGTGAGCAGTACGCGACCATCTACAAGGACACCCGCGAGCTCGCCAAGGAGGCCGTGCTGATGGCGCAGGCCGTCCTCGAGGGCACCGAGCCCGAGGTCAACGACACCGAGACGTACGACAACGGCGAGAAGGTCGTTCCGTCCTTCCTGCTCGACCCGGTCATCGTCACCAAGGACCAGATCCAGTCCGTGCTGGTCGACGGCGGCTACTACACCGACGCCGAGGTCAACGGCTAAGCGCCACCTCCACTCGCACAGCACGACCCCGGGAGGGCGCCCATCGGGCGCCCTCCCCCACTACGAAGGAAGGGAGGCACGCGTGACCACGAACATCCTCGAGATGCGCGGCATCACCAAGACGTTCCCGGGCGTGAAGGCGCTCCAGGACGTCACGCTGAACGCCGAGCGCGGCGAAGTCCACGCGATCTGCGGAGAGAACGGCGCCGGCAAGTCGACGCTGATGAAGGTGCTGTCGGGCGTGTACCCGCACGGCACGTACGAGGGCGACATCGTCTTCGAGGACGAGGTGATGCAGTTCGCCAGCATCCGCGACTCGGAGGCGAAGGGCATCGTCATCATCCACCAGGAGCTGGCCCTCAGCCCCTACCTCTCCATCGCGGAGAACATCTTCCTCGGCAACGAGGTCCGCGGCTTCGCCGGTCTGATCGACTGGAACAAGACCAACGCGGAGGCGGCCTCGCTGCTCGCCCGCGTCGGCCTGAAGGAGAACCCCACCACCAAGATCCAGGACATCGGAGTCGGCAAGCAGCAGCTCGTCGAGATCGCCAAGGCGCTCTCCAAGCGGGTCAAGCTGCTCATCCTCGACGAGCCCACCGCGGCGCTCAACGACGAGGACTCCGACCACCTGCTCGACCTGATCCTGCACCTCAAGGAGCAGGGCATCACCTCGCTGATCATCAGCCACAAGCTCAACGAGATCAAGAAGATCGCCGACACCGTCACGGTCATCCGCGACGGCAAGACGATCGAGACGATCGCGCACGACGACGTGACGGAAGACCGGATCATCAAGGACATGGTCGGCCGCGACCTCGACCACCGCTACCCGGACCACACGCCGCACATCGGGGAGGAGATCCTGCGCGTCGTCGACTGGACCGCGCACCACCCGCAGGACCCGACGCGCGTCATGGTCGACAAGGTGAACCTCACCGTGCACCGCGGCGAGATCGTCGGCATCGCGGGCCTCATGGGCGCCGGCCGCACCGAGTTCGCGATGAGCCTCTTCGGCCGCTCCTACGGCAGCCGCATCTCCGGCCAGGTCTTCAAGGCCGGCAAGGAGATCCGGATGCGCAACGTGTCGGAGGCGATCGCCCACGGGCTCGCCTACGCCACCGAGGACCGCAAGCACTACGGCCTCAACCTGATCGACGACATCAAGCGGAACATCTCGCTCGCGTCGCTGCCCAAGGTGTCCAGTGCCGGACTCGTCGACGACAACCGCGAGTTCGAGGTCGCCAACGAGTACCGCGGCAGCATGAACATCAAGTCGCCGACCGTGCTCGCCAAGACCGGGAAGCTCTCCGGCGGCAACCAGCAGAAGGTCGTCCTGTCGAAGTGGATCTACTCCGACCCGGACGTCCTCATCCTCGACGAGCCCACCCGCGGCATCGACGTGGGTGCGAAGTACGAGATCTACACCATCATCAACCGGCTCGCGGCGGAGGGTAAGGGGATCATCGTCATCTCCTCCGAGCTGCCCGAGCTGCTCGGCATCTGCGACCGCGTCTACGCGCTGTCGGAGGGCCGCATCACGGGCGAGCTGCCCATCGCCGAGGCCACGCCCGAGGCAGTCCTCACCCTCATGACCCAGGAGAAGCAACGATGACCGATCTGCAGAACACCCCGCCGACGGCGGCGGGAGCGCAGGTGAACCCCACCGAGAACGCGTTCACCAAGCGCCTCAGCCACGTGCTCAGCGACCTGGGCAAGAACGGCATCTTCCTCGCCCTGATCGTGGTCGTGCTCCTCTTCCAGATCATGACCAACGGGATCCTCCTGCGCCCGCAGAACATCTCGAACCTGATCGTCCAGAACGGCTACATCCTCATCCTCGCCATCGGCATGGTGATGGTCATCGTGGCCGGGCACATCGACCTCTCGGTCGGCTCGATCGCCGCGTTCGTCGGCGCCATGTCCGGTGTCTTCGCCGTCAACATGGGCCTGCCGTGGTTCGTCTCCATCGTGCTCTCGCTGCTCATCGGAGCTCTGGTGGGCGCCTGGCAGGGCTTCTGGATCGCGTTCGTGGGGATACCCGCGTTCATCGTGACCTTGGCGGGCATGCTGATCTTCCGCGGCCTGGCGCTCGTCGTCCTCGGCAACGCGAACATCGGCTCCTTCCCGATCGAGTACCGCGCACTGGGCAACGGCTTCCTCACCGATCTGTTCGGCGAGACCGAGGGTCTCGACCCGCTGTCGCTCGGCGTCGGCGCGCTCGCGATCATCGCGTTCACCGTGCAGTCGGTCCGCATCCGCCGCGGCCGCCAGAAGTACAACCAGGGCGTCGAGCCGGGCGCCTGGTTCGTCACCAAGCTCGTCCTCATCGCCCTCGTCGTCGCCGCGTTCGCGTTCGCGCTCTCGTCGTTCAAGGGCATCCCGGTGACCCTGATCGTCCTGGCCGTCCTCGTCCTCGTCTACGGCGTCGTGATGAACCGCTCGGTCTTCGGCCGCCACGTCTACGCCATCGGCGGCAACCTGCACGCCGCGGAGCTCTCGGGCATCAAGACGCGCAACGTCACCTTCTGGCTGTTCGTCAACATGGGCGTCCTCGCGGCGCTCGCCGGCCTCGTCTTCACCGCCCGCCTCAACCTGGCGGGCCCGAAGGCGGGCGACGGCTTCGAGCTCGAGGCCATCTCGGCCGCGTTCATCGGCGGCGCGGCCGTCCAGGGCGGCGTCGGCACCATCGGCGGCGCGATCCTCGGTGGTCTGATCATCGGCGTCCTGAACAACGGCATGTCGATCATGGGCATCGGCATCGAGTGGCAGCAGGCGGTCAAGGGCCTCGTGCTCCTGCTCGCGGTCGCCTTCGACGTCTACAACAAGCGCCGCTCCGGCGGACGCTAGCCGCTCCGGTCGTGGCCGACTGGTCGCGGTTCCTGCCGCTCAGCACCGGAGCCTCGGTCGACGAGTCGGGGGTCAGCAACGACTGGCGCCCGCTCGTCGCGGATCGGCTCGACCGGCTCGCCGTCCTGGCCGCCTCCCCCTCCTTCACGGAGGGCGGGGCGGCCAGTGCCGTCTCCACCCCTCTTCTCGGCGCCCTCGTCGTGCGGCTCTCCAGCAGCACGGCGCAGCGGCTCGCCACCCGCTTCGGCGCCCGCGAGGCCGCCGATCCCCCCGCCCCGGCAGCGCTGCCGGCGGCACTCACCGCCCTCGCGACCGACCGCCGCGCCGGCCGCGGCCCCACCGGCGTCGCCGAGCTCGTCGAGGTCGTCCGCGTCGAGCTGGCCCTCGCCCCCGAGACGGTCCTCCCCGAGAAGGTCTCCGGCGCCGTCGCGCTCGACCGCTTCCTCCGCGCGCCGCTCGCCATCCGCGCCGCCGCCCGCGGCAGCTCCCTCGTGCCGACCGACGCCTCCTGGTCGCTCGGCTCCGGCCCCGCCGTCCGCGCGCCGGCGGGAGAGATCCTCCTCTTCCTCCTCGACCTCGGCCCCTTCCCCACCTCGGTCGAGCCGGAGGCGTAGCGAGCGCCAGAGTGTGGACGATAGACGCCTGCCGTGAGTTCCGGTGAAGACGGATGTGAAGATGTTTCACGTCCGTCTTCTCCTTCTCCGCTCCGAGGATCTCCATGACCACGCTCCACCACGACCGCCCGACGACCTCCGCACGGCGTCGCTCCCGCTCCCTCGACATCGCGGTCGCGACCGCCCTGTCCATCGGTCTCCTCGGCGGTGCGGCCACCGCCGCCCGCGCCGAGGCCCCCTCGACGGGGTCGCCTGCGCCCTCGTCGGGAGTCGCCGCTCCCGTCGAGCACCCCGGCATCGACGGGCACTTCACCGGAGCGCTCGACACCGAGGACGGCCGACCCGTCACCGTCGGCACCTACATCACCTGGACCGCCGAGCTCGCCAACACCGGCGACGTCGAGATCCGCACCATCCACGGCATCGACGTCGACCTCGCCCCCGGCGAGACCACCAGCAACTTCTCCTGGCGGAAGCAGGTCACCCAGGCCGACCTCGACACCGGCACGGCCACCATCAGCTTCCCCTGGGAGGCCACCACCGCCTCGGGACTGCCCTTCACCTCCCCCGCCATCACCGGCAGCCTCACCCTCCCGGTCGAGCACCCCGGCCTCAGCGGGCACTTCACCGGTGTCGTCGACATCGAGGACGGCGCGCCGATCGTCCCCGGCACATACATCACCTGGACCGCCGAGCTCACCAACACCGGCGACGTCGAGATCCGCACCATCCACGGCATCGACTTCGTCCTCACCCCCGGCGAGACCACCAGCAACTTCTCCTGGCGGAAGCAGATCACGCAGGCCGACCTCGACACCGGCACGGCCACCATCAGCTTCCCCTACGAAGCGACCACGGCCTCGGGGCTGTCCTTCACCTCCCCCGTCGTCACCGGCACCCTCGCCCTGGCGCCGCGGCCGGCGGCGGGCTGACGCGGGTCCTGGAGGCGAGGGACCGCATGCCACCCCACCGGGAACACGCGACGGGAGAACCCTGCGCAGGAGGCGCCGGTTCGCCCTCCACGAGCAGCCGCGTCCTCGCCCCTCAGGACCTCCTCGCACTGCGCGGACTCGTCAACACCCTCCATTCACTCCTGCTGGCGGAGATCGTCGACAGTCATGCGGTCGGCAGGATCAGGGTCTCGCTGGGAGAGAGCGGCCTCCTCGCGGGAACGGAAGCCCAGGATCCCGCCGACATCGACATCCGCCAGGCGCTCGAGGATCTCTTCCACCGGTTGCTCTACGTCCTGGGCGAGACGGACGAGGCCGACGGTCGTCATCCCGTCTGGTCGGGTGACGACGAGAGCACCTCCGGCACGTCGTAGAGCGGCCTCTCGCCGCGACGCCCCACAAAGGTCGTCACGCCTCGGCTCGTCGGTCGGTCCGGCCGGATGCCGCGGACTCCTCGAACGGAGTCGGCCGTAGCATCGGAGGATGACGCGCTCACTGCCGAGAAGCACCCCCTCCGCCCACGACCTCGACGCCGCGGGCGTCCTCGATCTGCTCGACGCGATCGAGGCCGCGCCCGGTGTCGAGCTGCACGGCCTGATGGTCGTGCACGGCGGCGACGTGATCGCGGAGGGCTGGTGGGCTCCGTACTCCGCCGAGCGGCTGCACCTGCTCTACTCGCTCAGCAAGAGCTTCACCTCGGCGGCGGTCGGCCTCGCGGTCGGCGAGGGGCTCGTCGATCTCGATGCGACCGTCCTCTCCTACTTCCCCGAGCTCGACGCCGAGGTGACGGATCCGCGCTCCCGGGCCGTCCGCGTCCGGCACGTCCTCGCGATGGCGAGCGGCCACTCCGCCGAGACGATCGACCGGGCCCGTGAGCTCGATCCCGTCGACATGGTCCGCGGCTTCCTGCTGCTGCCGCCCGAGCAGGAGCCCGGCAGCGTCTTCGCCTACAACCAGCCCTGCACCTTCGCCGCCGCGGCGATCGTGCAGCGCGTCACCGGTCAGTCGCTGACCGACTACCTCCGCCCCCGACTGCTCGATCCGCTCGGCATCGGCGAGGTCGCCTGGATCCGCGACGCCTCCGATCGCGAGATCGGCTACAGCGGGATGCACACCACGACCGAGGCGGCCGCCGCCCTCGGGCAGCTGCACCTGCGGGAGGGCCGCTGGGGCGACCGCGCGATCCTCTCGCCGGAGTGGGTGGCCGAGGCGTCCACCGCGCAGGTCGCCACTCCCCCGAACGACGGACCGGACTGGGAGCAGGGCTACGGCTTCCAGTTCTGGCGCTCGCTGCACGGCTACCGTGCCGACGGTGCCTACGGCCAGTTCAGCCTGATCGTTCCGGAGCACGACCTCGTCGTCGCGATCACCGGGCAGAGCACCGACACCGGCGCGCTGCTCGCGGCGGTGTGGGAGCACCTGCTGCCGGCGGTCGGCCGCGGATCGACGGCGGACGCCGACGCGCGGCTGCTCGAGCGCCTCGGCTCGCTCGGGCTCGCGCCGCTCCCCGCCCTGCCCGCCTCCCCCGAGCCCGCGCGCTTCACGGCTGCGCCCGGCTCGGCGGTCCGCTCGCTGACCGCGGTGGAGATCGCGGGCGACGACGCCGGGTGGACCCTCGCGCTGATCGAGGGCGAGGAGCGGCTGCTGCTGGCGCCGGGCTCCGGTGAGTGGGTCGTCACTGACGCCGTCGCGGCGAGCGCCGGCGCGGGCGAGGGCGGCACCCTCCTGGTCGACGTGATCTTCCTCGAGACGCCGCACCGCCTGCACCTCGAGCTCGACCCCGCCGCCGGCGGCTTCTCGGCGCGATGGGAGACGGAGCCGCTGCACGAGGGGCCGCTCGCGCTGCTGCGCGCCCCGCGCTGAGCCGGGGCTCCTCACTCGGAGCGCTGAGCGAACGGACCCGCGACGGGCCCCGCACACTCTGCGGGGCCCCGCGCGCGTCCACTCGCGAACTCCAGTTCATGCGGAGGGACCCGTGTAGGGGTCTGCGGACGGGGCGGGGCCCGTTTCGCGTCCGCTCGGCGCGGAGGCGCCTATGTCGATCCATTCGGCGCACTGGTCTCGCGGAACGTCGGTGGTCCGCTGTAGCGTCGAGGACGGATGTTAACGTCAACATCGTCCCGGCGTGCAAAGGAGCACAGCATGAGATCCCGACAGTCATCGGCACGGAACCGCTCGGCACTGGCGGGGGTGGCCGCGGTCGTCGCGGCCCTCCTCCTCGGAGTCGGAGCGTCGCCCGCGACGGCGGCGCCCTCCGGAGTCGTCACCGATCCGAACGACGGAGTGCCGCGGACCAGTCCGCCGCCCGTCTACACCGACTACCCCGCGATCCAGGACCCGGGCCGCAGCGCCGCCGGCTACTTCCAGCCCTCCTGGTACGACACCGACGGCCGCCACATCCAGGCGCACGGCGGTCAGATCGTGACGACCGAGGAGAACGGCCAGGAGGTGCAGTACTGGTACGGCGAGGACCGCACCAAGGGCTACTGGAACAGCCCCGGCGTCGCCGTCTACCGCTCGACGGACGGCCACAACTGGGAGAACGAGGGAGTGGCGCTCCGCAGCGTCGCCGCACCGAGCGACCTCGAGGCGCCCTACTTCGACGCCCTCTACGACACCGTCGACGATGCCGGCCAGCCGCGCGCCGACCGCATCGCCGAGCTCGACTACCACCTCGACACCACGCAGTCCTCGCCGAACACCGCGATCTTCGAGCGCCCCAAGGTGCTCTTCAACGAGAAGACCGGCAAGTGGGTCATGTGGTGGCACTCCGACGGCCGCATCACGCCGGGCGGCAGCACCTACGCGCGGTCGATGGCGGGAGTCGCGACCTCCGACAGCCCGACCGGTCCGTTCACCCTGCAGGGCGTCTACCGGCTCTACAACCGCTCGAACTACCAGGCCTGCACCACCTCGGCGGTCCCCGGCCAGGCGCGCGACATGACCGTCTTCCAGGACGAGGACGGCACCGCCTACATCTCCTACTCCTCCGAGGAGAACTACTCCCTCTACATCGCGAAGCTCGACGCCGACTACACGAACGTCGAGCGCACCACGACGACGGACACCCTCGACGCCGGTCAGTACTCGGCCGACGGCACCTACCCGTACGTCTTCGCCGACGGGAAAGCGGGCGCACCCGTCCGCGGGACCGACTTCCAGATCGTCAAGGAGTGCGGCCACCTCGAGGCACCCGCGATCTTCGCGAACGGCGGGAAGTACTACACGATCGCCTCCGGAGCGACCGGCTGGGCACCCAACCCGCAGACCTACTACACCGCCGACTCGATCCTCGGCTCGTGGATCCGCGGAGTGGAGAAGGGCGACGTCAACGAGAACGTCGCCTACAACGCGATCCCCGAGGGCGGCGACGGACTCCTCTCCGTCGGCGACGGCCGGAAGACCACCTTCGGCTCGCAGTCGACGAACGTGCTGACGCTCGCGCCCGGGAAGTACGTCTACATGGGCGACCGCTGGAACGACGGCGAGTCGAACTCGAACTACGTCTGGCTGCCGATGACCGTCGGTGAGAACGGCCGCCTCGAGATGCGCAATCCCGCCACCGAGGACCCGGCGCGCTGGGCGGACGGCTGGAACGAGTCCTACTGGGACGGCAAGGGCGTCGGAGTGGGCACCTGGTCCGTCGCCGACGACCGCCTGCCCGACACGGTGCGCCGGAACGCCGACGTCGCCGCCGCACTGCCCGCGACGGTGTCCGTGACGACCGGCTCCGGCACCCGCGACGTCGCCGTCAGCTGGGCGCCGACCGGCCCCGCGCTCCTCGGCACCCTGACGGTGACGGGCACGCTCGCCGCCGACGCCGAGTTCGCGGACGGCCGCACCTTCACCCGCACGATCGAGGTCGCTGAGCCCGGGATCGCGAACCTCGCCCCCGGCGCCTCGCTGACGGTCTCGAGCCGCGCCGATCTCGCGCCGACGCTCATCGACGGGAACGTGAAGGGCAAGGGCTGGGACGACTGGACCGGCTCCGGCTACCCGCGCGACAGCCGGCTCGCCTTCTCCTGGGGCAGCCCGCAGAACCTCGACTCCGCGACGGTGCACGCCTTCAAGGACGGCGCGACGGCGACCTGGCCCTCGCGCATCGAGGTCGAGTACCAGGTGAACGGCGCGTGGACCACGAGCTCGGTCGCCGCGACCCTGTCGCAGGCCGCGACGGACGCCGCGCCGACGGTCGTCCTCGACCTGTCCTCGCTGCCGGACACGACGGGCCTCCGCCTGCACCTGACCAGCGCCGCCAACACCTGGCAGTCGATCAGCGAGGTGCAGATCTGGGGCACCGCGCCGCCGGTGAACGTCTGCCGGGTGAAGGGCGCCGCCGTCTCGGCGTCGTTCAGCCAGACGAAGTGGGCGACCCTGCCCGCCGGCAACGCCTGCGACGGGAACGTGACGACCGCGTGGTCCACCTGGACCGACCAGGCCCTCGCCGGCAGCGCCGAGTTCACCCTCACGAACACCGAGGCGCACCGTGTCGCGGGGCTGTCGTTCACCAACATCGAGGGGACGCTCGCCTCGGTGAGCATCGCCACCCGCGGGACCGACGGCGTCTGGCGCCCGACGTCTGCGCAGAACGTCGCTCCGGCGGCGAACGGCGCGCTGACGACGATCCCCTTCACCGCGGTCGAGGCGACGGGGCTGAGGCTGAGCTTCTCGACGCCGAACTCGTTCCTCAAGATCACCGAGATCGTGGTGCCCGAGGTCGCGGCCCCCGCGCTGACGGTCCCGGCCTCGGTGTCGTCCCGGTGCATCGCCGGCAAGGCGGTGCTGTCGGTGACGGCCACCAACGGCGAGGGCACGGCGATCGGAGTCACGGCGTCGTCGGCGTACGGGCAGAAGTCCTTCGCGAGCGTCGCGCCCGGCTCGAACGCCGCGCACACCTGGACCACCCGGCAGGCCGCCATGCCCGCCGGCGAGGTCCTCGTCACCGCGACGTCCGGACCGTCCACCCTCGAGCAGAAGGTCGCCTACCCGGCCCGCACCTGCTGAGCGGGCGGATCTCCCGGAGGGCTGCTCGACCGACATGGGTCGCGCAGCCCTCCCTTCCATGCTGGTCGATTAGCCGCAGAGCGGCGTATCGAGACCCACCCACCGGATCTCGAGACGCCCTCTGCGAGGGCTGCTCGATCAGCATGGACCGGGCCCTCTTCCATGCTGGTCGAGTAGCCGCGGAGCGGCGTATCGAGACCCACCCACCGGATCTCGTTACGCCCTCCGCGAGGGCTGCTCGATCAGCACGAGCCGCGCAGCGGCGCCCGCCGCACCCGGAAGCGGGGTCCCGCTCCCGCTCGTCCCGCTGGTAGGAACGAGGGGTCGGCGCATCGCCGCGACCGGCAGAACGGGAACACCAGTGATCCGCACCACCCGCGCCGTCCTCACGACCGCGGTCCCCTCCGCCGCCCTCGTGCTGAGCCTCGTCTTCGCCTCGGCGGCCCTCGCTCCCGAGGCGGTCACCGCACCCGAGCCCACGGCCACCGCGGCACCCGTCCCCGACGCCACCGCGTCCGCCGCACCGACCCCGGCGCCCTGGCCCTCGACGGGCTCCCGCTCCGGTCGCGACGCCGACGAGAGCTCCTCGGTCTGCTGCGCGGTTCCGGAGTCCTCCGCCGCCCCGCGCGACGACATCGAGGACGGCGGTCCCGCGGCTCCCGTCCCCTCCGACTCCCCCTCGACCTCCGACGTCCCCGCCTCCTCCTCCGATCCGACTGCCAGCCCCGAGCCCGCCCCCGAGCCGGAGCAGCAGGGCGCCGGCGGCGTCGACGTCGGAGTCAGCATCGACTCACCGTCCACCCCCGGCACCCTGTCGATGACGGTCGCCGGATCCGCGTCGACCCTCGTCGAGTCCGGCTCCACCCCGCTGCAGCGGCGCTTCCTCGGCGCGCTCCCCACCGTCACCGTGGCCGACACCCGCGATGCGGCGCCCGGTCCCGCCGTCGCCGGCTGGTACGTCCTCGCCTCCGCGAGCGACTTCACCGCCGCCACCGGCCCCGCGATCGGCGCCGCGCACCTCGGCTGGACACCGGAGCTCGCCGACGCGGCAGGCGATGCCGTCTCCGCCGGCCCGCGCGTCGACGGACTCCTCGACGGCGGCTCCGGCGTGGACGACGCCGTCCTGCTCAGCGCCGCCGACGACTCCCCCGCGACCTCGGGCTCGTGGTCCGCGACCGCCGCGCTCGTCCTCGCCACCGAGCCGACCGTCGCTCCGGGCGCCTACCGCTCGACGCTCACCCTCTCGCTCTTCGAGTGAGCCGAGCAGCGCCTCGGCGACGGACGCCGCGGGCGCGCGCTCTCAGCTCTGCGCGACCGCGACCGTGACGACGAGCGCCGAGTGCACCACCGGCTCCGACACCGCGAGGTAGCGCTCCGATCCCTCGATCCACGCCTCCGTCGCGCCCTCGCGGGTGCGGAAGCGCACCGCGTCGCCACTCGAGGCTCCGCGGCCGTCGGCCTTGATCACCGCGCGGGTCCGCAGCTCCTGCAGCACCTGCTCCGCGCTCGCACTGCCCGACGCGATCCGCTCGCGCACCCCGCGGGTCCGGGCGGCGGCGATGCCGACCTCGCGACCGGTGGCCAGCGCGGCGACGACGGCGCCGTCGCAGTGGGCGATGCTGATCCGCATCCGCTCGAGCGCCGGGTGCTCCCCGCCGAGCACCGGGCGGCCGTGCGGTCCGCTGCACTGTGCGCAGCGCGCGTCGACGCGGACGTCGAGCGGATCGATCCCGAGCGTCTCGGCGGCCAGCTCGCGCACCAGCACCCGGCCGAGCAGGAAGCTGTCGCGCACCTCGCGGCGCCCGGTCGCCTCGTAGCGCAGGCGCTCGGCGAGGGTGAGCAGGCGCAGCATGCGGTGCCGGGCGGAGTCGAGGACCTCGGGACGCGCCCAGCGCAGCTGGACGTCGTCGGTGGCGAGGAGGGGGAGACCGGTCATGCCCCGCACGGTACGCGGCGCAGGCGACATCGGCGTGACGGTCCGGTGCACGGGCGGCGTCGAGCCGGCCACCCGCCTGTCCGCTCGGGCCGCATCAGCCCGAGTCGTATTGAATGGAGCGGGTGCAGACGTTCCTCCCCTTCGCCGACCTCCGCGCGAGCGCCCGAGCCCTGGACAGCAAGCGGCTCGGCAAGCAGCGGGTCGAGACGCTGCAGATCATGCGGGCGCTGACCGTGCCCGGCTACGGCTGGCAGAACCACCCCGCCGTGCGGATGTGGCGCGGCCACCGGCCCGCGGTGATGGCGTACCAGCGCGAGACCTGCGACGCCTGGACCGATCGCGGCTTCGCCGACACCTGCCTCGAGAAGACGGAGGCCGCCCTCGCGGCGCACCCCGACGATCTGGCGCTCTACCGAGCAGGGACGATCGAGCTGCCGCCCTGGTTCGGGCGCGACGACGTGCACCTCTCGCACCGCTCGAAGCTCGTCGAGAAGGATCCCGAGCACTACGCGCCACTCTTCCCGGGCACGCTGCCGGGCCTCGACTACGTCTGGCCGGTAGGAGCCGTTTAAGAGGAGTGACTCCGGCCCGATCGCAGGGTGCGGCGGTGTCGCGAGCGCACCCTTCCGGCTCCCCGCGGCCGTCCCTGCGCGCGTCCGGTCGGCTCTACCGATGCTCCTCGTGGGCGCACAGGGCCTTTACAGACCGCGACCGGACCCTTCGTCTTCGCGACGTCTCGGGTTAGTCTGTCGTGGTTGACCCGGCGCGATGGGCGTTCGGGGCGTCGGTGGCGGCCGTCGTGATGATCGGGGGGTACCCGAAGGAGAAGGTTTGGCGTCCGACAGAAGGACCACCGGTGGCGTGGTCAAGGCGATCGTGGGCTTCCTGGGCATGAGCGTCGTGGCCGGAGTCCTCGTGACCGCCACCGTCACTCCCGCCGTGGCGATCGCCGGCGTCGCCGCGAACCAGTCGATCGGCGTCTTCGACGGCCTCCCCGAGTACCTCGAGGTCGACAAGCTCTCCGAGAAGAGCAACATCTTCGCGACCCGCGCCGACGGCTCCCCGCAGCTGCTCGCCTCCTTCTACGTCGAGAACCGCATCGAGGTCCCCCTGGACCAGATCTCGCAGTTCGCCAAGGACGCCGCCGTCTCCGGCGAGGACCCCCGCTTCTACGAGCACGGC
Source organism: Rathayibacter sp. VKM Ac-2856 (assembly GCF_013205055.1). Lineage (GTDB taxonomy): Bacteria > Actinomycetota > Actinomycetes > Actinomycetales > Microbacteriaceae > Rathayibacter. The sequence continues at coordinate 15,711 of NZ_JABMLF010000002.1, forward strand.
GGAGTCGACCTCCCCGGCACCCTGCGCGCCGTGGCGCAGACCTACGTCCTCGGCAACGACGTCCAGGGCGGCTCCTCCATCACGCAGCAGTACGTCAAGAACGTGCTGGTCGAGAAGGCCGTGCGCAACATCACCGACGAGGCCGAGCGCGCCGCCGCGATCGACGACGCGACCCGCACCTCCCCCGAGCGCAAGCTGCGCGAGATGAAGCTCGCGATCGGTCTCGAGAAGGAGTACTCGAAGGACCAGATCCTTCAGGGCTACCTCAACATCGCCTTCTTCGGCGGCACCACCTACGGCATCGAGACCGCCGCCAACTACTACTTCAACACCAGCGCCGCGAACCTCTCCATCGCCCAGGCCGCGAGCCTCATCGCGATCGTGAACAACCCTGCCGTGCTCCGCCTCGACCAGCCCGAGAACCCCGACAACGGCGCCGCGAACGGCTACCAGCGCAACAAGGACCGCCGCGACTACATCATCGACAAGATGCTGGAGGAGGGGAAGATCTCGCAGGAGGACCACGACGCCGCGCTCGCGACGCCGGTCGAGCCGCAGATCACCGAGCCGAGCACCGGCTGCTCCACCGCCGGCGACGCGGGCTACTTCTGCGACTACGTCACCAACATCCTCAAGAACGACCCGACCTTCGGCGAGGACGAGGACACCCGCTGGACGAACTTCCGCCGCGGCGGCCTCGACGTCTACACGACGCTCGACGTCGACCTGCAGAGCGCGGCCGTCGCAGCCGTCGACGCGCAGGTTCCGCAGACCTGGAACTTCGACGTCGGAGCGGTCTCCGTCAGCGTCGAGGTCGGCTCCGGCCGCGTCCTCGCGATGACGCAGAACAAGAAGTACTCGCAGGACCCGGACGTCCTCGCAGCGGACCCCTCGTACAGCGCGATCAACCTCAGCACCGATCAGGCCTACGGCGGCTCCTCGGGCATCCAGCCCGGCTCGACCTACAAGCTCTTCACCCTGGTGGAGTGGCTGAAGGAGGGGCACAGCATCAACGAGCCCGTCGACGGGACGCGCAAGGCGATCTGGGGGTCCTTCGAGGACTCGTGCGCGCCCGGGGGGACGAATTACGTCGCCTCGACCAGCGCCAAGAACGACGAGGGCGGGAACGGCCAGGTCGGCACCGCCGTCGACTTCACCCGGACCTCCCTCAACACCGGCTTCGTCGGCATGGCCCGCGAGCTCGACCTCTGTGCGATCCGCAACACGGCGCTCGACATGGGCGTCAAGCAGGGCAGCGGCAAGGAGCTCGAGCACAATCCCGGCTCCGTGCTCGGCACCAACTCCGTCTCCCCCCTCTCGATGGCCGGAGCCTTCGCGACCATCGCCTCCGGCGGCTCGACCTGCGACTCGATCGCGATCGACAAGATCGTCGACGCGACCGGGGCCGCGCAACCCGTCCCCTCCGCCAACTGCCGCCAGTCGATCGACCGCAACGTCGCGGCGACGGCCGCCATCGCACTGCAGTCGACCTTCTCCGGCAACGGCACCGCCTTCCAGTCGCGCACCGGCGACGGCGTGCCGCTGATCGGCAAGACCGGCACCACCGACGACGCGAAGGCGACCTGGATGACCGGCGCGAGCACCCGCGTCGCGACCGCGGTCGGCGTCTTCAACATCAAGGGTGACGCCAACCTCCGTCTCGGCCGCTTCTCGTTCGACTCCGGATCCGCGGCGACGGCTCGTCACAGGATCTGGCCCGTCGTCATGCGCGCCGCCGATGCCCGCTACGGCGGCACGGCGTTCCCCGAGGCCGACGGCTCCCTGCAGGTCGTGCCGCGCGTCAACGTTCCCGACGTGACCGGCCTGTCGGTCGGCGACGCCCGGGCGAAGCTCGAGGCGGCCGGCTTCAGCGTGAGCGAGGGCGCCGCCGAGGCGAACTCCGCGTCGTCCGGCACGGTCGTGCGGCAGTCGCCGTCCGGCACCGCGACGCGCGGCACCACGGTGACGATCGTCGCGAGTTCCGGTCCGGCTCCCGCCCCCGCCCCGACCGCGGATCCCGCCGCTCCGGCGGCGCCCGCCGCCGGTCAGCAGACGGTGCCGAATGTCGTCGGCCAGGATCTCGAGACAGCCAAGGCGGCCTTCGCCTCGGCCGGCTTCTCGAAGATCACCCTGTCCTGCACCGAGAACGGCAACGCGCCCGACGCCGGCCAGGTCACCGGCCAGGACCCCGCCGGTGGCACCGGCGTCGCCGCCGACGCCACCCTCCGCGTCGCCATCACCGCCAAGAAGTGCCCGTAGCCCCCACCTCCGGCACATGAAACCGGCTCCGGCTCGCAGAACCCTCCAGTTCCCGCGAGCCGGAGCCGTTTCCGCGTGCCGAGGCCTACGCCTCGTGCCGGTCGAGCAGCCTCGCCGAAGCGCCCCTGCTGCATGCTGGTCCCACAGCCCGCAGAAGCACCCCCGCCGCATGCTGGTTCCGCAACCCGCAGAAGCACCCCCGCTGCATGCTGGTCGAGTAGCCCCGCAGGGGCGTATCGAGACCCACCGTCCTCAGTACGCGAAGTCTGCAGACTCCGCCTCTGGACCCGGTGGATCTCGATACGCCCGCTCCGCGGGCTACTCGATCAGCATGGGGCCCGCTCCGCGGGCTACTCGATCAGCATGGGCGGCCCGCTGAGCCCGCCCGCGCGTCAGCCGCGGCCGCGCAGCGCGCCGACGATGGCGGCCGTCGCGTAGTGCACGATGAGCGCCGCGATCCCGAAGCAGGCCAGCCCGCCGCTCGCCTCGGACCACGGCCGGTGCGCGTCGGTCATGCTGCCGGGCATCACGATGTCGAGCGCGAAGAAGCCGGCGGCGAGACCGAAGCAGACGAAGCTGATGACCAGCAGCGCTCGGATCGCCCTGCCCACCGGGTCGTAGTAGCGGGGGTTCGACATCGTGCCTCCGGTTCTCGTCCCTCGTGTCTATCCGCCCGGGCCACCCCCCGCAACCACTCGACACGCGAAAGCCCCGGCCCCCCTCCGCGAGATGCCACTTGTGTGCACGACACGCCGTGAAAGGCGGTCACAAGTGGCATCTCGCGGAGGGGACGCCGGGGCGTCAGCTCACGAGGAGCGCGGGGGTCAGGCGGCCAGGGGCATCTCAGCAGCCGAGGTGACGACCAGCTCGCCGCCGATCGCGTCGACGCGCACGGCGCCTCCGTCGGTCACGTCACCGGACACGAACAGGTCCGCGATGCGGTCGTCGACCCAGCGCTGCACCAGGCGGCGCAGCGGGCGGGCGCCGTACTGCGGCTCGTAGCCGTGCTCGGCGAGCCAGTCGACCGCGGCCTCGCTGACCTCGAGCGACACCTCGCGCGAGGCGAGGCGCGCACGGCTGGCCTCGAGCACCAGCCCGACGATCTCGCGTAGCTGCGCACGGCCCAGCCGGCGGAACAGCACGATCTCGTCGATCCGGTTGAGGAACTCCGGGCGCATGGCCTCGCGGAGCCGGCCCATCACGCGGTCACGCAGGTCCTTCTCCGAGGCGAAGCCCTCGGCCGACTCGTCGCTCTGGGCGACGAAGCCGAGCGCGCCCGAACGGGAAGCGAGGAACTCCGACCCCAGGTTCGAGGTCATGATGATCACCGTGTTCCGGAAGTCGACCGTGCGGCCCTGGCCGTCGGTCAGGCGTCCGTCGTCGAGCACCTGCAGCAGCAGGTTGAAGACGTCCGGGTGGGCCTTCTCGATCTCGTCGAAGAGCACGACCGAGTAGGGGTTCCGGCGCACGCGCTCGGTCAGCTGACCGGCCTCGTCGTAGCCGACGTACCCGGGAGGGGAGCCGACCAGTCGCGAGACGGTGTGCCGCTCGCCGAACTCGCTCATGTCGAAGCGGATCACCGACTGCTCGTCGGCGAAGAGCGAGCCCGCGAGGGTGCGGGCCAGCTCGGTCTTGCCGACGCCGGTCGGGCCGAGGAAGAGGAACGAGCCGACGGGTCGGGAGGAGTCCCCCATCCCGGTCCGGCTGCGGCGGACGGCGCGGGCGACCGCGGCGACCGCGTCGTCCTGGCCGATGACGCGCTGGTGCAGCTCGGTCTCGAGCTGCGCGAGACGCTCGCGCTCCCCCTCGGTCAGCCGCGACACCGGGATGCCGGTGGCACGGGCGACGACCGCTGCGATCTCGGCCTCGCCGACGACCGCCTCCTGGGAGGCGCCACCGCCGGCCGTCGCCGCATCGAGCGACGTCTGCACCGCGGTGATCTCGTCGCGCAGGCGCGACGCCTCCTCGTAGTGCTCGGCCGAGACGGCCGCGTTCTTGTCGCCCTCGAGGGTCGCCAGCTTCGCGAGCAGGGCCTGGGTGTCGACCCCGGCGCCGAGCGTGAGGCGCAGGCGCGCACCGGCCTGGTCGATCAGGTCGATCGCCTTGTCGGGCAGCACGCGGTCGGGCAGGTAGCGGGCGGAGAGCTCCACCGAAGCGCGCAGGGCGTCGTCGGTGTAGGCGACGCGGTGGTGCTCCTCGTAGGCGCCGCGGAGTCCGTGCAGGATGGCCACGGCGTCCTCGACGCTCGGCTCGCCGACGCGGACGGGCTGGAACCGGCGCTCGAGGGCCGGGTCCTTCTCGATGGTCCGGTACTCCTTGAGCGTGGTCGCACCGATCAGGTGCAGCTCGCCGCGGGCCAGCCGGGGCTTGAGGATGTTCCCCGCGTCCATGCCGCCCTCGCCCGCGCCACCGGCGCCGACGACCGTGTGCACCTCGTCGATGAAGAGGATCAGCTCGCCCGAGTGGGCCGCGATCTCGTCCATCGTCGAGGTGAGACGCTCCTCGAAGTCGCCGCGGTAGCGGGTGCCGGCGAGCATGGCGGGCAGGTCGAGCGAGACGACGCGCTTGTCGCGCAGCTGCTCGGGCACCTCGCCGGCCACGATCGCGCGGGCCAGGCCCTCGACGACCGCGGTCTTGCCGACGCCGGCCTCGCCGACGAGCACCGGGTTGTTCTTGGTGCGGCGGCTGAGGATCTCGACGGTCTGCTCGATCTCGTCGGCACGGCCGATCACCGGGTCGAGCCGGCCGTCGCGGGCGAGCTGCGTGAGGTCGGTGCCGAACTTGTCGAGCATCGGGGTCTCGGAGGCGGGCGCACCCGGCTCCTGGACGCTCTGCTCGCCTGCGACGGTCTCGCGGAGCCCCTGGGTGAGCGCCTCCGCGGTCACGCCGGCGCGGGCGAGGACCTGCCCGGCGGGCGCGTCCTGGCCGAGCACGAGCGCGAAGAAGAGGTGCTCGGGATCGATGTAGGTCGAGCCGCTGGAGCGGGCGACCTGGTAGGAGTGGAAGAGCGCGCGCTGGGCGCTCGGGGTGATGGTCGCCGCGTTCTGCGAGGCCGGGGCCTCGCTCGCCTGCGGCAGGCGCGCTTCCGTCGCGGTCGCGATGGCGCCGGGGTCGACGCCGATGCGGCGGACCGCCTGCGACACGGCCTCGTCGTCGACGAGGACCCGCAGCACGTGCAGGGCGTCGAGCTCGGTCTGGCCGCGCTCGAGAGCGAAGCGTCCTGCGGACTGCAGGATGCTCTGGGTGCGTGCGCTGAGGAAGCGGCTGAGGTCGATGGACCGCGCCGCGCGGGCGCGCTCACCGTCGAGGTAGCGGGCGAGGAAGTCGTCGAACGAGCTCGCTCCGGCCTCGTTGTAGTTGTCGGGCACCAGTCCTCCTGAAGAGTTGAGTCACTTGCACTCAAGTTCAACGCAGGGGGGCCGTCCCTATTCCCGCCCGCGAGATGCCACTTGTGCACGCCTTCTGCGGCGTGTCGCGTGCACAAGTGGCATCTCGCGGGAGGGGGATCGATGCGGGGGCGCGGACGGAGAGGAGGCACGGACCCTGTCCGGTCCGTGCCTCCCTGTGCGCCGACGCGCGTTTCTCCGGGGTGGGAGCTCTAGGGGACGATGTGGCCCGCCGCGCGGAACAGCTCGTACCACTCCGGCCGCGTGAGCGGCAGGTCGGAGCCGAGAGCTGCATCGCGCACGCGCTGCTCGTTCGTCGTGCCGAGGACGACCTGCATCTTCGCCGGGTGGCGGGTGATCCAGGCGGTCGCGACGGCGAGGGGCGGGACGTCGTACTTCGCGGCGAGGCGGTCGAGGACCGCGTTCAGCTCGCCGTACTCGGGGTTGTCGAGGAAGACGCCGGTGAAGAAGCCGCTCTGGAACGGCGACCAGGCCTGCACGGTGATGTCGTTGAGGCGGCAGTAGTCGAGGATGCCCGCGTCGCGCATGACCGACTGGTCCTCGGCGAGCATGTTGGACGCCACGCCCTGGGCGATCATCGGCGAGTGCGTGATCGAGAGCTGCAGCTGATTCGCGACGATCGGCTGGTTCAGTGACTTCTTGAGCAGCTCGATCTGGTACGGCGTCTGGTTGGAGACGCCGAAGTGCTTGACCTTGCCGGCGGCGTGCAGCTCGTCGAAGGCGCGGGCGACCTCGTCGGGCTCGACCAGAGCGTCGGGGCGGTGCAGGAGCAGCACGTCGATGTAGTCGGTGCGCAGCGCCTTCAGCGAGCCCTCGACCGACTGCATCAGGTGCTCGTAGGAGAAGTCGAAGTAGGGGCCGTCCGGCACGATGCCGGCCTTGGTCTGCAGCACCACCTGCTCGCGCTCGGACGGGGTCAGCGCCAGCGCCTCGGCGAAGCGCTCCTCGCAGCGGTGCAGCTCGCCGCCGTAGACGTCCGCGTGATCGAAGAAGTCGATGCCGGAGTCGCGGGCGGTGCGGACGAGGTCGCGGATGGCGTCGTCGGTCATGTCGGGGATGCGCATGAGGCCGAGGACGACGTTCGGGGAGTCGAGGCCGGAGGCGCCGAGGGGGACGTGCTTCAAGGGAGTGCTCCTTCGTTGGATACCTCGACCACCGTACGGGCGCCGCCTGGACGCCGTCCAACAGGGGGTCCCGCTGCGATTCATGCGCCGGAGTGGTGAATCGGGCACCTTGCCGACGGGACGCCGCGGTGGGAGGCTGCCGCCATGACGATCGAGGTGCGTCCCGCCACCGTCTTCGCCGATCTGGCGACGATGAACGGCCCGAAGCGGCCCGACGCGAGCGTGTGCTGGTGCCTGAGTTACCGGCTGCTCTCCTCCACCGAGAACAACGCCCTCCGGGGACCGGCGCGCGGAGAGCGGATGCGCGAGCTCGTCGCGCAGGACCCGCCGCCCGGCGTCCTCGCCTATGACGGCGACGAGGTCGTGGGCTGGGCCGCCGTGCACCGCCGGGCCGACACGAGCTATGCGAAGAACCGCAGGATCCCGCACGTCGACGACCTCGACGTCTGGAGCGTCTGGTGCATCCGCGTCCGCCCCGGCTTCCGCAAGCGCGGGATCTCGCACGCCCTGCTGGCCGGTGCCGTCGACTTCGCCCGCGCCCACGGCGCCCCGGCGATCGAAGGCTATCCGGTCGACAACGCCGGCGCGACGGTCGAGCAGACGATGGTGTACGTCGGCACCCGCGCCCTCTTCGAGAAGGCCGGCTTCTCGCACGCGGCCGACACCACCTCGGTGCTCAACGGCTTCCCGCGCGTGCTGATGCGGCTGCCGCTGGGGTGATCGCGCCCATGCTGATCGAGTAGCCCGCGCAGCGGGCGTATCGAGATCCACCACCGTCGGACGCCGGTCTGCAGACCCGCCCTTCTGACCGCAGTGGGTCTCGATACGCCCCTGCGGGGCTACTCGACCAGCATGGGGAGACCCCTCCGGAACTGCTCGACCACCCTGCGACCGCATGCACCCCCGGGGACGAGGAACGGCTCCTCACCCGTGAGGGGAGGAGCCGTTCGCCGTGGAGGCCGGGACGTGGTGTCGACGCCTAGAAGTCCCAGTCCTCGTCCTCGGTGTTCACGGCCTTGCCGATCACGTAGGAGGAGCCGGAGCCCGAGAAGAAGTCGTGGTTCTCGTCCGCGTTGGGCGAGAGGGCCGACAGGATCGCGGGGTTCACATCGGTGACCTGCTTGGGGAACATCGGCTCGTAGCCGAGGTTCATCAGGGCCTTGTTGGCGTTGTAGTGCAGGAACTTCTTGACGTCCTCGGTCAGGCCGAGCTGGTCGTAGAGGTCCTGGGTGTACTGCGCCTCGTTGTCGTAGAGCTCGTAGAGCAGCGAGAACGTGTAGTCCTTGATCTCGTCGCGCTTGGCCTGGTCGACCAGCTCGAGTCCCTTCTGGAACTTGTAGCCGATGTAGTAGCCGTGCACGGCCTCGTCGCGGATGATCAGGCGCACCAGGTCCGCGGTGTTGGTGAGCTTGGCGCGCGAGGACCAGTACATCGGCAGGTAGAAGCCCGAGTAGAAGAGGAAGGACTCCAGCAGCGTGGAGGCGACCTTCCGCTTCAGCGGGTCGTCGCCGCGGTAGTAGTCCATGACGATGGACGCCTTCTTCTGCAGGTTCGGGTTCTCGACCGACCAGCGGAACGCCTCGTCGATGTCCTGAGTGTTCGACAGGGTCGAGAACACCGAGGAGTACGACTTCGCATGGACCGACTCCATGAACGCGATGTTCGTGTAGACGGCCTCCTCGTGCGGGGTGAGCGCATCGGGGATCAGCGAGACGGCGCCGACCGTGCCCTGGATGGTGTCGAGCAGGGTCAGACCCGTGAAGACGCGCATCGTGAGCTGCTGCTCCTCGTGGCTCAGCGTGTTCCACGACTGGATGTCGTTGGACAGCGGCACCTTCTCGGGCAGCCAGAAGTTGCTCGTCAGACGGTTCCAGACCTCCACGTCCTTGTCGTCCTGGATGCGGTTCCAGTTGATGGCGTCGACGTGGCTGACCAGCTTGAGCTTCTCAGGGGGAGTCATGATCTCTTCTTCGTGCGGATAGGTCGTTCGAGACTGTCGGGGGGGTCGGCGGGCGACGCTACAGCATGCAGCTGACGCAGCCGTCGACCTCCGTGCCCTCCAGCGCGAGCTGGCGGAGACGGATGTAGTAGATCGTCTTGATGCCCTTGCGCCAGGCGTAGATCTGCGCGCGGTTGATGTCGCGGGTGGTCGCGGTGTCCTTGAAGAACAGGGTCAACGAGAGGCCCTGGTCGACGTGCTGCGTCGCCGCGGCGTAGGTGTCGATGATCTTCTCGTAGCCGATCTCGTACGCGTCCTGGTAGTACTCCAGGTTGTCGTTCGTCATGAACGGCGCCGGGTAGTAGACGCGGCCGAGCTTGCCCTCCTTGCGGATCTCGATCTTCGACGCGATCGGGTGGATCGAGGACGTCGAGTTGTTGATGTACGAGATCGAGCCGGTCGGCGGGACGGCCTGCAGGTTCTGGTTGTAGATGCCGTGCTCCATGACCGAGGCCTTGAGCGCGCGCCAGTCGTCCTGGGTGGGGACGTCGATGCCGGCCTCGGAGAAGAGGCGGGCGACGCGCTCGGTGGCGGGAGCCCACTCCTTCTCGGTGTAGGTGTCGAAGAACTCGCCCGAGGCGTACTTCGAGTCGGCGAAGCCGTCGAAGGTGGTGCCGCGCTCGATGGAGATTCGGTTCGAGGCGCGCAGGGCGTGGAAGAGCACCGAGTAGAAGTAGATGTTGGTGAAGTCGATGCCCTCCTCGGATCCGTAGTGGATCCGCTCGCGGGCGAGGTAGCCGTGCAGGTTCATCTGGCCGAGGCCGATGGCGTGCGAGCGGTCGTTGCCGTCCTCGATCGAGCGCACCGAGGTGATGTGCGACTGGTCGGACACCGAGGTGAGGCCGCGGATCGCGGTCTCGATGGTGCGGCCGAAGTCGGGCGAGTCCATCGTCAGCGCGATGTTCAGCGAGCCGAGGTTGCAGGAGATGTCCTTGCCGATGCTGTTGTAGGAGAGGTCCTCGTTGTAGGTCGTCGGGGTGTTGACCTGGAGGATCTCGGAGCACAGGTTGGACATGTTGATGCGGCCCTTGATCGGGTTCGCCTTGTTCACCGTGTCCTCGAACACGATGTAGGGGTAGCCCGACTCGAACTGGATCTCCGCGATGGTCTGGAAGAACTCGCGCGCCGAGATCTTGGTCTTCTTGATGCGCGGGTCGTCGACCATCTCGCGGTACTTCTCGGAGATCGAGATGTCGCCGAAGGGCAGGCCGTAGACGCGCTCGACGTCGTACGGCGAGAAGAGGTACATGTCCTCGTTGTTCTTCGCGAGCTCGAACGTGATGTCGGGCACGACGACGCCGAGGGAGAGGGTCTTGATGCGGATCTTCTCGTCCGCGTTCTCGCGCTTGGTGTCGAGGAACCGCATGATGTCGGGGTGGTGCGCCGAGAGGTACACCGCGCCGGCACCCTGGCGGGCGCCGAGCTGGTTCGCGTAGCTGAAGCTGTCCTCGAGGAGCTTCATCACGGGGATGATGCCCGAGGACTGGTTCTCGATCTGCTTGATCGGGGCGCCGGCCTCGCGGATGTTGGAGAGCGAGAGGGCGACGCCGCCGCCGCGCTTGGAGAGCTGCAGCGCGGAGTTGATGCCGCGGGCGATCGACTCCATGTTGTCCTCAATGCGCAGGAGGAAGCAGGAGACGAGCTCGCCGCGCTGCGCCTTGCCCGTGTTGAGGAAGGTCGGGGTCGCGGGCTGGAAGCGACCGGCGACGATCTCCTCGACGAGGGCGATCGCGAGCTTCTCGTCGCCCTGGGCGAGGCCGAGGGCGGACATGACGACGCGGTCCTCGAAGCGCTCGAGGTAGCGCTTCCCGTCGAAGGTCTTCAGCGTGTACGACGTGTAGTACTTGAAGGCGCCGAGGAAGGTCGCGAAGCGGAACTTCTTCGAGTACGCGAGGTCGTTCAGCTCCTGGATGAAGTCGAACGAGTACTGGTCGAGGACGGCCTTCTCGTAGTACTCCTTCTCGACCAGGTAGTCGAGGCGCTCCTTGAGGGAGTGGAAGAAGACGGTGTTCTGGTTGACGTGCTGCAGGAAGTACTCGCGCGCCGCCTCGCGGTCCTTGTCGAACTGGATCTCGCCGTTCGGGCCGTACAGGTTCAGCATCGCGTTGAGCGAGTGGTAGTCCATCTGTGCGGCGTCGCGGGGAGCGTCGATCACTGCTGCGTCCAAAACGTGTCCAATCCTTCGTCGACGGCGCGGACGTCGTCGGGTGTGCCGAATACTTCGAAACGGTAGAGGTGCGGCACCTCGCACTTGCGGGCGATGATGTCGCCGGCGAGGCAGTAGGCCTCGCCGAAGTTGGTGTTGCCGGCGCCGATGACGCCGCGGAGCAGGGAGCGATTGCGCGGGACGTTCAGGAAGCGGATGACCTGCTTGGGCACCGCTCCCCCGCCGTTGCCGCCGCCGTAGGTGGGGAGGACCAGCACGTACGGCTCGTCGACGTGCAGGGTGTCGACCGCGACGCCGTCCCGACGGGAGTGCAGGGGGATCTGCTGCGCGGGCCGCCCGAGCTTCTCCATGAAGCGGTGGGTGTTGCCCGAGCTGCTCGAGAAGTACACGAGTCCGCTCATCGCACGCCTCCCCCGAGTCCTTCCGTCGTCCGCCCTCTCGGGCGCTTGTGGACCCGCTCCCGCGGATCCTCCGCCGGCCCGGGGCAGAACCTGCCCACCCGGACCGGCGGAGCTTGTGGTCGGCGCCCTCTCGCAAGGGCTCCGTCAGCGCCTGCTCTGAGGCGCCTGGGCGGTGAGCTGCAAGGCGGAGGAGGAAGCCGTAGCGGCGCTACGGCGCCCGACGACAACGCCGCAGATCGCCGTCCAGGGGCCTCAGAGAGTGGCGATCTTGTCGGGGCGGAAGCCGGACCAGTGATCGTCGTCCGTGATGACGACCGGCGCCTGGAGGTAGCCGAGCGCCTTGACGGCGTCGAGGGCCTTCTCGTCGACGGAGAGGTCGAAGACCTCGTAGTCGATGCCCTTGCTGTCGAGGGCCCGGTAGGTCGCGGTGCACTGCACGCAGGAGGGCTTGGTGTAGACCGTCACAGCCATGGGTGTCGTCCTTTCGGAAGGAGGTGTCCCGGGGCCGGATCCCGGTGCCGCGCCGGGGGTCCGGGCGGGCGGGGAGGCGGTCGTGGGGAGTTCTGATGGGAAGTGGTGCGGGACGCGCGGAGACCGTGCGGCGGTGCCGGTGGGCCCCTCGGCCCGACCTGCTCAGCAATACTACATATAGTGGGCGGCCCGGCGGCAGCCCACTAGGAGTAGTAGTTACATCCGTGTAGTTATCCACCGCTCCTCCCCCGATCCATCCACAGGCCGGAGCCCGCGGACCCGCCGAAGGACGCGGATCCTCCGGAGTTATCCACCGCTGTGGACAGTCGCGATCCGTTCCCTGGGTACAACGCTCCACGGCGTGTCGGCCTTCCCGACATCTGGGTGCCGGAGCGCACGTCGACCACCACATCTAGGGGTCGTCGAGCTGTCGGGGCCATGGGTCGACGCTAGGTCCGACCACCGACATCGACCGGCGGCCGAGGGCCCTGGATCGGGCCCCGGCGCGGGCCTCGGATCCGCCCCGACGCGGCCTCAGGAGGCGCGGCGCGCCAGCTCGCCGGCGACCGTCCGCAGGTGCGGCAGCGGGTCGGCGATCGCGGCGGCCGCGGAGCCCGCCGCCTCGGTGAGCGAGGCCGCCGCGGCGAACGCGGTGGTCGGCGCCTGGATCGCGCCGGCGACCAGCACGGTGCGGGCCCCGGCCGCCTCCGCGAGCCCGAGCAGATAGGAGGGGACTTTCCCCGCCATGGACTGCGAGTCGAAGCGCCCCTCCCCGGTCACGACGACATCGGCCCCCGCGACGAGCGCCGGGAGCCCGAGCGCCTCGCCGACCGCGGCCGAGCCGGGCGCGAGCCGCGCGCCCCAGGCGAGCAGGCCGAAGCCGGTGCCCCCGGCCGCTCCCGTGCCCGCCTGCTCCGCGTCGGCGTCGAGGTGCGCGGCGAGGTGGCGCAGGCCGTCGTCGAGGCGCAGCACGTCGTCGAGGCTCGCGCCCTTCTGCGGGCCGAAGACGTGGGCGGCACCGGAGTCGCCGAGCAGCGGATTGGTGACGTCGCTGAGGATGCGCGCGCCGCCCGCCGGGACGGGCCGCAGCGCGTGCCGGTCGACGACCGCGAGCTCGTGCAGCGCGCCGCCACCGTCGCCGAGGTCGTGCCCGGACACGGTGAGGAAGCGGGCGCCGAGCTCGCGCAGCGCCCCGACGCCGCCGTCGGTCGACGAGCTGCCGCCGATCGCGAGCAGCAGCGCGTGCGCGCCGGCGTCGAGCGCGGCGGCGATCGCCCGGCCGAAGCCGCGGGTGTGCGCGGTGAGGGGTCGGAGCGGATCGAGCAGCGTGATGCCGCTCGCGGAGGCGAGCTCGACGACCGCGGTGCCGTCGGGCAGCAGCAGCCAGGCGGTCTCGACCGGGCGGTCGTCGGGCCCGGTGACGGTGAGCGCGTGCCGGCGCGCCTCCGGCACCGCGACCGCGAACGCGTCGACCGTGCCCTCGCCGCCGTCCGCCATCGGAGCGAGCACCACGTCGTCGTCCGGCCGCACGCCGCGCCAGCCCTCGGCGAGCGCCTCCGCGACCTCGACGGCGGTCGCCGACCCCTTGAAGGAGTCGGGCGCGATGATCACTCTCAGGGCTCCGCTGCTCATGCCCCCAGTCTGGCAGCGCCCCGCCGGCGCGCCCTCCTGTGGAGAACTCGAGCGGGGGAGCTCCGCGACCGGGCACTCTTCTGCGATGCGCCGACCCGCCCGTCTCCCCCGCGACCTCGAGGGGCGGGCGTTCTCGACCGCTCGCGCCGAGTCGGAGGGGGTGTCGGCGGCCCGGCTGCGGGCCGCGGACCTCGAGGCCCCCTTCTCGGGAGTCCGCGTCCCGCGAGGGTCCGCGACGACGGTCGCGGCACGGGCGCGGGCGCTGTCGACCGTGCTCGGAGACCGGGTCGTCTTCAGCCACCTCACCGCGGCTCGGCTGTGGCCGCTCGAGCTGCCGCGCGAGACGGCGGACGAGCCGCTGCACGTGGCCGTCCGTCATCCCGGGCGTGCGCCGCGCAGACGCGGCGTGGTCGGCCACGCGATCGCGGATCCGGAGGTCCGCGCCGTCGTCCGCGACGGGCTCCGCCTGACCGACGGCGCGAGCCTGTTCTGCCACCTCTCGCCGATCCTCCGTCTCGAGGATCTGGTGGCCGTCGGCGATGCGCTCCTTCGTGAGCCGTTCCGCTAGGTCGTGGGAGATCGGCGGCCGTGGGTCGCCCGCGACGCCCTCGAGGCTCGCGTCGCCGCCTACTGCGGACCGGGAGCTCCCGCGGCTCGGCGAGCGCTCGCCCTCGCCCGCTCGGGCGCGGAGTCGAGGAGGGAGACGGAGTTCCGGCTCGCGCTGCTCGATGCGGGACTGCCGGAGCCGGAGCTCCAAGTCCCGGTGCACGACGCCGCCGGCTTCATCGGCCGGCTGGACACGCTCTACCCCCGCTGGAAGGTCGGCGGCGAGTACGAGGGCGATCAGCACCGCACAGACCGGGTGCAGTGGGACCGCGATCTGCTCCGCTACGAGCGCCTCGCCGCCGCCGGCTTCTCGATCGTCCGCGTCGCCGCCGCCTCCTTCACCCGCGACCCCGCCGGCTGCGCCGCCCGCGTCCGCGCCCGCCTCCTCGACGCCGGCTGGCGCCCCGGCGCCTGACCCGTTCGCCACTTCCTGCTGCTCCGCCCCCCGCATTCCAGCAGAAAGTGACGAACGGCCCCCGTGCGGAGGCCCGCGGGGGCTAAAGCGGGGTGGCCAGGCGGAAGCCGCGCTTGATCACCGTCGCGACGACCCGCGGCTCCGGGAGGGACTGGCGGAGGCGGCTGATGGCGACGTCGACGGCGTGGTCGTCGAGGGGCTCGGGGGCGGCGGCGGCGAGGACGGAGCGGGCGACCGTGGCGCCCTCGGCGGCGACGAGGGTGCGGAAGAGGGCGAGGGCGACGGGGGTCAGGGCGACCCGGGTCCCGGCGAGGAGGGCGTGCCGGCCGCGCAGCTCGAGGGGGCCGTAGGCGGTGTCGATGCGGGGGGCGGACTGCTCGAGGTGCTCGCAGGTGAGGCGGATGAGGGCGCCCATCCGGAAGCGGTCGGGGACGATCGGCAGGATCTGCGCCTCGACGAGGGGCGCGGCGGTGACCGGGCCGACGGCGGCCGCGACGACGGTCTCGCGGAAGGCGGCCTGCAGCTCGTCGAGCCGGCCCGCCTCCTCCGCGACGGTGAAGAGCGCCTCGACGGCGGGGGCGCTGGTGAAGGTGACCGCGTCGAGGCCGCCGCAGCAGACCGCGTCGATCAGGCGGAGGACCCGCGCCGAGTCCTCGTGGGCGCTCCAGCGGTAGGGGGCGGCGGTGAGCACCGTGGCGCCGGCGTCGGTGAGGCGCTGCAGCTGCGCCGGGTCGGTGAAGCCGTGCAGCTGGACGGCGACGGAGCGGCCGGCGGCGCCTTCGCGCAGGGCGAGGTCGACGAGGGAGGTGGTGGTCTCGCGCTCGCTCATGCCGTGGTCGTCGAGGCCGGCGGCGCGGATCGCCCCGCGCGCCTTCGGGCCGCGGACGAGGATGCGGGCGTCGGAGAGCGCGTCGGTCAGCTCGTCGCCGAGGCCCGCGGCGTCGGCCGCCTCGAGCCAGCGGCGCATGCCGTAGGAGGTGGTGGCGAGGAGCACGTCGGGGCGCGCGGCGACGATCGCGCGGGTCTCCTCCTCGAGGACCCCCTCGGTGTCGATGCCGCGCATCCGGATCGTGGGGGCATGGGTGACGTCGGCGCCGCGGCGCTCGAAGGCGGCGATGAGGTCCTCGGAGCGGCGGTCGGAGGTGACGCCGATCCGGAACCCGACGAGCTGGTCGGGCCGGAAGCCCGGCGACGCGGCCTCGGCGTCGCCGCCGATCGCGTCGCTCGCCTCGGTGCCGGTCATCAGCGGCCCCCTCGGGCGGTCACAGGGTGAGGGCATCGACCGCGCGGGCGATGCTCTCGGGATCCCGAGCATCATCGCACGCCGCCTGCCGCACCACCTCGCCGATGACGATCACCGCGGGCGAGCGCGGAGCGAGGTCGGCGAGCAGGCCGAGCACCCCGCCCACGGAGGAGATCGTGGTGCGCTGGGCGTGCGACCAGCCCCGCTCGACGATCGCCAGCGGTATGTCGGGCGTCATCCCGGCGCGCTGCAGCCCGGCGACGAGGTGCGGGAGCGTGTTCACGCCCATCAGGACGACCAGCGTCCCGCCGAGCCCGGCCAGGTGCCCGAGCTCCTCCTCGCTGAAGGGCGCGTGGCCCGAGACCACGGTGAACGCGCGGCTCACCTCGCGGTGGGTGACGGGGATGCCCGCGGCGGCCGGGACCGAGATCGCGCTCGTGACCCCGGGGACGACCGTGAACGGCACGCCGGCGACGCGGCAGGCGCGCACCTCCTCCGACCCGCGGCCGAAGACGAACGGGTCGCCGCCTTTCAGCCGCACGACGTCGAGCCCGTCGAGGGCGCGGGCGACCATCAGGCGCTCGATCTCGTGCTGCGGCACGGCGTGGTGGCCGGGCGTCTTGCCCACGTCGATCAGCTCGGCGCCGGGCGCCCACTCGGCGAGGCCGTCGTGCGGGCCGAGGCGGTCGAAGAGCACGACGTCCGCCTCGCGGAGGGCGCGCTGCGCGGCGAGCGTCATCAGCTCGGGGTCGCCCGGTCCGCCGCCGACGATGCTCACGTGACCGACGGGGCGGCACGCGGCGGGCGCCTCGTCGACGACCCAGACGCCGTGGCGCGCCGCCTCGGCGGCCGCGGCCGCGCGGAGGGAGGCGTCGCCCTCGACCCAGGCGAGCAGGGCGGGGCGGGCGGCGGGCAGCAGCGACGCGGAGGCGAGTCGCACGCACAGCGCGTCGTCCGCGTCCCAGCGCTCGACCAGGGCGCCGGCCGCACGGTAGCGGGCCAGCACCCGGCGGGTGCCGGCCACGCCGCCGACGACGAGGACGCGGCGGCCGGTGAGATCGACGGAGAGCTGCATCACGCCTCCGATCCGAGAGCAGAGGGAGCGGAGGGAGCGGAAGGAGCGATCGGCGCGAGCGTCGCCGGGGCCGGCACCGACGCCGACGGCCCCACCACCGAGACCGCGCCCGGCCCGATCGGGATCGACGTCCCGGCCACCAGCACCGGCCCGTCCGAGCGCTCGTCGCGGCCCGCCGGCCTGCTCTGGCCGCGCTCGCGCACGGTGCTCACCCGCGGATCCGCGGTGTCCGGCGCGTTGACGAACGACCGGAAGCGGCGCAGCCGGTCCGGATCCGCGAGGGTCGCCGCCCACTCGTCCACGTAGGTGTCGACGTGGGTCGCCATCGCCGCCTCGAGCTCGGCCGCGATCCCGAGCGAGTCCTCGCAGACGACCTCCTTCACGTGGTCGAGGCCGCCGGGCAGGTCCTCCTGCCAGCGCGCGGTCCGCTGCAGCCGCTCGGCGGTGCGGACGTAGTACATGACGTAGCGGTCGATGTAGCGCACGAGCGTCTCGTCGTCGAGATCCTGTGCGAGCAGCTGGGCGTGGGCGGGCTGGTAGCCGCCGTTGCCGCCGACGTAGAGGTTCCAGCCGGTGTCGGTCGCGATCACGCCGATGTCCTTCCCGCGCGCCTCGGCGCACTCGCGGGCGCAGCCGCTGACTCCGAGCTTGAACTTGTGCGGCGAGCGCAGACCGCGGTACCGCTCCTCCAGGAAGATCGCCATGCCGACCGCGTCCTGCACGCCGTAGCGGCACCAGGTCGATCCGACGCACGACTTCACCGTGCGCAGCGACTTGCCGTAGGCCTGGCCCGACTCCATCCCGGCGTCGACGAGGATCCGCCAGATCTCGGGCAGCTGCTCGAGGCGGGCGCCGAACATGTCGATCCGCTGGCCGCCGGTGATCTTCGTGTAGAGGCCGTACTGCTCGGCGACCTCGGCGATCACCTTGAGCTTGGCCGGCGTGATCTCGCCGCCCGGCACCCGCGGGACGACCGAGTAGGTGCCGTCCTTCTGCATGTTCGCGAGCGCTCGGTCGTTGGTGTCCTGGAGCGGCGCCTGGCCGGCGTCGAGGATGTAGCCGTTGGTCTGGGTCGCGAGCACGGAGGCGATGACCGGCTTGCAGACGTCGCAGCCGAGCCCCGAGCCGAAGCGCTCCATCACCTGCTCGGCCGAGGACAGGCCGAGGATGCGGACCGACTCGAACAGCTCGCTCCGGCTCAGCGAGACGTGCTCGCAGAGCGCGCGGGAGACCTCGACGCCGGCACGGGTGAGCTCGGTGTCGAGCAGCTTCTTCACCAGCGGCACGCACGAGCCGCACTGAGTGCCGGCGCGGGTGCAGGCCTTCAGCGGGCCGAGCTCGGTGCAGCCCTCGCCGATGGCGTGGCGGACGTCACCGACCGAGACGTTGTTGCAGGAGCAGAGCTGGGCGTCGTCGGGCAGGTCGCCCGAGGGCGCCTCGCCCCCGGCCGCCGCGAGGTAGGCGCTGGGCTCGGCGGGCAGCTCGCGGCCGAGCAGCGGGCGGAGCGAGGAGTAGGGCCCCGCGTCGCCGACGAACATGCCGCCGAGCAGGGTGCGCGCGTCGTCCGAGACGACGATCTTCTGGTAGAGCCCGCGGGCGGGGTCGGCGTAGACCACCTCGAGCGCCCCCTCGCCCGTGCCGAGCGCGTCGCCGAAGCTGGCGACCTCGACCCCGGAGAGCTTGAGCTTGGTGGCGTCGTCGACGCCGGGGAAGGTCGCGTCGCCGCCGAGCAGGCGGTCGGCGACCACCTCGGCCATCGCGTTGGCCGGGGCGACCAGGCCGACCGTGCGGCCGTCGATCGCGGCGACCTCGCCGATGGCCCAGACGTGCGGGCGGCTGGTGCGGCAGGCCTCGTCGACGACGACGCCGCCGCGGGGCGCGACCTCGATGCCGACGGCCCGGGCGAGCTCGTCGCGCGCCGTGATCCCGATCGAGAAGACGACCATGTCGGCGCCGATGCTGGTGCCGTCGGTCATCGTCACGCCGAGCACCGTGCCCTGCGGCGAGGTGAGGACGGCGGTGGGGCGGGTGCCGAGGTGCAGGGTGACGCCCTGCGCCGCGATGATGCGGCCGAGCGCCTGGCCCGCGCCCTCGTCCAGCTGGGCGCTCATCAGCCAGCGGCCGGAGTGGATCAGCGCGGTGCGGGCGCCGAGCCGGTGCGCGCCGCCCGCGGCCTCGAGGCCGAGCAGTCCGCCGCCGACGACGACGACGCTCGCGGGGCGGCCTCGGCGGGCGCGGAAGGCGGCGAGGTCGGCGACGAGCCCGTCGACGTCCTCGAGGGTGCGGTAGACGCGGCCGTGCTCGGCGCCCTCGATCGGCGGCACGGTGGCGGAGGAGCCGGTGGCCAGCACGATCTCGTCGCCCTCGAACCAGCGGCCGTCGGCGAGCTGCACGCGGCAGTGCTCCGGGTCGAGCGCCACGACGCGGGAGGAGGTGACGAGCGTCGCCGACTCCCAGAGCGCGCCGTCGCCGAGGGTGAGGTCGACCGCGCCCTCGAGGCGCTTCGAGAGGGCGACGCGGTCGTAGGGGTGGTGCACCTCCTCGCCGAAGACGGTGATCTCGAGGGCGGTGGAGCCGGCCCGCGCGACGAGCGCATCGACCAGGCGGTGGGCGGCGGGGCCGGCGCCGACGACGAGCACGCGTCGGGGGCCGGTGGGGGTCGCTCCTCGGGATGTCATGCGCTCCACCGTAGGCACGCGCGGTTTCGCCCCCGTTGCCCCTGCGTAACGTCGTGTGACCGACGTCTCACGACGAGTGAGCGGGGTCGTGAGAGCTTCGTTACGCCCGTGACTCCCCCGGCGACTCTGCGCGAAACGTGCGCTCTCTAGCGTGGCCTCACCGCCTCCGACCGGCTGCGGGCAGCACTCCTCCTCGGAAGGCGGGACGATGACCCTCCTCGATCAGCACGTCCCCCTCCGCCCCGCGCCGGCCGCGACCTGGGTCCCCGTCTGCAACCGGCTCGAGCTCGAGCCGCTCTGGGGCGAGGCCGCGCTCGTCGGCGGGGTGCAGCTCGCGCTGTTCCTCCTCCCCGACGGCCGCGTCTTCGCCGTCTCGAACCTCGACCCCGCGACCGGCGCGGCCGTGCTCTCCCGCGGCATCGTCGGCTCGCGCTCGGTCGACGGGGTGCAGCGGGCGACGATCGCCTCGCCCCTGCACAAGGACGTCTTCGACCTCGAGACGGGCGTCTGCTACACCTCGCCGCGGCTGCACCTCGCCACCTGGAGCGTGCGGGAGACGGCCGGTGTCATCGAGGTCGCGCAGCGGACCGCCCTGGTCTGCGCCTCGCACGGCACCTCCGACGACGACGGCCGCACGGCGGTGGCCGCGCTGGTGCAGGCGGTCCGCGACGCGAACCCCGCCGCCGACGTGCTCGACTCCTTCGTCGACGTCCAGCAGCCCGACGTGCCGGCGACCCTCGGCACCCTCGAGCCCGACCGGCCGGCCGTCGTCGTGCCGCTGCTGCTCTCGGCCGGCTACCACGTGCACGTCGACCTCGCCGAGGCCGCGGCGGAGGCGGACCGCCCCGTCCGCGTGACCGGTGCGCTGGGCCCGGATCCGCGGCTCGCCCGCGTGCTCGCCCGCCGCCTGCGCGAGGCGGGCCTGGCCGACGGCGACCGCGTCGTCCTGGCCGCGGCCGGCTCGAGCGACGCCGGAGCGGTCGCCGACTGCTGGGCCACCGGCCGTCTCCTGGCCGCCGAGCTCGGCCGCGACGTCGCCGTCTCCTTCATCTCGGCCGCCGAGCCGCGCGTGCCGGAGGCGGTGGCCGCCGAGCGCGCGGCCCACCCCGGCGCCCGCGTGCTGGTCTCCACCTACCTCCTCGCCCCCGGCTACTTCGCCTCGCTCGCCGCCTCGGCGGGCGCCGATCTCGCCACCGCCCCGCTCCTCACCGCCGTCGACCCGCCCGCGCGCGAGCTGGTCGACATCGTCTCCGAGCTCTTCGGCCGCAGCGCCTAGGCGCCCGGCCGCTCGACGCACTCCCCCCTGCACTCTCCTCGGCGCGCCCGCGCCCACTCCCCCGGAGGATCCGATGACTGCTGCACCGCCCACCACCGCCACCGCGACCGGCCCCGCGCCGACCGCGCCGTCGGGTCTCACGCGCCGCCCCGGCCGCTGGATCGACGGCTGGAACCCCGAGGACCCGGCGCAGTGGCAGGCGGAGGGCCGCCAGGTCGCCGCCCGCAACCTGCGCTGGTCGATCTTCGCCGAGTTCCTCGGCTTCGTCGTCTGGCAGCTCTGGTCGGTCGTGGTCGTCCAGCTGCCCGCGGCCGGCTTCGACTTCAGCACCGGCGAGATCTTCTGGCTGATCTCGATGCCCAGCCTCGTCGGCGCGACGCTGCGGATCCCGTACACCTTCATGGTCCCCCGCTTCGGCGGACGCAACTGGACGATCGTCTCGGCCGGCCTCCTGCTCATCCCGAGCATCGGACTCGCGATCGCGGTGGGGAACCCGGACACGCCCTTCGGCGTGATGCTCCTCGTCGCCGCGCTGGCCGGCTTCGGCGGCGGCAACTTCGCCAGCTCGATGGCCAACATCACCTTCTTCTACCCGCACGCGCAGAAGGGCTACGCGCTCGGCCTGAACGCCGCGGGCGGCAACCTCGGCGCCTCGGTCGCGCAGCTGATCGTGCCGATCGCGATCACGATCGGCGCCGCCGCCACGGTGAACCTGCCGCTCGCGGGCCTCATCTGGGTGCCGCTGATCGTCGTCGCGATGATCGGCGCGTGGAAGCGGATGGACAACCTCTCGACCGCGAAGGCCGACGTCGCCGCCTCCCTCGCCGCGCTCCGCGAGCCGCACCTCTGGCTGCTCGCCGTGCTCTACATCGGCACCTTCGGCTCGTTCATCGGCTTCGCGGGCGTCTTCCCCAAGCTGATCGCCGACACCTTCCCCGAGTACTCGTCCTTCGCGATCGGCTCGGCCACGCTCACCCTCGCCTTCCTCGGCGCGCTCGTCGGCTCGCTCTCGCGGCCCTACGGCGGCAGGCTCGCCGACCGCTTCGGCGGCGCACCCGTCACCATCGCCGCCTTCGTCGCGATGGGCGCCGGCATCCTCTTCGTCATCGCGACCCTGCCGCTCGGCAGCTTCTGGCTGTTCCTCCTCGGCTTCCTCGTGCTGTTCGCCTCGGCGGGGGTCGGCAACGGCGCGACCTACCGGATGATCCCGACGGTGTTCGCCCTGCGCGCCCGCCAGAAGGGCGACGACGGGGTCGGCGCGCAGCGCACCGCGGCCGCGGCCCTCGGCCTGATCTCGGCGATCGGCGCCTACGGCGGCTTCGTCATCCCGCAGCTGCTCGGCTACTCGAAGACGACCTTCGGCGACTACACGACGGCGCTCGGCTGGTTCGTCGCCGCCTACGCGGTGATGCTCGCGATCACGGCCGGCGTCTACCTCCGCCTGGCCGCGAAGACGGGGACCCGGATCTGACATGACGAGCGCTCCCGCCCCGACCGACTCCCACTGCCCGTACTGCGCCCTGCAGTGCGCGATGACGCTGACCCGGGTCGCGGACCCGACGCCGGTGAGCATCGCGGGGCGGGAGTTCCCGACCAACCGGGGCGGGCTCTGCGCGAAGGGCTGGACGGCCGCGGAGCTGCTCGCTAGCGGGCAGCGGCTGCGCGCGCCGCTGATGCGCGGGGCCGACGGCGCCTTCACCGAGGTCTCCTGGGAGGAGGCGCTCGACGCGGTCGCGGCGGCCGTCACGACCACCCGCGACAGGCACGGCGCCGACGCGGTCGCGGTCTTCGGCGGCGGCGGGCTCACCAACGAGAAGGCCTACCAGCTCGGGAAGTTCGCCCGGATCGCCCTCGGCACCTCGCGGATCGACTACAACGGCCGGTTCTGCATGTCCTCGGCGGCCGCCGCCGGCAACCGCGCCTTCGGCGTCGACCGGGGGCTGCCGTTCCCGGTGACCGACCTCGACGAGGCCGACACGATCCTCCTGCTCGGCTCGAACGTCGCCGCGACCATGCCGCCGTTCCTGGCGCACCTGGCCGGAGCGCGCTCGCGCGGCGGGCTGATCGTCGTCGACCCGCGCCGCTCCGCCACCGCCCGGCTCACCGAGGACGGCGCCGGCCTGCACCTGCAGCCCGCGCCCGGCACCGACCTCGCGCTGCTGCTCGGGCTCACCCACCTCGTGCTCGCCGAGGAGCTCGCCGACCGCGACTACCTCGCCGCCCGCACGACCGGCTTCGACGCGGTGCGCCGCAGCGTCGCCTCCTGGTGGCCGGAGCGCACGGCGTCCGTCACGGGCGTTCCGACCGAGCTGCTCCGCCGCACCGCCCGCCGCCTCGCCGCCGGCCGCGCCTTCGTGCTGACCGGCCGCGGGGTCGAGCAGCACGTGGACGGCACCGACACCGCCACCGCGGCGATCAACCTCGCGCTCGTGCTCGGGCTGGTCGGGCGGCCGGGCTCCGGCTACGGCACCCTCACCGGCCAGGGCAACGGCCAGGGCGGGCGCGAGCACGGGCAGAAGGCGGATCAGCTGCCCGGCTACCGCTCGATCCGCGACCCCGAAGCACGGCGGCACGTCGCCGGCGTCTGGGGCGTGGACCCCGACGCGATCCCCGGGCCCGGGCTGCCGGCCGTCGCGCTGCTCGGCGAGCTCGGCCGCTCGGTGCGCTGCCTGCTCGTGCACGGCTCGAACGTGGTCGTCTCGGCGCCCGACGTCGACGCCGTGCGCGCCGGACTGTCGGCGCTGGACACCCTGGTCGTCTGCGACTTCTTCCTCTCCGAGACCGCGGCACTGGCCGACATCGTGCTGCCGGTGCCGCAGTGGGCGGAGGAGGAGGGGACGATGACCTCGCTCGAGGGGCGGGTCCTGCGCCGCCGCCGCGCGCTCGACCCGCCGGCCGGCGTCCGCAGCGAGCTGTGGATCCTGAGCGAGCTCGCCCGCCGCCTCGGGGCGCCGTCGAGCTGGTCGACCGACCCGGCGGAGGTCTTCGACGAGCTGGCCCGCGCCTCGGCCGGCGGGGTCGCCGACTACTCCGGGCTCTCGCACGCGCTGCTCGACACGGGGGTCGCCGCGTACTGGCCCTACCCGGTCGGCAGCACCGGCACTCCGCGGCTCTTCGCCGAGCGCTTCGGCCACGCCGACGGGCGGGCCAGGATGGTCGCCGTCAGCGCCGCTCCCCCGGCGCCGGTCGACGTCGGTGACGAGCTGACGCTGATCACCGGCCGCTACCTGCAGCAGTACCAGTCGGGCACGCAGACTCGGCGGGTCACCGAGCTCGACGCGGCGCGGCCGGAGGCGCGGCTCGAGATCCACCCGGCCACCGCCTCCCGGCTCGGCGTGCGCGACGGCGGTCCGGTCTCGGTCGGCAACGCGCGCGGAGTGGTGCGGGCGCGGGCCAGCGTCACGGCCGACATCCGGCACGACACGGTCTTCCTGCCGTTCCACTACGCGGGCGAGCAGTGCGCCAACCTGCTGACCGAGGCGGTCGTCGATCCGATCTCCTCGATGCCGGAGTTCAAGCGGACGCGGGTCTGGATCCGCGCGGAAGGGGTGCTCGATGCCTGAGACCGTGCTGCGCGAGTCCGTGCCGCCCGGGCCCGTCGGCCCCGAGCGGGTCGTCCTGCTCGGCTACGGGCCGGTCGGCGCGCGCTTCGTCGAGGAGCTGCTGCCGTCCGTCCGCGCCGGGTCGGTCGCGCTGACCGTCGTCGGCGCCGAGCCCGACGACGCCTACAACCGCGTGCTGCTGGCCGAGTACGCGGTCGGGCGGGCGACCCGCGAGCGCCTCGACCTCGGCGACCGCGCCACCGCCGAGGCGGCCGGCGTGGTCTTCCGGCTCGGCGCCGCGGCGGTCGGCCTCGACCGGGCACGCGGCGTCGTCCGCCTGCACGACGACGAGCGCCTCCCCTACGACCGCCTGGTCTTCGCGACCGGCGCCCGGGCGAACGTGCCGACCCTCGCCGGGATGGAGCGCGCGCGCCGCGACCGGCGGGCGCGCTCGGCAGCGCCGGAGACCCTGGACCAGGGCGCGAGCCCGCTGCCCGAGCGGGTGGTCGCGCTGCGCGACCTCGACGACGCGCACGTGGTGCTCGACGCGGTGCGCGCCCGCTCCCGCATCGTGGTGCTCGGCGCCGGAGTGCTCGGGGTCGAGTTCGCGCTCGCCGCCGCCGAGCAGGGCGCCGACGTCGTGGTCGTCTTCCACGGCGACATCCCGATGGGGCGCAACCTCGATCACGGCGGCGGGCGGATGCTCGCCGCGGCCGCCCGCGCCGCCGGCGTCGACATGGTGGCGCACGCCCGCTCCGAGAGCATCCTGCTCGCCCACGACGACCTCGGCCGCGCGCACTTCCAGGCGCTGGTCTGCGCCGACGGCAAGCAGATCGAGGGCGACCTGCTCGTGCTGTCCTGCGGCGTCGGCGCGCGGACCGAGCTCGCGGCGAGCGCCGACCTCGCCGTCTCGACCGGGATCCTGGTCGACGAGCACCAGCGCAGCTGGACCGACCCCCGGGTCTTCGCGATCGGCGACTGCGCCCACGTCGCGGCCCGCGGCTCAGCGCTGCCGGACGGACGGGTGCCGGGCGGCCCGAGCGGGCTGATCGGCCCCGGCTGGCAGCAGGCCGATCGGCTCGCGGCGCGCATCGCGGCGGAGGCGGCGGGCCGCGTCGCCGACGAGCGCGTCCCCGCCGCGCGTCCGGCCGTGGTGATGCTGAAGGCCGAGGGCGTCGACCTGGTGGCGGGCGGCGATCCGACGGCCGAGCCCTGGGACGCCTGCGACGGCGTCCCGCACCCCGAGGTGACCGTCTGGGCGGATCCCGCCCGGGGCGGCTACGCCAAGCTCGTCACGGTCGGCGGGGTGCTGCGCGGCTTCGTCTCGGTCGGGCTGCCGCGGGTCGGCGCCGAGCTGACGCTGCTGTTCGAGCGCGGCTCCGAGCTGCCGGCCGACCGCTCGAGCCTGCTGCGGCTCGACGCGCCGGACGCGGGCGCGGCGCCGACCGGCGACCCGTTCGCTCCGGACGCGACGGTCTGCTGGTGCAACGGCGTCTCCGCCGGCACGATCGCCGACGCGGCCGCCGCGGGGCACGACACGGTCGCCTGCATCGGCTCGGCCACCCGGGCCGGCACCGGCTGCGGCGGCTGCACCGGGCGGATCGCGGAGCTGCTGGCGCGGACGGCCGTGCCGGCCTGACGCCGCCGGGGACGTGGTCTTCGGCGCCGTGCGCCGATCCGGGGCCGTTCGCTGTCGTCGACCGCCGGGGCCGTGTCAGCGGCCACCCACGACGGCGAACGCCCGCACGGGGAAGGTGCCGAAGCCGCGCACCTTCGGCGGCACCGCGGTGAAGCGGGCGCCGATCGCGGGCAGGGCGTCGAGGCCGGTGAGGTGCTCCACGACGTGCACGCCCGCGGCGAGGAGGAGGCTGTGCGCCGGCCGCTCGCGGGAGCCCTCGACGTCGTCGATGTTGAGGCTGTCGATGCCGACGAGCACCGCGCCGCCGGCGATCAGCGCCTCGGCTCCCGCCGCCGTGAGGTACGGCGCGCCACTGGCATAGGCGGGCGTGGCGAAGTGCGCGTCCCAGCCGGTCGAGAGCAGCACAGCGGCGCCGGACACGTCGAGGCCGTCGAGCGCGTCGCGGTCGATCCCGCGCCGTCCGGACGCCCGCGCGTCGACGACGACGGCGGGCAGGTCGACCAGTGTCTCGAGGTCGAGGCCGGCGAGGTCGGTGCCGCCCTCGTATCGGTGGAACGGACTGTCGAGGTAGGTGCCGGTGTTGCCGATCATCTCGATGACGTCCATCGCGAACTCGGTGCCCGGTGCATAGGCGGCACGCGACGCCTCGCGGGTGAGGTGCGGGCGGATCCGCGGCGCGGGCAGACCGGGGTAGGTCACCAGCCCGTCCGCGACGGTGTGGCTCAGATCGACGATGCGGCGCGCGGAGGAGGTCATGCCGTCGATCCTGCCGGTGGCAGCATCACGCCGTCCCGCGAAGAACTGCCACCCACCGCCGCCCGCCCGCCAGCCGCCTCCGCCCAGCCGCGGAACCCTCCCCGTCCGCCGCCCAGCCGCGGACCTCCCTCGGCCGCCACCTCCGGCACGCGAAACCACCCTCGGCACGCGGAAACCGCCCCTTCCCACGAGCCCGACGCGATTCCACGAGCCGGAGATCCCGCCGAACCCACCGCCCCTCACCTCCGGCACGCGAAACCAGCCTCGGCACGCGAGAACCCCCCATTCCCGCGAGCCCGACGCGATTCCACGAGCCGGAGATCCCGCCGAACCCACCCCCCTCACCTCCGGCACGCGAAACCACCCTCGGCACGCGAGAACCAGCGAATCCTGCGAGCCGGAGACGAATTCACGAGCCGGAGATACCGCGGAACCCGCTAATCGCACCTCCGGCACGCGGAAAGGCCTCCGGCACGCGGAAACACCTCCGGCTCGCGGAATGGGCCGGCTCCTGCGAGCCGGACGCGATTCCGCGAGCCGGAGGTGGTGGAGCGGTCGCGCCGCTACTTCTTCGGCAGCGCCGCCGCGATGTCGGCGATCAGGTCGCTCGCGTCCTCGATGCCGACGGAGAGCCGCACCAGCGACTCCGACACCTCGAGCGGCGTGCCCTTCACCGAGGCGTGGGTCATCTCGCTCGGGTAGCCGATCAGCGACTCGACGCCGCCCAGCGACTCCGCCAGCTGGAACAGCTGGGTCGACTCCGCGAACTTGCGCGCCGCCCGCGGGGTCGCCAGCTCGACCGACAGCATGCCGCCGAAGCCCGACATCTGGCGCTTCGCCAGCTCGTGGCCCGGGTGCGAGGGCAGTCCCGGGTAGTGCACGGCCGTCACCGCGGAGTGCTCGGCCAGGAACTCGGCGACCGCCTGCGCGTTCTTCGAGTGCCGCTCCATCCGGATGGCGAGCGTCTTGATGCCGCGCACCGTCAGCCAGGCGTCCATCGGGCTCGAGATCGCGCCGACCGCGAACTGCAGGAAGGCGACCTTCTCCGCGAGCGGACCGGAGCGCAGCGCGAGCGCGCCGCCGACCACGTCCGAGTGCCCGCCCAGGTACTTCGTCGTCGAGTGCACGACCACGTCGGCGCCGAGCGCGAGCGGCTGCTGCAGCGCGGAGGACGCGAAGGTGTTGTCGACGACCACGATCAGGTCGTGCGCGTGCGCCAGGTCGGCCAGCTCCGCGATGTCGCTGATGGTCATCAGCGGGTTCGACGGCGTCTCGACCCAGAGCATCTTCGTCTCGCCGGGGCGGATCGCGTTCTGCACCTCGCGCAGGTTCGACATGTCGACCGCGGTGTTCGAGATGCCCCAGGCCGCGTGCACCCGGTCGATCAGGCGGTGGCTTCCGCCGTAGGCGTCGTTGCCGAGGACGATGTGGTCACCGGGGGCGAGGGCCGCGCGGATCAGGGTGTCCTCCGCGGCGAGGCCGGAGGAGAACGAGTAGGCGACGTCGGCGCCCTCGAGCGAGGCGATCAGCTCCTGGAGCGAGTCGCGGGTGGGGTTCGCCGAGCGGGCGTACTCGTAGCCACCGCGGAAGCCGCCGATCCCATCCTGGACGAAGGTCGACGTCATGTAGACGGGCGGGACGACCGCGCCGGTGGTCGGGTCGAACTCCTGACCGGCGTGGATGGCACGGGTGTCGAAGTGCTGCTTCTTGGGCATGGTCGCGGGCTTTCCTGGTCGAGGGGTGGAGAAAAAGGAAGGGGGCGGCGCTCAGGCCGTCGCGAACGACAGGAGGTCCTGCCGGGTGATCACGGCGACGGGCTTGCCCTCGTCGGTGACGAGCAGGGCGTTCGCCTCGCTCAGGGCGGCGCGGGCGGCCGAGACGCTCTCGCCCAGGCCGATCAGGCGCAGAGCGTTCTCGGCGGACGCGCCGATCGGGTCGGTCATCGAGGCCGCCCCGCTGAAGACGCGGTCGAGCAGCTCGCGCTCGTCGACCGCTCCGACGACCTCGCCCATCACCACGGGCGGCTCGGCGGCGAGGACGGGCAGCTGCGAGACGCCGTACGTCGTCATGATCTCGATCGCGTCGCGGACGGTGTCGCTGGGGTGCACGTGCACGAGGGCCGGCAGGTCGCCGGTGCTCGGGTTCG
Source organism: Rathayibacter sp. VKM Ac-2856 (assembly GCF_013205055.1). GTDB lineage: Bacteria > Actinomycetota > Actinomycetes > Actinomycetales > Microbacteriaceae > Rathayibacter. Next base: position 44,547 of record NZ_JABMLF010000002.1, read on the forward strand.
CGGCGCGGGCCGAGAGCACCTCGCGGACGGTGTGCTCCTCGCCGTGCTCGAGGAAGCCGTAGGAGCGCATCCAGCGGTCGTTGAAGATCTTGCCGAGGTAGCCGCGCCCGCCGTCGGGCAGCAGCACGACCACCACGTCGTCCGGTCCGAGCTCGGCCGCCGCCTTGAGCGCGACCGAGACGGCGAGACCGCTCGAGCCGCCGACGAGAAGGCCCTCCTCGCGGGCGAGGCGGCGGGTCATCGCGAACGACTCCGCGTCGCTCGAGGCGATGATCCGGTCGACCACGCTCGGGTCGTAGGCACTCGGCCAGAAGTCCTCGCCGACGCCCTCGGTGAGGTACGGCCGGCCGCCGCCGCCCGAGTAGACCGAGCCCTCCGGGTCGGCGCCGACGATCTGCACGCGGCCCTCCGACACCTCCTTGAGGTAGCGGCCGACACCGCTGATGGTGCCGCCGGTGCCGACGCCGGCGACGAAATGGGTCAGCCGGCCCGCGGTGTCGCGCCAGATCTCGGGACCGGTGGTCTCGTAGTGGCTGAGCGGCCCGTTGAGGTTCGCGTACTGGTTGGGCTTGAACGCGCCCGGGATCTCGCGCGCCAGGCGGTCCGACACGGAGTAGTAGGAGTCGGGGTCCTCGGGAGCGACGGCCGTCGGGGTGACGACGATCTCGGCGCCGTACGCGGTCAGCACGTTCCGCTTGTCCTCGCCGACCTTGTCGGGCAGGACGAAGACGCAGCGGTAGCCGCGCTGCTGGGCGACGAGGGCCAGGCCGATGCCGGTGTTGCCGCTGGTCGGCTCCACGATCGTGCCGCCGGGCAACAGCTGCCCGTCGCGCTCGGCCGCGTCGATGATGCGGGTCGCGATGCGGTCCTTCGAGGAGCCGCCGGGGTTGAGGTACTCGACCTTGACCAGGACGGTGGCCTGCACGCCGGACGCGACGGGCCCGAGCTTCACCAGCGGGGTGTCCCCGATCAGGTCGAGCACCGAATCGGCGTACGCCATCCCGGTGTCCGGGCGTGCGGGAAGAGCTCGATCGAGGGTCATGCGGCCAGCGTATCAACCGCGGATCGGCGGATGACGGGAGGGCCCGGCGCCCCCGCGGAGGGGTCCTCCGAGGTCGCCGACGGCGTGGCTCCGGAGCCGCCGATCCCCTATCGTGGGGGTCCTCGCGTCACCGACGACCCGGAACGGACACCGCCCGAATGACCCCTCCGATCGCCGCCGCCACGCGGGGAACGACCGACGTGCGCCTGCTCAGGCTGCTCGGACCCGCCATGGTCGCCGGAGTCGCCTACCTCGATCCGGGCAATGTCGCCAGCAACATGACGGCGGGCGCCCGCTTCGGCTATCTGCTCGTCTGGGTCGTCGTCCTGGGCAACCTGATGGCCTGGCTGATCCAGTACCTCTCGGCCAAGCTCGGCCTGATGACCGGCAGGAGCCTGCCAGAGCTGCTCGGCGAGCGCCTCCGCGGCCGATGGGGCCGCCGGGCCTACTGGCTGCAGGCCGAGACCGTCGCCATCGCCACCGACCTGGCCGAGGTGATCGGCGGGGCGATCGCGCTCAACCTGCTCTTCGGGCTCCCGCTGCTCGCGGGCGGCCTGATCACCGGCGCGGTGTCGCTCGTGCTCCTCGTGATCCAGACCCGCGGCGGCGCGCAGCCGTTCGAGCGGGTCATCACCGCCCTGATGGTCGTCATCGCAGTCGGCTTCACCGTCGGCGTCGTCGTCGACCCGCCGGACGCCGGGGCGGCCGCCGCGGGGCTGCTCCCCCGCTTCGACGGCTCGGAGTCGGTGCTGCTCGCCGCGTCGATCCTCGGCGCCACCGTCATGCCGCACGCCATCTACGCGCACTCCGCCCTCGCCCGCGACCGCTTCGGCCGCGTCGACGGGGTCGTCGCGCGCAAGCGCATCCTCACCGCGACCCGGATCGACGTGACCGTCGCCCTCGCGATCGCGGGCACCGTGAATCTCGCGATCCTCCTGCTCGCGGCGCACTCGCTCTCCGGAGTCGCCGGCACCGACAGCCTCGAGGGCGCGCACGCCGCGATCGGCGCGGCGCTCGGTCCGGTCGTCGCGACGCTCTTCGCGGTCGGCCTGCTCGCCTCCGGACTCGCGTCGACCTCGGTGGGCGCCTACGCGGGCGCTGAGATCATGCACGGGCTGCTGAACGTGCGCGTGCCGCTCGTCGCCCGCCGGGTCGTCACGCTGATCCCGGCGCTGATCGTCCTCGGGATCGGCTTCGACCCGACCCGCGCGCTGGTGCTGAGCCAGGTGGTGCTGTCGTTCGGCATCCCGTTCGCGCTCGTTCCGCTCGTCGCCCTCACCCGGAACCGCACGCTGATGGGCGACCAGGCGAACCGCTGGTTCACCACGCTCGGCGCGGTCCTCGCCGCCGTCTTCCTGATCGTGCTGAACGGCCTGCTGCTCTGGCTCACCTTCACCGGCTGACGCAGGCCCGGCAAGCTCACTGTCCGACCCGCAGGCCCTGCATGCTGGTCGAGTAGCCCGCAGGGCGTATCGAGACCCACCCTGCATCGAGCACGTGGATCTCGATACGCCCTCTCCGAGGGCTACTCGATCAGCATGAAGACGAGCAGCCCTCCGCAACATGCTGGTCGAGTAGCCCGCAGGGCATATCGAGACCCCCCCCCCGCCAGCACTCCCACCCCGCATTGATCCGATCCGGAGCCTCGCTCGTTATCCTCTGAGAGCGCCTCTCAGGCGCCTGCGCCCTCCCCGGCGCGTCACCCCGCGATCAGAACGAGAGACGCCACCGTGCCCAAAGACACGATGTCCGCGAAGAACCGCGCCCGCCAGGAGAAGCTCGAGGCGTACAAGCGCGAGCAGGCCAAGCGCAAGCGCAGCGGCCGGATCTGGATCTGGTCGCTCTCGGCCCTCGCCGTCGTCGCGATCGGCGGCATCGTCGCCGTCACCGTCCTCGGGAATCAGCAGATCGTCGAGGCCCGGCAGATCGACGGCCTGCAGACCTTCGAGAACGACGCGACCCACGTCGCCGGAGCGGTCGAGTACGAGCAGACTCCCCCGGCCGGCGGCCCGCACAACGCGGTCTGGATGAACTGCGGCGTCTACGACCAGCCCGTCCCCAACGAGAACGCGGTGCACGACCTCGAGCACGGCGCCGTCTGGGCCACCTACGACCCCTCTCTCCCGCAGAGCGAGGTCGACGCGCTGATCGCCGCGATGCCCGACACCTACTCGGTCGTCTCGCCCTACGAGGGCCTCGACTCCCCGATCGTGCTCAGCGCCTGGGACGCCCAGGTCGCCATCGACTCCCCCGAGGACCCGCGCATCGACGCGTTCGTCGAGCGCTTCTGGCAGTCGTCGACCGCACCCGAGCCCGGTGCCCCGTGCACCGGAGGCATCGATGCGCCCGGCAAGCAGTAGGGGCCGCCTCCTCGTCGCCGCCGTCGCCGTCGTCGCACTCCTGCTCGGCGCAGCGGGCGGCTACCTCTTCGGCGCCCTCGCCCCGTTCTCGTCCTCGGCGACCCCGTCGACCACGAGCGCCGAGGCCGGCTTCGCCCGCGACATGCAGGTGCACCACCTCCAGGGCGCCGAGCTGGCGATGATCGCCCGCGACCGCAGCGCCGACGACGAGGTGCGCACGGTCTCGACGGACATCCTCCTCACCCAGCAGCAGCAGGCCGGCCAGCTCTTCGGCTGGCTGAACTCGTGGGGCCTCCCGCAGGCCGCCCCCGAGCCCTCGATGACCTGGATGGGCCGGCCGACCCTCGCCGGCGCGGCCGACGAGCACTCCTCGATGGGCATGTCGACGGAGGACGGCGTCGTGCCCGAGAGCATGCCCGGCCTCGCGACGCCCGAGCAGATCGCCGAGCTGCGCGGCCTGACGGGCCGCGACTTCGACCGGCGGTTCCTCGAGCTGATGATCGCCCACCACCGCGGCGCCATCGACATGGCCGAGGCGCTCCTCGCCCGGAGCCGCGCGACGGTCGCCACCGACTTCGCCTCCTCCGTCGTCAAGGCCCAGGAGGCCGAGATCTCGCTGATGGAGCAGATGCTCGAGGACCGCCCGGCCGCCTGACCGCCGCCCCGCGCGCACAACATCGGCGGGGAGCCGCCCTCATCCCTGATCGGCGATGAGGAGCCGTCTCAGCCGATGTCGTGCACGCTCCTCAGGAGCTGAGCGCGGTCTCGACCTGCTGCGCGTAGAGCGAGGCGTAGAGCCCGCGGCGCTCGAGCAGCTCGAGGTGGGTGCCCGACTCGACGAGGCGGCCGCCGTCGACGACGTGGATCACGTCCGCTGAGACCACCGTCGACAGCCGGTGCGCGATCGCGATGGTCGTGCGGCCGCGGGCGGCGTCGTCGAGGGCGGTCTGCACGATCCGCTCCGAGACGGTGTCCAGTGCGCTGGTCGCCTCGTCGAGGATGAGCACCGCCGGGTCCTTCAGCAGCACCCGCGCGATGGCGAGGCGCTGCTTCTCGCCGCCGGAGAGCCGGTAGCCGCGCTCGCCGACGAGAGTGTCGTAGCCGTCGGGGAAGGAGGCGATCGTGTCGTGGATGTTCGCGGCCCGGGCGGCCGCCTCCAGCTCCTCCTGCGTCGCGCCGGGGCGCGCGTAGCGGAGGTTGTCGCCGATCGTGGCGTGGAAGAGGTAGGTCTCCTGGCTGACGATGCCGATGTGCGAGACCAGCGACTCCTGCCGAAGCTCGCGGACGTCCGTCCCCGCGAAGCGGACCGAGCCCGAGGTGACGTCGTAGAGCCGGGGCACCAGGTACGAGATCGTCGTCTTGCCCGCGCCCGAGGGGCCGACGAAGGCGACGAACTGCCCGGGCTCGATCGAGACCGAGACGTGGTCGAGGGTCGGCCGGACGTCCTCGGTCTGGTCGGGGTAGCGGAAGACCACCTCGTCCAGCTCGACGCGGCCGAGCTCGCCGTCGACGTCGCGGGCGTCGGCGCGGTCGCCGATCGAGGGCCGCAGGTCGAGATACTCGAAGATGCGGGCGAAGAGCGCGCCGGCGGTCTGCAGGTCGAGGGCGACCCGCATCAGCCCGAGCAGCGGCCACATCAGCCGGGCCTGCACGGTCGTGAAGGCGACGACGGTGCCGGCGGTGACGGTCGTGCCGCCGAGGATCAGCCAGGCCGCGACGAGGTAGACGACCACGGGGATCACGGAGAGGAAGATCTGCACCGTCGCGAAGAACCACTGCCCGGACATCTGCTGGCGCACCTGGAGGTCGATCTGCCGGCCGTTCTCGTCGGCGTAGCGGGTGACCTCCGACTCCTGCCGGCCGAAGCTCTTGGCGAGCAGGATGCCCGAGACGCTCAGCGTCTCCTGCGTGATCGCCGTCATCTCGGACAGCGACTCCTGCGTCTTCGTGGCGATCCGCGCGCGGACCTGGCCGACCCGGCGCTGGGCGATGACGAGGACCGGGGTGAGCACCACGGCGACGATCGTCATCTGCCAGGAGAGCAGGAGCATCGCCACGACGGCCGCGATGACGGTGACCGTGTTGCCGAGGACGCTGGAGACGGTGTTGGTGAGGACGCTGGCCACGCCGCCGACGTCGTTCGCGAGGCGCGACTGGATGACGCCGGTGCGCGTGCGGGTGAAGAAGCCGAGCTCCATCGCCTGGAGGTGGCGGAACAGGCGGATGCGCAGCTCCCCCATCACGCTGTTGCCGACGGTCGCGGTGAGGAAGGTCTGCCAGACGCCGAGCACGGCGGAGACCACCCAGATCAGCACCATCACGCCGACGAGCTCGAGCAGCACAGGGAGGTTCGGGCGCCCGTCCGGCGGGAAGAGGCCGCGGTCGAAGGCGAGCTGGGTGAGCAGTGGCGGCACGACGGTGAGGGCGGCGCCGACGAGGACGAGCGCGACGGTGAGGGCGAGCTTGGCGCGGTGCGCGCGGAAGAGCGAGGCGATGCGGCTGAAGAGGTGCTCGATCCGCGGGGCGTCGGAGTTCTTCCGCCGCTGGGCGTCGGGGTCGCTGCTCGAGATCTTCCCGCGCACCGCGCCGGCGCGCATCCCGCCGCCGCTCGCGACGTCACCCATCCTGCTCATCGCTCGACCATAACCCCGCCCGCCGACACCGCCCGCGGCTTCCGCCCACGGCGAAGATGTGCTCAGCGGCGGGCGCTCGGCGACGACCCTGCCGACCATGTCGGGCCGCGTTCGCGGACTCGGCTCACCGGGTCTCGATACGCCGCGTCCCGCGGCTACTCGACCAGCATGGATCGGCCATCATGCTGGTCGAGTAGCCGCCGACGGCGGCGTATCGAGACCCACGCGAACGACGGAAGGCCCGGGCCCCGCGTGAGCAGGACCCGGGCCTTCGTCGCTCTCCCCAGCGGTTCGCGGTGCCGTCGGCTGCAAGGCGGAGGAGGAGAGCTGTAGCGGAGCTACTGCCGACGACGACAACGCCGCAGACGGCGGTGCCGCGGACCGCTAGCCCTTCGTCGCACCCGCGAGCAGGCCGCGGACGAAGAAGCGCTGGAGCGCGAAGAACACGATCAGCGGAACGATGATCGAGATGAACGCGCCCGCCGTGAGGAGCTCCCACGACTGGCCGTACGAGCCCGACAGGTCCTGCAGCGCCTTCGTGATCGGCAGCCCCTGCCCGGAGGTGAACACCGTCGCGACCAGCAGGTCGTTCCAGACCCAGAGGAACTGGAAGATGCCGAACGACGCGATCGCCGGGACGGACAGCGGCAGCACGATGCGGAAGAAGATCTGGCCGTGGCCGGCTCCGTCCACGCGCGCCGCCTCGATGACCTCGCCGGGGATCTCCGAGATGAAGTTGTGCAGCATGAAGATCGCCAGCGGCAGCGCGAAGATCGTGTGCGCGATCCACACCTTCGCGTACGACCCGTCCAACCCGTTCACCCCGAGCCCGGGCAGGATGTAGAGGTTGCCGATGCGCAGGCCGTCCGAGAACAGCTGCAGCAGCGGCACGAGCGCCATCTGGATCGGCACGATCTGGAGCGAGAACACGAGCACGAAGAGCGTGTTGCGGCCCTTGAAGTCGATCCACGCGAACGCGTAGGCCGCGAGGCTCGCGATCGTGATCGGGATCAGTGCCGCGGGCAGCGTGATGACGAGCGAGTTCACGAACGCCTTGCCCAGCGTCAGGCTGTCGCCCGAGTTGATGGCGTTGACGTAGTTGTCGAGCGTGAAGCCCGGGTTGGCGAAGATCGTCCACCAGCCGGTCGTCTTGATGTCGTTCGCGGGGCGGAACGACGAGATGAACAGGCCGAGGGTCGGGATCGTCCAGATCGCGGCGATGATCGCCGCGGCGATGGTCGCTCCGCGCGAGGTGGTGGCCTTGCGGACCTTCCCGCTCGCCGTCTCGATCTTCGACTCGCCGCGGGCGAGCGTGCGCTCGGTGCGACGGTCGACCGGAACCTGGATCGGAGTGGGCGTGACGCTCATCGGATCTCCCTCTGCTTGGCGAGCTGGCGGGCGTTGTAGACGACGATCGGGAGCACGAGCAGGAACAGGATGACCGCGAGGGCCGCGCTGTAGCCGCTGCGGGCGCCGAGCTGGAACTGGCGGACCATCTCGAAGGCGAGGACGGTGGTGTCCGAGCGGCCGCCGGTCATCGCCGAGACGATGTCGAAGACCTTCAGCGACGCGATCGAGATGGTCGTCAGGACGACGACGATCGAGGAGCGGATGCCGGGGACGGTGACGTTCCAGAACGACTGCCAGGCGTTGGTGCCGTCGAGCGACGCCGCCTCGAGCTGCTCGGAGGGCACGCCCTTGATGGCGGCCGAGAGGACCGTCATCGCGAAGCCGGCCTGGGTCCAGATCAGCACGACGACCAGGAACAGCGTGTTCCACGGCTCGAGGCCCAGCCAGTCGACGGGAGAGCCGCCGAACGCGGTGAGGATGCCGTTGAGGACACCGATCTGCTCGCCCTGACGGGTGTCGTAGAAGAACTTGAAGATGATCGACGCGCCGACGAACGAGATCGCCATCGGCATGAAGACCAGCAGCTTGAAGAACTTCTCGCCGCGGCTCTTGTCGATGAAGACCGCGTAGGCGAGGCCGATCGCGGTGGCGGTGATCGGGGCGAGGAGCACCCAGACCACGGTGTTGAGGAAGGCGGTGACGCCGTCGGGGCTGGTGAAGACCCAGACGAAGTTGTCGAGGCCGGCGAAGCCGGAGCCGTCGTTCTTCATGAAGGCGTTCAGCGCGGTCGTGATCGTCGGGTAGATCAGGCCGATCAGGATGAAGAACGCGGCCGGGGCCATGAACGCGACCAGCTGGAGCCCGTAGCCCGCGCCTTTGCGGGACCGGAAGTCGAGCAGGAAGAGGATGCCGCCGAGGACCGCGGCGACGACCGCGACCCACATGACCGAGTTGTAGAGGCCGAACGCGAGGAGGAGGACGACCGGGAGGACGACGGCGACCGCGAGGCGGAGGACCGTGTAGCCGGTGCCGCGCCGCGGGGCGATCTCGACGAAGAAGAGGATGAGCGCGACGACCGCCGCGAACGCCAGGAGGATGAGGGGGATCTGCGCGAGCGGGGGGATGCTCGCCAGCCACTGGAAGAAGCCGGACATGGACGCCCTTTCGAGTGCGACTCTGAACTCTGGTGAGGCCCGGTCCGGCCGGACCGCGGGTGCGATCCGGCCGGACGGGCATCGGTCGAGGGCCGCCGCTCCAGGGAGCGACGACCCTCTCCGCGACTGCTAGGAGGTGTAGCCGGCCTGGATCTCCTCGAGGACCTGGTCGGTGCTCGAGCCGTCGATCCAGTCGACCATGCCCTTGAAGAAGCTGTCGGAGCCGACGGCCTTGGGCATCAGGTCGGAGGCGTCGAAGCGGAACGTGGTGTTCTCGTCCTGGAGGATCGCGATGGAGTCCTTCAGCACGTCGCTGCCGGCGTTCTCCGGGTCGAGACCCGTGTTGGCCGAGATGACGCCGCCGAGGGAGACGCGGCTGTTGGCCCAGTCGGCGCTGGCCAGGTACTCCTGGACCTTCGCGGTGTCCTCGTCGTTCGAGAACGCGGCGACCATCTCGCCACCACCGGTGACGGCCTGGTCGGCGTCGGCGCTCATCGGCGGGGTGAGGAAGGCCCACACGTCGCCGTCCTCGGCGACGGTGGCGCCGGCCGAGGTGAGGAAGCCCTCGAAGAACGAGGCCTGGTGGGTCAGGGCGCAGGAGCCGTTGGCGATGTTCTGCGCGACGTCGCCGAAGGCGGTCGAGTTGATCGAGGTCACGTCGCCGTAGCCGGCGTTGACCAGGGTCGGGTCGAGGAGGATCGAGCCGACGGAGTCGAACGCGGCCTTGATCTCGGGGTCGGTGAACGGGGTGTCGCCCGCGACCCAGGAGTCGTACACGTCGGGGCCGGCTCCGCGGAGGACCGCGTCCTCGATCCAGTCGGTGCCCGGCCAGCCGGAGGCCTCACCGGAGTTGAAGCCCGCGCACCAGGACGGTCCGCCGGACTTCTCGGCGATGGTCGTGCCCAGCGCCTCCATCTCGTCCCACGTGGTGGGAACGGAGACGCCCCACTCGGCGAACTTCGCCGGCGAGTACCAGATGTAGCCCTTGACGGACGCCATCAGCGGCGCGCCGTACTGGGTGCCGTCGACCTGGCCGTACTTCTGCCAGTCCTCGGACCAGTTGTTCTGGACGTTGGTAAGGGCGCCCTCGGGCAGCTCCTGGACCTTGCCGGAGGCGACGGTGTCGGCGAGCAGACCCGGCTGCGGGAAGATCGCGAGGTCGGGGGTGTCGCCACCCTGGACCTTGATGCCGATCTGCTTCTCGAACTCCTTGTCGCCGGTGTACTTGATGTCGATGCCCGACTCCTTCTCCCAGTCCGCCCAGGACTGCTCGAGAAGGGTGGCCTCGTCGCCGTTGATGGTGCCGTAGATGTTCACGACGCCGTCGGCGGTGCCGACCGAGCCGGCAGCGCTGCCGCCGCCCGCGTTCGGGTCGTTGGGGTCGCTGCTGCTGGAGCAGCCGGCGAGGGCGATCCCGGCCGCTGCGAGAACGGCGACGGGAAGGGTGATACGGCGGTGCAGGGATGACCGCATGGTTCCTCCTCATTGAGTGGTGGTTCAGCCGAGGCCGGTGCCGTCCGGCGGACCGGCGGGCTGAGGCGACTCGAAGCGGGTGCTGCGACGACTCGGATGCTGATGGTGGTTCCGCGGGGAGGTTCTCCCAGCGGAACACCGGGTTCGTGTGGCTCAGGCCTCCACGGGGGGAAACCTTTCCACAACTTCGATGAAAGCACAACGGCGCCGATAGAGCGCTCTCTGAGATAACGATCCGGCGACGAACCGCGGAAAACCGGGGGGCGGAGGGCCGGGAGATCGATCTCGATGCTTCTGCTCGGCTGCGCCCGGGGTATAACTTTCTGGAACCGTTTCCAGCACCGACGCCGGACGGTCCGGGAGGAACGCCGTGCCAGGCATCGAAGAGGTCGCCGAGCTCGCGGGAGTGTCGAAGGCGACCGTGTCGCGGGCTCTCAGCGGCCGGGGCTACGTCTCGGCGGGGACGAAGCAGCGGGTCGAGCACGCCGCCTCCAGCCTCGGCTACGTCGTCTCGGCCAACGCCTCGAGCCTCGTCACCGGCCGCAGCAACAACGTCGCCGTGATCATCCCCGTCATCAACCAGTGGTTCTTCGGCGGGATCATCGAGGGGATCGAGCGCGCCCTGCTCGCCGCCGGCTACGACCTGCTGCTCTACAACATCGACAAGCACCTCGACGCGCGCCGCAGCGTCTTCGAGTACTACCTCGTCCGCAAGCGCGTCGACGCGATCGTGGCGGTGACCCTCGAGATCTCGCCCGACGAGACGGAGGCGCTGCTCGCCCTCGGCAAGCCCATCGTCGGGATCGGCGGCTCCCTGCCCGGCATCCCCACTTTCAGCATCGACGACGTCGCCGCGGCCCGCCTCGCCACCGAGCACCTCCTCTCCCTGGGGCACGAGCGCATCGTGCACATCGGCGGTCTGAAGGAGGAGGAGATGGACTTCCACGTGCACACGAAGCGGAACGAGGGCTTCACCCAGGCCCTCGCCGCCGCCGGCCTCGGGCGGGAGGCGGGGCACTTCGTGCCGACCCGCTTCGACATCCCCGGCGGGCACCGCGCGGGGCGGCAGGTGCTCGGCGACCCGCGGACGCGGCCGACCGCCATCTTCGCGGCCTCCGACGAGATCGCGATCGGCATCATCCTGGCCGCTCGGGAGCTCGGCCTCTCGGTGCCCGAGGACGTCTCGATCATCGGGATCGACGACCACCCGCTGGCCGAGCTGTTCGGCCTGAGCTCGATCCGCCAGGACCCGGGCCAGCAGGGCGAGCTCGCCGTCGCGCTGGTGCTGGAGGCGCTGGCCGCGATCGCCCGCGGCGAGGCGCCGCCGCCCGCCCGGCACACGACCATCCCCGCCTCGCTCGTCATCCGGACGAGCACGTCGGCGCCGCGGGGGGCGAGAATCGGGGCATGAGCGACTCCGACTCCCCCGCCCCCGTCGTCCGCGATGTGCCCGAGCGCTCGCGCTTCGAGATCTCCGTCGGCGGCGAGACCGCCGGCTTCGCGGCCTACACGCGCCTCGGCGACGAGGTCGTGCTGACCCACACCGTCGTCGACGACGCGTGGGAGGGGCACGGCCTCGGCAGCATCCTCGCCCGCTCGGCCGTGCTCGCGGTGACGGAGGCGGGCGGCACGGTCGTGCCGCGCTGCCCCTTCATCGCCGCGTGGCTCCGCAAGCACCCCGACTCGGGCGCCCGGGTCCGCTGGCCCGACGCCTGAGCCGGCAGTGCTCACATGCTGATCGAGTAGCCCGCGCAGCGGGCGTATCGAGATCCGCCGTGTCGATCAGCGTGGGTCTCGATACGCCCCTCCGGGGCTACTCGACCAGCATGGAACGCGCACGCGCGCCCGTGCTGAGCATGGGGTGCCCGCGGGCGCGCTGCACGGTGAGCATCGAGCGCCGCCGGCGCTTGCATGCTGATCGAGTAGCCCGCGCAGCGGGCGTATCGAGATCCGCTGTCGGTCAGGCGGGCGGCGCGGTCGTGCCGATCTCCTGCAGGGACCAGGTGTTGCCGTCGGGGTCGGCGAAGTGGGAGTACTTCACGCCGCCCATGTCCTGCACCTCGGAGAGGTCGAGGCCGCGCCCGGTCAGCTCGGCACGGGCGGCGACGATGTCGCCGACGACGAGGTGCAGGCCGCGGACGACGCCCTCCTCCGGACCCGGCCCCATGCCGGTGCCGATGACGATCGAGCAGGCGGAGCCGGGCGGTGTGAGCTGGACGATCCGCATCGTCGGGGACGGCCGGACGTCGTGGTCGACGTGGAAGCCGACGACATCGGCGTAGAAGGCCAGCGCCCGATCGACGTCGGAGACGGGGAGGGGGACGAGCTCGAGTCGCATCTGCACGCGCTCATCCTGCACCCCAGGAGGGCGATCGGCGTCAGTCGCGCGGGGCGACGACCAGGCGCTCGTGCATGATCTCGACCGCGCGCTCGAGGACGCGGCGGTCCTCGGGGCGCAGGTCGGCGAAGATCGGCGTGAGGGCGTCGCCCAGCTGGGTGCGCCAGGCGCTGAGCGCGGCGGCCCCGTCGGGGGCGAGACGGATCTGCCAGGCCCTCGCGTCGGCGGGGTCGGCGATGCGGTCGAGCCAGCCGGTCTCGACGAGGTTCTTGACGATCTTGGTCATCGTGGGCTGCGAGACGCGGCTCTGGGTCGCCAGCTCGCCCAGGCGCATCGGCCCCATCGAGAGCAGCACCGAGAGGGTGCGCCAGACCGCCTGCGACTCCTGGTTGTCGGTGGCCTGCGCGGCGAGGCGGGTGATGCGGTGCGTCACCGAGACGAAGTCGCTCAGCAGCTCGCTCAGCGAGACCTCGCTGGGCGGGACGTCGCGCGCCGGAAGGCCTGCGAGCGGGTCGATAGCAGTCACCCGCCGATTCTAGAGGCTGCGTCCCGCGACGCCGGGGAGGCGGAGCACCCCCGGTCGGGGACGGCGGAGCGGGAACGACGGAGCGGGAACGACGAAGGGCGCCGCCTCCGAGGAGACGACGCCCTGCGCCGGTAGAGCCGCCCGGAGGCGGATCCGTGCACCCGAAGCGGGTGCGAGGGGATTACTTGACGGTGACGGTCGCGCCGGCGGCCTCGAGCTGGGCCTTGGCCTTCTCGGCGGTCTCCTTGTTGACGGCCTCGAGGACAGCCTTGGGGGCGCCGTCGACGACAGCCTTCGCCTCGCCGAGGCCGAGGCTCGTGAGCGCGCGGACCTCCTTGATGACCTGGATCTTCTTCTCGCCGGCGGCCTCGAGCACGACGTCGAACTCGGTCTGCTCCTCGACCTCTTCGGCCGGGGCGGCCGGGCCGGCGACACCGGCGGCCGCGACGGGCGCGGCGGCGGTGACCTCGAAGACCTCTTCGAACTTCTTCACGAACTCAGAGAGCTCGATGAGCGTGAGCTCCTTGAAGGCCTCGATGAGCTCGTCCTGCGTGAGCTTTGCCATGATTTTTCTCCTTGTTGTTTCTTGTCTACGAACCGCGTGCGCACTGCCTCCCGGAGGGAAGCGTCAGCTCGCGGACTCCTGCTTCTCGCGCAGTGCCTCGACCGTGCGAACGGCCTTGGACAGCGGCGCCTGGAACAGGTAAGCGGCACCGAAGAGCGAGGCCTTGAAGGCGCCGGCGAGCTTGCCGAGCAGCACTTCACGGGACTCGAGGTCGGCGAGCTTTCCCACCTCTTCCGCGGTCAGCGGGTTACCGTCGAAGTAACCGCCCTTGACCACGAGGAGAGGGTTTGCCTTGGCGAAGGCACGCAGCGACTTCGCGACGGCGACGGGGTCGCCGTGCACGAACGCGATGGCCGAAGGGCCAGCGAGCTCGGCGTCGAAGGACGAGATCCCGGCGTTGTTCGCCGCGATCTTGGTCAGCGTGTTCTTCACCACGGCGTAGGTCGCGTGCTCACTGATGTCCTTGCGCAGCGTCTTGAGCTGAGCAACAGTGAGACCGCGGTACTCGGTCAGCAGAACGGCGGTCGAACTCTGGAACTTCTCCGTGAGTTCGGCGACCGAGGCTTCCTTGTTCGCCATGGCTACTCCTGTGAATTCTCGTGCCGGTAGCCCGAAGGCACGCAAAGAAAAAGGCTCCGGCGCAGGAGCGCGGGAGCCTGGGGAACGCGTGTAACGCGGAACTGGTCTCTTGCACACCTGCGCGGGCCATTCGCTTCGCGAATCCTTCGTCCGGTGGCGATCCGCGGGGCCTGGGCCCTGCTCGTGCGCACACCGAAAACCGGCGGTCTTTGGCTTCGGGAAGCGTACGACGTCGACCCGCCCGTGCGCAAGTCCGCCGCACACGGGATGCTGGAGGGATGACCGGCTCGACCCCGCCTCCCCGCCCCGCCCCCGGCACGAGCACCGACGGCGGCGCCGGCGGCACCAGCACCGCCGACGCCGCGATCGCCGCCGTGGAGGGCGAGCTGAGCACCCTCTTCAACCGGGTGCGCGACGCGATGCGCTCGGCGGCCGAGCGGCTGCACCCCGATCTCGGCACCGCCGGCTACCGGACGCTGGCGACGCTCGAGCGGCGCGGCCCGATGCACTCCGGCGCGCTCGCCGAGCTGCTCGAGACGGACAAGTCCTCGATCAGCCGGCAGATCTCGGCGCTGGACCGCCTCGGACTGCTCCAGCGCTCCCCCGATCCCGACGACGGCCGCGCGACGATCCTCTCGGTGCCACCGCAGACCGCCGAGCGGATGCGGGAGATCCGCAGCTCCCGCCAGGCGCTGATGCACGAGGAGCTGCGCCGCTGGGACGAGGGGGACGTCGAGCTCTTCGCCGTCCTGCTGCGGCGCATCACCGCACTGGACATGCGCGGCGCTAGCACCGCCCCGACCGGGGGACAATCGGGGGCGGCACCGGAGCCGACCCCGTAGCGTCGGAAGGGATGGAACAGCTCGCCCCTCCCTCTCTCCCGGACGACGTCGACGGTGCCCTGGCCCTCGCCCGCTCCCTCTCCGCCGACCCGCCCCGGCCCGGAACCGGCCGCACCGCCGAGCTGCACGGCCTGCTCGAGCGGCTCGCCCGGCACGACCTCGGGGTCGCCCGCGCGATCGAGCCGCACCTCGACGCCCTCGCGATCCTCGGCGAGGCGGGGCTGAGCGCGCAGGACGTCGGCGTCGACGACGGCGCGGTCTGGGGGGTCTTCGCGGCGGAGGGCGGCGACGAGCCGCTCACCGCGACCCCCGACGGCGACGGCTGGCGCCTGGACGGCGTGAAGCCCTGGTGCTCGCTGGCCGGCCGCCTCGACGCCGCGCTCGTCACGGCGCACGTCGGCGACGGCGAGCGCCGCCTCTTCGCCGTGAGCCTGACCGACGGCACCGCGACCCCGGAGCCGGACGCCTGGCACCCCCGGGGACTGACCGAGATCCCGAGCGGACCGGTGCGGTTCTCCGGGGCCCGGGCCCGGGAGGTCGGCGCGCCCGGCTGGTACCTCTCCCGTCCGGGCTTCGCCTGGGGCGGGATCGGCGTGGCCGCCTGCTGGCTCGGCGGAGCTCGGGGTGTCGCCGCGGCGCTCGCCCGGGCCGCCGCCCGCCGGGAGGACCCGCACCTGCTCGCGCACCTCGGCGCCGTGGACACCGCCCTCTCCGCCGGGCGGCGCGCGCTCGACGAGGCCTCCGCACTGATCGACGCGGGCGAGGCCGAGGGCCCGCGCGGCGCCCTGCTGGCCAAGCGGGTGCGCGGCACCGCAGCGGGGGCTGTGGAGGAGATCCTGCTGCGGGCCGGTCGCGCGCTCGGACCGGCGCCGCTCGCGCTCGACGCGGAGCACGCCAAGCGGGTCGCCGACCTCGCCCTCTACGTCCGCCAGCACCACGCCGAGCGCGACGACGCGGCGCTCGGGCGCGCGGTCCTGGCCAGCGGCGAGGCGGACGGCTGGTGAGCCGCGTCATCGCGTTCGACGGGCACCTCGAGGGCACTCCGGTCGAGCGCTGGGACGAGGACGGGCGCCTGGACCGGCTCCCCGTCCTGCCCGAGGAGGCGCTCCTGGCGGTGGACCGCGTGCTCGTCGTGGTCGCGCACGCCGACGACGAGACCCTCGGCTGCGGCGGGACGATCGCGCTCGCGCGCCGCCTCGGCGTCCCCGTGGAGGTCGTGGTCGTGACGGACGGCGGCGCGGCCCACGGCGCCTCCTCCCCCGAGGCCGCGGCGGCTCTCGTCGCGGAGCGGCGCGCCGAGGTCCGGGCGGCGCTCGACGAGCTCGGCGCGGGCATCGGCCTCGCCCACCTCGACGTCCCCGACTCGGGCACCCCCGAGCACCGCGACCGGATCCTCGCGGACGTCCTTGCCCGCGCGGGCGCCGCGCCCGGCCGCGTCCTCCTCCTCTCCACCTGGACCGGCGACGGCCACCGCGACCATCGCGTCGTCGGCGAGGTCTGCGCCGAGGCGGCCGACTCGCTCGGCCACCCGCTGCTCGCCGCTCCGATCTGGCTCTGGCATTGGGCGGACCCCGACGACGCGGAGGTGCCGTGGCCGGCGCTCCTGCGCGTCGAAGCGGACGAGGAGCTGCGGGCGCGCAAGGCCCGCGCCCGCGACCGCTACCCGAGCCAGACCGCTCCGGGCCCCGGCGGCCTCGATCCCGTGCTCCACCCCCGCTTCGTCCGCGCCTTCGCCGGCGACGACCGCCTGATCCGGGTCCGCTGATGGCGCGGCCCGGGATAGCGCACGGCGGAGCGGCCGACAAGTGGCGGAGTGGATCCGCGATCCTGCCTAGAGTCGGGGGGACGGACGGGCGCGGCCCCGGCGACGAGGACACGGGGATGAGCTACTTCGACGAGCTGTACGAGCGGCACGAGGACCCCTGGGGGTACACGAGCCGCTGGTACGAGGAGCGCAAGCGCGCCCTCACCCTCGCCGCCCTGCCCGAGCGGCGCTACGGATCGGTGCTGGAGATCGGCTCCTCGATCGGCGTGCTGGCCGAGGCCCTCGCCGCGCGGGCCGAGCACCTGCTGGCGATCGACGTCTCGGCGGCCGCCGTGGAGCGGGCCGCCCGCCGCCTCGCGCCGCTCGAGCACGTCCGGGTCGAGCACCACGACATCACCCGCGGTGTGCCGGAGGGTCCGTTCGATCTGATCGTGCTGTCCGAGGTCGGCTACTACCTCGGCGCCGAGACCCTCGAGCGCACGCTGCGCGGGGTGCGCGACCGCCTCTCCGGCTCGGGCGAGCTGGTCACCGTGCACTGGCGGCACCCGATCGACGGCCTCGAGCTCGACGGCGACGCCGTGCAGCGGGCCGTGGACGGACTCGGGCTGCGGCGGATCGCGCGCCACGAGGAGGAGGACCTGCTGCTCGAGGTGCACTCGCGCGACGGCCGGTCGGTCGCCCGGCGGACGGGACTGCTGTGACGCGGATCGAGCACGTGCTCGTCGTCGTCCCCGCCCACGACGAGGAGGCGCGGATCGGCGCCGCCGTCGCCTCGGTGCTGCGGAGCGCCGAGCATCTGGCGCTCACGCATCCGTCCGTCCTCGTCCGGCTGATCGTCGTCGCCGACGGCTGCACCGACGCGACCGTCGAGCGCGCTCGCGCGGCCGGCGCCGAGGTGCTCGAGCTCTCGCGCCGCGGCGTCGGCGCCGCCCGCGCGGCCGGGATCGCGCACGCGCTCGGCACGGTCGCGTCCGCGGACGACCTGGTCTGGGTCGCCAACACCGACGCCGACACCGTCGTGCCGGAGGAGTGGCTGCTCGAGCACGTCGAGCACGCCCGGCAGCACGACGCCCTCGTCGGGACCGTGCGCCCCGACCCGGCGGACCTGTCCCCCGAGATGTACCGGCGCTGGCGCGTCACCCGCGAGCGCGAGGAGTCGATCGGCAGCATCCACGGCGCGAACCTCGGCGTGCGCGCGAGCGCGTACCTGGCCGCGGGCGGCTTCGGCGCCGATCCGCTGCACGAGGACGTCCGGCTCGTCGAGCGCCTGCACGCCGCCGGCGCGCGGGTCGGAGCGACCGACCGGGGCGAGGTGACCACCTCCGGCCGCCGCCGCAACCGCGTCGAGGGCGGCTACGGGCCGTACCTGCACGAGCGCTTCTCGGACGCTCCGGCGGCCCTCACCGTCGCCGCCTGCACCGACCTCTGCTAACTCGCGCGGGCCCCTGCGCGCGCGGAAGCAGATCGGCGAGGTCGTTGTCAACGGTCAGGCCCTGAATTGTCACGAGTTCCGCAGGAGAGTGGAATGGGGGCCGAGCACGACCCTGTGCTCTCTCCGACGGAAGGGTCACCGCATGAATCCCCGCCTCGTCCTGCTGGCGCTCGTCGCCTTCGCCGCGTACGTCTTCGGCGCCCGCGCCGGCCGCGGTCGCTACGAAGAGCTCCGCCATCTCGCACTCGGTGTGTGGAACGACCCGGCCACGAAGAAGACGCGCAAGAAGCTCAAGAAGACCTCGAAGCGCGAGGCGAAGCACTTCACCGCGGTCGCCGACAAGGCACGCGCGAAGGTGCAGCGCACACTCCGCTGATCGGCAACATCTGCAAGGACGCCACCACGAAAGGCGTTGACGCTCGCATCGGAACGGCCGGTCGAGCACCACACGAAGGAGACACATCATGGGCATCATCGGTTGGATCGTTCTCGGCCTCATCGCCGGCGCACTCGCAAAGCTCATCCTGCCCGGCAAGCAGGGCGGCGGATGGATCATCACCATCATCCTCGGCATCGTCGGAGCCCTCCTCGGAGGATTCATCGGCGGCGCGCTCTTCGGGCGCGACGACCCGATGGGCTTCAACCTCGTCAGCATCATCCTCGCCGTCGTCGGCGCGATCATCGTCCTGCTGATCTACGGCGCGATCACCGGCCGCAAGTCCCGCGCGTAGTCACGCGACCCCCGAAGGCCCCCGGCATCCGTGCCGGGGGCCTTCGTCGTTCCCGGAGCGTCCGACGGCGCCGGACGACCGCCGATGTTCGCCGGACGCGCAAGGCCTTGCACCTGGGAGGCCGCGGGGCGTGGACTGTACTCCGGCCGCAAGCTCTCCGATGCGGCCGATCCCCGGACGAAAGGACGCTCGAGTATGAGCACGGACGCGAACACGGTCCCCACGATCACCCTTAACAACGGAGTCGAGATCCCGCAGCTGGGCTTCGGTGTCTTCCAGATCGACCCCGCCGAGACGAAGGACGCGACGCTCGCCGCCCTCGAGGTCGGCTACCGCCACATCGACACCGCCGAGATGTACGGCAACGAGGCCGGTGTCGGCGAGGCCGTCCGCGCCTCCGGCCTCGACCGCTCCGAGGTCTTCGTCACCTCGAAGCTGAACAACGGCTTCCACGCCCGCGAGGACGCCCTGAAGGCGATCGACGACACCCTCGCCGAGCTGAAGTTCGACTACGTCGACCTCTTCCTCATCCACTGGCCGCTGCCGAAGGTGGGCGACTACCTGGAGACCTGGAAGGCGATGGAGGAGATCTACCGCAGCGGCAAGGCGAAGGCGATCGGCGTCTCCAACTTCCAGACGAACCACCTCAACCGCCTGCGCGCCGAGGCGACCATCGTCCCGGCCGTGAACCAGATCGAGGTGCACCCCTACCTGACCCAGGAGGAGCTGCGCGCCTACGGTGTCGAGCACGGCATCGCGACCGAGGCCTGGTCGCCCATCGCGCAGGGCAAGGTCCTGGACGACGAGGCGATCGTGCGCATCGCGGGCAGCGTCGACCGCTCCCCCGCGCAGGTCGTCCTGCGCTGGCACCTCCAGCGCGGCGACATCGTCTTCCCGAAGTCGGTCACCCGCAAGCGCGTGGAGGAGAACTTCGCCCTCTTCGACTTCGAGCTGGACGACGAGTCGATGACGGCGATCTCCGCCCTCAACCGCGACGAGCGCACCGGCCCGAACCCGGACGAGTTCAACTACATCCCCAGCTGACCCCGGTCGGCTGAGCCGGCACCCCCGGCTCGCTCCGACGCCTCCGGCTCGCAGGATCCTCGGATCCTCGCGAGCCGGAGGCGTCTCCGCGTGCCGGAGCACCCCGCGCCCCACCTCCGGCACGCGAGAACACCTCCGGCACGCTGAAACCGGCCGATCCCACGAGCCGAAGCCCAATCCACGAGCCGGAGCTCACAGCGCCCCACCTCGGATACGCGAAAACACCTCCGGCACGCGAAAACCAGCGGATCCCACGAGCCGAGGCCCAATCCACGAGCAGAGCTCACAGCACCCCACCTCCGGCACGCGAAAACACCTCCGGCACGCGGAAACCGGCCGATCCCGCGAGCCGAGGCCGATTCCACGAGCCGAAGCTCACAGCACCCCACCTCCGGCACGTGAATTCACCTCCGGCACGTGGAAACGGGCCGATCCCACGAGCCGAGGCCGAATCCACGAGCCGAACATCATTCCGCCCCACCTCCGGCACGCGAGAACACCTCCGGCACGCGGAAACCGGCCGATCCCACGAGCCGCAGCCGAATTGACGAGCCGAGCATCACCGCGCCCTACCTCCGGCACGCGAAAACACCTCCGGCACGCGGAAACCGGCCGATCCCACGAGCCGAAGCCCAATCCACGAGCCGAAGCTCACAGCACCCCACCTCCGGCACGCGAAAACACCTCCGGCACGCGGAAACCGGCCGATCCCACGAGCCGAAGCCCAATCCACGAGCCGAAGCTCACAGCACCCCACCTCCGGCACGTGAATTCACCTCCGGCACGTGGAAACGGGCCGATCCCACGAGCCGAAGCCCAATCCACGAACCGAACATCACACCGCCTCGGCCCCGGGCACGGGAAACGCCTCCGGCTCGCAGGATCGGGGATCTCTGCGAGCCGGAGGCGGTGGTGGTGCGGGGCGGTGAGGCCCGGGACGCGGGTCAGCGCGCGTCGCGCCAGGAGTGCTCGGGGGCGTAGCCGAGGACCTCGCGGGCGTGGTCGATCGAGAGGAGCGTGTCGTTCACTCCGAGCTCGCCGCGCAGCTCGACGCCGGGGAAGACCTCGGCGACCAGCTCGTCGTTCGGGCGGGTCATCACGGTGTCGGCCGCCGCGATGATGAAGCGGTCGAAGCCCGGCTGACGGTGCGCCAGCGCCTTCTCGACCGCCTGGGCGCCGTCACGGCCGTCGATGTAGCCCCAGAGGTTCCACTTGCGGAGGGTCGCGTCCGCGTCGAAGGACGGGAACTCGGCGTAGTCCTCCTCGTTCATGACGTTCGAGAAGCGCAGGCCGATGATGGTCAGGTCCTCGTGCCAGCGGCAGAGCTCGATGGCGAGCTGCTCCTCGAGGTGCTTGGTCAGCGAGTACACCGACTCCGGGCGGGCCGGGTACTTCTCGTCGACGGGGATGTAGGGCGGCGGCACGTCGAACGGCAGGCCGAGCACGGTCTCGCTGGAGGCGTAGACGATGCTGCGGATGCCCGCGCGGATCGCCGCGTGGAAGACGTTGAACGTCGACGACATGTTGTTCTGGAAGGTGGCGATGTCGGGGACGATGCCGGGCGCCGGCACGGCAGCGAGGTGCACGACCGCGTCGATGCCGTCGTATCGGTCGCCCACGGCCTGCAGGGCGTCGACGACCTGCCCGTAGTCGGTGATGTCGATGCTGATGACGCCCTCGCCGCGCGTTCCGGCGCGGTCGAGGACGAAGACGTCGTGGCCGGACTCGCGGAGACGGGTGACGACGCTGCGGCCGAGTTTCCCGGATCCACCGGTGACTGCGATTCTCATGCCTCGAACGCTAACGGGCCCGGGGCCCGGGGACGAGGGCTGGCGGATCAGCCCGCGACGTGGAGCGAGATGCCGTCGCCGACCTCGGGCGTCGTCTCGTCGGCGACCAGCTGCGTCCAGCGGCGCAGGACGGCGGCGCCGGCCTCGTCGTTGATCGCGCCGTCGACCACGAGGATCGGGTACGGCTTGTCCGGCACGCCCTCCGAGGGGCGGACGTCCACGTGGGCGACGTCGTAGGCGTGCTCGGAGAGCCAGTCGGCCATCGCGTAGTCGCTGCGGGAGTCGCCGACGGTGCGCCAGCGCTGCGGGATCGCGCCGGTGGCGCCGAGCAGCTCGACGGCGCGCTGGGCGCCGAGGTCCTTGCCGAGGCGGTTCGACTCGATGTCGGTGGAGATCACGGTGGGGTCGATGCGGTACTCGACGGCGCCGGTGTCGTTCGGGTAGCGGATGCCGCGGCGCTCGACTCCGAGGCCCGCGGCGGTCATGATCTGCAGGGCGTCGGCGTCGAAGACGAGCTGGCGCTCGAGGTAGTCCTCGCTGGAGAGGTCGACGAGCTGCTCGGCCGAGACCATCGCGCGCTTGGTCTCGTCGAAGAAGACCAGATCGTCGTAGTCCTCGCGGATCATCCGCTCGAGGTCGCGGGCGACCGCCTCCGGGATCGCGAGCGACTCGTCGACGATCGGCTCGGAGGTGCCGCGGTAGTCGACGGTGAACCAGACGGCGCCCTTCTCGCAGACGCAGACGATCCGCGCGTCGGCCGAGACGCCGCGCTCGAGCAGCGGCGGCAGCACGCGCTCGCGCAGGAAGGCGTCGGAGCGGCCCGTGTTGAACACGAGCGGGATGCCGGCGTTCGCGAGCGCGACGAGGTCGTCCGCGATCGAGGCGATGGCGATCGTGCGGCTGATCGGGCTGGCGATCGGGCCGTCGACGTCGAGGAGCAGGCCGAGCGGAGGCGGTGTGGAGGTCATCGGGATCCATTCTGCCGTGCGGGCGCGTCCGGCCGTCCCCGCGAGATGCCACTTGTGCACGCCTTCATCGGCGTGTCGCGTGCACAAGTGGCATCTCGCGGCGCGGGGATAGCGCTAGTCGGAGGTGGGGAGGACGAGGGTGCGCTGGGTCACGGTGCCGTCGGGGGACTCGACGGCGAGGGTGATCAGGGTCTCGGGGGCGCTGCAGGGGACGGAGAGGGCGGAGTAGCCGGTCGCGGAGAGGTCGACGGGGGTGCCGGACTGCGCGTCGGTGGTGCCGACGGCGAGGCGGGCGGCGACGCCGCCCTCGGTCTGCCAGGAGAGCGCTACGGGGACGGAGCCGGTGCGGTCGCCCGCGCAGTCGACGGTGGCGGGCGAGGACGTGAAGGAGACGACGGCGGGCGCGGCGGCGGCGGAGCCCGGAGCGGCCGAGGCGACGACGCCCTCCGTCGGGGAGGTGTCCGCGGGGGCTCCGGTGGCGGGAGTGGTCGTGGACTCGGGTGCGGCGCCGGCCGACGCGGACCCGGTGGGCGCGGACCCGGTGGGGTCGGCGGAGGCTGCGGCGGAGGCCGAGGGGGCGACGGGGGTGGAGGTCGGCGCCGGGCCGTCGGCCGGGCGGACGAGGAGGACGATCGCGACGACGACGGCGACGAGGCCGAGGACGGCGAGGACGATCCCGAGGGTGCGGGCGGTACGGGGCGGCATCGGGACTCCTCGGTGGTGCTGGCGTGCGGTGGTGCGGGTGCGGGAGTGCGGACGTGCCGCGGTGCGGACGTGCGGCGGTGCGGACGTGCTGCGGTGCGGACGTGCTGCAGTGCTGAAGTGCGGTGGCGATGGGGCGCGGATGTGCGGCCGGTGGTGCGCGGGAGGGCCGGCGGATCGTGCTCGCCGGCCCTCCCGCGGCGGAGGCTACGCCTCCTCGACCTCGCGACGGCTGCGCGCGATCAGCAGGGCGCCGAGACCGAGCACGACAGCACCTCCCGAGAGCAGCAGCCAGGGGCCGGTGTCGACGCCGGTCGACGCGAGGCCGCCGGAGCCGGGCGCCGCGATCGGAACCGCGGTCGCCGTGGCGGTCGGCTGCGGGGCCGCGGTGGGCGCGGTCGTCGGAGCGGCGGTCGCGGTCGGCTGCGGCGTCACGGTCGGCTCGGGAGTCGCGGTCGGCTCAGGAGTCGCCGTCGGCTCGGGAGTCGCGGTCGGCTCAGGAGTCGCGGTCGGCTCAGGAGTCGCGGTCGGCTCAGGAGTCGCGGTCGGCTCAGGAGTCGCGGTCGGCTCAGGCGTCGCGGTCGGCGTCGCCGTCGGCTCCGGCGTCCCCGGCAGCTCGACGGCCGCGCCCTCGGGCGCCACGGCGAGCAGCGCCCGGGCGACGTCGCTGAACGCGCCGACCGGGTGGTTGCGGAACAGCGGCGAGGTGCCGAAGAGGACGCCCTCGGTGCCCGACTCCGTCGAGAACGAGACGACCGAGGCCTGCCCGGCCGCGTCGCTCCGGGACTGCCCCTCGGAGTCGACCCAGTGGCCGGCGACGAACGTGTCCTCGGCGGCGTAGCTCTGCTCCACCGTCACGGACTCGTCGAAGCCGTCGAACCACAGCGCCGGCGAGACGAAGGCGGTGTCCTGCGGGTAGTCGCCGAGGAGGCCCTCGGCCGGGGTCTCGACCGAGACGATGCCGTTCGAGCCGCCGGTGCCGGTCTGCGCGGTCAGCGTCGCGAGGCCGAAGTCGGTCGCGAACGCCGCTCCCGCTCCGCCGCGGCCGACCACGTCGCCGCCCGCCGCGAGGAACTCCTCGACGGCGGTGCGACCCGCGGCCTGCTCCGGGGTGAACGACAGGGAGCGGCCGAGGAGCAGCACATCGACGTCCTCGAGCACGGTCTCGCCCGAGGCGAGCGTGTCCGGGGTGACGGCGAGCGCGTCGGCGAAGCCGAGCTTGGCCAGCGCGTCGCGGTCCTCGTGCGAGCCGGAGTAGGCGACGCGGACGGCGGACAGCGCGGTGCCATCCTCCTCCTCGATCCGCTCGGCCGTCGTCGCGGTGAAGTCGACGCCGAACTCGGCGGCGGCGGCCTTCGCTGCGACGAGACCGTCGGCGTCGGCGCGGAGGGCGATGGTGCCGTCGGCGAACTGCTCCAGCGCGATGCCGGCGCCCAGGAGCGCGTTCACGGCCTGGTACTCGAGCACGCCGCGCGGCTCGAAGGCGAGGTAGCCGGCGTCCGCGGGGACGCTGCCGCTCGGGGCGACCGCGGTGACCGGCTCGAGCTCGACGGCGGGCATCGGGTCGAGGGTCGAGCCGACCGGGATCACGTCGGCGCCCCAGAGCAGCGAGAGGCTCCAGGCCGAGACGTCGTACATCTCGGGCACGCGCTCGGAGATGTCGGTGCCGTCGGCGAGCAGCACGTTCGCGAGTCCGCGGACCGGCTGGTGCATGTCGACGACGTAGGAGCCGGCCGGGTAGGTCGTGCCGCCCGCGGTCATCGCCGTCGCGGTGCGATCCACCTCGACGCCGTGCGCGAGCAGCTGCGCGACGAGGGTCTTCGCGTCGGACTCCGAGCGCTGCGCGTCACCGGCGGGGATCACGTAGGCGCGGGGGTACTCGGTCGTGTAGACGTCGGTCTCGTCCCAGATCTCGGTCCACTCGGTCGGCGTGCCGGCCGGCAGGTCCGAGGCGGCGACGTCGGCGGGGATCTCGACGGCGGGGGCGCCGGTGACGCCGCGCTCGAAGATCTGCACCTGGTTGCTCAGCAGGGCGTCGCGGTTGGCCTCGATGTAGTCGACCGAGGCGTCCATGACGATCCCGGCGACCTCGACGTCGATGTCCGCGTTGGCCTGGCCCTGGGCGATCTCCTCGGGCGTCTCGTTGGCCGTGCGGCCCAGCGGGAGCTCGACGGTGTTGGTGATCGCGCCCTGGAAGGCGACGTACTGCGGCGCGAAGATCGGGGGCCAGTCGTCCCAGCCCGCGCGGATGTCGCGGTAGGGGATCAGGATCTGGCCGGTGTTCTCGGTGGTGGCGCTGCCGTCGGCCGCCTTGTAGGTGTTGCCGGGCACGTCCGCCTCGACGACGCGGCGCTCGATCTCGAGGGCGGTCGCGTAGGCGTGCGGCAGGAACAGGTCGTACTCGTAGTTCTCGCCGTGCGGCGGGCCGCAGGGCTCGACCTGGAGGATGCCGGTGTAGCCGTGGATGTCGATGAAGTAGGTCGGCTGCAGGACGCTCGAGAGGTCGCGGATGACGGCCGCCTCGTTGGTCGCGCCGGTGATCATGTCGCGGTTGGGGTCGTAGCCGGCGGCGACCGCGCGCTGGCCGAGGGCCCGGCCGTCGGGGTTGTTGGTGACGGTGAAGTAGAGGCGGTTGCCCTCGAGGAGCGCCTCGGTCTCGGGGTCCTCGGCGGTGGCCACCGTCTCGATGTAGTTCAGGATCGCGTCGGATCCCTCCCACTCGTTGCCGTGGATGTTGCCGTTGAACCAGGTCGGCACCTTGTACTCGGCCATCAGCTCGGCGTCGGCCGCGGCCGCCTCCGGCTCGTTCTTCAGGCGGTCGCGCCACTCGGCCTGCTGCGCGGTCTCGGCCGCGGTCTCGGGAGCGGTGACGGTGACCAGGTAGATGTCGCGGCCGAGGCCCGACTTCCCGACCACCTGGGTCGAGACGCGGTCGGAGCGCGCGGCGAGGTCGTTCAGCTGGGGCGCGATCTGGTCGTAGGGGGTGACGCCACGGGTCAGCGAGGCGTCGGTCGGGTCGACCTCGACCTCGGTGAGCGCCTCCCGGTAGGGGAAGCTCGCGGGCACGGTGATCGGGGCCGAGGAGGGGCGGACGAGGTCCACCCGCTCGAAGGCGGAGGTGCCGAGCGGTGCGGCGGTGGTCGCTGTCGCGGCGGGCGCGATCAGCAGACCGCCGGCGGCGAGCGCGAGCGCGGCGCAGCCGGAGGTCAGGGCGATACGTGTTCTCAAGCGGAGATCTTTCGTGTCGAGGGCGGCGCGGACGGGGCTCCGCGCTCGCTCCCGTGTCATCGACCTCGGTGCAACGTGTGAACCCTTTCAGGAACCTAGGCCACGCGTGTTTCCGGCACGTGTCACGCCTGCACCCCTCCCGCGAGATGCCACTTGTGCACGGATTCTGCGGCGTGTCGCGTGCACAAGTGGCATCTCGCGGGAGGGGAGGGACGGTCAGGCGAGGACGAGGGAGAGGAGGAGGACCATGCCGAGGGCCAGGACGGAGGCGAGGGAGACGCCGACCGTGACCGTCTTGAGGGCTCCGCGGACGGACTGGCCGAGGAAGCTCTGCAGCAGCCAGAAGGTGTTCGAGGTGACGTGGATGCAGAACAGCGCGCCGGAGCCGGCGGCGAGCGCGATCAGCAGCGGATCGAGGCCGAGCGATGCCGCGACCGGGGCGACGACGCCCGCGGCGGTGATCGCGGAGAGGGTCACCGAGCCGACGGCGATGTGCAGCACGGCCGCCATCGCCCAGACCAGCAGCAGCGGCGCCGCGGTGTTCGCGGAGAAGTAGCCCTTCAGCAGGTCGCCGAGGTCGCCCTCCGCGATCACCGCCGCGAGCGCGCCGCCGACGCCGGTGAGCAGGAAGATCTGCCCGCCGTCCTGGAAGCCCTTCGCGACCGCCTTCTCCATCCGCGCCGTGCCCGCGACCGAGCGGCCGACGAGGCCGGTCGCGATGACGGCGAGCAGCAGCGCGATCACCGGGTTCCCGAGGAACTGCAGCACCGGCACCTCGAGGCCGGCGACCGAGAGCACTGCCTGCGCGGCGATCAGCAGCAGCGCGAGCAGCATCGGGGCGAACAGGAGGAGCAGCGGGCGCTCGCTCCGGCCGTCCGCGCCCGCGGTGCCGCGCTCGTCGTCGCGCTCCCCCGCGCCGGAGGAGCCGACCGCGGAGTGCGCGGAGCCGGCCGCGCCCGCGTCGCCGCCCGCGTCGCCGCCCGAGCCGCCGACCGCGTCGCCGACCGCGTCGCTCCCGGCCCGCTCCCCCGCCGGCACCGTCGCGAGACCCGTGGTCTCGTCGCGGACGACGAGCTGCTCGTCCCGCGCGGGATCCCAGAAGCCCATCCGGAAGGCGAGCGACATCAGCGCGATGGTCACGACGACCGTCGGCACGACCACCGCGAGACCGCCCAGCAGCATCACGCCGAGCGGAACCCCGAGCAGCCCCGCGAGCGCCACGGCGGCGAAGCCGGGCACCACCATCACGATGCCCATCTCGAGGCCGACGGCGAAGGTGACGGCGACGACGCCCGTGCCGGTGGGGCCGAGCCGCGGGGCGATCCGCCGGGCGAGCGGCGCCGCGATGACGATCAGGGCGTCGACGAAGATCGTCTGCAGGTACGTGGCGAAGGAGAGCCCCAGCGCATAGGGGATGCCGCGCCGGCCGAAGACCCGCATCAGCCCCTCGACCAGCCGGACGACGGCGCCCATCTCGTTGAGCATCGCGCCGATCAGCACACCCCAGCCGATCAGGAGGCCCGCCTCCATCATCACCTCGCCGAAGCCGCGGGTCATGGTCGAGACGGTGTCGACGGGCCCCAGCCCGGTGAGCAGCCCGATCGCCGCGGCGCCCACGGCGAGCGCGAGCACCGGATTGAAGCGGAAGCGGACGATCGCGACGACGACCACGACGATGACCAGGGCGACGACGCCGAGGGTGTACCACTCCGGCATGACGCCTCCTCCTCCCGCTGCAGCGCGGGCTCTCACACCCTAGAGCTGCGCTCCCCTCGCGCGCCCGCCCGTCCCCGATCGGCGAGTCGCCCGAGAGGGCTCGTTCTCCCGCCCGGGAACGAGCCTTCTCGGGCGACTCGACAACCCGGACTCGCGGGGGGAGGGGGCTCGGCAGGGTGAGGGGGCAGGGCCTAGCGTGGAGGGATGGCACTGACGCTCCCCGAGCCCCGGCTCCCCTCCCTCCTCGACTCCCCGGTGCTGCGCTGGGGGGTGCTCGCGCCCGGCTCGATCGCGGGCTCGTTCGTCGCCGCGCTGCAGAAGCACACCGGGCAGCGCGTGGTCGCGGTCGGGTCGCGCTCGCAGGAGCGCGCCGACGCGTTCGCGCAGCGCTTCGGCGTCGAGCGGGCGTCCGCCGGCTACGACGCCGTCGTGAACGACCCGGAGGTCGACGTCGTCTACATCGCGTCGCCGCACTCCGAGCACGCGCGCCAGGCCCTGCGCGCCATCGCCGCGGGCAAGCACATCCTCGTCGAGAAGCCGTTCGCCCCGACCCCGGGCGAGGCCGAGATGATCGTGCACGCGGCGCGCGACGCCGGCGTCTTCGC
Organism: Rathayibacter sp. VKM Ac-2856; assembly: GCF_013205055.1. Classification (GTDB taxonomy): domain Bacteria; phylum Actinomycetota; class Actinomycetes; order Actinomycetales; family Microbacteriaceae; genus Rathayibacter. The sequence goes on from NZ_JABMLF010000002.1 coordinate 73,390, forward strand.
GATGGAGGCGATGTGGATGCGCTACCTGCCGCAGATGGACGTGGTCCGCCAGCTCCTCGCGGACGGCGCGATCGGCGATCCCGCGCTGGTCTCGGCCGACTTCGGCGCGGCGTTCGACTTCGATCCGACCAGCCGCATCTTCGACCCCGCGCTCGCCGGCGGCGGCCTGCTCGACGTGGGCGTCTACGCCTCCTCGTTCGTCTCGATGGTCGCCGGCGCCCCGCAGAGCACCGTGGTCGCCGGCTCGCTCACCTCGACCGGCGTCGACGCGACGGCGACGATCGTCGGCCGCCACGCGCACGATATGCAGTCCGTCGCGACGTCGACCGTGCTGGCCGACACGCTGCACGCGGCGAGCGTCGCCGGCAGCGAGGGGCGGATCGACGTGCACCCGTCGTTCTGGACGCCCAGCGGCGTCACGCTGACCCGCGGCTCCGAGAGCGCCTCGTGGCGCGACGAGTCGGCGCTGCAGGGCGGCGAGGGGCTCGCCTGGGAGGCGGTGCACCTCGCGCAGTACGTGGCGGAGGGGCGCACCGAGTCGCCGGTGCACCCGCTGGACGAGACGGTGCAGGTGGTGCGGACGCTCGACGAGGCGCGCCGGCGCCTGGGCGTGCAGGTCTGACGGCAGCCGTCCGATCTGCAGGCGACCCGGCCGCCGCGCGGCACTCCCCCGCGGAGGAGAGCGCGATCCGGACGGCAGCGCCTGCAGATCGGACCGGCGCGCGCCGGATCACCCCGCCGGCAGCTCCACCCGGAAGCTCGTGCGCCCCGGCTCCGACTCGACCAGCACCCGCCCGCCGTGCGCCTCGACGACCGCGGCCACGATCGCGAGGCCCAGCCCCGTCGATCCCGTCGTCCGCGCTCGCGAGGAGTCGCCGCGGGCGAAGCGCTCGAACAGCACCGGCACGAGCGCCTCGTCGATGCCCGGTCCGGAGTCGGTGACCGTCACCACCGCGAGCGGCCGGCCGCGCTCGTCGCGGTCCTCGGCGAGCGCCGCCACGACGCGCGTGCCGGGCGGAGTGTGCACCGTGGCGTTCCGCAGCAGGTTGGCGACCACCTGGTGCAGCCGGAAGCCGTCGCCGCGGATCTCGATCGGCTCCTCCGGCAGGTCGAGGTCCCACTCGTGGTCGGGCCCGGCGACGTGCGCGTCCGACACCGCCTCGATCAGCACCATCGTCAGATCGACCGGCTCCTTCTCGAGATCGCGGCCCTCGTCCAGGCGCGCCAGCAGTAGGAGGTCCTCGACGAGCGACGTCATCCGGGTCGCCGCCGACTCGATGCGATCGAGCGAGTACTCGGCCGCCTCGGACAGCTCGACGTCGCCGCGGCGGGGCAGCTCGGCGTAGCCGCGGATGGCGGCGAGCGGCGTGCGCAGCTCGTGCGAGGCGTCGGCCACGAACTGCCGCACCTTGTTCTCGCTGGCCTGCCGCGACTCGAGCGCCCCGCCGACGTGGTCGAGCATGCGGTTGAACGCCGCGCCCACCCGGCCGACCTCGGTGCGGACGTCGGCGTCCTCCTCCGGCACCCGCTCGATCAGCTCGACCTCGCCGCGCTCCAGCGGCAGCTCGGCGACCCGCGTAGCGGTCGCCTCCACCCGCTCGAGCGGCCGCAGCGCCACGCGGATGATCGCGGTGGCGATCAGGGCGACCAGCAGCATCGCGAGGAGCACGACGACCACCACGACGGTGGTGAGGGTGCGGAGCGTGTCCTCCGTCTCGCCGAGAGGCACGCCGACGACGACGACCGAGCCGTCGACGACGCGGGCCTCGGCGCGGTACTCGCCCAGGGCGCCGCCGAGATCGAGGGTGGTGGCGGTGCCGTCGCTCGCGACCGCGGCGGCGAGCACCGAGTCCGACGGCTCGGCGAACTCCTGGCACGCTCCGGAGCTGTCGATGTAGGCGCCCGTGAAGGCGCCGCCGAGGCCGAGGACCGCCGTGATCGTCTGGGTGTCCTGGTTCGGTCGCCCCTGGAAGTCGCCGCTCGGACAGGTGGTCGCCCGCTCGATCGCGCTGGCGTCGGCGAAGCGGCTCGGGCCGTCGAAGCCGTCGAGGCGGTCGAGCGACTCGGTCAGCTGCGTCTCCGCGTTGTCGTAGAGGATCCCCCGCAGCGAGAGCACGCTCACCGCGCCGACGATCCCCGCGGTGACCGCGACCAGCGCGACGACGGCGACGACCATCCGGCGCCGCAGCGTCCACGGCGTGCGCCGCACGGCGCTCGAGCGGCGCAGCGCCGACCGGGTGGCGAAGTCGCCCAGGGTCGGGCGCGGCCGCCCGCTCTCGGGAGCCACTACTCGGCGGGCTTCAGCAGGTAGCCGGCGCCGCGGACCGTGTGGATCATCGGCGAGCGCCCGGCGTCGATCTTCTTGCGGAGGTAGGAGATGTAGATCTCGACGACGCTCGACTTGCCGCCGAAGTCGTAGGACCAGACGCGGTCGAGGATCTGCGCCTTGCTCAGCACGCGGCGCGGATTGCGCATCAGGAAGCGCAGCAGCTCGAACTCGGTCGCGGTCAGCTCGATGTCCACGCCGGCCCGGCGCACCTCGTGGCTGTCCTCGTCGAGCACGAGGTCGCCCACGACGACCTCCGGGTCGTCGGCGTCGTTGGCGAGCAGGGTGGAGCGGCGGATGAGTCCGCGCATCCGGGCGACGAGCTCCTCGAGCGAGAACGGCTTCGTGACGTAGTCGTCGCCGCCCGCGGTGAGCCCGGCGATCCGGTCGTCGAGCGCGTCTTTGGCGGTGAGGAAGAGCACCGGGGTCTCGCTGCCGTCCGCGCGGATGCGCTGGAGCACCTGGAGCCCGTCGATGTCGGGCAGCATCACGTCGAGCACGATGACGTCCGGCCGGAACTCGCGGGTGATCGTGATGGCGGAGCGGCCCTCGGCGGCGGTGCGCACCTCCCAGCCCTCGTAGCGCAGCGCCATCTGCAGCAGGTCGGTGAGGGTGCTCTCGTCGTCGACGACGAGGACGCGGATCGGCGTGCCGTCCGCTCGCTTGAGGCGGGTGCGCTGCGCGGAGGCGAGGTGCTTCGAGGGGGCCGGGGTGCTCATGACTCCCCAGTATCAGGAGTTTCCTATGAGCACGCTATGACGGGGCGATGGCTCGGCTGTGCGCGGCCGGAGGGCGGCCATCGAGACCGGCGACGCCGCGACACCGCGGACCGGGACCCGTCGCCCGTCGCTATTCTGCGGCGGGCGCTCGGTTCCCGCGCCAGGAGGAACGGAGCAGAACGATGCAGGACTCCTCGCGCGCGATCGTGCGGCCGCTGGACGCCGCAGTAGCGGGCGCTGTCACGGTGCCCGGGAGCAAGAGCCTGACCAATCGGGCGATCGTCCTCGCCCTCGCCGCGCAGGGCACGACCGTGCTGCGGCGGCCGCTCCGCAGCGACGACACCCGGCACGGTGCGGCAGTCGCCCGCGCATTGGGCGCCACGGTGGTCGACGAGGACGACACGATCTCGATCACCGGGCTCGGTGCACTTCGCCCTGTCGATCGGGCAGAGCTCCACGTCGGCTCGGCGGGCACGATCGCCCGCTTCCTGCCCTGCTTCCTCGCCTTCGGCGGCCCGGGCGAGTGGACGCTGACCGCGAGCGAGCAGATGACGCGGCGCCCGATGGCCGGCCTGTTCGCCGCGCTGGAGTCGTTCCCCGGCGCGCTCACCGCCCTCGGCGAGCCGGAGCGCTACCCGCTTCGCGTCCGGGGCGGCGGCCGCGCGCCGGCGGCGATCGAGGTCGACGGCGGCGTCTCCAGCCAGTACCTCAGCGGGCTCCTCCTCTCGGCGCCGCTGCTCGAGGGCGACGTCACCGTCCGCGCGCGGGGCGCCGTCGTCCAGGGCGCCTACGTCGACATGACCATCGACTCGCTGCGCCGCTTCGGCGCGACCGTCGAGCGGAGCGCCGACCGCCGTGCCCTCACCGTGCATGCGGGGCCCACCTCCGCGGTGGACCTCGAGATCGAGGCGGACGCGTCGACCGCGTCCTACTTCGCCGCGCTCCCCGCGATCCTCGGCGGGTCGATCCACCTGCCGAACGTCGAGCGCGCGAGCCGGCAGCCCGACACCCGCTTCCTCGAGATCCTCGAGCGGTTCGGCTGCGAGAGCGTCTGGGACGAGGGCGGTCGCGGTGTGACCGTCACGCGGCCCGGCGATCTCGACCTCCTGCGTGGCGGTGCGCGACTCGACCTCAACGACTGCTCCGACGTCGCGCTGACGACCGCTGCGCTCGCCGTCTTCGCCGACGCCCCGACCGAGATCGTCGGAGTGGAGCACATCCGGCAGCACGAGTGCGACCGGATCGACGCCCTCACCGCCGCGCTGACCGCCTTCGGGATCGAGGTCCAGGAGCGCCCGGACGGCTGGCTGATCCACCCCGGCGCCCCGCAATTCGCCGAGATCGGCACCCGCGACGACCACCGCGTCGCCATGTCCACCGCCCTCATCGCTCTCGGCGGAGCGGGCGCCGCGCTCGACCACCCGCGCTCCGTCGACAAGACCTGCCCCGAGTTCTGGGACCTCCTGGCGGGCGTCGGAGCGAACGTCGAGCTGGTGTCCGCGACGGCCGCGTTCTAGCTGCGCCCCCTTCATGCTGGTCGAGTAGCCCCGCAGGGGCGTATCGAGACCCGACGCCGTCAGCAGGGCGGGCCTGCAGACTCGCGTTCTGACGGTGGTGGATCTCGATACGCCCGCTCCGCGGGCTACTCGATCAGCATGGGCTTGGCGCGCTAGCGCTTCGACCCCGGAGCCGGCTCGTCGGCCGGGTCGGCCTCGAGCGCCTCCGGCTCGACGACGGCCGAGCGGGCGTAGCCGCGCACGCGCCGGTCGATGAAGGTCGCGAACCAGAGCAGCACGCCGATCACGAGCAGCACGCCCGCGATCTCGTACTGCGCGATGTCGCGGCCGGACGTGATCGGCAGCACCAGGTAGACGCAGAAGAGCGCGCCGAGCACCGGCAGCACGGTCGGCGTCCGGAAGTGACGGTGCTCGACCGGCTGGCGCCGCAGGACCAGCACGGCGACGTTCACGACCGCGAAGACCGCCAGGAGCAGGAGCGACGTGGTGCCGCCGAGCAGGACCGCGATCGGGTCGGACGGGTCGCGCGACACGTACGCGGTGAGCAGCAGCGCGATGACGGTCGTGAACAGGATCGCCGCCCACGGGGTCCGCCGGCCGGCCAGCACGTTCTTCAGGAACGGCGGCAGCACGCCCTGCTTGCTCATCCCGTAGAGCAGCCGGCTCGCCATCATCATGTTGATCAGCGCGCTGTTCGCCACCGCGAAGAGCGAGATGAAGGGCAGCAGCGTCGAGATCGGGAAGTCGGGGGCGGCCGTCTCGACGACCGTGACGAGCGGGGTGTCGTTGCCGGCCAGCTCGCCGATCGGCACGATCGCGACGGCGAGCGTCGAGACCAGCACGTAGACGACGGCGGTGATGCCGAGACCGGTCAGCATCACCTTCGGGAAGATCCGGCTCGGCTCCTTCGTCTCCTCCGCCATGTTCACGGAGTCCTCGAAGCCGACCATCGCGAAGAACGCCAGCGAGGTGGCGGTGCTGATCGCGAGCAGGAGCGACTTGTCCTCGGGGGTCTCGAACGCGACGACCCGGGAGAAGTCGGCCTGGCCGCCGAAGACCGCGAAGAAGCAGACGAAGATCACGAGGAGGAGGCCCGACAGCTCGATCAGGGTGAGCACCACGTTGAGCCCGACGCTCTCGGCCACTCCGCGCAGGTTCACCAGCGCGATGCAGACCATGAAGATCAGGGCGATGCTGAGCCGGATGCCCGCGCCGTCGCCCAGGCCGAAACCGATCGCGAAGTTGCTCGCGAAGGCGCCGGACGCGGCGGAGGCGGAGGTGATGCCGCTCGCCATCACGGTGAAGCAGACCAGGAACGTGACGAAGTGGATCCCGAAGGCCTTGTGCGCGTAGAGCGCGGCGCCCGCCGCCTGCGGGAACTTGGTCACCAGCTCGAGGTAGGAGCAGGCAGTCAGCGTCGCGACGACGAAGGCGATCAGGAACGGCAGCCACGCGGCGCCGCCCACCTCCGAGGCCACCTGCCCGGTGAGCGCGTAGATGCCGGTGCCGAGGATGTCCCCCACCACGAACAGCAGCAGGAGCTTGGGGCCGAGGACCCGCTTCAGCTCGGGAGGTGCGGTCTTCTCGCTGGTCGCCGTCATGGTCGCGCCTCCATCGGTTCGTCCGGGTGGGCGCGAGCCTAGGGCCGCACGGGAGGCCGGGGGAAGACCTGCGGGACGAGCGGGTGCCGCGAGCGCGCCCGGGAACGCAGAAGCGCCAGGACCCCGAACCGGTCCTGGCGCTTCTGTGTCGGTGGGATCAGAGGGAACGACCGAGGTCGCCCGCTCGCGTGATCGAGACCTAGATCGGGAGGCAGACCCCGAGGAAGCCGGTCAGCGGGAAGGCGGAGACACCGGTCAGGTTCGCGGCCGAGCTGTTGTTGCCCGCGTTGGTCTCCGTGTAGCCGGCGGGGACGCTGGCGAGGGAGAGGCGGAACTCGGCGAGGGCGAACACACCGAGGACGCCGGTGATGTCGATGATCGCTGACGGGGTCGCCGTCGCGATGGTGAAGGTGATGGTGTTGTTCACGAGGACTCCGACGGTCGCACCCGTGGCGGAGACGCCCACGTCGGCCAGGCGGGGGCTGGTCAGCGTGAAGGTCGTGCCGGCGGGGATGTCGCCGGACACGGCAGACACCGTGAAACGGGGCACGGCGTTGCCGAGCGTGAGCGTCCGGCAGGTGCGCGACACGACGATGTCGACGGTGGCGTTCGAGGCGGCGGCGGCCGGCGTGGCCATCGCGACGGCGACGACCGGGACGCTCCAGGCGGCGGTCTTGGCGAGTGAGCGGCGGGAGAGGGAGTTCTCGGGCACGGGTTCCCTTTCGAGGAGTCGGAGCGGAGACCGTGCGTCGGAGGAGCCCCCCGCGTCCGGACAAGGGGAAAGCTAGGGAGTTGTCCCCCTTTCGCTCCACACGGGCGGAGCGGGCGAGGATGGCTCGCTTCCCCTCCAGCCCGGGAGTCGCCTGGACGCGCGCTCCACGACGGCGCGCCCGATTCCGCGCGGTTCCGGGCGCGACGGCGAGCCGTCGGCACTCCCTCCCGCCCCGCGACGGACCGAGCCGGGTCCAGCCGACCCGCCGCGGCGGCCGATCCGCTGTCGCGGAATCGCGCCGCGCTGTCGGGCCGGGACGGTTCGAGCAGGCCGCACCCGTCGGCGGATCGAGTCGCCGGGCCCGCTCCCGACGGTCCCCGCCGGAGCGCTCATCGGAACCGCATAGCCGCCTGCGACGACCCGGATAACCGGCCTTCCTACTGTCGGGACGTCGAGCGGGCCCCTCCGCTCGCCTCCCCCGACCGAAGGACGCCATGTTCGCCACCTACCTCCGGCGAGAGCTGACCAACCGCCGCCGGCAGACGATGATCGTCGCCGCCGGCCTGGCCCTCGCCATCGCCCTCGTGATCCTCGTGAGCTCGTTCTCCGCCGGCGTGCGCAGCGCCCAGGCCTCGGTGCTCCAGTCCGTCTACGGCGTCGGCACCGACATCACCGTCACCGAGGCCGCCGTCGCTCCGACCGACGGCGAGGCGCCCGGGCAGCGCTTCGACTTCGGCTCGGACGACGGCACCACCGACGACGGCACCACCTCCGTCAGCCAGTCGCGCCTCGAGGCCGACCGCGGCACCACCACCTTCGACGCCGCCGCCGTGACGACCGCGCAGGGCGTGACCGGCGTGCAGGCCGCGATCGGCGTACTCTCCCTGAACGACACCACCTTCAGCGGACAGCTGCCCGGCTCCGCACAGGACGGCACCACCGGCGGCACGACGGGTGCGGGCACCGCCCCCGCGGCCGGCGAGGCGCCCGCGGGCGGCCCCGACGGCGCGGGCGGCTCCTCCTTCGGCGTCGACTCCTTCTCGGTGCTCGGGCTCGACCCGGCCGGCTCCGCGATCGGCCCGCTGGCCGACGTGAGCCTCACCGACGGCCGCACCTTCACCGCGGACGACGCCGGCCAGGACGTCGTGGTCGTCGACTCCTCCTACGCCACCACCGCCTCGCTGTCCGTCGGCTCGACGCTCGACATCGGCGGCACGGCCTTCAGCGTGATCGGGATCGTCACCACCGATTCCACCGACGCGAGCACCGCCTCCGACACCTACATCCCCCTCGACGTCGCCCAGACGCTGTCCGGCGAGGCCGGCATGATCTCCTCCGTCTACGTCCAGGCCGCGTCCTCCGACGACATCCCCTCGATCCAGACCGCCCTGCAGACCGCGCTGCCCGACGCGACCGTCGCCACGCAGGCCGACCTCGCGTCGAGCGTCTCCGGCTCGCTCTCCACCGCGGGCAGCCTGGTCGCGAACCTCGGCACCTGGCTGTCGCTGCTGGTGCTCGCCGCCGCGTTCCTCATCGCGATCCTGTTCACCGTCTCGGGAGTGACGCGTCGCACCCGCGAGTTCGGCACCCTGAAGGCGATCGGCTGGAGCAACGGCGCGATCGTCCGACAGGTGGCCGGCGAGTCGGTCGTGCAGGGGCTGATCGGCGGAGCGGCGGGCATCGTCCTCGGGCTCGTGGGAGTCGCGATCGTCAACGCGATCGCGCCCACGCTCTCCGGCACCTCGACCAGCACCGCCGCACTGGGCGCGGGCGGACCCGGCGGCTTCGGCGGCGGCGGTCCCGGTGCCGCGCAGACCGCCGCGGCCACCGAGGTGGCGCTCTCGCTCCCCGTCACCGTGCCCGTGATCCTGCTCGCGGTCGGCCTCGCCGTCCTCGGCGGACTGCTCGCCGGTGCCCTCGGCGGCTGGCGCGCCTCGCGCCTGCGCCCCGCGGCCGCGCTCCGCTCGGTCGGCTGACCCCGCCCTCCTCCACCGCTCCTCCTCGTCCCCGGAAGGACACCCGCATGTACACCCTCACGAACGTCACCAAGAGCTATCCCGGAGCGAAGACCGCCGTCACCGCGCTCCGGAACGTCACCCTCACCATCCCGGACGGCCAGATGGTCGCGATCCAGGGCCCGACCGGCGGCGGCAAGTCGACGCTGCTGCAGATGCTCGGCGCGCTCGACCGCCCCACCTCGGGCACCGTCGTCCTCGGCGAGCACGAGATCTCCTCGGCCGGCGACGCGCGCCTCGCGGCGATCCGCGCGAAGGAGGTGGGGATCGTCTTCCAGAGCTTCAACCTGATCCCGACGCTCACCGCGCTCGAGAACGTCGAGACGGCCCTCGCGCCCCAGCGCGTCCCGCGCGCCGAGCGGACCGAGCGGGCGCGGGCGGCCCTCGCCTCCGTCGGCCTCGCCGACCGCGTCGACCACCTGCCCGCCGAGCTCTCGGGCGGTCAGCAGCAGCGCGTGGCGATCGCCCGCGCCCTGGTGAAGAACCCGACCGTGCTCCTCGCCGACGAGCCGACCGGCGCCCTCGACGAGGACACCCGCGACGAGATCATGACCCTGCTCGAATCCCTCTGGCGGGACCTCGGCCTCACCCTCGTCCTCGTCACCCACGACTCCGCCGTCGCCCGCCGCGCCCAGCGCCGCCTCCGCATCGCGGGCGGCCACGTCCACGACATCCCCTGAGCCGCCCCGGCACCCCGACCCTGATGACGGCGGGTCTCGATACGCCCGCTCCGCGGGCTACTCGACCAGCAAGGCACGCGCAGGGCGCTCCATCAGCCCTCTGCATGCTCGTCGAGCAGCCCCGCAGCGTTGTTCATGCCGGCCGAGCAGCCCGCAGCTCACTCCATGCTGGCCGAGTAGCCCGCAGCCCACTCCATGCTGGCCGAGTAGCCCGCAGCCCACTCCATGCTGGTCGAGTAGCCCGCAGCCCACTCCATGCTGGTCGAGTAGCCCCGCAGGGGCGTATCGAGACCCACCGTCGCCGAGACCTCCGGCGAAGGCGGACCTCGACACGCCCCCCTGCGCGCGCTACTCGATCAGCCCGCCCCCGCCCCCGCTCAGCCCGCGTGCTCCCGCAGGAACGCGAGCGCCCGCGGCCACGCGTCGGTCGCCGCCTCCGCCTGGTAGGTCCCCTCGTTCGCGTCGTTGAAGAAGGCGTGCCCCGCACCCGGGTAGACGACGATCTCGACGTCCTCGCCCTCGGTCGCCTCGCGGATCCCGGGGACCTGCGCCATCAGCGGTTCGTCCTGGTCGCCGTAGAAGGCGAGGACCGGCACGCGCAACGAGCGGAGCTCCTCCGCCGAGGCGGTGTTGTGTCCGTAGAAGGGCACGGCGGCGGACACGCGCGGCTCGGCCAGCGCGAGAGCCCAGCTGAAGGTGCCGCCGTAGCAGAAGCCGGTGATGGAGACGCTCGTCGTCCCCTCCTCGCGCAGGAGCCGCTCGACCAGCGCCCGGAGGATCGCGACGGTCCGGACCGCGTGCTGCGGGGTGAAGACCGGCGCGAAGAAGGTGCGCAGCTCCACCTGGCGGGGCAGCCGGCGCACGGGGTGGTCGTAGTCGGCGCGCTGCTCGGTCTCGAGCTGCTCGAGCAACCCGCTGTCGGCGAGCAGCTCGGGCGCGATCACCCGGAAGCCCTCCGCCGCGTACCGGTCGGCGACCGAGCGGATGTGCCCGTCGACCCCCCAGACCTCGTGGATCAGGATCAGGACGCGCCCGCCCTCTCCGCTGCAGTACACCGGTACATCGTGGTCGGCCAGGGTCCAGGTCTCATCGCTTGTGGGCATCTGCGCACCCTAGTCCGGCCGGCCGGGAGCGGGCCCGGGGGATCGACCTCCGGCTCGCGGAATCGCGTCCGGCTCGCGGGAAAGGCCCGATTCCGCGAGCCGAAGCCGATTCTCCGAGCCGGAGGTGCCCCGCGGCCGAGGTCAGCGCGTCGCGGACCCGAGCGGCGGCGCGAGCGGCGGCGCGACGAGGATCTCGTCCCACTCCCCCTCGGGCCGCTCCCAGCGGAAGCCGTGCCGCTCGTAGAGCCGACGGGCGCCGCTCCCCCGCAGCACGTCGAGCCTGAAGGGCCGGTCGGCCCGCCCGTCCTCGAGCATCACCCGGCGCAGCACCGCCCCGCCGATCCCGCGCCCCTGCACACCGGTCGCGAGGTAGAAGTGCTCGATCCAGACCGCGTCGTCCTCGACGCGCGACGCGATGCAGCCGACGAGCCCGCCGTCGATCTCGACGACCCGGGTGCGGTCGGGCCGGTAGCCGTCGAGGAAGCGGTGGCGCACCCGGTGCTCGTCGTAGCGGTCGAGCCGCTCGAGGTCGGGGCGCATCACCACGGCGCGCAGCTCGGCGATCACCGCCGCGTCGTCCGCGGTACCCGGGCGGAGCGTCCAGGCGGGGAGCGACGCGGCCGGCTCGGGGAGCACCGCGGCCGGCTCGGGGAGCGCCTCAGCGCCCACGGGGCTTCCGGGTGCGCCGCACCGCCGGTCGCGCGGTTCCGCCGGGGCGAGCCGGCTTCTTCCGGCCCCCGCCCGCCTTCTCGGCCTTCTCCCGCGCCTCGCGGGCCTTCGCCTTCGCGGCCTTCGCGCGCGACTCCACCTTCGGCGTGGCCGCGGTGCCCCGGGTGGTGTTCGCGCTGCGGCCGCGGACCACGCCGATGAAGTCCTCGACGTCGTCGGTCTTGTCCTCGGTCGCCCAGGCGAGGCGGACGTTCGTCGGCGCGACTCCCGAGACGGGGACGACCCGCACGTCCTTCCGGCTGTGCACGCGCGCGACGGACTGCGGCACGATCAGCACGCCGACCCCGGCCGCGACCTGCTCGAAGGCGTCGTCGAGGCCCGCCATCCGGGGCAGCGGCCGGCGGGTCCCGTCCGCGATCTCCGCGGCGAGCGCCGCCCACTCCGGCACCGTCGACGGCTCCTGGAGCAGGTGCTCGTCGGCGAGGTCGGCGACGTCCATCTCCTCGGCGTCGGCGAAGGCGTGGTCGCGGGGCAGGACCGCGACGGGCTGCTCCTCGTAGAGCAGGATCGAGCTGAGGGAGTCGCTGCGCACGTCGCCGCGCACGAAGACGATCTGCGCCCGCCCGTCGCGCAGCACCTCCTCCTGCTCGCTCTCGGCGATCGGCAGGACCCGGAGCCGCAGGTCGGGGCGGCGCTCGGCCCAGACGCGGGTCCACTTCGTCGGCGTGACACCGGGCACGAGCGCGATGAGAAGGGCCGGGCCCTCGGGCTCGGCGTCGACGGGCTCGGCGGGGTCCGACTCGGTGTCGTCGGGCTCTCCCTCGACCTCGGCGTCCTCCGACTCGGCGTCCTCCAGCTCGACCTCGTCCAGCCCGAGCTCGACGTCCCGCGCCTCGCCCTCCGCCACCGGTTCCGCGGCGCCCCCCGCGTCCTCTCGGGGTGCCGGCTGCTCGCGGGGGTCCGGCTCGTCGCTCATCGCTCCAGGGTAGGTCCTGCGCGCTCACCGGTAGGGTTGCCGCATGGCCAAGGCGACACAGACGATGAAGGCTGCGACCGCGGCGAAGAAGCTCCAGATCTTCCTGCCCGCGACTCCGCAGGAGTTCCAGGAGTCGTCGATCACGCGGGAGCAGTACGACGACCTCGTCGCGAACCCGCCCGCCTGGCTCACCGAGCTCCGCGAGACCGGCCCGCACCCGCGCCCCGTCATCGCCTCGCGCCTGAACGTCTCGATCTCGGGCCTCGCCCGCGGCGGCGTCGACGAGGCGCTGACGACCGAGCAGATCCAGGCCCTCCTCGACGAGGTCCCCGAGTGGCTGCGCGTCGAGCAGAACAGCTACGCCGAGGTCCGCCGAGAGCAGGCCCGCCTGAAGTCCGAGCGAGCCGCCAAGGACGCCGAACAGTCCTGATCCCCCGCCGCGAGATGCCACTTGTGCACGCGACACGCCGTGTCAAGCGTGCACAAGTGGCATCTCGCGGAGACGGCTAGGCCGGCACGTCGATCCAGGCTCCGGCCGTCGATGCGTCGAGCACGGCGTCGGTGATGCGGGCGGCGCGCAGCCCGTCCGCGAAGGTCGGCAGGCCCTCCACCTCGGCGCCCGCGACGGCGGAGTAGGTGTCCCGCGCGAACGCGGTGAACGCGTCCTGGTAGCCCATCGGATGCCCGCTCGGCACGATCGACAGCCGTGCCGCATCGGGGCGGAGGATCGACGCGTCGCGCGGCACGAGGACCGCGCTGTCGCGCCGTCCGATCCACAGCGTCTCGGGCAGCTCCTGCTCGAACCGCAGCGACTCCTCGAGTCCCGACACCTCGAGCACGAGCTCGTTGCGGTGCCCCGCGGTCACCTGCGACACCAGGAGGGTGCCGACGGCGCCGCCCGCGAGCCGGACGATCACGCCCGCCGCATCCTCCGTCTCCACCCGGCGGCCGCCGCGCTCGGCGTGCACGGTGCTCGTGGTCGAGGCGAGCGCCGTGATCCGCTCGCCGGTGACGAACTCGAGCAGGTCGACCAGGTGCGAGCCGATGTCGGCGAAGGCGCGCGAGCGCCCGCCCGCCGCCGGGTCGACCCGCCAGTTGTCGTCGGAGGCGCAGAGCAGCCAGTCCTGCAGGTAGCTCCCGCGCACCGTGACCAGGCGCCCCGCCTCCCCCGCCGCGACGCGGGCCCGCGCCTCGCGCACCATCGGGTGGAAGCGGTAGGCGAACGGCACCGTGGCGACCACTCCCGCCTCGGCGGCGGCCTCGACGAGTGCCGTCGCCTCCGCCGTCGTCGCCGCGAGCGGCTTCTCGCAGACCACGTGCTTGCCCGCCGCGAGCGCCGCGAGCGCCAGCTCGGCGTGGGTCGCGTTCGGAGTGCAGACGTGCACGACGTCGATCGAGTCGTCCTCGATCAGCGCGTGCGCGTCGGCGTGAGCGCGCTCGAAGCCGAGCTCTCCGGCCGCCCGCTCGCCCTTCGCGGGGGTCGAGGAGGCGACGCCCGCGAGCACCGCTCCGGCGCTGCGGGCCGCCCGGCTGTGCACGGCGGCCATGAACCCGCCGCCGAGCACGCCGACCCGCAGGGGTCCGCCCATCAGACGAGCGTCGCTTCGCTCGGGTCCCAGTCCTCGGGCAGAGCGGGGCGGGGCGCGACCGTGCTCTCGACGAGCACCTTCTCGCCGGTCTCGGCCGCCTCGAGCAGCGAGAGCATCACGTCGGTGACGTGGTACGCCAGGTCGCCCGACGCCGCCTCGGGCCGGTCCTCGCGGATCGCCCGCGCGAGCTCCAGCACACCGGTGCCGCGCGAAGCGGTGGACCCGGTGGCCTGCACGACCTCGGGCTCGGCCTGCCCGCGCCGGTAGAGCGTCAGCTCGCCGTCGTGCATGTTCGGGTCGGGCAGCACGAGGGTGCCGTCGGAGCCGTTGATCTCGACGAAGCCGGCGCGCGGCAGGCTCGACTCGAAGCTCCAGACGCCCTGCGCCGAGGCGCCGGACTCGAAGCGCAGGAGCCCGCCGATGTGGGTCGGGATCGTGACGGGGAACTCGGTCCCCTCGCGCGGCCCGGAGCCGACCGTGCGGGTCGCGCGCGCCTGCGACGAGACCGCGGTGACGCTCGCGACGGGGCCGAGGTTCTGCACGAGGGTCGTGATGTAGTACGGCCCCATGTCCAGCAGCGGGCCGCCGCCGGTCGTGAAGAAGAACTCGGGGTTCGGGTGCCAGCCCTCGGGGCCGGGGCCCTGGAAGAGCGTGATCGCCGAGAGCGGCGTGCCGATGGCTCCGCTCTCGATGAGGCGCTGCGCGGTCTGCAGACCGGCGCCGAGGAAGGTGTCGGGCGCCGTGGCGACCCGCAGCCCCTTCTCCTTCGCGAGGGCCAGCAGCTCGACTCCGCTGTCGCGGTCGAGCGAGAACGGCTTCTCGGTCCAGACGTGCTTGCCCGCCTCGACCGCCTTCCGAGCGACCTCGACGTGCGCCGCGGGGATCGTCAGGTTCACGACGATCTCGATGCCGGGGTGCGCGAGGAGCTCCTCCACCGTGCCCGAGGCCGGCACGCCGAACGCCTCGGCCTGCGCCTTCGCGCGCTCGAGGTCGATGTCGGCGACGAAGAGGACCTCGAGGTCGGGGAAGACGGTGAGGTTGGTGAGGTACTGCGTGCTGATGTTGCCCGCGCCGATGACGCCGACGCCGACGCGCCCGGTGCCGCTCATGCGCCGAGCTCCGAGACGTAGCGGTGGGCGGAGGCGAGGCCCTCGAAGACGTCGCCCGCGTAGGCGTCGAACTCGAGCACCGACAGGGCCTGGGGTGCGGCGGCGAGGATCGCCGGGACGTCCATCGCCCCCTCGCCCGCGGGCAGCTGCTCGGAGGTGTCCTTCGAGATCGGCCCGTCCTTCACGTGCAGGAAGCGCACCTGGTCGCCGAGGCGGCCGAGCACCTCGACCGGGTCGTCGCCGCCGACTGCGGCCCAGTAGGTGTCCAGCTCGAGGACGACGCGCGGATCGAGCAGGCTCGCGAGGTGCTCGAAGGCGCTCCGGCCGTCGACGCGGTTCTCGAACTCGAAGGCGTGGTTGTGGTAGCCGAGCACCAGTCCGCGCGAGGCGGCGGTGTCGACGAGCGCGTTCAGCTCGTCGGCGATCGCGGCGACACCGTCGGCGGAGGTCCACCGGTCCGGGTCGACCATCGGGTCGATCACGGTCTGCACGCCGAGCGACGCGGCGATGTCGAGGATCTCCTCGACCGGAGCACCGGTCTCGAGGAGGCGGGCGTGCGCGCTCGGAGCCGTGAGGCCGCTCGCGGGGAGCGCCGAGCGGTAGGCGTCGGCGCGGTTCACGAGGTCGAACAGCTCGACCTTCGCGAAGCCGATGCCGGCGAGCCGGTCCATCGCGGCGGGCAGGTCCGCGGCGAGCGCGTCGCGGACCGAGTAGAGCTGGACGGAGAGATCTGTGGGTGTGGCCACCGGGGGGTGCTCCTGATCGACGTCGAACGTGGAGTTCCGACCTTACGCGGACTTTTGCGCCGAGCCAAGCAAAACTCCCTTCCGTGGCGCGGGAAAGCGCGCTCCGAGCGCGCAGAAGCGGGCGCCCTGTGATTGACTCCAGCCATGTCCCCGCGCCGCCGCTCCCCGATCAGCGCGGTGGGCGAGCTGCTGCTGCTCCTGGCCGACGGCGCACCGCGCACCCGGGCCGACGTCGTCGCCGAGACCGGCCTGCCCCGCGCGGCCGTCTCGGCCCAGCTCGACGCCCTGATCGCCACCGGACTCGTCGCCCGGCGCGACGACGCCCCCTCCTCCGGCGGCCGCCCGGCCGGCCGCGTCGCCTTCGACGCCCGCGCGCGGAGCCTGCTCGCGATCGACCTCGGCGCCGCGCACGCCACCGTCGCCCTGACCGACCTCGACGGCCGCGTCCTCGCCGAGCGCCGCGAGGAGATCGCGATCGCCGACGGCCCGCAGGTCGTCCTCGGCCACGCCCTCGACGTGGCCGCCGCGCTCCTCGACCAGGCGCCCGGAGCCGGACCGCTGGCGGGCGTCGGCGTCGGTGTCCCCGGCCCGGTGGAGCACGCCACCGGCCGCCCGGTGAAGCCGCCGATCATGCCGGGCTGGGACCGCTTCGACATCCCCGAGGCCGTCGCGCGCCGCCTCCCCGTCCCCGTCCTCGTCGACAACGACGTGAACCTCCTCGCCCTCGGCGAGCACGCCGACCACTACGCCGACGTCGACGACCTCCTCTACGTGAAGGTCTCCACCGGCATCGGCGCCGGCATCGTCAGCGGCGGCGCCCTGCAGCGCGGCGCGCTCGGAGCCGCGGGCGACCTCGGCCACGTCCAGGTGCCCGGCGACCGCGGCGAGGCCGACCTCGAGGCGATCGCGAGCGGCTCGGCCATCGCCCGTCGCCTGACCGCGGCCGGGCTGCTCACCGCCGAGGGCCTGCCGATCGCGAGCACCGCCGACGTCGTGGCCCTCCTCGTCGCGGGCGACGCCACCACCGTCGACCTCACCCGCGCAGCCGGCCGTGACCTCGGCGAGGTGCTCGCGACCTGCGTGAACCTGCTGAACCCCTCCGTCATCGTCATCGGCGGCAGCATCGCGCAGGCCAGCCACGAGGTCCTCGCCGGCGTGCGCGAGGTGGTCTACCGCCGCTCGCTCCCCCTCGCCACCCGCGCCCTCGACATCCTCCAGGCCTCCGGCGACACCGGCGGCGGCGTCCGCGGCGCCGCCCTGATGGTCCGCCGCCACCTGCTCTCCCCCGCCCGGGTCGACGCCTTCCTCGCCGCCTGACTCCGCCGCCCGACGCCACCTGACGCCGCCGTCCGACGCCGCCGCCGGCCCGCCGGCGCCGCCCGGCCTCGGCGTGCCGGTTGGGCAGGACGCCCGAACAGGCAGAGAATGAATCGGTGCCCGATCTGCAGCTCTCGTTCCCCTGGGAGACGCAGCCCGTCTTCAAGGACCCGGAGCCGCCGCACCTCCGCCGGATCGTCGCCGACTCCTCGGATCGCGTCGCCTGGCTGCGCGCCCGCTCGCGGGGCATCACCGCGACCGACGTCGCGCGCCTCTCCTCGCCCGCCGCGATCGACCGCGCCGCGCTCGACAAGCTCTACGGGTCGAGCTTCAGCGGCAACGCCTTCACCGATCACGGCCGCGCCCGCGAGCCGGAGATCGCCGCCTGGGTGCGCCGCGAGCACGCGATCGAGCCCAGCAGCACCCTCTTCCACGCCAGCCAGGAGCGCCGGCACCTGGCGACCCCCGACGGCATCGGCCTCCGCGAGGACGGCCGCCTCGAGCTCTGCGAGATCAAGACGACCTCGAAGCCGTGGAAGAGCATTCCCCGGCACTACCTGCGCCAGGTCTTCTGGCAGCAGTACGTGCTCGGCGCCGAGCGCACCCTCGTCGTCTGGGAGCAGCACCGCGACTTCATCCCGATCGACGCCGTCCCCGAGAGCCGCTGGGTCGACCGCGACGAGGACGAGATCCACGTCCTGGTCCGCCTCGCCGGCATGCTGATGGCTGAGCTGCACGAGAGAACGCGCGCGGGCCGGCGATGACCGCGCTGCTCCTGCACGGCCTGGGCGGCGACCGCTCGCAGGCCCTCGGCCTCCTGCGCGCCGCACTGCCGGCCGGCACCGAGGTCATCGCGCCGGACGTCCGCGCCCACGGCGCCTCCGAGCTGATCGGCGGAGCCGACGACTTCTCGCTCAAGTCCCTCGCCGACGAGGTGACCGAGGAGGTGATCCGGGCCGGAGCCGCGCACAAGCCGCTCACCGTCCTCGGCCTCTCGATGGGCGCCGCGATCGCCCTGCGCCTGGCGAGCCGCAAGGTCCTGCCGATCGACCGCGCCGTCTTCGTCCGCCCCGCCTTCACCGCGGAGCCGCTGCCGGACAACCTCTCGGTCTTCCCCGTCATCGCCCAGCTGCTGCACGACCACGGCGCCAAGCGCGGCGAGCGGATCTTCCGCGCCTCCGGACTCTTCGACCGCGCCGCCCAGGTCTCCCCCGCGTCGGCGGAGGCGCTCTGCCTGCAGTTCCGGTCGCCGAAGGCGCAGGAGCGCGCGGTGCGGCTGGCCGAGATCCCGCGGAACGCCGCCTACCGCGACTCGGGCGAGCTCGGCGAGGTCATCGCGCGCACCCTGGTCATCGCGGCCGACCGCGACCCGGTGCACCCGGTGGCGGTCGCCGAGCAGTGGGCCAGGGCCCTTCCGGACGCGGACTTCGAGCAGGTGCCGTCGCGCGACGCGGGCCTGGCTCAGCAGCAGGAGCGGATCCGCGGGCACGTCCGCGAGTGGCTCGAGCGCTGAGCTCGTCGCCCGCGCGGCTCCGCTCGCTCGCGCGCGCGCCCGTGAACTCCTCGCCCGCCAGGACGAGTCCGACGACGGCCAGCCAGAGCACGGCGATCGCCGTCGCGACGAACTCCAGGGTGCCGCCGACCCCCAGCCACAGGCGCAGCAGCGAGAGGATCGCGCCGGTCCCGGCGACCAGCGCCACCGCGATGCCGGCGACCAGCGACAGCCGGGCGACCCCGGGCCGCTCCCGCGCCGTGGCGAGCTGCAGCATCGCCAGGCAGGCCGCGGAGAAGCCGAGCACCGCGGCGGAGGTGTGGATCAGGTCCTGCCAGCTGAACCGCGGTCCGACCGGGAGCGGGCAGCCCGCCGAGCAGGTCACCTGAGAGGCGAGCGCGAAGCACAGCGCGGCGAGGAGGATTGCCAGCGCGGGCCGGAAGCCGGGCAGCAGCCGCGTCCGCACCGCTCGCGCCCCGATCGCGATGGCGACGCCGCCGGCCGCGACCAGCAGCAGGGCGACGCGGAAGGTGCCGGCTGTCGGCAGGTCCGGGGCGCCCATCTCGCTGACGTAGACCCAGCGCGAGGTGCCGATGCTGAACCGCGCGGCCAGCAGCAGGGCGAGCCCGGCGAGCACCAGGAGCGCTCCCCCTACGAGGAGGGGGCCGTTCGCTCGTCGTCGCACCCCTTCATGGTGCCAGACCACACGGGGAGCACCGGTCGAGAAGCGGGAGGGCCGCCTTCCCTCCCGAACGGGGGACTTCGGAGCTTTCTTCTCGGAGGGGTGACACCGTCGAAACAGCCCGGACTCATTACCGGGATTGACTGAACGCGGCGCGCGGAAGCGGGGACGGTCGGGGCGGACAGCCGCCTCCCGCCTGCTCGAAGGACCACCGCCGCCGGATCAGGAAAGGGCGATGATGCACAACAGCGCGCTCGGCCACGGCCTCGCGATCGGCGACATCCCGGAGGAGGTGGTGCTCCCCGAGACGATGACGGCGGCGGTCATCGACGCCCCGGGCGACTGCTCGGTCCTCCACCTCGCGACGGTGCCCACACCGACCGCGATCAACGCCGAGTTCGCCGTCAAGGTGATCGCCGCCGGGGTGAACCCGCTCGACGCGAAGACGCGCGCGGGCCGCGGAGTCGCGGCGCAGATCCCCTCCTACCCGGCGGTGCTCGGCCACGACTTCTCCGGCATCGTCGTCTCGAGCCCCTACCCGGCGCATCCGCTGCGCCCCGGCGACGAGGTCTACGGCTTCGTGATGGTGCCGCGCTACTCGGGCTCGTACGCCGAGTACGTCAGCGTCCCTAGCGTCTCGCTGACGCGCAAGCCGTCGACGCTCTCGCACGTCGAGGCCGCCGGCGTCCCGCTCGCGGCGCTGACCGCCTGGGGCATGGTCGTCGAGCTGGCGAAGGCGCACGAGGGCCAGCGGATCCTGATCCACGCGGGCTCCGGCGGCGTCGGGCACTTCGCCGTGCAGTTCGCGGCCTACTTCGGCGCCTCGGTCATCGCGACCGGCTCGACCCGCAACCTGCAGTGGCTGCGTGAGCTCGGGGCGGACCAGGTGATCGACCACACGACCGAGCGCTTCGACGAGCTGCTGAGCGGCGTCGACGTCGTCATCGACCTGGTCGGCAACGTGCACGACGACACCGGCTCCCGCTCGCTCACGGTGCTGCGCCCCGGCGGGCTGATCGTGAACGCGCCGACGGGCAGCTGGCCCGGGTTCTTCGAGGAGGCGGCCGCCGCCGGCGTGCGCGCCTCCACCTTCCGCGTCGCCCCCGACGGCGCGACGCTCGGCGTCGTCTCCCGCCTGCTCGAGTCCGGCGACGTCCGCGTCTTCATCGACGGCGTCTACCCGCTGCACTGCGCCGGCCAGGCCCACGCCCAGCTCGAGACGGGCCACACCCGAGGCAAGCTCGTCCTCACCGTAGCCGAGGGCTGACCCCCGTCTCTCCTGCTCCGCGAGATGCCACTTGTGCACGCGACACGCCGTGTCGGGCGTGCACAAGTGGCATCTCGCGGGAGGGAGCAGGGCGTCAGGGCAGGGGGCGCTCGAGGACGAAGTCCTCCTCGAGGCGGCCGCCGACCAGGAAGCGCCGGGTGCCGACGACCTCGAAGCCGTGCTTGGCGTAGAACCGGCGGGCGCGCTCGTTCTCCTGGTTCACGCCGAGCCAGATGCTGAGGGCGCCGCTCGCCCGCGCCTCGTCCAGGGTGGCGGCCATCAGCCGCGCCGCGATCCCCGAGCCGTGCCGGTCGGGCACGGCGTAGCACTTGCTGAGCTCGATCGTCGGCCGGACGGTGACCGCGACGGCCGCGTCGGGGTCCGACGGCTCGCCGCGCACGAGCATCGTGTAGCCGAGCGCGCCGGAGGAGTCCTCCGCCAGGAACAGCGCGCGGCCCTCGTCGGCGAGGTGGCCGCGGAACCGCTCGACCGACAGCACGGTCCGGATGAAGTCGGCCTTCGCCTCGTCGGTGACGTGCGGCGGGCAGGCGAGCGGGAACGTCGCGGCGGCCACGGCCGCGAGCTCCTCAGCATCGGCGGCGACGGCACGGCGGACGGTCACCGGGGTGTCACTCGGGGGGAAGGCGTCGGGCACGCCGACCAGTATGCCCGGCAGGCGCCCGGCCCCCGCAACGACGAAGGAGGGGACCCGCCGAAGCGGATCCCCTCCTGTCACTGCTGGTGCAGCTCAGTGCTGTGCCGAGGCTCAGGCCAGGACGTTGACGTCCAGCGGGATGCCGGGGCCGAAGGTCGTCGAGACGGCGGCCTTCTGGATGTAGCGGCCCTTCGAGGAGGACGGCTTCAGACGGACGATCTCGTCGAGAGCCGTCTTGAAGTTCTCCTGGAGCTGCTCCTCCGTGAAGGCGGCCTTTCCGACGACGAGGTGCACGTTGGCGTGCTTGTCGACGCGGAACTCGATCTTTCCGCCCTTGATCTCGGTCACGGCGCGAGCCACGTCCGGGGTCACGGTGCCGGTCTTCGGGTTGGGCATGAGGCCGCGGGGGCCGAGCACCTTTCCGAGACGGCCGACCTGGCCCATGAGCTCCGGGGTCGAGACCGCGGAGTCGAACGAGGTGTAGCCGCCGGCGACCTTCTCGATGAGCTCGGCGCCGCCGACCTCGTCGGCGCCCGCGGCGATCGCGGCCTCGGCGGCCGGACCGGTCGCGAAGACGATGACGCGGGCGGTCTTGCCCGTGCCGTGCGGCAGGATGACCGTGCCGCGGACCATCTGGTCGGCCTTGCGCGGGTCGACCCCGAGCTTGAGCGCGACCTCGACGGTGCTGTTGAACTTCGCGGAGCCGGTCTCGCGCGCGAGCGCGACGGCCTCGTCAGCGGTGTAGAACTTGCCCTCTTCGAGCTTGGCTGCGGCGGCCCGGTAGGCCTTCGACTTCTGTGCCATGTTGTTTCTCCTTGAAACGAGAATGTGGTTCTAGAGCCTGGCGGGCTCTCCCACGGTGTGAGTTCTGGAAAGGCGGAGGACTAGCCCTCGACCGTGATGCCCATCGAGCGGGCGGTGCCGGCGATGATCTTCGAGGCGGCCTCGATGTCGTTCGCGTTGAGGTCGGTCTGCTTCGCCTCGGCGATCTCGCGGACCTGCGCCATGGTGAGCTTGGCGACCTTCACGGTGTGCGGGGTCGACGAGCCCTTGGCGACGCCGGCAGCCTTCTTGATGAGCTCCGCCGCGGGCGGGGTCTTCAGGATGAAGGTGAACGAGCGGTCCTCGTAGACGGTGATCTCGACGGGGATGACGTTGCCGCGCTGCGACTCGGTCTGCGCGTTGTACGCCTTGCAGAACTCCATGATGTTGACGCCGTGCTGACCGAGCGCCGGACCGATCGGAGGGGCCGGGTTCGCGGCGCCCGCCTTGATCTGGAGCTTGATCAGGCCGGTGACCTTCTTCTTGGGGGCCATTCAGGATTCCTTTTCTCAGGGTTCGAGTGGTCGGGGGCTCCCGGCCGCTCTCCCGCGCACCCGACGGAGTCGGATCGCGGTGGAGGAGGGTCGGTCGGCGCGCACGAGAACGGGCGCCGACACGAAAACCCGTACGAGCTTACACGCCCGAGGCCCTCCCCGACAGAGCGGGAAGGGCCTCGGGTCGACGGGCGATCGCCGTCAGTGCGGAGTGACCCGCGTCAGAGCTTGGTGACCTGGTCGAACGAGAGCTCGACCGGGGTCTCGCGCTCGAAGAGCGACACGAGCACGGTGAGCTTGCCGCTCTCCGGCTTGATCTCGCTGATCGAGCCGGGAAGACCCGCGAACGAGCCCTCCTTGATCGTGATGGTCTCGCCGATCTCGAAGTCGACCTCGGCGGGCAGCACGCGCTGGGCCTGCTTCTGACCCTTGACGCCGGCCGTCTTGGACGGCGCGACCTCCTTGATCTCGACCAGGCTCTTCAGCATCGTGAAGGCCTCCTCGAAGCGCAGCGGCGTGGGGTTGTGGGCGTTGCCCACGAAGCCGGTGACGCCGGGGGTGTGGCGGACGACCGACCACGAGTCCTCGTTGAGGTCCATGCGCACCAGCACGTAGCCGGGGATGCGCACGCGGGTGACCATCTTGCGCTGGCCGTTCTTGATCTCGACCACGTCCTCCATCGGGACCTGGACCTCGAAGATCGAGTCCTCGGCCTCGAGCGAGACCTTGCGGTTCTCGATGTTGGACTTCACGCGCTTCTCGAAGCCCGCGTAGGAGTGGATGACGTACCACTTGCCGAGCTTCCCGCGCAGCTCGGCGCGGAAGGCCTCGTAGGGGTCGATGTCGGCGAGCTCCTCGCCGTCGGCCTCCGCGTCGTCCGCGGCGACCTCGGCCTCGTCCTCGACGGCCTCGAGGGCCGCTTCGGCCTCCTCGACGGTGTCGATGTGCTCGGCCTCGTCGACGGCCGAGTCTGCCTCGGGGTCGTCGACCGAGCCGATGGCGTCGAGCGCGGCCTGGAGGTCCGACGCGAGGTCGTCCTCGGACTCGTTCTCGTCGATGACGCTCAGCGCGCCCTCCTCGGCGGGCTCGACGGCGTCCTCAGCCTGGATCTGAGTGTCGCCCTCCTGAACCTCGTCGACCTCGGACGACTGCTCGGCGGCGGTGGCCCAGTCGACGTCGTCGCGGTTTCTGTCAGACACTCGTAACTCTCTCTCGATCGATCGGCCGCGTCCGATCGGGACGCGGACCGCTGCCGTGGGCGCCCTCCGCTCGTGCGGACCGGACGCTCCCGGGTCGGGTGGCGGGGTCAGGCCGCCGGTGTGCCGAACACGTAGGTCACGACGAGCGCGAACACCCAGTCCAGCAGCGACACCAGCGCCATCATGATCACGACGAAGATGAGGACCACGACGACGTAGTTGCCGAGCTCCTTGCGCGTCGGCGTGACGACCTTCTTCAGCTCGGCGATGACCTGCCGGATGAAGAGGGCGATGCGCGCGAACGGACTGCGCCGCGCGGCGCGCTGCTGATCAGCGATCGCTACGACGTCCTCGCTTGGCTCGTCGACTGCTTTCCCGGCCACCTGCACGCACCTTTCCCGCACCGGAACCTCCGGTGTGGCCGGCCGCCCGTGGGCGGCCCTGGACCGATGACCGCTGCATCGCGGGACCGCGAGCGACGGGCATCGATGTGCAGGGCGGACAGGGCTCGAACCTGCAACCTGCGGTTTTGGAGACCGCTGCTCTACCAATTGAGCCACCGCCCTATGGATGCCGTTGCGAGCATCCGAGGAGGAGTCGAACCGTCCGGGACCCGGTCGCGACCCTCTCGGGCGCTGTGAATCCTGGCAGCGTTCGACTACCGCAGACGAGTGTACGTGGACCCGCTGGACGTGTCCAGCCGGGCGCCGCCCGTCGCCTGGAGGCCTCCGCGCCCGCGCGATACGCTGGCCGTCGTGTCCTCCACCACGCGCATCTCCGCCCGCATCGCCGCCATCGCCGAGTCCGCGACCCTCAAGGTCGACGCGAAGGCGAAGGCCCTCCAGGCGCAGGGGCGGCCCGTGATCTCCTACGCCGCCGGCGAGCCCGACTTCACGACCCCCCAGCACATCGTCGAGGCCGCGTCGGCCGCGGTGCTCGACCCGAAGAACTACCGGTACACGCCCGCGGCCGGCCTGCCGGACCTCCGCGAGGCGATCGCGGAGAAGACCGCACGCGACTCCGGCTGGGCCGTCGAGGCGTCGCAGGTCGTCGTCACCAACGGCGGCAAGCAGGCCGTCTACCAGGCGTTCCAGACCCTCCTCGACGAGGGCGACGAGGTGCTCGTCCCGACGCCGTACTGGACCACCTACCCCGAGGCGATCAAGCTCGCCGGCGGTGTGCAGGTCGACGTCTTCGCCGGCGCCGACCAGGGCTACCTGGTCACCGTCGAGCAGCTGGAGGCGGCGCGCACCGAGCGCACCAAGGTCCTGCTCTTCGTCTCCCCGTCCAACCCGACCGGCGCCGTCTACTCCGCCGAGCAGACCCGCGAGATCGGCGAGTGGGCCGAGGAGCACGGCCTCTGGGTCGTCGCGGACGAGATCTACCAGAACCTGGTCTACCTGACCGAGGGCCAGGACGACGCGAGCCCCCTCACCCGCGCCACCTCGATCGTCGAGGCCGTCCCCGCGCTGCGCGACCGCACGATCCTCGTCAACGGAGTGGCCAAGACCTACGCGATGACCGGCTGGCGCGTGGGCTGGATGGTCGGCCCCGCCGACGCGATCAAGGGCGCCTCCAACCTCCAGTCGCACCTCTCGAGCAACGTCTCGAACATCTCGCAGCGCGCCGCGATCGCCGCGCTCACCGGACCCCAGGAGCCCGCGGAGGAGATGCGCCTCGCGTTCGAGCGCCGTCGCCGCACGATCGTCGACGCGCTGAACGCGATCGACGGCGTCGACTGCCCTACCCCCGGCGGCGCGTTCTACGTGTACCCGGACGTGCGCGGCCTCCTCGGCCGCGAGTGGGACGGGGTCACCCCGACCACCTCGCTCGAGCTCGCCGACCTCATCCTCGAGAAGGCCGAGGTCGCGACCGTCCCCGGCGAGGCCTTCGGCCCCAGCGGCTACCTCCGCCTCTCCTACGCGCTCGGCGACGAGGCGCTGGCGGAAGGCGTCGCGCGCCTGCAGAAGCTGTTCGGCGCGTCTCGCTGATCCCCGTGTCCGCCTCGCGCCGGTGAGGTCGCGAGATGCCACTTATGGTGCGTGACACGCCGGGCGGGGTGGGCGCAAGTGGCATCTCGCGGGGGCGGATACGGCGGATCGCTGTCGGTGGGGGCGCCGACAGGGCACGCTGAGGGGATGACGCCTGACGACGCCGTTCGAGTCCGCGATCTGCGGAAGGACTACGGGGGTGCGCCGGCGCTCAGCGGGGTCTCCTTCGAGATCGCGCGCGGCGAGACGTTCGCGCTGCTCGGGCCCAACGGGGCGGGCAAGTCGACGACGATCGAGATCCTCGAGGGCTACCGAGACCGCTCCGGCGGCGATGCGACGGTGCTCGGCGTCGACCCGCGCCACGGCGACCTGGCCTGGAAGTCGCGGCTCGGCATCGTGCTGCAATCCAGTGGCGAGTCGGGCAACGCGACGGTCCGGGAGCAGATCGCGCACTTCGCGAGCCTCTACCCCAGTCCGCGCGATGTCGACGAGACGATCGAGGCGGTCGGCCTCACGGCGAAGGCCCGGTCGCGGATCGGCAAGCTCTCCGGCGGGCAGCGCCGCCGCGTCGACGTGGCCCTCGGGATCGTGGGACGTCCGGAGCTGGTGTTCCTCGACGAGCCGACGACGGGCTTCGATCCGGAGGCGCGGCACTCGTTCTGGGACCTCGTGGCGCTCCTCAAGAGCGAGGGCACGACCATCCTGCTCACGACGCACTACCTCGACGAGGCCGCCCGGCTCGCCGACCGCGCGGCGGTCATCGCGGGCGGGCGGCTGCTCGCGATCGGCCGGATGGGCGAGATCGGCGGCGAGGAGGCCCGAGTGCCGATCGTGCAGTGGCGGGAGGACGGCGTGCGGCGTCGCGTGCGCACCGCGGAGCCGGCCCGCGTCGTGGCCGAGCTCAGCGCCCGGCTCGGCGAGCCGAGCGCCCTCGAGGTCCTCCGGCCCAGCCTCGAGGACATCTACCTCGACCTGATCCGCGACGACCGAGCGGGCGACGCCGCCCTCGACGTGATCGGAGAGCCGGCATGAGCGCCGTCACCTCCCCTCGCCCCGCGCTGCGCACCGGCGCCGGACGCACCCTCCGGCTCGGCGCCGCGCGGGCGCGCTACGAGGTCCGCTCGTACTTCCGGGCTCCGGACCAGGTCTTCTTCACCTTCCTCTTCCCCGTGCTTCTGCTCGCGATCTTCTCGGTCGCGTTCGGCGACGGCGCGGTCATGCAGGCCGACCCGCAGGATCCGGGCATCAGCATGGCCCAGTACTACGTGCCGGGACTCGCGGCGGCCGGCGTCCTGCTCTCCGGGGTGCAGAACCTCGGCGTCGAGATCGCGGTCGAGCGCGGTGACGGCACGCTGAAGCGCCTCGCGGGCGCTCCCCTGCCCGTCCTGAGCTACTTCCTCGGCAAGTTCGGGCAGGTGCTGGTGACCAGCGTCGCGCAGACGGCGCTGCTCCTCGTGGTCGCGGCGACCGTGTTCTCGGTGCCGCTGCCGACCGACGGCGGCCGCTGGGCGACCTTCGCCTGGATCTACCTCGCCGGAGTGGCCACCTCGGCGATCCTCGGCATCGCGGTCTCGGCCCTCCCCCGCACCGGGAAGAGCGCGACCGCGGTCATCGTGCCGCCGCTGCTGGTGCTGCAGTTCATCTCGGGGTCGTACCTCTCCTTCACGACGCTGCCGGACTGGCTGCAGGGCATCGCGAGCGTCTTCCCGCTGAAGTGGATCGCGCAGGGCATGCGCGCGGTCTTCCTCCCCGCAGACTTCGAGCAGCTCGAGGTGAACGGCGCCTGGGACCTGGGCGGAGTCGCGATCGTGCTCGGCGTCTGGCTGGTGCTCGGCCTGATCGCGAGTCGGCTCACCTTCCGCTGGATCCGCCGCGACGCCTGACGCCCGAGGGCCCCTGCTCGACCAGCGCTACTCCGCGAACGGACCCGAGACGGGCTCCACGCGCCGAGTGGAGCCCGGCACGCGTCCACTCGGCCGGGGCCACCGCTCCTCTTCCCATGCTGGTCGGGTAGCCCCGAAGGGGCGTATCGAGACCCACCCGCACGGACACGTCGGATTCTGCACACGGGACGTCTGCACCCGGTGGATCTCGATACGCCCGCTGAGCGGGCTACTCGATCAGCATGGGCGGCCCGCACCGCGGCGCGGACGGGTCAGACGGTGGTGCCGACCACCACGGGCTCCGGGTGCAGGAGGATGCCGAACTCGGCGAGCACGCGACCCTGCACGTAGCGGGCGAGCTCGGCGATCTGCTCGGCGGTCGCTCCACCGCGGTTGGTCAGCGCGAGGGTGTGCTTGCTCGAGACGGCGGCGCGCGAGCCCGGCAGCGCGAAGCCCCGCGAGACTCCCGCGTGCTCGATCAGCCAGGCGGCGCTGAGCTTGACCAGCGCGTCGGGCGAGGACGGCGCCGGCAGCCGGATCGGCGCGCCGGCCTGGACGTCGGCGAGGGCGGTCACCAGCGGCGCCTCGCTCGCGGGCGTCTCCGGCCAGCGCGGGGCGGTCGGCGGGAGCCCGCTCGCGGCCGCGACGGTGACGATGGGGTTGGTGAAGAAGGAGCCGGCGCTGGCGGTGTCGGGATCCTCCGGATCCAGCACCATCCCCTTCGCGCCGCGCAGACGGAGCACGCTCGCGCGCACCTCCGCCAGCGGCACGCGGTCGCCCAGCTCGACGCCGAGGGCACTGGCGAGCTGGCCGTACGCGACGGGAGCCCCGAGGCCCGCGCCGCCGACGTCCTCGAGCGCGAACTCGACGGCGAGGACGGCACCGCGCCGCCCCTGCTTGACGCTGGACGTCCGGTAGCCCAGCTCGAGCTCCGCAGCGCTCAGCCGCACGGGCGCGCTCGCACCCTCGTCGAGGAAGTCGACCGCGACGAGGGTGTCGGAGAGCTCCTGGCCGTAGGCGCCGATGTTCTGCACCGGCGACGCGCCCACCGTGCCGGGGATGCCGCTCAGCGCCTCGAGCCCGGCCCAGCCTTTCGCCACCGTGACGGCGACGAGGCCGTCCCAGGACTCGCCGGCCTGCACGCGCAGGTGCACCGCGCCCGCCACGTCCGACTCGAGCCGCTCGATCCCCGTCGTGCGGACGCGCACCACGGTCCCCTCGACCCCGTCGTCCCCGACGAGCAGGTTCGAGCCGCCGCCCAGCAGCAGCCAGGGCTCGTCATCGGCCCAGACCTCGCGCAGGGTCGCGACGAGCTCGGCCTCGGTGGACGGCTCGAGGAGCCGCTCGGGAGCGCCACCGACGCGGAGCGTGGTGAGGGAGGAGAGGGCGGGTGCGGTCATCGGCGGATCAGGCCAGCGAGACGCGCGCCTGGGCCTTGCCGAGCACGGTCTGGCCGGCGGAGGTCACGGCGAGGTCGACGCGCACGGTGCCGGCCTCGGCGTCGAGCGCACCGATCTTCGCGACGACGACGAGCTCGGCGCCCTCCTTCGGGTCGACGACGACGGGCCGGGTGAAGCGGACCTGGTAGTCGACCACGCGGCCGGGATCGCCGACCCAGTCGACGACGACCTGGACGGCGGTGCCCATGGTGAGCATCCCGTGGGCGAGGACGCCGGGGAGGCCGACCTCGGCGGCGACGTCGTCGCGGTAGTGGATCGGGTTGAAGTCGCCGGACGCCCCCGCGTAGCGCACGAGCGTGCCGCGGTCGAGGGCGAAGCTCCGCTCGGCGACCACGTCGCCGACGGAGAGCTCGGACAGGACGGGGCGCTCGGCGCTCATTCGTCTCCCCTGACGACGAGGGTGGACAGGGCGGTGACGACGTGCTCGCCGTCGGCGTCGACCATGGTCGACCGCGTGGTGATCATCGAGTGCGCACCGAGCTGCTTGATGCTCGCGACGGAGAGCGTCGCCGTCAGCTCGTCGCCGGCCACGATCGGGCGCGAGTAGCTGAAGCGCTGGTCGCCGTGGACGACGCGGCTGAAGTCGATGCCGGCGTCGGGCTCGGCGAGCAGCTGGGCGAGGGTGAGCTCCTGCACGACGACGGCGAAGGTCGGCGGAGCGACGACATCGCGGTAGCCGGCGCGGCGCGCGGCATCGGGGTCGAGGTGGAGGGGGGACTGCGCGGAGACGGCTCGCGCGAACTCGCGCACCTTCTCGCGTCCCACCTGATAGGGGTCCGTCGGCGCGAAGACGCGCGCGGTGAGGTCGGGGTTCACTGGCACCCGAACATCTTAGGCGCTGCCCTCGGAGCCCCCCGGGGGCCAGCCACCCCTCGATGAGGGTCATGCACGTATGACCATCGGCAATTACCCACGCGTGTATGGCTGACCCCGGAGCGTTCTTCTCCGAAGCTGGCGGGCATGTCGACACCTGACCCCGAACGCGACTGGACCACCTACGCCCGCGAGCTCGGCACCAACCTCCACCGCGCACGGATGGCCAAGGGCGAGAGCCAGGAGCGCATCGCCCACGCGGCGGGCCTGGCCGGCTACACCTACCAGAAGTTCGAGAAGGGCGAGTCGAAGCCGGGCTCGCCCGCGAACCCGCAGCTGAAGACGCTCTTCGCGCTCTGCGAGGCCCTCGACATCGAGCTGTCGGACCTCCTGCCGCCGAACCCGCCCCGCTCATCGGGCAGCGCCGGGGCCCAGTAGCCGCAGCGCCGACTCGACGCCGCGGGCGAGCCTGGCCGCCGCACTGAGGTCGAGGTCGACCGCGCCGAGCCCGTCGGACTCGAGGCGCAGCCTGTCCTCGCCGCGGCCGCCCGGGCGGCACAGCGAGACGTGCACGACGGCCGCGACCGGCTCCTCCACCGCCGCCGCGCCGCACCAGAGCACCAGGGGCAGCGACTGCGCCCGCGAGCGGTGCAGCCTCCCTCCGGAGTGCTCGATCTCGTCGTGCTCGCCCGAGCACCACCGGGGGCACTCGTCGTCGTCTCGCCTGTCCTGTCGTCCGTCCATGTTCCGCACCAATCGTTCGAGGCGCACAGCACACCAGGCGGCACCGACATCGAGGTGGGGCCCCCGGCCGGCTCCCCCCGGGGGTGTGGACAGACACCCGTCACCTCCCACCTGTGGAGGCATGCTGTCACTGTGCCATACGGAGATGGCAGACCTGCGGAGCGCGTCAGCGGTGGACGATGAGCCAGGTCGCGACCGCCGTGGTGGTGCCGCGGTTGATCATCCGGTGCCCGCGCTCGCAGGGGAAGGTGATCGCATCCCCCGCTCCCAGCACGACCGTCTCGTCCTCGAACTCGACGGTGAGCTCGCCGACCGTCACGGTGCCGATCTCGACGCCGTCGTGGCGGAGGAAGCGCCGCTGCGCGGTCGAGGTCGCCCCCGGCGGATAGGTCGACTCGAAGAAGTCGACGGCGTCGACGGGCCGCGGCCCCAGCCGGCGGAAGAGCACGCCGCCCTCGAGCACCACAGGGGCGACCTCCCCCGCGCGCACGACGGCCGTCGCGATCTCGGGAGATCCCTCCTCGGCCGACGCCGCGGGCGGATCGTCGGCGGTGCCGGTCGCGGTCCGCTCGAAGACGGAGGAGAGCGGGACCCCGAGCGCGCCGACCATCGCGATCAGCCGACCGACGGAGGGCTGCATCGCCCCCCGCTCGATCTGCGACACGGCGCTGGCGGAGATGCCCAGCTCCCGGGCGAGCGCGCGCAGCGACATCCCTGACGCGAGACGCAGCTCGCGCAGTCGCGCGCCGAGGCCCTCGCGGTCCGATCCGCGGAGGGCGCCCGCGACGTCCGGCACCGCGGAGGACGCGGGGTCCCGGGCGATCTCGTCGGTGGGCATGCGGGGCGTCGTCCTCTCCTCGGGGATCGTCACACAGCCGTAACGGGCGCGAAACGAACGGCACCGCGCCGGGGCCTAGGTTCTCCCGTGTGAAGTGATCACTTCACACAATCAGAACGCCGACCGCTCGCGCGGAGGCGGCCGATCACCTCGGCCGACCGCCTCGACCACCCTGACACATCCGCTCCGTGCGCCGACCCGCGCACGCCCGCCCGAGAGGTGGATCCACCATGACCGACCGCGCCACTGCACCCCGCATCGACCCGCTGCCCGCACCGCCCGTCGAGAGCGCCGGACTCGCCGGCCCCTCGCTCGTCAAGCCGGGCTACGACGACCGCCTCGCCAACGAGGACCTCGCGCCGCTCGTCAAGCAGCGCTGGTCGAGCTACAACATCTTCGCGTTCTGGATGTCGGACGTGCACAGCGTGGGCGGCTACGTGACCGCCGGCTCGCTCTTCGCGCTCGGCCTCGCCGGCTGGCAGGTGCTGGTGGCCCTCGTGGTCGGCATCGTGATCGTCCAGATCTTCTGCAACCTCGTCGCGAAGCCCAGCCAGGTGACCGGCGTCCCCTATCCCGTGATCAACCGGGCCATCTTCGGTGTCCGCGGCGCGAACATCCCCGCGATCATCCGCGGCCTCATCGCCATCGCCTGGTACGGCGTCCAGACCTACCTGGCCGCGCAGTCGCTGAACATCGTGTTCCTGAAGTTCTTCCCGGCGATGGCCTCCTGGAACACCCCCGAGGCCTCCTTCCTCGGCCTCTCCGCTCTCGGCTACCTCTCCTACTCGATCCTCTGGGTCGCGCAGGCCGCGCTCTTCTGGCGGGGCATGGAGTCGATCCGCCGCTTCATCGACTGGGCCGGCCCGGCCGTCTACGTCGTGATGCTCGTGCTCGCGATCTACCTCGTCTCGCAGGCCGGCTGGGAGAACATCTCGCTGAACCTCGGCTCGGGCGAGCTCCTCGATCTCGGCGCCTCGATCCCGGTGGTGATCTCCGCGGTAGCCCTGGTCGTCTCCTACTTCTCCGGCCCGATGCTGAACTTCGGCGACTTCTCGCGCTACGCCCGCAGCTACCGCGCGGTGAAGAAGGGCAACCTCCTCGGCCTGCCGATCAACTTCCTCTTCTTCTCGCTGCTCACCGTGATCACCGCCTCCGCGACGGTCCCCGTCTTCGGCGAGCTGATCACCGACCCGATCGAGACGGTCGAGCGGATCGACACCTGGTTCGCCGTCCTGCTCGGCGGGCTCACCTTCGTCATCGCGACGATCGGCATCAACATCGTCGCCAACTTCATCTCGCCCGCGTTCGACTTCTCCAACGTCAACCCGAAGAAGATCAGCTGGCGGATGGGCGGCATGATCGCCGCGGTCGGCTCGGTGCTGCTCACCCCCTGGAACTGGTACTCGAACGACACCGCGATCCACTACACGCTCGGCATCCTCGGCGCCCTGATCGGCCCGCTGTTCGGCGTCCTGATCGCGGGCTACTACCTGGTCAGCCGTCAGCGCGTCTGGGTCGACGACCTCTACACGATGAGCGAGAAGGGCCGCTACTGGTTCTCGCGCGGCTTCAACCCCAACGCCGTCTGGGCGACCGCGATCGGCGGCGTCCCCTCCGTCCTCTCGGTGCTCGTGCCGCGCTGGATCGCGGAGGCGGGCGGGCCCTCCTTCACCTGGCTCGGCGACTACAGCTGGTTCATCGGGTGCGGCCTCGGCTTCGTCGCGATGGCGGTCCTCGAGCGGCGCTCGCCCCGCATCGGCCGCCTCGAGGAGGACCTCGCGAACGTCAGCGACGGCGCCTCCGTCTGATCCTCCGATCCACCGGGCGGCCGCCTCGCGAGGGCGGCCGCCCTCCCCTGTCCCACCCGCACCACCCCGAGGAGGCGCCCGTGCGCATCACCGTCGTCAACCCGAACACCAGCGAGCGGATGACCGAGGCGATCGGCCTCGCCGCCCGGTCCGTCGCCTCCGTCGGCACCGAGATCGTCGCGGTCACGCCGCCGATGGGGCCCGCCTCGATCGAGAGCCACTACGACGAGGCACTGGCGGTGCCCGGGCTGCTGCACGAGATCGTGCGCGGCGACGCGGCCGGGAGCGACGGCTACGTCGTCGCATGCTTCGGCGACCCGGGGATCGACGCCGCCCGCGAGATCGCCCGCGGACCCGTGATCGGGATCGCCGAGGCCGCCATGCACATGGCGACTCTGGTCGGCCGGCGCTTCAGCGTCGTCACGACGCTCTCGCGCACGAGCGGGCGGGCCTGGGACATCGCGCACCGCGCGGGCTTCGACCGGGCCTGCGCGGGCGTGCACGCCTGCGACATCCCGGTGCTCGAGCTCGACGACCCGCACTCCGACGCGCGCCGGGTGATCCTCGAGGAGTGCGCCGCCGCGCTCGCGGCGGACGGCTCGGACGTGATCGTGCTCGGCTGCGCGGGGATGGCGGACCTCTGCCGGGACCTCTCGCGCGAGCTCGGCGTGCCCGTGATCGACGGGGTCGCGTCCGCCGTCCGGCTGGTGGAGGGCCTCGTCGCGATGGGCGTCACGACGTCGCGCCGCGACGAGTTCGCGGCCCCGCGCCCGAAGGAGATGACGGGGCTGCTCGCTCCGTTCGCGCTCGCCTGATCCGCGACGCGCGAGAGGCCCGGGAGCGTCGGCTCCCGGGCCTCTCGTCGTGGGCGGCTAGTGCTGCTGCGCGATGCGGCGGCGGCGCGCCACCACGAGCGCGAGCGCTCCGAGCCCGAGCAGGGCGAGCGCGCCGGTGCCCGCACCCGCGGTGTCGACGCCCGTGGCGGCGAGGTGCCGGCCGCCGGCGGAGGTCGCGGTGGTCCCGCCCGGGGTGGTGGTCGACCCGGCGGCGGCGGTCACGACGATCGGCTCCCGCTGGTCGCTCGGGATGTTGACGCTCGGGTCGAAGACCTGGAACAGGCTCCCGTACTCCCCGCCCGAAGCGGCCGAGGCCAGGACGACGACGAAGTAGCGACCGGGCGCGAACGAGCCGCGGACCGTCGCGCCCTCGAAGGTCGCGTCGCTGCTCAGCGGACCGAGCTCGACCCCGTCCTGCTCGTCGTCGTTGTTGAACTTCTTGACGAGGACCCGCAGGGTGATCTCGTCGAAGCACTCGGGCAGCGCGAAGGCGCCGACCGTGACGGCGATGGTGCCGACTCCACCGACGGCGTCGACCGTGAACGGCTCGTTGCTCTGCGAGCGGTCGAGACCGGCGGCGCAGGTGTCGAAGACGCTCTGCACGAAGAGGGTCTCGCGCAGGATCTCGCTGCGGAAGATCTCGACTCCGGCGTCGACACCGGAGGTCTGGACCGAGACGGTCCAGTCGGCCGAGTACGGCAGGGCGACCTCGATCGTGCGCGCCGGCAGGCCCTCGGCGGGCACCTGCTCGACGACGTCCAGTGCGACGCCGACGCCGTTGTCCTGGGTGACGAAGTAGCCGATGTTCGCCTCGTCGTAGCGGCCGGTGCTCGAGCGGGGCGGGACCGACAGCGTGATCGTGCCGGGCGAGGTGGCGACGGTGATCTCACCGTCGAGCGTCACCGCGTCGGCGGCGGCGGACGGGTCGAGCGCGGTGCCCGGAGCGGAGCGCCACTGCTCGGAGGAGAGGTCGATCAGGGCCCCGTCCTTCTTCCCGTAGAGCTTCGTGACGACCAGGACGGTGCGCGGGCCGGCCGGCGCGGCGACGAGAGCGGTCTGCGGTGCGCTGCCGTCCCGCTCGACGGGGACCGTGGTGCCGACGCCGCCGGAGTACTCGCCGTTCGGGCCCTCCGCGACCAGGACGATGTCCGCCGAGGCGGCGCAGTCGGGGAAGGACGCCTCCGGCAGCGCGACGCTCGCGAAGCCGGGCGAGGCGGTCCAGTCGACGGTGATCGCGCCGAAGTCGATGTCGACCGGGCGCGCTCCGTCCGGGCAGGAGGGGTCGGTGTCGTCGGCCGCGGTGGGAGCCGCCGACGGCAGGGGCGCGGCGGTGAGCACGGGCTCCGGAGTCGCGGTGCGCGCGGAGTCGAGGTCGGCGGTCGGCGCGGCGGTGGCCGACGGCGTCGCTGTCGCCTCCGCCGAGACCGTCGCCGGCGGCTCGGGTGCCGTGAGAGTGCTCGCGGCCGCCCCCGGCGCGAGCAGACCGGCGGCGAGGCCGACGGCGAGGGTGAGGCACGCGAGACGCGAGCGCGAGCGGAGAGTGGTCCCCCGGAGAGACATCGATGTATTCCTTCTCGAGAATGTGGAAGCGGGATCGGCGCCGAAGCTGCCCCCGTGGCGCCTGGGTGATGTCTATCAGCGCGCTGAGCGCCCGCACATCCCCGGCGCGAGCGAGCTCTGCATCGATCGGATAACGGCGGCTCTGCGAGGATCGGAGCATGGCGATCCTCCGCGACCTGGCCCTCGGCGCACGACTGTTCGGCAGGGGCTTCGGCACGTGGTTCCGCTCCCCGCGCGCGATGCTCCTCGGAGCGATCCCGCCGCTGATCGTGGGGCTCGTCTTCCTCGGCGTGCTGGCGCTCGTGCTCACCCGGATCGATGCGGTGGTGCTCGCGCTGACGCCGTTCACGGACGGCTGGGGCGACCCGTGGGGCGGCACGTTCCGGCTCCTGCTGTCGATCGCCGCGGTCGGGGCGATCGTCGCGCTCGGCGTCGTCCTCTTCGCCGCGGTGACGCTCCTCGTCGGCGACCCCTTCTACGAGCGGATCTGGCGCCGGGTGGAGAACGAGCTCGGCGGCGTGCCGGACGAGCACGAGTCGGGGTTCTGGAGCGGACTCGGCCGCTCGCTCCGCGACTCCGCGGTGCTGGTCGCGACCTCGCTCGGGATCGGCGTGGTGCTGGTGCTGCTCGGCGTCATCCCCGTCGTCGGGCAGCTGGTCGGGCTGATCGCCGGAGCGCTCGTCGGCGGCCGGGCGCTCGCGCTCGAGCTGACGGGGTTCGCCGGGGACGCGCGGGGCCTCGCCCTGCGCGACCGCCGCCGCCTCCTCGGCGAGCGCCGGGCGGTGTCCCTCGGCTTCGGCATGGCGGTCTACCTGACCTTCCTGATCCCCGGCGGCGCGGTGGTCGCGACGCCCGCGGCGACGGCGGGGGCGACGCTTCTGCTGCGGACGCTCCGCGGCGAGAGGACCGAGCGGATCGACCCCGCGGCCGACCCCGGGCCCGGCGCCGCACCCGGCGCCGCGTCCGACTGAGCGGGTGGCCGCCCGGCGGCGCCTCCCCTAGACTTCCCCCGTGCGCACGTCGACCCTCCGCCCCTGGTGGCCCGCCTTCTAGGCAGGCCGACGCGCAGACTCCTCTCGCACTCGACCGCCTCGTCCGGGCGGTCGTTCTGCATGTCGGGGCCCGGGTGAGGGACACCCCGATTCAAGGACCACGATGACCTCGCTCCTCTCCCGCATCCTCGCCTCCGACGGATCGCTGCCGTTCGCGGTCGTCCTCCGACAGGGCCGAGCGGACGTCGACGTCTTCACGGGCGACGTCGTCGACGTCGACGGCCTCGCCGACATCCCGCTCGACGGCGCCGACGTGCTGACCCTCGTGCCCTACCGCCAGGTGCGCGAGCGCGGCTTCGCGGCGAAGGACGACGGCGCTCCGCTGCGGAACCTCGTGGTCCGCGAGCGCGAGAGCGTGCCGCTCGCCGAGGTGCTGCGGCTGCTGCCCGAGCGCGAGATCCCCGTCGAGGAGCGCGGGTTCGATGTGCCCGACGAGGAGTACGCGGAGATCGTCCGCCGGGTGATCGACGACGAGATCGGCCGCGGGGAGGGCGCCAACTTCGTCATCAACCGCGCCTTCGTCGCGCACACCGACGCGCCCGCGGTCGAGGCGGTGCTGGCCTGGTTCCGTCGGCTGCTGACCGACGAGTCGGGCGCCTACTGGACCTTCGCGATCCACACCCCCGGTGCCGACGGCTCGCCGGCCGTCACCGCGGTGGGCGCCACCCCGGAGCGCCACGTCTCGGTGCGCGACGGCGTGGCGATGATGAATCCGATCAGCGGCACCTTCCGCCACCCGGCCGCGGGGCCGACCGGCGCCGAGGTCCTCGCATTCCTCGCCGACGTCAAGGAGAGCGAGGAGCTCTTCATGGTGGTCGACGAGGAGATGAAGATGATGAGCGCGGTCTGCCCGAACGGCGGCCGGATCCTCGGACCGTTCCTCAAGCAGATGTCGCGGCTCAGCCACACCGAGTACCTGCTCGAGGGGCGCACCGACCTCGACGTCCGCGAGGTGCTGCGGCTGACCATGTTCGCGCCGACCGTCACCGGCTCGCCGATGGAGAACGCCTGCGCCGTCATCGCGGAGTACGAGAAGGAGCCGCGCGGCTACTACTCCGGGGTGCTCGCCCTGTTCGAGCCGGAGGAGCACGGCTACACGGTCGACGCGCCGATCCTCATCCGCACCGCCTACCTCCGCGAGGACGGCCGGCTGACCGTCCCGGCCGGAGCGACCCTCGTGCGGCACTCGACGCCGGAGGGCGAGGTCGCCGAGACCCGCGCCAAGGCGTCGGGCGTGCTCTCCGCGCTGGGGCTCCTGCCCCACCGCGACATCCCGCCGGCGATCGACCTGAACGCGCAGCCCGGGGTGCAGGAGGCGCTCGAGGCGCGCAACGAGCGGCTCGCGTCGTTCTGGCTGCGGCCGCAGGCGCCGGAGCACATCGAGGGGCTCGCCGGGCACACCGCGCTCATCGTCGACAACGAGGACCAGTTCACGACGATGCTCGCGCACCAGCTGCGCCACCTCGGCATGGACGCCCGGGTCGAGCGCTGGTCGAGCGTCGAGGACGTGCTGCGCGACGACCTCGTCGTCTTCGGTCCCGGTCCGGGCGATCCGCGCGACGACTCCGAGCCGCGGATCGCGCGGCTGCGCGCGCTGATGACCGAGCGGCTCGCCTCCGAGCGGCCGATGCTCGCGGTGTGCCTCAGCCACCAGATGCTGTCGCTGCTCGCCGGGCTGCCGGTGGAGCCGCTGCCCGCGCCCCGCCAGGGCGTGCGCCTGGCGGTCGACGTCTTCGGCGAGGACGCGGCGATCGGCTTCTACAACACCTTCTCCTCGGTCGCCGCCGCGGGGGTCACCAGCACTCCGCTGCTCGACCTCGAGATCTCGCGCGACCCCGCGACCGGGATCGTCGACGCGCTGCGCGGCGAGTCGGTCGCCTCGGTGCAGGGCCACCTCGAGTCGGTGCTGTCCTCCGACGGGCTGCGCACGCTCGAGCGGCTGGTGCGCACCGCGACCTCGCAGCCGGCGCGCGCGTGAGCGACGTCCGGCTGATCGCGGCGCCGTCCTACTCCGCCGAGCTGCGGGAGGCGGTGGCCACGAGCGTCCGGGCGGCGGCGGAGGCCGCGCGCGGCTGGTACGGCCGGGGCGACAAGCTCGCCGCCGACGCGGCCTCGGTCGCGGCGATGCGCGCGGTGCTCGCCGAGGCGCCGTTCGCCGGCGTCGTCGTCATCGGCGAGGGCGAGAAGGACGACGCGCCCATGCTCGCGAACGGGGAGCGGCTCGGTCGGGCGGACTCGCCCTCGTGCGATGTGGCGGTCGATCCGCTCGACGGCACGCGGCTGACGGCGGAGGGGATCCCCGGCTCGGTCTGCGTGATCGCCCTCGCCCCGCGCGGCACGATGCTCGATCCGCGGGACGTCTTCTACATGGACAAGCTGGTCTGCTCCGGCGCGGGCACGGGCGTCGTCGGCCTCGATCTGCCGCCCGCCGAGAACGCGCGGCGGCTGGCCGCGGCGCTGGGGAAGCCGGTGTCCGAGCTCGTGGTCGCCGTGCTGGACAAGCCGCGGCACGTCGCGCTGATCGCGGAGCTGCGGGAGGCCGGCGTCGCGCTGTCCCTCCGCGGCGAGGGCGACGTCTCGGTCGCGATCGAGGCGGCCGACCCCGCCGGCCCCGTCGACCTCGTGCTCGGCATCGGCGGCACGCCCGAGGGCGTCGTCGCCGCCTGCGCCGTCCGCGCCCTCGGCGGCGTGATGGAGGGCCGCCTCGCCCCGCAGACCGGCCTCGAGCGCTCGAACGCCCTCGCCGCCGGCCACGACCTCACCCGCCTGCTGACCCTCGACGACCTCGTCGCCTCCCCCGACGTCCTCTTCGCCGGCTGCGCCGTCTGACCCCACCCCCGCTCCTCCCCTTCCGCGAGATGCCACTTGTGCGCGACTTCCACGGCGTGTCGCGCACACAAGTGGCATCTCGCGGCGGAGAGCAAGGGCGGGGGACGGCGAAGGCCCCGGTCCGACGTGCGGACCGGGGCCTTCTCGATGTAGCGGGAGCGGGACTTGAACCCGCGACACCACGATTATGAGCCGTGTGCTCTAACCACCTGAGCTACCCCGCCGCACGTTTCCGGAGGCTGGCCTGCCGGGAACGGAGCCCCCTGTGGGAATCGGACCCACTACCTCTTCCTTACCAAGGAAGTGCTCTACCAATGAGCTAAGGGGGCGCACCTGCGGGTCTGACTGCCCCTCTCGGGGCGTGCCCGCGATTTGGCACCGTTAGACGATAGCACCTCCGCGAGGCCACGATGACCGCGGGGCGGAGGGGTGCTCCGGGCGGGGTGGATCTCGGTGCGCCCGCTGCTTGCGCTGCTCGATCAGCAGGCATCGGAGCGGGGTGGATCTCCTTGGAGGAGACGCCCGCCCGCATGCTGGTCGAGTAGCCCCGCAGGGGCGTATCAAGACCGCCGTCACCAGCACGGAGAGTCTGCAGGCTCCTGGTCTGACGCTGGTGGATCTCGATACGCCCGCTGCGCGGGCTACTCGATCAGCATGGAGGTGACATGTCGATCGAAAGGCTCTCGCCATCCGGACATGCTGGTCGAGTAGCCGCGCATCGGCGTATCGAGACCCGCCTAGGAGCGGCTCGCCGTGTCGAGCGCGGTCAGCTCGTCCGCCGTCAGCTCGAGGGTCGCGGAGGCGACCAGTGCCGGCAGCTGCTCCATGACGCGGGCGCTCGCGATCGGGGCGGCGACTCCCGGCTGCGAGCGCAGCCAGGCCAGGGCGACGGTCGCGACCTCGGCGTCGTGGGCGGCCGCGGCGGCGTCGAGGGCGGCGAGCACGCGCCGTCCGCGGGCGTCGAGGTACTGCGCGGCACCGGAGGCGCGCGGGCTGTCCGGCGTGGACCCGTCGCGGTACTTGCCGGTCAGGAAGCCCGACGCGAGCGCGTAGTACGGGACGACGGCCATACCTGCCTCGCGGGCCAGCGGCAGCACGTCCGCCTCGATGCCGCGCTCGACGAGGTTGTAGTGCGGCTGGACGGCGACCGGCGCGTGCAGCCCCTCCTCCTTCGCGAGGCGCAGCCACTCGGCGATGCGGTCGGCGCTGAAGTTGGAGACGCCGATGGCGCGGACGAGCCCCTCGTCGACGAGCTCGGAGAAGACCCGGGCGATGTCTTCCAGGGGAACGGCGTCGTCGTCGAAGTGGGCGTAGTAGAGGTCGATCCGGTCGGTGCGCAGGCGCTCGAGCGAGGCGCGGGCGGCCCGGCGGACGGTGTCGGGGGCGAGGCCGGTGAACTCCGGGTGGCGGCTGACCTTGGTGGCGATCACGACGTCGTCGCGGCGCGAGCGGCGGCTCAGCCACTCGCCGATGATCGTCTCGGACTCGCCGCCGTGGTTGCCGGGCACCCAGGCGGAGTAGGAGTCGGCGGTGTCGATGAAGTCGCCGCCCGCCGCGACGTAGCCGTCGAGGACGTCGAAGGACGTCTGCTTCCCGGCGGTCCAGCCGAAGACGTTGCCGCCGAGGGAGAGCGGGAAGACCTCGATGCCGGAGTCGCCGAGGGGCGCGCGGGTGAGGGAGTCGTGGGACGGAGCTGCGCTGTCGATCGTCATCCTCCGATTCAACTCGCCGCGGCGCGCGCTGCCGATCCCCCGCCGCGCATGCGGAGCAAGCACTCAGCCACCGCGCTCCCGCCGCCGGCTCCGGCACGCGAAACCACCTCCGGCACGTCGAAACAGCCGAATCCCACGAGCCGAGGCCCGTTTCACGAGCCGGACTTCCGACCGGGCCACCTCCGGCACGCGAAAGCATCCTCGGCTCGCAGGAACAGGCGGTTTTCACGAGCCGGAGCCCGTTTCACGAGCCGGACTTCCCACTCGGCCACCTCCGGCACGCGAAAGCACCCTCGGCACGCCGGAACAGCCGGTTCCCACGAGCCGGGGCACGTTCCACGAGCCGGAGGCGCGCCGGGAGGCCGCGTCAGCTCAGCGGGTAGTCCGCGTAGGCGAAGCGCGTCGAGTCCGGCGACCAGCCGGCGACGTTGATCGTGCCCTGGCCGCCGAAGAGCGACCGGACCACCCGCCCGGGCGAGGTGTCGCCGGCAGCACGGCCCTCGAGCGCGATCAGCCGCAGCTCGACCGGCAGGTTCTCCGGGTGCCCGACCGTTCCCGCGGGGTACGCGAGGTAGAGCAGGTGCGCGCCGTCGGGCGACTCGTGCGGGAACCAGTCGACCGTGTCGGAGGCGACGACGCGCTCGATCCCGGAGCCGTCGCGGCGCATCCGGAACAGCTGGGCGACCCCGCCCTCGCGCTCGGAGTTGAAGTGCAGGGTCTCGCCGTCGGCGGAGAAGTCGACGCCGTCGTCCGGGTGCGCGTCGTCGGTGAGCGCGGTCAGCGGGCCGCCTTCGGCCGGCATCGTGTAGACGTTGGTGACCCAGCGCCCCGTCGCGTCCTCGCCGCCGCCGATCAACGCGAGCAGCCGGCCGTCGGGCGAGACGCCGTGCAGGTAGTGCTTGAACCGCGGCACCGGCCCCGCGGAGGTGAGCCGCCGCGCGGGCGCCGAGCCGTCCAGCGCCACCGCGTAGAGGTGCCCGTCGCGCGCCGAGACGTAGGCGGTGCCGCCGCCCGGAGCGAGCACATGGTCGTTGTTCAGCTCGTCCGGCACGCCGTCGAGCGCGATCGTCTCGAGCCCGTCGGCCCCGACCGGCGCGGCCCCGACCGGCGCCTCCCCGAGCGGCAGCCGGAACAGCCCGCCGTTCCCGTTCACGACGAGCGACTCCCCGTCCGGCGACCAGTTCGGCGCCTCGACGAGCAGCCGGGAGGAGGAGAACACCGTCGTCGCCTCCCCCGACGCGATGTCGAGCACGCGGATCCGGCAGGTCTGGTCGGGGAGCAGTGAGCGGGCCATGCGCTCCACGCTAGGGGCAGGCGGGCAGTCAAGCCCGTCCGCACTCAGGTTCTCGGCGCGCCCGCTCCCGTATCCTTGCCGGGACAACTGTGCTGAGTGGACCCGGGGAGGACTGTGTGATGCTCCTCACCCTCGTGATCACGTTCGCCCTCGCGGTGGTCACCCCCTGGATCGTCGACCGCCTCGGTCCGAAGGTGTTCTACGCCCTCGCGCTGGTGCCCGCCGCGACCTTCGTGTCGACCGCTGCGTCGCTGCCGACGATCCTCGCCGGCGGCGAGCTGCGCGAGGAGATCCCGTGGATCCCCTCCCTCGACATCGCGCTGTCCTTCCGGCTCGACGCGCTCTCGATCGTCCTCGCGCTCGTCGTCAGCGGCGTCGGCGCGCTCGTCCTCGCCTACTGCGCGAGCTACTTCCGGAGCGACGAGCCGTCCCTCGGCCGCTTCGCCGCCCTGCTCTTCGCCTTCGCCGGGGTGATGTACGGGCTGGTCACCGCCGACGACGTCATCATCCTCTTCGTCTTCTGGGAGGCGACGAGCGTCCTCTCCTATCTCCTGATCGGCCACTACAGCGGCCGGAAGGAGAGCCGCGGAGCCGGACTCCAGGCGCTCCTGGTGACGACCCTCGGCGGGCTGGCGATGCTCGTCGGCGTCATCATCCTCATCGTCGAGTCCGGCACCTCGAGCCTCGCCGGCATCGTCGAGGCGGCGCCGTCCGGCCCGATCGTCTCGGTCGCCCTCGT
Organism: Rathayibacter sp. VKM Ac-2856; assembly: GCF_013205055.1. Classification (GTDB taxonomy): domain Bacteria; phylum Actinomycetota; class Actinomycetes; order Actinomycetales; family Microbacteriaceae; genus Rathayibacter. The sequence continues at coordinate 116,639 of NZ_JABMLF010000002.1, forward strand.
CCTCGTCCTGCTCGGCGCCTTCTCCAAGTCGGCGCTCGTGCCCTTCCACTTCTGGCTGCCGGCCGCGATGGCCGCGCCCACCCCGGTCAGCGCCTACCTGCACGCCGCCGCGATGGTGAAGGCCGGCATCTACCTCGTCGCCCGCCTCGCCCCCGGCTTCGCCGACGACGCCGTCTGGCTGCCCGTGATCGTGAGCGTCGGCGTCTGGACGATGCTTGTCGGCGGCTGGCGCTCGCTCCGCCAGTACGACCTCAAGCTCGTCCTCGCCTACGGCACCGTCAGCCAGCTCGGCTTCCTCACCGTCGCGGTCGGCTTCGGCTCGCGCGACGCGGCCCTCGCCGGCCTGACCCTGCTGGTCGCGCACGCGCTGTTCAAGGCACTGCTGTTCCTCGCCGTCGGCATCGTCGACCACCGCGCCGGCACCCGCGACCTCCGCAAGCTCAGCGGTCTCGGCCGTCAGGCGCCGGTGCTCGCCGGCGCCGCGCTGGTCGGCGTGCTGTCGATGGCGGGGCTGCCGCCGCTGCTGGGCTTCGTCGCCAAGGAGGCGGTCTTCACCAGCCTGCTCTCGGCGATGGAGCAGGGCTCGCTCTGGGCCTGGATCGCGCTGATCGGCCTCGTGATCGGCTCGATCCTCACCGTCGCCTACTCGGCCCGCTTCTTCTGGGGCGCGTTCGCCCGGAAGAAGGGCCTCGAGGACACCCACCTGCACGCGGAGCCGTGGACCTTCACCGCGCCCACCGTCGTCCTCGCGGTCGCCACGATCGCCGGCGGCATCGGCGCCTCGCTCCTCGACCCGCTGGTCGCGGTCTACGCCGACACGCTCCCCTTCGGCGCGGCCGACGCCGACCCGCAGCTCGCCGCGGCCGCCGAGGAGTCCGACCACGGCGGCTACCACCTCGCGCTCTGGCACGGCTTCGAGCCCGCCCTCGCGATCAGCGCGCTCGTCGTCGTCGTCGGCCTCGCCCTCTTCGCCAAGCGGGTCGCGGTCGCGCGCCTCCAGTCCAAGGTGCCGAACACCATCGACTCCGCCGAGGGCTACTGGGCGACGGTCCGCTGGCTCGACCGCGTGGCCAGCACCGTCACCGAGTTCGTCCAGCGCGGCTCGCTCCCCCGCTACCTCACGGTGATCTTCGCGGTCTTCGTCCTCGGAGTCGGCGGCGCGGCCGCGCTCAACCGCACCTGGCCCGGCGACCTCGTCTTCTGGGACTCGCCCGGGCAGCTCGCCGTCGCCGCGGTGATGATCCTCGCCGCGATCCTCTGCGCCATCGCGCGCAACCGTGTCGCGGCCGTGCTCCTCGCCGGCGCGACCGGCTACGGCATGGTGGCCCTCTTCGCCATCCAGGGCGCGCCGGACCTGGCCCTCACCCAGGCGCTGATCGAGACGATCACGCTGGTCGTCTTCGTCCTCGTGCTCCGCCGCCTCCCCACCCGGATCGCGCAGAAGCACCAGCCGATGCGCAAGCGCCTGCGCGCCGTGATCGGCATCACCGTCGGCGCGGTGATGGCCCTCGCCGCGACGATCGCGCTCGGCGCCCGCACGGCGACCCCGATCTCGGTCGATCTCCCCCGCCTCGCCTACGAGGAGGGCAAGGGCCGCAACATCGTGAACGTCCTCCTCGTCGACATCCGCGCGTGGGACACGATGGGCGAGATCTCGGTGCTCGTCGTGGTCGCGACCGGCGTCGCGAGCCTGATCTTCCTCTCCAGCCGGGCCGGCGGCGCCCCGCGCCTCGAGCAGCAGAGCACCGCCGACCGCGAGGAGCGGGCGACCGACCTCACCGCTCCCTCCGCCGACTCCGAGAAGACCGGCGACCGCGGCTCCTGGCTCGTCGCCGGGCGGACACTGCGCCCCGAGAACCGCTCGATCGTCCTCGAGGTGCTGGTACGCCTGCTCTTCCACCCCGCGATGATCGTCTCGGTCTACCTGCTCTTCACCGGCCACAACACCCCGGGCGGAGGCTTCGCGGGCGGCCTGCTCGCCGGTCTCGCCCTCGTCGCGCGCTATCTGGCCGGCGGCCGGTTCGAGCTCGGCGAGGCCGCGCCGATCGACGCAGGCAAGGTCCTCGGGCTCGGGCTGCTCTTCGCGGTCGGCACCGCCGTCTCCTCGCTCGCCTTCGGTCTCGACGTGCTCGAGTCCAGCTGGCTCGACCTCTACCTGCCGGTGCTCGGCGAGCTGCACCTGGGCACCTCCACCCTCTTCGACATCGGCGTGTACCTCATCGTGATCGGCCTGACCCTCGACATCCTCCGCAGCCTCGGCGGCGAGGTCGACCGCCACGGCGAGGAGGCCGAGCAGGGCGACCCCTCGGGCGACGGCGTCACCCACTCCGTCGACAGCACGCCCGGCCCCGGTGCCGGGACGGTGGACGGACTGGAGACGAAGCTGCCGACCGGCGCGACCGTCGTCGGCGGACCGGGCAGGGGGGACGACGCATGAGCATCACCCTCGTCCTCGTCGTCGTGATGGCCGTGATGTACGCCGCGGGCGTCTACCAGATACTCGAGCGCAGTCTCACCCGGATCCTGATCGGCTTCCTCCTGGTCGGCAACGCGACCAACATCCTGATCCTGCTGATGGCAGGGCGCTCGGGCGTCGCACCGTTCGTCACCGACGACGGCCGCTCCTACGAGCAGATCGCCGAGGAGATGGCCGATCCCCTGCCGCAGGCGCTGATCCTGACGGCGATCGTGATCACCTTCGGGGTGTCGGCCTTCCTGCTCGCGATGATCTACCGCCGCTGGCGCCTCGCCAACGCGGACCAGGTCGAGGACGACGAGACCGACGCCTCCGTCCGCGAGGACGCGGCGGGCATCTCCGCCCAGACCACGGCCGACGACCGGGCCCTCGACGTCCTGCTCGAATCGAGCGACGAGGGCACCGCCGCGAAGCACGCCGAGAGCGCCATGACCGACGACAGGAAGGAGGACCGATGAACGTGCTGATCCCCCTCGTCGTCACCCTCCCGCTCCTGGGAGCGGCGGTCGCGCTGGTCCTCGGCCGGCACCGCCGCGCGCAGATCACGGTCAACATCGTCACGCTGACGACGGTCCTCGTCATCTCCTCCGTGCTGCTCGTCCTCGTCCTCACCGGCGAGGAGGGCGGCAGCGCCGTGTACGTGGGCGGCTGGGAGCCGCCGTGGGGCATCGTGCTGGTCGTCGATCCGCTCGCCGCCCTGATGCTCGTGATCACCTCGGTCACGCTGCTGGGCGTCCTGCTGTTCTCGGTCGGCCAGGGCCTCGTCGACGGCAACCGCGAGACGCCGGTCACGATCTTCCACCCGACCTACCTGATCCTCTCGGCCGGCATCCTCAACGCGTTCGTCGCGGGTGACCTCTTCAACCTCTACGTCGGCTTCGAGATCCTGCTCGCGGCGAGCTACGTGCTGATCACGCTCGGCGGCACCGCGCCCCGCATCCGCGCGGGCACGACCTACGTCGTCGTCAGCCTGGTCTCGAGCGTGTTCTTCCTCTCGGCGATCGGCCTGCTCTACGGCGCCACCGGCACCGTCAACATGGCCCAGCTCTCGATCCGCATCGCCGAGCTGCCCGCCGACGTCCAGCTCGTGCTGCACGTGGTGCTGCTGCTCGGCTTCGGGATCAAGGCGGCGGTCTTCCCGCTGTCGTTCTGGCTGCCGGACTCCTACCCGACCGCTCCCGCGCCCGTCACGGCCGTCTTCGCGGGCCTGCTGACCAAGGTCGGCGTCTACGCGCTGATCCGCACCGAGACGCTGCTCTTCCCTGGCGGGAGGCTCAGCGAGGTGCTGATGGTGGTCGCGCTGCTGACGCTGATCGTCGGCATCCTCGGCGCCGTCGCGCAGGCCGACATCAAGCGGATGCTCTCCTTCACGCTGGTCTCGCACATCGGCTACATGGTCTTCGGCATCGCCATCGGCACGGAGGCGGGCTACGCCGCGACGATCTTCTACGTGATCCACCACATCACGGTGCAGACGACGCTCTTCCTCGCGACGGGACTGATCGAGCGCGTCGGCGGCACCACGTCGATCCTGCGGCTCGGCGGTCTGCTCAAGGCCTCGCCGCTGCTCGCGCTGCTCTACTTCATCCCCGCGATGAACCTCGGCGGCATCCCGCCGTTCACCGGCTTCCTCGGCAAGGTCGGCCTCTTCGTCGCCGGCACCGAGTCCGCAGCGGACCAGCCCTCCTGGCTGATCTGGGCGGTCATCGGCGCGGGCGCGATCACCTCGCTGCTCACCCTCTACGCGGTGGCCCGCGTCTGGAACATGGCGTTCTGGCGCCGTCAGGAGGAGGTGCCCGGCTACGAGTCCCCGCTGATCGACCAGCTGCAGGAGGACCCGCACGACACGGGCACGGTCCGCACCCGGCACTCCCCGCCGATGATGGTCCTCGCGACCGCGGGCATGGTCGTCTTCGGCGTGGGCCTCACGATCGCCGCCGGACCGCTCTACGACGCCAGCGAGCAGGCCGCCGCCGCTGTCGCCGACCCGTCGACCTACATCGCCACCGTCTACCGCGACTCGTCCTTCGGAGAGGAGGGCCCGCGATGAGCCCGCGCCGCCGCGTCGACTTCTGGAACCGGTTCGCGATGTTCGTGACCCTCGTCGGCATCTGGGTGCTGCTCTGGGACGACGTCTCGGTGCTCTCGATCCTCTCCGGCTTCCTGATCGCGCTGATCATCACCCGGGTCTTCTACCTGCCGCCGGTCGAGTTCTCGAACCGGGTGAACCCCTGGTACGTCCTGCTCTTCCTGCTGCGCCTCGCGCTCGACATCGCCGTCGCGTCCGTCCGGGTCTCGTACCAGATCCTCACCCTGCCGGTCCCCGTGCACAACGCGATCGTCGCCGTGCACCTGCGCAGCCGCTCCGAGGGGATGCTGGTCTGGACGACCGAGGCCGTCTCGCTCGTGCCCGGCTCTCTGGTGATCGACGTGGACCCGCAGCAGAACGTGCTCTACCTGCACGTGCTCGGCGTCACGCACGACGAGGGCCACCGGATCGACGAGGTGCGCCGCACCGTCCTGCGGACCGAGGCGCGCATCGTCCGGGCGATCGGCTCGCGCGAGGACGTCGCCCGCGTCCGGGAGCCGCTGGGCCAGGACGCGGGGGTGCTCCGATGATCGAGTGGCTCGTCTGGATCCTGGTGCCGATCTTCGGCGCGGCCGCCCTGCTGTCGCTCGTGCGCATCCTGCTCGGCCCGTCGGTCCTGGACCGCGTGGTCGCCGCCGACGTGCTCGTGGCGACGATCATCTGCGGCCTCGGCGCCGAGATGGCGATCAACCACCACGCGACCACCCTGCCGGTCGCGCTCGGGCTCGCGCTGTTCGCGGTCTTCGGATCGATCAGCGTCGCCAAGTTCATGGCCAACCGCGAGGAGGACTGACATGGACCTCTTCTTCGACGTCGTCACCGCCGTGCTCGTGATCACGGGCGCGCTGCTCTCGCTGATCGCCGCGATCGGCCTGCTCCGCTTCGACGACCTGCTCTCCCGCATGCATGCGGGCACGAAGCCCCAGGTGCTCGGCATCGTCTGCGTGATGCTCGCCGTCGCCATCCGGAATCCGGGCTTCGCCGCGGCGGGCACCATCGTCCTGGTGATCGGGTTCCAGCTGCTGACCGTGCCGATCTCCGCGCACATGGTGGGGCGGGCCGCCTACCGCGCCGAGGCCGTGGGAACCGGGTACCTCGTCTCGGACGAGCTCGCCGACGCCGTCCAGCGCGCCGACGACGCGTCGCGCGCGACGGGTCCGGAGACGGCGCACGCCTCGGAGGAGGCCGCGCAGCGCACGCGCGCTCCCCAGCCCGAGGACGAGGACGGACCGGCCGCGACGGCCTAGTCCGGTCGCGGGTCCGAGCGCCGGCGAGCGCCCGCCGGGGCGCCCGCTGCGCTCAGTGCAGCAGCGCCGGCGTCGACGCGGTCGTCCCCGCGGTCGTCCCCGCGCTGGTCATGCTCCGCACGGCGAATCCGCCGATCGCGAGGGTCGCCGCCAGCAGCCCGCCGATCAGCAGCACGAGCAGCGGCACCACCCAGAGCAGGGCCCTCCGGCGTCGGGCGCGGGCGGCTTCCGGGGTCTCTTCGCTCACCCGTCGACCCTAGGCCAGGCGGCGTCCGCACCGGGCCGACCGGCTCCGGACCGCCCGCTACCCTTGATGGCATGACCCTGGACTCCGCTCTCTCCGGCGCGCCCGAGAACTCCCCCGTCACGTTCCCGGAGGCGGCCGACCGGCCCGGCGCGGAGTGGTGGCGGACCGCGGTCATCTACCAGATCTACCCGCGCTCCTTCGCGGACGCCGACGGCGACGGCATCGGCGACCTGCCCGGCATCACCTCGCGCCTCGACAGCCTCGCCGAGCTCGGCATCGACGCGATCTGGCTCTCGCCCTTCATGACCTCGCCGCAGAAGGACGCCGGCTACGACGTCGCCGACTACTGCGACGTCGACCCGCTGTTCGGCACGCTGGCCGACTTCGACGCCATGCTCGCCCGCGCGCACGCGCTCGGGATCCGCGTGATCGTCGACCTCGTCCCCAACCACTCCTCGAGCGCGCACCGCTGGTTCCAGGCCGCCCTGGCCGCTCCCGCCGGCAGCGAGGAGCGGGGCCGCTACCTCTTCCGCGACGGCCGCGGCGAGAGCGGCGAGCTGCCGCCGAACAACTGGGAGTCCGTCTTCGGCGGCCCCGCCTGGACCCGCGTCACGGAACCCGACGGCACCCCGGGCCAGTGGTACCTGCACCTCTTCGACACCTCGCAGCCCGACTTCGACTGGACGAACGAGTGGGTGCGCGAGCGCTTCCGCGAGGTGCTGCGCTTCTGGCTCGACCGCGGGGTCGACGGCTTCCGCGTCGACGTGGCGCACGGGATGATCAAGGCCGAGGGCCTGCCCGACTACACCCCTCCCGCCGACAGCGGCTCGATGGGCGGTGTGGCGCCGGGCGACGACGCCGAGCCGGTCACCGCTCCCTACTGGGCGCAGGACGGCGTGCACGAGATCTACCGCGACTGGCACGAGCTGCTCGCCGAGTACCCGGCCGATCGTGTGCTCTGCGCGGAGGCGTGGGTGCAGCCGCTCTCGAAGCTCGCTCGCTGGGTGCGCCCGGACGAGATGCACCAGGCCTTCAACTTCGCCTACCTCGAGACGCCGTGGGCCGGCCCCGCGCTGCGCGACATCATCGACTCCTCGCTGAGCTCGTTCGCCGCCGTCGGCGCCCCCTCGACCTGGGTGCTCTCGAACCACGACGTCGTGCGCCACGCGAGCCGCCTCGCCCTCACCGCCGACAACCCGCAGGGCTACGGCATCGGCCCGCGCACCCCCGGCCTCCCCGACCCCGTGCTGGGGCTGCGCCGCGCGCGCGCCGCGACGGCGCTGATGCTCGCGCTGCCCGGCTCCGCCTACGTGTACCAGGGCGAGGAGCTCGGCCTGCCCGAGGCGATCGACCTGCCCGACGCGGCCCGGCAGGACCCGACCTGGTTCCGCACGCACGGCGAGCGCTACGGCCGCGACGGCTGCCGAGTGCCCCTGCCCTGGCAGGCGGACGCGCCGGCCTACGGCTTCAGCGAATCCGGCGACTCGTGGCTCCCCCAGCCCGGCGACTGGACGCCCTTCGCCCGCGACAGCCAGCGCGGCGTCGAGGGCTCGACGCTCGAGCTGTACCGGGGGCTGCTCGCGGTGCGCCGCGCGGAGGACCTGGGCTCGGGCTCGATCGAATGGCTCGAGGGCTACCCGGAGGAGGTCGTGGCGTTCCGGAACGGCGACGTCACCGTGATCGCGAACACCGGCTCGGCGCCGGTGGAGCTGCCGCCGGTCGGCACGGTCGTGCTCGCCTCGGAGGAGCTGCACGAGCCGGCGCTGCCGGGCGACACCACGGTCTGGCTCCGCGAGGGCTGACGCCCGGCTCCCCGTCCGATCTGCAGGTGATCCGGCGCCCCCGGGACGCGGACTCGCGGCGGAACGGGCGGTCGAGCGCGGATCGCCTGCAGATCGAACGGGAGCAGGCGGGCCCGCGGCGGCTCAGCGCCCCGCGTTCGCCTTCAGCCAGAGGTACGAGTCGACCTTCGTGACGCCGTCGAGGCGGATCTCGAAGTGCAGGTGCGGTCCGGTCGACATGCCGGTCGTGCCGACGAGGCCGAGCAGCTGGCCGACCTTGACGGGGTCGCCCTCGTTCACGGCCGCGGTGCCGTGCTGCATGTGCGCGTAGACGCTCGAGACGAGCTGGCCGTCGATCTCGTGGTCGACGATGACGTGCACGCCCAGCGAGCCCTCGCCGTCGATGACCGTGCGGACCACGCCGTCGGCGATCGCCTGGATCGGCGAGCCGTTGCCCGGGTTGAAGTCCGTGCCGCCGTGGTTGACGGAGCAGCCGGCGCAGTTGCGGTAGCCGAAGCGGTCGCCCACCGGCACGCCGACGGCGAAGGGCCACTGGATCGAGGCGTTCGGGTCGTTGGTGAAGCCCGCGTCCGAGGTGCGCACGATCGCGGAGACGTCGGTCTGGGTCTTCCGCTCCTGCACGCCGAAGCCGTCGCGGGCGACCGTCTCGGCGCTGACCTCGCCGGTCGTGAAGGACTGCGCGTCGCGCGGGGCGGTGTCGCCGGGGGCGACGACGAGGTTCTGCGCCTGGACGTCCTCGGCGGTGAGGAGCGACGTGGCCGGCAGCGAGGTCGCGGCGACCATCGCGGCGACGAAGGAGAGGGCGACGACCCCGCCCATCCTGCGGCCGGAGCGCGCGGGCCGCAGCGGTGCGACGCGCGGGGCGGAGACGGGCGACGGGGCGGCGGAGCGGGCGGTCGCGACGCGCTGCTCGGCGTCGCGGAGCTCGGTCGGGCCGACCGCCACTCCCTCGGCTCCGGCGGCGGCGGCGAGGGCCTCGGCGCGCTCGCGCTCGCGCAGCTCGCGACGGGTGAGGGGTGGGAGGGATTCGCCGGGGGTCGTTGCGGGCGCAGCGGGCAGGGGCGAATCGGGGCTCACGAAATCCGGATCTTCCGTCGGGGGCAGGGGACGAGGGGCGCTCCGCCAGGGAGTCGGCGCGCTTCTCGGGGGTCCGCGACCGCATCCTGTGCGAATGTCACGAATTCATAAAGGATAGCCACGGACTCCCGATCCGGCCAGAGCGAGTCGCGCAGAGGCCGTTCCCCGTCCTCCCGCGCACGGTCGGCGCGCGGATCCTGCGCGATCATGCGCGCGCATGCACCGACCCTGCGCGAGGGGCGCCCGGGTCACACCTCGTCGGCGCGGAGACGGCGCAGCAGCGCCTCGAGCTCGCCGAAGATCGGCTCCGGGGCCGCGATCAGCAGGCCGTTCCCCGCGGGTCGGCCGTCGAATCCGCGGACGATCGCGCCCGCCTCCTCGGCGACCAGCGCGCCCGCTGCCAGGTCCCACGGGTTCAGTCCGCGCTCGTAGTACGCGTTCAGCGCGCCCGACGCCACCGAGCAGAGATCCAGCGCCGCCGAGCCGATGCGGCGGATGTCGCGGACCGAGCCGAGCAGCTCCTGCACCACCGCGCCCTGCCGCATCCGGCGCTCGGCGTCGTAGCCGAAGCCGGTGCCGACCAGCGCGAGCGAGAGCGACGCGGGCGGAGTGACGCGCAGCGCGACCCCGTCCCGCTCCGCCCCACCGCCCCGGCTCGCGGTGTAGACCTCGCCCGTCGCGCCGTTCACGACCGCGCCGGCGAGCGCCGTCCACGTCTCCGGCTCCGGCTCGCCCTCGACGACGGCGATGCTGACCGCGTAGGAGGGGATGCCGTAGAGGTAGTTGACCGTGCCGTCGATCGGATCGACGACCCAGGTGAGCCCGCTCGTCCCGCCGCCGGCGCCCGACTCCTCGCCGAGGAAGCCGTCGTCCGGCCGCGCCTCGGCGAGGCGGCGGCGGATCAGCTGCTCCACCTCGCGGTCGGCCGCGGTAACCACGTCCTCCGGCGACGACTTCGACGCGGCGATCTCGACCCCGTCCTGCCGGCGCTGCCGGGCGAGGTGCGCCGCCTCGACGGCGATCGAGCGGGCGATGGCGAGGAGGGAGGCGTGGGCGCTCATGCGTCCAGCCTAGGGACCGCCGGGGAGGGAGGCGGGGATGCGGGCGGGGCACGGGCGGGGCACGCGGAGGATCATGGGGGCATGAGCGCACAGCCGAGCACCCTCCCCCCGATCGCCGTCACCGGATCCACGGGGGCGGTGGGCGGAGGCGTGGCGCGCCTGCTCGCCGACGCCGGCGTCCCGCTCCGCCTCCTGGCCCGCGACCCGTCGCGCGCACCCGAGCTGCCGGGGTCGGCGGCGATCCGCTCCTCCTTCGCCGACCCGGGCGACGCCCTCGACGGCGTCCGCCTCCTGCTGATGGTGTCGGCCGCCGAGAACGAGCACCGCCTCGCCGAGCACCTCTCGATGGTCGCGGCCGCCGCGCGCGCGGGCGTCGAGCACGTCGTCTACACGTCCTTCGTCGGCGCCTCCCCCACCGCGACCTTCACCCTCGCCCGCGACCACGCCGCGACGGAGGAGGCGATCCGCGCCTCCGGCATGGGCTGGACGTTCCTCCGCGACGACCTCTACCTCGACTTCATGCCCGCGATGCTCGGCGACGACGGCGCGATCCGCGGCCCGGCCGGCACCGGACGCGCCGCGATCGTGGCCCGCGAGGACGTCGCCCGCGCCGCCGCCGCGATCCTCCGCGCCCCGCAGGAGCACCTCGGCGCGACCTACGAGCTGACCGGCCCCGAGGCCCTCACCTTCGACGAGATCGCCGCCGTGCTCACCGCGGCGGGCCACCCCGCCGTCTTCATCGACGAGACCCTCGAGGAGGCCCGCGCCTCGCGCCGCCGCTGGAACGCCCCCGACTGGCAGCTCGACGCCTGGATCAGCACCTACACCGCCGTCGCCGCCGGCGAGATGCAGCACGTCTCCCCCGACGTCGAGCGCCTCACCGGCCGCGCCCCGCTCTCCCTCGCGCAGTTCCTCGCGCAGTCGCAGTAGACCGGAGAGGCCGTCGGCAATAAAATAGTTCCTGGGATGCGCCGGGCATCATCTGAACTATTTTATTCGAGGGTCGTCATCATGGGCAGGACTGCGATCTCGTTGAATCCCGTCGCCGGCGACGCGCTGCGCCTGCTCGGCGCCCAAGTGAGGATCGCGCGGCACGCGCGCCGCTGGAGTTCAGCCGAACTGGCGGCGCGCGCCGGAGTCTCGGTCCCCACGGTTCTCGCGCTCGAGACCGGCAAGCCGTCGGTCTCGATCGGGAACGCTCTGAACATCGCCGTCCTCGCGGGCGTCGACCTGTTCGGCATCACCGACCCCGTGGAGCTGGCCCGCGCCCGCAAGCGCGGTGAGGACCGCGTCGCCCTGCTTCCCGCCAAGACCTACATGCCGCGGGAGGGCGCCGATGGCGACTTCGACTTCTGACATCTACGTCTGGACCTGGTTGCCCGGGTCGTCCGAGCCCGTTCCCGCGGGGCTCCTGCGGCGTCGTGGCGACGACCTCCGCTTCCGCTACAGCGACAGGTATGCGGCGAGGACCGAGGCGATCAGTCTCTACGGCCCCGCCCTCCCGCTCCAGCCCGGCGTATGGTTCGAGCCGCAGGCGAACCTGCACATGCCGGGCGCGATCAGAGATGCGTCCCCGGACAACTGGGGGCGGCGGGTCATCGTCAACCGCACGCTCGGCCAGGAGGCGGATGGAGACACCACCCTGCTCGATGAGGGCGAGTATCTGATCCGCTCCGCCTCCAACCGTCTCGGGGCCATCGACTTCCAGAGCCGACCGGACGAGTACGAACTCAGCGGCGAAGCCGCCTCCCTCACCGAGCTGTACGACGCCGCCGAACTCGTGCAAGCAGGAACACCGCTCACTCCCGACCTCGATGACGCGCTCCTGGCCGGAACGGCCATCGGCGGGGCACGACCGAAGGCACTTCTCGCGAGCGAGGAGACCGAGTACATCGCCAAGTTCGCGACCTCGGACGACCCGATCGACGTGGTCGGCGCCGAGGCCGCTGCCACCTTCCTGGCCTCCCACGCCGGGATCCCGACCGCGGAGATGACGATCGTCCGCTCGCTGGGTCGGAAGGCACTGCTTCTCAAGCGGTTCGATCGTCCGGGCGGAGGTCGTCGTCACCACGTCGTCTCCGCGCTGACCCTGCTCGATGCGCCGGAGACATTCCTGCCGTACGGCTCGTACCCTGAGATCCTCGACGCACTGAGGACCACCACCGCGCGGCCCGAGGGCGTGAGCGACCAGATCTTCCGTCGCGTCGCCTTCAACATCGCCGTGAGCAACACGGACGACCACCTGCGCAATCACGCGGCATTCTGGGACGGTCGGCATCTCGAGCTGACACCGGCCTACGATCTCAGCCCTGCGAGCAGCCGGAGCGAACGCGCGAACCAGGCCTTGGCGTACAGCAGATCCGGACGGAGAGACTCGAATCTCGGGAGTCTGCTCTCCGCAGCAGCCGATTACGGTCTCAGTCGCCGCGCCGCGTCGGCGATCGTCGAGGAGGTCCGGGACGCCATCCACAGCCACTGGGACGATGCCGCCGAGTTCGCGCAGCTGACGATGGTCGACAAGCAAATCCTCTGGCGCCGGCAGATCCTCCACCCGTCCATCGACTGGTGACCGTCGATGGACGCACCCCTCAGTGCCACCATCGCGCCGTCGCGTGCGCCGCGATGCGGCGGAACGGGAGAAGCCCCGCTCACCGCCTCCGGGGAGGCAGGTGCGGGGCTTCGTTCGTGCGGTGCTGTGCTCGTGCGGTGCTCGTGCGGTACCGCGCTCGTGCAGTGCTGTGGCGAGTGAGGGATTCGAACCCCCGAAGGCTACGCCGTCTGATTTACAGTCAGATCCCTTTGGCCGCTAGGGTAACTCGCCGTCGCGCACCCGACCGGGAGGCATGCTCTCGACCGACGGCGCTGGACAAGGATACCCGCGGGCTCGCGAGATGGGAAATCGGCCGGATCGGGGATCGGCGTCAGCCCGCCGCCGCGGCGTAGCGGGACGCCGCCTCGGCGACCTTCCCCGCGTAGCTCGTCGCCGGGTTGTAGGCCGCGATCGCGTCGCGCCAGCCCGACTGCGTGGTGAGGTCGCCGCCGGACTCGCAGAGGTAGCGCGCCGCCGTGACCGCCTGCTGGTCGACGTTCTGCGGGTCCCAGCCGCGCGAGGCCCAGCGCATCCAGGTGGCGGGGATGATCTGCAGCGGCCCCATCGCGCGGTCCGTCTCCGGGTCGCCGTCGAGTGCGCCGCCGTCGTTGTCCTCGACGCGGTCGAACTGCGTGCCGTCGAGCGACGGTCCGTAGATCGGCTCGGTCGGGCGCCCGTCCTCGCCGAGCTCGCCGCCGAAGATCGTGCCGTGGCGGCTCTCGACGTAGCCGATGCCGGCGAGCGTCGCCCAGTCCAGGCCGCAGCCGGGGTCGACGGAGGAGGTGAGCAGCGCCGCGCCCGCATAGGCGGTGAGCGCGCGCACCGGGATCCCGCTGCCCTCGGCCGTGCCGGCCAGCCACTCGCCGCTGGTGAGCAGGCGGACGGGCGTCGCCGCCGTCTCGTCCGGGTCCTCCAGCAGCGCCGGATCGGCCGCGGCCGGGGCGGGGGCCGCCGGGGGAACGGTCACCAGGCCGTCCTCGACCTCCACGGCGGGCTCCGCCGGACGGGTGCAGCCCGCCAGCACGAGACCGACGAGCGGCAGGATCAGCAGGGCGGGGAGACGGCGCACGCCTCCTTCGTACCAGGGCCACCTCCGCATCGGCCCCGCCGAGGCACGAAAGCTAAGCTCGGAGGCATGGCAGATTCAACGTTCGACGTCGTCAGCAAGGTCGACAAGATGGAGGCGGACAACGCCCTCAACCAGGCCCACAAGGAGGTCGAGCAGCGCTACGACTTCAAGAACGTCGGCGCCTCGATCGCGTGGAGCGGCGAGAAGATCCTGATCAAGGCGAACACCGAGGAGCGGGCGAACGCGATCCTCGACGTGTTCCAGACCAAGCTCATCAAGCGCGGCATCAGCCTGAAGAGCCTCGACTCGGGCGAGCCGTTCGCCTCGGGCAAGGAGTACCGGATCGAGTCGACCCTCAAGGACGGCATCGACCAGGAGCACGCGAAGAAGATCAACAAGCTGATCCGCGACGAGGCCCCCAAGTCGGTCAAGTCGCAGATCCAGGGCGACGAGCTCCGCGTCTCGTCCAAGAGCCGGGACGACCTCCAGGCGACGATGGCGCTGCTGCGCGGGGCCGACCTCGACCTCGACCTGCAGTTCGTCAACTTCCGCTGAGGGATGTCGCACTCCGAGAGCACGCGGACCCGCCGCGGCATCGACGAGCCCGACGCGCGGGGCCGCACCGGCCTCGACCGCGAGGGCTTCGACCTGACCGGCAACCCCGACGTGGTGGTGAAGGCGGTCACCCTCCTCTCCAGCCACTGGTACGTCCTGCGCACCACCGAGTTCGAGTACCGGCACCGCGACGGCCGCTGGAGCACCGAGCACCGCGAGACGTACGACCGCGGCAACGGCGCGGCCGTGCTCCTCTACGACCTCGACGCCCGCTCCGTGGTCCTGGTGCGGCAGTTCCGCTACCCCACCTACGTCAACGGCAACCTCGACGGCATGTTGCTCGAGGTGCCGGCCGGCCTGCTCGACGAGGACGGTCCGGAGGAGGGCGCGCGCCGCGAGGCGTCCGAGGAGACGGGCCTCGAGGTCGGCCGCCTCGAGCACGTCTTCGACGCCTACATGAGCCCGGGCTCGATCACCGAGATGCTGCACTTCTACGCCGGCCCGTACCGTGCGGGCTCGAGCGACGGCGTCTACGCCGGGCTCGCCGACGAGGGCGAGGACACCGAGCTGGTCGAGCTGTCCTTCGACGAGGCCATCGCCCAGATCGGCGTCCAGATCATCGACGCGAAGACGATCATGCTGCTGCAGTGGGCGGCGCTGCGCGGCCCCTTCTCGCGCTGACCGCGGGGCTCCTCGGCCCGCGCGTGGGTCTCGATACGCCGCTGCGCGGCTACTCGACCAGCATGATCCTGCGCGTGCTGGACGACTCCTCGACCAGCAGGAAGCACATGCTGATCGAGTAGCCCTCGAAGAGGGCGTATCGAGATCCAGCGTCGAACGCACGTCGGTCTCGATACGCCGCTGCGCGGCTACTCGACCAGCATGATGGCGCCGCACCGCGGCTCCTCAAGCGGCATGCCACGCCGCACTGCGGCTCCTCAGTCGGCATGATGCGGCGCCGTGCTGCGGCTCCTCTACCCGCAGCCACTGCATGCTGATCGAGTAGCCCTCGACGAGGGCGTATCGAGATCCGCCGCTCAGCCCGTGTAGGCCCGCAGCGCGTCGGCCGTCCGGGTCTGGGCCCCCGCGACGAGCTCCGCGGGCGTCCCCTCGAAGACGATCGCCCCGCCGTCGTGCCCCGCACCGGGTCCGACGTCGATGATCCAGTCGGCGTGCGCCATCAGCGCCTGGTGGTGCTCGATCACGATCACCGAGGAGCCGGAGTCGACGAGGCGGTCGAGCAGGCCGAGGAGATTGTCGACGTCGGCCAGGTGCAGCCCGGTGGTCGGCTCGTCGAGGATGTAGACCGAGCCCTTCGAGGCCATGTTGATCGCGAGCTTCAACCGCTGCCGCTCGCCGCCGGACAGCGTGTTCAGCGGCTGCCCGAGGGTGAGGTAGCCGAGGCCGACGTCGACGAGGCGGGCCAGGATCGTGTGCGCCGGCCCGGAGCCGAAGAACGCGGCCGCCTCGACGATCGGCATCGACAGCACCTCGTGGATGTTCTTCCCGCGCAGCCGGTACTCGAGGACCTCGGCGGTGAACCGCCTGCCCTCGCACTCCTCGCAGACCGACGACACCGTCGCCGCGGGGCCGAGCTCGGTGAAGATCAGCCCGGCGCCCTTGCAGACCGGGCAGGCACCCGCGGAGTTGGCGCTGAACAGCGCCGCCTTGACGCCGTTCTCCTTCGCGAAGGCGGTGCGGATCGCGTCGAGCACGCCCGTGTAGGTGGCGGGGTTGCTCCGCCGGGAGCCGCGGATCGGCGACTGGTCGGCGACGATCACCCCCGGCCGCTCCGCCAGCGAGCCGTGGATGAGCGAGGACTTGCCCGAGCCGGCGACGCCCGTGACGACGGTCAGCACCCCGAGCGGCACGTCCACGTCGACGCCGCGCAGGTTGTGCGTCGCGGCACCGCGGATCTCGGCGACCCCCGTCGGCCGCCGCACCTCGCTCTTCAGCGGCACCCGGTGGTCGAGGTGGCGCCCGGTGAGGGTGTCGGAGTCGCGCAGCGCCTCGACCGGGCCCTCGAAGCGGATCTCGCCGCCGTGCGCACCGGCCCGCGGGCCGAGATCGATCACGTGATCGGCCACGGCGATGATCTCCGGCTTGTGCTCGACGACGAGCACGGTGTTCCCCTTGTCGCGCAGCCGCCGCAACAGCTCGATCACCCGGGAGACGTCGTGCGGGTGGAGCCCCGCCGTCGGCTCGTCGAAGACGTAGGTGATGTCGGTGAGGCTCGAGCCCAGGTGCCGGACCATCTTCACCCGCTGCGCCTCGCCGCCCGAGAGCGTGCCCGACTCTCGGTCGAGCGAGAGGTAGCCGAGCCCGACCTGCACCAGCGAGTCCAGCGTGCCGAGCAGCGCGTCGACGATCGGGGCGACGGACGGATCGCGGACCCCGCGCAGCCACTCCGCGAGGTCGGTCGCCTGCATCGACGAGCACTCGGCGATGCTCCGGCCCTCGATCAGCGAGGACAGCGCCGCCCGGGTGAGTCGAGCTCCCCCGCACTCCGGGCAGGCCCCGAAGGTGGCCACGCGCTCGGCGAACGCGCGGATGTGCGGCTGCGCGGCCTCCTTCGCCAGGTAGAGCCGCGTCACCTTGACCACGAGGCCCTCGTAGGTGAGGTTCATCCCCGCGATCGCCATCTTCACGGCGGGCCGGTAGAGGAAGTCGTCGAGCTGCTCGGGAGTGAACTCGGCGATCGGCACGTCGGCCGGATACAGCCCCGACTCGGCGAGGCTCTTCCAGTACCAGCCGCCGACGACGAAGTTCGGGATCGCGTCGAGAGCCCCGCCCTCGAGCGACTTCGAGCGGTCGAACAGCGCCTCGAGGTCGATGTCGGAGACGCGGCCGGTGCCCTCGCAACGCGGGCACATCCCCTCGGGCAGGTTGAACGAGAACGCTCCGCTGGTGCCCACGTGCGGGTCGCCGATGCGGCTGAAGAGGATGCGGAGCATCGTGTACGCGTCGGTCGCGGTGCCGACGGTGGACCGGCCGTTCGCCCCCATCCGCTCCTGATCGACGACGATCGTCGCCGACAGCCCGTCGAGCGACTCGACGTCCGGCCGCGCCGGCGAGCCCATGAACTGCTGCAGGAACGCGGAGTAGGTCTCGTTGATCAGCCGCTGAGACTCGGCCGCGATCGTCCCGAAGACCAGCGAGGACTTGCCGGAGCCCGAGACGCCCGTGAACACCGTGATCCGGCGCTTCGGGATGTCGACGTCGACGCCGCGGAGGTTGTTCTGGCGGGCGCCGCGCACCCGGATGACGTCGTGCGGATCGGAGCCGTGCGGATCGGCGTCGCGCGGGCCCGCGGCACCGGTGGTCGAGAGGGTCATGCGGTCTCCGTCCGTCAGCGGTGCCCGAATCCTAGGGGAGGCCTCCGACACCCGGGAGGACTCAGCCGGTCCAGGTGAGGACGCGCGTGCCGGTGCGCCAGGGGGTCTCGGCGGGCCAGGTGCGCAGCGTGACGGTCTGCGGCGTCGGCAGCGGCCGGTCGAAGACGAAGCGGAACGCGCCGGTCGCGTCGGTCTCGATCGGCAGCTGGACGGGATCCTCGCCGAGGCGGATCTGGATCCTCTGACCCGCGGGGACCGTGCCCTCGACGCCGGTCGCGTCGAGACGGGTGATCCGGATGGGCGAGTCCTCGACCTGCTCCGGCACCGGTGCACGCTCGGAGGGACCGCCGTCGAGGACGATGCGCTCGTCGATCGTGTGGCCGTTGAGCGTCGCGACGAGTCGGGTGCTGCCGCCGGGAGCGTCCGGCCGCGCGGTGAGGGTGAAGCGCCCGTCCGCCGCGGTGACCGGATCGGAGGCGGGGAACCCGTTCTTCGTCGCGTCGACGCTGTCCTGGGGCATGGTCTGCAGCTGCACGGCCGCGCCGGGAGTGACGGTCCCGGTCACCGTGCGCCCCTCGACGCGCAGATCCCGGCCCCATTCGACGACGGGCTTCGGTGTCGGCGTCCCCGACGTCGTCACCGCGAGGGTCTTCCCGGTGCTCGCGAAGCCGCCCGTGTCGGTGGTGGAGGAGTGCAGCTCGTAGGTCTCGGTGGTGCCGGGCCCCTGCAGGCCGTGCGCGTCGCGGCAGACCCAGCGGCCGATCTTGTTCACCTTCGCGGCGCCGCAGACGAGGTCCTTCGTGGTCGCGCTCCGGACCTGCACGAACGAGCCCGGAGTCCCGGTGCCGGTGAGCGCCGTGACACTCGGCACGGCGACGGCGGACTGCGTGAGTGGACCGTCGAATCCCCAGTCCCGCTGCACCGCGGCCACCGACGCGAGGACCGTCTCCTCGCTGACGATCGGCGTCGCGAACATGTTCCGCGACGGCGTCCACAGCGGCAGCTCGTCCAGTGCGTGCCGGTAGCGGCTCTGCATGGTCGTGCGGATCGATCCCAGCGGCGTCCTGAACTCGTCGACGTGCACCGGCGTCGGATTCGTCGTGGGCAGCGCGTCGAGGTCGACGTCGTGCAGGAAGCCGCTGATGCGCACGCCGCCGTTCTCGTTCATCGTGTCCGCCCACTTCTTCCGGAACTCCGTGAACACGGCCCCGTTGTTGTAGACGTCCAGCAGCGAGTCGAGCCCCTGATCCAGGCTCCTCTCCCCCGCCCACGCGATCCGGGCCAGCTCCTGATCGGTCTCGTCGCGGACCTCCTGCTTCAGCGCCTGCGTGCCCGTGCGGCCCAGGGTCGTCAGATCCTCCCCCTCGCCCAGCTGCTGCAGATCGACCTTCGCCTGGAGGTAGTCGGCGCGGTAGCGGGCCTCGTCCATCCGGTCCGAGACCGCGTCGCGCATCGCGTCCGCCATCGCGTTCGCCTGCTTCTCCAGCTCGGGCCGCGCCCAGTCCGCGAACGCCACAGCCATCTGCTGCCCCGCATCCATCGACTCCTCCACCGGCGACGGATGCGACATCAGCGACGCGGCCAGATAGATCACCATCAGCGGCGCCAGCTCCGGCACCGCGGCCGTCAGCAGCCCGACCATCGAGAAGATGTAGTCCGTCTCGCTGCCGCCCTGGCTGAACGCGATCGTCGAGGTGATGAACCCGATCACCGCTCCCGCCGCGCCGAGCGTGTTCGCGATCCGCGCGCCCAGCATCGGCGCGACCGTCGTCGCCACGTCCGCCGTCGTGTTCGCGATCGACAGCGCACTCGTGTCCCCCTGCATCAGCCCCAGCACGTCCAGCCCGAGGGTCCCCGCGCCCAGGCCGTCCGTCCCCGCGAAGAACCGCATCGGCATCTTCTCGAACCCGTCCACCAGCGTCGGGTACCGCGCCCACACCCCCGACGCCAGACCCGGGCCGCGCACCTGCCGGATCGCATCGCCCACCGGATCCGCCAGCATCCGCCGCTGCACCGCTCGCGGCCCCTGGAACGCCGACGACACCTCCGCCGCCACCCGCGCCTCGAACGCCGCGGCGTCAGCGGCCGACGACGGCCTGCGCGACGTCGCCGCGCACGCGAGGCACGACTCTCCCGGGCCCGCCCCCGGCCGGCCCTCGGGCCCGACCGGGGAGGCGGGCCGGCTCGGCGATCCGACCGGTGTGGGCGGCTGCTCCGGCGCGTCCCAGGTGCCCGCCACCGGCACGACGTCGGTCCGACCCCGCAGATCGGCCGCCGCCCAGTCGTCGAAACCGTCGCGGAGGGTGACGTCGAGCGTGATGTAGTACTCGCCGCCGATGAGGAGGCTGCTGGGGTTGTACTCGGGGCGCGTCGTCGCCCCCCGCTCGCGCGCGAAGGTGATCTCGGTCGGCGGATGCATCGCGATGCTCAACCGAGCCGACGCCGCACGGAGCCATCCTTCGCGATGCGCCGCCGGGGTATCGGCGGCGAGGAACTTGTCCGCAGCGTGCTTCTGGGCCCGCAGGAAGTACGGATCCACGCTGATCGAGGGGAACTCCTCCTGCGTGAACTCCGCCCGGCCGCTCGGATCGCGCGCCGTCAGGACCTCCCGCGCCGCGGTCAGCCCGCGCGGTCCCCCGTGGGTGAAGACCTCCTGCAGACGCTCGAGGACCTCGCCCTCGCCGTCGGCGGGTCCGGTCAGGGGCCAGGACGTCCACTCGGGCGTCGGGATCCAGATCTCGCCGTTCGGCTCGGCTCCGCCGGCCGTCGCCACCGCGTGCATGAGCTCGTGGTGCACCGACGTCTCAGGGCCCAGCAGCCGGCCCGCCCCCGTCGCGGGGTCGAACCACAGGGACCCCCTCGTCTCCCCGTCCCCCCAGATGTGCGGACTCAGGGCGATCATGCTGCCCGACCCCTCGATGCCGCTGTCCAGGGAGGTCGCCGTCGTGCCTCCGACCTGGCTCAACGAGCGCTCCGCGAAGACGATCTGCACGTCCGACGTCACCGCAGCGGAGCCGTTCGGCCCCGGAGCGGTCCAGACGGCGGTCGCGTCCGGACCGAGGAGGTGCGGGATCGCCTTCAGCTCCGCGGCACCCGTCGGGGTCGCGCGGATCAGGTCGAGGACTCCCGACACCCGATCCACCAGGGTCTGGAAGCGGTCCTCCGAGAGCACCGTCCCGTCGGGGTCGAGCCCGTTCGCCCGCGAGGACGGGACGACGTTCGTGACCCCGATGCCGGGCGCGATGCGGACGACGCGGTAGGGAAGGCGCGATTCGCGCTGCATCAGGGTCAACCCGTCTGCACCCGGATCGCGGACGTCGACGCGCTTCGTCTGCGCGGCACCGCCGGGTGCGGGGGGCTGAGGCGCCGCATGCGCAGGGGGAGCCAGCATGCCCACCAGGAGTGACAGCGCGACGACGACGGCCGCCGTCCTCGCTCGTCGCCTCGTCCGAACGCCGACCGCTTCTCGTGTGCCCATCCCAGGGACGGTAGTGATCCCTCGGACCCGGCCGCGAGCGTGCTCGCCGAGCTGGCGCACGGTGGCCGGGTGCGCTCGGACACCGACGCGCTCTCCCGGGTCGTGAGCGCTGTCGGCAGACGCCGAAGGGCCCCCGGATCACTCCGGAGGCCCTTCGGACGGACGCGGGTCAGCTCGAGACGGGCTGTCCCAGCGAGATCGAGATCATGTCCTCGCGCGGGACGACCTTGACGCGTGCGCGGCCCTGCGGAGCGCCGAGCGACTGCTCGTGCTCGTCGAGGCGGTGCCAGCCGTCGAGATCCGTGTACGCGATGCCGCGCTCCTCCAGGAGGGCGACGACCGCGGACTCCTCGGGGTGCGCCGGAGTCCACCAGGACGCCTGGTCGTTGAGCACGTGCCCGACGGTCTCCATCGCGTCCGACTTGGTGTGCCCGATCAGGCCGACCGGTCCGCGCTTGATCCAGCCGGTGGCGTAGACGCCGTGCACGGGCTCGTCTTTGTCGTCGAGCACCTGGCCCTCGCGGTTCGGGATCACGCCGCGCATCTCGTCGAACGGCAGCCCGTCGAGCGGGGAGCCGAAGTATCCGACGGCCCGGTAGACGGCCTGCACCGCGATCTCGCGGATCTCGCCGGTGCCGCGGGTGCCGCCCTCGCCGTCGGGCTCGGTGCGCTCGTAGCGGATGGCGGAGACCCGGCCGGTGCCGTCGTCGACGAGCTCGAGCGGCTTGGCCCAGAAGTGCAGGTGCAGCCGGCGCGAGGCGGAGCCGACCTCGCGGGTGCGCCACTGGTTCAGCACCCGGTTGATCACCATGACCTGCTTGTTCGTCTCGATCGCCGCCTGCGAGGCGGGGTCGAGCACGAAGTCCTCGTCGGCGACGATCATGTCGACGTCGCGCAGCTCGCCGAGCTCGCGCAGCTCCAGCGGGGTGAACTTCACCTGCGCCGGGCCGCGGCGGCCGAAGACGTGCACGTCGGTGACGGGCGAGGCGGCGAGCCCCTCGTAGACGTTCGGCGGCACCTCGGTCGGCAGGAGGTCCTCGGCGTGCTTCGCGAGCATCCGCGAGACGTCGAGCGCCACGTTGCCGTTGCCGATCACGGCGACGGAGGAGGCCTCGAGCGGCCAGGTGCGCGCGACGTCCGGGTGGCCGTCGAACCAGCTGACGAAGTCGGCGGCTCCGTACGAGCCCTCGAGCTCCACGCCCGGGATGTCCAGCGGCGCGTCGCGGATCGCCCCGGTCGAGAAGATCACGGCGTTGTAGTGCCGCTTGAGGTCCTCGAGCGTGATGTCGGTGCCGAAGTGGACGTTGCCGAAGATGCGGATGTCGCCGCGGTCGAGCACCTCGCGGAGCGCCGTGATGATGCCCTTGATGCGCGGGTGGTCCGGCGCGACGCCGTAGCGGACGAGTCCGTAGGGCGCCGGCAGGTGCTCGAACAGGTCGATCGAGACGTCGTACTTCTTCTCGGCCTTGATCATCAGATCGGCGGCGTAGATGCCCGCGGGACCCGCGCCGACGATGGCCAGCCTGAGCTTGGTCATTGCATTCCTCCTGCCGGGGCGCCGAGGCGCGTCTCCGGGCTCATTCCTGCGGCGCGCGGGAGGCGCGTCGCGACGATCGGGGTCAGCCGTTGCGGTCGACGACCGTGTCGGCGAAGCGCGTCAGCGCCTTGCGGACCGGTCCGTCGGGCAGCGGGGAGAGGGCGGCGACGGCTTCGTCGGCCCAGCGGTGGGCCTCGGCGAGGGTCTGCGCCGTCACGGAGTGGTCACGCAGCTGAGCGATGGCGTCGGTGATGTCGGCGCTCTGCTCGTCGGTGTGCGCGATCGCGTCGTTCGAGCGGCTGACGTAGCTCTCGATCCGGGCGAGCAGCACGGCCGCGTCCCGATCGGTCGCCGCGCGCTCGCGCAGCCGCAGGATCGGGAGGGTGGAGACGCCCGCGCGGATGTCGGTGCCGGGGTTCTTCCCGGTCTCCTCCGGCTGCGGCGAGAGGTCGATGACGTCGTCGACGATCTGGAAGGCGACGCCGATCTTCTCGCCGAAGACGCGCACCGCCTCCTCGAACGGAGCGGGCGCCTCGGAGAAGACGACTCCGGTGCGGGCGGCCGCGGCGATCAGCGAGCCGGTCTTGTCGGCCAGGACGCCGAGGTAGTGCTCGACCGGGTCCTCGTCGGAGCCCGGGCCGACCGTCTCGTGCAGCTGGCCGAGCACGAGGCGCTCGAAGGTGTCGGTCTGCAGGCGGATCGCGCGCTCGCCCAGCTCGGTCATCAGCTGGTTCGCCCGGGCGAAGAGCAGGTCGCCGGTGAGGATGGCGACGTTGTTGCCCCACACCGTCTGGGCCGAGGGCACGCCGCGGCGCTTCTCCGCCTCGTCCATCACGTCGTCGTGGTACAGCGAGCCGAGGTGGGTGATCTCGATGGCCTGCGCGGCGCTGAGCACCTCGGGGGTGTTGCCGCGGCCGAGCTGCGCGGTGAGCAGGGTGAGCATCGGCCGCACGCGCTTGCCGCCGGCCTCCAGGAGATAGCGGGTCGACACGTCGGCGACGGCGTCCGCGAACGAGAGCTGCTGGACCATGCCGGCCTCGACCCGCTCGAGCCCGTCGTCGATGGCGCGCGCGAGGGCGCGATCCGGCGCGGTCGAGAAGATGCGCTCGGAGAGGCCGAGCTGCGCCGTCAGAGACGGGCTGCGGCGGGCGACGGGCGCACTGGCGTTCACACTCAAACCCTAACGGCTCGGCCCGGCAGGCCCCTGGACGCGCATCAGGTCGCCGCGATCGGCTTGACCCCGCGGTGCAGCGCGACGATCCCGGCGGTGAGGTCGCGGTGGGCGACGCGCTCGAAGCCGGCCTCGCGGAGCCAGCCGGCGACGACCTTCTGCTCCGGCCAGGCGCGGATGGAGTCGCCGAGGTAGTCGTAGGCCGGGTCGTTCGAGGACGCGAGGCGCACGATCGCGGGCATGATCCGCGAGAGGTAGAGGTCGTAGGCGGCGGCGAGGGGCTTCAGCGGCGGGGTGGAGAACTCGCAGATGACGACGCGGCCGCCCGGCTTCACGACGCGGAAGAACTCGGCGAGCGCCGTCCGCGGCTCGGACACGTTGCGGAGGCCGAAGGAGATGGTGACGGCGTCGAAGGAGTCGTCCTCGAAGGGTAGGTCCATCGCGTCCGCGAGGACGAACTCGATCAGCTCGTTCTCGGCGTGCCGACGGCGGCCGACGGAGATCATGCCGCGGGAGAAGTCGGCGGCGACGACCTGCGCGCCGGAGCGCGCGAGCGAGGCGCTGGAGGTGCCGGTGCCCGCCGCCACGTCGAGGATGCGCTCGCCCTGGGTCGGGTTGACAGCGCGGGTCGTGGCGATCCGCCAGAGGTGGTCGTTGCCGACGGACAGGACGGTGTTCGTCAGGTCGTAGGCGGGCGCCACCGTGTCGAACATGGCAGCGACCTCGTCGGGCCGCTTGGTGAGGTCTGCCTTGGTCACGAGGAACGAGTCTAGGGCGAGCGGCGGGGCGGCGGCTGTGCATCACCCGCCCTTGCACATCCGCTCAGCGGCCCGCCCTCGACCGGGGGCCGCCCGGAGGAGAGGAGGACGGAGACGCCGGAAGGAGCGAGAAGAGGGGCGGAGGTGCCGGGGCCGCCTTGCTCCGCCTAGCTGTGGCGGCCCCGGACTCGGAAACCGTAGCAGCGACCCCCCGCGCGAGGGTGTTCGAGGCGTACAACGTCTCGCCTTCCGGCGCGGGCGTACTGTTGTGGAGTGACATCGACCGGGGCCGGAGCTCCTCCCCTCCATGCCGTGACGACCCCGCTGGACGGCCCCCAGGAGCTGATCCCCCGCGTGGATCCGCGGCGTCCGCTGCTCTGGCAGCGCGGGGGCGCGGGGCTGGCCGGACTCGGCGAGACGCTGCGGCTCGAGTTCTCAGGTCCGGATCGTCTCCGCGACGCCTCCGCAGCGTGGCGCGAACTGTCGTCCGCCGCCGTCGTCGAGGACCCGCTCGGCGTGCCGGGCACCGGGCTGGTCGCCTTCGGCGCCTTCGCCTTCTCGAGCCGATCGAGCGCCCGGAGCGTCCTCATCGTCCCGAGCACCGTGATCGGCTCCCGTGGCGGGCGCTCGTGGCTGACGCGCATCCGTCCGGCCGGAGCGGCCGCGGAGTCCAGCGCCGCCCCCGCCGCGGTTCCCTACGGCGACGAGTACCGCCTCCCCCTCCTCCCCGGCGCGATGTCGCCGGACGCCTACCGCGCCGCCGTCGCGTCGGCCGTCGGCACGATCCGCTCGGGCGCCCTGGAGAAGGTCGTCCTCGCGCGGGACCTGCAGGGTCGGCTCCCCCGCGACGCCGATCGCCGGCGTCTGCTCCGCGATCTGGCGAACGCCTACCCCGACTGCTGGACCTTCTCGGTCGACGGGTTCCTCGGTGCCAGCCCCGAGACGCTCGTCGGCGTCGACCACGGGGTCGTCACCGCCCGCGTCCTCGCCGGCACCAGCGCGCGCGGCGCCGACGCGGAGGAGGACGCCGCGATCGTCCGTGCGCTCCTGGCGAGCCCGAAGGACCGCTCCGAGCACTCCTTCGCGATCGCGAGCCTCCTGCGCGAGCTGCGCCGGCACACCGGCGCGCTCTCGACGACTCCCGAGCCGTTCGCCCTCAAGCTGCCGAACCTGTGGCACCTGGCGACCGACGTCCGCGGGACCCTCGACGACGCCTCGACCGCGCTCGACCTCGTCGACGCCCTGCACCCCACGGCCGCCGTCGCCGGCACCCCGACCGACCGGGCCCTCGATCTGCTGGAGGAGCTGGAGCCGTTCGACCGCGGCCGCTACGCCGGCCCGGTCGGCTGGATCGACGGCAACGGCGACGGCGAGTGGGCCGTGGGCCTGCGCAGCGCCCAGGTCTCCGCCGAGGGCGGGGTCACCGCGTGGGCCGGCGCGGGCATCGTCGCCGACAGCGACCCCGACGCGGAGCTCGCGGAGACCGGGATGAAGTTCCGGCCGATCCTCGACGCCCTCGCCTGACGACTCCCCCGGGCCGGCCTGCGCCGCGCGGCGCTAGCGCTCGAGGGCGATCTCGACGATGCCGGGACCCTCGCCCGGCGAGGTGAGGGCCTGCTCGAGCTCGCCGCGGGTGGCGACCAGGCGGTGCGACCAGCCGTAGGCCCGCGCCAGCGAGGCGATGTCGACCGTCTGCGGCGTGAACTGCACGCGGTCGAAGGCGTCCGGAGCGGAGCTGGTGGCCACCTCCAGCCCGTCGAAGATGGTGCCGCCGCCGTCGTTGACCACCACGAGCTGGACCCGGGGCCGGCGCTCGCCCGGCGCGAGCAGCAGACCGCCCGCCTCGTGCAGGAGCGTGAGGTCGCCGAGGACGACGCGGGTCGCACCGCCCGAGCCGGCCTCGCCCGACTGCGAGGCGACGGCGATGCCGAGCGCCGTCGACACGGTGCCGTCGATGCCGGCGAGCCCGCGGTTCGAGTGCACCGTGATCCTCTTGCCGGGCAGGGAGCCGTCCGCGACGCGGATCAGGCGCGACGCGCCGAAGAGCAGCCGGTCGTGCGGCCAGGTCACGCGCCAGACGGCGGCGACGACGAACTCGCGGGTGAGTGGAGCGCGGATCGCGGTGAGCGCGTTGCGCGCATAGCCGCGGCGGTCCTCGATCGACATCGAGCCGCCGTCGGGCGCCTCGGGGATCGCGTCGGGATCGGCCTCGGCGAGCAGTGCGCGGCTCGCGGACACCCAGGAGCCGGCCCAGGCGCGCTCGGTCCGCTCGGGGCGCGGCGAGCCCTCCGGGCGGACGACGGCGAGGGCGCGGATGCTGCGGGCGCGGCGGCCCGGGTTGTAGAACTCGCGGCGGCCGCGGTCGACGACGATCACCTCGACGTCCTCGCGGCGCAGGAGCTCGGGGACCTCGCGGGAGAGCGTCGGGTGCCCGAGGACGATCGCGCGGCGCACGCGTCCGCCGAATGCGGGCTCGGCCAGGAGCCGACGCCAGGCGACGACCAGCTGCGGCCCGAACCGGGCTCCGGAGGACACCTCGGCGAGCAGCGGCCAGTCGCCCGCGCGGGCGAGCGCCTCCGCGTCGGCACCCGCCTTGTCGCCGGCGATCACGACGGTGAGCGGCTCGTCGGGGCCGGCGCAGATCGGCTCCGGGGTGACGGTCGTCTCCGGAGCGCCCGCGGCGTCGCTCGGCGCGGGGGCGGAAGATCCCGTCTCGGGGAGGTCGAACGCGGGCAGGCGGGAGGACAGCGGGTCGCGGAAGGCGAGGTTGAGGTGCACCGGGCCGCCCGGGCGCAGCGCCGCGGCGTGCGCGCGGTCGGCGAGGGCTTCGGCCGATTCCGCAGTGGTGGTCGCGTCGGGCGCGGCGACGTCCTCGAAGAGGCGGACGGCGCGGCCGAACAGCTCCACCTGGTCGGTGGTCTGGTTCGAGCGGATGCCGCGCAGCTCGTCTGGGCGGTCGGCGGTCAGGACGATCAGCGGCACGTCCGAGGCGTCCGCCTCGAGCACGGCCGGGTGCAGGTTCGCGGTCGCGGTGCCGGAGGTGGTGATCAGGACGGCGGGCGATCCGGTCTCCAGGGCGAGCCCGAGCGCGAGGAAGCCGGCGGAGCGCTCGTCGATCCGCACGTGCAGGCGGACGGCGCCGCGGGTCTCCAGCTCGGCGGCGACGAGGGCGAGCGCCTGGGAGCGGGAGCCGGGTGAGACGACGAGGTCGCGGACGCCGAGCGCGACGAAGCGGGTGAGGAGGTCGACCGCGAAACGGGTGGAGGGGGCGACCGGAGCCGCGTCAGGCATCCCGACGGCCGGTGCCGTCCGACTCGCCGGAGTCGTCGAGATCGGCGAGGTCGCGCTCGAGCTGCGCGATGCGCTCGGCCTGCTCGCGCTCCTTCTCGGGGTCGGGCTCGCGGCGGAGGGTGCCGAGGAAGTCGGGATCGTCGTCCGGGGCCGTGAAGCGACGGCTCTCGGAGCGCTGCTTGCGGGGCCGGCCGATCCAGAACCAGAGGCCCGCGCCGATGAGCGGCAGGAGGAGGACCACGAGGACCCAGGACCACTTGGGGATCGCGCGCACGGAGTGGCGGTTGCTCAGGGCGACGTCGATCACGGTGTAGACCGTGAAGACGGCGAGGGCCACGAGCAGGCCGATGACGAGGCGGATCATGCTGTCCAGTGTACGTCCGGCGTCCTCGAAGGATCCGGGCGCACGGATGCTGGACAGGGAGCTCCCGGGGTGCTCACGGACGCGCATGCAGGGGGCGACGTACACTTGCCCGGTGAAACTGAGCCGCGCGGTCGTCGTCTACTCGCTCCTGCGTCTGGCCATGTTCGCCGGCGTCTTCGTGCTGGTGTACCTGCCGGCGCGCTCCTTCGTGGACTCCGAGCTGACGGCGGCCGTCACGGCCGGCTTCGTCGCCGCGATCGCGAGCATGTCGCTGTCCTACATCGTTCTGCGGAAGCCCCGCGAGCGCATCGCCGAGGCCATCTACGAGCGCCGCAAGGACGTGCCGCGCACGCCCACCGACGACGACATCGAGGACGCGGCCGTCGACGCGGCCCGCGACGGCCGCTAGCGGCCCTCCGCCCCGCTCGCGCAGCGGACCCGCCCCTGCTGATCGAGCATCGCCGCCCGCGGGTCCGTGCATGCTGATCGAGCATCGCGGCCCGCGGGTCCGCACATGCTGATCGAGTAGCCCGCGCAGCGGGCGTATCGAGATCCACCACCGCAGACACGGTGGCCCTCAGCCCCACGTCTCGACGACCGCGGGTCTCGATACGCCCCTTCGGGGCTACTCGACCAGCATGGAGAAGGCGAGCAGATCGTCTTCTGGCGCCCGCCGGGTCAGAAGGCCAGGGCCGCGCCGAGGACGGCGGCGTAGACGAGGCCGCTGAGGCTCGTCAGCTGCAGGGCGAGGATGAGCTCCTTCGCCGTGCGCGCCGTGAGGGTGATGAGGATCGCGGGCAGGACCGCGAGCAGGACGAAGAGCGTCAGCCAGGCGAGCGGGTAGAACAGCGCGAGCACGACCGCGATGCCGAACGGCACCAGCACGAACGCGCTGTAGAGCGCGCGGGCGATGGTCGGGCCCACGACGACCGCGAGCGTCCGCTTGCCCGAGAGGCGGTCGGTCGGGATGTCGCGGATGTTGTTGACCATCAGCACCGCGCAGGCGAACAGGCCCGCGGCGACGGCGCCGAGCCAGGACTCCTGGTTCGCGCGGCCGATCTGCACGAAGGTCGTGCCGACCGTGGCGACGATCCCGAAGAAGACGAAGACGAAGAGCTCGCCGAGGCCGAGGTAGCCGTAGGGCCGCCGACCGCCGGTGTAGAACCAGGCCGCGGCGATCGCCGCCGCGCCGATGATGAGGAACCACCAGAAGCCGGAGAGGATCGTCAGCACGAGCCCCGCGACTCCGGCGATGCCGAAGAAGACCAGGGCGACCGTGAGCACGGCGCGCGGCTTCGCGGCTCCGGACCCGGTGAGGCGGGAGGGCCCGACGCGGTTCGCGTCGGTGCCGCGGATGCCGTCGGAGTAGTCGTTGGCGTAGTTGACGCCGATCTGGAGCGCGAGCGCCACGACGAGGCAGAGCAGGGCGCGCACCCAGTGCCAGCCCTCGTCCGTCACCTGCGTCGATCCGGTGCCGATCAGGACGGGAGCGATGGCGAGCGGGAGGGTCCGCAGGCGGGCGCCGGCGATCCACTCGCGCGGGCCGGCGGGCTCCACGACGGCGCGGCGGGGGTCGCCGCCCGGGCGTCCGCTCCGGGGCTTCGCCGACGGCTTCTTCTTTCGACTCGAACTCGACACGGAGGGAATCCTACCCAGTGGTCCGTGCACGTCCCGGGCCCTCGGCCGCCCGGCGAAGGGCCGCCGCGCGACCCGCCGTCAGAGCGCTGCGCCCGCCGCGAGGCGCTCGAGGGCGCGGCGATCGGGCTTCCCGGACGCGAGCAGCGGGATCTCCGCGACGACCACGATCGCCGCCAGCGCGGCCGCGCGTCCGAGCCGCTCGACGACCCCGGAGCGCACCCGGGCGAGGTCGACGTCGGGCGCGGTCGTCGCGACGACCGGGACCTCGCCCCACTGCTCGTCCGGCCGGCGCACGACGACGGCGTCCGGGAGGAGCTCCTCGCGCAGCAGGTGCTCGACGGCGTCCAGCGACACCTTCTCGCCGCCCGAGACGATGACGCGGTCGAGCCGGCCCGTGACGCGCAGACGGCCGTCCTCGACGGTGCCGGCATCGCCGGTGCGGTACCAGCGCTCGCCGTCGAGGGTGACGAAGGAGGCGGCGCTGCGCTCGGCGTCCAGGCCGCCGTCGGCGTCGAGGTAGCCCTCCGCGAGGGTCGGGCCGCCGAGGAGCACCTGGCCGTCGTCGACGCGCATCCGCACGTCGCGCAGCGGCACGCCGTCGTAGACGCAGCCGCCGGCGGTCTCGCTCGAGCCGTAGGTGAGCCGGATCCGCACGCCGAGCGCCGCCGCCCGGTCGCGCAGTGCCTGGGGGGTGGACTGGCCGCCGATCAGCAGCCCGTCGAAGGAGGCGAGGACCGCGGCCTCGGCGGGATCGCTCTCGGCGAGGTCGAGGAGCCGCGCGAGCTGCACGGGCACGAGCGACGAGTAGCGCCGCTCCCCCGCGGGCATGGTCCGGGCGAGGGCGAGGAAGGCGGCGGCGTCGAAGCCGCCGGCCGAAAGCACCACCGGGTCCGCGTCGGCGGTGAGCGAGCGGACCAGCACCTGCACGCCCGCGACGTAGTGCGTGGGCAGGCAGAGCAGCCAGCGGCCCGGGCCGCCGAGCTCGGCGAGCGTCGCGGACGCGCTGGTGAGCAGCGCGGAGGTGGCGAGTGCCACCCGCTTGGGCGGGCCGGAGGATCCGGAGGTCTCGACGACGACGGCGACGCGCTGCGGGACGACCGCGTCCGGCCCCGGGTCGGACCCCGCTGCGGGCGGCGCGATCCGCACCGCGGGGCCGCTGCCGTCGAGGGCGGCGCGGAGGGCGATCAGCACCTTCTCCGGAGCGGGGTCGACGGCGGCGAGCGGACGCGTCATCGCCGGGCCGTCCCGGGCCGGGTCCGCACGCTCAGAACTGCCACGGGAACGGCGACCAGTCGGGAGCGCGCTTCTCGAGGAAGGAGTCGCGCCCCTCGACGGCCTCGTCGGTGCCGTAGGCCAGGCGGGTGGTCTCGCCGGCGAAGAGCTGCTGGCCGACCAGGCCGTCGTCGACGGCGTTGAACGCGTACTTCAGCATCCGGATCGCGGTGGGCGACTTGGTGAGGATCGTCTCGGCCCACTCCAGGGCGGTCGCCTCGAGCTCGGCGTGCGGGACCACGGCGTTCACGGCGCCCATCTCGTAGGCGCGCTGCGCGGAGTACTCGCGGGCGAGGAAGAACACCTCGCGGGCGTTCTTCTGCCCGATCTGCCGGGCGAAGTACGCGGAGCCGTAGCCGGCGTCGAAGGAGCCGACGTCCGCGTCGGTCTGCTTGAAGCGGCCGTGCTCGGCGGAGGCGATGGTCAGGTCGCAGACCACGTGCAGCGAGTGCCCGCCGCCGGCCGCCCAGCCGGGGACGGCGGCGATGACGACCTTGGGCATGAACCGGATCAGCCGCTGGACCTCGAGGATGTGCAGCCGGCCGTTCCGGGCGGAGTCGATGCCCTCCGCGGTCTCGCCGTCGGAGTAGCGGTAGCCGTCGCGGCCGCGGATGCGCTGGTCGCCGCCCGAGCAGAAGGCCCAGCCGCCGTCGCGCGGGCTGGGGCCGTTGCCGGTGAGGATCACGACGCCGATGCGGGGGTTCGTCCGCGCGTCCTCGAGCGCCCGGAACAGCTCGTCGACGGTGCGCGGCCGGAAGGCGTTGCGCACCTCCGGGCGATCGAACGCGACCCGGGCGATGCGGCCCGAGCGGTCGTGGTGGTAGGTGATGTCCTCGAGACCGTCGAAGCCGTCGACCGGCGCCCAGCGGCGCGCGTCGAACAGCTCGGAAACCTGCGTGCTCATGGCCTCGACCCTACTGTCGGCGGCTGGAGGCGCGGTCCCGGTGCGAGCGGGAGGGTGGATCTCGATGCGCCCGCTCCGCGGGCACCGCCATCGGTCGGGGACGCAGAAGAGGGACCCCGCTGCTGCGGGGTCCCTCCTCAGGTGGTGCGGTGGTGCTACTTCTTGGCGGAGGTGGTGCGGTTCTCGGCCGACACCATCCAGGCGTACTGCTCGAGGCTCTGGATGATCGCGTGCAGGAGGTCCGCGCTGGTCGGGTCCTCCTCGTCCACCTGGTCGTGCACCTCGCGCATGGTGGCGGCGGTGTTCTCCAGGCGGATGGTGACGAGGTCGACCGTCTCGGCGGTGTCGATCTCGCCGTGCGGGTACTCCGGAAGGGTGGTGGTCGCCGCGACGGTGTCGCTGCGGCCGTCCGGGATGCCGTGCAGGGCGCGCATGCGCTCGGCGATGTCGTCGCTGAACTCGCGTGCGGCGTCGATGATCTCGTCGAGCTGGAGGTGGAGGTCGCGGAAGTTCTTGCCGACGACGTTCCAGTGGGCCTGCTTGCCCTGGACGTGCAGCTCGATCAGGTCGACGAGGACGATCTGGAGGCTGTCGAGCAGCTCCTTGGAGGCCTTGAAGCCCTTCTCGGCGTTCTGGCGGCGGCTGGTCTTCGCTCCGGAGCCGGCAGGGGCTTCGACGTGGCGCTCGAGGGTGGTGGTCATGGACCGTTCCTTTCTCTGACAGTGTCGGGAGGCGGAGATCCCGGCTACAAGTGTGTCTTCTTCGGCTGGACGTCGCCCGGACGCGCGGGGTGCGCGGACTGGACGCCGTCCGTGGGACTAGAGGGTGGCCACCGAGCCCGCATCGACTCGGTAGTTCGAGCCGTTGACGAACGAGGCGCGGTCGGAGCAGAGGAACGCGATCACGGCGGCGACCTCCTCGGGGCGCCCGCGGCGCTTGAGCTCGAGGTAGGGGCGCTCCTCGGCGAGGAAGGACGAGATGGCCTCCTCCGTCGAGGTGCCGTTCTCGTCGGCGCGCTTCTCCATCATGGCGTCGGTCATCGGGGTGTGGATGAAGGCCGGGGAGACGGCGTTCACGAGCAGGCCCTCGAGAGCGTAGGAGCGCGAGAGGCCCTTCGCGAAGGCGAGCACGCCGGCCTTGGCCGCGCAGTAGGGCAGCTCGTCGTCGTAGGGCTGCACCGCGTCCTCGGAGGCGGTGAGCACGAGGCGGCCCCACCCTCCGGAGCGCAGGTCGGGCAGGAACTCGCGGACGAGCCGGACGGGGCCGAGCAGATCGGTCTCGAGGGTGCTGGTCCAGCCCTCGTCGTCGATCTCGTGGAACATCCCCTGCGCGCCGGTGACGCCCGCGCACTGGACGAGGATGTCGATCTCGCCGACGGCCTCGGCCGTGCGCTCGTGCAGGGCGGCGAGCTCGGAGACGCTCGTGACATCGGCCGCGAACGCGTGCAGCGTGCCGTCGGCCGCGCCGAGCCTCGCGGCCGCCTCGTCGAGCTTCGCCTGGTCCTTGTCGGTCACGACGACGGTGACGCCCTCCGCGAGGAGCAGCTGGGCGGTGTGCCAGCCGATGCCGGAGTCGCCGCCGGTGACGAGGGCGGTGCGCCCGGAGATGCCGAGATCCATGGATGCCGTTCCCTTCCTGTCGCTCCCGGCCGCGCGGGGCGGGCCGAGGTGATGACTCCGGTCTACGCGCCCCGGCGGGCGGGCCTCAACCGGCTTGCGCGAACCCACCGGCGGGTCTAGCGCGCGGCGCCCGCGGTCGCGGCGCGCCGGATCCGTGCCGTCAGCGCTCGCCGACCTTGTCCGGTGCGAGCTCCTCGATGGTGATCGCGGCGTTGATCAGCGCGAGGTGGCTGAGGCCCTGCGGCAGGTTGCCCCAGAAGGCGAGGTCGTCGGCGGCCACCATCTCGGACATGATGCCGACGTCGTTCGGCACCGTCTCGACCAGCTCGTCCATCAGCGCGATCGCCTCGTCGTGCCGGCCGACGCAGGCGAGTGCGCCGGCGAGCCAGAACGAGCACGCGACGAACGGGTGCTCCTCCGCCTCCATGCCGGAGTAGCGGAACAGCAGCGCGCCCCGCCCCAGCTCCTTCACGAGCGCGTCGATCGTGGAGACCATCCGCTCGCCCCGCTCGTAGCCGCTGGGCGCGTGCAGCAGCACCGAGGCGTCCAGCTCCTCGGAGCCCGGGTACATCACGTAGGAGCCGAGCTCCTCGGACCAGCAGTTCTCCTCGATCCAGTCGCGGATGCGGTCGCGCTCGAAGCGCCAGCGGTCGGGGCTGCCCGCCACCTGGCCGAGCTCGGCGAGGTGCACGGCGGCGTCGAGCGCCTGCCAGCAGCCCATCTTCGACGAGGTGTAGTGCTGCTCCTCCTCGAGCTCCCACATGCCGGCGTCGCGGTTGCGCCAGAGGTCGCAGGTGGTGTCCGCGACGCGGGCGAGCAGGCGCCCGGTCTCGATGTCGAGGACGTTGCCCTCGTCGACGTAGATGCGGCAGATGTCGAAGAGGTCGCCGAAGACGCCGAGCTGGAGCTGGTTCTGCGCGCCGTTGCCGGCGACGACCGGGCCGATCCCCGCGTAGCCGGGGACGTCGTACTCGGACAGCTCGGTCGGCAGCGAGCCGTCGAGGCCGTAGAAGATGTGCAGGTCGGGGCCGTGCTCCTTGATCGTGCGCAGGAGCCAGGACAGCGCGGCGTGCGTCTCCTCCCGCAGCCCGAAGCGGACCAGCGCGTGCGCCGTGTACGCGGCGTCGCGCACCCAGGCGAAGCGGTAGTCCCAGTTCTTGCCGCCGTTGGGCGACTCGGGGAGGGAGGTGGTGGCCGCCGCGGCGATCGCGCCGGTGGGCGAGTAGATCAGCAGCTTCAAGGCGAGGGCGCTGCGCTGGACCGCGCCGGCCCACGGACCGTCGTAGGAGAACTCGTCGGACCAGGACTGCCAGCTGGCGATCGTGCGGTCGATGCCGCGGTCGACGTTCACCGCGTCGGGGAAGTGCAGGGGCTCGTCGTGCGTCGCCGAGACGACCAGCACGTGCCGGCCGCCGCCCGCGGTCGCGACGAAGGTGCCGGCCAGCTCGTCGCCGGCTCCGGAGGGCGCCGAGTCGTCGGCCGGGCCGTGGTCCTTGCCGGTGACGCCGATGGTGATGTCGCCCGCGCGGATCAGCGAGCGGCCGTCGGCGTTCTGGATCCACGGCGAGAAGGTGCCGAGGCCGGTGCCGGGGCGGACGACCCAGTGCATCCGCACCTCGCCCTCGGTGCACTCGATCCGGCGGGCCAGCTCGGCCCACGGGAGGCGGCCGGCGATGCCCGTCACGAGCGCGTCGGTCACCGTGACGGTGCCGGACTCGGTGGTGAAGGTCGTCTCGAGGACGTTCGTGTCGTTCACGTAGCGACGCGAGGTCTCCGCGGGCTCGTCGGGTGCCAGCTCGATGCAGCCGCCGGTCTTCGCGTCGACCAGCGCCGCGAACGCGGGGATCGAGCCGAGATCGGGGACGGGCAGCCAGTCGACGCTGCCGTCGCTCGCGATCAGGGCGACCGTGCGGCCGTCGCCGATCGCCGCGTAGTCGCGCAGGGGCCTGGTCGCTCGGGGTTCCGCCATGCCCTCACGCTATGCGGCGCGCGGGTCGTCGGCTCGGGCTTGCGAGGGCGCCCCCTTCCCGGTACCGCGGGCGCCGGACGGGCTCAGGTGGCCGCGACGCCGCCGTAGGCCTGCATGCGCTCGGTGAACTCGGCGCGGTCGCCCTCCTCGAGGAGGCTGTTGGCGTAGCCGGCGAGGAACGCTCCGCTGTCCGGCGGGGTGATCCCGACGTCGTCCAGCATCCGCTCGACGTCGCCCGTGCTGTCGGCACCGAGATCGACCAGGCCGATCTCGATCGCGGGCACGTTCTCGACGGTGGAGTACGCGGTGACGATCCACAGGGCCGCGCCCGCCTCCTCGTCGCTGAGGTCGCCCTCGTACTCGTAGCCGACCTCCGACCACTCGGCCGGAGTGTCGGCGACGTCGACGGCGTCGAAGCCCAGCGGGGCGACCGCGGCGGTGAAGACGTCCACCACGGCCTGCTTCGCGGCGTCGCCGCCGAGGTCGGCGTCGGCGTAGCTGGTCGCCGAGATGTAGTCGTAGAGGAGCGACGGGCCGCCGTAGCCGTTCTCGGAGCGCTCGTAGTACTCGTCGTCCGCGGAGGTCCAGCCGTCGAGGACGGTCGACTCGATGGCGGAGACGGCGGCCTCGGACTGCGCGATCGCGGCCTCGGCCGACGGCTGCGCCAGCAGGAGGGCGGCGTCGCCGTCCTGGTAGCCGGGGTAGTCGTAGAGGGGGTCGGTCGAGTCGCCGCTGCCCGGCTGGTCGCTCTCGCCGCCGAACGGCTCGTCGGTGAAGCCGGGAGCCGAGGTCGGCAGGGCGTCGGCGCCCGCATCGATCGCGGTGCCGATGCCGAGCGCGAGCAGAGTGCCGAGGACGCCGGTGTAGACGACGCCGACGACGATGCTCGTGCCGAGGGCGATCCAGCCGCCGGTGCCGAGCGGCCGGTGCGGCTGCGCTCCGGGAGCACCGGGCGGGACCGCGGGGGGCGGGCTCATCGGCGGCGGGCTCACGGGTACCTGGCTCATCGCATCCCTCCGGGGTCGAGCGTCGTCGACGCCAGTCTCGCACGCGCCGCACCGCGGGTCGTCGGCGCCGGATCGCTGCAGGGCCGCGGGAGGCGACGGTGCGGCGCCTGCGGTTTCCGGGGACAGGACAGGACGTCGGCCGTGCCGGTCGGGGCGCGCGGCGGAGGATGATGGCGGGATGGACGACGTCGTGCCTTCTGCTCCCCTTCCCGCTGCTGCCCTTCCCGCTGCTGCGCCGCTCTCCGCGGCGCTGCCCTCCCTCGGCGAGGTCGACGCGGGGCTCCGGGTCGTCGCGCTGCCGCTGCGCACGCGCTTCCGCGGGGTCGACCACCGCGAGATCGCCCTGGTGCGCGGACCGGAGGGCTGGACCGAGTTCTCGCCGTTCCTCGAGTACGGGCCCGCGGAGTCCGCCGCCTGGCTGCGCGCCGCGCTCGACTACGGCTGGAGCGAGCAGCCGGCGCCGCTGCGCGACCGCATCCCCGTGAATGCGACCGTGCCCGCCGTCGAGCCGGCCGAGGTCGCCGCGATCCTCGAGAGCTACCACGGCTGCCGCACCGCCAAGGTGAAGGTGGCCGAGCGGGGGCAGACCCTCGCCGACGACGTCGCGCGGGTCGCCGAGGTGCGGCGGATCCTCGGCCCGGAGGGGCGCATCCGGATCGATGCGAACGGCGGCTGGAACGTGGACGAGGCCGAGCACGCGGTGCACGCGCTCGCGGGCTCCGACCTCGAGTACGTGGAGCAGCCGTGCGCGAGCGTCGACGAGCTCGCCGATCTGCGCCGACGCGTGAAGTGGATGGGGATCCCCGTCGCCGCCGACGAGAGCGTGCGGAAGGCCGCGGATCCGCTCGCCGTCGCGCGCGCGGGCGCCGCGGACCTCCTCGTGGTCAAGGCCCAGCCGCTCGGCGGCGTGCGGCGCGCGCTCGACCTCGTCGCCGAGGCGGGACTGCCCGCCGTGGTCTCCAGCGCCCTCGACAGCTCGGTCGGGCTGGCGATGGGAGCGGCGCTCGCCGCGGCGCTGCCCGAGCTGCCCTACGACTGCGGGCTCGGCACGGCGTCGCTGCTCGCCGCCGACGTCACCGAGCGGCCGCTGCGGCCCGTCGACGGGGCGATCCCGGTCGAGCGGGTCGAGGTGTCGGAGGCGCTGCTGCTGCGGCACGCCGTCGCTCCGGAGCGGCTGGAGTGGTGGCGGGCGCGCCTCCGCGAGACGTGGGCGCTGCTCTGAGCCCGGGCCCCTCCCGTGCGGGGTCCAGGCGGCCTCGGCGGATCAGGCGGGCGGCGCGAGCACCGAGATGACGGCGGAGTCGTCCGCCGCAGCGAGGCCCTGCGCCGCACCGAGCAGGAAGAGCTGCTCCGCCGCGGCGGCGACCGGAGTCGCGAGGCCGGCGCCGCGCGCGGCCGTGGTGACGATGCCGAGGTCCTTGACGAAGATGTCGAGGCGGCTGAGCACCTCCGCTCCGCCCTCCTCGCCCGCCTGCAGCATCCGCGGGCCGCGGTTGCCGAGCATGAAGGAGCCGGCGGCTCCGGCCGAGAGCGTCTCGAGCGTGGCCGCCGGGTCGAGGCCGAGCTTCGCGGCCAGCGCCAGCGCCTCCGCCCCGGCCGCGATGTGCACGCCGCAGAGCAGCTGGTTCACCGTCTTGAACGCCTGACCGTCGCCCGGGCGGTCGCCGATGACGCTGAGCGTCGAGGCGAGCAGGTCGAGGACGGGGCGCGCCTGCTCTCGTGCCGCGGGGGTGGCGCCGACGACGATCAGCAGGTCGCCCTCCCCCGCGCGCACCGGGCCGCCGCTGAGCGGGGCGTCGACGAGCTCGACGCCGTGCTCGGCGAGCGCCGCAGCCACGTCGATCACGTCGGTGATGCCGACCGTGCTGGTCATGATGACCACCGAGCCGGGACGCAGTGCGGTGGCTATCCCCTCCGAGTCGGCGCCGCCGAAGAGCACCTCGCGCAGCTGCGCGCTGTTGCGCACGGCCAGGAGCGTCGCGTCGGCGCCGTCGACCGCCTCGCGGGCCGAGCCGAACGGCGTGATGCCCGCCTCGCGGGCGAGCTCCAGGCGCGGCTCGGCGATGTCGAAGCCGTGCACGGTCAGCGCGCCGGCCAGACGGGTGGCCATCGGCAGGCCCATCGCGCCGAGTCCGAGGACGGCGACGGTGTAGTCCCGCGCGGGTGCCGTGTCGGCGGCGGTGGCGGCGGGATCGGGAGTGGCGTCGGCAGTGGTCACGGGGTCCTCCAGGGGATCGGGGCGGGTGCGGGGTGCGCGGTCAGAGCGCGGGAGAGCGGAGCGTCGCGGCGACCTGCGCGAGCGACTCGTCGTCACCGACGTTGCCGGCGAAGACGATGTAGGGGATGCCGGCGGCGGGGCCCTCGACCGGCTCCCAGAGCGAGACGAGGCCGGGCAGCATCGGTCCGCGGACGATCGCGCGGCGGATGCCGAGGCCCTTCGAGGCGACGTCGCTCGAGGTGATGCCGCCCTTCGCGATGACGAACCGCGGGCGGGTGCGCGCGAGGACGCCCTGCACCACGGCGACGACGGCCGCCGAGACGCGGCGCGAGATGTCGAGGCTCTCCTGCGGGTCGTCGGTGCGACGGAGGGAGCGGCTGGTGTGCACCGCGACGTCGCCCTCCGCGAGGGCAGCGGCCGCCTCCTCGATCAGCTCCGCCAGGTGCGCGGGCGCGCGCTCGGGATCCACGGCGCGGTCGACGTCGATCTCGAGCGTCGCCCGGAGCGAGCCGGTCGCCGCGAGGCGCTCGAGCTGCCGCGAGGTCAGTCCGACGTGCGAGCCGACGACGATCAGGCCGCCGCGCGCGCGCTCGTCGGCGCCCGCCGTGCTCGGGAACACCTCGTCCGCCGTCAGCGGCGGGTGCACCTCCTGGCCGATGCGCGCCCGGACGAACGGCGGGCCGACGCGGTAGAGCACCCGCAGGCCCGACTCCTCCGCCTGCGCAAGCCCCAGCGACAGCAGGCGCAGATCGTCCTCGGTGACCGCGTCGACGACCACCGGCACGCCGCCGCGGAGCGGGGCGAGCACTGCAGCGACGGCGTCGGCGCCCACACGGATCGTGCCGAGGTCGAGGGCGACGACCCGGTCGGCCGGCCACTGCCCGCCGGTCTTCTCCTCGACCCACTCGCGAAGATCGGAGTGCGCGTAGCCGAAGGTCGAATCGCGGGCGAACTCCGTCTCGGCGACCGGCTGGAGGCCCTCGTCGCCGCGCATGTAGTGGACGCCGCCGATGGTGACCCGGCCTGCGTCAGGGAAGGCGGGCACGAGGAGGACGACGTCGACCGCGCCGTCG
Source organism: Rathayibacter sp. VKM Ac-2856 (assembly GCF_013205055.1). GTDB lineage: Bacteria > Actinomycetota > Actinomycetes > Actinomycetales > Microbacteriaceae > Rathayibacter. The sequence continues at coordinate 156,486 of NZ_JABMLF010000002.1, forward strand.
AGGGCGGCGGTGATCGTGTCGGTCTCGAGCGGGAAGTGCCCGCGGAGCGTCGAGTCGCCGCGGCTGACGAACGCGACCGGCACGTCGAGCTCGCGGGCGGCGGCGAGCGCGCTCGCGACGATCTCCCGGTTGCGCCCGGCGGCGTCCTCGGGCGCGAGGCTCCGGGTGTTGCTGAGGACGTACACGGCGGGGGCGCCGGTGGCGAGCGCCCAGCGGAGGTCCTCCTCCGCCCAGCTCGTGAGGACCGGCAGGTCGGCGACGGACTGCGTGCCGGTGGGGTCGTCGTCCAGCACCACGAGCACCGGCGTGCGGGCGGTGCGCGTGCGGGCCACGGCGGCGGCCTCGACCGGCACCTGCGCGGGGTGCTGCTGCAGCAGCGTCGTCTCCGAAATCACCGGTACTCCTTCGTCCTGGGGTATCAGATATCTTACAAGTACCGGAGCCGCGCCGGAAGAGGCCGCCGTCGGATCGAGCCGCCGTCGCCGCCTTCGTGCTGATCGAGCAGCGGAGCGGGCGCCCCCCCTCATGCTGATCGAGTAGCCCGCGAAGCGGCGTATCGAGATCCACCAGCGTCGTACGCCAGGTCTGCAGACCCCGCGCATGAGCGCGCCGGGTCTCGATACGCCCCTGCGGGGCTACTCGACCAGCATGCGAGCGAGGCGCCGACGGCTTCCGCCTTGCGGCCGCCGCCCCGTGCGGACCGAAGAAGCCGCGCGGCTGATGCCGACCGAGGACCCGTGCACCCCAGGCCGACCGAGGACTGAAGCGCCTGATGCCGACCGGAGAACCCGCGCACCACATGCTGATCGAGTAGCCCGCGCAGCGGGCGTATCGAGATCCACCGGCATCGGACGCCGGGCCTGCAGACCTCGCGTACGAGCGCGCGAGGTCTCGCCCCTGCGGGGCTACTCGACCAGCATGGGCGGCCCGCTGGGTCGCGGCCGCGCCTACGCTCCGGCGGCGGAGCCGCCGGCCGGCTCCGCCGCGAGCACGTAGCGGCGCAGGTCCTCGGCCGTCTGCGCGATGTGGTCGGCCATCGCGGCGCGGGAGGCGTCGGCGTCGCCGGAGCGGACGGCCTCGAGCACGGCGCGGTGCTTGACGAGGGCGTTCTGCTGGATCCGCACGAGCGCGGAGGTCTGCTCGCGCTTCTCGCGCATCACCTTGGCCAGCGGCGCGAAGACGGCCGCGACGAAGACGTTGCCGGTGGCGGCGAGGATGACGTCGTGGAAGGCGATGTCGGCGGCGACGAACGCGGCCAGGTCGCCGGCCTCGTGCGCGGCGGTCATCCGCTCGAGCTCCTCCTCCAGCCGGGCGAGGTCGGCGTCGGAGCGTCGGACCGCGGCGAGCGCCGAGGCGCCGGTCTCGATCATCTCGCGCACCTCGATCAGGTGCAGCGACGCGGCGGCGGAGTCGACGCCCGACGCGGTCGCGCGCAGGATCGGCTCCAGATCGCTCCATCGGGCGACGGGATTGACCGTGCCGCGCTTGCCCCTCCGGGCGTCGATGACGTTGAGGCCCTGGAGTCGGCCGAGCGCCTCGCGCATGGTCGCCCGACTGACGTCGTGCGCGAGTGCGAGCTCGCCCTCGCTGGGCAGCTCGGAGCCGATCGGGATGCGGCCGGCGACGATCTCGTCGAGCAGCGCGTCGGCGACGGTCGAGACGAGGGACGGACGCGGCACGGACCCCTCCTCGACTCGCGCGCCGGCCGGGCTGCGGGCGCTGGTTCAGGCTACCCGCGGTCGGGGCGGCGGCGCGGGAGGGCCAGAATGGTGGGTGCTCCGGCCGCCGATGCCCGCTGCATCCCCTCCCCTTCGAGCATCGGAGTCCCGTGACCGCACCCACCGTCCCCGTCTTCCTCGACTGCGACACCGGCATCGACGACTCGCTCGCCCTCGCCTACCTGCTCCGCTCGCCCCTCGCCGACCTCGTCGGCATCAGCACCGTCAGCGGCAACACCGACGCCCGCCAGGCCGCCGTCAACAGCCTCGGCCTCCTCGCCCTCGCGGGCCGCACCGACATCCCCGTCGCCGTGGGCGCGCACGACTTCCTCGAGGAGCCCTACTCCGGCGGATCGCCGCACGTGCACGGCGAGAACGGCATCGGCGGCGTGCTGCTCCCCGCCGGCGCGGAGCCCGTCGACGAGGACCCGGCGGACCTGCTGCTCCGCCTCGCCCGCGAGCACGGGGGCGAGCTGCGGCTGGTCGCGATCGGCCCGCTGACGAATCTGGCGCTCGCGCTGCGGAAGCACCCCGAGCTGCCGTCGCTGCTGCACTCGGTCACCGTGATGGGCGGCGCGGGGCTCGCGCCGGGCAACGTGACCTCGGTCGCCGAGGCGAACATCTGGCACGACCCGGCCGCCGCGGCCGAGGTCGTCGCCGCGGACTGGGACCTCACGCTCGTCCCGCTCGACGTGACGATGCGGCACCTCCTGGACGAGGAGCAGCGGGACGTCCTGATCCGCTCCGCCGACCCCCTCGCCTCGGCGATCGGGCACGCGCTGGACTACTACTTCGACTTCTACGTCGGCCACTTCGGCGACCGGACGGCGGCGCTGCACGACCCGATGGCCGCCGCGATCGCCGTCGGCGCCCTCGAGCTCGCCTCCGCCCCGCGCGTCCACGTCGAGGTCGACGCCACCTCCGGCCCCGGCCGCGGCCAGACCCTCCCCGACCTCCGCGGCCTCTACCGCGACGTCCACCCCGAGGACGCCCGCACCCGCTTCGTCCTCTCCCTCGCGGCCCCGTTCGCCCCCCACCTGATCGACGTGATCACCGGCGCCTGACCGGACCCGCTCCGCGCGGGGCATCGAGATCGGCGCCGCCCTCGAGCGGACGCGAACCGGGCCCTGCGCGGTGCGCGGAGCCCGCTCCGAGTCGAGTCGCGGCCCCGCGCGATCGCGCGCGCGCCTTCGCGTCGATCGGCCGCCCGCTCACCCGCGTGGGTCTCGATACGCCCCTGCGGGGCTACTCGACCAGCAAGGGTGCGCGTGCGCCTGTTCGCCCGAGCGAGTGGACCCGGAACGGGGTCCGACGCATCCGCAGGCCCCGATCCGCGTCCACTCGCGGGAACCGCGGCCGTCGACTGGACGCGGACGGGGGCCTCCGCGCTGCGCACGCACCGATCCGGGTCGAGTCGACGAACGATCCGGCGCCGGCCCTGGCAGCCGATCGACCACCCGCTCACCCGCGTGGGTCTCGATACGCCCCTGCGGGGCTACTCGACCAGCAAGGGTGCGCGTGCGCCTGTTCGCAAGCGCGAGCGGACCCGGAACGGGGTCCGACGCATCCGCAGGCCCCGATCCGCGTCCACTCGCGGGAACCGCGGCCGTCGACTGGACGCGGACGGGGGCCTCCGCGCTGCGCACGCACCGATCCGGGTCGAGTCGACGAACGATCCGGCGCCGGCCCTGGCAGCCGATCGACCACCCGCTGATCCACGTGGGTCTCGATACGCCCCTGTGGGGCTACTCGACCAGCAAGGGTGCGCGTGCGCCTGTTCGCAAGCGCGAGCGGACCCGGAACGGGGTCCGACGCATCCGCAGGCCCCGATCCGCGTCCACTCGCGGGAACTGCGGCGTCGAATGGACGCTGACGGGGGCCTCCGTGCTGCGCACGCACCGATCCGGGTCGAGTCGACGAGCGATCCGGCGCCGGCCTTTGCAGCCGATCGGCCGCCCGCTGATCCGTGTGGGTCTCGATACGCCCCTGCGGGACTACTCGACCAGCAGAGATCGCCGACCTTCACGCTCCGCAAGCGGCTCGTCGCGCATCGACGGCAGTGTACGGAGCAGCCCGTCGCCTGGTGACGGCCGTCGCCCACGGAGTGGCTCGTCGCGCAGCGACCACAGTGCACGGAGTGGCTCGTCGCACAGCGACGGCAGTGCACGGAGTGGCTCGTCGCGCAGCGACCACAGTGCACGGAGTAGCTCGTTGCGCAGCAACGGCAGTGCACGGACTGGCTCGTCACGCAGCGACCACAGTGGACGGAGTAGCTCGTTGCGCAGCAACGGCAGTGCACGCAGTGGCTCGTCGCGCAGCGACGGCGGTGCTCCCCGGCCCGTCGCGCTGCGACGGGCCTCCGATCTGCGGGTGCTGGTGGGTGCGATCGCAAGGCGGAGGAGGGGTGCGTGGCTGCGCCACGGACCCCGACGACAACGCCGCGAGCGCGCCCGCCAGCACCCGCAGATCACATGCCGGTGTCTAGGCCGGAGTAGGCGTGGAGCCCCTTGAAGAACACGTTGACGACTCCGAAGTTGAACATGACGGCGGAGAAGCCGATGATCGCGAGCCAGGCGGAGGGGGTGCCCCGCCAGCCACGCGTGGCGCGGGCGTGGATGTAGCCGGCGTAGATGGTCCAGATGATGAAGGTCCAGACCTCCTTGGTGTCCCAGCCCCAGTAGCGGCCCCAGGCCTTCTCGGCCCAGACGGCGCCGGCGATGAGCGTGAAGGTCCAGAGGATGAAGCCGATGATCGTGACCCGGTAGGCGAGGTTCTCGAGGGTCAGCGAGCTGGGCAGGGTGCGGAGGAAGCGGAGGACCGACGGCGCGCTCTCGCCGCTGCTCTCTCGGCGCGACTGGAGCAGCTGCGTGACGGAGAGCGCGAAGCCGAGGGCGAAGAAGGCGGTGCCGAGGATCGCGACGAGCACGTGGATGACGAGCCAGTAGGACTGCAGTGCCGGCGGCAGCGGGACGACGTCGACGTAGTAGTTGACGGTCGCGACGCCGAGCAGGACGAGGACGAGGCCCGTGATGAAGGCGCCGAGGAAGCGGAGGTCCCAGCGCAGCTGCACGGCGAGGAAGACGCCGATGATGAGGACGGTCCCGGTGATCGAGAACTCGTACATGTTCGCCCACGGGACGCGGCCGGCCGCGACGCCGCGGAGGACGGTCGCGCCGAGGTGCAGGACGAAGGCGAGGAGCGTGAGCGAGAAGCCGATCCGCATCGCCTTCGAGCGGGACGGGGCGTTGTAGACCTCGTCCTCCACGCGGCTGCCGAGGCGGGAGAGCGTCGCGGTGCGCCCGTTGCCGCCGGAACCGGAGGCGGACGCGGACGCGACGGTGGCCCGTCCGCTCGCGGCGCGATCGGCGGCGGCGCTGGAGGCGACCCGCTCGGCCTCGCGCACGACCTCGATCGATTCGCCGTCGGCCACGGACGAGCGCCGCGCCAGGTCGATGGCGAAGAAGATGAAGGCCAGGGCGTAGATGCCCATGGCGGAGTAGAGGCACAGCACCGAGTACTGCGAGAGGGTCTCGATCACCCCTCCAGGGTAAGCGACGGTGCTGCGAGGCGCCCCTGCACACATGCACAGGTTCAGCACTCGACCTCGGCCGCCACCGACTCCGGCCGTCAGCGACGTCAGCCGTCAGCGACGTCGGCCGTCACCGACCCCGGTCGAGCGTCAGGGCTGGTCGAGCGGAGCGTGCCGGTCGGCGATCGTGCGCACCGCGCGGGTGAGCTGCGGGTCCTCGCCGCGGGCGAGCCCGGCGTACTCGATCGTCACGCCCCCGTCCGCCCCCGTCGTGGCCTTCACCCAGACGCGCCGGCGCGGCACGAACAGCGAGGTGAGCAGCCCCGCGAGCACGAGGATCGCGAAGAGCAGCACCCAGCCCTGGGTCGCGTCGTGGTGGATGTCGAACGAGGCGAAGCGCTTGACGCTGTCCGTCCCGACGACGGACGGGTCCGCTCCGACGTTCTCGAACGTCACGGTGCCGAGCCCGTCGGGCAGGTCGGCGGACTCGCCCGGCTTCAGGGTGATCGATCCGACGCCGGTGTCGCCGCCGGTGAGCCGGGTGAGCGAGTCGGTGTCGAGCACGTAGACCGAGGTCGGCACTCCGCCGTCGAGGCCGAGGTCGCCCGCGAACACGTTCAGTGAGAGCACCGGGTACTGCAGGTCCGGGAAGATCGACGTCGAGGCGCCCGTGGCCAGCTCGTCCTGCGTCGGGTAGAAGAAGCCGGTGAGCCCGACCTGCTCCGCGAGGCCGTCCGTCACCTTGACGACGCCCACCGAGGTGAGGTTCGCGTCCTGCGGGAGGAACGGCACGGAGTCCGTGAAGATGGCCGTCCCGGAGGGGTCGCGCACCGTGATCGTCGGCGCGTAGCCGTTGCCGAGCAGGTAGACGTTGGTGCCGCCGACCGAGAGCGGGTCGTTGACCTTGATCGTCTCGTCGGAGGAGTCGCCGTCGCGCTGCGTGGTCGTCACGTGGGCGGTGAAGTCGACGGGCTGGCCGAGCGCCTGCTGGTTCTGCTCCTCGTACTGCACGTCGAGCGAGTCGAGGGTGAGCTGGTACGGGTCCAGCTGGCCGCTGTCGAAGAAGCGGCCCGGGTTGAAGGAGTCGTAGCCCGCGAGGTTGTTCGCGAAGCCCTGCGAGCCCTCGACCAGCACGCGCTGGCCGCTGTAGCCGAAGCCGCCGCCGATGCCCACGGCGACGAGGATGCCGACGAGGGCCGAGTGGAAGACCAGGTTGCCGGTCTCGCGGAGGTAGCCGCGCTCGGCGGACACGCTCGACCAGCGGCCGCGCGGGTCGTCGTGGCGCTCGACGCGGTAGCCCGCCCGGCGCAGCACGGCGTGCGCGGAGGCGACCGCCTCCTCCTCGCTAGCGCCGTCGACCTCGCGGACGGTGTAGCCCGCCAGCCGCTGCAGGCGCGCGGGGGTGCGCGGCGGGCGCGAGCGCATCGCCTCGAAGTGGTGCTTCGTCCGCGGGATGATGCAGCCGATCAGCGAGACGAACAGCAGCAGGTAGATGCTCGAGAACCAGACCGACGTGTAGGTGTCGAAGGCCTGGACCTTGTCGAGCAGCGGCGCCAGGTCGGGGTTGTCGACGAAGTACTGCGTGACGCCGTTGGGGTCGGAGGAGCGCTGCGGCACCAGCGAGCCCGGGACCGCCGCGATCGCGAGCAGCAGCAGCAGGAACAGCGCCGTGCGCATGCTGGTCAGCTGGCGCCACATCCAGCGGATCCAGCCGGTGAACCCCAGGGTCGGCTGCGTGATCGACCCGTCGGAGTCGAAGTGGTCGGCGGGGCGGAAGGACGCGTCCGCCTTCTGCTGCGTCGCGTCGGCGCCCGCCGAGGCGTCGGTGCTCGAGCCGGGCTCGGTGCTCGAGCCGGACTCAGAGCGCGGGCCGGACTCAGAGCGCGGGCCGGAAGCCATTGATCACCTCGAAGAGTGCTCCGTAGACGAGGGTGTTCCAGAGGCCGGTGACCATCAGGACTCCGATCAGGACGAGTGCGACGCCGCCCGCGATGTTGATGACGCGGATGTGGCGCTTCACGAACGCGAGGGTGGTGGTGACCCAGCTGAAGCCGAACGCCACCAGGAGGAAGGGGATGCCGAGCCCGAGGCAGTAGACGACCGTGAGCAGCGCGCCCCGCCAGGGCGAGCCGGCGCCGTAGCTCAGGGCGAGGATCGAGGTCAGCGTCGGGCCGAGGCAGGGGGTCCAGCCGACGCCGAAGACGATGCCGAGCAGCGGAGCGCCGATCAGCCCGGTCGCGGGGCGGAAGCCCGGGCGGAGGGTGCGCTGCAGGAAGGAGAGCTGGCCGATGAAGACGAGCCCCATCGCGATGACGAAGACGCCGAGGACGCGGGTGATCACGTCGCCGTAGGCCCGCAGCCAGTAGCCGATCGAGCCGGCCGCGACTCCGAAGAGCACGAACACCAGCGAGAAGCCGAGCACGAACAGCAGCACGCCCAGCACGACCCGGCGGCGGCCGCGGGCCGCGCGCTCGTCGGCGTCGGTGAAGCCGCCCACGTAGGCCAGGTAGCCGGGCACGAGCGGGAGCACGCACGGGGACGCGAACGAGACGAGCCCGGCCAGCAGCGCGATCGGCACCGCGAGGAGGAGCTGGCCGCTGATGACGACCTCGCTCACCGCGCTACTCCGACTCCGCGAGCGCGTCGCCCACGAGCGTCGAGAGGATCGACGCCTCCTGCAGCTGGCCGAGGATCCGCGAGGCGACGCGGCCCTCCCTGTCGAGCACGATCGTGGTGGGCACGGCGTTCGGCGGGACCTCGCCGGTGAAGGCGAGCTGCACCGAGGAGTCGGTGTCGACGATCGAGGGGTAGGTGATGCCGTAGTCGGCCGCAAAGGAGGCGGCGGTCGGAGCCTGGTCGCGCACGTTGACGCCGACGAAGGCGACGTCCTGGCCCTCGAACTCGCTGTTGACGGCCTGGAGGTCGGCGGCCTCGGCGCGGCACGGCGCGCAGCTGGCGTACCAGAAGTTGACCACGACGACGCGGCCGGCGAGGTCGGCGGAGTCGACCGTCTCGCCGTTCTCGTCGGTGCCGGTGAAGACGATCGGGTCGTCCCGCTTCTCGGCCTGGATCTCGGTGATCGTCCCGTCGCCCGAGATGAAGCCGTCGTTGGTGCCCTGCCGGTAGCGCTCGGCCAGCGGGTCGCGGGTGCAGCCGGTCAGCGCGAGGGCGGCGACGAGCACGAGGGCGCCGAGCGCGCGGGTGCGGCGCATCAGACCGCTCCGACGTCGGTCGCGAGGCCCTGCAGCCCGGCCGCCGGGTCGGAGTAGCCGACCTCGACGAAGCGGTCGCCCCGGCGCTCGAAGGTGGTGATGCTCGACAGCGCGCAGCGGCGCTTGCGCGGGTCGTGGAAGAGCTTCTCCCCCGCGATCGCGCGGTGGGTGGTCCAGATCGGCAGCTGGTGGCTGACCAGCGCGACGTCGCCGGAGGCCGTGCTCTGCCAGGCGGACTCGAGCGCGGCGTACATCCGCGCCGAGATGGAGAGGTACGGCTCGCCCCAGCTGGGCTCGAAGGGGTTGCGGAGCAGCGGCCAGCTGCGCGGGTCCTTGAGCGCCGAGTCGCGGGCGCCGACGCGCTTGCCCTCGAAGCGGTTGGTCGGCTCGATCAGCCGCTCGTCGGTCGTGATCTCGAGCTCGAACGCCTGCGAGATCGGCTGGGCCGACTCCTGGGTGCGCTGGAGCGGCGACGCGAGGAGGGCCGTGACGGAGCGGCGGCGCTCGAGCAGGTCGTCGGCGGCGGCGCGCGCCATCCGGTGCCCCAGGTCCGAAAGCCGGAAGTTCGGGAGTCGCCCGTAGAGGACCCGGTCGGGGTTGAACACCTCGCCGTGCCGCACGAGATGGATCTGATCGGCAACCACGAGCGTCAAGTGTACGGAACGCCGCGTGGAGGAACGGTGGGAATAGGGACGCCCGATCCGCACCTCCGCCGCGTCTGCTGAGGGACCGCTCAGCGCCGCGCGCTCACCGCCGCGGAGAGCCGGCGCACCAGCGAGCCGGGCAGGTGGCGGACCACCGTGATCGGCACGCCGAAGCGCCACGAGGGGATCGAGACGACCGAGCCGCGCGCCACGTCGCGGAGGAACTCCTCGACGACCGCGTCCGCGTCCAGCCAGAGGAAGGAGGGGATCGAGCCGGTGTCCATCGCCGCGCGCTCGTGGAACTCGGTGCGCACCCAGCCCGGGCAGAGCGCCGCGGCCCGCACGCCGCTGCCGCGCAGCTCGACCGCCAGCGACTGGGTGAAGGCCGTCGCCCACGCCTTGATCGCCGAGTACGGCCCGAGGTGCACGAAGCCGGCGACGCTCGACACGGTGAGGATCGCGCCGCGCCCTCGGCCGACCATCACCTGCGCGGCCGCTCCGGAGAGCACGGAGACGGCGCGGACCATCACCTCGAACGCCTCGTCCTGCGCCGCGACGTCGGGCTCGGCGAAGCTGCCGTCGATCCCGAAGCCGGCGTTGTTGACGAGCACGCGGACGGGGCGCTGGGGGTCGACGAGCCTCGTCCGGACCCGCTCGACGTCGTCGCGATCGGAGAGGTCGGCGGGCAGCACCTCCACCTGGCCGGCGCCGAGCGCGCGGAACGCGGCGGCCGCCTCCTCGAGCCGTGCCCGGTCGCGGGCGACGAGGACCAGGTCGAAGCCGCGGCGGGCGAAGGCGCGCGCGAAGGCGGCGCCGATGCCGGTGGACGCTCCGGTGATCAGTGCGGTGCTCATGCGGGCGACGCTACCGCGCCGCGGACCGCCGACCGGCCGGCGTCTCGGGCCGGTGCTCGCTCCCCACCGTCAGCCGGCCGTCCCGCATCGTCGCGACCCGGTCCAGCCGCGGGAGGTGCGCCTCCTCGTGGGTCACCAGGAGGGTCGCCGTCCCGCGCTCGCGGGTCAGGCGGACGATCAGATCGATGATCGCCGTGCCGCGCTCGGTGTCCAGAGCGCTCGTCGGCTCGTCGACCAGGAGCACCGACGGCGCGTTCATCAGGGCGCGGGCGATGTTCACCCGCTGCCGCTGACCGCCGGAGAGCTGGGCCGGGCGGGCGTGGGCGCGCTCGGAGAGGCCGACCTCCGCGAGCAGCTCGTCCGCCCGCGCCGAGGCCGAGGTCCGCCGCCGGTCGCCGAGCCGGTCCATCACGAGCAGCTGCTCACGGGCCGTCAGCGCGGGCAGCAGGTTGGCCTGCTGGAAGACGATGCCGATCCGCGAGCGGCGCAGCCGGGCCGCCCCCGCCCGGGACAGGCGCGAGACGTCGTCGCCGTCGATCAGAATGCGGCCGGAGTCCGGGCGGATCAGGGTCGCCGCCACGGCGAGCAGGCTGGACTTGCCGGAGCCGCTCGGGCCGGTCAGCCCGGTGACGGTGCCCGGTGGGCAGTCGAGGTCCGCCCGGTCGACCGCGGTGAGGCGCGAGCCCCCGTCGTCGAAGGTGAGGGTGACGTCCAGCAGTTCGATCATCGTGCGCTCCCGAGTGCGGTGAGGGGGTCGGTGGAGACGACGGCGCGCAGTGCCGCGGCGGCGCCGAGCAGTCCCAGCGCGATCATCAGGGCGGCCGGGACCAGCGTGGTCAGGGGGCTGAGCAGGAACGGCAGGGCCGAGCCGGCGAGGGCGCCGAGCCCGATCACTGCGAGCAGCCCGGCGCCCGTCCCCGCGATCAGCACGACGAGGGCCTGGCCGAGGGCGTCGCGCAGCAGCGAGGGGGTCGACGCTCCGAGGGCCTTGAGCACGGCGATGTCGCCGGAGCGCTGCATCGTCCAGACCGTGAAGAACGCGCCGACGACCAGCGCGGCGATCCCGAAGAGCATCGCGACCATCATCAGCAGCGAGCCGATCTCGGACCGGAACGAGCCGATCGCGGTGAGTGCCGCGAGCGGGGCGCGGGAGACCGTGCCGGTCGCCGCCTCCCCCGCTGCCCAGTCCGGCGAGCCGCGCACCGCGAGGACGGTCGCGTCGGCCGACGTGCCGAGCGACGCCGCGAGGGCCTGCCAGGCGGCGAGGGGCAGGCGGACCACGGGCGTGTGGCTGTACCAGTCGTCCCCGCCGATCGAGGAGACGGTCGCGCACGTGCCCGCGATGCTCACGGTGTCCCCGACTCCCACGCCGAGCGCGCGGGCCGCCGGAGCCGAGAGCGCGATGCCGCCGGGGTCGGCCGGCGCCCCGAGCGCCGCGTCGACGCCGAGGGCGGCGACCGCGACGCGCGCTCCGCCCGCCTCGGCCCGGGCCTGCAGCACGCCGAGCGGCTCGACGGACACGACACCGGGGAGCGCCGCCCACTGCTCCTCCTGCTGGGCGGTGACCGCCGAGTCCGCGAACGAGGGCGCGTCCGCACCGGCGGAGAAGACGAGGCGGTCGGCGGGGACGCCGAGCACGGCCGAGACGTTCTGCAGGGCCAGCCCGCCCGTGAGGCCGGAGAGGAACCCCACCAGGAGGGTGAGCAGCGCGACCACCGCGCCGATGAGCAGGAACCGGCCGCGTGCGGAACGCAGCTCACGCCAGGCGACGAACACGAGGACCTCCAGGGAGTCGGTGCCGCGGGATCGACGGCCCCTCCAGCGTGGAAGAGGGGACGGATCCGGCGCATCGTGCGATCGAGCGGGACCGCCGCCCGCTGTTCGACGGACGACCGCCTCCACCTTTCGCACGATGACAGCCGCCCCCGGCAGTGCGTAGCGTTCCCTCGTGCCGCACACCCCGCTCGCCCCCGTCCTGACGGGACTGCGCGCCGGTCTGCACCTCCTCGTCGGCGGCCTGCTCGCCCTGGTCGTCGTGCGCGCGCTCGTCGAGCCCGGTCCGCGCACGCCGGCGGTGCTCGCGCTCTGCCTCGTGCTGCTCGCCGCCTACCTGGCCGGGCCGCGCTGGACCGCGCGCTCGCCGAGGCGCGGGATGCTCTGGCTCGCGGGAGTGACCCTCGCGTGGGCCGCACTCGTCCTGCTCGAGCCGGACGCCGCCTACCTCGCGTTCCCCCTCTTCTTCCTGGCGATGCACGTGCTGCCGCCCCGGGCGTCGATCGTCGCGGTGCTCGGCCTCACCGGCATCGCCGTCGCCGCACTCGGCAGGGACGGCCGCTGGAGCATCGGCGGAGTCGTCGGGCCCGTGATCGCGGCCGGCATCGCGATCCTGATCGGTCTCGCGGCGCGGGCGCTCGCCCGCGAGGCGCGGGAGCGGGAGGAGCTGCTCGCCGAGCTGCTCGCGACGCGGGACCGGCTCGGAGCGAGCGAGCGCGCCGCGGCCGTCGCCGAGGAGCGCGCACGCCTGGCGCGCGAGATCCACGACACCGTCGCGCAGGGCCTGTCGAGCATCCAGATGCTGCTGCACGCGGCCGAGCGCGCCGACCCGGGGCGGCCGGGCATCGAGCACGTCCGGCTCGCCCGGGAGACGGCCGCGGCCGACCTCGACGAGACGCGCCGCTTCATCCGCGAGCTCTCGCCGCCCGCCCTCGACAGCGAGAGCATCGACGCGGCGCTGCGGCGCCTGGCCGGCACGCACTGGGAGCGCTCGGGAGTCGTCGTGTCGGTGGAGGCGGAGGACGGCCGCGGCCTGCCGATGCAGACCCAGACCGCGCTCCTCCGGCTCGCCCAGGGCGCGGTCGCGAACGCGCTGCAGCACTCAGGAGCGAGCACGGTCTCGGTGACCCTGCGGAGTGACGGCGGCACGGCCCGCCTCACGGTCGCGGACGACGGAACCGGATTCGACGCCGGCTCGGTCGCCCTCTCCACGCGGCCGGACTCCTTCGGACTGCGCGCGATGCGCGAGCGCGCCGAGCAGCTCGGCGGCCGGCTGGACGTCGACTCGTCGCCGACCGGCACGACCGTCCGCGCCGAGCTCCCCGCGGGAGGCACCCCGTGATCCGCATCCTCCTCGTCGACGACCACCCGATCGTCCGCGCGGGGCTGCGGGCGCTGATCGCCGCGGAGGACGGGCTCAGCGTGGTCGGCGAGGCCGGCTCGCCCGCCCAGGCGCTGACGGAGGCCGCCCGGCTGCGACCGGACGTGGTGCTGATGGACCTGCGCTTCGGCGCCGACCGCGACACCGGCGTCGACGCGACGCGGGCGCTGCGGTCCTCGGCGGATCCGCCCTCCGTCCTCGTCCTCACGACCTACGACACCGATGCGGACATCCTGGGCGCGGTCGAGGCGGGCGCGAGCGGCTACCTGCTCAAGGACGCGCCGCCGGAGGACCTGCTCGCCGCGATCCGAGCGGCCGCGGCCGGCGAGAGCGCGCTCGCCCCCGCCGTCGCCGCGCGGCTGCTCGAGCGCCTCCGCTCGCCGGCCGCACGGCTCAGCGCGCGCGAGACCGAGGTGCTCGCCCTCGTCGGCCAGGGCCTCAGCAACACCGAGGTCGCTGCGCGGCTGTTCGTGACGGAGACCACCGTGAAGTCGCACCTCGCGCACGTGTTCGCGAAGCTCGGCGTCACCTCCCGCACCGCCGCCGTCTCGGCTGCGCGCCGCTCGGGCGTCCTGCGCTGACGCGGGGCCGGGCGCCGTCGGACCGCCGGAGCGGGCCCCCGAGTAGACTCCCCTACCGTGACCGACGAGACCCGCCTCCCCCGAACCACCGTCAGCAAGCTCGCCGCGCTCGAGGACGGGCCGGTGCGCGTCGCCGGCTGGGTCGAGACCGTGCGCGACCAGAAGAAGGTCCAGTTCGTCGTGCTCCGCGACGAGTCCGGCGCCGTGCAGCTGGTGAACCCGGCCGTGCGCGAGGCCGTCGAGGGCGATGACGCCTCCGCCGCGAAGCTCGCGATCACCGAGGCGATCTCCGGACTCGCTCAGGGCTCCTTCATCAGCGTGACCGGTCAGCTGAAGCACGACGAGCGCGTGAAGCTCGGCGGCCTCGAGGTCAAGCTCGAGACGCTCGAGATCGTCAGCGCGTCGATCCCCGAGGCGCCCATCGCGCCCGACTCCGGCATCGACAAGCGGATGGACTGGCGCTTCCTCGACCTGCGCCGCCCCGAGCAGAACCTGATCGCCCGCGTGCAGACCACCTTCGAGCACGCGCTGCGCACGTACTGGATCGAGCACGACTTCATCGAGATCCACACGCCGAAGCTGATGGCGAGCGCCTCGGAGTCGCGCGCCGAGCTCTTCGAGGTCGAGTACTTCGAGACCAAGGCCTACCTCGCGCAGAGCCCGCAGTTCTTCAAGCAGATGGCGCAGCCGGCCGGCTTCGGGAAGGTCTTCGAGGTCGGGCCCGCGTTCCGCGCCGACCCGAGCTTCACCTCGCGGCACGCCACGGAGTTCACCAGCGTCGACGCCGAGATCTCGTGGATCGACTCGCACGAGGACGTCATGTCGATGCACGAGCAGCTGCTCGTCGCCGGCCTCACCGCGGTCGTCGAGAAGCACGGCGAGGCGATCCAGGCGCTCTTCGGCATCGAGCTGCGCGTGCCGACCACGCCGTTCCCGCGCATCCCGCTCGCGGAGGCCAAGCGGATCGTCGCCGAGCGCGGCTACGAGGTGCCGCGCGCCGACGACGACATGGACCCAGAGGGCGAGCGCCGCATCGCGGCCTACGTGCAGGAGGAGTTCGGCCACGACTTCGTCTTCCTGACCGACTACGCCTCGAGCATCCGGCCGTTCTACCACATGCGCCGCGAGGGCGACGCGGCCATCACCAACAGCTACGACCTCATCTACAACGGCGTCGAGATCTCGACCGGAGCGCAGCGCGAGCACCGCGTCGACGTCCTCGTCGAGCAGGCGCGCGAGAAGGGCCTGGAGCCGGAGGAGCTCGAGTTCTACCTCGACTTCTTCCGCTACGGCGTCCCCCCGCACGGCGGCTTCGGCATGGGCCTCTCCCGCGTCATCATGCTGATGCTCGGCCAGGCCAACCTGCGCGAGGTCACCTACCTCTTCCGCGGCCCGACGCGCCTGCTCCCGTAGGCGGCGGGGTCTCGATACGCCGCTTCGCGGCTACTCGACCAGCATGGGGCGACCATGTTGATCGAGTAGCCCTCGCAGAGGGCGTATCGAGATCCACCGTCGTTCGATGGGTGGGTCTCGATACGCCGCTGCGCGGCTACTCGACCAGCATGGAGATACGCCGCTGCGCGGCTGCTCGACCACCACGGATGAGAGCCGGCGTCCGCTCCACCACGGCGGCGCGGCACCGGAGCCCGGCCGGAGTGCCGTGTCCGGCGCCTACGGCGCGGGCAGGATCACCAGGTCGAGGTAGTCCGTCAGGCACGCGACCATGTCGACCGCGTCGTGCTCCAGCAGCCACTGCAGCTGGATGCCGTCCCAGAGCGCGATGATCGACGCCGCGACCCGGTCCGGGTCCGCGCCCTCGCGCAGCCTGCCCTCGGCGCGCAGCTCGCGCAGCTGGTCCGCGTACTCGCTGCGCAGCCGCTGGAAGCGCCGGGCGAAGAACTCGCGGCCCGGGTGCTCGTCGGTGGTCGACTCGCCGCAGAGCACCGCGTAGAGCTCGATCACGCCGGGCGCGGTCTCGTTGTAGCGGGTCTGGCGGACGATCCCCTCGACGAGCCCCTCGTCCGGATCGACGGGCGTCGAGCCGTCGCCGGTGATCCGGTCGCGGTGCTGCAGCACGGCCAGCAGCAGGTCGGTCTTCGACGGGAAGTAGTGCAGCAGGCTCGTCTGGCTGAGTCCGACCCGGTCGGCGACGTCCTGGAGCGAGCCGCGCGCGTAGCCGCGGGCGGCGAAGACCGCGTGCGCCGCCTCGATGATCGTGCGCCGGCGTTCGGCCGACTTCGCGTAGGGGCCGCGGCGGGCGCTGCGGGTGGGCGTCGCCTCCGTCATCAACCGCTCCTCGCCATCGGGGTGTGCCGACTCCACAGCCGGACGATCGTCCAGAATAGCGCGCGCTCGGGCCCTTCCCGGGGTCCCGCCTCCCAATTTCGAGTACCCACTCGAAAATCGTGGTAGCGTCCGATCACCCGGGCGACTGGCCCCGGACTCCACCACGATGAAGTGAGGGAAACATGCACCCGTTCACACGGCGACAGCTGCTCGCCGCGGGCCTGGGCACCGCGGCACTGGGCGGTCTGACCGCCTGCGCGACGCCCGGCACCGTCTCGGTCAACGCCGGCGCGGCCATCCCGGCCGCCACCGGCCCGATCCGGCTCCAGTACTGGGCCTGGCTGAAGGACCTGCAGAAGGTCTGCGACGTCTGGAACGCCTCGCACCCCGAGGTCCAGGTCGACGCGGTCTGGATCCCCGGCGGCAACGCCGGCGGCTACCAGAAGCTCTACTCGGCCCTCGCGGCCGGCGGCGGCCCCGACATCGGCCAGGTCGAGATGCGCTCGCTCCCCGAGTTCCTCCTCGTGAACGGGCTCGTCGACCTCAACCGCTACGGCGCCGCGGACTACGCGGACCTCTACGACCCCACGCTCTGGGGCCAGGTCAGCTACACCGGCGGCGTCTACGGGATCCCGCAGGACAGCGGCCCGATGGCGATGTTCTACCAGCCGGAGATCTTCGACAGCGTCGGCGCAGAGACGCCGACCACCTGGGACGACTGGGCCGCGGTCGCGACCGAGCTGCGCGGCGTCGACTCCTACATCGACTGCTTCCCCCTCGCCGACGCCTCGGTCTTCGCCGCCTTCGCGACGCAGGCCGGCGCGCAGTGGCTGAAGGCGGAGGAGGACGGCTGGGTCATCGACATGACCGACGAGGCGACGACGAAGGTCGCCTCCTTCTTCGACTCCGCGATCGACCAGGACCTCGTCGAGGTCGGCTACGGCGCCTACTCCCCCGCGTGGTTCGCAGCCGCCGCGAACGGCGGCATCGCCTCCTGCACCACGGCGAGCTGGGGCGACGCCCTGATCGAGGGCGTCAGCGGCGGCGCCGGCAAGTGGCGCGCCGCACCGATGCCGGTCTGGGAGGGCGCGGGCTACGGCTCCAGCTTCCTCGGCGGCTCGACGGCCGCGGTCTTCGCCAACAGCAGGCACCCGAAGGAGGCGCTCGAGTTCGCGGTGTGGATGACCACGTCGCAGGAGGGCATCGACGCGATGATCGCGAACAGCGGCATCGGCTGGTCCCCGGCGGTCGGCGAGATCGGCTCGGTCCGCAAGGGCCCGAGCGAGTTCTTCAGCGGGCAGAACTACAACGAGGACGTCTTCGTCCCCGCCGCGACGGAGCAGAACCCGGACTGGTCCTGGTGGCCGGTCACCCAGCAGTCGTTCAACATCCTCAGCGACGGGTTCCGCAGGAAGGCGTCCGGGACCACGCTCGTGGACGCCGTCGCGCAGGCGGAGCAGCAGATCATCACGGTCTTCCAGAACAAGGGCCTCAGCATCAGGAAGGCCTCCGCATGACCACCACGACCTCCCCCGCCGCCGCCGCGGTCGCGGCCACGTCGAAGGCGCCCGGCGCCTCGAAGCGGAGCAGCGCGGTCACCCGCGCCCCGTGGATCCTGCTCGCGCCGTTCCTGGCGCTCTTCGTCCTCACCTTCATCATCCCGATCGTCGTCGCCATCGGCTCGAGCTTCACGAAGGTCACCCGCTCGGGTCTCTTCGGCGAGGCCGGCGTCACCAGCGGCTTCGCGGGCTTCGACAACTACGCCCAGGCGCTGGCCGACGGCAACTTCATCGCCTCGATCGGCCGGATGTTCCTCTTCGGCATCGTGCAGGTGCCGATCATGATCGCGCTGTGCACGGTGCTCGCGCTGATGCTCGAGTCGGCCTCCGCGCGCTTCCCGGGCTTCTTCCGCGCCGCCTACTTCCTGCCCTACGGAGTGCCGGGCGTCATCGCCACGATCCTCTGGTCGTTCCTCTACGTGCCCGGGCTCAGCCCGATCATCGACGCGGCGAACGTGGTCGGCCTCGACCCCGACTTCCTCGGCGCGAACTCGGTGCTCTGGTCGATCGCGAACATCTCGCTGTGGAGCTACACCGGCTACAACATGCTGATCATCGTCGCTCAGCTGAAGTCGATCCCGGTCGAGCTCTACGAGGCCGCGAAGGTCGACGGCGCCTCCACCTGGCGGGTCGCGCGGAGCATCCAGCTCCCGCTCATCCGCCCGGCCCTCGTGCTCACGACGATCTTCTCGATCATCGGCACGCTCCAGCTCTTCGCCGAGGCGCAGGTGCTGAAGACGGTCGCGCCCGCGATCGACAGCCAGTACACGCCGAACCTCAGCGCGTACACCACCGCCTTCGCCTACAACGACTACAACGTCGCCGCCGCGCAGGCCGTGCTGATCGCGCTGGTCGCGTTCGCCCTCTCCTTCACGTTCCTCTCGATCTCGAACAGGAAGTCCTCATGAGCACGACGGAGCGCGCCACCGCCGATGCGCCCACGACCACCGGCATCGTCACCGCCGACCGCCCGGTGCGGGCCGGCCGCGGCCCCGACCGCTCGGCCGGGCGCAACCGCGCCTCGACGATCATCGTCACCGCGATCCTCGTCGTCGTCGCGATCTACTTCCTGATCCCGGTCTACTGGGTCGTCGTCGCCGCCACGAAGACCACGGGCGACCTCTTCGCCACCTACGGCTTCTGGTTCGCGCCGACCTTCGCGCTCTGGGACAACCTCGGCCAGGTGCTGACCTACGACGGCGGCATCTTCGTCAGATGGTTCCTCAACTCGGTGCTCTACGCCGGCGTCGGCGCCCTCCTCGCGACCTATCTCGCGGCCGCGGGCGGCTACGCGCTGGCCAAGTACGAGTTCAGGGGCAGCAAGCTCGTCTTCGGCACGATCCTCGCGGGCGTCCTCGTCCCCGGGACCGCCACCGCCCTCCCGCTGTTCCTGCTCTTCAGCCAGATGGGCATCGCGAACACCTACTGGAGCGTGCTGATCCCCTCGCTGGTCTCGCCGTTCGGCCTGTTCCTCTGCCGGATCTACGCGCAGGCGACGGTCGACACCGCGATCATCGAGGCGGCCAGGATCGACGGCGCCGGCGAGCTGCGGATCTTCCACACCCTCGGGCTGCGGATCCTCACGCCGGCGCTGGTCACGGTGTTCCTCTTCCAGCTGGTCGGGATCTGGAACAACTACTTCCTGCCGCTCGTGATGCTCTCGGACACCGAGCTCTTCCCGATCACCCTCGGCCTGAACAACTGGCTCAGCCAGGTGGACCGGCTGCCCGAGTTCTACGAGCTCACGACCGGCGGCGTCCTGCTGTCGATCATCCCGCTCGCCATCGCCATGATCGTGCTGCAGCGCTTCTGGCGCGGCGGCCTGACCGAAGGATCCGTGAAGTGACCCTCGCCCCGACGTCCTCCCACTACCTCGCCGACACCGGCCCCGGCTCCGGCCGGCGCCGCGCCGCCCGCTCGTGGCTGCACTCCGACGCCCCGACGCTCCCGCTCGACGGGGACTGGCGCTTCCGCCTGCTCCCCGCCGCACCGGGGACGCCCGGCGGCGCCGACGCGCTGCCCGAGGGCGAGGGGGTGGACGACGTCGGGGCCGAGTCCTTCGACGACTCGGGCTGGGACCTCCTGCCCGTCCCGTCGCACTGGGTCCTCCAGGGCGACGGGCGCTACGGGCTCCCCGCCTACACCAACGTGCAGTTCCCCTTCCCGACCGAGCCCCCGTTCGTCCCGGACGAGAACCCGACCGGCGACCACCGCCGCACCTTCGAGCTCCCGGAGTCGTTCGCCGGCGCCGAGGCGGTCGTGCTCCGCTTCGACGGGGTCGAGTCGCGCTACCGCGTCTGGGTCAACGGCGTCGAGATCGGCATCGGCTCCGGCAGCCGCCTCGCGCAGGAGTTCGACGTCACCGAGGTCGTGCGGCCCGGCGAGAACCTCGTCGTCGTCCGCGTGCACCAGTGGTCGGCGGCGAGCTACGTCGAGGACCAGGACCAGTGGTGGCTGCCGGGCATCTTCCGCTCGGTGCACCTGATCGCCCGCCCGGTCGGCGGCGTCGAGGACGTCTTCGTGCGCACCTCCTTCGCCGCGGGCGCGGGCCGGATCGAGACCGAGCTGACGGCCGGCGACGCGGCCTTCCCGGTCACGCTGCGGGTCCCCGAGCTCGGGATCGAGACGGTCTGGGCGAGCGCCGGCGACGTCGCTCCGATCGAGGTCCCGGCCGTCGAGCCGTGGTCGGCGGAGGCGCCCCGCCTCTACGACGCCGAGGTCGCCTCCTCGGGCGAGACCGTCTCGCTCCGCCTGGGCTTCCGCACCGTCGAGATCCGCGGCGACCGCTTCCTCGTCAACGGCGAGCGCGTCGTCCTCCACGGCGTCAACCGCCACGAGACGCACCCCGACCGCGGCCGGGCCTTCGACGAGGAGTTCGCCCGCGCGGACCTCGCGATGATGAAGCGGTTCAACGTCAACGCGATCCGCACCAGCCACTACCCGCCGCACCCGCGCCTGCTCGACCTCGCCGACGAGCTCGGCTTCTGGGTGATCCTCGAGTGCGATCTCGAGACCCACGGCTTCGAGCGCTACGGCTGGGTCGGCAACCCCAGCGACGACCCGGCCTGGCGCGAGGCGTACCTCGACCGGATCGAGCGCACGGTCGAGCGCGACAAGAACCACCCGAGCATCGTGATCTGGTCGCTCGGCAACGAGGCCGGCACGGGCGCCAACCTCGCCGCGATGGCGGCGTGGGTGCACGGCCGCGACCCGGAGCGCCCCGTCCACTACGAGGGCGACTACACCGGCGCCTACACCGACCTCTACTCGCGCATGTACTCGTCGATCCCCGAGACCGAGCAGATCGGCCGCGACGACTCGCGCACGCCGCTGCTCGGCTGCACGGCCGGGGAGTCGGCGCGGCAGCGCTCGAAGCCGTTCCTGCTCTGCGAGTACGTGCACGCGATGGGCAACGGCCCCGGGGCGATCGACCAGTACGAGGACCTCGTCGACCGCTACCCGCGGCTGCACGGCGGCTTCGTCTGGGAGTGGCGCGACCACGGTCTGCGCGCGAGGACGCCGGAGGGAGTCGAGTACTACGCGTACGGCGGCGACTTCGGCGAGGTCGTCCACGACGGCAACTTCGTGATGGACGGCATGGTGCTCTCCGACGGCACGCCGAGCCCCGGGCTGTTCGAGTGGAAGCAGATCGTCGCGCCGGTCCGCGTCACGGTCGAGCAGGACGGCGTGCTGGTCGAGAACCGGCGGCACGACGCGTCCACCGCCGATCTGCGCTTCGCCTGGCGCGTCGAGCTCGACGGCCGGGTCACCGCGGAGGGCGTGCTCGAGGCCCCCGCGATCGCGGCGGGCGACTCCGCACGCCTGGCCCTGCCCGTCGTCGACGTCCCCACCGGCGGCGAGGCGTGGCTCACCGTCGACGCGGTGCTCGCCGCGGCCGCGGTCTGGGCGGAGGAGGGGCACGTGATCTCGACCGGTCAGCGCCGCCTCTCCGCCCCCGCCGCTCTCCCGGCCTGGGCGCGGTCGCCCCGCGGCGGCGCGTCCGCCGAGGGCGGGACGCTGGGGCTCGCGAGCTTCCGCGGCGGGCGCCTCACCGCACTGGCCGGACTGGCCGTCGACGGTCCGCGCGCCGAGCTCTGGCGCGCTCCGACCGACAACGACGAGGGCGACGGCTTCCCCGCATACACCGACGGCGATCCGCGGACCGGCAACGGCAACGGCGTGCCCGCGCCGTCCTCCGCGTCGCGCTGGCGCGAGGCGGGCCTGGACCGGCTCGTCGGCCGCGTGGAGGCGGTCGACACCTCGGCGGGCGTCCACCGGCGCACCCGCTGGTCGGCCGCCGACCTCGACGCGGCGCTCCTCGTCGACGAGCGCTGGAGCACCGACGGCGACGCGGTCGTCCTGCGCGTCGACCTGGTGCCGACGCGCGGCTGGGGATCGGTCTGGCCGCGACTCGGCATCCGGCTCGACCTCCCGGCCTCGGTCGACGGAGCCGAGTGGTTCGGCACCGGCCCGCGGGAGTCGTACCCGGACAGCCTGCGCGCGGCGCGGGTGGGCCGCTTCTCGGCCGGGATCGACGAGCTGAAGACGGAGTACGCGCGCCCGCAGGAGAACGGGCACCGCAGCGCCGTCCGCGAGCTGATCCTGAGCGAGGGCGGAGCCGCGCGGCTGCGCATCGAGGCGGCGCCGGACCTGCACGGCCGGCTCCCCGGCTTCACGCTCGCGCGCCACACCGCGCACGAGCTGACGGCGGCGGGCCACCCGCACGAGCTGCCCGCCTCGACCCGGTCGGTGCTGACGATCGACGCCGCCCAGCACGGCCTCGGCTCGCGCGCCTGCGGCCCGGACGTCTGGCCCGACTTCCAGCTGCGCCCCGAGGCCCGCACCATCCTGCTGCGCTTCACGGCCGCCGGCTGACGCGGGGCGGGTCTCGATACGCCCTGCGGGCTGCTCGACAGACAAGGGGCGGCGAGCGCCGCGCTCCGCCCACGCAGATCGAGCGGCGGGGCGCCCACGCTGATCGGACAGCCCGCGCAGCGGGTCCCCCATGCTGATCGAGTAGCCCGCATAGCGGGCGTATCGAGATCCACCCTCCGACCACATCGGGTCTCGATACGCCCTGCGGGCTACTCGACCAGCATGGGGGGCGGTGAGCGCCGCACTCCTCTCACGCCGCCCGCGCGGAGGGCGCATCGAGATCCGCGCGTGTCCGCTAGCGGACATGTCCGCAAGCGGCGCTTGCGGCGCACCGGTCCGGGTCCGGACACTGGGTCCTGCCTGGTCGGCGCAGAACGACCACTCGGGGTGACCCGAACCCTCCCCGAGTGGTCGGGACCCTCCTGGCACCCGCCTCGCGAAGGCCCGGATCCGGACCCGCGCCGCTAGTCGGCAGCCGGCCCGCCCGGGACCGCGCGGCCCCCCTCCGCTGACCAGGCAGCCCCCAGCGCGAACAGCGTCGACGCTCCGTAGTGCTCCATCGCCGCCGAGATCCGGCGCCGGCCGGTGCGCGGGTTGATCCCGAGCCGGTGCGACGCCGTCTCGAGGGTGACCCCGGTCCGCATCAGGCGCAGGAGCGGGGTCCAGCTCTGCTCGGCCGAGTCGACCGGCATCGCCTGCCGCCACAGCTCCTCGAAATACGCGCTGACCAGCCCGGCGAGCGCCTCGTGCCGCAGCCCGAGCACGCTCGTCGGGCGCGTCTCGCCCCACTCGAACGGCACGGCGAGGTACTCGCCGTCCACCCAGAACCAGCTCGGCATCGTCTCGAGCAGCCGGTACTCGACGCCGGCCTTCTGGTACGCCTCGATCCGAGCGAGCACCCGCGGGTCGCGCACGCTGTCGGCCGGGATGATCACGCGCACGCTGTCCTTGGCCGCGAGCGCCTCGCCGAACCGCACCGCGCGCTCGGTCGGCGGATCGAGGAAGCGCTGGACGTCCGGGAGCGCGGCGACGAGCGTGCCCGAGTCGCTGCGGACCAGGTCGAACCAGAGGTCCTCCGACGCGTGCGGGCCGTGGCGCAGCAGCGTCGGGACGAGGTCCTCCGACGCGGCGCCGACCGTCCAGGCCCCGAGCAGGGACGGCAGCTCGGCGACGAGCCGCTCGATGCCGTCGAGCGCCTCCGTGGTGGCGCGGCGAGCGGCGACGGTGTGCTGCGCGACCGTCTTCGCCGCCCAGTCGACGGGAGGCACGTAGCCGATCTCGTCGCCCTCGCCGGAGAGGAGGCCCACGCTGCGGAGGCGGTCGACCGCGATGCGGAGGTCCGCCGGCTCCTGGTGGGTGAGCTCGGCCGCCGCCGCGATCGTCCGCGGACGCCCGCGGTGCAGCGCGGCGATCAGGCTGTCGTCGCGCATCGCTCCCCCGCGGCGATCCGCAGGCTCCGGCGGTCGCCCCGCCGGAGCGGGAGCGCCGCCGCCGAGGTCGTCACTGCTCCGTGGTGTGCGGGAGCGGTCCGCCGATGAGCAGGTCGTCGTTCTCGCGACGACGGCGCAGGACGACGGCCGTCACGAGCCCGGCGATGAGCAGGGCGACGAGCACGCCCGCGCCGATGGTCAGGCCGACCCCGGCGGAGAGGCCGCCGGTGCTCTCGGTGGCCGTCGGGACGGTGCCCGCCTTGGCCGAGGTGATGGCGATGCCGCAGACCTGCGCGGCGTCGGGCGCCGTCGTGGTGGCGCCCTCCGCGGGGTAGGCGACGGTGACCGCGGCGGTGCGCTTGCTGATCGAGCCGACCGCGACGACGCAGTAGACCTCTGCCGTGGGCTCCGCGACGATCGCCTCGCCGAGGTCGAGGTCGGACCAGCCGAGCGCATCGACGCGGACCGAGAGGTCACCGGCGGCGAGGTCGGCGCGGACGCCGGCGGTCGTGTAGGCGCCGACCGTGACGCTCTCGACCGGGCCGAAGCCCCAGACCGCGCCGCGCGGCATGGCCGCCTCGGCGCTCGTGGCCTCGCGCGGCTCGACGAGGATGCCGGGAGCGGAGGACGCGGTCAGCCCGAACGTCGAGGTCGCGGACGAGCCGCGGTCGCCGGTGATGGCGACGGTGTACGTGCCGATGGAGAGGAGCGCGGCGGTCGGCACGGTGGCCGATCCGGTGCTGCCCGACTCGCCGTCCTGGCGGTTCTCGACCGTCAGCGGCGTCTCCGTGCCGGAGGGCGCGCGGAGCGTCGCGGTGGCGTTCTCCTCGCGCTGGAACCCGGCGTAGGCGACGCCCACCCCGTAGAAGCGGGCGAGGTCGACGGTCAGCGAGCCGGGGTCGACGCCGGCGTCGCGGGTGAGGAACACCGAGACGGCGGGAGGAGCGCCGACGGTCTCGGTCCCGGGGACCGGAGCCGCGGCGGGGTCGGCGGCGGACGTCGAGAGGAGCGTGCGTCCGGGCGCGGAGGCGCGCGGCGCCGTCGTGCCCGCCTCGGTGGTCGGGGTGCCGCCGGTCCTGCCGCCGCCACCGCCGCCACCCGTCGAGCCTGTTCCGCCGCCGCCGTTACCCGTTGAGCCGGAGCCTGTGCCCGTGCCGGTTCCCGTAGAAGGGCTGCCACCGCCGCCGGAAGCGGGAGCACCCGCTCCAGAGCTCGGCGCGGGGTCGGAGGTCGTAGGAGATCCGCTGCCGGAACCGGGCTGCGTGCCAGGCGAGGGCTCGTCCGTCTCGGGCGAATCGGTGGGCGGATCGACGACAACAGGCGGATCGACGACGACAGGCGGGTCAACGACGACGGGGGGATCGACGACGACAGGCGGGTCAACGACGACAGGCGGATCGACGACGACAGGCGGATCGACGACGACAGGCGGATCGACGACGACAGGCGGATCGACGACGACAGGCGGATCGACGGGCGGAGGGGTGTCGGTCGACCCTGAGCCGATGGGCTCCGCCGGCGCCGGTTCGGCAGCCGTCGGAGGTCCTTCGGGCAGGTTCTCGGCGTGGGCCGACGCGGGCAGCGCGAGCCCGGCGAGCAGCAGGGCCATCGCGAGCGCGGAGGCCGTGGAGCGGCGACGCTGCCGCAGCGGACGCTGTCGAGTCATGGAAGTTCCTCCCCCGCGAGACGCCGAACGCACCCCGAATGCGGGGAGCCAGCCTCCCCGTGAAGAGACTATGCGCGAACCAGGGCGGCCCGACCGCGCTCCAGTCCCCCATCCGAGGGCCCTTCTACAACATTCGCATCACGGCGCCTCCGCGCGGATGCACCGCGATCAGGCGCGCTGCAGCAGGGCGCGGCGCAGCCGCTCGGGGTCGACGCGCCAGTAGGTGTGCACGCGGCCGTCGATCAGGACGACCGGGATCTCCTCGACGAACTGCTCGTGCAGCTCCGCGTCCTCGAGGATCGACGCCTCCTCGAGCGACACGACGGGCGCCCCGGGCACGCCCTCGAGTCCGGCCAGGACCTGCTCGACGACGGTGCGCGCGTCGTCGCAGAGGTGGCAGCCGGGCTTGCCCACGAGAGTCAGCCGCACATCCACCCGCCCAGTGTAGACGCGGCCCCGGGAGCCGGACCGGCCCCGGAACGCAGACGAGCGCCCGACCCCGGAAGGGGCGGACGCTCGAAGGGGAAGAGGCGCGAGCCTACTTCTTGTTGCGACGCTGGTGACGAGTCTTGCGAAGCAGCTTGCGGTGCTTCTTCTTCGCCATACGCTTGCGACGCTTCTTGATGACAGAACCCACGAAGACCTCACAACGTTCAGGGGGTCGACCGCCCGACGGACGGCCGCTTACGAAAAACTGGCTCCCGCGAGCTTACACGACCCGGCCCCCTGCGAGAATCCGCGCCGACGCGCAACCCCTGGCGGCCGTCACGGCCTCACTTGCGGATCCTCAGCGCTTCCGCGACCTTCGTCGCTCCCTCGCTCACGCCGCGCTGGATGTCCTGCACCACCGTGCTGACCTGGTGGGTCCGCTCGGCGAGCGCCCGCCCGAGCGACTCGGCCCGCGCGGCCGCGGCCGCGTCGAGCACCGCCGCTCCGCTCTCGGCCTCGTCGGCCGCCCCGAACGGCAGCAGCCAGTCCTCGACGGCGACGAGCGGCGCGTACTGCAGCGCGTAGATCCGGTGCTGCCCGCTCTCGCGGACGGTGACGAGCCCCGCCTCGCGCAGCACCTTCAGGTGCTTGGACACCGTCGGCTGGCTGAGCTCGAGCTTCGCGACGATCCGCGAGACGCTCATCCCGCCGGCGCCCGCGGCGCCCTCGACCCGCTGCTCGAGCAGGAGCGAGAGGATGTCGCGACGGGTGCCGTCCGCGATCACCGCGAAGATGTCAGCCATTGCTCCAGGGTAGTCAGCGCCCTCCCCGCGGGGCAGGGTGTCGCCCGTGCGTATGCCGCGGGGCGCATGACGTCCGGCGCCCGCGGTGGTCGTCCGACAGGCGGGTAGCATGGCCGCGATCGAGTGGAGGGCCCGCCGTGGTGGTTCGGCAGCAGTTCCGCAGCCCCGTGGGCGTCTCGCCGGCCTCGCCGTGGTCGAGCTTCGCCCGGGCTCGCGACCTCGTCGACGACTTCGCCGGCCGCTCGCCGTCGCGCTTCGCGATCATGATCTTCTCGGCGCTGATCCTCGTCTTCACCCTGCTCTTCTCGCTGCCGGTGTCGAGCACCACGGGCGAGGTCACCCCGCTGCACGACGCGTTCTTCACCGCGATGTCGGTCATCTGCGTCACCGGTCTCGCCACGGTCGACATGGCGACGCACTGGTCGGCCTTCGGCCACACGATCGTCTTCCTCGGCGTCAACATCGGCGCTCTCGGCGTGCTGACGCTGGCGTCGATCATGGGCCTGGCCATCTCGCGGCGGCTCGGCCTCCGCGCGAAGCTGATGGCCGCGAGCGACTCGAACCCGCTCCGCATCCACTCCGGCCCCGTCGCCGAGGGGCAGGCGGTGCGCCTCGGCGAGATCGGCGGACTCCTCGCGACGGTCGCGATCAGCGCCGCCGTGATCGAGATCGTGGTGGCCCTGCTCCTCTTCCCGCGGATGCTGATCGACGGCATCCCGATCGGCGAGGCGATCTGGCACTCCTTCTACTACTCCGCGATGGCCTTCACGAACACCGGCTTCGCCCCCAACGCCGCGGGCCTCACGCCGTTCGAGGACGACTACTGGTTCCTCGGGATCCTGATGGTCGGCGTCTTCCTCGGCTCGATCGGCTTCCCCGTCATCTACGCCTTCTCGCGCGGCTGGCGGCGCCCGCGCAAGTGGTCGGTGCACGTCAAGCTCACGCTGGTCACGTCGCTGATCCTGCTCGTCGCGGGCGCGGTGCTCTACATCGTGCTCGAGTTCGACAATCCGACGACCTTCGGCACCCTCGATGCGGGCGACACCGTCTTCCAGTCCTTCTTCCTGTCGACGATGACGCGCTCCGGCGGCTTCTCGACCATCTCGATCCCCGACCTCAACGGCTCCAGCCTGCTCGTCACCGACATGCTGATGTTCATCGGCGGCGGCTCGGCCTCGACGGCCGGCGGCATCAAGGTGACCACGCTGGCGATCCTCTTCCTCGCGGCCTTCGCCGAGGCGCGGGGCAACAACGACATGGAGGCGTTCGGCCGCCGGATCCCCAACGACGTGCTGCGCCTCGCGGTCTCGGTCGTGCTGTGGGGAGCGACGACCGTCGCCGTCTCCTCCGTCCTGATCCTGCACATCACCAAGGCGCCGCTCGACCACGTGCTCTTCGACGTGATCTCGGCGTTCGCGACCTCCGGGCTCTCCACCGGGCTCACCGCCGAGCTGCCGACCTCCGGCGTCTACGTGCTGGCGCTGACGATGTTCATGGGCCGCGTTGGTACCGTGACTCTCGCTGCCGCGCTCGCTGCGAGCCAGCGCAGGCAGTTGTTCAGACGACCGGAAGAGAGGCCCATCGTTGGTTGACCGCATCAGGTACGACGCCCCGGTGCTGGTGATCGGCCTCGGTCGCTTCGGTGCCGCCACGGCCGGCCAGCTCGACCGCCTCGACCGCGAGGTCCTCGCGATCGACGCCGACGCCGGCCTCGTGCAGAAGTGGTCGGAGCGGGTCACCCACGCCGTCCAGGCCGACGCCCGATCTCTCGACGCCCTCGCCCAGATCGGCGCGCAGGACTTCCAGGTCGCCGTCGTCGCCGTCGGCTCCTCGATCGAGGCATCGGTGCTGATCACCGCGAACCTCGTCGACCTCAAGATCCCGCAGATCTGGGCCAAGGCGATCTCCCGCTCGCACGGCAAGATCCTCGAGCGGATCGGCGCGAACCACGTGATCTACCCGGAGGCCGAGGCGGGCGAGCGCGTGGCGCACCTGGTCTCGGGCCGGATGCTCGACTTCATCGAGTTCGACGACGACTTCGTGCTGGCCAAGATGTACCCGCCGAAGCCCATCCGCGGCCTCACCCTCACCGAGTCGGGCGTGCGCCGGAAGCACCGCGTCACCGTCGTCGGCGTGAAGAGCCCGGGCAAGCCGTTCACCTACGCGACCGAGCAGACCGTGGTCTCGAACCACGACCTCATCGTCGTCAGCGGCACCCCCAGCGACATCGAGCGCTTCGCGGCCCTCGGCTCCTGACCCGCCTGCTCGCCCGCCCTCCCCTCGCCAGATGCCACTTATGAGCCCCCGACACGGCGTGTCGGGCTCATAAGTGGCATCTCGCGGCGGGGAGAAGGGGCGGGGGACGGGGACGGCGGGGTCAGGAGGCGGCGAGCTCTCGGGCTCGGGCCAGGGCCGCGTCGGTCGCGCGGGTGAAGAGGGCGGCGAGGTCCGCCTCCTGGAGCACGGCGATGGCGCGCTCGGTCGTGCCGTTCGGGCTGGTGACCCGGCGGCGCAGCTCGGCCGGGTCCTCCCCCGAGTGCACGAGCAGCTCGGCGGCGCCGCGGAAGGTCCCCGTCACCATGGTCGCGGCCTGCTCGGGCGTGAAGCCCTTCGCGAGCGCCGCGGCGGTCAGCTCCTCGACGAGGAGGAAGACGTAGGCCGGCCCCGAGCCCGAGATCGTCGACAGCGCGTCGAGCTGCGACTCCGGCACCTCCACGACCTCGCCGACGGTCTCGAAGAGCCGGCGCACCAGCGCCAGGTCGCCCTCGCTCGAGCGGGTGCCCGCGCTGAGACCGGTGACCGCGCGCCCCACCACGGCCGGGGTGTTCGGCATCGAGCGCAGCACGGCGACCGACGCGGGCAGGTGCGCCTCGAACGTCGCGACGGTCACGCCCGCGGCCACGCTCACCACGATCGTCCCGGGAGCGAGCGACCCGGCGATCTCGTCGAGCAGCGCGGGCACCATGTGCGGCTTCACCGCGACCAGCACGACGGCGGCGCCCTCGACGGCCCGTCGATTCGCGTCCGGGTCCTCGGCGGTCGCGAACGCGGTGACCACCGGGTGGCCGCTCCAGCGCGCGGCCTTCTCGGCGTCGCGGTTCGTCACGCGGACGCCGCCCTCCACCTCGACACCGGGAGCGAGCAGCCCGCTGAGGATCGCGCCTCCCATCGAGCCGAGCCCGAGGACGGCGATGGACGGGAGCTGCACGGGTGCGTCGGTCATCCGCCCATCGTACGAAAGCGCGGCCGGCGAGGACGCGGCCGATCCGCAGCGCAAGGGGGATCCTGCGTCCCGGCACCCGCCTCCTAGGATGGGCCGACCACCCCCGAGCACCGCCCGAGCACCAGTCACCCCGAGGAGACACCGTGAGCGCATCCGGAGGCGGTTCCGCCATCATCGCGGCGCTGGCCGCGAACCTCGGCATCGCGCTGACGAAGCTCATCGCCTGGTTCTTCTCCGGCTCGGCCTCGATGCTGGCCGAGGGCGTGCACTCGCTCGCCGACTCCGGCAACCAGCTGCTGCTGCTCCTGGGCGGCCGGAAGTCGCGCAAGGAGGCCGACGAGGAGCACCCGTTCGGCTACGGCCGCGAGCGCTACGTCTACGCCTTCGTCGTCGCGATCATCCTCTTCTCGGTCGGCGGCGTCTTCTCGATCTACGAGGGCGTCGAGAAGATCGCCGATCCGCACGAGCTCGAGAACGCCTGGCTGCCGATCCTGGTCCTCGTCGTCTCGATCTGCCTCGAGGGCTACTCGCTGCGCACCGGCGTCAAGGAGTCGAACAAGGTGCGCGGGTCGCAGTCGTGGCTGCAGTTCATCCGCCGGGCGAAGGCGCCGGAGCTGCCCGTCGTCCTGCTCGAGGACGTCGCCGCGCTCACCGGGCTCGTCTTCGCGCTGCTCGGCGTCGGCCTCTCGGTGATCACCGGGAACACGGTCTTCGACGCGATCGGCACGATCATGATCGGCACGCTGCTGGTCGTCGTCGCGATCGTCCTCGGCGTCGAGACCAAGAGCCTGCTGGTCGGCGAGGGCGCCACCCCGGGCGACGTCGCCGCGATCCGCGCCGCCATCGAGGCCGGCTCGGACGTCGAGCGCATCATCCACATGAAGACCCTCTACCTCGGTCCGGACGAGATCCTCGTCGCCGCGAAGCTCGCCTTCCCCGCGGCCGAGACCGTGGGCGAGCTGGCCGCCGGGATCGACGCGACGGAGAAGCGGATCCGCGACGCCGTCCCGGCCGCCCGCGTCGTCTACCTCGAACCCGACGTCGATCGTGGGGCGGGCCGGCCCTCCGACGGCCCGGTCTCCTCGGCGGCCTCCCCCGGGAGCGCCGGCTGATGCGCCGGGTCCTCGCGATCGTCAACGAGCGCGGCGCCGGTCTGGGCGCCCTCGAGCCGATGCTGCGCGATCTGGGCTTCGCGGTCGACGCGCTGGCGGGCACCGACCTCGACTCCGTCGACATCCTCGCGCCCGACCTCGTCGTCACGCTCGGCTCGAGCGCGGGCGTCTACGAGACCGCGCGGCACCCCTTCATCTCCCCCGAGATCGCCCTGCTGCAGGACCGGCTGCATCACCGCCGGCCGACCCTCGGCGTCTGCTTCGGCGCGCAGCTGATCGCCGCCGCGCTCGGCGAGGAGGTCCGGCCCGGCCCGACCCGCGAGGTCGGCTTCCGCGGCGTCGCGCCGAGCGAGGCGGGACTGCGCTCGCCGCTGCGGCACTTCGCCGACGTCCCGGTGATGCAGTGGCACAGCGACACCTTCGACCTGCCCTCGGGGACGACGCTGCTGGCCTCCTCCCCGGCATACGCGGTCGAGGCCTTCGGGATCGACGAGTGGCTGCTGGGCGTGCAGTTCCACCCCGAGCTCACCGCCGACCTGGCCGCGCGCTGGCTGGAGGGCGACGCCGACTACGCGGCCGGAGCCGGTTACGGGCTCGAGCAGCTCGACGACGACGAGAGCGCGGGCCGGTTCGAGCGGATGCGCGCGGCGACCGAGTCCGCACTCGGCGAGTGGGTGGGCGCGCACAGCTGAGCCGAGCGACTCGGGCGGCTCAGCGGCTCGAGCGCTCAGCGCTTCGTCGCGAAGAAGTCGAGCAGCAGCCGGGCGCCCTCGTCGGCCCGGAGTCCCGGGTAGACCTCCACCACGTGGTGCAGCCGGCGGTCGCGGAGGAGGTCGTGCACCGAGCCCGCCGCCCCCGCCTTCTCGTCCCACGCCCCGAAGACGACGCGGTCGAGCCGGGAGGCGAGGATCGCACCGGCGCACATCGCGCACGGCTCGAGCGTCACGACGAGCGTGCAGCCCGCGAGCTGCCAGTCGCCACGGGCGGCCGCGGCCTCGCGCAGCGCGACGACCTCCGCGTGCGCCGTCGGGTCCCGGTGCAGCTCCCGCTCGTTGCGCCCGCGCCCGATCACGACGCCCTCGGGATCGACGACCACCGCGCCCACGGGGACGTCGCCCCACTCGGCGGCGCGCCGCGCCTCGTCGAGCGCCGAGCGCATCCAGGCGTCGGCCTCGGGAGGCAGGCGGAGGTCGCTCTCGCGCATCGCGCCCCCTCGTCCGGCTCCGGCCGACTCCGACCGGCAAGTAGATTGAGCTTATGCGCGTCCACGTAGCCGACCACCCGCTGATCACGCACAAGCTCACCGTGCTGCGCGACAAGCGCACCCCCTCCCCCACCTTCCGGCAGCTCGCCGAGGAGCTGATGACCCTGCTCGCCTACGAGGCGACCCGGGGCGTCCGCACGCGCACCGTCACCATCGAGACGCCGGTCACCACGACCACGGGCCTCGCCCTGAGCGACCCGCAGCCGCTCGTCGTGCCGATCCTCCGCGCGGGGCTCGGGATGCTCGAGGGCATGGTCAAGCTGATCCCCACCGCCGAGGTGGGCTTCCTCGGGATGGCGCGCAACGAGGAGACCCTCGAGCCGACGACCTACGCCGAGCGCCTCCCGGACGACCTCTCCAACCGCCAGTGCTTCGTGCTCGACCCGATGCTCGCCACCGGCGGCTCGCTGGTCGCGGCCATCCAGTTCCTCTTCGACCGCGGAGCCGAGGACGTCACCGCCGTCTGCCTGCTCGCCGCCCCCGAGGGCCTCGCGGCGGTCGAGAAGGCCTTCGTCGGCAAGGACGTGACCATCGTGCTCGGCTCGCTCGACGAGAAGCTCAACGAGCTCGGCTACATCGTCCCCGGGCTCGGCGACGCGGGCGACCGCCTGTACGGCCTGGCCGGCTGAGCCTGCGGTCCCGAGCGCGGATCGCGCGCCCGGGACCGCCCATTGTGCGCGGAGTCATTGACGTGCTCCGCCGTCATCCGCTTTACTTTCGACCATGACTGACAACGCGCACGCCCTGACCTCCCTTGAGGCCATCGGGGATGCCGGCATGATGATGGCCGGCGGCCTCGTCCTGCGCTGTCGAATGTGCGCCTGAGGATCCACCCTCGCCGGTTCCCGCACAGCCTCCGCCCCGATCGCACTGATCGAGCCGATCTCCTGATCGGCCGGGCGTCGCAGGCGCGGTGAACCCCTGGATGCCCCGCATCCGCCCCTGCCGGACAGCACCTCGTGCACCGGCTCTCGCGCGCACACCCGGATCCGTCCCCGGACACCCGTCCCGGATCCGACCACCCCAAGGATTCGTCATGTCCCTCCTCCACGCCCGTACCGTCTCCGCTCCCACGTCCGTCGCCCCCCGCCTGCAGGCCGCGCCCGCCGCCGCCCCCGCGGCGCCGCCGCTGCGCGCCGTGCCGCAGGGCACCGAGGCCCGCGGCTTCGCCCTCTACGTCGGCATCGACGAGGCGAAGGCCCGCGCGGCCGGCATCGACCTCGGCCGCCTCGTCGAGGAGCTCAAGCGCGTCACCGCCGAGTTCGCTCCCGACGCCGAGACCTACGCCTCCGTCGCCCTCGCGCCGCAGGGCGTCGGCGGCCGCGACGTCGACGTCGTCCGCCTCGCCCTCCAGGACCCGGCCGCGGTCGCCCGCCGCCGCGCCGAGACCGAGCCCGACCTCGACCGCGCCCCCGGCGGCGTCGTCATCGACATCTCGCGCAAGCGCGTCGTCCTCGACGACGAGACCACCGCGCTCACCTACAAGGAGTTCGAGCTCCTGCAGTACCTCGTCCTCCGCGAGGGCCGCACCATCGAGCGCGCCGAGCTGATCTCCTCGCTCTGGGGAGCCGCCGACGACGACGCCCCCAACGAGCGCACCATCGACGTCCACGTCCGCCGCCTCCGCGCGAAGCTCGGCCGCTACGAGGACATCGTCCGCACCGTCCGCGGCGTCGGCTACCGCTTCGACCGCCACGCCGACGTCGCCATCCGCTACGCGTCCACCCCTAGCCCGGATCTCTTCTGACGGGTGAGCGCTCGCGCTCGCCCGTCGGAAGAGATCCGGGCGTGCTCGATTGCGGTGTGAGCGCACGCGCTCACACCGCCGCGGTCGGCTGACGAGGTGGGCACGTTCCGCAGAGCGTCCTGCCTACGGCTCGTGAGAAACGCTGGCACGCGTTTCTCACCGGACGCCTTGTAGAGAGCGGCTGGTCGTTCGCCCCGAGTCGGCGGCTTCCATGCTGGTCGAGTAGCCGCGGGGCGGCGTATCGAGACCCACGCTGTCCGACGGCGGATCTCGATGCGCCCGCCGAGCGGGCTACTCGATCAGCATGAGCCGGTGCGCGCCCGGAGGGTGCGCAGCATGGGGATGAGTGCGCCCGAAGGGTGCTCCGCGCGCCGACCAGCCGGTAGGAGCGGGGCGCGCGCCGTCCACGCTGGTCGAGTAGCCGCGGGGCGCGGCGTATCGAGACCGACGCTGTCGGAGGGTGGATCTCGATACGCCCGCGGAGCGGGCTGCTCGATCAGCATGAGCCGGTGCAGCGAGCTCGCAGGACGCTCCATGCGACAGGCGTCCGGAGGGTGCTCCGCGCGACGATCAGGGGTCCCAGGGGAAGTTCAGGAAACAGGTGGTTGCGGCGTTATCGATCCGTTATATAGTTCAAGTGCGTCAACCGTTTGCTGTGGCGGAGAAGCGCGAGAAGTGATTGCAGGACACTCTTGGTGCAAGGGAATGAAGGCCGGCCGCTCGCCTCAGCGGCCGGCCTTCTGTCGTTCCCGGGGGTCCGTGCTGACTCTCTCCGCCCCCGTCGGCGCCGACAGCCCGTTCGAGCCGTCGAGACGCCGTATCCTGAACGCAAAGAGGAGGATGCGTGAGCTCGAGACGTGCGGTCGCCGCGTGGGAGTCGCTGTTCCGTGCGCAGGTGCACGTGATGCGCGCGCTGAGCACCGACTTCCCGTCCAAGGAGATCTCGCTCAACGAGTACGACGTCCTCTTCAACCTCACGCTCCAGCCCGAGCGGAAGGCCCGGCTGCGCGACCTCAACAAGCACGTCCTGCTGACGCAGCCGAGCGTCAGCCGCCTGATCGACCGCCTGGTCGCGCGCGGCTGCGTGACGAAGAGCGAGGACCCGACGGACGCGCGCGGCACGGTCATCCAGATCACCGACGAGGGCTACGCGCTCTTCCGGCGCGTCGCGATGACGCACATGGAGACGATCTCCCAGCACGTCGGATCCGCCCTCGACGACGACGAGCTGGACCAGCTGACCGCGCTCTGCGACAAGCTTCGCGACCGCGTCGCCTCGACCTGACGACTCCGCCCCACCGCTAGCACGCACCGCCGTCGCGCGGCCAGCACTTCGCGCGCGGTCCGCACTCGCGGATCATGGAGGCACCATGAGCAGCTCCTCCCCCACCCTCGTCTGGCTCCGCGACGACCTGCGCCTCGGCGACAACCCGGCCCTCCGCGCGGCGATCGACCGCGGCGGCCCCGTCGCCGTCTGCTACGTCCTCGACGAGGAGTCCCGCGGCATCCGCCCGCTCGGCGGCGCCGCGCGCTGGTGGCTGCACGGCAGCCTGCTCGCGCTCGCGGGCGACCTCCAGGAGGCCGGAGCGTCCCTGATCCTGCGCCGCGGCCCGGCCGAGGCCGTCGTGCTCCAGCTCGCGGAGGAGATCGGCGCGGGCGCCGTGCACTGGAACCGCCGCTACGGGAAGGCCGAGCGCACGGTCGACGCCGCGATCAAGGAGGCGCTCCGCGACCGGGACGTCGAGGCCGAGAGCCACCAGGGCTCGCTGCTCTTCGAGCCCTGGACCGTGCAGACCGGCGGCGGCGGCCCCTACTCCGTCTACACCCCCTTCGCGCGTGCCTGCCGCAACCGCGACACTCCGCGCGCCCCGCTGCCGCGACCGCGCGAGATCGACGGCGGAGTGCCGAGCGTCGCCTCGGACGACCTCGACGAGTGGCAGCTACTGCCGACGAGCCCCGACTGGGCCGGCGGGCTCCGCGAGCGCTGGGTGCCGGGCGAGAAGGCGGCGGCGAAGCGGCTGCGCGCCTTCCTCGCCGAGCAGCTCGACGACTACGCGGACGACCGGAACCTGCCGGCGCGTGACGCGACCTCGAACCTGTCGCCGCACCTGCGCTGGGGTGAGATCAGCCCGTTCCAGGTCTGGCACGCGCTCGAGGAGGCGCACGCGAAGGGGCAGCACCGCGGCGAGGGCAGCGACCGCTTCCTCTCCGAGGTGCTCTGGCGCGAGTTCTGCTACCACCTGCTCTTCCACTGGCCCGACCTCGCGACGGCGAACTTCGACTCGCGCTTCGACTCCTTCCCCTGGGGCCACCCCGGCGAGGAGAAGATCGACGCCTGGCACCAGGGCCGCACGGGCTTCCCGCTGGTCGACGCGGGCATGCGCGAGCTCTGGAAGACCGGCTACATGCACAACCGGGTCCGCATGGTGACGGCGTCGTTCCTGATCAAGAACCTGCTGGTCGACTGGCGGGTCGGCGAGGACTGGTTCTGGGACACGCTCGTGGACGCGGACCCGGCGAGCAACGCCGCGAACTGGCAGTGGGTCGCGGGATCCGGGGCCGACGCGTCCCCGTTCTTCCGCGTCTTCAACCCGGTGACGCAGTCGAAGAAGTTCGACCCGGACGGTGGCTACCTGCGCGAGTACGTGCCCGAGCTGGCCGAGCTCGACCGCGCCTCCATCCACGAGCCGTGGACACTCGGTGACACGCTGACGCCGGATGCGAACGGCTACCCGGCGCCGATCCTCGACCTCAAGGAGACGCGGGTGCACGCACTGGACGCGTTCGCGGTGATCAAGCGCGAGAAGCGCGACATCTCGCGCCCCGACGACGACGACTGATCCCCTCAGCGCCGCCCGCCGGACCCGACCGGGCGGGCGCCGCTAGATGTACATCGCGGGGTCGATCCAGAAGGCCGGGTCCGCGAGCGCGTCCTCGGCCCGGCCGAGCGCGCGCAGGTCGCGGGCCGGGATCCCGACCAGCACCGCGCCGTCCGGGGCGTCCTTCACGACGACCGCGTTCGCACCGACGCTCACGTCCGAGCCCAGCACGATCGGGCCGAGGACCACGGCGCCCGCACCGACGACGACGCGGTCGCCGAGCGTCGGGTGGCGCCGCTCGCGCCGCGCGGACTTCCCACCGAGCGTGACGGAGTGGTAGAGCATGCAGTCGTCGCCGATCCGCGCGGTCTCGCCGATCACGACGCCCATGCCGTGGTCGATGAAGAGCCGGCGGCCGATCGTCGCGCCCGGGTGGATCTCGACTCCGGTCGCCGCGCGGGCCGCCTGCGCGAGGAGCCGCGCCGGCAGCCGTGCGCCGCGCCGCCACCAGCGGTGGGCGACGCGGTGCACCCAGACCGCGTGCAGACCGGGGTAGGCGAGCACCACCTCCGCCGCGCTGCGGGCCGCCGGGTCGCGTCGGCGCGCGGCCGCGACGTCCTCGCGGAGGCGTCCGAGCACGCTGGGGCGGGGGCCGGCGGGGCTCAGCTGCGGAGGTCCTCGTAGAGGACGGTCGAGATGTACCGCTCGCCGAAGTCGCAGACGATCGCGACGATCGTCTTCCCCGCGTTCTCCGGGCGCTTGGCGACCTCGAGGGCCGCCCACATGATCGAGCCGGAGGAGATGCCGCCGAGGATGCCCTCCTGGGCGGCCATGGCGCGCGCGACGCGGACGGAGTCGTCGAGGGTGACGTCGATGATCTCGTCGTAGACGTCGCGGTCGAGGTTGGCCGGCACGAAGTTGGCGCCGATCCCCTGGATCTTGTGCGGGCCGGCCGTGCCCTGCGTGAGCAGCGGCGAGTCGATCGGCTCGACGCCGATGATCTGCACGCCGGGCTTGCGCTCCTTGAGGACCTGCCCGACACCGGTGATGGTGCCGCCCGTGCCGATGCCGGCGACGAAGACGTCGACCTCGCCGTCGGTGTCCGCCCAGATCTCCTCGGCGGTGGTGCGGCGGTGCACCTCGGGGTTGGCCGCGTTCTCGAACTGGCGGGCGAGCACCGCGCCGGGGGTCTCGGCGACGATCGCCTGCGCGCGCTCGACCGCGCCGCGCATGCCCTCGGAGCCGGGGGTGAGCACGATCTCGGCGCCGTAGGCGCGCAGCAGGACCCGGCGCTCGGTCGACATCGTCTCGGGCATCGTCAGGATCACCTTGTAGCCGCGGGCCGCGCCGACCATCGCGAGCGCGATGCCGGTGTTGCCACTCGTGCCCTCGACGATCGTGCCTCCGGGCGGCAGCTCGCCGGACGCCTCGGCGGCGTCGACGATCGCGATGCCGATGCGGTCCTTCACGCTGTTGGCGGGGCTGTAGAACTCGAGCTTGGCGAGGACGACGGCGCTGTCGGCGCCCTCGAGGCGGTTGATGCGGACGAGCGGGGTCCTGCCGACGAGCTGGGTCACGTCGTCGTGGATGCGTGCCATGGTGTGCGCTTCCTTCCGGGGGCCGACCGTCCCGGGGGCCCGGGACGACAGGTGGTGCGGTGTTGCCTCCGCTCCCCTCTCGGGGGCGCTGCTCCCACGATACGGATGCATCGTCCCGGCGGCAGCCTCGGGTCGGTCCGGACGCCGCGATCCGCCCGTGTTCGCGCACCGTTCCAGGGGTCCGCGCGGCTCGAGTCACAGGTGCATCTCGTCCTCCAGGAGGACCCCCTCCTCCCGGGCGCGTCACGTACCATGACCGAGGGGGATCGCACGACCGGCGCGTCGCCCCGCCACCCTGCATTCGCGCGGATTCTCCGCGCCGGAAGGACCTCCCGCTCCATGGCTCTCCCCACAGCGTCCCGCAGCTCCGCTCGTCCTCTGGGACTCTCGCTGCGGGCAGTGCTGGGATTCATCGG
Organism: Rathayibacter sp. VKM Ac-2856; assembly: GCF_013205055.1. Classification (GTDB taxonomy): domain Bacteria; phylum Actinomycetota; class Actinomycetes; order Actinomycetales; family Microbacteriaceae; genus Rathayibacter. The sequence goes on from NZ_JABMLF010000002.1 coordinate 195,405, forward strand.
GATGAGCGCCGTCGCGGGCGTCCTGATCACCGTCGGCGTCACTCCGGCGCTCGCTCTCACCGGCCTCGCGACGAGCAACACGATCGGCATGTTCCAGAACCTGCCCGGCTACCTCGACGCCGGTCAGCTGATGCAGCGCACCAACATCTACGCGGGCGACGGCACCACGCTCCTCGCCTCCGTCTACAACCAGAACCGCGTCGAGGTCGGCTGGGACGAGGTCGCGCAGACCGCGAAGGACGCCGCCGTCGCCGGCGAGGACCCGCGCTTCTACGAGCACGGCGGCATCGACCTCCAGGGCACGCTCCGCGCCCTCGCCGTGACGCTGACCGGCGACGACCTGCAGGGCGGCTCGTCGATCACGCAGCAGTACGTCAAGAACGTGCTCGTGCAGAAGGCCGAGTCGATCACCGACGAGGCCGAGCGCGACGCCGCCTACAAGCTCGCGACCGACCCCACTCCCGAGCGCAAGCTGAAGGAGATGCGCCTCGCGATCGGCCTCGAGAAGGAGACGTCGAAGGACGACATCCTGCTCGGCTACCTCAACATCGCGCTCTTCGGCGGCACGGTCTACGGCATCGAGGCCGCGGCCAACTACTACTACGGCATCCCGGCCAGCCAGCTCTCGACCGCGCAGGCCGCGGCGCTGCTGGCGATCGTGAACAACCCGTCGAAGTTCCGCTTCGACAACCCGGCCGACGAGGCGAACGGCGCGGCGAACGGCTACGCCGCGACCAAGGAGCGACGCGACTACATCCTGGGCGAGGAGCTGAAGTACTCCAAGATCAGCCAGGAGGTCCACGACGCCGCGGTCGCCGAGCCGATCATCCCGAACATCACCGAGCCGTCCACCGGCTGCGCGACCGCCGGAGACGCGGCGTACTTCTGCGAGTACGTGCTCAATGTGCTGCGCAACGACGAGGCGTTCGGCGCCGACGACGACGAGCGCTACCAGCGGATCCGCCAGGGCGGCTTCGACATCGTCACCACCCTCGACCTCGACATCCAGCAGGTGTCGCAGGCGGCGCTCAACGCCTACATCCCGCCGACCGACCCGCGCTTCGAGGTGGGCGCCACCGCCGCCTCGATCCAGGCCGGAACGGGCCGCGTGCTGTCGATGGTCCAGAACACCAAGTACAGCCAGGACGAGGAGTTCCTCGCCGCGAACCCCGGCTACAGCGCGATCAACCTCAACGTCGATGTCGGCATGGGCGGCACGGCCGGTGTGCAGACGGGGTCGACCTACAAGGTCTTCACCCTCGCTCAGTGGCTGCAGGCGGGGCACACGCTGAACGAGTCGTTCCCGTCGCCGACCTCGGGGTTCCGCTCCTACCCGATGAAGTGCAATGTCGCGAACGACGGACTCTTCACCGAGCGGTTCGCTCCGAAGAACGACAACTCGTCCGAGGACGCCTCCTCCATGACCGCGGTGCAGGCGACGGCGAACTCGATCAACACCGGCTTCATGGGCATGGCCAACCAGCTCGACGTCTGCGACATCCGCAGCACGGCGGAGTCCTTCGGCATCCACCGCGCCGATGCCAAGGAGCTGGAGAGCAGACCTGCGTCGGTCCTCGGCACGAACCCGATCGCGCCGCTCACACTCGCCAACGCCTACGCCGGCATCGCGAACGACGGGTCGACCTGCGACACGATCGTCATCGACCGCATCACGGACAGCACCGGCGCGGCGGTCGCGCCGCCCGCCTCGTCCTGCACGCAGTCCGTCACCCCCGAGGTGGCGCGAGGCATGCAGTACGCGATGCAGCGGGTCATCACCTCCGGAACCGCCACCGCCTCGAATCCATACGACGGCATCGAGCACATCGCCAAGACGGGCACGACCGACGACGCGGCCGACGTCTGGACCGCCGGCGCCAGCCGGGCCGCGTCGCTCGCCGTCTGGGTCGGCAGCATCAAGGGCTTCGAGGACGGCAAGAAGCAGAACCTCCGCTTGACGAAGCTGTCGGGCGAGAAGGGCACCATCCGCGCCTCGGACGCGCGCCACGCGATCTGGAAGCCGATCATGACGGCGCTCGATCAGAAGTACGGCGGGGACGACTTCATCGCCCCGCCCGCCTCGATGCTCGCGTCCTCGCCGCGCACCGCCACACTGACCGAGGTGCCGGACGTGACAGGCCTCTCGGTCGCCGCGGCCACCGCCGCGCTCACCGCCGCGGGCTTCACCGTCGGCAAGAGCGAGCCCGTCCAAGTGGCGAGCATCCCCGCGGGCTCCGTCGTCTCGACCACGCCCAGCGCGGACGAGACGGTTCTCCGCGGAGCCGTCATTCCGCTGCAGGTCAGCACCGGCGAGGCGCCGAAGAACGTCAACGACATCGCCGATCGCAATGGGGACCTGCTCGATTAGGGACGCCGGTGAGCAGGCCGCGCCTTCCGGCGCGCGCCATCCAGCGCGCGTCTCATGCCATCGATGAGTCGAGTGACTCAGCCTGACTAGCGTCTCCGCTGGGGACGACGATCGCCGCCGTACCCGGTGACGAAGGAGTCAGCCATGCAGTGGACCGAGAGACGCGGAACAAAAAGTCGGAGTGACGCACTCACCGCGACGGCGAGCGGCCGACGGCCCTGGCGGAGATCGCTGGCCGCGGTCGCGGTGGCCTCGTCGATCCTGACGGCTACAGTCGTCGCGCCGGCCGCGCAGGCTGAGGACCAGTTCGGCAACTATGTCTCTTACCGTCTCGTCACCCCATCGTGCATTGGACCGGAGAACGAATTCTGGTGGTCCGAGCACACCTGCTCTTACCCTCCCGGTTACTCGAAGCTCGACTCCCGCTCGCTGAACGGCCGCTACCGCTCGACCTTCCAGGCGGACGGGAACTGGGTCGTCTATGACGGAACTCGGCCGGTCTGGTCGAGTGAAACAGCCGGTCGTGGTGCGACGAACATCTCGTTCCAGTGGGACGGCAACATCGTCATCTATCGGAACTCCGTTGTCCTGTGGTCCTCAGGTTCGGGCGGTCAGCGCCGCATCGAACGCAAGAGGCTGAAATTGCACGAGATCGGCGTACTGCGGCTTCTAGTGGACGAACCGGGCGACCTCTCGCAACTACAGGTGAAGGTTGAGACGACGTGGTCGTCCGACTAGGGCGCATGGTCCGCGGGCGCGCCTGGGCGGGGATGTCGGAGACCTCGCCTAGGGTGCTGGTGCACCGAGAGGATCCATCCTGAAGCGTCCGAACGTCCCCGTCTTCCAGCCCCGTCGCACCGTCCACGGGGCTCTCGGCGCGCTGTTCGGATTCGTGATCGTCAGCGTGCTGGCCGGGCTGCTCGCGACCGTGGTGGTCGCGCCGGCCTTCGCGCTCACCGGGGCCGCCACGTCGAGCACGATCTCGGCGTTCCAGTCGCTGCCGAGCTACCTCGAGGTCGGCGAGCTGATGCAGAAGACGGACGTCTACGCGGGCGACCCCGAGGACCCGACGCTCCTCGCCTCCTTCTACGACCAGAACCGCATCGAGGTGTCCGCCGACCAGATCGCCGCGCCGGTCTTCGACGCGCTCGTCTCGAGTGAGGACCCGCGCTACTACGAGCACGGCGGCATCGATCTGCAGGGCACCCTCCGCGCCGTCGCCAGCACCTACCTCCTCGACAAGGCGCCGCAGGGCGGCTCGTCGATCACGCAGCAGTACGTCAAGAACGTCCTGGTGCAGAAGGCCGAGTCGATCAGCGACGAGACCGAGCGCGCGGCGGCCTACACCGAGGCGACCGCGACCACTCCCGAGCGCAAGCTCAAGGAGATGCGCCTCGCGATCGGGGTGGAGAAGGAGTACTCGAAGGACGAGATCCTGCTCGGCTACCTCAACATCGCCCTCTTCGGCGGCACCGTCTACGGCATCGAGGCGGCGGCGGAGTACTACTACGGCGTCGATGCCGCGGATCTCACGGTCGGGCAGTCGGCGGCGCTGCTCGCGATCGTCAACAATCCGGAGAAGTTCCGCTTCGACCGGCCCGACGACCCCGACAACGGCGAGGCGAACGGCTACGCGCTGACGACGAGCCGGCGCGACTACATCCTCGACCGGATGCTGGAGTACGGGAAGATCGACGCCGCGACCCGCGACGCCGCGAAGGCCGCGCCGATCGAGCCGGTCATCACTCCCCCGTCGACCGGCTGCCAGACCGCGGGCAGCGCCGCCTACTTCTGCGACTACGTCTCGCACGTGCTGCGCAACGACCCCGCGCTCGGCGCCACCGCCGACGAGCGATACGCGACCCTCAAGCGCGGCGGGCTGAAGGTCTACACGACGATCGACCTCGGGCTGCAGGAGACGGCGCAGGCGCTGATGGACGAGCAGGTCCCCGCGTCCGACCCGCGCTTCGACGTCGGCGCGACCGCCGTCGCGGTGCAGACGGGGACGGGGAAGGTGCTGACGATGGTGCAGAACAAGCGCTACAGCCAGGACCCGGACGTCATCGCGAGCGGCCCGGAGTACTCGGCGATCAACCTCAACGTCGACGCCGCGATGGGCGGCGGGAACGGCTTCCAGCCCGGCTCCGGCTACAAGGTCTTCACCCTGGCGGAGTGGCTCACATCCGGGCACACGCTGCTCGAGCAGTTCGACTCGAAGCGGAAGAACTGGACCGGCTTCACGGACAGCTGCGAGGGCACGCGGAACTACGCCGATTACAACCCGAAGAACGCGGGCGACGGCGCCTACTCCGACACTCAGACGGCCCTGAACTCGACCATCTGGTCGCTCAACACCGGCTACACCGGCATGTCGCACCTGCTCGATCTCTGCAAGATCCGCACCACCGCCGAGGCGTTCGGGGTCCATCGCGCGGACGGCGGCGAGCTGACGCAGACGGCCGCCTCGGTCATCGGCACGAACGAGGTCGCGCCGATGACGATGGCCGTCGCCTACGCGGCGATCGCGGACGACGGCATGCGCTGCACCCCCGTCGTGATCACCGAGATCACCGGGCCGGACGGCGCCCCGATCCCGCCGAGCGAGTCCGAGTGCACGAGGGCGGTCTCGTCGTCGGTCGCCCGGGCCATGCAGTACGCGATGCTCAAGGTGACCGCGGAGGGGACGGGGACGCAGGCCGACCCGCAGGACGGCGTCCAGCACATCACGAAGACCGGCACCTCGGACAACTCGGCCGACACCTGGGCGCTCGGCGCCTCCAGCTCCGTGTCGCTCGCCGTGTGGGTCGGCAGCATCAAGGCGCAGGAGAGCGGCTCGCGGGTGAATCTGGACACCATCGACTTCGCGAGCGGCTGGGCACCGAGCGCGCGCCACCGGATCTGGAAGCCGCTGATGACCGAGATCGACTCGCTCTACGGCGGATCGGACTTCTCGCCGGCCGACCCCGCGATGATCGCCGCTCCGCAGGTCGTCGTCCCCGACGTCTCCGGCCGGAGCGGCGACAGCGCGACCCGGACGCTCACCGACGCCGGGTTCACCGTGGGGGCGACCACGCAGATCGACTCGACCCAGCCGCTGGGGACGGTGGCCGCGACGGTCCCGGCGGCCGGCACGACGGTGGACAAGGGGTCGGAGGTGGGCGTCGCCCTCAGCACCGGCACGCCTCCCGCGGCGTCCCCGCCTCCGGTGGATCAGCCGCAGCCCGCCGGCTGACTCCTCGCGCGCCGCAGCGCGACACGCCGTGGCGACGGAGGGAACCGCCCCGCTCGATCGGACATCTCTGAGCATGACCGCTTCCTCACCGCCTCGAGAAGCCGGAGAGTCGTGGGTGACCGCGCTCTCGGGTGACCCCGACGACTTCGGCCGCCTCTACGACGCCTTCCGGCAGCGCGTGTTCTGGCACGCGCTCCGCCACACCCGCGCGCTGCACGACGCCGAGGACGTGACCGCCCTCGTCTTCCTGGAGGCGTGGCGCCGTCGCGCCTCCGTCCGGCTCGTCGACGGGTCGCCGCTCCCCTGGCTGCTCGCCACGACCAACAACGTCGCCAGGAACGCCGGGCGGTCGGCTCGCCGCCACCGCCTGGCTCTCGGGCGGCTGCACGAGCCGGAGCACGGCGGTGACTTCGCCGACGACTCCGACCGGCGGATCGACGACGAACCACGACGAGACGCCATCCGGCTCGCCTTCGGGGCGCTGAGCCTGCGTGATCAGGACGTGCTGTCGCTGTGCGTGATCGCCGAGATGTCGACCGCCGACACCGCCCGGGTGCTCGGCGTCCCGGACGGGACCGTCAAGTCGCGGCTCTCGCGCGCCAAAGGACGACTCGCGGAGCTGATCTCCGACCTCACCGCCGACGCAGCCACCGATGGAGGTGCACGATGAACGACAAGCCCGTGATCGATCCGGAGCGCGACCGCGCCTTCCGTCGCATGATCGTCGAGAGCGCCCGCGCCGACCAGGGCCGCCGACCGCTCCGGCACCGCGCCTCCTTCCTCGTCGGTCTCGTGACCGCGGCCGTGCTGGTCTCCGGAGGCGGGGTGGCGGTCGCGCTGACCGGCGCGTTCGATCCGCCGGCGCCGGCGCCCGTCGAGACGACGACTCCTACGCCGACGCCGACGCCGACGCCCGTTCCGACGCCGATCGAGACGCCGTCGCCGACGGCCACCGCCACCGCCGCTCCCGTTCCTGCGCCCACCGCGGTGCCGACGGAGACCGCGGCCGCCGACCTGTCCACCTGGGTGATCGGGTTCGACGGCATCGGGCCGATCGCGTACGGCGGGAGCAGCGACTCGGCCGCCGCCGCCCTCGACACGACCGCTCTCGTCCCGTACGACTTCGGGATCGAGGAGTGCCGCTCGGACCGGCGCGGGACCGCGGACGACGTGAACGCGTGGATCATGGCCGACTCCGACGAGGCCGGACGCGTCGACCTCCTCACCGTCTTCGGTTACGGGGTCGACGCGACTCGGGCGGCGACCGCGTTCCCCCGCACGGCGGCGGGTATCGGGATCGGCTCGACCGAGCAGGAGCTCCTCGCGGCGTACCCGGACATCGTCGCCGAGAACCCCGTCGCCGGTGACGCCTCCTACGCGCTGAGGGACGGCTCCGGGCGGATCCTGTGGTTCCGGGTCGCCGCCGATCAGGGCGCGGTCGTGACCATCACCCTGAACGATCAGCCGGAGCTGACGATCGGCGGCTGCGGGGCGTGAGCCCGGTGGCGGTGCGGCTCGAGGTCGGAGCCGCACCGCCGTCGGGACGCCGGAGCCGGCGCCCGTCGATCCTCAGTGGTGGAAGCGGTGCACGACGGCGTGGCCCTTGCCGCGGCCGATCAGCCAGCGGTTGACCGGGGTCGTCACCACGAAGGCCAGGGCGAGCGAGCCGACGAGGGAGCCCCAGAACAGGCCGCTCGCGAGGCCCGCGTCCATCGCGCCGGGGATCGCGAGCATCGCCGTGTTGTCGATGACCTCCATCACCGCGATGGAGACGGTGTCGGCGGCGAGGGCGATGCCGACGGCGGCGCGCCAGGCGACTCCCGCGCGGAGCACGCCGCGCATGGTGAGGGCGTAGCCGAAGAGGAAGGCGAGGGCGATCGAGAGCACGACGGTGCCCAGGTTGTGCAGCCCGAGGGCGGTGCCGATCACCATGCCGAGGACCTCGCCGATCGCGCAGCCGGTGAGGCAGTGCAGGGTCGCCGTGGCGGCGGTGCGCCAGGAGGTCGGGGCGGACGTGGTGTGCTGGCTGTGGTCGTGCGCGGCGTCGGTCATCGGGTGCTCCCTCGGGGTCGGTCACCGAGGTCCAACATACCCCCGGGGGGTATATTCCCGATCCAGTGGATCCGACGGCTCCGTGCGGGTCAGGGCTGGACGGCGGCGGCCGGCAGGAGGCCGAACTCGACCAGCTCGGCGTCGGTGAGGAGGCGGCTGCGGATCATGAAGCGCTTGCCCTCGGGCGCCTCGACGCTGAAGCCGCTCCCGCGGCCGTCGACCAGATCGACGGTGAGGTGGGTGTGCTTCCAGTACTCGAACTGGCTGCGCGACATGTAGAACTCGATCGGTGCGAGCCCGTCGACCTGCAGGGTCTCGACGAGCACGTCGGACGCGCCCGTGCGGAACATGCCGACCGGGAAGCACATCGGCGAGCTGCCGTCGCAGCATCCGCCCGACTGGTGGAACATCAGCGGGCCGTGCAGCTCGCTCATGCGGCGCAGCATGTCGGCCGCCGCCTCGGTCACGTCGACCCGCGTGCTGTCCATCGGTGGTGTCCTCTCGGGGTGTGTGTCTGCGGGTGGGTCTCGATACGCCCGCTGCGCGGGCTACTCGACCAGCATGGGCGGGGTGCGAAGCGGAGCGAGGATGGGGCTGCCGCACGTGTCGGCCACGTGGGTCTCGATACGCCCGCTGCGCGGGCTACTCGACCAGCATGCTCCGCCGCCGCCGCCCGGTGAGGGGCGGCAGCAGGGGAGAGCGCGGAGCGGGAATCCGCGTGCCAGCGGATTCCCGTGGCGCGACGCTCCCCGCTCCACCTGCGTCACCACCTCGGCGAGCCGACTGCGGCGAGGGCGACGAGCGGAGCGAGGAGACCTCGCACGGCGACTCAAAAGAACCCCATGGGTCCTTCCGCGTAGGACACGAGGAGGTTCTTCGTCTGCTGGTAGTGGTCGAGCATCATCTTGTGGTTCTCGCGGCCGATGCCGGACTGCTTGTAGCCGCCGAAGGCCGCGTGGGCCGGGTACTGGTGGTAGGTGTTGGACCAGACGCGGCCGGCTTCGATGGCGCGGCCGGCGCGGTAGAGCTGGGCGCCGTTGCGGCTCCAGACTCCGGCGCCGAGGCCGTAGAGGGTGTCGTTGGCGATGGCGATGCCGTCGTCGAAGTCCTCGAACGAGGTGAGCGCGAGGACGGGGCCGAAGATCTCCTCCTGGAAGATGCGCATGGAGTCGCGCCCCTCGAAGACCGTCGGGTTGACGTAGTAGCCGCCGCTGAGCTCGCCGCCGAGGTCGGCCCGATCGCCGCCGATGAGGAGCTTCGCGCCCTCCTGCTTGCCGATGTCCATGTAGGAGAGGATCTTCTCCAGCTGGTCGTTGGAAGCCTGGGCGCCGATCATCGTCGAGACGTCGAGCGGGTTGCCCTGCTTGATCCGGCCGACGCGCTCGAGGCCGTCGCCGACGAAGTCGTCGTAGATGGACTTCTGCACGAGGGCCCGGGACGGGCAGGTGCAGACCTCGCCCTGGTTGAGGGCGAAGAACGAGAAGCCCTCGAGCGCCTTGTCGTAGAACGCGTCGCGCTCGGCGGCCACGTCGGCGAAGAACACGTTCGGGCTCTTGCCGCCGAGCTCGAGGGTGACGGGGATGAGGTTCTCGCTCGCGTACTGCATGATCAGGCGGCCGGTGGTCGTCTCGCCGGTGAAGGCGATCTTGCGGATCCGCGGGTGCGAGGCGAGCGGGGCGCCCGCCTCGATCCCGAAGCCGTTGACGATGTTGAGGACGCCGGCGGGCAGCAGGTCGTGGATCAGGTCCATCAGCACGTGGATCGACGCGGGGGTCTGCTCGGCGGGCTTCAGGACGATGCAGTTGCCCGCGGCGAGCGCGGGGGCGAGCTTCCAGACCGCCATCAGGATCGGGAAGTTCCAGGGGATGATCTGGCCGACCACGCCGAGCGGCTCGTGGAAGTGGTACGCGATGGTGTCGTGGTCGATCTCGGAGACGCCGCCCTCCTGGGCGCGCAGGGCGCCGGCGAAGTAGCGGAAGTGGTCGATCGCGAGTGGGATGTCGGCGGCGAGGGTCTCGCGCACCGGCTTGCCGTTCTCCCAGGTCTCGGCGACCGCGAGCAGCTCGAGGTTCGCCTCCATCCGGTCGGCGATGCGCAGCAGCACGTTCGCGCGCTCCGCGGGACTGCTCTTCCCCCAGGCGGGGAACGCCTTCCAGCCCGCCTCGACCGCGCGGTCGATGTCCTCGGCGGTGCCGCGGGCGATCTCGCAGAAGGGCTTCCCGGTGACCGGGGTGATGTTCTCGAAGTACTGGCCCTTCGCGGGGGCGACGTACTCGCCTCCGATGAAGTGGTCGTAGCGCGAGCGGAACGAGGCGACGGATCCCTCCGTGCCCGGGTTGGCGTAGACCGTGGACTCCGGTTCCTGCGGAGTCTGCTCGGCGACCGGATCGGCGTACAGCGTCATGTGGACCTCCATCGACGTCGTTGTCGGGTGAGCACGGGGTGGGGTGCTCGGTCCGACCGTACGTCGCGGCAGGTTGCACGCCGTTGCACGCCGTCACTCGGCCGCGGCTTCCGCCCGGGGCGCTGCTCAGCGCTGCTCGGCCTCGAGCTCCTCGAGGTGCGCGACGATCCCGGCGCGGCGGGGCGAGCGCCGCGGGAGCAGCCGCAGCAGCTCGGTCCAGACCTCGGCGTCGTCGCGTCCGTCGGGGCCGTGCGCGTAGGCGAGCAGCGTCTCGACGGCCGCGCCGGTGAGGACGGTGGCGCGCACGCGGGCGCGCAGCTCGTCGGCGATCGCGCGGATGCCGGGCGCCTCGGAGCCGGGCAGCGGGGCGCCGGCGTAGGCGTCGAGGGCGAGCCGGTGCGCACCGCGATCGAGCAGCCCGACCACCTGGCGCGCGTCGAGATCGACCGGGCCGGGCAGGCGGTAGGGGCGCGAGAGCGGCACCAGTCTCGGGAGGCTCGGCTCGAGGATCCGGCGCAGGCGCACCATCTCGGCACGCACCGTGACCACGGCGTCGTCCCGCCCGTGCAGCAGGAGCGAGAGGGCCTCGGCGGAGAGCCCGGCCCGGTGCCAGGCGAGGAGGGTGAGGATCTCGGCGTGGCGGGTGGACAGCTCGAGCTCGACGCCGGCGGCCGTGACGACTCCGGTCTCACGTCCCAGGACCCGCAGGCTCGGCGCCCGGGCGGCCGCGGGCCGGGGTGGGAAGCGACGGGGCGGCGAGCGACGCGGGCGCTGCAGCCGCTGCACCATCAGCTGGCTCTCGACGGCCGCCGCGGTCGCCTCCATCAGCGGCAGGGTCTGCGGGGCGACGACCTGCGCGCCGCCGGTCTTGTCGATGACCCCGAGGATCTCGTGGGTCTCGGGGTCGTGGATCGGCACCGCGGTGCAGCTCCACGGGTGGACGAGGGAGGCGAAGTGCTCGGCGCCGTGGATCTGCACGCCGTGGTCGAGGGCGAGGGCGGTGCCGGGGGCGGAGGTGCCGACGTCGGGCTCGGCCCAGGCGGCGCCCTCGACGAAGAGCATCCGCTCGGCGGAGCTCTTCAGCTGCTGGTCGCCGTCGATCCAGAGCAGCCGACCGAGCGCGTCGCCGACCGCGACGAGCACGCCGCTGTCCTCGTCGGCGTCGCGGACGAGGAGCCGCCGGATCACGGGCAGCACCGAGGCGAGCGGGTGGCCCGTGCGGTACTCGCGCAGGTCGTCGCCGGAGAACGTGAGCGGGGCGGTCAGCCGCTCGGGGTCGAGGCGGCGGCGGCGCGCCCGCTCCCAGGACGCCTCCACCAGCGGGCGGGGGCGGTCGCCGCCGGGCAGGGCGAGCCAGGGATTGACCATCGCCTCCGCCCCTCGTCGTCGATCGGTCCGGCGCTCGGGCGCCGCGGCAGGGCCGAGGCTACTCCGGGATGCTCGACGGCGCCTCAGGGGCGATGACCGCGGGCGTCGCGGGGCGCGCACTCCCGCGGTGCGCACTCCCGCGGTGCCCACTCCCCCGGTGCCCACTCCCGCGGTGCCCACTCCCCCGGCGCGAGGGCAGGGCCAGGAGCAGGACGGCGAGCACGAGCACGCCGACGCCGAGGAGGGCGTCCGCGGTCAGGCGCTCGCCGAGCAGGGCGACGCCGAGGAGCGTCGCCGTCGCGGGCTCGACGAGGGTCAGCGTCGAGACGGTGGCGGCGGGCAGGACCCGGAGGCCGCGCGCGAAGAAGGTGTAGGCGACGGCCACGGTCACCACGCCCAGCCAGAGCACCGCGGGGACGGATCCGGCGAGACTCGGGAGGTCGCCCGCGAGCAGCACCGGGAGCGCCAGCACCGCGGCGGCGCCGAACTGCGCCCCCATCGCGGCGGCCGGGCTGAAGCCGCGCTCGAGCAGCAGCTTGCCGCAGACGGCGTAGAGCGCGTAGGCGGCACCCGCGCCGGCCGAGCCGGCGAGTCCGAGCGGCGACACTCCGCCCGCCGCTCCGCCGGTGAGGAGCCCGGCCAGCAGGACGACACCGACCGCGGCGAGCGCGGTCGAGGCGAACCAGCGCGCGCTCGGGGCGGTGCGGAGCACGAGCCACTCGAGCAGGCCGGTGAAGGCGGGGGCGGAGCCGAGCGCGACGATCGTGCCGACCGCGACCCCGTTCTCGGCGGTGCCGGTGAAGAAGGCGGGCTGGTAGGCGGCGACGCCGGCCGCGCCGAGCAGGACGAGGAGCACCGTCGACGCCCGGGGGCGGCGCGGTGCGCGGCGAGGGGCGCGGGCCGTCTCGAGACCGAGCAGGGCGGCCAGCAGCGCACCGCCGAGCACGATCCGGGCGGCGCCGAGCAGGAGCGGATCGACGTCCGCCGCACCCAGCGACTGCGCGGTGCCGGTGGTGCCGAAGCAGACGGCGGCCAGGAGGATCGCGCCGATCGCGGCTGCGCGTGTCCCCATCTCCGCCCCGTCCCCGCGGCCGGCGGCACGCGGGCTCCAGTCTGGCAGCGGCGGACCCTTCCGCCGTTCAGCTTCCGGGCCCAGGATGGCGGTACGGTCGAAGCGAAGGGCGGGTGGCATGGGCATCGCGGAACCGTTCGACGTGGAGAGCTACCGGCGCAGCGCGCACGGCAGCCTGCACGACCACTTCTCGATCCGCGAGTTCGAGGAGGCGCCGCTGGATCGCGAGGCGATCGTCGCCTCCGCCTATCTCCGCGCTCTCGAGCACGCCGCCGTGGTCCGGGTGCTGCCGCTCGCCCGAGCGCACCCCGACCCCCGCGTCCGCTCCTTCGCGACGACCTGGGCCGCCGAGCGGCATCGCATCGCCGACGCGCTCGGCGAGGTGCTCGCGGCCTCGCCCCGCATCCGCGGCATCGACACCAGCCCCGCCGAGCCTGTCGTCCGGCGCCGGGTGCTGCTCGACCGCTCGTCCCGGCTGCTCGCGGGGCCCGTCGCCCTCTCGCTGGCGGTCGACGCGCAGATCGCGCTGCACGCGTACCGCCGGTTGGCGCGGCTGTCGCTGCACCCCGAGATGGAGCGCCTCGCCGAGACCGTCGCCGCCATCCTCGAGCGGCACGCCGACTTCTTCGGCGAGCTCGCCGCCGACGCGATCGGCCGGCCGCTCCGGCGCCGGATCGTCGCGGCGAGCGTGCTGGCCGCCGTGCGGCTGCCGGTCGGCGAGTCCGCTCTGCCGCTGGAGCTGGCGCGGGAGGGCCGCGAGCTCGTCTTCGGCCGCGACGACGGCGGGCTCGACGGGATCGACGCCGGTGTCGTCGCGCTCTACGCGCTGCCCTGCACCGCGGCGCGGCGGCTGCTGCAGCCGCACCGCTCGCTGCCGCTGCGCGCGGCGGTGCAGGCCGGCCGGATCGGCGCGGACGTGGTCGCGGGCGTGCGGGAGCTGCGGCTGCTGATCGCGGACTGAGGCGGCACAGACCGATCGGCGGTGCGGCAGGATCTGAGGTGACCGCTGGTCTGGTCCCCAGCCCCCTCGAGACGGTCGGTGCCCTCCCGTTGGGGATGTCTCTCGCTCGCCCGCGCCGGTATCCCTAGTGAAAAGGCGACACGGTGTAGACCTCCACAGGCGAGAGAGACCCGACCGGATGGCTTATCGTTACCGCTAACGCACAAAGGAGCGCCGGAGGGAGCGGGCCGGGATGTCTCATCAGCAGGTCAGAGCGGCGACCATCTACGACGTGGCGCGGGCGGCGGGAGTGTCGCATCAGACAGTGTCCCGGTTCTTGACAGGGACGGGTGGCATCCGCCCGGCGAATCGGATCCGGGTCGAGGAGGCGCTGCGGACACTGAACTACCGAACGAACGCCACAGCGCGCTCGCTCGCCACCAGGCGCACGCACCGGCTCGGGGCGCTGGTGCACGAACTTTCAGGGACCGGCCCCGGAAAGACGATGCAGGGCGCGAGTGACGCCGCCCGCCGGGCCGGCTACTCGCTCGACATCATCAGCCTGGACACCTCGGACGACGTCGAGCTCGCTGATGCGCTGGATGCGCTCGGCAGCCGGGACCTGGAGGGCATCCTCGCCACGGCGCCCACCGACGAGGTCGATGCGGCGCTGCGCACGCTCGATCTCCCGATCCCGATTCATATCGATCGCGGCGGCGAGCGGACGGGCGGCTCCTCCGCGGTCGGCACCCGGCTCGCCGTCTCGCACCTGCTGGAGCTCGGCCACCGCCGGATCGCGCACCTCGCCGGCCCCGAGCGCTGGATCTCCGCACAGGACCGCGCGCGCACCTACCGGGAGTGCATGGCCGAGGCCACGCTGGCCGCGCTTCCGCTGGTGCACGGCGACTGGTCCTCCCGATCCGGCTACGCGGCGGCTCCGCATCTCTTCGCCGACGCGGGCGTCACCGCGGTCGTCGCGGCGAACGACCGGATGGCGCTCGGGCTCCTGCTCTGGCTGCACGACAACGGTCGGCAGATACCCGGGGATGTGAGTGTCGTCGGCTTCGACGACATCGCGGAGGCCGAGTTCTTCCACCCGCCGCTGACGACCGTCCGCCAGGACTTCACCGCTATGGGCCGCGCCTCCGCGCTGGCGCTGATCGCCCTGGTCGAGGAGTCGGACCGGGCGGGCGCCGTCGACTACCCGGCACCGGAGCTCGTCGTGCGCGCGTCGACCGCCTCGCCCGCCTGACGCATCCGCTAGCCCGCGGATGCGCGATCCCGGGCGCCTCGATCACGTTTCGTGACCGGTAACGATTCACCCTTGCGGTGTCGCATACGGCGCTCTACGGTGATCCTGTCGCACAGTTCGTTACCGGTAACGAAATCGGATCCACGACGCGACGCGCCTTCTGCAGAGCCGCAGAAGATTCACGCAGGGATGAAGACACCGATGAGAACGACGAAGTTCCGCAGGCCGCTCGCGGCCGTGACCGCCCTCGCCGCCGCCGCCCTCCTGGCCGGCTGCACCGGCGCGACCAGCCCGGCCTCCACGGGCGAGACCGACGGCCCCGTCACCCTCGAGTACTGGTCGTGGGCCCCCAACATCGAGAAGATCGTCGACGTCTGGAACCAGGCGAACCCCGACATCCAGGTGGAGGTCAACACCTCGACCGGTGGCGCGGAGATCGTCGCGAAGCTCAGCGCGGCGAAGCAGGCCGGCACCCTGCCGGACCTCTCGAACACCACCTACGAGAACCTGCCGAACCTGATCACGAGCGAGATCGCCTCCGACGTCACCTCGATCATGGGTGACCGGGAGGCCGAGACGGCCGGCCCCGCCTGGGAGCTGACGACGTTCGACGACGTGAACTACGCCGTCCCGCAGGGCACGGCACCGATGTTCCTCTACTACCGCACCGACATCTTCGAGGCGAACGGCCTCACCGCTCCGACCACCTGGGAGGAGTACGCCGAGGCTGCGCGGGTGTTGCACGCCGCCGACCCGACGAAGTACCTCGCGACCTTCCCCGCGAACGACGCCCAGCTGTTCGCCGGGCTCAGTCAGCAGGCCGGCGCCGAGTGGTGGAGCCAGGAGGACGGCACCTGGACCGTCGCCATCGACGACCCCGCCTCGCAGAAGGTCGCCGACTACTGGCAGGGCCTGGTCGACGACGGCAGCCTCGCGACCTTCAAGACCTTCACCCCCGAGTGGCAGGCCGCGCTCGCCGACGGCACTCTGGCCAGCTGGCTCGGCGCGGTCTGGACTCCCCCGCTGCTGCAGAACAACGCACCCGACACCATCGGCAAGTGGGCCGCGGTGCCGATTCCGCAGTGGACCCCGTCCGACCCGAGCTCGGGAGTCCTGGGCGGCAGCGGCACGATCGTGACCACCGGCTCCGACCACCCGGAGCAGGCGCGGGAGTTCGCGCTCTGGCTGAACACCTCGACCGAGGCCCTCGAGGCGTACATCGAGTACGCCAGCATCTGGCCCGCGGCGCTCTCCGGCCGCGAGCTGCCCGAGCTGCAGCAAGCTCCGGCGCTGCTGCCTGAGCAGACCGACTTCTACGCCACCGCCGACGAGATCGATCAGATGACCGCCTCGGTGACGTGGGGCCCCAACGTCTCGGTGGCATACGACGCCTTCAACAACGCCTTCAGCGCCGCCGTCAATGAGAAGGGCAGCTTTGCGGAGGCTCTCGCGAGCGTCCAGGAGGCGACCGTCGCGGACCTCGAGAAGTCCGGCTACGACGTCGCCGGGCAGTGAGGCACCCGTGACGACCGCCGCCGCGCCCCGAACCGGGCGCCCCTCGACCCTCGCCCCTCGCGCGGCGCCCTGGTTCTTCGTCGCACCAGCGGTGCTGCTCGCCGTCGCTCTCATCGCCCTCCCGCTGCTCTACACGGTCTGGCTCAGCTTCCGCGGCAACACCGTCAGCGGGAGCGGGCTGGGGGTGAAGACGGAGTCGTTCGTCGGTTTCGACAACTACGCGCGGACCCTGTCCGACCCCGCGCTGTGGGCCGGATTCGGCCGGATGCTGACCTACGCGCTGCTCTCGGTGCCGGTCACGATGATCCTCGCGCTGGTGTTCGCGCTCCTGCTCGACAACCTCTCCACCCGATTCGGTCGGTTCTCGCGGATCGCGATCTTCGTGCCCTACGCGGTGCCGGGCGTGATCGCCGCGCTGATGTGGGGGTTCCTCTACCTCCCGGGCGTGAGCCCCTTCGTCGACGCGGCGACCGCGCTGGGGCTGCCCGCTCCGGTCTTCCTCGGGCCGGACTCTGTGTTCCTCTCGGTCGCGAACATCGCGATCTGGGGGTCGGTCGGCTTCAACATGGTGATCCTCTACACCTCGCTGCGCGGTCTGCCGTCCGAGATCTACGACGCCGCGCGCATCGACGGCTGCTCCGAGCGCCAGCTCGCGCTGCGGATCAAGCTGCCGCTGATCGTGCCGGGTGTGATCATGACCGGGCTCTTCTCCGTCATCGGAGCGCTGCAGGTCTTCTCGGAGCCGAACACGCTCGTGACGCTCACCACGGTGATCGGCTCGGACTGGGTGCCGATGATGCTGATCTATCGCGACGCCTTCGTGACCAACGACCTGTTCTCGGCCTCGGCGACCTCGGTCGTGGTCACCCTCCTCACCCTCATCGCCTCGCTCGGCCTGCTGCGGTTCCTGCAGTCACGCGCCTTCGGAGAAGACTGATCATGACCGACACCCTCACCAAGCTCCCACCCGTCCTCGAGGACCCTCGCCAGGCTGCGCAGTCGGTCCGCACCCGCCGCCGAGGCCCCACGGTCACTCGGCCACGAGCCGCGTTCTGGCCGACTGCTGTCCTGCTCGTCGGGGCCGTCTACTGCCTCCTGCCCGTCTTCTGGCTCTTCACGGCCGCGACCAAGCGCTCGGGGGAGCTCTTCACCACGTTCTCGCTCTGGCCGAGCTTCACCGGCGGGTTCCAGGAGAACTTCGCCCTGCTGCTCGGGGTGGGCAACGGCGCGTTCTGGTCCTGGTGCCTGAACAGCCTCATCTTCGCCGGCGGCGGCGGGCTGCTCGGCACCGCGGTCTCCGCCCTCGCCGGCTACGGCCTGGCGAAGTACTCCTTCCGCGGGAAGAAGCTCGTCTTCAACTTCCTGCTGATCGGGGTGCTCATCCCCGGGGTGATCCTCGCGATCCCGCAGTACCTGCTGCTCTCCTCCGTCGGGATCGCCGGCACCTACTGGTCGGTGCTGCTGCCGTGCATGATCAGCCCGTTCAGCATCTACCTCTGCCGCATCTACGCCACCGCTGTCGTGCCCACCGAGATGCTCGAGGCCGGCCGGATCGACGGGGCGAGCGAATGGCGGATCTTCTCGCGTATCGCCGTCTACCCGATGGTTCCCGGGCTGATCACCGTGTTCCTGCTGCACTTCGTCGGCATCTGGAACAACTTCCTGCTCCCCTTCATCATGCTCTCGCGCACCGAGATGTTCCCGCTGACCGTCGGCTTCTACTCGCTGATGAACCAGGGGAACGACCAGCCCAACACCTACAACGTCGTGATCATGGGATGCCTCGTCTCGACCATCCCGCTGATCGCGCTCTTCCTCTTCCTCCAGCGCTACTGGCGCCTCGACCTCGTCAGCGGATCGCTCAAGGGCTGACTGCCCTGCAGACAGCTCCATTTCGCCGACCACTTCTCACACCAAAGGATCGACATGACCACCACCGAGATCACGACCACTCCGACAGCGACCGGCAGCACCCTCCCCGACGGCGGCTGGCCCGTCATGCTCACCCCGTTCCGCGAGGACCGCTCGCTCGATTTCGAGCAGGTCGACGCCCTCACGGACTGGCTGATCGACAACGGCGCCGCCGGCATCTTCACCGTCGCGCTCTCCAGCGAGATGTACGACCTCACCGAGGAGGAGCGCCTCGCTCTCGCGACGCGGGTCGTCGCCCGCTCCGCGGGCCGCGTCCCAGTGGTCGCCTCCTCCGTCTCCTCGGGCACCCCGGAGGAGCAGGCCGCGTCCGCCGCTGCGATGGCCGCGACCGGGGTCGACGCGGTCGTGCTGATCTCCTCGCTGGTCGGCGGGCTCACCACCACTGAGGAGGAGTGGCGCGCGACGGTGCAGCACATCCTCGACACCGTGCCGGGGGTCGACTTCGGGATCTACGAGTGCCCGGTGCCGTTCAAGCGCCTGCCCTCGACCGAGAACGTCGCCTGGATGGCCAGGACCGGCCGCTTCGTCTTCTACAAGGACACCTCGCACTCGCTCGAGACCATGCAGGAGCGGCTCGCCGCGATCGCGGGCACCCGCCTGAAGCTCTACAACGCGCAGATCTCCTCCCTCACCGACTCGCTCCGCGCGGGCGCCGCTGGCCTCAGCGGCTACGCCGCGAACATCTACCCGGAGCACGTCGCCTGGCTCTGCGAGCACTACGACGACGAGCCTGTCGAGACGGCCGTCGCCGTGCAGCGCCTGCTGACCGTTGCCGAGCACACGATCAACTCGCGCTATCCCACCTCGGCGAAGTACTACCTCCGACACAGCTCGCGCCTGGCGATCGAGCCGATCAGCCGCTGGAAGCCCGAGGGGATCGGCGCCCACGAGGGCGCACCGCTGCTGGAGCTCGCTTCGTACATCCGCGACCTGCAGCTCCCCGGGTCGGTGCGAGTGGACGGCGCGCGCTAAATGATCATCGGGGCGTACCCTTCGCTGCCGAAGCACGCGCGGCGGGACACGGCGGCCTTCGTCGCCTTCCACGAGCGGATCGCAGTCGTCACCAGGTGCTCAGGATTCGAGATCCCCTACGGCAGCCGATTCATCGCCGACGAGTCCGCGCTGCTGCGGCTGCTCCGCCGCCGGGGGACGCATGCACTCACCCTGCTGCCTGCAGTGCTCGAGCGCGGGGTCGGGCTGGCGGATCCGGTCGAGGAGCGCCGAAGTGCGGCGGTCGCGCTGATACGACGGGCCGTGCAGGCGGCCTCGGCGGCGAACGACCGTGACCAGCGGCCGGTCATCGACCACGTGCTGCTCCAGTCGGCCCCACGGGCGACTCGAGGCACTGCACAGGCGGCCCGAGCGTCGTTCTCCCGAAGCCTCGCCGAGATCGCCGGATGGAACGCCCCCGGTCTGCGGTTCGTGATCGAGCACTGCGACTCCTTCGAGGGGCCGGTTCCGACGAAGGGCTTCCTCGACCTGGCGACCGAGCTCGACCTCGCCGCCCGCCACGGGTTCGGCACGGCGATCAACTGGGGACGCTCCTACCTCGAGACCCGCCGCCTCGACGGGGCGCTCGAGCACGCGCGGGCCGCACAGGGCGCCGGTACCCTGGCGGTGCTCGGCGTCTCGGGAGTGAGCGACGCGGCGACGGCGCTCGGCCCCGCGTTCAGCGACAGCCACGCTCCCGTCCGAACGGACCGCGGCGACCGCTCGTACTCGAGTCTGCTCGATGCCGACACCCTGCGGCGGTTCCTCGGGGTGGCTCCCGGAGCGCGGGTCGTCACCAAGGTCGCGGGCGGTGAGAACGCGCTGGCCGACTCGGCGCGGGCCGCCCGCGAGTATGCCGGTGGCGCGACCCTCGTTCCGGTCGAGTAGTCCCCGGGGGGCCGTTCCGAGACCCGACGTTCTCAGCAGGGCGGGCCTGCAGACATCTACTCAGACATCGATCGATCTCGATACGCCCGCTCCGCGGGCTACTCGATCAGCATGTGCCCGGCTCATCCGATCAACGGGACTGTGAGCCTCCCGATGAGCAGGTGGGCTGCCCGCTCCCGCCACACGTGCGCAGCCCGCCGCCTCGGTGGCACACCCTCGGATGCTCGTTCCATCCGATTCTCTCGCTCGACCTCCCCTCGAGCGTGCAGCAGCTGGAGCAGAACGTGGGTGCGCGAAGCGCCGCCTCTACTGCCGCTGACCTCCAGTCGATTGAGAAGGCACTAGGACACTGAGTGGCGACGTCGGGAACCGAGGCGCTCGGGGGCGGTCCGTGCGCGAGAGCGGCCCGTGCTCGTGGGCGGTCCGCGCGCTACGCGGATTCCCGCTGGACCAGGGTGACGGGCAGGATCGGCTGGCGGTCGACCTCGCGGCCCTGCATGGCGGCGACGACGGTCTCGGCGGCGAGGCGGCCCATGTCGGTCAGGGGCTGGCGGACGGTCGTGATCGGCGGGTCCGTGGTGGTCGCGATGGCGACGTCGTCGAAGCCCACGACCGAGACGTCCGTGGGCACGCGTCGTCCGGCCGCCTGGAGGACGTGGATCGCACCGTGCGCCATCAGGTCGGAGGAGGCGAAGACGCCGTCGAGGTCGGGATGGCGCTGCAGGAGGCGCACCATCGCCGTCACGCCGCTCTCGACCGTGAACAGACCGTGCGCGAGGGGCGTGTCGTCGATGCCCAGGTGCACCAGCTCGTCGTGCCAGCCGCGCAGCCGCTCGCGGGCGGGCTTCATGTCGTGGGGGCCCGCGATGATGCCGAGTCTGCGACGGCCGGCATCCGCCAGTGCGCGTGCGGCGAGCCGTCCGCCCCCGTAGTTGTCCGCGTCGATGACGATCGCGTCGTCCGCGAGATCGACCCGCGGCCGTCCCACCCACGCGATCGGCGCGGGAGAGTCCGCCAGCTCCTGGGTCACCTGCGTCATCTCGTTCTGCAGGATCACGATGGCGCCGTCGATCGCCCGCGTGCGGAGGAGCCGGGCGACGCGCCCCCTGTCGTCGTAGTCCGCGGGCAGCAGGACCGGCTGGACCCCCTGCGCGTGCAGGCTCGCCGCGGCTCCCTTCAGGACCGCCGTGAGGATCGTGCCGGGCAGGCGGTCGAGGTCCTCGAACGCGACGATCAGCCCGATCGAGCCCGCGCGTCCACCCCGCAGCAGCCGCGCGGCGCCGTTCGTCTCGTAGCCCAGCTGCTTCGCGGCGTGCTCGACGGCGGCGGCCATGCCGGCATCGACGTTGGTCCTGCCCGCGAGCACTCGAGCGGCGGTCGCGCGCGACACCCCCGCGACTCGCGCGACGTCCACCAGTGTCGGTTCAGCCATCGCGTGTCCTTCTGTTCGGAATGAGCGACCGCCACGGCGGTGACAGGACACGTCTCACGCGGGTCCCCTGTCGCGGCGTCGCGACAGCGCCACGGGTGACGCCCTCGTGCCCCAGGGACACAGGATGCCAGAGTCTGCGCGGCACCGGCTGTGCCGGAGGGGTCGCGGCTGCGCGCGGTTCGCCTGGCGTCCGATTCCCCCTCCGCCGAAACGCCCGCGTCACCTGTCTGGGGTACGGTGACCGCCGGGGTTCCGGAGGAGACGCGTGAGCAGAGCAGGACGGGTGGCACGGCGCGTCGGCGTCGGCGCTCTCGGCGCGCTCGTGCTCGCCGTCGGCGCGGGGATCCCGGTCTACGTGCTGCCGCCGGTCGATCCGGTGCCGGAGCACGCCGACGCGGTGCTCGTGCTCGGGCCGCCGACCCGCGCGCGCACCGAGCTCGGCCGCGACCTGGTCGAGGCGGGCGTGGCCGACACCCTCGTGATCTCGGTCTGGGCCTCCGATCTCTCCGCGGCTCCGGGCGAGAACGACGTGGTGGCCTGCGACGAGCCGGACATGGACGTGATCTGCTTCACCGCCGATCCCGGGACCACCCAGGGCGAGGCGCGCGCCCTCGCCGACGATGCGCGGACGGATCACTGGGACAGCGTCGTCGTCATCACGCAGACCCCGCACATCGCGCGGGCCAGGCTCCTGCTCGGCCGCTGCTTCGACGGCGAGCTGTCGATGGTGTCCTCCGGCGAGCCGTACACACTCGGCGACTGGGCCTACGAGTACGTGTACCAGACCGGGGCGTTCGCGAAGGCGCTCGTCTCGCTGGACTGCTGAGCCGACCCGCAGACCTCGGCTCGGAGACCCGGCCCGCGGACCGGACCGCCGCTCAGCCCAGCAGCTCCCGCACGTCCTCCGCGGTGATGCCGCCGGTGGCCGCCGCGCCGTCGTCGGACATGACGGCCGCGAACAGGGCGGCCTTCGCCTCCTTGAGCGCCATCACCTTCTCCTCGATGGTGTCCTTCGCGACGAGCCGGTAGACCATCACCGAGCGGGTCTGGCCGATGCGGTGCGCGCGGTCGACGGCCTGCGACTCCGTCGCCGGGTTCCACCACGGGTCGAGCAGGATGCAGTAGTCGGCCTCGGTGAGGTTGAGGCCGAAGCCGCCGGCCTTCAGCGAGATGAGGAACACGCCCGCCTCGCCGGAGCGGAAGCGGTCGATCACCTCGTCGCGCTTCTTGGTCGCCCCGTCGAGGTAGGCGTACTCGACGCCCGCCGCATCGAGCCGGCCGCGCACCCGCCCGAGGAAGCGGGTGAACTGGCTGAACACCAGCACCCGGTGCCCCTCGGCGAGCGCATCGGCGAGCAGCTCGTCGAGCAGGTCGAGCTTGGTGGAGGGCACGGTCGCGTGCGCCTCGTCGACCAGGGCGGCGTCGAGCGCGACCTGGCGGAGCACGGTGAGGGCGCGGAAGATCGCGAAGCGGTTCTTCTCGAAGTCGCCGATCAGCCCGAGCACGCGCTGCCGCTCGCGGGCGAGGTAGGTGTCGTAGACCTTGCGCTGCCGGGTGCCGAGCTCGACCTCGATGGTCTGCTCCTGCTTCGGCGGCAGCTCGGTGGCGACGAGCTCCTTGGTGCGGCGGAGCATCAGCGGGCGGATGCGGCGGCGCAGCTGGCTGAGGCGCTCGGTGTCCGCGTCGCGCTCGATCGGCTTCTGGTAGTACTCGGCGAAGCCGGCCGGCGAGGGGAAGAGGCCCGGAGCGACGATCGACAGGAGCGACCACAGCTCCATCACGTTGTTCTCCATCGGGGTGCCCGTGATGGCGAGCTTGAACGGCACGTCGAGGCGCCGGGCGAGCTGGTGGGTCGCCGACTGCCGGTTCTTCACGAACTGCGCCTCGTCGAGCAGGAAGCCGGACCACTGGATCCCCGCGTAGGACTCGTAGTCGAGGCGGAACAGGGCGTAGGAGGTGACGACCAGCTCGGCCTCGCCGATCATCGTCGAGAGCGCCTTGCGCTTCTTCTTCGAGGTCTCGTCGACGCCCACCACGCGCAGGCCCGGGGCGAAGCGCTTGGCCTCCCCCACCCAGTTGGGCACGACGCTCGTCGGGGCGACGACGAGGAACGGGCGCGGCGAGGTGCCGGCACCCTCCGCGGCCGCCCGCTGCTCCTGCATCACCCGGGTGACGAGCGCGAGCGACTGCACGGTCTTGCCGAGGCCCATGTCGTCGGCGAGGACGCCGCCGAGCTGGTTGTCGTAGAGGAAGGACAGCCAGTCGTAGCCGAGCTGCTGGTAGGGCCGCAGCTCGACCGCGAAGCCCTCGGGCAGGGCGCGCGACTCGAGCGCGCCGGTGGCGGTGAAGCCGGAGAGGCCCTCGACGGAGCGGCGCCACACGGCGGCCTGCGCCTCGACCACGCCGAGCTCGACCAGCTCGTCCCAGAGCGAGGACTGGAAGCGGCTGATCCGGAGCGTCTCGGTCGGGTCGTCGGAGAGCTCGCGCGCCTCGGCGATCAGCTCGCGGAGGCGGCCGAAGCGCTCGTCGTCGAGCGCGAAGTAGACGCCGCTCGGCAGCACCATGTACTCGTCGCCGCGCGCCAGGGCGAGGAAGATCTCGGCGAGCGGGACGGCCTCGTCGTTGACGGTGACCGAGATCTCGAGGTTGAACCAGTCGCGGCTGTCGGGCTGGGCGACCGTCTGCACGGCGACGACCGGGGCCGTCTCGGCCTCGCGGTACTCGACGCGCTGGCCGATCTCCTCGATCTCGACGGTGCCGAGCTCGCGCAGGCGCTCGACCTCGCCGGTGAGGAAGCCGACGGTCTGCATGCCGCGCAGGTCGAAGGTGGGGCGGAGGCGGCGGCTGGAGGGCGAGACCAGGGCGGGCGTCGACTCCGGGTCGATGCCGGCGCCGCCGAGCGAGTCGAGGATCCTCTGCTCGGCCTCGGCGTCGCGGTAGCCGGACTCGTCGTCCAGGCGCAGCGGGAGGCGCTCGGCCTCGGCGCCGCGCGCGCCCTCGATCCCGTAGCGCCACCACCAGGAGCCGCGCAGTCCCGCGCCCTCGGTGTGCTCGAGGGTGAGGCCGAGCCGCGGCTCGGGGACGGGCGGCGCCTCGAAGGAGCCGTCGAGCGACACGATGTCGAAGAGGCGGTGCAGGCGCTGGTAGTGCTCGGTGAGGAAGGCCGACTCCTCCTGCTCCGGGATGCGGATGGGCTCGCTGCTCCAGAGGAAGGTGCGCGCGGACGAGACCAGCGGGGCCGCGAACGGCACGAGCGTGACGGGCCGGCCGCGCAGCTCGTCGCCCTCGTCCCAGGTGTAGAGGCCGACGGCGGGGTCGCCGATGAAGCCGAAGTGCTCGGGCGCGGGGTGGTCGCCGATCGCGACGAGCGAGCGCAGCTCGAGACCGGCCGGGGTGCGGGTGACGTCGATGGACGCGGTCGCGGTGGTATCGAGGATCTTCAGCGGGGTCTGGTCGCGGTCGCCCATCACCAGGCCGATGCCGGCGCGGACGGCGCCATGCAGGGCCGCCCAGATCGCCTCGCTGCGGCACTGGTCGAGGTAGAGCCAGGTGTCGGGCGAGTAGTAGCTCGAGGCGCTGTGCCCCGAGAGCAGGCCCTGCATCTCGCGGACGACGTCGATCTGGCGCTCGTCGTAGTCGTGGCTGTAGTGCAGGTAGCCGAGGTCGCGCCAGCTGGTGCCGGTGCGCACCCAGCGGTCGCGGTCGCCCATCCGCACCGGGCGGACGCCGAGGCGCGGGCGCGGCTCGGGCGGCGGTCGGTAGCTGTTGTAGCGGCCGGGCGGGCGGCGCACGGGCTCGCCGGGCAGCAGCTCGAACTGGAGGCCGAGCGGGATGCCGGAGTGCGAGCGCTCGGCGCCGGCGAGCAGCGGGGCGAGGGCGCTGCGCCACTCCGGGACCGCGTCGACGGCGGCCTCGCCGGGGAACGGACCGCTCAGGGCGCCCTCGCGCTCGCGGCGGAGCGCCTCGACCAGGACGGCCGCGACGTGCTTGCACTCGTGCTTGACCGGGCAGCTGCAGGCGCCGCCGAGGAGGATCGAGTGATCGCCCTCGTCGCGCAGCTGCACGCTGACCGCGTAGGGCGAGCGGCCGGAGCCGCGGACCTGGCCGAAGAGCCGGGTGCGGCCGCCGAACCACTGCAGCTCGGCGACGCGGCCCTCGTCGGCGTAGGCGGTGCCCTTCTCGAGGGCGGCGGTGCCGACGAGGCCCCGGATGTCCTGCTCGCTGAACGGCTCGCGTCCCTCGGCCCCGGGCGCGGCCGAGGAGGGCAGCACCTCTTCGGGGGGACTCTGGCGGGCCATGGACCTCACGCTCTCCGCGCACCGACCGGAGCGCATCCGTCCATTCAACCCGATTCCGGAGGCGCCGGGAGCCGCGGGGCGGGATCCGGGCACTCCGCACCCGCTCCTACGATGGACGGATGCCCCGCCTGTCGATCGTCTCGGCGCACACCTCGCCCCTCGAGCAGCCCTCGACCGGCGACGCCGGCGGGATGAACGTGTACCTCGCCGGGGTGCTGCCCGAGCTCGCGGCGCTCGGCTGGGACGTCACCGTGCTCACCCGCGGCGAGGGCGTGCGGCGCCTGGCGCCGGGCGTCTCGGTGGTCGGGGTGCCGGTCGAGGCGGCGGACAAGTACGCGCTCGCCGCCTCCGCCCCCGCGTTCGCCGCAGCGGCCGCGGGCGCCGACGTCGTGCACTCGCACTACTGGGTCTCCGGGCTCGCGGGCGCGCTGACCGGCGCGCCGCACGTGCACTCGATGCACTCGAACTCGCTGGCGAAGAACGTGCGGCTGGTGCCGGGCGACGTGCAGGAGCCGGAGGAGCGGATCCGCGCCGAGCGCTCGGTGCTGGCCTCGGCCGACGCGGTGGTGGTGGCGGGGGCCTCGGAGCGGTCGGACGTCGTGGGCGGCTACGGGGTGGATCCGGCGCGCGTGGTGGTCGTGCCGCCGGGGGTGGACGCGCGATTCTCGCCGGGTGCGGCCGAGCGCGCCCTCGAGATCGTGCTGCTCGGGCGGGTGCAGCCGCTGAAGGGGCAGCTGCTGGCGGTGCAGGCGCTCGCGGATATCCCCGTCGACGAGCGGCCGCTGCTGCGGCTGGCCGGCGGGCCGGCGCCGGGGCGCGAGGGGTACCTGGAGGAGGTGCGCGCGGCGGCGCGGGAGCTCGGGGTGGGCGAGTGGGTGCGCTTCGAGGGGGTGGCCGACCGCGAGCAGGCGGCGGTGCTGCTGCGGGGCGCGCGGCTCGCGCTGGTGCCCTCGGCGGCGGAGACGTTCGGGCTGATCGCGCTCGAGGCGGCGGCGAGCGCGACGCCGGTGCTCGCCCGGCGGACGACCGGGCTGGTCGACGCGGTGCGCGACGGCGAGAGCGGCGTGCTGATCGACTCCGGCGACCCCGCGGCGTGGGCGGCGGAGATCCGCCGACTGCTGGGCGACGACGCCGAGCTCGCGCGCCTCGGCCGCGGCGGCGTGCAGTGGGCTGCCGCCCACAGCTGGGCGGCGGCGGCCGCGCGCCTGGATGCGGTGTACCGCGGCCTGATGCCGACCGAGTAGCCCGCCCACATCTGTTGATCGAGTAGCCCTCGCAGAGGGCGTATCGAGATCCACGCGATCCGACAGGTGGCCCGCTCCATGTTGATCGAGTAGCCCTCGCAGAGGGCGTATCGAGATCCACCGTCGTTCGATGGGTGGGTCTCGATACGCCGCTGCGCGGCTACTCGACCAGCATGGGGAGGCCGCTAGTCGGCGATGGCCGCCGCGCCCGGGTCGAAGTGGGCGCCGCGGGTGGAGCGGTACCAGGGGGCGAGGCGGTCGGGCGAGACGGCGACCATGGCGGCGCCGGTGAAGCCGGCGTCGTTGCCGAAGCGGGCCGAGACGATCTCGGTGCCGAGGTCGAGGAAGCGGGCGAACTCGTCGAAGACGTGCGCCGCCGCTCCGCCGATCACGAAGAGCTGCGGTGAGAGCAGCATCTCGAGGTGCCGGTAGTACACGTTGAGGCGGCCCGCCCACTCCTCGAGCGTGATGCCCTCGCGACGGACGGCGGAGAAGCCGACCCGCGGCTCGAAGTCGGGGCCGTCGATGTGCACGTGGCCGAGCTCGGAGTTGGGGATGACCTCGCCCTCGTAGACCAGCGCGGTGCCGATCCCGGTGCCGAGCGTGGTGAGCAGGCACAGGCCCTCGCGGTCGCGCATCGCGCCGAACTCGCGCTCGGCGACGCCGGCCGCGTCCGCGTCGTTCACGACGACGACGTCCACGCCGGTCGCCTCCGACAGCAGCGCCTGCGCGTCGATCCCGACCCAGCGCTGCGAGACGTGGGTGGTCTGGCGCACGATGCCGCCGCGGACGATGCCGGGGAAGCCGACGCCGACGGGCGTGCCCGCGATCGGCGAGACGTCGCGCACGATGCCGGCGATGGCCGCGGCGAAGTCCTCGGGCTCCTTGCCGACCGGGTTCGCGACGGCGAACCGGCGGGCGGCGCGCTCGCCGGTCGTCACGTCGACGAGGGAGGCCTTGATCGAGGTGCCGCCGATGTCGACGCCGACGGCGAAGCGCGGGAGGAGGCCGTCGTGGGGCTGGGTCACGGATGCTCCGTCTGGGGAAGTGGTGGCGAGGACTGGCCTCGGCTCGCGGGAACGCGGACGGCTCGTCGGATCACGGGATCCTGACGAGCCGAGAGCGAGTCTACGAGCCGGAGGTCGGAGCGGGCTCCGAGGTGGCGGCGAGAGCGTCCAGGAGGTAGGCGATCACCGGCTCGTAGAGGTGGACGGCGAGGCCGTCGTCGATCGGCACGACCACCTCGATCGAGCCCTGCGCCTCGGCGACGAAGACCGCCGGGTCGTTGCAGTCGGCGATCGCGATGGTCGGCAGACCGCGCCGGCCGGCGGCGCCCGCCCAGCCGTGGTCGGCGACGACGAGATCGGGGCGGATCCCGAGCGCGTCGAGCTCGTCCAGCAGCGCGTTCATCGGCTCGGGCGAGTGGGTGTGCTGGAGGCTGCCACCGCGGTAGGCGCAGGTCACGCCGCCGGTGCACCACAGCCGCTGGTGCTCGTCGGCCAGGGGCACGACGAAGCCGTCGGGCCGGGCGGAGGGGAGCTCGTTCGTGTCGACGACGCGGGCGCCCGCCGCCGTCGCGGCCGCGGCGAGGCGGCGGTAGACGTCCATCAGCGTCGCGGGGTGCGCGGTGGCGAAGAGGATCAGCGCGCCCTCCCGCACGGCCCGGGCGAGGCGATCGCGGTAGGCGCCGAGCGCGGCGACCGTGAGCGCGGCGTCGATGCGGTCCTGCCCGTGCTCGAAGGCGGGGTCGGTGCTGATGCCGACCCGCTCCCCCATCAGGGCGAGCAGGCTCTCGACGTCCCAGTGCTCGGCGACATCGACGCCGTAGAGGTGGGCGGGCTCGCGGGCGGCGAGGCGACGGAGGTTGCCGAGGTTGCTGGCGCGGCCGGTGAGGACGGCGCCGGTGAGGAGCGAGGCGTCGAGGGTCGCGGCGAGCTCGGCGGCGGACAGCGTCATGCGGAGGGGCCTTCCGGTGGGGGTCCCTCGAGCGTAGTTCGAAACCCGTACTTGACGAGTGACTGTCGCCGATATATCGTTACTACATCGCCGACAGATCGTGAGCACTCGCTCCGACGGGCGATCCGGATTTCGAGAGGAATCCCCTGACACGAGACGAGACACCATGAACACCAGGAACTCCTTCCACGACCACAGCGACCGCTTCGACCGCTCGCACGGCGACCACGGCCACGGCGGTCACGACCAGCCCGGCCGCCGCGAGCGTCGCGGCCCCGGCGGACACGGCCGCGGTTTCGGCCCCGGCTTCGGCTTCGGCCCGGGCTTCGGCGGCTTCGGCCCCGGCTTCGGCGGCCCCGGCTTCGGCCGAGGCGGCGGACGGGCCCGTCGCGGCGACGTCCGCGCCGCCCTCCTCTCCCTCCTCGCCGAGAAGTCCTCGAACGGCTACGGCCTGATCAAGGCGATCGCCGAGAAGACCAACGGCTCGTGGCGCCCCAGCCCGGGCTCGGTCTACCCCACGCTCCAGCAGCTCGTCGACGAGGGCCTCATCACGGCCGTCGGCGAGGGCCGCGGCACCGAGTACCAGCTCACCGACGCGGGCGGCACCTACGTGCGCGAGCACGCCGACGAGCTCACCGCGGCCTGGGAGGCGACTCCCGGCGCCAGTGACGCGGACCGCGAGTTCGTCGAGAACATCGGCAAGCTGATGGGCGTCGTCCAGCAGTTCCGCGGGGCCTCGGAGGCGCAGCGCGCCGCCGCCTCCGCGAAGCTCGACGAGACCCGCCGCGCGCTGTACCTCATCCTCGCGGACTGACCGCGAGCGGAACCGTGCTGGGCGAGCAGCCCCGCAGGAGCCCCCTTCCATGCTGGTCGAGTAGCCCCGGAGGGGCGTATCGAGACCGACGCTTGCACAGGGTGGATCTCGATACGCCCGCGCCGCGGGCTACTCGATCAGCATGGAAGCGCCGCCCGCTGCGCAGGCGCTGGCGTGCGATGCACCCATGCCAGCCGAGCAGCCCGGCGGGGCCGCCAGCATGCTGGTCGAGTAGCCCCGCAGGGGCGTATCGAGACCCACGCCTGCAGACGGCGGATCTCGATACGCCCGCGCAGCGGGCTACTCGATCAGCATGAAGGCGCGAGCGGCTGGCGTGAGGCACACCCTCATGCCAGCCGAGCAGCGCCGCAGCGCCAGCATGCTGGTCGAGTAGCCCCGCAGGGGCGTATCGAGACCCACGCTTGCACACGGCGGATCTCGATACGCCCGCGCCGCGGGCTACTCGATCACCATGAAAGAGGGTGCCCGCGACGCGGGCTCCTCGACCAGGCGCGACGTCAGCGGTAGGAGGCGGCCAGGCGGGCGAGGCCCTCGTCGAGGGTCACCGCCGGCGTCCACTGCAGGTCGGTCCGGGTCGCGCGCTGGTCGAACCAGTGCGCGGTCGAGAGCTGCTCGGCGAGGAATCGCGTCATCGGCGGCTCGTCGGCCCCCGGCCGCACCGCCCAGACGCGCTCGACGAGCGAGCCCGCGGCGCGCGCGACTCCCGCCGGCACCGACCAGCTCGGCGGCTGCACGCCGGCCGCCCGGCAGATCCCGGCGAGCAGCTCGGCCACGGGCCGCGGCTCGCCGTTCGTGACGACGTACGCGCGGCCGTGCACCGCCTCCGCCCGGCCGAGCGCGGCGACGATCGCCGAGGCGGCGTTGTCGATGTAGGTGGAGTCGATCAGCGCCTGGCCGTCGCCGAGCAGCGGCAGCCGCCCCGTGCGGGCGCGCTCGACGATGCGCGCCACGAGCTGGGTGTCGCCCGGCCCCCAGACCAGGTGCGGGCGGACGGCGACCACGGCGAAGCCCGGCGCGTCGGCCGCGAGGGCCAGCAGCTCGGCCCGCGCCTTCGTGCGGGCGTAGTCGCCGCGCGCGCGCTCGGGATCGGCCGGCTCGGCTCCCTCGCCGATGATCGAGGAGCCCGCATGCGCGACCGACGGCGAGGAGACCTGGACGAACCGCCGGACACCCGCCCGCGCGGCCACGGCCAGCAGCTCCCGCGTCCCGTCGACGTTCACCCGGACGAAGTCGGCGGGGTCGCCCGCGAGCGACACCTTCGCCGCGAGGTGCACCACGCCCTCGCGGCCCTCGACCGCCGCCGCGACGGCGCTCGGGTCGGCGAGCGAGCCGCGGACGTCCTCGGCCCCGGCGACCCCGGAGGGACGACGCTGGAGGGTGCGGACCTCGTGGCCCTCGGCGACGAGTCCCGCGGCGACCGCACCGCCGAGCAGTCCGCTCGCGCCGGTGACGAGCACCCTCACGGCGCGACCATCCGGCCGCCGGCGAGGATCGACTCCGCCCAGCGCGAGAGCGCCGCCCGGTCGATCTTGGAGTTGTGCCGGATGTCGGTCGGCAGGGCCGGCACGACCAGCACGGCCGCGACCGCGGTGCCGACGGCGGCGCGGACCTCGGCGGCCAGCTCCTCGGACGCCAGCTGCGTGCGGCGGGCGCCCTCGTGCCGCTCGACGACGGCGACGAGCTGGGCGACTCCGCGGGGCCCGACGCCGACGAGCGCCGCCCGGGAGACCGCGGCGACCCGCGCCTCGATCCGCTGCTCCGGCCCGACGGGCGTGACGACGCCGTCCGCGGTGACGATCACGTGCGGCAGCCGTCCCTCGACCCGGAGCCGGCCGTCGGCGTCGATGCGCCCGACGTCGCCGGTGCGGTGCCAGCGCTCACCCGCGGCGGCGCCGAGGCGCGCGGCGCGATCGGTCAGCCAGAGCCGCTCGTAGTGGTCCTCGACGTGCCCGGCCGAGACGACGATCTCGCCGGTCACGCCGACGAGCTCGTCCGGCTCGGCGGCGGCGCGACCGTCGTCGTCGAGCGGCGCGATGCGGATCCGGACACCCGCGGCGGGGACGCCCACGCAGACTCCCCCGCGCGGATCGTCGTCGGCGGCGGCCTCGCGGATGCCCTCGAGCGACGCGTCCGTCAGCAGCAGCGCCTCGGTCATCCCGTAGGGCGTGCGGGCCGACGCGTTCGGCATCAGCGCCTGCGCCTGCGCGAGCAGCCCCTCGGCGACGGGCGCGCCGGCCGAGAGGAAGGTGCGGACACCGGCGAGCGCGCGGTGGTCGTCGGCGTCGAGCTCGCCCGCGGTGGCGACCACGTTGGCGAGCGCGGCCGGCGAGAGGAAGAGGACGGTCGCGTCGACCCGCGCGGCCGCCGCGGCCACGGCGCGGGCGGTCAGCGTGCGCGGGGAGGTGACGTCCATGTCCGGCGTCGCGGAGCGGGTGCCGAGCGCCGGCCCGAGCAGGGCGAACGGCGCGAAGCCGGCGACGAGTCCCGTCCCCGGGCCGATGCCGTACTGCCGGGCGAGGGCGTCGCGGACCCCGGCGAGCTGGCGGTGCGTGTAGACGACGCCCTTCGCCGGACCCGTCGATCCGGAGGTGAAGAGGATCGCGGCGGTCGCGTCGGCAGCGGGCGGTGCGCCGAGGGCGTCCTCGGCGGCGGCGAGCTCCGCGCGGCCGAGCTCGATCAGCTGTCCGAGCGAGGTGTCGACGCCGAGTGCTCGGGCGGAGGCGCGCGGCAGGGTCTGCGTCGAGACGCGCCCGCCCGGCCAGCCGAGCGCGCGGGCGACGGCGAGACCCGGCAGTGCGCCGACGACGAGGTCCGGCCAGGTGCCGCGGACGGCGCGGGTCAGACCGCGAAGGCCCAGCCCGGCGTCGGCGACGACCACGACGGCGCCGATCCGCAGGCACGCGTAGAGCAGGGCGGTGAGGTCGGCGCCGGGCGGCACCAGCAGCGACACCCGGTCGCCGGGGGCGACGCCCGAGGCGCGCAGCCCCGCGGCCAGCTCGCGGACCCGCTGCGAGAGCAGGCGCCACGACACGGAGCGCGGGCCCCCGCCCCCGGGCGGCGCCATCTCGACCAGCGCGAGGGTGTCGTCCTCCGCGCGCTCGTCGAGGTGTCGCCAGAGCGGCTCGATCGGCACGCCGGGGCGGCGGACGTCCGGTGCCTCGACGCCCGCGGTGACGTCGCCGAGCCAGGTGAGGACGGCGGCGGAGTAGTCGACGTCCTCCGCGAGCAGGTGGCCGGTGCCCTCGAAGCGGTGGACCTGCGCGTGCGGGAGGCGGTCGACGAGGTCGTCGAGGTAGCGGTCCGAGAAGATCGGGTCGAGCGGACCCCAGAGCAGCAGCGCGGGCGTCTCGAGGGCGCGGACGCCCGCCGCGATCCGCTCGAGCTCGGCGTGGCTCGGGTGCGCGGGCCCGACGGGGATGTCGGCGACGAATCCGCCGACCCCGCCGCGTCGCTCCGCCGAGCGGTACGGAGCGCGGTAGCCGTCCTTGACCGCGTCCGGGAGCGCCGGGTGGCCGAGGGCGAGGGTGGTCTCGAGGAACGCCGGCGTGCCGACGGTCGAGGCGCCGAGGACGCCCGAGGCGAGGGCGAGCCGCAGCGGCGCGGGGATCGGCTCGTCCGCCGGCTGGTGGATCGCGGTGTTGAGCAGCATCGTGCCGCGCAGGAGCGACGGGTGGTCGACGGCCCAGCCGAGCGAGACGACTCCGCCCCAGTCGTGGCCGAGGGTGACGACGTCGCGGAGCGCGAGGACGTCGGTGAGGTTCGACAGCTCGCGCACCCGGTCGGCGAGGGTGTGCAGCGCGCCGGTGCGCTCGGAGAAGCCCATCTCGAGCTGGTCGACGGCGACGACGCGCCAGGCCGGCTCGCCGCGGCGGGCGGCCGCGACGGTGGCGGCCGCGAGCTCGCGCCAGAGGTAGGACCAGGTCGGGTTGCCGTGGACGCAGAGGATCGTGCCGATCGGCTCGACGCCCTCGAGCGCCGGCTCGGTGTCGAGCAGGTGCCAGCGGCGCGTGACGCCGTCCGCATCCGGCGCGTCGACGAGGCGCGACCAGGACGGGTCGAGCCCCTCCAGACCCGCCGGCGGCCGCTCCGCCGCCGAGGTCGAGCCGAGTGCGCGGCGGATCCTGGCGGCCGGGTGCCGGCCGGCGGCGGCGCTCACCAGGCGATCTCGAGCATCGCGGTGTTGATGCCGGAGCCGACGCCCAGCAGCAGGACGCGGTGGCCCGGCTCGAGGGTCTTGGACTCCTGCGCGAGGGTGATCGGGATCGACGCGGGGCCGACGTTGCCGAGCGTCGGGTAGGTGGTGGGGACCAGCTCGGGGTCGATGCCGACGGCCTTCACGAAGGCGTTGGTGTGCACGTCCGACACCTGATGCATGATGTAGCGGTCCATCCCGCCCCAGCTCCAGTCGCGCTTCGCCTCCTTCCACGCGGAGACGACGAGCTCCATGCCGCCCTTCAGCAGCGCCTTCGCGTCGGTGAACATCCCGTCGACGCTGCCGACGCAGAGCTCGTTGAACTGGGTGGCCGCGCGGGTGATGCCGCCGAGGATCCGGTGGCCCTTGGGGTGCTCGTCGGCCGGGCCGAGGATCGCGGCCGCGGCGCCGGACCCGAGGGTGAGGCTCGCGAACTCGCTCATGAAGTCCTTGCGCTTGATGCCCTCGCGGCTGAGGCGCTCGATCGTGTTGACCTGGATCTCGTCGGCGTCCTCGCCGTCGATGATCATCGCGTACTTGATCTGCCCGGAGTCGATCAGCTGGGCCGCGAGCGTCATGCCGTTGACGAAGCCGAGGCAGGCGTTCGCGATGTCGAAGTTGATCGCGGAGGAGGGCAGGCCGAGCCCGTGGTGCAGGCGCACGGCGACCGAGGGCTCGAGGTGCTTGCGGGTCACCGAGGTGTTGATGATGAGCCCGATCTGGTCGGGCCGGATGCCGGCCTCGGCCAGGGCGCGCTTGCCCGCCTCGATCGCGGCGCCGTCGAAGCCCTGCTCGGGACCCCAGTTGCGCCGCTCCTGCACGCCCGCGACGCGCTGGAGGAGTCCGGTGGGGAGTCGCAGCCGCTTCAGCGCCGGCGCCAGTCGCGCGTCGATCTCTTCCGACGTGGTCACCCGGGGGGCCATCGTGGTAGCGACGGACAGCAATGCGACGTTGCGGTGCGTGGTCGTTGCGTTTCCGTCCAACGGAACTCCCTATCGAGTTGTCGATCTCGGCATGTGCCCCCGTGATTTTACGCTGTCGTTCACCCGCCGCTTGCTGAACGCGGGCTGGACAGCGCCGACATGCACACTCGGGGGCCTGCTCGCCGCCGCTGGCGCGGAATGTCGCGGATCTCGGCGGACGGCCACAGACGGGGCTCCGGTGTCAAGCACCCCGCCGGGCAGTCACGTCCCCTCCCTTATCCCTTCCGCGGCGTCGTCCCACCTCCGGCTCGCGGAATCAGCTCCGGCACGTCAGAAAAGCCGGATTCCACGAGCCGAGGCCTGATTCGCGAGCCGAACGTACACATCGCCCACTATCGGCACGCGGAATCAGTTCCGGCACGCCAGAAGGAGCGGAATCCACGAGCCGAAGGTCGTTCCACGAGCCGAACGTCGGCACCACCCACGTTCGGCACGCGAATTCACCCTCGGCACGTCAGAAGGAGCGGAATCCACGAGCCCAAGGTCTTTTCACGAGCCGGAGGTAGGCGCCACCCACGTTCGGCACGCGGAATCAGTTCCGGCACGCCAGAACAGCCGGAATGCACGAGCCGAAGGTGGGTACCACCGACGTTCGGCACGCGAAATCAGCTCCGGCACGTCCGAACAGCCGGAATCTACGAGCCGAAGGTCGTTCCGCGAGCCGAAGGTCGGCACCATCAACGTTCGGCACGCGGAATCGGCTCGGGCACGTCAGAAAAGCCGGATTCCACGAGCCGAGGCCTGATTCGCGAGCCGAACGTACACACCACCCGCGTTCGGCACGCGAAATCAGCTCCGGCACGTCAGAAGGAGCGGAATCCACGAGCCCAAGGTCTTTTCACGAGCCGGAGGTAGGCGCCACCCACGCTCGGCTCGCGGAATCAGCTCCGGCACGTCAGAACGAGCGGAATCCACGAGCCCAAGGTCTTTTCACGAGCCGGAGGTAGGCGCCACCGACGTTCGGCACGCGGAATCGGCTCCGGCACGTCAGAACGGGCGGATTCCACGAGCCGAAGCCGATTCGACGAGCCGGAGGTCGGTCCGCGAGCCGAGGCGCGGTCCGCGGGCCGGCGGCAGGCACCGACGCGACGGGGGCGGGGGCGCAGGCGGCGGGCAGCCGCCGTCAGGTGCCCATCGCCCAGGGCTCGCGGTCGCCACGGAGGCGGGCGGCGAGCGCCATCGCCTGCTCGTCGGTGAGCGTGGCCACGTAGTCGACGACGCCGCGGGCGCGGCCGAGGCGCTGGAGCGACTCCGCGTCGACGCGCGGGCGGCCGCGCTCGCCGGCGGGCAGCCACTCCGGCCGGTCGGCGCGGAGGCGGAAGTAGCCGTCGGTGGCCAGCTCGATCAGGTCGAGCAGCTTCTGCGGGGCGCGCGGGCCGTCGCGCGGGTCGTCGAGCCACGCGTCGAGGTGGGTGACCAGCGTCTCGAGCACCTGCGACTGGCCGCGCTGGTACGTGGCGAAGTCGGGGCGGTCGATGACGAAGCGGGTGTGCACGAACTTCAGCACCGCGACGTCGTGCCAGGCGTCGGGCAGGAGGGTGAGGTGACCGGAGCGCACGTTCGGCTCGGCGAGCACGAGCACCGAGCGCTGCAGCCGGCCGATCCAGGAGGAGACGAACGACTCGATCGCCCGCTCCGTGCGGGTCGAGCCGTCGAAGGGGACGGCGAGCAGCCCCTCCACCAGCTCGGTCGAGACCCGCTCGACCGAGGAGCGGAAGTGCTCGTCGCTCGCGATCCACGGGTCGCGGGCCACCAGCCGCCGGCGCAGCATCTCGAGCGAGTGGCCGGGCGCCCGCGCCCACAGCTCCTCGGCGTCCAGGGCGGCGAGCTCGTTCTGCTCGCGGAGGAACGCGCGGAACTCGACCGCGACGGCCGCCTGCTGCAGCACTCCCGCGCGGTAGAAGTCGTCGAGGTCGTGCAGCGAGTACGCGATGTCGTCGGCGACGTCCATCACCGAGCACTCCAGCGTCTGCTGCCAGGGCGCGATCGCGGTGAAGCCGGTGCGGGAGTCGAGCAGGTCGTCGAGGTCGAGGGTGTAGGCGGAGAACTTCGGCGGCGCGGTCTCCCAGCGGCTGGCCGTCGAGCCGCGCGGCAGCTCGGTCGGGTCGGCCGTCTCGATGTCCGGCCGGCAGACCGTGCGGCCCCACGGGTACTTGAGCACGGCCGCGCGGGACGCCGCGGTGAGGTTCAGCCCCGCCTCCACCGTCTCGCAGACGTCGAGCTCGGAGAGGATCCGGAACGACTGCGCGTTGCCCTCGAACCCCTCCTCCAGCCCGAGCTTCTCGCGCGCCAGGCGGTCGAGCGCCTGCTCGCCGAGGTGCCCGAACGGCGGGTGGCCGAGGTCGTGCGCGCTCGCCGCGGCCTGCACGACGACCGGGTCGCAGCCGCCGAGGCGCTCGACCAGCTCGCGCTGGGCGCGGTCGGTGGTGGTCAGCTGCATCGCGATCGCGCGGGCGACCGCGGTGACCTTGATCGAGTGGGTGAGGCGGTTGTGCACGACCTGGCCGACGCCGGAGGGCGAGATCACCTGCGTCACCGCGGAGAGCCGGGCGAAGTAGGGCGAGAACCGGATCCGCTCGAGATCGACGCGGTACTCGGGGAACTCCTCGCCGGTGGCGAAGCGGTCGACGGGCTCCGGCGTGCGGCGGTCGCGGCGGGTGTCGTGCGCCCCGGGGTGCTGCGGGACCGGTGCGGATGTCGCCTCGTGCATGGGCCCACCCTACGGGCGGAGCTCCCCCGGCTCTCCGCGACCCGGCTCCCCTCGCTCGGCGCGCGCCCGCGGGGCGACCGCGATCAGCACCGCCGCCGCCACGACGGCGCCGAGGACGTAGGCGGCGATGTCCAGCCAGGAGAACGTGGTGCCGACGACGAGGCGCAGCGGCGCCCACAGCTCGACGAGGCGGGCGGCGGCGCCGATCGCCTGGAGCTGCTCCATCGCGATCGACCAGGCGAGGGCGACGCCCGCGGCGGTGACCGCCGGGATCCGCGGCAGCAGGACGCAGACCAGCAGGGCGACGAGCACGACGTAGAGGACACCGCCGGCGAGATCGGCGAGCAGTCCGACGAGGAGGAAGCGCAGGGCGAGCCCCAGCCCGAGCGCGCCGATCGCGGCGAGCGCGAACGGCAGCCGCGCCCTCATCGGGCCTCGCGGGCGCGGCGCACCCGGTCGAGGGCGAGGAGGAAGGTGCGGTCGTCGGCGACGCTCCAGCCGAGCCGGCTCGGGGAGGCGACCACGAGCGGCACGAGGACGCGGCGGCGCGCGCGTGCGGCGAGGGCCGCGGCGGACGCGCGGGCCGCCTCGGTGACGAGTCCCCGGAAGCCCCGGTCGTCGGCGGCGGTGCGCGACGGCCGGGCCGCGGGGACGGCGAGGACGATCGCGCGCACCCGGAAGGCGCCGTGCGCGACGGTGCCGACCTCGACCGAGAGGACGTCGCTCCACGCCGCGATCGGCAGGGCGTCGGCGCGCTCCCCGGCGAGCGCCGGCCCGTCGGCGCCGAGGGTGACGACCCCTGTGGCCTCCGGTGCGACGGCGGCGGCGGGGGCCGCGATCCGCCGCAGCGCCCGGTCGAACTCGCGCCCGCGCAGCAGCGCGACGCCGTCGGCGATCTCCGCGAACTCGGCGAGGCGCCGCCGGCTCTCCGGGGACGCCTGGCGCAGCTGCGAGGAGAGGGCGGCCCGCGCCCGGCGAGCCTCGGCCGGCGAGGTGATCAGCGCGGTCGGCTCGAAGCGGCGGCGCGGGGGCAGCGGATCGGTGGGCAGGGGATGGGCGGAGGCGTTCGGCGGCGGAGCGCCCCACGCGGGCGGCGGTGCTGCGGGCATGTCCCCTCCTCCGGCGCGCTCGGCCGCGCCCCTCCCGAGATTCTCCCCCGCGCTCCTCCGCCTTGCCCGCGAGCGCGGTCCGGCCTACCATGGGAGTACCCCCCGGGGGTATCGGAGCACCGTCCGACCCCCACCCCAGGCAAGGAGAACAGCATGACCGCGCACCTCGATCTCGGACTCACCGCCAAGGGAGCGACCGGCGGCTGCGGCTCCGAGGGCGGCTGCGCCTGCGGCGGGCACGCCGCGGGGCACAGCTCCGGGCACGCCGCCGCCGCGGGCTCCGTGCAGAGCTTCGGCGTCGCGGGCATGACCTGCGAGCACTGCGTCCGCAGCGTCACCGAGGAGCTCGCCGCCTACCCCGAGGTCGACAGCGTCGACATCTCGCTCCTCCCCGACGGCGTCTCGACGGTCACCGTCGGCTCCTCCCGTCCGCTCGGCCGCGAGGACATCGCCGCCGCCGTGGCCGACGCCGGGTACCGCCTGGCACCCCTGGCCTGACGTGGCCGGCGGCACGGAGAGGACCGGCACGAGCGGCGGCACGGCGGCCGGCGGCGCGAGCGGAGGCGGCGCGAGCGGAGGCGGCGCGAGCGGAGGCGGCGCGAGCGGAGGCGGCGCGAGCGGAGGCGCGGCGGAGCTCGAGCTCGCGATCGGCGGCATGACCTGCGCGTCCTGCGTCGCGAAGGTCGGGCGCCGCCTGGACGCCCTCCCCGGCGTCCGCGCGAGCGTCAACCTCGCCCTCGAGCGCGCCACCCTCGCGCTGCCCGAGGGCACCACCGCGGCCGACGCGATCGCCGCGGTCGAGGCCGCCGGCTACACCGCCACCGTCGCGGGAGCGGCCCCGGCGCACGACGCCGACGACTCCCCGGACGGCCCCTCCCGCGAGGAGGAGGCCGCCGAGTCCGAGCGCCGCGTCCTGCGCACCCGGCTGACGGTCTCGGCGCTGCTGGCCGCCCCGGTCGTGCTGCTGTCGATGATCCCCGCGCTGCAGTTCGCGAACTGGCAGTGGCTCTGCCTCACCCTCGCCGCGCCGGTCGCCGTCTGGGGCGCCTGGCCGTTCCACCGGACCGCCTGGCGCGCGCTGCGGCACGGGACGACGACGATGGACACGCTGATCAGCCTCGGCACGACCGCCGCCTTCGCCTGGTCGCTCTACGCCCTCTTCCTCGGCGACGCCGGCCGGCCCGGGATGAGCATGCCCTTCGAGCTGCTCGGCACCCGCTCCGGGCACGACGAGATCTACCTCGAGGTCGCCGCGGCGGTCCCGGTGCTCGTCCTGGCCGGCCGCTGGCTCGAGGCCCGCTCCAAGCGCGACGCCGGTGCCGCTCTGCGCGCGCTGCTGCGGCTCGGCGCGAAGGAGGCGACCCGCGTCGCGGACGACGGCTCCGAGGAGCGCGTCCCCGCCTCCGCCCTCGCGGTCGGCGACCGCTTCCGCGTCCGCCCCGGCGAGATCGTCGCCGCCGACGGCACCGTCCTGGACGGCTCGAGCGCCGTCGATGCGAGCCTGCTGACCGGCGAGAGCGTGCCGGTCGAGGTCGGCCCGGGCTCCGTCGTCACCGGCGGCGTCCTCAATGCGCACGGCGTGCTCACCGTCCGCGTCGACCGCGTCGGCTCCGACACCGTCCTGGCCCGGATGGGCCGCCTCGTCTCGCAGGCTCAGGCCGGCAAGGCGCGGGTGCAGCGCCTCGCCGACCGCGTCTCCGCCGTCTTCGTGCCGGTCGTCGTCGTGCTGGCTCTCGCGACCCTCGTCGGCTGGCTGCTCGCCGGCGCCGACCTCGCCGCCGCCGTCTCGCCGGCCGTCGCCGTGCTGATCGTCGCCTGCCCCTGCGCCCTCGGGCTGGCCACGCCCACCGCCGTCCTCGTCGGCACCGGCCGCGGTTCGCAGCTCGGGATCCTGATCCGCGGACCCGAGGTCCTCGAGACGAGCCGCCGCGTCGACACGGTCGTCTTCGACAAGACCGGCACGCTCACCACCGGCGCCTTCACCGTGGCGGCGGCGAGCGACGACGAGTCCCTCCGCCTGCTCGCCGCCGTCGAGCGCGGCTCCGAGCACCC
This sequence comes from Rathayibacter sp. VKM Ac-2856, assembly GCF_013205055.1. Classification (GTDB taxonomy): domain Bacteria; phylum Actinomycetota; class Actinomycetes; order Actinomycetales; family Microbacteriaceae; genus Rathayibacter. The sequence continues at coordinate 236,229 of NZ_JABMLF010000002.1, forward strand.
GCTGGCGGCGGCGATCGTGCGCGGCGCCGAGGAACGCGGCCTCGACGTCCCCGAGGCGACCGGCTTCCGCGCGAGCACCGGCTTCGGCGTGCGGGCCCGGGTCGACGGCCGCCTGGTCGTCGCCGGGCGCCTGCGCTGGCTCGAGGAGCAGTGGGGCTACGCGCCCGGCGACCTCGCGGCGCGCGCGGAGCAGGCCTCGGCCGACGGCGGGACCGTCGTCGGGATCGGCTGGGAGGGCGAGCTGCGCGGCTTCGCCGTCCTCCGCGACGAGGCGCGGCCCGAGGCGGCGCGCACGGTCGCGTCGCTGCGCTCCCGCGGGCTGCGCGTGCTGATGCTGACCGGCGACAACCCGCGCGCGGCCTCGGCCGTCGCCTCCGCCGTGGGGATCGACGAGGTCGTCGCGGAGGTGCTGCCGGAGGAGAAGCTCGCCGTCGTCGAGCGCCTGAAGTCCGAGGGCCGCACGGTCGCGCTCGTCGGCGACGGCGTGAACGACGCCGCCGCGCTCGCCGCCGCCGATCTCGGCATCGCCCTGGGCGCCGGAGCGGACGCGGCCATCGAGGCGAGCGACATCACGCTCGTGGGCGACGACCTCGCCCGCGTGCCCGACGCGCTCCGGCTCGGCCGGCGGACCCTGGGCGTCATCCGGGGCAACCTCTTCTGGGCCTTCGCCTACAACGTGGCGGCGATCCCGCTCGCGATGGCGGGCCTGCTCGGTCCGCTGGTGGCGGGTGCGGCGATGGCGTTCTCCAGCGTCTTCGTGGTGCTGAACAGCCTGCGGCTGCGCTCGTTCCGCGCGGAGTGACGTGCGCGGAGTGACGTGGTTGGCTGGGTCCATGCGCACCGAGACCCGCCAGGGCGTCCCCCTCCTCCTCGTCGACGACGACGGGCCCGCCCTCTCCACCCCGGAGGACGCGCTCGCGGTCATCGGCGAGATCTACGGCAGCGACGCCGAGACGATCGTCGTGCCGGTCGGCCGCCTCGACCCCGAGTTCTTCCGGCTCCGCTCCGGCATCGCCGGCGACTTCGTGCAGCGCTTCGTGATGTACGGCAAGCGGCTCGTGGTCGTCGGCGACATCACCGAGCAGGTCTCGGCGTCGAGCACCCTGCACGACTTCGTCGTCGAGTCGAACCGCGGCGACCACCTCTGGTTCGTCCCCGCGCTCGACGCCCTCGACGCCCGCCTCCGCGACTCCGCGACGGCCGAGGAGCCCGGCGCCGACGGCGGGGTGGAGCCGACCCCCGGCCCCGCGCTCTGATGCCGGACGCACGGCCCGCCGCGCCGATACTGCGGCTCGACGGCCCGGTGCGGCTGCTGCTGCTGGCCGACACGCACCTCCCCAAGCGGGCGAAGGCACTGCCCGACGAGGTCTGGCGGGCGGTCGACGAGGCCGACCTGGTCGTGCACGCCGGCGACTGGGTCGACGAGGCGACGCTCGACGACCTCGAGTCGCGCGCCGCGCGCCTGCTCGGCGTCTGGGGCAACAACGATCCCGCCGGGCTCCGGGCGAGGCTTCCCGAGGTCGCCCGCGCCGAGATCGCCGGTCTCGACGTCCGCGTCGTGCACGAGACCGGCCCCGCGACGGGCCGGGAGGCGCGCGCCGACGCGGCCCACCCCGGTGCCGACCTGCTCGTCTTCGGCCACAGCCACATCCCCTGGGACTCGCGGACGCCCGCGGGCATGCGGCTGCTCAACCCCGGCTCGCCGACCGACCGCCGCCGCCAGCCGGCCTGCACCTACCTCACCGCGGTCGCCGAGGACGGCGAGCTGCGCGACGTGCGCCTCGTCGCACTCCCGGTGCGCGTCCCCGTCCGCTGAGGGCGCGCCCTCCCAGCGCGCGGGAGATCGTTTCCCGCCGCGCGAGCGCGGGGCTACGCTCGCCGCATGATCGAGGACACCGTTCGGCTCGTGAGCCACCGGGTCGGCGACGGCCCCGCGCTCGTCCTGCTGCACCCGGGCGGCACCGACGCGCGGTCCCTCGAGCCGCTGGTGGCGGAGCTGCGGGGCGAGTACTCGCTGCATCTCCCCGACCAGCGCGGCCACGGCCGCACGGCCGACACCGACGCGCCGCTGAGCTTCGCCACGATGGCGCGCGACACCATCGCCCTGATCGAGACGCTGCCCGGCACCCCCGTGCACCTCCTCGGCCACAGCGACGGCGCGATCGTCGCCCTGCACGTCGCCCTCCGCCGCCCCGATCTCGTGGCGAGCCTGGTCTTCAGCTCCGGCGTCTTCCACCGCGACGGCTGGCTGCCCGGCGTGCTCGACGGCGAGGCGCCCGAGTTCCTGCGGGACAGCTACGCCGAGGTGTCCCCCGACGGCGCTGCGCACTGGGACGTCGTCGTCGCGAAGCTCGACGCGCTGCACGCCGCCGAGCCGGAGCTCACCACCTCGGACCTGCGCGGCCTCGCCGTGCCGACGCTCCTCCTCTTCGGCGACGACGACGAGATCCGCTTCGAGCACGTCCTGGCGATGTACGAGGCGATCCCCGACGCCGAGCTGGCCGTCGTCCCGCGCGCCAGTCACGGGGTGATCGTGGAGAAGCCGGACCTGGTCGCCCGGCTGGTCCGCGACTTCCACGCGCCCGGCAAGTCCGACGGCTTCGCACCGATCCGCCGCGCCTGACCCGATCACGACAGATGTGCCGGTCACCCGGTGCGCATCGAGTCGATCTCAGATCCGATCCGGTCGACGTCCCGCTCTCCGACCTCCGCCTTCGAGACCGCTCAGCCGCGGGACGACCCCTTCCGGCCGGCGGCGCAAGGGGGTCACAGCGGAATATGGTCGGCCTAAGCTCTCGGAGATGACCAGCTCACACGACCACCCCGATTCCGCGCACCTGCGTCCGGACGGTCTCGACGACGCCACCGTCGCCGCGCTGGGCAAGCTCTCCGAGGCGCTCGAGACGGTCGAGCACGCACGCGGGCTCCTCTACGGCTTCCACCGGCTGACCGGTGCCGCCGATCTCGCGCTCGGCGACGCGGTCGACGCCTTCCGCGAGGCGGGGCACGACGAGCTCGCCGACTCCCTCGAGAAGGAGCTGGTCGGCCGCAACGTCGTCGAGGGCCGCTGGACCTTCCAGATCGTCGAGGACTACGACGACGGCTACTACGCCGCCTTCCGCGAGCGGGAGCGCGCCGCGCGCGACGAGCTCGCCGCCGGCCGACGCCACCTCTTCGAGTCCGAGATGAAGGAGGACCGTCGCTCGCACGGTCTCCGGCACCACGAGTCCCGGCCGGAGCCCGAATGAACTCCGTGATCCGGATGCACGCCTCCCCGATGCGCGTGCGCGCCGTCACCGCCGGCTCCGAGCGCCGCGGGGCGCCGACGCCGAGCCCCACGGCCCGCCGCACCAGCCTCAGCATCGACGGCCGCCGCTTCCTGCTCGCCCTCTCCTTCGACACGGAGGAGCTGGAGAAGAAGCTCGTCGAGGCGGTCCGCGAGCGCGGCGGGATGGTCAGCTTCACCGTCGCGGGCGACCGCGAGGTCTGCGTGCTGATCTCCCCCGGTGTCGCCGTCATCCTCGAGCACGAGGACGTGCCGACCGAGGAGTACGAGCCGGACGACGCCCTGCAGTACGACGACGTGGAGTACCTGACCTAGGTCGGCCGCTCGCCGGTGCCGCCGGCTGCCGGTCGGCTCAGACTGCGCCCGTCGACGCCCACAGGTGGAAGGCCGCGTGCGCGCGGTGCGGACGCCAGGCCTGCGACATCGCGTCGGCCGCGGCCGTCGGGACGCCGCCGAGCGCCCGGCGCAGCACCAGGTCGCCCGCGGGGAACGCATCCGGGTCGCCGAGCAGCCGGAGCCCGAGGTAGTCGGCGGTCCACGGGCCGATGCCGGGGATCGCGAGGAGGCGGCGGCGCTGCTCGGGCAGGTCGCCCGCCCGGTCGAGCACCAGACCGTCGGCGAAGGCCGCCGCGACCGCGCGGACCGTCGCCGCCCGCGCCCGCGTGACGCCGATCGCGGCGCGCAGCTCCTCCAGCTCGCCGGCGAGCAGGGCCTCCGGGGTGGGGAAGGAGCGCAGCCCCCACGCGCCCTCGCCGCCGAACGCGCTCACGGCGCGGCCGCCGAAGGTGCGCGCGGCGGCCACCGAGACCTGCTGGCCGAGCACCGCCATCACGGCCGCCTCGAACGGCTCGGGGTACTGCGTCGCGCGCAGGCCCGGCCGGGCGGCGACCATCGGGGCCAGCAGCGGATCGCGTGCGAGCGCCGCGCCGATCGCCTCGACGTCGGAGTCGAGGTCGAACCAGGCGCGGACCAGCGGGAGCACCGCGGGGTCGGCGGTGGTGACGCGGACCCCGGTCGCGGTGAGCTCGAGGGCGAGCGGCACCGCCCGCGATCCGACGCTCAGGACCCGCTCGAGCCGCCGCCCGTCGTCCCCGACCCGCTCGACGCCCGGCAGGGAGTGGTTCCGGAGGAGGCCGGCCGCGCCGGGGACGTCGAAGGGGCCGTTCGCGACGAGCTCGACGGTGGAGTCGGCGGCGGAGTCGGCGGTGCGATCGGCGGCGGAGTCAGCAGGAGGGGACGCGGTGTCGACGGCGCTCAGGGGAGAAGCACCACCTTGCCGCCGGCGCGGCCCGACTCGACCAGCGCCAGCGCCTCCGCGGCCGAGGCGAGGGGGAAGGAGGGGCCGAGCACCACCTCGAGCGCGCCGCGGCCGGCCCGCTCGAGCAGCGGCCCGCGGGCGGCGTCGCGGAGCGCCGTGCCCGGGTCGGCACCCGCTCCGCCGCCCAGCAGCAGGACGCCGAGGGCCGCGCCGCGCTCGAAGCCGGCGACGGTCGCGATGCGGGAGCGGTCGGCGACGAGCGCGGCGGAGGCGTCGAGCGCCTCGTCGGTGCCCGCCGTGTCGAGGGCGACGTCGACGCCGTCCGGCGCGAGGGCGCGCACCCGCTCGACCAGCCCCTCGCCGTAGCGGACGGGCTCGGCGCCGAAGCGCTCGACGACGGCCGCGCTCCGCTCGCTCGAGGTGCCGAGGACGCGTGCGCCGCGCTCCCGGGCGAGCTGGACGAGGAGGCTGCCGACGGCACCGCTCGCCCCGTGCACCAGGACGGTGTCGCCGGCCCAGACGCGCGTCGCCTCGAGCAGGTGCATCGCGGTCGTGCCTGCCAGGAGGAGGCCCGCGGCGGCGTTCCAGTCGAGTCCCGGCGGCTTCGGCAGCACCGACGAGGCCGCGACGACCAGCTCCTCGGCGTAGCCGCCGGAGACGCGGAAGGCGACCACCTCGTCGCCGACCCGGATCTCCCCGGCCGGCCCCGTCGCTCCCTCCCCCACCGCGGTGACCACGCCTGCGACCTCGCTGCCGGGGCGGACGGGGGTGCGACCTCGCCCGAACAGCCCGCGCAGCAGCTTCGCGTCGGCGGGATTGACGCCCGCGGCCCGCACGCGGATCCGCACGCGTCCGGGCCCGGGCTCCCCCGGCTCGACCGTCACCGCGCGCAGGGCCTCGGGCCCGCTGAAGTCGTCCGCCTGCATCGCCTGAACCACGGGACCCGCCTCTCGCGCGGGCCGCGACCGCGGGTGCGATCAGGAGGGGTCCGAGCGGGGCCGACGCTAGCAGCCGCCTCCGACACCGGACCGGGCACCCCGCGAAGAGGCGTCATGGAACCGAGAACGCGCGTTCCCACGGCGCATACCATGGAGGGATGACGCCGCTGACACTCGAAGGACCCTCTCCCCGCGAGGCGATCCTCGCGGCGGCCGATCGTCTCTACTACGAGCGCGGGATCCAGTCGGTCGGGATGGACGCGCTGCGCACCGCCGCGGGGGTCTCGCTCAAGCGCCTCTACTCCGAGTTCCCGAGCAAGGAGTCGCTCGTCCTGGCCGTGCTCCAGGCCCGGCACGAGCAGTGGACGCTCGGCGTGCGGACCCGCGTCGCCGAGGCGACCGGAGCGCGCCCGAAGCTCCTCGCGATCTACGACTTCCTCTTCGACTGGTTCTCCGAGGACTCGTTCCGCGGCTGCAGCTTCATCAACGCGTTCGGCGAGTTCGGCTCGTCCAATCCGGCGGTCGCGGAGCTCGCCCGCGAGCACAAGGACACCTTCCAGCGCTTCCTGGCCGAGCTCACCGAGGAGGTCGGCGGAGGCGCCGAGCTCGCCGCGCAGCTCGCCATCCTCGCCGAGGGCGCCCAGACCACCGCCGCCATCTCCGGCACCCCCGAGTCGGCCCTGCACGCCCGCCGCGCCGCCGAGATCCTCATCGACGCGGCCACCGGCCCGGCGCGCTGACCCCCGCTGCTCGAGGAGCCCGCAGGGCGTCTCGAGACCCGCCTTCGTCAGCGTGAGATCTCGATACGCCCGCTGTGCGGGCTACTCGATCAGCATGCGGTGGGCGAGCTGCTCGATCAGCAAGAAGCACTGCCCGCCCCGTGGGGCGGCCCATCCATGCTGGTCGAGTAGCCCGCAGGGCGTATCGAGACCCACGTGGTCCAACGTGAGATCTCGATACGCCCACTGCGTGGGCTACTCGATCAGCAAGTGGTAGGCGAGCTGCACGGTCGGCGGGAGGGGTCAGGCGGCGCCGCCGCCGGGCGGGCCGACGACGAGGAGGGCGGCGAAGAGGACGGCGACGGCGGCCAGCACCAGGGCGGCCGCGAGGACCGGGCGGACGAGGGCCCAGCGCAGCAGCCGGCTCGGGAGGCGGTGGTCGCGCGGGTCGGCGCCGGCCTCGCGGCGCCAGTCGCCGTCGAGGAGCCCGCGGCGCTCGAAGCCGCGCTCCAGCGGGATCGTCGTGTACGGCACGACGGCGCTGGCCAGCGCGAGGAGCGTCGCCCCCGCCGTCCAGCGCTGGTTGACCGCGAGGACGAGCGCGGCCGCTCCGTAGGCGAGGAAGGCGAAGCCGTGGATCGGCCCGGCGACACTCACGGGCCAGTCCCCCGCTCCGACGCCGTACTTCAGCAGCATGGCGACGAGCAGGAGCGTCCAGGTCACCGCCTCGAGGATCGACAGGATGCGGAAGAGTCGGCGGGGGCTCATGGGATCGGCTCCGTTCGGGTCCGCGGCGGGGCCGTGGACGGTCGGCGTCGGTCGACGATCAGCGGGTCGACAGTCACGGCGACCCTACGACAGCCCGCCTCCCCGGCACCTGAGCGCGGCGGCGGAGCGTCGCGCGACGTCAGCCGAGGTGGCCGAGCACCGCCAGCGTGGAGGCGACCCCGACCGCCGCCGCCGCGATCGCCGCGATCGCGCCGTGCACGCCGGTGCGCAGGGTCGACGCCTGCGGCTCGTCGCGCAGTCCCGACCACAGCCGGCGCGCGACCTCCTCGGCGGTCGGGCGGGCCGCGGGGTCGAGGTGCGTCATCTCCGCCAGCAGCCGGCGCCACTGCGCGGGAACGGTGTCCGGGACCACGGGCGCATGGTGCATCCGCTGCAGCGAGATTTCCAGGGTCGTCCCGGTGTACGCGCGGCGGCCCGAGACCGCCTCGAGCAGCACGAGACCGAGCGAGTACACGTCGGACGCGGGCCCGACCTCCCCGGAGCCGAGGCTCTCGGGGCTGAGGTAGGCGGCGGTGCCGACGAGCACGTCGGACCGGGTGAGCCGAGCGTCGTCGACCGCGCGGGCGATCCCGAAGTCGCTGAGCTTCGCCTCGTGCAGCGAGGTGCCGGCGGGCACCGCGCGGGAGCGGACGAGCACGTTCTCGGGCTTCACGTCGCGGTGCAGGACGTCGCGGGAGTGCAGGTGGGCGAGCGCGTCGGCCAGCTGCGCGCCGACCTCGGCGATGAGCCGCTCGTCGCCCGAGGAGAACCAGCCGGCGGCGGGGTCGGCCGAGTCGAAGTACTCGAGGACGAGGAACGCGAGCGTCCCCTCCTCCCCGGCGATCTCGCCCTGGTCGAGGATCTCGACGATCGAGGAGTGCCGGGAGTCGATCAGCAGGCGCACCTCGCGCTCGCGCCGCGACCGCTCGTTCGGGGTGTCGGCGACCTCGCGGTACACCTTCACCGCCACGGAGCGCGCCAGACGCAGGTCGCGTGCGCGGAAGACGGTGGCGCTGCCGCCCTCGCCGATGCGCTCGAGCAGCAGGTAGCGGTCGGCCAGCGTCGTGCCGAGCAGCGGATCCGTGGTCGGGGCGGCGGTGGTGATGTCGAGCACGTCGCGCTCCTTCCGGTCGAATCGCTAGCTCGTCTAACTAGCTGATCCATTCGTAGTGCCTGCGACCCCTCCGGGACAACCGGTCGGACGGGGTTTTACATGACTAGATCTTCTTGCTACAAGACTGTCTAAGCTGTCGTCCATGGATGAGGTCGCACTGACTCGACCGGGCACCGTCTGGCGCTCGGATGATCAGAGTGCGCCCGGAGCCGCCGAGGTCCTCAGCGCGATGCGCGCGTTCCGCACCGCCGAGACCGCGATGCGCCGGCGCACCCGCGGGTCGATGGGGATGGGCGAGAACGACCTGCTCGCGGTCCAGTTCCTGATGCGGCGCCAGCAGAGCGGCCAGCACGTCAGCCCCAAGGACCTCGCCGCGTACCTCGGCATCTCCTCCGCGTCGACGACCGTGCTGATCGACCGCCTGGTCAAGAGCGGGCACGTCCTCCGCCAGCCGCACCCGAGCGACCGGCGCGCGATCCGGATCGTCGCCACCCCCACCTCCCACCGCGAGGTGCGCGAGACGCTCGACGACATGAACCAGCGGATGCTGGCCGCGGCCGAGCAGCTCACCCCTGACGAGGCCCGCGCGGTGGTCCGCTTCCTGCAGACCGTGCGCGAGATCGTCGAGCTGCCCGGCGAGCACGGCGACCTGCTCGACGAGGACGCCGATCTCGAGCTCTCCGTCGAGCGACGACGAGCCTGACGACGGCCCTTTCGCCACTCGCACGGCCCCTCTCTTCGGCGATCCCTCTCCCGTCACCGGCCGTTCATCCGGCCGGCTTGACATCGTTAGTCAAACTAGTAGAGAGTCTGTCTAGCGACAGGATCACGTCCTCCTGTCCTTGCGCGAACGGGAGAACATCATGGGCAGCATCATGTACGGCACCCCTCCGGCGGCCATCGAGGTCGACGACCGGACTCTGGCTCACCTGCAGATCGTCATCATCAACAAGTTCCGCCGCGACGAGCGCTTCCTGCTGACGCTCGACGCGAGCCCGAACGCCGGCACCGGCCGCCGCGGCGTCTGGATGCACCCGACCATCCCGACCCAGTTCGACTTCAAAGGCAGCCGCCAGCCCACGATCAACCCCGAGTGGGTCGAGGCCCTGATGGAACGCGCCAACAGCGGTGCGGGCCTGCGCATCGTCCCGGAGCCCGTGTCGGCCGCCGCCGTCCCGCTCCGCCGCGCGGAGCCCGCCGCCTGACCCGTCGTTCCGGGCGAGCAGCGCCCGTCAGGACAGTTCCGCGATATCTGTCGGACTCTCCGAACTCTCTCGCAACGGCTTGACATTTCGCGCCACGCCCAGTCAGCGGGCCTACACTTCGAGTGCGGTCCGGGTTCGTTCCGGCGGGCTCGTCCCCGTGACCGCGCGCATGACCGGACGCCGGGTAGCGAGCCCCCCTCTCGTGGGCCCGGCGTCCGGGTGCGCGCGCACCCGAAGCGCTCCCGTGAGGCTCGCCGGCAGGAGTCGGCGCATGACGATCGACACGACCACCGCCCCGCGCACCGCGGCCGGGGCCCCCGAAGACCGACTCTCCGACGACGGCGCCCGTGGCCCCGGGCCCGACGACGTGCAGCCCGGTGACGAGTTCACCGCCGTGGTCTCCGACCGGCTCGAGTGGTGGCGCGTCGTCGCCGTCCTCGGAATCCGTGTGCTCGCCGAGCGCATCGACAGCGGCGACCGGCACAGCTTCACCCTCCGCTTCGTGCGCTACCGGCTCGCTCCCGCCGCCGAGTCCTCCCCCGCCCGCTAGGCCGCGCTGTCCACCCGCGCCGGCCGCGGGATCCGCGCGAAGAGCCGGTCGAAGACCCGCCGCCGGTCGAACTGCAGGGCGTACTCCCGAGCGGCGACCGCGCGCTGCGCCCGGTCCTCCGGGGTCAGCTCGAGCACCACGTGGTCGAGCAGGGCGGCGATCGTGTCCGGAGCGTCCACGGGCGTGATGAAGGCGTGCTCGCCGACCGCTTCGCCGATGCCGCCGGTCAGGGTCGTGATCACAGGGCCGCCGCCCGCGAGCATCTTCTCGGCGAGGGCGATGCCGAAGGTCTCGACGAACTCGGGGCGCGGCTTGCTCGGCAGCACGAACGCGGAGCAGCCGGCCATCAGATACGGCTTCTCGGCGTCCCCGACGTCGTCGAGGAAGCGGATCCGGTGCGCCAGCGGCGACGCGGCCGCCAGCCGGCGCAGCTCCGCCTCCTGCGGTCCGCGGCCGGCGATGACGAGCTCCCGATCGGCGTGCACGGCGCTGCGCTCGTAGCCGGCGATGAGGTCCTCGATCCCCTTCGCCTCGGTCAGGCGCGAGAGGAAGAGGACGTAGCCGTCGGTGCGCAGCCCGCGCGCCCGCACCACCTCGTCGACGACGGCGGGATCGAGACCGGTGTAGGCGTCGGAGTCGATCGCCGGGTAGGAGATCTCGATCCGGGCGCGGCACTGCTCGGCGAAGCGGGTGCCGTGGACCGCGTCGATCCGCTCCGCCTCCTCCACGATCAGGTCGCGGGTGTACTCCGAGACGGCGACGCAGTGGTCCTGCGACAGGTATGAGGCGAAGATGTGCGCGGCGGCGCCGAGGCGGCCCTCCTCCACAGCCCGGCGGACGACGTTGGTGACGTCGGAGCCGACGGCCTCGGCGACCGTGGTGACGTCGACGGGGAGCCCCGTGCTCCAGGCGGCGCGCAGCGCGTCCGACACCGCGAGCGTGTGCGGGCTGAGGTAGAGCGAGAGGCAGACGGTGGGGACGCCGTCGGTGAAGAGCTCGACCAGGCGGCCGACCATGCCGGCGAGGAAGCGGCCGTCCGGGACCTTGTAGTCGCCGACGGGCTCCGGGCGCTCCACGACGATGCCGTCGCTGTAGGGGAGGACGGCGTCGAGCGGCTTGAGCGGGAGGCCGGCGGCCTGGAGCCGCTCGATCGGCCAGGTGACGATGCGCACCTCGTCGAAGCCGCGCTCGAGGGCGGTCTCGGCGAGGTTCCGCGCCTCGACGGAGTGGCCGCAGATCACCGGATCCGCGCGGACCACGATGACGAGTCGGTTCTGCACGGTGTGGGCGTGCGTGCTCTGGTCCATGGGGCTCCTTCGGGGTGATCGGTGCGGGATGCGGCGGTGCAGGGTGGGTCAGCGGTGCGGATCGGGTCAGCGGTGCGGGAACGACGGCGGCCGGTGCTCGGGGGCGCTCCCCCAGCCGGCGGGCTCGGCGCCCAGGTGGAGGGTGAGCTCGCCGCCGCGGTGCAGATCGGCGACGGTGATCCAGCTCGACTCCAGCGGCGCTCCGTTCAGCTCGGCCGACCGGACGTACTGGACGGGGCCGCCGGGCACGGGCTCGACGAATCCGGTGGTGCGGATCTCGACGTCCGCTCCGCCCACCGCGAGCGAGGCGCGCGCGAAGGCGGGCGCATTGACGAGCAGGAGGCCCTGGCCGGCGACGGGGAAGAGGCCGAGGCTCGCCCAGACGTACCACGAGCTGAGGCCCCCGGAGTCGTCGTTGCCGGGCAGGCCGCCTCGCCCGGCGCCGAAGCGCTGGTGCAGCACGCCGTGCACGATCTCGGCCGTGCGGTCCGGGCGGCCGGCGTAGTGGTACGCCCACGGCGCGTCCATGTCGGGCTCGTTGTTCAGCCCCTCGAAGCGGCCGAGCGCCGACCCGGCGAGCATCTCGGCGCGGTCCGGGCGGAGCCCCGGCTGCACCACGGGCTCGGCGCCGTAGCCGAAGAACTCGTCCAGCTGCGCGACGAACGCGTCGTCGCCTCCGCTGATCGCGATGCGGCCGGCCATGTCGTGCAGCAGCCGGAAGGAGTAGTTGTGCCGCGTGCCCTCGTAGTAGGTCGAGTCCTTGAGCAGCCCGGAGCGCAGGTCGTACGCGTTGACCCACTGCGCGGCCCGCTCCTCGAGCTGCCGGGCGAGCAGGTGGTCGCCGACGTGCCGCGCCACGACCGCGGTGCACCAGTAGCCGTGCGCGAGGTCGAGGGTGTGGCTGATCGGGTGCGCCTCCCCCACCGCCAGGAACTCCTCGCCGTAGGTGCGCTTGAGGTCCTCGATCATGTGCACGAGGGCCGCCTCCCAGTCGATGCCGGGCAGGCCCAGCCGGCAGAGATCGGCGAGGAAGGTGTGCGCGAGGGCGCTGCCCTGGCGGGAGAAGCGGTCGCTGCCCTTCGCCATCCGGTAGCCGATCGGGAAGTTGCCCTCCTCCTCGCAGATGGTCAGCAGGGCCGCGCCGATCTCGACCGCGCGGTCGGGGACGAGCGCGGTGAGCAGCGGCAGCTGGGTGCGGTAGATGTCCCACATCGTGCTGAGGTCGAAGACGAACGGACCGCCGGTCGGCCAGAACGGGCTCTCGTCCGGCGCGAGGCAGGGCTTGATCAGCGAGTGGTAGAGCGCGGTGGCGAACACGGTCTCGCGCTCGGCCGAGGGCGTGTCCACGGCGACGGTGCGCAGACGCTTCCGCCAGGTCTTGCGGGTGCGGTCGCGGCGCTGGTCGAAGCCGCCGATCGTCGCCGGCACGTCGCGGTGCAGGTTCTCGCGGGCGCGGTCGGTGCCGCGGAGGGAGAAGCCCATCCGCAGCTCGACGGTCTGCCCGGCGGTGCTCGGGCCGGCCCACATCAGGCCGAAGGGGCGCAGCGTCGTCGGGCGGATGTGGTCGAAGTCGAGGCGGGTTCCGCCGGGCATCAGCCGGCGGTCGTACCAGAGCATCTGCCGCCACTGCAGCGCGTCGCACTCGAGGTGCACCGCGAGCGGCGCTCCCTCCATCACCACCTCGCCGGCGGCGACTCCGGGCGAGATCGAGTGCAGCTGCGCGCGGAGCGGGATCGTCGCTCCGGACGGGATCGCGAGGCCGCCGAGCGAGAGGTCGACGACGACGCGGGCGCTGCGGTGCTCGGGGAAGGTGTAGCGGTGCACGACGGACGCGGGACCGACGGTGAGCTCGGCGCGGATCCCGGAGGAGAGGGTCGCGGCGTAGTAGCCGGGCTCGGCGATCTCGTCCTCGATCGACCAGCTTCGGCCGAGCTCGTCGAGCGGCTCGAGCATCGGCGTGACGCGGAGGTAGTTGTAGTACTTGCGGATCGCGCCGGTGCCGGACTGCTGGAAGTGGGTGAAGCCGGAGGCGACCAGCTCGTCGCGGAGGGTCGGCGGGACGCCCTCGAGCGCGAGGTCGTAGCGGCCGTAGCCGGTGGGGTAAGCGCCGGAGTAGGAGCAGGCCGACACCATCCCGAGCGGGAAGGTCGCGCCGGGATGCGTGTTGCCGATCTGCGGCTTCGGCGACCACCAGGTCGCCGCGAGGCCCGTCGGGTCCGGGAGCAGGGTCGCCTCGGTGCCGAGGAACGGGTCCACCCGCTCGATCACCGGGTGTCCACCCGTCCGGTCTCCGCCGCCGCCGCCATGCCGTGACGCTAGGGACCGCGGGGAGACGTGCGGTGGCGGCGGGGTGTCGCGCGGGCGACGGGTCGACGACGGAACGGGGCCGCCGACCCGGCCGCGGGGCTACGGGATGAGGCGCTCCGCGCGGTAGCGGTCGAACAGGGCCGTGAAGGAGTCGACGGTGCGGTGGTGCACGCCGAAGCCGGCCAGGCGCGACTTGCTGATGTCGGTGACGACCTCGATCCGCCGGCCGAGGTCGGCGTCGGTGTGCCACCAGGAGGCGACGCGCTCGAGGTCGGGCTCGATCAGGTCGTGCTCGCGCACGAGGCGCTGCCAGACCTCGCCGGCTCCGGCCATCTGCTGCTCGAGCGGCTGCGGCTCCTCGGACGGGCCGACCGGCTCGACGCCGAAGTGCTCGGCGATCCGCGACCACATCCAGCGCCAGCGGAAGACGTCGCCGTTGACGACGTTGAACGCCTCGTCGCGGCCGGCCTCCGAGGTCGCCGCCCAGAGCATCTGCTCGGCGAGGACCGTGGAGTCGGTCATGTCGGTGAGGCCGTTCCACTGGGTCAGCGAGCCGGGGAAGACGAAGGGCGTGCCCTGCGCGCGGTGGATCGACGCGGCGACCGCGAGGGTGAGGCCCATGTTCATCGCGTTGCCGACCGCGTGGCCGATCACGGTGTGCGAGCGGTGCACCGACCAGGTGAAGCCGTCGCGCGCGGCGGCGGCGAAGAGCTCGTCCTCCTGCGCGTAGTAGAAGTTGGGCGCGTCGAGGCGCTCCTCCTCCTCGTGGAACGGGGTGTCGGGCATCGCGCCCTGGCCGTACGCCTCGAACGGGCCGAGGTAGTGCTTGAGGCCGGTGACGAGCGCGACGTGCTGGAGCGGCGCGTGCGAGAGCGCGGCGAGGAGGTCGCGGACCATGCCGCCGTTGACGGCGATGTTCTCCTCCTCCGTCGACTGGCGCGACCAGGCGGTGAAGAAGACGTGGGTGGGCTTCTCGTCGGCGAGCACGCGGGCGAGGTCCTCGGCCGAGCGGAGGTCGGCGGAGAGCGGGGTGACGCCGGGGCGCTCGGCGATCGGGCGGCGCGAGAGGGCTGTGACGGGCCAGCCGCGCTCGGTGAGCAGGTCGACGAGGGCGGAGCCGCCGATGCCGGTGGCGCCGACCACGAGGGCGCGCTGCTCGGAGGCGGGGAGGGTGGACGGAGCTGCTGCGGAAGTCATCCCTGAGGACAACGCGCGACGGTGCGAGGCATTCCGGGGCGCTCAGCCGACGATGCTCAGCCGACGGCGGGCAGCGGCTCGCCGTGACCGTCGAAGGAGAGCTCGACGCCGGCCTCGGCGCACTCGCGCGCGATCAGGCGGTGAGGAGCAGGGCGGGCGCGGCGAGGGGCACCATCCGGGTCCGTCGCGTCCGCCTCATCCGGAACAGCCTGCCGGAGGAGTGGGGCCCCGCGCGTCCTGGCGTCGGATGCACGGGGTAGCGTCGGTGGGTGCGTGCTCCGTGGAAGAACCGTGATGCCGCGGCCGGTCTGCCGCGCGACGTGAAGGTCCTCGGGATCGTCGCGTTCTTCGTGATGCTGGGGTTCGGCGTCGTCGTGCCGGTGCTGCCGGTGTACGTGCGGAGCTTCGGGGTCGGCTACGTCGAGGTCGGCGCGGTGGTGTCGGCGTTCGCGCTGATGCGGCTGGTCGCGAATCCGTTCGTCGGGCCGCTGGTCGACCGCATCGGCGAGCGCGTGGTGCTGGCCACCGGCATCGGGATCGTCGCGCTGTCGAGCGCGCTGGTCGGGCTGGCGGGCGACTACGTGCACCTGCTGCTGCTGCGCGGGGCGGGCGGCATCGGCTCCGCGATGTTCTCGGTCGCCGCGATGACGCTGCTGCTGCGGACGGCGGATCCGGAGCGGCGGGGGCGGTCGATCGGCTTCTACCAGGGCGGGTTCCTGCTCGGCGGCATGGCGGGGCCGGCCGTGGGCGGCGTGCTGACGGCGATCTCGCTGACCGCTCCCTTCTTCTTCTATGCGGGGACGCTCGCCGTCGCCGGGCTGGTCGGGCTGGTGCTGCTGCAGCGGCCGGACCGCGATGCGGAGGCGAAGGCGGCTGTCGCGGAGCCGAAGCCGCTGCGGGAGGTCGCCCGAGACCCGCGCTACCAGAGCGCCGTGCTCGCGAACTTCGCGCTGGGCTGGTCGGCGATGGGCGTCCGCGCGACGCTCGTGCCGGTCCTCGTCGTCGAGGGGCTGGGCGACGAGCCGGCCTGGACGGGCATCGCCTTCGCCATCGCGGCGGTGGTGCAGACCATCGCGCTGGCTCCGGCCGGGCGCTTCGTCGACACGGTCGGGCGGCGCCCGGCGCTGATCGGCGGGTTCGCCGTCGCGGCGGTCGCGATGCTGGCGATGCCGCTGGTGAGCGAGCTGTGGCTGCTCGTCGCGCTGCTCTGCGTGTACGGGGCGGCGGCGGCCTTCATGGGCACGGCACCGGGCGCGATGGTGGGCGACGCGGCGGGCGAGCGCGGCGGGAAGCCGGTCGCGCTGTTCCAGGCGGCGTCGGACCTCGGCGGCGTGGTCGGGCCGCTGCTGGCCGGTGCGCTCGCCGACCAGGCCTCGCCGACGGCGGCGTTCGGCTCGGCCTTCGTGCTGCTCGGGCTGACGGCTCTGGTCGGGCTGCGGGTGCCGCGGCGCTGAGGGTGCGTGCGAGCGGATCTCGATCCGATCGGCAGGGAGCGGAGCGGGCTCCTTGATCGGCAGGGAGCGGAACATGCTGGTCGAGTAGCCGCGCAGCGGCGTATCGAGACCTGACGCTGACGGAGGGCGGGTCTGCACAGCCGCCGCACGATGCCGGTGGATCTCGATACGCCCGCTGCGCGGGCTACTCGATCAGCATGGGGAGCGGGCTCCTTGCTCAGCAGGACGGAACATGCTGGTCGAGTAGACGCGGAGCGGCGTATCGAGACCTGCCGCTGACGGAGGGCGGGTCTGCACGGCCGCCGCACGATGCCGGTGGATCTCGATACGCCCGCTGCGCGGGCTACTCGATCAGCATGGGGAGCGGGCTCCTTTGATCGGCCGGGCGCGGGCCGCTCGGACGGCGGGGAGCGGTCAGGTGTTGCGGCCGCGGGCGTCGACGGGCCAGGTGGCGGTGCCGCCGTCGGCGAGGAGGACGCGGTAGTCGTCGGCGAGGTTGACCGCGACGCAGACGTGGTTGGGGGCGAGGCGGATCCGGGTGCCGAGCGGGAGGTCGACGCCGGTGATCGTGGCGTGGTGCTCCGAGAGGACCGTGACGCGCGCCTCCGGGTGGTCGAGCAGGCGGCCGAAGCCGGTGGAAGCTGCGCCGCGGTCGGAGGAGAGCACCTTGCTGCCGGCGTCGGCGATGAGGTGGTCGTCGCGGCGGGCGACGATCGTCGCGAGCACGGTGACGGCGATCGACTCCGGTCCGATCGTGCCGATCTCCCACTGCTGCGCGTCGCCGAGCGCCGAGACGCCGGGGCGCAGCTCCGTCAGGACGCCGGTGTCGGCGAACTCGAGCGACGGGGTCGATCCGCCGCTGATCACGCGGGCGCTCACTCCGGAGCCGGCGAGCGAGGCCGCGGCGGCGGCGAGCGCGTCGGCCTCGTCGCGGGCGGCGGCACGGCGGCCGTCGAGGGCGTAGCTGTGGCCGGGGAAGGTGAAGACGCCGACGACGTCGAGACCCGCGGCGACCGCGGCGGCCGCGACCGCGCCGGCCTCCTGCGGCGGCACTCCGCTGCGGTGGTGGCCGGAGTCGACCTCGACGACGACCTCGAGGCCGGCCGGGATCGCGGCGGCGAGGCGGCGCGCGGACTCCGCGGAGTCGACGCCGACCCGGACCCTCGCCCGCTCGAGCACCCCGCGCAGGCGAGCGGCGCGCTCGTCGTCGAGCCAGAGCGGGTAGGCGATGAAGAGGTCCTCGACGCCGCCCGCCGCGAACACCTCCGCCTCGGACACCGTCGCCACGGTGAGGCCGACGGCGCCGGCCGCGAGCTGCCGGCGGGCGATCTCGAGCGACTTGTGCGTCTTCGCGTGCGGGCGGAGCGCGACACCGCGCTCGCGCGCCGTCCGCGCGGTGGCCTCGATGTTGCGATCGAGGACCGCCTCGTCGAGGACGAGCGAGGGAGTGGGGACGCTGTCCGGAATGCGTGGCACGGGGCGATCCTAGGGCGGCTCTCCCCTACGGTGAAGGGGACGACGAACGACGCAGGCGGCGTCTCGACCGAGCCGGAGACGCGAAGGAGCGCCGCATGCGCGAGCAGGAAGCCCGATCCCACCTCGACGACTCCGCGGCCCGCGCGGCCTCGTTCGGGACGGGGATGCTCACCGCGACGTACGCCCTCCGCCACGAGCGCGGACTCGACATCGCGTTCCTGCTCCGCGGGACCGGCTCGGACTTCCTGATCGGGATGGGCGCCGCCTCGGACGACTTCCGCTCGGTCCTCTCGATCGGCGTCGACTGCCGCGACGGCGTGCTCCGGCCCACCGCGAGCCACACCATCGACGGCCGGCGCCGGGGCGTCCCGGCCCGGGTCGTGTACCGGAGCGACGGGGCGATCGCCGTCGAGGCGAGTCCGCTGCCGCTGCGCGACCGTCCCGCGTCGCTGAAGTGCTGGTCGTTCGTGCGCGCGGGCGACGTCGAGCACTACTCCGACGTCCGGGGCTTCGTCGCGCCCTCGCTCGCCGCCCTGCCGCCGGTGCCGCTGAAGACGCGTCCTCGCGGGATGTAGGACCGACCTGTCAGGCTGACGGGATGACCTCTCAGCCCTCCGCGCTCCGGCCCTTCGGCCCCTCGGGCGCCTCCGTGACCCGGCTCACCCTCGGCACCTCCTGGAACCCCGATCGGGTCGGGTCGCTCGACCGGGTGCCCGCCCTCGAGCGCGTGCTCGACTCGGGCCCCGATCGCGCCGTCTCGGTGATCGACACCTCGAACGAGTACGCGCAGGGGCACAGCGAGCGCCTGATCGGCGAGGCGCTGCAGGCGCGCGGCGGGATCCCGGAGGGGATCACCGTCGTCACGAAGCTCGACCGCGACCCGGAGACGGGCAGCTACTCGGGCGAGCGGATGCGCCGCAGCCTCGACGAGAGCCGCGAGCGCCTGGGCATGGACGTGCTGCCGCTGCTCTACCTGCACGACCCCGAGCGGATCTCCTACGACGAGGCCTTCGCCGAGGACGGCCCGGTGCGGGCGCTCGTCGCGATGAAGGAGGCGGGCGTCGCGCTCTCCATCGGCATCTCGGGCGGCCCGGCGCCGATGCTGCGCCACTACGTCGACACGGGGCTCTTCGACGCCGTGATCACGCACAACCGGTTCACGCTGGTCGACCGCTCCGCCGAGGAGCTGATCGACGCCTCCGTCGCCCGCGGCGTCGTCGTGGTGAACGCGGCCGTCTACGGCGGAGGGGCGCTCGCGCGCTGGCCCGAGCCCGTGCGCTCGTACGCCTACGCACCCGCACCGCAGGAGATCGTCGACGCGGTCGCCGCGATGGGCGAGGCCTGCGAGCGGGCCGGGGTGCCGCTGGCCGCCGCCGCGCTGCAGTTCTCGACCCGCGACCCGCGCGTGACCACGACGGTGGTGGGCGCGACGAGCGCCGAGCACGTCGACGCCTTCGTCGCGGACGACGCGCTGGACATCCCCGACGCGCTGTTCGAGGAGCTGGAGTCGCTCGCGCCGCCGAGCTCGGTCTGGCAGGACGCGCCGGGCTCGGTCTGGCCGCGCTGAGCGCCGCCGGGGCCGCATCGGGCGCCGTCGGGCATAGGGGGGCGGTCTCGTCGGTTGGGCCTGAGATGACCGACACGACAGACACCACCCCCGACTCCCCCGCGCTCTTCCGGCCGCTGACCCTCCGCTCCCGCACCGCCCGCAACCGCGTCTGGGCCGCGCCGATGTGCCAGTACTCGGTCGAGGCGCAGGACGGCGTGCCCACGCCGTGGCACCTCGTGCACCTCGGCTCGCTCGCACGCGGCGGTGCGGGCGTCGTCATCGTCGAGGCGACCGGGGTCGTGCCCGAGGGACGGATCAGCCCCTGGGACACGGGCCTCTGGAACGACGAGCAGCAGGCGGCGTGGGGGCCGATCGTGGACTTCATGCACGGCCAGGGCGCGCTCGCCGGCATCCAGCTCGCGCACGCGGGGCGCAAGGCGTCGACGTACCGCGAGTGGAGCGGACGCGGATCCGTCCCCGTCGACGAGGGCGGCTGGGAGACGGTCGGCCCCTCGGCCGTCGCCTTCGAGGGCTACGCGACGCCGCGCGCGCTCGAGGCGGAGGAGCTGCCGGAGCTCGTCGAGGCGTTCCGCGCCTCCGCCCGCCGCGCCGTGGACGCCGGCTTCGACGTCGTCGAGCTGCACGCGGCGCACGGCTACCTGCTGCACCAGTTCCTCTCGCCGCTCTCGAACCGGCGCGAGGACGCCTACGGCGGATCGCTCGAGAACCGCGCGCGGCTCCTGCTCGAGGTCGTCCGCGCGGTGCGCGCCGAGATCGGCGAGCTGCCCCTGCTGGTGCGCTTCTCGGCCACCGACTGGGCCGAGGGCGGCTGGACGCTCGAGGAGACGAGCACGGTCGCGGGCTGGGCGCGCGAGGAGGGCGTCGACCTCTTCGACGTGTCGACCGGCGGCCTCGTCGGCGGCACGGACATCCCGGTGGCGCCGCTCTACCAGGTGCCGTTCGCGCGCGAGGTGGGCCGGGCGACCGGTGCGCCCGTGGGTGCGGTGGGTCTGATCACCACGGCCGAGCAGGCCGAGGGAGTGGTGGCCGGCGGCGACGCGGACGTGGTGCTGCTGGCGCGCGAGCTGCTGCGCGACCCGCACGCGCCGTCGCGGATGGCGCACGAGCTCGGCGCCCCGATGGATCTGCTGCCGCCGCAGTACACGCGCGCCTGGCGCTGACGCCCGTCCGGCTGAGCCCGGGCACGACGAAGGGCCGGGGGCGTCTCCGCCGCCCGGCCCTTCGTGGTCGTGCTACTTCTCGTCGCCCTCGCCCTCGGAGTCGCTGGGGGCGTCCTCCTCGGGGTTGAAGTGCGAGTCGCCCGAGACGCCCACGGCGATGCCGTCCTCGGAGTCGGGGATGGTGCCCTCGGTGCCGAGGCCGTCGCCCTTCTCGTCGGGAGTGCGGTCCTCAGGCGTGCTGGAGTCGGACATCGTGGCTCAGGCCTCGACGTCGCCGCGCCAGGCGCCGTCCGGCGAGCCCTTGGACTCGATGTACTCCTTGAAGTTCTTCAGGTCCTTCTTGACCGCGTGGCTGCCGGCGCCGACGAGCGAGCCGACGGTCTCGAGGAAGCCCTCGGGCTCCCAGTCGAGCTGCACGGTGACGCGGGTCTCGGTGTCCGAGAGCTTGTGGAAGGTGACGACCCCGGCGTGGTCGGTCTCGCCTCCGGTGCTGTTCCAGGCGACGCGCTCGTCGGGGTGCTGCTCGGTGATGTTGGCCTCGAACTCGCGCTCGACGGGGCCGACCTTCACCTTCCAGACGGTGAGGACGTCGGTGACCTGCTGGATGGACTCGACCTCGTCGAGGAACTTGGGGAACTCCTCGAACTGGGTCCACTGGTTGTACGCGACGGACACGGGGACGTTGACGTCGACGGTCTCGATGATCTGCGACACGGTAGTGCTCCTTGATGTCTCACTCGGTGTGCGGCAGGCCGCTGCTGCGGTCGCCTGACTCGACGTTATTGGCGAGGCGCCTGGGAGTTCACGTGGTTGCGGCTGGACGCATTCGTGGTACAACCCGGGAGCGGCGGGGGCCGGCGAGCGGATGGCGGCTGCTCCTGCTCATGCTGGTCGAGTAGCCGCGGAGCGGCGTATCGAGACCCACGTCTGCACGACGGTGGATCTCGATACGCCCGCGATGCGGGCTACTCGATCAGCATGAAGGGCCCGCTCCGCGGGCTGCTCGATCAACAGAGGTGGCCCGCTTCGCGGGCTACTCCATCAGCGTGGAGCGGGGCGGCCGCCACTCCATGCTGGTCGAGTAGCCGCGCAGCGGCGTGTCGAGACCGACGTGTGCAGAACGGTGGATCTCGATACGCCCGCGATGCGGGCTACTCGATCAACAGAGGTGGCCCGCTGCGCGGGCCGCTCGATCCCGGGTCAGGCGTCCGTGCCTGCGTAGCGGTAGGCCGTGAAGGCCGGGGTGCCGGTGGTGGCGTAGAGGCCGAGGACGCGGCCGGTGAAGGAGGTCGCGGTCTCGGCGGTGAAGGAGCGGCCGTCGATGCGGGCGAGGGTGCGGGAGACGCCGCCGGCCTCGGCGCGGAGGACGAGGAAGTCGCTGGTCATCTGGCCGGGGCCGAAGCCGATGCCGGCGTCGCGCTCGGACTCGAGCATCAGCGTCACCGGCCCCTCGGGTAGCTCCGCGGTCCACTCCTGCTCGAAGGAGGGGATGACGGCGCGGGCGGTGATCCGCGTCCCCGAGCCGGTCGACTCCGCCTCGACCGCGGCGAACGTCGTCTCGTCGTAGCGCACGGCGAGGCCGCCGACTCCGGCCGAGACGTCCACGACCACGGACGCCTGCATCGTCTGGGTGAGCTGGCGGCGGCCGACGAAGGTGGGCTGCGAATGGCGCAGGGTGCGCCCCTCCCCCGGCAGCGACAGTCGGCCGCCCTCGATGCTCGCGAGCGCGCTCGGCAGGCGGCGCACGCCGATCCACCCCGCGTCGAGCGGACCGGAGAAGTCGACGTCGTCGCGCAGCGGCCCGCGCGGGGCGAGCGCGACCGGCTCGGCGACCGGCCAGCCGTCGACCCAGGAGACCCGGGTGACGAAGGTCTCGCGGCCGAGCGCCGAGAACGCGCGGGTCGCGCCGCGCGGACGGACGCCGAGCAGGACGATCAGGGTCGAGCCGTCTGGCCCCTCCACGAGGTCGCCGTGGCCGGTGTTCTGCACCGGTCGGGTGGTGCCGCGGGCGGTGAGGAAGGGGTTGCCGGGCTCGGTCTCGAACGGGCCCGTCGGCGAGTCGCTGCGGGCGATCGAGACGCCGTGGCCGCGCTCCGTGCCGCCCTCGGCGATGAGGAGGTACCAGACGTCCCGGCCGTCGACCGAGCGCCGGTACAGGTGCGGCGCCTCGGGGAAGCCGCCACCGGTGCCCGACCAGAGCGAGCGCGGCTCCTCGAGGATGCGGCCGCTCGCGAGATCCACCCGCACCTGCTGGATGCCGAGGTGCGCGCCCGCCTCCTCGCCGCTCAGGATCAGGCCGGAGTAGGTGACGAGCGCGGTGCCGTCCTCGTCCCAGGCGAGGTCCGGGTCGATGCCCTGGAGGGGGCCGCCGTCCGCGTCGCGGA
Source organism: Rathayibacter sp. VKM Ac-2856 (assembly GCF_013205055.1). GTDB lineage: Bacteria > Actinomycetota > Actinomycetes > Actinomycetales > Microbacteriaceae > Rathayibacter. The sequence continues at coordinate 258,922 of NZ_JABMLF010000002.1, forward strand.
GGACGGTGCCGTCGCTCCACTCCCCGGCCGGGTCGGCCGCGGTGAAGACGACGGTGCCGACTCCCGCGGGGACCGAGACGATCACGTGGAAGAGGCCGTCGCGGTACCGGATGGTCGGCGCCCAGACGCCGAGGCCGGTCGGCACCTCCTCCACACCGATCTGCTCGGCACGGGTCGCGACGTTGCCGACGCGCTCCCAGGTCACGAAGTCGGTGCTGCGGTAGACGGGGATGCCGGGCAGGTACTCGAACGTCGAGGTGACGAGGTGGTAGACGCCGTCGACCAGGACGATGCTCGGGTCGGGGTTGAAGCCGGGGATCAGCGGGTTGGGGAAGGGTGCGCCGACGTCGCCGACCGCGACCCCGCCCGGCACGGTCGCCGCGCTCATGCGAGCAGCTCGAGCTCGGTCACGAGCGGGACGTCCTCGAGCGAGGTGCCGAGGCGGATCGTGAACGCGCCGGGCTCGTACTCCCAGCCGTCGTTCCAGGTGGCGAGGAGGCGGGTGGGCACGGTCACGGCGATCTGCGCGCTCGCACCCGCCTCGAGCGTGGCGCTCTCGAAGCCGACCAGCCAGCGCACCGGGCGCTCGACGGCGGAGTCGCGGCGCTCGGCGTAGGCCTGCAGCACGACCTTGCCGGCGCGCTCGCCGGTGTTCACGACGTCGACGAGGAGCGGCACGTCCTCCCCGCCGCGCACGGGCTCCGGCGCGGAGACCGACACGAGCTCGAACGACGTGTAGCCGAGGCCGTGGCCGAAGACGTAGGCCGGCTCGACCTCGCTCCGCAGCCAGGCGCGGTAGCCGATGTGGATGCCCTCGTCGTAGTGCAGCTCGCCGTCGGTGGGCAGCGTGGAGAGGACGGGGACGTCCTCGATCGCGACCGGCCAGGTGGTGGGCAGGCGTCCGCCGGGCTCGACGCGGCCGAGCAGGACGTCGGCGACCGCATCGCCCATCTCCTGCCCGCCGAAGTAGCCGACCAGCACGGCGGCGACCTCGTCGCGCCACGGCAGCAGCACGGGGGCGCCGGCGTTGACGACCACGACGGTGCGCGGGTTCACGGCGGCGACGGCGCGCACGAGCGCGTCCTGCTGCCCGGGCAGGTCGAGCGAGCTGCGGTCGTAGCCCTCGGACTCCACGGCGGAGTTGGTGCCGACCACCACGAGGGCGACGTCGGCGTCGCGGGCGAGCGCCACCGCCTCCGCGATCAGCTCGTCAGCGGGGGTGTCGTCGGGCTCGAGGCCGTAGGTGAAGCCGAGCGCGCCCTCGAGGTCGCCCTCCGCGTGCACGATGTCGTACTCGATCCGGATGTCGACGGGGGTGCCCGCGGTGACGGTCAGCGGCGCGGACACCGACGGCGGCGCGAGCAGCGCGGCGCCGAGGTCGGAGCCGACGGCGGCGAGGGTCTCCTCGAGGAAGAGGTCGCCGTCGACGAAGACGCGGGCGGTGCCGGCGACGGCGAAGCCCAGGCGGACGGTCGCGTCGGCGGCGGGGGTGAGCACGGTCGAGAACTCGACGCGCGCGGAGGCGGCGATCGGCGCGGTGCCGCCGAACCAGACCAGCGAGGTGGCGCGGCGGTCCTCGACGAACAGCTCGGCGCCGTCCTCGGCGAGGAAGCGGACGCGCTGGCCGGGCTCGCCGGTGACGGGGTTGGTGATCGTGTCGAGGACGAGCGGGGCGACCCCGTCCTGGACGACCGCGCCGAGCGCGTAGTCGACGCGGGCGTGCGGGAGGGCGGCGCGGATCCCGTCGAGCGGAGTGACGACCTTCGCGGGCAGGACCGTCGCGGATCCGCCGCCCTGGGTGCGCGCCTCGCGGGCGTTGTGCCCGATGACCGCGACGGAGGCCAGCGCCGACGCGTCCCAGGGCAGCTCGCCCTCGTTGCGCAGCAGCACGCTGCCGGCGGCGGCGGCCTCGCGGGCGAAGGCGACGCCGTCCTCGACGAGGACCGGCTCGGCGACGGCGGGCGCGAAGCCCTCGAGCGCGCCGACGCGGGCGGCGAGGCGGAGGATGCGGCGGACCTTGCGGTCGACCACGGACTCCTCGATCGAGCCGTCGCGGACGGCGGCGACGAGCGCGGCGCCCCACGGGCCGTCGGGGCCGGGCATGACGAGGTCCTGCGCGGCGCGGGCGCTGTCGACGGTGCGGACCGCGGTCCAGTCGCTGATGACGACGCCGTCGAAGCCCCACTCGCTGTTCAGCGGGGTCTCCAGCAGGTCGCTCTCGGTGGCGGTCGTGCCGTTGATCGAGTTGTACGAGCTCATCACCAGCCAGGCGCGGGTCTCGACGATCGCGCGCTCGAAGGCGAGCAGGTAGAGCTCGCGGAGGGCGCGGTCGCCGACCCGGACGTCGACGGTGAAGCGGTCGGTCTCGGAGTCGTTGGCGATGTAGTGCTTGGGAGTCGCGCCGACGCCGTTCTCCTGCACGCCGGCCACGTAGGCGGCGGCGAGGTCGGCGGTGAGCACCGGGTCCTCGCTGAAGCCCTCGAAGTGGCGGCCGCCGAGCGGGGAGCGGTGCAGGTTGATGGTCGGGCCGAGGACGACGTCGACGTCCTTCCGGCGCGCCTCGACCGCGGCGGCGGCGCCGTAGCGGCGGGCGATCGAGCGGTCCCAGGAGGAGGAGAGCGCAGTGGCGGAGGGCAGGTTGAGCGAGGGCGAGCGCTCGTCCCAGACCTCGCCGCGGACGCCCGAGGGGCCGTCGGAGACGAGCATGCGGCGCAGGCCGATCTTCTCGATCGGCCAGGTGGTCCAGAAGTCGCGGCCGGTGAGCAGCTGCACCTTCTCCTCGAGGTCGAGGCGGCCGACCAGCTCGGTGAGGCGGGCGTCCGCGTCGGCCCCATCGGCCGGGATGCGGAAAGCAGTGGAGGTGTCGGTCACAGTGACTCTTTCTCTCGGAAGGCGACGTCGTCGTCCCTAAAAACCTAGCACTAGTAGTTTTCTGCCGATATGCCCGCCCCCACCCCCAGATCCCCCCGCCGCGAGATGCCACTTATGACGCGATCGCGCGGCGTGTCGCGCTCATAAGTGGCATCTCGCGGGGGGAGGAGGGACTCGGGTGGCGGAGGGGGTCGGGAGGTCGGGGGGCGGGGCGGGCGGGCAGCGGGTCAGGGGTGGGCGGCGACGAAGGCGCGGCGCTCGGCTCGGCGGGTGGCCTGGCGGACCGGGTCGGCGACGGGGGCGGCCAGGAAGAGGCGCTGGGTGTAGGCGTGCTCGGGGCGGGAGGTGACCTGGTCGCCGTCGCCCCACTCGACGATCTCGCCGTGGTACATCACGGCGACGCGGTGCGAGAGGTGCCGCACGACGGCGAGGTCGTGCGAGACGAAGAGGTACGCGACTCCGGTGCGCTCCTGGATCTCGGTGAAGAGGTCGAGGACGCGCGCCTGGGTGGAGAGGTCCAGCGCCGAGACGGGCTCGTCGCAGACGATCAGCCGCGGCTCGAGGGCGAGCGCCCGGGCGATCGCGATCCGCTGGCGCTGGCCGCCCGAGAACTCGCGCGGCAGGCGGTCGGCCGCGGACTGCGGCAGCCCCACCTGGTCGAGCAGCTCGCGCACCCGCGCCGAGGCGACCTTCGCGTCGACCTTCCGCACGGTGAGCGGCTCGACCAGGATCTGCTCGATCGTCAGCGACGGGTTGAGCGAGGTGTACGGGTCCTGGAAGACGACCTGGATCTCGGAGGAGAGCCCGCGGCGCTGCCGGCGGTCGAGGTGCGCGATGTCGCGCCCGTTGTAGAGGATCTCGCCGCCGGTGACCGGGGCGAGCCCCAGCACCGCGCGGCCGAGGGTGGTCTTGCCCGAGCCGGACTCGCCGACCAGGCCGACCGTCTCGCCGGGGCGGATGTCGAGCGAGACGCCCTTCAGCGCCTGGAACGGCTTCGCGCGGAAGCCCTTGCCCGGGTACTCGACGACGACGTTCTTGACGTCCAGCAGCAGCTCGGACGGTGCGGCGGGTGCGGCGCTCATCGGCTCGACTCCTTCACGGCGGTGGTGGCGACGAGCGGTCCGCGGGCGGGCCCCTCCTCGAGGATCGCGTCGAACAGGGCGCGGGTGTACGGGTGACGGGGGTCGGCGAAGATCGAGCGCACGGGCCCGGTCTCGACGATCCGGCCGTCGCGCATGACCGAGACGCGGTCGCACAGGTCGGCGACGACGCCGAAGTTGTGCGTGACGAGGATCATGCCCATGTTCAGCTCCGACTGCAGCTCGCGCAGCAGGTCGAGCACCTCGGCCTGCACCGTGACGTCGAGCGCGGTGGTCGGCTCGTCGGCGATCAGCAGGTCGGGGTCGCAGGAGACGGCGCCGGCGATCAGCACGCGCTGCGCCATGCCGCCGGAGACCTCGTGCGGGTAGGCGTCGAAGGTGCGCTGCGGGTTCGGGATGCCGACCCGGGCGAGCAGGCCGAGCGCCCGCTCCGTCGCCGCGGCCTTGGAGAGGCCGAGGCAGAGGCGGATCGGCTGCACCAGCTGGGTGCCGATGGTGAAGGAGGGGTCGAGGTTCGACATCGGCTCCTGCGGGATGTACGCGATGCGCTTGCCGCGGAGCTTCGTCATCTCCTTCTCGGAGAGGTGCGCGAGATCCTGGCCGTCGAAGACGATCGAGCCGCCGGTGATCCGGCCGCCCTCGGGCAGCAGGCGCAGCACCGACCAGGCGGTCTGCGTCTTGCCGGAGCCGGACTCGCCGATCAGGCCGTGGATCTCGCCGCGGCGGACCGCGAGCGACACGTCGTGCACCACGGTCTTGACCGAGCCGTCGCCCTGGCCGTAGCCGACCGACAGGTTCGTGACGCGGAGGATCTCCTCCGCAGCCTTCGCCCCTGCCTCCTCCTCGTGCACCACGGTCTTCGGCGCCGCGGCGTCCTCGTCGAGCATCGTCCGGATGCCGATCGTGGAGAGGCTGGTCGGCACCGTCGCGGGCGCCGAGGCGGCCTTGCGCTTCTTCGAGCGCTTGGCCCCGGAGGCGCTGCGCTCGAGCTCGTCGCGCATCGCATTGCCCAGCAGGGTCAGCGCGATGGAGGTGAGGGCGATCGCGAGGCTCGGCCAGAGCATCAGGATCGGCGCGTTGAACACGTTCGAGAAGCCGTCGTTGAGCATCGAGCCCCAGGTGGGGATCGACAGGTCGCCGAGGCCGAGGAACTCCAGTCCCGCCTGGATCGCGATCGCGATGCCGGCGACGAGCGAGGCCTGGATGATGACGGGGGCGCGGACGACGGTGAGGATGTGCCGCGCGATGATCCGGCCGTTGCCGAGGCCCGAGACCCGCGCCGCGTCGACGAAGAGCTCGCCGCGCACCGCGGTGACGGAGGCGTAGACCAGCCGGTGGAAGGCGGGCGAGAGCAGCACGCCGAAGATGGCCATTGAGAGCCACATCGACGGGCCGATGACGGCGCGGGCCGCCAGCAGGACGACGAAGCCGGGCAGCGCCATCACGAGGCCCGAGGTCCAGGCCGAGACCGAGTCGAACCAGCCGCCGAAGTAGCCGGCCAGCAGTCCGCTCGTGACGCCGATGACGACGGCGACGGCCAGCGCGACCAGGGCGCCGGCGAGGCTGAACTGCGTGCCGAAGAGCAGGCGCGAGAGGACGTCGCGGCCGGCACTGTCGGCGCCGAGCAGGTGCGCGGCGCCGGGCTCGGCGAGCACGTCCTGCAGCGAGGCGCGGTTGGGGTCGGCCGGGGCGAGCAGCGGCGCGAAGATCCCGGCGAGGACGACGATCGCGAGGAAGACGAGCGAGACGAGCCCGACCGGGTTGTGCAGCAGGCGGCGGAAGAGGTGCGTGCGGGCGGCGCGCTCCTCCACTCCGACCGACGGGGTGCTGGCGGGCAGCGGAGTCGTGGCGGTCATGAGAGTCGCACCTTCGGGTTGAGCCAGCCCTGGAGCAGGTCGATGAGCAGGTTGACGATGACGACGATGATCGCGGTGACGAGCACGAGGCCCATCACCAGCGGGATGTCGCCCTGGGTGGTCGCGGTGACCGCGACCTGGCCGAGACCGGGGATCGCGAAGATCTGCTCGACGATGACGGCGCCGCCGAGCAGGCCGATGAACTGCACGGCGAGGACGGCGAGGGCCGGCCCGCCGGCGTTGCGCAGCACGTGCTGGAAGATCACGCGGGAGGCGGGGAGGCCGCGCGAGCGCAGGGTCCGCACGTAGTCCTGGCGGAGCGCGTCGATCACGGAGCCGCGGACCTGCTGGGCGACACCGGCGATGCCGCCGATGGCGAGGGCGATGATCGGCAGGGTGACCGTGGCGATCCAGCCGGAGAACGAGTCGGTGAGGTTCACGTAGCCGGTCGGCTTGAACCAGCGGAGGTTGATCGCGAAGACGGTGACGAGGCCCAGGGCGATCAGGAAGCCGGGGATCGCGAAGCCGAGGATCGAGACCAGCTGCACCAGCTTGTCGGCCCAGCCGCGGCGGACCGCGGCCCAGACGCCGAGCACGACCGCGACGATCGCGGAGATGATCGTGGCGCCGATGACCAGGGAGAGCGTGACGGTGACGCGGGTGGAGATGGCGGTGGTGACCGCCTGCCCGGTGAACCAGGAGCTGCCGAGGTCGCCGGTCACGGCGTGGCCGAGCCAGCCGAGGTACTGCGTCCAGATCGGCTGGTCGAGGCCGAGCTGCGAGGCGCGCTGGGCCACCGCCTCCGGGGTCGCGTTCTGCCCGAGGATGCGGCGGGCGATGTCGCCGCCGCCGAGATAGAGGAGTGCGTACGCGACGACGGAGATCAGCACCACGAGGATGATCCCCGAGACGACGCGTCGCAGGATGAACCTGGTCATCAGTGGTCCTTCGAACGGAGGAGGGCGCGGGCTGGATCAGCGGATCGGTGACGCGCGAGGAGAGGGGGCGGGGCCGGCGTCGAAGCCGACCCCGCCGAACCGGCTCAGGCCGGGGTGCCGATCACGCGGGGGTGATGTTCCAGAGGTACGGGTAGGCGTTGCCCGTCTGGGTCTCGACCTTGGTGTTCGCGTCGGTGACGAAGCTCGACTGCTGGCGGTACCAGGGGGCGAACCAGGCGTTCTCCACCGTGTAGGCGTTGACGGCCTGGACGGCGGCGGCGTAGCCGGACTCGTCCGCGGTGCGGACGGCCTCGATCAGCGTCTCGAGCTCGGGGTCGGCGTTCTTGAACGGGTTGAAGATCGCGTTGGGGCTGAGCTCGAAGTTGATCAGCGCCCAGTCGGGGTCCTGCTGCAGCGTGAGCCAGGTCGCGGCGTACTTCGGCGCGAGCACGTCGGCGATGAAGTTGTTGCCGGCGTCGGTGTAGCTGACGGTGATGCCGACCTCGGAGAGCTGCTGCTGGATCAGCGTGAAGGTCGAGGAGCCGACGAGCGAGCTCGAGGGCATGTTCAGCTCGAAGCCGTCCGGGTAGCCGGCCTCGGCGAGGAGCTCCTTGGCCTTCTCGGGGTCGTAGGGGTAGTCGTCGTCGAGCGACTCGTCGTAGCCCTCGGAGGAGGTCGGGAAGATCTGCGTGGTCGGGGTGCCGTAGCCCTGGCCGATGGCCGTCAGCAGCGACTCCTTGTCGAACGCGTAGTTGATGGCCTGGCGGACGCGGACGTCCTTCAGGGCCGGCGCGATGGTGCCGTCACGGTCGAGCAGGAGCAGGCCGGTCCAGTTGAGCTCGAAGGCGTTGACGGTGAAGCCCGACGCCTCGATCTCCTTGAGGTCGTTGTTGTCGACCGTGTTGGCCGCGTTGACCTGGCCGCCCTTGATCGCGTTCACCAGGGCGGTGGAGTCGCTGTAGACGTTGATGGTCAGGTTGTCGTAGTGGACCGAGTCCTCGTCCCAGTAGCCGTCGCGCTTGGTGAAGGCGTAGGAGGTGCCGATGACGGTCTTGGCCGCGTCGAGCTCGTAGGGGCCGGAGCCGACGGGCACGGTCTGGATGTCGGCGGACTCGAAGGCGGAGGGCGCCTCGACGAGACCGGCGTTCTGGGTCAGGTAGAAGAGGAACGTCGGGTTGGCCTGCGTGAGGGTCACCGTGACGGTCTGAGCGTCGGTGGCGACCGCGTCGGCGAGGTCGGCCATCTTGTTGGTGTCGGGCGAGTTGCCGTCGCGGAAGCGGATCAGGTTCTGCGCGACCGCCGCGGCGTCCAGCGGCGAGCCGTCGGAGAAGGTGACGCCGTCGCGGATCGTCAGGGTGAGGACCGTGCTGTCCTCGTTGTAGCTCCACTCGGAGGCGAGGCCCTCGGCGATCGTGCCGTCCGGCTCGGCGCGCAGCACCGTGTCGTAGACGGCCTGCATGTAGGGCGACTCGTTGGCCCAGTACGAGTCCGCCGCGGCGAACGTCGACAGGGTCTGGATCGCGCCCAGCGTGAGCGTGTCGCTCGAGCCGCCGGAGGCGCCACCGCCGGAGTCGGCCGCGCAGCTGGTCAGGCCGACCATCGTGGTGACGGCGATCGCAGCGGCCGCCAGCCTCTTCCATCGGAACATCTTCGGTCTCCAGGTTCTCCCGGTTCTCCCATGAACCGGTGCCGAGGAAGCTAACACGAAAAACAGACGGCCCCTAGGTTTTCATCAGAAAAACTTCGGCCCGTTAGGTTTTCGTGATTCTCGTGACCGTTCACATCCCTGCCGTGTCTCCGATCTGCCCTCTGACGGGGATCTCTTCGAAAGCCGATACCGCGCCAGGTTTTTGACTAAGAAACCTCGAAGGGTTAGGTTTCTCGCACTGGAGGCTCCGAGCCCCCTCGCAACGATGCGCCAGGAGGCACTTCATGGCACTCCCCACCTCTCCCCCGCGGCGACCGCGCGGGCAGTACGCCAAGACGGCCGCCCGGCGCGCCGAGATCGTGGCCGCGGGCCTGGAGGTCTTCTCCGCGAGCGGCTACCACGCCGCGTCGCTCCGCGAGATCGCCGAGAAGGTCGGCCTCAGCCAGGCCGGCGTGCTGCACCACTTCGCCAACAAGTGGGAGCTGCTCTCCGCGGTGCTGACCCTCCGCGACGACCACTCGATCATCCGCGTGCCCAGCGGCGACGAGATCCCCGGGATCGACACGATCCGGGCGCTGATCGACCTGGTCGCCTACAACACCGAGATCCCCGGACTCGTCGAGCTGCAGTGCGTGCTCTCAGCGGAGGCGACCCACGCCGACCACCCCGCGCACGAGTACTTCGCGAAGCGCTACCGCTTCGTCATCGACCTGTTCACCGGCGCGTTCGGCGACATGCTGACCCGCGGGCAGCTCGTGCCGGGAGTGGATCCGCGCAGCGCCGCGATCCGCACCGTCGCCACCATGGACGGACTGCAGGTGCAGTGGCTCCTGCAGCGCGACGCCCTCGACATGCAGACCGAGTTCCGGCGCACCGTGCAGACCCTGACCACCGTGGAGGTGTGACCGTGGGCTTCACCCGCGATTCGACCCTGGCCGCCGTCCTCGACCACGCGGAGGCGGGCGACGTCGTCCGCCGCTTCGTCCCGGGCGTCGTCAACTCGCCGCTGCTCGTGCAGCTGCGCTCCGCTCCGCTCGGCCTCGTCGTCGGGATGGATCCGCTGCTGAAGGCGGATCCGGAGCGCGAGGCCTCGTTCTGGGCGGCGCTCGACGCGGTCGACGACTCCGGAGCGGCGGCCCCGCGGGCCGAGCGGGCCGCCGTGGTGCCGCGGACGGACTACGAGGGCGAGGACGTTCCTGCCGCGTCCGCCGTGGTGCGACCGGTCGCCGCGGGCACCGTGTGGTCGCCGGCCGAGGTCGTCGTGGACGGGCCGTCGCACGGGAACCCGTTCGTCGACGTCGAGTTCTCGGCGGAGTTCCGGCTGGGCGACGAGACGGTGCGGGCCGGCGGCTTCTACGACGGGGACGGCGTGTACCGGGTGCGCTTCCTGCCTCCTGCGGCCGGGGTCTGGACCGTGACGACCGCCTCCACCGCGCGCTCGCTCGACGGGCTCAGCGCCTCCGTCACCGTCGAGGCGGCCCTGCCCGGCGCGCACGGGCCGGTGCGGGTCGCCGACACCTTCCACTTCGCGCACGAGGACGGCACCCGCCACCTCCCGCTCGGCACCACCGCCTACGCCTGGACGCACCAGACCGAGGCGCTGCAGGAGGCGACCCTCGCGACGCTCGCGGACGCGCCGTTCACCAAGGTGCGGCACTGCGTCTTCCCGAAGGCGTACCTGTACAACACGAACGAGCCGGAGCTCTACCCGTTCGAGCGCGACGGCGACGGCTGGGACTTCGACCGACCGGTGCCCGCGTTCTTCCGCCGGCTGGAGGAGCGGGTCGCGGATCTCGACGCGCTCGGGATCCAGGCCGACGTGATCCTCTTCCACGCGTACGACCGCTGGGGCTTCTCCGACATGGGGCGCGCGGCGGACGACCTCGTGACGCGCTACGTCGTCCGGCGCCTGGCCGCCTCGCCGAACGTCTGGTGGTCGCTCGCCAACGAGTACGACCTGCTCTGGTCGAAGACGGTGGACGACTGGGAGCGTCTCGCCGCGCTCGTCGTCGCCGAGGATCCGGTCGGGCACCTGCTCTCGATCCACAACTGCTTCGGCTTCTACGACTACTCCCGCCCGTGGATCACCCACGCGAGCGTGCAGCGGATCGACGTGTACCGGACCGCCGAGAACACCGACGCCTGGCGCGAGCAGTGGGGCAAGCCGGTCGTGATCGACGAGTGCGCCTACGAGGGCGACATCGACCAGGGCTGGGGGAACATCACCGGCGAGGAGATGGTGCGGCGCTTCTGGGAGGGGGCGGTCCGCGGCGGCTACGTCGGCCACGGCGAGACGCACCTCAACGACCGCGAGGAGCTCTGGTGGTCCAAGGGCGGCGAGCTCGTCGGCGAGAGCCCGGCGCGCATCGCCTTCCTCCGCCGGATCACCGCCGAGATGCCGGACGGGCGGATCGACCCGCTGCCCTCGGACTGGGACGCGCCCTGGGGCGGCGGCGGCGGGGTGCAGCTCGTCTACTTCGGCTTCAACCGGCCGAGCTTCCGGCAGATCGTGCGCGACCCGTCGGTGTCGTGGATCGTCGATGTGATCGACACCTGGGGGATGACCGTCTCGCGGGTGCCGGGGGTGTTCTCGGGGTCGTTCCGGGTGGAGCTGCCGGCGCGGCAGTTCATGGCGGTGCGGCTGACGCGGGTGGCGTCGTGAGCTCGGGCGAGGGCGCGAGCGGGGGCGTGAGCGGGAGCGGGGTCGGCGGCGTGAGCGGGGTCGGCGGCGTGAGCGGGGTCGGCGGCGTGAGCGGGGTCGGCGGCGCGAGCGGGGTCGGCGGCGCGAGCGGGGTCGGCGGCGCGAGCGGGGTCGGCGGCGCGAGCGCCGTGCCGCCGCGGGTGCGGGTGATCTCGGACAACGACTACTCCGGCGACCCGGACGGACTCGTGCAGCTGGCGCAGCACGCGCTGTCGCCGTCGGTCGAGCTCGCGCTCGTCGTCGGCTCGCGGCTGCGGCCGGGCGACCCGTTCGACGCCTCGGACCGCACGGCGGACAACGCGGCCGCGGCGGCGCGGGAGGTGCTCGCGCTGTGCGGGCGGCCGGACGTGCCGGTGGTCGCTGGGGCGAACGCGGCGGACGGTTCCGGCGCTTCCGGGGCTTCCGCGGCGGCGCGCGCGATCGTGGCGGAGGCGCTGCGGGACGACCCGCGTCCGCTGTACCTCTGCGCCGGCGCGGGGCTCTCCGAGGTGGCGGCGGCGCTCCGCCTGGAGCCGTCGATCGCGTCGCGGATGACGCTGGTCTGGATCGGCGGACCCGAGCACCCGGGCCTTGCCGTCCCTCCGCCCGGCGCGATGCCGATCGAGTACAACCTGCTGATCGACGTGCCCGCCGCCGCGGAGGTGTTCGCCTCGGCGCTGCCGATCGAGCAGTTCCCGCGCGACGCGTACCGGCAGCCGCTCGCCTCCGTCGCCGAACTGCGCGTGCGGATGCGCACCGCCGGCCCTCTCGGCCGGCACCTTTTCGACGCCCTCGACGGCGTCTTCCGGATGGGCGCCGCGCACGGCCTGAGCCTCGGCGAGACCTACGCCCTCGGCGACAGCCCGCTCGTCCTCGCGACCGCGCTGCTCTCCGCCTTCGAGCCCGACGCCTCCTCGAGCCGTACCGCGCGCGTCCCCCGCCCGTCGATCACCGCCGACGGCCAGTACGGCCCGCGCACCGGCGACGGCCCGGACCTGCGGGTCTTCACGCACGTCGACACGCGCCTCCTCCTCGAGGACCTCTACGCGAAGCTGGCGCTGCGCGCCCTCGACGCCTGACGGCGCCCGCCCGCGCGCAAACGGACGCGCACGAACCTCCATGCCCGAGTGGACGCGTTCGGGGCTCTACTCCCCGAGTGGACGCATTCCGGGCTCCACTCCCCGAGTGGACGCGCACGGGGCTCCGCTGACCGAGTAGACGCGTCCCGGGGCCTGCACCCGCTCCAGAGCCCGCTTCGCGTCCACTCGGGAAGGGCCGCCGTCCTCCACTGGACGCATCCCGGGGCCTGCGCCGCAGGCAGGCCCCGCTTCGCGTCCACTCGCGAATCCCCTGCGGCTCGGGGGGGGGGCAAGAGGACGCCGCGGGGCGACGGCGCGCTCCGCGCGGGTGAGCAGAAATCGCGCGACCTCGTGCTGGTCGAGCAGCCGCGCCCCCATGCTGGTCGAGTAGCCGCGCAGCGGCGTATCGAGACCCACCGTCGCCAGGGCCGCAGCCCTGCACCCCACGTCCCTGCGATGGTGGATCTCGATACGCCCTCTCCGAGGGCTACTCGATCAGCATGGATTGCTGACGCCCCGGCTAGAGGAACACGAGCCCCGCCGACCTCGCAGCGAGCGCGCGCACGCCGGACTCGCGGCAGCGCCCCCACGCCGGCCGCGCGGCAGCACCCCCACGCCGCCCGCACGGCAGCACCCCCACGCCGACCGCACGGCCGCGCCCATGCTGGTCGCGCGGCAGCGCCCATGCTGGTCGAGTAGCCCGCAGGGCGTATCGAGACCCACGTGTCCGATCTCCACCCGCACCTCTCGCCCTGCATCCGTCGCGTGGTTCGGCACTTTCTGCGGGTCTGAGCCCGCCGAAGCAGCGGAAAGTGGCGAACGGCGGCGGCCGGCCCGCGCGATCCGGCGCGGAGGGTCGTCCTCGGGTGGGGAGGGCGACCGCTGGTGACGGATCGCGCGCGGGTCAGTGCTGGGGGTCGCCGCCGAGCTGGCCGATGGGGGGCAGCGGGCCGCCGTCGTCGGCGCCGGTGCGGCGCCAGCGGGCGACGGCGTTGCCGAGGTGGTAGATCACGAGGGCCGCGGCCGCGCCGAGGACGATGCCGCCGAGCTCGAAGCCGCCGGAGCTGAAGGAGAAGCCGGCGATCGCGATGACGAGGGAGACGGCGGCCGTGTACTGGTTGACCGGGCGGGAGAAGTCGACGCGGTTGTCGATCCAGATCTTGATGCCGATCACGCCGATGAGGCCGTAGAGCGCGGTGGTCGCGCCGCCGAGGACGCCCGCGGGGATCGAGTTGAAGACCGCGCCGACCTTGGGCGAGAGGCTGAGCAGCACGGCCGTGACTCCGGCGACCCAGTAGGCGGCGGTGGAGTAGACGCGGGTCGCGGCCATCACGCCGATGTTCTCGCCGTAGGTGGTGGTGCCGGAGCCGCCGAACGCGCCGGAGACGGTGGTCGCGATGCCGTCGGCGATGAGCGCGCGGCCGGTGTGCTGGTTGACCGAGGAGTCGGTCATCGTCGCGACGCCGCGCACGTGGCCGACGTTCTCGGCGATGAGCACGAGCACGACGGGGAGGAACATCGCGATGCCGGACCAGGTGGATCCGGAGGCGAAGTCGGGGAAGGTGAACGGCGGCAGGCCGACCCAGGCGGCGTCGGCGACGGCGGAGTAGTCGATCTCCTGGCGGATCAGGGCGACGACGTAGCCGATCACGACGCCGACGAAGATCGAGACGCGGCCGAGGAAGCCGCGGAAGAAGACGCTGCCCAGGATGATCGCGGCGAGCGTGACGGTCGCGGTGACCGGCGCCTGCTGGAAGCTCGACCAGGCGGTCGGGGCGAGGTTGAAGCCGATCAGCGCCACGATCGCGCCGGAGACGACCGGGGGCATCAGGCGGTCGATCCAGCCGAGGCCGGCGAACTGCACCACGAACCCGACGAGCGCGAGGAGGACGCCGACGGCCACGACTCCGGCGAGCGCCGATCCCGTGCCGCCGACCGCCGTCGCCGCGGTGACCGGGGCGATGAAGGCGAAGCTCGAGCCGAGGTAGCTGGGCAGCTTGTTGCGGGTGATCAGGAGGAACAGCAGCGTGCCGACACCCGAGAAGAGCAGGGTCGTCGCGACGGGGAAGCCGGTGAGGACGGGGACGAGGAAGGTCGCGCCGAACATCGCGACGACGTGCTGGATGCCGATCGCGACGGTCGCGGGCCAGTTGAGCCGCTCGGCGGGGCCGACGACGGCTCCGGGCGCGACGGTGCGGCCGTCGCCGTGCAGGGACCAGATGGGCATGGGGCTCCTCGGGCGGAAGGGGATGGGGGCGCTCCAGAGTAGCGAGGCGGCGGGGTCGCGGCGGAGGGGCAGTGCGGGGCGGATCTCCGGCAGGCGGAAACGGCTCCGGCACGCGGAGAACGGGCAGAACCGCGAGCCGGAGGCGGAATCACGAGCCGGAGATGCGCGGCGGACGGCAGGACGGACCTCCGGCACGCGAGAACGACTCCGGCACGCGGAAAACGGGCAGAACCACGAGCCGGAGGCGGAATCACGAGCCGGAGATGCGCGGCGCACGGCAGGACGGACCTCCGGCACGCGAGAACGACTCCGGCACGCGGAAAGCGGGCAGAACCACGAGCCGGAGGCGGAATCACGAGCCGGGGATGCGCGGCGCACGGCAGGACGGACCTCCGGCACGTGAGAACGACTTCGGCACGCGGGAAACGGGCAGAACCACGAGCCGGAGGCGGAATCACGAGCCGGAGGTGGGCCGGGCCGACGCGGGCGGAGCAGGGGCGAAGCAGGGACGCAGCAGGGAGCGCGTCGGCGCGCCGGTGAAAGAACGGCGGGGGTGCCGGACAGGAGGGAGCATGAGGCACATGCCAGCTCCCCTCGCGGGTCCCGACCGCTTCGCCGCGCTCGCCGGCGCGGTCGCCGACCCGGTCCGCCGCTATCTGTGGCGCCGCACCGACCAGGCCACCGCCGACGACGTGCTCGCCGCCACCCTCGCCGTGCTCTGGCGCCGCGTCGACGACGTGCCGGAGGACGACCCGATCGCGTGGTCGATCGGCGTCGCCAGGCTGCAGCTGCAGAACGCGCGGCGGATGCAGCGGCGCCAGGTTCTGCTCACCCAGCGGATCGCCGTCGTCGATCCGCCGCAGGAGGTGCACGGCGCGGACGGGCCCTCGGCCACCGACGATGCCGTGCGCTTCGTGCTCTCGCGGCTGCGCGAGTCCGACGCCGAGCTGCTGCGGCTGTGGTCGTGGGAGGAGCTCGACGCGCGGCAGATCGGCGAGGTCCTCGGGATCACGCCGAACGCGGCGTCGATCCGGCTGCACCGCGCGCGCCTGCGCTTCGCGGAGCTGTACGAGAGCCGCACCCAGGACCCGACGACATCAGAGGACCCGACGACAGCAGAAGGAGGAGCACGATGACCGCGATCGAGGACTCGGAGCTGCGCCGCCTGGTGCGCTCGACCGACCCGGCGGAGGGGCTGGCCCCGCTCACCCGCGAGGAGCTCGCCGCCCACCGGGAGCGCGCGATCGGCGAGCGCGGCGCGATCGGCGAGCGAGGCACGGGCGAGCCCGGCACCGGTGAGCCCGAACCGAGCGCCCCGCGCCGCCGCCGCTCGCCCTGGCTGATCGTCGGGGTCGGCGCGCTCGCGGTCGGCGCGGCCGCGTCGCTCCTGCTGCCGTTCGCGCTGGGGGTCACCACGGGCGGCTCCGCCTCCGCGCTGCGACTGCCCGCGACCGGCGGACCGATGGACATGTGCGCGCAGGTCACCGCCGAGGCGCTCGCTCCGGCCCAGCTCGCCTTCCGCGCCGAGGTCGCCTCGATCGACGACGGCACCGTCACCCTGCGCGTCCTCGACCGCTTCGCCGGCGACGTCGGCGACACCGTCGCGGTGACCCAGGCGGAGGAGTCCGTCGTCGACGGCGCCCCGATCGTCTTCGAGCGCGGCGTCGACTACCTCATCGCGGCCGACGGCGACACGATCCTCACCTGCGGGCTGAGCGCGACCGACTCCCCCGAGCTGACGAGCCTCTACCGGGAGGCGTTCGCCAGCCGGTAAGCGCAGCGCTCAGCGGGCGCGGTGCTCACCGGGCACGGTGCTCACCGGGCACGGTGCTCACCGGGCACGGTGCTCACCGGGCACCCGGCTCCCCAGGGCCCCCGCGCTCACAGGAGCAGCCCGAGCACCCACCCGAGCAGCAGCGGTCCGAGCGCGACGGCGAGCACTCCGAGCCCGAGCACGAACCCGGCGAGACTCGCGCGGGAGCCGCGGAGCCCGTCGTCGGCGCGCAGCCGGCCGCGGGCTCCGAGTGCGAGCACGATCGCCGCGACCGCGAGCGCCGTGGCGAGGAGCGGCACCCCCACCATCAGTGCGCCGAGCACCGCGACGCCCAGGCTCGCGAGCGCCCGCCCGTCGACGGTGCGGGGAGTCGTGCGCGCCTGCTCGCTCATCCTCCGAGCCTCGCACACAGCCCCGGGCCCTGCCGAGGAAGGCCGAACGAGCGAGCCCGCACCCCGGCCGCCGCCGGCCCGCACCGGACCGTTCCGTATCCGCGCCCCGCCGCCGGCCCGCTCCTCGCCGTTTCGCACCCGCACCACCGCGCCCCGCCCCACCACGCCACTCCCCCTCCTCGCGCACCCGATGGCACGCGCCGACCCCCCGTGGCAAGGGGCTCGGCAAGGAGCAGGAGCACGACGGACAGTAAGGAGGACCCACGATCCTTCCGGAGGCAATGGTGTACTTCCACGTTCAACGACTCATCAACGACATCGAGCAGGACGAGCCGGATCCGGCCGCCGCGAACGCGCTGCAGGAGGGCCTGGGCGGGCAGTTCGGCGAGATGCGCACGATGATGCAGTACCTCTTCCAGGCGATGAACTTCCGCGGCGCCGACGCGAAGCCCTACCGCGACCTGATCCAGGGCATCGGCACCGAGGAGATCGGCCACGTCGAGCTCATCGGCACGACCATCTCGCGACTTCTCGACGGCTCGCCGCGCTACCAGGGCAAGCCGACCGACCCGCTGGACACCCCGGGTGCCGGCGGCGCGACTCCGCTCAACATCGCCCTCGACACGGGCAACATCCACCACTACCTCGTCGGAGCGCAGGGCGCCCTGCCCGTCGACTCGGTCGGCAACCCGTGGAGCGGCAGCTACGTCTACAACTCGGGCAACCTCGTGCTCGACCTGCTCTACAACCTCATGCTCGAGTCCACCGGGCGCCTGCAGAAGTGCCGCATCTACGAGATGACGCAGAACAAGACCGCGCGCTCGACGATCGCCTACCTGATCGTCCGCGACCAGGCGCACGAGAACGGCTACGCGAAGGCGCTGGAGACCCTCGGCATCGACTGGAGGAAGACCCTGCCGATCCCGAAGACGAACGCCGAGAAGTTCCCCGAGGTGAAGAAGCTGGTCGACCTCGGTCTGCAGAGCAAGCAGTTCACCTTCGATCTCGAGGGCGCGTCCGAAGCAGGCAAGATCTTCCGCGGCGCCTCCCCCTCGAACGACGGCACCGACCTCTCGGCGAACGAGCAGGCCCCCGAGGGCGTGCCGTCGACGATCGCGCCGGAGCGCTTCGAGGAGTTCTCGCCGGGGCTGGACCCGGAGCTGCTGAAGCTCATCCAGACCACCGCCGAGATGGAGCTGGACGAGATCACCTCGTTCTACGGCCCCACCGCGAAGTAGCACGACCCCTCCTGTCCCGCGCGGTCCTCGCCGCGCGGGACGGGTCCGTCACCAGGAGACACGACCATGCCGACGTTCCGGCTCCTCGAACCGCGCCGCAGCACGGGCGTCCCGCTCCGCGAGCTGGCGGATGTCCTCGCGCCGGGCGACGGTGCGCTGAGCGGAGACGCCGACGACCTGATCCGCAGCGTGACCCTCGCCCACCGCGAGATCTCCCCCGGCGCGCTCTTCGCCGCCCTGCCCGGCCGACGCCGCCACGGAGCCGACTTCGCCGACGACGCCGCCGCGGCCGGAGCGGTCGCCGTCCTCACCGACGAGGCCGGACTCGCGAGCGCCCGGGCCAGCGGCCTCCCGGTGCTGCTGTCACCCGATCCGCGAGCCGCCCTCGGCCGGATCGCCGCCCGCGTCTACGGGACCGACCGCGACCGCCCCCAGCTCCTCGGCGTGACCGGCACCAACGGCAAGACCAGCACCGTCCACCTCCTCGATGCGGTGCTGCGCGCCCTCGACGTCCCGGCCGGCCTCAGCTCGACCGCGGACCGCCGCAGCCGCGAGGACGTCGTCGCCAGCCGGCTGACCTCGCCCGAGGCGCCCGAGCTGCACGCGCTCCTCGCCCGCATGCGCGAGGACGGCGTCCGCTCCGCCGCCATCGAGGTCAGCGCGCAGGCCCTCGTCCGCGCGCGCGTCGACGGACTCGTCTTCGACGTCGCCGGCTTCACCAACCTCAGCCACGACCACCTCGACGACTTCGGCGACCTCGGCTCCTACCTGCGGGCGAAGCAGCGGCTCTTCCGCCCCGACCGGAGCCGCCGCGGCGTCGTCGTGGTCGACACTCCGGAGGGCCGGACGGTCGCCGCGGAGGCGGAGGTGCCGGTCGTCACGGTCGGCGCCACCGCCGAGGCCGACTGGCGGGTCGACGTCCTCTCGCTCAGCGCCGACGCGACCCGCTTCCGCCTGCACGCCCCCGACGGCTGGGCGACGACCACCTCCGTCCCGCTGATCGGGCGGCACATGGCCTCGAACGCGGCCCTGGCTCTCGTGATGCTGATCGAGGCGGGCCACGACCGCGACGCGATCGGCCGCGCGGTGGCCGACGGGATCGACGTCGCCGTCCCGGGCCGCACGCTGCTCGTCTCGGGCGACGCCGGGCCGCGCCTCTACGTCGACTTCTCGCACACCCCCGACTCCGTCGCCCGCACCGTCGACGCCCTCCGCGAGGTCACCCCGGGCCGCGTGCTGGTGATCCTCGGCGCGGACGGCGACCGCGACCCCAGCAAGCGCGGGCTGATGGGCCGCGCCGCCGCCGAGCGCGCCGACCTGCTGATCGTCACCGACCACCACCCGCGCTTCGAGGACCCGGCGCGGATCCGCCGCGCGCTCCTCGACGGGGCCCGCGACGGCCGCTGCGAGGTGCAGGAGATCGCCGAGCCCGCGCTGGCCGTGCGCGCCGCCGTCGGCCGCGCCGGTGCGGACGACTCGATCCTCTGGGTCGGCCCGGGCGACACCGACTACCGCGTGGTTCTCGATCAGGACCTGCCGTACTCGCCGCGGGCCGACGCGGCGCTCGCCCTCGCGGAGGCGGGCTGGGGCGTCTGAGCCGCCGGCCCGCGCGGGGCCGTGCTTGACTGGGCGCCGACCAGCGGAGGAGGCGGGCGTGTTCTCCTCCCTCCCCGTGCGCCGGGTGCAGAAGCACCCCTCCGCCGCCCGATCCGTCGTCTGGCCGGCGACCCTGCCGCCGGTGCGCCAGGTGCTCGACGAGGGCTGGGACCTCGGCGCCGTCTCGGTGATCACCGGCGAGAACGGCTCCGGCAAGTCCACCCTGCTCGAGGCGATCGCCCTGGCCTACGGGCTGAACGCCGAGGGCGGCTCGACCGGGGCGATGCACTCGACCCGCGTCTCCGAGTCGGACCTCTCCCAGCAGCTGCAGCTCGTCCGCGGGGCGGGCGCCTCCAAGCGCGGCTTCTTCCTCCGCGCCGAGACGATGCACGGCTTCTTCACCTACCTCGAGGACGTGCGGATCGACGGTGGCTACCACGAGCGCTCCCACGGCGAGTCGTTCCTCGACATCGTCGTGAACCGCTCCCGGATCCGCGGGCTGTGGCTGCTCGACGAGCCGGAGTCGGCGCTGTCGGTCTCGGGCTGCCTCGCCCTGATCGGCCAGCTGCGCTCGCTCGTCGCGGGCGGCTCGCAGGTGATCCTCTCGACGCACTCGCCGGTGCTCGCGGCGCTGCCGGGCGCTGACCTCTACGAGCTCGGCGAGTGGGGCCTGCGGCGAGCGGAGTACGACGATCTGGACCTCGTGCGGACCTGGCGCGGATTCCTCGGCGACCCGCAGCGGTACCTGCGGCACCTGGACTGAGGATCGCGCCGCACAACATCAGCTGAGAAGGGTGGGCCTCCTCTGTGGGGGGACGGACCCCCTTCTCAGCTGATGTTGTGCGGCGATCACTCGCAGGCCGGCGCCGTCAGGCCGCCGAAGGAGAGGCTCTGGCCGGGGTGCGCGGGGCGGATCGACGTGCGCAGGTGCTCGAAGGCGGCCAGCGTCGTCCCGCCCGCGGCAGGCGGGGCCGCGCAGTCCAGCGACGACGAGACGAAGGAGTCGACGACGGGGCCGGAGCCGTCGGTCGCCTCCGCCGCGATCTCCGCGCCGATCGCGTAGCCGCTCCCCCGGTCGGCCAGCGCCGTCATCATGCCGAGCACGCGTGGCCAGACGACGGAGTCCCGGAGCGAGCGCGGGGCGGACTCCCCCGGCGACCCCGTCAGCGCGACGTTCAGCACGGGGCCGTTGAGGTGGATCGTCTCGTCCTGCACCCCCGCGAAGGCGCCGTCGATCTCGCGGGCGAGCCGGACGATCTCCTCCGCCGGGGGCTGCTCCTGCACCCGGATCGAGGCGGCGCCGCGCGTGCCGGACGCGCGCTGCTCGATCGTCCAGTCGAGGTCGCCCTCCGTGAGGGCGGAGCGCTGCGCGAGGAGCACGTCGAGCACGTCGAGCGCGGTCGCGGCACCCGCCGGGGCGAGGACCACCTCGAGGACGGGGAACCCCTCGACGGTCCGTGCCGACACGCTTCCGTCGATACCGCGGCGCAGGCCGTCCCAAGCCTCGACCGGGACGCGGCGATCCCGCGGATCCGCGATCGCGAGCACGTCGTCGCCGACCCGCAGCACCAGCTCGCTCGGGCCGCGGCGGGCGGGCGCGACGCCGAGCGCCGCATCGATCGCCTCGGACGCCGACGCCGCGAGCGCGACGAGGCGCTCCGCCGGGCAGTCCTCGCGGGCCGTGACGTCGACGTCGAAGGCCGCCGGCTGGTCGCGGACGAGGAGCCGTGCCGGGCGCCACTCGGCGGTCGCGGTCTCGACGCAGTCGTCCGCGGCGAGAGCCGACTCGAGCCCCTCCGCCGGCCCGGTCCCGGTCGCGACGACCGCGATCGCGATCAGCGCCGCCGCCGCCGCGAGCACCCGTCCCCGTCGTCCCATGCCGTTCCCCCCTCGCGCTCTTGCCGCTGTTCATCCGAGGTGACAGTATCGACATTCGATACGAACCGCACGACTTTCGATACGTCCGCCCGCACTCCGGCCGGACCCCGCGACCCAGGAGCCCCGCATGCCCCGACCCGTCCTCCTCGCGCTCCGCACCCTGCTGCTGGTGCTGCTGCTCGGCTGCGTGCTCGTGCAGCTCGCCGTCGGCCCGGTCGCCCGCGAGGCGCTCGACGGCGGCCCGGTCGACGCGGTGCTCGTCGCGGTGGTGGTCGTCGGGCTGCTCTGCGTCGAGGCCGTGCTGATCGCGGTGTGGCGGCTGCTCAGCCTGGTCCGCGACGACACGCTGTTCGCGGGCGACCACCGCTCCGACCTCTGGGTCGACCTCGCGATCGGCGCCTTCGTCTTCGGAGCGGTCCTGGCCGTGGTCGGCGCCGTCGCGTCGTTCGCCGCGGTGCCGGCGCCCCTGCCCGCCCTCGCCTTCGCGCTCGTCGCCGTCGCCAGCGCGACGACGGCGCTGATCGTCGTCGTGATGCGGCGCCTCCTGCACCTCGCGGTGGAGCAGCGCAGCGAGCTCGCCGAGGTCGTCTGATGGCGATCGTTCTGCACCTCGACGTCGAGCTCGCCAAGCGCAAGATGTCGGTGACCGACCTGGCCGCGGCGGTCGGCATCACCACCGCGAACATCTCGATCCTCAAGAACGGGCGCGCCAAGGCCGTGCGCTTCTCCACCCTCGACGCGATCTGCACCGTCCTGCGCTGCCAGCCCGGCGACATCCTCAGCCACGTGCCGGACGGCGAGGCCCGCCCCGGCGCTGAGGACGGCCCCGACGGGGAGGAGACCGGTGCCGAGCTCATCGGCGGCGTCCCCCGCTGACGCCCCCGCGCACCTCGACCGGAGGGTATTCGCGGCGGGCGCCTGGCAGCTCGTGGCCGTCGTCCTCCTCGGGGTGCTCGGGCCGATCGCTCCCCTCTACCGGGTCGCAGGGACGAGCTCGCAGGAGGCGCTGGGCTGGGGGACGATCGTGGTCGGCGACGTGGTGCCGACGCTGCTCGGCATCGAGCTGGTGCTCCTCGCCGGCGGTCCGATCTGCCTGATCGCCGGCTGCATCCTCCCCGGCATCCCGCGGGAGCCGTCGCGCGCCAGGACCGCACTCGGCGTCCTCAGCGCGCTCCTTCTGGTCGTCTGCGTGCCCTGCGCGGTCTTCTTCTCGCTCCTGTTCAGCACCAGCACCTACTCCGTCCTCCCGTCCGCGAGCGAGAAGGGCTGCCGCGTCGTGGTGCGCGAGTTCGGGTTCCTCCGCGCGGCGGGCGGCTCCCTCGGCCTGGTGCGGCCGGGATCGGTCGTCGCGGAGTGGCTCGAGGACTACTCGGCGACCGACGGCTACCAGCCCTTCCGCGCGGGCAGCTACGAGCTGCGGTGGAGCGGGGAGACCGCGCGGCTGCGCGTCGGACTGACCCCCGTCGACCCCGTCTCGCTGCAGAGCGACGGCCTGCTCGACTGCTCCCGCTGAGAGCGCTCCCTCGCACCCCCGCGAAGGGGGACGTCCCGCGCGCTCGATCGTCTCCGCGCCGAAACAGCCGTGCAACATGCGGCTCCGAGACTGGGGAGGTTCCAAGCCCCCTCCCACTCGATCCGAAGGTTGTCGCTTGTCCCCCTCCCCCTCGTTCCGGAGGGTCGTCCGACTCTCCGCCGCCACCGCCCTGTGCACCGGACTCGCACTCGGCACCGCCCTCGCCGCCCCCGCGGCGCTCGGCGCCACCACCCCCACCGCCGACCAGGCCGCCCCCGCCGTCGTCGACCTCAGCATCACCGACGCGCTCGCGCTCCTGCAGTCCGGTGCGACGACGTCCGTCGCCCTGACCCAGCAGTACCTCGACCGCATCGCCGCCTACGACGACCCCTACGGCGACCAGCCCGGTCTCGCCGCGGTCATCCTCGCCAACCCGGACGCGCTCGCCACCGCGGCCGAGCTCGACGCCGAGCGCGCGGCCGGGACCGTCCGCGGACCGCTGCACGGCATCCCGATCCTGGTCAAGGACAACTACGCCACGTTCGACATGCCCACCACCGCGGGCAGCGCCTCCCTGCACACGTACCAGACGAAGCTCGACTCGACGGCCGTGCAGCGCCTGCGCGACGCGGGCGCGATCATCCTCGCGAAGACCAACATGGCGGAGTTCGCCTGGCACGGCACCTACACGCTCAGCTCCGAGCGCGGCCGGACGAACAACCCCTACAACCAGGCGAACAGCGCCAGCGGCTCGAGCGGAGGCACCGGCGCGGCCGTCGCCGCCGGCTACGCCCCCGCGGGCCTCGGCACCGACACCTGCGGCTCCATCGTCGGACCGAGCGCGCACCAGAGCCTCGTCGGCTTCCGGCCGACCATGGGCCTGACCAGCGTCACCGGCATCGTGCCGCTGTCGCCGCGGCAGGACGTGTCGGGTCCGATGACGACGACCGTGACCGACGCGGCCCTGCTGATGGAGGTGCTGGCCGGCTACGACCCGACCGACCCGCTGACCGTCATCGCGGACGACCAGGACAGCTCGACCTACGTCGAGGGACTCAGCGACACCGCGCTCGAGGGCAAGCGCATCGGCTACGTGCGCTGGGACTACGAGGAGGACCCGGCCCGCCCGGGCCTCGCCGAGACCACCGGGCTCGTCGACCAGGCCGTCCTCGACCTGGCCGCGCAGGGCGCCGAGATCGTGCCGGTGCCGACCTTCACCCGCGAGTTCGTCTCGAACACGCTCGTGAGCGGCGGCTACCTCGACCTGCGCCCGGGCATCGACGCCTTCTTCGCCGACACCGAGGCGACCTGGCCCGAGGGCCTCGCCGCCCTCACCGAGCCGGCCGACGCGCTGACCTTCTCGGACGTCATGGCGGACGGGAAGACCTCGCTGCTGCCGGACGACGTCGCGTTCTTCGAGAGCAACGCGGACATCCCGAACCCCGCCTACGAGGCGGCGATCGCGGCCCAGGACGCGGGCAAGCTGGCGATGGACCAGTTCTTCCTCGACAACGACCTCGACGCCCTGGCGATGCCGACCAGCGCGACGGCGGCGACTCCCGACTGGGCGGGCACGACGTTCTGCGACGTCGGCGCGAACACCGGCGTCCCGACGGTCTCGCTGCCCGCGGGCTTCACCTCGACCGGGACCGCCGCCGGCCTCGAGCTGGCCGCCCCGCGCAGCCAGGACGCCGAGCTGCTCGCGATGTCCTACGACTACGAGCAGGCCACGATGCACCGCGTCGCGCCCGCCTCGACGCCGGAGCTCGTTGCGGAGTCGACTCCGGAGCCGACCGCCTCGCCGACGGCGCCTCCGGTGGAGCCGACCGCGGCGCCCACCGCCGTGCCGACCGCTGAGCCGACCGCCGCGCCGACCGCTGAGCCGACGGTGGCGCCGACCGCCGTGCCGACCGCGACGGCCGGGCCCGTCGCTCCGGCACCGACGGCGAAGCCGACCGCGAAGCCCGGTGCGGCGCTCGCGCACACGGGCGCCGAGGGGACGACGGGGCTCGCCGCGCTGGCCGTCGCGCTGATCGCCGGCGGCGCGGGTGCGCTCACGCTGACCGCGACGCGCAGGAGGACCGCGCAGAAGTAGGAACGACACCGGGAGCGGGGTCGGCGGGGTTCCGCCGGCCCCGCTCCCGCGTCCGCGGCCGCAGAACATCAGCCAGGAGTCGTCCTCATCGCCGATGGGCGATGACGACCGCTCTCTGCTGATGTTCTGCATCCACCGCCCCGGCACCCGCCCTCGCCGACCGCTCCACGCCCACCGACCAGCCCGCACGCGGGCGCCGCTGCATGCCCATCGAGCAGCCCACGCAGCGGCCGCGCTCATGCTGATCGAGTAGCCCGCGCAGCGGGCCCCGTTCATGCTGATCGAGTAGCCCGCGCAGCGGGCGTATCGAGATCCACCACCGTCGGAACTCGGGCCTGCAGACCCACCCTCACGACGACGCCGGGTCTCGATACGCCCCTCCGGGGCTACTCGACCAGCATGAGCGTGTGCACGCCTCGTCTGGGTGGACCCCGCGCAGCGAGCGCGTTCATGCTGATCGAGTAGCCCGCGCAGCGGGCGTATCGAGATCCACCACCGTCGGAACTCGGGCCTGCAGACCCACCCTCACGACGACGCCGGGTCTCGATACGCCCCTCCGGGGCTACTCGACCAGCATGGGTCCGCCCCTCCGGGGCTACTCGACCAGCATGAGTCCGCCCCTCCGGGGCTACTCGACCAGCAGGAGCACCGCTCCCCTCAGGCGGCCACCGCCGCCGGCCGCATCCGCACCCGCGGCGTCCAGCCGAAGGCGATCGCCGCGACCGCGAACGACAGCTGCCCCACCCACGGGAGGACCGCCGACACGAGCGACGCGTCGTTGCCGCTGGTGGCGAAGGAGTCCGCGATCGACATGCCGATGGCGAAGCCGGTGAAGAAGCGGAAGAAGATCGCCCCGCCGACCAGCGCGAGCATCACGATCACGAGGCGCCGCGGGGTGAATGCGTCGCCGACCCGATGCGCGGCGAGCGCCGTCACCAGCAGCGCGGGCACCGTCCAGAAGACCGCCCAGATCGCCGTCAGCACGAGCGTGCCGTCCAGCGAGAAGCCGTCGCGCTCGGCCAGCAGGCGGTAGATCGTGGCGAGGTCGGTGCCGGGGACCTTGGCGAGCGGGTTCCAGACCAGCAGGTCGATCGCGCCCACCACCACGACCGCGAGCACCAGCGCCGCCCCGCCCAGGGCGACCGGGACGCGCCGAGAACGCGCAGCGGTCCGGTGCCCCCACGCCACCGGCCGCGTCCCGCCGATCACCGCGACACCCGTGGCGAGTGCCGCCCCCGAGACCAGGAACCCCAGGAACGGCAGCGGCCACGGCGCGCCCGGCACCAGCACTCCGATCGCCACCATCGCCGGCCCCGCGAGCCCCGCGAGCAGCGACACCTTCGCCAGCCGTGTCTCGGCGGAGCGCGCGGCCTCCAGCACGTGCGCGACCCCGACCAGCCCGACGACGATCGCCAGCACGACGAGGGCCCGCCCGGTCACCTGCACGAGGCCGACCACCCCCGCGGACACCCCCTCCGGGACCACGCCACCACCCGTCAGGTACCCGCCGATCAGGATCACCGCGGCCGCCGTCAGCAGCCCCAGACCGCGCCGGGCCAGGCGCCGCGGACGGAGGAACCGCGGCTCCCCCGAGTGCACGGGCAGCGCGCGATCGAGCGTGGCGCTGAGCACGAGCGCGCCGAGCACGACGTCGCGGCGCCGCAGCCCCGCCTCGCCCGCACCGGCGACGTCGGCCCGCCACTCCTCGAGGTAGCGCTCGCGGGCGAGGGGAGGGAGGAGCCGGGCCAGCAGTCGCAGCAGCAGATCGATCACGCGCGCGCCGCCGCTCCGGAGAGCCGGACCGGCCGGGCCGCCGCGGCCTCGAACCGGGCGACCGCGGTCCGCGCCGCCTCCGCCCCCTCGCTCGTCAGCTCGTACAGCCGTCGCCGCGGACCGCTGCGCTCCGTGTCCGCCTCCCACGTCGACGACACCCAGCCGGCTCCCTCGAGCCGCTCCAGGATCGGGTAGACGCTGCCCGCCGGCCGGCCGGTGCCCTTGATGACGAGCATCCCCCAGGTGGGCCCGGAGGCGTCGAGGAGCGCGCGGAGCACGTCCGCGGTCGCGGGAGTCATGCGGCTGAGCGGAGTCATGCGCCGAGGCTACCTATATAGAGATAGCTGGGTCAACCGAGCGGCTGCGAGACTCTCGGCATGACGATCCACAACCCCGCCCTGTTCTCCGAGCCCGCTCCCGGCTCCGGCCCGCAGCCGCCGAAGAGCGGCAACGGCCTCGGGCTGGCCTCCCTGATCATCGGCATCGCCGCGCTCGTCGGCGCCGTCATCCCGATCGTCAACTTCGTCTCCGGCTTCGTCGCCTTCGTCGGCCTGGTTCTCGGCGTCATCGCACTGTTCCTCAAGGGCCGGAGGAAGGGCGCCGCCATCACCGGCGTCATCCTCAACACCGTGGCGATCCTGCTCTCGATCATCCTGGCGATCGTCTACACCGCCGGCTTCGCGACCGGCATCTCGAACGCCATCGCCACCGCACAGGCCTCGGCGACCTCGGGACCCCCGCAGACCCTGGTCTACGAGGTCACCGGCGCGGGCACGAGCACCTCGATCTTCTACACCACCCTCGACGGCACGGACTCCGGCGTCGAGCAGGTCGCCGGCCAGCCCCTCCCCTTCACCGAGGAGCAGCAGGTCGCCAGCGGCGCCGCCTTCCAGGCCTTCTCCATCACCGCGACGAACGGCGCCGACGACGAGGGCGACATCACCTGCCGCATCACCCTCGACGGCGAGGTCCTCGCCGAGGAGACCGGCACCGGCGCCTTCTCCTCCGCCGTCTGCGTCGCGACCCCGCAGTAGAACGAAACGCGACAGACATCACGGCCCTTCAGCCCTTCCTGGTAATTTGTCGTTGCTTTTTTAGCGAGGGAGAGCTGTGACAACTTCGAACGCCACACGGCCGGGGCGCGGCCGACCGAGCCGGGAGGTCGTCTACCGCCGTTTCGCCACTGCGATCGACGAACTCGCGAACTACGGAGGGCTGCCGAAGCCGCACGAAGCGAAGAAGCTGTGGGACGACCTCTGGCATCTCGAAGCGCATCATTCGACCGCCATCGAAGGCAACACTCTCGTTCTTCGCGAAGTCGAGCAGCTGCTCGAGCAGGGCCGCGCCGTGGGCTCGAAGGAGCTCAAGGACTACATGGAGGTGCTGGGCTACGCCGAGGCAGCACGCTGGGTCTATCAGCAGGCGATGGAGCCGACCTCCTGGGAGCACGACGGCCTCGTCATCGTCACCGAGGTTCGCCGCATACACGCGGTCATGATGACGAAGGCCTGGGACATCTCTCCCCACCCGGAGGCTCACGACGCGGAAGGCCCGGGGAACTGGCGCCGACACGAGATCCACCCGTTCGCCGGAGGGATGCAGCCGCCTGCTTTCACGCTCGTAGCAGCGGAGATCGGCGGATGGGTCGACCGTGCTAACTCTCTGCGCGGCCGCCTGAACAACGGCGACCTCGCCATCGCTCAGGTCCCTGAAGCGCTCGCACGACTTCATCGTGAGTACGAGACGATCCACCCCTTCATCGACGGAAACGGCAGGAGCGGTCGCCTGCTGCTGAATCTCCTGTTGATCAGGCTCGGCTGGCCGCCCGCCATCATCCTGAAGGAGCAGCGGTCGAGATATCTTCGTGCGCTGCAGCGTTCGGACGAGGGAGACGACGGTCCTCTCGCGGAGGTCATCAGCCGTTCCGTCATCGACAATCTGCATCGCCTGATCCCCAACATCGCCGGACCGGCGAAGTATGTGCCCTTGGAAGCTCTTGCTGATCAGGAGTTCAGCCTCGTGGCTCTGCGACAGGCCGCAAGTCGAGGGCGACTGGAGGCGATCATCGGAAGCGATGGGCGGTACCGCTCCAGCAAGGCGGCGGTCGCCGACTACCGTGCGTCCAAATACGCTCGAGGAGCGAGGAACACCTGAGCAGTGGCCTCTGGAGCAGACCGGCGCGTCGACGAGACGACGGCTGTTCCTCAGGCTCCTGGCCACCGTCTACACCGCCGGCTGCGCGACCGGCGTCTCGAACGTGATCGGGACCGCTCAGGCCGAGAGCTCGGCCGATGCAACGGTCGAGCAAACCCTGTCGAGTCATGCCCCTAGACGAAGGTCGAGCTGGTGCTGCCCGGCTCGGAGGCGCTCTGACCGGCCACGACGCAGGCCCGGTGCGACTGCTCCGAGTAGAACTGCTCTTCACCACGCTCCTCTCGCGCCACCGTCTGCCAGCATGAAGACCGGCACTCGACGAGGGAGACATCTGTGGGGATCGTGAAGTGGCTTCTGAGCCTGCTGGAGACGGAGCGGGCGCCCGAGACCGCGCCGAGGACGACGAATTCCGCGGTTCCCGCCTTCGCCGTCATCGACGTCGAGACGACAGGCTTGTCCCCGCGGAAGGACCGCATCCTCGAACTCGCGATCGTCCGCACAGACGCGCAGGGCGTCGTGATCGACGAATGGGTCTCCCGATTCGACCCGGAGGGACCGGTCGGCGCGACCCACATCCACGGCATCCGCGCGTCGGACGTCGCCGGCGCGCCGCTCTTCCGCGACCTCGCCCCCACCATCGCCGCCGCGCTCGGTGGGGTCACGATCGTGGCTCACAACGCGAAGTTCGACACGGCCTTCCTGCACGAGGAGTTCCAGGCGGCGGGATGGGCGGTCCCGCAGCTGTCCACCTTCTGCACCATGGACGGGAGCCACCACTATCTCCCGGACCTTAAGCGCCGACGGCTCGCCGACTGCTGCTGGGGCGCCGGAGTCGAGCTGGTCGACGCCCACTCGGCGCTCGGCGACGCCCGCGCCACGGCTGCACTGCTCAGCAGCTACCTCGTCGCCGACCGTCGACGGACGCGTCCCGCTCTGGCCGCGCTTCCGCGTACCCCGCTCTGGCCGAGCACGCCGTCGAGAGCCGCTGTGTCACGCCATCGCGCGACCGCGGCCAGGGGAACCGCACCCGTCCGCATCACGCCCAAGCGACCGGAGCAGCAGCCCCTCGTCCAGCAGCTGACGAATGTCGGACTTCTCGAGCTCATCGACGAGGGCGCGCCGGTCGGCACGATCGCTTACCTCGAGCTGCTGCTCGACAGCCTCACCGACGGCGATCTGTCGTTGTCGGAGGCCTCCGCCCTCGACGAGCTCACCCGGACGTTCGGCCTCTCCGCGGCGGACGTCGCCTCCGCTCACACCGCGTTCCTGCAGGCCCTCGCCCACCGAGCGCTCGACGACGGACGGGTGTCGCAGTCGGAACGGCAGCAGCTCCTGGCCCTCGCCGCGCTGCTGTCCGTGCCGGCGGGCTCGGTCAAGACCCTCATCGATCGTGCGGACGGCGCGCGGATCGCCCGACTGAGCGCCGGACTCGGGCCGCTGCCGCGGATCTGGGCGCACGGCGCTCCCCTCCACGTCGGGGACCGCGTCGCCTTCACCGGCTGCGACGAGCGCCAGCGCGAGAAGCTGGAACGCCGCGCGGAGCAGCTCGGGGTCCGGGTGGTCAGCAGCGTGTCCCGCCTCACCGCCGTCCTCGTGACGGACGGCTCCTTCTCGGGCGGCAAGCACGACCGTGCGCTCGAGCACGGGACTCGGATGGTCCACCCGGACACCTTCGAGATCCTTCTCGCGCACCTTCAGCCGGCACGCTCAGCCGTCGAGCCCGAGGTGCGCTCGACGCCCGCTGCGACGCGCTCCCGGGCTTCCGACGTCGTCATCGCCCTGCCGTCTCAGGACCGGTCGACGGCATCCCCCTCCGAGATCCGCAGCTGGGCGCTCGCGAACGGTCACGAGGTCGGCGTTCGCGGGCGGCTTCCGAAGGACGTGATCGCGGCGTTCGAGGCCGCGCGTCCGCGGATCTAGGCCCGACCGACGCTCGTCATCGACGCGACGGCGGGATTCGAACCCGCGTCAGCGGTGTTGCAGACCGCTCCCTGGCCTCTCGGGCACGCCGCGATGACGGCGGGACCGCGCTCCGGGAACGGGTTCCGCCTCCGCCCAGGGTGGCCCGGGCGGAGGCGGAGTGGAAGGAGCGTGACGCCGTGCGGCCCCGCGTTGCGGACCGTGACGGCGCCGCGCGACGGCTACTTGCGGAACATGCGCGCGGTGGTCTCGAAGAGGCCCTTCACCGGTCGCTGCTGCTCGCCCTGCTGCGCGCCGAGGACGATGATGACGCCGGTCAGCACCGGAATCAGCCACTGGGTGGCCTTCTGGATGCGCAGGGCGGTGGTCAGCTCGGGGGAGTTGCTCGAGGACGCCTCGGTGACGCCCGGGGCGCCCTCCTCGGTGTGCTTCGCCTGGGTCGCGCCGGCGATGGCGGCGGTGACGGAGGCGGCGCCCGCGAGACCGGTGACGATCGTCTTCACGACGGTGTTCGTGCGGCTCTCCTGCTGGTTCGCGAGGCGGGTCTTGTTGGCGAGGATCAGGCCGATGCCGCCGACGCCGTGGGCCGCGATCGCGGCGAGCTGCACGGGGGTCCAGCGGGCCCAGCCGTTCGAGGCGAGACGGAGGCGCTCCGACGGGTCGGACGAGGTGGAGGCCGCGCCGTTCAGGCCGACGGCGCCCATCAGGGAACCGCCGAACCAGGCGGCGGCACCGAGGTCGTGGAGGCTGCGGACGAGCGTGTTGCGTGAGGGCATGGAGGCCCCTTCCTCTTGCATGGGTGGTCTCGGACGGCTGGCTTCCGACGCTACGCGCGCGCCCGTCGAGCGCCACGGGGCTTGACCTCTCGCCCGCGGGGCGCTCGAGTGGAGCCGGAGCGCTCGCGGGCAGCGGCGCCGACCCGAGGAGCGAGCACGATGAGCGACGAGACCACCGACGACGAGAAGCGCGGGATCCGCGACGACTTCCACGACGCCGTGAACATGACGGCGAAGGAGATCGAGTCGTGGCTCGAGAAGGACGAGTCGAAGGAGGTCGGGCAGAAGCCGGCGAGCGGCGGCGAATCGGTCGGGCACCACAGCGGGCGGCGGATCATCGAGATCCTCGGCACGAAGCAGGCCGACCTCAGCGAGGACGACTACGCGCACATGAAGAAGGTCACCGGCTACGTCGCCCGGCACTCGAAGCAGCGCCCCTCCGGCGACGTCACCGAGACGAAGTGGCGCTACTCGCTGATGAACTGGGGGAACGACCCGCTGAAGGGCTGACCGGCGGGGGTGCTGCGGCGAGGCGTCCTCGAACGGTCGAGGCGTCCAGATGGGGCGGGACGTCTCGACTGTTCGAGGACGCCTCGGCGGCTCGGGTGTCTGCGGTGGGGGGATCTCGATACGCGCGCTCCGCGCGCTACTCGATCAGCATGGAGGGGGGCAGCCAGCCCTGCGCTCGCCTCGATTCGCCGCTCGACCATGCTGGTCGAGTAGACGCCGCAGGCGGCGTATCGAGACCGGCCCGAATCAGCACCGCCGCCCCAGGCGTCCGCCCGCCCCGCCCATGCTGGTCGAGTAGGCGCCGCAGGCGGCGTATCGAGACCCACGCTGGTCGAGTAGGCGCCGCAGGCGCCGTACCGAGTGGACAGCGCGTCACTCGACCGCGCAGCTCGCGTCGATCGGGCCGATCACGCCGTCGGTCACCGGGACGATGCCGCAGTTGGGGAAGCCGGCGCGCGGCCGGTGCGCCGGGTCGATCGCGCGCAGGAGGCTGCCGAGGACCGTGCCGTGGGTGACGACCAGCACGTCGCCGTGCTCAGCGGCCGGCAGGATCAGCGCGAGCGCCGCCTCCACCCGCTGCCGCACCGACACGGCCGTGTCCGCGCGCCCCGACGGGTCGTGTCGGTGGATCGCGTCGATCACGGTGTCCAGGCCCGCGTCGGTCATCCGCGGCCAGTCCGCCGAGGCCGGCACGTACGAGTAGCCGTGATCCGCGAAGACCGGCTCCCAGAGCGACGCGTTCGGCTGCCCCTCGAAGCCGCCGAAGTGCCACTCCCGCAGCGCGGTCGTCGGCACCGGCTCGATCGACGGATGCCCGGCGAGCGCCGCCGCAGCCGTGGTGCGCGTCCGCGTCAGGTCGCTCATGAACGCCGCGACCAGCGGCACCCCGCGCATCCGCTCGCCGAGGGCCGCGATCTGCCGCTCGCCCCGCGCGGTCAGCGGCGAGTCGCACCAGCCCTGCAGCTGGCCGTTGACGTTGAACAGGGTCTGCGCGTGGCGGACGAAGTGGACGGTGCCGCGGGTCATGCTGCTCTCTCCGTAGTGACTGACAGGCCGTAATGACGGACAGGACATGGTGACGGACCGGACGCAGTGACCGACAGGCCGCAGTGACCGGCAGGCCGCAGTGACCTGCAGACCGCGACCGCGGACTACTCCGGCGCCGCCCGCGCGATGTGCAGCGCCAGGAACGCCACCTCCTCGTTCGGCAGCTCCGCACCGTACTCCGCCCGCACGAACGCCCGCACCCGCTCCGCCGTCGCGATCGCCCGCGGATACCGCGTGCTCAGGCTGGTGAAGAGGAAGTCGTCCGAGCTGACCAGCAGCCCGCCCGAGAAGAACCGCTCGGCGAAGTACTGCAGGTGCGCCACGAAGCGGGCCGAGCGCAGGTCCTCGCGGTCCAGCGCCGCACCGCTCGTGTGCTGGATGATCGCGGTGACCGAGCGGATGAGCTGCACGATCCGCAGCGAGTCGATGCCGACCTTACCGAGCTCCGCGTTGGCGAGGTGGAAGGCCACGTTCGCCGCCTCGTCGTCCGGCACGTCCACTCCGAGCCGCGAGCGCATCGCCGCGACCGCCCGCTCCCCCACCGCGTACTGCACGGGGTAGACCGAGCGCATCTCCCAGGCGAGCCGGTTGGTCACGGCGAGGCCCCGCTTCTGCCGCTCGACGGCGAAGTGCAGGTGGTCGGTGAGCGCGAGGTAGACGTGCGGGTCGAGCCGCAGCCCCTCCGACTCCGCGTCGGCGACGACCGCCCGGGTCAGCTCGACGAACTCGGCCGGGATCTGCGCGAGCAGCTCGACGAGGTTCCGCTGGTCGGCGTCGTCGAGCGCGACGAACACCTGGTCCACCGCGGACGCCTCGATGCTCTCGCCCGCCTTCGCGCCGAAGCCGATGCCCTTGCCGAGCAGCACCCGCTCGGCGCCGCGCTCGTCGACGACGAGCACGACGCTCGAGTTGAGCACCTTCTTGATGGTCTGCATGCGTGTCTCCGTCGACGGCGTCTGCGCGGCCCGGCGGGCGGGTGGTGCGGCGAGGGTCATCCCAGGTCGGCGCCGTTGGACGCGATGACCCGCTGGTACCAGTGGAAGGAGTCCTTCCGGTACCGGTTCGTGCTGCCGTGGCCGAGGTCGTCCATGTCGACGTAGACGAACCCGTAGCGCTTCGAGATCTGCGAGCTGGAGGCGCTGATCAGGTCGATCGGCGCCCAGCTCACGTAGCCGAGGAGCTCCACACCCTCGTCGACCGCCTGGATCATCTGCTCGAAGTGCGCGCGGAAGTAGTCGATCCGGTAGGGGTCGTGGATGCGGGGATCCTCCCCCTCATTGTCCGCCGGAACGAGCTCGTCCCGCATCCCGAGCCCGTTCTCGACGATGAACAGCGGCTTGCCGTAGCGGTCGTAGAGGTCGATCAGCGAGATGCGCAGGCCGACCGGGTCGATCTGCCAGCCCCACTCGCTCGACTCGAGGAACGGGTTCTTCACACCGAGGACCGTGTTGCCGGGGGTGCGCTCGGCGTCCGGGCGCACCGACTCCGTCATCGACATGTAGTAGCTGAACGAGATGAAGTCGACCGGGTGCCCGCGCAGCAGCTCGGCGTCCCCCTCCGCGAAGGGGATCTCGACTCCGCGCTTGGCCAGCGCGCGCAGGGCGAGGCGCGGGTAGGCGCCGCCGGCCTGGACGTCGGTGCAGAGGTAGAGCATCCGCTCCTTGGCCTGGGTGGCCGCGACGTCGTCGGGGTGGCAGGTGTTCGGGTAGGTCGTCAGCATCGTGAGCATGCAGCCCATCCGCGCCTCGGGCCAGAGCTCGTGCAGGATCCGGGTGACCGACGCGGAAGCGACGAACTGGTGGTGCAGCGCCGTGTAGCAGGCCTGCTCGACGCCGCCCTCGACGGTCTCCTCGATGATGCCGCCCGAGGTGAACGGGTGGCGGATGATCCCGTCGATCTCGTTGAACGACAGCCACATGTCGACCAGGTGGCCGAAGCGCTCGAAGCAGGTGCGGGCGAAGCGCTCGAACAGCTCGATCGTCCGGCGCTCGACCCACGCGTTGTGCTTGAGCGCCAGGGCGAGCGGCGGGTCGTAGTGCGAGAGCGTGACCAGCGGCTCGATGCCCAGGCGCCGCATCTCGGTGAAGAGCGCGAGGTAGTAGGCGATGCCCTCCTCGAGCGGCTCCGCCTCCTCCCCCGTCGGGTAGAGCCGGGTCCAGGCGATCGAGACGCGGAGGGTGGTGAAGCCCATCTCGGCGAAGAGCGCGAGGTCGCCCGGATAGCGGTGGTAGAAGTCGATGCCGCGGCGCTTGGGGTAGTACTCGGTGTCGTCGTCCGCCATGGCCGCGGTGATGCTCGCCACCGTGTTCCGGTGGTGGATCGCGTACTCCTTGGGGTCGGCCTTCGGCTTGTAGGAGGCGACGTCACTGACGGCCGGCCCGCGCCCGCCCTCGCGCCACGCGCCCTCGACCTGGTTGGCGGCGAGTGCGCCGCCCCAACGGAATCCCTCAGGCAGCGCCATCGGCGAGCTCCTTCTCTTTCTGGGTGACGGTGATGATCGCATCGCCCACCGACACGCGGTCGGCGGCCTCGATGAGCACGGTGTACTCGGCCGAGTTGGTGATCAGCACCGGGGTGGTGGTGTCGTAGCCGGCGGCGGTGATCGCGGCGAGGTCGGCGGTGAGCAGCAGCTGCCCCGCCTCGACGCGCTCGCCGACGGCGACGTGCGCGTCGAAGGGCGCTCCGTCGAGCTGGACGGTGTCGAGTCCGACGTGGATGAGGGCCTCGACCCCGTCGTCGCGGCGCAGGCCGACCGCGTGCTTGGAGCTGAGGACGGCGATGACCGTGCCGGCGAACGGCGAGCGGACGACGCCGTCGGTGGGGCGGATGGCGATGCCCTCGCCGAGGACGCCGGCGGAGAAGACGGGGTCGTTCACCTCGCTCAGCGGGATGACGTCGCCGCTGAGCGGGGCGGTCAGGGCGGTCGCGTCGGCGGCGTCCTTCGCGACCACGTCGCCGAGGGCCTGGACGCTGGCGGAGGCGTCGTCGCGCCAGATGATGAAGGAGACGACGAACGAGACGGCGACGGAGATGAGCAGGCCGATGACGGCGTTGAGCAGGTTCCACGGGTTCAGCCCGTCGATGAACATCGAGATGCTCGCGACGCCCGGGCTGACCAGCGCGAACGCGGCGACCTGGGTGGCGCCGATGTAGGCACCGCCGACGACGCTGCCCGAGATCACGGAGATCAGCGCGCGCTTGTTCTGCAGGGTGACACCGTAGAGGGCGGGCTCGGTGATGCCGAAGAGAGCGGAGAGGCCGCCGGAGAAGGCGGTCGCGCGCAGTGCCGCGCTCTTGGTGCGCAGGGCGATCGCCAGGCTGGAGCCGGCCTCCGCCGCGTTGTGCGCGAGGGAGGAGGCGAGGTAGAAGGTGTCCTTGCCCGCGCTGGCCATCGTGGCGATGGTCGGCGGGATGAAGGCCTTGTGCATGCCGACCGAGATGATCAGCGGCAGGACGCCGGCGAGGAGGGCGACGGCCACCCAGCCGAGCGCGCCGTACAGGCCGATCAGGGCGCCGGTGAGCATCGAGCCGAGCCAGTAGCCGAGGGGTCCGAGCAGGAAGATCGTGGCCGGCGCGACGATGACGAGGCACATCAGCGGCACGTAGAAGGTGCGGATCGGGCCCCAGGAGTGCTTCGTGAAGAAGCGCTCGACGACCGAGAGCAGGAGGACCGCGAGGATCGCCGGGAACACCTGCGCGTTGTAGGCGATCACCGGGACCGGGATGCCGAAGAGGGCGACTCCGCCCTCCTGGTTGAGCAGCGTGGTGAAGGCCGGGAAGACCAGGACTCCGACGAGTCCGAGAGCGAGCGGCCGGTTCACGTCGAGCTTCTTGGCGCTCGTGTAGGCGACGAGGAGCGGCAGGAAGCCGAACACCGCGTCCGGGATGGCGGACAGCAGCCGGAAGTTGTCGGACGCGGGGTCGAGCCAGCCCACCGCCGAGGCGAGGACGAGGAACGACTTGAAGATGCCGGCGCCTGCGATGGCCGGGATGATCGGCGTGAAGACGCTGACGACGAAGTCCATGATCGTCGCGCCGAGCCGCTTGAGCGAGCGGGGCTGCTTCGCCTTCGGGGCTGTGGCCTCCGTGCCGCCGCGCAGCTTCTCGACCGCCGCGTACATCTCGGCGACGCCGTTGCCGACGATGACCTGCGTCTGCGGCCCCATGACGACGCCGATCACGCCGGGCACCGCCTTGAGGGCGTCGACATCGGCCTTCTGGTCGTCCGCGAGCGCGAAGCGCAGTCGGGTCGAGCAGTGCTGCAGCTTCGAGACGTTGCCGGCGCCGCCGACGTGCTCGAGGATCGCCTTCGCGCTGTCCTGGGTACTCATCGGTACTCCTTCGGGTGTGTGGGGGACGCGCGCTTCCCTGCGCTGTGCTGCCGCGTGTTTCTGCCGCTTCCGTCGCTGTCCCCACACCGTCATCGGCGCGTCAGGAGGCGTCCGGGCACAAAAAAAGGACCCGACGACGCTTCGTACGCGTTTCGTCGGATCCTGCCTGCACGACCAGTCACATGTCCGAGAGCGAACGTAACACGGGGGTGGCGGGGGCGTCAAAAGACCGGGTTGGAGGCGTGGGCTCTCCGGCCGGCTCGCCTCAGAACGAAGCCTCAGTGCCGGAAAGTCAGCACAATCCCTCGATGTGCCGCCCTCGGCCTTCGTTGCGAGGTGCCCCATCATGGAGTCGTGGATGTCCTCGAGGTTGTTGCCGCCGTCATCGAGAGCGACGGCCGCATCCTGGCCTGCCGACGCCGACCCGAGAAGGACGCGGGCGGCAAGTGGGAGTTCCCGGGCGGCAAGGTCGAGGCCGGCGAAACGCACGAGCAGGCGCTCGCCCGAGAAATCCGCGAAGAACTTGGCGTCGAGATCGAGGTCGGCGAACTCTTGACCGTCGACGACACCGCGGGCTTCGCACGCACGATTCGGCTGTCGTGCTTCTGGGCGACACTCTCCTCGGAGAGTCCTACCGTCAGCACCGACCATGACGCGATGCTGTGGGCGACGCGCTCTGAACTCACTCCACTGGAGTGGGCGCCGGCCGATCTCCCCGCGGTAGCCCTGCTAACCGCCTAGGGATCGACGAGGTCGAAGCCGTCGTCGGTCCGGATAGCGGTGATGATTCCGAGCCGCCCGATCAGTTCGAGAAGGTCTGCCTCGGGACGGCCCGGAAGCAGAATGACGGGCACCGCCGCCCAGCCGAGGCCATTGGCGACGTGAGCGTAATCAAGAACCTGCCCGATTGCGGTGCGCACGTAGGCGCGAGCAGTCGACTTCTTGGCCTCGATGATCCAGCCGCTCGACTTCACGTAGAGATCAGGCTCAATCCGGGTGGAGCCAACGGGGAGGGTGAGCCGACTCGGCGGAGTTCCGTTCTCCGCCAGCCACTCACCGAACGCCGCCTGGAGCTCGAATTCCACCCGGGAGACAACGCGCTCCTCGATCGGGCTGAGATCTGCACCCGCGATGACAACATCGGACGATTCCGGCGCCGACCAGTCGGAGAGCTCCGGCGACGCCACCGGGCGACCGCCATACGCAGGGAGGGTCGAGACGTCAGCGCTGATCGGGACGAGGGTGAAGATGATTCCCTGTCGAAGCGTTCCCTCAGTGTCGGGGATGGTCTCGAAGCGGTAGGTCGGGGTACCCGTGGTGAAGGCTCCGATGTAGGTCACGCTCGTTCCCTGCACAGTGAAGAGCCGAATGACGCGGTTCTGAACAGCGGCGTTGCGGAGAGCAAGGTTGCCGCGGAGAAAGACCTGGTCGCCGATCTGACCCTCTCCCGTGTACGAGTAAGAACCGTCCTCGCGCAGGCCCTCGAAGCGGTCGTACCCGTACCGGGCACCCTTCGCTGGGTCGGTGAAGATCAGGATTTCGCCGAGGGACTTCGGCGTGGAAATGCCTCCCTGCTGCTGACCGCCGTACGCGGCATGCACCGATCGTCTTCGAACCTGATCTCCGGGAACGAGCGTGAACCGCGTTCCCGTAGCACGTCGGGAAATTCGAGTCCGAACGAGGTCGGCCTGCTCGTCCGAGAGAGCCCAACGGGTGGTGTCGGGATCGAGATTCCCGAAGTTTTCTCGGAGAACAGAGCGAATACGCTTCTGAGACACTCCCAGCTCGAGGGAAAGATCAGCGGGAGTAAGAGCGGGCATAGCCCGAGAGTAGAAACATCAAGAAGAACAACTAGCGAGAGACGCTCGTGTCTGTGCTCGAGTCTCCCTTTGCTAGTACTTTTCCCTCTACTTTCACCGCCCGGCGATGATCACGATTCCGGACGCGACGAGAAATGCCACGACGGTGACTGCCATGCCGGCCACCGGGATCCACCAGATGCGGCGGGATCTGTCGGGGCGCAGGAGTGCGACGAGCGTCGCGAGGGCGGACAGGCCCACGGCTCCGGGGACAATCCACATCGTCTCGCCGAGGACCGAGACGCCGTCGAGGCGGTTGTTCACACGGTTCGCATCGAAGGTCAGGTTCTCGATGAGGACGAAGACGAAGAGGATCGCGCCGAGCACGAGCAGGAAGACGAGCAGGAGGATCGCGGTGACGCGGTCCTCGCCGGCCGACAGGCGGCGCCGGGGCCGCCGACGCGGTGGCCGGTCGAACGGGTCCGGGTCGTCCCAATCCGCGTCCGAATCAAAGGCCATAGTGCCGCTCAGGCTAGCCGAGCACGGCGCGCGGGCTCCGCGGGCGGCACAGTCCCTGCGCGCCTCAGCACCCGACCAGCACCGCCTGCGCCGCCGCCCGGTCCTCCGTCCCGACCGCCAGCCCGTACGCCCCCAGCACCCCCACGAACTGCTCCACGTACCCGCAGCGCAGCTCGGGCGCCGGCGGCAGCCACTCCCCCGGGCCGGCGTCGCTCTTGGACTGGTTCGTGTCGTCGGAGGCGGCGACGAGGTTCGCCGGGTCGTTCGCGAAGGCCAGGCGCTGCTCGTCCGACCACGCCCACGCTCCGTGGTGCCAGGCCCAGCCGAGAGCGACGACGTGGTCGATCTGCACGAGCCGCGACGTGTCGCTCCCGGAGACGAACGACACGGCGGCGCCGTCGTACGGATCGATCAGCGTGCCGGAGAGCACCTTGCAGTCGCGCGTGCCCGGCTTGAAGACGGGGTCGAGCAGGTCGCGGCCGAGGATGTCGTTGCGGGTGTCGCAGCCGTTGCGGTCGACGTCCTTCCAGGACTCGCCGAAGAGGTCGCGGTCGTAGGGGACGTCCGCGCGGCCGTCGTCGACGGGCAGCGAGGCGAGGGTCGCCAGCGCGAGCGCGGCGGAGTCCGCGCGATCCGCGGGGACGCTCGGGGCGGACGATCCGGCGGAGGAGGCGGACGCGGTCGGTGCGGCCGTCGCAGGGTCAGCGGACGGAGTCGCCGGATCGGTCGAGGCCGTACCAGCAGCGACACCGGACGACGCAGATCCCGCCCCCGGCACCCCTACCGTCTCCCCCACTCCGACCACCGCGAACGCGACAGCGGCCGCGACCACCGCGGCGACGATCCAGGCCCACCACGGCGCCCGCCGCCGCCCACGTCGAGCACCCGCCCGCCCGGCACCGCGCCCCACGCCAGACCGACCGGCACCGCGCCCCGGAGCCGCCCGCCGCACCGCGGGAGGTCGCGGCGGCGGCGGCCTCCCGACCACCGACTACACCCCCGAGTCGCCGTCAGCCGGGACGACGGGCGCCGACGCCCGCACCGCCCCGTCCCACAGCCGGATCGCCGCGCGCGGCACCGGTCCGACGACGTCCACCCGCCACACCAGATCCACCGGCGACCCGGTCGACGCCTCGAACGGCACGACATGGATCGGCGCCGACGGGTCGAACCGCAGCCGCTCCTGCAGCCGAGACGGCGCGACGAGGAAGCTCGTCACGCGCTCGTGGTAGCGCTCGCCGACCTGCAGCTCGGTCAGCACCGTGGCGCTGACCGGGGTCATCGGGTCGGCGCGGGTCAGCGAGTCGAGAAGGAAGTCGTCCCACGGCACGTCGAGCTCGACGCCCTCGAAGTCCTCGGGCCGGCGCAGCGCGTTCAGCGGGTTGGTACCCATCGGGCGGACCCGCGGGCGGGCGATCGCCTCCTCGTCGCGCTGCACGGAGGCGACGATGTCGGCCAGGCGCGGAGCGGCGATCCGGGTGAGGAGCGACTCGTCGTCGAGGGCGCGCAGCAGCATGCGCCGCGTGTGGTTCGACGAGTGCGGGAGGTCCTCGTCGAGCGCCGACAGGCCGAAGCCCTGGCCCGCGCCGTAGTCCGCGGCCATCTCCTGCACGAGCGCCTCGAAGGCCTCGTGCCGCCAGCCGCGGCGGACGAGCTTGGACGTCATCGCGGCGCGCATGCGGGCGACGGCCGCCGTCTCCTCGCCGCTGACGGTCGCGAGGCGCACGGCGAACGGCATGGCGCCGCGCTCCACGTCGAAGGTCTCGTGCTGCAGCCACACCGGCGGCACGTGCCACGGCCGGTGCACGGCCTTGGACAGCAGCACCAGCCACTCGACGGCCTGGCGGTGCACCGAGCGCAGGCGCGCGGCCTCCTCGCGGGCGCGGCGGGCGCTGCGGCCGTAGTGCGCGAGGCGGGTGCGCTCGACGCGGATCCGCCGCTCGAACCGCGACCAGCCCGCGTGGTATCGCACGAGCGAGATCAGCGTGATCAGCACCCCGGCCCCGGCGAGGCCCACGAGGACCCAGAGCAGGATCGAGGTGATCAGCCCGGGGTCGAAGGAGCCGTCGGCCTGGCGCGAGGCGTAGTCGTTGACGAACCAGATGCCGACGCCGACGACCAGCGCGAGCGCCAGCACGGTGACCCAGCCGACGAGCAGCGTGCGGTGGAACTCGCGTCTCAGCCCCAGCAGCTCGCCGGGACGCTGCGGGCGGATCGCGTCGATCTCGCCCCTGAGGTACGCGACCTCGTCCTCGGCGCGGCGGCGCTCGGCGCCGATCCGGTCGAGGAAGCGCCAGACGAACGACGAGCTCTGCTTCCCGGCCCACAGGTCGTACTCGCCGAGAGCCTGCAGGCGGCGGGAGCGGCGCGCCTCGGCGTCGTAGGCGGACACGGGCGGCTCGGCGGGCTCGGGAGCCTCCTCCGCGGGGACCTCGATCTGCACGACGGGCCGCGCCTCGGCGGCCTCGCCCTCGACGAGCGTCTCCTGCGCGGGCGGCGCGAACGCGGCGGAGTCGGAGGAGCCGGCCGCGGGGTCCTGCGCGGCGGCCTCGTCAGGAGCGGCGGACGCGGGAGTCTCGGACGCAGGAGCCTCGGAAGCGGCGGCCTCAGGAACAGCAGCAGCCTCCGGAGCCGCAGCCTCACTCCGCCCCTCCGCCGGCACCGCAGCAGCCGCGACAGCCGCCTCCGACGCCGACACCCAGTTCTGCAGCTTCTCCCGCGGATCCGCGAGCGCCAGCGCGTACCAGTCCACCCGCTCCGGGAACCCCGGCGGCACGTCGTAGCCCGACGCGACCCACGGGTCGTCCGGCAGCGCGAGCACGTCGCCCACCCGGCCGAACACCGGCACGGCCCCCTCGACGGGCG
The DNA here is from genome assembly GCF_013205055.1 of Rathayibacter sp. VKM Ac-2856. GTDB lineage: Bacteria > Actinomycetota > Actinomycetes > Actinomycetales > Microbacteriaceae > Rathayibacter. The sequence goes on from NZ_JABMLF010000002.1 coordinate 301,501, forward strand.
CGAAGCCCGCGTCGCGGAGATCGGCACTGCCGTCGAGCGCGCCGAAGACCAGCTCGCGCAGACCCGCCCAGAGCTGCGGCGTGGTGCGGACGTGCGCCATCGCGGCGGGCGCGTCGGCCTCGGTGCGGGCGCGGGTCTCGTCCTCACGCAGATGCTCGAGGTCGGCGACGAGGAGCCGGTCGCGGACGTCGAGCACCTCGTCGTAGTCGGCGCCGACCACGGCCGAGCCCTGCGAGGTGTGCAGGGCGCGGGTGACCGAGCGGTTCGCGCTCGAGGTGACCCAGAGCACGGCCCAGCGCGGGATCTGCACGAGCTTGCCCGCCGAGAAGGCGAAGAAGCGGCCGATCTGCGCCCAGAAGCCGATCCGCTCCGGCTCCGGGACGTCGAGAGAGCCGGCGGAGTCGTAGGTGAGCGCCCCGCCGTCCAGGCGCAGCGCCCCGGCGACCATGCTGTCGACGTAGCCGGCGATCTGGCCGTCGTCGATGTAGGCGGTGCCGGGCGGCGGCGGGCTGACGCTGGGGTCGATCAGCAGCGAGTCCGGGCGCGCGGCGTTCTCGAGCACGCCGGCGGCGACGCGGCGGCCGAGCGACTCGGTCAGCACCGCGTTGAGGAACACCCGCGAGATCCAGACGGAGTCGCCGCCGTCGGACTCGCGGCTCATCAGCTCGACGCTGCCGTCGGTGACGCCGTTCCACAGCCCGGCGACGCTCGCCAGGTGGGTCAGCGTGAAGCCGGTGAAGCGCTCGTCGTCGCGGACGAAGGCGTCGCCGGACCACGGGCTCGAGCGGTCCTCGGGCGAGGCGATGACGACGAAGCCGTGCTCGTGCGCCTCCACCCGCTCGCGCAGCTGGAAGGCGGTCGGCGCGCAGATCAGCGTGACCCGGCGCAGCTCCGTGGTCTGGTCGGCCAGGGTCGCCGACGGGTTCGGCAGCGGCATCGAGGTGCGCACCCAGCGGCTGACGAGGTCGGCGACGGCATCCTGCGCCGCGTCCGTCTCGCGCTCGGGCAGGGCGGAGCGGAGGGTGACCAGGCGCACGAGCGCGAGCGGCTCCTCCGCCAGCGCCTCGAACAGGTCGACCGCGATCGCGACCGACTCGAGGTCGGCGCCCACGCCGAGCACCACCGCCTCGATCTGCGGCGGTGCGAAGGGCGACGTCTTCACGTGCTCGGGCAGCACCCAGAGGGCCTGGCCGAGCAGGCCGGTCTTCGTCCACTGCGCCGCCAGCTCGAGCAGGGTCTCGCCCTGCGCGCCGCTGGGCAGCAGGACGATCGCCGCCTTGCCGTCGGGCCAGAAACCGTCCGGGCGGATCTCCGGGGGCACGCTCAGATCCCGGAGTCGCGCGGGCCGGTCGAGACGACCGACGACACCAGGCCCAGCAGCGCCTCGCGGAACTGCTCGCGCATCTCCCAGGTGACCGGGTAGTCGTAGACCGAGACCATGTCGTCCTGCTGCACGATGTCGCTGTCGAAGCGGGCGAGCTCGCCGGTCAGGTAGGCCTGCACGGCGGCGCGACGCGACGCGAGGTCGCCGTCCGCAGCGCCCGCGCGGGACGGCTCCGGAGTCGGCGCCCCGGCCGGCAGCGCGCCGGTCTGCAGCCACTCGGCCAGCTCGGTCTCCTCGCCGCGGCTGCCGCCGAGCGAGGTGAGCACGCGGTAGGCGGCGAGCGGTGCGAGGGTGCCGTCGACGTTGCAGAGCGCCATCGCGATGGCGAGCGACTGCAGCACGACGCCGGGGAAGTCGGCGGGGCGCGCGTTGCGCTCGCTCAGCAGCGGGTGCGGGAAGTCCGCCAGCGCGCGGGCCGCCGGGTCCCAGACCGAGAGCTTGGGCCCCTTCTCGCCCTGCGAGGCGTCGACGGCGAGGCGGCCGAGGGCCTTCGCCACGTACCAGCCGCGGATCATCGACTCGATGGCGCGCGGGTCGGCGGGGATGCTCTCGCCGAGCAGGCGGGCGCGCTTGAACTTCCAGAACGCCTCGCGGCTGTCCTGGGTGTTCGACTGCGCGAGCCAGCCGCGGGCGATCGGCTCCATCACGGAGTCCATCACGATGGGCTCGTAGGGGAATCCGGACATCGCGAAGACCTCGATGCCGTCGACCTTCTGGTCCTGGAACCACGACTCGCTGGTCGCGTCGTCCCAGACGCCCATCTGGCCGAGCACGCCCTTGGTCACCTCGTACATCTCGGTGCCGGCGCGGAACGGGATCGAGCTGAAGACCAGCGAGGTGTCCTCGTTGATCGCCTTGCCGTGCACGGCGCGCAGCAGCGCCGGGTTGAGCTTGACCAGCGGCTCGCTCGCGCCGAGGGCGGCCTGGAGCTGCTCGCGGTAGCGGTCGCGGCGAGCGGCGAAGACGTCGGGCGGCAGCACCTCGGAGTCGAAGAAGCCGAGCAGGTCCTCGCCGATGTAGGCGGCGAAGGGGGTGCCGTCGCGCTTCATCCAGGCGCGGGCGCGGCCGACGTAGGTCTCGGGGTCGGTCGCGAGCTCGAAGGAGGCGCGCTGCGCCGGGTTCGAGACGGCGGGGTCCGCGGTGACGGTCGGCTTCCAGGTGCGCGGGTTGCCGACGAGCGACCAGGCGCCCGCGTCCGACTCGGTGTCGGGGCTGACGCCGACCAGCTGCTCGGCGAGCACGCGCAGCACGGCGTCCTGGTACTTGGCGTCGCCGTCGACGGAGGCGCGCACCAGCTTCTGGAACTCGGCCGGGTACTTCTCGGGCTCGACGAGCATCCGCTCGTTGGGCGCGGGCGAGTACTTGCGCGGCACGGTCTCGTCGACGCGGCGGGGCCAGAACTCGTACGCGTTCTCGCGGTCGTCGCTGGTCTTCCGCGAGTGCACGCGCTGCAGCAGCGCGGTGCGCGAGCCCTCGAGGTAGTCGGCGAGCGGGCCGAGGAAGGTCTCGCGCAGCTCGGCGAGCAGCGCCCAGGCGGAGTCGCGCAGCGCGGCCTCGGAGGACCACTCGAGCGCCTGCCCGAGCCGCTGGATCGCGAACTGCACGGCCTCCTGGTCGGGGCGGATCGACTGCTGGTTCGCGGCGGTGCGCAGCTCGTCCGAGACGAGCGAGCTGAGCGTGCCCACCCACTCCTCGTGCTGGCGCGCGTCGACGCGCAGGGCGTCGACGGTGCCCTTGAGGCCGCGCTCGAGGCGGCGGAGCATCGCGGTGACGACGGCCAGGCCGTCCTGCGCCACGTAGCGCGAGACGGTCTCGAGGATGTGGCCGGGCATCGTGCGCGTCCACTCGTCCAGGCGGCGCTGGCGGGCCTCGCGGTCGCGCTGGAGCAGCCGCGGGCTGTGCCGGGTGAACTCGTTGACGAGGCGGTCGGTCCAGGTGGTGATGTCGGTGCCGCCCTGGCGGTCGAGCGACTCGGGGCGGGCCAGCTCGTCGTCGGCTCCGCGCTGCAGCTCGGCCTTGATCAGGTCGAGGGTGCTCTGGTCGCGCAGCGCGTCGGTGACGTCGTTGTGCTCGGCGGTCTCCTCGTTCAGGCGCAGCTCGCGGAGGAAGCGCTGGTACTCGCTGTCGGCCGACTTCTCGATGTACTCGCGCTCGGTCATCCGCTCGAACTGCGGGTCCTCCTCGGCGTGCGCGAAGAGCATCCGGTCGATCGCGGAGCGGGCGAAGCGCTCGGCGGAGTACTCGAGGAAGCGCTCGCGGCCGAGGGTGACCCGGCCGAAGCCGATCGAGGAGAAGGGCGGCGAGTGGTGCGCCGGGCTCATCAGGCCGGAGTTGTCGGGCAGCACGTTGGCGGCCGAGCGGGCCTGCCAGTTGCCGGACGAGTAGGCGATCATGTCGTCCTGCACGCGCTCGTCGATCATCCACGCGGTGAGGCTGGTGGCGACGGCGTCGTAGACGGCGTTCTGGTCCTCGAAGGTGACCTTGCTGTTGCTGCGGCCGACGATGAAGGGGTATGCGGCGCCGACTCGGTCCATCGCCGCGCCGTACGAGGGGGCGACGCCCTTGGTGCGCAGGAGCTCCAGGGTCGCGGCCGAGGGGGTGTCGGTCCAGAAGCCGTTCATCGTCTCGGAGATCGCGGCGAGCGCGTTGCCGGGCATGCCGGCGGTGACCGAGAGCTGGTCGAAGACGTCGGGCGCGTAGAGCATGCTGAAGAACTGGTTCGACCACGGGTACTGCTTCGCGGTCGACTTGATGATCTCGATGATGTCGAGGAACTGGCCCGCTCCCGAGCCGCCGGCGACCGACGAGATGACGATGACGATCGGGCTGCCGTCTCCGCCGTCGTCGCGGGCGCGCAGGCGCTGGCCGAGGGTCTGCAGCTCGGCGAGCGACTCGGCGTCGTTCATCCGGCCGATCGCGAGGCGCGCGGCCTGGGCGATCTCCTTGGTGGCGGCGAGCGCGACGGCGCGCCCGACGGCGCGGTACTGGCCGGCGCCCTTCGTCACGTCGACCTTGACCAGGCGCGGGTCGGGCAGCTGGCGCTCGATGTCGTGGCGCATCGCGTTGTTCGTCGAGTGCGCGCTCGTGATCGAGCCGTGCACGATGTCGAAGGTCGCCGCGGTGCTGACCAGGCCGCGATAGTCCTGCCGTGGCAGGAACGGCGCCTGGTACTCCATGCCGTCCTGGACGGTGGGGGTGTCGAAGTGCAGGAAGCGCCAGGCGGCGGGGATGCCGCCCTCCCAGCCGAGCTGCTGGAGCTTGAGCTCGAGCTGGTACTTGATGCCGCGGAGGGTCTTGCCGCCGGAGCCGCCGACTCCGATCAGGAGGAAGGGTCTGAGCATGAGGTCCTGCTTTCGTCTGGTCGCGCGGTGTTCTGCGGTAGCGCGGTGTCGTCTGGCGGGTCTGTGCGATCGGGGGCGGTGCCGTGGGCGGAGGAGCGCCGTGGGGCGGAGCCGTCAGCGACCGCGGGGCGGAGGGGTGCGGGGGCCGGAGCGGCCGGGCGGCGGGGGCGGCGTCGCGCCTCCGGGCCGGGGCGGCGGCGGGCCGCCGGGGCGACCGGGGGCGCCCTGCGTCCTCGGCGGCGGACCGCCGGGGCGCGGGGGCGAGGTGGGGCGGGGCGGAGTCGCGGTGGGCGTGGAGCCCGGGGCGCCGGCGCCCTGCCCAGCGCTCCTCGGCGGGACGGTGGAGCGCTGCTCGGCGGGCTCGGAGCGCGCGGGCTGCTGCTGCTCCGGTCGCTTGGCCGCGCGCTCGCGCCGCAGCCGCTCGACGGTGTGCCAGGCGGGCTCGCCGGAGTCGCGGAGCACATCCTCGAGGCGGCGGTCGTACTGCCCCTCGTCGTCGCGGTCGACGCGGTGGTAGAGCACGGCCGTCGCGCGCACGGGCGCGTCGCCGCGGGGGCGCTCGAGCTCCTGCTCCGAGACCACGATCGCCCAGAAGACGTCGAGCGGGAGGGCGGAGAACTCGACGCCGCCGTTCGCGAGCGGCCGCCCGGCGGAGGTGCCGCGGGTGCCGGTGCGGGAGGCCACGATCACGCCGCCGGCGGGCGGGCCGACGCGGTAGCTCGGCGCCTTGAGCGGCCACGGCGGCACGTGCGCGCGGAGGCGGCCGAGCTCGGCGTCGGGCAGCTCGCGCACGCCGGTCTCGCTGCGGAGGTAGCGGAAGCACTCGTCGAGGCGGCCGTGCGCGAGCGCCGAGCGCACCCCCTCCGGCGTGATCTCGACCGGGACGGTGCCGCGCTGGAACGAGCCCTCCATCGCGATCTTCGCCTTCGCCCGGTTGAAGAGGTACAGGCCGAGCAGCGGCAGGAGGACGCCGAGCAGCAGGAGGACGAGGGCGACCAGTCCGATCGCGGCGGCGTTGACCGGGAAGGTGGAGGGGAAGGAGAGCGCGACGGTCTGCGGGGCGCTGCTGCCGCCCGCGGTGCGGACGTCGAGCGGGAGAGTCGCGGCGACCGAGGAGTCGGCGGCGACGGGGTTCTCGGCGCTCACCGTGACGGTGCGCGAGCCCCCCTGCGCGACGTCGAGGCAGGCGCCCGGGGCGAGGACCGCGCCGGACTCGTCGGCGAAGCTCCACTGCCAGGCGTCGGCGCGGTCGGCGTTGTCGCTGGTGACGGTCGGCGCGGCCGAGAGGCAGACCTGGCCGTCGCCGCCGGCGGTCGGCCCCTGGATCGCGAGGGTGCCCTCCGCGCGGCCGTCGGCGCCGGTCAGCTCGCTGAGCACGAGCGGGGAGGCGACGCTCGGGAAGGCGGCGGGCAGCACGGTCGTGATCCGCTGCTGCGTGGTGACGGGGGCGAGCTCGATCGCGTGCTCGGCAGTGGTGAGCGGCTCGAGCGAGGCGGTGACGAGCAGCTCGGACGCGGTCACGTCGGAGGGAAGGGGGAGGGTGATGACGCCCGAGGCGGCATCGATGGCGGCGTTCGACAGCGGGGTCGTCGCGCCGTCGGCGGTGCTGGTCGCGCTGAAGGCCGCCTCGCCGAAGACGGAGAGGTCGACCGACTCTCCCGCCCGGTCCTGCACGCGGGCGGTGAGGGTCGCGGAGAGCGTGCCGTCCTCGCCGCGCTGCACCTGGTTGGCCTCGTCGAAGACGATCCGCAGGTCGCTGAAGGCGAAGACCTCGGCGGTGCCGGGCGAGGTCAGCGTCCACTGCCCCTGCAGCTCGGGCCGGTCGACGGTGATCTCGAGCCGCGAGACGCCGGAGGACTGCGTGACCGTCACCTCGGGGGCCTGTGTCGCGGCGGAGAGGGTGCCGAGCCCGGAGGAGGCGGGCGCCTGCAGCGTCCAGCCGTCCTTCACGACGGCCTGGACCCGCGCGACGCCCGGGTCGATCCAGAAGCTGCCGTCGGCGGCGAGCGCCTGCGAGGCCCCACCGGCGATGCGGGCGCCGAGCTCGAGGAAGACGGAGGCGAGGGCGTCGGGGTCGGACGCGTCGACCACGGCGCCGCGGACGGAGCCCTCGGGTGCGACGGCCGGTCCGCAGGTGGCGGTGCCGCCGCCGTACGCGCCGCTGCCCTCCACGAGCGGCCACATCACGCGGGCCTCCTCGCGCTGCTCGCCGTCGGCCAGGAGCGTGCCGAGGACGACGACGCCGGCCTGGCGGAGCGCCGCGAGCAGGCCGTTGCCCTCGGGCTCGTCGCCGGCGGGGTCGATCCGGACGCCGCAGAGCGCGTTGGTCGCGTCGGCGGTCGCGCGGGCGGAGCCGAGATCGATCTCCCCGTCGGTCAGCCAGATCACGAGCTGGCAGGCGGAGCCGGCGCTCGGCTGGCTCTCCAGCGCGGACTGCACGCCCTGCAGACCGGCGAGCCAGTTGGTGCCGCCGCCGGGGGTCTTGTCGCGGATGACGCCGGCCAGGGCCTCCGGGCTCTCCTGCGACCAGGGCCGCCAGTCGACCGCGGGCTCGAAGGCGCGGCTGAAGAAGGCGGCGCCCCAGTTGACCGTGAGCGAGTCGCGGAGTCCGCCGAGCTCCTGCAGGCTGCCGGCGAGGATGCCGGCCCGGGCGATGTCGGGGTCGGAGCCGCGGCCGTCGTCGCCGCCGGTGTTCAGCGAGCCGGAGCTGTCGACGAGGTAGTAGACGTTGAGGACGTCGGAGGAGGAGAGGCAGGTGCGCAGGTCCTCGATCGCGCCGCGGCCGATGTCGGTGAGCGAGGCGGTGGAGGTGGCCGTGGCGGTGCCGTTCGCCGCCTGCGCGGGCTGCGCCGCCGCTCCGAGCCCGAGGGTCAGCAGGAGCGCGGTGACCGCGATCGCGAGGGCGCGGCGGATCACCGGCTCAGCCACTCGGAGATCGGGACGCTGATGTTGAGGACGTGCCAGGCGCCGAGCACGAGCGCGGCGGCCGACAGCCAGTAGAGGGCGCGGGTGAAGCGCGCGTCGGGCACGAAGCGGCGGGCGTCGCGGAGGGAGTGCGCGCGCTGGGTGGAGAGGTCCCAGCCGGTCGCGAGGAAGACGAGCAGCGGCGTCAGCACGTAGCCGGCGACGCTCAGCCAGACGGCGCTGCCGCGCACCAGCGGGAGCGCGAGGCCGAGCACGCGGACGGGCGCCGAGGCGACGGAGGCGGCCACGATCGCCAGCGCGAGGCTCACCAGGAGAGCCGCGGCCCCCACCGCCAGAGGCAGGGGGCTGGCGGTTCGGCGGGCCACGAGGGCCCGGTCACGCACGGTCGACACCGCTCCACCCTCCGCTGTCGCAGCTGAACGCTCCCTGTTGGGGGCGGTCCTCCAGTATGCGGACCCCGCTGCGAGCAGCCAAACCCCGCGTCCGCGGCCAGCCCGATCGAGGAGCACGCCCCGCGGTGGTCGCCGCACGCGGCGCCGCTCCCTTTCATGGTGGCCGCACGCGGCGCCGCTCCCCTTCATGGCCGCCGCACGCGGCGCCGCTCCCCTTCATGCTGATCGAGTAGCGCGCGCAGCGCGCGTATCGAGATCCACCACGACGACCACGCCGGGTCTCGATACGCCGCTCCGCGGCTACTCGACCAGCATGGAACACGCCGCTCCGCGGCTACTCGACCAACATGGCTTTCATGCTGATCGAGTAGCGCGCGCAGCGCGCGTATCGAGATCCCCCACCGCAGACGCCCCCCGCGCCGGATGGTTGACTGGCCCCATGGAGATCGTTCTCGGAGTCGTCGGCCTGCTCGGCGGACTGGTCGTCGCGGCCGCCGCCGTGGTCGCCGTCGTCATCGGGCAGCGCCGCGCGAAGCCGGCCTCCCTGGTCGACGTCGACGTGCGCCTGTCGCACGCGGGCGACGACTGGTGGCGGGTCACCGCGACCGTCCGCAACCTCGGCCGCACCGACCTCGAGCCGACCACCTTCGTCGCCGACCGCCCGATCTCCTTCGCCCTCGACGGCGCCACCTCCGCCGAGTGGTACGGCGCCCCGCCGCAGACCCCCGAGTGGTCGATCGACCCGTCCGGCTCGCTCCTGCTCGCGCCCGTCCTCCTCCCCCGCGGCGTCCCCCTCAGCGCCACGGCCGTCGTCCGCGGCCGCCCCGAGGTCCGGATCGACACCCCCCTCCGCTACATCCCCGTGCGCGAGAACGTGGTCGAGACCACCGGAGCGACGCCCTCCTGGGGCGAGCCCGCCGCGGCCTCCTCCTCCTCCGCTGCCTCCTCCTCCGCCCCGCCCGCCCCGCAGCGCGTCGTCGACGCCCCCCTCGTCGCCCGGCCCGAGCGCGAGAGCGTGCTGCGCGGCGGCTTCGGCGTGTGGGCGGCGATGGCCGCGGGCTCCCTCGGCGCCGTCTGCGTGGGAGTCGGGATCGCCCTCTCGCTGGCCGACGTCGACTCGACGCCGATCGGCTCCTCCGGCATCGTGCTCATCGGCGCCGGCCTGATCGGCCTCCTCGGCACGATGGCCGTCCGCCTGCTGCGCCGCTGGCTCGAGCCGCCCGCGCTCTGGCGCACGCCGGCGCAGCGCCTGCGCCGCCCGGGGACGATCGTCGTCCTCACCCTCGCCTACGCGGGCCTCGCCCTCTTCTGCCTCGAGTTCCTCGTGCAGGGCGTCCGCGGCGACACCACCTGGGTCGCCGGAGTCGCGGTGCTGCTGCTGCTCGCCGCGCTCCTCGGCACGGGCCTCGTCGGCTTCCTCCGCCTGATCGTGCTGCTCGGCGTGCGCCGGGCCTCGCGGGGCGCGACGGCCTGAGCTCCCGCCTCCGCCGAGGTCAGGCGCGCGGCGGAGCCGTCGACTCGCGGACGACGAGGCGGGTGGCCAGCTCGGTGCGGTGCGAGAGCGGCGGGACGCCGTCGTGCATCCGGACCAGGGTCTCGAGGGCGAGGCGGCCGAGGTCGTGCATCGGCGTGTGCACGGTCGAGAGCAGCACGGCGGTCGGCAGCGCGGCGAAGGTGTCGTCGTAGCCCATCACGCTCAGGTCCTCGGGGACGCGGAGCCCGGCGGCGATCGCGGCGCGGATCGTCTGCAGGCCGTCGATGTCGTTCGTCGCGACGACGGCGGTCGGCGGATCGTCCAGCGCGAGCAGGGCCGGCACCACCCGCTCGGCCGAGCCCATCCCCTCCTCCGAGACGAGCGCCGGATCCTCCGGCAGGCCCGCCGCGGCGAGCGCCTCGCGGTAGCCGCCGTAGCGGGCGCGCAGCCCCGGGTTGCCGGCGTCGCCGCCGACGAAGGCGATCCTGCGGTGGCCGAGCGAGACGAGGTGCTCGGTCGACTGCTGCCCGCCGACCCAGTGGTTGGAGCCGACGCTGACCACCGAGGGGTCGAGCGGATTCGGCGCGTCGACCGCGACGAGCGGGAGCGAGGCCTCGGCGGCGGCGGCCACGATCTCCGCGTCGATGGCGGTGGTCACGGCGAGGATCCCGAGGTGTCCCTTGGCCGCGACCGAGCGGACGAACGAGGCGTCGAAGCGCAGCGTCTCGTCGGCGGAGCCGCTCGGCGCGAGGACCCCGGTGGTGACGTCGACGCGCTCGCTCTGCGCGCCGCCGACGACGCCCTCGAGCACCCGCAGCGAGTAGACGCTGAGCAGGGTGTCGAAGACGACGGTGACGCCGCCGCCGACCCGCGGCGCGCGGGTGCTCGGGCTGTAGCCGAGCTCGCGGAGCGACTGCTCGACCCGGGCCCGCGTCGCCGCCGAGGCACCCGGCCGCCCGTTGAGCACCTTGGAGGCCGTCGCCTTCGAGACCCCCGCGTGCGCCGCGACGACGTCCAGCGTCACGCGCGTATCCGGCGTCCGAGCCACGCGGCCCCCCTCTCCCGTCCCCCGACCCTACCGAAACAGTTTCCACCCCGACTCCCGCCCACGTGCACGCCCCTTCCCTCCCCGCGAGATGCCACTTGTGCACGCTTCCCACGGCGTGTCGCGTGCACAAGTGGCATCTCGCGGCGGGGAGCAGGGACTCGGGGCGTCATGTGGGGGACGCGAGCGGGCCGGGCTGGTTGGATACCGAGCATGAGTAGGGATGTCGTCGTCGTCGGAGCCGGGCTCTTCGGGGCCGCCACCGCGCTGCACCTCGCGCGGGCGGGCGCCCGGGTGACCCTCGTCGAATCCGGGGACGCCGCGCGCGGCACCACCGCTGCCGGCGCGGGCTTCGTGGGCCTCTGGGCCGCCGGCTACGCCTGGTACTGGAACGAGTCGGAGCGCGACCTCGAGCAGTACGGCCTCGACTTCTACCGCGCGCTCGCGGTCGACCCGGACCGCGGCGGCGACATCCACCTCCGCGACACCGGCAGCGCCTGGCTCGCCGTGACCGAGGACGGCGTCCGCGACCACCTCGGCCCACTCGCCGAGCATCCGCTGCGACCCGAGGGCTCCCGCGAGCTCTCGCCGCAGCAGGCGGCCGAGCTGATCCCGGGCCTGGACGCCTTCGCGGTGGCGGGCGGCTTCGTCCAGCCGCGCGGCCTCCAGATCAGCGCGCCCGATGCCGCCCTCGCCCTGATCGACGTGGCCCGCGCGGCCGGGGTCGAGATCCTCGAGCACGCGCCCGTCACCGAGGTCCTCGCCACCGACGGCCGCGCGAGCGGCGTCCGCGTCGCCGACGGGCGCACGGTCACCGGTGACAGCGTCGTGCTCGCGGCGGGCTCCTGGACGAACGAGCTGCTCGCCCCGCTCGGCCGCCGCCTGCCGCTCGCCCGCGTCGTCGCGAGCCGCCTCACCACCGCGCCGTTCGGCCTCCCGCCGCTGCCGACGCTGATGCTGCCCGAGCTGGGCGGTCTCTGGATCCGCGAGCACCTCGGCGGCCTGACCTACGGCAACGGCGTCGGCTACGAGCCCCTCGGCGAGGCCGCCGCCGACCGCCGCCCGCAGCGCACCGACCTCATCGAGGCGATGGACGCGCACCTCGCCCCGCTGATCGCGCGCCTGCTCCCCGCCTCCGCCGACGCGCTCCGCGACACCGAGTGGACCCAGGGCGTCGTCTCGTACACCGCGGACCGGCGCTTCCTCGCCGGCCCCGTCCCCGAGCTGCCCGGGCTGTTCGTCGCCGCGGGCGACAACGAGTCCGGAGTGACGCACGGGCCCGGTCTCGGCCGTCTCGTCGCCGAGCTGGTGCTCCAGGGCAGCACGACCCTCGGCGACGCCGAGCGCTACGCCCCCGGCCGCTTCGCCCCGCAGGCCTTCGCCGACGAGGCCGCCGTGCGCGCGGCCATGCCCGCCCGGCGCCTCGTCGACGCGGTGGGCGCCCGATGAGCGGGCGCGACGTCGTCGTCGTCGGCGCGGGGCTCGTCGGAGCCGCGGCCGCGCGCTCCCTCGCCGAGCGCGGCGACCGGGTGCTGCTCCTCGAGCGCTTCGAGCGCGGGCACGACCGCGGCTCCTCGCACGGCGAGACCCGCATCTTCCGCCGCGGCTACGCGGAGGACGACTACCGCGCGCTCACCGGCCGCGCCGCCCGCGAGTGGGCACGGCTCGAGCAGGAAACGGGTCGGCGCCTCTTCACCCCGACCGGCGCGATCGACCACGGCGACGCCTCCGCGCTGCTCGCGATCGAGGAGGCCTTCGCGCGCGACGGCATCGCGGCCGAGCGGCTCGACGCGGCCGAGGCCACCCGGCGCTGGCCGGGTCTGCGCTTCGAGACCGACGTGCTGCTGCACCCGGAGGGCGGGCGCCTCGACGCCGCCGTCGCGATCGAGGCGCTGCTGGCCTCGGCCGAGTCGCACGGTGCGATCGTCCGGGCGGGCACGGGCGTCCGGACGATCGAGGAGCGCGAGAACGGCGTCCGGCTCGTCACCGACGAGGGCCCGCTGCTCGCCGACGCGGTCGTCGTCGCCGGGGGCTCCTGGACCCCGGGGCTCGTCGGCGGGCTCGTCGCCGCGGCTGGGCGCTCCCTCCCGCCGCTGCGCGTCACGCAGGAGCAGCCCGCGCACTTCACGACGGACGTGCCGCTGGACGCCTGGCCGAGCTTCGTGCACCACCGCGGCGACGAGCCGGTGATCTACGGCCTGGCGACGCCCGGGGTCGGCGTCAAGGTCGGCGAGCACGGCACGGGCCGCGTCGTCGACCCGGACCACCGCGACTTCCGCGCCGAGCCCGAGCGGCTCGCGCGGCTGACGGCCTATGTCGCCGAGTGGCTGCCGGGCGTCGACGCGGCGAGCGCCGCTCCGATCTCCTGCCTCTACGACACCACGCCGACGGAGGACTTCGTGCTCGACCGGGTCGGCCGCGTCACTCTCGCGACCGGCTTCTCGGGCCACGGCTTCAAGTTCGGACCCGTGCTCGGCGACCTGCTGGCCGACCTCGTCGGCGGCGCCGACGCGCTCGAGCGCTTCCGGCTCGCGACCGTCTAGCCCCCCCCCCCCTCGACCACTCCCCCTCACCACGGACGAAAGCAGCAGCATGCAGACCCTCCGCGCCCTCGGCGCCCTCGCCGCGCTCGGCACCGCCGTCGCCCTCGCGGGATGCACCGCCTCCTCGGGCGGCTCCGCCGCGAGCGACCGCCTCGTCATCGGCACGACCGATTCGACCGTCTCGCTCGACCCGGCCGGAGCCTGGGACCGCGGCAGCTTCACGCCGCAGAACCAGATCTACCAGCACCTGCTGAGCTACGCGGACGGCTCGACCACGCCCGTCCCCGAGGCGGCCGAGGAGTGCGGCTTCGACGACGCGACGACCTACCGCTGCTCGATCGCCCCCGGCCTGACCTTCTCGAACGGCGACGAGCTGACCGCGTCGGACGTCGTCTTCTCGTTCCAGCGGGTCGTGGACATCGCGGCCGACAACGGGCCGTCGCCGCTGCTCGCGAACATGGAGTCGGTGGCGCAGGACGGCGACGACGTCGTCTTCACCCTCGCGGTCCCGAACGACCAGACCTGGCCGTACGTGCTCTCGAGCATGGCCGGGCCGATCGTCGACGAGGAGGTCTTCCCCGCCGACGCGCTGCTCGAGGACGCCGACGTGATCGGCTCCGGGCCGTACGCCGTGCAGAACTACGAGGACGGCGGGCTGCTGCAGCTCGCCGCGAACGAGTCGACCTCGAGTCCGGCGCCGAGGACCGCGGACGTCGTGCTGAAGCCGTACACCTCGTCGACGAACCTCCGGCTCGACGTGGAGAACGGCGCGGTCGACGTCGCGTACCGCTCGCTCACCGCGACCGACGTCGAGGATCTGCGCGGGAACTCCGATCTGCAGGTCGTCGACGGCCCGGGCGGCTCGGTGCGCTTCCTCACCTTCAACGTGAACACGCAGCCGGGCGGCACTCCGGAGCAGAAGCTCGCGATCCGCCAGGCCGTCGCCTCGCTGGTCGACCGCGACGAGCTGTCGGAGCAGGTCTACCGCGGCACCTACACGCCCGCGTACTCGGTGGTCCTCGACGGGCAGACCGGTGCGACGCAGGCGTTCGCCGACGCGTACGGAGCGACGCCCGACCCGGACGCCGCCGCCGCGATCCTCGCCGCCGCCGGTGTCGCGACCCCGGTGACACTGCCGCTGCAGTACACCTCCGACCACTACGGTCCCGACTCCGACCAGGAGTACGCGCTGATCAAGTCGCAACTGGAGTCGTCGGGCCTGTTCTCGGTCGATCTGCAGTCGACGGAGTGGACGAGCTACGTCACGCAGCTCACCCCGGATGCCGGGTATCCCGCCTACCAGCTGGGCTTCTTCCCGGACTACCCGGACCCGGACAACTTCCTCCGCTCGGCCTACTCCACGACCGGCGCCTCGGTCGCGAACGGCTACTCGAACCCGGCCGTCGACGCGCTGATCGACACGGAGGCGACCGCCACCGACCCCGCCGCGCGCGCCACCGCCATCGAGCAGATCCAGGCGCAGACCGCCGCGGACGCGCCGATCGTCCCGCTGCTCCAGGGCCGCGAGACGGTCGTCGCCGCCGCCGGCGTCACCGGCATCGAGGACACCCTCGACGCGACCTACCTGTTCCGCTTCGGGGCCCTCGCGAAGTAGCGGCGGCCCGCCGCTGCCAGGCCGGCGGCCCCTGCATGCTGGTCGAGTAGCCGCGCAGCGGCGTATCGAGACCCACGTACGACGTACGGCGGATCTCGATACGCGCCCTCCGGGCGCTACTCGATCACCATGGATGGGGCCCACGCGTGACTGCAGCCCCGCTGATCCGCTGATCTGCCGAGCGGATGATCGGCCGCGCGGCCCATGCCGGTCGAGTAGCCGCGCAGCGGCGTATCGAGACCCACGTCCGACGTACGGCGGAGCTCGGCACGCGCCCCTCCCGGCGCTACTCGGTCAGCGTGGCGCGCTCGACGAGGACGCCCTCGGACCAGGGGTCGTCGGCGGGGAGCTCGAGGCGCGGCCGCCGATAGTGCGCCGCCGCCACGACGAGGGCGACGAGCAGGCCGAGGGCCGCGGTCGCCAGAGGACCGGCCGCCTGGGACAGCGCGGCGCGGACGACGATCTCGATCGGGGCGGTCAGCGAGTCGCCCTGCCACTGGTTCGGCAGCACGAGGATGATCGCCGGGATCGCGAGCAGCGCGGCCCACAGCACGACGTCGAAGACGGCGGCCGCGATCCACCACGCCCGGCCCGGCGTCATGCGCGCGACCGCCGCACGGCCTGCACCACGAGGGCCGCGGCGAGGGAGGCGAGGCCGACGGTCAGCAGCGGCGTGGCGCTGAACTGCGTCAGCAGCCGCAGGTACTGCTGGTACTCGAGGCGCTCGTAGACCGTGCTCGTCGTGTAGGCCGCGAGCGTCGACCACCACACCGCGGCGCCACCGAGCGGAGTCAGCACGAGGCCGGCGAGCGCGAGGGTCAGCGGCACACGGCGACCGAGCGGGCGGACCGCGGTCGGCACGTCTGCGCCCGGAGCCTCGGCCCGCTCCTCGGTCGACTCCTGCTCGGACTCGGCGCTCGCCACGGGATCGAGCGCGACCGACGCGGACTCCGACCGAGCCGGCTCCCCCGCGCGGCTCGGCGCCGCAGCCTCCGCGACGACGCGACTCGGGCGTCCACTCTCGCGGCGGGGCCGCCGGTACGCCTCCTCCTCGCGGCTGCGCACCTCGGGCGCCGGCCCCCGGTAGCCGCGCTGATAGGCGGCGTCGAACCGCGGATCCGTTCCGGTGCTGTCGGCCATGGGTGTCTCCCGACTCGTGCGATCGAGCCCTCATCCTGTCGCACGGGGGCGTGCGGAGGGAGGGCGGGCGTCAGGTGCGGCGGCGGCCGGAGCCCCGCGCGGGCAGCGACTCGACGAGGACGCCCTCCCCGATCGCGACGCCGTCCTCGCCGAACCCGTACGCCGCGACTCCGTACTCCCCGACGCCGTACGCCGCGTCGCCGTACGCCTCGTCGCCGTCCTCCCCGTCGCCGCTCCCCTCTCTCCGCGCGGAGCCGCCGCCCGCCCGCACGAGGCCGACCGCGAGCGCCGTCGCTGTCATCGCGAACGCCGCGGTGCCCACCGCCGGAGCCACGGTCCAGATCGCGCTCTGCACGATCGCGACCAGCGGCACGTCGTCACCGGAGTAGCTCCAGTTGTCGGGCAGGACGGCCGTCAGAGCGCAGATCCCGAGCACGAGCGCCCAGAGCAGACCCGCGTAGCCGAGGAGCAGCGGCCACCACGGCCCGTGGCGGCTCACGAGCGGACCGCCCGCACCGTGAAGGCCGCGCCGATCGAGAGCAGCCCGGTGGTGATCGCCGGTCCGGGGAGGTAGTTCATCATCGCCCGGGTGAACTGCTCCACCTCGGACCCGTTGGAGTAGTACACCGCGGAGGCGGCGGCCCAGACCATCGCCAGCCCGACCGCGACGAACAGCACGCCCAGCACGGCGAGCGCGACCGGGACCCGCACGTCCAGCGCAGACCTCCGCGGCGCCTGCGACTCCGGCGCCTGCGACTCCGGCACCGACCCGTCGTCCTCGATCGCCCGCGGCTCGGTCGCCCGCGGATCGAAGATCTGCGGCGCGCCGCCCGCGACGACGCTCTCCCCGCCGCGCGGCAGCGGCGCACGTCTCGGCGCATCCTCGACCCGGGGCGCCGCCGCATGCGGCACCGCGGGCTCCGGCCGGCGCCGCGCACCGACGGCGTCCCCCGGCCGCGGGCGGCGGAACCGCTCCTCCCCCGCGCCCGCGCCACCCGCCGGCCCGGCCGCGGCCCCCGGCCCTCGATAGCCGCGCTGGTACGCGGACGGGAACCGCGGATCCGTCCGGGTGCTGTCGGTCATGAAGTCCCCCACTCCGTGCGCGAGCCTCCATCCTGTCGCAGCCCCGCCGCGACCGGCCAGGCCGGGTCAGCGGGCGGAGGCGACGCTCGCGCGGCTCGGCAGGCTGACGCAGCCGGCGCCGACGAGCAGCAGGGCGATCATCACCGCGGTCAGCGCGCCCCAGCCGCCGGCCTCGACCACGAAGCCGAGCAGCCAGCCGCCGACACCCGAGCCGAGGTAGAAGGCGATCGTGTAGACCGCGCCGGCGTGGCCGCGCAGCGCGGGGGCCGCCCGCGCGCCGGTCCAGGCCGCGCCGGTGGCGTGCACGGCGAAGAAGCCGGCGGAGAAGAGGACGAGCCCGACGACGACCACCACGATCAGCGGGGACAGCATCACGAGCAGGCCGACGATCATCGCGGCGACGCCGATCCGCATCAGCACGCGCGGACCGAGGCGCGGCGCCCAGACGCCGGCGAGCCGGGAGGTCGCGGTGCCGGCCAGGTAGGTGAGGAAGAGGAGCGAGACGAGCGCGGGCGGCAGCGCGAACGGCGCGGCCTCGAGCCGGAAGGCGAGGTAGTTGTAGACGGCGACGAACACGCCGACGACGAAGAACGTCTGCCCGGCGATCGCGAGCAGGACGGGGTCGCGGAGGACGCCCGCGATCCTGCCCCGCCAGCCGCCCGGCTCCCTCGGTCCGCCGCGGACCCCGCCGCGCGGCGCGAGGAGGACGAACGCGACGGCCGCGAGCGCGCACATCACGGTGACGGCGAGCAGGGCGCCGCGCCAGCCGACCGCCGCGGCGAGCGGGCCGGCCAGCAGGCGCCCCGCGGCTCCGCCCAGCGTCGTCCCGGAGACGTAGGCCGCGGCGGCGGCGGTCGCGGCCGCTCCGCCGACCCGGTCGTGGATCGCCGCCACGGCGAGCGCCGGCACCGCGCCGAGCGCCGCGCCGCTGAGGAAGCGCAGCACGAGCAGCACCTCGAAGGACGGCGCGACGCAGGCGAGCAGGGCGAGGACGACGGAGGAGAGCACGGCGATCCGCATCGACTCGAGGCGCCCGATCCGCTCGGCGATCGACGCCCAGGGCAGGACCATCAGCGCGAGCCCGACGGTCGCCGCCGAGACGGTCAGCGCGGCGTCGGAGGCGGAGATCCCCCACTCGCGCGAGAACTGCGGGAGCACGCCCTGCACCGCGTAGAGCTCGGCGAACGTCGCGACCCCGGCGGCGAGGAGGGCGAGCGCCAGCCGGCGCTGCGAGACTGCGGGAGCGCCGACGGCGGGGCGGACGCTGGTAATCATCCTCCGAGGCTAGAACCGCGCTCGGCGCATGACTAATGCCGGAACACGGACCACCTATACGCTGGCCACATGGATGAGCCCGCGATCCTCCGGCTGCTGCCCACGCTCGTCGCCGTCGCGCAGACGGGGAGCGTCACCGCGGCCGCCGCGGAGCTGGGCGTCCCGCAGCCGACCGCCAGCCGCTCGCTCGCGCGCCTCTCGGAGCTGGTCGGCGCGCCACTGGTGCGCCGCGAGGGCCGCGGTGTCGTGCTGACCGAGGCCGGCCGGCGGCTCGCGGCGGTCGCGCAGGACGGGCTGACGCTGATCCGGGCGGGCCTCACCGAGGTGCAGCAGGCCCGCGACCTCGAGGACGGCCGCATCGCGATCGCCTTCCAGACGCTGCTCGGCGAGACGTTCGTCCCCGACGTGATCCGCCGCTTCCGCCGCCGGTGGCCGCGCGTCGGCTTCGGGCTTCGCCACGGCTCGCGCGCGCTCTGCCTGCGGGCGGTCGCCGACGGGGAGTCGGAGCTGGCGATCGTCGCCGATCCGCCGGAGCTGCCGGGCACCAGCACGACCACGCTGTACACGGAGCCGCTGCTCGCGGTCGTCGACGACCGGCACCCGCTCGCCGGCCGCCGCTCGGTGACGGTGGCGGAGCTGCGCGGCCTCGACCTGATCATGCTCTCGCCCGGCTACGGACTGCACGAGTCGGCCCGGCGCCTGCTCTCCTTCGAGGGGCGCGACCCCGAGCCCGCCTTCGAGGTGGGCGACTACCGGGCCGCGCGCGGGCTGGCCGCGGCGGGGCTCGGGCTGACGATCCTGCCGCCGAGCCCGTCGGCGACGGAGGACGGCGTGCGCGAGATCCCGATCGACGATCCGCGGGCGGTCCGCGAGATCGGAGTGCTGGCCCGCGACACCGGGAATCCGGTGGTGCCGGAGTTCGTGGCGGCGCTGCGGGCGGCCGCGGGCGCACGGGCCCGGGCGCACTGAGGCCGCTCGACTCTTCTGTCAAGCACAGGCGGAGCGGGCGATCGTGCAGGATGCTCGGAGAGGATCCACTCCCACCCCCACCGCGCACCACCAGCAGCCAGGACGGTCCCGGTCATGATCCTTCTCCGCACCCACTCCAACCGCTGGATCGCCCGCGCCCGCCGCACCGGCGTCGTCCACGGCCTCATCACCTTCGCCGACGACCTCCCGCAGCCCGTCTTCCGCACGCTGCGCCTGGACGCCGCGACCGGCGAGCGCGTCCTGCTGCGCGACACCGACACGCTCGAGGTCGCCTTCGCCGTGCTGATCGCGGCGGTCGAGCGGGCGCGCCTGGCCGAGCTGGCGGCGGCGGCACCGGCGCAGGACGACGACGTGTCCGAGGAGGGGGCCCCTCTCGCGCCGGTCGCGGTCCTCGCCGAGCCGGACCCCGTCGAGCCGGACGAGCCGACCGACCCCGTGGAGGACGCCGTCGCGGCGTGACCCGGCCGACGCACGGAAGCGCACTCAGTCGAACACCAGATATAAGCTTCTGAACGAATTCATTCAGACGGTTATAGGCTGTTCTCATGACCCGAGCCGATACTGCAGTGCCGTTGCAGGAGCTGCTCTCGGATGCGGGAGCGGCTGTCCGCATCCTCGGCCCGCGTGACGTGCAGATCACCCCTCCCTCCGGAGCACGGATCGATGTGCGCCTCGTCTTCCTGTCACGTCCCCCCACTGCGGGCGAAATGCGCCAGCAGGTCGCTGCAGCGGCTGCAGGAACGACAATCGGATTCGTGGCTCCCCGGATCAACAGCATCAGTCGACGTGTCGCGCTCGCCGACCCCCGAGTGGCGCTCTTCGGCACGACCGATGGAGTCGTCATCCTTCGTGGAGAAGAGCTGACGCCGGCAGCGGAGATTCGGCAGCAGATCGGCGGGCACCGGCGCGCGCCCTATGCACTCTTCGCGCTCCGGCGGATTCTGACCAGGACACCTGAGCCCCGCTTCCAGACGGACCTGGCGCGAGAGTGCGGCGTCTCGCAGGTGACCGTCTCGAACCTGCTCGCAGCCGACTCGAGCCTGGCCGAGAAGACCACGCGGGGCTGGATCGCGCGCGACCCCCGCGCACTCCTCGATCGGTTCCTCGCGGAGTACCCGGGCCCAGGCGGCCTCTCGCAGCTCTGGTACTCGAACCGGCCCGTCATCGAGCAGTCCGAACGCGCATCGACATCGGACCTGACGGCACTGCTCTCCGGCGACAGCGCCGCGGACACGCTCGCCCCGTGGAGGATCCCGACGCTCGCCGTCGTGTACGCGGCGAGGAGCCTCCCGCTGGAGTCGTCGGGCTTCGCGGAGACGGATTCCTCTGAAGCAACGCTGCGGGTCGTCGTTCCGGCGGACCGGACTCTCTGGGCGACGGCGTCCGCGTGGTATCCGGCCGGGAGGACGGTCGATCCACTCATCGCCGCCTGGGATCTGGGGCGGACCGGTGGTTCCGACGTGGACGAGGCCGTCGATCGCCTCCTCGACAAGGAGCTGGCGTGGTTGCGATGACGTCCGTCGTCCTCCCCTCGACGTCCGGAGCCGACGACGCCGCGCTCCACGCCTTGAAGGACGCGTCGCTCGCGATCTCCGACATGGAGGACGCCTGCATCGTCGGCGGGCAGATGGTGGCACTTCTCTGCGGTGCGTACCCGAGTTCAGGAATCGTCGTGCGCAGAACCGCTGACGCGGACGCCGCGGTGTCCCCCCTCATCGCCGCACAGGGGACACTTCACGACGTGCTGATCGGGCTCGGGTACACGCCGAGTGCAGGCAACCACTACACATCGGGTGCGCGGGCGATCGATGTCCTGGTCCCGTCTCTGACGGGACGGTTCGAGAGCATGGAGCACGGCGGCCGGGGGTTCGACAGCGCGCCAGGTCTGGATCTGGCACTGCACGGAACGCTCGAACTCGGCGTGACGGCAGTCCTGCTCGACGAGACGCACCTCACGTTCTCGACTCGCGTCCCCGGCGTCGAGCGAGCGCTGATCCTCAAAGCACTCGCCTACGAGTCGCGCCGCGCCCAGAAGGACCTCGTCGACATCTACAACCTGATGGAGATCAGAGATGCACACCGCGCAGAGGACATCGGGGGATGGAGGATCGGCGACGATGCGCAGACCGGGGCTCGGCGCGATGCCGCGGTGGCGCTGCGACGCATCGCCGGATCACCGGGACTGAAATTGATGCTCCGCGGTTCTGCCGTTCCGAGAGGGCGGTTCGGCACCCTCGTCCGCGACCACATCGCGGACGTCTGAGCGAGGGGCCGCCCCTCGCGGGACGGCCCCTCCGTGCTCAGAGCGTGAGCGTGTGCGCGCCGGAGGCGAGCTCGCGGTCCGCGGTGCCGGCCGTGCGGACGACGGCGGTCGCGCCGTCCGGGACGGTGACGGCCAGGTCGATCGCGTCGCCGCGGCGGTCCCAGCGCACGGAGGCGAGGCCGTGCGGGGTCTCCAGCGTGGACTCCGCCCAGTCGAGGTCGGTGCCGGGCTGCGGGGCGATCAGCAGGCGGGAGTAGCCGGGCTCCAGCGGCGCGAGGCCGCCGACGACGCGGTGCAGCCAGTCGGCGACGGCGCCGAGCGCGTAGTGGTTGAAGCTCGTCATCTCGCCCGGATTGATGGTGCCGTCGGGCAGCATCGAGTCCCAGCGCTCCCAGACCGTCGTCGCACCCATCGTCACCGGGTACAGCCAGGACGGGCACTCGCGCTGCAGCAGCAGGCGGTACGCGGCATCGATGTGACCGGTCGAGGACAGCGCGTCGGTGATGAACGGGGTGCCCGCGAAGCCGGTGGAGATCGTGTAGCCGCTCTCGGCGACCAGCTCCGCGAGGCGGTCGCCGGCCCAGCCGAGCTCGTCCTCGTCGAGCAGGCCGAAGACGATCGCGAGGGAGTAGACGGTGGTGCAGTCGCTGAGGACCCGCTGATCCGACACGTACTGCGCGCGGAACGCCTCGCGGAGGCCGTCGGCCAGCTCGGTGAACTCGCGCTCCTCCTCCGTGCGGCCGAGCACCGCGGCGCTCTCGGCGACGATGCGGGCCGTGCGGTAGGCGCAGGCCGTGGCGACGACGCCGGTGTCGGCCTTCGCGTCGGCCGGCTTGTCGGGCGCCGCGTCGGGGTCGAGCCAGTCGCCGAACTGGAAGCCGGTGTCCCAGACCCCCGACTCGGACAGCTTCGAGCGCACCCGGCGGGCGTGCGAGGCCATCGACGCGAACGACTCCTCGAGCACGGTCGGGTCGCCGTACGCCTGCCAGACCGCCCACGGCACCCAGGCCGCGGCGTCGCTCCAGAGCGCGGTGGAGTCCATCGGGGGGAAGCTGGTCTCGGCCGCGCGGCGCTTCAGCACGTCCGGCACGACGAAGGGGACGGCGCCGTCGTGGTGCGCCTGCTCGAGGGCGAGGTCGCGCAGCCAGTCGCGGAGGAAGTCCTCGGCGTCGGCGAGGTAGACGGCGGTCGAGGCGAACGCGGCGATGTCGCCGGTCCAGCCGAGGCGCTCGTCGCGCTGGGGGCAGTCGGTCGGCACGTCGAGGAAGTTGCCGACCATGCCGCGGTAGACGTTGTCGTGCAGCTGGTTGACGAGCTCGTCGGAGCTGCGGAAGGTGCCGATCCGGCGCAGGTCGCTGCTGACGACGACAGCGGTGAGGGCGCCGTCGGCGATGTCCCCGGGCCAGCCCTCGACCTCGGCGTAGCGGAAGCCGTGGAAGGTGAGCGTCGGCTCGAAGACGTCCGCGCCGCCCGAGAGCGTGAAGCGATCGGTGGCCTTCGCCTCGCGCAGCGGCCGGACGCCCAGCTCGTCGTCCTCGAGGACCTCGGCGTGGCGCAGCGTGACGGCGCTCCCCTCCGGACCGGCGACCTCGACCCGCAGCCAGCCGACGAGGTTCTCGCCGAAGTCGACGAGGGTGCGGCCGGAGGGGCTCGTCCAGATCCTCTGCGGGGCGACCTCGCGCAGGCGGCGCACCGGCGGGGCGATGTAGGGCTCCAGCTTCGAGAGGTCGACGTCGACCTCTCGGGTGGCGGTCCAGGCGGAGTCGTCGAAGCCGGCCGCCTTCCAGCCCTGCGGCTCGAGGCGGGCGTCGATGTCCTGCCCGTCGTAGATGCTGTCGGCGGTCGTCGAGCCGGTCGCGGCGCGCCAGGAGTCGTCGGTCGCGATGACCTGCTCGGCGCCGTCGGCGAAGCGGATCCGCAGCTCGGCGAAGCCCGCGATCTCGGTCCCGTAGGGCGCGGCGCCCTCGCCCCAGGTCAGCCGG
This sequence comes from Rathayibacter sp. VKM Ac-2856, assembly GCF_013205055.1. GTDB lineage: Bacteria > Actinomycetota > Actinomycetes > Actinomycetales > Microbacteriaceae > Rathayibacter. The sequence goes on from NZ_JABMLF010000002.1 coordinate 324,953, forward strand.
CCGCGGTACCAGCCGTCGCCGAGGGCGAGGCCGAGGACGACGGAGTCGCCGGAGACGAGGCGCGTGACGTCGTGCTCGGAGTAGCGCAGGCGCCACTCGTAGCTCGTCCAGCCCGGCGTGAAGAGCTCGTCCGAGACGGGCTCGCCGTCGATCCAGGCCTCGACGATCCCGAGGGCCGAGAGGAGCAGGGTCGCCGAGACGACGTCGCCGTGCCCGGTCTCGAGGGCGGTCTCGCGGCGGAGCAGCGGCGCGGCGCCGAGGGCGTCGGCGGGGGCCGTGAAGCGGGCGGTCCAGTCGGTCATCATCGTCCTTCTGTCAGGAGTGGTCGTGGGTGTCTGCGGATGTCAGGAGTGGTCGAGGTGTCTGCGGGGAGTCAGGAGGTGCGGAGCGCGGCGGAGGACGCGCGGGCGCGCAGCACCGGGTCGACCTCGAAGTGCACGGCGTCGGTCCTGCCGGCGATCCGCTCGAGCAGCAGCTCGACCGAGCGGGCGCCGAGCGTCTCGCCGTGCTGGTCGATCGTCGTCAGCGACACACCCGGGTGGGCGGCGATCTCGATGTCGTCGTAGCCGACGATCGAGAGCTCGGAGGCGTCGAGTCCTGCGTCGCTGCGCGCCCAGAGCGCGCCGAGCGCGAGCGAGTCGTTGCCCGCGAAGAGGGCGGTGGGCCGGTCGGGTGAGCGGAACAGCTCGAGCGAGCGGACCCGGGCGTCGCTGCGCGCCGCGTCGACGTGCACGATGCGCATCTCGCTCTCGAGGCCGGCCTCGCGCATCCGCTCCTCGTACCGGACGCGGCGGACGAAGTGCGGCGCCTCCGCGAGCTTGTGCGTGACCTGGCTGCTCTCGGTGAGGTGGACGATGCGGCGGTGCCCGAGTGCGAAGAGGTGGTCCATCAGGAGGTCCGTCCCCGCGATGTCGTCGTTGGTGACGGTGTCGTAGCCGACGGACGCGTCGTGCCGGCCGAGCATCACGATCGGGATCCGCTTCGACTGCCGCTCGAGCCAGGCGTGGCTGACCACGGGCGAGACGGCGATGAGTCCGTCGACCTGCCGGTCGACGAGCGCCTCGATGGCCCGCAGCCCGTCGTCGCCGAGGTCGCTCTGCACCGGCGCCACTACCAGCTGGTAGCGGGTGCCCTCGAGCGCGGTGGTCGCGCCCGTGACGATCCGGTTGAAGAAGGCGTTGTCGAGCGAGGGCACCTCGACGCCGAGGGTGAAGCTGGAGCCGCGCATGGCGCGCGCCGCGACGCTCGGCCGGTAGTCGAGCTCCTCGATCGCGGCGGTGACGCGCTCGCGCATCGACGGGCTGACGCCGTAGGCGTTGCGGATCACCTTGGAGACCGCGGCCCGGGAGACACCGGCGTGCACGGCGACGTCCTGGATGGTCGCGGGGCCCGCCGGGCCGTTCTCGATCGAGCTCATCATCGCCTCCTCGCGCTGCTGCTTCTGCCGTCTGCCGTGATCCGACGGCGCCCCGATCGGGGCCTCCGCGAACGCCACTGTAACGGTTCATCGTCGATTGTGTAGATCGATCCACGAATTTTCGCAATTTCGTTGACACGTTTCACGACACGGACGTAGGTTCTCCCTGCGTCGCCCCGCGGCCCGGCCTTCTCACCGGTCCGGCCGGCAGGTCGACAGCCCCCGGGCACCCCCGCAACGAAGAAGTTGTCCCTACATGGAGGTAGTGATGTCGACCCGACAGAACCGGCGAGCAGTGCTCGCCCTCGGCGCAGGAGGAGCGGCTCTCGCTCTCGCGCTCACCGGCTGCAGCACCGGAGGCGGCGGCGGCGATTCCGCCGACGGATCCACGCTGAGCGTGCTGATCGACAACCAGACGGCGACCGTCGAGCTCTGGGACGCGCTGAAGACGAGATTCGAGGAGGAGAACGAGGGCATCACCCTCGACATCGAGACCCGGCCGCAGGGCAGCGAGGGCGACAACCTGATCAAGACCCGCCTGGCCACCGGCGAGATGAACGACGTCTTCGCCTACAACTCCGGCTCGCTCTTCCAGGCGCTCAACCCGGACCAGAACCTCGCGCCGCTCTCGGACGAGCCCTGGGTCGACTCGCTCGACGAGGGCTTCCGCACCGTGGTCTCGACCGACGCGGACCTCTACGGCATCCCGCTGGGGCAGGCGATGGGCGGCGCGGTCCTCTACAACAAGGACGTCTACGAGTCGCTCGGTCTGACCGTGCCGAAGACCTGGGACGAGTTCATCGCGAACAGCGAGAAGATCAAGGCCGCCGGCGACGTCGCGCCGATCATCCAGACCTACGGCGACACCTGGACCTCGCAGCTCTTCGTGCTGGGCGACTTCGCAAACGTGCTCGAGCAGGACCCGGAGTGGGCGACGCAGTACACCGCCAACGAGGCCAAGTACGTGGACGAGCCCGCGCTGGCCGGCTTCGAGCACCTCCAGCAGGTCGCCGAGTCGGGTCTGGTGAACGAGGACTACGCCTCCGCCACCTACGACGACGGCGTCCGCATGGTCGCGACCGGCGAGGGCGCTCAGTACCCGATGCTGACCTTCGCGGCCGGTCCGCTGATCCAGAACTACCCCGACTCGCTGCAGAAGGTGGGCCTGTTCCCGCTGCCCGGCGAGTCGGCCGACTCGAACCCGCTGACCGTCTGGCAGCCCAACGCGGTCTACGTGCCCAAGTCGACCGAGGGCGCGAAGCTCGAGAGCGCGAAGAAGCTGATGGCGTTCCTCGTCACTCCCGAGAGCTGCGACATCCAGAGCGAGATCGCCGCACCGCAGGGTCCGTTCGTGATCGACGGCTGCACGCTGCCCGACGACGTGCCCGCCCTGGTGTCGGACATGCAGCCCTACTTCGACAGCGGTGACACGGGCCTCGCGCTCGAGTTCCTCTCGCCGATCAAGGGACCGGCGCTCGAGCAGATCACGGTCGCCGTCGGCTCGGGCATCACCCCCGCCGCGGAGGGTGCGCAGCAGTACGACGACGACGTCACGAAGCAGGCCAAGCAGCTCGGCCTCGACGGCTGGTGAGCCTCCGGGGGCTCGAGCGGGGGCACCCCTCCGCTCGCGCCCCCTCGGCCCTCCCCCTCCCCTCACCCCGCACCGGCCGATCGACGGAGATCTGATGACCGCAACGATGGAGAAGCGCCCGGCTCGGCGCTCCGACCCCTCCCGCTCCCCCGAGCCGACGACGCGGCGCCGGGCGATGAAGAGCCCGTACCCGACCTGGTTCTACCTGCCGGCCGGCGTCTTCTACGTGGTCCTCTTCCTGGTCCCGACGGTCGCCTCGCTCTACTTCTCCCTCACCCGCTGGACGCTCTTCGACTCGACCTTCATCGGCTTCGAGAACTTCGTCGAGTTCTTCCAGGACCCGGCGCTCACCACCGGCTTCGTCAACACCTTCATCTACGCCGCGATCACCTCCGGGTTGAAGATCGTGCTCGGACTCGCCCTCGGCGTGCTGCTGAGCTCGCAGATCATCGGCCGCGGCTTCCTCCGCAGCGTCGTGTTCTTCCCGGTCCTCGTCTCGACGATCGGCATCGGCATCACCTTCAAGGTGCTGCTCGACCCGTTCGACGGCCTGGTCAACCAGGGCCTCGCGACGATCGGCCTCACCGGACCGGGCTGGCTGACCGACCCGCAGTGGGCGCTCCTCTCGGTCGCACTCGTCGACGTCTGGAAGGGCGTCGGACTCGCGACGCTCATCTACATCGCCGGCATCGTCGCCATCCCGCAGGACTACTTCGAGGCCGCCCGCGTCGACGGCGCCGGCGCCTGGCACAACTTCCGGCACATCACACTGCCGCTGCTGCGTCCCGCGACCGTGACGGTCATCCTCCTCTCCCTGATCGGCGGACTGCGCTCGTTCGATCTGATCTGGGCGATGACCAAGGGCGGGCCCGGCTTCACCAGCGACGTGGTCGCCTCGGTCATCTACAAGCAGTACCAGGCCGGCTTCTACGGGCTCTCGACCGCCGGCAACGTCATCCTCTTCCTCGTCGTCGCAGCGCTGATCTTCCCGCTCTCGGCCTGGCTCAACCGGAAGGACAAGGAGCTGTGACCACCACGCCGCTCACTCCCGCCCCGCTCTCGCCGACCCCGCTCGAGGACGACCCGCTGCGCGCGAAGGTGCGCCAGCGCGGTGTCGGCCGCGGCTCCCGGGCCTGGCGCTACGGCGGCGGCATCGCCGCGATCGTCCTCGCCGTGATCGTCTTCATCGTCCCCTTCCTCTTCATCGTGCTCACCGCCGCGAAGACGCAGCAGGAGTCGTCGCTGCTCGGCTTCACGCTGCCGACCGAGTGGGTGTTCCTCGAGAACCTGCAGGAGGTGGTCTCGGCCCGGAACTTCGTGCTGCTGCGGGCCTTCGCGAACAGCGCGATCCTCACGATCGTCTCCGTCACGGTGATGGTGGTCCTCGCCGCGATGGTCGGCTACGTCCTCCAGCGCCGCCGGTCGAAGTGGAACCCGCTCGTCAACGGCTTCGTCCTCGCCGGCCTGATCATCCCGCCCGCCGTCGTCCCGACGATCTGGGTGCTGCAGGGCCTCGAGCTCTTCAAGACCCTCCCCGGCCTGATCGCGGTGCACGTCGCCTTCGGCCTCTCTTTCTGCATCCTCCTGTTCCGCGCCTTCGTCTCGACGATCCCCCGCGAGCTGGACGAGGCGGCGACCATCGACGGCGCCGGGCCCTTCCGCCTGTTCTTCACCGTCGTGCTGCCGCTGCTGAAGCCGGTGATCGTGACGGTGATCGTCGTGCAGGCCGTGACGGTGTTCAACGACTTCACCTACGCGCTGTACTTCCTGCCGGGCGACGACAACGCGACCGTGCAGCTCACGCTCTACAACTTCTCCTCGCAGTCGGTCTCGTCCTGGAACCTCCTCTTCATGGACGTCCTGCTCATCACGATCCCGCCGCTGGTGATGTACATCTTCTTCAACCGCCAGATCGTCGCCGGCATGACCTCCGGAGCGGTCAAGGGCTGAGGCGGGCCGCCTCGACCGCCGCGCCGTTCCGGAGCCGCCGTCGAACTCCTCCCGCTCCACCGGGAGAGGTTCGGCGGCGGTTCCGCCGTGGGGCGCGAAGCGGCTCGACGTCGAAGGTCGAGTTTCGAAGTCCGGCCTCCGCCCTTTCCGTCGTGCCGCAGTGTCTTCCCGCGGAGCCCCGCTGCCATATACGTATGCCGTGTCTCGCGCCAGATTCATCACTGGGTGATGAGCATCGAGGCGGTCGCTCGGCGCCGCAGAAGGACCTGTCTACCAACGGAGTCGGCAGGACGAGCAACTGGCGGACGCCTGTACAGGCGCGGATCGCGTTGGATCACCGGCGACGATGATGCGCCCCACGGAGTGAGGCCTCTCTTCGTGACGAACCGTTCAGCCCCCGTCGCAGGGGCGTCGAATGCAACGTCGGGCGCCATCGCACTCAGACCAGCCGTTCGACCCTCCTACTCTTCACCGTGAACCGCAGAGAGCGGAAACCGAACGGTCTTCTCAAGCTCGAAGACGTCGGTCATGAGGTCACAAAGGAGTGCACAGAGTAATCATGCGAACAAGGTCAAGAACGTGTCCCACAATCGTTGTGTCGAGCTTGGTCGCTGCGGCGGTCGTCATTGCAGCGGCGAGTCCCGCTCAAGCGATGTCGAAAATCGAGAGCAGTGATCAGATGTCATCGGCCGCGATCACCACCGAGGCTGTTCCCGAGACGAACACGGTCGTGACAGACGCCGGAGTGTATGCGGCGGGCATCACTCTCCCTGGCGAGGTGTCGTCTTCCGCACTGGTCGACCCGGACACTCTTCCGGACGGCCTCTTCGTCGGCTCGGACGAACCGGTCCTGACGACCACCCTCGAGGACGCGGTGATCAGCAGCTATCCGACGGACAAGGGCACGCAGACCTTGATCAGGGTCGACTCAGCCGCAGCGGCTCACGAGTACCGCTTCCCCCTCTCGCTTCCAGCCGGAGCGAAGGCGACGGTCGAGCCGGACGGTTCGGTCGCGGTCCGCTTGCCCGAGGGCGATCTGGTCGGTGGCTATCAGACCCCATGGGCGTATGACGCCCTCGGCCGTACTGTCGCCACGAGCTTCTCCTTGGACGGGGATACTCTCATCCAGACCGTGGCGTTCGACGAGGCGACGGCATTCCCGGTGATCGCCGATCCGAGTGACGCCTGGGGGTGGACGCAATGCCTCGCCGTAGTGGCCGGCGAAATCGCCCTCAATGCTAATCTCGCGGGTAAGATCGCGAAGTTGGCGTCGAGATTCGGCACCATTCAAAAGGCCATGGAAGTGATCTACCGCGCGTGGAAGACTTCATCCAATGCTGACAAGAAGCGGCAAGCGATCATCGATGCCGTCGGCGATCTGGCAGCGGAAGTGACCGGAGTGGCCGCGATCAAGGCGGCCTGCATTGACTCGTAAGAACGACGCGGGCGTTTCGACTCCGCTCGTCGGCTTCACGACCGGCAGCCTGTTCGTGTGGATCGCCGCCACCGAGAACCGCCCGGCGTGGTGGATCATCCTCACCGCGATCATGCTGCTCCTGACTGGATACAGCACGTTCGTCGATTTCCACCGGCGGGGGAAGTAGAACCTTCGATGCTCCGACCGGAAGAGAAAGCAGAAGAGTGTCGTGCAAGCCGTCGGCTCTTCTCCGTCGGAAGCGACCGGTGTCATCGCTCGCGAGCAGGTCTGCTGTGACTCCTGAGAACCAGGACGGGTTGCCGTACTCGCTGGTCATGTTCACCAAGGGGGACGGTCTTCGTGTTCTCCGGGGTCGCCGCGTGCAATCCGACGTGGTGGATCGCCCTCGCCGCGATCAGCCTCCTCGAGGCCGTCTTCGGCGCTTTCGGTGACTTCGCGCGGCGGGGACGCTAGAGCCACTGTCGCCCCCTTGCTCGAGTAGGCCACCGATCGAGTGAGACATTCCACCCACGTCCCACAACAGCGGCCAGAGCGGGCCGGTTGTGACGGTCGCTCTGCCCGCTTTCCGCGTCGGGCCGCCCCACAACGAAGCTCTCGCCTCCCGTCGCCTCGGGTCGAGTGCCGCGTCCCGCGCCACCGCCTCGAGAGCAGCCGACGAATCCTCCTGCCCTTCGTCGCCAACCGCAGAGCGCGGATACGGACCGGTCTTCTCAAGCTCGAAGACACCGGTCATCACGTCACAAAGGAGTGCTTGAAATGACTGCAGTGGCAGGCGCCCTCACGAAAGCCCCGGCAGGCCTAGCTCTGGGCGCAGCCGCCGTCTTTCTCGGGCTCATGGGGTCGTTGAGCTTCGCGCTGGCGACGGATGAAGACGTCGTACTTCCCGGGATGCTCGCTGCACAATCGACGACGGAGAACGGACTGCCCGCGCTCATGGTGGAGCCGAATCCCGCCGGAATGCTGTCCGCTGTGCTCGCGATCGCTCTCGCATACACGGTTGCCGCGTCGGTGATCCTGAACCGTTCATCGACACGGTCGGCTCGTCGCGCTCCTTCTCGGACCGGTCGAGCGCACGACCGAGGAGGACTGCTGTGACTCGTGGGAACCAGACGGGCGTGTCCACTCCACTCGTCGGTCTCACGGCCAGCAGCCCGTTCGTCTTCATCGCCGCTACCGAGAATCGACCGCCGTGCTCGATCACCATCGCCGCAACGATGGGGAAGGAGAATCACCGATGCATCAGCTAGGAGAGAAGGCCGAAGAGTGTCCTGAGGGCCGTCGGCTTTTCTGCGATGGAGCGGACCGGTGTGATCGTTCGCAGGCGGGTTCGCTGTGACCCCGGAGGATCGAGGCGGGTTCTCGGCCTCGCTGATCCTGTTCACGATGGCGACGGGCTTCGTGTTCGCCACGGCGGCCTCGTGCATGCCGAGATGGTGGATGGCCCTCGCTGCGATCAGTCTCCTCTTGACCGGCTTCAGCGCTTTCAGCGACGTCCGCCGGCGGGGCCGGTGAGAGGTCGCGGAACGATCGGACCGGCGGATCGGGTGAACCGCTGCCGGAGGCGGCGCTCTTCCCCGGCATGATCCGAGGCGGTCACGCGCCGATCAGGCCCTCCTCCCCATCGGCCGGGCGCTCCGGTGATGGACGCCGCTCGGTCCAGCGGGCGACGTCCGCCGGGGGCTCGGTCACGGGGAGATCCGATGGGCCGACGAGGCGGCGCAGCCAGGGCGCGCGGCGCGAACGGGTCAGGGCCGTCCGCCAGCGGACGTCGACCACTGCGCGCTGCAGCGGGTCGATCGGCTGAAGGACGTCGTCGATCCGCTCCTCGATCCGCACGAGCGGCGGGCGGACGAGGTGGAGGCGACGGCCGGGGTCGCCGACCGGACCGGCCCGGCCGGCCCGGGTGCGCAGCTGCTGCTCGCACTGCTCCGGGTCGCGGGCCGACCAGGCGCTGACCTCGACCCGGCCGTCGGGCAGGGCGAAGCGCTCGGTGATCCGCAGCGGGAGCTCGTCGTGGGGGTGGGTCATCGCGCATGCCTTCCGGTGGAGGGCGGCGAGCGGCGGAGGAGAGTCGGGCGCTCGGCCCTGCAGCAAGGAGAGTATTGCTCAGGTCCGTACCGCCGAGAGGCGGAGGCGCTGACTGTGGAGAGACGGCGCTGAAGTGCACGTGGGGAGGGGTGCTGCCCTTCGCGCCGGACCGGTCGAGGGCCGCCGGAGCGCGCGATCGAAGGCCGAGGCCTTCCGAGGAGGATCGCCGACGCGACTGCGTGACACCGGTGCCTGCGCGTGGATCTCGATACGCCCGCTGCGCGGGCTACTCGATCAGCATGGAGGGGCCCGCCGCGCGGGTCCGCGATCAATACGGACGGGCCCGCTGCGCGAGGCCGCGATCAGCACGGACAGGCCTGTTGCGCGGGGCCGCGATCAGCATGAAGGGGCCCGCCGCGCGGGGCCGCGATCAGCATGAAGGGGCCCGCCGCGCGGGTCCGCGATCCGCAGGGGTCCGGCCGGTCATGCTGGTCGAGCAGCCCCGGAGGGGCGTATCGAGACCCGCCGATTCCGGTGGGCGGACGGACCTCAGGCGGGGACGCGCTCGCGGGGCTTCGCCGCCGAGGTGAGGAGCGACGCGAGGGCGACGAGGACGAGGACGACGGCCATCGCGCCGCGGAGGCCGAAGTGCTCGCCGAGGAAGCCGAGCAGCGGCGGGCCGACGAGGAAGGCGATGTAGCCGGCGGTCGCGACGGCGGCGACGGCGGAGGTCGGGTCCTCGCTCTCGCCCGCGGCGGAGAGGGTGACGGGGAAGCCGAGCGCCGCGCCCAGACCCCAGAGCACCACGGCCGCGCCGGCGACCACCGCGTTGTCGGCGAAGACGACGATCCCGATCCCGACCGCCGAGACGAGGGTGCTGGCGAGCAGCACGGTGGCCTTGCCGAAGCGGGCGAGCAGCGGCGTCCCGAGGAAGCGGCCCACGGTCATCGCCGCGGCGAACGCGGTGAACACCACGGTCCCGACGGTCGCCGAGGCACCGTGGCCGTCGACCATCAGCAGCGGCAGCCAGTCGGTCGCGGAGCCCTCGGCGAGCGCCAGGGCGAGCACGATCAGACCGAGCATCAGCACGCGCGGCTGCTGCCAGACCGGCACCGAGCGCACCTTCTCGCGCGGGGCCCCGGCGACCGCGCGCTCTACCCGTCCGGTCTCCACCGGGATCGAGCGGATGACGACGAGCAGGAGCGCGAGGGCGACGACCGCGACTCCGACGAGCTGCCAGACCACGGGGAAGTCGATCGCCGTGAGGCCGATGCCGGCGACCGCGCCGGTCACGGTGCCGAGGCTGTAGAAGCCGTGCAGCGCCGGCAGGATCGAGCGGCCCGTGAGCGTCTCGAGCGCCGCTCCCTCCACGTTGAGCGCGATCTCGGAGATGCCGATCCCGAAGCCGACGAGCGCCAGACCCGCGGCGACGCCGAACGCCGAGGACAGCTCGGCGAAGACGCCGGTCAGCGCGATGCCGGCGACGAAGGACGCCCCGCCGATCACGACGGTGAGGCGCACCCCCTGCCGGCGCACGACGGCGGCCGAGGAGAGCACTCCGCTCATCGAGCCGACCGACAGCCCGAGCAGGACGAGGCCCATCTCGGCGGTCGACGCGGCGAGCAGGTCGCGGACGGCCGGGGTCCGCACGACCCAGGAGGCCATCCCGATGCCGAAGACGAGCATGAACGCGGAGATGGCCAGGCGGCGCTTCTCGGCGGAGACGGTGCGGGACGGCATGAGGTCGACCGTATCGTCCGGGGGTGGACCGCAGACGTCGTACGCCGATCGGGACGGCCGTCAAGCGCCTCCGCCGACCGATGACCCGCGGCTAGCGTTCGAGGAGAGCCGGGACCGCGGAACCGCGCCGGCCCGCCCGCTCGACGACGTCCGGAGGACCCGATGCCCGACCAGTACACCTTCACGAACCCCGCCACGCAGTACCCGAACGTGACCCCGCAGGTCCAGCAGCAGCCCGAGCCCGGCCTGCAGTCGCGGATGACCCCCGTCCCGGACCTCGGCGAGGACAGCTACCGCGGCACCGGCCGCCTGACCGGCCGCCGCGCGCTGATCACCGGGGCCGACTCCGGCATCGGCGCCGCGGTCGCGATCGCCTTCGCCCGCGAGGGGGCGGACATCGCCCTCGCCTACCTCCCCGACGAGGAGGAGGACGCGCAGCACGTCGTCGAGCTGATCCGCGCGGCCGGCCGCACCGCCGTGACGATCCCCGGCGACCTGACCGACGCGCAGTACTGCCGCGACCTGGTCGAGAAGGCCGTCGAGGGGCTCGGCGGGCTCGACACAATCGTCAACGTCGCGGGCAAGCAGGTCTGGCAGGACGACGTGCTGGAGCTGAGCGACGAGCAGTTCGAGACGACCTTCGCGATCAACGTCTTCGCGCCGTTCCGGATCATCAAGGCGGCGCTCCCGCACCTCCCGGCGGGCTCGACGATCATCAACACCGCCTCCGCCGAGGCCCACTCCCCCGCGCCGGATCGGCTCGACTACGCGATGACGAAGGGTGCGATCAACAACCTCTCGAAGGGGCTCGCGCAGCAGCTCGCGGCGAAGGGGATCCGCGTCAACGTCGTCGCGCCGGGCCCGACCTGGTCGGTGCTGCAGGTGACGGCCGGGGTCGACCCGGAGAGCCTGCCCGAGTTCGGCTCCAGCGAGTCCCCGATGGGCCGCGCCGCGCAGCCGGCCGAGCAGGCGCCCGCGTACGTGTTCCTCGCGTCGGCGGAGTCGAGCTACGTGGTCGGGGAGACCCTGAACGTCAACGGCGGGATGGTCTCGCCGTAACCGGCGCCCGCGGTCCGGCGCCCGCCCCGTAGCGTGGGGGCATGGGCATGAGGCGCTGGATCGCACCGGCGGCGGGCGTGCTGCTCGTCGTGGTCGGGATCGTCGTGGGCGCCACCGCCCCGGGCCGCGAGGCGTCGTTCGGCTGGTTCGCCTACGCCCCGCTCTCGGGATCGACGTTCTCGCCGGGTGGGATCGTGGTCGTCACGCCGGCGCTGGGGCTCGCCGCCGCGCTCGTCGTGCTCGGCCTGCTGGTGCTGGCGTTCTGCGCGGGCGGGGCCGTCGCCCGCCGTCGCACCCTGCGGACCTCCGGCACGTGAGACGAGCCTCGGCACGCCGGATCGGCCCGTTCCACGAGCCGGAGCTGCTTCCACGAGCCGAAGCTCGCCCCGACGGACCTCCGGCACGCGAAACCAGCCTCGGCACGCCGAATCGGCCCGATTCCACGAGCCGGAGCTGATTCCACGAGCCGGAGCTCGCCCCGACGGACCTCCGGCACGCGAAACCAGCCTCGGCACGCCGAATCGGCCCGATTCCACGAGCCGGAGCTGATCCCACGAGCCGAAACTCGCCCCGACGGACCTCCGGCACGCGAAACCAGCCTCGGCACGCCGAATCGGCCCGATTCCACGAGCCGAAGACGATTCCACGAGCCGGAGCTCACCCCGACGGACCTCCGGCACGCTAAACCAGCCTCGGCACACCGGAACGGCCCGAATCCACGAGCCAGAGCTGAATCCACGAGCCGGAGCCGAATCCACGAGCCGGAGCTGAGCAGGGGTCCGGACGCGAACGGACCCGAACCGGAGCCTGCGCGCGAAGCAGAGCCCGGTTTCCGTCCACTCGCGTGCCGCTCCGACTGCCAGTGGACGGGGAACGGGGGCTGCGAGGGGGCCGGGGCCCGTTCCGGGTCCGGTCGCGGGGCCGCGTTCGGGACGCGGCGCGCCACTAGGGTGAGCGCACCCGCCGCCGCCGCGATCCCCGCGCGGCCGGGACTCCGAGAGAGGCGGCCGCCGTGGTCCCCGACATCAATCCGTGGGCGGTCGCCCTGGCCACCCTGTCGACGATGATCGTGGGGTCGATCTGGTACACCCCGAAGGTCTTCGGCACGCTCTGGATGCGGCTGGCCGGCATCAGCCGGGAGCGGATGAGCAGCCGCAGCCCGCTCGTCCCGATCCTGGTCACCCTCGTGGTCAGCCTGGTCACCGCGCTCGTCCTGGCCGGCTGCGTCGACATCGCGCACGCCTTCTACGGCGGCAGCTGGTTCGCGAACTCGCTGATCACCGGGCTGTTCCTCTTCGTCGGCTTCACCGCCGCGCGGATGATCACCCACGACGCGTTCGAGGGCCGCCCGGCGAAGCTGACGATCCTGAACATCACGCACGAGCTGGTGACGATCCTCGTCATGGCGGCGATCATCGGCCTGCTGCCGGCCTGATCACCGCCGCCGCCTCAGCGCTCGGCGCGCGCGTCCTCCGGAGCCTCCGACGACGACGAGGACGCTGCGGACGGCACCGCGTCCGCAGGCGCCGCCAGGCTCTCGCGGTGCAGGCGCTCCGCCTCCTCGCCGCCGACGGCCTCGCCGCGCGCGACCATGCCGGACTGGTCGGACAGCGGGATCTGCTTGAGCAGCAGCGCGAGCACGAAGGCGATCGCGATGAAGGGCAGCAGGTACCAGAACACCGGCGCCAGCGACTCGGCGTAGGCGCGGACGACGCCGTCGCGGACGTCGTCCGGCAGGGCGCTCAGCGCCTGCGGGTCGAGCGTCGCGGTGGCCCCGCCGACGTCGGCGACGCCCGCGTCGGTGAACACGGTGGTCAGCTTCTCGGCGAGGGAGTTGGTGAAGATCGTGCCGAAGACGGCCACGCCGAGCGACGCGCCCACCTCGCGGAAGTAGTTGTTCGTGCTGGTCGCCGTGCCGATCATCTCGGGTGCGACGGCGTTCTGCACCACCAGGACGATGACCTGCATGATCAGGCCGAGACCGGCGCCGAAGAAGAAGAGGTAGACGCAGATCAGCGGGATCGGGGTCTCGGCGGTCAGCGTGGTCATCGCCGCCATCGCGAGGCCGGTGAGCAGAGCGCCGACGGTCGGGTAGGCCTTGTAGCGGCCCGTCCGGGAGATCGCGATGCCGGAGTAGATGGACGTGCCCATCAGGCCCGCCATCATCGGCAGCATCAGGAGCCCGGAGGCGGCGGCGGAGGTGCCCGAGGCCATCTGCAGGAAGGTCGGCACGAAGGCGATGGCGGAGAACATGCCGAGGCCGAGGGTGAGGCCGATCGCCGTCGCGTTCACGAAGATCGGATTGCGGAACAGGCTCAGCGGGATGATCGGGTCCTCGGCCCGCGACTCCACCCAGATGAAGCCGGCGACGGCCGCGATGAGCCCGGCGCCGAAGGCCCAGGTCTCGAGCGCGCCCCAGCCGTGCGCGGCGTCGCCGCCGAAGTCGGTGAAGAAGATCAGGCAGGTGGTGGCGATCGAGAGCAGCAGGACGCCGGGGACGTCGATCCGCTTCGTCGCGCGCTTGCTCGGCAGGGTCAGCGCGAACCAGGCGATCGCGAAGGCCGCGATGCCGACCGGGATGTTGATGTAGAACGCCCACTGCCAGGTGAGGTGGTCGACGAAGAGGCCGCCGAGCAGCGGACCGGCGACGGCGGAGAGACCGAAGACCGCGCCGAGCGGGCCCATGTACTTGCCGCGCTCGTTGGCGGGGACGATGTCGGCGATGATCGCCTGCGACAGGATCATCAGCCCGCCGCCGCCGAGGCCCTGCAGGGCGCGGAAGACGACGAACGACCAGAAGTCGCCCGCCAGCGCGCAGCCCACCGAGGCCAGGGTGAACAGCGCGATGGCGATCAGGAAGAGCGTGCGCCGGCCGAGGACATCGCCGAACTTGCCGTAGATCGGCATCACGATCGTGGTCGCGAGCAGGTACGCCGTGGTGATCCAGGCCTGGTGCTCGACGCCGCCGAGCTGCCCGACGATCGTGGGCATCGCGGTCGAGACGATCGTCTGGTCGAGGCTCGAGAGGAGCATGCCGGCGATCAGCGCGGAGAAGATGATCCAGATCCGGCGCTGCGTGAGCAGGAGCGGAGGGGCGGTGGCGGTCATGGCGTCCTCGGGGTCGGGTGGGGCGTGAGGGGGCGGGAGGGCTCGGGGCGGCGGACTGGGTCGGCGGGAAGCGGCCGGGTCAGCCGAGCAGCAGGCGCGTCACGGCCGCGATGCGGTCCTGCGCGAGGCGCTCGAGCGGCACGGAGCCGTCGGAGTCGAGATAGGCGCCGGCCGCGCTGCGGACGACGGTGCCGGCGGTCTGCACGGCGAGCAGCACGGCCGGATCGGCGGGGTCGAGGCCCTCGCGGCGCGCGACCAGGTCGGCGACGAGCAGGTCGCGCTGCGCGCCGACGTCGAGCAGGGCCTGGAGGAGCTGGGGCTCGCGATCGGCGACGGCGACGAACTCGCGCACGCTGTCGGCGTTCAGCCCGATCGCGGCGAAGTGCACGGCGCCCAGGGCGACGAGGGCCTGGAGCAGCGAGACGCCGGGCCGGCGCTCGAGGAACGCGGCGACGCTGTCGTCGTCCAACCCCTCCTCGGGACGGCCGACGATCGCGTACTCCTTGCTCGGGAAGTAGTTGAAGAAGGTGCGGCGCGAGATGCCGACCTCCTCGCAGAGCTCCTCGACCGTGAACCCGGAGAAGCCGTGCCGGATCGTCAGCTCGCGAGCGGCCCGGGCCAGCGCGCTGCGGCGCTCGGCGGCGCGCTGATCGCGTCGGGTGGTGGTCGCGCTCTCTTGCATACCGTGCATCATTGCACCCTGCGGTCGAGAGTGCAATCTTCGTGCTGTCGCGGATGCATGACCCCCGTCCGGGGGACTAACGGGCTCCAGCCCTGAACGGGGGCGGATCGAGCGATACCGTCTTCGCGGGGGCGCGACGCCGTCTCCTGACCGACCGGGGGGAACGATGTCGCAGCAGACCACGCAGGACCCGTCGCCGGGCGCCGAGGCGCCGGCGGACGCGCAGGACCTCGAGGCACGGCGCGCCGCCGCCATCGAGGCGCTCGGCCTGATGGGCTCCGGCCCCGAGGAGCGCTTCGACCGCATCACGCGGATGGCGCAGGAGCTCTTCCACGTGCCGGTCGCGGAGATCCACATCCTCGACGAGACGACGCTCTTCACGAAGTCGCCGCAGCCCGACGGGCCGGTCTCCTACCCCCGCGCGGGGACGTTCTGCGACGCGACGCTCGAGAAGCGCAGCACGCTCGTCGTCCCCGACCTCACCGCCGACGGCGCGTGGGCGCAGAACGTGCACGTCTCCGGTCCGCCGCACGTGCAGTTCTACGCCGGTCGCCCGCTGACGGTGGACGACGGCCTGCAGCTCGGCACGCTCTGCCTGCTCGACTTCGTGCCGCGCGCGCTCAGCCCGGAGGAGGAGCTCCTCTTCGAGGAGTTCGGCCAGTGGGTCGAGCGCGAGCTGCGCGACACCGCGGAGTGGGACCGCGCCGCCGACGTGCAGGCGCGCCTGGCCCCCGCCGCGTTCCGCCACCCCGCGGGCTACGACCTCGCCGGGGCCTCGCTGCCCAAGTGGCAGATCTGCGGCGACTTCTACAGCTGGACCGCGACGGAGGCGGTCGTCGACCTGACCCTCGTCGACGTGATGGGCAAGGGCACCGGGGCCGCGATCCTCGCCGCGGGCATCCGCGCCGCGTTCCGCGCCCGGGCCGGCGGCGCTCCGGACGAGGTCGTCTCGGCGGTCAGCGAGCAGCTGCAGCCCGACTTCTCGGCGACCGAGACCTTCGCCACGCTCCTCCACGGCCGGCTCGACACCGCGACCGGGCGCCTCGACTTCGTCGACGCGGGCCACGGGCTCACCGTCCTCCTCCGCGCCGACGGCACGTTCCACCGGCTCGCCGCGCTCGGCCTCCCCCTGGGCATCACCGAGGACGGCGGCTGGGTCACGCAGACGGTCGATCTGGCGGTCGGCGACTCGCTGGTCTCCTTCACCGACGGCGTGCTCGACCTCTTCGACGGGACGCTGCAGTCGCTGGTGCAGGCGGCCGACCTGGTCCGCACCTCCGAGGGCGCCATCGGCTTCCTCACCGCCCTGAGCGCGCTCGCCCGCTCCGGCCGGGCGATCGACGACATCACCGCCCTCCTCGTGACGCGGACGCACGAGGTCCCCCTCCCCGCGTCCGGCGCGGCGGAGACCGAGCAGGAGCACGCATGACCTTCAGCACCGAGACGATCGCCCCCGGCGTCGCCGTCATCACCGCGGCCGGCCGGCTCAACCTCGCGGCCGCCCAGGAGCTGCGGACGGTGGTGCGCCGCTCGATCGACGAGGGCGGCTCCCGCGTCGTCGTCGAGCTGAGCGGGGTCAGCTTCATGGACTCGTCCGGGCTCGGCGCCCTCGTCGCCTGCCTCAAGAGCGCCCGCCAGGCCGGCGGCGACCTCCGGATCGCCGCTCCGAGCCCCCAGGTCTCGATGGTGCTCGAGCTCTCGAATCTCGACCGCGTGCTCGTCGGCTACGCCTCGGCCGGCGACGCGTACCGTGACTGAGCGCACCCTCGCGTTCCGGACGCCGCCGGACGACATCGATCTCGTGCACGACATGCTCGACTCGCTCTTCACCGAGCGCTCCGACGTGGGAGCGCGCGACCGGATGGAGTTCGAGACGGCGCTCGTCGAGCTCGTCTCCAACGTCATCCAGCACGCCGTCTCGACCACCGCGGTGCTCTGCCGCCTCGTCGTCACCGTCGACGACGACGTGCTCCGCGCCGAGCTGATCGACACCGCCGACCCGCCCGGCGTCGACACCGGACCGCGGGAGATGCCGGACGCGTTCGCCGAGTCCGGTCGCGGCATCGCGCTCATCCAGGCGCTGGTCACCGTGTTCGACCACGAGCGCACCGCGAGCCGCAACCTGTGGTCGATCAGCAAGGACCGCGCGACGCAGGGCTGACCCGCGGAGGTCCGATCCCTGCGAGCCGGACCCCGCTCAGCCGATCGTCTGCGCGGTGATGACCGCCGCGGCCCGGGCGAGGTCCTCGACGACCTCGGCCTCGGCCAGCCGCGGCGACGCCCGCAGCACCTCGGCGCTCACCGCGCCGTAGCGCTCGTCGACCGCCGCGAGCAGCGCGGTGCCGGAGTCGGTCAGCCGGAGCAGGACGCTGCGGCGGTCCTGCGGATTCGCCAGCCGGTCGAGGTGCCCGGCCTTGGCCAGGCGGTCGAGCAGCGCGGTGACCGCGCCGGTCGTCAGGCCCAGCTCGAGCCCCAGCCACTTGGGCGTCAGGCCGGGCTCCTCGGCGAGCGCCTCCAGCGCGCTCAGCTCCGAGATCCCGATTCCGACGTCGAGGGCGACGGCGCTGCGGAGGTGGCGCTGCGCGGTCTCGAGCTGCCGCAGGGCGTGGCGGAGCGCCGCTCCGGCGGGCTGATCGCCGCCGTCGTCGAGGTGTGCGTTCTCGGGATCCATGGGGGCCTCCTCGCGGATCGGAGCAGGCCCGCCGGCGCTGCACCGGATGTACCTACAACAGGGGGTATTCGAACAATTGCAAAGTATCTTTGCCATCAAGTAACTTACTCGACAAGCCAGTAAGAACCCCACAGCGAACTGCACGGCAGTTCACCTTGTACCCGATCAGGAGTCCTGTCATGTCGAACCACACCGCCGCTCCCCGCAAGCGCGTCCGCTTCGCCCCCCTCGTCCTCGCCACCAGCGTCGCCGCCGCGGCCCTCCTGTCGGTCTCGATGTCCGGCACCCTGTCCGGCTTCGTCGCCAGCATCACCAACACCAACAACACCGCCGCCTCCGGCTCGCTGGTCATGGAGGAGAAGTCGACCGGCACCACGCCCGTCACCTGCCTCAGCACCGACGGCGGCTCGATCAGCACCAACACCGCGACCTGCTCGACCATCAACAAGTTCGGCGGATCGACCACGATGATCCCCGGCCAGACCGTCAGCACCTCGATCACGATCAAGAACGCCGGCACCGTCTCGGCCAACACCTTCACCCTCACCCCCGGCGCCACCTGCGCGCAGTCGGCCAACGCCGCCGCCGGCTCCTCGGGCACCGCGACCGACTTCTGCTCCAAGCTGAACGTCGTCATCACCTCCGGCAGCACCACCGTCTACAGCGGCACCGCCGCCGCGCTCGCCGGCTCGGCCGCCAAGTCGCTCGCCACCGCCCCCGTCACCGCCGGCACCAGCACCCCCTTCACCATCGCCGTCACGCTCGACTCCTCCGCCGGCAACACCTACCAGGGCCTCTCCGCCTCGCTCCCCCTCACCTGGACCTTCGCCAGCTGATCGACGGCCCGGGCACCCCGCCCGGGCCCCTGCTGATCGATCGGCTCGCAAGGCGATCCATGCTGATCGAGTAGCCCGCACAGCGGGCGTATCGAGATCCACCCGAAGACCGCTTCCCCCGAAGCACCCGCCCCACCCGCACCACCCCCCCCACAGCACCCGAACACCCGACACCCGCACACCGGGGGCCGCCGCCTGGGCGGCCCCCTCCCCGCCGAGGAGGTGGACCCCGTGACCACCCTGCAGACCCGCCGCGCGCAGACCCCCGAGCCGGAGTCCACCGCCCCCGTCACCACCGCCCTCGAGATCCCCGTCTCCTCCTCCCCCGTCTCCACCCCCACCGCCCCCGACTCCCGCCCCCGCTCCACCCGCCTGCGCACCATCGCGACCTGGACCGTCACCGCCCTCATCGCCGCCCTCGTCCTCGCCGCCTTCCTCTTCCACGCCTCCGGCGGACGCTGGTTCATCGTCCAGACGCCGTCGATGGGCACCGCCGCTCCCGTCGGCACCCTGGTCCTCACCGCCCCGACCGCCCTCGAGGACATCGAGGTCGGCGACGTCGTCAGCTTCCACCCCTCCACCACCCCCGACGAGACCTACACCCACCGCGTCGTCGACCTCGCGGACGACGGCGCCCTGGTCACCCGCGGCGACATCAACGGCGCGACCGACCCCTGGGCGACCGGCGCCGAGCAGCTGATCGGGAAGGTCGTCGTCGCGCTCCCCGGCGCCGGCTGGCTCGCGAAGGGCCTGCCGATGCTCCTCGCGGGCTCGGTCCTCGTCCTGCTGCTCACCCGCCTGCTCTCCTCCCCCACCCACCGCGCGGCGATGCGCGTCCTGGGGATCTCGCTCGTCGCGTCCTTCACGGTCTTCGTCCTCCGCCCGTTCGTCGGGATCGTCGTCCTCGAGGCGACCGTCGAGGACGGACAGACGGACGCCTCGCTCGTCTCGGTCGGCATGCTCCCGATCCGGGTCACCGCGGTCGGCGGCACGCACGTCGATCTCGTCTCCGGCCAGGTCGGCAGCATCCAGGTGCCCGCGAACGGCGAGGACTTCTACAACGTCTCCTCCGCGCTGCACCTGCCGCTCTGGGGCTGGATCGTCTTCGGCGCCCTCTGCGCCGCCCCCGTCCTCTGGACCGTGCTGGTCGGCCTCCCCGCCGAGGCGGAGCCGCGCGGCGAGCACGGCCGCCGCGCCCGCACGGCCGAGCCCGCCGAGTCCGAGACCGCGCAGCCCGCTGAGGCCGCCGCCGGAGCCACCGCGCCCGCACGGCCCGCTCGGCCCGCGCAGCCCACGCAGCCCACGCAGCCCACCGAGCCCGAGACCGCACGATGAGCCGCCACCGCCGCGAGCGCGCCGCCGCGCCCCGCAGCCTCCGCGCCACTCTCGCCGCGCTCGTCGTCGCCGCCCTCTCGGCCGTCCTCTTCCTCGCCCCCGCCACCTCCGGCGCCTACGTCGCCTCGATCCGCAATTCGAACAACACCGTCGGCAGCGCCGCCGCCTTCTTCACCTGCGACAGCGCGTACGCCGCGGACAAGGGCGACGCGCTCTTCTCCTACACGCTCGCGCAGGCGACCACATCGACCACTGCGCCCGACACCTCCACCGGCAACAGCAACCGCGCCGGCACCTACCGCCCGGCGATGACCAGCTCCGCGGCCACCCCGAAGGCCTGCCCGCGCGACCCCGGCGGCTCCTGGCTGCTGAACGGCACGAACGGCTACCTCAGCACGCCGATGCTGGTGAGCAACCCGACCACCTTCAGCACGGAGATCTGGTTCAAGACCACGGTCGCGGGCGGCAAGCTCTTCAGCTTCAACACCAGCCGCGACACCGCGGGCAGCCAGTACGACCGGCACACCTACGTCGGCGCGGACGGCCGTCTCGTCTTCGGCATCTACAACAACGGCGTCCAGTCGATCACCAGCCCGAACCCGGTGAACGACGGAGCCTGGCACCACGTCGTCTCCACCCTCTCGCCGACCGGCGGGATGACCCTTTGGCTCGACGGCGCCAGGGTCGCCGGCAACACCGCCTTCCGCACCGCGGAGACCAGCAACGGCTACTGGAAGATCGGCTACGACACCCTCGGCGGCTCCTGGACCAACGTCGGGCCTGCCTCCTTCTCCGGCAGCCTGCGCTACGCCGCCGTCTACTCGACCGCGCTGACCCAGACGCAGGTGCAGAACCACTACAACGCCGGCCGCTGAGCGGCCGCGCTGCACCACGCCCCGCCACTCCGCCGCGTCGACCGGCCCTTCCACCTCTCCGCAGCACCCGCCCCGCACCACCCGCCTCCGCACCCGAACGGACCCCGCCATGACCAGCTCCATCGCGCCCGGCCTCTCCCGCCGCTCGCTCACCACGACCGCGCTCTGGACCGTCCCGGTGATCGCCGTCGCGGCCGGCGCCCCGATGGCCGCCGCGTCCACCGCCCCCTGCACGAGCATCACCCGGTTCGCGGCCGCCGACTCGGGCGGGAACCCGGCGACCCTCTCCGCGACCTCCGCCTCGGGCCGCACCTCGACGATCCGCATCACCTCCGCCCTCGCCGCGGGCACGGTCGACCTCTCCGGCGGCACGCGCTACAACATGACGCAGAACGGCTCGGGCTGGGCGGGCAACGCCCCCGGCGGCGTCCCCTCCGAGTACTCGTTCGCGGGCTTCGGCCCGGCGGGCGCGCTCGTGCTCAACCAGCGCCGCGAGGGCGACCTCGCCGTCCTCCCCAGCCCCGGCTCCGACGCGCAGACCCTGACCTTCGAGTTCCGCGACGCCGACGGCGCGCTGTTCCACCCGGTCGACTTCCAGCTGACGATCTTCGACATCACCTCGAACACCGACGCGAACTCGTGGGTCCCCACCTACTGGGATGCCGTCGGCTTCAGCACCGAGCCGACCTCGATCACGACCGTCGGCTCGAACACCGGCGCCGGCAAGGGCACCCTCGCCGACCCGTTCCGCCGCATGACCGGGAACGAGTTCACGACGGCCGGCGTCACCCGCTCCGACACCTTCCGCTTCACCCGCTTCCCCTCGGGCAGCACCCTCACCTACACCCAGCACGACGGCCGCCAGGGCTGGCACTTCGTCTCCCTCACCGACCTCCGCTTCGGCGCCGACGACTGCTAGCGTCGACCCCGGACGCGTCGCCTGCGGCGCTCCACTTCCGAGGCCCACGCGAGAGCGTGGGCCTTCATGTCTCCCGGGCGGATCCCCGTCGCGCTGTCAGGATGAGGGCATGCGCGCTCTCGTCCTCGACTCGGTCCGCGGCGAGCCGGAGGTCCGCGACGTCCCGACGCCGGTCGCGCCGGCCGACGGCGTCGTCGTGCGGGTGCAGGCCACCGGGCTCTGCCGGAGCGACTGGCACGCCTGGGCCGGCCACGACGACATCGCCTTCCCGCACGTCCCGGGGCACGAGCTCGCCGGTGTCATCGCCGAGGTCGGCGCGGGGGTCCGGAACTGGGCGGTCGGCGACCGGGTGACCGTGCCGTTCGTCTGCGGCTGCGGCCGCTGCGAGTGGTGCCTCCGCGGCGACGCGCAGGTCTGCCCGGATCAGGAGCAGCCCGGCTTCACCCACTGGGGCTCCTTCGCCGAGTACGTGGCGCTGCACGCCGCCGACACGAACCTCGTCGCGATCCCCGACGGCGTCGACGCCGCCACCGCCGCGAGTCTCGGCTGCCGCTTCGCCACGGCGTACCGGGCGCTGGTCGGCCGCGCCCGCGTCCTGCCCGGGGAGTGGGTGACCGTGATCGGGGCGGGCGGCGTGGGCCTCAGCGCGGTGATGGTCGCGCACGCGCTCGGCGCCCGGGTGATCGCGGTCGACCGGAACGCCGGGGCCCTCGAGGTCGCCGCGAGCGTCGGCGCCGAGCACGTCCTCCTCGCCGACGGCCGCGATCTGCCGGCCGCCGTGCACGCGCTGACCGGCGGCGGGAGTCACGTCTCGGTCGACGCCGTCGGCAGCGAGCAGACCTGCGCCGACGCCCTGCTCAGCCTGCGCCGCCGCGGCCGGCACGTGCAGATCGGCCTGCTGCCGCCCGTCGAGGGCCACCCCCGGGTGCCGATGGCGCGCGTGATCGCCTGGGAGCTCGACGTGCTCGGCAGCCACGGGATGGCCGCGCGCGACTACCCAGGGATGCTGAGCCTGATCGAGCAGGGCGTGCTCGCTCCCCAGCGCTTGATCGAGCGCACGATCGGGCTGGAGGAGGCGGCCCGGCTGCTGCCCGTCTTCGACACCGCGAGCCCGGCGGGCATGACGATCATCGACCCCTCTGGTCGCGGGTAACCGCTTTCCGTTACGCTGGCCGGACCATGCAGCCCAGACGACACGACCGCATCCGCCCCCGCTCGAAGGCCCGCGCATGATCCCGCGGATCGGACTCGTCGGCATCGGCGGCTACGGCGCCTCTCACCTCGGCGCCGTCCTCGCGGCGCACCGCGACGAGCGCGTCCGGCTCGTCGGGGTCGCCGACCCGCGGCCCCCGGTCGACGGACTCCTCCCCGACGGCGTCGCGCACCACCCCGATGCGGACGGCCTCTTCGCCGCCGGCGGCACCGACCTGATCATCATCAGCACCCCGATCCACACCCACGCCGCGATCGCGCTCGGGGCGATGGACCACGGCAACGACGTCCTGCTGGAGAAGCCGCCGGCCGCCTCGCTCGCCGAGTTCACCGCGATCAGCGACCGCGCCGCGGCGACCGGCTCGCTCGTGCAGGTCGGCTTCCAGAGCCTGGGCTCCTCCGCGATCCCGGCGATCCGCGCGGCCGTCGCCGACGGCGAGATCGGCGAGGTGGTGCGCTACGGCGCCACGGGAGCGTGGGTCCGCGACGACCGCTACTGGTCGCGCTCCCGCTGGGCCGGCCGCCGCACCCTCGACGGAGCGGTCGTGGCGGACGGCGTCCTCACCAACCCGTTCTCGCACGCGACCGCGACCGCGCTGGCGATCGCCGGCGCGGACCGGCTCGAGGACGTCGTGGACGTGCGCCTGGACCTGCGGCGCGCGAACGAGATCGAGGCCGACGACACCTCGGTCGCCGTGCTGACCCTCGCGGACGGGCTCCGGGTCACGACCGCGGTCACCCTCTGCGCCGAGCGGCCGGAGGAGCCCTCCGTCGAGATCGTCGGCACCCGCGGGACGATCCGCTTCTACTACACGCTCGACGTCGTGCAGCTGGTGCGCGAGGACCTGCCGCCGCGGACCCTGCAGTACGACCGGATCACGCCGTTCGAGGGACTCCTCGCCGCCCGCGAGCTGGGCACCCCGCTGCACGCCGGGCTCGAGCGCACCGGTGGCTTCCTGCGCCTGCTCGACGCGGTGATGGCGGCGCCGTCGCCGCGCGCGCTGCCGGACGACGCCTGGCGCGAGGTGCAGGACATCGAGGGCCGGCACCGCGTGGTCGACGGGATCGAGCACGCCCTGCAGGAGGCGCTGCGCCGCGAGACGACGTTCGACGCGCTCGACCTGCCCTGGAGCTGAGCGGGCGCGGGGCCTGAGCGGGCAGGGGGGCCGGGCGACCACAGGAGCCGAGCCCCCACAGACGCCCAGCCCGCCCGCTCCCCGCGGGAAGGGGTTCCCGGTCCGCCGCTCACCCTCCAGCGCCGGCGGACCGGGAGTTCAGGGGCGCGAGCCCAGGTGCGGCGACACGCACTCGGCGAACGACGCGACGACGCGCTCCGCCACCTCCGGGTACGCCGTGTCCCAGACCTCCTGGTGGAAGATCTCGACCTCGACGTCGCCGGTGTAGCCCGCCTCGACGACCGCGCGGGTGAGCGAGCCGAAGTCGATGACGCCCTCGCCGGGGTAGCGGCGGGCGAGCAGCACGTCGGCCGGCAGCGGAGTGGCCCAGTCGCAGACCTGGTAGCTCGCGATGCGGCCCTCCGCTCCGGCGCGCGCGATCTGCGCGAGGACCTGCGGGTCCCACCAGATGTGGAAGGTGTCGACGACGACGCCGACCGCGGCCGCGTCGAACGGCGCGGCCAGATCGAGGGCCTGGCCGAGGGTCGAGACGACGGCCCGGTCCGAGGCGTACATCGGGTGCAGCGGCTCGATCGCGAGCTGCACGCCCGCGGCGACCGCGTCGTCGGCGAGCTCGGCCAGCGCGTCCTGCACGCGGGCGCGGGCGCCCACGACGTCGCGCGAGCCGGCCGGCAGACCGCCCGCGACGAGCACGAGCGCGGAAGCGCCGAGCGCCGCCGTCTCCTCGATCGCGCGGCGGTTCTCGTCGATCGCGGCACGCCGCTCCGGACCCTCGGGCGCGGTGAAGAAGCCGCCGCGGCAGAGGGAGGAGACGCGCAGGCCCGAGTCGGCGACCCGGCGCACGGCCTCCTCGAGACCGACCTCGGCGACCGGCTCGCGCCAGAGGCCGATCGCCGTCATCCCGGCGGCGACGGTGGTGTCCAGCGCCTCGGCGAGCGAGGCGTGCTTGATCGTGGCCTGGTTGAGCGAGAGCCGCGGGTCGACGGCGCTCACGCGTGCGCCGCCTCGACCGCGCGGCGGATCTCGACGCCGTTCAACGCGAGCAGCCCGCTCCAGCGGTCCGCGGCCAGCTCCGGCCGCTCGAGCGCGCCGGACGTGTTCGCGAGCCGGACGATCTCGGAGAGGTGCGGCAGCGAGCGCGCGGAGTGCAGCCCGCCCACCATCGAGAAGGCGGGCTGGTGGCCGTTCAGCCAGGAGAGGAAGGCGACGCCGGTCTTGTAGTACTGCGTCGGCGCGGCGAAGACCTGGCGCGAGAGCGCCTCGGTCGGGCCGAGCACGCGGCGGTACTCGGCGACGTCGCCCGCGTCCAGCGCCTGGATCGCGGCCGAGGCGCTCGGCGCCAGCGCGGCGAACGCGCCGAGCAGCGCGTCCGACCAGCGCCGGGTGCCGTCGGCGTCCTCGGCGCCCTCGATCAGGCCGACGTAGTTGAAGTCGTCGCCGGTGAAGAGCGTCGCGCCCTCGGGCAGCCGGGAGCGCAGCGCGATCTCGGCGTCCGCGTCCAGGAGCGACATCTTGATGCCGCGCACCGAGTCGAGGTTGTCCTCGATGATCCGCTGCACCACCGGGAACGCGTCGACCGGGTCGACCGCGCCGAAGTAGCCCTCGAGCACGCTGTCGAAGGCGGTCCCGAGCCAGTGCAGGACGACCGGCTTCGTGGCGCGCGCGAGCACGGCGGCGTAGACGCGCTCGTAGTCGGCGGCGGTCTCCGCGGCGCGGGCGAGGTGGCGACTGGCCATCAGCACGACCTCCGCCCCCGCGTCCTCGGCGAAGGCGAGCTGCTCGACGTACGCGTCGATCACGGCGTCCAGCGGCACCACGTCCTCGGTGAGCTGGTCGGTGTTGATCCCGACCACGAGCGCACCGCCGACCGCGGCGGCCTCGGCGGCGCTGCGGCGGATCAGCTCCTGCGTCGCGGTCCAGTCCAGGCCCATGTTGCGCTGCGCGGTGTCCATCGCGTCGGCGACGCCGAGGCCCCAGGACCAGACGTGGTGGCGGAAGCCGAGCGTGGCGTCCCAGTCGATCTGGGCCGGGTGCCCGGGGCGGTTCTCGCCGTGCACGAGCGGCACGACGTGCGCGGCGGCGTAGGCGGTGCGCGAGCGCAGCGGGGCGATCGGACGGGTGTGCGCCGGAGCCGGCAGCAGCTCGATCGTGCGGGTCGCGCCGTCGGCGCCGAGGAGGGTCAGCCCGCTCACTGGACGGCGCCCGCCTGGGCCAGCGCCTCGGCGTCCGCGGCGGCGTCGAGCGCGGCGACGTCGATGCGGCGGCCGTCGCGCGAGGACTCCAGGCCCAGCTCGGCCAGGCGCACGCCGCGGGCGCCGGCGAAGAAGTCGTACTCGTGCGGGGCGTCCTCGACCACGTGGCGGATGAACTGCTCCCACTGGGTCTTGAAGCCGTTCTCGAACACGTCGTTGACGGGCAGCTCCTGCCAGTCCTGCGCGTAGTCGTGGGTCTCGGGCAGGTCGGGGTTCCAGGTGGGCTTGGGGGTGGCGACGCGCGGCTGGATCTTGGCGCCGAACAGGCCGACCACGGCCGAGCCGAGGGTGCCGTCGACCTGGAACTCGACGAGCTCCTTGCGGTCGACGCGGACGGCCCAGGAGGAGTTGAGCTGCGCGGTGATGCCGCCGGCGAGGTCGAAGATCGCGTAGGCCGCGTCGTCGGCGGTCGCGGTGTAGGGCGCGCCGCTCTCGTCGACGCGGGTCTCGATGTGCGTGGTCGCCTTGGCGTAGACGCCCTCGATGGGGCCGAAGAGGTTCTCGAGCACGTAGTTCCAGTGCGGGAACATGTCGACGATGATGCCGCCGCCGTCCTCGCTGCGGTAGTTCCAGCTCGGGCGCTGGGCGGCCTGCCAGTCGCCCTCGAAGACCCAGTAGCCGAACTCGCCGCGGACGCTGAGGATGCGGCCGAAGAAGCCGGAGTCGATCAGGCGCTTGAGCTTCTGCAGACCGGG
The DNA here is from genome assembly GCF_013205055.1 of Rathayibacter sp. VKM Ac-2856. Classification (GTDB taxonomy): domain Bacteria; phylum Actinomycetota; class Actinomycetes; order Actinomycetales; family Microbacteriaceae; genus Rathayibacter. Next base: position 351,897 of record NZ_JABMLF010000002.1, read on the forward strand.
CAGGTAGAGCTTGTCGTGCACGACGCCGTTCTTGATGCCGGCCTCCTTGGCCAGCTCGGCGATCTCGAGCGCCTCGGCGTAGGACTCCGCCGTGGGCTTCTCGGTGTAGATGTGCTTGCCTGCGGCGATGGCCTTCTTGATCGCGGGGACGCGCGCCTTGGTGACGAGGAAGTCGGCGTAGACCTGCCACTTCGGGTCGGCGAGCGCGGCGTCGAGGTCGGTCGTCCAGTTCGTCAGGCCGTGCTTGCCGGCGAGCTCGGCGAGCTTCGCCTCGGAGCGGCCGACGAGCAGCGGCTCGACCTGCACGCGCGTGCCGTCGGAGAGCAGCACGCCGCCCTGCTCGCGGATCGCCAGGATCGAGCGGACGAGGTGCTGGCGGTAGCCCATCCGGCCGGAGGCGCCGTTCAGGATGATCCCGAGGGTGGGGGTGGTCGACTCTGACACGGTGCGCCTTTCGGAGGAGGGGAAGCGTTTTCCCCGATGCTAGTCGCGCGACTGCGCTCCGGGCAAGCGCTTTCCCACCTCTGCGCGGGCAACGCGATCAGGCCGCCTGCGCGACCGGACGCGCAACGGGCCCCACGCCGCGATCAGACCCCGCTCCGCGTCCACTCGCAAGCGCACCTCAGCGCGAGTGGACCCGCAGCGGGCCCCGCAGGTGCGCCGGACCCCGTTCCGCGTCCGATCGCGCGCCGCTGCGCGATCGCGCAGGCCGCGCAGCGGGCGCCCCATGCTGATCGAGTAGCCCGCGGAGCGGGCGTATCGAGATCCGACGTGTGCACACGTGAGGTCTCGATACGCGCTGCGCCCTACTCGACCAGCAAAGGTGACGCGCTGACCGACGAGCCCGCGCAGCGGGCACCCCCTGCTGGTCGCGTCGGCCGCGCAGCGGGCGCCCCATGCTGATCGCGTCGGCCGCGCAGCGGGCGATGCATGCTGATCGAGTAGCCCGCGCAGCGGGCGTATCGAGATCCGACGTGTGCAGACGTGGGCCTCGATACGCGCTGCGCGCTACTCGACCAGCAAGGGGCGGCTAGCGGCGCGGCGGGGTGCTCGCGCGGAGGACGACGCGGGTCGGCAGCTCGACCGCGGTGCCGTCGGCGTCCTCGCCGAGGGCGGCGGCGACGGCGCGCTCGCCGAGCGCCGCGAGCGGGACCGCGACGGTGCTGAGGCCGGGGTGCACGTCCTCCGCGAGGGGCGCGTCGTCGAAGCCCGCGACACCGGTCTGCGCGCCCGGCTCGATCCCGGCGGCCCGCATCGCGGACGCGACGCCGACCGCCATCAGGTCGGTCACCGCGAAGACCAGGTCGATGTCACCCGCGCGCTCCGCGAGCAGCGCGCCCGCCGCATCGAAGGCCCCGTCTCGGGTGAGCGGCGCCTCGACGATCAGGCTCGGATCGACGTCCACCCCCGCGGCGGACAGCCCCTCGAGGAAGCCCTCGACCCGGTCGGACGACGTGAGCACCGCCTCCGGACCGCGCACGATCGCGCAGCGCCGGTAGCCGGCCTCGGCGAGCGCCGCCGCGAGCGCCCGGGCGCCCGCGCGGTTGTCCACCTGCACGGACGGGAACGGCAGCCCGCCCTGGCTGATCATCGCGACCCGCCCGCCGGCCGCCTCGTAGGCCTGCAGCTCGGCGATCAGTGCGTCGCGGTGGCGGTCGGCGGCGAAGCGGCTGCCCGCGAGGACGATCGCCCGCGGTCGCCCGCCGCGCAGCGAGCGCACCAGCGCGAGCTCCCGGTCCGGGTCGCGGTCGGTGACGGCGATCCGCACGTCCAGGCGCGCCGCGTCGGCGGCGGCGATCACCCCGGAGGCGATGCCCGAGAAGTAGGGGTCGGTGATGTCGCTGACGAGCAGCGCGATCGTCGACGTGGTCCCCCGCGCGACGGCCTGCGCGGCCGGATTCGCGGAGTAGCCCAGCGCGGTCGCGGCCGCCTCGACCCGCTCGCGGTACTCCCCCTGCACCTTGCGGGCGCTGCCGTTGAGCACGCGCGACGCGGTGGCGAGGGACACCCCGGCCGCCCGCGCCACGTCGTGCAGGGTCGCGGCGGCGGTCGTTCGTCGTGCTGCCACGATGCTCCTCGATGTCCGGCGGCGGCTTCGCGCGCGCTCGCCAGTGTACGGAGGAGCCGGGCCGCCCAGCAGGTGGGTGTCCGCGGACGCCCGCCCCGACACGCCTCCGACGAGCCGCCGCTCAGCTCGCGTCGAGCGGCGACACCCCCGTCAGCTCGACCGCGCTGTCCCAGAGGCGGCGCGCGGTGTCGCGGTCGCGGGCGGCGCGGTTCGGGTTCACCTGGCGCGGAGCCCCGCGCACCTCGCCGAGGCCGCTCGGTCCGTAGAAGGCGCCGGAGCGCGCCTCCGGCGAGGTCGCCGCGAGCAGCGTCGGCAGCGCGCCCTCGTCGCCGCTCTGCCCGACGGTGCGCATCAGCGCGCCCATCAGCGCGCCCTGGCCCGAGGCGGCGTGGGTGTGCAGCTCGGTCAGCGACATGCCCGGGTGCGCGGCCATCGAGCCGACGCTCGAGCCGGCGCGGCGCAGGCGCCGGTGCAGCTCGAACGAGAAGACGAGGTCGGCGAGCTTCGACTGCCCGTAGGCGGGCCACGCGCTGTAGCGGCGGTGCTCCCAGTTCAGGTCGTCGAAGTCGAGGGTGCCGAAGCGGTGAGCGAGGCTCGAGAGCGACACCACGCGGTCGGCGATCCGGGGCAGCAGCAGCCCGGTCAGCGCGAACGGGCCGAGGAAGTTCGTGCCGAACTGCAGCTCGAAGCCGTCCTTCGTCCGCCCCTCGGGCACCGCCATGATGCCCGCGTTGTTGACGAGCACGTCGATCGGCCCGGTCGCCTCGGCGAACTCGCGCACCGAGGACAGGTCGGCGAGGTCGAGCCGGCGCACGACGACGTCGCCGCCCATCCGCTCGGCCGCCCGCTCGCCCTTCTCCACGGTGCGGCAGGCGAGGACCACGCGCGCGCCGTGCTGGGCGAGCGCCCGCGCGGTCGCCTCGCCGAGGCCGCTGTTGGCACCGGTGACGACGAACGTCCTGCCGGTCTGGTCGGGGATGTCTGCGGCGCTCCAGGAGGTCATCCGCTCACCCTAGATTCCCGGCGTGCACGCCGCCTGGGCGTCGGTCGAGCCCTCCGTCGGGCCCCGGCCCCGGGTCAGTCCTCGGTCCACCGGTACCAGTGCGTCACGACGACCGGGCCGAGCTCGAGCAGCGGCGACGACGTGCGGCGCCGACGCTCCTCGGCGCTCCCGGTCAGACCGATCCGCGCCCCGGGCGACATCGGCAGGATCTCGAGCACGACGTCGCCGGGCGCGCCCGCGGCGAGCTGCTCCAGGTCCAGGATCCACGGCCCGCCGTCCCAGAACTGATCCGCCACGACCTCGCCCGCGACGAGGATCCGCGCGACGTCACCCGCCCAGTGGATCTCGAGCTCGCGGCGCCGGGCGCCGGAGTCGGCGGCCGGGAGCTCGAGCCGGTGGACGGCGGCGGCCGCGAAGTCGGCGTCCGCCGGCGCGGAGGCACGGCCCGCGGTCTCGCCGTAGGAGGCGGGCACGCCGGTGCTCTCGCGGACGAGCACGACGCCGACCTCGTCCGATCCCCGCTGCTCGCGTCCCGATGCCTCGGCCGGAGCCGATCCGCGGACGGCCTCGAAGAGCCGCCGCTCCGGGTCCCACGCGCGCGGCGGCCGCGAGCCCGCCCGCAGATCGCCGGCGAGCCGCCCCGCCGCGTCCGTCCAGACCGGGTCCTCGGACAGCACCAGACGGCGCGCCCCCGAGGCGGCGTCGACGAGCACGCTCGCCTCGTCGCCGTCGTCCGCGGAGAGGATCAGCACCGCGCCCGCGCCGTGCGCCCCGCGCGCGTGCACCAGCACCGGCTCGTCCACGTCGAGCCGCAGGAGCCGCCCGACCGGCTCGCCGCCGACCTCCAGCTCCGTGCCCTCCGCGAAGGCCAGCTCGGCCACGATCCCGCGCGCCGCGACCAGCACCAGCGTCGGCACCGCGCCGTCGAGCAGCGTCAGCGGAGTCGCCGTCGCCCAGTCGAGCCGCACGCCGCCGACGTCCAGGTGCACCGGCCAGACCGCCAGCGTCCCGGCGGGCACCGGCGCGGGGACCGACGGGAACCGTACGACCTCCTCGTCCAGCCCGACCTCGAGGACGACGCCCGGGTGCTCCGGCAGCGGCTCGTGCGGCTGGTGCCAGGTGAGCACGACGAAGCCGCTCGTCCCGTCGCTCCGCAGCGCCCAGCGCAGCGTGTCCACGTCCTGCTGACTCGTCGGCAGCTCGTCCGGCAGGGTCGAGGGCATGTCGGCCAGCCGCTCGCCGAACGCCTCGAGGAAGGCGTGCTGGCGCCGCAGCAGCGCGAGGGTCGGCGACGGCCGCCCGCTCGCGCCGATCGGAGCGCGGAAGTCGTAGTCGAACCGCGGCATGTCGTTGGGGTAGCCGGTCGCCTGCGACTCCTGCAGCCCCTCGGCGAGGGCGCTGCGGGGATTCGTCCCGCCCGCGAACATGTAGTAGCCCTGCCAGGCCGAGCCGTTGCCGATCTTGGTGTGCGCGACCGCCGCGATGTCGAGCGGCTGCACCGCCGGGCGCCGGTGGTACGCGGTGGCCATGCCGCCGCCGAGCTCGCAGGTCGCCGGCGGGTACTCGGGCGAGGGCGCGCGCGGCGTCACCGCGTCGCTCGTCCCGCGGACGTCCGCGCCGATCCCCGGGTCGTCCCACTGGTGGCTGAAGAAGAAGTGGTCGCGGAAGGTCGTGTCCCAGGCGGAGTCCGCCTCGACCCAGAAACCGTCCGCGTAGCCGCCGAAGAGCGGCAGGACCGCGTCGAGCGGCAGGTCGGCGCCGCCCCAGCCCGTCGCCGTCCAGATCGGCGCGGTCAGCCCGGCCTCGCGCGCGAGGGTCTTCAGCGTCCGGAGGTGCCCGGGCTGGTCGTAGATCTCGTTCTCGAGCTGGATCGCGACGACATTGCTCGCCGGGCCGCAGCGGGAGGCCAGCTCGCCGCCGAGCGCGCCGAACCACTCGCGGACGAGCTCCAGGTAGCCGGGGTCGTCCGTCCGGTGCCGCACGTCGGCCGCCTGCACCCAGTCCGGGAACCCGCCGTTGCGGACCTCGCCGTGGCACCACGGCCCGAGGCGGAGCACGACGTCCAGCCCGACCTCGGCGCAGAGGTCGACGAACGCGCCGACGTCGAGGTCCCCGTCGAAGCGGCGCTGCCCGCGCACCTCCTCGTGGTGGATCCAGATCGTGTAGAACGCGACGATGCTCACACCGCTCGCGCGCATCAGCCGCAGGCGCTCCTCCCAGCGCTCGCGCGGCACCCGGCTGGGGTGGAACTCGCCCGACACCGGCACGAAGGGGCGGCCGTCGCGCAGCACCGCGCGGCTGGTGAGGCGCCAGCGGTCGTGGCGGTCCTCGGTCGTGCTCATCGCGGGCTCCACGAGAGGGGCGGCCCACGGGAGGTGGCGCACCGCGGCGGCGGTGACGGTGTCCTGGCGTGCGGTCATCGAGATGCTCCTTCGGATCCGGTCGGTGACGACCCGGACCACGCTAGCGACGGCTCCGGGCCGCCGGTGTCGAGTGCTGCAGCGCGCCCGCGAGTCGGACGTCGCCGCGGGAGTGCGTCAGCGCCTCGGGGCCGAGCGCGTCAGTGCGTCGTGCGGGTCAGTGCGTCGTGCAGGTCAGTGCGTCGTGCGCGCCGGGCGCTCAGGCCGACTCGCGCACGATCAGCTCGGTCGGCAGCGTGATCGCCGCGGGCCGCTCGCCGTCGATGGTCTGCAGCAGCAGGCGCACCATCTCGGCGCTGATCCGGGTGAACGGCTGCCGCATCGTGGTCAGCTGCGGGGTCGTCGAGACGGCGACGGACGAGTCGTCGAACCCGCCGACCGCGACGTCCTCCGGCACGCGCCGCCCCGAGCGGAGCAGGACCTCGATCGCGCCCGCGGCCATCCGGTCGTTGGCGGCGAAGACCGCGTCGATGTCGGGGTTCTCCCGCAGCAGGAGCTCCATCGCGGCGGCCCCGCTCTCGCGGCCGTAGTCGCCGTGCTGCACCAGGGCCTCGTCGAACGCGTCGCCGAGCTCGTCGCGGTAGCCGGCGAGTCGGGTGATGCCGCCCGGGGTGTCCGCGGGCCCCGCGATCGTCGCGATCCGGCGGCGGCCGAGGCCCCGGAGGTATGCGACCATCTCGCGGGCGCCCTCGTCGTCGTCCGCGGCGACGTAGCCCATCCGCTTCTCGTAGCCGATCGGGATGCCGCAGGCGATGGCCGGGACCTTCGAGCCCTGGATGTCGGCGAGCAGCTTCGCGCCGGCGTGCGCCGAGACGAGGAGGACCCCGTCGACGTGGCCGGCCTCGATGTAGTTCAGCGCGCGCTTCTGCTCGGCGGCGGTGCCCGCGAGGATCAGCACGAGCGAGACGTCGTGCTCGGCGAGGGCGGCCGCGGCGCCCTTCAGCAGGATCGAGAAGTTCGGGTCCTCGAAGAGCGAGCCGGCGTCCTCCGTGAGCAGGAACGCGACCGAGTCGGTGCGGTTGCGCGACAGGCTGCGCGCGTGCGGATTGACCCGGTACCCGGTCTTCTTGATCGCGGACTCGACGGCGGCGTGGGCGTCGGGGCTGACCCACTTGCCGCCGTTGAGGACCCGGGAGACGGTCCCGCGGGACACTCCGGCGGCGACGGCGACGTCCTCGATGGTCGGTCGGGAGCGGCCGGCAGTGGTGGACACGTCGTCAGCCTAGGGTGCGGCGCGCACTGCGGACGCGTTTGTCGACGAGCCTCACTTCACGGCCCCGGCGGCGAGGTCGACCCGCCAGAAGCGCTGCAGCACCAGGAAGATCAGGATCAGCGGGATCACCGAGAGCAGCGCGCCCGTGATGACGAGCGTGTAGAGCGCCGGAGCGGACGCGCCCTGGTTGAGCAGGCCGTTCAGTCCGACCGTGATCGGGAAGAGCGAGTCGTCGCCGAGCATGATGTACGGGAGCATGAAGTTGTTCCAGATCGCGACGAACTGGAAGAGGAAGATCGTCACCAGTCCGGGCAGCAGCATCGGCGTCGCGATGCGGGCGAAGATGCGCATCTCCCCCGCCCCCTCGGTCCGGGCGGCCTCGATCACGTCGGTCGGCACGGCCGCCGCGGCGTAGATCCGCGCGAGGTAGATGCCGTAGGGGCTGATGATCTGCGGCAGCAGCACGCCCCAGAAGGTGTTGGTGAGGCCGACGTTGGCGAGCAGGAAGTACTGCGGGATCGCCAGGATGACGCCGGGGACGAGGACGCCCATCAGCAGGACGTTGAAGACGGCCTTCTTGCCCGGGAACTCGAACTTCGCGAGCACGTAGCCCGAGATCGCGCTGACCCAGGTGGAGGCGATCGCGCCGATGCCGGCGTAGAGCGCGGTGTTGAGCATCCAGCGCCAGAACAGCCCGTCGCGGTACTGGGTGAGGGCGACGATGTTGTCGAACAGGTGCGTGCTGGGCGCGAGCGTGAAGGTGGAGAAGAGCTCGCCGCCGTCCTTCGTGGACGCCATGACGACCCAGAGCACCGGGAAGAGGCAGTAGATCGCGCCGACCAGCAGGACGGCGGTGGCGATCGCGCTCGGCCGGCCGGCGAAGCGGTCGGAGGTGCGCGGCGCCTTGGCGGCGGAGCCGGTGGCGATGCCGGTCGTGGTGGGCCGGTCGAGGGTGGTGGACACGGGTCAGTCCTCCTGTCCGAAGGCTCGCTTCTGCACGACCCGGAGGAAGAGGAAGGAGACGATGAAGGTGGCGAGCGCGATCACGACGGACGTCGCGGCGGCGGAGTAGATGTCGTCGCGGGTGAACGCGTCGCGGTAGACGAGCATCAGCGGCGACCAGGAGGTGGAGAGGCTGTTCGAGAGCGGCCGCAGCGTCGTGGGCTCCGCGAAGACCTGCAGGGTCGCGACCATCGAGAACAGCGCGGTCATCACCAGCGCCGGCGCCACGATCGGGATCTTGATCCGCAGCGCGATCTGGATCTCGCTGGCGCCGTCGATCCGCGCGGCCTCGTAGATGTCGCTCGAGACCGCCTTGAGCGAGGTGTAGATGACGATCATGTTGAAGCCGACGCCGCCCCAGAGGGCGATGTTCGCGATGCCGAAGATCACCGCGCCCGAGGTGAGCACCCGGGGCGCGTCCCAGCCGAGCTGCTCGAACACGTAGTAGAACGGCGACACCGCCGGCAGGTAGAGGAAGCCCCAGAGCAGCGACGAGATGACGGCCGGGACCGCGTAGGGCAGGAAGATCGAGATCCGCGAGAACGACACCGCGCGGGTCCGCTTCGAGTCCAGCAGCAGCGCGAACAGCAGCGCCAGGCCGAGCATGCACGGGATGAGGATCAGGCCGTAGAGCAGCACGCGGCCGACGCTCGCGGCGAACTCCGGGTCGCTCAGCGAGCCGAGGTAGTTCTCGAACCCGGCGAAGACCTGCTTCTGCGCGCCCGAGCCGAGGCCGAGGCCGACGACCTGCTTCTTCTGGAAGCTGAGGAAGAGCGTGTAGAAGATCGGGGCCGCCATGAACGCGACGAACAGCACGATGCCGGGGGCGAGCATCGCGTAGGGGGTGAGCACCCGGCTGCGGAAGTCGCCCTTCCGGCGACGCGGCGCAGCGGGAGCGGCGCCCGCGCGGGTGGGGTGTGTGACGGCCATACCGATTCCTTAGGGAAGGAGTGAGGGGAGGGGGATGCGGGAGGCGATCCTGCGATCGCCTCCCGCACGGAGCGGAGGGCTACTCGACGGAGAAGCCGCTCTTGACCAGGTCGTCGGTCGTGATCTCCTGCATCGCCGCGACGGCGTCGACGAAGGCCGACTCGGTGCGGGCCTCGGCGGCCTTCGCGAACTCGTCGTTGTAGGCGCTGAACGCGACGTTGACGTTCGGGCCGTAGGTGAACGGCGCGACGGAGTCGGAGGCCGCTGCCGCGATCTCGTAGAAGTCGCTCTGAGTGCTGAAGAACTCGGGCGAGGTGGTCAGCGCGTCCTTCGCGACCTCGGTGGCGGCCGGGTAGACGCCGGAGATGTCGGCGAGGGCGGCGACGGCGGTCGGGTCGGTGTTCAACCAGGTGGCGAACTCGACGGCGGCCGCGGTGTTCTCGGTCTGGCTGGTCACCGCGGTGGTCGAGCCGCCCCAGTTGCCGGAGGAGGGGTTCGCGGCGTCCCACTGCGGGAGCGGAGCGGCGGTCCACTTGCCGGCCGTGTCGGGCGCGTTGCCGCCGAGCACGCCGGGCGCCCAGACGGAGCTGAGCCAGCCGACCTGCGAGCCGTCGTTCAGACCCGCGTTCCACTCCGGCGTGTACATCGGCTTGTTGTCGATCGCGCCGGACTCGACGAGTCCGCCCCAGTAGGCGGCGACCTGCTCGGTCGGCCCGGCGTCGATGTCGACGCCCCAGCTCTGGTCGTCGACCGACCACCAGGAGGCGCCGGCCTGCTGCGCGAGACCGGCGAACCAGCCCGCGTCGTTGGCGGAGAAGGTGCCGAGGTACTTCGTCGGGTCGGCGGCGTGCACGGCCTCGGCGAGGGCGGCGTACTCGTCCCAGGTGGTGGGGATCGAGAGGCCGAGGCTCTCGAGGATGTCGGCGCGGTAGTACGCCATCATCGGGCCGGAGTCCTGCGGGATCGCGTAGACGGCGTCGCCGCCGAGGGTCACGGCCGACCAGGTGCCGGCGGAGAAGTCGTCCTCGAGGTCCGCCGCTCCCTCGCTCGAGATGTCGGCGAGGGCGTCGGAGGCGACCAGGGTGGGGATCTTCTGGTACTCCGCCTGGATCAGGTCGGGCGCGCCGCTGCCGGCCTTGATCGCCGTGAGCAGCTTGGTGATGGCGGGGTCGCCGCCGTCCTGCTTGTTGACGGTCACCTGGATGTCGGGGTTGTCCTGGTTCCAGAGGTCGACGACCTGCTCGAGGTTGGGCGCCCAGGCCCAGTAGCTGAGCTCGACAGGGCCGGAGCCCGCGGTGTCGGAGCCGGACCCGGCGGTGCAACCGGTGAGAAGCAGAGCGGCGGTGGCGGCGGTGGCGATGCCGACCGACCGGATGCTGCGAAGCGAAGAGCGCATTCGTCCTCCTTGATGAAGCGAGAGCTGTGGGAGCAGTGGGAGCGGCAGACCGCGCCGGCCTCGCTGGACGGGAGGGACGACGGTGTGCCTGTGAGCGGTTACAGTCACTCACACGATACGGCGGGCTGTCAATGCGAGATCACTGCTGAGTCATGCCGTGCAACACTGGGACCGCACACAGTCGAAGGAGATAGCACGCATGACGATCGAGCTCGGTGCCGACGCGGCCCCCACCCGTTTCCGCGTCCCGGACCCGGCGGGACTCCCGCTCCCCCGCGCACCCTGGATCCCCGGCCGGGCCGAGCTGCGCTACGGCGGCGACTACAACCCCGAGCAGTGGCCGCGCGAGGTCTGGGCCGAGGACGTCGCGCTGATGCGCGAGGCCGGCATCAACCTGGTCAGCGTCGGCATCTTCTCCTGGGCGCTGCTCGAGCCGCGCGAGGGCGAGTACGACTTCGGCTTCCTCGACGAGCTGCTCGACCTGCTGCACGCCGCCGGGATCGACGTCGACCTCGCCACCCCGACCACCGTCCCGCCCGCCTGGTTCTGGAGGAAGCACCCGGCCGCCCGCCCCGTCACCCGCGAGGGCCTGACGCTGGGCTGGGGCTCGCGCGGCATGGTCAGCCCGAGCTCGCCGGAGTACCGCGCCGCCGCCGTGGCGATCACCGAGCGGCTGGCCGAGCGCTACGCCGCGCACCCCGCCCTCGTGCTCTGGCACGTGCACAACGAGTACGGCGCGCCGATCAGCGAGGACTACTCCGACTACTCGGTCGCCGCCTTCCGCGTCTGGCTGCAGGCGAAGTACGGCACGCTCGACGCGCTCAACGACGCCTGGGGCACGCTCTTCTGGGGCCAGCTCTACGGCGAGTGGGACGAGATCGACGCACCGCGCGTCTCGGCGACCGTCGTGAACCAGACCCAGCGCCTCGACTTCGCGCGCTTCACCTCCGACGCGCTGCTGGCGTGCTTCACCGCCGAGCGCGACGCGATCAAGCGCTACTCGGACAAGCCGGTCACCACGAACTTCATGGCGACGAACTGCCCGTCGATCGACTACTGGAAGTGGAGCCGCGAGGTCGACCTGGTCGCGAACGACCACTACCTGGTCGCCGAGCGCCGCGACAACCACGTGCTGCTGGCGATGGACGCCGACCTGACGCGCTCCCTCGCGGGCGGGCGGCCGTGGATCCTGATGGAGCACTCCACCTCGAGCGTCAACTGGCAGCCGCGCAACATCGCCAAGCGGCCGGGCGAGCTCGCCCGCAACGCCGCGAGCCACCTCGCCCGCGGGGCGGACGCGATCCTGTTCTTCCAGTTCCGCGCGTCCCGCTACGGCGCGGAGAAGTTCCACTCGGCGATGCTGCCGCACGCCGGCGCGGGCACCCGCGTCTGGCGGGAGGTCGTCGAGTTCGGCGACGACCTCGGCGGGCTCTCCGCCGTGCTCGGCTCGGTCGTCCGCGCCCGGGTCGCCGTGCTGTGGGACATCGAGTCGTTCTGGGCGCACGACCTGGAGTGGCGGCCCTCGGTCGAGCTCGATCACCGCGAGCGGATCGTCGCGTTCTACACGGCGCTCTGGAACCGCGGCGTCACGGTCGACTTCGCCCACCCGCACGACGACCTCAGCGGCTACGACCTCGTCCTCGCGCCCTCGCTCTACCTGGCGGACCGGACCGCGTCGCGGAACCTCACCGAGTACGTCCGGGGCGGCGGCACCTTCGTCGCCTCCTACTTCTCCGGAGTGGTCGACGAGAACGACGCCGTCTACGAGGGCGGCTCCCCCGGCGCCCTGCGCGAGGTGCTCGGGCTCTCGATCCCCGAGTTCCTCCCGCTGCACGAGGACGAGGTGGTCACGCTCGACAGCGGGGCCACCGGCTCCGGCTGGAGCGACGACATCGTGCTCGAGGGCGCGGAGGCCGTCGCGAGCTACACCTCGGGCCCCGCCGAGGGCCGCCCGGCGATCACCCGCCACTCCCTCGGCGGCGGATCCGCCTGGTACGTCTCGACGCGCCTGGTCGGCGACGACCTCGCCGCGCTCACCGACGCCGTGCTCGCCGACGCGGGCGTGGTCGTGCCCGAGGCGGTGCCCGCCGGCCTCGAGGTCGTCGTCCGGCACGGCGAGGACGCCGACTTCACCTTCCTGATCAACCACGCCGAGACGGACGCCGAGGTGCCCGCCCCGGGCAGCGTCGAGCTCGTCGCCGGGGAGCCGGTCGGCGCGACGGTCGTCGTGCCCGCGCGCGGGGTGCGGGTGGTGCGGCACGACCGCTGACGTCCCGCGCCCCCGCGCACGGCAGAAGGGCCGGTCTCCGTCGAACGACGGGGACCGGCCCTTCCGCGTGGGATCCGGCGCCCGGCCTCAGCAGGCCTTCGCGGCGTACCCGGGGGTGAGCGCGGCGGCGGCGCGGTGCCCGTCGACGCTCCCGGTCGCGGACACCGACACGGTGCCCTCCGGGACCCCGACGGCGCGGGTCGTGAACGCGTGGCTCGCGTTCCGCCCCGGCGCGACCGCCGGGAAGGTCTTCGTGCCGTAGGCGGACGCGATCGTGACGGCGATCGGGACAGAGTTGTCGTTCGTCGCCTGCACGGTCAGCACGACCTTGCCCGCGATGCACCGCGTCGAGACGGCGGTGGGCACGGAGAGCGCGACCGTCAGCTCGTCGAGGCGGGTGCGGATCAGGGCTGTCGCCGCATCCGCGTCCTGCTGGGTCGACCGGCTGCCGGCGAGCACGACGGCGCCGATCGCCGTCGCGTCGTCGAGCGCCCGGAGCGACTCCGCGGTGAACGCGCCGCGGTCGATCGCCGCCGCGTCGCTCCGCGCGGACTCGAGGGCCGCGGTGCTCACCGTGCTCGCGGGAGCGTCGGCGGTGAGCCGGACGTCGTCGAGCACGCCCCAGGCGCCGGCGGTGAGCTGGAAGCGCGCGGTGATCCGCACGGTGCCGTCCGCGCCGACGACGACGGGGACCGAGGCCTGCTGGAACGCGCCGTAGCCCGAGAGCAGCAGCGGCGCGCTCGTCGTGCCGCTCGCCGTCTCCGCGCTGAGGGTGCGGGTGTCCGTCGCCGGGCTGCCGGTGCCCTGCGTCGTGGCGCGGAGGGTGTAGCTCCCGGCCGCGAGGCCCGTGACCGTCTGGCTGACGGTCGTCGTGTATGCCTTGTCCGACCAGAAGGTGACCGCCGCGGCTCCGTCGGCCGCGTCACCGGTCACGGTGCGGGCGGCCGGTGCCGTGAGGGTCCACGCGCTCATGTCCGCGCTCTCGAAGCTCGGGTTCGCGACGAGGTTCCGCGCGTTCACCGAGACCGTCGCCGAGACGTCGAGCCCCGCCGTCGTCCGGCCCGGGATCGTGTAGACGCCGGGTCCGCGGATCCAGGTCGCCGCGTCGCTCCAGGTGACCGGCTGCTGCTCGGTGCTGCCGTCGTTGAAGTCGACGGCCACCGTCGCCGGCAGCACGACCGGCTGTCCGTCCTCGACGGAGAGCTCGGTCCTCGCCACGGCCGAGACGGCGCGTGGGGCGACCGCACCGGTGCGGACGTAGCGGAAGGTGTTCAGCGAGTCGAGCGGAGTGCCGTCGGCCGCGAAGAGGGCCTGGTTGTCCCAGGCCGAGCCGCCGAACTCGTCACCGACGTGCACCGGGTCGTAGCCCGACGCGGCGCTGCTCGCCCAGCCCGAGCCGTCGCCCTCCCAGAGCGCCCGGTTCGCCTCGAGCGCGGAGGGCGGTCCGACCGGCAGCCACGCGGGCTCCCAGTAGAAGACGCCGATGCCGGCGGGGCCGACGTCGTGCACGGCCGCGACGACGTCGCGCAGCGCGGTCGCCTGGCCCTGGACGCTCGTCGGGTACTCGTCGGTCGCGGTGCTCGGGTTGATCACGTTCGGGTAGCCGTCCGCGTCGTCGAGCGTGTGCGCCCACGAGGTCTCGGCGACCATGACCTTCTTGCCGTAGGTGCTCGCGATGGAGCCGAGCACGCTCGTCAGGTTGTCGGTCGAGCCGTGCCAGTACGGGTAGTAGGAGCTGGCGAAGACGTCGTAGTCGACGTCGTACCGGTCGAGCCCGGCCGCGATGCCGGCGTAGCGGCCCGCCGTCTCGGGGTTGGTGAAGTGCAGCGCGACCAGCGCGTCCGGCAGGACCTCGCGGACCGCGGCGCTGCCGGCCGAGAACAGCGCGGCGAGCGGAGCGTCCATCGCGGTCGCGGCGCGGGCGTACCCCGCCATGCCGTTGTTCGTCTCGTTGCCGACCTGGACCATGTCCACGTCGACGCCGGCGGCCACGAAGCTCCGCAGCGCCTCGGCCGTGAAGTCGTGGATCGCGGTGGCGGTCGCGGCGGGCGTCAGCCCGGCCCAGGCCTTCGGCGCCAGCTGGCGTCCGGGGTCGGCCCAGAAGTCGGAGTAGTGGAAGTCGACCAGCAGGCCGAGCCCGGCGGCCGTGGCCCGCTCGCCGATCTCGACGGCGCGCTCCACGTCGACCGTGCCGCCGCCGTAGCCGCGGCCCTCGGCGTCGTACGGGTCGTTCCAGACGCGGACGCGGACCGTGGTCACGCCCGACTCCGCGAGGACGTCGAACAGGTCGGCCGGGTCGCCCGCGGCGTCGCGGAAGACGACACCGCTGTCCTCGAGCGCGAGGACCGTCGAGACGTCCGCGCCGGCGATGAAGTCCTCCGGGAGCCCGTCGACCCGGTCGACGAAGACGGAGGCGTCGACGGGACCGGTCCCGTCCGCGGCGGCGGCGGCCGGGGCGAGCGAGCCGGTGGCGAGCCCTGCCGCCAGCGCCACGGCGAGTGTGCGGATGATCGTGCTTCGTCGCATGATCGCGTCCTTTCCTGTCGTTCCCGACGGGTCTATTCGAAGAGGGAGAGGGTGAGGACGGCGGAGTAGCCGCCCGGGGCGACGGTCGCCGGAGTGGTGAGCAGCAGATCGGCGTCCGCCGTCCACGAGCCCTCCGCCGCGATCGCCTCGGAGTCGATGGCGAGCGCCAGCAGCTCCTGGTCGACGAGGCCGACCGCGTCGTCGCCGCCCTCGAGGGCGGTGTCGACCTTCTCGCCCTCCGCCACTCCGCCGCTCTCGCCGCCGTCGACGAGGCGCGGGGTCCAGCCGAGGTTCTCCGCCCCGATCGCGGGCTGCCCGTCGTCGCCCGTGAAGCCGCTCGCGCTGCCGAGCACGTACCAGCCCACGCCGTCGGGGATCTCCTCGGCGGTCCTGGTGTCGGTCACCGTCACGGTGGGCAGGCGTCCGGAGAAGCGCCGCACCGCGGCGGTCGAGTCCTCCTCGGTCAGCTGCGTCGAGGCGGCCGCGACCGTCATCGCCAGCACGCCGGGCTGCGTCGGCTCGGCGATCTCCACGCCGACGTCGACCGCGCTCTCGCCGTACTCCTCCGCCGACGCGGCGGCGCCGACGCCCACCAGCATCGCCGCGCCCAGCGCGGCGGCTCCCATCCCGATCGCGCGGGTCCTGATCGTTCTCCTGTGTGTCATCCGTCTCACCTTCGAGATGTCGCGCGCCGCGGAAGCCTGATACCGCTCCCAGTCCGGCGCTGGACCACCCACGCTAGGCGACCACACCACCCCGGACAACCCGCGGACCCCTCCCCCGCGCAATTGTGCGAAAGCCGGTCGCGCGACTGCGTCACGCCCCGCCCGACGGGCCGACCCCGACTCCGTTCCTCCCACCCGGACTCCGTGAGCGCTCCCAGCCTCCTCCGCACGCCTGCTCACGTGGATCTCGATACGCCCGCTCCGCGGCCTACTCGATCACCATGCTTCCGCCACGCCGATCCGCGCAGCGCCCCCCTGCATGCCTTCCGACCAGCCGCGCCTCCATGCTGGTCGAGTAGCCGCGCAGCGGCGTATCGAGACCCACGCGTTCCTACCGCCGCGCAGCGCCCCAAACCATGCTGGTCGAGTAGCCGCGCAGCGGCGTATCGAGACCCACGCGATCACGCCGGCGCCCGTGCATGCTGGTCGAGTAGCCGCGCAGCGGCGTATCGAGACCCACGCGTCCATACCGCCGCGCAGCCGCGTCTCGAGACCCGCCCCCTACCGCCGCGCGCGCGTCGACGCCCGCACCACGAGCTCCGGCAGGAACACCGTCTGCCGCGGGATCAGCTCCGGATCCGCCGCCTCCTCGAGCAGCACGCGCAGCGCGGTCCGCCCGATCACCGAGCTCGGCTGCCGCATCGAGGACAGCGGCACGGCGGCCGCCGCCGCGAACGAGATGTCGTCGAAGCCGATCAGCGCCATCTCGTCCGGCACGAGCATCCGCCCGTCCACGGCGAGCGCCTGCAGCAGCCCGAGGGCCACCAGATCGTTCGCCGCGAACAGCGCGTCCGGCCGGTCGCGGCGCGGCCGATCGAGGATCCGCATCCCGGCGGCGACCCCCTGCGCGACCGTCAGCGCGGTCGTCGCCACCACCTCCAGGTCCACCGCGATCCCGCTGTTCTCCACCGCGACCCGCGCCCCCGCCAGCCGGTCCGTCACCTGGCGGATCTCGAACGGCCCGCCGACGAAGGCGAGCCGCCGCCGCCCGGTCGCGATCAGATGCTCGGCCGCCATCCGCCCGCCGGCCACGCTGTCGACCGAGACCGAGCTGTAGCGGCCGTCTCCGCTGAAGCGGTCGACCAGCACGACGGGCACCCCGCGGCCGCGCAGCTTCTCGAGCCGCTGCGAGATGTCGCCGTAGGGGGCGATCAGCACGCCGCGCACCTGCTGCTCCTCGAACAGGTCGAGGTACTGCCGCTCGCGCGACGGGTCCTCGTCGGTGTTGCCGTAGAGCACCGCGATCTGGTGCCGCGACGCCTCGTCCTCGGCACCGCGGACCACGTCGTTGAAGAACGGGTTCTGCCCGTCGAGCACCACGAAGCCGACGGTCGAGCTGATCCCGTTGCGCAGCTTCCGGGCGGCGTCGTTGCGCACGTACCCGAGCGACTCGACCGCGGCGTTGACCCGGGCGAGCGAATCGTCGGAGACCTCGTCCGGCCGATTGAGCACGTTGGAGACCGTGCCCACCGAGACGCCGGCCCGCAGGGCGACGTCGCGGATGCTCACTCGCGCCACTCTTCCTCCAACGAAACGCCGAGCCGCTCTCCTCGTTGACCGCGTGCGATCGACGTCCCTATAGTAGCGATGAAGCTGACTGAATCGATTCAAGTCTTTTTCACCAGCACGGTGGAGCAGGCGCGATTCACCTCGACGAGGAGGTACCACCCGTGGCATCAGATCCGCCACCCGCACTCGAGCTCGCCCGCGTGGTGAAGGCGTTCGGCGCCGTCGTCGCGCTGCGCTCGGGCACCATCGCCGTGCAGCGCGGGTCGATCCACGCCCTGGTCGGCGAGAACGGCGCCGGCAAATCCACGCTCGTCAAGATCATCGCCGGGGTGCACCGTCGCGACGCCGGCGAGTTCCTCCTCGACGGCGAGCCGGTCGACTTCTCCTCGACCGCGCAGTCCAAGGCCGCGGGCATCGCCGTGATCTACCAGGAGCCGACGCTCTTCCCGGACCTCAGCGTCACCGAGAACATCTTCATGGGCCGCCAGCCCCGCGGCCGCCTCGGCCGGATCGACCGCAAGGCGATGCGCGCCGAGGTCGTCGGCCTCTTCGAGCGCCTCGGCGTCCGGATCGACCCCGACCGCCCCGCCGAGGGCCTCTCGATCGCCGACCAGCAGATCATCGAGATCGCGAAGGCCATCTCGCTGGACGCGACGGTGCTCGTGATGGACGAGCCCACCGCGGCGCTGTCCGGCGTCGAGGTCGAGCGCCTCTTCACCGTCGCCCGGTCGCTGCGCGACGAGGGCCGTGCGCTGATCTTCATCTCGCACCGCTTCGACGAGGTCTTCTCGCTCTGCGACACGATCACCGTGATGCGCGACGGCGCCTACATCTCCACCACCGCCACCGCCGACGCCACCGTCGACGGCATCGTCCGCGAGATGGTCGGCCGCGACATCACCGAGCTCTTCCCCAAGCAGGCGACCGAGATCACCGACGTCCTGCTCGAGGTCACCGGCCTCACCGCGGCCGGCGTCTTCCACGACATCTCCTTCACCGTCCGCGCGGGCGAGATCGTCGGTCTCGCCGGCCTCGTCGGCGCCGGCCGCAGCGAGGTCGCCCGCGCCGTCTTCGGCGTCGACCCCTACGACTCCGGCACCGTCACCCTCGCCGGCGGGCGGATCCCGGCCGGCAGCCCCGCGGCCGCCATGCGCGCCGGGCTCGCGCTCGTCCCCGAGGACCGCCGCAAGCAGGGTCTCGTCCTCGACTCCTCCGTCTCGCGCAACATCACGATGGCGATCCAGAAGTCGCTCTCGAAGGGCGGCCTGATCACCGGACGCCGCGAGAACACCGCGGCCCGCGATTGGGCGGCGCGCCTGGAGGTCAAGACCGACGCACTCGACACCGTCGCCGGCACGCTCTCGGGCGGCAACCAGCAGAAGGTCGTGCTGGGCAAGTGGCTCGCCACCGACCCGAAGGTCCTGATCATCGACGAGCCGACCCGCGGCATCGACGTCGGCACCAAGTCCGAGGTGCACCGGCTGCTCTCGCAGCTCGCCGGAGAAGGGATGGGGATCCTGATGATCTCGTCGGAGCTGCCGGAGGTGCTCGGCATGGCCGACCGCGTCCTGGTGATGCGCGAGGGGCGGATCACCGCCGAGCTCGACCGCGCGGAGGCCACCAGCGAGACCGTCATGCTCGCCGCGACGAGAGGGGCCGCCGCATGAGCACCGCCCAGGCGCCCGCGCAGAAGCGCGAGCCGGCCGCCACGCCGAGCGCCTTCTCCTCCGGATTCGGCGCGTTCATCCGGGCGCGCGAGACCGGCATCCTGCTCGCGCTGGTCCTCGTGGTCGTCGCGACGACCGCGAAGAACCCGACGTTCCTCTTCTCCCCCGACGGCTGGCGCGACCTGCTGCTGACCCCGTCGATCCTGATCCTGATCGCCGTCGGCCAGGCCATCGTGATCATCACCCGCTCGGTCGACCTCTCCGTCGGCTCGATCCTGGGGCTCACCGCCTACCTCACCGGCCGGCTGTTCCTGGACGTGCCGGGGATCCCGATCCTCGCCGTCTTCGCCGCCGGCGTCGTCTTCGGCGGTCTGCTGGGCCTGATCAACGGCGCACTCGTCGCATTCGCGAAGGTCCCGGCGCTGGTGATCACCCTCGGCACGCTCTACGCCTACCGCGGCATCAACGTGGCCTGGACGGGCAGCGACCGGATCAACGCGTCCGACATGCCGAAGGACTTCCTCGCCCTGGGCACCGGCCAGTTCCTCACCATCCCGTACCTCACGATCATCGCGCTCGTCGTGCTGATCGCCGCGGGCTGGTACCTGCGCAACCAGCGCGCCGGCCGCGAGTTCTACGCGATCGGCTCCGACCCGGACGCGGCGCGGCTCTACGGCCTGCCCGTGACCCGGCGGATCCTCGTCGCCTTCGTCGTCTCCGGCGCGCTGACCGGCCTGGCCGGCGTGCTCTACGCGGCGCGCTACGGCACCGTCAACTCGCAGGCCGGCTCGGGCTACGAGCTCGACGCGGTCGGCGCCGCGGTGATCGGCGGAGTCGCGATCTTCGGCGGCTCCGGCACGGTCTGGGGCGCCGCGATCGGCGCCGTGCTGCTGCTCACCATCAACCGCGCCCTGCCGATCCTCGGCGTCCCCGACTTCTGGCAGCGGGCGGTGGTCGGCGTGCTGATCATCGGCGCGATCGTGCTCGACCGCGTGCTCTCCCTCCGCCAGTCCCGCAAGCTCCTCGCAGAGAGGGACGACTCCTGATGAGCCTCGTCACCGACACCACCGCCGCGCGCACCGCGCGCGAGTACCGCGACTACGCCCGGCCCGCCTGGCAGCGGATCCTGTTCAGCCGCGAGACGGCCATCGTCGTGCTGCTGATCCTCGTGATCGTCGTCGCCTCCGCCTCGGTGAAGAGCTTCGACAAGCCGATCACCATCACCTACCTCTTCCTCGACATCGCGCCGACGCTGCTGATCGCGCTGCCGATGACGCTGATCATCATCACCGGCGAGATCGACCTCTCGGTCGCCTCGACCGTGGGCCTCGCGAGCGTGCTCACCGGCACGCTGCACCAGGCCGGAGTGCCGTTCGAGGTCGCCGCGCTGATCGCGATCGTGGCCGGCGCCGTGGGCGGCGCGCTGAACGGCTTCCTCGTCACCGTGGTGGGGCTGCCCTCGCTCGCCGTCACCATCGGCACGCTCGCGCTCTACCGCGGACTCGCGGTGGGGCTGCTCGGCACCACCGCCGTCACCGACTTCCCCGAGTTCTGGACCGACCTCGCGAAGGCGAAGCTGGTCGGCCCGGTGCCGCTGGTGGTGCTGCCGTTCGCGATCCTCGCGATCGTCTTCGCCGTGGTGCTGCACTCCACCCGGTTCGGCCGGGGCGTCTTCGCCATCGGCCTGAACGACGAGGCCGCGATCTTCTCCGGCGTCAACGTGAACCGCACCAAGTTCATCCTCTTCGTGGTCTCCGGCGCCGTCTCCGCGCTGGCCGGCATCTACTACACGCTGCGCTACGGCTCCGCCCGCGGCGACAACGCGACCGGCCTCGAGCTGCAGGTGATCGCGGCCGTCCTCCTCGGCGGCGTCTCGATCTTCGGCGGCCGCGGCGCCCTGCACGGCGTGATCGCCGGCGTGATCCTGATCGGCGTGATCGCCTCGGCGCTGCGCCTGGCCAACGTCACCTCCGACGTCATCAACATCATCACCGGAGTGCTGCTCGTGCTCTCGGTGGTGTCCACCAGCCTCCTGGCCTGGCTGTCGCGACTGCGGCGCTCGGGCAGGAACCGCCCCTGATCCCGCATCACCGGCACAGCACCCGCACCACCCCGCACCACCCCCACAGCACCTCGACGAAAGGCAGACGATGATGTTCTCCTCCCGTGGGCGCCGCTTCGGCACCCTCACCGCACTGGCCGTCTCGGTCGCGCTCGCCGCGACCGGCTGCTCCGCCTCCGACGGCGACTCCGGCGGCGACTCCGGCTCCGGCGAAGGCTCGGGCGACTACTCGATCACCTTCCTGCCGAAGAACCTCGGCAACGCCTACTTCGACACCTCCGACGCCGGCGGAGAGAAGGCCATCGAGGAGTTCGGCGGCACCTACGCCGAAGTCGGCCCCGCCGAGGCCTCGCCCGACGCGCAGGTCTCCTACATCAACACGCTCACCCAGCAGGGCGCCGGAGCGATCGTCGTCTCGGCGAACGACCCGAAGGCCATCTGCGACGCCCTGAACGAGGCGCGCGACAACGGCACCAAGATCGTCACCTTCGACTCCGACACCAACGCCGACTGCCGCGACCTCTACATCAACCAGGCCACCGCCGAGGGCATCGCCAAGGCGCAGGTCGACCTGATCACCGAGCAGATCGGCGACAGCGGCGAGGTCGCGATCCTCTCCGCCTCCGCCAACGCCACGAACCAGAACGCCTGGATCGAGCTGATGGAGGAGGAGCTCACCGCGAACCACCCCGACGTCACCCTCGTCGACACCGTCTACGGCGACGACGACGACCAGACCTCGTTCGACAAGACCGCGGCCCTCCTGCAGACCCACCCCGACCTCAAGGGCATCATCTCGCCCACCACGGTCGGCATCGCCGCCGCCGCCCGCTACCTCTCCACCTCGGACTTCAAGGGCGAGGTCGCGCTGACCGGTCTCGGCACCCCGAACCAGATGCGCGAGTTCGTCGAGGACGGCACCGTCACCGCGTTCGCGCTGTGGAACCCGGGAGACCTCGGCTACCTCGCCGCCTACGCCGCGAAGGCCCTGATCGACGGCGACATCACCGGCGAGGAGGGCGACACCTTCGAGGCCGGCGACCTCGGCTCCTTCACCGTCGACGCCGACAACACCGTCCTCCTCGGCGACCCCTTCACCTTCACCGCCGACAACATCGCCGACTTCGACTTCTGACCGAGCGCCCCACGCGGCGGGCCTGGCGGCCCACTGCTCCCCCGCTGGCCGAGCAGCACCCGCGGGGCACCCGCGGTCCATGCTGATCGAGCAGCACCCGCCTCCATGCTGATCGAGTAGCGCCCGCAGGGCGCGTATCGAGATCCACCCCGTGCAAGCGCGGGCCTCGATACGCCGCTCCGCGGCTCCTCGACCAGCATGGAGGTCGCGCCCACCCCGCGCCCCCGTCCATGCTGGTCGAGGAGCGCCCGCAGGGCGCGCATCGAGACCCACCCACCCCGAGAGGACCCCCGTGCAGCGCGTCTGCTTCCAGCTCCAGGTGCGACCGGAGCTCATCCCCGAGTACACCCGCCGTCACGCGGCGATCTGGCCCGACATGGCCGCCGCCCTCAAGGCGACCGGCTGGAACAACTACTCCCTCTTCCTCCGCCCCGACGGCCTGCTGATCGGCTACTTCGAGACCCCGTCCCTCGAGGCCGCCCGCGCCGGCATGGCCGCCACCGAGGTCAACGCCCGCTGGCAGTCCGAGATGGCCCGGTTCTTCGTCGAGCTCGACGGAGCCCCCGACACCGACTTCCTGCAGCTGACCGAGGTCTTCCACCTCGAGGACCAGCTCCCCACCCCGCCGACCGACTAGCCGCCCGCCGGCCCCCTGCAAGCCGGCCGAGCAGCCGCGCCGCGGCCCCCCGCATGCCGGCCGAGTATCCGCGCAGCGGCCCCCTGCATGCTGGTCGAGTAGCCGCGCAGCGGCGTATCGAGACCCACGCTCGCCGGTCCTCCACCGCCCGGGCCGCACAACGTCAGCTGAGAAGGGGGTCCCTCCGCTGACAGAGGAGGCCGGGCACTCTCAGCTGAGGTTGTGCGCAGCGGATCTCGATACGCGCCCTACGGCCGCTACTCGATCAGCATGAACGCACCCCTGCCGGTCGAGCAGCCCCACAGCGCCCCCGCATGCTGGCCGAGCAGCCGCGCAGCGGCCCCCTCCATGCCGGCCGAGCAGCCGCGCAGCGGCACCCTGCATGCTGGTCGAGTAGCCGCGCAGCGGCGTATCGAGACCCACGCCACCGGCACCACCGCAGAACATCAGCTGGAAGCGCCTCTCATCGCCCATCGGAGATGAGATGCACTCTGGGCTGATGTTCTGCCGCGCGCACCGCCGTCGCGACGGCGATCACCCGCGTCGGATCTCGATACGCGCCCTGCGGCCGCTACTCGATCAGCATGATTGCGCCCCCGTCGGCCGAGCTGCCGAGCAGCGCCCCTCACCA
>NZ_JABMLF010000002.1:375189-476364 GCF_013205055.1 Rathayibacter sp. VKM Ac-2856
TGCCGGCCGAGCAGCCGCGCAGCGGCCCCCTCCATGCCGGCCGAGCAGCCGCGCAGCGGCCCCCTCCATGCCGGCCGAGCAGCCGCGCAGCGGCCCCCTCCATGCCGGCCGGGCAGCCGCGCAGCGGCCCCCTCCATGCTGGTCGAGTAGCCGCGCAGCGGCGTATCGAGACCCTCGCGAACGACACCGCCCCCGCCCTCCGAAAGGAGCGCGGGGGCGGCCACCGCCGTCAGACGGTCAGAGCGTCTGCGCGAACGGGTCGAAGTCGACCGGCACCGCCGGCACGGGCGCGGCCAGCGAGCTGCCGACGGCGACGAACTCGCCGCTCTCGACCGACTCCTGCGCCGACAGCATGACGTCGAGCACATGGAAGCCGAGCTCGCCGGTCGCGACGTGCGGCCGGTCCTCGGCGATCGCGCGGACCATGTCGAGCAGCCCGAGACCGCGGCCGACGACCGTGCCCTGCTGCTCGACCTCGATCCACTCCGGCTCGCCCCACTCGCCGTCGCTGATCGAGGTGCGTGCCTTGAGGTACGCCGTGCGCCCCTCGAACTGGTTCGGGTCGGGGATCACGAGCGACCCCTCCGTGCCGTGGATCTCGAAGACGCCGTGGCGCTCGAGCGCGGAGTCGAAGCTCAGCAGGCTCGACGCCTGCTGCCCGGCCGCGAACGCGGTGAGCACCTGCAGCGAGGTCGGCACCTCGACCGGGAACGTCGTCCCCGCATCGGGCCCCGAGCGGATGACCCGCTCCTCGAGCTTCTTGCGCCCGAGGGCCGCGACCCGCTCGACCGGCCCGAAGAGGCTGACGAGCCCGGTGAAGTAGTACGGCCCCATGTCCAGCAGCGGCCCCGCGCCCTCCGCGAAGAGGAACGCCGGGCTCGGGTGCCAGAGGTCCGGGCCGATGGTCTGGAAGACGGTGGAGGCGAACATCGGCTCGCCGATCACGCCCTCCGCCAGCGCGCGCTTCGCCGTCTGGAAGCCCGGGCCGAGCAGCGTGTCCGGCGCCGAGCCGACGCGGAGCCCCTTCGCCGCGGCGTCCTGCAGCAGCTGCGCGGTGCCGGCGCGGTCCAGCCCCAGCGGCTTCTCGCTCCAGACGTGCTTGCCCGCGGCGATCGCGGCCGCAGAGACCGCGACGTGCGCGGCGGGGATCGTCAGGTTGACGACGACCTGCACGTCGGGGTGCGCGAGGACGTCCTCGGCCGAGCCCCACGCGGGGACGCCGTGCTTCTCGGCCTGGCTGCGCGCCCGGTCCTCGAGCAGGTCGCCGACGATGAGGACCTCCACGTCCGGGAAGGATGCCAGGTTCTCGAGGTAGGTGTCGCTGATGACGCCGACGCCGATGACGCCGATGCCCACGGGGCCGCTCACGCCGCGTACCCGCCCTTCACGAGGAAGTCGTAGCTCGCCTGGATGTCCGCGAAGACATCGCCGGGGGCGTTGTCGTACTCGATGACGGCGTACTTGATCGCACCCTCGCCGGCCTTGAGCGCCTCGACGAGCGGCACGTCGCCCTCGCCCGGGCGGCGCTGGTCGAGGGTGTCCGAGCCGAACTCGGCCGCGCCGGGCGCGAACGGGTTCTCGGCCGGCACGACGCCGTCCTTGACGTGCACCGCGACCAGGCGCGAGCCCAGCTTCGACACCAGCGCGGGGCCGTCCTGGCCGCCGGTCAGCGCCCAGAACAGGTCGAGCTCGATCTCGACGCGCTCGTCGGTGCTCGCGACGAAGCGCTCGTACGCGGTCTGCCCGTCGAAGGAGGCGATGAACTCCTGCGCGTGGTTGTGGTAGCCGACCTTCAGGCCGAAGGTCGCGGCGACCTCGGCGGCCTTGTTCAGGCGGTCGGCGATGTCCGCGACGCCGTCCTCGGTCAGCCAGCGCTCGGCCGAGACGAACGGGTCGATGACCGTCTGGATGCCGATCTGCGCGGCCGCCTCGAAGACGACCTCGGGCGCGGGCGTGGGGATGGAGCCGTCCGGCGTCCACAGCTCGTCGGAGAGCAGCGGAGCGTGGCCGGTCGGCGAGGCGAGACCGCTCGCGTCGAGCGCGGCGCGGATCTCGGCGGGGCGGCGGACGAAGTCGAAGGCCTCGACGTTCTTCAGGCCGATCGCCGCGAGCTTCTCGAGCGAGCCGTTCGGGTCCTCGGAGAACTCCTTCGCCAGCGTGTAGAGCTGGATGGAGGCCAGGGGCAGAGTCATGATCGATGTCGCTTTCACTGGTGATGGTGGTGCGGGCAGGACGGTCGTCTCCGACCAGCCTGTCCTATCGGAGGTGATGGGCCAATCGGAGGGACGGGCCCGTCGGAGAGGAGGCCCTATCGGACCTTCTTGATGGGGAGGATGACGAGCGCGCCGACCACCGCGGCCAGTGCGCAGACCGTGAACCACAGCCCGTAGTTGTTGCCCGTCGGGTCGCTCACGTAGACGAGGATCCCGCCGACCAGCGGCGCGAGCGTCTGCGGCAGCGCGTTGGCGATGTTGAACACGCCGAGGTCCTTGCCCGAGTCGTCCGGGTTCGGCAGCACGTCGACGACGAGCGCCAGGTCGACGCCCACGTAGATCCCGTAGGCGAGGCCCAGGACCGCCTCGAGCACGTAGAAGGCGCCGATGTCCTGGACGAAGATGAGCGCGAAGGTGCCGACCGCGAAGAGCGCGGTCGAGCTCCAGACGAAGACCTTGCGGCGCCCGATCCGATCCGAGAGCCAGCCGGCGAAGTAGCTCGCGCCGATCAACGCCACCGTGTAGATCAGCACGCTCGTGCTGATGACGACGGGGATGCTCCCCTCCTCCACCCCGATGTGGTTGAGGAGGTAGAAGAAGCGGAAGGTGGTGAACCCGAAGCTCGCGAAGGTGATCAGGAAGCGCGACCACCAGGCCAGCGCGTAATCGGGGTTCTTCACCGGGCTGACCCAGAAGGTCTCGGCCCAGTCGCGCAGGGTCGCCTTCGGCGGGGCGACGGGCAGTCGCTTGTCGGGCAGCACGACCGCGAAGACGACCATCACGATGATCGCCAGGATCGACGGCGCCACGAACATGATGAAGAGCTGGTCGACGAACGCCTGGGCGACGTAGGTGCCGCCGAGGATGCCGACGTTCTGCGCGATCCCGAGGGCGGCGGTGACCTTGCCGCGCTGGAACTTCGGCACCTGGTCGGCGAGTGTGGCGATGAAGGGCGCGAGCGTCATGTTCGCACCGAGCTGGGCGAGCGACCAGCCGACGGTCGCGATCAGCAGCGTGGGAGCGAGCGCCATGATCGTGAACGCCACGGTCATGATGACCGTGCCTGCCACGATCCAGACGCGGCGACGCCCGAGGCGGCTGGTCGTGCGGTCGGAGAGCCGGCCGAAGACGACATTGGCGACGGTCGCGAAGAGGGCGCCGAACCCGCCGAGGATCGCCGCCGCTCCGGTCGCGCCGTCCTGCGCGATCTCGCCCGCGTCGACGAGTGACTGGATCTTGAGGCCGATGCCGACGATCGCCGGCCCGAGCAGGGCGATGAAGAAGATCAGCTGCGCGGCGAGCAGCCAGAAGACGTAGCCCTTCGACGCCGGCTGCGTGGGCTCCGAGAACGAGTGGTGCCCTCGCACCGTCGCTGTCGCGGTGGTCATGCCCGAGGGCATCCCCGCTGCGGATCCGCTGGACGTCGTCATGATCGTTCCCTCTCGTCATCGAGTGCGCCGTGCGGCGCCGCCACGACCAAAACCTTGTGTCGTATGGTTTTGAGTATGGGGTGCGTTCAGCTTTGCCGCAAGAGCGAGTCGCGGGACACCGCTCCGAGGCGCGCCGAAGCAGTCCGCGAGGGCGGGGGCGGGGTGGAGCGCGCGGCGAACCCGGCAGGGCGGCGGATTCGAGGCAGCGGGCTCAGGCCGTTAAACAAAGAACGGCCCGCCGAAGCGGGCCGTCCTGTTCTGTCTCAACCAGAGTGCGCCCGGAGGGATTCGAACCCCCAACCTTCTGATCCGTAGTCAGATGCTCTATCCGTTGAGCTACGGGCGCAGTCCATCGCGTGGCCCCGGGAGGCGCACGCAACGAGGTACGACTATACATGCCGGGGAGCCCCTCCGCGAATCGAGCGGGAGCGCGGCCGGGCCCGCGTACGGTGGCAGGCATGGAGGCCGCCGCGATCGAGCTCGTGCGCTTCGTCGTCTCCCCGCTGCACCGGTTCGAGGGGCGCCCGGCCGACGGCCCGATCCCGTCCGAGGGCAACGAGCAGCCCGAGCGGATCGAGATCCGCGCGGGGCTGGGCATCGTCGGCGACCGCTACTTCGCGCAGCGGGCGCACCGGCCGGCCGCGGTCACCCTCTTCGCGATCGAGTCGCTCGAGCACGTCGCCGCCGAGCTGGGCCACGCGGAGTTCGACCCCGCCGACACCCGCCGCAACATCATCGTCCGCGGCGCCGACATCGATGCGCTCGCGGGCCGCACCTTCGCGGTGGAGCAGGGTGGCGAGCGGATCGAGTTCCAGGGCGGCCGGCCGGCGAACCCCTGCGCCTGGATGGACGTCTCGCTCGCGCCCGGCGCGTTCAAGGCCATGCGGCGCC
Source organism: Rathayibacter sp. VKM Ac-2856 (assembly GCF_013205055.1). GTDB lineage: Bacteria > Actinomycetota > Actinomycetes > Actinomycetales > Microbacteriaceae > Rathayibacter. Next base: position 379,724 of record NZ_JABMLF010000002.1, read on the forward strand.
GCGGCGGCGTCCGCTGCGCGCCGCTCGGCAACGGCGTCCTCCACATCGGGCCGGCCCGGCTGATCCTCCACCGCTCCGAGGACATGCTGATCTGAGCGGATCGGCCAGCGCCTAGGCTCTCCCCCGACCAGTACCGCCCGACGACCCGAGGACGACGACCCGAGGAGGCGCCCGTGCCCTATCCCGGCCGCCCCCTGCGCGCCCTCGCCTCGAGCGTCCGCCACGGCCTGCGCGACGTCTTCTCGACCGCGCGCTCCCGCCGGCGCGACCCGCGCCGCCGCTACAAGAACACCGACGTGTCCGTGCTGCGCGTGCGCCGCGGCGACGTCTACGCCCGGGTCAGCACCGTCGGCCACACCGGCGAGCGCACCTTCGTCCTCGTCCCGGGCATCGGCGTCGCGGCCACCTACTTCGAGCGGCTCGCGCCCGCGCTCAACGAGTTCGGCCCCGTGCACGCCCTCGACCTGCCCGGCTTCGGCGGCGTCCCGCACCCGCCGAACGCCCGCCACATGACGATCGGCGACTACGCCGAGCTCGTCGGCGCCGTCATCGACGACCTCGGTCTCGACGACCCCGTCGTCCTCGGCCACTCGATGGGCACCCAGGTCGTCGCCGAGCTCGCCGCTCGGCGCCCCGGGCTCACCACGATCGTCCTGCTCGGACCGGTGATGAACCCGCACGAGCGCCGCGTTCCGATCGCCGCCTGGCGCTTCCTCCAGTCGAGTGTCCGCGAGCCGGTGCAGGTCGCCGTGCTCGCCTCCGCGGCCTACCTGCTCTGCGGCCCGCGCTGGTTCTCCCGGGTGCTGCCCGAGATGATGCAGTACCGGATCGAGGACGTCCTTCCGAGGATCCGCGCCTCCACGCTCGTCATCCGCGGCGAGCACGACCGCCTGGTCCCGCGGGAGTGGGCGGAGGAGGTCGCGGAGGCGATCCCGCACGCCCGCGCCTGGGAGATCCCGGACGCCTCGCACTCCGTGATGCACGCCCACGCGGAGGAGGTCGCGCGGCTCTGCGTCGAGCACGCCCGCGCCCCGCAGCCCGAGCGCGACGAGGCCGAGCTGCGCCGCTTCCCGGACGACGAGGTCGACCGCTCGCAGGAGGACGCCCCGATCGACGATCCGCTCGGCGCGATCCGCGGCCGGGTGACCGAGCTCGCCGGGATCCTCGTCGACGACGACTCGCTCATCGCCGAGGGCAAGACCCAGCACGCCGAGGCGACCGACCCTGCCGCCCTGCAGGAGTCCGACACCGACGCGGGCGACGGCGACCCCGGCCCGGACCTCTTCGACGACCCCGCCACCGCGCGCTGAGCGCGGCCGCCGGTCAGGACTCCTCGCCCACGATCTCCTCGCGGATGCGCCGCAGGTCCTCGGCGAGCGCCCCCAGCAGGATCCAGTGCTCGGGGTGCGGCGTCACGATGACCAGCGGAGCGGTGAGAGCGGGCAGCTCGTCCGTGATCGGCTCCGGCTCGGGCACCGCGACCGAGGACTGCACGAGCAGCCGCAGATCGTGCGCCGCCCGGTGCAGCTGCACCGCGATGTCCCCGATCGTCGGCTCCCCCACCAGGTCCTGGTCGTAGAGGTCGTGCACCGTGCGGGTCATCCCGCGCACCCGGGTGACGATGCGCGCGAGCCGCGGGGTGACGGAGTCCAGCGCCAGCAGCCGGTCGCGGTGCGCGGAGCGGCGGGGGTTCAGGCGGAGCGACTCCTCCCCCGTCACGATCGCCTCCTCCGCCTTGGTCTGCATCGTCTGCAGCAGGCGCGCGTTGATCAGCAGCTCGCTCAGCCGCTCGCGGCCGACCCTCGTCTCGAGCACGTCGGCCAGATCGTCCAGGGCCGCGGCGAGCTGCGCGGTGAGGTCGCCGACCGCGCGCTCGGCCGGCGCGAGCGTGACCGGCGGCACGATCAGCGCGTTGACGACGATCCCGACGGCCGCGCCGATCAGCGTCTCGAGGATGCGGTCGACCGCGTAGTTCGGCGTCACCGAGCCGACCGAGAGCACGAGCATCGCACTGATCGGGATCTGCACGGCGGAGGCGGGCGTCAGCCGCACGGCCCAGCCCACGGCGATCGCCGCGACGATCGCGCCGAGCACGATCGCGCTGTCGTCGCCGAAGAGCGTGCCGATCAGCGACCCGACGACCACGCCGATGATCACGCCGACACTGCGCTCCAGCGCCTTCGAGAACGACTGGTTGACGCTGGGGGCGACCACGAGCAGCGCCGCGATGGCGCCGAAGACGGGCAGCGTCCCGGGGAAGATCAGGGCGGCGACGATCCAGGTGACGACGGTCGCCGCCGCCGTCTTGACCAGCTGCAGCACCGGCGGCCGCGAGTCCACGGTGAAGCTGGACGTCAGGCGCATGGGTCCACGGTAGCCGCGGCGCACCGGGGCGGTCACCGCTCGGGAGCCGCAGCCATGCTCGCGAGCACGGCCCGCAATCCGCGCGCGGCGTCGTCGCGGAGCGCGTCCGGCACCGCTGCGAGCAGCTCCCGCTCCACGTCGAGCACCTCGGGGAACGCGGCGTCGACCAGCGCGGTCCCCTCGGCCGTCAGCGCGATCAGCGCGCCGCGCCCGTCCGCGGGGTTCGCGGTGCGCAGCACCAGGCCGCGGCGCTCGAGCGCGTGCAGCCGCTTCGTGACGGCCGGCGCGGAGGCGAGGCCGATGGTGCGCAGCGTCGTCGGCGACTGCGGCTCGACCAGTCGGCGGAGAGACGTCAGCACGTCGAACTCGCCGCGGGTCAGCTCGAAGGCCGCGAGGCGCTCCTCGGTCGCGCGGACGAGCAGCGCCGAGGCGCGGATCAGCCGTCCGGCGATGTCGACGGCCGCGGTGTCCAGCTCCGGCCGCAGCCGCTGCCAGCCCGCGCGGATCTCGTCCACCGCGTCCGGCGCGGCGGCCGAACCGGCTGCGGCGTCGGATGGCGGGCTCGACACGGAATGATTCACGAGTAAAGTATATCTGGTTCACCCGTGAACGACCTCTCCGGCCGGTGCCGCTCGGACCCGCCCCCGCCGACCCGAGGACCTCGATGCCCGCCACCCCCTCCCTCCGCAGCGCACTGCCGCACCCCCGCGAGCTCGTCGCCTTCGGCCCGCACGACGGCGCGCACCGCGTCGCCCTGCGCGCCGGCGTCTCGATGGCCGTGCCGCTGCTGGTGCTCTGGATGCTCGGCCGCACCGACCTCGCGCTCTACGCCACCTTCGGCGCCTTCACCGCCCTCTACGGCCGCCGGCACACCCACCGCCCGCGCCTGCTGATGCAGGCCTCGGCCGCCGCCTACCTCGTCGCGATGGTGACGATCGGCACCGCCGTCGCCCTCTCGCCGCAGCGCGAGTGGCTGATCATCCCGGTGGTCACGATCGCCGCCGCCGGCGCCACCTACCTCAGCGACGCCCTGCACTGGCACCCGCCCGGCCCGCTGTTCCCGGTCTTCGCGGTCACCGCCTGCGCCTCGGTCCCCGTCGAGGCCTCGCGGATCCCCGAGGCCTTCGCCCTCGCCGCCGCGTCCGCCGCCTTCTCGCTCCTCGTCGGAGTGAGCGGTCTCGCCGCACCGCGCGCCCGCCTCCTGCCCGCGACGCCGTGGCGCCCGTCCTTCCGCGCGGCCGCCCTCCGCCCCGCGACCCGCGCCGGGATGCTCCGCTTCGGCGCCGTCGTGCTGATCGCCGGCGCGATCCCCACCGCGACCGGCCTCGGCCACCCCTACTGGGCGATGGTCTCGGCCGTCGCCGCCGTCTCGGGCGCCGACGCGACCGCCCGCCTCGTCCGGGCCGGCCACCGGATGCTCGGCACCGTCGTCGGAGTCGCGATCGCCGCCGCGCTGCTCGCCCTGCCGCTGTCCCCGCTCGCGACCATCGGCGTCGTCGTGCTGCTGCAGATGCTCGCCGAGCTCGTCGTCGGCCGCAACTACGGCCTCACCCTCGCCTTGATCACCCCGCTGGCGATCCTCATGGTCGAGCTCGCCCACCACACCGACGAGTTCGTCCTGCTGCGCGACCGCGCCCTCGAGACCGCGATCGGCGTCGCCGTCGGCATCGTCGCCACCCTCCTCACCCACGCCGTCGCCGCGCGCCGCGCACCCGCCGCGCGCTGACTCCGGGAACGACGGAACCCCCGGCCGGCTCGCGCCGATCGGGGGTTCCGGTGGGGGTGGACGGGACCGGACCCGCTGGGTCCGCCAACCCCCGGGTGAGACGCCGGGTCGCGCGCGTCGTTCTCCCTGCCGCGACCCCAGGCCTCAGCTAGGCGACGAGGCTCCACCTCTGGTTGGCCTGCCCGTTGCAGGTCCAGGTCCCGAGCTGCCTGCCCGCGGTGGTGCTCTCGTCGGGCACGTCGAGGCAGGCGCCGCTCGCGCGGTTCACGATCGTCTGACCGTTCAGCTGCCACTGCGTCGTCGCCCCGGACGAGCACGAGGCCTGCACCAGCGCGCCGCCGGAGCCGGAGCTCCCGGACTGCGCGAGGCAGAGCCCGCTGTGCTGCGTCTGGAACTGCACGTATCCGCCGTTGAGAGCGCGGGCGAACACCGCGTTCGAGCCGTTCCCGCAGGTCCACTGGACGACCTTCGAGCCGGTCGCGGTCGAGTCGTCCGCCACGTTCACGCAGAGCGAGCTCGACGCGGACTTGATGGTCGACCGGGCGAGCGCCGGTGCGGCGTTCACGGTTCCGGCCGCCGTGTCGACGACCACGCCGTCCACCTCGGGCATCGCGACCGACGTGTTCGTCGGGAAGCGCAGCGGCTGCCAGACGTAGGTCGAGTCGTTCACCGCGCCGTTGTTGGCGCCCGCCCAGCGGTCGCCCATGTAGAGGTAGGACGTGCCGGCGGTGCCGCTGATGGTCGCGACGTAGGTCGGCTGCGAGCGGTTGCCCGTCGGGCCGCCGAAGTCGGTCGGCGTCGTCCACGGGCCGGTGATGCTGGTGGCCGTGGAGTACTTGTTCTGGTTCGGACTCCAGCCGGTCGTGCCGGACGAGAGGGCGAAGTAGACGCCGTTGCGCTTGAAGATCGTCGGAGCCTCACGGGACTGGTTCTCCCAGTGCAGGCCCTGGAACGACTCGACGTTCGTGTAGGACGCGTTGAGCTTGAAGATCGCCGTCGACGCGTTCGTGGTCGGGATGGCCGTCGACGAGAAGAGGTACGCCGACCCGTCGTCGTCCTGGTACACCGTCATGTCGCGCGACTCGTAGCCGAGCGGCCGGAAGCTGCCCTGGTAGGCGTAGGAGCCGTCGATCGTGCTCGACGTGGCGACCGCGGTCCGGCCCTCCCAGTAGTTCTGCCCGTTCTCCCAGTGCATCCAGAGCACGTACTTCTTCGTGGCCGCGTTGTAGACCAGCTTGGGCCGCTCGATCGTGGAGACGTTGAGCTCCGGCGCCGAGTTCTTGGTCAGGATGTCGCCGCGGAACTCCCAGTTCTTGAAGTCGGTCGAGCGGTAGAGCGGGACCGAGATGAAGCGGTTGTCCGCATCGGTGCTCTGCCCGACCCAGTAGTAGTACTGCCCCACCTTCAGCAGGCCGGCGCCGTGCCCGTGGATGGGCTGCCCCTGCGTGGTGAGGAACTGCGTGCCGTTCGTGATGGTCTGCGGTGCCGCCGCGGCGGGCGCGAGGCCCGAGACCGCGACCAGCGCCGCCGTGGCCAGCGCCATCAGCGCCAGCCGGATCCGTCCGTGTCGTTTCATCGTTGAAACTTCCTTCCTAGTTCTGGGTCATCGAGGGGACGACCCACGTCGTGGTCGACATCGCGGGAGCGGATGCCGTGAACCTGTTGCCGGACAGCGCCACCGGGGGCAGCGCGGCGAGGTCCTGCGACCCGCTCGTGCGCACCCCCGTGGCGGTCGCGGAGGCGGAGGCGAAGCGGCTGAGGTCGTAGGTGACCGTCGCGGCCGTCGGCGTGTTGTTGACGGTGACCAGCACGACGCGCCGGCCGGCCTCGTCGTGGAAGGCGACGGTGTCGTTGTCGCTCACGCCGATCACGCGGTAGCCGCGGCGGACGTACCGGCTCCACTGCGCCATCGCCCAGAACTTCTTGTTGCGGGTGAAGCTCGACAGGTCGGCGGAGGCGTTGTTGAGATCGGTGTCGAGCATCCCCCAGCCGCCGGAGTCGACCGCCTGCCAGTAGGCGAAGGCGCTCGCGCCCAGCCACTTCACGTCCCAGAGGATGTTCTGCGAGAGCGTCATGCCGCTCGCGTCACCGTTGCCGTGCTCCGAGTCCCAGATCCGAGTGCCCTGGGCGGCGTTCTTGAAGCCGGTCCGGTCGGAGCCCTCGTAGCTGTGCACGTTGTACTGGCCGACGAGCCCGCGGGTCTGCGCGGACCAGCTGTTCACCGTGTCGCGCCCGACGTCGATGCTCGTCTCGTCCGACGCCGCGATCCGCGTCGGCGAGCCCTGGCGCGCGAGCTCCTCGGTGAGGCGCTGCAGCATGATCGCCTGGTTCGCCGGGTACATCCGGTTGCCCTCCTGGCGGTTGCCGAAGGTCCAGTAGGCGGCGCTCGGCTCGTTCACCGGCGAGAGGGTGCGGAAGTCGACGCCCCAGGCGGTGCGGAACCGCTCGTTGACGGTGACGAGGTAGCGGGCGAAGGCCGCGTAGCTGTCGGTGCGCAGGTTCTCCGCGGCGTTCCGGCCACCGGTGACGCTGCCCGAGATCGTCATCCACCAGGGCGGCGAGTTCGAGAACGACTCCGCGAGGAACTCGCTCGCCGGGATCCGCGACTTCGCCGCCTGGAGGAACCAGCGCTGGTTCGCATCGGCCGACCAGTCGTAGGCCGACGTGGCCGACGCGAGGTAGCCGGGGATGCGGGCCCGCAGATCCATGTGCCCGGGATAGGCCGGATTCTCGCCGCCGCCGATGTTGTAGCGGACGATGTTCAGCCCGAGCCCCCGGGTGCGGTCGAACAGCAGATCCGCGTAGGTGTCGCGCACCGTCGCGGTGCCGCCGATCCGGTGCGCGAACCAGCAGAGCGCCGTGCCGAAGCCCTCCCACACCGGCCCGCGCTGCACCGGATCGACGACCGCCGTCCCGGTCGCCGCACTCGCGCGCTGCGCTCCCGGCCCGGCGACCGCCGCCAGCGCGCCCGAGAACGCCGCCGTTCCTGCGAGGGCCAAGAGCCCTCTCCTGTCCATCTCCACGGGTACCTCCTTGTACCGTCGTGCGACCCCGGCATCACCCGGATGTCCACGTCAACATCTGCCTCGAGGACCGTAGCATGGCAGCGCAACCATGAGCACCCCTCGTTGTGCCGGTGCCACTCGGAGGCCGCTTCGGGGACCCTCCTGAGAGGTCGTCGCGCCGGCCGATCAGCGGGCTGGAAACGACAGAACCCCCGGTCAGCTGACGCTGACTCGGGGGTTCTGACTGGCGGTACCGGTGGGATTTGAACCCACGGTGGACGCAAGCCCACACATGTTTTCGAGACATGCTCCTTCGGCCGCTCGGACACGGTACCGAGGACGAGTGTACGCGAGGCTCCGGAATCCCGCCAATCGGCGCAGGACCACGGCCGTCGCGGCCGCGCCGGGCCGGTTCAGGCGGGCTCGGGCAGGAGGAAGGAGAGCACCCGGTCCCACTCGGAGACGGCGAGCAGGTGGCCGCGGCCGGGGACGACCTCGAGGCGCGAGTCGGGGAGGCGGGCGGCGTACCACTCGCCGTGCAGGCGGCCGACGGCGGCGTCCTCGGCGCCGTAGAGCAGGAGTGCGGGGGCGTCGACGGACTCGACCGCGAAGCCCCACTCCTGCAGGGTGTAGCCGAGGATGTCGGCGGCCTGGCCGACGTTGCCCTGGGCGGCGGCCCGCTCGAGCACGGCCAGGAGCCGCTCGCGGACGCCGGGCGCCTCGAGCACGGCGGCGTCGGCCTCGTCGGCGCCGAGCATGCCGAGCAGCGCCTCGGGGGCGGGCGCGGAGCCGAAGGCGCCGTCGAGAGCGGCGGTGAGGGAGCGGACGGCCTCGTCGAGCGGCAGGCCGCGCAGCTGCTCGAGCATCGTGCGGTTCTGCTCGCCGATCCACGGGACGGCGTCGTCGGGTGCGGGAGTGCCGAGGACGGCCACCCGCTCGACCAGGCCCGGGTAGTTGGCCGACAGGGCGAGGGCGACGCGACCGCCCGCCGACCAGCCGGCCGCGGTGACGGAGGCGATGCCCGCCGTGGCGAGGTACTCGGCGATGTCGGCGGCGGCCTGCTCCGGGCTCGCTCCGGCTCCGGCGCCGGCGGGGTCGAGGTCCGTCAGGAGCTCCGAGGCGCCGTAGCCGGGGCGGTCGATCGAGAGGAGCCGCACGCCGTGGCGGGCGGTCGCGGCGGGGTCGGGGTCGAGACCGGCGGCGCCGGGCGCGGGATGGGCGAGCACGACGACGTGCGGGGCGTCCTCCGGACCCGACCAGACGACTCCGAGTGCGCGGCCGGACTTCAGGGTGTGGACCGTCGAGGGCATGGGCCCAGTCTCCCGCAGACGACCGACACCGCCGGCGAGCGACACCGCACTCCCGCCCGCCGAGCGCCGCACACGCCCCTCCCCCGCGCTGCAGGCCGCCCGGCTCTCCACAGTCCGGGCGCGGCGCGTCCGGGTGTCGGCGGTGCCCGCTATCGTCGAAGACACGTTCGAAGGAACGCTCCGATGTCGGAGGCCGGCCGTAGCGTCGCCGATGCCTCCCGCACCACCGCACCACCGCACCGCCGCATCACCGCTCCCCGCTCAGCCCGCCCCGGCCCGGAAGGACCCCATGGCCTCCTCGAAGACGCGCACCGCCGCCTACCGCTGCTCCGAGTGCGGCTGGACCACCGCGAAGTGGGTCGGCCGCTGCGGCGAGTGCCAGCAGTGGGGCTCCGTGATCGAGAGCACCGAGCGCACCGGTCTCGTCCGCGCGGTCACCGCGGTCGCCCCCACGGCGGCCCGGCTCGCCAAGCCGATCACGCAGATCGAGACCACCTCGGCCGCGCACCGGCCCACCGGCGTCGGCGAGCTCGACCGGGTGCTCGGCGGCGGCATCGTCAACGGCGCCGTCGTCCTCCTCTCCGGCGAGCCCGGCGTCGGCAAGTCGACGCTGCTGCTCGAGGTGGCCTCCCGCGCCGCCGCCGAGGGCCAGCGCGTCCTCTACGTCAGCGCCGAGGAGTCCGCCGCCCAGGTGCGGATGCGCGCCGAGCGCACCGGAGCGATGCACGACAGCCTGTTCCTCGCCGCAGAGACCGACCTCGCGACCGTGCTCGGCCAGATCGACGAGGTCCGCCCGGACCTCCTCATCGTCGACTCCGTGCAGACCGTCGCCAGCGACACCGTCGACGGACTCCCCGGCGGCCCCAGCCAGGTCCGCGAGGTCGCGGCGACGCTCATCCGGGTCTGCAAGGAGCGCGCCCTCCCCCTCGTGCTCGTCGGCCACGTCACCAAGGACGGCTCGATCGCCGGCCCGCGCCTGCTCGAGCACCTCGTCGACGTCGTCTGCCACTTCGAGGGCGACCGCCAGACGGCGCTGCGCTTCGTCCGCTCGCTCAAGAACCGCTTCGGCCCGACCAACGAGGTCGGCTGCTTCGAGATGACCGCGGAGGGGATCGCCGAGATCCCCGACCCCAGCGGCCTCTTCCTCAGCCGCACCCGCTTCCCCACCCCGGGCATCTGCGTGACCGTCGCGATGGAGGGGCGCCGCGCCCTGCCCGTCGAGATCCAGGCCCTCGTCATCGCGAACGACGGCGAGCACCCGCGCCGCGTCACGAACGGCGTCGACGCCTCGCGCGTCGCGATGATCCTCGCGGTGCTCGAGCGCCAGGCAGGCATTCCGCTCCGCCGCTGCGACGTCTACGTCTCGACCGTCGGCGGCGTGAAGCTGATGGAGCCGGCCGCCGACCTCGCGATCGCCGTCGCCATCGCCTCGGCCCACGCGTACACCCCGCTGCGCCCCGGGATCGCGGCCTTCGGCGAGATCAGCCTCTCCGGCGACATCCGCCCGGCCTCCGGCGCGAAGCAGCGCGCGAACGAGGCCACCCGCCTGGGCCACCCCTCCCACCTCGACTCCGGCGCCTTCACCCTCTCGAGCGCGATCACCCACGCCCTCGTGCCGGTGCCCGCCCGCATCCCGGTCGGCTGAGGGCGGCCGCGGAACCGCCGTTCCCGGCCGATCCCGCGAGGGGCGGCACCGAGCGGGCTAGACCCCGCCTCCGCCGCCGCCTCCGCCGCCCCCGCCGGAGCTGCCGCCTCCGCCCGCGCCGCCGCTCGACGAGCTCGACGACGACCCGACGTAGCTCGACGCCGACGAGGAGAACGCCGAGACGCTCCCCGCGAACGCCGCCGCCTGGAACCCGCTCCGCCCCGAGTACCAGCCCGGGCTCTCGCCCGTCTGCTCGTACGCGCTCGCCAGCGCCGCCGACCACTCCTTCTCGAGACCGAGGAGGACGGCCCACGGCAGCAGCCGCTCGGTGACCTCGACCACCTCCACCGGCCCGACGCTGCGCCGGTCGGCGCCCCGCGGAGACTGCAGCATCGCGAAGCGGTCCGCCTCGGCCAGGCGCAGGTACAGCGTCAGCCCCTTCAGGTGATCGCGCAGCTCCGCGCCCGCCGCCGTCAGCGGCACCTTCGCGAGGAGGACGCAGATCGCGGCGCCCAGCGCGATCGCCACGAGCACCAGCACGAACGGCAGCGGCCCGCCGAGCTTCGCCCCCAGCAGCAGCGCACCGCCCAGGACGGCGCCGACCGACGCGAGCACCGCCAGCAGGACCAGGACCACCGAGCCGCGCACCGTCCCGGGTCGCCGCAGCCCCTCCTGCGTCACCCGCTTGGACATCCCCGTCTGGAACGCCGACACGGCCTTCCCGAGCTCCTTGTCCTTCTCGCTCAGATCGCGGACCGCGCCCGGCTGGGGCGCCGTACCGAAGGCGATGTCGAAGAACTCGCGGTCCACGGGAGGGATCGCCCGCGGCCGGCCGGCGCGTCGCGGCGAGGCCGTCGCGGGGTCGAGCACCCGGAGCAGGAAGGCCGGCTTCTTCGCCGACCCGCCCTTCGCCGACTCCTTCTCCTCGACCCGGACCAGCCCGCGGACCGCCGCGTCCAGGAGCGCCGCGGCCGGAGCGTTCCACGACCTGCCGCGCAGCGCCGCCGAGAGGAAGAGCCCCTGCGCGGGCGGCTCGTACTCGGCGATCACCGTCGGACGCCCGGGGGCGTCGCGCAGCACCGTCGCCCGCCGGTGGACCGCCACGACGAGCACCCCGAGCAGCACCAGCAGCGACACCAGCTGCACCCACGCCCAGCCGGAGGCGAAGTAGCCGTCGTCGCGCGGCGTGAAGGTGCCGGGCGCGAAGCCGACGGCGACCGTCACGTTCTCGCCCGCCGCCAGGTCCGTCCCGCTCGCGGTCACCACGGAGCCGTCGCGGCCGATCGAGCAGCCGTCGGTGGAGCCCGCGGCGCCGCGGTAGCAGGCGGAGGTGCCGGTCGCCGCGTCGACGAGCCCGCCGGTGAGCCGGATCCGGATGTCGTACCGGTCGAAGGGCTGGCGCCAGGCCGTGCCGTTCGCGTCCCAGTAGAACTCGTCCTCGCCGCTGCGCGTGCCGGAGCCGGGGAGCGTCACGTCGTGCTGCGTGTAGGTGAAGACGTAGGTCTGGCTGCCGCTGACGAAGCCGTCGGCCGCGCTGGTGACGAGGAGGAAGCCGTCCTCGCGCTCGGTGTCCACGGGCCGCCGCTCCCCGGTCTCGTCGGTCACCGACACCAGGTCGACCCCGGTCGGGTACCCCTCGTACTCGAGCGGGATCGCGCGCTGCATTCCGCGGTTCTGGTCGGCGGGGAACTCCGCGACGAACGTCTCGACGGTGGTCAGCGTCGAGCGCCCGTCGGCGTCGCGGCCGAGCTCGTAGTCGACGGCGTAGCGCGAGAAGCGGAAGTCGTCGACGCCGCTCGCCAGGCCGCCGCCCACGGCCTCCACCCGGCCCGCCGCGGCAGGAGCAGCGATCGCAGCGGCCGCAGCACTCGCGGCCCCAGCACCCCCGGCCGCGGGAACCCCACTGGCCACGGCCGCCGGCGCTCCCGCCAGCGCCGCCACGAGCAGCACGCCCACCACCGCTCCGCGGGAGCGCCCGTCGCGCACGCCGGAACCCCGACCCCTCGGCGTCGCCGCGGACAGGATCCGGCCGAGCATCCTCATCATGCTCGCGAGCGTACGCGGACGTGTTCCGCGCCACCTCCCCCTGAAGAGCGACAGATGGCGCGTTCAGACGCCTACTGCAGCAGGAACTGCGTGGTCGACCCGGAGGGGATGCCGGCGACCGAGACGGAGAGGTTGTAGGCCGCGCCGCCGCCCTCGACGGCCTCGCGTCCGCCGGAGCAGGTGTCCGGCGAGGAGCGGGTGCGGTCCCAGGTGATCGCGCTGCCGGTCACGGAGGTCCCGGCCTGCAGCAGGATCTCCTGCGAGGTCGGGTTCGTCTGGCAGTCGGTCGACGTCCACACCGGGTCGGAGCCGCTGGTGATCGTGAAGACCTGCTCGCCGGTCCCGGCGTCGATGATGCAGTCGGCGCTGGAGATGTTCGCGAGCGACAGCGAGAGCTGCGGCGCCTCGTCGGCCCCGTAGCTCGTCGCGTCGGTGACGGCGGTGACGGCGACGCTGTCCGCGGTGCACGCGGCGACGTCGACGGGCGCCGAGCCCTCGGGCGCCGTCGAGGGGTAGAGCGTCGGCAGCGCGGAGGCCGTCGGACTCGCGCTCTCGCCGGTCCCGCGGGCGCCCGCCCAAGGCTGGAGCGACACCAGCGCGGCGACGCCGGCGATGATCACGAGGAGCGCCAGGAGCAGACCGGCCCTGCGCCGCCGGTAGACCCGGGAGGGCAGGCGGCGGGGAGGCGGAGTCACCGACACAGGCTACGACGTGCGCGCGGTCAGAGCGTCTTGAGCATGCGGGTGTTGCCGAGCGTGTTCGGCTTCACCCGGGCGAGGTCGAGGAACTCGGCGACACCCTCGTCGGGCGAGCGCAGCAGCTCGGCGTACACGTCGGGGTCGACGACCTTCTCGCCGATCGGCGCGTAGCCGTGGCGCTCGAAGAAGCCGACCTCGAAGGTCAGGCAGAACAGGCGCTTGAGACCGAGCTCCCGCGCGTCGTTCTCGAGGCGCTCCAGGATGTGGTGGCCGACGCCGCGGCCGAGCCAGTCCTGCGCGACAGCGAGGGTGCGCACCTCCGCGATGTCGTCCCACATCACGTGCAGCGCGCCGCAGCCGATGGCGGTGCCGTCCTCGGATTCCGCGATGCGGAACTCCTGCACGGCGCCGTAGAGCACCACGCGGTCCTTGCCCAGGAGGATGCGCTCGTTCACGAGCGGCTCGCTGAGCTCCTGGATGAAGGGGACGTCGCTCGTGCGCGCGCGGCGCACCGGGTACTTCCAATCGGCCATCCGTCCAGCGTAGGGCCGAACGACGACGAGCCCGCCCCTCCGGTGGGAGGAACGGGCTCGTCGAGTCGTGCGGTGGTGGTGCGGTGCTACGACATCAGGTCGGGCGTGGCCGGGCCGGTGGTCGCCGCCCCCGCCGTCGCGCCGGCGCTGATCGAGATGAGCCGCGGCGTCGTCGTGAAGACGAACTTGCCCTCCGCGAAGTCCACGTGGACGTGGTCTCCGGAGCCGAGCTGGCCGTGCAGGATCTGCTCGGACAGCTGGTCCTCGATCTCGCGCTGGATCGCGCGGCGCAGCGGGCGGGCGCCGAGGGCCGGGTCGAACCCGACCTCGATCAGCCGCTCCTTGGCCGGCTGCGTCAGCTCCACCGTCATGTCGCGGTCGAGCAGGCGGTCGCTCAGACGGCCGATGAACAGGTCGACGATCTGGAGCAGCTCCGGCTTCGACAGCTGCGGGAAGACGATGACGTCGTCCACGCGGTTGAGGAACTCGGGCTTGAAGTGCTTCTTCAGCTCCTCGTTGACCTTGCCGCGCATGCGGTCGTAGCCGGTGGCGTTGTCGCCCTCGATCTGGAACCCGACGGGACCACCGGCGATGTCACGAGCACCGAGGTTGGTGGTCATGATGATGACGGTGTTCTTGAAGTCGACGACGCGCCCCTGGCCGTCGGTCAGACGACCCTCCTCGAGGATCTGGAGGAGCGAGTTGAAGATGTCGGGGTGCGCCTTCTCGATCTCGTCGAAGAGGACCACGCTGAACGGCTTGCGGCGGACCTTCTCGGTGAGCTGGCCGCCCTCCTCGAAGCCGACGAACCCGGGAGGGGCGCCGAACAGTCGCGAGACGGTGTGCTTCTCGCCGTACTCCGACATGTCGAGCGAGATCATCGCGTTCTCGTCGTCGAAGAGGAACTCGGCGAGCGCCTTCGCGAGCTCGGTCTTTCCGACACCCGTGGGGCCGGCGAAGATGAACGAGCCCGAGGGGCGCTTGGGGTCCTTGAGGCCGGCGCGGGTGCGGCGGATGGTCCGCGAGAGGGCCGCGATGGCCTCCTCCTGGCCGATGACGCGCTGGTGCAGCGCCTTCTCCATGAAGACGAGCCGCGAGGACTCCTCCTCGGTCAGCTTGAACACCGGGATGCCGGTCGCCTGGGCGAGGACCTCGGCGATCAGACCCTCGTCGACGACACCGGTCGCCTTGACGTCTCCGGCCTTCCACTTCTTCTCGAGGCGCAGGCGCTCACCGAGCAGCTGCTTCTCCTCGTCGCGGAGCGACGCGGCCTTCTCGAAGTCCTGGTCCTCGATCGCGGCCTCCTTGGCGGTGCGGACGACGGCGATCTTGTCGTCGAACTCGCGCAGCTCCGGCGGGGCCGAGAGGATCGAGAGACGCAGGCGGGCTCCGGCCTCGTCGATCAGGTCGATGGCCTTGTCGGGCAGGAAGCGGTCGCTGATGTAGCGGTCCGCGAGGTTGGCGGCCGAGACGATCGCACCGTCGGTGATGGACACCTTGTGGTGCGCCTCGTAGCGGTCGCGCAGGCCCTTGAGGATGTTGATCGTGTGGGGCAGCGACGGCTCCGCGACCTGGATCGGCTGGAAGCGGCGCTCGAGCGCGGCGTCCTTCTCGAAGTGCTTGCGGTACTCGTCGAGCGTGGTCGCGCCGATGGTCTGCAGCTCGCCGCGGGCGAGCAGCGGCTTGAGGATCGAGGCGGCGTCGATCGCGCCCTCCGCGGCCCCTGCGCCGACGAGGGTGTGGATCTCGTCGATGAAGGTGATGATGTCGCCGCGGGTGCGGATCTCCTTCGTGACCTTCTTGAGGCGCTCCTCGAAGTCTCCGCGGTAGCGGGAGCCGGCGATGAGCGAGCCGAGGTCGAGCGTGTAGAGCTGCTTGTCCTTGAGCGTCTCGGGCACGTCGCCGCGCACGATCGCCTGGGCGAGGCCCTCGACCACGGCGGTCTTGCCGACGCCGGGCTCGCCGATCAGGACGGGGTTGTTCTTGGAGCGGCGGGAGAGGATCTGCATGACCCGCTCGATCTCCTTCTCGCGCCCGATGACCGGGTCGAGCTTGTTGTCGCGCGCAGCCTGCGTGAGGTTGCGGCCGAACTGGTCGAGGATCTGCGAGCCTCCCTGAGGCTGCTGCTGCTCACCGCCCACGGCGACCTGCTCCTTGCCCTGGTACCCCGAGAGCAGCTGGATGACCTGCTGGCGCACCCGGTTGAGGTCTGCGCCCAGCTTGACCAGAACCTGAGCGGCGACGCCCTCGCCCTCGCGGATGAGGCCGAGCAGGATGTGCTCGGTCCCGATGTAGTTGTGGCCGAGCTGCAGCGCTTCGCGCAGGGACAGCTCGAGGACCTTCTTCGCACGCGGCGTGAAGGGGATGTGGCCGGTGGGCTGCTGCTGTCCCTGGCCGATGATGTCCTGGACCTGCTCGCGCACTGCGTCGAGCGAGATGCCGAGGGACTCGAGCGCCTTGGCGGCCACTCCCTCGCCCTCGTGGATCAGGCCGAGCAGGATGTGCTCGGTCCCGATGTAGTTGTGATTGAGCATCTTGGCCTCTTCTTGGGCCAGGACGACGACGCGCCGTGCGCGATCGGTGAATCTCTCGAACATGCTGTCACTCCCTACAGAACCCGCAGGGGTGGGCTCCGATAGCTCGACTGTAACCAGCGCTCCCCCCGGTCGGACCCCCTGTTCGCCCTGGGCGTGAGGGCCGTGCTCGACGGGGGCCGACGCGTCCGGGCGCAGACGTCCGCCGGGCCTCCTCCTCACGGTGGATGCGGCCGCATCTTCCGTGCGGGATCGTGACTCAGCGCTCTCACAGTCGAGGGCCGTGATCACCGGGGGAACAGCACGACATGACACGACTCGCACGACCCATCACCCGCGGCGCCGTCGCCGCCACCGCCGCCGCACTCGGCCTCGCACTGCTGGCGGCGACGCCCGCCTCGGCCGCCGAGGTCGAGGGCGAGGAGATCTTCGAGTACAACGGCGGCGGGATCACCGTCGACGCAGGTCCCGAGTACGCCGGCTACGACGTGTTCGTGCAGTCGCAGGTCCCGCGCACCGTCGAGGGCTACGAGGGCGGAGGGGTCTGGAACATCCGCAAGGCGTCGCTCGACGCCGAGGGCACCGCCCGCGTCGTCAACTTCGCCGGACCGACGAACCTCTACTTCTTCAGCCCGAGCGCCGCGCAGCCGGGCCTCGAGCTGCCCGAGCCCGACGCGACGGCGGCCATCTACCGCGGTGGCGAGATCGAGTTCGACGTCGACCCCGAGGCCGGCACCGCCGTCGTCGACGGGACCGTCCCGACGGTCGTGGCGCCCGCCCTGACCGACCTGCAGACCTACGGCACCCCGCTCACGCTCGCGACCGTCGAGCCGTCGAGCTACACGGTCGACGAGGCGTTCGACCTCACGTTCTCCGAGCTGTACTGGGCGGGGCCCGGCGACCTCGACGGGCAGGCGACCAGCACCGTCATCTACTCGGAGCCGACCACCATCGGCACCGCGGCGATCGCCGGCGGCTCGGTGACCACCACCATCGGCGCCGAGTACACCACCGACCCGCACACGGTCGTGCTGCTGGACGGCTACGGCCGCGTGCTGTCCGCCGCGACGCTCGACGGCGGTGCCGCCGCTCCGGAGGCCGAGCCGACCGCGGCGCCGACCACCACCCCGACGCCCGTCGCCGTGGCTCCCGTCGCGAACACCGGATCGAAGCCGGGCGCGAAGCCCGGCGCGCACCTCGCGGAGACCGGTGCCGAGGCCGGACCGATGGCCCTGCTCGCGGGCGGCCTGCTCGCCGCGGGCCTCGGCGGACTCGTCCTGGCGCGCCGCCGCCGCGTCAGCGCCTGACGACCGATCGACCCACTGAGCGGGCGGCCCGTCGTGCCTCGGCACGGCGAGCCGCCCGCTCGTGCGTGAGCACCCTGGACACGATGTCCCGATCCGGTGACGACCGTCCCGGAGGGCTTGCGCACTCCGACGCCACTCGCCGAGAGTGAGCCGACGGCCTCGACGACGACGGCCGCGACTTCTGGGGGACACACCGCATGCACCGATCGACCCGTCCGCTCCTCCGCTGCGCGCTCGCCGCGACAGCCGCCGCGGGCCTCGCCCTGAGCACCGCCGCGCCGGCCGCGGCCGACCCCGCGGACAACCCCTCGGACTGGACGGACGCGATCCTCTTCAACGGCGGCGGCATCGCCGTCGACGCCGGCCCCGAGTACGCCGGCTACGACGTCCTCGTCCAGGCGCAGCTGCCGGTCGGCGCTCGCGGGAACCGCGGCGAGTGGGTGATCAAGAAGGCGTCGCTCGACGCTCAGGGCGATGCGCTCGTCTACAACTTCGCCGGTCCGGTCAACCTCTACTTCTTCAGCCCGAGCTCGCCGAGCGTCGGCCTGGAGCTCCCGGAGCCGGCCGCGACCGCGGCCATCTACCGCAACGAGGAGATCGCGTACGACGTGGACCCCGAGGCGGGGACCGCGGTCGTCGACGGAGAGGTGCCCACCGTGGAGCCTCCCGCCCTCGAGAACTTCGAGATCTACATCGCGCCGTTCACCGACGCGTCGCTCGCCCCGTCGAGCTACCTGGTGGGCGAGAGCTTCGACCTCACCTTCTCCGACCTGTACTGGGCGGCCGAGGGCGACCTCGACGGCCTGGCCACCAGCACTGTGATCTACTCCGAGCCGACGACGATCGGCACCTCCACGATCGCCGGCGGAGCCGTGACCACCACGGTCGGCGCCGAGTACACGACCGATCCGCACACCGTCGCGCTGATGGACGACTACGGCCGCGTGCTCGCGAGCGCCACCCTCGACGGAGGCGCCGCCGCGGCTCCCGAGCCCGTGCCCACGACCGCGCCGACCACCCCCGCCGCCACCCCTGCCGCCACCCCCGTCGCCGCGGCCCCTGTCTCGAGCAGCGGATCGAAGCCGGGCGGACCGCGCCTGGCCGAGACCGGCCTCGAGGGCGAGGCGGCCGCGCTGCTCGGCTCGGCCCTCATGCTGGCAGGCGGAGCCGGACTCGTCGTGGCGCGCCGACGCCGCGCGAGGATCTGACGCACCACGCCGGAGCGGACGGGGCCGGCTCGCGCGAGCACGCCGACCCGCCCGCTCCCGGCAGGACGCGGGCGCTGCTGGCGGTGCTCGCCTCGGCCGTCGCTCCGGGACTCGGCCACCGGATGCTCGGCCGCCCGCGAGCGGCGGCCGTCCGCGGCGCCCTCGCCGTCGTCGCTGTGCTCGGGATCGCCCTGAGCGCCTGGATCGCGCTCTCGGACCCGGCGGCCCTCGTGGGCGCCGCGACCGACAGCCGCGTCCTGCTCCTGCTCGGCGTGATGGGCGCGCTGGTCGGCGCGTTCTGGATCTCGGGCCCGATCGCCGCGGCCCTGCTCGCCCGGCGCACCGCCGCGCCGCGGGCGGCCCTCGCGCTCGTCACCGTGCTGGCCGTGCTCGCACCGCTCGGCGCGACGACCTGGTGGGTCTCGACCGTCTCCGCCCAGCACCGCCTCCTGACGGCGGTCTCGGCCTCGGGCCGGGGCGTGGAGCCGATCGACGGCCGCTACACGATCCTGCTGATGGGCCTGGACGACGATCCGCTGCGCGACCAGGTGCTCCTGCCCGACTCCCTGACCGTCGTCAGCATCGACGCGGTCACCGGGCGCAGCGTGCTGCTCGGGGTGCCGCGGACAGCCGCCAACTTCCTCTACCCGCCCGGCTCGGCACTGGCGGCCGCCCTGCCCGAGGGGACGCGCTGCCTCGCCGGCTGCGGCGTCAACCACACCTACCAGTACGGGCTCGAGCACCCGGAGCTCTACCCCGGCAGCGCGGACCCGGGCGCGGACGCCGTGCGCGAGGCCGTCAGTGGCTACACCGGGCTGCCCGTGCAGGCGACGGTCTCGATCCGCATGACCGGGTTCGTCGACCTCATCGACGCGCTCGGCGGCGTCTCGGTCGTGGTCGCCCGCCCCGTGCTGCAGGCCGGCGTGCCGGACGACGGCAGCGGGCGCCCGGTCGAGTACGGTCCGCCGATCCCCGCCGGACTCCAGCACCTCGACGGCAGCGAGGCCCTCTGGTTCGCGCGGTCGCGGGTGAACACCTCCGACGCCGACCGCTCCGAGCGGCAGGGCTGCCTCCAGGCCGCGCTGTTCCGCCAGGCCGACCCGCTGACGGTGCTCACGCGCTTCCAGGCGATCGCGCGGGCCGGCGGCGAGAACGTGTCGACGAGCCTGCCGGAGGAGTCGCTCCCGGCCCTCGCCCGGCTCGCCGTCTCGGCCCGCGAGCACCCCTTCGTGCGCGTCGAGCTCGGCCTGCCGCTGACCCTCCCCGAGCAGCCCGACATCGACCTCGTCCACCGGACCGTCGCCGAGGCGATCGCCGGCACCCGCGAGGAGGACGCCGAGGTGATCGAGGTCCCGGCGGCGGGCACTCCGGTCGAGGAGCCCGCGGTCACCGCCCCTGCCCAGCCGGCCGCGACGGAACCCGCCTGCAGCGTTCCATGAACCGGCCCCGCAGATCCATGCAGAGGCATACACTTCCCGGATGAGCGACCTCGAGAAGCACCCGGAGGAGCACCCGGTGCCCTCGCCCCGCGGCGCGAGCGCCGGGGCCGCCGTCGCCGACGCCTCCGCCGCCGGCCACTCCGCCGCCGACACGTCCGCCGCCGAGCCCCCCGCCGTCGAGATCCTC
This sequence comes from Rathayibacter sp. VKM Ac-2856, assembly GCF_013205055.1. Lineage (GTDB taxonomy): Bacteria > Actinomycetota > Actinomycetes > Actinomycetales > Microbacteriaceae > Rathayibacter. Next base: position 399,726 of record NZ_JABMLF010000002.1, read on the forward strand.
GAGGCTCGGCTCGTGCCGCTCGGCGGGCCGCGCGCGATCGAGGTGCGCCGCACGCTCCCCCAGCGCTCGCGCTCCACGATCGGCGCCTGGTGCTTCGCCGACCACTACGGACCTGTCCGCCTCGGCGAGGAGGCGGGCATGGACGTCCCGCCGCACCCGCACACCGGCCTGCAGACCGTCAGCTGGCTCTTCGAGGGCGAGATCGACCACCGCGACAGCGTCGGCAGCCACCAGCTGGTGCGGCCGGGCGAGCTCAACCTGATGACGGCCGGGCGGGGCATCTCGCACTCCGAGGTCTCGACCGGGGCCGAGCCCGTGCTGCACGGCGTGCAGCTCTGGGTGGCGCTGCCCGAGGAGGCGCGCCTGGGCGATCCGTTCTTCGAGCACCACCGCGGCGTGCGCGTGGCGCTGGACGGCGCGGTGGCGCAGGTCTTCGTGGGCGAGATGCTCGGCGCCTCGGTGCCCGCGAGCGTGTTCACTCCGCTCGTGGCCGCCCAGATCGATCTGGAGCCGGGTGCCCGGGTCGAGATCCCGCTGGACGCGGCGTGGGAGCACGGCGTGCTGGTGGACTCGGGCCCGCTCGCCGTGGACGGTGTCGACGTCGCCCGCTCCGACCTCGCCTACCTCGCCCCCGGGCGCAACGCGACGGTGCTGACGGCGGGCGACGAGGGCGCACGGGTCGTGCTGATCGGCGGCGAGCCCTTCGCCGAGCAGCTGGTGATGTGGTGGAACTTCGTCGGCCGCAGCCACGACGACGTCGCCGCCGCGCGCGAGCGCTGGCAGGACGACGTCATCGCGGGCGGCGACGCGGACGGGCCGTTCGGCTCCGTCGAGGGCTACCCGGGCCGGGCGCTGCCGGCGCCGACCCTGCCGACGGTCCGCCTGAAGCCGCGCCGCCGCGCCTGACCCGGCTCAGCCGGCCGCCTTCTCCTTCTCCTTGGCCGCGCGCTTCTCGGCCGCCTCGCGATCGGTCGCCTCGGCGGTCTCGCGGAACGCGCGCCGCGGGTCCTGCAGCGCGCTCATCGGCGAGAGATCGCGGCGCGACACCGCGTCGACGACCCAGCCCGCGATGATCCGCCACTTGCGGTCGAAGGTCGGCATCGCCGCCCCGTGGTAGGCGCGGTGGGCGAGCCAGGCGGGCACTCCGCGGAGCTTCACGCCCTTGATGAGGCCCGCGCCCTTGCCGATGCCGTACTCGGCGACCGTGCCGACGGAGGCGTGGCGGTACTCCTCCACGACCGTGCCGGTGATGTCGGCGATGATGTTGCGCGCCAGCAGCTTGGCCTGGCGGACCGCGTTCTGCGCGTTCGGCGGGTAGTACGCCGGCTGCTTCTCCGCGGTGAGATCGGGGATCTGCGCGCCGTCGCCGGCGGCCCACGCCGCTCCGACGGGCTCGCCGTCCTCCGTGACGACCCGCAGGCGCGCGTCCGCCATCACGTGGCCCTTGGGGCCGCGCGGCGCGTCGGTCGCGTCGAGGATCGGGTTCGGCTTGACCCCGGCGGTCCAGACGATCGTCGCCGCGGGGATCCGCTCGCCGCTGGAGAGCTCGACCACGCCGTCCTCGCAGGAGGGCATCGTCGTCGTGAGGTGCACGTGCACGCCCCGGCCGCGGAGGTGATCGAGCGTCCAGCCGGAGAGCTCCGGGCCGACCTCCGGTGCGACGCGGTCGAGCGCCTCGACGAGGTGCCAGGTGACGTCGCCCATCGAGAGCGACGGCTGCGCGGCGAGGGTGCGGCGGCTGAGGTCGAGCAGCTCGCTGAGCGCCTCGACCCCGGTGTAGCCGCCGCCGACGAAGACGAAGGTGAGCAGCCGGCGGCGCTCGGCCGCATCGGTCGTCAGGGCCGCTTTCGCGATGTTCTCGATGACGCGGTCGCGCAGGTCCGCCGCCTCCTCGACCGTCTTGAAGCCGATCGCGTGCTCGGCGAGACCGGGCGTCGGGAAGGTGCGGGTCACCGCGCCGAGCGCGAAGACGACATGGTCGAAGGGCAGCGTGCGGCTGGTGCCGTCGATCGCCGCGACCGTCGCGGACCGGTCGGCCAGGCTGACGCCGGTGATCGCCCCGCGGACGATGCGGGTGCGCTTCAGCGCCTGCACGAGCGGGACGGTGACGTGGCGGGGCTGCACGTGGCCGCCCGCCACCTCCGGGAGCAGGGGCTGGTAGGTCATGTAGGGGTTCGGCTCGACGACGGTGACGTCGATCGGCGTCGCTCCGCGGAGCTTCTCGAGGCCCCAGGCCGTGTAGAGGCCGACGTAGCCGCCGCCGAGGATGAGGATGCGCGTCGTTCTGCTCGCCGCCATGACGTTCCCTTCTGAAGTGCCGGCCCGAGGGCCGACCGCCCGCACTGTGCTGAGGACGCTCCGACGCTACGCCGGGCACTTCGAAGGGGACAGGGCCTTGCGCGAGGCGCGGCGACCCGCAAGCGGACGAGCGCGGGGTCAGCCTGCGGCGAGGTCCTCGCCCGTCAGCCGGCGGCGGTACTCGCTCGGCGACAGCCCGGTCTCCGTCGCGATCGCCCGCCGCAGCCGCTCGGGCGAGGAGAAGCCGGAGCGGCGCGCGATGTCGCTGAGCGGCAGGGAGCCCACGTCCGGGGTGCCGACCAGGCGCAGGGCGTTCTCGGTGCGCACGTCCGAGATCAGCTTGCGGAGGGTCGAGCCCCGCTCGTCCGCGACCGCGCGCTGCAGAGTGCGCAGGCTGACCCGGCAGCGCCGGGCCACCGTGCCGGGGTCGAGGGTGGGATCGCTGAAGTCGGCCTGGATGACCTGCATCGCGGCCTCGACCATGTCGTGGAGGCCCAGGCGCTCGCGGGAGCCCTCCTCCCGCTCCGAGCCGAGCAGCCGGGCCAGGCGCAGGACCGTGCCCTCGAGGTACTCGGCCTGCACCGGGTGCTCGGGGTCGAGCTCGCCGAGGAAGGCCCGCAGGACGGTCCGCGCGGTCGTGGTCATCGACGTCGCGGGCACGAGCCGGACGGGGTCGGTGCGGCGCCGCTCGGAGACGCCGTTGTCGGCGCAGAGCACGAGGAAGCGGACCGGTCGGGACGAGTGCAGGACGATCGGGTCCTCCGTGGGGAGCGCGAGCCCGCCCTCGGAGACCGCGAGCGGACCGGCGGAGGACTCGACGGAGAGCGTCCCCTCCATCGGCAGCACGAAGACGGAGGAGCCGTCGGCGGCCGTCGGGCCGGGCCAGCGGACGGCGAGCGGCGACGAGACGACGTGCAGAACCCGGACGCGATCGGTGGCGGCGATCGCGAGGTCCATCCGGAAGCCGGCCGGGGTCGGCACCGAGACGTCGACCGTGCGGCGGAGCGCCGAGATGCCCTCCGAGCCGCGCAGCCGGACGACGCGGGCCCCGGCGCTCAGGGGGACGCACAGCGGATTGAGATGGGCGGGGCGAGGGTTCACGGGGACTACTCCGGTCGATGACGGGCGAGCGTCGACGATTGCTCGCCTTCGGAGAGTAGCAAGACATGAGGGTCGCTCGCCATATCCGAGCGAGACTCGGTTCCCCCTATTGGAGGGCCGAGGTGAGCCGCGCCAGATTGTCGAGGATCGTCGAGCGCAGCGGCTGCTGCCGCCACTCGCGCAGGGTCAGCTCGCGGGAGTGCTCGCGGTAGTCCTGCTGCACCTCGCGCAGGTCCTCGACGAAGTCGGCGCCGCGCACCATCAGCGAGACCTCGAGGTTCAGGGTGAAGGAGCGCATGTCCATGTTGCTCGAGCCGATCACCGCGACGTCGTCGTCGATCGTGAAGTGCTTCGCGTGCAGGATCGTGGGCTTGCGGTACATCCAGATCCGCACGCCCGCGGTGAGGAGCGTCTCGTAGTACGAGCGCTGCGCGTGGTAGACGACGGCCTGGTCGCCGATCTCGGAGACGAAGAGCTCGACGTGCACGCCGCGGCGGGTCGCGGTCGTGATCGCGTAGAGCATCGCCTCGTCGGGGACGAAGTAGGGACTCGTGATGATGATCGACTTCTGCGCCGAGTAGAGCAGCGCGAGGAAGAGCCGCAGGTTGTTCTCGCCGTCGAAGCCCGGCCCGCTCGGCACCACCTGGCAGTCGATGGTGTCGCGCTGCTGCAGCGCCTCCATCGGCTCGGACTCGCGGAGCAGCAGCTCGTCCGTCTCGCTGTACCAGTCGGTGATGAAGATGGCGTTGATGCCCTGCACCACCGGCCCCTCGAGGCGCACCATCAGGTCGTGCCAGTGCAGCCCGCGCCGGATGTTGCCGCGCTTGTTGTAGCTCGAGTCCACGACGTTCTGCGAGCCCATGAAGGCCGCGTTCCCGTCCACGATCAGCAGCTTGCGGTGGTTGCGCAGGTCCGGCCGCTGGTACTGCCCGAGCCACGGGCGGACGGGGAGCATGTAGGACCACCGCGCGCCGGCCCGCTCCATCGCCCGCAGGCGGCGGTGCGTCCCGGTGTAGTAGCCGGGGACGCGGATGGAGGCGATGTGATCGAGCAGGATCCGCACGGTCACGCCCCGGGCGACGGCCCGGTCGAGCGCGTCGAAGAAGGGGGCCGTGGTCGCGTCGGCGGCGAGGATGTAGAACTCGCAGTGCACGTAGCGGCGGGCGCGGTCGATCTCGTCGGCCATCGCCCGGATGGTCTGCTCGTAGTCGCCCTGCAGGCGGGCGTCGTTGCCGCCGACGAGCGGCATCGCGCCGAGGTTGCGATTGAGCGTGACGACGGACTCGAGCCAGGTCGGCCACGGGTGGTTGCGGGCGACCCGGTCGATGCCCTCCGTCGACTCGAGGATGAAGCGGTTGATCTCCTCCTGCTTGCGCCGGCGCTTGCGCGGGAGCCGGTAGCTGCCGATGAAGAGGAAGAGCAGGATGCCGACGTAGGGGATCAGGAAGATCGCCATCAGCCAGGCGAGGCCGGTCGTCGGGCGGCGGTTGCGCGGCACGACGATGACGGCGATCACGCGGACGACGAGCTCCACGACGATCGCGGCGACCGCGAGGATCAGCGACCAGTCCGGGGCGTTCACCGGGGCTCTAGGCGGCGTCGCGCGGGGGCAGACCGCGTCGGGCCCGCTCCTGCGCCTCGATGCGGTCGTAGGCGCGGCGCTCGTTGCGGTCCGAGCGGATCAGCGCGCGCATGATGAACCAGAAGAGGAGGCCGATGCTGACCGTCGGCACGAGTGCCCACAGTCCCTGATTCCACAGCTCCCAGTCCATGCGGCCGATCCTACCCGGGTCGGCCGGGAGCGGGCCCGGAGCGGCCGCTGAGCGAGCGCGGCCGGCACCGGATCGGGGTGTGGAGGAGGGTGTGGAGGAGGCTCAGCTGCTCTCGATCGACCGATTGAGCGCCGACGCGTCCGCGTTGAGCCCCTCGAGCTCGGCGCGCAGGCCGTCGTAGACCGCGATGTCCGCGTCGATGGCGGCGCGGACGTCGTCGGCCGCGTCGCCCCGCGCGAGCAGGTCGGCGCGCTCGGCGTCGAACGCGGCGTCGGAGGCGAAGTCGCCGCTGTCCGCCCGGGCGTTGAAGGAGTCGATCTCGGCGTTCAGCGCGTCGTACTCGGCGTTGTTCGCGTCGATGCGCGCCGTGAGGTCGGCGTACATCGCGTCGATCCGGCCGACGAGCTCGGTGATGCGGTTCTCGAGGTCGGTGAAGACCGCCTCGTACTGGGCGTTCAGGCCGACGACGATCGAGCGGTCGCCGAAGTACTCGGCGTAGTGCGCCTCGAGCGTCGGCGGAAGGTCGGCGACCTCGGTGCCGAGGATGGAGTGCAGCTCGTTCACGCGCTCGCCCAGGCCCCCGGTGCGGTACAGCTCGAGGCGCTCGGCGATCGGGCCGTCCTGCGGCAGCGCGGCGTAGGCGGCCTCGAGCTCGGCGCCGATCTCGGCCTGCTCGTCGGCGTCCATCCGGATCCACGCGGCGTGCAGCATCTCGTGGGCGGCGGTCACGTCGCGGATCCCGTCGAGGTCGGGGTTCTCGACGTCGGAGATGTAGATGTCGCTGCCGGTGTAGCAGCCGAGCACGATCTCGTCCGAGGCGCCGTAGCCGCAGAGGGTGTTGAAGCCGGCGGTCGGCTCGACCGAGGGGCTCGAGGCGTAGTACAGGGCACGGCCGCGCGTCGACATCGCGGTGCGGTCGGCGAAGCCGGCGATCGTGTCGTCGGGGGTGAACGACTCCGCCACCCGCTGGTCGGCCAGCGCCCGGCCGAGATCGGCCGAGTCGACGAGCACCGAGGTCGCGACCGCCGCGCCCACGCCGAACTGCGCGAGCGTGAGGACCCCGGCGACGACCGACGCGACGATGCTGGATGCCCTGACCACGACTCGAACCTACTTGACCAGCGGGAAGAGGATGGTCTCGCGGATCCCGAGGCCGGTGACGGCCATCAGCAGCCGGTCGATGCCCATCCCCATGCCGCCGGTGGGGGGCATGCCGTGCTCGAGCGCGCGGAGGAAGTCCTCGTCCAGGCGCATCGCCTCGTCGTCGCCGGCAGCGGCCTGCTGCGCCTGCTCGACGAAGCGCTCGCGCTGCACGACCGGGTCGATCAGCTCGGAGTAGCCGGTGGCGAGCTCGAAGCCGCGGACGTAGAGGTCCCACTTCTCGACGACGCCGGGGATGCTGCGGTGCGCGCGCACCAGCGGCGAGGTGTCGACGGGGAAGTCCATCACGAACGTCGGCCGGACCAGGCCGCCCTTGACGAAGTGCTCCCAGAGCTCCTCGACGTACTTGCCGTGCGTGGGCACGTGCACCTCGACGCCCTCGCGCTCGGCGAGCGTCTCGAGCTCGATGAGCGGCGTCGCCGGGGTGATCTCGATGCCGGCGGCGAGCGACAGGCTCTCGTACATCGAGATGCGGTCCCACTCGCCGCCGAGGTCGTACTGGGTGCCGTCGGCCCAGGTGACCACGTGCGAGCCGGCGACGGCGAGCGCCGCGTTCTGGATCAGCTCCTGGGTGAGGTCGGCGATGGAGGAGTAGTCGCCGTAGGCCTGGTAGGCCTCGAGCATCGCGAACTCGGGCGAGTGCGTCGAGTCGGCGCCCTCGTTGCGGAAGTTGCGGTTGATCTCGAAGACGCGGTCGATGCCGCCGACGACCGCGCGCTTGAGGTACAGCTCGGGGGCGATGCGGAGGTAGAGCTCGGTGTCGAACGCGTTCGAGTGGGTGGCGAAGGGGCGGGCGGAGGCGCCGCCGTGCATCACCTGGAGCATCGGGGTCTCGACCTCGAGGAAGCCGTGGTCGACGAACGTCCTGCGGAGCGACGCGTTCACGGCCGAGCGCGCGACGACGGTCTCGCGGGCCTGCGGGCGCACGATCAGGTCGAGGTAGCGCTGGCGCATCCGGGTCTCGTCGCCGAGCTCGTTGTGCAGGTTCGGCAGCGGGAGGATCGCCTTGGCCGCGATGCTCCACTCCGACACCCAGACGGAGAGCTCACCGCGCTTGCTGGAGAGCACCTCGCCGGCGACGAAGAGGTGGTCGCCGAGGTCGACGAGCTCCTTCCAGCTCGCCAGCGACTCCTCGCCGACGTCGCCGAGCGAGACCATCGCCTGGATCCGCGAGCCGTCACCCGCCTGCAGCGTCGCGAAGCAGAGCTTGCCGGTGTTGCGCTGGAAGACGACGCGGCCGGCGAGGCCGACCCGCTCGCCGGTCTTCACGTCGGGCTCGATGCCCTCGTGCCGGGCGCGCACCGCGGCGATGGTGTCGGTGACGGGGACGGAGACCGGGTAGGCGCCGCCGCCGAGGTCCTCGCCGGCGAGCTCGATCAGGCGCTCGCGCTTGGCCAGGCGCACGGCCTTCTGCTCGGAGGCCTCCTCGGGCGTGGGCTCGGACGGGGGCACGGGGGCGCCGGGGGTGTCGACCATGTCAGAACGCGGGTGCTTTCGGTTGGAGGCGGCGGGCGGGATCAGGCGAGCAGGATCGGGCCGTTGTCGAGGAGCCGGGTGGAGCCGACGACCGCGGCGACGAGCACGAGGGCCGGGCCGCGGTGGTCGTCGTCGACCGGCAGGAGCGTCGCCGGATTCGCGACGACGAGGTAGTCCAGCTTAACCAGCGGCTCGCCCATCGAGGCGGACTGCGCGGCGGCGATCACGGCGTCGAGTCCGCGGTCGGCGGCGGAGGCGGCGGCCTCGAGTAGGAGCGGGATCGTCCGCGCGGCCCGGCGCTCGCGCGCGTCGAGGTAGCGGTTGCGGCTGGAGAGGGCGAGGCCGTCCTCCTCGCGGACGGTGTCGACGCCCTCGATCACGACGGGCAGATCGAGGTCGCGGACCATCCGGCGGACGAGGAAGAGCTGCTGCGCGTCCTTCTGGCCGAACATCGCGACGTCGGGCTGGACGATGTGCAGGAGCTTCGAGACGACGGTCAGCATGCCGTCGAAGTGGCCGGGGCGCGAACGGCCCTCGTAGAGCGCGCCGACCTTCCCCGCGACCACGCGGGTGGAGGAGGGGCCGTCCGGGTACATCTCGGCGACGCTCGGCGCGAAGACGTGCTCGACGCCGCGCTCCTCGAGCAGGGCGAGGTCGGCCGCGAGGTCGCGCGGGTAGCGGTCGAGGTCCTCGTCCGGGCCGAACTGCAGCGGGTTCACGAAGATCGACACGACGACGACGTCCGCGAGCTCGCGGGCCCGATCGACGAGCGCGAGGTGCCCGTCGTGCAGGGCGCCCATGGTCGGCACGAGCGCGATCCGCGACCCGGTGCGCCGCACCCCCTGCAGCGTCTCGCGGAGCTCTCCGATGCGTTCGATGGTGCTGATCACCCGAGAACCCTACCCGCGGCGCAGGGAAGCGGGGCGCCAGCGACGAGGGCACGCTTCCGGCGCCACAGCCGCTCTGAGGACGGTCCGCGCACTATGTTGAGGCATCTTCATTCAAAGGGGAACGATGCCTGCAGACGACACGATCCTGAACCACGTCTCCTACACAGAGCCGAATTGGCGAGCAGACCCGCTCGCCCTCCTCGATGCGGCTCGCAGATGGCGATCCCCCGCCTCGGTCACTCTCGATCGATTCGACGTCGATTCCTTCAGCGCCGCCCACGGACTGCACGACCGGGTCTTCGACATTCCAGAGCACGTCGACGGTCCCGCGGTCCTCGCGATCATGAATGATCCTGCGTTCCGTGTCGGACCTGAGTCGTTCCCCTGGGACCCGCGCGGCCGGATCCTGAAGTCGATCGACGCAGCGATCCGAGGGGGTCGACCCGTCGAGGTGCTTCTGCCTTCCTTCGCCGGCCGCCCGCACAATCCCGCAGCACATCGCCGTGTCGCTCCCGATCTCGGTGAGCTGTACGCGCTGCAGCTCCTCAAGAACATCTCGACCGCAGTGAGTCAGGTTCACCGCCCCGGGGTTCTCTTCACTCTCGTCCTCGACGGGCGGGCGTACCGCCCGTTCTACGGCTACAGCGACGACGAGGCGATGCCGTACTCCTCGCATCTCCAGCGACATATCGATCTGATCGGAGCGCGGGGACGGCTGCAGATCGTGGACATGCACGACCTCATGACGGCGAGGCGGGGCGAGCTCGACGAGATCGACGAGAAGGTTCGGCGCGAGGTCGCCGCGACATGGGACGACCAGTCGTTCGGCCATCGGAAGGACCTTGTCCGCGCACTCCGCCAGGGGACCGAGACGACCGCGATCTCGGCGGCGTTCATCGAGCTCACGAAGAGCGGAGACATCGAGGGTGTCGACGCGCAGGCCCTGCTCCGTGAAGCCGTGGAGATCGTCGGCGAGCGGGCCGAGCACACGGCGTTCGAGTACGCCGTCCTGCTCACGAAGCTCCGCGAGCTCGACGTGCTCGGAGCCGCCTTCCCACAGGCCGTCCGAGGAACCGTTCACCCGAAGCCCGGGCAGTACTCCCCGCGGATCAAGAACCCCGCCACTCGGATCAGTCCCTGGCACGGAGTCGCGATCCGGACACCGAGCGGAGAGATCCGGACCGAGTACGAGTCGCGCATCTACCAGGAATTCGAGAGCTACGAGGGCGTCTTCATCGCCGGTGATGAAGCGCCGTTCTTCTATCGGTCGATCGGGCACTGACAGTGCGAGAGCGCGACGATCGAGGCTCGACGCTCGGCCCCGGACTGGGTGCGCTCGCGCTCGCGCAGGTCGCCGCCTCGACCGCCACCGGTACGGTGCTGACGGTCGCCAGCATCGCGGCACTCACTCTGTCCGGATCCGAGCAGATCGCCGGACTCGTGCAGACGTCGACGGTCGTCGGCGCGAGCGCGCTGACGCTGCCGATCGCCCGGCTCGCCTCGCGCAGGGGGAGGAGGACGGCCCTGGCGGTCGGCTACGGCGTGGCGATGCTCGGCGCCGCCCTGGCGGCTGCCGCGGTGTTCAGCGGCCTGTCGACACTTCTTCTCGGCGCGGCGATGCTGCTCGGCGGCGGCACGGTCGCGGGATTGGCGGCCCGCTTCAGCGCTGCCGAGCTCTCGCCCGGCAACGCAGCGCTCGCGATCTCACTCGTGCTCTGGGCCTCGACAGCAGGATCGATCGTCGGACCGATCCTCGCGGGAGCAGTCACGACCTCCAGTGCCGAGGCGTTCCTGCTGGTCGCAGCGCTCTACGGCGTCTCCGCGGTGTGCGTGCTCGTCGGGCTTCCCCGTTCCCTTGCCCGATCGAAGGTCGCGCCCGACAGCCGACTGCGCTTCGGGGATGTCGTCGCCGTCCTGAGGAGGCGTCCTCGCGCGCTCATCGGACTGGTGGTCTCCGTCTCGGTGCACGCGACGATGATCGCGCTGATGACCCTGGCTCCCGTGCAGCTGCACGCGAAGGGAGAGCCGACCGCGATCATCGGGTTGCTCATGAGCGCACACCTCGCCGGCATGTACGCGCTGAGTCCGATGGTCGGTCTCCTGGTGCGACGCGCCGGTGCACCACGCTGCGCGGCAGCCGGCCTGGGCCTCTCCATCGCCGCGGCTGCACTGCTCGGGGCCGGCGTCACTGGAGGGACACCGCTCTTCGCGGTCGGTCTCACCCTGCTGGGCGTCGCCTGGTCGATCGGGATGATCGCGGGATCGACGCTCGTGACCGAGTCGCTGGGCCGGCGCGATCGAACGGCGTCGCAAGGGGCGACGGATCTGGCGATCAACCTCGGCGGTGGGGCAGCGAGCGTCGTCGCCGGCGCGGTGGTCGCCGCCGCGGGATACGCACCCTTGGCATGGTGCTTCGCGGGACTCGGCCTGCTCTGCGCGGTGACGCTTATGACGCGGCTCGCTCGGCGGCCCTTCTCGGGCGCTCCCTGAATGCCCGCGACCAGCCGGCGTCGGAACTCGGGTCTGCAGAGCCGGCGTGCTGTCGACGCAGGGTCTCGATACGCGCCTGCGGCGCTACTCGACCAGCATGGGACGGGGCGCCTGCGGCGCTGCTCGACGGGCAGGGGGCGTCAGCCCGCGGCGCGGCGCAGGGCGTCGTCGACGGAGGAGCGGACGAGACTGGAGAGGAAGAAGCCGGGCTTGTCGACGCCGATGCCGGCGAGGAGGCCGGCGGCCTGCTCGACGATGGCGGTCGAGAAGGTGGTGGCGGTCGAGACGGCCTCGGCGTAGGCCGCGCGGTCCGCCTCCGCGACGGTGACCGGCTCGCCGCCCATCTCGACGACGAGGGCCTGCGCGATCGGCAGCACCGGCCCGGGCGCTGTCACGGCGAAGTACGTCTCGGCGAGGCGCGCCAGGTCGAGGCTCGTCCCGCTGAAGGCCATCGCCGGGTGGACGGCGAGCGGGATGACTCCCGAAGCCAATGCGGGCGCGAGGACCCCGTAGCCGTGCTCCGCCGCGGTGTGCAGGACGAGCTGGCCCGGCTGCCAGGCTCCGGTCGCGGCGAGCCCGGCGGCGAGCGCCGCGATCTCGCCGCCCGGCACGGCGACGATCACGAGCTCGCTCCGCTCGACCAGATCCGGGATCGCGAGCACCGGGGCGCCGGGCAGCAGGGCGTCCACGCGCTCGCGGCCGGCCTCGCTCGTCGTGGCGACGCCGATCACGGCGTGCCCGGCGTTCGCCAGGGCGGCACCGAGCACCGGGCCGACGGGTCCGGCCCCGATGATCCCGACGCCGAGGCGTCCGTCGCGGCGGGCGTCAGGCATACGGGTCCCCCTCGGGTGCGGCCCACGCGTCGCGGGGCGTCGGGGCGTCGACGGCGCGGCGTCCCCAGTGGTGGCTGGCGTCGCGCTCGGCGGCGGCGGCGCCCGCCCGGCCGACGCGCTCGAAGAAGGCGAGGCCGTCGGCGACGCTCATCACCGGCACCGTCGCCGTCACCGGGCCTGCGACCGTGTGCACGTGCGCGGAGGTCAGCCCGAGCATCCGCTGGAGCGGCCCCTGCTGCACGCCGACGCTCTGCATCCGCGCGAGCGGGACGACGATCACGTGGCGCCAGACGGCGCCACTGCGCAGGACCACCACGTCCTCTGCCAGCCGGAAGCCGGTGCGTCGCCAGGAGAACGGGCGCAGCAGCCGCGCCGAGCGGGGCGCGCTCGTGAAGCCGGGAGCGTCGCGGCGGCGCAGCGCGTCTCCGACCGGGGTCGCCTCGGCGCCCTCGTCCGCCCCGGGCAGCAGCAGCGCGAGCACGCGCTCGACCGCGACGAGGTCGCCGACCGGGAGGATCGTGGTGTTCGGCTCGCCGTTCGCGCCGCGGGAGGCCGCGTGCCCGGCCCGGTCGATCTTCACCTGCCACCAGCCGAACGGCCGCCAGAGCAGCGGCTGGGTGATCTCGACCGCGTGGATGCGGCCGGGCGGCAGGGTGTCGCTGCTGGTCGAGAGCACGCCGTAGCCGACCCGGACGCCGTCGGGCGTCGAGGCGATCGAGTAGCGGAGCGAGCGGACGAACTGGCGGACGTAGTAGCTGCCGGAGCCGATCAGGCCCGGCAGGATCGCGAACAGCACGTAGGGCGAGCCGTAGACCGAGGTGAAGACGACGGCCACGACCGAGACGAGCAGGAAGAGCGTGAAGCCGCTGAAGACGAGCGAGCCGAGCAGCCGGCCCGGCGGGATCGACACGACCGACTCGGGCGGCGCGTCCTCCGGCTGCTCGCCGAACTCCTCGATCCGGCGCGCGAGGAAGCCGCCGGCCGGCGCCTCCCCCGCGACCGCCTCCCGCTCGCGCACCCCGGACGCCAGCCGCAGGATGTCGCGGCGCAGCGCGTCGACGAGCCGCGAGCCGAGGTAGGAGAGCTGCACGTTGGCGTCCTGCCCGGCGACGCTCACCTCGAGCTTGGCCGCCCCGAACAGCCGCGCGAAGAGCGGGCGCTGCACGGCGATGCCCTGGATGCGGTCGAGCCGCGCGCGCCGGTTGGTGCGGAAGAGCACGCCCGAGCGCACCTCGACGATCTCGTCGGTGATGCGGAAGGTGTGCATGCGCCAGGACAGCCAGAAGGCGAAGACGGCGACGGCGAGGCCGGCGGCCACGGCGAGCAGCGCCCAGCCGATCAGACCGCGGTCGATCAGCGCGTCGACCGGGTCGCCGCTCTCGTAGTCGCCGGGGCCGGGCAGGAAGAGCTCGAGCAGCCGCTCGCGCAGATTGGTGATCAGGAGGCCGAGGACGACCAGCAGGCCGATGCCGCCCTTGAGGACGGGCGTCGCCGGGTGCAGGCGGTGCCACTCGCCGTCGGCGAGATCGGTCTCGATGCCGCGGACGGCTGCGGGGGCCCCGCTCACAGGCCGGCCCGGCGCGACTCCGCCAGCGCGACGAGCCGATCGCGCAGCTCCTCCGCGTCGCCGTCGACGAGCCCGGGGATGCTCACGCCGGTCGCCGCGGCGGCGGTCACGAAGCGCAGGTCGGCCAGCCCGAGCACGCGGGCGAGCGGACCGCGGTTGACGTCGATCAGCTGCATGCGCCCGTAGGGCACGGAGACGAAGCGCTGGAACATGATGCCGCGGCGGAAGAGCAGGTCGTCCTCGCGCAGCCGGTAGCCGTAGGCGCGGGCGCGGCGGGGGGCGACGATCAGCAGGGTGACGGCGAGGATCGCGGCCGCGAGCACGAGGATCCAGGCCCAGCTCACGCCGATCAGCAGCATCACGATCGGCACGGCGAGGAGGACGACGCTCGACACGACGGCCGAGACGACCTCGACGGCCACGTACTTCGGCGACACCCGGCGCCACGGACCGGCCAGATCGAGGCGGCTCCCGGCGGGAGCCTGGAGGGTCTCCTGCTCGGGCCGGACGCCCTCCGGCTGCGAGGTCTGCGGGGTCTGCGGGGTCACCTCGGGAATCACTGCTTGAGGGCTCACCGAATCTGTGCTCGCCTCAACGCGGCTCTCCGCCTCGCGGCTCTCCGCCTCGCGGTTCCTCGCCTCGCGCCGACTCAGCGGCTCGGGAGCGACCGAGGGGGTCGCCTCCTGGTCGTCGGCCATGATGACGTCCTCCCTGCCTGCGTCCGAGCGGGCGTCGGCGTCAGGCGTGGTTCACCTCGCCGACGACGGGGTCGTCGTCATCGGTCGGCGGGATGGTGCACAGGTGCTCGGCGACCAGACCGGCCACCAGCAGGACGATCGCGCCGACGATGGCGGCCACGTCCTGCCACACGGAGCCTAGCGAAGGCACCACCGGGCGGCTCAGCAGGTAGACGAGCACCCCGCCGGACGCCCCGAGCAGCAGCGCACCGACGAGGCTGGACGCCTTGGCCAGCACGACCACGCGCATCGCGCGGAACGGGTCGATGGGGCGCCGCAGCGTCCCCTTGGTGGCGCGGTGGATGGGGATCGCGAATCCGATCACGAGCGCCGCGACCACCACGAGCGTCAGCGGAACGGTGAGGGGAGGGATCAGCACCGGGCGGCCGGCGGAGGCGATGGCCAGGTCGATCAGGAAGCCGGCGACGGCCCCGGCCAGGCCGAGGCCCAGCAGGGAGCTGATGCGGGTGCGCTTCACGGAGTGCTGCTCTCGGGGTCGATGCGGCCGGGGGCTGTGCGGGCGGAGGCGGGGGCGTTCTCGGAGGATCGCGTGCGCCGCCACGCTATCGCCTCGGGGCGATCGGTCACCCGGTCGCTCGCCCTGGCGCGAAGCTCGGCGACCGGGCCGCGCCCCGCCAGGACGGCGTGCGGCTCCACGTCGAGCCACGGCTCGAGCACGAAGGCGCGCTCGCCGGCGCGGGGGTGCGGGAGCGTGAGGTGCGCGTCGTCGCGGGTGACGCCGCCGACCGCGATCACGTCGATGTCGAGCGTGCGGTCGCCCCAGCGCTCCTCGCCCTCGCCGCGCAGGCGCCCGCCCGCGCTCTCGATCGCGGCGGTGGCGGCGAGCAGGTCGTCGGGGTCGAGGGTCGTCGATCCGATCACGACGGCGTTGAAGTAGGCGGGGGCGTCCTCGTCGACGCCGTCGAGCTTCCAGGCGGGCGACTCGACGACCTTCGACACCCCGTCGATCCGGAGCCCCGGCGTCGTCGCCAGCGCGCGGACCGCGGTCTCGAGGTGCGCGAGCCGGTCGCCGAGATTGCTGCCGAGGGCGAGGACGACGCGGCGCTCGGGCAGCATCCGCTGCTGCCGGGGCCTCACGGGCGCACCCGGGTGATCTGCACCGCGACGTCGTCGAACGGCAGCGGGATGGGCGCGTCGGGCTTGTGCACGGTGATCCGCACCACCTCGGCGGCGGCGAAGCCGAGCGCGACCGCGGCGAGCCGCTCGGCGACGGTCTCGATCAGGTCGACCGGGTCGCGGGTGACGGCGTCGGCCAATGCGATGGCCAGCTCGCCGTAGTGCACCGTCTCGGCCAGCGCATCGCCGCCCGCGGCGGGGGCGAGGTCGAGCCAGACGGTGGCGTCGATGACGAAGTCCTGGCCGTTCTCGCGCTCGAAGTCGAAGACGCCGTGGTGCGCTCGCACGCGCAGGCCGGTCAGCGTGATCGAGTCGCGCAGGGCGAGGGCCGCGGCGTCGAGCTCGGGGGCCGAGCCGGGGCGGGGCGAGCGGTGGGTGGGGTCGGTCACGGGAGCTCCTCCTGGAGGCGGGCGCCGACCGCGAGTGCGCGGGCGCTCGAGCGGACGTCGTGCACGCGGACACCCCACGCGCCGCGGTCGACGGCGGCGAGGCTCAGCAGCGCCGTCGCGTCGTCGCGCTCGGCCGCGGGAGCGCCGGCCGGGGCGAACGGCGCGAGGAACCGCTTGCGCGAGTGCCCCACCAGCACGGGCAGGCCGAGCGAGACGATCGCGTCGAGGTGGGCGAGCAGCGCCCAGTCGTGGCCGCCGACCTTCGCGAAGCCGAGCCCGGGGTCGAGGATGAGGCGGTCGTCGCGGATCCCCGCGGCCCGGGCGGCGTCGACGCGGCGCTCGAGCTCCGAGCGCACCTCCGCGACCACGTCGGCGTAGGAGGCCAGCTCCGTCATCCCGGCGCTGTGGCCGCGCCAGTGCATCGCGATGTAGACGGCACCGCGCTCGGCGACCAGCGGGAGCATCGCGGGATCGGCGAGCCCGCCGGAGACGTCGTTGACGACCACCGCACCCGCGTCGAGCGCCGCCTCGGCGGTCGCCGCGCTCATGGTGTCGATGCTCACGCGGACGCCCTCGGCCGCGAGCGCGCGGATCACCGGGAGGACGCGGGCCTGCTCGGACGCGGCGTCGACGCGCGCGGCTCCGGGACGGGTCGACTCCCCGCCGACGTCGACCAGGTCGGCGCCGAACGCGGCCGGGCCCTCGCCCGAGGGCCGGGTCATGCCCACGCCGTGCCGCACCGCGTCGTCGACCGAGAGCCAGCGACCGCCGTCGCTGAAGGAGTCGGGGGTGACGTTGAGGATCCCGAGGAGGGCGGCGCGGTGGCCGGGAGCGAGGTCGGCGACGACGGGAGCCACGTCAGGCCTCCCGCGCGGCGCCGATCAGCGCGATGATCTCGGCGCGCGCGGCGGGGTCGGCGAGGGTGCCGCGCGCCGCGACGGTGACGGTCGAGCTGGTGGTCTGGCGCGCGCCGCGCAGGCGCACGCAGCCGTGCTCGGCGTCGACGACGACCAGCACGCCCTCGGGCGAGAGGCCGGCGTCGAGCACGTCCGCGATCTGCTCGGTGAGGCGCTCCTGCAGCTGCGGCCGCGAGGCGACGGTCTCGACGACCCGCGGGAGCTTGCCGAGGCCGACGACGCGCTCGCCGGCGCGGTAAGCGATGTGCGCGACACCGGAGAAGGGCAGCAGGTGGTGCTCGCAGACCGAGCGGAACGCGAGATCGCGGACGACGACGGTCTGGGTGGCGGGCGGCTGCTCGCCCTCCTCGACGACCGCGAAGGTCTCGGCGAGGTGCGACGCCGGGTCGAGGTCGAACTCGCCGAAGAACTCCTCGTAGGAGTCGGCGAAGCGCTGCGGCGTCGTCGAGAGCCCCTCGCGGCCCGGGTCCTCCCCGATGGCCGCGAGGAGCTCGGCGACGGCTGCCTCGATGCGCGCCCTGTCGACCGGCACGGCGCTGCTACGCCGTCGTGGGGCGCGGGTTGATCAGCGGCGGCCGCTGCGGAGCGGTCTGCTCGGAGCCCTCCGAGACGACCGCGCCGTCGGTCGCGCCGGCGTCGATCGGCGCCTTGGCGGGCGGCATCGCGATGGGCGGGAGGTCGGACAGCGGACGCTTGTCGCTCGAGAGCCACTGCGGGCGCTCGTCGATCTTGCGGACGTCCTTGAAGATCTCGGCCAGCTGGTCGTGGTCGAGCGTCTCCTTCTCGAGGAGGTCGGCGGCGAGGCGGTCGAGGATGTCGCGGTTGGCGTTGATGACCTGCCACGCCTCGTCGTGCGCCTGCTCGATCAGCTGGCGCGTCTCGAGGTCGACGCGCTCGGCGATCTGCTCGGAGTAGTCGCGCTGGTGGCCCATGTCGCGGCCGAGGAACATCTCGCCCGAGGACGAGCCGAGCTTGACGGCGCCGACCGTGGAGGACATGCCGAACTCGGTGACCATCTTGCGGGCGATCGAGGTCGCCTTCTCGATGTCGTTCGAGGCGCCGGTGGTCGGGTCGTGGAAGACGATCTCCTCCGCGACGCGGCCGCCCATGGCGTAGGCCAGCTGGTCGAGCAGCTCGTTGCGGGTGGTCGAGTACTTGTCCTCGAGCGGCAGCACCATCGTGTAGCCGAGGGCGCGGCCGCGCGGGAGGATCGTGACCTTGGTGACCGGGTCGGTGTGGCGCATCGCCGCGGCGGCGAGGGCGTGGCCGCCCTCGTGGTACGCGGTGATCAGCTTCTCCTTGTCGCGCATGACGCGAGTGCGGCGCTGGGGCCCGGCGATGACGCGGTCGATCGCCTCGTCGAGCGCGCGGTTGTCGATCAGCTGCGCGTTCGAGCGGGCGGTGAGCAGCGCGGCCTCGTTGAGGACGTTCGCCAGGTCGGCACCGGTGAAGCCCGGGGTCTTGCGGGCGACGACCTCGAGGTCGACGCCGCCGGCGAGCGGCTTGCCGCGGCCGTGCACCTCGAGGATCTTCTTGCGGCCGAGCAGGTCGGGGGCGTCGACGCCGATCTGGCGGTCGAAGCGGCCCGGGCGCAGCAGCGCGGGGTCGAGGATGTCGGGGCGGTTCGTCGCGGCGATCAGGATGACGTTCGTCTTGACGTCGAAGCCGTCCATCTCGACCAGGAGCTGGTTGAGGGTCTGCTCGCGCTCGTCGTGACCGCCACCCATGCCGGCGCCGCGGTGGCGGCCGACGGCGTCGATCTCGTCGACGAAGATGATGGCCGGCGAGTTCTCCTTGGCCTGCTGGAACAGGTCGCGGACGCGGCTCGCGCCGACGCCGACGAACATCTCGACGAAGTCGGAGCCGGAGATCGAGTAGAAGGGGACGCCCGCCTCACCCGCGACGGCGCGGGCCAGCAGGGTCTTGCCGGTGCCGGGAGGGCCGTAGAGCAGGACGCCCTTGGGGATGCGCGCGCCGACGGCCTGGAACTTGGCCGGCTCCTTGAGGAACTCCTTGATCTCGTGGAGCTCCTCGATCGCCTCGTCGGCGCCCGCGACGTCGGCGAAGGTGACCTTCGGCGACTCCTTGGAGACCAGCTTCGCCTTCGACTTGCCGAACTGCATGACGCGGTTGCCGCCGCCCTGCATGCCCGAGAGCATCAGCCAGAAGAACGCGCCGATCAGGAGGATCGGGAGGAGGAAGCCGAGCGCGGAGAGGAACCAGTTGGTCTGCGGGACCTCGTCGTCGTAGCCGTCCGACGGGGCGGCGGCGGTGACCGCGTCCACGACCTCGGCGCCGCGCGGTGCCACGTAGTAGAACTGCACCTGCTTGCCGTTGTCGCCGTCGTCCTGCGCGAGGGTCAGATCGACGCGCTGCTCGCCGTCGACGATCTTCGCGGAGTCGACCTTGCCGTCGGAGAGGAGCTGGAGCCCCTCCTGCGTGCTGATCTGCCGGAAGCCCGACATCGTGATCAGCGAGGAGCCGATCCAGACCGCCACGATCGCCAGGACGACGTAGAGAATGGGACCCCGGAAGATGCGCTTGACGTTCATGAATGTTGCGGGCGCAGGCCCGGCACCTTTCTGACGAGGAAATGTGAGTGTCAGGCTACCTCCCGCTCTCTGAGCGCGCGCCACGCGTTCGCCCTGGGCGGAGGATGCGTCGGGTGGGCATCCGGCGGGCGCGCACTCCGGCGCGCGAGAGCGGCTGCGGCGCGCCGGATGGCGCGGATCAGCTGAAGCGGGCGGGTCTCGATACGCCCCTGCGCGGGCTACTCGACCAGCATGGACGGGGCGACCCGGCCCCGCACCATGCTGATCGAGTAGCCCGCGCAGCGGGCGTATCGAGATCCACCGTCGTCAGCAGCCCGGTCTGAAGGACGCGGCGCGGGTCAGGCCGTCTCGAGGAGCGGCTCCGGGTCGCGCAGCGCCGGCGCGAGACCGCGGCGGCGGCGCGCGGCGGCCAGCACGGTGACCGCCAGGGCGCCCAGCAGCCAGATTGAGAGCACGAGCACCGCGTTCGCGACGCCGATGCTGCCGCCGGCGATGAGGGAGCGGAACGCCTCGACCGTGTAGGTCAGCGGCAGCACCCCGTGCACGGCCTGGAAGAAGGCGGGCGCCGTCTCGATCGGGTACGTGCCGCCCGCGGAGGAGAGCTGGAGCACGATCAGCAGCAGCGCGAGGAAGCGGCCCGGCGCGTCGAGCAGGGCGATCAGCGCCTGGTTGATCGCGACGAAGGTCAGGCTCGTGAGCACCGCGATCCCGATCAGCGCCGGCAGCTGAGCCATCTCCACGCCGACCCCGAAGCGGATCATCAGCGCGGCGAGGACGCCCTGCGCCACGGCCATCAGGGCACCCGGCAGGTAGCTGCGCAGCGCGATCACCCAGGCGGGCCGGCGGGCGGCGAGCAGCCGCTCGCTCAGCGGGGCGCTCATCAGGTAGAAGGCGAGCGCGCCGACCCAGAGCGCGAGCGCCATGAAGTAGGGCGCGAGGCCGGAGCCGTACTCCGGCACGCGGTTGAGGCGCTCGGCGTCGAGCGAGACGGGGGCCGCGGCGACGGCGCTGAGCGACTCCGCCTGGTCCGCCGTGTAGGACGGGACGTCGGCGGCCCCGTCGGCGAGCTTCCCGCCGAGGGTCTCCGAGCCGCTGGCGAGGGAGTCGATCCCCGAGGACAGTGTCTCGGCGCCGGTCGCGGCGTCCGCCGAGCCCTGGGCGGCGGCGTCCGCACCGGTGGCGAGGGTGCCGCCGCCGGTCGCGAGCGCGGCGGTGCCCGAGGCGAGCGCGTCGGCCCCCGACGCGGCGGAGTCGAGCCCGGTGGTCAGCGGGCCGACGCTGCCGGCGAGAGTGCCGGTGCCGGCCGCGACCTGCGCGGCTCCGGAGTCGAGCGAGGCGGCGCCGGTCGCGAGGGACTGCGCGCCGGTCGCGAGCGTCTGTGCGCCACTGTCGGCGGAGGCCGCGCCAGTGGCGAGCGACTGCACGCCGGTCGTGAGATCGGCGGCTCCCGACGACACGGACGCCGCACCCGCCGCAAGGGCGGTGAGGCCGCTCGAGGAGTCGCCGACCAGCGCGGACGACCCGGCGGCGAGGGTCCGCGCGCCCTGGTCCGCGGCGGTCGCTCCGGTCGAGACTCCGGCCGCCCCCGACTCCAGCTGCGTGAGCTGCGCCAGGCGCTCGGCGTCGGTGAGGGTGCTCCAGCCCGCGATCAGCG
Source organism: Rathayibacter sp. VKM Ac-2856 (assembly GCF_013205055.1). Classification (GTDB taxonomy): domain Bacteria; phylum Actinomycetota; class Actinomycetes; order Actinomycetales; family Microbacteriaceae; genus Rathayibacter. Next base: position 420,700 of record NZ_JABMLF010000002.1, read on the forward strand.
ACTGCAGGCCTGAGTCGACCGTCGCCGCACCGGTGGCGAGCGCCGGCGTGCTCGCGGCGAGCGCCGCCGAGCCGTCGCGCAGCGTCCCGGCCCCGGCGAGCGCCGCCGTCGCGCCGTCGGAGACGGAGGACGCGCCCTCGGCGAGGGTCTGCGCTCCGGTCGCCGCCGTCGCCGCGCCCGAGGAGAGCGCCGCGGTGCCGTCGGCGAGGCTGGCCGCTCCGGTCGCGAGATCGGCCGCTCCCCCGTCGAGGGTCTGCGCGCCCGAGGCGACCGACTGCGCGCCGCCGTTCAGCGTCGCCGCGGAGGACGGCAGCGCGGCCGTGCCGTCGGCGAGCTGCTGCAGACCGGCGGAGAGGGCGGCCGCTCCGTCCGCGGCCGAGTCGGCGCCGGTGCGGAGGGAGTCGGCGCCGGTGGCGAGCTGCGCCGTCCCGTCCCGCAGCCGCTCCAGGCCGACGACGAGCTCGTCCGAGCCGCTCGACGCGCTCGAGGCGCCGTCCGCGAGCTGGGCGGCTCCATCGGCGGCCTGCTCGAGGCTGTCGTGCACGTCGGTGAAGCCGACGTAGACGTTCTTCAGGTACTCCTCGCCGACCTGCTTCTCGAGGGTCTGCGTGACCGTGGTGCCGATCGTCGCGGCGATGTTGCCGACGATCAGGTTGGCGCCGTCGTTGGTCTCGATCGAGAGCCGGGCCGCGGTCGCCGCAGCCGGGTCGTCGCCGCCGACGGAGGCGACGTCGGCCGAGAAGCCGGCCGGCACGGTCAGCACGGCGTACACGGCGCCGGAGGCGAGCTCGCGCGCGGCCTCGTCGGCGTCGGTGAGCGTCCAGTCGAAGTTCGAGGTCGAGGTGCTCGAGGTGAGCTCGTCGGTCAGCGCCTCGCCGAGCGCCAGGGTCGAGCCGTCGGCCGCGGTCGCGCCGGTGTCCTCGTCGACGATCGCAGCGGGGACGGTGTCGAGGTGGTGGGTCGGATCGAGGTTCGCCGAGGTCAGCAGGCCCGCGTAGATCAGCGGGATGAGCGCGATCGCGGAGAAGACGACGACCAGGCGCGGGGAGACGGAGCGGAGGCGGCGCGGGAAGGGGAAGCGGCGACGGGGGGCGGTGGCGGGCATGGTCCTTCTACTTCGAGGAGTCGGTGGCGAGTGCGGTGAGCCGCGGCGTCGCGACTCCGGTGACGAGGAGCTCGGCGATCTCGGCCGAGGCGGAGGAGACGGAGCGGCGGTCGTCGCCGTCGAGGAGCCAGCCGACGACGAGCCAGACGGTGCCGGCGCTGAGGAAGACGGCGAAGCGCTCGACGCGGGCGTGGTCGCCCGGCTCCTGGGCGGCCAGGGGCGAGAAGGTGAGCAGCCGCTGGGCGAGGAAGGCGACGACGGACTCCTGCACGGAGCGGGCCGTCCCTCCGCTGAGCGCGCGGCGGTAGAAGTCGGGGTGCTCGAGGAGACCGGAGAGCAGGCCGTGGACGATGCGGGGCACGGCGGTCTCCCAGACGTCCAGCGGCGAGGGCGGCACGACGTCGGCGAAGAGGGCGTGCATGCGCTCCAGCGCGGCGGCCTCGAGCAGCGAGGGCACGTCGCCGAAGTGCTGGTAGAAGGTCGGCCGGCTGACGCGGGCGGCGGCGCAGAGATCGGTGATCGACGGCTGCTCGTCCCCCGGGTGGTCGAGGGCGGCCGTCATCGCGGCGATCAGCTGCTCTCGCGAGCGGGCGAGTCGTGGGTCGGTCACGGTGCCTCCTTTACGTTTGTAAGTAAAGCTTACATCCGTAAAGAAGCTGTCGGCAATCCCTTGCAGATCGAGCAGCTGTGCGCGCCGCCGCCCGCACCATGCTGATCGACAAGCCGCGCGCGGCGCGGCCCCGGAGCATGCTGATCGAGTAGCCGCGCGCAGCGCGGCGTATCGAGATCCACCGTCGCCGGCCGTCGGGCGCGACGTCCCTCACCTCGGACAGCGTGAGGTCTCGATACGCCCCTGCGGGGCTACTCGACCAGCAGAAGGGTGCCCCTGCGGGGCTGCGCGACCAGCAGGAGGGCGCCGCGTCCCGTCAGGAGGCGGGCGGCTCCTCCGCGAGGAGGGTCGCGATCTCGGTGGTGTCGACGACGAGGGAGTCGTGCGGGGTGAGGCCCGGGCTCTTCGGGGTCGGCACCGGCAGCCGCATCAGCAGCGCGCCCGGATCGACTCCGAAGCGGCCGCTCGTGGTGCGGCCGATCGGGTCGCCGTCGAGCTCGGCGAGCACCGGCTGATCGAGCGTGAAGGAGAACTCGCGCCCGGGCCACTGGTGCAGCGACGCGAGGCCGTTGCGGTTGCCCGTCGCGACGTCGAGGGCGAGGCCGAAGCGGCGGCGCAGGAGCACCAGCTCGAGGTCACCGTCGTCCAGCACCGCTCCGGCGGCGAGCTCGATGTTCGCCACGACCGAGCTGCAGTTGCAGGCCAGCACCATCAGGGTGCGCGTCGGCGGCTCGGGGCGGCCGTCGATCGTCAGCGTCACCTCGAAGCCCGCCTTGAACATCACCTCGGCGCCGGCCGCCACGTAGGCGCCCCAGCCCACGCGCTTCTTCAGCTCGTCGTCGGTCTTGTCCATGATCTCGGCGTCCAGGCCCACGCCGCCCATCACCATGAAGACGCGCTCCTCGCCGTCGTCGAAGGCGGCCGTGCCCACGTCGATCGCCCGGTCCTGCCCCAGCAGCGCGATCTCGACCGCGTCGGCCAGCGAGCCGAGCGGGATGCCGAGGTTGCGGGCGAGCAGGTTGCCCGTGCCGCTGGGCAGGAGCCCGTAGGGCACCGCAGTGCCGCGCAGCACCGAGGCGACCGCGCGCACGGTGCCGTCGCCGCCCATCGCGCAGACGACGTCGGCGCCCGACTCCAGCGCGGCGCGCGCGGCCCCGGCGCCCGAGTCGTCGACGCTCGTCTCGAACCAGAGCGGCTCGCTCCAGCCCGCGCGGCGGGCGACCGTGGCCACCACGTCCTGCGCCGCTCCGACGTCGTCGAACTTGCTCGGATTGATGACGACGGCGACCACGGGGCTGTCGGAAGGAGCTCTCACGGTCTCAGTCTGCTGTGCCCGCCGAGGCGTCCGGCACCGTGCGCCGCTCCAGGGTCGCCGCGGCCTCCGTCGCCAGGACCGCGCCGAGCTCGGCCGAGAGGGTCGCGGGCAGGGTCGGCGGGGCGTCCCAGCGCGGTCCGGCGAGCAGCACTCCCCCGCGCTCGCTCGAGCGCCACAGGGCGTCGACGCTGCCGGTGACGAAGGCGCGGATCCGCGCGGCGGAGCCGGCGTCGACCCCCTCCGCGGTCGCCAGGTCGACGAGGTGCCGGTAGGCGATGCCGCCGAAGAGGGCGCCGTCGCCCGCTCCCTGGTCGACGAGGACGCCCTCGGGGGCGAGGCGCGCGATCAGGTCGTCGGCGGTGAGCGACGCGTGCGCGAGCAGCCGCGCGTCCGGGCGGAGCCGGTGCAGGGCGAGCGCCGCTCCGATGTAGACGCCGTGGTTGTAGCTGAACGCCCAGTCGTCGCGGGCCGAGCCGCCCTCGCGGCCTATGCCGTCGGCGACGAAGCCGGTGTCGTCGTCGCGCAGCCGCACGTGCAGCCAGTCGAGGGCGGCGCGCGACAGCTCCTCGCGGCCGTCGGGGCGCAGCCGCTCCAGCCGTGCACCGAGGATCGCGAACGGTCCGTTCGACGGCGCGTTCTTGTAGTCGAGCTGGCGGCGGCGCCAGGCGAGGCTCGCGCCGTGCCGGAGGTTCCAGCCGCGCTGGACGGCGAAGCGCCAGAGCCGGTCGGCGCGGTCGAGCCAGCGCCCCTCCCCCGTCGCCTCGCCCAGCCGCGCGAGCGCGCCGCCGAGCCACATCATGTCGTCGAAGTAGCCGTTGACCAGGCGGCCGCCGTTGCGGATCCGGATCGCGCGGTGGATCCGCTCGGCGCGCTCCAGGTGCGCGGCGTCCCCGGTCCGCTCGAACGCGTCGACCGCGGCGTCGATCGCGTGCGCCAGCCACCAGTAGTGGAAGGCGAGGTCCGCGCGCAGCGACGTCGGGTAGGTCACGTGGTAGCCGAGGACCGGCACCGCGAAGAGCCGCTCGAGGCTCGACTGCGCGATGTCCGCGCGGGCCTGCGCGTCGCCCGGCACCGGTCGGCTACTCGTAGACGTGGGGAGCGAGGATCGCGACATCGCGGAGGTTGCGGTAGCGCTCGGCATAGTCGAGGCCGTAGCCGATCACGAAGTCGTTCGGGATGTCGAAGCCCACGTAGGCCACATCGACCTCGACCTTGGCCGCGCGGGGCTTGCGGAAGAGCGCGCAGATCTCGACCGACTCGGCGCCGCGGCTGCGCAGGTTGCCCTGCAGCCAGGAGAGCGTGAGGCCGGAGTCGATGATGTCCTCGACGATCAGCACCTTGCGGTCGGTGATGTCGGTGTCGAGGTCCTTGAGGATCCGCACCACGCCGGAGGACTTGGTGCTGCTGCCGTACGAGGAGACGGCCATCCAGTCCATCACGATGTCGAGCTTGAGCTCGCGGGCGAGGTCCGCCATCACCATCACGGCGCCGCGGAGCACCCCGACGATGAGCAGGTTCTCGCCGGCGTAGTCGCGCTCGATGGCGCGGGCCAGATCGCGGATCCGCTCGTGGATCTCGGCCTCCGTGAAGAGGACCTCGGTGATGTCGTCGGCGATGTCGGCTGCTTCCACCCGGCCACTCTACGCACCCGCCACCGCGCCTGCTCCCCCTCCGCGAGCTCCGCGAGATGCCACTTGTGCACGCCTTTCACGGCGTGTCGCGTGCACAAGTGGCATCTCGCGGCGGGGGGGGTCAGCGCGGGGCGAAGGTGAGGGTGGTGGCATGGCGGGTGGCGTGGACGCCCGGGAGGTCGACGCCCTTCTGGCCGTGCCAGTCGGTGACGAGCGCGGCGACGGCCAGGGTCTGGGTGCGGGAGAGGGCGACGCCGAACTCGTTCTGCACGACGAGGCGGATGATCCGCTGGCGCAGCGCCGGCGGATCGGCGGCCAGGCCCCGCGCGTCGACCGTGACGTGGCCCTCGTCGTTCTGCCCGACGAGCTCGAGCGCCCAGTCGAGCGCCATCGCGTCGAGGGCGTCGCCGTCCTCGCGGAGCTGATCGGCGGTGCGGGCGAGCGCCTCGGCGACCCCCGGGCCGAGCTCGTCCTCGAGCACCGGCAGCACGGTGGCGCGCACGCGGACGCGGGTGTAGCGCGGATCGTCGTTGTGCGGGTCGTCCCACGGCTCGAGCCCGGCGTCGGCGCAGGCCGCGCGGGTGCTCGCGCGCCGGATCCCGAGCAGGGGGCGCCGGAGCACCCCGCTCACCGCCGCCATGCCGTGCAGACTCGCCGCGCCCGCCCCGCGCGCGAGGCCGAGGAGCACGGTCTCGGCCTGGTCGTCGAGGGTGTGCGCGAGCAGGACCGCCGCCGCGCCGGTCGCCTCGACCGCGTCGTCGAAGGCGCGGTAGCGCGCGGTGCGCGCCGCCGCCTCCGGACCCTCGCCGCCGGGCAGCACCGACACGATCTCGATCAGGACCGGCGCGAGGCCGAGCGCGTGCGCCTGCCCCGCCGCCTGCCGCGCGACGTCCGCCGATCCGTCCTGGAGACCGTGGTCGACGACGATCGCGCCCGCGCGACGACCGCCGCGCTCGGCCTCGAACGCGACCGCCGCGGCGAGGGCCAGGGAGTCGGCTCCGCCGCTCAGCGCGACGAGCACCAGGGCCCCCGGATCGAGCTCGTCCAGGCTCGCGCGCACCGCGCGCCGGATGTCGGCGACGGCGGGAGTCAGGCGGGGGCGATCGGGCACATCAAGTAACGTTAGGCCAGCGATCCGGCCTGCGAGCGCGCGCGTCCGCACGCGATTCCCCGGCCGGTCCGATCCGCCGATGCGCCGCCCGCGGCGCCACCGACTCAAGGAGCGAACATGGCCGCATACGACGTCGTCGTAGAGATCCCCAAGGGCAGCCGCAACAAGTACGAGGTCGACCACGAGACCGGTCGCGTCTACCTCGACCGCGTGCTCTTCACCTCCTTCGTCTACCCGACGGACTACGGCTACTTCGAGAACACCCTCGGCCTCGACGGCGACCCCGTCGACGCGCTGGTGCTGCTCGAGTACCCCGTCTTCCCGGGCGTGGGCGTCTCCGTCCGCCCGGTGGGCGTGCTCAACATGAGCGACGAGGCCGGCTCCGACGCCAAGGTGATCGTGGTCCCCGCGAAGGACCCGCGCTGGCAGCACATCCAGGACATCTCCGACGTCCCGGAGCAGACCAAGAACGAGATCAAGCACTTCTTCGAGCGCTACAAGGACCTCGAGCCCAACAAGTGGGTCAAGGTCGAGGCCTGGGGCGACGCCGCCGAGGCCGAGCAGATCGTCCAGGACGGCATCAAGAAGCTGGCCGAAGAGGGTCACTGACCCCTCGGCTCCGCGAACGACGGAACCCGCCTCCTCGAGTCGACCGGCTGCTGCCGGCGCCTCGCGGGGGCGGGTTCCGTCGTTGCGGGCGGTGCTGAGCTACGCGGTGGGGCGGCCGACCATGCCGGTCGGGGTGCCCCAGATCGAGTGCACGCGCACCGGCGAGTTGGGGTTCGGCGCCTCGATCATCTGGCCGTCGCCGAGGTAGATCGCCACGTGGTAGTAGTCGCCGGGCGAGTCCGACCAGAAGAGCAGGTCACCGCGCTGGCGCTGGCTGTAGGGGACGAGCTTGCCCTCGTTCGCCATGGTGTTGTACTGGTTCGTCGCCGAGTGGGTGCCGATGTACTCGCCCGCGCTGGCGTACGACTGCTTCGTCAGACCGGAGCAGTCCCAGACGTCCGGACCCATGCCGCCGAGGACGTAGCGCTCGCCGAGCTGCGCCATCGCGTAGGAGATCGCGGTCTCGACCTGGTTCTGCTGCGGCGCGGGGTTCTGCACCGGCGCGGGCGCGGGCTGCGGAGCGGCGGGCTGCGGGAGGACGACGACGGGCTGCGGCGCGGGCTGCGGGGCGGCCGGCGCGGGCTGGGGAGCGGCCGGCGCGGGCTGCGGGGCGGCCGGCTGGGGTGCGGGCTGCGGGGCGGCGGGCTGCGGGGCGGCCGGCTGCTGCGCAGCGGGCGCCGACGGCTGGGCCGCGGGCTGCGAGCCGCCGGAGGGCTGGGAGCCGGACGACGGCTGCGAGGCGGCGGGAGCGCTCGCGGCGGGCTGCGCGGCCTTCGCGTCGGCCTCGGCCTTCGCCGCGGCGGCAGCGGCGGCCGCAGCAGCACGTCGCTCCTGCTCGCCGGCGAGGAACGCCGTCTCGATCTCGACGGTGGAGTCCTTCAGCAGGGCGAGCTGCGCGATGAGCTCCTCCGACTTCGCCTCCTGCGCGGCGAGAGCGCTCCGGGCGGAGGCGGCCGCGGCGTCCGCGCTGGTGCGGGCCTCGTCGGCGGCCTCCGAGAGCTTCCGGTGCTCCGCGACGGCCACGTCGGCCTGCTCGGCGAGCGACTCCGCGGTCTGCTTGTCGGCGAGCGCCTCGGCGTAGACGCGCTGCGACTGCTCGGAGAGCTGCGACATGGCGCCGAGCTGGTAGAGCAGGTCGCCCGCGTCCTGGCCCTTGGCGACGAGGCTCATCGAGAGGTCGCCGCCGGCGGAGCGGGAGAGGTGCGCGGCGAGGAGTCCGGCGCGCATCTGCGAGGTGTGCGCGGTCGACGCGGCCTCGTTCGCGCGGTCGTCGAGCTCGGTCACGGCGGCGGCAGCGGCGTCGAGCGCCTCCTGGGCCTGGCGCCAGACCTCCGCCTTCTTCATCGCGACGATCGACGCGTCATCGACCGAGGTCTGCAGACCGCCGATGAGGGCCGTGATCGAGTCGATCTCCGCCTGCTTGGTCGCCTCGTCCGTCTTCGCGTTCTGGACGTCGTCCCACGAGGGGTAGGACGGGTCGTCCGCCTGGGCCGGCACGATCCCGAGGGAGGCGGTGACGGCGGTCACCGCGAAGGCGGCCGAGACCGCCAGCGGGAGCCGACCCTTCCACGCGCGCTCGCGCGGCGCCGGGGTGAAGCTGCGGGCGGTCTTCTGCGCGTCAACCAAGTGTGACTCCTCGTGCGGCCATGAACGGTTGGGCATCGACGGCGGAGCCGTTGACGCGGGTCTCGTAGTGCAGGTGGCAGCCGGTGGAGGCGCCGGTGGTGCCGACGGCCGCGATCTGCTGGCCCGCCTCGACCCGCTGGCCCACCTTGACGTAGATGCCGCCGGGCATGATGTGCGCGTAGCCGGTGCTGATGCCCGAGCCGTGGTCGATCTCGATCCAGTTGCCGTAGGTGCCGAACCAGCCGGCGTAGGTCACCGTCCCGCTGTGCGCGGCGAGGATCGGGATCCCGCAGCCGCCCGCGATGTCGGTTCCGCGGTGGTAGGAGCTGGTCGAGCCGCCGCCGGTGGAGAGGCTGCCGCGGGGGCCGAAGGTGCCGGTGATCCGACCCGCCGCCGGGCGCACCCAGCCGGAGTCGCTGACCGCGGTGGAACCGCCGCCGGGCGCCGGTGCCGGGGCAGCAGGAGCGCTGTAGCCGCCACCGCTCGAGCCGCGTGAGGGAGCCGCGGCCGCGGCAGCCGCGGCAGCCTGGCGCGCAGCGGCGGCCTGCTGGCGGGCGAGCTCGGCCTGCGCCTGGCGGGCGGCCTCCTCCTCCGCGAGCTTGCGGAGGCGCTCCGCCTCGCGTGCGGCGACGCCGGCCTCGTAGTCGGCGACGGTGGCGGACTCGGTGTCGCGGAGCGCGGCGAGCTGCTGCTCCAGGACGATGCTCTGGTTCTGCTGCTCGGTGAGAGCGGCCTCGGACGCGGCCTGCGCGGCCGTGGCCTCGGCGAGCTTGCTCTCGGCAGCGAGACGGAGCTTCTCCCGCTCCGCCGCCGCGATCCTCGCCTGGTCGCCGAGGGACTCGGCGGTGTTCTTCGTGGTGCTGGCCTGCTCGTAGATCGCGTTGGACCGCTCGACGAGCTTGGTCATGTTGCCGATCCGGCCGAGGAGGTCGTCCGCCTTGCCGCCCTCGCCGTCGAGGAAGATGTTGACCGAGAGGTCGGTGCCGGTGGTGCGGTAGAGCTGAGCGGCCAGGAGGCCCGCCTGCTGCGTCGCGGCGTCGGCCTGGTCGGCGCTCTCGGTGGCCTTCGCCTCGAGGGTGCTCGCCGTGTCGGACGCGTCGTCGAAGTCCTGCTGCGCCGCGAAGTACTCGTCGCCGCGCTGCTGGGCGAGCTCCTGCGCCGCCGCGACCTCGCTCTGCAGATCGTCGATCAGGCCGAGGATGTTCTCGACCTGCGCGGCCGCGGCCTGCGTGTTCCCCTTCGCGGCCTCGACGTCGGCCCAGCTGGGGTACTCGACCGCCTGGGCGGGAGTGGCGACCAGCAGACCCGCGACCAGGGCCACCGCGGCCGAGACGAGAGCCGTGCCGCGGAGTCGCCCGATCCGCAGCGCGCCGGAGTGGCGTGCAGGGCGATCGGGGCGCGGGGAGTGGATCATGGGACCTCGGTGCTGGGGGCGGAGTACTCCCCCGGCGGCGGTGCGGCTCCGTCGCGAGGAAGTGATGATTCCGACCCACACTAGTCAAGCCCCTCGCGTACGCCTAGAGACCGGCGCCGCCCGTCAGGGGCACAGGCGCCGGAACAGGGTTGGCCTGCCGCACCCGCGGACCGCGTGTCGGACGCCGTTGCGCGGTCGATTTTGCATATCCGGTCGGCTGTCCCTATGCTTGCGTGTCGGTAGTCATGGTGGGTCGGCCGCAGGTCGCCCCGGCGAGCTTCCGGCCCCATCGTTTAGTGGCCTAGGACACCGCCCTTTCACGGCGGCAGCACGGGTTCGAATCCCGTTGGGGTCACGGATGAGGGTTACCACCGCACGAAAGAGCACCACCACGGATCGGCCGGAGACGGACGGGACGTGACAATCGAACAGCCTCGAAGGCAGTATGCTTGTCTTCGCAACGAGGCCCTGTAGCGCAGCTGGTTAGCGTGCCGCCCTGTCACGGCGGAGGTCGCGGGTTCAAGTCCCGTCAGGGTCGCAGAGAGGCCCTTCCGAGAGGAAGGGCCTTTTCCAGGAGACGACGAGTTCGTCTCCTCGCGGCATCGGTATCCTCGGACACCAACGTCGGACACGGCTCTGTAGCTCAGTTGGTAGAGCGCACGACTGAAAATCGTGAGGTCACGGGATCGACGCCCGTCGGAGCCACGGAAACCCTCGCCTAGCTTCTACATGGCGGGGGTTTCTTCCGTTAAACGGGGTCGTGCTTCCCGCAGGGCGTGTGGAGCGGTGCACAACCGTTCCTTCGACGGAAGCTTTGATCATCTGCTTCTTGAGGTCGGCCGAGCGCATGGGCGTCTCGCACAGGTGGGCTGCGTAGCCTGGACCGGCCATGAATCCCGCCGCCTTCCCGCCGCCCGATCCGTCGACCGTCGCTCCTGAGGAGCCTCCTCTCGCCGGTGCGCCGATGGCGCCGCAGGGCGGGAGCGCCCCCTTCGCGTGGCCGGCTCCGCCCGAGCCGCAGCCGTCGGTCGCGGCGCCGTACTCCTCTCTTCTCTATCTGCCGGATCCGCGGGTGCGGTGGGGGCTGCCGACCGCGGCCCTGACGATCGCGGGGATCGTGCTGCCGCTGGCGCTGCTGATCCTGCTGTTCGGCTTCGGGGTGCTGCCCTACTCCCCCGGGCTCGTCTTCGCCGGGTCCTTCGCCAGCTACCTGGTCGCGCTCGTGATCCCGTTCGCCGCCTCGCGGCTGCGCGGACTCGGGTCGCTGGCCGCCGACTACGGACTGCGGTTCCGCTGGATCGACGTGCCGATCGGCATCGCGCTCGGGATCGGCGTGCGGATCGCGATCGTCGCCGTGCTGATCGTGTTCGCGCCGCTGCTGCAGGGGGCGGAGAGCAATCTCGAGCTGGATCCGGATCCGCTGTGGTTCGTCCTGAGCTCGGTGATGATCCCGGTGCTGGTCGCGCCGTTCGTGGAGGAGATCCTCTGCCGCGGCGTGGTGATGCGGGCGGTGCGCAACCGGATGCTGCGGACGAAGGGCGAGGCCGCGCCGCCGGCGCGCGGGCGCCGGATGTGGGCGGCGGTGTTCAGCGTGATCGCGTCGACCCTGGTCTTCGCGCTGCTGCACGGGCACCAGATGGTGAACCCGGCGACGGTGGTCACGCTGGGGACGACGACCGTCATCGCCGGGCTCGCGCACGGCTGGATCTCCACGGTCACCGGGCGGCTCGGCGCGGCGATCGTGTCGCACGCGACGCTGAACGGGTCGGCGGTGCTGCTGCTGGTGCTGGTGACGGCGCTGGGGTAGGGGGATCTCGATACGCCCTCTGCGAGGGCTGCTCGATCAGCATGCGGTCCTTGCCGGTCGAGTAGGCGCGGAGCGGCGTATCGAGACCGACGTCTGCAGGGAGGTGGATCTCGATACGCCCTCTGCGAGGGCTGCTCGATCAGCATGGTCGGGGCGGGGCGGGCTGCTCGATCAGCATGTCCGCGGCGGGTCAGACGTCGAGGACGCGGAGGACCGGGTCGAGGGGGAGCTCGCCGCGGACCTGGCGGTGCAGGCGCTCCATGTCGGCGTCGAGGGCGGCGGCGGTGCGCGCGGCGTCGGAGAGGCCGTCGAGCAGCTGCTGCGGGACCTGCCGGTCGTACTTGTAGTAGATCTTGTGCTCGAGGCTCGCCCAGAAGTCCATCGCGATGGTGCGGAACTGGACCTCGACGCAGACGTTCACCGAGCCGCCGGAGAGGAAGACCGGCACCTCGACGATGGCGTGCAGGCTCTTGTAGCCGTTCTCCTTCGGGGTGGCGATGTAGTCCTTCACCTCGAGGACGCGGACGTCGGCCTGCGAGGTGAGCATGTCGAAGACGCGGTAGACGTCCGAGACGAAGCTGCAGGTGATCCGGACGCCCGCGATGTCGGTGATCGCGCCGGCGATGCCCTCGAACGAGGTGTCGCAGCCCTTGCGCTCGATCTTCTCGATCAGGCTGTCGGCCGACTTCAGCCGGCTCGAGACGTGCTCGATCGGGTTGTACTCCCGCATCTCGCGGAACTCCTCCTGCAGGATCGTCACCTTCGTGACGATCTCGTCCATGCCGAACTTGTACTGCAGCATGAATCGCGCGAAGTCGTCGCGGAGAGCGCGGATCTCGGCGACGGTGCCGGCGTCGAGCGCCTGGGCGACCTCGTCCGTCAGCGGGGGGACGGCGGGCGCCGTGCGGTCGGGAGTTCGGGGTTCCACGGGGAGCCACCCTACGCGCGGGCACCTCGGGCCCGGTTGTGAGACGCCATCGCGGTTCCGAGGAGTCCGGCCAGGGCTCCGCCCGCCTCCGCCCCGCGGGGGACGCCCGGCGCCGCGCCCGCTGGCTAGCGTCGGAGAATGACCTCCGCCATCACCGCCTTCGGCGTCCTCTACATCGTCGTCGCCATCGCGGTCGTCGTGATCGTGCTCGTGCTCGCCGTGCTGCTCTGCCGGCTCGCGATCGCCGCGCGGGAGAACCAGCTGGCGACCGTGCGCCTGCGCGAGCTGCAGATCGAGCGGCTGCTCCTCGACGACGAGTGACCGCGACCGGCCGCCCGGATCAGGGCAGCGCCGGGCGCACCTCCGGGCGGGAGACCTTCGGGATCAGCAGCCCCAGGACGACCGCGACCACGGCGCCGATCGCGCCGATCACGAACGTCGTCCGGAACGCCTCGGAGCTCGGCAGGTCGACGGCGCCGACCGAGACGGTCAGCTGCGCCAGCACCGCCGCGGTGACCGCGGAGGACAGCGTCGTGCCGAGGGTGCGCATCAGCGAGTTGAGGCCGTTCGCCGCCGCGGTCTCCGACGCCGGCACCGCGTGCATGATCAGGGTCGGCATGGCGGCGTAGGCGAGGCCGAGGCCGACGCCGATCAGCGCGTTGATCACGAGGATCTGCCAGACCTCGGCGCCGAACGGGAGGATCAGCAGGTAGGACACGGCGATCAGCGCCGCCCCCGAGACCAGCACCAGGCGCGGACCGGACTGCGCCGAGAGCCGGGCGGCCAGCGGCGAGGTCGCCATCATCGCGAGCCCGGACGGCGCGAGGACGAGGCTCGCCACGATCAGGCTGAGGCCGAAGCCCACGCCCGAGGCGGCGGGGAGCTCGAGGCGCTGCGGCAGGGTGATCTGCGCGCCGAAGAAGGCGAAGCCGACGGCCACCGAGGCGAGGTTCGTGAAGAGCACGGCCGGGCGGGCGGCGACCCGGAGATCGACCAGCGGGCTCTCCTGCCGCAGCTCGTACCAGCCCCAGATCAGCAGGACCGCGACGCCGCCGAGCCCGGAGCCGAGGATGGCGGGGCTCGTCCAGCCCGCGTCGTTGCCGCGGGAGACGGCGATCAGGATGCCGCTGAGGCCGATCGCGAGGCCGATGGTGCCGACGACGTCGAAGCGCCCGGGCGAGCGCAGAGTCGAGACGGGGATGACGAGGAGCACGAGGACGATGTCGAGGACGCCGAGTCCGGCGGACATCCAGAACAGCACGTGCCAGTCGAGGTTCTCGGCGACCAGGGCGCTGAGCGGCAGGCCGAGCGCGCCGCCGATGCCGAGCGTGGCGCTGACGAGGGCGATCGCGCCGGGCAGGCGGTCGCGGTGCAGGGTGTCGCGGAGGATCGAGATGCCGAGCGGGATGACGCCCATCACGGCGCCCTGGAGGGCCCGGCCGACGACGAGGGTCCAGACGTCGACCGCGAAGGCGCAGACGATCGAGCCGATCACGAGGACGACGAGCGCGGCGAGGGCCATCCGGCGCTTGCCGTAGAGGTCGCCCAGGCGACCGGAGACCGGGGTGAGGATGCAGGCGCTGAGCAGCGTCGCGGTGATCACCCACGCGGTCTCGCTGCGGTCCGCGCCGAGCAGCGCGGGCAGCTCCGACTGGATCGGGACGACGAGCGTCTGCATGAACGAGGCGCTCATCCCCGCGAAGGCGAGGACGGCGGTGATCAGGCGCGGGTCGGGCGAGCGGGTGAGCGAGCGTCTGTCGGAGTCGGGCACTGCGGTCCTTCGTGTCGTCGGCGTGCCTCGGCGGGGCGCCTCGGTGAGGCGTCCTGGGCGGCGGGTCGTATTGCCCAGCTTTGCATCGCCGGGCCCCTGAGCCGAACCGACCGGGACTCGGAATCCTTCCCGATCGCTCTACCGGGCGGCGGCGGGCGGGACGAGGATGGGCGCATGATCGAGATCGAGAGCTGGATCGCCGGGTACGAGAAGGCCTGGGCGACGGACGACCCCGCCGATGTCGCGGCGCTCTTCACCGAGGACGCGGAGTACTTCACGACGCCGTACGCGGAGGCGATCACCCCGCGGGACGCCGTCGTGGAGTGGTGGATCGCGGAGAGCGAGCCGGACGACCCGACGTTCGCGTGGGGGCTCGTCGCGCTGACGGAGAGCACGGCGGTGGTGGAGGCGCGGACCATCTACCCGTCGGACCGGACCTACCTGAATCTGTGGGTGATCCGCTTCGCGCCGGACGGGCGGGCCTGCTCGTTCACGGAGTGGTACATGGAGGAGCCGAGCGACTCGGTGAGCTGAGGGGGTCTCGATACGCCCCTCCGGGGCTACTCGACCAGCATGCGGTTCATGCTGATCGAGTAGGGCGCGGAGCGGCCGTATCGAGATCCGACGTGTCGGAGACGGTGGGTCTCGATACGCCCCTTCGGGGCTACTCGACCAGCATGCGGGTGCGCGTGGGTCAGAGGGCGGAGCCGGGGACGGCGAAGGTGTCGCAGGCGGTGGCGTCGGCGTCGAAGCCGGCCTGGAACCAGCGCTGGCGCTGCTCGGCGGAGCCGTGGGTCCAGCCCTCGGGGTCGACGGTGCCGGTGGCCTGCTCCTGGATGCGGTCGTCGCCGACGGCCGCGGCGGCGTCGAGGGCGTCGCGGTACTGCTCCTGCGTGACCGGCTTGAGGTAGGGGGTGCCGGTCTCGTCGGGGACGGTCGAGGCGTCGCCGACCCAGGCGCCGGCGTAGCAGTCGGCCTGCAGCTCGAGGCGCACCGAGTCGGAGTCGGGACCCGTGCCGGTGCGGTCGGCCGACTCCATCGCGCCGGTCAGGCTCTGGATGTGGTGGCCCCACTCGTGGGCCAGGATGTACATCTGCGCCAGCGAGCCGCCCGAGGTGTCGAAGCGGGTGCGGAGCTCGTCGAAGAAGTCGGTGTCGAGGTAGATCGTCTGGTCCGGCGGGCAGTAGAACGGGCCCACCGCGGCGGTCGCGTTTCCGCAGCCCGTGCTGGTCTGGTCCTCGAAGACGATGACGCCGCCGGTGGTCGTGTAGGTCGCGCCGATCGAGCCCGCGGCGCCGGCCCAGTAGCGGTCGAGCGACTCCGCCGCGCCCTCGAGCCGGCAGTCGACCTCGGCGTTCGCGTCGGCGCCGCTGTCGCAGGCGACGGCCTCGCTGGTGACCTGCTCGGGCGACGTCCCGCCTCCGCCGACGAGACCGCCCAGCCCGGACAGGTCGAAACCGAGCAGCTGCGAGAGGAGGGCGAGCACGACGACGCCCACCGCGCCTCCGCCGACCGCGATGCCGGTGGTGCGGCCGCGGCGGCGGACCTTGCCGCCGCTGAGCTGGGAGTCGTCGTTGAAGGTCATGCGGTCAAACTAGCGCTGACCGAGGACGTGCTGCCCGGGGTTGCGGACGACGCCCGCGGCTCGGGCCGGCGGGATCAGCCCCAGCGCGACTCGCTCGCGTCGCGGATGATGTCGAGCAGCGCCTCGCGCAGCGGACCGTGGTCGAGCGTGCCGGGCAGCATGTCGACCTCGAGGCGATGGGCGCGCTGCCAGGCCTCGACGCCCATCTCGGTCAGGGACACCAGCTGCCGGCGGCGATCGGCGGGGTCGCTCACGCGCGAGACGTGGCCCTCGCGCTCGAGGCGCTCGATGGTGCGCGACATGGTCTGCACCTCGACGTGGGCGGAGGCGGCGAGCTCCTTCTGCGCGGCCGGCCCGGACTGCAGCAGGTGCAGCACGACCAGGCCCGCGTGGGTGAGTCCGATCTCGGCGAGCGCGCCGTGCCAGGCGTGCTCGACCATCCGGGACGCCGTGGCGAGGAGGCGGCCGGTGGGCCAGTCGTCCATCCCCGAGGTGTCGTCCGCGCGCATCCGCCCAGGCTAGTCCGCCCCGCCGGCAGGGCGGGACGGGACGGCGGATCGGCTCAGGAGGCGAAGCGGTCGGTCGCCTCGATCAGCGCGTCGAGGATGCCCGGCTCGTCGAAGGCGTGCCCGGCGTCGGGGATCAGCTGGAAGTCGGCCTCGGGCCAGGCGCGGTGCAGATCCCACGCGGTGAAGGCGGGCGTGCACATGTCGTAGCGGCCCTGGACGATGACGGCCGGGATGTCGCGCAGCACGCCGACGTCGCGGATGAGCTGCCCCTCCTCCAGCCAGCCCTTGTGCACGAAGTAGTGGTTCTCGATCCGCGCGAAGGCCAGGGCGAAGGCGGGGTCGGACCACGCCTGGATCATCTCGGGCTTCTGCAGGAGCGTGATGGTCGAGGACTCCCAGGTGGTCCAGGCGACGCCGGCCGGCCCGTGCACGGCGGGGTCGGCGTCGTGCAGCAGCCGGTAGTAGGCCTCGATCAGGCTGCCGCGCTCGCCCGCGGGGATGACCGAGGTGTAGCCCTCCCAGAGGTCCGGGTAGACGGCGGCGGCGCCGCCCTCGTAGAACCACTCCAGCTCGGCCCGGCGGAGGGTGAAGATGCCGCGGAGGACGATCTCGGTGACGCGCTCGGGGTGCGACTCGGCGTAGGCGAGCGCCAGCGTGGAGCCCCAGGAGCCGCCGAAGACCTGCCAGCGCTCGATGTCGAGGTGCTCGCGGAGCTTCTCGAGGTCGGAGACGAGGTACCAGGTGGTGTTGGTGGAGAGGTCGGCGTCCGGCTCGCTCGCGTGCGGGGTGGAGCGGCCGCACATCCGCTGGTCGAGGAGCACGATCCGGTACTTCTCCGGGTCGAACAGGCGGCGGTGGGCGGCGGAGGCGCCGGCGCCCGGTCCGCCGTGGAGGAAGACGACGGGCTTGCCCTCGGGGTTGCCGGAGGCCTCCCAGTAGATCTCGTGGCCGTCGCCGACGTCGAGCATCCCGGTGTGGAAGGGCTCGATCTCGGGGTACAGAGTGCGCATGGGCCGCACACTACTGACGTTCCAGGACGCGGCCCGCGATCGGCGGCGGCGCGGCTCGGGATGGGGGCGGGGGTTGCGCGATGGGGAGGGGGCGTGGTGGGCGGGTCTCGATACGCCGCTCCATGCTGATCGAGTAGCCCTCGCAGAGGGCGTATCGAGATCCACCGTCGAAGGGACGTGGGTCTCGATACGCCGCTGCGCGGCTACTCGACCAGCATGGGCGGCTACTCGACCAGCATGGGGCGGGGGTGCGTCAGGCGCAGGGGCGGGCCGGGTAGGCGGCGGTCACCTCCGTGGAGACGGGGGCGCCGTCGATCGTCGCCGTGGCGCCGACCGTGACCGCGCCGGCGGGCAGGTCGACCTGCCGGGTGGTGAAGGCGTGCGAGACGGTCTTGCCGGGGGCGACCGACGCGAACGTCTTCGTGCCGTAGGCGGTCGTCATCGTCACCGCGGCGGTGGCGCCGGACTCGTTCGTCGCCTGCGCCGTGATGATCGCCTTGCCCGCGATGCAGCGGGTGGAGGCGCTCGCCGCGAGCTCGAGGGCCGGGGCCGCCTCGCCCTCGGTGAAGGCGAAGGTGTCGAGCTCGAACAGGTCGCCGGTCGGGCCGGAGTAGCTGAAGTACACGTCGTGCACTCCGGTCGCCCCGGTCAGCGCGGTGCTGACGTCGGCCCACTCCCCCGTGGTCCCGTTCACCGCGAGCACGCCCGCGACGGGCCCGGTCTCGGAGTCGAGGCGCACGGTGACGGTGCCGCCGGCCTGCAGGGCCTTCGCGCGGGCCGAGAACGTCGCCGCTCCCGTGTCGCCGAAGTCGACCGAGGACAGCGCGGTCCAGTCCCCGTTGTCGAGGTCGCGCAGGACGAGGTTCTGCGTCGCGCCGGCCGTGGGGGTGCCCAGCGGTGCGGTCGCGATGCCCTTGCTCCAGCCGATGGTCTCGGCGGGGAAGGTGCGGAACGGGTCGAAGTCCTTGACCTGGTCGACGCCGGCGTAGTCGCCGACGACCTGCTGGACCGTGCCGTCCGCGGTGAACTGCAGCTCCTGGATGTGCGGGCTGCGGTAGCCCTGGGTGGTGTCGCCGTTGATCCGCTTGTTCAGCGTGGGCGCGTGGTAGGTGAAGTAGTACTTGCCGCCGAGCTCGAAGACCGACTGGTGGTTGTTGCCGCCCGTGCCCGCTCCGAAGAAGCGGCTCTGGTTCGGGAACATCACGCCGGCGTACGCCTCCTTGGGCCACGACATCGGGTCGTCGGAGATCATGTAGCCGATCTCGCCGCCGCCCGGGTAGCCGGGCACGCGGGTCTGGTTGCCGCCGAAGTCGTTGCCGCCGAAGTGCGACGAGTAGGAGAGGTAGTACTTGCCCTCGCGCTCGAAGACCTGGGCCGCCTCGAACGCGACCGGGGCGTCGACCACGGCGGCCGTCCCCTCGGTCGAGATCATGTCGTCGCCGAGCTCGATCACGCGGATGTTCTTCGGGTTGTTGAAGCGCTCGGCCGCGGAGAGGGCGGTCGAGGCGGGTCCGCCGCCGAAGAACAGGTAGCCCTGGCCGTCGTCGTCGATGAGCGGCGCCGGGTCGAACTTCCACGCGACGTCCGCACCGGGCGTCGTGTCGTTGATCAGCGTGCTCGTGCGCTGGCTGGTCCACGGGCCGACCGGCGAGTCACCGGTGATCACGTTGCTCGAGCCGCCGCCGTTGGCGTAGTAGAGGAAGTACTTGTCGACGCCGTTCACGGTCTTCTTGGCCATGCCGGGCGCCCACGAGTTGCCGGTGAAGGGCGCGACTCCCGCGGAGCCGGCGACCTGGATCTCGCCGTGGTCGGTCCAGTTGACGAGGTCGTCGGAGGAGATCACGGTGATCTGGTTGATCTTCCCGTAGTCGATCTGCGGAGAGACGCCCGTCGCCGGGTTCGGGGCGTAGCCCTGGGTGTCGTTCGTCATGTACATGTACACGCGACCGTTCTCGACGAAGCCGAAGCCGTCGGCTCCGAACTTCCAGCCGATGAGCGGGTTGTGGTCGCCCGGCACCTTGCCGACGACCTCGATGGTCTTCGACGCGGGGGCCGGCGGCGCGGCGCCGACGAGCGAGACGTCGTCGAGCTTGTAGTCCATCAGGTGGGTGTCGGGCGCGGCCGACGGGGTGGCCGTCCACGGGGTCTCGAAGAAGAGCCGCGCGGTGGCGACGCTCTGGCCCGCGGGGATGGTGAAGGAGCCGTTGATCGACGCCCACTGCCCCTTGGTCGCGGTGACGCTCGCGAGGTTCGTGTAGGTGCCTCCGCCGTAGTGCATCGTGGCGAAGAACTGCTTGGTCGCGGGGCCCGCCGCGTTCTCGTACTTGATCTGCGCCTTGACCTGGTAGGTCTGACCGGCGGTGACCTTGCCGGAGAGGTCCTGCATGGCTCCAGCACCGGTCGTGGTGCGCCCGGTCACGAGCGCGGCGCTCGATCCCGTCCTCGCATCCGCCGTCACGGCGATGCTGCCGGCGTCGGCGGCGTTGCCGTTGTTGACGAACCAGTTCGCCACGCCGTTCTCGAACCCGCCGTTGACGATGAGCTCCTGCTCGGCGGCGGTCGAGGTCTGGGCGGCGAAGGGCGCCATCAGCAGTGCGGTCAGCGCCGCTGTCGCCAGCAGCCTCAATCGCAGCCGGCCCTTCGGGGCGGCTTCTTGTCGTGTCTCCACGGATCCTCCTTGATCGCGTCGTTCTGTCTGTCGTGGTTCTCGGTGTCGTCGTTCTGGATGTCGTCGTCGGCGGCGAGCGCCGGCGACGGGTCGGGGGTCGCGGGCGGGCGGCCGGGAGGGCCGTCCGCCCGCGAGGATCAGCCGCAGCTCGCCGCCGGATGGGGCGCGCGGACGGTGGTCGTGACGGGGGCGCCGTCGACGGTGGCGGTCGCGGTGACCACCGCCTCGCCGGTGGGGACGCTCGTCTTGCGGGTCGTGAACGCGTGGCTCGCGTTCCTCCCGGGAGCGACCGCGGCGAACGACGTCGTGCCGTGCGGAGTGGTCATCTCGACCGCGACGGGCACCTGCTCGCGGTTGGTCGCCTTCACGGTGACGACGACCTTGCCGGCGATGCAGCGCGTGCTCGCCTCGGCGGTGACGTCGAGCGCCGCCGCCTTCAGCGTCCCGAGGCGGGCCAGCTGGTAGCTGAGCGCGCGCTCCGGGGCGTCGAGCCGGTTCTGCGTGCCGGCGGTGGTGACGGCCTGCGCCTTCGCCAGCACGGTCCGCATCTCGGCCCACGCGTCGGCCGGGTAGTCGGCCTCGCGGAGGGTCGCGGCGTGCGCGATCGCGGCGTCGAGCGGAGCGCGGTCGAGCGCCTTCCCCTCCGAGGAGAGCGTGTCGCTCAGCAGGAACTCGTCGACGTCGACGTGGCCGCCGGTCGTCTTCGTGGCGTAGCTGAACAGGCCGAGGCGGTGGCCCATGAAGTGGGTCAGCGTCCCGTCGAGCGTCTGCGGGCCCACGCGGCTGCCGAGCGTCGTCCACGTCGTGCCGTCGAGGCTGTAGGAGAAGGTCGTCCAGAGCTGGCCCGCCGGGTTGTTCAGCTCCAGGTCGGCCTTCAGGTGCACCTCGGCGGTGCCGGGCAGCGTCGCGGTGGTGCCGGGGAGGAACGCCTCCACGGCCGCCTGATCGAAGGTCTGCGCGAACGGCTGGCTGCGGTTCACGACTCCGACCGTGTTCACGCCGTCCACCCGCTTCACCGCGACGTACGAGAAGCCGCGGTTGTAGGCGGCGAGGCCGGCGACGTCGCCGTCCTTCATCCCCGACACGTCCAACGTCGTCTCGGCCGACTGCTTCGGCGCGACGATCCGCTGCGAGAGCGTGTTGCGCGCCTCCTCGAGCCAGGTCAGCTCGGGCGAGTCCGACAGCTTGGTGTGCCGGTACTCACCGGTGACGACCTTGCCGTTGGTCAGGCGGAGCCAGCCCTCGCGCTCGGTCAGGGACCAGTAGCGGTTGTCGGGGGCGTGGTTCCACTGCCAGGCCGGGTCCAGCCGCGAGCCGTTCGGCGCGATCTCGGCGGCGGACGGCAGCTCGGTCGTCGGAGCGGCGCCGATCATCGACACGTCGTCGAGCAGGTACTCGACGCTCGAGGACGCGGGCTGCGGGCTGCCCCACGGCGTCTCGACCGCGAACTTCACGCTCGAGACGTCCGCATTCTGCGGCACGGTGTAGCGGCCCGTGATCGTGGTCCACTGCCCCTGCGGGACGGCGGCCGTGACCATGGTCTGCGGACCGGCGCCGAAGTCGGCGCAGAGGTTGAAGCGGACCGAGGCAAGCCCGCTGGTGTGCTTCACCTTGGCGGAGACCGTGTAGGTGACGCCGGGCTGGAGCTTCCGGGCGAGGAGCTGGCTCGGTCCGGAGCCGTTCAGGGTCCTGGTGCCGACCTTCAGTGCCGCGGCTCCCGAGGCCGGGTCGCTCGTGTCGGCCGTGAGGGTCGCCCCGAACTGACCCGCCCACGGCGCCGTGCCCGACTCCGCTCCCGGGTTCTGCAGCAGCTCGACGCCGATCAGCGCCGGGTCGATGCTCGGGGCGGCCGGGATCGTCCACTCCTCGTCCTGGTACGCCTTGGCCGGGGCATCGTTGTCGAAGTCGTCCGAGACGACGAGGCTCTTCTGACTCTCGAAGAGCTCCTCCTCCGGACTCAGCCGGATCGGCTTCGGGAAGCTGCCGCCCACCGGGACCGCGCCGTTCGTGCCGAAGGTCGGCCAGCCGTCCGTCCAGGTCGCCGGGATGAGGCCCGGGATGCGGCCGGTCGGGAAGCTGTCGCGGAAGAACATCCCGTGCCAGTCGGTGGTGCCGTCCTCGCGGGCGATCGGCACGAGACTCCCCTGCGCGAAGCCGCTGGAGTTCAGCACTCCGCGGCCCTCGTAGGGGTTGCCGCCGTCGGCGGTGGCGTAGCGGCCGAGCAGCTCGGACGAGCGGAACAGCGCGACCTGGCGGCCCTGGCCCGCGGGCCAGGTGATGATCACGATGTAGTACTGCCCGTCGATGTACTGCACCTGCGCGCCCTCGAACAGACCGCCGAGGTAGCCGGCGCCCGGGTAGTCGGAGGTGCGGAGGATGCCCGGGTACTCCGCGACGACCGTCGTGAGGTCGTCGCTGAGCTTCACCGCGCTGGTCGAGCCGGAGCCGTAGAAGATGTACGGCGTTCCGCCGTCGGCGTCGTCGAAGAACAGCGACGGATCGTGGAAGGCGCGGCCGAGCGCCGTGCGGGTCCAGGCCCCGTCCTCGATGTCGTCGGTGGAGTAGAGGTAGGAGCCGCCGAGGTTGTTGGTGTTGAAGACGACGTAGTACCGGCCGTCGTGGTACCGCAGCGACGAGGCCCACTGGCCGTTGCCGTAGGAGCTCTGGCCGTTGCGCAGCGAGAACCGGTCGCCGATCTCGAGGCGGTCGAAGACGTAGTTCACGATCTCCCAGTTCACGAGGTCGTAGGACTTCATGATCGGAGCGCCCGGGCTCAGATGCATCGTCGTCGAGATCATGTAGTAGACGTCGCGGCCCTCGTCGTTCTCGGCCGCGGGAACGCGCTCGACGCTGACGTCGGGCACGTCCGCGTTCAGCAGCGGCACGCGGTAGCGGCCGTCGCCCGTGTCGGTCGAGGTGTACGAGGGCTCCGGCGCCCAGGCGCCCGCGGCGCTCGCCGGGGCGGCCGCGGCGAGCAGACCCGCCGTGAGCAGGGCGCCGACCGCGGTCATCGCGAGCGCCCGGGGTCCCGATCCGCTCATTCGAAGAGCGAGAGGGTCAGCACCGAGGAGTAGTCGCCGGGAGCGACGTCCGCCTCGGTCTTGAGCGTGAGGCCGGCCTTGACGCTCCAGGAGCCCTCGGCGGCGACGCCCTGGGAGTCGAGGGCGATGGCGAGCAGCTCCTGGTCGACGAGGCCGACCGCGTCGGGGCCCTCGTCGAGCACGGTGTCGACCGGGTCGCCCTCGGCGACGAGGCCGGAGTCGCCGCCGTCGACGAGCTGCGGCGTCCAGCCGAGGTGGTCGGCGCCGATCGGCTCCTGGCCGTCATCGCCGGTGAAGTCGCTCGAGGAGCCGAGCACGTACCAGCCGGCGCCGTCGGGGATCTCGTCCGCGGCGCGGGTGTCGGTGACGGTCACCTCGGGCAGCTCGCCGGTGAACTGCCGGACGGTCGGCGTGGAGCCGCTCTCGGTCAGCGTCGCCGCGGTGCCGGCGACGCTCATCGCGAGCACGCCGGGCTGCTCGAGCTCGGCGATCGACACGTTCACGTCGACCTCGCCGTCGCCGTACTCGGTGTCGGCGAAGGCGGCGGCGGAGCCGACACCGGTCAGCAGCAGGCAGCCGGCGAGGGCCGCTCCGGAGCGGGCGAGCCAGGGAGTGGAAGGACGTCGCTTGTCCATGGGGTCTTCCTCCTCGATCGGCAGCGTCGCCGATCAGTTCGAGCGCCGGGAGGGCGCGAGTGCGGAGCACCGCGAGCGGTGCAGGACACCGGGGAGCGGTGCGGGAGGGCAGCGCGGGAGGACGCCCGAGAGGCGGGCGCCGCGGCTGGTCCGACGTGGAGGACGGCGTCGTGCGATCGGCTCCTGCGCAGCAGCTTCCACAGCGTGCCTGCGCGAGCAGCAGCCGCCGATCCCCGTCAGCACTGAGGGGAAGGGGGCTGTTCCGTCGCTCGTCGTCCTCGACCGCTGAGCGGATGTTCAGCTAGTCTGACGGCAATGTTACCGGGAACATCCGGGAGCGCAAGGGTGCGATCCGGATCCCGGAGCGGGGTGGACAGGGGCGTCAGAGGCGCCCTTCGCCGCGCAGCAGCACGCGGCCGGGACGATCCGGACCGGCGGGAAGGGTGATCGACATGCCCCTGGCGAGACTGCCGAGCGGGGGCTCGGCGACGGTGCTCGAGCACGCCGGATCCGGCGGCGCTCCGACGGAGGCCGAGGCGCGACCCGGACTGATCGGCGTCGTGCTCGCCGACGTCGAGGCGTTCAGCGCGGAGGTGCTGAAGGGCGTGGCGTCGGCGCTGCACGGGACGCGCTTCGACCTGCTCGCGAGCACGGGGTCGAGTCATCAGGACTCGCCGGACTGGGAGCGGCAGTCGCTGCTGCGGCTGCGCGACGCGCGCGTCGAGGGGGCGATCCTGATCACCCCCACCTCCGTCATCGGCGACCCGGGACTGCCCCTGGTGGTGATCGATCCGCTGACCGTGCAGACCGAGCTGCACTCGGTCGGCTCGGACGACTTCGGCGGCGCGGTGCTCGCCGTCCGCCACCTGATCGAGAGCGGGCACCGGCGGATCGGCTTCGTCGCCGGGCGCGCCGACCTCGAGTCCTCGCACCGGCGGGAGGCGGGCTACCGCCGGGCGCTCGCCGAGGCGGCGATCGCCGTCGATCCCGAGCTCGTGCGGGTCGGCCACTACCGGTACGAGCCGTCGGTGGCGGCGGCGACGGAGCTGCTCGGTCTCGCCGATCCGCCGACCGCGGTGTTCGCGGCGAACGACGTCTCGGCGATCGCGGTCGTCGAGGTCGCGCGGAAGCTCGGGGTCGCGGTGCCGGAGGGGCTGTCGGTCGTGGGGTTCGACGACGTGCCGGAGGCGTCCCGCCTCGTCCCGCCGCTCAGCACGGTGCGCCAGCCGATGCACAAGGTCGGCCGGGCCGCGGTGCGCGTGCTGCTGGCGCTGATCGACGGGCGCCCGGTGCCGGAGCGGCAGCTGCACCTGCGCAACCGGCTGGTGCTGCGCGGGTCGACGGCGCCGCCGGCCGGGCTGTAGCGGGCGGCGGCTCATGCTGGTCGAGTAGCCGCGCAGCGGCGTATCGAGACCCGGCCATCGATCACGTCGATCTCGATACGCCCGCGCCGCGGGCTACTCGATCAGCATGGGGATGCGGCTCCGATGCGGCGCGCAGGACGCGGCGCTAGCGTCGGCCGCATGAGCATGCAGCGCACTCCAGTCACCGTCGCCGTCACGGGAGCGGGAGGCGCGATCGGCTACGCGCTCCTGTTCCGCATCGCCTCCGGGCAGCTCCTCGGACCGGACGTCCCGGTCCGCCTGAGCCTGCTCGAGATCCCCGCCGGCCTGCGCTCCGCGACCGGCACCGCGCTCGAGCTGCAGGACGGCGCGTTCGGGCTGCTGCGCGGGATCGAGGTCACCGACGACCCCGCCGCCGCGTTCGACGGCGCGAGCGTCGCGCTCCTCGTCGGAGCCCGGCCGCGGTCGGCCGGCATGGAGCGGGCCGACCTCCTCGCGGCGAACGCCGGCATCTTCGGGCCGCAGGGCGCCGCGCTCAACGAGCACGCCGCCGACGACATCCGCGTGCTCGTGGTCGGCAACCCGGCCAACACGAACGCCTGGATCGCCCGCCGCAGCGCCCCCGACATCCCGGCCGGGCGCTTCACCGCGATGACCCGCCTCGACCACAACCGCGCCGTCGCGCAGCTCGCCGCGAAGCTCGACGAGCCCGTCGACGCGATCAGCGGCGTGAGCATCTGGGGCAACCACTCCGCCTCGCAGTACCCGGACGTGACGCACGCCGTCGTCGGCGGCCGTCCCGTGACCGAGCTCGTCGACGCCGACTGGCTGCACGACGAGTTCGAGCCGCGGGTGGCCAAGCGCGGCGCCGAGATCATCGAGGTGCGCGGAGCCTCCTCCGCCGCCTCGGCCGCGTCCGCCGCGATCGACCACGTGCACGACTGGGTGACCGGCACCGAGTGGACCTCGGCCGCCGTCGAGTCCGACGGCTCCTACGGCGTCGAGGAGGGGCTGATCTCCTCGTTCCCCGTCCGCTCGGTCGACGGCGAGTGGCGGATCATCCCCGGCCTCGAGATCGACGCGCACTCCCGCGCCAAGATCGACGAGTCCGTGCTCGAGCTCCGCGCCGAGCGCAACGCGGCCCAGGCCTTCCTCCGCAGCTGACGCCCCCGTCCCTCACGCGCCGCGAGATGCCACTTGTGCACGCCTTTCACGGCGTGTCGCGTGCACAAGTGGCATCTCGCGGGAGGGGGCAGGGGTCAGCGGCGGGGGGACTTCTCGGGGGTGGGGAGGGTGCCGTCGGCGCGGGCGGCCTCGTACCAGGCGTGCGCCTCGTCCTGGCGGGCGGCCTCGGCGCCGGTGGCGATGGAGGCGCGGATGTGCTCGGGACGGTAGCCGAACGAGGCGACCAGGTCGCCCGCGTGCGGGCGCAGGCGCGCGAGCAGGCGGTCGATGTAGGACGTGACGGCGAGCGCCCGCTGCGAGGACAGGCGCCCGTGCAGGAGGTACCAGTCGAGGTGCTTCTCGATCAGGCCGAGGCCGAAGAGGTCGCGGAGCCAGGTCAGCACGGTGCGCGTCCCGTCGTCCTCGATCGCGGCGAGGGCCTCGGTGAACGCCTCCCACTGCAGCAGCTCGGCGTGCGCGCGGGCGGCCTCGATCAGCTCGCTCTGATGCGCGTTGAAGAGGCGCGCGGCCTCGTCCGAGGGCAGCTTCGACGCCGAGCGCAGCCGTGACGCGACTCCCGAGACCATGCTCTCGACCCGGTCGGTCAGCAGCTCGCGCTGCTCGTCGCGGAGCTGGCCGACGGAGCGGGCCGTCGAGCCGCGGTCGGCGACCACCTGCGCGAGCCGCCGCAGCCCGGAGTTGTTGACCGTCGCTCCGGCGACCTGGCCGACCGCGTAGCGGGCCAGCTCCCCCGGCTGCGCGTTCTTGAAGCGGCGGCCGACATCGGTCAGCAGGCGCTTGGCGACGAGCTGGAGCAGCACGGTGTTGTCGCCCTCGAACGTCGCGTAGACGTCGAGGTCGGCGCGCAGCTGGGTCAGCCGGTTCTCGGCGAGGAAGCCGGCGCCGCCGCACGCCTCGCGCGCCTCCTGCAGCGTGTCGAGGGCGTGCCAGGTCGACAGCGCCTTGAGGCCCGCGGCGAGGGTCTCGAGGTCCTGGCGCGACTCGTCGGTGTCGTTCTTCCCGGAGAAGACGTCGTCGAAGGCGCGCAGCAGCCGGTCGTGCGCGAAGCCGGCCGCGAAGGTCGTGGCCAGGCGCGGCAGCAGGCGGCGCTGGTGCCGCTGGTAGTCGAGCAGCACCTCCTCGCGCTCGCCGCCGCCGGTGAACTGGCGGCGCTGGTCGGCGTAGGTGATGGCGACGGTCAGCGCGATCTTCGACGCGGCGACCGAGGCGCCGTCGAGCGAGACGCGGCCCTGCACGAGGGTGCCGAGCATGGTGAAGAAGCGGCGGCCGGGGCTGGCGATCGGCGAGGAGTAGCTGCCGTCGGCGGCGACGTCGCCGTAGCGGTTGAGCAGGTTCTCGCGCGGTACGCGGACGTGGTCGAAGTGCAGGCGGCCGTTGTCGATGCCGTTCAGCCCGCCCTTCAGGCCGTCGTCCTCACCGCCGACACCGGGGAGGAACGCCCCCTGGTCGTCGCGGATCGGCACGTAGAACGCGTGCACGCCGTGGTTCACACCGCGGGTGACCAGCTGGGCGAAGACGACGGCGGCTCGGCCGTCGACGGCGGCGTTGCCGAGGTAGTCCTTCCACGCGGCGCGGAAGGGGGTGGTCAGGACGAAGTCGCCGGCCTCCTCGTCGTAGGTCGCCGAGGTCGCGATGGACGCGACGTCGGAGCCGTGCCCGGTCTCGGTCATCGCGAAGGCGCCGGGGATCTCGAGGCTCATGATGCCGGGCAGCCACTTCTCGTGGTGCGCCTGGGTGCCGAGGTGCAGGACGGCGGCGCCGAAGAGGCCCCACTGCACGCCGGACTTGATCTGCAGGGACGGGTCGGCGGTGACCAGCTCCTCGAAGCCGGCGATGTTGCCGCCGTGGTCGGCCTCGCCGCCGAGGGCGACCGGGAAGGCGCGGTGCACGCCGCCCTCCGCCGCCAGGATGCTCATCTGCTGCGTGACGCGCGCGCGGTGCTCGGCCATCGGGAGGCCGTCGGTGCGGTGCAGCTCGGGGCGGGAGGTGAGGGCGCGGGTGGCGAGCCGCTGCTCGCGCCAGTCGCCGAGCAGCACCTCGCCGAGCGCCGCCACGTCGACTCCGGGTGCGCCGTCCTCGTCGAGCCGGGCGTCGGCCTCGCTGCCGAGCACGTCGACGGGCGGGGTCGGGGTGATCGGGCCGGAGCGGGAGCGGCGGACCCGGGACCGCGAGCCGGCCCGGTCGGCGGCGTCCGCGGCGGAGTGGGGGCGGGGCGCAGTGGTGCTCATGAGAGTGATCCCTTCGACCGTCTTCGGTTCGGACCGCTCGCGATCGGCCTGCGGCGGCGGATCGAGCGGTCGATCCCGTCGCTGCGATGCGTCGGGAGGCGGTGCTCTTGCACGCTAGGTCGGGCGGTTGATTCGCGGAAACGTTCCGTCGCGCGGCGACAAAGGCGCTCGGGCGCAGGCGCGTGCACGTTGTCGGAAGGGACCAGGGTGCGGGTCGCCGGGCCGGCCGTGGCGGGCGCTCGGCGGGCTGGTCGCGGCGGCCCTCTCGAGATCTGCCCACCCATGCTGATCGAGTAGCCCGCGCAGTGGGCGTATCGAGATCCGCCGAGCTCGGACATCGCGTCTGCAGACCAGCCGTGTCGGTGGAGGCGGGTCTCGATACGCCCCTGCGGGGCTACTCGACCAGCATGAAGGCGGACGTGTGCGCCGAACCATGCTGATCGAGTGGGCCGCGCAGCGGGCGTATCGAGATCCACCGCTGCAGAACATCAGCTGCGAAGCCGACTCGTCCGCCATCGGCGATGAGAGGCGCTCCGGGCTGATGTTCCGCATGGTCCGAGGCCCTGGGGCGCCGCGAGGGGCGTGGCTAGGCTCGGTGCATGAGCGAGCCGCAGCTGCCTCCGCCCCCGCCGCCCCGCCGCGAGGACCGGCCGGACTGGCGCCCGCCCATCTCGATGGAGTCGGTGCAGGCGCTGGAGTCGGCCCGGCCGTCGGGGCCGGAGACGCCCTGGACGGCGGCCCGGCAGCGGCGGCCCGTGCGGGTGTGGGACCTCGTGCTGACCATTGCGCTGATCCTCGGCGCCGGCGCCGTGACGCTGCTGCTGTCCTACTTCGGACTGTTCTTCGCGATGGCCAGCGACGCCTGCATGGGCGCGAACGACTGCTCCGGCGACCTCATCGGCTGGGGTGTTCTCGTCGCGGCGGGCGGGGTGTGGGTCCCGTTCCTCGCGGCGATCGCCGTCTCGATCGTGCTGCTCGTGGTGCGGCGCATCGCCTTCTGGGTGCCGGTCACGGGGCTCGCCCTGTCGTTCGGCTGCACGCTCCTCGGCGGCTGGATGGCCTCGACGGGCGCCGGCGGCTGAGGTCGGGTCCGGAGCCACCGCGGGTTGCGCGGCGCTCGGGGATCAGCGGCGTCCCGGGCTCGTCGGAATCGCGAGCCCGGCAGCACCGCCGGCTCAGTAGCTGTCCCAGCCGGGCTCCCAGTCCGGCTCCTCCGGCGGCACCCAGTCGTCCTCCGGCGGGGCGGAGGAGACGGGCGGGCCGGACTTCTCGCCGCCGAAGGACGGACGTGCGCCGGACGAGCGCGCCGTCGTCCGCGCGGCCGGCTGGCGGCGGGCGGGGGCCGGCTCCTGGCTGTCGTCGGGCTCGACGATCTCCGGGGTCTCGCCGGCGACGACCGCGAGCACCGCGGCGCCGTAGGTGATCAGCTTCTTCTGGCCGACGCCGCCGATGACGCTCAGCGCGTCGATCGTCGCCGGCTCGGCCGTCGCGATCTCGCGGAGGGTCGCGTCGTTGAAGACGACGTAGGCCGGGACCGACTGCGCGCGGGCCTGCGCGATGCGCCACTCGCGGAGGCGCTCGAACAGCGGCTGCGCCTCGGCCGAGAGGTCGGAGACGGTGGAGCGGCCGGAGCGCGATGAGCCGCTCGAGCGCGCGGGCCGCTCCGGCTCCTGCCGCAGCTCGACCTTGCGCTCGCCGCTCAGCACCGAGGCCGACTCGGGGGTGAGCACGAGCGTGCCGAAGCCGTCGTCGTTCACGCCGAGCAGGCTCTGCGCGAGGAGCTGGCGCGCGACTCCGCGCCACTGGGTGTCGCTGAGGTCGGCGCCGATCCCCCAGGTCGCGATCGAGTCGTGCTTGTGCTGGGTGGTGCGCGGCGTGGTCTTGCCGCGGAGGATGTCGATGATGTGGCCGGCGCCGAACTGCTGATTGCGCTCGCGCTTCAGCCGTACCACGGTCGAGAGGAACTTCTGCGCGGCGACCGTGCCGTCCCACGAGGCGGGCGGCTCGAGGCAGGTGTCGCAGTTGCCGCAGGGGGTGCTCTCCTGGCCGAAGTAGGCGAGGAGGTTCATCCGACGGCACTGCACCGTCTCGGAGAGTGCGAGCATCGCGTCGAGATGCGCGGACATCCGCCGCCGGTGCGCGAGGTCGCCCGGGGACTCGTCGATCATCCGCCGCTGCTGGACGACGTCCTGGAGGCCGTAGGCGAGCCAGGCGGTGGAGGGGAGGCCGTCGCGGCCCGCGCGGCCCGTCTCCTGGTAGTAGCCCTCGACCGACTTAGGCAGGTCGATGTGCGCGACGAAGCGGACGTCGGGCTTGTCGATGCCCATGCCGAAGGCGATGGTGGCGCAGACGATGACGCCCTCCTCGCGGAGGAAGCGCGACTGCGCGGCGGCGCGCACCCGGGCGTCGAGACCGGCGTGGTAGGCGACCGCGTCGAATCCGGCCGCGCGCAGGGCCTCGGCCGTCGCCTCCACGCTCTTGCGGGAGAGCGCGTAGACGATGCCCGCGTCGTCGGCGTGCTCGCGCTTGAGGAAGTCGATCAGCTGCTTGCGCGGCTCGACCTTGTTGACGATCCGGTACTGGATGTTGGGGCGGTCGAAGCTGGAGATGAAGTGGCGGGCCGCGCCGAGGTGCAGGCGGGTGGTGATCTCGCGGTGGGTGGCCTCGGTGGCGGTGGCCGTCAGGGCGATGCGCGGGACGTCGGGCCAGCGCTCGGCGAGCTCGCCGAGGGCCAGGTAGTCGGGGCGGAAGTCGTGGCCCCACTGGCTCACGCAGTGCGCCTCGTCGATCGCGAACAGCGCGATGCGGCCGCGGGCGAGGAACTGCTTGGTGCCCTCGTTGCCGAGGCGCTCGGGGGCCACGTAGAGGAGGTCGAGCTCGCCGTCGAGGTACGCGCGCTCGACCCGCTGGCGCTCGCCCATGTCCTGGGTGGAGTTGAGGAACTCGGCGCGCACGCCGTTCGCTCGGAGGGCGTCGACCTGGTCCTGCATCAGGGCGATCAGCGGCGAGACGACGACACCGGTGCCCGGGCGGACGATCGAGGGGATCTGGTAGCAGAGCGACTTGCCGCCGCCGGTGGGCATGAGGACGACCGCGTCGCCGCCGCCGATGACCTGCTCGACGATGGCCTGCTGCTCGCCGCGGAACGAGCCGTAGCCGAAGACCCGCTCGAGGATCTCCTGGGCCGCGGCGGAGGACCCGGCCGCGGTGTCCGCGGGCGGGAGCTCGGCGGTCGGGAGGGCGGTCGCGGTGGGCTCTGTCACCCGTGGAACTCTACCCGCCGCCTCCGACGCGGCCCCGGGCGGGCGGCGATCCGTGGACGGTCGGGGCGGGTGCGGGGCTGGGGAGGAGACGTGCTCGCGGCGGGTCGGGAGGGGTCGGCAGGTCGGGCTCGCGGATCGGCCGCCGGCACGTCGGAACGGGCGGATTCCGCGAGCCGGAGTCGGAATCGCGAGCCGGAGGTCGACCGGCACCGCACCACCGACGACTCCGGCACGTGGAATCACGCTCGGCACGCGGAAACCGGGCGGAACAACGAGCCGGAGATGGAATCACGAGCCGAAGGTCGGCGGACACAGCGCCGCGGACGACTCCGGCACGCGGAATGGCGCTCGACACGCGAAAACCGGCCCGAACCACGAGCCGGAGGCGGAATCACGAGCCGGAGGTGGCGGCGGGACGCGACGGAGGTCGGGGGGACGGCGGCGGCGGGGTCAGAGGTCCGTGATGGTCTTGGTGTCGCCGTTCCAGAAGCGGATGCTCGCGAGGCCGACGGGGAAGGGCTCGCCGAGGAGGGGCACGGCCTGGCCGAGCTGCTCGGGGCGGAGGCGGCGGGAGATGCTGATGTGCGGGGTCCAGGCGTCCGGCAGCGAGGTGGGGACCGCGCCCGGCATGAGCTCGGTCGCGCGGGCGTGCAGGGTGTCGAGGGCGGGCGAGCGGACGGCTCCCCAGGCCAGCACGAAGCGGCCGGCGTGCGGGAAGAGGAGGACGGCGCCGAGGTCGACGGTCGCGGGGAGCGGTCCGAGCGCGCCGGGCGGCGGAGGCGTCAGCTCGGGGCCGGCCAGGAGGGTGAGGTGCGGGCGGTTGCTCTCGGAGGTGTGCAGCGCGAGGCTCGGGATGCCGGCCGCCTCGAGCGCCTGCCACTGGCCGCGGATCCGGGCCTCCGACTCCGGATCGAGGAGGACTTCGACGCTGCGCATGCCTCCCATCCTGCCGCGCCGCTCCGCACGCCCACTCCGCACGCCCACTCCTCGAAAGTTGCGGTAGTCGCGTCCGACTACCGCAACTTCTGCGGAGTCGACGCGGCTCGGCTCGGCCGGGTGTCGATCGCACGTCGTGAGAAGCCAAAAGTTGCGGTAGTCGAGAGCGACTACCGCAACTTTTGAGGGGTGGAGGGGTGGAGGGGTGGAGGGGTGGAGGGTGCGGGCGTCGGGGCGTGGGTGTCGGGGCGGGCGTCCGCGCGGGTCGGCGTCAGCCGATCGTGACGAGGGCGGAGAGCAGCTCCGGGGCGCGGCGGTCGAGGATGCGGCCGCCGACGCGGATGCCGAGGAGGGTGAGCGCCGCGCCGAGCACGAGGGCGGCGGCGAGGGCTCCGAGGCCGAAGCCGAGGCTCCCGCCGACCAGCGAGATCGTGCCGAGGATCAGCGAGGGCAGCGACAGGACGACGGTCGCGGTCATGCTGCCGAGGGTCACGACGCTCGAGATCATGCCGGAGCCGGGCGGCGTCTTCAGCGGGCTGTCGCCCGGGGCGGGCACCGGGTAGACGACGAGCGCCGAGGCGATGCTCGAGACGCCGAAGCCGCTGAGCACCAGCGCGAGCGACATGCCGAGGACCGCGGGGATCGCCTCCGGCCGCCCCGCGTACAGCGACGTGCCGACGGTGACGATCAGGACGGCGGGGACCCCGATCAGCGCCGCGGCGAGGACGCGGCCGGCGCGATCGGCCGAGCCGGCGACTCCGGAGCTGACGTGCGCCGACCAGGCGGTGCCGTCGTAGGAGACGTCGGCGCAGAGGGTCACGCCGAAGATCAGGGCGATGAAGATCGACGAGAGGATCACGAGGGTCGAGCCGCCGCCCTGCAGCGCGCTGTAGAAGACGGCCAGCACGACCACCGCGGGGATGACGAGGAGTCCGCGGCTGTAGCGCGGATCGCGCCACCAGTAGCCGAGGGCGCGCGCGGCGATCGCGCCGGTGGGGGTGCCGGGGAAGCGGCCGAGGAGTCCGATGCCCTGCGCACCCGAGGCCGCCTGCGAGGAGGACGCGGCGGGCTCCGCGAGGGCGTGCCGCAGCGCCCGCGCCCAGAGCAGAACGACGGCGGCGAGCGTGGCGACGCCGATCGCGAAGCGGCCGAGGGCGGTCGCCCAGTCTCCCGCGACGATCGCTCCGGGGACTCCCCAGATCGCGCCGAGCGGCGACCAGCCGAGGGCGGACGCGATGACGGGGAGCACATCGAGACCGGCGCTGATGACGTTCGTCAGGCCGATGACGAGCGGTCCGATGAGGATGACGACCACGAGGACGACGCCGCCGATCACCTCGCGGTAGCGGCGGCTCGAGCCGAGGCCCGTGGTCAGCGCGCCGATGAGCCGCGAGGCGACCACGCAGGTCGCGACGCCGATCACGGCGGAGACGAGGCCGGGGAGGATGCCGACCGGGTGGCTCCACCAGGCGGCGGCCGAGGCGAGGGCGCCGAGGGAGGTGACGATCCCCGGGATGCCGGCGATACCGGCGGCGGCGAGGCCGAGCATCAGGGTCCGCAGAGGGATGGGGAAGGTGGCCAGGGTCGCCAGGTCGAGGCTCTGGTCCGTGCCCGACACGAAGATCGGGCCGAGGACCCAGCCCAGCAGCAGCGCCGACCCGCCGAGGATGAGCGCGACGTTCGCGAACTCCGGCTCGGAGGCTCCGAGCGCGACCAGCCCGACGATCACGAGGCCGAGCACGACGACCGCGTAGAGGCCGCCGAAGACGACGCCGATCAGCTGCCAGACGTTGCGGCTGAGCGCGTTGCGCAGCAGCAGCAGGCGCAGCCTCAGGAGATGCGCAACCATGCGGGGCCCTCCTGGTGGGTGCGGCCGCCGACGAGGTCGACGAAGCGCTCCTCGAGGCTGGAGCCGGCGCGGACCTCCTCGAGCGTCCCGGCCGCGAGGACCCGGCCATCGGCGATGACCGCGACGCGGTCGCACATCCGCTCGACGAGGTCCATCGAGTGGCTCGAGACGATGACGGTGCCGCCGGAGGCGACGTAGCCGGTGAGGATGTCGCGGATGTTCGCGGCCGAGACCGGGTCGACGGACTCGAACGGCTCGTCGAGCACCAGCAGCCGCGGGGCGCGGACGAGGGCGCAGGCCAGCGCGATCTTCTTCGTCATGCCGGCGGAGTAGTCGACGACGAGGGTGCGGTCGGCGGGGTCCAGGCCGAGCAGGGCGAGCAGATCGTTCGCGCGCTCGAGGACGGTCGGACGGTCGATGCCGCAGAGCAGGCCGTAGTAGGTGATGAGCTGCAGACCGGTGAGGCGGTCGAAGAGCTTGACGCCGTCGGCGAGGACTCCGATCAGGCGCTTGGCCTCGAGGGTGTCACGCCAGACGTCGACGTCGTGGATGGTGACGGTGCCCGCGTCGGGGCGCAGCAGTGCGGTGGCCATCGAGAGCGTGGTGGTCTTGCCGGCGCCGTTCGGGCCGACGAGGCCGAAGAAGGAGCCGGCCGGCACGTCGAGGTCGATGCCGCCGACGGCCTCCTTGTCGCCGAAGCGCTTGCGGAGGCCGCGGATGCGCAGGGCGATCTCGTCCTGGCGGCGGGTGGCGTCGGGGGCGGCCCAGGCGGGGGCGGGGGGCGCGGTGGTGGTGGCGGTGGTGCCGTCGGTGGATGTGGCGGCGGGGGTGGTGCCGTCGGTGGCTGTGGCGGCGGGGGTGGTGCCGTCCGGGGTGGTGCCGTCGGTCGCAGTGCGGTCGGGGGTGGTGCCGTCGGTCGCGGCGTCGTGCGCGGAGGCGGGGTCGCGGGGCGGGGTGCCCGCCGGCGTGGTCCCGTTCGAACCGTCCATGAGAATCCCTTCGGTGCGTGCGTCCTCGGGGCCGCGGTGGGCGGCCGCTCCTCCACGGTATCGACGGCCGGGCGGACCGGCATCAGTCGCGGGACGGATCGTGCCGAGCAGCCGCGCGGACCACCTCCGGCTCGTCGAATCGCCTTCGGCTCGCGAGAACCAGCGGATTCGACGAGCCGGAGGTGGAATCGCGAGCCGGAGATGAAGGGACGGCAGCTCCGGCACGTGGAAACGACTCCGGCACGCGAGAAACGGCGGATTCGACGAGCCGGAGGCGGAGTCACGAGCCGGAGATGAAGGGACGGCAGCTCCGGCACGTGGAAACGACTCCGGCACGCGAGAAACGGCGGATTCCACGAGCCGGAGACGGAAACGCGAGCCGGAGGTGGAGGGGCGGCAGCTCCGGCACGTCGAAACGACTACGGCTCGCGGGAAACGGTGGAATCGACGAGCCGGAGGGGGAATCGCGAGCCGGAGGTGGGTGGGCGGGGGCGCGGAGGAGGGGTGGAGGGGGCGTGTCTAGGCTGAGCCGCATGCCCACGCTCCTTCTCGTCCGTCACGGGCGCACCACGGCCAACACCGCGGGGATCCTCGCCGGACGCACCGCCGGGGTCCGCCTCGACGACGTCGGCCGCACGCAGGCCGCTCGCACCGGGGAGCGGCTGGCGGCGGTCCCGCTCGCCGCGGTCGTCTCGAGTCCGCTGGAGCGCTGCCGGCAGACGGCGCGGTTCGTGCTCGAGCGGCAGACCGGCACGCCGGCGACTCCGATCGAGAAGGGGATCACCGAGTGCGACTACGGCCAGTGGCAGGGGCGCTCGCTCCGCGACCTGGCGAAGGAGCCGCTGTGGTCGGTCGTGCAGAACCAGCCGTCGGCCGCGGTGTTCCCCGGCGGTGAGGGGCTCGCGGGGATGCAGGGCCGCGCGGTCGCGGCGATCCGGCGGCACGACGCGGCGGTGGCGGAGGAGCACGGGGCGAACGCGGTGTGGGCGGCGGTCAGCCACGGCGACATCATCAAGGCGGTGCTGGCCGACGCGCTCGGGATGCACCTCGATCTCTTCCAGCGGCTGTCGGTGGGGCCGGCGTCCGTGTCGATCATCCGATACGGCGCGGGGCGGCCGGATGTGATCGCGATGAACACGGAGGCGGGCGATCTGGGGTGGCTGCGCGCTCCGGCGCCGACGGAGGCGGAGGCGCCGGTCGGCGGCGGGGCGGGGCACGAGTAACGGGCGCAGAACGTCAGCTGAGAGTGGGGGGCGTCGGCTGTGGGGGGAGGGCGGGGCTTCTCAGCTGAGGTTGTGCGGGGGTGGATCTCGATATGCCCGCGGAGCGGGCTACTCGATCAGCATGACGCGTGGATCTCGGTGCGCCCGGTGCGCGGGGTACTCGATCAGCAGGACGAGGATCGCGTGGATCTCGATACGCCCGCGGAGCGGGCTACTCGATCAGCATGCATGGGGCCCGGGTGGAGCTCGGTGCGGCCGGTGCGCGGGGTGCTCGATCTGCAGGACGAGGATCACGTGGATCTCGATACGCCCGCGGAGCGGGCTACTCGATCAGCATGATCGGGGGGGTCTCGGCGTGACGGGCCCTGCGTGGATCCCGATCGGGGGCGGGGGAGGCGCGCGATCAGGCGCGGGTCAGCCGGGCGCTCGTAGACTGGGAGCATGCCCATCGTGCACGGATTCGACTGGCCCGACCGCGTCGTCGTGGGGACCATCGGCTCCCCCGGCGCCCGCTCCTTCTACCTGCAGGCCCGCACCGGACCGCGCGTGGTCAGCGTCGGACTCGAGAAGCAGCAGTCCGCTCTGCTGGCCGAGAAGATCGACGAGATCCTCGACCAGCTGATGTCCGCCGAGGGCAACCCGGCGAGCGTGCCGCCCGGCACTCCTCCCGAGCTCGTCGACAACGAGCCGCTCGACCAGCCGGTCGCGGCCGAGTTCCGGGTCGGCAGCCTCAGCCTCGGCTGGGACCCGTCGACCGCGCAGGTCGTCATCGAGGCCTACCCCGTGGTCGAGGGCGACGACGAGGACGACCTGAGCATCGACGACTCCCCCGTCCTGCCGGACGAGATGCTGCAGGTGCGCATCCCCGTCGGCACCGCCCGCGCGTTCGCCAAGCGCACGCTCGAGGTCGTCGGCGCCGGCCGCCCGCTCTGCCCGCGCTGCGGCGAGCCGATGGACCCCGACGGGCACGACTGCCCGCTCGCATGACCGACGCGTCCGAGCCGGCCGCCGAGTCCGGGCCGACACGTCCTGCGCCGACCCGGTCCGAGTCGTGGTCCGAGCTGCCCGACACCGGGCTGTCCGACATGGAGCTGTCCGATACGGAGCTGCCCGACGCGGAGCTGCCCGACGACTCCGAGCTGCAGACCGGCGAGCTCGAGCTCACCGGCCGGATCACGGTCGCGTCCAACGCGACCTTCCTCGGCAGCATCGGCGGCACCTCCGTCGTCTACAAGCCGGTCGCCGGCGAGAAGCCGCTCTGGGACTTCCCCGACGGGCAGCTCGCGGGCCGCGAGGTGTCGGCCTACCTCGCCTCCGAGGCGCTGGGCTGGAACGTCGTGCCGCGCACCTGGCTGCGCGAGGGTCCGCTGGGCATCGGGATGGTGCAGCTCTGGCAGGACATCGACCCGGAGCAGGACGCCGTCGACCTGGTGCCCGCCGACGCGGTGCCCGAGGGCTGGCGGCACGTGCTCGACGGCAGTGACGCCGAGGACCGCGACATCTCGCTCGTGCACGAGGACTCGGCGGCGCTGCGGCGGATGGCCGTCTTCGACGTCGTGGTCAACAACGCGGACCGCAAGGGCGGGCACGTGCTCGAGATGCCCGGCGGGCACCGCTACGGCGTCGACCACGGCCTGACCTTCCACGTCGAGCACAAGCTGCGGACCGTGCTCTGGGGCTGGGTCGGCGAGCCGCTGACCGCCGACGAGCTCGCGGCGCTGAAGCGGCTCCGCTCGGCCATCGACGGACCGCTCGGCGCGGCGCTGTCGGAGCTGCTGCTGGACGAGGAGATCGCGACGTTCGCGAAGCGCTGCGACCGCCTCCGCTCCTCCGGCCGCTTCCCCGGGCCCCGCGGCGGCATGCCCGCCGTGCCGTGGCCGCTGTTCTGACCGCGACCGGCGGGCCGAGCGCCCTGGCGACCGGGCGCCGGCCGAGGCCCTAGAAGCCCCAGCCGCGCCCGAACAGCTCGTCGCCGGGCGGTCGCCCGCCGGGGGTCGCGCCGCGCGCACCGAGGTAGGACGACACGACGGCGGCGCCGAGGTCGTCCGCCTCGGGGTTCACGACCGAGCCGCCGACGCGCCGGGCCAGCGAGTCGATGAAGCGGGCGAGCCCCGGATCGTCGCCGAGCCGGAAGAACGTGGTGTGCGCGCCGAGGCGGGTGGAGGCGTCGAGCTCGCGGACCGAGACGGCGACGGTCACCGGGTCCGGCGGGTAGTCGAAGAAGATCTGCCCGTCGGGCTCGAGGTGCGCGGTCGGCTCGCCGTCGGTGACGATCAGCAGCACCGGCTGCGCGTTCGGGTGCTTCCGGAAGTGCCGGTTGGCCAGGAGCAGGGCGTGGTGGAGGTTCGTGCCCTTCTCCCACTCCGCGTCGAGGCCGACGAGCTGCTCGACGTCCATCACCTCGGCCTGGCGGCCGAACGCGATCAGCTGGAGCTCGTCGCCGCGGAACCGGCTCGAGATCAGCGTGTGCAGGGCGAGCGCGGTGCGCTTCATCGGCACCCAGCGGCCGTCCATCGCCATCGAGAACGAGGTGTCGACGAGGAGGGCGACGCAGGCCTGGGTCCGCGCCTCCGTCTCCTGCACCTCGACGTCGCCGATCTCGATCCGGACGCCCTCGCCCGTCTCGCGGCCCTCGCCCGCCGTGCGGGTCAGGGCGTTGGTGAGGGTGCGGGTCACGTCCCACGCCTCGGTGTCGCCGAACTCCCACTGCCGGGTCGCGCCGGAGCGCTCCCCCGCGGCTCCGGCCCGGCGCACGTCGCGCGCGCCCTGCCGGCCCGACATCGTGTCGGCGATGTCGCGCAGCAGCGCCTTGCCGAGCTGGCGCATGGCCTTCGGGGTGAGGGTGAGCGCGCCGTCCGAGCCGCGGCGCAGCGTGCCGGAGTCGCGCAGCGCCTTCTCGAGGCGCTTGAGGGTCTGCGCGTCGACCGCCGCGTCGTCGCCGAGACGCCGGGCGAGCAGGTCGAGATCGAGGTCGTCGAGGTTCGAGCGCTCGTGCGGCTGGGCGAGCTGGTCGGCGAGCGCGTCGAGGTCGGCGAGCTCCTGGAAGACGCCGGTGCCGTCGCCGAGGCCGAGGCCCTGCTCGCCGTCCATCCGCTCGGAGCCGCCCCAGTCCTCGCCGGGGCGCAGGCCGCGCAGGGTCTCGTCGAGCTGCCCGAGCGACTGCATCAGCTCGGGGGTGCCGAAGGCCTGCTGGGCGAGGGCGTCGAGCTCGTCGCGCTGCTGCTGGGTCATCGAGTTGCGCATCCGCTGGGCGGCGGCGGCGCGGGCGGCCAGGGCGTCGATCAGCTCGTCGACGGTCTCGGGCCGCTCGGGGAAGTACTCGCCGTGCTGGGCCATGAAGGCGTCGAACTGCTCGGGTGTGTCCTCGCCTCGGGCGTGCGCCTCGAGGAGCGCGTTGAGGTCGCGCAGCATCGCGTCGATCGCGGCGCGGTCCTCGTCGCTCGCGTTCTGGAGGGCCTGCTTCATCCCCTCGAAGCGCTGCTCGAGCATCTCGGCGCCGAGCAGCTCCTTGATCCTCTCGAAGTCGGCGCGGGCCTCCGGGCTCTGCCAGCGGTAGTCGGACAGCTCGGACACCGCGGCGGCGGGCGAGGGCGGGAGGCTGTCGAGCTGGATCTCGGCGAGGGCGCGGTCGCCGTCGTCCATCTGCGTGTCGCGGGCGAGCTGCTTGCGCTCGGCGAGCACGGCGCGGTCGAGCAGCTCGCGGACCTCGCGGAGGGTGCCGTCGAGGCCGTGCTTCTGCGTCAGCTCGCGGCGGCGCTCGGCGACGCGGGCGGCGAGGCCGTCGAGACCCTGGCCGTCGCGGCCGCCGCGGCGGAGGAACTCGCGCATCGCGCGCTCGGGCGAGGTGCCGGCCATGACGTCCTCGCCGATGGCGTCGAGCGCCTCGGCCAGGTCGACGGGAGGCGCGAGCGGGTCGGGCCCGCCGTCGTAGCGGGAGTAGCGGGCGTCGCGCCCGAGCCGGCGGTTGCCCCTAGGCACGCGCGGGCCCTCCGACGCAGGCCTGCCGTCCGGTGCGCAGCGGCTCAGCCATAGACGGCCTCGCCCCCGCCCGTCTCCTTGCTGAGCTTGCGCGAGAGGTAGAGACCCTCGAGGGCGAGCTCGACGGCGCCCGCGCGGCGGCCGGAGCCGGTGGCGCCGAGCCGCTCGGCGATGTCGTCGTAGAGGGTGGACTCGCCGAGCACGGGCAGCGCGGCGAGGAACTCCTCGGCCGTCACCTGCTCGCCGGTGGTGATCATGGCGCCGTTCTCGACGGCGGTCACGAGCGGCGTGAGGTCGAGCCCGCGCAGGTGCGCGCGGACGGTCTCGGCGGTGGCCTGGCGCAGGAGGTGGTCGAGGATCTCGTCCTCGCGGCCCTCCTCCCCCGACTCGAACTCGATCTTGCCGCCGAGCACGTCGACCGCGGTCTCGAGGTCGATCGGGCGGGCGACCGCCTCCTCCTCCCCGCGCCGGGTGGCCCGGTGCAGGGCGGCGGCGGCGATGGTCTCGGCGCCGGCGATGGCGAAGCGGGCGCTCACGCCGCTGCGCTGGTCGACCGAGGGCGATTCGCGCAGGGCGCGGGTGAAGCGGGCGAGGATCTCGATCAGCGTGTCCGGCACGGTGGCGACGAGGTCGGCCTCCTGGCGGATCACGGCGACCTCGTCGACGAGCGCCGTCGGGTAGTGGGTGCGGATCTCGGCGCCGAAGCGGTCCTTCAGCGGGGTGATGATCCGGCCGCGGTTCGTGTAGTCCTCGGGGTTGGCGCTGGCGACCACGAGGACGTCGAGCGGCAGGCGCAGGACGTAGCCGCGGATCTGGATGTCGCGCTCCTCCATCACGTTGAGCATCGCGACCTGGATGCGCTCGGCGAGGTCGGGCAGCTCGTTGATCGCGACGATGCCGCGGTGGCTGCGCGGGATGAGGCCGAAGTGGATGGTCTCCGGGTCGCCCAGGCTGCGGCCCTCGGCCACCTTCATCGGGTCGACGTCGCCGATGAGGTCGGCGACGCTCGTGTCGGGCGTGGCCAGCTTCTCGACGTAGCGCTCCTCGCGGCTGCGCCAGGCGACGGGCAGCTCGTCGCCGAGCTCCTCCGCGCGGCGGCGGCTGATCGAGGTGATCGGCTCGTAGGGGTGCTCGCCGAGCTCGGAGCCCTCGATGACGGGGGTCCACTCGTCGAGCAGGCCGTTGAGGGTGCGCAGGAGGCGGGTCTTGCCCTGGCCGCGCTCGCCGAGCAGCACGATGTCGTGGCCGGCGATCACCGCCCGCTCGACCTGGGGGATGACGGTGTCCTGGAAGCCGTGCAGGCCGGGCCAGGGGTCGCGGCCCTCGCGGAGGGCGTCGAGGAGGTTGTCGCGGATCTCGGTGCGGAGGGTCTTCTGCGCGTGCCCGGAGGCGCGCAGCTGGCCGAGGGTGCTGATCTGGGGGCGCATCACCTCGTCAACGCTACGCCGCGGGTCCGACATGCGGTGGGGGTGCGCGGGATCCGCGGGGGTGCTAGCGGTGGGGGGCGGGTCTCGATACGCGCCTTCGGGTCTGGGTGGCCGGCGGGGCGCTGCCGATCCATGCTGATCGAGTAGCCCGCGGAGCGGGCGTATCGAGATCCGCCGTTCGTCGGTGGGTGGGTCTCGATACGCCCTCTGCGGGGCTACTCGACCAGCATGAAAGGCGCCGGTTTCTGCCGACGGATCAGCCCGCGCAGCGGCCCTTCATGCTGATCGAGTAGCCCTCGCAGAGGGCGTATCGAGATCCACCCACCGGACGACGGCGGGTCTCGATACGCCCCTTCGGGGCTACTCGACCAGCATGGAAGTGAGAATTCTCGAAGGTCGGGCGGGCAGCCTGAGGGGATGACGCGTCCCGTTCTCCGCTCGACCCTCGTCGGCGCGGCGCTCGCGCTCGGCGCG
This sequence comes from Rathayibacter sp. VKM Ac-2856, assembly GCF_013205055.1. Classification (GTDB taxonomy): domain Bacteria; phylum Actinomycetota; class Actinomycetes; order Actinomycetales; family Microbacteriaceae; genus Rathayibacter. The sequence continues at coordinate 462,970 of NZ_JABMLF010000002.1, forward strand.
GGGCTCGCCTCCTGCAGCACGACGCCCGCCGCTCCCGGACCCGATGCGCGCGAGCTGGTCGGGGCGAGCAGCGTCGCGGAGGGGCTCGAGGCGCCGTGGTCCGTCGTGTTCGTCGACGACGGCGCGACCGGCGGGGGCACGGCGCTCGTCAGCGAGCGCGACAGCGGCCGGATCCTGGAGCTCGGCGCGGACGGCGGCGACCGCGAGATCGGCGTGGTCGAGGGCGTGGTCGCCGAGGGTGAGAGCGGACTGCTCGGGCTGGCGGTCGACGGGCGCACCCTCTTCGCGTACTCCACGGGCGCCGACGGCAACCGGATCCAGAGCTTCGCCCTCGAGGGCGGCCCCGGCTCCTACTCGCTCGGAGCTCCCGAGACCGTCCTCGACGGGATCCCCGCGGCGCGCACCCACGACGGCGGCCGGATCGCGATCGGCCCCGATGGGATGCTCTACGCCACCGTCGGCGACGCCGGGCGACGCGAGGCGGCCCAGGACCTCGACGAGCTCTCCGGCAAGATCCTCCGGATGACGCTCGACGGCACCGTCCCCGAGGACAACCCCTACCCGGGTTCGCTGGTCTGGAGCAGCGGTCACCGGAATCCGCAGGGCCTGGCCTGGGCGGAGGACGGCACGCTCTTCGCGAGCGAGTTCGGGCAGGACACCTGGGACGAGCTGAACGTGATCGAGCCGGGTGCGGACTACGGCTGGCCGGAGGTGGAGGGGATCGCGGGTGAGGACGGCTTCGTCGATCCGGTGCAGCAGTGGGAGCCGAGCGCGGCCAGTCCGAGCGGCATGGCCGAGGTGGACGGCGTGCTCTACCTGGCGAATCTGCGCGGCGAGGTGCTGCGCGCGGTGCCCGTCGCGGATCCGTCCGCCTCGACCGACTACGCCGTCGGCGAGCACGGGCGGCTGCGCGACGCGGTGGCGGCGCCGGACGGCAGCCTGTGGTTCGTGACGAGCAACACCGATGGCCGCGGCTCCCCCGGCGCGCAGGACGACCGGATCCTCCGGGTCGAGCCGCCGAGCTGACGCGAAGCGTCCCGCTGCCGTCGAGACGTCCCGGTGCGACGGGACGCCTCGACGGTCCGGGGACGCCTCGCCGGGTCGAGCGGCCGGAGGACGCGGCGGGCGGTGCAGAACATCAGCGGAGAGTGCGGCTCATCGCCGATGAGCGATGAGGAGGCGTCTCAGCTGATGTTCTGCAGCCGTCAGCGGCCCTCGTACTCCGCGTCGGTGATGTGCTCGGCCCAGGCCGTCGTCGCGGACGGGTCGTCGGCGCTCTCGAGGACGGCGAGGTGCTCCATGACGACGCCGGGCGCGGAGGCGTGCCAGTGCTCCTCTCCGGGCGGGGTGCAGAGGGTCTGGCCGGCGTGCACCTCGAGCACTGTGCCGTCGCGGCCGCCGAAGCGGGCGACTCCCTGGGTCACGTGCAGGTACTGCCCGCGGGCGTGCGAGTGCCAGGCGGTGCGGGCGCCGGGAGCGAAGCGCACCCGGGCCATCGTGGTGCGCTGGTCGGCGTCGTGCGGCACGACGATCGTGTCGAGTTAGACATCGCCCGCGAACTGCTCGGGCGGGTTCTTGACGGAGGGGGTCGGCGGTTCGATGGTCATCGGCGTCCTTCTTCCACGACGGCGGGTCGGGGCGGGACGGGCGTCCGTCCCCGACGCCATGCTGGGCCGGGGCGCGCGCAGGAGACAGGCCCTGGCGGTGCACCTTCCGACAGGGCATCGCTCGCGCGGGGGCCGCTCGTAGGGTGGTCCACGACCGACCTCGACGAGCGGAGACGACGATGACCCAGGCATCCGACGGGGAGCGCCGCCAGGCGGTGGCGGGGCCGACCCGCCCGTTCGGCGACGAGGCGTTCGCGGACGACGGCGGCACGACGCTCCGCTGGCTCGGCATGGCCGGGTTCCTGCTCACCTCGCGCGGCACGTCGCTGATGATCGACCCGCTGCTCGGCGGCTTCGACATGCCGGTGCTGATCGACTTCCCGATCACCGCCTCCGCCGTGCCGCGCCTGGACGCGGTGCTGGTGACGCACAGCGACAACGATCACTTCAGCCGGCCGACCTGCCGCGAGCTCGCACCGGTCACGACCGCCTTCCACTCGACGCGCTACGTCGCCTCGGAGATGACGGCCGAGGGGCTGCCGGCCCACGGACACGGGATCGACGACGCGTTCGAGGTCGGCGGCGTCGGCGTCCGACTGACCCCCGCCGACCACGCCTGGCAGAACGCGTTCCCCGAGCCGGGGCAGCGCTTCTTCGAGGAGGAGGACGCCTGCGGCTTCTGGATCGAGACGCCCGACGGCACGGTCTGGGCGCCGGGCGACTCGCGGCTGATCCGCGAGCACCACCTGACCGGGCCGAGCCCGGACGTGATGCTCTTCGACTTCTCGGACAGCGAGTGGCACTTCACCTTCGAGGGCGCGATCGAGATGGCGGACGCGCATCCGACCGCCCAGCTGCTGCTGCACCACTGGGGCTCGGTCGACTCCCCCGACTTCGCGCCGTTCAACGGGGACCCCGCCGACGTGCTGCGCGCGGTCTCGCACCCGGAGCGGGTGCACGTGCTCGCGCCGGGCGAGGCCTACCGGCTGGGCTGAGGGGCACGGCCGGCGGAGGGGCCCGGCCGCCGCCGCGTCAGACCGCGGGCTGCGCGTCCGGGAGCAGCAGGGCGGAGCGGCGGCCGAGTAGCCAGACGGTGAGGGCGAAGCCGCTCAGGACGGCGCCGGCGAGGCAGACCGCGCCCCAGCCGCCGTGGGTCCAGAGGAAGGACGCGAGGGCCGAGCCGATCGCGCCGCAGACGAAGTTGGTGGTGACGAACGCGGTGTTGAGGCGGCTGCGGGCGGACGGGTCGACCTGGAACATCCGCGACTGCACCAGGATGTTGTGGCCCTGGATCGCGATGTCGAGCACCAGGATCGCGACGATCACGGCGACGATCGAGCCGCCGCCGAGGCCGCCGATCACCCAGGAGACGAGCACGGCCGCCCACGCGATGCCGATCACCGGGAGCGCGAGGCCGCGGTCGTGCAGGTGGCCGGCGCGCTGGGCGGCGATCGCGCCCGCGAGGCCGATCAGGCCGAAGAGCCCGATCGTGGCGACGTCGAAGGAGAACGGCGGGGCGCTGAGCAGGAAGGTCAGGGACGTCCAGAACATCGTGAAGACGGCGAAGGACGTGCCGCCGAGGGCGAGACTCCAGCGCACCGAGCGCTCGCGGCGGACGATCGCGAAGACGGAGGCGATCAGGGCCGGGTAGCGCAGTCGCGTCCGCGGCGGCAGGGACGGGATCGCCCGCGCGAGCAGGACGGCGAGGACGACTCCCGCGACCGCCGCGACGACGTAGACCGTGCGCCAGCCGGCGGCCTGCGCGATCAGTCCGCTGATCGTGCGGGAGACGAGGATTCCGGTCAGGATGCCCGAGACGACGGTGCCGACGACCCGGCCGCGGGTGGCGTCGTCGGCGAGGTCGCCGGCGAGCGGGGCGAGGATCTGGGCGGCGACGGTGGTCAGGCCGACGAGCGCGAGGGTCGCGACGAGCACGGCGAAGGTCGGGGCGAGCGCGCAGGCCAGCAGGGCGAGCGAGGCGCAGAGCATCGCGGCGGGGACGAGGACGCGGCGGTCGAGCACGTCGCCGAGGGGGACGAAGAGGAGGACGCCGAGGGCGTAGCCGAGCTGCGTGGCGGTGACGAGCCAGCCGGCGGATCCGGTGCTCGTGCCGAGGTCGGTGGCGAGGAAGTCGAGCAGCGGCTGCGCCCAGTAGAGGTTGCCGACGGCGACTCCGCCGGCGATCGCGAAGAGGAGGGTGGTGCGGCGGTTCACTCGGGGGTCCTGTCGGCGGGGGCGGTGCGGCGCGCGGGGGCGGAGGGGGCGGGCGGCTGCGTGGACTGCGCGGCCTGAGTCGCCGACCAGCTCGCGAGGAGCCGGAGCGCGTCCTCGCTCGGCGAGCCGGGCTCCGCGCTGTAGATCAGGAAGTCGAGACCGGGGTCGCCCAGCGAGTCGAACGCCTCGTAGCTGAGGTGCAGGTCGCCGACGATCGGGTGGTGGAAGTGCTTGCTGCCGCTGGCGTGGTGGCGCACCTCGTGGGCGCCCCAGCGGGTGCGGAACTCGTCGCTCCGGGTGGAGAGCTCGCCGACGAGCGCCTGCAGGTCGGCGTCGTGCGGGGCGCGGCCGGCCTCGGTGCGGAGGATGCCGACGGTGATGTCGGCGGCGGTGCTCCAGACCGGGTGGAACGCCTCGGCGAGTGCGCGCTGGAGGAAGACGAAGCGGGCGAGGTTCACCGGGCGCTCGGGCAGGGCGTAGAGGTCGGCGTAGAGCGCGCGGAAGAGGTCGTTCTCGACGAGGACGTCGAGGCGGCCGTTGCGGACGAAGGCGGGGGCGGAGGTGATCGACTCGACCGCGAGCCGCATGCTCGGGCGGACGGCCGCGGGCGCGCGCCGGCGGGAGCGCAGCGGCGAGCGCTCGGCCGCGCGGGCGAGATCGAGAAGGTGCTCGCGCTCGGCGCGGTCCAGGCGCAGGGCGTCGGCGAGCGCCGTGAGCACCGACTCGGACGCGCCGCGGAGGTCGCCGCGCTCGAGCCGCGAGTAGTACTCGATGCTCACTCCGGCCAGCTGGGCCACCTCGCTGCGGCGCAGGCCCGGGACCCTCCGCTGGCCGCCGCCGGGGAGCTCGACCTGCTCCGGGGTCAGCCGGGCCCGGCGGGAGGTGAGGAAGTCGCGCGCCTCGGGGTCGTTGGTCATGCCTGTCACGCTACGGCGCGGGGGCGGGGGGAGGGGTGTTCTGCGGGGGTACCGGTGGGCGCTGTCCGCGGTGACTCGGATCGCGTGGGTCTCGATACGCCCCTGCGGGGCTACTCGACCAGCATGCTCAGGGCGCGGGAATCCATGTTGATCGAGTAGCCCGCGGCGCGGGCGTATCGAGATCCACCGACGTCAGAGGTCGAGTTCGCAGACGCCCTGCGTATCGAGATCCACCGACGTCAGTGGTCGAGTCTGCAGACGCCCTGCGGCGGGGTCAGCCGCGGTCGAGGCGGGGGGCGGCGGCCAGGAGGCGGCGGGTGTAGGCCTCGCGGGGGGCGCCGAGGACGGCGGCGGCCGGGCCGGACTCGATGAGGCGGCCGTCGCGCATGACGGCGATGCGGTCGCTCATGTGGGCGATGACGCCGAGGTCGTGCGAGATGAGGAGCAGGGCGAGGCCGTGGCGGCGCTGGAGGTCGTCGAGGAGGTCGAGGATCTGCGCCTGCACCGAGACGTCGAGCGCCGAGACCGGCTCGTCGCAGATCAGGACGTCGGGGCGCGTCGCCAGGGCGCGCGCGATCGAGACCCGCTGGCGCTGCCCGCCCGAGAGGGTGCGCGGCGAGCGCCGCTCCAGCGATGCGGCCAGCCCGACGCTCTCCAGCAGGGCCGGCACCGACTCCGCCCCCGCGTCGCGCAGCAGCCGGCCGACGCTCCAGCGCGGGTCGAACGACGACAGGCTGTCCTGGTAGATCGCGCCGATCCGAGGGCGGAGCGGTCGCCGTGCGCGCTCGGTCGCCGCCGACCACGGGCCGCCGTCGAACTCGACCGTTCCGGCGTCGGGACGCCGCAGCGCGAGCAGCAGCCGGGCGACCGTGCTCTTGCCCGAGCCGGACTCGCCGACGAGCCCGAGGGTCTCGCCGCGGCGCAGCTCGAGGTCGACCGCGTCGACGGCGGTGCGGGTGCCGCCGCCGGGGCGCGGGAAGCGGGTGACGAGGTCCGTGGCGCGCAGCAGCAGCTCGCCGGGCGGCGCGGGAGGAACCACGGGCGCCGCGGGATCGGTGAGCCGCGAGCCGCGCGGGCGACCGGCCGGGACCGCGGCGACGAGGGTCCGCGCCTGGATCGACTCCGGCGACCGCAGCACGCGCTCCGCGGGTCCGTCCTCGACGACCCGGCCGTCGGCGAGCACCAGGATCCGGTCGGCGAGCCCCGCGACGACGGCGAGGTCGTGCGAGACCAGCAGCAGTGCCCGGCCGCGCGCCTTCTGCTCGGCGAACAGCTCCAGCACGCGCGCCTGCACGGTGACGTCGAGGGCGGTCGTCGGCTCGTCGGCCACCAGGAGCGGCGGGTCGAGGGCGATCGCGGCGGCCAGCAGCGCGCGCTGGCGGAGCCCGCCGGAGAGCTCGCCGGAGCGGTCGCGCATCCGCTCCTCCGGGTCGGGCATGCCGACGCTCGCGAGCACCTCGGCCACCCGCGCCGACGCCTCGGCCGCGGAGAGCCGGGAGTGCAGGCGCAGCACGTCGCCGATCTCGCGGCCGATCGGTCGGAGCGGATCGAGCGAGAGCAGCGCGTCCTGCGGCACGAAGCCGACGCCCGCTCCCCGGAGGCGGCGGAGCGCCCGCGCGCTCGCACCGATCACCTCCTGCTCGCCGACCCGGACCCTGCCGGTCGCCGTCCCCCCGCTGAGCCCCAGCAGGGCCCGCGCCGTGACGCTCTTGCCCGAGCCGGACTCGCCGACGATCGCGACGCACTCCCCCGGCTCGATGCGGAAGGACACCCCGTGCACGACCTCGACGCCGTCGAAGGCGACGCGGAGCCCCTCGACGACGGCGGCGCTCATCGCGCACCTCGCAGTCGCCCGCCGAGGACCGTCGTCGCGATCGTGGTCAGCACGATGACGAGCCCGGGGAACACCGTCAGCCACCACGCGCTCGAGAGGTAGGTGCGCCCGGCGGAGAGCATCGCGCCCCACTCCGGCGCCGGCGGCTCCGCCCCGAGACCCAGGTAGCTGAGCGCCGACGCCCAGACGATCGCCTGCCCGACGCCGAGGGTCGCCAGCACCGCGAGCGGGCCGAAGGTGTTCGGCAGCACGTGGGCGAGCAGGATCCGCGGCGAGGAGTGGCCGAGCACCCGCGCCGCCTCGACGTAGCCGGAGTCGCGGATCCCGAGCAGCTGCGTGCGCAGGATGCGCGCGTAGCCGGGCGCGGTGGAGAGGCCGACCGCGATCGTGGCGGGGACTACTCCGGGGCCCGTGACCACGATCACCAGGAGCGCGAGCAGCAGAGCGGGGAAGGCGAAGAGCACCTCGAGGATCCGCCCGATCGCGCCGTCGACGAACCGGCCGCCGAACGCCGCGGCGACCCCCAGCGCGGCGCCGAGCACGAGGCCGATCGCGGTCGCGCTGACGCCGATCAGCAGGGAGGCGCCGGCGCCCGCGATGAGGCGGCTGAGCACGTCGCGTCCGGACTCGTCGGTGCCGAGGGGGTGCGCGGCGGAGGGCGGGGAGAAGGCGTCGCGCGGGGCGATGGCGAGCGGATCGGCGGGCGCGAGGAGGTCGGGGGCGAGCGCCGCGACGAGCAGGAGGACGACGAAGACGAGGGCGATCAGCTCGCCGACGCGGAGGCGGCCGGAGCTCCTGCGGGCGGGGCGGGCGGCGCGCAGCTCGAGCTCGCTCATGCGCCGGCCTCCTGCGGGCGGGCGGCGGCGAGGCGCGGATCGACGAGGCGGGCGACGAGGTCCGTCGCCAGGGTCACCACGATGTAGGCGAGCGCGGTGACGAGCACGACGCCGGTGACCACGGGCACGTCGCGGACGGTCACCGCCGCGAGGAGCGTCCGGCCGAGACCGGGGCGGGCGAAGATCGTCTCGACCACCACGGCGCCGCCGATCAGGTAGCCGAACGCCCAGCCCGAGAGCGAGACGCCCGGCAGGACGGCGTGGCGGAGCGCGTGCCGCAGCCGGATGCCGAGCTCGCCCTCGCCGCGGGCGCGGGCCGCGAGCACGAACGGCGACTCGAGCGCATCGAGGAGGGAGCGGCGCATCACCTGGCCGAGGAAGCCGGCCAGCGGGATCGCGAGGGTCAGCGCGGGCAGCACGAGTCCGTTCGCGGAGCCGGTGCTGACGGGCGGGAACCAGCGCAGCGCGGTCGCGAAGACGGCGATCAGCACGGTGGCGAGCCAGAAGTGCGGGAGCGCGGCGGCGGTCAGCTCGAGACCGGAGCCGATCGCGGCGGCGACGCGGCCGCCGCGGGTGGACCAGAGCGCGGTGGCGAGGGCGAGGATCCAGGCGAGGGTCAGCGCGAGGGCGGCGAGGAGGAGGGTGCCGGGCAGCTGCTGGCCGAGGAGGTCGGCGACGGGGGTGCGCAGGGAGTAGGAGGTGCCGAGGTCGCCGCGGGCGAGGCGGCCGAGCTGGGTGAGGTACTGCACGATCAGGGGCTGGTCGAGGCCGTACTGCTCGCGGACGGCGGCGAGCGCCTCCGCGGACGCCTGCGAGCCGGGGCCGCCGAGGATCGCCTGCGCGGGGTCGCCGGGGATGAGGCGGATGAGGAGGAACACGGCCGTCGCGACCGCCCACAGCACCACGAGCGCGCCGCCGAGGCGCAGGAGCACGCGTCGGATCAACGGGGGGCTCCTTCCGGGGGGTCTCGATACGCGGCTGCGCAAATCATGCTGATCGAGTAGCCCTCGCAGAGGGCGTATCGAGATCCACCCTGCCGGACACGTGGGTCTCGATACGCCGCTGCGCGGCTACTCGACCAGCATGAGCGGCGGCTGCGCCGCTACTCGGCTGGTTCACCAGCATGGACGAGGGACGGGCCCGATCATGCTGATCGAGTAGCCCTCGCAGAGGGCGTATCGAGATCCACCCAGCTGCAGACGGCGGGTCTCGATACGCGGCTGCGCCGCTGCTCGGTCAGCATGCCCGGGCCGCCGCCGGGGGCGTCAGAGCCAGGCGTCCGCGAACCAGGGGGTCGAGACGGTGGCCAGGGCGGCGACGCCCTGCACGGCCGAGCGGTGCAGGTAGTGGTTCTGCTGGTCGTAGAGCGGCAGGATCCAGTAGCCCTCGAGCACGATCCGCTGCGCCTGCGAGTAGAGGTCGGCGCGCTCGGTCTCGTCGACGGTCGCGCTCGCCTGCTCCAGCAGGGCGTCGAGGGCGGGGTCGTTCACCTGGGCGTGGTTGGCGAAGTAGCCGCTCGGCGCCGGGGTGATGCCGGAGGACGCGTAGAGGGTGCGCAGGACGTCCGGTCCGACCTTCGTGTACGGCGCGCTGACCAGCTCGTACTCGTTCGCGGCGAGCGCGGTGTACCAGCTGGAGAGATCGAGCAGGCTGATCTGCACGTCGAAGCCCGCCGCCTTCGCCGACGCCTGGATCTGCTCGAACAGCGACTGCTCGGCGGGGATCGACTGGTTCGTGCTCACCGGCAGGCGCAGGACGAGCGGGGCGCCGTCCTTCTCGCGGATGCCGTCGCCGTCGGAGTCGACCCAGCCGGCGGTCTCGAGGAGGTCCTCCGCGGCGGCGATCTCGTCGTCCGATCCGGCGTCCTCGAAGAGCGAGGGGTCGGAGTACGCGGTGGCCTCGCTGCTCGACAGCGGCGAGTACGAGCGCTCGGCCGTGCCGAAGAAGAGGGAGTCGATGGCGTCGTTCACGCCGACGGCGCGGATGAACGCCTCGCGCACGCCCGCGTCGTCGAACGGCGCCTGGCCGGAGTTGAGCTCGAGGCGGTTGACCGAGCCGGGGCGCGGTGCGTCGATCTCGACGAGGTCGGAGGCCTCGGTCGCGGCCGCGAGCGTGTCGGGCTGGGCGTTGTCGATCACGTCGACCTCGCCCGCCTGGAGCGCCGCGTAGCGGGTGGCGGAGTCGGGGATGAAGCGCCAGGTGATGCTCGAGAGGTAGGCGGGGCCGTCGTGGCCGTCGCCGGTCGGGCCGGTCGAGGAGTCGTAGTCGTCGTTGCGGGTGAGGGTCACGTGGTCCTGCTTGACCCACTCCGTCACCGTGAACGGGCCGGTGCCGACGGGCGCCTCGCAGTTGGCCTCCTCGCCGCGGGCGATGCCGGCGGGCGACTGGATCGCGGTCCACGGCTGCGAGAGCGACTCGAGCAGCGCGCTGTCGGGGGCGCTGAGCGCGAAGCGGGCGACGGTGGGCGACACGGCGGTCACCGACTCGACCTTCGCGACGGCGAGGTAGCCGGTGGAGGACTTGGTCGCCGGGTCCTGCAGGTGCGCGATGTTGGCGGCGACCGCGTCGGCGTCGAGCGGGGTGCCGTCGGTGAAGGTCAGGCCCTCGCGGAGGGTGAAGTCGTAGCTGAGCGCGTCGTCCGAGACGGTCCACGACTCCGCGAGCCACGGGGTGATGGTGCCGTCGTCGCTGCGCGAGACGAGCGACTCCAGCACCTGGGTCGCGAGCAGCGCCTGCGGGTAGTTGCCGCCGACGTGCGGGTCGAGGCAGGTGGGCTCGGCGTCGCCGGTCGCGTAGGTGAGGACGCCGTCGGCGACGGGGGTGCCGGAGCCTCCCCCCGCATCGGCGCCGCCGTCGGAGGCGGTGCAGCCGGCGAGCAGGAGGGCGGAGACGGCGAGGACGGCGAGGGCGGGACGGCGCAGAGTCATGGCGGCTTTCGTCAGAGAGGGGAGCGCCGCGTTTCTTGGACCCGGCGCACTAAACGCTATCAGCGCGCCCCGCCCCCGTGCGGCGGTCCCCCGTTCTGCCCGCGCCCGCCCCTCCTCCCCTCCTCCCCCCGCCGCGAGATGCCACTTGTGTACGCGACACGCCGTGGGAAGCGCGCACAAGTGGCATCTCGCGGCGCGCGACAGGGCGAGCAGGGCGGGTGGGCGCCGGCGGTCAGCCGGTGGTGGAGGCGCGGACGACGAGCTCGGGCTGGAAGACGACCTGGCGGGGCTCGGACTCGAGGAGCAGCTCGACCGCGGTCGCGCCGATCAGGGCGCTGGGCTGGCGGATGCTCGAGAGCGGCACGATGGTCGCGGTCGCGAAGGCGATGTCGTCGTAGCCGATCAGCGCCACGTCCTCGGGGACGCGCACCTCGCCCAGCAGCATCAGGCCCTGCAGCACGCCGACGGCGAGCAGGTCGTTCGCGCAGAAGACGGCGTCGGGGCGATCGGCCGCGTCGCGCTCGGCCAGCGCGCCCCCCGCGGCTCGGCCGTCCAGCACGGTCAGGCCCGCGGTCGGGAGCACCTCGAGCGTCGCTCCGTCGACCGCCGCCACGGCCTCGCGCGCACCGGCGAAGCGGTCCGCGACCTGGCGGATCGACTCCGGCCCGCCGACCACGGCGATCCGCCGGCGGCCGAGCCCCAGCAGATGCTCGACCGCGAGCCGCCCGCCGGCGACGTCGTCGACCGCGACCGACGAGAACGCGCTGTCGCCCGACTCCCGGTCGACCAGGACGCAGGGGATGCCGTGCGCGCGCAGGCGGTCGAGCCGCGCCGACCCCTCCCCCTGCGGCGAGATCAGCACGCCGCTGACCCGCTGCTCCTCGAACAGATCGAGATAGGAGTCCTCGCGGTCGGCCTCGGCGTCGGTGCTCGCGAGGAGCACGGAGAGACCGGCCTCCGCGGCGCGCGCCTGGGCGCCGCGCGCGAGCTCGGCGAAGAACGGGTTGCCGGCGTCGAGCACGACGAGTCCGATGCTGCGGCTGCGGCCGGCGCGGAGCTGGCGGGCCGCGTCGTTGCGGACGAAGCCGAGCTCGGCGATGGCGGACTGCACGCGGCGGACGGACTCGGCGCCGACCTTCTCGGGGCGGTTCAAGACGTTCGAGACGGTGCCGACGGAGACTCCGGCGCGAGCGGCCACCTCGCGGACGCTGATGGACGGCACGTCGTCTCCTCTGGTCGTCCCGGTCGCGGGGCTGCGCACGGTCCGCGAATCATCTCATCCGGCGACCCCGGGGCGCGGGCCCCCCTCAGCAGGTCTTTGACAGGCCGGGAAGCGGGGCGATACGCTCGCCACACGGCGCTGTGAAACGATTCATACGGTGCCGCCCGGTCAGCGCCCGCCGCGCGAGTCCGGACCGCCCCGCACAGAAGGACCAGCACCGTGACCGACCTCAGCCCCGACGTCCTCCGCCAGCTCGAGCAGCAGGCGATCGAACTGCCCTCGTGGGCGTTCGGCAACTCCGGCACCCGCTTCAAGGTGTTCAGCACGCCGGGCACCCCGCGCACGATCCAGGAGAAGATCGCGGACGCGGCGAAGGTCAACGAGCTGACCGGCCTCGCGCCGAGCGTCGCGCTGCACATCCCGTGGGACAAGGTCGACGACTACGCAGCGCTGGGCGACTACGCGGCGTCGAAGGGCGTCGCGCTCGGCACGATCAACTCGAACACCTTCCAGGACGACGACTACAAGTTCGGCTCGCTCACGCACTCCGACCCGGTCATCCGCCAGAAGGCGATCGACCACCACCTCGCCTGCATCGACATCATGGACGCGACCGGCTCGCGCGACCTCAAGATCTGGCTCGCGGACGGCTCCAACTACCCGGGCCAGCAGGACATCCGCGGCCGGCAGGACCGCCTCGCCGACTCGCTCGCCGCGATCTACGAGCGCCTCGGGACCGAGCAGCGCCTCGTGCTCGAGTACAAGTTCTTCGAGCCCGCATTCTACCACACCGATGTTCCGGACTGGGGCACCTCCTATGCGCACGTCGCCGCGCTCGGCGACCGCGCCCTGGTCTGCCTCGACACCGGGCACCACGCGCCGGGCACCAACATCGAGTTCATCGTCGCCCAGCTGCTGCGCCTCGGGAAGCTCGGCTCGTTCGACTTCAACTCGCGCTTCTACGCCGACGACGACCTGATCGTCGGCGCGGCCGACCCGTTCCAGCTCTTCCGCATCCTCTACGAGGTCGTGCGCGGCGGCGGCTACGGACCGGACTCGCCCGTCGCCTTCATGCTCGACCAGTGCCACAACGTCGAGGACAAGATCCCCGGCCAGATCCGCTCGGTGCTGAACGTGCAGGAGATGACGGCACGCGCGCTGCTCGTGGACCGCGGGGCCCTCGAGGAGGCGCAGCTCGCGGGCGACGTGCTCGGCGCGAACGGCATCTTCATGGACGCCTTCTACTCCGACGTCCGCCCGGCCCTCGCGGCCTGGCGCTCGGAGCGCGGGCTGCCGGCCGACCCGATGGCGGCCTACGCCGCGTCCGGGCACGCGCAGGCTCTGGCGGAGGAGCGCGTCGGCGGCACGCAATCGAGCTGGGGCGCGTAGGTCTCCGCTGGCACGCGTGCACGGCTGAGGCTGGAGGCGCCGATCCGCTCGGGATTCTCGAGGGGTCGGGGCCTCCGGCCTTCGTCGTGTGCGGCGGGCGGGGGCGCACGGCGGCGGCGCACCGTCCGGCACGCGGAATCGACTCCGGCACGTCGAAACGGGCCGAATCCACGAGCCGGACACGGAACCACGAGCCGAACCTCGGCCGCCGCCACCTCCGGCACGCGAAACCGACTCCGGCACGCCGAAACAGCCTGATTCCACGAGCCGGACGCGGAACCACGAGCCGAACCTCGACCACCGCCACCTCCGGCACGCGAAACCGACTCCGGCACGCCGAAACACCCTGATTCCACGAGCCCGACACGGATTCACGAGCCGAACCTCGACCACCGCCACCTCCGGCACGCGAAACCGACTCCGGCACGCCGAAACACCCTGATTCCACG
>NZ_JABMLF010000002.1:476464-596857 GCF_013205055.1 Rathayibacter sp. VKM Ac-2856
AGCCGGACGCGGAACCACGAGCCGAACCTCGGCCGCCGCCACCTCCGGCACGCGGAATCGACTCCGGCACGTCGGAACAGCCTGATTCCACGAGCCCGACACGGATTCACGAGCCGAACCTCGACCACCACGGCCTCCGGCACGCGGAATCAGCTCCGGCACGCGGAAACAGACCGAATCCACGAGCCCGACACGGAACCACGAGCCGAACACCGACCACCGCCACCTCCAGCACGTGAAATCAGCTCCGGCACGCCGAAACGGCCCGATTTCACGAGCCCGACACGGAACCACGAGCCGAACATCGACCACCGCCACCTCCGGCACGCGGAATCAGCTCCGGCACGCTGAAACGGCCCGATTTCACGAGCCCGACGCGGAACCACGAGCCGAACATCGACCACCGCCAGCTCCGGCACGCGGAATCGACTTCGGCACGTCGAAACGGGCCGGATCCACGAGCCGGACTCGGAACGACGTGCCCGAGGTCGGGACGGGGTCGGGTCGCCGCCCGGTCAGATCGCGGCGGCGAGGGCGGCCACGAGGTCGTGCTGCGCCTCGCGGCCCGCGCGGGTCGGCACGAGCGGGTAGACGTGCAGCTGGCCGACGGCCTCGTGCAGCTCGAACGGCACGCCGGCCGCGGCGGCCCGCTCGGCGAGGACGTGCGCGTCGGGGTTCAGGACGTCGCGGGTGCCGGTGAAGACGCTCAGCGGTCCGAGGCCGGCGAGCTCGCCGAAGAGCGGGCTGACGATCGGGTCGAGCAGATCGAGGTCTCCGCGCCACTTCTCCGCCAGGACGCGGCCGCCGGGAGTGCCCAGCCACGGGTCGCTCGGCTGCACCTCCGGGATGCGCGGGTTGCTCCAGGAGAGATCGAGCGCGGGCGAGATGAGCGTGGTCAGCGGCAGGACGACGCCCTCATCGCGGAGGGCGAGCGCCGTGGACAGCGCGATCTGGCCGCCGGCCGAGTCGCCGGCGAGGGCCGTCGCGCCGTGCCGGTCGAGACTCCGGTGCATCAGCGCGCGGACGCCGTCGCGCGCCTCGAGCGCGGTCCCGAACGGGACGAGCGGGTAGATCGGCAGGGTCACCGCGACCGAGGCCTCGTCCGCGATCCGCGCCGCGAGCCACCAGTGCTGCGGCGCGATCTCGTTGACCCAGCCGCCGCCGTGGACGTAGACGACACCGCCGCGGATGCGCCGCGGGCGGATCGTGTAGACCGGCCAGCCGCCGACCTGCTCGACGTCGACCCGGACGCCGGGGCGCAGCCGCGAGGGCGGGCCGTAGCGATGCGGGCGGAGCGCGTTCTCGCGGATCCTCCGGCGAGCGCCGTCCGCCGTGACGAACGTGCGGTTGGCGCGGACCAGCCGCAGAGCGAGCGGGACGAGGGCGTCGGGGACGGCGAGGGGCATGCTCCAGGATCGCCCGCGGGGGTGCGCGGAGGCTGAAAACTCCGGCGGCAGGCGGAGGCGGGAGCGGCGCCGGTCGGGCAGGGTGGGGCGATGGACACTGCACCGCTGCTCACCTGGACCCTCGCGCAGGAGATCCCGGTCCCCGCCGACGTCGACTCCCTCCTGGTGGAGGGCGAGAAGGCGGTCGCGTCGTTCCGAACGCTCCGCGACTCCGCGACGTTCACCACGAAGCGGCTGATCGTGCGCGACGCGCAGGGGCTGACCGGCAAGAAGGTGGAGATCTACTCGCTGCCGTACAGCTCGATCAACATGTGGTCGAGCGAGAACGCGGGGCGCTTCGACCTCAGCTCAGAGATCGAGCTGTGGACGCGGGCCGGGCACATCAAGGTCAAGCTCGGGCGGGACGCGGACGTGCGGCGGCTGGATTCGCTGCTGGCCTGGGCGGTGCTGCACCAGCACTGACGCGGCCCGGTTCCGCGTGCCGGAGGTGAAGTCACGAGCCGGAGGTGCGGGGTCGCGAGGTTCGGCACGTGAAACAAGGTTCGGCACGCGGAAACCGGCCGATTCCGCGAGCCCAACGCGAATTCACGAGCCGAAGATGCGGGGTCGCGAGGTTCGGCACGCGAAACGAGCCTCGGCACGCGGAAACCGGCCGATTCCATGAGCCGGACGTGAATCCACGAGCCGGAGATGCGGGCGCGCGAGGTTCGGCACGCGAAACGAGCCTCGGCACGCGGGAACCGGCCGATTCCACGAGCCGAAGGCGAATTCACGAGCCGGAGGTGCGGGGTAGCGAGGTTCGGCACGCAGAACGAGCCTCGGCACGCGGAAACCGGCCGATTCCACGAGCCCAACGCGAATTCACGAGCCGGAGGTGCGGGCGCGCGAAGTTCGGCACGTGGAACGAGGTTCGGCACGCGGAAACCGGCCGATTCCGCGAGCCGGAGGTGGATTCACGAGCCGGAGGTGCGGGGGCGCGAGATTCGGCACGTGGAACGAGGTTCGGCACGCGGGAACCGGCGGATCCTGCGAGCCGGACGCGAGGTCACGAGCCGGAGGTGGTTCGAGTCGGTGGGTGGTGCTGCGACTCAGTCGCCGCCACCACCGCCTCCGCCATCCGAGCTGCCGCCGCCTCCGCCATCCGAGCCGCCGCCACCACCGCCTCCGCCATCCGAGCTGGCGCCGCTGTCCGGACTGCGGTCGGGCGTGCTGCCGCCGGGTGTGGGGCCGTCGCGCGTGACGCCGTCGTCGGGCGAGTGGCCGCGGTCGTCGTCGCTTGGGTCGCGGGTGGGTGAGCCGGTCGATCCGCCGTCGCCCGCCGCGGCGGCGGGGGCTGCGCGCGGGTCGGGGCGCGCGCCCGGGGCGCCGGCGCGCATCCGCAGGACGGTCGCGATGACGGAGCCCACGACGGCGATGCCGAGGACGAGGGCGACGAGCGCCGCGATCTGCTGGTTCTCCACGTCCTGCTCCTGACTACGTGAGTGGATCCTCAGCTTCACCGTAGCGAGAGCACCTGGGCGACGGGGACGGAGCGGTGACCGAGCAGAACATCGGCCAGGACGGGTTCTCATCGCTGATGGGCGATGACGGAGGCTCTCGACTGATGTTCTGCGGCGCGGGGGCGGACAGGGGCCGGACGACGCGGCCCCGCGCACCGACCGCTACGGTGACCCCATGCCGAGACAGCCGACGATCCGCGACGTCGCGGTCAGCGCCGGAGTCTCGTACCAGACCGTCTCGCGCGTGCTCAACGACAGTCCGCAGGTCCGGCCCCGCACCCGGGACAAGGTGCTCGCGGCCATCGACGACCTCGGCTTCCGGCGCAGCGCCGCGGCCCGGGCACTCGCGGCGGGCCGCTCGGGGCTGATCGGCATCCTCGCGGCGGAGAGCCACAGCTTCTACGGCACGGCGACCGCGATGGCGGCGATCGAGCAGGCGGCGCGCGACGCCGGCTACCGCGTGCCGGTGGTCAACGCGGCGCCGGATGCGGAGTCGCTGGCGGCCGGACTCGAGCACCTCCAGCGCGAGGCGGTCGAGGCGATCGTCGTGCTGGCGCCGCAGGAGCGCGCGCTCGAGGCGATCGAGAGCCTCGCGATCGGGGTGCCGTTCGTCACCCTCGGCGCGGCGGGGCGCGGCGCGGATCCGCGGCTCCTCGTCGATCAGGCCGCGGGCGCCCGGCTCGCCGCCGAGCACCTCCTCGCGCTCGGGCACACCCGCATCGCCCACCTCGCAGGACCGCAGCACTGGGTCGAGGCGCACGCCCGGCTCGACGGGTTCACCGCCCGGATGAGCGAGGCGGGGCTGGAGCCGGCCGCGGTGGTCAGCGGCGACTGGACGGCGGAGTCGGGCTACCGGGCGGGGCTGCGGCTGCTGGACGAGGTCGACGGCCTCACCGCGGTGGTGGCGGGCAACGACCAGATGGCGCTCGGGCTGCTGCACGCCTGCGCGGATCGCGACGTTCGGGTGCCGGAGGATCTCAGCGTCGTCGGGTTCGACGACGTGCCGGAGGCGGCGCACTACCGACCGCCGCTGACGACGATCCGGCAGGACTTCGCGGAGGTCGGACGGCGCACGATCGGGGTGGTGCTGGCGGAGCTGCGCGGCGAGCCGGCGGCGGTGGACCGGCCGGTGCCGCCGGTGCTGGTGGAGCGGGACTCGACGCGGGCGGTCTGAGGCGGGGGGCTGCGGGGGTGGGTCTCGATACGCCCCTGCGGGGCTACTCGACCAGCATGGGGCAGCGCTCCTCGATCGACATGGGGCGGGATCCGGTCTCGGCAGGGCGGCCGCCACTTGCTGGTCGAGTAGGCGCGGAGCGGCGTATCGAGACCTGACGTTTGCAGACGGTGGATCTCGATACGCGCCCTGCGGGCGCTACTCGATCGACATAGAGCGGGCGCTGCTGGAACCGCAGGGCGCGGGGCTGCTGGAACCGCAGGGCGCGGGGCTGCTGGATCCGCAGGGCGCGGGCACCGCCCGACCGCGGGCGCAGCGCAGGCGCGGCTTGCCGTTCGCGCGCGTGGTCGCCTACGCTGGCCCGTGGCTTTGTGAACGGTCACATCGCCCTCAGCGAGGAGTGCAATGGACCAGCGACGGCCCCCCGCCGAGGCGATCACGAGCGGCGCGACCGCCCTCGGGATCGAGCTCGGCTCCACCCGCATCAAGGCGTGCCTCGTCGACGCGGCGGACCCCACCGTGGTCCTCGCCGTCGGCAGCCACGAGTGGGAGAACCAGCTGGTCGACCGCCGCTGGACGTACTCGCTCGACGCCGTGCACGAGGGGCTCCAGGCCGCCTACGCCGACCTCGTCGCCGACGCCGAGAAGCGCCACGGCGCGCGCCTCACCACCGTCGGGGCGCTCGGCGTCTCCGCGATGATGCACGGCTACCTCGCCTTCGACGAGGCGGGCGAGCTGCTCGTCCCGTTCCGCACCTGGCGCAACACCAGCACCGGCCCCGCGTCGGCCGAGCTGACCGAGCTGTTCGGAGCGAACATCCCGCTGCGCTGGTCGCTCGCGCACCTGCACCAGGCGGTCCTCGACTCCGAGCCGCACGTCGAACGGATCGACTTCCTCACCACTCTCGCCGGCTACGTGCACTGGCGCCTCACCGGCGAGAAGGTCCTCGGAGTCGGCGACGCCTCCGGCATGGTCCCCACCGACCCGGCGACCCGCGACTACGACGAGACCGTCCTCGAGCGCTACGACGCCCGCGTCGCCGGCACCCTCCCGCCGCTGCGCGAGCTGCTGCCGACCGTCCTCCCCGCGGGCGCCGCGGCCGGCGAGCTCACCGCCGAGGGCGCGCTCCTGCTCGACCCGACCGGCGCCCTGCGCCCCGGAGTCCCGTTCTGCCCGCCCGAGGGCGACGCCGGCACCGGCATGGTCGCCACCAACTCCGTCGCCCCGCGCACCGGCAACGTCAGCGCCGGCACGAGCATCTTCGCGATGGTCGTCCTGGAGCGCCCGCTCGAGAGCGTGCACCACGAGCTCGACCTCGTCGCCACTCCGGCCGGCGACCTCGTCGCGATGGTGCACTGCAACAACGGCGCGAGCGAGCTCGCCACCTGGGTCGGCCTGTTCTCGCGGTTCGCCGCGGCCTCGGGCGGCCCCTCCGACAGCGACGCCGTCTACGGCACCCTCTTCGCGGAGGCACTGGCCGGCGAGGCCGACGCGGGCGGGCTGCTCGCCTACAACCACCTCGCGGGCGAGCCGATCGCCGGGCTCGTCGAGGGCCGTCCGCTCGTCGTGCGCACCCCCGACTCCCGCCTGACGCTCGCGAACTTCATGCGCGCGCAGCTCTACGGCGTGTTCGGCACGCTCGCGCTCGGCATGCGCGTGCTGGCCGGCGAGGGCGTCGTGATCGACGAGATGTTCGCGCACGGCGGCATGTTCCGCACGGCCGGAGTCGCCCAGCGCTTCCTGGCCGGCGCGCTCGACGCCCCCGTGTCGGTCGCCGCGACCGCCTCCGAGGGCGGGCCCTGGGGCATGGCGGTGCTCGCCGCGTTCCGCCTCCAGGAGGGCACGGCGCTCGACTCCTACCTGACCGAGCAGGTCTTCGGCGGCGCCGCCTTCGAGACGGTGGCGCCGGACAGCGCCGACGTCGCCGGCTTCACCGCCTACCTCGAGCGCTACCGCGCCGGCCTCGCCGTCGAGCAGACGGCCGTCGACACCCTCACCACGCAAGGAGACACCGCATGAGTTCCGACAGCCCGACCGCCGCACCCGCCGGCACCGCGCCCGCCGCGTTCGGCCCCGAGATCGAGGCGGCGATCGCCCGCGTCCGCGAGGACGTCGCCCGCCTGCACTCCGAGCTCGTCCGCTACGGCCTGGTCATCTGGACCGGCGGCAACATCTCCGGCCGCGTGCCCGGCGCCGACCTCTTCGTGATCAAGCCGAGCGGCGTCTCCTACGACGACCTCGCGCCCGAGAACATGATCCTCTGCGACCTCGACGGCACCGTCGTCCCGGGCAGCCTCGGCAGCGAGCGCAGCCCCTCCAGCGACACCGCGGCGCACGCCTACGTGTACCGCGAGATGCCCGAGGTCGGCGGCCAGGTGCACACGCACTCCACCTACGCCACCGCCTGGGCCGCCCGCGCCGAGGCGATCCCCTGCGTCATCACGGCGATGGCGGACGAGTTCGGCGGCGAGATCCCGCTCGGCCCCTTCGCGATCATCGGCGACGACTCGATCGGCCGCGGCGTCGTCTCGACGCTCACCGGGCACCGCTCGCGCGCCGTCCTGATGCAGAACCACGGCGTCTTCACCATCGGCAAGGACGCGAAGGACGCCGTCAAGGCCGCGGTGATGACGGAGGACGTCGCCCGCACCGTGCACATCGCGCGCCAGGGCGGCGAGCTCGTCCCCATCCCGCAGGAGTCGATCGACGCCCTGTTCGACCGCTACCAGAACGTCTACGGACAGAACCCGACCGGAGCACTCGCATGACCCAGACCCCGCGCTACAAGAGCATCGTCCCCGACCTCGCGACCCGCACCGTCTGGTTCCTCACCGGCAGCCAGGACCTGTACGGCGAGGACACCCTCCGCCAGGTCGCCGAGCAGTCGCAGGCCGTCGTCGCGCAGCTGAACGAGTCGAGCGACATCCCGGTGACGATCGAGTGGAAGCCGGTGCTGAAGAGCTCCGACGCGATCCGCCGCACGATGATCGAGGCGAACTCCGACGACTCCGTCGTGGGCGTCATCACCTGGATGCACACCTTCAGCCCCTCGAAGATGTGGATCCACGGCTTCGACGCGCTGGCCAAGCCGCTGCTGCACTTCCACACCCAGGCGAACGTGGCCCTGCCGTGGCAGGACATCGACTTCGACTTCATGAACCTCAACCAGGCCGCGCACGGCGACCGCGAGCACGGCTACATCCTCAGCCGGATGAGCGTGCCGCGGAAGACGGTCGTCGGCCACGCGAGCGACGCCCGCGTCACCGAGTCGATCGGCATCTGGTCGCGCGCCGCGGCCGGCTGGTCGGCGTCGCAGAGCATGAAGGTCGCCCGCTTCGGCGACAACATGCGCAACGTCGCCGTCACCGAGGGCGACAAGACCGAGGCCGAGATCCGCCTCGGCGTCAGCGTCAACACCTGGGGCGTCAACGAGCTCGTCGAGCGCGTGGACGCGGCGACGGACGCGGACATCGACGCGCTGGTCGCGGAGTACGTCGAGGACTACGACGTGGTGCCCGAGCTGCTCCCCGGCGGCGAGCGCCACGAGTCGCTGCGCTACGGCGCGGCGGTGGAGATCGGCCTGCGCTCGTTCCTCGAGGAGGGCGGCTTCGAGGCGTTCACCGACAGCTTCGAGGACCTCGGCGGGCTGCGTCAGCTCCCGGGCCTCGCGGTGCAGCGCCTGATGGCCGACGGCTACGGCTTCGGCGGCGAGGGCGACTGGAAGACCGCCGTCCTCATCCGCATCGCCGCGGTGATGGGCGCCGGCCTGCCCGGCGGCACCAGCCTGATGGAGGACTACACCTACGACATGACCCCCGGCGAGGAGCTCATCCTCGGCGCGCACATGCTCGAGGTGTCGCCGTCGCTGTCGTCCAAGCGCGCGTCGCTCGAGATCCACCCGCTGGGCATCGGCGGCCGCGAGGACCCGGTGCGCCTGGTCTTCACCGCCGACGCGGGCGACGCGGTCGTCGTCGCGCTGAGCGACGTGCGCGAGCGCTTCCGCCTGGTCGCGAACAAGGTGACCACCGTCGAGCCGCCGCAGACGCTGCCGCACCTGCCGGTCGGCCGCGCCGTCTGGCAGCCGGCCCCGGACTTCGGCACCAGCGCCGCCGCCTGGATCACGGCGGGCGCCGCGCACCACACGGTGATGACGACGCAGATCGGCCTGGAGGCGTGGGAGGACTTCGCCCGCATCGCCGGCGTCGAGCTCCTCGTCATCGACGAGTCGACCACCCTCCGCGGCTTCGAGGCGGACATCCGCTCGAACGCGGCGTACTACCGCCTGTCCCAGGGACTGTAGGCGCGAGTGCACGACCGGACGGTCGGCTCCCCGCGGGGGGCCGGCCGTTCGTGCGTCCGCGGGCGCGTCTTCCGCGCTGATGGTGGGCGGGTCGCGGTGCACAACATCAGCTGAGACGGGGTGGCATCGCCTGTGGGGCGATGGACCCTGCTCTCAGCTGATGTTGTGCGAGCACATGCCGGTCGAGTGGCCCCGCAGGGGCGTATCGAGACCCACCGTTGTCAGCGCGTCGGGGATCTCGATACGCCCGCTGCGCGGGCTACTCGATCAGCATGAAGAGCGGGGTGCCCGTGTCGGCTGCGCACAACATCAGCTGAGACGGGGTGGCATCTCCTGTGGGGGGACGGACCCTGCTCTCAGCTGATGTTGGGCGAGCACATGCTGGTCGAGCAGCCGCGGAGCGGCGTATCGAGACCCGGCCTCGACGGCGCGGCGGAGATCTCGATACGGCCGCTGCGCGGGCTACTCGATCGGCATGCAGAGCGGGGTGCCCGGGTCGGCGGCGCACAACATCAGCTGAGAGGGGGTGGCATCCCCTGTGGGGGGACGGACCCTGCTCTCAGCTGATGTTGTGCGGCACGTGCTGGTCGAGTAGCCGCGGAGGGGCGTGTCGAGCCCCGGCCTCGACAGCGCGGCGGGGATCTCGATACGCCCGCGGCGCGGGCTACTCGATCAGCATGGGCGGGGAGCGCGGCGCTAGCCGCTCAGTCGCCGCCTCGCCGGCTCAGCGGGAGGTGGAGAAGGCCGCGTCGAAGGCGTCGGAGGGGGGCGTGATCGCGTTGAGCTTGCGGACGAAGGCGAGGGACTCGGGGGCGCCGTCGAGGCGGTCCATGCCGGCGTCCTCCCACTCGACGCTGGTGGGGCCGGTGTAGCCGATGGCGTTCAGGGCGCGGAAGACGGGCTCCCACGGGACGGCGCCGTGGCCGGTCGAGACGAAGGTCCAGCCGCGGCGGGGGTTGGCCCACGGCAGGTGCGAGCCGAGGACGCCGTTGCGGCCGTCGAGGTTGGCGATCGACTCCTTCACGTGCACGTGGAAGATGTGCTCGGCGAAGTCGAGGATGAACGCGACGCTGTCCAGCTGCTGCCAGACGAAGTGCGACGGGTCGAAGTTGAAGCCGAAGGACTTCCGGTGGCCGATCGCCTCGAGGGTGCGCTTCGCGGTCCAGTAGTCGTAGGCGATCTCGCTCGGGTGCACCTCGAGGCCGTAGCGGACGCCGACCTCCTCGAAGACGTCGAGGATCGGGGTGAAGCGGTCGGCGAAGTCCTGGTAGCCGGCGGCGATCCACTCGTCGGAGGCCGGCGGGAACATCGCCACGGCCTTCCAGATCGACGAGCCGGAGAAGCCGTTGACCTGCTTCACGCCGAGCGCGGCGGCGAAGCGGGCGGTGTCCTTGAGATCCTGCGCGGCGCGCTGGCGGACGCCCTCGGGATCGCCGTCGCCCCAGACGCGGTCGCTGAGGATGTCGCGGTGGCGCTCGTCGATCGGATCGTCGCAGACGGCCTGGCCGGTGAGGTGGTTCGAGATGGCGAAGACCTGGAGGCCGTTGCGCTCGAGGACGTCCTTGCGGCTCTGCACGTACTCCGCGTCGTCCCAGCGGGCGACGTCGATGTGGTCGCCCCAGCAGGCGATCTCGAGGCCGTCGTAGCCCCACTCTCCGGCGAGGCGGGCCACCTCCTCGAAGGGGAGGTCCGCCCACTGGCCGGTGAAGAGGGTGATCGGTCGCGTCATCGCGGATTCCTAACTCTCGACTCCCGCGCGCCGTCGCACCGGGAGAGGTAATTTGAGGGTCTTGGCAACATATCAGGCACTCCCGCGAGCCCGAAAGGAACCGATCATCGCCCCGATCGACGGCGCACTGACGCGCAACGCCACCCTCGTCACCGCCACCGCCGCCCCGACCTGGGAGGAGGGCCTGATCGTCGGCAGCGGCCGCGTCGGCGCCGTGGTGCACGGCCCGGCCGACGCGCTCACCGTCTCGCTGGCGCACGAGCGCTACTTCCTCCCCGTCAACGCGCGGCCCGCCGCCCCGGACCTCGCCCCGGTGCAGGACGAGCTGCGGAGCGCCCTGCTGGCCGGGGACGCCGACGCGGCGAGCGACCTGCTCGAGCGCGCAGCGCGGGCGAGCGGCTACGACGGTGGGCTGATCTGGACCGATCCGCTCGGGCTCTGCGCGACGCTCTCGATCCGCACGGCCGGCGGGGTCGCGTCGAGCCGGCGCCTGCTCGACCCGCTGCTGGGCGAGGTCGCGGTCGAGTGGACCGACCTCGACGGCGGCCGGCACGCGGTGCGGCTGATCGCTCCGCACGGCGGCGAGAGCGTCCGGCTGCGCGTGGAGTCGGAGCGCGACGGCGAGAGCACGGTCGAGCTCGGGCTGGGCGCCGGGGACGCGACCTCGTTCGACACGGGGGTGCCGGACGCGTCGGCGGTGGTCGAGGCGACGGTCGAGGGCGGCGCGATCGGGCGGCTGCTGGCCGTCGCCGGGACCGGGAGCGCCGAGACCGGGGGCGAGCGGATCCGCGCGACGGTCACCGCGGCGACCGGGGCGCCGTGGGACGTGGAGGGTGCGGTGACCCGCTCGACGGTGCCGGTCGCGGCGGGGGCGGGCGCGTTCCTCCGCGTCGATCTGGCGCTGGCGGGTGAGGAGCCGGCGGGCCGGGAGCGTGCGGGCGGCGTGCGTGCGGACGAGGAGCCTGCGGGCGACGCCGCCACATGGGCGGAGCTGCGCGAGGCCCAGCGCCACGGGCACGGCCGGCTGGTCGGCGCCTCCTCCCTCGATCTCGCCGGCGCCTCCTCCGCGGTGCTCACCGAGGACCTCTGGGACGAGGCGCGCGCCGGCGACGAGGGTGCGCGCCGCCGCGTCGTCGAGCTGGCGTACCTCAGCGGCCGCGCGAACATCGTCGCGTCGACCGGCGAGCTGCCGCCGACGCTGCAGGGCGTCTGGCAGGGCACCTGGCGACCGGCCTGGTCGGCCGACTACACGCTGAACGGCAACGTGCAGAACGGCGCGATGGCGGGGATGATCCCGACCGGAACGCCCGAGCTGGCGCTGTCGATCCTGGAGCTGGTGCTGCCGCACCTCGACGACTACCGCGAGAACGCGCGCCTCGTCTACGGGGCGGAGGGGATGCTCCTGCCGTCGCGGATGTCGACCCACGGCCGCGCCGACCACTTCGCGGCGAGCTACCCGCACCTGTTCTGGACCGGCTGCGGCGGCTGGGTGCTGCGCCTGGCCGCCGACGCCGTCGCGGCCACGGGCGACCGCGGCATCGTCGACGACCGGCTGTGGGAGCTGGCCGAGGGCGTGCTGCGCTTCGCCGAGACCGGGACGACCGTGGTCGACGGGGTGCGCCGGATCGTGCCGTCCTACTCCCCCGAGAACACGCCGGGCGGCGCGCGCTCGCCGATCGCGGTCGACGCGACGATCGACGTCGCCGTGCTGCGGGACGCCGCACGGGCGACGGCGCTGCTCGGCCGGGCCCGCGGCGACGACTCGCTCGACGAGCGCTGGGCGCGGGTGGTGGCGGAGCTGCCGGAGTACCGGGTCGCCGAGGACGGCACGCTGGCGGAGTGGATCGACCCGCGGTTCGCGGAGGAGATCGCGCACCGGCACGCGTCGCAGCTGTACCCGCTCTGGTACGCGGGCGACGCGGCGTTCGAGGGCTCCGGCGCCCCCGCGGCGCGGCTGCGGGCCGCCGCGGCGGCGACGGTGGCGGCGAAGATCGCGTGGCGGGCCGAGGCGCCGACCGCTCCACCCGGGCGGATGGAGATGGCGTTCGGGCTGGTGCAGGTGGGGGTCGCGGCGGCGGCCCTGGGCGACGCGGAGGCGGCGCTGACCTGCGCGGAATGGCTCGCGGTCGAGCACTGGTCGCCGACGCTGACGACCCGGCACGACGCAGGGCGGATCTTCAACCTCGACGCGAGCGGCGGGCTGCCGGGACTGGTGGCGGCGATGCTGCTCGGGTCCGACGACGAGTCGCTGACGGTGCTGCCGGCGCTGCCCGCCGTGTGGGCGCGGGGTGCGGTGACGGGGCTGCGGGCGCGCGGCGGCGTGGTCGTGGACCGGCTGGAGTGGTCGCCGGGGCGGGCGTCGCTGTGGGTGCGGCGG
Organism: Rathayibacter sp. VKM Ac-2856; assembly: GCF_013205055.1. GTDB lineage: Bacteria > Actinomycetota > Actinomycetes > Actinomycetales > Microbacteriaceae > Rathayibacter. Next base: position 488,950 of record NZ_JABMLF010000002.1, read on the forward strand.
GTGCCGGGCGCGGAGTGGCTGGCGCCGACGGGCGGGACGCGGCTGCGGACGCTGCGCGACGCGGTGCTGCGCGTCGACGGGCGCGAGGTGTCGGGCGGGCTGGCGCTCGGCGCCGACGCGGTGCGCGTGGACGTGGAGTGGCGCGGCTGAGGCTGCTGGGGTGACCTCTGGCATGCGGAACCCGCCTGGCACGCGGCAACGGGTGGATCCGGCGAGCCGGACCTGACTCCGCGAGCCGGAGGTTCCGCCGGGGTGACTCCTGGCACGCGGGATATGCCTCGGCAAGCGGAAACCGACGGATCCGGCGAGCCGGACGTGGAACCTCGGGTCGGAGGACCGCCGGAAATCGTGACGAGCCGGCCAAGGCCTCCGGCACGCCGCTCATGCGCTCCGGCGCAGGCGCGCGAGCTGTCGGCCCGGTTCGACGCCGAGCGAAGCGCTGGGCGAGCGAGCTTGCAGGTCGTCGATAGGCCCGACTGGTGGGAGCGCGCGACCGTCCAGGACATCGCGAAGATCGCAGAGACGGCGCAGGCGTAGAAGGGTCACGACCCGATCGCCGAACGAGCCGCTGCCGTCGTGCAGCGCGAGGTGCTCGAGCGCTACGGCGTCGACACCGCCGTGCTCAGCGATGCCGCGGGCCAGAGGAAGTCGGAGTTGGACCTGGCGAAGGAATGGGCCGCGGGCTCCGCGCCCGAGCACTACCACCGCCAGAACAACGACCGCCTCACCATGCAGCTAGGCGACCGTGCCGAGCCGGACGTGAACGCGGAGCGCGCCCTGCTCACCGACTACCGCGCCGCGCTGGCCGGCGACGTCGCCATCGTCGAGCTGTCCGCGGCCGAGGAGTGGAAGCGCGACACCGACCCCGCCGGGTTCCAGGACTACCGGGTGCAGACATCGATCGACTGGAACGACGCCGGCCAGGTCAGCACCCCCGCCCCCGCCATCGAGGCCGCTGCGCGAGCTGCGCTGGTCGAGGAGTGGAAGGACACGGTAACCCCGGAGCGCGCCCGTGCCGGCGCCGAGGTCACGCAGGCGCAACAGCTCATCGCAGAAGCCGATCGGCTCGACCACGCCAATGACACCCGCAGCACGGCGGCCGCCGCTCGAGGCGCGGCCGACGTCCTCGTCCGACCGGCTGACCGCGCAACCGTCGTTGTTTGACGGGACGACTGTCGGGAACGCGGTGAGATGCCACTTTCCCTACGCAGTCCTGGTGACGACCACTCGAACCGGATCGTGTGAGCTGCCGAGCAGCACCAGTGGAGCTAGTTGGCCGATCCTCGCCATCGGGCAGCAATCTTGTGACCGGCCGTGCCCGGAGGTGGATTAGGACCGCGAACCCGGACTCAGCGGGCGATCCGAGCGTTTGGGAGGTGCGTTGAAAGGAACTCTTCCGCGATCCGTCCGCCCGGGACGGAATGTAGAACCAATGCCTTCTGGCCTAGCCGAGCCAGTTCGTTCAACGGCTCTACAAGACGGAATCCGTCACTGAGGGGCCAATGCTCGCGGAAGAAGACGTGCACCTCCTCGCAGTCGACGGTGCGGTTGATGACGTCCCTCACCCCGCCCTGCCCCTTCAGATCGGTGCTCTCGATCGCGCAGGGTGGGCGCCGCGATGCAGGGTGTGTCACGTCCGTGATTGACCACCTACCCCGACCCTTGGCCGATGTGTGCGCGAGTGAGAAGCGATCTCCGTGGTGCCGCTCAAAGGCAGTAACAGTTGCCGCGCCGCCGCGCGATTTCTCGGCCGCCTGAAGTTGACGCCGACCGAAAAGAGTTCCGTCGTCGCGGAGAGAGATCATGTGTCCGCGCGAAGCCAGACGGAGTTCAGTTGCGTGGCCGTGTTCCGCCGCATTAATGGCAAGTTCATACAGCACCATTTGCAGGTCATCGCGAACGTCGGTTCCCCAAACGACCCCAACCCCCGTATCGGCTAGAAAGTCCGAAGCGAACTGGCGTACATTTTCATCCGGGTTGAGATTAATTCTCAGTATCCGTTGATGCCGGATTATGTGTTGCTGCTGCAATAGCGGTTGTGAGTTATCGATTCGCGCCTGGCTTGCGTGGCGAGCCTGCTTTTTCCAGAGACGCAGGAGCAGAGCGTCGAAACGTGAGGGATCGTCATCAATGGCTTTCGCGTGGACAGCGCATAGCCAGACGCCATTACTTTCGGCGGACCTTTGCGTCGGCGTCCATCCAGGGATGTCCCGCGGGCCCCCCGTTTGCGCCGCGACGATGTGCGCAGCGACCCCGACCTGCGCCTTGCCGGAGGCGCGGCCCGCGCTCGGGCCCGAAGTAGGGCGTCGGCAGGACGGGCTTGCGCAGTGAGCGCCGGCCTCCACCTCGAGGGCGCGAACGATGTCCGCCTTGAAATCTCCTGCTCTGGCCATGCAAACGACCCTAGCGAACGCGCGACACAGGACCTGTAACCGCCGACCCGATGCCCCTTTCCGCTAAGCATCGAGACAATCTCAGTTCTGACGGGGATGGTTCATCGCCATTGCGTTCGGCCAGCGTGTTCGCCCGCGAGTTCGGCGATCGCCTCCGCAATCCCTTCAACGGTTGAACCTAGGTCCTCCCACAGCGCAGGATCGGCAGAGGCCAAAGCTGGTGAAGAAGCTGGCTTCGAATGCGTCTCCTGAGCATCACCAGAGCCACAGCCACGGCGACGAGCGCTTCACGATGCAGGTTGAAGACCATGCGGAGCCTGAACGCGGAGCGCGTACTGCTCGCCGACCAACGGGCCGCACCGGCCGGCGATGTCACCAGCGCCGAGCTTTCCGGAGCCGAAGAGTGGGAGCGCGACATCGACGCACACGGCTCCAGGGCTACCGCGTGCAGACGTGGATCCGCTGGACCGACGGCACATACGAACTCACCGACCAGCAAGGTTGGGTTATCCGGCGTGTCATGTCCGGATCTCCTGCCCTTTCACAAGACGGAGTCTTGTACGCTGCCCGAAATATTGCGCCATTTCCAGCCTACCCCGAACCGGCCATTATCGTGTGGAGAAGCCTCGCGGAGATCGAAACTCCTCCGATTCAAGAACCGTGGGTCCATCACCCCCTCGTTTTCCCCTCCGCTTCAGGAGATATTCATGGGAGGAGTTGTACATGATGGATCGACGTGTTGCGCAGTCAGCTACCGAACTGCTTTTGGAATCTACTGCAAAAATGCTCACGCTAGAGTAGTGCGAAGCCCTCAGGAGATCCAGCGTGAGCGCTCGCAATTAGTCACGAATACCATCTTGTCGCTGCGAAGTATTTAGGACTAGGCAGCTTCGGCGGCTGAACCGTATAACGACCCTTGAACGTAAATCTTTGACTCGATACGAAGTAGTACCCAATCAATTCGTTCCTAGAGTCGTAGTATGTGATGTTGCCAAATTCGTCTCTGTAGCCACGCGCGACCGCCTCGCGCTTATCGTTGTAGAATGTGGTCCCATAGAGCGGATCGTGTTCCGAGCTGACGACGATAAAAGCCAAGCTCCTCGTTTCGATGGCTGTCGCTACTCGCGCATAGTCCTCGAGTGAGCTTCTCAATCTTTCCTGCGCCGTCCGTTCGTCTACTTGCGCTTTCAACGCGCGAGCTTCACGGTCAATCATATTTCTGAGAAGCTCGACGTCAGCCTGCAAGGGTGCCAAATCCATCGCCGGCGAGGCATGCTCCGAATACTTGTAGAAGAGATACTCCGCATGGGAGAAAATTTCCCGCGCGAGTGCCCATCGTTCGCTGCGGCGGTCTAAACAGGGTACGAGGTCGGAGGCGGCCCAGGCCACGTACGGCAGTACGACGCCGTCGAAGACGATTGTCGGTTCGTACTCCTCAATTACTTCTTTCCATTCGATGAGACCATTTACTCGTCCCACGAGTTCGGCCTGATCCTCCTGGTTGAACGATTCGTCATCCACTGCCCGCTCAAGCAATACGCCCAGTTTGCTTAGGCTCTTTTCGTAATGCTCCCGCGACGCGACGCTGATCGTCACATTAGAGTGCACGGAGCGCCGTGTTAATCGCCTTGAGTTCCTGTTCCATCGAGTCGAGGGTCGGTTGGAGACGTGTCCGGCGGTAGGGGTCTTTGCTCATCAATTCTTTGGTGCTCGGAATGACTTTCTCGAGCGTCTCCTTGCGCTCACGAAGCTGTCGCTTGTCGGATTCACTAACCATGATTTGCTCTCATCTCTCGAATTTCTGAAATTGTCGCGAGATTGCGCTGGTATGTCAAGCATGTTCTCTGGCACCTCGGTCTCGTCCGGAGACGTCGACGCTCATGACCTGCCGGGAGCTACCGGCCGCTGCAAGCGAACAGGACCGCGGCGCTGGGTTCACGGTGTGGACGACGCTCAATTCGCGGGTCTGGCGAGGGCAGCGAGCGCTTCGTCCTGTCACCGGATGAGCCTTCCCTCAAACGGTGACGCTGCCAGCAGATGGGAACCCGACTCTCCCGACCCTTCCTGCCAAAACGATCGTACTCAATCGAGCAACTGTTTGAGCGCAATCGAGATGCCGACTCCTTTTGCATGCCGGATAAGCTTTCCGGCTTCGCGTGTACCCCACCAATGCAACTTAGAGTTTGAGCCACCAACCTCCCGCTGCGGACTCGAATAGTCAAGCCTCAACATATCGTCGTCATTCATCTGACGTATTTCGATGTCTTGACTAAATCGACTGTCCTGAAGGCTCTCGCCCCATTTCTTGTACTCCTCCCACTTCCACACACGGAGAAGTCGCCCCCGGCGATCTAGTACCCATGTCGTCATCTCGTGATATTCAGAATACCTGGATTTCGTTTCCCTTTCTTCAATGTGGTGATTTGTTTGAAACAATAACCAGTGTTCGCCAATAATTTCGATGTCAACTGGAATGTTTTGCGTGGTCTGATACATCTCTCGCCTACGAAACAGTCCGACTCGCCGTTCTGCCGTAACCATCTCTGTTCGCATTTCTCGTTTGAGAATGGGGGCAATGGTTTCCTTTTTGCACTCCTTGGCCACCCGCGCGGCATATTGATTTATCCGACTTTGATCGAGTGAGCTATGATTGTATTTATGACTGTCAATCATCTTACTATTTCCCTCTCGTTTTCGGGGGTACGAATCTACAGTCTGAGCGCCAGCCATTGGAGAAATGGAAGCGCAATATCTTTGTCTTGCTCCTGGTAGGATGGCCACGCTGCCCGGGATTGCTGCATCGCGAGCAGTAGGAGAGGATGTTGGAGCACCTTAGCCGCGGCCTCCAAGCATCGTTTCCAGTCAGCGTCGGCGCTTGGGGTCGATTCGACGTCGATAACGGTAATGTTCGGATTCAGCGTGGCAAGCTGGTCGAGTTCGGTTCGAAATTGTAGAAGGCTTTCCATAGATGCTTGGGGCCACCTCAAGCAATACTTGCGGAATAGACTATCGCTTTCCCGCAACCAGAATATGGGGACGTTCGCATCTGTTGTGCCGAAGACGTCGGTGTTCACGCCGTCTAGTGGAGGAGCATGATGCGCCCACACGACTGCAGGCGGGGGGTCATCTAAATGATTTTGATGAGCTCGCGCGCGAGGCTCCCACTCTGTTGCGCCCAGCCACGCAGGAATTCCCATTTGCTCCATGGCCTCGTCCCTCGTGAGTGTCAGACCGTACCCGAGCGCGACCGAGACGAGTTTGGCTACCTCGTTTGCGCCTGAATCGATGTTGATGCCATATATACACACGGAGGGAACTGAGGGATAAGGCGCACGCAAGCTAGGAAGGGTAGGGGTTCTTGCGTGACTGATCGTCCAATGGGAGACGCTGGAGTCTGATCCCGACCAGCGCGAGTTGAGCTGTCCAGGGACCGCATGTGTACGACGGAGTACGTCGTGCCAAAGTGGATCGTCGAAAATTGCACTAAAGCTCGTCGCTCCTCCGTCCACGCGCCTCAGGTCGACCTGGTCTTCCACATGCATGCGGCATGACGTTGGGCCAGCCGTGACCGGCCACATTGCTACCGACCATTGGGCCGAATTTCGTGCGATACGTGTGATGCTCGCGACGCCGCTTGACCTGTCGAGCTGGCCAAGCTCGTTTTTCAGCGCACGGAGACGCATTTCGAGTCGTTGGATGTTGTAACCCATTCTTGCTGCCTCGGCCGCGCGAGACGTACCTAGCAAACCCATTTCTCGAAGGATAAAGGTTGGGTCATCTGCTCCTGCAGCTTCCCCTCCCATGCCCAGAGCTTTGCTGATAATTGGGATTGCGGCGAGGGGTGTAGCTGTTCGGCCTCTTCGCCAGTTCGAGACGATCGCCGGCGTTGCCGCGAGGGTTGGGACGAGTTGTTGAAGCTCAGCATCAGAGACTTCACGCAATTTCGCGTAATGAGCGAACTGCTCAGCGAAGATTTGCTCAGGTTCTTGCAGTGGCATGGCAGGATTCTACCGGCAGGCGGTAGCTGCCTGCCAGCAATGGCAGCAGATCGCCGGGTAGATTTCTTTCAGGCTCGGGATCGGCTCGAGCCAGAGACGGAGGCAGTCATGTCCAACGAAAAGCACGTCGACGGAACCGCAAACGGGCGCTACGACATCTACTCGAACGGCCTCGGCACCAACAAGGCCGGTGACGGATTCGCGCATGATCACATCTTCGCGAATGTCAACAAGAACGGGGACGTGACGAACTCCGGCATGGTCGATCGTTCGGACCAGCGCGACAAGGTCATTCGCGGCCTCGGCGGCGCCGCGCTTCGCTGACACCGTCCCATTCCTGCACCGTGGTCTGCTGGGGTGGTTCATCGCCACTCCAGCAGACCAACTCGCTGCGGTGAGTAGCTCGTAGACCGCTCGTGACCGCCAATGTTGCGGTGATCGGACTGCGCGGGATTTGCGTCCCGACGGTTACCTCCGCAGCGCTTCGGCTCATCGGTCCATGGCTGCTGCTTCGTCTGTGTCAACAGCCAACCGCTCGGTGTACAGCGGCGGTTGCAGGTCGGGCTCGAGCAGCCCCTCGATGGGCGGCTCATAGGGCAGTTGTTCACCGAGCCGGTTCTCATCGGTGGAGTCTGCGAACGGTCCGTCCTGCGAGAGAAATGCGGTCATGTGCGGGTCGCAGTGGTTGATCCATCATGTGCTCATCCCCGCCTTTGAGTCGGCACGTGCCGCCTCCCATGCCCGCCACAGAGCCTCGATGCGCTGCTGAGCTTCCTTGCTCTCCCACCAAGCTGCTTTCCAGCGCAGGCCCCCGCCGGAGCCGTGTCGGATGATGCGACGCCGGTAGCTGCCGATGAGTTGCTTGCGCACGAATTCATCTGCGGAGCCGTAGAACGTCGTCGGCTCCTCCTCTGCCGACTCCAGGGCCGATCTGTCGACGCCGCCGTAGATGTCCTCGGTCATGATCCCTCCACAGGTGCGAGCGGCCGGTCAACGGCCGGCGCCGGCTCAGTTGGTGCCGGCGTGCCCGGCTGGTTCTTCGCGATCGAGGCGTTGATCCCCTCCACGAGCTGCTTGGGTCCGTCGAACCACGGCGCGGTGCGCAGCACCGCCGCGCGGGAGCCGGAGGACATCAAGATCGCCCGGCCGGTCTTGCGGCCCTTCCGCGGGATAGGGAGCGTGGCCAGCTCCGCGACGTCGACGATCTTCTCCCGCTTCAACGCCATGGTGGTCGAGCGCACGCCCTTGTTAAGGCTCGCGGAGGTCGTCTCGCGGTCGTAGGTGCCGATCAGATCGGACACCATGCCCAGGAACTCCGGCTCGGAGATTTCTCCCGCGTAGAGCTTCCATTCGCGGCCGACCAGAGCTTCAACATGCTCTCCTTTCCGAACACGCCGATGCCCTCCGACCAGGACTGGAACACCGACATGATCGGGATGCCGCAGGAGCCGTAGTGGCTGTAGAGGTCGGGGAGGTCCGCCAGCGGCAGACGTTCGCCGCCTCATCGAGCACGCCGAGCATCGGGGTCTGCATCCGGCAGCCGGGCGACACCGCGGCCAGCTCTTCCGCTGCCTCGACGGTCGCGGCGGTGAGTGCGAGGACGTGGGGGCCGGCGCTGCCGGGAATCACGGACCGGAGGTCCGCCGGCGTGACTCCGGCACGCGGACCGTGCTTCGGCACGCTGGGACCGCCGAAACCAGCGAGCCGGACGTGAATCATCGAGCCAGAAGTCCACCGTGGGAACTTCCGGCACGCGGAACACGCCCCGGCACGTTGAAACAGCCGGATTCCGCGAGCCGGAGGTGGTAACGCGAGCCGGAGGTGAATCCGCGAACCGGAGGTGCCGCCGGACGCCGCCCGCGCTCAGGCGCCCGGCTGCCCGCAGCGGTCGTAGATGCGGTTGCGGGCCGTCAACAGGACGAGCGCGCGTGGGTGAGCGGCGTGGTGGGTCGTCTCGCCGACGACCTGCGTGCTGAGTTCCCGACGATGACCGGGCTGTCGCGCCGGAACCTGCTGTACATGCGGTCCTTCGCGGCGGGGTGGGCGAACTTGCGAAATGTGCCACAGCCTGTGGCACATTTGCCGTGGGGCCACATCCGGATCCTCATCGACAAGCTCGATGAGCAGGAGAAGCGGGGCTGGTACGCGGCATCCGCGGTCGAGCTCGGGCGGTCCCGAGACGTGCTGCTGAACCAGATCAAGAACCGCACCGGGGCGGCTCCGTCCAACTTCCTCCACCGGCTCCCCGCCGGAGACTCCGAGCTGGCGAAGCAAGATCTCGAGAGACCCCTACGTCTTCGACTTCCTCGACCTGACTGCTGGTGCCGCTGAGCGGGACTTCGAGCAGGCCCTCACGGATCGGATCACGCAGACTCTCGCAGAGCTCGGTGCCGGCTTCGCCTTCGTCGGTCGACAGATGCACTTCGAGGTCGACGGGTCGGACTTCTTTATCGACCTGCTCTTCTTCCACGTCCGTCAGCTCCGGTATGTCGTAATCGAACTGAAGAAGGGCGCATTCGAGCCGTCCTTCACCGGGCAACTCGGGCTCTACATCGCGCTCGTCGACGACCAGCTCCGCGACGCCGCGCTGCATCGACCGACGGTCGGGATCCTCATCTGCGGCGACAAGAGCGACCGGATCGTCCGCTACGCCCTAGGGCGAGTCGACTCCCCGATGGCCGTCGCCACCTACACCTACGAGTCCCTTCCGCCTGAGGAACAGCGTGCGCTCCCGGATGCTCAGCACCTGATCGACGCCATCGCTGCGGACGATAGCGACGACGAGGCCCGCCGGCCGCGGGGTGAATAGTCGACATCGGGTCCAGCGTCGTCGCGGGGTCCCCCGGAGCAACCAGCGGATGTCGGACGACGCTTCGACATCGGTGCTGTGAGTCTGACGCGCGAGCCGAAGGTCCGCCGGAGGTGCTGCCGGAGGTGGTTCTTCGAGCCGGAGGCGGTTCTGCGAGCCCGACGTGTCTCGGGGCTGCCGGAGGTGGTTCTTCGAGCCGGAGGCGGTTCTGCGAGCCCGACGTGTCTCGGGGCTGCCGGAGGTGCGCAGAAGGAGTGCCGGTGGTCAGCCGGAAGTCAGCCGGGGTGAACTTCGGCACGCGGAACACACCTCGGCACGCCGAAACAGGCGGAACCAGCGAGCCGGACGCGGAACGGCGAGCCGAAGATCTGCCGGAGGTCAGCCGCGAACGTCCGGCACGCGGAACACGCCTCGGCTCGCGGAAACGGCCGGATCCTGCGAGCCGGAGGCGGTTCCGCGAGCCGGAGGTACCGCCGCACCCCGGACGCCGTCAGCCGTCCCGCCGCCCGTAGTGGTCGTAGACGCGGTTGCGGGCCGCCCGCTCGGCCGGCGGCAGGCGCTGCGCATCGGCGATCTCGTAGACGCCGAAGGTGTCGCGCAGGCGGGAGGTCGGGTCGACCTCGACGAAGGTGCACCAGGGCAGCCAGTGGTGGTGGCTGCGCAGGGTCTGGGTCGCGAAGTCGCCGCTCTCGTGGCCGAGGCCGGGCATCGCGTAGCCGACGCTGCCGTCGACGTCGGTCGACTGGCGGGTGTTGCGGTGCAGGAACTCGGCGAAGTCCAGGTAGTGCTCGTCGCCGGTGATCAGGTGCAGCCGGTAGTAGCTGTACGAGCAGGCCGCCATGTAGACGTCGGCGCCGCCGCCGAGGGTGATGATGCTCTGTCCGCTGATCGAGTACCGGTTGAACGGATGCGCCCAGGGCGCGCGGACCGGGAAGGACCACGCGTAGGTCCAGGTCTCCGTGTAGTCGGCGGCGCGGACGGCGCCCTCCAGCCAGCGCGGCTCCTCCGTCAGGTCGTAGAGCGCGAGGAAGCCGAACAGCCCGTAGATGCCCGCCTCCTTGTCCTGGATGTCGGCGTTGTCGCAGGTGCCGCCACGGTACTCCAGGGTCCGGTGGATGGTCGCGAACGACCACTCGCCGGCGCGCACGGCGGACTCGCGGTAGCGCCCCTCCCCCGACACGAGGTGCAGCTGCACGAGGAAGCGGATGACGCTCGGGGTGTTCGAGCGCGAGTCCATCCGCACCGAGCCGTCCGCGTTGTAGGCGCGGTGGAAGCTGCCGTCGGCGTCCTGCACCTCGAGCAGCCAGTCGGCGGTGCGCCGGCAGAACTCGAGCCAGAGCGGGCGCTCGTCGCCGAGGTCGCGCAGGTGCAGGTACGCGTCGAGGATCGCCTCGACGCCGTCGGCGAGCATCCGCAGGTAGTGCGGGTACGGCTCGAAGCCGCCGAGCGAGGGGTTGAAGCACATCCGCGGCGGGCCCGACTCCGGCAGCGCGGTCCGCACCCAGAAGTCGACGATGCCGACGCCCTGCTCGAACGCCTCCGGCACGCCCTCGCGGTCGCCGTAGCGCAGCAGCTGGTAGCCGATGCCGGGCTGCTGCCCGACGAAGCCGAACTGGAAGGAGACGCTCGAGACGTCGAGGTCCGGCAGCTGGCAGGCGAACGGCAGGCCCCAGGAGTCGCCGTAGCGGCGGGTGAGCCGGCGGAGGATCGCCATGCCGTGGTGGAAGTGCCGCTCGTTGTCGACCTCGAACAGGTCGTCGCGCAGCCGGGCGTAGGTGCTGCGCCAGGTGGCGCGCATCATCGTCGCGAAGTCGTCGTACCGGCCGAGGTCGACGGCGACGGCGTAGCGCTGGCGGAAGCCGACCTCGACCGGGTGGTTCACCCGCTGCAGGGCCTTCGGGGCGGCGTCGTAGTCGAGGCCGGAGTAGGGGTTGTCGATCGGGCGCTCGCCGTCGGCGCCCGGGTAGACGTAGTCGATCGACAGGCCCGCGGGCGGCACGTCGAGCGGGGTCCGCACGCCGAAGCCGTAGTAGAGGTAGTTGAGCGTCGTGCCCTGCGGGCGGCTCAGGCCGATCGAGCCGACGGTGCACTCCGGGTCGGTGAAGTTCTCCGAGCGGACCACGTCCAGGCGCGGCAGCGTCGCGTCGGCGGCCCAGCGCGAGAGCGCCACGGTCTCACCGGTCGCGAGGCTCTGCGCGGCGAACAGCGGCAGCGCGTAGTGCGTCTCGGTGCGCCAGAAGTACTCGCTGCCGGGGTCGCGGCCCATCGCGTCGGCGGGGCCGAAGTCGTTGTCGCGGTACCAGGCGCCCGGCGCGAAGCACTCGTAGTCGCGGAGGTCGTCGGACCCGATCAGGCCGAGCGAGACGGCGGTGGAGAAGCCGAGGTCGCCGCCGGCCGCGAGCACCTCGACGTCGCGGTGCACGGAGAAGCCGTCGCCCGCGACGCGCCAGACGTCGGTGATCGCGAAGGCCGACCCGGAGCGGACGGTGATCGTCCCGCTCGCGGTGATCGCCCCCTCCGACAGCGAGACGTCGTCGTAGGGAGCGCCGGAGTACTCGCTGATCGCGGCGACGGTCTTGACCGTGACGCGCAGCGGCCGGTCGTTCGCGTAGAGGACGCGCTCGCCCGCGAGCACCTCGAGGCCGCCCGCCTCGACGCGGAGGGTGTGGTCGCCGGAGCGCAGTTCCACGGTGGTTCCTTCCCGGAGGGTCATGTCAGTGCTTCTCGTCGTGCGTGCGGATGTCGGCCGCGTCCGCCGGCGCCGGCTCGTCCTCGAGCCGCTGCGCCCCCGGATCGAAGCGCCGCGAGCCCGGCCGGAACAGCAGCGCGACGCCGCCCTCGACCAGCGCCGCGACGAGCAGCAGGATCGCGAACGGGATCAGCGAGATCTCGGCCCACGCGCCCATCACCGGCATCACCAGTCCGGCCGCCGTGAAGCTGACCGTGCCGAGGATCGCCGTGACGCTGCCCGCCTCGCTCGACGGGCCCTGCAGCGAGAGGTACTGCACCGGGGCGAAGCCGAGCGAGCGGCCGGCCAGCGCGAAGGTCAGCGCGCCGACGACGACGAGCAGCGGCTGCGTGCCGGTGAGCGCGAGCACCGCGACCACGACGGCGCCGAGCGCAGTGACGATCGCCGAGGCGAACATCGCGAACCGGGGTCCGAACCGCGGCACGATCACCCGGCCCGTCGTCTGCCCGACCGCGATCGTCACGAGCGAGGTGATCAGGAACAGCAGCCCGTACAGGTCCGGCCCGACCGCGTAGACGTTCGTGTAGAGGAAGGGAGCGGTCGCGAGATACGCGAAGCCGACGGACCAGCCCGCGGCCGAGGCGGCGGCGAGCGCCAGCACGCGCGGCCGGCGGAGCATCCCGAAGGAGTTGCGCAGCGACGGACCGAGCCCGCCCTGGTGCCGCCGCTCGCGGGGCAGCGTCTCGGGCAGCACGAGCAGCGCGATCACGGTCGCGAGCGCTCCCCAGGCGGCGACCGCGAGGAAGGAGCCGCGCCAGTCGATCACCTTGGTCAGCTGCGCGCCGACGGAGGGCACCAGGATCGGGAAGACCGAGACGATCACGGCGAGGTTCGCGAGCATCGTGACGAGCCGCTTGCCGCTGTAGAGGTCGCGGACGATGGCCGTGACGACGACGCCCGCGGCGGTGCAGGCGGCGCCCTGGACGAAGCGGGCCGAGAGCAGCACGGCGGTGTCGGAGGTCATCGCCGCGACGAGGCTCGCCGCGATGTGCAGCGCCGCCGAGACGCCGAGCGGCCACTTGCGGCCGACCGCGTCGCTGAGCGGTCCGGAGACGAGCTGGCCGGCCGCGAAGCCGAAGGTGGCGCCGGTGACGACCAGCTGGGCGGTCGCCACCGAGACGCCGAGATCGTCCTGCAGCGTCGGCAGGAACGGCAGCACCAGGTCGATGGTGAGCGGCCCGAAGCCGACGAGCATCGCGAAGATCGGCAGCAGGAGGCGGCCGCGGGGCATCGCCCGGACAGCGCGAGTGGCGGTGGAGGCGGTCATGAGCGCGGAGCGCAGGTCACGGAGGGGATCCTGTCCATCAGCTCCCGGCCGAGACCGGGAAGTAGAGCGAGAAGGGTTCGTCGACGACCTCGTGCAGAGGCCGGAAGCGGACGGCGGCGGGCTGGCCGATCGTGCGGTAGCCGCGCAGCCACTGGGTCCACTGCCGCTCGTTGTCGGGGGCGAGCAGGGCGGGGGCGTCCTCGAGGCGTCCGCGCAGCTCGATCTCGCGGTCGACGAGGCCGGCCAGGACGATCGGGCCCTCGACGAAGGCGACCGTGCCCGGCTCGTCCGGGATCGGCACGGCGCGGATCTCGGTGCCGAACGCGAGGTCGATGCTCGTGCGGCCGCCGGGGTGCTCGATCAGGAGCGCGCCGTCGCCCGCCCGGACGCGCTCGGAGTCGCCCGCGACCCCCGGCTCGCCGACGGTCCACTCCGGCACCCGCAGCCGCACGTGCAGCGCGACCCCCTCCGCCGAGACGATCTCGACCCGGATCCGCGAGGCGGTGGGGCGGTGCAGGTCGCCCGCGGCGCCCGCGTTGGCGTCCGGGCCGACGTAGCCGGCGGTGTCGAGCACCTCGACCCGCACCGCCGCGTCGCCGGCGGCGGTCGGCAGGCGCAGGCTCGCATCGACGTGCTGCGCGATCGTCAGCTCGGCGTCACCGCCGCGGTAGAAGACGAGCCCGGAGTGGCGGGTGTGCGCCTGCACCAGCGTGCCGTGGCAGCACCAGAAGTCCTCGGTCGGGCTGCCCCAGTCCTTGCGGGCGCCGCCCTCGAGCGGGAGGAAGTAGGCGACCATCCCGGTCCGCGGGTTCTGCTGGGCGAGGAGGCCGTTCCAGACGTTCCGCTCGATGTAGTCGGCGAAGGCGAGGTCGCCGGTCCAGCGCAGCAGCACGTCGGCCAGCCGGATCATGTTGTAGACGACGCAGTGCTCCTGCGTCTTCTCGCCGCGGCGGGCGGCGAACGCGAACGGCGGCGTCCAGATCTCGCCCGAGGTCTGACCGCCCGTGCAGAACATGCCGCGGAGGGTGACGGCCTGCTCCCAGTAGGCCTCGACGATCCTCCGCCAGCGCTCGTCGCCGGTGACCTCGTAGGCGCGGGCCGCGCCGAGCACCTCGGGGATCGTGGTGTTGGCGTGCATGTTGGTCAGCACGTCGCGGCCCTCGAGCAGGCCCTCGAAGAGGGAGCGGCGGTCGTAGCGGCGGAGCAGCTCGGCGTAGACGGGGTCGCCGGTGATCGCGAGGAGGTCGGCCCAGACCTCGAGCATCCCGCCGGTCTCGACCTCGAGGATCTCCTGGAACGCGGCGTCGTCGAAGCCGCGGACCCACTCCAGCAGCGGGACCGTGGCGGCCCGCGCCATCCGCAGCGCCCGCTCGTCGCCGAGGTCGCGGTGCAGGTCGACCAGGCCCATCAGCAGCTTGTGCATCGCGTACTGCGGCGCCCAGATCGGGCGGCCGGTCGCGAGGCGGTCGAGGTAGCCGCGCGGGATCGCCCAGATCCAGCCGCCGCCGTTCTCCTCCTGGCAGCGCTCGAGCCCGTCGAGCACGGAGTCGATCCGGACGCGCAGCAGCGGGTCGCCGGTGACCGCGACCTCGCGGGCCGCGGCGGAGAGCCAGTGGCCGAGGAAGTGCCCGCGCAGCTGCGAGCCCGGCGTCTCCCAGCCCCAGTGCCGGTCGAGGCCGCGGGCCTCGCGCGAGTCCTGCGACGGGTGCAGGTGCCAGCCCTGGTCGCCGATCCCGGCCTCGATCAGGAAGTTCTGCAGCAGCCCCTCGTCGGTGAGCGAGAGGAGGTAGTCGCGGTTGAGCCGCCGCCGCGCGTCGAGCACCCCGCGCTCCAGGCGGGTCTCGTGCGGGGCCGGGTGGGTCAGCGGCATGGGTGCTCCTCGTCGAGGCGGTGGGTGGTGGGGATGAGCGGTGCGAGCGGCGGTCGATCCGCGCGGGTCGATCCGCGCGGGTCGATCGGCGCGGCGGTCGATCCGACCGAGGGTCGAGATCGATCTCTCGCTGTACTCAGACCAGGATCGACGATAGGAATGGGGACATGCAATCCCCGAGAGTGATCCATCTCGTCGCCGATGACGTGTCCGCCCTCCTCACTCAGTCGGGAGGCGACCTGCCCGTGCTGCTGCACTGGGGGCCGCGACTCGACGCGAGCGACGACGATCTCGCAGCTTTCGCAAGAACTCCCGTGCGGACGGGGATCGAGGGCTCCTCCGACGTCCCCTACGAGCCCGGGATCCTGCCCGAGCACACCTTCGGCTGGGCCGGTCTGCCGGGTCTCCGGGTGCACCGGGAGGGTGCCGGCTGGTCGCCGAGACTGACCGTGGACACCGTCTCGGTGGACGGCGAGGCCCTCGCGGAGGGCGCCGTCGCGCAGCCCGGCAGCGCCGCCGTGACCGTCGAGGCGCACGACGCGCAGGCCCGGATCGGCGTCGTCCTGGAGATCGTTCTCTCACCCGCCGGACTGCTCAGGACCCGCGTCTCCGTCCGCAACGACGGCGCCGGGCACCTCGAGGTGATCGGCGTCGACCCCGCCCTCCGCATCCCGACCGAGGCCCGCGAGATCCTGGACTTCTCCGGCCGCTGGGGCACCGAGAAGATCCCCCAGCGCCACCCCGTCGTCACCGGCACCCACTCGCGCTCCTCGCGCCGCGGCCGCACCGGCCTGGACGCGACGACGGTCGTCGCGGTCGGCACCCCCGGCTTCGACTCCGCCGACGGCCG
This sequence comes from Rathayibacter sp. VKM Ac-2856, assembly GCF_013205055.1. Classification (GTDB taxonomy): domain Bacteria; phylum Actinomycetota; class Actinomycetes; order Actinomycetales; family Microbacteriaceae; genus Rathayibacter. Next base: position 504,886 of record NZ_JABMLF010000002.1, read on the forward strand.
GGTCTGGCTCTGCCACGTTGGCATCGGCGGCAACCACGAGCACGCGGTGGAGCGCGGCGACGGCTGGCTCGCCTTCCGCGGCGGCGAGCTGCTCCTGCCCGGCGAGGTGCGCCTCGCGAGCGGCGAGAGCTACTCCTCCCCCTGGATCTCCGGAAGCTTCGGCCACGGCCTCGACGCCGCGGCCGCCCGCTTCCACGCCCACCTCCGCGGGGTCTCCCGCTCCTCGCGCCGACCGCGCCCGGTGACGCTCAACGTCTGGGAGGCGGTCTACTTCGACCAGGACCTCGCCGTCCTCGCCGAGCTGGCCGACCGCGCCGCCGCCCTCGGGGTCGAGCGGTACGTGCTCGACGACGGCTGGTTCCTCGGCCGGAGCGACGACCGCGCGGGCCTCGGCGACTGGACGCCCGACCCCGTCTCCTGGCCCGACGGCCTCCTCCCCCTCGCCGAGCACGTCCGCGGCCTGGGCATGGAGTTCGGCCTCTGGGTCGAGCCCGAGATGATCAACGAGGACTCAGACCTCGCCCGCGCGCACCCCGACTGGATCCTGCGGGCCCGCGAGGAGCTGCCGCCCCGGTTCCGCTTCCAGCAGGTGCTCGACCTGACCAACCCCGACGCGTTCGCGCACATCCTCGGCGTGCTCGACGGCCTGGTCGCCGATCTCGGCGTCGCGTACCTGAAGTGGGACCACAACCGCGACCTGATCGACGCGGGCCACCCCGCCACCGGGACCGCCGCGGTGCACGAGCAGACGCTCGCGCTCTACCGGCTGATCGACGAGCTGCGCGCGCGGCACCCGGAGCTCGAGATCGAGAGCTGCGCCTCGGGCGGCGGCCGGGTCGACCTGGGGATCCTCGAGCGCACCGACCGCGTGCACACCTCCGACAACCAGGACCCGCTGGACCGCTCGCGGATGCTGCGCTGGACCGGACTGCTCGTGCCGCCGGAGATGCTCGGCTCGCACGTCGCCTCGCCGGTCAACTCCGTCACCGGGCGCACCAGCGACCTGCACACCCGCTGCGCGATCGCCTTCCTCGGCCACTTCGGGATCGAGTGGGACCTCCGCGAGCTGGACGCGGAGGAGGAGCCCGTGCTCGCCGGCTGGATCGCGGCGTACCGCGAGCACCGCGAGCTGATCGCGACCGGCCGGGTCGTCGGGGGCGACGACTCCGATCCGGATGCTCCGTCGCTGCGCGGCGTCGTCGCGCCGGACGGCTCGGAGGCGCTCTACACGCTGGTCACGCCCGCGCTGACCGCGGACTCGCGCCGCCGCGTCCGCCTCCCGGGCCTGGATCCGCGGGCGCGCTACCGGATCGAGACCGCGCGCCCCGGCTCGCTCGGACCGCCCTGGCAGAGCCCGCACTGGCTGGAGTCGACGGTGCCGCTGGACTCCGGCGCCCCGGCCCCCGCCTACTCGGGGAGCCTGCTGGGCGAGGCGGGCCTGGACCTGCCGACCTTCCACGCCGACCGCGCGATCGTCCTGCGGCTCGTCCGCGAGACCGCGTGAGCACCGCCGCCGAGGGCACTGCCGCCCTGAGTACCGCAGTCCTCGACACCGCCGCCGCCGGAACCGCCGCCGCCGACCCGTCCGCCACCACCCTGGAGCACCCCGTGAACACCACCGTCACCGTCGACCTCGACCGTCCCGGCGCCACCATCAGCAAGCACGTCTACGGCCACTTCGCCGAGCACCTCGGCCGCTGCATCTACGACGGCTTCTGGGTCGGCGAGGACTCGCCCGTCCCGAACGCCGGCGGGATCCGCCTCGACGTCGTCGAGGCCCTGCGCGCGCTCGACATCCCCAACCTACGCTGGCCGGGCGGCTGCTTCGCCGACCGCTACCACTGGACCAACGGCATCGGCCCGCGCGAGGAGCGCCCGGGCCTGATCAACACCCAGTGGGGCGGGGTCGCCGAGGACAACTCCTTCGGCACCCACGAGTTCATGGCGCTCTGCGAGCTGCTCGGCGCCGACGCCTACGTCTCGGGCAACATCGGCTCGGGCACCGTGCAGGAGATGGCCGACTGGGTCGAGTACCTCACCGGGTCCGGGAAGTCGCCGATGGCGGACCTGCGCCGCTCGCACGGCCGCGAGGAGCCGTGGACCGTCCGCTACTGGGGCCTGGGCAACGAGACCTGGGGCTGCGGCGGCAACATGCGCGCCGGCGCCTACGCCGACCTCGCCCGCCAGTTCGGCACCTTCGTGCAGAGCGGCAACGACGTGCCGCTGCACCGGATCGCCGCCGGAGCGGACGGCGCGGACACGCACTGGACGCAGACGTTGATGGAGGTGATCCCCGAGATCGAGGGGCACCCCTTCTCCTCCGTGCCGTGGGAGTCGATCTCGGTGCACTACTACACGATCGGCGGCAGCTGGCAGGCGAAGGGCAGCGCGACCGAGTTCGACGCGGACGCCTACTGGAGCACGATCGTCGCCGCACAGGGCATCGAGGAGCTGCTGCGCTCGCACGCCGCCGTGATGGACGTGCACGACCCCGAGAAGAAGTACGGGATGGTGCTGGACGAGTGGGGCACCTGGTGGGACGTCGAGCCGGGCACGCACCCGGGCTTCCTCTTCCAGCAGAACACCATCCGCGACGCGATGGTCGCGGGGCTGCACTTCGACGTCTTCCACGCCTTCGCCGACCGCCTCTCGATGGCGAACATCGCGCAGACCGTCAACGTGCTGCAGGCGATGCTGCTGACCGACCCCGACGGCGGCGAGATGGTGCGGACGCCGACGTACCACGTGTTCGAGATGAACAAGGGGCACCAGGACGCGACGGCGCTGCCGACCACGGTCGCCGGACCGACCCACGCGGTCGACGGGCGCGAGATCGCGCTCGCCTCCGCTTCCGCCTCGGTGAAGGACGGCCGCGTGCTGGTCTCGATGACCAACGTCGACCTCGACGAGCCGCTGGAGATCGAGCTGTCCTTCCGCGGCGGTGCCGTGACCGGAGCGACGGGGCGGCTCCTCACCGCCGACTCGCCGCAGGCGCACAACCGGCCGGGCGACGCCGACGCGGTCAGCCCGGTCGCGCTCGAGGGGCTCGAGACGACGGCGACCGGGCTGCGGGTGACGCTGCCGCCGCACTCCTTCGCGACGGTGTCGCTGGAGCTGGCGGAGGCCGGCGTGGAAGGGTCTGTCGCGGGAGGGTCTGCCGCGGGAGGGGCCGTCGAGACCGTGTCGGGCGCGTCCGGATCGGGCGTGGAAGGGTCGGACGCGTGACCGCCATGAGCACTGCCGCGACGCGCACCGAGGCGGCCCGCCGCCCGCCGATGGGCTGGAACAGCTGGGACTGCTTCGGCGCCTCCGTCACCGAGGAGGAGGTGCTCGCGAACGCCGAGTACCTCGCCGAGCACCTGCTGCCGCACGGCTGGGACACGGTCGTCGTCGACATCCAGTGGTACGAGCCCGATCCGGGCACGAGCGACTACCAGGAGGTGTCGGAGCCGGTCCTGGACGACTGGGGGCGGCCGCAGCCCGCGGTCGGCCGCTTCCCCTCCGCCGCGACCGGCGGCTTCACCGCGCTCGCCGCGCACGTGCACGCCCTGGGGCTGCGCTTCGGCGTGCACCTCATGCGAGGCGTTCCCCGCCGGGCCGCCGAGCTCGGGCTGCCGATCCTCGGCTCCGACGCGACCTGCGCCGACATCGCCGACCGCGGGAACGTCTGCCCGTGGAACCCGGACAACTACGGCGTCGACATGGCGGTGCCGGGCGCGCAGCAGTACTGCGACTCGGTGATGGCGCAGCTGGCCTCCTGGGGCGTCGACTTCGTCAAGCTCGACGACGTGCTCTACCCGCCGATCCAGGCCGACGAGATCGCCGCGCTCTCCCGCGCGATCGACGCGACCGGCCGGCCGATGGTGCTGAGCCTCTCGCCGGGGAAGCAGCTGTCGCTGGAGAACCTCGACCTGCTCCGCGACACCGCGCAGATGTGGCGGATCTCGGACGACTTCTGGGACGACTGGGGGCACCTGCAGGAGCAGTTCCAGCGCGCCGCGCGCTGGGCGCCGCACCAGCGGCCGGGCGCGTGGGCCGACGCCGACATGCTGCCGCTCGGACGGATCGGCGTGCGGGCGCACGTGGGCGAGGACCGCCTCTCGCGCTTCACCCCCGCCGAGCAGCGGACGCTCGTGACGCTCTGGTGCCTGCTGCGGTCGCCGCTGATGATGGGCGGGCACCTGCCCGACACCCCGCCCGAGACGCTGGCGCTGCTGACGAACGACGACGTGCTGGCCCTGCTCGGCAGCGACGGCAGCCGCGAGATCGTCCGCGACGGCGACCTCGTCGTCTGGAGCGCGTGGCAGGGCGACGTGCAGTGGCGCGGCGTCTTCTGGCTCGGCGACGCCCCGCGCGACTACTCCGCGCACCTCGCCGACCTCGGCTGCTCCGGCACCCCCGTCGACGTCTGGACCGGCGAGCCCCTCCCCGTCGTCGACGGCGCGGTCGCGCTCGCCCTCGAGCCCCACGGCGCCCACCTGCTCCGCTTCGCCTGACGCCCCGTCCATCATGCTGATCGAGTAGCGCCCGCAGGGCGCGTATCGAGATCCACCGTCGTCGACACGTGGATCTCGATACGCCGCTCCGCGGCTACTCGACCAGCATGGGGCGCGGCTCCTCCGAGTCTCACGCGCGATCATGCTGATCGAGTAGCGCCTGCAGGGCGCATATCGAGATCCACCGCCGAAGGACTCTCCCACAGGACCCGGGTGTGTGAATATTCTCACAACACGCTCCTGTGTACTTTTCCTCACAAGCCGGTAGCGTGAGGAATTGCCCACAGGAGAGTCGCGACACGGGTCGGACTCCGAGCCCTCAGGAGGAGCAGTGCCGACCATCAAGGCGCGCAAAGCGAGCGATCTCGCCTCGGTCGTCCGCGCCGTGCGCGAGGAGTCGGGGCTGACCCAGACCGAGCTCGCGGAGCGGATCGGCCTCTCGCGCGAGTACGTCGTGAACCTGGAGACCGGGGAGCCGACGCTCTACGCCAAACGGCTCTTCCGCATCCTGCACGAGCTCGGCATCACTGTGTCCCTCGAATACCGTGACGACGATGCCCGAGCTTGACCTCTTCCTCCACGACCGCCGAGTCGGCTCGGTATCACCCGCGGACGGCGGCCGCCGCGTCGACCTGCGGATCGCTCGTGACTACGACGAGGAGGTCGTCCTCACCGAGTCCTTCGCGACGATCCGCGGTCGAACGCCGGCCTCCCTCCGCGTCTCCGACTTCCTCGGCGGCTACGTCCCCGAGGGGAGCCACCGGGAGCGGATGGCTGCGAAGCGCCGGATCGACAAGGACGACCTCTTCGCGCTCCTCACGGAGTTCGGCGGATCCGTCGCCGGCGCCGTCACCCTCCGCCGACCGGACGAGAATCCGCTCCAGAGCCCGTCCTACGAGCGACTGGACGACGCGTCCTTGTCGGCCAGGCTCACGCAGGCTCTGAAGGACAGCGACCAGGGGATCCCCGCCGACAGCCGGTCGACACTGCCCGGATTCCAGCCGAAGGTGCTCGTCGCGAGGATCGAGGGGGCCTGGGCCGCCCCCCACGGCCGCGCGCACTCGACGCACATCCTGAAACCTCAGATCCCCTCCCGCCCGCACCGCATCCACGACGAGCACTACAGTCACCTCCTCGCTCAGCACCTGGGGCTCGCGACGTTCGAGAGCTCCCTCCACACCGCCGCGATGACGACGTACCTCGCGATCGAGCGCTTCGATCGCGAGATCCACGATGGCGAGGTCCTCCTCCACCACCAGGAGGATCTCGCGCAGGCCCTCGGACTCGACTGGCGGGACTCGGCCGTCAAGTTCCAGGACCCCGCGTGGCCGAACGACCCTCGTCGCGCCTCCGCCGCGCGGATCGCCGAGCTGCTCGGGTCGATCCCGGAGGGGGCGGCCGCGGTCCGCGACTGGATCCGAAGACTCGCCTACACAGTGGCGATCGGCGACAACGACGCACACGCGAAGAACGTCGCCATCCTCCATCTCCCAGAGGGATCGAGACTCGCGCCGATCTACGACGCGCTGCCGAACCTCTTCCAGGACGGCCTCATCTCCTGGGACCTCGCACTCGCCGTCGACGGGCAGTTCGATCATCGCAGGATCTCGATGGAGCGGATCCTCGCCGAGATCACCTCCTGGCGGGTGATCGGCGAGAGGCAGGCCGACCTCCTCGTGCGCGAGACGATCGGGCGACTACGCGAGGCCCTCGACGCGGTGCCGGCACCGTCCGGGTGCTCCCCGGGTCTCCTCGAGCGACTCCGCTGGAACGCCGACCGGCTTCTCGATGACAAGGAGATCAGCGCACCCAAGAAGCGGAAGTGATGCGGCCCGCTCTGCGGCGCTCGACGAGACGCTCCGCGACTGCTCGACCAGCATGGGGCGCGGCTCCTCCGAGTCGCCCGCCCGATCATGCTGATCGAGTAGCGCACAAAGGGCGCGTATCGAGATCCACCGCCGTCGACACGTGGGTCTCGATACGCCGCTCCGCGGCTACTCGACCAGCATGAAGGGCGCTGCCCCGCGGCTCTCCCGTGTCGCAGGCCTCCGCGAGAACGCGGAAGTCGCGGTGGTCGAGCGCGACTACCGCAACTTCTGCGTTCTCGGGGGGGGGGCGGGTCAGGACTCCGTGTCGACGAGGGCGTCGAGGCGGGCGACGTCGTCGGCCGAGAGGGTGAAGTCGACCTGGGCGTTCTCGCGGATGCGCTCGGGGGTGGTCGACTTCGGCAGGGGCAGAACGTCCTTCTCGAGGAGGTAGCGGATGCAGAGCTGCGCCACCGAGACGCCGTTCGCCTGCGCGATGTCGGCGAGGTCGGAGTTGCCGAGCAGGCCGCCGGTCGCGAGCGGCGAGTAGCCCTCGACGAGGATGCCGTTGGCGCGGCAGTAGTCGGTGGTCTCATCCTGGGTGTTGCCGACGAACCAGCGGATCTGGTTCGCGTGCGGCTTCACATCGGTGGCGGAGATCAGCGACTCCAGGTCGGCCACGTCGAAGTTGGAGACGCCGATGGCGCGGGCGCGGCCGGAGTCGTAGATCTCCTCCATCGCCTTCCACGCCGCGATGTTGCCGTCGCGGTGGTCCGAGCCCATGTCCGACCACGGCCACGGCGCGTGGATCAGGTACAGGTCGACGTGCTCGAGCTCGAGCGCCGCCATCGTCGTCTCGAAGCTGTCCTTCGCGCCGGCGTGGTCCTTGACCTCGGCGGGCAGCTTCGTGGTGATGAAGACCTCGTCGCGCGGGATGCCGCTGTCGCGCAGGGCGCGGCCGACGCTCGCCTCGTTGCCGTAGCCGCGGGCGGTGTCGATGTGGCGGTAGCCGGCCTCGAGGGCCGTGGTCACCGCGTCGTACGCGTCGGCGCCGTCCTCGATCTGCCAGGTGCCGAAGCCGATCCTCGGGATGGTGACGCCGTTGGACAGGGTGAAGGTGTCGGTCAGTGCAGGCATGTCTCTCCTCGGGAAGTCCGGCCCCGCGCGCGTCCTCGCGGCGGGGTGGTGCTGCTCACGCTAGGCGCGCGGCGGGCGGGACGCAGGCCCCTTGCGGAGGGGCGGCGCGCGGGGCGCTGATGGAGCAGCGGCCCGCAGGGCGCGGGCAGCATCATGCTGATCCAACAGCGGCCGCCGGGCGCGGGCCGCACCATGCTGATCGAGTAGCGCCCGCAGGGCGCGTATCGAGATCCGCCGTCGTCGGCACGTGGGTCTCGATACGCCGCTGCGCGGCTACTCGACCAGCATGGAGGAGGCCCGCTACTCGGCCGGCGTCACCGACCACGGGGTGCGCAGGGCTCGCTCCGCGAGCACGCGGCGCTCGCCCGTGAGCGCGACGTCGGCCGTCTGCGCGGCGTCGGCCGCCGACGGGCCCGCGATCAGGCGCAGCGGCCCCGGATCCACGCTGAGCGCGCCGTCGACGCCGGTCGACGCGAGCCGCGCGGCCTCGACGTGGAAGTGCACCGTCAGCGACTCCCCCGCGGCGATCGGCACGCGCGCGTAGCCGATCAGCTGCACGGTCGGCCGCACCACCGGCGACGTCGGGTAGCCGGCGTACAGCTGCACCACCTCGACCGTGTCCTCGCCGCTGTTGCGGATCGTCACCGCGGCGTCGAGCGACCCGTCCGTCGCGAGCACCGCCGGCGCCGTCAGCGCCTCGTGGGCGATGTCGCCCCGCGTCAGCCCGAAGCCGAACGGGTGCAGCGGAGTGGCGTCGAGCGCGGTGATCCCCGGGTTCGAGAGCCCGAGCGACGGCTGCAGGTACGTGGTCGACGCCGACGGGTGCCGCGGGATCTGCACGGGCAGCCGCCCGGTCGGCGAGACCCGCCCGGAGAGCACGCCGGCGACCGCGGCCGCCCCGTCCGCTCCGGGGAAGAACGCCTGGACGACTCCCCGGGCCGCGCCGTACTCGCCGAGCGCGTAGGGCCGCCCCGAGAGCACGACCAGCACGGTCGGCACGCCGGTGGCGAGCACCGCCTGGACGAGCTCGTCCTGGGCGCCCGGCAGGCGGAGATCGGCCGCGTCGCAGCCCTCGCCGGAGGTGCCGTCGCCGAACAGCCCGGCCACGTCGCCGACGACGACCACGGCCGCATCGCTCGATCCCGCCACCTCGACGGCCTCGGCGATCGAGGAGGTGTCGGCGGAGGTGATCGACCCGCCGGCCGCGAACCGCACGCGCTCGTCGCCGAACTCGGCGCGCAGCGCGGTCAGCGCGGTCGGGATCTCGATCCCCAGCTCGTGCCCCGGGTGCTTGGAGAGCACGTGGTTGGGGAAGGCGTAGCAGCCGACCAGGCTGCGGAACCGGTCCGCCGCCGGCCCCACGACCGCGATCGTGGAGGCCGCGCCGAGCAGCCCGCGCACGTCGTCGTCGCGCAGCAGCACCACCGACTCCTCCGCGATCCGGAGCGAGATCGCCCGGTTGCGCGCGCTGTCGAGATCGACCGACTCGGCGCCGTCCGGCACGAGGGGTCCGCCGTCGAGCAGCCCGGCCTCGAACTTGTGCCGCAGGTGCCGCTCCACCGAGCGGTCGAGGTCGCGCTCGTCGACCACTCCCTCCCGGATCAGGCGGGGCAGCTCGCCGTACGCGGCGGTCTGCGGCAGCTCGACGTCGACGCCGGCGCGGATCGCCAGGCGCCCCGCGTCGGCCGTGTCGACCGCGACGTGGTGCATCGCCTGGAGGAACGGCACGGCCCAGTAGTCCGCCACGACCGTGCCCTCGAAGCCCCAGCGCTCGCGCAGGATCGTCGTCAGCAGGTGCGCGCTCGCACTGCTGGGCACGCCGTCGATGTCGGTGTACGAGGTCATCACGCTGCGGGCTCCGCCGTGCCGCAGGGCGGCCTCGAACGGCGGCAGCACGGTGTCGGCGAGCTCGCGCGGGCCCATGCTGACCGGCGCGTGGTTGCGGGCGCCGCGGGAGGCCGCGTAGCCGGCGAAGTGCTTGAGCGTCGCGATCACCCCGGTCGACTCGAGCCCGGCGACGTAGGCGGCGCCGAGCTGCGAGACGAGGTACGGGTCCTCGCCGAGGGTCTCCTCGACGCGGCCCCAGCGGTAGTCCTTCACCACGTCGACGACCGGCGCGAGCCCCTGGTGGATCCCGAGCGCGCGCATGTCGGAGCCGATCGCCTCCGCCATCTCGCCGACGAGGTCCTCGTCGAAGGTGGCCGCCCAGGCGAGCGGCGTCGGGAAGGCGGTCGCGCCGTACGCGGCGAGCCCGGTCAGGCACTCCTCGTGCGCGATCGCCGGGATGCCCAGGCGCTGCGAGGAGACGACCCGCTCCTGCAGCTCGCGCAGCCGGCGCACCCCCTCCGGGACCGAGACGGGCTCGGTGCCGAAGACGCGGGTGAGCTGGCCGAGGCCGCCCGCGAACGGGTCGGCCGCGGAGTCGGGTCCGCCCTCGAGCTTCGGGGCGAAGTCGTCGGCGGAGTCGGTGAGCCAGACCGAGCCGAGCTGGGCCGCCTTCTCCTCGAGCGTGAGCTCGGCGGTGAGGAGGCGGGCCCGCTCGAGCGCGGAGAGGGAGCGGTCGCGCCAGTCGCGACCACCGCTCCCGTCCCCGTGCTGGTCGGTGCGGTCGGTGGGGACGAGAGCGGTGGAGGCGTCGTGCATCAGCCCTTGAACGCTCCGTCCATGATCCCGGACACCATCCGGCGGCCGACGAAGAAGAACGCGATCAGCAGCGGCAGCGTCGCCATGAACGAGCCGCCCATCGCCAGCGCCACGTCGATCGAGCGGTTGGCCTGCAGCTGCTTCAGCGCGATCTGCACCGTGAACAGCTCCGGCGACTTCAGCACGATGAACGGCCACATGAAGTCGTTCCAGACCGCCGTGAACGTGATCAGTCCGAGCACGAACGCCGCCGGGCGGACCACCGGGAAGGCGATGCGCCAGAACAGCTGCCAGGAGTTCGCGCCGTCGATGCGGGCCGCCTGGATCAGCTCGTCGCTGACCGTCGTGGACATGTGCTGGCGCATCCAGAAGATGCCGAAGGCGCTGGCCAGTCCCGGCACGATGATCGCCTGGAGGGTGTCGACCCAGTCGAGCGCCGAGACGATCAGGTACTGCGGGATGATGCTCAGCTGCGCCGGCACCGTCATGGTGAGCAGCACGATCAGGAACAGCAGGTTGCGGCCGGGGAACTGCAGCTTCGCGAAGGCGAAGCCGGCCATGGCGCAGAGGATCGCGGAGAGGACCGCGATGCTCAGCGACACGATCAGCGAGTTCAGCAGCGACGCGATGAAGGGCACCGTGTCGAACACCTTCTCCGCGATGGCGAGGAAGTTCGTGCCCGGGTACAGGCGCGGCGGGATCGACGTGACGGCGGTCGCTCCGACCGACGCGACGACGAACATGTAGTAGAGCGGGAAGACCGAGACGAGCACGGCGACCGCGAGGAAGACGTAGGTCGGCCAGCCGACCCCGCCGCCCTTGCCGCGGCGCTTGGGCTGCACCTTCGGGGTGTCCCCCGCCGCGACCGCGCGGGCCTGCGGGAGGGCCTGATCGAGGACGTCGGACATCAGACGGCCGCCTTCCGGGTGCGGGTGGACAGGTAGAAGTTGATCAGCGAGACGACCACGACGATCACGAACAGCACGACGCCGATGGCGGATCCGTAGCCGAACTTGAACTGGCCGAAGCCCTGCTCGTAGAGGAACAGCGCGAGCGTCTGGCACTGCCGGCCGGCGCCGCAGGTGAGGCCCGATTCGGGAGCCACCAGGAGCGCCTCCGTGAAGATCTGCAGACCGCCGATGGTCGACATGATCACGGTGAAGACGATGATCGGGCGCAGCGCCGGGATGGTGAGGTGGCGGAACTGCTGCCAGCTGGAGGCGCCGTCGACCGAGGCGGCCTCGAACATCTCGCGCGGGAGCGACTGGAGCCCCGCCAGGTAGAGCAGCGTGTTGTAGCCGAACCAGCGCCAGAAGACCATCGTCGAGATGACGATCCACGAGCCGTAGTTGGTGGCGAGGAAGTTGATCGAGGGCAGTCCGAAGATGCCGAGGAACCAGTTGATCAGGCCGAAGTTCTTGTCGAAGATCTGCGCGAAGACGATCGCGGTCGCCGCGACGGAGGTGATGTAGGGCACCAGCAGCGCCATGCGCCAGAAGTTCGCCCAGCGCAGTCGCGCGTGGTTGAGCAGGTGCGCCAGGAAGAGCGCGAAGAGCAGCTGCGGCACCGTCGAGATGATGAAGATGCCGAAGGTGTTGACCAGGGCGTTCCAGAACCGGCTGTCCGCGAAGAGCTGCTCGAAGTTCGCGAGGCCGACGAAGGTCTGCTCGCCGATCGGGTTCCAGTCGAAGAGCGAGACGTAGAACGTGAAGAGCAGCGGGAAGAGCCCGAAGACGATGAAGATGAGGAAGAAGGGCGCGACGTACGCGTAGGGGGCGATCCGCTCCGAGAGGGAGTTGCGGATCCGCACGGCCTTCTGGACCGGAGCGCTGGGCTGCTTGCGCTGCTTGGGGGGACGTATGGCTGTCGCCGTTGACACGTGGGTTACCTCCGTCGAAGGGGCGGCCCGGCGCGCGAGGCGCCGGGCCGCTCGGGTGGGTGGGGCGATCAGCCGCCGATGGCCTGCTCGGCCGTGTCGAGGGCGGTCGTCCACGCCTTGTCGGAGGTGACGTTGCCCGCCTCCAGCTCGACGAGGGTGTTCAGCAGGGCGCCGTTGATCGGCGTCGTGTCGGGACCGTTGTAGAAGGAGGGGAACTGCTCGACCGAGGTGGCCATGACCTCGCCGATCTTCGAGTCGCCGAAGAACGGGTCGGTGTAGTTGCGGACCTCCTCGCTCGCGACCGCCTCGGTGGCGGCGGGCAGGGTGCCCGAGGCCGCGAAGTGGTCGGTCTGGCCCTCGGCGGACATCATCGTCTCGATGTACTGCCAGGCGGCCTCGGGGTGCTCGGCGCGGGCCGGGATGGCGATGACGCTGCCGCCCCAGTTGCCGCCGACGCCGGGGACGCTCGTGACGCGCCAGTTGCCGGCGGTGTCGGGGGCGTCGGTCTTGATGCCGGCGAGGATCCACGACGGCGCGATGGTCACGGCGAAGGCGCCGTTCGCGCGGCCGGGGGCCCAGCCCGAGGACCAGGCGGCGATGCCGGCGCTGATGCCGGCGTCCTTGGTGTCCACGGCGACCTGGAACGCGTCCTTCACCTGCGGGTTGGTGTCGTAGACGAGCTCGCCGTCGGGCGAGTAGTACTTCTCGGAGACCTGGTTGACGGTCGAGAAGAAGACGCTGGTCTCGATGTTGTCGACGAACGGCTTGCCGGTCGCCTCGGTGTACTTCTCGCCCATGGCGATGAAGGACGGCCAGTCCTTCCACATCTCGGCGACCTCGGCCGGGTCGGTCGGCAGGCCGGCGGCCTCGAAGAGGTCGGCGCGGTAGGCGAAGCCCAGTCCGCCGACGTCGGTCGGGACGCCCACGACGGAGCCGTCCTCGGCGGTCGCGGCGGAGGCGGCCCACGGGAGGTAGGCGGAGGCCACGTCGTCGCCGCCGAGCGTGCGCAGGTCGAGGAAGTTCGAGCTGTTGGCGACGAACTGGGGCAGGTCGTCGTTCTGGATCATGACCAGATCGGGCACCTTGCCGCCGGCCAGGGCCGCGGTGAGGGCGGTGGCGGTCTCGGTGGTGCTGCCCACCTCGGAGAGCTTGATCTTCGCGTCGGGCATCTTCGCCAGGTACTCGTCGACGCTGTCCTTGGCGTTGATGCCGGTGAAGGACCAGAACGTCGCCTCGGCGTTCGGGTCGTCGGACGCGCCGCCTCCGCTTCCGGACGAGCATCCGGTGAGGGCGAGGGCCACGGCGGCGGCTGCTGCGGCGACGGCCGTCAGTCTTCTGTTCACGATTGTTCCTCTTCGTCGGGGATTCGCGGGGGGTCTCGCAGGAGGAGACCAGGAGCAAGAGAACGATCTCTTGGACGCCAAGGTAGCTGGCCCGACCCCGGGTTGCAAGCGCGATTCGACGTTCGTTATCTCCGCGTGAGATATCGATCTCCCCTAGTATTCAAGGGAAACTTTCGCAAATCGGACCACTTCGGCCCAGGGGGAGGCGTCCCCGTGGGAATCTGGAGATCGAGCACCCGGCGCCCCGGCCCGCTCCCCTCCTCGTCCAGAAGGAAGCAGCCATGACCCGACCCACGCTCGTGGACGTCGCACAGGCCGCGGGGGTGTCCCGCGCCACCGCCGCCCGGGTTCTCGCCGGAGGCAAGAACGTCGACGTCCGCATGTCGGCCGCCGTCGAGCACGCCGCGAAGCAGCTCGGCTACGAGGCCAACAGCGCCGCCCGGATGCTGCGCGGCGGCCGCTCGGGAGCGATCGCGCTGATCGTCGCCTTCAACGAGCTCGACAGCCTCACCGGCACGTTCTTCACCTCCGTGCTGAAGGGCGCGGCGAAGGGGCTCTACGCCGCCGAGGTGCAGCCGGTGCTGCTGCCGGCCGACCACGACGACGGCGACCGCATCCCCAAGTTCCTCCGCTCGCGCGCGGTCGACGGGGCGATCGTGATCCTGCAGCACGAGATCACCCACCTGGCGCAGGCGCTCGCCGACTCCCCCGTCCCGATCGCGTGGGTCGGCCGCCCCCGGGTCGCCCTGGCCGAGGACGCCATCGTGATCGACTCCGACAACTACGGCGGCGGGCGGCTCGCGGCCCGGGCGCTCGCCGACTCCGGTCGCCGCCGACTCGGCATCATCGCCGGCCCGCACGACATGGAGCCGGCCCGCGACCGCATCCGCGGCTGGCGCGACGAGCTGTCCGAGCTCGGCCTCGACCACAGCCCGATCGTGCACGGCGAGTTCACCCTCGAGAGCGGCTCGGCCGCGATGGCCCGCCTGCTGCAGCGCCACCCGGACCTCGACGGCGTCTTCGCCTCCTCCGACCTGATGGCCAACGGCGCGATCCGCGTGCTGCAGGCCTCGGGCCGGCGCGTCCCCGCCGACATCTCGGTCGTCGGCTTCGACGACGTGGTCGTCGCGACGACCTCCGACCCCACGCTGACCACCATCCGCCAGCCCCTCGAGGACATGGGCCGCGTCGCCGCCGAGACGGTCGTCGCCGTGGTCGCCGGCCGCGAGGTCGACCGCCAGCCGATCCTCGCGACGACCCTCGTCCAGCGCGAGTCCGCCTGAGCGCGTCCGCCCCCCGCCGCGGACGGCGCCGCCGCACAACGTCAGCTGAGAGTGGTGGGCCTCCCCTGTCAGGGGAGGGATCCCCTTCTCAGCTGACGTTGTGCGCGGACGCGGCGACAGAACATCAGCCCGGAGCGCGTCTCATCGCCGACGGGCGATGAGAGCCGCTCCGGGCTGATGTTCTGCGGCCGATCGGGCCTCGGCGGGGCCGCCTCTAGGCGCGGGCGGCCTCGACGTAGGCCACGAGGGCGTACGCGTGGCCGTGGCCGAGGCCGTGCTCGATTGTCAGTCAGGAGTCGTCTCGTCGAGTCCGGTCCGGTCGGTCGGGACGACGCCGAGCGGGAACCGGGGGCACTCCGGTTCACCCCGTGGGGCGATCGAGAACGGACTGCTGCCGGAGGAGTAGTCGAGAGATCTCGGAAAGCGAGTGGTATTGCCTAGCGATCGGCGACTGCTCTCCCTCATTCAGCGACTCTCCGCCGATAAGACCCGGACGATCGGATTCGGGCAGCAACTCCGATCGCGCTTTCTCTCTGCAATACTCCGTGAGCCCCCTATGAGACCGGCAGCGGACCCACTCGACGTCGATTCCGCTGCTCGGCCGACCGAAAGAGTCGATGATGCCCGAACAAGCCCCCGCCGGCTGGTACCCAGCACCCCACGCGAACAACGAGCAGCGCTACTGGGACGGAACGCGCTGGCGCGAGGACGCGCCGCCGGCCCCGCCCGCCTACGTCCAGGCGCCGACGAATACCGCGACGGCTCGGACCGCGACCCCCGCAGCGCGTCCGCGTGCCACCGGCCCGGCCCTCCTCGCGATCTTCGCGCTGATCCTCGGCATCCTCGCCTTCCTCACCGGTCTGGTGCCCGGCCTCGGACTGATCCTCGCGATCGCGGCCGTAGGACTCGCGATCTTCGCCCTCGTGCGCAAGCAGCCGAAGGGACTCGCCGTCACCGGCCTCGCACTCGGCTCGATCGCCCTCCTCACCGGCATCGTGTCGACCGCCGTCTCGGTGGGGTCGACCGGCGATCGGTCGGCTGAGACGAGTGCCGCCGAGCCCGCTCCGGCGGCCCCGGCCGCTCCGGCCACCGAGGCGCCGGAGGCCTCGGCAGCGCCGGCCGAGCCGTCGGCAGCACCCGCGGAGGAGGCGCCCGCCGCCGAGGCCGCGCCCGCCGAAGCGGCTGCACCCGCAGCCGATGGCACAGCGCAGGCACCCCTCGCTCAGCCCTACACCGCCGAGGGTCTCTTCGGCGGCGACAAGTACAGCCTCACGGCGAGGATCGTCGATGCGAATGCCGGCGGACTGGTCGCGGAATGGAACATGTTCAATTCTGAAGCGCCCGCGGGCTTCAAGTACGTCGTCGCCGAATTGACGATGACGGGCATCGATCCCGACGGAGTGGAGCCCTCTCTCGCCGCATTCGATCTCTCTCTCGCGACGCCGGAGGGCAATCGCTACGACAGCGAATACGTCACTCTCGGTGAGGGCATGTCGTCGATGACCGACGGACCGACTCTCTACCCCGGATCGACCTTCACCGGAATCACGACCTACGTCGTTCCCGAGAGCGCTCAGAGCTTCCTGCTCTTCGACAACGGGAAGTACATCTCCTTCTGATTCCTCACGCGGACGGCGCCGCCGCACAACGTCAGCTGAGAGTGGTGGGCCTCCCCTGTCAGGGGAGGGACCCCCTTCTCAGCTGACGTCGTGCGCGGACGCGGCGACAGGGTCGCCGCTGAGCGCGCGCGGCCTCGACATAGGCCACGAGGGCGTTCGCCTGCCCGTGGTCATTGGCCCCGCGCCCCCGCCGCACGCGCACCCCGCGCCCCGCTCAGTCGCCCGAGAGGGCTCGTTCTCGCGGGGGTCGAGCAGCCTTCTCGGGCGAGTCAGTGGCGGGAACTCCATTTCCTTCGGGAGATCAGCGTCCTCAGGGTGCCGAGGGCGTCCCCCGTCGAGTGGGCTACGCGAACGGGTCGACGTCGCGCCAGGCGCGGCCGAGGCCGACCTCGCGGCGGAGGCGGAGGAGCGGGTCGGCCGCGGTGTAGACACGGCCGCGCTTCTCGCCGCTCGTCGCGAGGAGACCCGCCTGCGCGAGCGTCGCCAGGTCGCGCGTAGCGGTCTGGGGACTGACCGGCGTTCCCGCCTCCGCCAGGGAGACGATGTACCGGCCGCGGCTGACGGTCGGACCGAAAAGCGCGTCGAGCAGCGGATCCAGGGCGCGGTCGTCGATGCCCGCGACCCGCCACAGCTCACCGAGGGCAGTCGTGCCCGCGCCGCCGCGGACGGCGCCGCCGCACAACGTCAGCTGAGAGTGGTGGGCCTCCCCTGTCAGGGGAGGGATCCCCTTCTCAGCTGACGTTGTGCGCGGACGCGGCGACAGAACATCAGCCGGGAGTGCGTCCCATCGCCGATGGGCGATGAGAGCCGCTCCTGGCTGATGTTCTGCGCCCGATCGGACGCCGGCGGGGCCGCCGCTAGGCGCGGGCAGCCTTGACGTAGGCGACGAGGGCGTTCGCGTGCCCGTGGCCGAGGCCGTGCTCGGACTTCAGCCGGGAGACGACCTGCATGTGGGGCTCGCTGTCGAGCCGCTCGTTCACGAGGTCGAGCCACTCCTGGATCGGGCGGCCGTAGGTCTTCTCGATGCTGGCGAAGTAGGACGCGGGCCCCTTCGGCTTGGATCCGTCGGCAGGAGGCTCCGGGGCGAGGACGCGCGAGCTGGTCATGCGGGCCACTGTAGCGGCGGCCCCGCGCCCCTGAACAGAGCCGACGGCGCACCCGCTCGCCGCCGCCGCACGCGCATCGCGCGCCACGCACTTGCCGTCCTCGACCAGCCGGAGGAGCCTGTCTGCCCATACGCAGGAGGCCGCCGGGCGCGGTGACCCGGCGACGGACCTCGCTGCACGGGACGACGAGGAGACCGGGTGACGACGACGGGCGAGGGGCTGCACGTGGAGGGGCTCGCCACGGGAGGCGGGCCGCGCGCAGTGCTGCGGGCGATCGATCTGCACCTGGTGCCCGGGGACTTCCTGCTGCTGCGGGGGGCCAACGGCGCGGGCAAGACGACGCTGCTCCGGTGCCTGCTGGGGCTGACGCGGCACCGCGGCTCCGTCAGGGTCGAGGTCGGCGGCGGAGCGCGGCGGCCGCGGGCCGATGTCGCGGGGGTGCTCGATCGCTCGAGCCTGCATCCGCGCTGGTCGGTGAAGGCGAACGTGGACTATCAGCTCGACGACTCGAGGGGGCACCGTCGCCCTCCGGTGCAGGAGCTCGTCCCGCCCCGCGATCCTCCGCACGGCAGCCGGACGGCTGTCCACCGGCCAGCGGAAGACGGTCATGCTCGCGATCGCCCTCGCCGGGGACGCCCCCGTCCTGCTGCTCGACGAGTTCGCGAACGGCCTCGACGTCGTCGGCCGAGAGCAGATGCGGGCCGGGCTGCGGCGCGCCTGCGCAGACGGTCGCATCGTGGTCGCCACCGGTCACGAGGTCTCCGTGTTCGAGGGCCTCCCCTCCCGGATCGCCGAGCTCGTCGACGGGAGGCTCGTCGACGTCACCGAGGCCCACCCAGGCCTGCGTCGGGCGGAGGAGCGATGAGGTCCCTGTGCGGCGAGGTCCGGAGGGAGCTGCGCGGTGCGGTCGCCTCGCGGCTCCTCGTCGTCCTCCTGCTCGCCGGCGCGGTCTTCGCGGTCTGGAGCGCGGTGACCGACGTCGGCAACGCGCGGTCGACGGCGGCGCTGTTCGAGAGGACCGCCGCGGAGTACCGCTCGGCCGGGCACTCCGTCGAGGAGGCACTGGCGGAGCCCGTGAGCGTGACCACTGACGAGGACGGGCGGACGGAGATCGACAATCCGCTGCGCTACGACTTCGAGGCGGCGACGGCGGCCTCGGCGGCGCTGACTCCGCTCGGTGCGGTCGGCACGGGGCTGAGCCTCGCGGTGTTCCTCGTGACCCCGCTCCTCGGCTATGCGACGGGGCTCTTCGCGGCGACCACGGATCTCCGCGGCGGATCGATCATCGTGCGATGGCCGCAGGTCCGCCGAGCGCGCACCTTCGTCGCGGCGAAAGCGGCGCTCCTCGTCGCAGCCGTCCTGGCCTCCGGCGCGGCGCTCGTGCTGACGGCGGCCGTCGCCGGACTCGTCACCGCGCAGCTGAGACCGTTCCCCGTCGACGGATCGTCGCCGCCGCCGTCCACGGATCCCGCGGCGATCGGCGCAGTGGCGGCCGCCTTCGTGCTGGTCGGGGTCGCGTTCGCTGCGCTGGGCTTCCTCGTCGCGACGCTGACACGGGAGCGCGCGTTCTCGCTCACCGTCTTCGCGCTGGGGTACTACCTGCTGCCGATCCTGGGGCCGGGCGACCCGCGGAACCTCGTCCCGAGCATCGCTGCGCCGTGGCTCGTCTTCCACGGCGGGTTCCAGCCGCGGGCCGTCGGCGACCTCGGCGTTCCGCTGAGTGCGCTCGCCCTCGGCGGCGGGGCCCTCCTGCTCCTCGTCGCGAGCGCGACGGTGTGGTCGCTGCGCGACAAGACGCCGCGGGGCGTCTGATGCGGGGCGCATCGACGCCCGTCGTCTGAACACGCCGGGTCTCGATACGCGGCTGCGCCGCTACTCGACCAGCATGAAGAGCATGCTGATCGAGTAGCGCCCGCAGGGCGCGTATCGAGATCCACCCGGTGCACACGCCCGGTCTCGATACGCCGCTCCGCGACCGATCGACCGGCGCGCGTCAGAGCCAGCCGCCGTCGACGATCCAGTTCTGGGCGGTGCACATGGCGGAGTCGTCGGCGGCGAGCCAGAGGACCAGGCGGGCGACGTCGGCGGGGACGAGGCGGCCGGGGAGGCACTGGCTGCGGTCGATCTGCTGCTCCGCCTCGGGGGTGACGACCTGCTGCAGCTGGCGCTCGGTCATGATCCAGCCGGGGATGACGCAGTTGACCCGCACTCCGCCCGCGCCGAGCTCGCGGGCCAGGGCCCGGGTCATGCCCTCGATCGCGGCCTTCGCGGTGATGTAGCCGACCAGCTCGACGAGGTCGATGTGCGCGCTGATCGAGCCGAGGTTGATGATCGAGCCCGCGCCCGCGCTCAGCATCCCCCGCGACACGAGGCGCGCGGCGAAGAACTGGTGGCGCAGATTCACGGCCATGCGGTCGTCCCAGTACTCCGGATCGAGGTCCTCGACGGTGTGGCGGGCGTCGTTCGCCGCGTTGTTCACCAGGACGTGCGCGGGGCCGAGCTCGGCGGTCAGCCCCTCGATGGCCGCCTCGAGGGCCGCGACATCGCGCACGTCGCACGCGGCGAAGCGGACGGCCCCGCCGAGCTCGCGGGCGAGCGCCCCGCCCTGCTCCGCGTCGATGTCGAGGACGCCGACCCGCGAGCCCTGCGCCGCGAACTGCCGCACGAACTCCGCGCCGAGCCCCGACGCTCCGCCGGTCACGATCACGGTCCGGCCGTCGAGGCTCGGATACCGGGCGTACCCGCTCATCGCCCGCCCTCCTGTCCGGGCACGACGATCGAGCGTCCGACGCTCCCGTGCTCGAGCGCCTCGAAGGCGGCGCCGATGTCGTCGAGGGCGAACCGCTCGCCGATCAGCTCGTCGAGCGGCAGGGCGCCGCTGCGGTACAGGTCGAAGATCCGCGGCAGATCCAGCTGCGGGATCGAGGACCCGTAGAGCGAGCCGACCACGCGCTTCTGCTTCTGCACCAGGTCGTTCACGGCGATGTCGAAGCGCTGCCCCACCCGGGCGAGGCCGACCGCGACGGCCGCCCCTCCCGGGCGCAGCATCGCGACGGCGGACGCGAGCGTCTCGGGTCGGCCCACCGCCTCGACCACCCAGGGCACCCCGCCGGGGACGAGGGCCAGCAGCTGCTCGACCGTGTCGCGGGAGTCGCCGCCGCCGCCCGACGCCGACCCGTCGATCACGTGCGTCGCACCGAGCCGGGTCGCCAGCGCGAGCCGGTCCGCGTCCACGTCGACCGCGACGACGGTGGTCGCCCCCGCCGCCCGCGCCCCCATCACCGCGGACAGGCCGACCCCGCCGGCCCCGATCACCACGACCGCGTCGCCGAGGCACGCGCCGATCACGTTGAGCACCGCGCCGACCCCCGTGATGACCGCGCAGCCGGCGATCGCCGCGATCTCGGCGGGCACGTCGTCGGGCACCCGCGCCACGCTGCGCTCGGGCACGACGACCCGCTCCGCGAAGCAGGACACCCCGAGCAGGTGGTGCACGGTCTCGCCGCCGGCGCTGAGGCGGCTCGTGCCGTCGAGCAGCCCGCCGGACGCGGCCTGCACGGGTCCGAACTCGCACATGATCGGACGGCCCGCGACGCACTGCGCGCAGCGACCGCAGTTCGGCCGCCAGAGCAGCGCGACCCGGTCGCCCACCGCGAAGCCCTCGCGCAGGTCCGGGCCGAGGGCGACGATCCGCCCGGCGCCCTCGTGCCCGGGCACCACCGGCAGCGGGCAGCGCAGGTCGCCGCGCAGGTAGTGCAGATCGGAGTGGCAGACGCCCGCCGCCTCGATCTCGACCAGCAGCTCGCCGCGGCCGGGGTCGGCGACGTCGATCTCCTCGACGGCCAGCGGCGCGCCGAACTCCCGCAGCACCGCCGCGCGCATCCGCGTGCTCATCGCGCTCCTCCTGTCGTGCCGGTCGTCGTCGTGCCGGTCATCGTCGTCCTCTGTCGTGTCGTCCCGCATGGTGGGGTCCCGCGTCGCGCGATCCCGCGGCGTGCCGTCCCGCGTCGTGTCGTCCCGCGTCGTGCCGTCCCGCGTCGTGTCGCCCCGGGTCGCGCGGTCCCGTCCCGGCGCACCCTCGCGCGAGCACTCCCCCGCAGCAGCCGCCCCGCCCTCAATGCGACTCCCGCATCACGCCGGGCCCGGTCGCGCCGGTCAGGAAGTCCAGGTCCGCGCCCCGCTCCGCCTGCTCGACGTGCTCGACGTACAGCCGCTCCCAGCCGCGCACCGGCGCCGCGTAGGCGGCCTCGGTCGCGGCGGACGGCCGGCGCGCCGCCAGGTCCTCGTCGGACACCAGCAGCGTCAGCGCCCGCGACGCGACGTCGAGCTCGATCAGGTCGCCGTCCTGCACCAGCCCGAGGGTGCCGCCGACCGCCGACTCCGGCGTGACGTGCAGCACGATCGTGCCGTAGGCCGTGCCGCTCATCCGCCCGTCGCAGATGCGGACCATGTCGCGCACGCCCGCGTCGAGCAGGCGCTTGGGCAGCGGCATGTTCGCGACCTCGGGCATCCCCGGATAGCCGCGCGGGCCGCAGCCGCGCAGCACCAGGACCGAGTCCGCGGTGACGTCCAGCTCGGGCGAGTCGATCCGGGCGTGCATGTCCTCGACCGAGTCGAAGACGACGGCCGGACCGCGGTGGTGCAGCAGCGCCGCCGTCGCCGCGGCCGGCTTGATGATCGCGCCGGTCGGCGAGAGGTTCCCGCGGAGCACGGCGATGCCGGCGGCGGGCAGCAGCGGCGCCTCGGCCGTGCGGATGACGTCGCGGTCCCAGACCTCGTGCCCCGGCAGCTCGTCGACGAACGGCCGGCCGAGCACCGTCACCGCCGTCGGGTCGAGCAGCGGCCGCACCTCGTTCATCACCGCGAGGAACCCGCCCGCGCGGAAGAGGTCCTCCATCAGGTGCGCGCCGGCCGGCTGCAGATTCACCAGCAGCGGGACGTCGGCGCCGATGCGGTCGAAATCGTCCAGGTCGAGCTCGACGCCGAGACGGCCGGCGATCGCCAGCAGGTGCACCACGGCGTTCGTCGAGCCGCCGATCGCGGCGAGCGCCACGATCGCGTTGTGGAACGCGGCCTTCGTCATCACCTCGGCCGGCGCGAGCTCCTCCTCCACCATCGCGACGATCCGGTTGCCGGTCGCGTGCGCGAACTGCAGCAGCCGGCTGTCCGAGGCGGGGACGCCCGCGACGCCGGGCAGCGTCATGCCGAGCGCCTCGGCGACGCAGGCCATCGAGGACGCGGTGCCCATCGTGTTGCAGTGCCCGCGGCTGCGGATCATCGACGACTCGGACTGCACGAAGTAGTCGCTGTCGAGCTCGCCCGCGCGCACCTCCTCGCTCAGGCGCCAGACGTCGGTGCCGCAGCCGAGCGTGCTGCCGCGGAAGGTCCCGTTGAGCATCGGGCCGCCGGGCACCACGATCGCCGGGATGCCGACGCTCGCGGCGGCCATCAGCAGCGCCGGGATCGTCTTGTCGCAGCCGCCGAGCAGCACCAGGCCGTCGACCGGATTGGCGCGGAACAGCTCCTCCGCCGCCATCGCGACCATGTTCCGCCAGAGCATCGCCGTGGTGCGGACGGTCGTCTCGCCGAGCGAGATCACCGGCAGGTTGTAGGGGATCCCGCCCGCCTCGTAGACGCCGTTCTTCACGCTCTGCGCGACCTCGTCCAGGTGCGAGTTGCAGGGGGAGAGGTCGGAGGCGGTGTTGGCGATCGCGATCTGCGGCCGGCCGTCGAAGGCGTGGTCGGGGGTGCCGCGGCGCATCCAGGCCCGGTGCAGGTAGGTGTTGCGGTCGTCGCCGCCGTACCACTGGGCGCTGCGGACAGCGCGGCCGGTGCGGATCACGGGGCCCATCCCGGTGGGCGGGCCGGGGTTCTCGTCGGTCATCGGAGCACCGTTCTGCCGTCGCGGCGGTGAGGGAGGCGGGCCAGGCCCGCGTCGGTGAGGTCGACGGGGAGCGCGGAGGCGGGCGCGCCCTGGTAGGCGATCGGCCGGAGGAAGCGCCGGATCGCGGTCGCGCCGACCGAGGTGTGCTGCGAGGTCGTGGCCGGCCACGGCCCGCCGTGGTGCTGGCCCCAGGTGACGCTGACGCCGGTGGGCCAGCCGCCGAAGACGACGCGGCCGGAGCGCTCGGCCAGCACGCCGACGAGGGCGCCGACGTCCTCGCCGGCCGCGCTGTGCACGGTCGCGGTCAGCGATCCGTCCAGGTGGGCGAGGGCGGCGAGCACCTCCTCCGGCGCGTCGTACTCGACCAGCAGCGTCAGCGGGCCGAAGCACTCCTCGAGGAGGACGTCGCGGTGGCGGACGAAGTCGGCGATCGTGGTCGTCAGGATCCGCGGGGCGGGGCCGTCGGCGTCGGTGCCGCGCGCCAGAGTCCGGACGCCGGCCGCCGACTCCAGCCGGCCGGCGGCGGCGGTGAAGGAGTCGGCGATCCGCTCGGTGAGCAGGGTCGGCCCCGTCAGGGCCTCGACCCGCTCGGCCACGGCCTGGCGGAGCGTGGGTCTCGATACGCGCTGCGCGCTGCTCGACCAGCATGACGGGGCGTCGCCGCCCTCCTCTGCCTGCCGGCTCGCACTGGCGCCGTCGCGCTCCGTCCATGCTGATCGAGTAGCCCTCGCAGAGGGCGTATCGAGATCCGGTGCGGACGGCGCGAAGACGAGCCCCGGCTTGGTGCAGAACTGCCCGCCGCCCAGCGTGAAGGACGCGACCAGCTCGGCCGCGAGCTCCGCGCCGCGCTCCTCGGCCGCACCCGGCGTGATCACCACGGGGTTCAGGCTCCCGAGCTCGCCGAAGAACGGGATCGGCTCCGCGCGCTCGGACATCGCGTCCATCAGCGCCGTGGCACCCGGCAGCGAGCCGGTGAACGCCACCGCGCGCACCTCCGGCGCCGTCACGAGGACGAGCCCCGCCGCGCGCCCCTCCACGAGGTCGAAGGCACCGCGCGGAGCGCCGGCCTCCTCGAGCGCGCGGTCGACCACGGCCGCGGTCCGCCGCGACAGCTCCGGATGCCCGGGGTGTGCCTTCACGAGCACCGGGCAGCCCGCCGCCAGCGCCGACGCGGTGTCACCGCCGGCCACCGAGAACGCGAACGGGAAGTTCGAGGCGGAGAAGACCGCGACCGGCCCGAGCGGGCGGAGGAAGCGGCGGATCTCCTGCGAGCCGTCGCCGCCGATCGTCCCGGCGACGTCGATCGACGCCTCCAGGTACGAGCCCTCCTCCAGGACGTCGGCGAAGAGCCGCAGCTGGCCGGTCGTCCGCGCCACCTCGCCGCGCAGCCGCTCGGCGCCGAGGTGCGTCTCGCCCTCGGCCACCTCGACCAGCTCGTCGCGGGCCTCGTCGAGCCGGTCGGCGATCCGGCGGAGCCAGCCCGCCCGCTCCTCCCGCGTCGACGCGAGCACGGCCGGAGCCGCGGCCGCCGCCGCCGCGACGCGCAGCTCGACGAGCCGCGTGCCGGCCGCCGCCTGGACGCGCTCCTCCTCGGCCTCGCTGCTCATCGCGGCACCGTCACGGTGATCGGGCCGCTCTCCGACCCCACCTCGACCTCGACCGACGCGCCGCCGGCCGTCACCCGGTAGAGCCCGGCGAAGCCCCGCAGCGGCACGCACCCCTCCGCCCCGGTCGTCGCGGTCGTCTCCGCGTGCCACCACTCGCGGCGGATCAGGTCCTGCAGCGCGTCGTAGCCGGGCTTCCGGCTGCCGTCGCGGCGGAGCAGCCCCGAGGGCGCCCCGAGCCACGCGCCGTCGTCGGTCAGCCCCCAGTAGGTCAGCGACTCGACCGCGGGCTGCGCCAGCACGCTCCGGTAGTGCCGCACGAGCTCGTCGGCCTGCCGCGCCTCGCCCTCCTCGGTGCTCGGCCACGAGTCGACGACGTAGTCGTTCAGGTCGCCGATCTCCGGCGGCATCAGATCGCCCGAGAGCAGGGTCGTCTCGGTCATCTGCAGCGGCAGCCCGAAGCGGGAGAACCGCTCGATCACCTCCGCGATCCGGTCCTCGCCGCGGTAGCCCTGGTGCATGTGCGTCTGCAGGCCGATCGCGTCGATCGCGATCCCCGCCTCGAGGCACTCCTCGATCACGTGCTCGTACTCGCTCGACAGATCGAAGTCGTTGAGCACGAACCGCCCGCCCGAGCCGACCGAGCGGGCCTCCTCGAACGCCAGCCGGATCATGCCGACCCGGCCCAGGCGCTGCGCCAGCCGGGTGATCGCGTTCGGCTCCGCCGTGAAGCGCGGCAGGATGACCGTCTCGTTGATCGCGTCCCACACGTCGACGACACCGGCGAAGTCGGCCACCTCGCGGCGGACCCGCGCGCGCAGCACCTCCTCCACCTCGGTGTCCTCGAGCGGCAGCAGCCACTCGGGCGCGAGCGTGTGCCAGACCAGCGGGTGGCCCTTCACCCGGACCCCGCGGGCGGCGAACCACTCCGCGGTCCGGCGCAGCCGCTCCGTCTCCGGGCGGCCGCGCTCGGGCTCGAAGGCCCGCCAGTAGAAGGGGAGCGTCACGGTGTCGAAGACCCCGAGCCAGGCGTCCGCCAGCTGCTGCGGGTCGGACTCGACGCGACCGCCGAAGAACTCCGAGGCGTCGCCGCCGGTGGAGAGCGGCGGACCGCCCAGCCAGTCGAGGAAGTCGAAGCCGATGCTGCCGAAGCCGAAGGCGTGCCGCAGCTGGGTCGTCGTCACCGGCACGCCGGCGACCGGCCGGCCCTGCTCGTCGACGACGAGGACGTCGGTCGTGAGGGTGCGCGCGCCGAGGTCAGCCACGCTCGCCCCTCGCGCCGGGGTACCAGTCGTCCAGCGTGTTCTCGGTGATCGCGATGAACACGTCGTCCGGGCGGACGCCCTCGGCCTCGAGCCGCCGGGCGACGGCCTCGAACATGGCCGCCTTGGTCTCGCGGTCGTACATGCGGACCATCAGGACGCGCACGTAGACCACGTCCCTCCGGTCGCCGCCGAGGTAGTGCGGGTCGGCGACGAGGTGGCTCGCGGGCAGCGGATGGATGACCTGGAAGCGGTCCTCAGCATCCATGCCCAGGCCCTCGACGAGGCCCGCGTTGACGGCCTCCGCGTAGGCGAACCGGGTCTCCTCGGGGACGGTGTCGGCGACTTCGATGGTGACGAGAGGCATCAGGCCCACGCTTCCTTGCTCACGCGCACATCGGCGCTGGTTCTCACGGACTCCTCGATCGCGAGACCGAGGAGATGGTCCTGGCAGGCGTCCGCCAGCGGATAGGGCGCGGGGCCGGCGTCGCGCGCCCAGCGCCCGGTCGCCTCGAGGAGGTCGGCGACGGCGAGGTCGTCCTCGGACAGCCGCGTGCCGACCCACTCGTTGCGCCACACGATCCGGCCCTCGAAGGAGGCGGTGACCACCTCGTTGCCCTCGAGGTTCATGTCGATGCCGGTGCGGCGGTACGAGATCGGCGAGACGATCACGCCCTCCTCGGTGAGGTGGGTGACCGTGTCGTCCGCGATCTCGCCGAGCGAGCCGCGGATGACGATCCGCCGACTGAGCAGCGGGTTCCACCACTGGTTGTCGACGAAGTCGTAGAGGCCCATCCGGCCGTCGCCGAAGTCGAGCGTGCCGATCGTCGTCGTCCGCGGCTCGGGCGAGGCGTCCTCGCGCCAGCCGTCGAAGGTCAGCGGATCGGCCTGGGGCGCGGTGAAGGAGCGGGCGCTGACGACCGCCTCGGCCATCCCCGCGTCGAGGAAGCCGCGGATCAGGCTGGTCGCGTGGTACAGGTGCGTCGAGGCGATCTGGACGGCCGTGGCCTGCCCGATCGCGCCACTGCGGACGACCGCCTGGCGCGCCGCGTGCCCCGGCATCAGCATGTACTGCTCCGCCACCTGCACCCGGGCCGAGGAGCCGAGGGTGCTCCACAACTCGCGCAGTCCGTCGGCGGTCGGCGCGGGCGGGGTCTCGGCGAGCACCGGGACGCCCAGCTCGGCGAGCCGGATCGTGACCCCCGGCATCGACGGCCAGGACACGGCGGCGATCACGAAGTCGGGCCGGTGCGCGAGCGCCTCCTCCAGCGTCCGGACGACGGGGACGTCCCCGCGCGCCGCCATCCGCTCCTCGGCCGCGGCGGAGTTCGCCACCACGGCGACCGCCCGCAGCCGCTCGGGGGCCGTGCGGGCCAGGCGGAGGTAGAACTCGGAGCGCCAGCCGGTCCCCACCACCGCGAACGTCATCGGCTCAGTCATGTCGGACCTTCTCTCTCTGAATACGGGGTCGTGCGTCGATCGTGCCGTCGTGCCGTCGTCGTGCGTGCCGCGGGGGCGGCCGCGTCGTCGTCCCGCTCACGCCTGCGTCATCCCGCCGTCGACGACCAGCTCGGCGCCGGCGATGAAGCTCGACTCCGCGCTCGCGAGGAAGAGCACCGCCGAGGCGACCTCCTCCGGGCGGCCGATGCGGCCCACCGGGATCTGCGCGGCGACCGCCTGCTCGACGGCGGCCGAGCCGCCGGTGAACCGGTCGAAGCCGGCCGTGGCGATCGGGCCCGGGCTCACCGCGTTGGCGCGGATCCGCCGCTCGGCGAGCTCGGCCGTCAGCGTCCGCGCGAGCGAGCGCACGGCCGCCTTGGTCGCGTTGTAGACGGAGTGCCCGGGCCCGCCGTTGTGCCCGGCGATCGAGGAGACGAGGACGATGCGCCCGCCGTCCGCCATCGCCGGCACGAGGCTCCGCGCGGCCAGGAAGGTCCCGCGGAAGTTGAGGTCGCTGACGAAGTCGAACATCTCCGGCGTGGTGTCGACGATCGGCGTCGCCTCCACGTCCCGCCCGGCGTTGAGGACCAGGACGTCGACGGCGCGCCCGTCCTCGCCGACGGCCCGCGCCACCTCCTCGAGGTGCTCGATCCGCGAGCCGTCGCCGATCACGGTCCGCACGGCGCCGCCGGCCTCCGCCCGCAGTGACGCCGCGCGCTCCTCGCTCGTGCCGGTGGCGATCACGTCGGCCCCCTCGGCGACCAGGCGCAGCACGATCGCCCGTCCGATCCCGGCGGTGCCGGCGGTGACGACGGCGAGCGCCCCGTCCAGCCGCGCGCTCACTTGAGCGCTCCGGCGGCCAGGCCGCGCTCGAAGGAGCGCTGCAGCAGGAGGTACGCGACGATCACCGGGACCGCCGTGATCACCGAGGCTGCCAGCACTCCCGTCTGGTCGTTCGTGTACTGGCTGGTGAAGAAGGAGGGCAGCAGGGTCACCACCTGCTTGTCCGGGTCGTTCAGCATCAGCAGCGGCAGCAGGAAGGCGTTCCAGCTGTTGATCAGCGTCAGCACCACGATCGCGCCGGCGATCGGGCGGGTCAGCGGCAGGACGATGTACCAGAAGACCTTCGCGATGCTCGCCCCGTCGACGCGGCCGGCGTCCATCAGCTCGCTCGGGATCCCGGCGAAGAAGCTCCGGGCCAGCAGGACCGTGAACGGCACCTGCAGCGCGGCCAGCGGCAGGATCACCGCGATCAGCTGGTTGTAGACGTCGAGCGTCGACGCCGTGACGAACAGCGGCGTCAGCAGCACCGCCTCCGGCATGGTCAGGGCCGCGATCAGCAGCCAGAACCACACCTCCTTGCCGCGGATGCGCAGCTTGGCGAAGCCGAAGGCCGCCAGCATCGTGCAGGCGTAGACGATCGCGACGGTCGAGACCGCGACGATGATCGTGTTCCGGAAGTAGGTGGGGACGACGCCGGTCGCGAAGACCTTGCCGTAGTTGCCCCAGCCGGCGCCGGCCAGGGAGCCCTGCACCATCGCGACGAGCGCGAAGACGTAGGGGACGACGATGACGGTCGCCAGCAGCTGCACGCCCAGGCGGGAGCGGAGCGATCGGAGTTCGAACACGTCGGGCCTCAGCTCTCGTCGGCGCGGCGCCGCAGGTTCATCAGGACGCCGCCGCCGACCGCGAGGACGAGGAGGGCGATCGAGATCGCGGCCGCGTAGCCGAAGTGCTTCTCCGCGACCATGGTCTGGTAGATGTACGTGCCGAGGAACTCGGTCGCGTGGTTCGGCCCGGCCTTGGTCACGAGGTACGGGACGTCGAAGGTCTTCAGCGCCCCGATGATCCCGAGCGTCGCCAGCGCGATCGTCGTGCCCTTGCACATCGGCCAGACGATCGAGACGAGCGAGCGGAGGTTGCTCGCCCCGTCGATCCGGGCGGCCTCGAGCACCTCGGGCTCGATCTGCGCCATCGCGGCGTAGAAGAGGATGAAGGTGAGCCCGGTCCACTGCCAGATCGTGACGGCCATCACGACCGGCATCGCCGTCGCCGGGTCCGCCAGCCACGGGTGGGCGAGACCGCCCAGGCCGACGCCGCGCAGCACCTGGTTGAACTGGCCGTCGACGTCGAAGATCGAGCGGAAGACCGGCGCCATCGACGCCGGCGCGAGCACGGTCGGCACGAAGATCAGCACTTTGTAGAGCGGCGCGAGGCGGATCCGCGAGTGCATGATCGCCGCGAAGGTGAAGCCGACCGCCGTCTGCACGGCGAAGGTCACCACGAAGAAGACCGCGGTGTGCCCGATCGCGCCCCAGAACACGCGGTCCTGGAACATCTGCACGAAGTTGTCCGCGCCCACCGACTCCGACGGGCTCAGGATGAACCCGTTCCAGTCGAGCGTCGAGACGTACGCCGTGTAGCCGATGGCGAAGTAGATCATCCCCAGGACGAGGACGATCGCCGGGAGGATCCAGATCATCCCGGGGCCGAGGAGCATCCGCTTGCGCGGGCGCTTCGGGGAGGGCTCGACGCCGCGAGGGGCGCGATCGGGCGCTCCCGCTCCGGATCTCGCGATGGCCGTTGTCATGTCAGCTCCGTTGCCTGATGCCCGTGGCGGGCGGCCTGCTCGGCCGCCCGCCACAGGGGTTCGGTCCTACTTCTGGTCGTCCGAGACGGACTGCAGACCCTGGAGGGCCTGGTCGATGTCCATGTCCCCGGAGGCGACGCCGATCAGCGCGTCCCGGAAGGCGGTGTTGAGATCGGCGCTGACCGTCGCGAAGCGCGGGTCGGTCGCGGCGCTCGCCGTCGCCGTGTACTCCTTGAGGGCGTCCAGATGCGCGTCCGGGGCGACGAGGTCGATGCTGTCCCAGTCGGGCTGCACCCCCGCCAGCGACGGGATGTCGTTCAGCGTGTTCGCGACGGCGGTCTGCCCGGCCTCGGAGGTGGTCAGCCAGACGGCGAACGTGGTGGCCGCGGCCTGCGCGTCGGACTTGGTGCTCACGGCGAGGCCGTAGTCCGCGTCACCGAACATCTCGCCGACGTTGCCGGTGCCCGCGACGTCCGGGAACTGGATCGGGACCATGGTGAACGGCTCGGGGTTCGAGACGCCGGCCGCCTCCATCGCCGTGACCATCGCGTCGCGCACGGTGTACTGGGTGTACCAGCTGCCCATCATGACCATCGCGTACTTCTCGGACATGAAGGCGTTGTTGGCGTCCGGGTACTGCTGCAGGCCGATCGCGCCCTCCTGCATGATCCCGTCGTCGAACAGGCCCTTCCAGATCTCCATGCCCTGCTCGAAGGCGGGGTCGGTGTAGTCCATCTCGCCGACGGAGGCCTTCGCGTAGGCGCCGGGCTCGATGTTCTGCATGATCGCCTCGAAGGTGTCCATGTCGAACGCCCACTGGCCAGCGCCCTGGACGAAGCAGCCCTTGCCGGCGGCCTCGAGGGCCTGGCAGACCTGCACCCACTCGTCGTAGGTGGTGGGCGCGGTCACGCCGACCTCGTCGAGCATGTCCTGGTTGACCCAGATGCTGCCGGAGTAGACGGCGCCGGCGGAGAGGCCGACCACCTTGTCGTCGACGGCGAGGCCCTCGACGCCCGAGGCGGCGAGCTTGTCCTGCCAGTCCGCGCCGAGCTCCTCCTCGACGGCGGGGGCGAGGTCGATGGCGCCCGCCTGGAACGTCTCGACACCGCCGTTGGCCGAGCCGGGTGCGACGTTGAACACGTCCGGGCCGTCGGCCGAGGTGATGGCCGGGCCGAGCACGGAGTCGTAGCTGTCGATCGGCTTCGAGACGAACTCCACCTCGATGTCCGGGTACTCCTCGTTGAACGAGGCGATCAGCTTGTCCGCGAGCGGCTTGTCCGGGGTCCAGCCCCACCAGGTGATCGAGCCCTCGGTGGCGGAGCCGGGGTCGCTCGAGGCGCCTCCCCCGCCGCCGCTGCAGGCGGTGAGCGACACCGCCAGCACACCGGCCGCGACGAGCGCGGCCCTCCTCGGCCAACCGAACGTCTTCTTCGACATCGCGCTACTCCTTCGCCCCGCGTCGTCGCGGGGTGTCTGTGGATCGAGGGTGCGACGCCGCCTCCTCGGGCGACTCGCAAAACTTGCTTGCAACTTACTGCGCAAGTTGCGCACGAGTTGCAGTGTAAAGTGGCGAAGACCGAGAGGTCAAGACCTCGGGAGCTGAGCAGGAAGGCGGAGGCGCATGACCGAATCCGGCGCAACTCTCGCGCAAATAGCGGAGGCGGCCGGTGTCTCGATCCCGACGGTCTCCCGCGTCCTGAACGGCAAGCCCGGCATCTCGGCCCCGAAGCGGCACGAGATCGAGCGCCTGATCGAGGACCACGGCTATGCGCGACGCAAGGCCAAGCGATCCGCGACGCTGATCGACTTCGTCGTCTCCAGCCTCGAGACGCAGTGGGCGACGGAGCTGCTCCGCGGCGCCCAGGCGGAGGCCTCCCGCGCCGGCGTCGACCTGGTGCTCAACGTCACCCACGACGGCGCGACCGGTGCGCCCGACTGGATCGACCGCATCGCCTCCCGCGGCTCGGACGGCATCGTGCTCGTGGTGTCGGACCTCACCGCCGAGGCGCGGGCGCGGCTCGCGACGCTCAAGGTCCCGGTCGTCGCGATCGACCCGCAGGGCAGCGACACGGAGTCGTTCGCGACCGTGTCCGCGACCGACTGGGTCGGCGGCCGCGAGGCGACCGAGCACCTGCTCGCGCTCGGGCACCGGCGGATCGGCTTCGTCACGGGGCCGATGGAGCTGGAGTGCCACCAGGACCGCCTCGACGGCTACACCAGCGCGCTCGGCCGCGCCGGCGTGGAGCCGCTGAAGGACCTCGTCCGCCACGGCGACTCGCTGATCAGCGGCGGCGAGCGCTTCGGCGGCGAGCTGCTCGACCTGCCCGAGCGCCCCACCGCGATCATCAGCGGCTCCGACGAGCAGGCGTACGGCGTCTACCTGGCGGCCCGCGACCGCGGCCTCCGCGTCCCCGAGGACCTCTCCGTCGTCGGCTTCGACGACGTCGACCTCTGCCGCTGGGTCAGCCCACAGCTGACCACCGTCCGCCAGCCCCTCGCCGCCATGGCCTCGGAGGCCACCCGCCTCCTCCTCAAGCTCGCCGCCGGCGACCCGGTCGACACCCCGACCGTCCGCCTCGCCTCCACCCTCATCGTCCGCGACTCGACGTCGGCCCCCACCCCCTGACCGCCGAGGCCCGCCCGCTGGGCGCGCCCCGCTCATGCTGATCGAGCAGCCCGCCCCGCGGGCGCATCGAGATCCACCCGCCTGCACACGCCGGGTCTCAATACGCGGCTCCGCCGCTACTCGACCAGCAGGGGCGCCGCACCGCCACCCGGGGACCCGTTCCCCAGTCAGCACCGCCGTGTTAGGAAAGTTAGAGTGTTTTAGGAGATCTGGATAAAACGCTCTAACTCTCCTAAAATCGCGCCATGGACGCCGTCGACAATCCGTTCACCCCGAATGCGGGTGCGAGGCCCGAGATCCTGATCGGCCGCGACGAGCAGACCGAGGCGTTCCGCACCCTCCTCCGCCGCCTGCGACGCGGCCGGACCGATCAGTCGATGATCATCACGGGGCTGCGAGGGGTGGGCAAGACGGTCCTCCTCAACAGCTTCCGCTCGATCGCCCTGCAGGAGAAGTGGGAGGTCATCGAGTTCGAGGCCGTGAAGCACGGCGAGGGTCGCTTCCGCCAGGTCATCGCCTCTCAGCTGAAGGCGGCTCTTCTGCGGCTCTCGCCACGCGCTCGATGGACCGAGCG
This sequence comes from Rathayibacter sp. VKM Ac-2856, assembly GCF_013205055.1. Classification (GTDB taxonomy): domain Bacteria; phylum Actinomycetota; class Actinomycetes; order Actinomycetales; family Microbacteriaceae; genus Rathayibacter. Next base: position 538,177 of record NZ_JABMLF010000002.1, read on the forward strand.
AGGTCGGCATGCCGCGTCCGTCCTGAGTGCGTTCGCGATCTCGGTCGGAGGTGACGGCGCATGGTCCATCGGCTGGGACGTGCCGCCCGCGGAAGGACTCGCCGATCACAGCGATCTCGGCCTCGACCTCACCGACGTCCTCGTCGCGGTCGGGGAAGCAGCGGGAGAACAGGGCGAGGGCATCGTACTGCTGATCGACGAGGTGCAGTTCCTCGATTCATCGCAGCTCGAAGCGCTCATCCAAGCGATCCACAAGACGGTGCAGCGCAGCCTGCCCGTCACCTTCGTCGGCGCCGGCCTGCCGCAGATCGCCGAGCTCGTCGGAGACGCCAAGTCGTACGCGGAACGGCTCTTCAAGTTCCCTCGCATCGACTCGCTCGACCACGACGACGCCGCTGCGGCTCTCCGCGAGCCGGCCGCCGCTGAGGGGGCCGTCTGGGACGACGACGCGGTCGAGCTCGCCGTCGCGATCACGAGCGGCTACCCGTACTTCCTGCAGGAGCTGGGCTACCAGGTCTGGACGGTCGCAGAGAACGGCCGAATCCACGCGGAGGACGTCCAACTCGCGCGGGACGCCTACGAGGCCAAGCTCGACAGCTCCTTCTTCCGCGTCCGGCTCGATCGGGCCACGCCTCTGCAGACCGCCTACATGCGCGCCATGGCGGAGCTGGGGCCGGAACCGCAGAAGGCGGGCGATGTCGCCGCACTCCTCGAGAGGTCGTCGCAGCAGCTGGGACCCACCCGCGCTGAGCTGATCGAGATGGGGCTCCTCTTCACACCGCAGCACGGGTACGCCGCCTTTACCGTCCCCGACTTCGACCGCTTCATGAAACGAGCCGTCCCGACCCTCGAGGTGCCACCTCTCGTGAGCCGAGGTGCTCGGAAGGCGCAGCCCGGCAACGGTTAGGCCGGCTCTCGCTGCCGGCTGCCGGCAGGTACCGGTCTCGATACACGGCTGCGCCGCTGCTCGTCCGGCAGGGCCGCCGCACCCACCGCCACCGGCGGCACAACATCAGCCGAGAGCGCCTCTCGACCGCGATCGGCGATGAGATCGACTCCCGGCTGATGTTCTGCGGGGACACTCGCCGCACAACGTCAGCTGAGAGCACCCGCCCTCCCCTGTCGGAGGAGGGACCCCCTTCTCAGCTGACGTTGTGCGCCGCTCCGGCCTCCGCCGGCGCCTCCGCACGCAGGTACTGCGCCGAGATCGTGCGGTACGAGCGCGTGAGCATCGCCGCGCCGGCCGCGACGATCATCACGGCCCCGCCGATCAGGAAGACGAGGGCGATCCCGCGCCCGACGCCGTCGCCGAGCAGCCAGCCGTAGGCCGACCGCCCGGCCGGCGACTCCATGTACGGGATCAGCGCGAACTCGGCGATCGGCGCGATGAGGAACGCCGTGACCGGCGCCGCCGCCGACTCCAGCGCCGCCGCGAAGCCGAAGACGCGCCCCTGCGTCTCGAACGGCACGACCTTCTGCACCACCGTCTGCTCCGCCGCCTCGACCGCCGGGATCAGCGTCATGTAGACCCAGATCCCCCCGGCGTACAGCCACCACCAGTCGCGGAGCGTGAACACCGCCCCGATCAGCCCCATCGCCATCACCAGCAGCAGCATCGTCCGGATCGGGTTCCGCCCGAGTCCGAGCTTCGCCACCAGCAGCCCGCCGATGATGAAGCCCGTCGCGGTCACCCCGAGGACGACCCCCCACAGCTCCACCGGGAACAGCTCGAGCCCGTACGGATCCATCAGCGCCAGATACACGCCGCCGATCAGGTTGTTGAAGGTCGAGAAGACGATCAGCGCGAACAGCCCCGTCGCCGCCCGCACCGCGGTGACGCTGCCGCGCAGGTCGATCAGCGGCGCCCGCGTCCCCGCGGACTCGGGCCGCGCCTCGTCGATGCGCAGGGCGAGCAGGTGCAGGAGCGCCGCGGCGGACAGGACGATCGCGATCAGCATCGTCCAGCCCATGCCGAGCAGCCCGATCGACAGCCCGCTGAACACGCTCGTCACCACGAAGGCGAGCCCCTGCACGGTGCCGACCAGGCCGTTCGCGTTCGCGTGGCGCTCCACCGGCACCAGCAGCGTCACGGTGGTCGAGAGCGCGATGTTCCGCATGTTCTCGACGACCGCGCCGACGAGGATCGTCCCGGAGAAGACCCAGAACCAGGGCCCGCCGAAGTCCAGCAGCGTCGACTCCGGCAGCACCAGGTACAGCGCGCCCGCGGCGCCGAAGGCCACCAGCGTCACCGCGCCCGCGACCACCATCACCCGGTGCTTGCGGTGGCGGTCCACGATCGTGCCGAAGGCCATCGCGAAGACCGCGACGAGCAGCATGTACGCGCCGCCGACGACGCCGGTCGCGAGCACCGACCGCGTCTCGAGGTAGACCCAGAAGGTCAGCGCGAACCAGAGGTAGCTCGTCGTGACGTTCGCGACGGCGGTGTTCGCGAGGATCCAGCCGAAGGTGCGCAGGCTCGCGGCGCCCGGCTCCGGAGTGCCGGAGGCGGGGACCGATCCGGGGTCGGCGGTCGAGGACATGGCTTCCCTCTGCTCGGGGACGGCTGCGTCCGGGGGCGTCTCGGACCGCCGTCGCAGCCACTGTAGGCCCGCGCCCGCCGACGGGTCGAGAGGCGACCGCGACGCGACGCGCCCGCGGACCCGGCCGCATCACTCCACTCCGTGCAGACGCCGGGTCTCGATACGCCGCTCCGCGGCTGCTCGACCAGCATGCACGCCTGCCCCCAGCCAGAAGCATGCTGATCGAGTAGCGCCCGCAGGGCGCGTATCGAGATCCACCCCGCCCGCGCGGACCCGGCCGCGTCACTCCACCGGCGGCGGCAGCTCCACGCCCATCCGGTAGAAGCGGTCGGCCGTCCCCGCGAAGACCGCGAGCCGCTCGCTCGGCGAGAGCTGCGCCGTCAGCGCGTCGAACGCGGAGTACAGCTCGGTGAAGGAGCTGTAGAGCCCGTCCACCGGGAAGTTGCTGCCGATCATCGCGCGCTCCGGCCCGAAGATCTCGAGCGTCTCGAGCACGAACGGCGCGATCGACGCGCGGGTCCAGGAGTGGTCGTTGGTGCCGAGCGCCGAGATCTTCACGACCGTGTTCTCCCGGGCGGCGACCGCCGTGAGGCCCGCGCGCCACTCGGCGACCGACTCCGGATCGCGCCCGATCGGCATGCCCAGGTGATCGAGCACGAACGCCGTCCCGGGGAAGTCGGCGGCGAGCGCCGCCGCCTCGGCCAGCTGCGACGGGAAGACCTGCAGATCGAACGAGAGCCCCAGCCCCTCCAGCCGGGCGAAGCCCGCTCGCCAGACCGGATCGCCCATCACGTCGCCCCGCTCGCGATGGCTGTACACGGGGTCCGGGTGCCAGTTGAGGATGTCGCGGACGCCGCGGGTGACCGCGAAGGCGGCGTGCTCCTCCAGCAGCCGCGGCGCCTCCGGATCCAGCAGCGACACGTGCGCGACGTGGACCGTCGGCACCGTGCTCTCCCGGGCGAGGGCGTCGATCCACGCCGTCTCGGCGAGCGCGTCGGCGGCGCCGTTCTCGACGTGAACGGAAGCGAGCAGCGTCACGTCGCGGGCGTCGGCGCGGTAGTCGTCGACGCTGTAGGAGCGCCGGAGCGGCCGGTCGTCGCCGTGGTAGCGGAACGGCTCGGCCGGCCCCTCCAGCCACGGGTACGACCGGCGGAGGTCGGTCAGGTGGTGGTGCGCGTCGATGACGACGAGGTCAGGCATGCGGCTCCTCCGGGCGGCCGGCGAGCGTGCGGTACACGCCCGTGTGGTCGAGATCGCCGTCGCCCTCGGCGATCATCCTCTCGAACAGGGCGGTCACCGCGGCCGTCGTCGGCAGGCCGACGCCCTCCGCCGCGGCCGACTCGGCGACGAAGCGCAGGTCCTTCAGCTGGTTGCGCGCGCTGCCGCCCTCGGCGAAGTCCTCGTCGAGCCACTTGCCGCTCTTCTGCTCCAGGACGGCGGTGCGCGCCAGTCCGCCCTGCAGCAGCTCGACGACGGTCGCCGGATCGAGGCCGGCGCGGCGCGCGAGCAGCAGCGCCTCCGACACCACGGCAACGGTGCCGGCGACGACGATCTGGTTGCAGAGCTTGGCCGTGGCGCCGGCGCCGCTCGACCCGAGGTGGCGGACCGTGCGGCCGAGCCGCGCGAGCACGGGGAGGACGCGGGCGACCGCCTCCTCCGCCCCGCCGACCATGATGCTGAGCGTCGCGTCGCGGGCGCCGACCGTGCCGCCGCTGAGCGGGGCGTCGACCACCTGCACGCCGTGCTCGTCGGCGAGCCGGCGAGCGAGGTCCGCGACCGCGATCGGCGAGACGGTGCCGTGCACGACCAGCACCGGATCGACGGTCCCGGCCGCGCGCCAGCCCTCGAGCAGGCCGTCGCCGCCCTCGAGCAGCGACTCCACCTGCACGAGGTCCGGCAGCACGGTCAGCACGATCTCGGCGGCCGCGGCCGCGGGGGTCGGCGCGACGACGGCGCCGAGCTCGGCGAACGCAGCGGACCGCGACGCCGTCCGGTTCCACACCGTCAGCTCCCCGCCCGCGAGCAGGTTCCGCGCCATCGGGGCGCCCATCGGGCCGAGGCCGAGCAGCGAGAGGCTCACGCGCCGGCCCCGCTCTCCCCCGCCGCGACCTCCACGAGCTCGTGCGGCGCCACGTCGTCCAGCAGCACCCGCGCCTCGAAGCCGAGCAGCTCGCGCGAGCGGGTCAGATCGAGCCCGACCGCGCGCCCCTCGAGCCGTCCGCGCGGCACGTCCGGCGCGACCGCATCGAGCGCGTCCGCGGTGCTCCCGCGCAGATAGGTGAGCGGAGCCGCGACCAGGATCCCCGGCGCCGGCGGCGTCTCGTGCAGCAGCGCCGCGAGCACCGCCCGCGCGGAGTCGGCCGCGTCGAGGTAGCTCCAGCCCTCCGCCGCCTGGCGTCGCGGATCGGCGACCATCGCGGCGCGGAGGTGCGCGCCGAACACGCGGCCGCCGTCCACCCCGATGTCGCGCACCAGCGGGAAGCGCAGCCCGGTGACGCTCAGCCCCCAGGTCGCGTGCGCCATCCGCGCGGCGTCCTCGGTCGCGAGCTTGGAGAGCGAGTATTCGTCCGAGATCCGCGGCTCCGCGTCCTCCGAGTACGGGTACACCGGCGGCAGCACCTGCTCGGCGCCGAGCGGGTAGCCGTTGGCGTTGATGCTGGAGGCGTAGACCGCCTTCCGGACACCGGCCGCGGCGGCCGCGGCGAGCACCGCGAAGCTGCCCACCGCGTTCACCCGGTAGGTCTCGACCGCGTCGGCCATGCCCAGCCCGGCGTATCCGCCGAGGTGCACCACCGCGTCCTGCCCGGCGAGCGCCTCCGCCAGCACCGCCGGATCGAGGACGTCCCCGACGATCGAGCGCACCCCGGCCGTCGACGCGACCCGGTCGAGGACGGTGACGACCGCCCCCTCCGCCTGCAGCGCCGCGACCGTGGGCCGCCCGATCAGTCCGCAGCCGCCCGTCACGAGGACGCGGGCTCCGTCGAGCGTCGTCAGCGGCGCCGTCGCGCTCCGCGGCGCCGTCACGCGCGCACCGAGGGCGTCGACTCCGTGGGCGGCGCGGCGACGTCCTCGCGCTGCTTCCTCTTCCCCCGCGAGAGCATCGGCCAGCCCTTGCTGCCCTGGTCGAGCGTGACCGCGATGAGGACGACGAGTCCGGTCACGATCTGCTCGTAGAAGCTCGGCACGTTCAGCAGCACCAGGCCGTTGGTGAGCGCACCGAGGATCAGCGCGCCGACGAGGGTGCCCGCGATGCGGCCCTCGCCGCCCATCAGGTTCGCGCCGCCGATCACCGCGGCCGCGATGGCGGTCAGCTGGTACGGGCTGCCCGCGTCCGGCTGAGCCGCGTTGATCCGGGCGACGATGACCAGCCCGGCCAGCGCCGACAGGCCGCCCGAGATGCAGTACACAGCGATCTTCACCCGGTGCACCCGCACGCCCGAGAGCCAGGCGGTCTCCTCGCTGCCGCCGACCGCGATCACGTTCTGACCGAAGACCGTCTTGCGCAGCAGCAGCCAGGCGGCGACGCCGACGACCGCGACGATCAGCACGACGACGGGCACGCCGCCGACGTAGCTGTTCAGCAGCAGGATGAACTCCTTCGGCACGTCGTAGACCGGCTTGCCGTTCGTCGCGACGTAGGCGCCACCCTGGAAGACGCTCATCGTGCCGAGCGTCGCGATGAAGGGCGGCAGGTTCAGCTTCGTGACGAGCAGCCCGTTGATCCCGCCGCAGACGAGGCCGAGGACGATGCCGGCCGCGAGTCCGAGCAGCGGGGGGACGCCGCCGTTGACCAGCAGGGAGGCGCTGACGATGCCGACGAAGCTGGCCATCGCGCCGACGGCGAGGTCGATGCCGCCGGTGATGATGACGAAGGTCAGCCCGATGCCGATGATCGCGTTCACGCTCGCCGACACCGCGACGTCGCGGAGGTTGCCGAGCGTGAGGAAGTTGGGGTTCAGGACGCCGAGGACGACGAAGAGGACGACCGCGGCGAGGTAGATGCCGAAGGCCTGGAGGTTGAAGGAGCGGCGGGGCGGCGTGGCGACGCCCCCGGTCTCGGGGGAGGTCATGAGATTCCTTTCGCGACGCCCATGGCGTTCGCCACGATGCTGTGCTCGGTGATGTCGTCGCCGACGTGCTCGGAGACGAAGCGGCCCGCCCTCATGACGAGGACCCGGTCGCTGAGGGAGATGATCTCGGGCAGGTCGCTCGAGACGACGATCACGGCGTGCCCCTCGGAGGCCAGCTGATCGATGAGCTCGTAGATCTCGACCTTGCCGCCGACGTCGACGCCCTTGGTCGGCTCGTCGAAGAGGAAGACGCTCGCGCCGAGCCAGATCCACTTCGCGATCACGATCTTCTGCTGGTTGCCGCCGGAGAACTGGCGGGCGTTCAGCCGGACGTCGGCCGGGCGCAGCGACATCCGCCGGCCCATCTCCTCCGCCGTCGCGATCTGCCGCTTCCTGCTGACGAAGGGGCCGAAGCCGTTGAGCTGGCGGTCGGAGGTGAGGGCGACGTTCGCGTAGGCCGGGGTCTGCAGGACGAGGCCCTGGTGCTTGCGGTCCTCGGGGATGAAGGCGATCCCGGCGTCGCGGCTGTCCCGCGGCGAGCGGATCCTGAGCGAGCGGCCGGCGAGCCGGACCGTCCCCTCGGTGCCCTCGTCGGCGCGGATCAGCGCGCGGAGGAACTCGGTGCGGCCCGAGCCGACCAGGCCGGCGATGCCGACGACCTCGCCGCGCCGCACCCGGATCGACTCCGGTCCGACCCCGCTCGGGTGCGTCACACCGGTGGCCTCGAAGTGCACCTCGGCGTCGGCCGCGACGGGGTGCCGCCGCTCGAAGGAGAGCAGCTCGCGCCCCACCATCCGGCGCACGATGTCCTCCGAGGACGTCTCGCCGATCGGCGCGTCGTACGCGGGCCGGCCGTCGCGGAGCACGACGACCGTGTCGGAGACGCGCATCACCTCCGGCATCTTGTGCGAGACGTAGATCACGCCCACGCCCCGGCCGTGCGCGATCTCGCGCACCCGGGTGAGGACGCCCTCGACGTTGTGCTCGAGCATGCTCGTGGTCGGCTCGTCGAGGGCGACGATCTTCGCGCCGAAGGCGAAGGCCCGCGCGATGGTGAGCGCGTGCCGCTGCGCCGGGCTGAGCCGGGCGACCGGCGTCCGCGCCTCCATCGGGAAGCCCATCCGGTGGACGTCCTGGAGCGCCTGGTCGATGTCGTCCTGGGCGGACGCGCGCTGGCGGCGCGTCCGCCCGAGGAGCAGGTTCTGCATCACCGTGAGCTGGGGCACGATGGCCGGCTCCTGGTGCGCGATGCGGACCCCCTCCGCGAGGGCCTGGCGCGAGGTGTACTCCATCCGCCGCACGCCGTCGATGGTGATCGAGCCGCGGTCCGGGCGGAGGGCGCCGCCGAGGATGTTGAGCAGGGTGCTCTTCCCCGCGCCGTTCTCGCCCGCGAGCGTGCGGATCTCGCCGCGGTCGAGGGTGAAGCTCACGCCGTCCAGGGCGCGGACGCCCGGGAACGACTTCGCGATTCCGCGGACCTCGAGCAGATGCTCGGCCATGTTCCGTCTTCTTTCCTGGTGGAAGAGGGGCCCGATGGGGAAGGGCCTGGTGGAGGGACCCTGTGGAGGGGAGCCGGTCAGCCGCCGATCACGGCATCCCGGTCTCGTAGTCCGCCACGTTGCTGCTGTCGATGATGAAGGCGGGCACATCGATCCAGCCGGGGACCTCCTCGCCGGCCAGCAGCCAGAGCGCGGCGTCCACGCCGGTCGCGCCCTCGGTCGTCGGCAGCTCGCTGACGGTCGCGGTGTAGTCGCCGGCCAGGATCTGCTTCTTGGCCTGCGGGATGCCGTCCGTGCCGACGAGGATCACCTTCCCGGTCAGGCCCTTCGCGTCGATCGCGGCCTGGACGCCGAGCGCCATGCCGTCGTTCTGCGAGTAGAAGGCCTTGATGTCGGGGTTCGCGGTGAGCATCGTGGTCGCGATCTCCTGCGCCTTCGTCTGATCCCACGAGGCGGTCTGCGAGGCGACCAGCTCGAGGTTCTCGTGCGTCGCGAGCGCGGCGGTGAAGCCGTCGCCGCGGTTGATGGCGTTGGAGGAGCCGGGGTCGCCCTCGATCATCGCCACCTGGCCGCCGTCCGGCAGCAGGTCCGCGATGTAGTCGGCGGCCGTGGCGCCGATGGTGGTCGCGTCCGGGCCGACGTAGACGACTCCGGGGACCTCGCTCTTCGCGTCGTTCAGCACGACCGCGGGGATGCCGTCGGCGAGGGCGGACTCGAAGATCGAGTCGAGGCCGGTCGCCGAGATGGGCGAGGCGAGGATCGCGGAGCAGCCCTGGTTCATCGCGCTCTTGGCCTTGTCGAGCTGCTCGGTGATCGAGGACTCGTCGGTCACGTCGAAGGTCTGGTAGTCGACGCCGAGCTCCTTCGCGCGGTTCTCGAAGCCGTCGCGCTCGAAGCCCCAGAACTCGTTCGAGAGCGTGCGGGTGATGTAGCAGAGCTTGGCGCCCTCGGGCACGGTCGGGTCGCCGAGCGAGGCGACGACCTCGTCGACGGGGGTCTGCGCGGAGGCGTCGACGAGCGACACGATGTCGGCGCCGGAGCCGGAGCCGCCGGCCGCATCGCCGTCGCCGTCGCCGTCGGGCGAGGCCGAGCAGCCGACGAGGAGCGTCAGGGAGGCGAGCCCGGCGAGGGCGGCGCCGGTGGCGCGAGTGGGGAAGGACATGGGAGGGGGCCTTTCGTCATCGGAAGGTGGGGCGGGTGGTGCGGGTCTGGCGGGGTGGTGCGGGGCTGGCGGGTGGTGCGGGGTGGTGCGGGTCGACCGGGGTGGTGCGGAGCGGGCCGGGCGGCGGTGCGCCCGGCCCGGGGCTCAGGAGGCGAGCAGCGCCTCGGTCTCGCGGCGCAGCTCGAGCGCCTCGGCGAGCGACTCGTCGATGATCACGTCGTCCCAGCCGACCGTCGCGCCCTGCGCGATGTCGTGGCGCAGCTCGACGTGGTGGGCGAGGGCCACGGGGAGCGCCCCGATGGCGACCGAGTGCTTCGCGGAGACGAGCTTGCCGTAGACGGTGAAGCCGCCCTCGCCGTCGAGGAACTCGCCGGCCGTGAGGTCCTTCTTCGCGGTCGCGACGACGTCGCCGTAGAAGCCGTCGGGGTGCCCGGTCGAGATGCCGCGCAGTGCCGCGTTGGCGATCGAGACGTTCAGCTCGAGGCCGACGTAGTGGTACGGCCGGTAGAGCGCCGCGTACTGCTTGGTCGGGTCCGGGTGCCACGGGTACTCGTCGAAGCAGGTGGACACGTAGGGGTTGGTCGCCTTGACGACGACGTAGACACCCTCCTGCGTGTTGTGCGGGATGAGCGAGCCGTCGCGGTTGACGCTCGACATCACGTCGACCGTGCCCTCATGATCGAGCGCGCCGCCGATCGCGCTCGGCCGGCTGATCGTCGCGATCTCCTCGACGTCGCCCGGCGTGAAGGTCAGCCCGGAGTCGGAGGGCACGAGGCCCGCCGCGTTGGCGACCGCGGCCATCTCGATCGCGGCCTTCGTGCCGTCGCGGAACGAGGTGTGCATGTAGGGGTTGAGCTGTCCGGAATCGGTCAGCTCCTTGCTGAACTCCCAGTTCTCCCAGACGTTGTCGGGGTTCATCTGGTGGTAGTGCTCGAGGTACTTGGCGCCCTTGCCGGCGCAGACGACGTCGAAGCCGCTGGTGCGGGCCCAGTCGACGAGCTCCATGATCAGGGCCGGCTGGTCGCCGTAGGCCATCGAGTAGACGACGCCCGCCTTCTCCGCGCGCTTGGCCAGCGCGGGGCCGGCCAGGGCGTCGGCCTCGACGGTGACCATGATGATGTGCTTGCCGGTCTCGATCGCCCGCAGCGCGTGGTGCACGCCGACGATCGGGTTGCCGGTCGCCTCGACGATGACGTCGATGTCGTGCTCGAAGAGGACGGCGGCGTTGTCGACGATGGCGGTCGTCCGGTTCGCCAGCGCCTCGGGGATGTCCGCGGCCATCGCCTCGGCCGGCCAGTCGACCAGCTCGAAGGCGCCGCGGGCCCGGGCGACGTTGACGTCGGCGATGGCGACCACGTGCACGCCGGGGATGTTGCGCGCCTGGGAGAGGTACATGGTGCCGTAGCGGCCGGCGCCGATCAGCCCGATGCGGATCGGGCGGCCCTCTCGTTCGCGATCGCCGAGGAGTTTGTACAGGTTCACGGTGGCCTCTCTGGTCCGGTGGCGCACGGACGCAGAGGGCCGCCTCGAGGGGCGGAGGACGTCGTCGTCGTGCGCAGTCTTCGGTGCGGAAGTGCTGCTCGCCGGGTCCAGTGGAACCGGTACCAGTTTTGTACCATCACGCTCTAGAGTGTGTCAACGGCCAGCGCGGCGACCCGGTCGCGCGCCGATACGATTGCCCGACAGCTGGGGAGGAACCGTGCAGAAAGCACCCACGATCCGCGACGTCGCCCGCAGCGCCGGCGTCTCGGTCTCCGTGGTGTCGCGCGTGCTCAACGACGGCACGGGCCCGGTCGCGGTCGACACCCGGCGCCGCGTCGTCGAGGCGATCGAGCAGCTCGGCTTCCGCCCGCGCGCCGCCGCCCGCGAGCTCAGCCACGGCCAGACCCTCTCCATCGGCCTGGTGCTGCCGGATCTGACGAACCCGTTCTTCGCCCGCCTGGCCGACAGCGTCGTCTGGGAGGCGCGCGCCCGCGGCGCCCAGGTGCTCCTGGTGACGACCCAGGAGGACTCCCACGTCGAGGGCGAGTCGCTCACCAGCCTGCTCGACCGGTCGGTCGGCGGCATCATCGCGACCCCGTCCGGCGAGAACCTCGAGAAGTGGTCGCGGCTGCGCCGGGCCGGGATCGACGTGGTCTTCGTCGACCGCACCACCCCCGGTCTCGACGACGTCGACGTCGTCAGCATCGGCAACTCCTCCTCCGCCGCCCGCGCGACCGACCACCTGATCGCGCTCGGCCACTCCCGGATCGCGATCATCTCCGGGCCGCTGCGCACCTCGACCGGCCAGGCGCGCGTCGCCGGCTACCGCTCCGCGCTCACCGCCGCCGGCCTGCCGGTCGACGGCACGCTGATCCGCGAGGTCCCGTTCCGCGGCGACGTCGGCGGCGAGGCCGTCGCCGCGCTGCTCGCCCTGCCGGAGCCGCCGACCGCGCTCGTCGTCGCCAACACCGCGCAGGTGCGCAGCGCCGTGCACCGCCTGTTCCAGCTCGGCGTCGCGATCCCGGAGGCGCTCTCCGTCGTCGTCTTCGACGACAACCCGTGGAGCGAGCTCGTCACCCCGCCGCTCAGCGTCGTCCGGCAGCCGATCGACATGCTCGCCCGGCACAGCGTCGACCTGGTCCTCGCCCGGATGCAGGGCCGCATCCCCGACGCCCCCCAGCACATCGAGGTCCAGGCCGACCTCGTCATCCGCTCCAGCTGCGCCGCCCCGGCGCGGCACTGACTCCGCCCCACCCCTCACGAAAGGCACTGCCATGTCCGACCCCGTCGTCGTCACCGCGATCTTCACCCCCGCCGAGGGCAAGCGCGACGCCCTCGTCGCCGCCCTCACCCCCGCCATCGCGGAGGTGCACGAGGAGGAGGGCTGCGAGCTCTACGCGATCCACGACTCCCCCGACGGCACGATCGTCATGCTCGAGAAGTGGACCAGCGCCGCGGCCCTCGACGCCCACGCCGCCGGCGAGCCCGTCGTCCGCCTGAACGCCGCCATCGAGGGCCTCGTCGCCGCACCCCCCGTCGTCACCCGCCTGACCCCGATCCCCGCCGGCACCCCCACCCAGGGCGCCCTCTAGCCCCCCGGCACGTCGAGTCGCCCGAGAAGGCTCGTTCCCCGCCCCGAGAACGCACCTTCTCGGGCGACTCACCGCCGCGGCCCCGCGCGCGCGCGAACGCGCCAGCGCCCGACCATGCTGGTCGAGCAGCCCCGGAGGGACAACATGCTGGTCGAGCAGCCCCGCAGGGGCGTATCGAGACCCACCGCCCTCCGAACCTCGAGCCTGCAGACCCGTCGTCCGGCACGCGACATCGCCCGCCCCGAGTCGCCCGAGAAGGCACGTTCCTCACCCCGAGAACGCATCTTCTCAGGCGACCCGGCGCGCTTCCGGCCCTCAGAGGAGGATCGGCCCCGGCGAGGGCGGCTTCTCCGGCAGCCCCGCCTCGAGGATCCGCGTCAGGATCGCGACAGCCCGGTCCGCGAGCGAATCGCCGGGGTAGAAGCTCTCGAACAGCTCTTCGGCGCCCTCCAGGGTTCCGATCTCGCAGAGGCTCAGAAGCTGGCGGATGTCGTTGGTATCGCGACCGGGTCGATGCGCGCGAAGCTTCATCGCGAGAAGAGCGTCCGCGGAGGCGATCTGGATCGCCACGCCCGCACGGTCGTACACCGTCTCCCACCGGACGACCCGCTCGCCGAGAGTCGGCACCGAGCCGGTCTGCTCCACAGCGAAGTTCAGCCAGTCGTCGTTCCAGCCGTGTCTGCGGGCCACCTTCGCAGCCGCCCCCGCAACGACGTCATCGCTTCCGGGCCTCACGTGCAGGGAGTCCAGATCCTGCGTCGTGCCCCTGTCGAAGTAGCGGAGGGCGAGGGCAGCCCCGCCGACGAGCCGGATGCCCGCCGTCTCCCGCAGCTGATGGAGCTCAGCGACGAGTTCCGCGAGACCCGCGATGATGTCGTCGCGGTCGAGCGAGACGGCCACGGTCACACACTCGCGAAGGTGTCGCGCCAGACGTGGACGCCACGTCGGAGGAACTCCTCGGGCACCTCCGACTCGGGCGGTGCCGGGTCCGCGGGGTCGATCTCGAGGACGACGGCGACAGGAAGGTAGCGCTCGGGCCGGGCCACCCAGGTCGGGAGCGGCAGCCCCTCCTCGCTCAGGCGCCAGGCGACGAGCGCTGCGATCGCCGCGTCCCATGCTCGGCTCCGCGTGGGCTCGGGCTCCGCCAGCCCCAGGACACCTCGGAGGAGCCCGTGCTCAGCGACGAGGTTGTCGTTGAGCTGCAGAAGGGCCCGCAGGGCCCGTTCCCGATCCTCCGCTCGGAGTCGCTCGCGGATCTCGACGGCAACGGACGCGGCGTCGTCCCGCTGGAGGGGCAGCGCGTAGAGCCGATGCCCCGCGCCCGCCAGGACGCGCTGCACCGTGCTGAAGTCCGCGTCCCGGCCGTTCTCGATGCGCGAGATCCGAGCCTGATCGACGTCCGTCAGCTCCGCCAGATGCTGCTGGGTGAAGCCACGGCTGGCGCGAGCGGAGCGAACCGCGGTCGAGCTCTCCGTCACCAGCGCACCTCCGCAATATGTCGTCAAGCACATATTCTACGCGCCCCGATCGCCGAGCGCGGATCGCCGCCCCGAGTCGCCCGAGAAGGCTCGTTCCCCACCCCGAGAACGCACCTTCTCGGGCGACTCAGCGCCGCGTCAGCGCGGCGCGGCTACAGAGGCGCGCTCGATCAGGCGCGTTTCGAGCTCGAGGCGGGTCGCGCTCGAGGAGAGCGGCCGGGCCGCGCGGTGCGCCTGGTGCAGCATCCGGAAGGCGGCGGCGCCCATCTCGGCGATGGGCTGCTGGATCGTCGTCATCGGCGGGGTCGCCCACGCCGACTCCTGCACGTCGTCGAAGCCGATCACGCTGAGGTCGTCCGGGATGCGCAGACCGGCCTGGTCCGCGGCCTCGTAGACGCCGAGCGCCATGATGTCCGAGAAGGCGAAGAACGCCGTCGGCCGCTCCCCCTCCGCCAGCATCGCCTCGGCGGCGGCCCGGGCGCGGTCGCGACTCCAGTCGCCGTAGACCACGCGCTCGCGCGGCAGCGGCACCCCGGCGTCACGCAGCGCCGTGCTGAAGCCGTCCAGCCGCGCGCTGCTGTAGAGCTGCCCCTTCGCCCCGGCGATCACGCCGATGCGGGTGTGGCCGAGCCCGAGCAGGTGCTCGGCCGCCATCCTGCCGCCGTCCCAGTTGGTCGCGCCGATGCTCGCGACGTCCGCGGGCGGTCGGATGATCGGATCCACGATCACCACCGGCAGCTCCGCGGTGGTGAGCAGGTGCAGCTGCGCGGCCGTCACGTCCACGAGGACGACGATCGCGCCGAGCGACGAGCGCCGCAGGAGACGGTTGACCCACTCCCCGTCGGGCCGCGCCCGCGTGAGCACGAGGTCGACGCCGGCCGTCGCGGCCTCCTCCTCGATCCCGCCGAGGACCGGTCCGATCCAGCTGCCGCCGAGATGGCCGACGACGACGTCGACGATGTGCGCGACGTGCGGGTCGTCGACGGGCGGACGCAGCCGCGGGCGGCGCCGGTAGCCGAGCTCGTGCGCCGCCTCCATCACCCGCAGGCGGGTCGCCTCCGACACGTCGGTGCCGCCGCTGAGCACCTTCGAGACCGTCGGCACGCTCGTCGCCGCACGCTCGGCGATGCGCGCCATCGTCGGCCGGGGAGCGGCACCGGTGTCGTCCATGCCCCCACTGTAGGGCAGATCGAGTTGCGAAACCCGCCGGACTAGATCGGCGGCCGCAGCCCGCGACAGCGCCTTGCCCGCGACCCTCGCCGGGTGCAGACTGGAAGAACGCGGGCCGCGACAGCCGAGAAGTTGCGCAAGTACCGTTCGACGACGAACCGCGGAGCGATCCGCCGAGCACCCCGAGGACACCGATGACCGACCTCCCCCCGACCACTCCCGCCAAGAGGGCGCTCGTCGTCCGCGGCGGCTGGGACGGCCACCAGCCCGTCGAGGCGACCGAGCTGTTCCTCCCCTTCCTCACCGAGAACGGCTTCGACGTGCGCGTCGAGGAGTCCACCGCCGTCTACGCCGACGAGGACTACCTGCGCACCGTCGACCTGATCGTGCAGTCCAACACGATGACCTCGATCGAGTGGCCCGAGTTCCTGGGCCTGCGCGCCGCCGTCGAGCGCGGCACCGGCCTGGCCGGCTGGCACGGCGGCATCGCCGACTCCTACCGCAACAACTCCGACTACCTCCAGCTGATCGGCGGCCAGTTCGCCTCGCACCCGGGCAAGCACCCCGACGAGCGCACCGGCGAGCAGTCGGACAACTACGTCCCGCACACGATCGAGCTGACGGCCCTCGCCGCCGACCACCCGATCACGCAGGGCCTCTCCGACTTCGAGCTCACCACCGAGCAGTACTGGGTGCTGCACGACGACCTCAACGACGTCCTCGCCACCACGACCCAGGCCGTCCGCGAGTGGGACCCGTGGCACCGCCCGGTCACCTCCCCCGCCGTCTGGACCCGCCTCTGGGGCGCCGGCCGCATCTTCGTCTCGACGCCGGGCCACCGCGTCGAGATCCTCCAGGACGCCAACGTCCGCACCATCATCGAGAGGGGACTTCTGTGGGCCTCCCGCTGAGAGTCGGCATCATCGGAGTCGGGAAGATCAGCGAGCAGTACCTCGCCAACCTCCCGACCTTCCCCGGCCTGCGCCTGGTCGCGGTCGCGGATCTCAACACCGCCCGCGCGCAGGAGGTCGCCGACGAGCACGGCGTCCGCGCGCTCTCGGTCGACGACCTGATCGCCGACCCCGAGGTCGATGCGGTGCTCAACCTGACCATCCCCGCCGCGCACGTCGAGATCGGCACGCGCGCGCTGAAGGCCGGCAAGCACGTCTTCGCGGAGAAGCCGCTGGGACTGAACCCGGCCGAGGCGGCGCCCATGCTCGACCTGGCCGAGGAGCTGGGCCTGCGCTTCGGCAGCGCGCCCGACACCGTGCTCGGCACCGGCGTGCAGACCGCGCGGCAGACGCTCGACTCGGGAGTGATCGGCACGCCGATCGCCGCACAGGTGCACTGGGCGGCGCCCGGTCACGAGCGCTGGCACCCGGCGCCCGAGTTCTACTACCAGCCCGGCGGCGGCCCGCTGCTCGACATGGGCCCGTACTACCTGACCGCGCTGGTGCACTTCTTCGGCCCCGTCGTCCGGGTCACCGGACTCGCGACCCGCTCCGACCGCCCGCGCACCATCGAGTCCGGCCCGCGCGCCGGGACGCCGATCCCCGTCTCGATCGACACGCACATCAGCGCGCTGCTCGAGCACGAGAGCGGAGTCACCTCGACCGTCACCGTCAGCTTCGAGATCTGGCGCTCGCGCGCGCCGAAGTTCGAGATCTACGGCACGGAGGGCACCATCTCGGTCCCGGATCCGAACATGTTCTCGGACGCCGTCGAGGTCGCCGTGCGCGACGAGGACTGGCGCGTCGTGCCCGACTCGGCCGGAGTGGTCGACACCGGTCGCGGCGTCGGGCTCGCGGACATCGCCGAGGCGATCGAGGAGGACCGGCCGCACCGCGCCTCGGGCCGCCTCGCCCTGCACGTCCTCGAGATCATGGATGCGATCCTGCGCTCGGCCGCCGAGAAGGCGGTCGTCGAGATCGAGACCACGGCGGAGCGCCCCGAGCTGCTCCCGCTGCGGACGGCCGCCGGCGAGCCGGTCGGCGAGCCCGTCGGCGCCTGACTCCGTCCGGCCCCGTCACCGTCCGACCCCGACCCGACCGTTCCACCCCGCGACGGCCGCGACCCCTCCCGGTCGCGGCCGTCGCGATCCTCCGAGGAGACCCCGATGACAGCACCCCTCCGCGTGGCGATGATCGGCCACGCCTTCATGGGCCGCGCCCACGCCCAGGCCTGGCGGACCGCACCGCGCTTCTTCGACCTGCCGCTGCAGCCCGAGCTCGCCGTGGTCGTCGGCCGCGACGAGAGCCGCGCGCACGCCGCCGCCGAGAACTTCGGAGCCGCCGAGTCGTCGATCGACTGGCGCGCGGTGATCGCCCGCGACGACATCGACCTGATCGACATCTGCACCCCGGGCGACCAGCACGCCGAGATCGCGATCGCCGCGCTCGAGGCGGGCAAGCACGTCCTCTGCGAGAAGCCGCTGGCCCGCTCCGTCCCCGAGGCGCAGACGATGACGGACGCGGCCGCCGCCGCGACCGGTCTCGCGATGTGCGGCTTCAGCTATCGCCGCACCCCCGCGCTCGCCCTCGCGAAGCGCTTCATCGAGGAGGGCCGGCTCGGCGAGATCCGCCACGTCCGCGCGCAGTACCTGCAGGACTGGTTGAGCGACTCCGAGGGTCCGCTGACCTGGCGCCTCGACAAGGAGAAGGCCGGCTCCGGCGCCCTCGGCGACATCGGCGCGCACAGCATCGACACCGCCCAGTGGCTGACCGGCCAGAGCATCGACGGCGTCTCGGCGATGCTGCGCACCTTCGTCACCGAGCGCCCGGTCCTCTCCGCGCAGGCGGGGCTCGGCGGTCGCGCCGAGGAGGGCGCCCCGCGCGGCCCGGTGACGGTCGACGACGCCGCGCTGTTCACGGCGACGCTCAGCGGAGGCGCCCTCGGTGTCTTCGAGTCCACGCGCCTCGCGCTCGGCCGCCGCAACGCCAACCGGATCGAGATCAACGGCGAGACCGGCTCGATCGCCTTCGACTTCGAGCGCCTCAACGAGCTCGAGTACTACGACGGCCGCGACCCCGAGGACGCCCAGGGCTTCCGCACCATCCAGGTGACGGAGCCCGTGCACCCCTACGCCGCCGCGTGGTGGCCGACCGGGCACGGGCTCGGCTACGAGCACGTCTTCAGCCACCAGGTCGTCGACCTGGTCACGGCGATCGCGGAGGGCGTCCAGCCCCGGCCGTCCTTCGCCGACGCGCTGCAGGTGCAGCAGGTGCTGGACGCCGTCGAGCGCAGCGCCGCGGACGGCTCGCGGCTGACCGCGGTCTGAGCAGGCTGGGGCGGAGCCCTCCGCCCCTCGGCGTCGGCGCTCCGACGATCCCCGACGCCGGTGCGGGCCCCTTTCGGGGGGAAGGGGCCCGCAGAACCCCGTAAACTAGGGCCTGGGGGATGACGGGCCTCCCCCAGCCGGGGAGGGACAGCAGTGGGGATCGGTTTCCGGACCGCGGGGGATCTACGGGTCCTCGCGGGTGCGCGCCTGCACCCCGTCGTCGGGCCCGCGCTGAGCCGCTCCCGCGACCGCTCCCGCCTCTCCGCCGCCCTGTCGATGCCGAGCGGCCCGGGCCTCGTGAAACCCTCGCCGCTGGCGCAGCCGTGGGAGGCGCCGCTCATCCGGCTCATCCGCGCCGGCGCCCCCGCCGCCGAGCTGCACGAGGCGACCGCCGCCTCCCCCGAGGGCTCGAAGATCGCGGCCGTCGTCGAGCTCGTCCGCGACGCCCTCGCCCGCCGCGAGGACGACCGCGCCCTCCGCCTGGCGGGCTGGCTGGTGCGGATGCGCTACGACCCGGCCGCCGACCCGTTCCTCCGCCGCTACGGGATCACACTGACGGCCCACCTGCCGCTGAGCGCCGGGCTCGACATCGACGTGCCGCTGACGGCGACGACGCTCCGCCTGCTCTTCGCCGAGCTCGCCGCCGCGGACGATCCGGCCGGAGCGACCGCCGCCGTCGAGACCCTGCCGCCGTCGACGCTCGCCGCCTCGACCCTCGCCTCGCTCTACTCGTCGCGCCGCCGCTGGAGCGACATGGCGCAGTTCTCGGCCCCGGTCGTCAACGTCGACGCCCCGTCCGCCGCGGTCCTCATCCGCCGCGGGGTCGCCCTCCGCGAGCTCGGCCTGATCGAGAGCGCCCTCGAGGCCTTCGACCGCGTCGTCCGCCCCAACGTCACCAGCGCCCGCCCCGTCGAGCTGCGGATCGAGGCCCTGTTCGAGCGCGCCAGCACCCACCTCGCCGACGGCCGCCGCGCCCCCGCCCGCCGCGACCTCGAGCGCGTCCTCGCCCAGTACCCCGAGAGCCCCGAGGCCCAGGAGCTGATGGCCGCCGCCGGCCGCTGACCGCCCGGCCGCCCGCGCACCCACCCACTCCTCAAAAGTTGCGGTAGTCACCCGCGAGTACCGCAACTTCTGCGTACTCACCCGCCCGCCTCATGCTCGTCGAGCAGGCCAGCCCACATCATGCTGATCGAAGAGGCCCGCCCGCTCATGCTGATCGAGTAGCCCTCGCAGAGGGCGTATCGAGATCCCCGCAGAACGCACGAAGGGGCGCCCCCGTCACCGGGAGCGCCCCTTCGATCCGATCCCTCCGGATCAGCCCTCGGCCTTCGACGGCTTGCCCTCGGCGGGCAGCACCTCGACCGGGGTGTCGCGGGGATCCTCGCCCTCGGCCTGCGAGGGCTTGTCGGACTGGTCGTCCGGGTCCTGGACGGGGCTCGGGCTCTGGTCGCTCATCGAAGTCCCTCCGGCTCGTCCGAGGTGGCGGACGGCTCGGGGTGCGCCTCGAACTCCATCCAGGCCCGCTCGAGCGAGGCCTGCGCCGTGGCGGGCTCGCTCGCGAAGTAGCCGTCGTAGATGGCGCGTCCGCCGTGCTCCGGCAGGTCGCCGCGGCCGGCGTAGGTCTGTGCGAGCTCGCCGACCTCGTCGTCCCTCTTCTCCTGGTCCCGCAACCACGCGGGGAAGGTCTGCGTCATGGTGACACCTCTCTCTCCTGCCTCCAGACAATCCCTCCCGCCGACCGGCTGCAAGCCCTTGCCCCCGGCGTTCGCCCCTCGCGATCACGCGCCGAGGCGATGCGAGGATGCCGTCATGCCCCGCACCGAGCACCCCCGCCGACCGGACGTCACCGCCGTCGAGATCATCGGCGGCGCCGAGCCGCTCACGGTCGGGCTGCGGGAGTACGACGCCGGCTGGCCGAGCGTCTTCCGCGAGCACGAGCGGCGGATCACGGACGCTCTCGCGGGCCTGGACGTCGCGATCGAGCACATCGGCTCCACCGCGGTGCCCGGACTCGCCGCGAAGCCGATCGTCGACGTCGTCGTCGCGGTCCCCGACATCACCGCCGAGGAGGACCACGTCGCCCCGCTGCTCGCCGCCGGCTACCTGCTGCGGGTGCGCGAGCCCGGTCACCGCCTCGTCCGCACCCCCGAGCGCGACGTGCACGTGCACCTCTACGGCCGCGGCGACCCGGCGATCGACGAGTACCTCCTCCTCCGCGACCACCTCCGCCGCGACCCCGCCGACCGCGCCCTCTACGAGTCCACGAAGCGCGCCCTGATGCAGCGCCCCTGGCACGACATGAACGCCTACTCCGACGCCAAGACCGCCGTCATCGCCACCCTCAAGGCCCGAGCCCGCGCGGCCGAGTAGCCCCCTCCACGCCGAACGACCACCCCCCTGCATGCTGGTCGAGTAGCCCCCTCCACGCCGATCGACCACCCCCCTGCATGCTGGTCGAGTAGCCCGCGCAGCGGGCGTATCGAGACCCACCCACCGACCGCGCGCAGGTCTCGATACGCCGCGTGCCGCGGCTACTCGACCAGCATGTTCCGGCTCCATGCATGCCGACCCGCCCGCACCGCTGGCCCCCTGCATGCTGGTCGAGTAGCCCGCACCGCGGGCGTATCGAGACCCACCCACCGACCGAGCGCAGGTCTCGATACGCCGCGTCCCGCGGCTGCTCGACCAGCCTGTTCCGGCCGCATCGCGCACCCACCCGCGCGCCGCCGCGCCCGCCGGCCAGGACCGCCCCCGCGCGGGAGTACCGTGACGCCATGACAGCGCAGGACGACATCGACGCGGAGCACGCGCCCGCCAAGGACTTCTCGCACGAGCAGGAGGGCTACCAGCACGGTCTGAAGCCCCGCCAGCTGCAGATGATCGCGATCGGCGGCGCGATCGGCACCGGCCTCTTCCTCGGCGCCGGCGGCCGCCTCAACTCGGCGGGCCCGGCCCTCGCGATCGCCTACCTGGTCGCCGGCGTCTTCGCCTTCTTCATCCTCCGCGCCCTCGGCGAGCTCGTCCTGCACCGCCCGTCGTCGGGGTCGTTCATCTCCTACGCCCGCGAGTTCTACGGCGAGAAGTTCGCCTACGCGGCCGGCTGGATGTACTTCCTCAACTGGGCGATGACCTCCATCGTCGACACCACCGCCGTCGCCGTGTACCTCAAGTACTGGTCGGCCTTCACGGCCGCGCCGCAGTGGCTCCTCGCCCTGATCGCGCTGCTCGTGGTCCTCGCCGCGAACATGGTCGCGGTCAAGGTCTTCGGCGAGCTCGAGTTCTGGTTCGCCCTGATCAAGGTGACGGCGCTGGTCGCCTTCCTCGTCGTCGCGCTGATCTGGCTCGTCTTCGCCTTCCCGGTGCAGGCCGGCGGCGAGACCGTGCAGACCGGCGTCACGATCCTCAGCGACAACGGCGGCATCCTGCCCAACGGCCTGCTGCCCGCGGTCCTCGTGATGCAGGGCGTCGTCTTCGCGTACGCCGCGATCGAGCTGGTCGGCACCGCCTCCGGCGAGACGCAGGACACCGAGAAGGTGATCCCCCGCGCGATCAACTCGGTCATCTTCCGCATCGCGATCTTCTACGTCGGCTCGATCGTCCTGCTCTCGCTGCTGCTGCCGTACACCGCCTACAAGGAGGGCGAGAGCCCCTTCGTCACCTTCTTCTCCTCCATCGGCGGCCCCGAGGTCGGCACGATCGCCGGCTCGATCATGAACTTCGTCGTCCTCACCGCCGCCCTCTCCTCGCTCAACGCCGGCCTCTACTCCACCGGCCGCGCGCTGCACTCGATGGGCATGAACGGCTCCGCCCCGAAGTGGACCACCCGGATGTCGCGCGGCGGCGTGCCCTACGCGGGCATCCTGCTCACCGCGACCTTCACGGTGGCGGGCGTCGCGCTCAACTACTTCGTGCCGAGTCAGGCGTTCGAGATCGCGCTCAACATCGCGAGCCTGGGCATCATCACGGCGTGGGGCACGATCATCCTCTGCCAGATGCGGCTGCGGCAGTGGGCGAAGAAGGGACTCGCGAAGGAGCCGTCGTTCAAGCTCCCCGGCGCCCCCGTCACCGCCTGGCTGACCCTCGTCTTCCTGGCCGTCGTGCTCGTGCTGATGGCGATCGACTTCCCGGTCGGCACCCTCACCATCGCGTCCCTGGTGATCATCGTGCCGCTGCTCGTCGCCGGCTGGTTCCTGCAGCGCGGCCGCATCCTCCGCATCGCGCAGCTGCGCGACGGCGTGACCGGTCCGTTCCCGGTCACCGGTCGCGACCCCGCGGCGCGGGTCCGGCGCGACACCGACGACAAGGACTGACCGCCGACAAGGAGCGACCGCCGACCGGGAGCGACCGCCGACCCGCGCGGGCGCTCCCCGTTACTCTCGATCGCGCGGGCGCCCACGCGCCGGCGGGACGGGAGCGGCATGGCCACGGTGGACTCCGCGGAGCGGCGCGCGCGCCTGATCGAGCTGCTCGAGCGCGACGGGGCGATCCGCCTCGACGACGCGGCGGCCGAGCTGGACGTCTCCACGATGACCGTCCGCCGCGACCTGGCCGACCTCGAGGCGGAGGGCCTGCTCAGCCGGGTCCGCGGCGGCGCGGTCGCCGCCCTCCGCCCGCGCCCCTTCGCCGAGCGCCTGGCCGCCGGAGCCGCCGCCAAGCGCGAGATCGCGCGGAAGGCGGTGGCCCTGCTGCCCGACTCCGGCGCGATCGCCGTCGATGCCTCCTCCACCGCGGGCACCCTCCTCGGCGCCGCCCCGGAGTCGCCACGGCTCC
Source organism: Rathayibacter sp. VKM Ac-2856 (assembly GCF_013205055.1). Classification (GTDB taxonomy): domain Bacteria; phylum Actinomycetota; class Actinomycetes; order Actinomycetales; family Microbacteriaceae; genus Rathayibacter. The sequence goes on from NZ_JABMLF010000002.1 coordinate 561,217, forward strand.
TGATCGCCACGAACTCCCTGGAGAACCACGCCTCGGCGCGCGCCACCCGCGCCCGCGTCGTCCTGATCGGCGGCGAGCTGCAGGCCGAGACCGACAGCTTCGTCGGTCCGCTCGCCTGCGCCGGCGCGGCCGAGCTGCACTACGACCGCTTCTTCACCTCCGCCTCGGCCGTCACCCGCGCGGGCACGAGCGAGGTGACTCTGGAGGAGGCGCAGGTGAAGCGCGTCCTCGTGCAGGCGTCCGCCGAGACGGTGCTCCTGGTCGACTCGTCCAAGCTCGAGCGCTCGGCCCTCGCCCGCGCGCTGGACTGGGACGCGATCGCCGTCCTCGTGACCGAGCTCGACCCGGCCGACCCGCGACTCGACCCCTTCCGCGGCCTCGCCGACGTCCGCTGACGCCGTCGACCGGCGCGATCCGCATTGACCGTCACGACCGGGCCTGTTAGCTTCTGTGATAGTTAACACACTCGTTCAACCAGACGGAGAAGTCATGGCCTCGACCGCCGCAGAGCTCATCGCCCGCTCGAACCGCCTCGGGGCCGACCCGCGCAACACGAACTACGCGGGCGGCAACACCTCCGCGAAGGGCGTCGAGACCGACCCCGTCACCGGCGAGCCCGTCGAGCTGCTCTGGGTCAAGGGCTCCGGCGGCGACCTCGGCACGCTCACTGAGTCGGGCCTCGCTGTCCTGCGCCTCGACCGCCTCCGCGCACTGACGAACGTCTACCCCGGTGTCGACCGCGAGGACGAGATGGTCGCCGCCTTCGACTTCACTCTGCACGGCAAGGGCGGCGCCGCCCCCTCGATCGACACCGCGATGCACGGCCTCGTCGACGCCGCGCACGTCGACCACCTGCACCCCGACTCCGGCATCGCCTTCGCGACCGCCGCCGACGGCGAGCGCCTGACTGCCGAGGCCTTCGGCGGCACCGTCGCCTGGGTCCCGTGGCGCCGCCCCGGCTTCCAGCTCGGCCTCGACATCGCCGCGATCAAGGAGGCCAACCCCGACGTGATCGGCGCGATCCTCGGCGGCCACGGCATCACCGCCTGGGGCGACACCAGCGAGGAGGCGGAGGCCAACTCCCTGCGCATCATCGAGACCGCGAGCGCCTACATCGCCGAGCACGGGCGTCCCGAGCCCTTCGGTCCCGCCCTCGAGGGCTTCGCCGCGCTTCCGGAGGAGGAGCGACGCGCCAAGGCCGCCGCGCTCGCCCCGCACCTGCGCGCGATCGCCTCGCACGACCGCCCGCAGGTCGGCCACTTCACCGACTCCGCCGAGGTCCTCGACTTCCTCGCGAGCACCGAGCACCCGCGCCTGGCCGCCCTCGGCACCTCCTGCCCCGACCACTTCCTCCGCACCAAGGTCAAGCCGCTGCTCGTCGACCTGCCGGCCACCGCCTCGGTCGAGGAGATCCTCGAGCGCCTCCCCGCGCTGCACGAGGCGTACCGCGCCGACTACCGCGCGTACTACGACGCACACGCGACGCCGGAGAGCCCCGCGATCCGCGGCGCCGACCCGCTGATCGTGCTCGTGCCGGGCGTCGGCATGTTCTCCTACGGCGCCAACAAGCAGACGGCGCGCGTCGCCGGCGAGTTCTACGTCAACGCGATCAACGTGATGCGCGGCGCCGAGGCCATCTCGACCTACGCGCCGATCGACGAGGCCGAGAAGTTCCGCATCGAGTACTGGTCGCTCGAGGAGGCGAAGCTGCAGCGGATGCCGAAGCCCAAGCCCCTCGCCTCCCGCATCGCCCTCGTGACCGGCGCCGCCTCCGGCATCGGCAAGGCGATCGCCACCCGCCTCGCCGCCGAGGGCGCCTGCGTCGTCGTCGCCGACCTCGACCTGGCCAAGGCGCAGGCCGCGGCCGCCGAGCTCGGCTCGACCGACGTCGCGGTGGGGGTCGCGGCGAACGTGTCCGACGCCGCCGCCGTGAAGGCCGCGATCGACGCCACCGTCCTCGCCTTCGGCGGGCTCGACCTGGTCGTCAACAACGCCGGCCTCTCGCTCTCGAAGTCGCTCTTCGACACCACCGAGGCCGACTGGGACCTGCAGCACGACGTGATGGCGAAGGGCTCGTTCCTCGTCTCGCAGGCGGCGGCCCGGGTGCTGGTGGACCAGAAGCTCGGCGGCGACATCGTCTACATCTCCTCGAAGAACTCGGTCTTCGCCGGCCCCAACAACATCGCCTACTCCGCAACGAAGGCCGACCAGGCCCACCAGGTCCGCCTGCTGGCCGCCGAGCTCGGCGAGCACGGCATCAAGGTCAACGGGATCAACCCCGACGGCGTCGTCCGCGGCTCCGGCATCTTCGCCTCCGGCTGGGGCGCGAACCGCGCCAAGACCTACGGCATCGACGAGGAGGACCTGGGCGCGTTCTACGCGAAGCGCACCATCCTCAAGCGCGAGGTCGTCCCCGAGAACGTCGCCAACGCCGTCTTCGCCCTCTGCACCTCCGACTTCTCCCACACCACGGGGCTGCATGTTCCCGTGGATGCGGGCGTGGCTGCGGCCTTCCTGCGATGACATCGTCATCGCGGGAACGCCGCAGCATCGCCCGAAAGGCGGCAGCCCTCGGCCCGGAAGACCGCGGAACGCGACGGCGACCCTCAATGGGTCGCATCCTGCCGAAGGCACCGACAAGAGGGGTCCTCCGATGAAGGCCGTCGCCGCCGTCGACCTGGGCGCCACCAGCGGACGCGTCATCCTCGGCTACGTCGGCCACGACGAGCTGCGGATGCGGCACGTCGCGCGCTTCCCGAACCAGCCGGTGCGCGTCCACGAGGGCGGCGACTCCGCGCTGCACTGGAACATCCTGGAGCTGCACCGCTCGCTCACGACCGGGCTGACGAACGCCCTCCGCGACGAGCCCGAGGTCGTCTCGATCGGCATCGACTCCTGGGCCGTCGACTACGCCCTGCTGCGCCGGGGGCGGATGCTCGGCACGCCGTACCACTACCGCGACGAGCGGACGGCGCGCGGCGTCGCCGACGTGCACGCGCGCATCGACGCGGAGGAGCTCTACCGGCGGAACGGCCTGCAGCACCTGCCGTTCAACACGCTGTTCCAGCTCGCCGCCGAGCGCGACGCCCTCGCCCTCGCCGACCAGGCGCTGCTCGTGCCCGACCTGATCGGCTACTGGCTGACCGGCGTCGCGGCGACCGAGATCACCAACGCCTCCACCACGGGTCTGCTCGACCCGACCACCCGCGCGTGGGACCACGACCTCCTCGCGCGCCTCGATCTGCCGCTCGGGATCCTCGCACCCCTGATCGAGCCGGGTTCCCGGCTCGGCACGCTCCTGCCCGCCGTCGCCGCCGATCTCGGCGCGCCGGCCGGCCTGGGCGTCGTCGCGGTCGGCTCGCACGACACGGCCTCGGCCGTCGTCGCGGTGCCGGCCGCGCACGAGGAGTTCGCGTACATCTCCAGTGGCACCTGGTCGCTCGTCGGCGTCGAACTCGAGAAGCCGGTGGTCTCGCTGGAGGGTCGGGCCGCCAACTTCACCAATGAGGGCGGCGTCGACGGGCGGGTCAGATTCCTGAAGAACGTCTCCGGGCTGTGGCTGCTCTCGGAGTCGGTCCGCACCTGGGAGCGCAGCACCGGCGAGCAGATCGACCTCCCCGAGCTGCTGCGGCAGGCCGCGGCGATCCGCGGTCCGATCACGACGTTCGACCCCGCCGACGAGCGCTTCCTCGCCCCCGGCAACATGCCCGGCCGGATCGTCGAGTGGTGCGTCGAGCGCGGTCTCGCGCAGCCGCGCACCCGGCCCGAGTTCGTCCGCTCGATCCTGGAGTCGCTCGCCGAGGCCTACGCGAGCACCCTCGCCGACGCCGTGCGGCTGAGCGGCAAGCGGGTCCGCACGATCCACATCGTCGGCGGCGGCTCGCAGAACGAGCTGCTCTGCCAGCTGACCGCCGACCGCACCGGGCTCCCGGTCGAGGCCGGCCCCACCGAGGCCACCGCGATCGGCAACATCATCGTCCAGGCGCGCGCCCAGGGCCTCGTCAGCGGCTCGCTCGAGTCGCTGCGCTCGCTCGTGCGCCGGGCCTTCCCGCCGGTGCGCTACGAACCCCGTTCCTCCTCCCCCGAGAAAGGCTGACCAGCATGGTCCAGCGCCAGTTCCCGAAGCCCGTCGAGCTGCTCGAGTACCTGAGCTTCAAGAAGCCCGAGCTCGACGGCCGCAAGCGCCGCCTCGACGCCGCGCTCACCATCGAGGACCTCCGCACCATCGCGAAGCGCCGCACGCCGAAGGCCGCCTTCGACTACACCGACGGCTCCGCGGAGGGCGAGATCTCGATCGCCCGCGCCCGCCAGGCCTTCGAGGACGTGGAGTTCCACCCCCAGGTGCTCCGCGACGTCGCCGCCGTCGACACCACTGCGACCGTGCTCGGCGCGCCGTCGGCGATGCCGTTCGGGATCGCGCCGACCGGCTTCACCCGCCTGATGCAGACCGAGGGCGAGACCGCGGGCGCCGGAGCGGCAGCCGCGGCGGGCATCCCCTTCACCCTCTCCACGCTCGGCACCACGTCGATCGAGAACGTCAAGAAGGCCAACCCGCACGGCCGCAACTGGTTCCAGCTCTACGTGATGCGCGACCGCGAGATCTCCTACGGCCTGGTCGAGCGCGCCGCCGCCGCCGGCTACGAGACCCTCTTCTTCACCGTGGACACCCCGGTCGCCGGGGCGCGGCTGCGGGACAAGCGCAACGGCTTCTCGATCCCGCCGCAGCTCACCGTCGGCACCGTCCTCGACGCGCTGCCGCGGCCGTGGTGGTGGTTCGACTTCCTCACCACGCAGAAGCTCGAGTTCGCCTCGCTCAGCGCGACCGGCGGGACCGTCGGCGACCTGCTCGACCTCGCCATGGACCCCACCATCAGCTTCGAGGACCTGAAGGTCATCCGCGAGATGTGGCCCGGCAAGCTCGTCATCAAGGGCGTGCAGAGCGTCGAGGACGCCCACAAGTTCGCCGACTTCGGCGTCGACGGCATCGTCCTGTCGAACCACGGCGGCCGCCAGCTCGACCGCGCGCCGATCCCCTTCCACCTGCTGCCCGAGGTCGTCCGCGAGGTCGGCACCGACACCGAGGTGATGGTCGACACCGGCATCATGAACGGCGCCGACATCGTCTCCTCGATCGCCCTGGGTGCGAAGTTCACCCTGATCGGCCGCGCCTACCTCTACGGCCTGATGGCCGGCGGCCGCCAGGGCGTCGACCGCACCATCGCGATCCTCTCCGACCAGATCGTCCGCACCATGAAGCTCCTCGGCGCCCACTCCCTCGAGGAGCTCACCCCCGCCCACGTCACCCAGCTCGAGCGCCTGCAGCCCCGCCCCCGAGCCTGACCGCCGCTGCGCCGGTCGAGCACCCGCCGCAGCATGCTGGTCGAGTAGCCGCCGCAGGCGGCGTATCGAGACCCACGTCCCTCGAACGGTGGATCTCGATACGCCCGCTCCGCGGGCTACTCGATCAGCATGAAGGGGCCCGCCCTCGACAGGGCCGGCGGAGCATGCTGGTCGAGTAGCCGCCGCAGGCGGCGTATCGAGACCCACGTCCATCGAACGGTGGATCTCTATACGCCCGCTCCGCGGGCTACTCGATCAGCATGGACGGGCCCGCCTCGCCTTCGACCAGGCCGCCGCAGGCGCCCCTTCATGCTGGTCGAGCAGCCGCCGCAAGCGCCCCCAGCATGCTGGTCGAGCAGCCGCCGCAGGCGCCCCCCCTCATGCTGGTCGAGTAGCCGCCGCAGGCGCCCCCCTCATGCTGGTCGAGTAGCCGCCGCAGGCGCCCCCCTCATGCTGGTCGAGTAGCCGCCGCAGGCGGCGTATCGAGACCCACGCGCACACAGCCTCTTGCCAGGAACAGCCGCGGCCCGCTACGGTCGTCGAACGCCACCACGAAAGGAGCCGACCATGACGCACGCATCGCACTTCACCACCGCCGGCTTCTTCGGCGTCCTCTCCGACTGACCGGTCGAGCCTCCCGCTCGTCATCGCTCAGACGGTGACGGCGCAGAAGAAGCTCCCGGTCCCGCGGCACCGCCGCACGGACCGTCGTCCCGTCCCCGACCCGATCCCCGGGTCCCGCGCGTCGCCCCTCCGGCGACCGCCCCGCGCGCTCCGAGCGCGCTCCTCGCCGCGCCACCAGGCGCTCTCCGGCGCGCCCGCGCGCCACCGCCCGGCACCGACCGGGCCCCGCACGAAGGACACCATCGTGAACACCGCAGCGACACTCGTCGCCCGCCTCCCCCGACCCCGCACCGCACGCCTGCTCGACCGCCTCGCCCTCCGCGCGGGCATCGCCCTGGTGGCGTGGAGCACGCGCGAGCGCCGCCTCCCGCCCACCCATGGGGAGGTCGCCGCCCTCCGCCGCGAGCGCGCCGCCCTGCACGAGCGCGAGCGCCGCACCGCCCTCCAGCGCATCCCGCGCTGACCCCGCCCACAACGCAGAAGTTGCGGTAGTCGCACTCGACTACCGCAACTTCTGCGTCCTCAGCCGCACCGGCCGCGCGACCTGTCGGACGGCGTCGAATCGGCGCTAGACCGTCTTATCGAGCAGGACCCACTCCGAAGAGGCCTGCCCGGCGGCGTCGACCTCGGCCACGGATACCGTCACCCGGTCGCCCTGCGCGGCCAAGACCTTGAGCTGCAGCTGACCACCGCTGTGTCCGCCGTCTCGCAACCCCTCGGTGAAACCACTGAACAGACCGTTCAGACCGTTCACGAACTGCGTGCTCTTGACACCGTTGACCCGGATCGTCACCCGCTTCTGAGGAGATTCGAGCTCCTTCGGCAGAAGCACGATCGCCCTCTCATCCCGGTATGACGCGGTCACCACCGGAGCACCCGCGGGCTGCACCAAGTCGTCGAACAGCGTCCGCTCCGGCGCATCCCGATCAGCATCCGAGCCGTCGACGTCGGCCACAGTCACCTTCACCCGATCACCCGGCTCGGCTGTGACACCGATCCTCAGCTGATCGACTCCGTGGTATTCGCCCAACCGGAAGCCCTCAGTGAAACCCTTGAGCACCCCTTTCAGACCATTCACGAACTGCGTGCTCTTGACACCGTTGACCCAGATCGTCACCCGCTTCTGAGGAGATTCGAGCTCCCTCGGCAGAAGCATGACCGCCTGGTGATCGGCGTTCCACGCGGTCACCACCGGAGCAGCCGCAGACACACCGTTCGACGGGGCGAGCTCCCCCGCGGGCGCGGGTGACGCGGCCGGAGTGGGTGCGGCGATCGGCGTCGGCGCAGGGGGAGCAGGCGACTCCGCCGGAGCGGGCACCGCCGAGGGAGCGGGAGCGACCGTGGGAGCGGGCTCGGCCGGAGCCGGCGGTTCCGTCGGGGTGGGATCGACCGTCGGAGCGACCGCGTTGCGTCTCGCGGGGAACAGCCTCTCCCTGCGGAGGGAGTCGTCGAATCCGGAGTCCATCGACTCCAGGTACTCGGTGACCGCTACGCGCTCGCCGGGCTTCACCTCCGGGATGTGGAGGATCGTCCGCCCGCCGGCGGCATCGGGCGTCACACTCGACACGCCGCGGGTCTGCTGGTTCTGGATCTGGGCGACGAACCTCCCCTCGACGATGACGACGATCCGCTTCTCGGATCGGTAGACGTCGTCGGGCAGCGACACCAGCGCCTCGCCGCCCGCATGCGTCACGTCGACGCCCGTCGACTGCGCGGGCGAGGCCGATCCCGGAGTGGGCTGCGTCGTGGGGACCGGCTCGGGCGGCGCGGCCAGTGCCGGCGTGGCCGACAGCAGACCGAACAGGGTGGTGGCGGCGACGCAGGCCGCGAGCGTGCGGGTGTTTCTCATAGGTGCTCCCTTTTCCTCGATGCGACCAGCAGCGAAGGAGCGGCGCGTCGAGGGACGGCCGCGGCTGGTCGCGACGAGACATTCTCAACTATTCGCACCGGTGATCGCCCGGCCTGGCGCGCGACGATCCCCGACGTCGCGTCTGCGCTCACCGCGGGCAGTCGCTCACAGTCGCCGCACATATCGCTGAGTATCGTTCGGAGCAGCACGGTCGTTCGGAACGGCACACTCGGAAGACACACGGAGGTCATCATGAAGAACCAGTCCTCGACCGGCGCGTTCGGCGCCGGCAGCCCCGTCGACGGCATCTGGCAGGCGATGGAGCAGGCGCGCGCCGGCTTCGAGAAGCGGGTCGGCACCCGGGTCGGCCGCGGCGACGTCCGCGCCGCCGTCCTCGCGCTCCTCGCGGAGCAGCCGATGCACGGATACCAGATCATCCACGAGATCGAGGAGCGCAGCGGCGGCAGCTGGAAGCCGAGCCCCGGCTCCGTCTACCCCACCCTGCAGCTGCTCGCCGACGAGGGCCTCATCGCCGCCGACGAGTCGAACGGCCGCAAGACCTACAGCCTGACCGACTCCGGTCGCGCGCAGGTCGCCGCCTCCGGCACCGACGCTCCGTGGTCCGACTCCGACCAGGTCGATTTCGGCGCGCTGCCGAAGGCCGGCGTCGCCCTCGCCCAGGCCGCCGCGCAGGTGGGCCGCTCGGGCACCCCGGCTCAGATCCGGCAGGCCGTCTCCGAACTCGAGGACGTGCGCCGCCGCCTGTACGCGATCCTCGCGCAGGACTGACCCGGGTGGCGCCGGTACGCCCGGGTCCTGGGGACCCGGGCCGCCGAGCCCGCGGCGATCAGCGCCGCTACCGCCGCATCCTGCGGTTCGCCTCCTGGCACCTCGCGGTGACCTGGTTCTTCGATCTGCTGCTGCCCCGCATCGGGCTGACGGCGATCGCGCTGCGCACCCGCCCGCAGCGGATGCGGCGCTTCGCGCGCAGCTTCCACGTCCTGGCCGTCGATCTCGGCGGACTGATGATCAAGGTGGGGCAGTTCATGTCGTCGCGCCTGGACGTCCTGCCGCCCGAGATCACGCGCGAGCTGGAGGGACTCCAGGACGAGGTGCCGCCCGTGCCGTTCCCGCGCATCCGGGCCCTCGCCGAGTCCGAGCTGGGCATGACGCTCGCGCGCGCCTACGCGGACGTCGACGAGTCCCCCGTCGCCGCCGCCTCGCTCGGCCAGGCGCACCGCGCGCGCCTCTCGGCGGCCGATGCGGCCGACTCCGGTCACGAGAACGCGATCGTCAAGGTCCAGCGCCCCGGCATCGACGAGATCGTCGAGGTCGACCTCGCGGCGCTGCGCCGCATCGGCGGCTGGCTGACCCACGTGCGGCTCGTCTCCGACCGCGTCGACGCGCCCGCGCTGGTCGAGGAGTTCGCCGTCACCAGCCTCGAGGAGATCGACTACCTGCGCGAGGCGGCCAATTCGGTGCGTTTCGCGGCCGACTTCGCCGGCGACCCCCGCGTCGGCGTCCCCGACGTCATCTGGGAGCGCTCGACCCGCAAGGTGCTGACGCTCCAGGACGTCACCGCGATCAAGATCACCGACGCGGACGCCCTCGCCGCGGCCGGCATCGACCCCCGCGACGTGGCCCCGGTCTTCGCGGCGGTCATGTTCGACCAGCTCTTCACCAACGGCTGGTTCCACGCCGATCCGCACCCGGGCAACGTCTTCGTCACGCCGACCCCCGACGGCGAGCTGCCCTGGCGCCTGACCTTCATCGACTTCGGGATGATGGGCGAGGTGCCCCCGTCCACGCGGGCGGGCCTGCGCGCCATGCTCATCGCCGCGGCGTCGCGCGACGGCAAGGGCCTCGTCGACGCGGCGCGCAACGTCGGCGTGCTGCTCCCGTCCGCCGACTCGCGTGAGCTCGAGCGGGCGATGACGCAGCTGTTCGCGCGCTTCGGCGGCATGGGCTTCGCCGAGCTGCGCGAGGTCGACCCGCGCGAGTTCCGCGACTTCGCGATCCAGTTCGGCGACGTCGTGCGCTCGCTGCCGTTCCAGCTGCCCGAGAACTTCCTGCTCATCATCCGGGCCATGTCGCTGACCTCCGGGGTCTGCAGCGCGCTCGATCCCGCGTTCAACCTCTGGGACTCGGTCGAGCCGTACGCGCAGCAGCTGATCCGGGAGGAGCGCGGCAACGTCGCGCAGGACGTCGGCCGGCAGGCGCTCGACACCCTCGGGCTCCTCGTGCGGCTGCCACGCCGCCTGGACGAGCTCGCGACGACCCTCGAGGACGGGACCCTCGCGGTCACCGTGCCCACGGTGGAGCGACGCCTCAACCGGCTCGAGGGGACCGTGCGGCGGATCGTCTCGGCGGTGCTCTTCGCCGGTCTGCTGATCGCCGGCGCGGTGGTCCGCGCGGACGACACGGTCTTCGGCACGGTGCTGATGGCGGCCTCGGTGCTGCCGCTGCTGCACGCGCTCTTCTCGCGCTCGCGCCTGATCTGAGGCGCGCCCCGGCGGCCCGGTTCGCGCCACGTCGTCGGACTGCGCCGATGTGTGGAGCTGCGCGCGGACGAGGTCCACGGGGTCGTCGCCGCAGTGGCGAACCGTCGACCAGCGCGGCGTCGACCACCGCAGGCCACCGACGGCGACCGCCGGGTCGAGTCGGGTCAGGCCGGACGCAGGTCCTCCTCGAGCAGCGGGTACCGCCCGTACCGCGAGCCGAGCGGGTCGCCGGGACGACCGCTGATCACGGAGACCTCGAGGTGGTCGCCCGCCCTCGCCGGCTTCATCGTGAGGAGCACGCGGTCACCGATCGACCTCCGGCTCGCGTAGTACGCCGAGCCCGAGTAGGTCTCGCCGATGTACCGGTCGTTCACCAGCACGACGATCCGCGTCCTCGACTGCAGGAGGCCGGCGGACATGTCGATCACCACGTCGTCGCCCTCCAGGCGCGCGTGGATCGAGTCGTCGACGTGCGAGACGGAGCCGCCCTCCGACTCGGAAGCGGAGGCCGTCGCACCGAGGACGCCCGCAGCGGCAGTGGCCGGCGGCCCGGACGCGAGGCCGAGGAGGGCCGCGGTGATCACGCCGATCGTCGCGGTGCGCAGGAGCATCATCGGGAACCTTCTCCGTCGGGCCCCTCGGATCGGGCGCACAGGAGGGAGTCCTGCGCGCGTCCGCATCGCCGAGAGGGGTGTTCGCTCGAGCATGCCGGAGCGGACCGAGCAGGGCGCCATCACTGTCGCGGATGAGCACGAATGGCACGGAGTCGCACCCCGGGCCGCGCCGGAGGAGACCGATCGCGCCACCTCGCACCGTGAGCGCCACGGAGTTGAACCCGCTCCCGCCGTCGGCGACAGTAACGGCGGTCCCAGCGACCAGCCACTCTCCGACACCACGAAAGGACACGCCATGATCCCCAACGCCCTCGTCGCGATCTTCATCGCCTTCTTCGGCTCGCTCTAGCGGACCGCCGGCCCCGACGTCCGGGACGACGCGATCGCGCGTCCCTCCGATCCGAAGAAAGGAGCGTCATGGCCTGGTTCCTCCTCCACGTCGTGTGCCTCGGCTTCGCCTTCTGAGGCAGTCGCCCTCGCCGTGAGCCCGGGTGGCGTCGACCACGACGTGACCGGTGAGGGAGGCCGCGCCCCGGCCGGCCTCCCTCACTCGACGCACTGCTCGACGACACGCGCTCACGCGACGACGACCACCTTGCCGGCGATCCGCCCCGCGGCCGCCTCCGCGTGGATCGCCGGCAGCTCGGCCAGGGGCACCCGACGCGTGACCTCGACGGTGAGCTCGCCCGCATCGACGAGCGCCACCAGCGCGGCGAGCCGCTCGCGGTTCGGGAGCACGAACACCGTCTCCGCCCGCACGCCGCGGCTCTCGTCACCGGGCGTCGCGAGGAAGGCCGTGGCGCTGACGACGACCCCGCCGTCGCGCACGGCGGCGACCATCGCGGCGAAGTGCTCCGGCTCGAGCGGCGCCAGGTTGAGCAGCACGTCGACCCGCTCACCGAGCGCCTCGAGGACGTCGGTCGCCGTGTGGTCCACGATCTCGTCGGCTCCCGCGGCGCGGACGGCCGCGATGCTGCGCGGACTCGCGGTGGCGACCACGTGCACACCGGCGCGGTCGGCGAGCCGCACGGCGTACTTCCCGACCACCCCGCCGGCGCCGACGACGAGCAGCCGCTGACCGGCGACGAGTCGCCCCTGGTCGAAGAGGGCCTGCCACGCGGTGAGCGCCACCGAGGGCAGCGCGGCCGCATCGGCCAGCGCGATGCTCGTCGGCGCAGCGACCACGGCCTCGGCCGGCGCGAGCACGTACTCGGCGGCGCCGCCGTCCCTCTCCATCGGGAGGAACGCGATCACCGGATCGCCCACCGCCACTCCCTCGACGCCGTCGCCGAGTGCGTCGATCGTCCCGGACACGTCGTAGCCGGGGACGTGCGGGAGCTCGACCGGGATCGGCAGGAAGCCACCCCGCATCCCCGCATCCGCGGCGTTGAACGCCGAGCCCGAGACGCGCAGCCGCACCTGACCCGCACCCGGAACCGGAACCGGGACCTCCTCCTGGACGAGGACCTCGGGTCCGCCGACCTCGTGGAATCGCACTGCCTGCATGATCGTCTCCTTCTCAACGGTGCTTCCAATTCGAAGCACTTGGGCGACGGTAACACTGGTTCGAATTCGAAGCAAGAGTAGGATCGACGGCATGACGGAACCAGCACCCGCGGGCGGACAGACCGCGGCCACGGAGACCGCGGCCTCGGAGCTCACGGCGACTCAGCTCACGGCATACCTGGCCTTCACCGAAGTGGGCAGCCTGCTGCGGCCCGCGGTCGAGGAGCAGCTGCGGGAGGCGGGCGATCTCAGCTATCTGCAGTTCCAGCTCCTGGCGCGGCTCGGCGACGCCCCGGGTGGCCGGCAGCGGATGACCGACCTCGCCGACGGCGTCGTCCACAGCCGCAGCGGTCTCACCTACCAGGCGCAGCTGCTCGAGCAGCGCGGGCTCGTCACGCGCTCCCCCTCGCCGGACGACGAGCGCAGCACGGTCGTCGCCCTCACCGCGGCCGGCCGCGAGGTCCTCGCCGCGGTCTTCCCCGGCCACATCGCGACCGTGCACGGACTGCTGTTCGCACCGCTCACCGACGCCGACGCCGACGAGCTCGCGCGCATCCTCGGCCGGGTCGCCCAGCGGCTCCGGGAGGCGCCGCCGAGGTCGGCGAGGCGGCGGGCGGCGAAGGGCGGCCGTGCTGCGAAGGGCGCGGCGGGCGGCTCAGCGGACGCGTCCCAGGGCGGATGAGCCCTCGAGCGGCCGCGATCTAGAGCAGGCCGGTGAGCACGCCGCCGTCCGCGCGCAGGGCCGCGCCGTTCGTGGCGGAGGCGCGCGGGCTGGCGAGATATGCCACCAGCGAGGCGATCTCGTCCGGCTCGAGGAAGCGCTCGACGAGCGAGGTCGCGTTTCCGCCGATGATCGCCGCGCGGAGGGCGTCGACCGGCACGCCGCGGGCGTCGGCGATGCCCTGGACGCTGCTCGCGACCCCGTCGGACCAGGTCGGCCCGCCGAGGACCGTGTTCACCGTGACCCCGGTGCCGCGGGTCAGCTTGGCCAGGCCGTTGCCGAGCGCGAGCACGCCCGCCTTCGTGACTCCGTAGTGCGTCATGTCGCCGGGGACGCTCACGCCGGACTCGCTGCTGACGAAGACGATGCGCCCCCAGCCCGCCTCGAGCATGGCGTCGAGGACGTGCCGGGAGAGGCGGACGCCGCTCAGCACGTTCACGGTGAAGTAGCGCAGCCACTGCTCGTCGGTGATCGCGGTGAAGGGTGCGACCTCGAACAGTCCGACGTTGTTGACCAGGACGTCCACCCGGCCGAGGCGCGCCAGCAGCCGGTCCATCGCCTCCGCATCGGCGACGTCGGCCGCGAGACCGGAGACGGCGGCGCCGGGGACCTGCGTCCGGAGGCCCTCGACCGCGGCTCGGACGCCCGCCTCACCGCGTCCGTGGACGACGACCTCGACGCCCTCCCGCAGCAGGGCGAGCGCGATCGCCCGGCCGATGCCCTGCGTCGATCCGCTCACGAAAGCGCGCTTGCCCGTCAGTTCCAGATCCATCGTGATCCACCCTCGTTCCTCGTGCGAGCCGTTTGCTTGCCTGGGAAACTGTAGCGGGATCACTTTCCTCGTCAAGTGAAGTCGCACTACGCTGTCGACGTGACCGACCCCGCCGACGCCCCGCTGAGCGGGGACGACCTCGCCGCCTGGAGCGCGCTCGCGACCGTGCTCGAGCGGCTCCCCGCGGCGCTGGACGCGCAGCTGCTGCGCGACTCCGGGCTCAGCCACTTCGAGTACGGACTGCTCTACGCCCTCGCCGCGGCGCCGGAGCGGACCCTGCGGATGAGCACCCTCGCGGGCTTCGCGAACTGCTCGCTGTCGCGGCTCTCGCGCGCGGTCGCGCGGCTGGAGGCGCGCGACTGGGTCGAGCGGCGCCCCGATCCGGAGGACGGCCGCACGACGCTCGCGACGCTGACCGAGGCGGGGGCGGCCCAGCAGGCGCAGGCCGCACCGGGGCACGAGGCCCTCGTCCGCGCGGCGGTGCTCGATCCGCTCACCGCCCGGCAGCGGCGGGAGCTGCAGGCGATCGCCGCGACCATCGCCGGCGCCCTCCACCCGGACGGCGCGTGGACGCCGCCGACGCAGGACCGCGCCGCGAGGTGATCACCCCGCGGCGCGGTCGGCCGAGGCCCTACCGGCGGCTCACCAGCCGAAGGTGTAGCCGGGGAGGTTGAAGTAGCTCCGGTACTCCCAGTAGATCGTGGGGTTCCCGTCGGGCATCTCCCCGGGGTAGCTCCGCTCGGCGAGGACGGCTCCGGAGGCGCTCCGCACCGTGATGTCGACGTCCCACGCGTCCCCGGGGAGCGACGCCGTCCAGGGGCCACCGCTCGTCGGCAGGAGGGGCGACACCTGCGTGTGGGAGCCGCCGTCGCTCTGCCGATAGCTCAGCTCGACGGTGACGGGCTCCGGCGCGCCCGAGTTCGAGAACCCGAGGATGCGCTCCGACACCGGCGTCGAGGACCCGCCTGCGCTGCTCCGGGCGATCGCCTCCGCGATGCTGACGGCCGTGTACCAGGGAGCGGTGCCCGGGGCGGCCCCGTGCGCGCCCTGTGCGGCGGACCCCAGGACGGAGGCCTGCTCGACGGCTGCCGCGACCGCGGGGGCGGTGCTCTCGTCCGCCGTCGCCGCCGGCGCGGCCGCCAGACCGAGGAGTGCGATCGTCGCCGAGCAGATGGCCAAGGTCTTCCGGAGCGTCATGGTGATCCCTTTCCTTCGCTGCGACCAGTGGCGGAGGACCCGAGCCGTCGGGTCACCGCTCGCAGACCGTGAGGTGGTCATTCTGCTGACGTCGCGCCGGAAGAACCTCATCTGCGGCGGAGAACGGGCGAGGTGGCGCAGAGCGGTGCGATGGCGGGACCCGGTCGACCGGCGTCCCGGGCCGGATCAGCTGACGACGATGCGGGTGAAGACCGCGGGCGCGTCGTCGGCGGGGTTCGCGTAGGCGTAGGCGCGGGCGGTCGAGAAGGCGACGTGCTGCCCGACGGCGAGCCGGACGTCCGCCTCGCCGTCGCGCTCGAGCAGGAGCACGCCGGAAGTGACCAGGAGGATCTCGTGCCAGCCCTCGGGATCGGGCTGCGCGCGGTAGCGGTCGCCGGGGCCGAGGGTCCAGGTCCAGAGCTGCGCCTCGGCGCGGGACGGGACGGAGGCGAGCAGGACGGCGACGCTCGCCGCATCGGCGCCGCGCCACGCCACCTCGTCGATCGCCGTGGGGGCGGATCCGGGTGCCGAGACGAGGGCGGTGAAGCTCGAGCCCAGCGCGGCGGCGAGGCGGTCGACGCCGGTGAGGCTGATGTTCGCCTCGCCCGCCTCGAGATTGACGATGGTGCGCCGGCTGATGCCGGAGAGCTCGGCGAGCGCCGCCTGACTCAGGCCGGCGTCCGTGCGGGCGCGGCGGAGGTTGCTGCCGACGTGGGCGAGGACGGCGGAGGGCTCTGGCGTGCGCATCATTCTGCACTCTATAGTGTGCAGAATGCTGCGCACTCGACTCCTCTCGGCCGTCCGGTTCTCGCGACCCGAGTGGGCGCTGATCGGGATCACGGCGCTCTGGGGCGGGACCTTCCTGGCGGTGCACGTCGCGATGCAGCACAGCGGTCCGCTCTTCTTCGTCGGCGTGCGATTCGTGGCGGCGGGGGTGATCAGCGCGCTGGTCTTCCACCGGTCGCTGCGCGGGATGCGGCGGATCGACCTGGGCGCGGGAGCGGCGATCGGCGCGATGATCTTCCTCGGCTACGGGCTGCAGACCTACGGACTGCAGACGGTCTCGAGCAGCACCTCGGCCTTCCTCACCGCACTGTACGTGCCGATCGTGCCGCTGCTGCAGTGGGTCGTCCTGCGGCGCAGGCCCGGCGTGCCGACGCTCGTGGGCGTCGGGCTCGCGTTCGCCGGACTGCTGCTGATCGCGGGGCCGCAGACGGGGGTGGGGCTGGGCGCGGGCGAGATCGCCACGCTGATCAGCACCCTGCCGATCGCCGCCGAGATCATCCTGATCAGCGCGTTCGCCGGCCGGGTCGACCTCGGGCGAGTGACGGTGGTGCAGCTCCTGGTCGCCGGTGTCCTCTCCTTCGCCTGCATGCCGCTCGCCGGCGAGGCGGTCCCCGCGTTCTCGTGGGTCTGGCTCGTCGCCGCCCTCGCCCTCGGCGCCAGCAGCTGCCTGATCCAGCTGACGATGAACTGGGCGCAGCGCTCGGTCTCGCCGACGCGCGCGACGATCATCTACTCGGCCGAGCCGGTCTGGGGCGGGGTGATCGGGCGGCTCGCGGGCGACCGGCTGCCGGCGCTCGCGCTGGTGGGGGCGGCGCTGATCGTCGCGGGCACGCTCGTGAGCGAGCTGCGGCCGCGCGGCGCGCGGGTGGCGGAGGGCGCGGGCGCGGGTGGCGGGACGACCGCGGCCGAGGGCGAGGATCCGCCAGCACGAGACGGCGTGGTCTCCTCGGGGTCGACCGGCTGATCCAGGCGGACCTCCGGCACGCGGAACCACCTCCGGCACGCGGAATCCAGCCGATCCCACGAGCCGAAGCCGAAGCCACGAGCCGAACATCCCGCACAGCCACCCTTGGCACGCGAAACGAGCTCCGGAACGCGGAAACCAGCCGGATCTGCGAGCCGGAGCCGAATTCACGAGCCGGAGATCCGCACAGCCGGCTTCGGCACGCGGAACGAGCTTCGGCACGCGGAAAGCGGCCGGAGCCGGATTCACGAGCCGGGGATCCCGCACGGCCACCTCCGGCACGTGAAACGAGCTTCGGCACGCGGAAAGCGGCCGATCCCGCGAGCCGGAGCCGGATTCACGAGCCGGAGATCCGCACAGCCGGCTTCGGCACGCGGAACGAGCTTCGGCACGCGGAAAGCGGCCGGAGGCGAATTCACGAGCCGGAGATCCCGCACAGCCACCTCCGGCACGTGAAACGAGCTTCGGCACGCGGAAACAGGTCGATCCCACGAGCCGAAGGCGGATTTACGAGCCGGGGATCCCGCACAGCCACCTCGGGTACGCGAAACGAGCTTCGGCACGCGGAAACAGGTCGATCCCGCGAGCCGGAGGCGGATTCACGAGCCGGAGGTCGCCGCGGCGACGTCGGGCACGCGGAAACGGCTCCGGCACGCGGGGATCGGGCGATCTGACGAGCCGAGGGCGGAAATGCGAGCCGGAGGTGCAGGCAGAGGATCGAGGCGGACGCAGTACGGCGCGGCGGACGCACAAAGGCGCGGCGGACGCAGGACGGCGCGGCGCACCGGGCCGCCGGGCCGTGGAGGAGCGCATCCCGCTCACCCCGCTGGCGACCTGGCAGGAAGTTAGGTTAGGTTAACCTTCGCAACCCCGTCACCCCCTCCGAAGGATCGCCGTGCTCTCCTCCCGCAGCCCCCTCCGCCGCAGCCCCGCCCGCCGCACGCCCCTGCGCGTCACCGCCGTCGCCGCGCTCGGCCTCTCCGCCCTGCTGCTCACGGCCTGCTCCGCGGGAGCCGACGCCGCGGGCACCGGCAGCGATTCCGACGCCGCCTCGACCGGCGCGGGCTTCCCCGTCACCGTCGAGCACGCGTTCGGCGAGACCACCGTCGAGTCGGCCGACCGCGTCGTCGCGACCAGCTGGACCAATCAGGACGTCGCGCTCGCGCTCGGTGTGACCCCGGTCGGCTTCGCGAAGGCGTCCTACGGCGACGAGGACGGCGACGGCCTCCTCGCCTGGACGAAGGAGGCGCTCGACGCGAGCGGCGCCGAGACCCCGACCCTCTTCGACGAGACCGACGGCGTGCCGTTCGAGGCGATCTCGGACCTCGCGCCCGACGTGATCCTCTCGGCCTACTCCGGCATCACGCAGCAGGACTACGACACCCTCACCCAGATCGCGCCGACCGTCGCGTACCCCGGCCTGCCCTGGGCGACCACCTGGCAGGACTCCGCGAAGCTCGACGGCGAGGCGCTCGGACTGGGCGACGAGGCCGAGGCGAAGGTCGCCGAGGTCGAGGACGAGATCGACGCCGCGGTCGCCGCGAAGCCCTCGCTCGCCGGCAAGACCTTCACCTACGGCTGGTACGACCCGACCGACGCCAGCACCTTCACCTACTACACCGGCAACGACGCGCGGGTGAAGTTCGTCGAGGACCTCGGCCTCGAGCTCGCCCCGAGCGTCGTCTCGCTCACCGGCGACTCCGAGCTGTTCAGCGGCACCGTCAGCGCCGAGAACGCCGACCAGCTCGACGCCGACGTCCTCATCGTCTACGGCGACGAGACCACCCTCCCGGCGCTCCAGGCCGACCCGCTGCTCTCGAAGATCCCCGCGGTCGCCCGCGGCTCGGTCTACGTCCTCACCGACGACTCCTCCGAGGCGATGGCGACCTCGTCGCCGAACCTGCTGAGCATCCCGTGGGTGCTCGACGAGTACACCACCGGGCTCGCGACCGCCGCCGACAAGGTGTCGTGACCGCTCAGGACACGGCACCCCACCGGCGCCCCGGAGACGGCGACACCCGCCTCCGGGGCGCTGCCGCGCGCGTGCGGATCCCGGCGCTGATCGCGGTGGTCGCGGCGCTCGTCGTCGCGTCGGTGCTCTCGCTCGTCTACGGCTCCCGCGAGATCCCGCTCGGCGAGATCTGGCCGGCGCTCACCGCGCCCGACCCGGACTCGATCGTCGACGCGGCGGTGCAGGGGCGCATCCCGCGCACGGTCCTAGCACTGCTCGTCGGCGCCGCGCTCGGCCTCGCCGGCGCGGTGATGCAGGGGATGACGCGCAACCCGCTCGCCGACCCGGGGATCCTCGGGCTCAACGCGGGCGCCTCCCTCGCCGTCGTGCTCGGCATCTCGACGGTCGGCGCGACGACCCTCCCCCAGTTCATCTGGCTCGCCTTCCTCGGCGCGGCGGCGGCCGGCGCGTTCGTCTACGCGGTCGCCTCGCTCGGCCGCGAGGGCGCGACCCCGCTCAAGCTGGCACTGGCCGGCGCCGCCACCGCCGCGGCGCTCGCCTCGCTGATCAGCGCCGTGCTGCTGACCCAGGACGCAACGCTCAACCGATTCCGCTTCTGGCAGGTCGGCGGAGTCGGCGGCGCGGAGTCCGCGGGCATCCTCCAGGTCCTCCCCTTCCTCGTCGTCGGCGGCGCGCTCGCGATCGGCAGCGCCCGCGGACTCGACGCCCTCGCCCTCGGCGATGACCTCGCCACGGGTCTCGGCCGCCGCGTCGGCCGCACCCGTCTCGTCGCCGGTCTCGCCGCGGTGCTGCTCTGCGGAGCGGCGACCGCGATCGCGGGGCCGATCGGCTTCATCGGGCTCACCGTCCCGCACGTCGCGCGCCGCATCACCGGGCCCTCGCACGCCTGGCTCCTCCCCTCCTCCGCGCTGCTCGGCGCGCTGCTGCTGCTCGTCGCCGACGTGATCGGCCGTGTGGTCGCGCGCCCGAGCGACGTCGAGGTCGGCATCGTGACCGCGCTGATCGGAGCGCCGGTGCTGATCGCGATCGTGCGCCGCTCGAAGGTGCGGGCGCTGTGAGCGCCGACGTCGGCCGGGCGGCCAGGGCGATCCGTCCTCCCGTGGGCACCGCTGCGCTCGGCATCGCCGCCGGCCGACGGCGCCGCGCACGCCGGACCGCGCTGGGCTGCACGGTGCTCGCGCTGCTCGCCCTCGCGCTCGTCGTCGTGTCGCTGTCCGTCGGCAGCACCGTGTACTCCCCGCTCGACGTGCTGCGGGTGCTGCTCGGCGAGACGGTGCCCGGCGCCTCCTTCACCGTCGGCACCCTGCGCCTGCCGCGCACCCTGACCGCGGTGCTGGTGGGCCTGGGCTTCGGGATGGGCGGCGTGATCTTCCAGACGATGCTGCGGAACGCGCTCGCCAGCCCCGACATCATCGGCATCACCTCGGGCGCGAGCGCGGCGGCGGTCGTCGCGATCGCGTTCTTCGGGCTGTCCGGCGGCGCGGTCTCGGTGATCGCGGTCGCGGCGGCCCTCGTCACGGCGCTGCTGATCGCGTGGCTCGCGGACGGCCGCGGCGTGATGGGGGCCCGGCTGATCCTGATCGGCATCGGGATCGCCGCGATGCTGCAGAGCGTCATCGCCTACGTGCAGACCCGCGCGCAGTTCGAGGACGTGCAGGAGTCGCTGCGCTGGCTGACCGGCAGCCTCAACTCCGCGTCGTGGTCGGCGGTGCCGGCGCTCGCGCTGTCGATGCTGGTGCTCGTGCCGCTCGCGCTGCTGCTGGCCGGGCGGCTGTCGATGCTCCAGCTCGGCGACGAGTCGGCGACCGCGCTCGGCGTCGACATCCGGCGCAGCAGGCTGGGGCTGCTCGCGGTGGCGGTGTGCCTGGTGGCCGTCGCGACCGCCGCGACCGGTCCGATCGCGTTCGTCGCCTTCGTCTCCGGGCCGATCGCGCGGCGGCTCGTGCCGGACGCGCGCGTGCCGCTGATCCCGTCCGCGCTCGTCGGGATCGTCGTCGTGCTCGCGGCGGACCTGATCGCGCAGCACGTCGCCGGGCTCGCCTTCTCCGGCGCCCGCTTCCCCGTCGGGGTGGTGACCGGTGCGCTCGGCGCGCCGTTCCTGCTCTGGCTCCTCGCCCGCCGCAACCGCACCGGAGGGTCGCTGTGACCGCTTCCCCGTCTCCCGTCCCGTCCACCGCCGCCGCGCCGGGCCACTCCACGCTGGCGGTCGACGGCGTGACGCTCGCCTACGACGAGCGCGTGGTCGTCGACGGGCTGTCGCTGAGCGTGCCGACCGGGGAGATCAGCGTGATCGTCGGCGCGAACGCCTGCGGCAAGTCGACGCTGCTGCGCGCGATGGCGCGGCTGATCACGCCGCGCGAGGGCGCCGTGCTGCTGGACGGCGAGGCGATCCACCGCCTCCCCACGCGCCAGGTGGCGCAGCGGGTGGGGCTGCTGCCGCAGACGCCGATCGCGCCCGAGGGGATCGCCGTCGCGGATCTGGTGGCGCGCGGCCGGTACCCGCACCGCGGCTGGTTCGGGCGGGGCGCCTCCGCGGACGACGACGCGATCGTGGAGGACGCGCTGCGCGCCACCGGGACCCTCGAGATCGCGGACCGGCCGGTCGACGAGCTGTCCGGCGGGCAGCGGCAGCGGGTGTGGATCGCGTTGGCGCTGGCGCAGCGGACGGACGTGCTGCTGCTCGACGAGCCGACGACCTACCTCGACGTCTCGCACCAGATCGAGGTGCTCGACCTGCTGACCGACCTCAACCGCGAGCGCGGAACGACGATCGTGATCGTCCTGCACGACCTCAACCTCGCGGCGCGCTACGCCGACCACCTCTTCGCGGTGCGGGCCGGCGCGCTGTACGCGTCGGGCACGCCGACGGAGGTGGTGACGGCGGAGACGGTGCGCGCGGTCTTCGGGATGGAGTCGCGCGTGATCGCGGACCCGGTGTCGGGGACGCCGCTCGTGCTGCCGATCGGGCGGCACCACTCGGGGTGAGGGCGGCGGCTACTCGACCAGCACGAGGCGGCGAGGCGTCCGCGGACGGTCGAGGCGTCCCGGTGCAGCTGGACGCCTCGACGGTTGGAGGACGCCTCGACGGTGTGCTGCTCGCGCCGGCGCGCGGCCGTCCATGCTGATCGAGTAGCCCGCGCAGCGGGCGTATCGAGATCCACCCGGGCCGACGGGTGGTCTGCAGAACCGCCGTGTCGGCGACGGTGGGTCTCGATACGCCCCGTCGGGGCTGCTCGACCAGCATCAGGCGGCGGCGGTGGCGGCGGCGGGAGGGGCTCGGTAGCCTGCGGAGCATGAGGGTGCGCGGGATGGTCGCGGGGGTCCTGGGACTCGGGCTGGCGCTCGGGACGGCCGGGTGCGCGGCCGGGCCGGAGCTGGTCGGGGCGCAGGGGGATCTGCACGTCGCGGACGACGGGCGGGCGGTCTTCTGCGCGTTCGACATCGATCCGGGGTTCTCGGGCCCGGCCGAGCCGTGCGCCGACGGCATCGAGACGACCGGGGTGCCGCTCGACGCGGTCGAGGAGCCCAGCGGCTCGGCCCTCGCGGACGGCGCGGGACAGCGCTCCGTGGCGCAGGCCGGCGGCCTCGCCCGCACCGCGGCGGACGGCACGCGGATCTACACGGTGTTCCTCGTCGGGAGCGTCGCCGACGACGTCTTCGCCGTCACCGAGGTGGGCACCGCCGCGCACACGCTGCCGCAGGAGCCGGAGTCGCCGCGGTCCGGGACGCCCGGCGGCTTCCTCCTCCCGGTCGTCCCGAGCTGAGAACGGCTCTTCCTGGGGCCGGTGTCGGAGGCGTGTGGCACCCTCCTCCGAGGAGTCCGCAGGCGGCGGACGGAGCGGAGCGGCATGATCGAGCTGGACCTGAGCGGACGGACGGCCCTGGTGACGGGGTCGGGGCAGGGCATCGGACTCGCGATCGCCATCGGGCTGGCGCACGCCGGCGCCGAGGTGGTCGTCAACGCGAGGTCCGAGCGGTCGGTCCGGCGGGCGATCAAGGACGTGCGCGCGGCGGTGCCCGACGCCTCCGTGCGCGGCGTGGCCGCCGACGTCTCGAGCGAGGCCGGGACGGCGAAGCTGCTCGAGTCGGTCCCGCGCGTGGACGTCCTCGTCAACAACCTCGGCATCTTCGGCAGCACCGAGCCGCTCGACATCACCGACGACGAGTGGCGGCGCTACTTCGAGGTCAACGTGCTCACGGGCGTCCGGCTCACCCGCGCCTACCTGCCCGGGATGACGGAGGAGGGCTGGGGCCGCGTCCTCTACATCGGCAGCGACTCCGCCGTCGTCACGCCGGCCGAGATGATCCACTACGGCGTCTCGAAGACCGCGCTGCTCGGCGTCTCCCGCGGCTTCGCGAAAGCCGCCGCCGGCACCGGCGTCACGGTCAACAGCGTCCTCGCCGGGCCGACCCACACCGGCGGCGTCGAGGACTTCGTCTACGAGCTCGTCGACCACTCCCTCCCGTGGGAGGAGGCGCAGCGCGAGTTCATGCGCCTGCACCGGCCGCAGTCGCTGCTCCAGCGCCTGATCGAGCCGGAGGAGATCGCGAACATGGTCGTCTACCTCGCGTCGCCGCTCGCCTCGGCGACGACCGGTGCCGCGGTGCGGGTGGACGGCGGGTACATCGACGCGATCGTGCCGTGAGGCGCCGCGGCGTCGGGCGCGGCCTGCGGCGGTGCCGCGGCTCCCGTGATCCGCTCGGGGAGGGCCCTTCCGCCGGAGAGCGGCAGCGCCCGTTCCACGGTGCTTCAATGAGTCGATGACCTCCCGCGCCGACCACCTCGCCGACTTCGCCGAGTTCCTCACCGCCTCGCCGTCCTCCTTCCACGCCGCGGCCGAGACCGCCCGGCGGCTCGACGCGGCGGGGTTCGGCTCCGTCGACGAGGCGGCGGCGTGGCCCACGGAGCCCGGGCGCTACTACGTGCTGCGCGACGGCGCGGTCATCGCCTGGCACGTCCCGGCCGGGGCCACCGCGGTGACGCCGTTCCGCATCCTCGGTGCGCACACGGACTCCCCCGGCTTCAAGCTCAAGCCCCGGCCCACGGTGGAGTCGAAGGGCTGGCTGCAGGCGGGCGTCGAGGTCTACGGCGGGCCGCTGCTGAACTCGTGGCTCGACCGCGAGCTCGAGCTGGCCGGTCGGATCGTCACGCGCGACGGCGCCGAGGTGCTCGTGCGGACGGGGCCGTTCCTGCGCATCCCGCAGCTCGCGATCCACCTCGACCGCGACGCGAACGACGGGCTGAAGCTTGACCGGCAGAAGCACACCGTCCCGGTCTACGGGCTGGGCGATGCGGAGGGCAACGACCTGCTCGAGATCCTCTCGGCGAAGGCCGGGCTCGACGGCGCCGCCGACATCGTCGGCTACGACCTCATCACCGCGGACACCCAGCCGCCCGCGCGCTTCGGCCTCGACGACGCGCTGTTCGCGGCCGGGCGGATGGACGACCTCAGCTCGGTGCACGCGGGGCTGGTCGCGCTGCTCGCGAGCGCCGAGGACGCCGCGGGCGGCGGTGAGCCCGCGCACATCAGCATGCTCGCCGCCTTCGACCACGAGGAGCTCGGCTCGGCCAGCCGCTCCGGCGCGAGCGGGCCCTTCCTCGAGGACGTGCTGACCCGGATCGGCGCCGCGCTCGGCGCGGGCGTCGACGAGCGGGCGCGCGCGATGGCCAGGTCCTGGTGCCTCTCCGCCGACGCCGGCCACTCCGTGCATCCGAACTACCCGGAGAAGCACGACCCGGTGAACCAGCCGGTCGCCGGCAAGGGGCCGCTGCTCAAGATCAACGCGTCGCAGCGCTACGCGACGGACGCGCGGGGTGCGGCGCTGTGGGCAGGAGTGTGCGCGCGGGCCGGTGTGGAGTTCCAGGAGTTCGTCTCGAACAACACGGTGCCGTGCGGCTCCACGATCGGTCCGCTCACCGCGACCCGCCTCGGGATCAGCACCGTCGACATCGGCGTGCCGCTGCTCTCGATGCACTCCGCGCGCGAGCTCGCCCACGTCGACGACCTGGTCGCGCTGACCCGCGCGATCGAGGCCTTCTTCACGTCCGCCGCCTGACGCGCGCCTGCGGCCGCCCTCGCGAGCGGACGCGAACCGGGCTCCGGCCGCGCCGCAGACCCCATCGCCCGTCCAGTCGCGGCCGAGCCCGCCGGCGACTGGACGCGAACGGGGCTCCGGGGCGTCGGCGGACCCCGTTCCGAGTCCACTCGGGCCGGGCGATGCCGGCGCGCGAGCGGTGTGCCCGTGGGAGGGTGCGGCCCGGCGCCCGCGGAGCGGTCGCCGCATGCTGGTCGAGTAGCCGCGGCGGGGTATCGAGACCTCACGCCTGCAGACGGGGGATCTCGATACGCCCGCGGAGCGGGCTACTCGATCAGCATGGAGGCGCGGCCCGCGCAGGCTGCGGCCTGCTCCGCGCGGCACGGCCCGCGGAGCGGCCGCCGCATGCTGGTCGAGTAGCCGCGAAGCGGCGTATCGAGACCTCACGCTTGCAGACGGTGGATCTCGATACGCCCGCGCAGCGGGCTCCACGTCCGGCGGGGGGGCGCCCGCGCCCCACCCCCGGATCGCAACCCCCTTGTCGCGGGGGCCCGGCGCGCGGTGCCCTGGGGCATGCGCGAAGTGAAGCTCGTCCGACTCGTCAGCCGCCTCGAGAACGTGTCCGCCCTGGATCCGCTCGTCGGGCGGGTCAAGAAGGTGGTCGACGCCGTCATCCGCCCGCAGCCCGTGCGGGACGTCCTGCACGGCGTCCCGATCGGGCATCCGGTGCACCCGCTGCTCGTGCTCGTGCCCACCGGCGCGTGGGTCTCGGCCGCGGTCCTCGACCTGCTGCCCGGCAACGAGCGCGCCGCCCGCACCCTCGTCGGCCTGGGCGTGCTCAGCGTGCTGCCGACCGCCGCCGCCGGCTACACCGACTGGTCCGAGCAGCACGAGCAGCAGCTGCGGGTCGGCCTCGTGCACGCGGCCGCCAACGTGGTCGGCACCGTCCTCTACACCGCGTCCTACATCCAGCGCGTCCGCGGTCGGCGAGCGAGCGGCAAGGCGCTCGGCATGCTCGGTCTCGCCGTCGTCTCCGGCGGCGGCTACCTGGGCGGCCACCTCAGCTACCGCCAGGCCGCGGGCGCGAACCACACCGAGGACGTCCCGCACCGCTTCCCCGCCGGCTGGCAGACGCTCGGCCCGCTCGCCGAGCTGCCCGAGAGCACCCCCGTGAAGAAGACGGTCGCCGAGACCCCGCTGCTCGCCGTCCGCCGCGGCGAGCGCGTCGACGTCCTGTCGAACGTCTGCAGCCACCTCTCCGGCCCCCTCGACGAGGGCGAGCTCCGCGGCACCGGCGCCGACGCCTGCGTCTCCTGCCCCTGGCACGCCAGCGCCTTCTCCCTCGAGACCGGCGAGGTCGTGCGCGGCCCCGCCACCTCGCCGCAGCCCCGCTTCGAGACCCGCATCACCGACGGCGTCGTGGAGGTGCTGCTGCCGAACGCGGGGTGAGGAGGGCGCCCGAGGCTCCGCAGCGACGAGAAGGCGTTGATAATGTTATCGAAATCTGGCCTTTTGATAAGGTTATCAACCGGCCTTCGCCGCTCGGTCCCGCTCCGTCGCAGCTTCCTCCCGCTCGGCGGCCAGCGCCGCGAGCTGCGCGCGGAAGCCGGCGAGCAGCTCGTCCTTCTCCTGCTGCGGCTCGAGGGGGAAGAGCCGGGTCGAGCCGGAGCCCGGGTGCGCCGGGATCCGCGACTCCTCGTCGATCCAGACGGCGAAGGCCGCGGCGAGGCGGTCCGCCTCGGCGACGCGGCCGAGCGCCAGGAGCGCGCGGATCGAGGAGACCGTCTGGCCGCTGAAGCGCGGGGCCGTCACCTCGAGGGGCTCGGCGGTCAGCCCCGCCGCGGTCTCCCAGTCGTCGCAGGCGCCGGCCTGGTCGCCGAGGCGCGAGCGGGCGCAGCCGCGGCGGAGATGGAGCTCGGCGGTGTCGGCGAGCGTGGAGCGCACTGCGCCGAGGCAGGCGGGCGGGGCGAGGGCCGCGCAGAGGAAGGTGGCGGCGTCGGCCGGCGTCGAGACCTCGGCCAGGGCGATCATCGTCGCGTCCCAGACCTCGAGCACGCGCCCCTCTCCACCCGCGCCGGGCGCGAACACGCGCCCCAGCAGCAGGCGCTGGGCCGCGCCGGCCCGACCGGACTCGACGAGGAGGGCGGCGTACTCCAGGGTCAGATCGTCGCGCTCGAGCACCAGCGCCTCGTTCTCCTCGAGCAGCGCGAGCCGTCCCGGGAGGCCGAGGCGCTCGCGGAGGCGGTCGCACTCCCGCAGCAGCCCCGCGTCGCGCGGCGCGAGCGCCCGCGCCCGCTCGTAGTAGGCGAGCGCCGCCTCGGGATCGCCGTACGCGGTGCAGGACGCGATCCCCAGCTCGCGCAGCGCCCTCACGCGCACCCCCTCCCGCGGGTCGTGGGCGGCGGCGGACCAGAAGGCCGCGAAGGCGTCCTCGATCCGGTCGTGGGCGGCGTACCAGCCGCCGAGGAGGAAGCGCGCGGTGGTGTCGTCGGTGTCGGCGGCCTCGAGCGCCTCGGCGTCCGCGAGGCGGAGGGGCCTGCAGTCCTCGGGCGGAGCCAGCTGCGCCGCCCACCGCGCGTCCTCCGCCCGGTCGGGCCGCCCCTCCTGCTCGTGCAGGAGCGCGGCGTGGTAGTGCACCAGCGGGACGATCCGCGTCCCGCTCGGCGCGTCCAGATCCGCGGCGTCGACCGCGAGCGCGAGGGCGAGCACTCGCAGGGCGTCGTCCGCCATCCCCGCCGCCCGGTACTCGAGGGCCACATCGAGCAGCTCGTCGGCGTCGTCGGTGACCGGCCGCCCGGCGAGGTCGCGGGCCCAGGGATCCCGGGGATCCCGCGCGAGCAGTCCGTCGACGAGCGCCGCCGACTCCTCGGCCTCCCGCGACCGCCACAGCACGGCGGCGAGCAGTGCCGTGGCGCGCGCGTGACGCGGATCGATCGCGAGGACGTCGCGCAGCAGCCGCTCCGCCTGCAGCAGCCGACCGGCCGCCGACTCCAGCTGGGCGAGGGCGACACCGGCCGGAACGCGCCACGGCGCGATCCTCCGCGCCACAGCCAGCACATCGGCGGCCTCGTCGGTGCGCCCGCGGCGGGCGAGGAGCGCCCCCAGGCGGTAGTGCGCCTCGCCGTCCACCGGGCCGGCGCCCCGCGCGGTCAGCCGCTCGACGGCGGAGCGCAGGTGCCGCTCCGCCTCGTCGACCCGGCCGGCGGCGGCCAGCGTCCGCCCGAGCGCGACGTGGCAGCGCACGTCCCCTGCGTCGCGCCAGACCGCCTCCTCCCAGTAGTGCTCGGGCACGAGACCCGCCTGCGGGCGATCCTCGAGGCACCGGCCGAGGAGGTACAGCTCGTCGTTCGACGCGATGTGCTCCGGGGCAGGCGCGGATGCGGGGTGACCCGTCCTGGACGTTCTGCTGGCCTCGTCGGCGAGAATGGCAGCGCTATCATCGAGCATGTCGCCTATTGAAGGCGGTCCGAGGGCCCCGCGGAGGGTGCATCCCACGGAAGATCTGGACATACCGCTGATTCGAAAGGCGAGGTCGCCGGTTGATCATCGGAGCAGGGTTCCCCGGCGAGACGATGCACGTGCTGCCGCGCCCCCGGGTGCGCGAGGCGCTCACCCAGCCCGGGACGGCGCACCTCGTCGTCACGGACTGCGGCTGCTTCCCCGATGCGCGCTCGCACGGGCGGGTCCGCAGCCGGCCGATCGCCGACGCCGTCGTCATCGTGTGCACGAAGGGCTCCGGCTGGTGCTCGACGGATGCGGGCCTCTTCCCGGTGGCCGCGGGGCAGGTCGTCGTGCTGCCGCCGGGCGAGCCGCACGGCTACGGAGCCGATCCCGACTCCCCCTGGACGATCTGGTGGCTGCACCTCGCCGGCGGCGATCTGCCCGAGCTGCTCCGGATCACGCGCTCGACCTCCGCGTCGCCGGTGCGGACCCTCTCCGACGTCTTCACCGCGGTCGCGCTGGTCTCGGAGACGATCACGCACCTCGGGCGCGACACGACGTCGAGCAGTCTGCTGGGCGCCTCAGGCGCGGCCTGGCACCTGCTGGCGCTGATCGCCGCGGACCACCCGCCGGGCGACGCCCGCGGCACCTCGCTGGACCGCGCCGCGCAGTTCCTCCGCGACCACCTCGCCGAGCGCATCGACGTGGCGGAGCTCGCGTCGATGGCGTCCCTCAGCCCGTCGCACTTCGCGGCGCTCTTCCGGCAGCGGTTCGGGATGCCCGTGCTGCAGTACCGGACCGAGCTGCGGATGGCGCGGGCGCGGGAGCTGCTCGACATGACGGAGCGGCCGATCGCCCAGGTGGCGGCCGCCGCGGGGTACGACGACTCCTTCTACTTCGCCCGGCGGTTCAAGCGGATCCACGGCCTGACCCCGCACGGGTACCGCACGCGGAACTGACGGCGCTGCACGCGCCCACGGGACAGCGCGCGCCAGTGGCGCAGCGCGCGTCAGCCGCGCGGCGCCGCGACCGAGCCGCCCGCGCGCCACGGACCGCCGATGCGCTCCTGCAGGAGCGGCGCGTCCGGGTCGGCGAGGCGCGCGAGCAGCGCCTCCACCCCGCGCCGGCCGAGGGCGTGGCCGGGCGCGACCAGCAGATCGAGCGCCGGATCGGCCAGATCGGCGACGTCGGGGTCGGAGGCGAGCAGCACGATCGAGAGGTCCTCGGGCACCCGCACGCCGCGGTGGCGCAGCTCGTGCGCGAAGCCGACGGCCGCCCCGCCGTTGATCACCAGGACCGCCGTCGCCGCCGCCGGATCGAGCGACCGCGCCAGCGCGCGACCCCCGGCCGGCGTCTCCTCGCAGTGCAGGAGCGCCGACGCGAGACCCCGCTCGGCCGCCGCGCGCTCGAACGCCTCCCGCGACCGCGCGTAGGGGCCGAAGTCGGTGCCGCCCTCCGGTCCGACGACGAGCGCGACGCGGCGGTGCCCCCGCGCAGCCAGGCGCTCGAGCGCCTCCTCGACCATGCCCTCGAAGTCGATGTCGACCCAGTCGAGCGCCGACGGGTCGGAGGTGCGGCCGATCAGGGCGAAGGGGGTGCCGGAGTCGCGCAGAATCGCGACCCGCTCGTCCGCCGAGGTCACCTGCATCAGCACCACCCCGTCGAGCAGGCCGTCCGAGCGCAGATCGGCGAGCTTCTCCGAGCCGCCGACCGTGGGCCAGAGCACGATCGAGTAGCCGTTCTCGGCCGCGGCCTCGGCGGCTCCGGCGAGGAACGTCGTCGCGGTGTTGAGCGGACGGGACGGGACCAGCGGATAGACGATCGCGATCATCATCGAGCGCCGGCGGGCCAGGGCCCGGGCGAGAGCGTGCGGCCGGTAGCCGAGCTCGCGCATCGCCGCGCGCACCCTCTCGGCCGTCTCGGGCGAGACCGGCTTGCTGCCGTTCACGACGAAGGAGACGGTCGCGATCGAGACGCCCGCGCGGCGCGCGACGTCCTGCATGGTCGCCATCGCGCCTCCTCCCGATCATCGCGCCCGCTGCGGTTGACGCGGGGCCGCGGTTGCCCGCAGTCTAGGAGCACGCACCGGTAAAGCGCTTAACCGCTTCGAAGAAGAAGGATCACCGTGACCACATCCGCCGCTCCCCTCCGCGTCCTCGTCTGGGGCGAGAACCGCCACGAGCAGATCGAGGAGAAGGTGCGCGCGCTCTATCCCGACGGCATGCACACCACCATCGCCGCCGGCATCGACGAGAACCTCGGCGAGCGCGCGACCGTCGCCACCACCACGCTCGACGAGCCCGAGCACGGCCTCACCGAGGAGGTCCTCGCCCGCACCGACGTGCTGGTCTGGTGGGGCCACATGGCGCACGGCGACGTCGCCGACGAGATCGTCGAGCGCGTCCACCGCCACGTCCTCTCCGGGATGGGGCTCGTCGTCCTGCACTCCGGCCACTGGTCGAAGATCTTCGGCAAGCTGATGGGCACCACCTGCACGCTGCGCTGGCGCTCGGCCGAGGACCGCGAGATCGTCTGGACCGTCGACCCGACCCACCCCATCGCCCAGGGCGTGCCGCACCCGTTCACCATCCCGCAGCAGGAGATGTACGGCGAGTTCTTCGACGTCCCCGCGCCCGACGAGCTGGTCTTCCTCTCCACCTTCTCCGGCGGCGAGGTGTTCCGCTCCGGCATGACCTGGAAGCGCGGCCACGGCAGGATCTTCTTCTTCTCCCCCGGCGACCAGGACTACCCCGTCTACCACCACCCGGACGTCCGCCGCGTGATCGCGAACGGCGTCGAGTGGGCGCGCTCCGACCGGCCGGAGCGGTCGCTGCCGGTGCTGCAGCGCTACGAGTCCGGCGAGTTCTTCGCCGGCGAGGACTACCAGGGAGCGCTCGTCCGATGACCGTGCGCCTCGTCCAGGTCGGAGCCGGCGCGATGGGGCGCGCGTGGATCCGCACCATCCGCGACAACCCGGACGCCGAGCTGGTCGGCCTCGTCGACCTCGACGTCGAGCTCGCCGAGCGGGCCGCCGAGGAGGAGGGGGTCGGGCCGATCGCGGTCGGCAGCTCCGTCGCCGAGGTCGCCGCCCGCTCCGGCGCCGACGCGGTCGTCAACGTGACCGTCCCCCGCGCGCACCTGCCGGTCAGCAGCGAGGCCCTCTTCGCCGGGCTGCCCGTGCTGTCGGAGAAGCCGATCGCGCCGACCATCGCCGAGTCGCTGATCCTCGCGGCGACGAGCGAGGTCGCCGGGCGGCTGCTGATGACGAGCCAGTCGCGGCGGTACTACCCCGCGATCGCGGCGTTCCGCGAGCAGATCGCCGGGCTCGGGCAGCTGGGCACGGCGTCGGTCGTCTTCGCGAAGGCGCCGCACTTCGGCGGCTTCCGCGAGGAGATGCCGCACGTGCTCCTCGTCGACATGGCGATCCACGCCTTCGACGCGGCGCGCTACGTGCTCGACCGCGACCCGGTCGCCGTCTACTGCGAGGAGTACAACCCGGGCTGGAGCTGGTACGCCGACGGCGCTGCGGCGAGCGCCGTCTTCGAGTTCGCCGACGGCGTCCGCTTCAGCTACACCGGCAGCTGGTGCGCCGACGGACTCGAGACGTCCTGGAACGGCGACTGGCGCGTGAACGGTGCGGGCGGCACGGCGCACTGGGACGGCGACGGCGCTCCCTCGTGGCAGGCGCGGGAGTCGGAGCCGGCGCAGACGGCGACGCTGGAGCCGGGGCCGCAGGAGATCGCGGGCTCGCTCGCGGAGTTCGTGCGCGTGCTGGGCAGCGGGGCCGTGCCCTCGGGCGAGGTGCACGCGAACGTGCGGAGCCTCGCGATGGTCGAGGCGGCGGTGCGCTCGTCCGAGACGGGCGCACGCGTGCGGATCGACGACGTCCTCGAGGAGGGCTACGCGGAGGCGCTCGGGCTGGCGCGCGACGAGCGCGTCCGCGCGGCCCTCGCGGGCTGGGGCTCGGCGGCGGCGGGCCTCGCGAGCCGCTGACGGCGCCGGCCTGCACACGTCGGATCTCGATACGCCCGCTCCGCGGGCTACTCGATCAGCATGGGCACCGGCCACTTCCATGCTGGTCGAGTAGCCGCGGCACGCGGCGTATCGAGACCCACCCAGCTGCATACGGCGGATCTCGATACGCCCGCTCCGCGGGCTGCTCGATCAGCAGGGGGCGCCCGCTCCGCGGGCTGCTCGATCAGCAGGAGGGCGCCCGCTCCGCGCTCGACCAGCGGGCACTCCGGAACGGCTGCAGAACATCAGCCAGGAGGCACTCTCATCGCCCATCGGCGATGAGAGGCACTCGCAGCTGATGTTCTGCGACGCGACACCTGCCGCCCCCGCGCGTTCGCCCGCCGGACACCTGCGCGCGCCGCCGCGTTCACCCGCGGCGGCCAGCGTGGGCGGGTTCCTTCGAACCCGCTCAGGAGATCCGTGCCCCGTCACTTCGCCCCCCGCCGCACCGCCGGCGCCGCGCTCACCCTCGTCCTCGCGAGCTGCACGCTCGGCGCCGCGCTGCCCGCCGCCGCCGCCGGCGACTCGTTCTTCACCCGCATCGCCACGGTGCCCGCGTACCTCAACGCCGCAGACCCCGCCGTCGACTCCGCCGTCGCCGAGATCTCCAGCGCGTCGCCCGACGGCCCGCTGGTCTACTCCACCGACTCCGCAGGTCAGCGGATCAACGTCCTCGACATCAGCGACCCCGACGCGCCGAAGCCCCTCGGCGGCGTCGGCGTCGGCGGCGAGCCCACCTCCGTCTACGCGACCGGCGAGTACGTCCTCGCGGTCGTCGACACCTCCGACGGCGACTTCGCGAACCCCTCCGGCCACGTCAGCGTGCTGCACGCGAGCGACCTCGCGCCCGTGGCGACGATCGAGCTCGGCGGACAGCCCGACTCCATCGACGTCACCACCGCCGGCGACCTCGCCGTCATCGCGATCGAGAACCAGCGCGACGAGGAGCTCGCACCCGAGGGCGGCGAGGAGGGCGACCTCCCCCAGGCCCCCGCCGGCGAGCTCGTCGTCATCGACCTCACCGGCGATCCCTCCACCTGGGTCCCCGAGCACATCGCGCTCACCGGTCTCGCCGTGCTCGACACCCCGAGCGACCCGGAGCCCGAGTACGTCTCGATCAACGCCGCCGACACCGCCGTCGCGGTGACCCTGCAGGAGAACAACGCCGTCGCGATCCTCGACCTGGCCACCCGCACCGTCACCGCCTCCTACTCGGCCGGCACCGCCTCCGTCTCCGGGATCGACACCCTCGACGACGACCGCATCGCGCTGACCGACTCGATCACCGACGTCCCGCGCGAGCCCGACGCGATCGGCTGGGTCGGCGACGACCACGTCGCGATCGCGAACGAGGGCGACTGGAAGGGCGGCACGCGCGGCTGGTCGATCCTCGACGCCGCGACCGGCGCCGTCGTCTGGGACGCCGGGAACTCCTTCGACCACCTCGCCGTGAGCCTCGGCCTCTACCCCGACAAGCGCTCCGACGCGAAGGGCTCCGAGCCCGAGGGCCTGCTCTCGGCGACCTTCGACGGCGTGCCGTACGTCTTCGTCGGCGCCGAGCGGGCCAACTTCGTCGCGGTGTACGACGTCTCCGACCCGACCGCGCCGCGTTTCGTGCAGGCACTGCCGTCGACGCCCGGTCCGGAGGGACTGCTCGCCCTGCCCGAGCGCGACCTGCTCGTCGTCTCGAGCGAGACCGACGACGCCGAGGCCGCGGTGCGCGCGAGCGTCCAGCTCTACGCGCTCGGCGCCTCCGCCCCGGCCTTCCCGACGATCGCCTCGGCCGACGTCGACGGCTCGCCGCTCCCCTGGGGTGCGCTCTCCGGCCTCTCGGGCGACCCCGCCTCGGCCGAGCGCCTGTACGCCGTGAGCGACAGCGCGTACGCGCCGAGCACCATCTACTCCCTCGACACGTCGGTGGTCCCGGCGATGATCGACGCGACGCTCACCGTGACGGAGGCGGGCGAGCCGGCCGCGCTCGACCTCGAGGGCATCGCGGCGCGCGCCGACGGTGGCTTCTGGGCGGTGACGGAGGGTGCGACCGGCGCGGAGAACGCGCTGCTGCGCCTGGACGCGTCCGCGGCGGTGGCCGAGCGGATCGCGCTGCCGGCCGAGCTGGGCGACGCGCTCGGCTCGCAGGGCTTCGAGGGCGTCACGATCGAGGCGGGCCCGGACGGCGAGATCGTCTGGACGGCCCTGCAGCGCGAGGCGTCCATCGACGCCGACGGGATCGTGCGGCTCGGCCGCTACGACGTCGCGGCGGGCAGCTGGAGCTTCGTCGGCTACCCGCTCGAGGCGCCGTCCGGTGCCGAGGGCGACTGGAACGGCCTCTCCGAGATCACGCTGACGCCCGCCGGGACCCTCGCGGTCATCGAGCGCGACAAGCGCAACGGACCGGACGCGGCGCTCAAGGCCGTGTACACGGTGCCGCTGCCGACGGGGCCGGGCGCCGCGCTCGGCGAGGAGCTCCCGGTGCTGGAGAAGACGCTCGCCGTCGACGTGCTGCCCGCGCTCGAGGCCGGCAACGGCTGGACGCAGGAGAAGCTCGAGGGCCTGGGCGTCACGGGCACCGGCGAGGTCTTCGCGGTGACCGACAACGACGGCGTCGACGACGCGAACGGCGAGACGGTGCTCGCGTCGCTCGGCTCCGCGGTGGACGTCTTCGGGGCGGCGGTGACTCCGACGCCGGTGCCGACGGGTGAGCCGACCAGTGCGCCGACCACTGCGCCGACGGCCGGGCCCACTGCCGTGCCGACTTCGGAGCCGACTGCGGTACCGACGACGGAGCCGACCGCCGCTCCGACCGCGCAGCCCACGGTCGCGCCGACGCACCCCGCGGGTGCCGTCCCGCCGCGGACGGAATCGGGCTCCGGCTCGCTCGCCTCCACCGGCGTCGAGTCCGGCTGGCTCTCCGCCGCCGCGCTGTCCCTCCTCGCTGGCGGAGCCCTCGTGCTCGGCCTCTCCCGGAGGCGCCGCACCGCGCGCTGACCCGCGGGGTCTCGTCCGCTGAGCGAACCCCTCGATCAGCAGCCGTCACCAGTGGACCCGCAACGGCCCGCGAGCATCCACCAGACCCCGACACGCGTCCACTCGCGGACCCGCACCCACGCGAGTGGACGCGCATCGGGCGCTGCGCCGACGTCGGGCCCCGTTCCGGGTCCACTCGGCCGGCGGCACCATGCTGGTCGAGCAGCCGCGGCACGCGGCCCCCTCCATGCTGGTCGAGTAGCCGCGGCACGCGGCCCCCTCCATGCTGGTCGAGTAGCCGCGGCACGCGGCCCCCTCCATGCTGGTCGAGTAGCCG
>NZ_JABMLF010000002.1:596957-609317 GCF_013205055.1 Rathayibacter sp. VKM Ac-2856
CGGCACGCGGCGTATCGAGACCCACGCGCCTGCACACGTGGATCTCGATACGTCCGCTGCGCGGACTACTCGATCAGCATGAGTCGTCCGCTCCGCGGACCGGTCGATCAGCATGAAGGCGTCCGCCTCGCGTACAGGTCGATCAGCGTGGAGGCGTCCGCTCCACGGACCGGTCGATCAGCACGGGTCGACCACCCCCGTCCGCCGAGCGGCCGCGGCCCCACCACGCTGGTCGAGCAGCCGCGGCACGCGGCCCCACCATGCTGGTCGAGTAGCCGCGGGACGCGGCGTATCGAGACCCACCCGCCTGCACACGCGGATCTCGATATGCCCGCTGCGCGGGCCACTCGATCAGCATGGATGGGCCGCCCCGCCGACCCCGGGCACGAGGAAACACCCCCGGCACGCAGAAACGCGCAGATCCGGCGAGCCGAACGACGTTTCACGAGCCGAAGCTGCCGCGCCGAGACCTCCGGCACGTGGAAACACCTCCGGCTCGTCGAATCCGTGGAATTCGACGAGCCGGGGGTCGTTTCGCGAGCCGGAGGTGCGGCCGGAGGGTCAGCTGCCGGAGGGGGCGTCCGAGTCCTCGGGGGTGGGGGTGTCGCTCGGGGCGGCGGGGGTCGAACCGTCGTCGGGAGCGCCACCGGCGGCGGGCCCGGCTCCGGGGCTCGCAGGGCCGGCGGGGGCCGCACCGGCCGCCGGGGGCGCGGGCGGGGTCGGCGTGGATCCGTCGGCCGGGGGCGTCAGGAGCTCGCAGTCGCCCGAGGGCGCGACGGGCGGGGCGGGCGGTGTCACGGTCTCGCCGTCCGCGGGCGGGGCGGGCGGAGTCGCGCCATCGGTGGGAGCGGCCGGCGGAGTCGGCAGCTCACCATCGGCAGGAGCGGCCGGAGGCGTGGGCGCCTCACCGTCAGCGGGTGCGGCCGGCGGAGTCGGCGCCTCACCGTCAGCGGGTGCGGCCGGCGGAGTCGGCAGCTCACCGTCGGCAGGCGCAGCGGGCGGAGTCGGCGCCTCTCCGTCAGCCGGAGCAGCGGGAGGCGTGGGCAGCTCACCATCGGCAGGCGCGGCCGGCGGAGTCGGCAGCTCACCATCGGCAGGCGCAGCGGGCGGAGTCGGTGCCTCACCATCAGCAGGCGCAGCCGGCGGCGTCGGCATCGCGCCGTCCGCGCCGGGAGCCGGGGGCTTGGGCAGTCCGGCACCCGCGGGTCCGCAGGCGGCGGGGCCGGTGGAGGCCGGTCCGGTGAGGGTCGGCGCGTCGCTGGAGTCCGAGCCCGGGGTCGGCGTTGCACTCGGCGACGTCTCGATCGTGCTCGTCGAGCCCGAGCCCGAGGTCGAGCCGGATCCGGATGTGGGCGCCGAGTCGGCGAAGGCGGCGGTCGAGCCGATCGCCGCGAAGCCGAGGGCGCCGGCCGCGATGCAGAGGGCGATCGCGCGGGTCCGCGGGCGGCGGGGACCGAAGCCGGAGCCCTGGGTCCCGGGGGTGCGGGTGGCGGGGGTCTTGCTCATGGGAGTCTCCTCGTTCCGGCCCGGTGCCGACCCCGTTCGGGAGCGGTTGCGGCCGGTTCCTTCTCAGATTCAGAGCCGAATCTGAAGCGGCCCTTAAGAACAGAAGCTCCCCAGCCGAGTGGCGGTCGACGCCGATCCGGGCCCCCTACGGTCGGAGCATGCTCCCCTCTGCCCGCGTGCTCCTCGTCGAGGACGACGACGCCATCCGCTCCTCCGTCGAGGCCGCCCTCCGCGGCGAGCGCTACACCGTGCGCGCCCTGCCGACCGGCGAGGACCTCGCCCGCGAGCTCGCCGACTTCGCGCCCGACCTGGTCGTGCTCGACTGGATGCTGCCGGGACCGAGCGGCATCGTGCTCGCCGAGCGGATCCGGCGCTCGAGCGACGCCGCCGTGATCATGCTGACCGCCCGCGACGCCGTCGACGACCGCCTCCGCGGCTTCGACGAGGGCGTCGACGACTACGTGGTGAAGCCGTTCGTGCTGGCCGAGCTCGTCGCCCGGGTGACCGCGGTGCTCCGGCGGCGCGGCCGCGTCCCCTCGATCATCGAGATCGGCGATCTGGTCGTCGATCCCGACGCCGGCCGCGCCCGCCGCGGCGGCGAGCCCCTCGACCTCACCGCCACCGAGTTCCGCCTGCTGGCGTTCCTCGCGGGCAGCCGCGGCCGCACCCTCACCAAGACGCAGATCCTCACCCAGGTCTGGGGTTACGACCACGTCGACCCCAATCTCGTCGAGGTGCACCTCAGCTCGCTCCGCAAGAAGATGGAGGCGCACGGCGACCGCCTCATCCACACCGTCCGCGGCCTGGGCTACCGGGTGGAGGCATGAGCGGCGCGACCGGCACGAGCGGCGGTCCGGCGGCGGGCGCCCCCACCGCCCCCACCGCCCCGGCCGCCCCGCTCCGCACCGGCTCCCTCCGCCTCCGCACGGTCCTCGCCGTGCTCGCGCTGCTCGCCGTGCTGCTGCTGGCGCTGTCCGCGACCGTGCAGGTCGTGCTCGGCGAGCGCCTGCGCGACCAGATCGAGGAGCGCCTGGCCGACCGCGCCTCGGCCGCCGCCGCCCTCGTCGGCACGATCGCCGACGACGAGCTCGCCTCGCGGCTCTCGGCGCAGGGCGTCGCGGTGCGGATCCAGAGCCCCGACGGCGAGGAGGTCGTCGCCGGTCCGAGCCCCGAGCAGCTGCGCCAGGGCCCCGGGGCGGCCGACCAGCTGGGCGAGCCGCCGAGCCCGCCCGGCGCGTCCTCCGCCGCCGCCCCGGTGCCCCGCGACGCGACCGTCACCGTCGCCTCGAGCAGCGTCTCGAGCGACGACCAGCTGATCACGCTGCGCTCCACCCTCAGCGACGGCACGCAGCTGACCCTCACCAGCGAGGCCGGCTCGGTCGGCTCGACCCTCGCCTCGCTCAACGGGATCCTGCTCGGCGCCTCGGCCGCGTTCCTCCTGCTCGCCGCCGGCGCTCTGGTGCTGGTGGTCCGCGCGACGCTGCGCCCCCTCGAGCGGATGACGACCGTCGCCCGCTCGATCGCGCACGGCGACCGCGGCCGGCGCCTGCGCCCCTCGCGGCCGGGCACCGAGCTCGGGCGCACCGCGACCGCGTTCGACGAGATGCTCGACGACCTCGAGCAGGCGGAGCAGTCCGCCCTCGCGGCCGAGCGCCGGATGCGCGCCTTCGTCTCGGATGCGGCGCACGAGCTGCGCACCCCGGTCGCGGGCATCCAGGCCGCGGCCGACGCGCTGGTCCGGGCCGACGGCACCGAGGAGGAGCGCGAGCGGCTGTCGGTGCACGTGGTGCGTGAATCGCTGCGGGCCGGCCGGCTCATCCAGGACATGCTCCTGATGGCGCGGCTGGACGAGGGCCTCGCCCTCGACGCCCGGCCGCTGGATGCGGGGGCGGTCGCGGCCGCGGCGATCGAGCGGCAGCTCCTGCGCGACTCCGGCCCCGAGATCGTGCTGCACCGCGACGCCGACGCGCCGCCCGTGCACGCCGACGCCGACCGGCTCGGCCAGATCGTCGGCAACCTGCTCGAGAACGCCGCCCGCTTCGCCCGCTCCCGGATCGACGTGACGCTCGCGCACGCGGACGGCCGGGTCACCGTGACCGTCGACGACGACGGCCCGGGCGTCCCGGAGGCCGACCGCGACCGCGTCTTCGACCGCCTCGTGCGCCTCGACGACGCCCGCAACCGCGCGGACGGCGGCTCGGGGCTCGGCCTCCCCATCGCCCGCGGCCTCGCGCGCGCCCTCGGCGGCGACCTCGTCTGCCTGCCCGGAGCGGCCGGAGCGCGCTTCCGGGTGCTCCTGCCGACCGCCTCCGCCGCGGCTTCGCTGATCGAGTAGCCCGCGCAGCGGGCGTATCGAGATCCACCGCTGTCCGACGTCGGGTCTGCAGGCCCGCTGTACAGGCCGTGGTGGGTCTCGATACGCCCCTGCGGGGCTACTCGACCAGCAAGAGGTCGCCCTGCGGGGCTACTCGACCAGCATGCAGGACGTCCTCCCGCACCTCCCGCGTGAGAACACGCACAGCACATCCGGCGAATGCGCAAGTACGTGTTCAGGGGACCCCTCCCGCGCGACGATGGGCGGGATGGACACGATCGACGAGCGGAGCGACCGGGCGCAGTCCGTCGTCCGACGCGACTTCGGCGTCGAGCTGGTCGCCCTCGAGCCCGTGATCGGCGGCCTCGACCACGGCGCCCAGGTCTGGTTCGCGACCGACGACGCGGGCGCCCCGTGGAGCGTCAAGGCGAGCCGCCGCGACGGCCGCTTCGGACTCGCGCTCGCGTCCGCTCTCGGCGACGCCCAGCGCAACGGGGTCGCCGCACCGCACCGCGCCCGCGACGGCCGCCCGTGGACCGAGGACTCCGGCCTCCTCGTCTCGCTCGCCCCGTGGATCGTCGGCGAGGACGCGGTCGACGCCGGCGAGGACGCGCTGCCGTGGGAGGAGTTCGGTGCCGTCCTGCGCGGCGTGCACGACTCCGCCCCGCCCGCCGACGCCGTCCCGCCGCGCCGCGGGATCCGCCGCGCCCAGCGCCCGCCCGCCGAGCTGCTCGCCGAGATCGACCAGCACCTGGACCCCGAGCTCCGCGACCGCCTGCACGCCCTCGCCCGCGCCGAGCGCCGCCTCAAGCGCGCGCGCACCCCGGCCGCCCGTGTCCCCGTGCACGGCGACCCGCACCCCGGCAACGTCGTCATCGACGAGCACGGCAGTCCCTGGCTGATCGACTTCGACGAGGCGACCGTCGCCCCACGCGAGGTCGACCTGCTCCTGATCGAGCTCGGCGTGATCTTCGCCCGCCCGATCACCGACGCCCAGCGCCGCGCCTTCCGGGCCGGCTACGGCGAGACCCTGATCGACGACGAGCGGATCGCCCGCTTCGGCTGCGTCCGCGCGGTCGAGGACGTCACGTCCACGGTCCTCCGCTCGCTCGATCCGGCCCAGGAGGAGGAGCAGCGCGAGCTCCTCGCCGGCCAGATCGGCCCCCACGGCCTGGTCTCGCTCGTCGAGACCGCCCTCGACCGGCTCGGGCAGCCGGCCGCCTAGACCCACCCCGCGCCACAGCACCACCTGCACCCCGCACGCACCACCGCACACCGCAGCACAGCATCCACAGCACCCACAGCACCCACAGCAGAAGGACCCTCATGCGCAGACGACTCCTCCCCCTCGCCGCCCTCGCGGCCTCCACCCTCGCCCTCACCGCCTGCAGCGGCTTCGGCGGCGGCGGCGGCTCCTCGGCCGACGGGGACTCGATCACCTTCACCACCTGGGCCAGCGAGGCGGAGCAGGCGGCCTTCGAGTCGCTGATCACCGACTTCGAGGCCGCGAACGACGGCGCGAGCGTCGAGCTCAACGTCGTCCCCTACGACCAGATGTTCAGCAACATCGACGCGCAGCTGAGCTCGGGCGAGGCGCCCGACGTGTTCCGCGTCGACTACGGCAACCTCGGCGTCTACTCCAGCCAGGGCCAGCTCCTCGACGTCAGCGACAGCATCCCCGAGTTCGACTCGTTCACCCCCGCGTTCCAGGAGGCCGTGTCGTTCGAGGGCACCCCCTACGGCGTCCCGCACCAGACCGACGTCTCCGCGCTGCTGGTCAACACCGAGCTCCTCGCCGCCGCCGGCGTCACCGACATCCCGACCACGGCCGCCGACGCCTGGACCTGGGAGGAGTTCGCCGACGTCTCCGCGAAGCTGCGGGCCTCGCTCCCCGCCGAGCAGTACCCGTTCGCCGCCAACTGGCAGCTCGGCGGCACCCCGCGCTGGCTGAGCTGGCTCTTCGAGGCCGACGGCACCCTGCTCGAGGAGGACGGCACCACGCCCGCCATCGACTCCGAGGCCGGCGCCAAGGCGCTCGACTTCACCAAGAGCTTCTTCGAGAACAGCTGGG
This sequence comes from Rathayibacter sp. VKM Ac-2856, assembly GCF_013205055.1. Taxonomy (GTDB): domain Bacteria; phylum Actinomycetota; class Actinomycetes; order Actinomycetales; family Microbacteriaceae; genus Rathayibacter. The sequence goes on from NZ_JABMLF010000002.1 coordinate 602,849, forward strand.
TCCCGCCGACCAGCTCGGTCAAGTCCGCCACCTACGCCGACGCGTTCTTCACCGAGCAGAGCGTCGCGATGGCCTTCGCCGGCTCGTTCCTCGTCCCCGACATCGACAACCTGGCCGACTTCGAGTGGACCGCCACCCCGATGCCCGTCGACCAGCGCGGCGCGACCGACCTCGGCGGCAACGCCCTCGTCGCCACCGCCGAGACCGACAACGCCGAGCTCGCGACCGAGTTCCTCGCCTTCATGACCGAGGCCGAGAACATGGCCGAGTTCTGCGCGGCCACCAACGAGCTGCCCACCCGCTCCGACATCGACCCCGCCTCGATCGACTTCGCCGTGCGCGCCGACGTCATGCCGGTCTTCGTCGAGCAGGCCACCACGATCACCCCGCGCGACGTGCAGCAGCTCACCTCCCCGTTCCTCGCCCAGATCTCGGTCGCGATGCAGGACCAGCTCGAGGAGGCGTTCGTCGGCGGACGCAGCACCGAGGAGACGCTGTCCGGCCTGAACGACGCGATCGCGCAGGCCACGAGCTGATGACCGCCGTCCCCCTCCGCGGGTCGCCGCCGCGCCGGCGCCGCACCGCGCGCACCCGCGAGGCGCTGGCGGGTCTGGGCTTCGTGGGCCCGAACCTGCTGCTGATGGCGCTGTTCCTGTTCGTGCCGATCCTCTGGGCGATCCAGCTGTCGTTCCAGGAGTCGCGCGGATTCGGCACCCCGGAGTGGGTCGGTCTCGACAACTACCTGCGGATGGGCGCGGACCCGGTCTTCTGGCAGAGCCTGGGCAACACGCTGCTCTTCACCGCGGTGACGGTGCCGCTCGAGCTGCTCGGCGGACTCGGGCTGGCGGTGCTGCTCAACTCGGTGCTGCCGGCCCGAGGGATCTTCCGCACGATCATCGTGCTGCCGCTGGTGATCTCCGGAGTCGCCTCCGGCATGATCGCGGTCACGATCTTCAGCGAGTCCTCCGGCATCGTCAACAAGGTGCTCTCGTCGCTCGGAGCCTCGCCCGTCTCCTGGCAGTCCGACGGCACCGCGGCGATGATCTCGGTGATGCTCACCGCGGTCTGGCTGCGGATCGGCTTCAACATGGTGATCTACATCGCCGGCCTCCAGGGCGTCTCGCCCGAGCTCTACGAGGCGGCGCGGATCGACGGCGCGACCCGCTGGCAGCAGTTCCGCGCGCTGACGGTGCCGCTGGTCGGCCCGTCGACGTTCTTCCTGCTGATCATGAACGTGATCGCCTCGTTCCAGGTCTTCGACATCGTCTTCGTGATGACCGGCGGCGGGCCGGGCTTCTCGACCTCCGTGCTCGGCACCTACGCCTACCGCAACGGCTTCCAGGTCCGCGAGCAGGGCTACGGCGCCGCGCTCGGAGTCGTCATCCTCCTCGTCTCCCTCGCCTTCACCTACCTGCAGTGGCGCACGAGCCGCACCCGCGACCTCGTCGAATAGGAGCCTCCTGTGACGTCCTCCACCCTCACCACGCCCGCCGCCGTCGCGGCCGCGACCGTCCGCGACGCGCCCAAGCGCCGCCGCTCCGGCCGCGACGGCACGCGCACGGGCCTCGTCCTGCGCATCCTCGTCGCCGTGATCGCCTCCGCGATCGTCTTCTTCCCGCTCTACTGGATGCTCGTCATCGCGTTCTCGCCGCGCGGCGAGGTCTTCTCCCCCGGTCCGCCCCGGTTCTGGCCGAGCGAGATCTCGCTGGAGAACTTCGCGACCGTCTTCGCCCGCTTCCCGGTCGGCGAGTGGTTCGTCAACTCCGTCGTCGTCGGCGCCTTCGTCACCGCGTTCACGGTCGTGCTCAACCTGCTGGCCGGCTGGGGCTTCGCTCGGCTGCGCTTCCCGGGCCGCAACCTGCTGTTCCTCCTGGCGCTGGCGACCATGATGATCCCGGTGCAGGCGATCATGGTCGCCCAGTTCAAGCTCGTCACCGGGCTGCAGATCTACGGCACCTACTGGTCGGTGATCCTGCCCGGAGCGGCGGCCGCGTTCGGCATCTTCCTCGCCCGGCAGTTCTTCCTGTCGATCCCGGAGGAGCTGATCGAGGCCGCGCGGATCGACGGGGCCGGCCACCTGCGGGTGTTCCTGCAGATCGTCCTGCCGCTGAGCAAGCCGCTCGTCGCGGTGCTGATCCTGCTGACGCTGCTGGGCAGCTGGAACGACTTCGCCTGGCCGCTGATCGCGCTGAAGGACAACGAGCTGTTCACGCTGCCGATCGGGCTGCTCTACCTCAAGGGCCAGTCGACGCCGGACTACTCGGCGAGCATGGCGCTCGCACTGGTGTCGGTGCTGCCGATGGTGCTGCTGTTCCTCGCGTTCCAGCGCTACTTCGTCCAGGGCTTCGCCCGCAGCGGCATCCGCTGAGCGGGGGGCACTCGACCAGCACGGCGCCGAACGCGGGCGTTCGCCCACCCATGCTGATCCAGCAAGGGTGGGCGCCATCCATGCTGATCGAGTAGCCCGCGGAGCGGGCGTATCGAGATCCACCACCGTCAGAACGCGAGTCTGCAGACCCGCCCTGCTGGTGATGGCGGGTCTCGACACGCCCCTCCGGGGCTACCCGACCAGCAAGGGAATCGCCCGCCCATGCTGATACAGCAAGGGGGTCGCCATCCATGCTGATCGAGTAGCCCGCGGAGCGGGCGTATCGAGATCCACCACCGTCAGAACGCGAGTCTGCAGACCCGCCCTGCTGGTGATGGCGGGTCTCGACACGCCCCTCCGGGGCTGCCCGACCAGCAAGACCGCCGCTGCCCGGCGGCACCGGCGGACCGTCGCCGGGCTCTCGGCCCGCCGCCTAGTCTGAGAGCGTCCGCCGCACGAACGAGGAGACCTGGGTGAACGTCCGCGAGCTGCTCAGCCACCCGGAGCTGCAGCTCACCCTGGTGAGCGGCGACGACGTGCAGCTGGCTCGCGCGATCTCGGGCACCTACACGATCGACCTCCCGGATCCCGGCCGCTTCCTCTCCCCCGGAGATGTCGTGCTGACCAGCGCACTCTGGACCTCGGGCCGCGAGAGCGTCGAGCGCTTCGTCGGCGGGGTCGCCGACCGCGGCGTCGTGGCCATCGTCGTGGGCCTGATCGCGGTCGGCTCGCTGCCTGCGGGCATGCCCGAGGTCTGCCGCCGGCACGGGATCGCCCTGCTGACCGTCGCCCCGGACGTGTCGTTCAAGACCATCGCGCAGACCGTCGCCGGAGTGATCGCGCAGGCCGATCTCCCCACGCTCGGCCGCGAGGCCCGGTTCGCCCGGCGCCTGCTCGCCGACCCCGCCTCCGGCGAGGGCGTGCAGGTCGCGCTGCGCGCCTTCTTCGAGGAGTTCGCGCACGGCAGCTGGGCCGTCGACCGCGCCGGCACCCTGGTCGCCTCGGCCGGCGGACTGCCCACGGCCGCCGACTACGGCGCCGCCTGGGAGGCCTCGCTGTCCTCGCCCGACAGCCGCTGGGAGGTCACCGAGCACGGCCGCTCGCTCTCCCGCCGCGCCCTCTTCTCCGCCGCCGGCGAGCGGCTCGGGGTGCTCGTCGTCACCGGCGATCAGCGCGGCTGGTCGGACGAGACCGCGGACGGCGTCGAGCTGCTCGCCGGCGCGGTCGCCGGGCGGCTCGACCTGGCCCGCCAGCGCGAGCGCGCGTCGGCCGCACCGCTGCTCGACCTGCTCCGGGCGCTCCTGCACGACGAGCTGCCCGAGTCCGAGACCGCTGTCCGGCTGCGGATGCTCGGCGCACGCCTCGGGGCACCGCTCCGGGTGGTCGTCGCGCGCTCCGACGACCCGTCCCTGCCGCCGGAGGCGCTGCTGCTGCCGTTGCGCGCGGCCGCCGAGCGGGAGCACGCGCTGGCTCTCGGCGCGGTGCTGGACGGCGCCGCCGTGCTGCTGCTCGGTGACCCCGCGGACGAGAGGTCGTCGCCCGGGCCGGCACGGCGCTCCGCGGTGGAGGCGGCACCGTGGCTGCTGCACGAGCGCCGGATCGCGATCGGCCTGGGCGACGCGTCCCGCACCGTGTCACAGCTGGGAGTGTCGCTGCTCGCCGCCCGCGAGCGGGTCGGCGGCGGCGCACCGGGCGAGAGCCTCGCGATCGTCGAGCACACAGTGCCGGTCTCGAGCGACGCGCTGCTCGAGCTGGTCGCGCCGCGCACCCGCGCGGCCTTCGCGCTCGCCGTCCTCGGGCCGCTTGTCCAGTACGACGACGAGCACCGGAGCGACATGGTCGAGACCCTGCGCGTGTTCCTCGAGAGCGGCGGCTCCTGGCGCCAGGCCGCCGACCGCCTGCATCTGCACGCGAGCACGCTCCGCTACCGGATGCAGCGGATCGAGGCGCTGACCGGCCGCGACCTGTCCGCCATGGCCGACCGCGTCGACCTGCACCTGGCGCTGCGCTTCCTCTGAGCCGGCCGGCCCGCGGAGCCGACTCGCGCCGCACGTCACCATCTGCGCCACCTGACCGTTCCGCGTCACAGTGCGCTTCCACTGCCATCTCTCCTCTCCCGTGCCACATCTTCGACGCCCGGGAATCCGGGGTGCGAGCATTCGTGATTCGCGCTTTCCCCGTTGTCAAGGAGCCCCCCGTGCACCGTCGTCCCGCCTCCCTCCGCCCGCGCCGCTGCGCCGGCACGCCGTTCACCGTCGCCGCCTCCCTCGCCCTGACCGTCGGCGTGCTCGGCTCCGCCACGGCCGCGCACGCCGCCGTGGCGCCGTCGGCCTCCGCGACGCCGACCGCGAGCGCGACCGCCGAGAGCGCGGGTATGGCGGCGACCGCCCGCGGCGAGCTCGTCCTCAAGGCCGGAGAGAAGCCGACGATCGGCACCGAGGTGAAGTGGACCATCACCATCACGAACACCGGCGGCGCCCCCCTCAACAACGTCGCCATAAGTTCCATCGGGCCCGGCCGCCGCCTGGAACCCGGCCAGGCCCTCGAGCTCGTCGAGTCGACCACCCTCGGCCAGAAGGAACTCGCGGACGGGTTCGCCTCCTTCAGTAAGCGCTACTTCGCAACGGCACTCGACGGCGGAGACAGCGCCGATGCCATCGGCCGACTCGACCTCCCCACGGCGACGGCCACGCCTACAGGCACGCCGACATCGACCGCGACGCCCACCGCGACGCCGTCCGTCCCCGCGACCCGGCCCGCGACCACGACACCCGCACCCACCCCGACCCTCACCCCGACGTCGAAGGCCGAGCGACCGTCCCTGAAGGCGACCGCCCGCGGCAGCCTCGTCCTCAAGCCCGGCGAGACCCCGAAGGTCGGCACCGAGGTGACATGGATCGTCACCGTCACCAACACCGGCGACGTCTCCGTCCACGAGATCGCCAACGAGGCCACCGGCGACCTCATCAGCCTCGAGCCCGGCGAGACCGGCCAGCTGACCGCCTCCACCACCCTCACCCAGGCCGACCTCACCCGCGGATACGCCCTCCTCACCGTCCCCGTCGCCGGAACGACCATCGCCGGCGCAGACGTCGAAGCACCCCTCTCCGCCCGACTCGACCTCCCCACCACCCCCGCCACACCGACGGGCACGCCCACCTCGACGCCGACCGGGACGGCCACCCCGACCGGGACGGCGACGCCGACCGGCACGCCCACCTCGACGCCGAAAGCCGAGCGCCCGTCGCTCAAGGCCACGGCCGTGGGCAATCTCGTCCTCAAGCCCGGCGAGACCCCGAAGGTCGGCACCGAGGTGACGTGGAACGTCACCGTCACCAACACCGGCGACGTCTCCGTCCGGCAGATCGCCAACGAAGTCATCGGCGACCTCATCAGCCTCGAGCCCGGCGAGACCGGCCAGCTGACCGCCTCCACCACCCTCACCCAGGCCGACCTCACCCGCGGATACGCCCTCCTCACCGTCCCCGTCGCCGGAACGACCACCGCCGGCGCAGACATCGAAGCACCCCTCTCCGCCCGACTCGACCTCCCCACCACCCCCGCCACACCGACGGGCACGCCCACCTCGACGCCGACCGGCACGGCCACCCCGACCGGGACGGCGACGCCGACCGGCACGCCCACCTCGACGCCGAAAGCCGAGCGCCCGTCGCTCAAGGCCACGGCCGTGGGCAATCTCGTCCTCAAGCCCGGCGAGACCCCGAAAGTCGGCACCGAGGTGACATGGAACGTCACCGTCACCAACACCGGCGACGTCTCCGTCCGGCAGATCGCCAACGAAGTCATCGGCGACCTCATCAGCCTCGAGCCCGGCGAGACCGGCCAGCTGACCGCCTCCACCACCCTCACCCAGGCCGACCTCACCCGCGGATACGCCCTCCTCACCGTCCCCGTCGCCGGAACGACCACCGCCGGCGCAGACATCGAAGCACCCCTCTCCGCCCGACTCGACCTCCCCACCACCACACCCACGGGCACGCCCACCTCGACCGCCACCCCGACAGGCACGCCCACCTCGACCGCCACCCCGACAGGCACGCCCACCTCGACCGCCACCCCGACAGGCACGCCCACCTCGAC